>NZ_RBXO01000001.1:1327500-3727500 GCF_003634935.1 Saccharothrix australiensis
AGAGACCAGCGAGAAGCGACTGTTTACTAAAAACACAGGTCCGTGCGAAGTCGCAAGACGATGTATACGGACTGACGCCTGCCCGGTGCTGGAACGTTAAGGGGACCGGTTAGCTCTTCGGGGCGAAGCTGAGAACTTAAGCGCCAGTAAACGGCGGTGGTAACTATAACCATCCTAAGGTAGCGAAATTCCTTGTCGGGTAAGTTCCGACCTGCACGAATGGCGTAACGACTTCTCGACTGTCTCAACCACAGGCCCGGCGAAATTGCATTACGAGTAAAGATGCTCGTTACGCGCGGCAGGACGGAAAGACCCCGGGACCTTTACTATAGCTTGGTATTGGTGTTCGGTTCGGCTTGTGTAGGATAGGTGGGAGACTGTGAAGCGGCCACGCCAGTGGTTGTGGAGTCGTCGTTGAAATACCACTCTGGTCGTACTGGATGTCTAACCTCGGTCCGTGATCCGGATCAGGGACAGTGCCTGGTGGGTAGTTTAACTGGGGCGGTTGCCTCCCAAAGGGTAACGGAGGCGCTCAAAGGTTCCCTCAGCCTGGTTGGCAATCAGGTGTCGAGTGCAAGTGCACAAGGGGGCTTGACTGTGAGACCGACGGGTCGAGCAGGGACGAAAGTCGGAACTAGTGATCCGGCCATGGCTTGTGGAAGCGTGGTCGCTCAACGGATAAAAGGTACCCCGGGGATAACAGGCTGATCTTGCCCAAGAGTCCATATCGACGGCATGGTTTGGCACCTCGATGTCGGCTCGTCGCATCCTGGGGCTGGAGTAGGTCCCAAGGGTTGGGCTGTTCGCCCATTAAAGCGGTACGCGAGCTGGGTTTAGAACGTCGTGAGACAGTTCGGTCCCTATCCGCCGCGCGCGTAGGATACTTGCGGAAGGCTGTCCCTAGTACGAGAGGACCGGGACGGACGGACCTCTGGTGTGCCAGTTGTCCTGCCAAGGGCATTGCTGGTTGGCTACGTTCGGAAGGGATAACCGCTGAAAGCATCTAAGCGGGAAGCTCGTTCCTAGATGAGGTATCCCACCCTTTGTGGGGTAAGGCCCCCAAGAGACTATTGGGTTGATAGGCCGGAGATGGAAGGTCGGTAACGGCTGGAGTTGACCGGTACTAATAGGCCGAGGACTTGTCATGAAGGTGCTACGCATCCACTGTGCGGTTCTGAAAGAACCGAACCGGACCATCCCCCTGGTGGTTCCAGACTGTGTCTGGGGCTGTGGGGGGTGCCGTCGGGTTGGTAATTTCATAGTGTTTCGGTGGTCATGGCGGAGGGGGAACACCCGGTCCCATTCCGAACCCGGTAGTTAAGCCTTCCAGCGCCGATGGTACTGCACTCGTGAGGGTGTGGGAGAGTAGGACGCCGCCGAACATTCTTTCCCTCAGGGGTGCCCGGTTTATCCGGGTGCCCCTGAGGGCTTTTTGCGTTACCGTCCGCTGCGTGGCGGATGTGGCGAGGCACGACGATCTGGCCCAGTTCTGGGCGTTGACCAGGGATCTCTTCACCGCGGACCCGGTGTTCCACACGATTCCGATCGCGGCCGTGCGGCGGCGGATCGAGCACCCGCACCCGACCGACGAACCTCCGATTCTGGTGACGGTGTCGGAGGCCGGTGCGGTCGTCGCGGCTGCGGTGCGCACGCCTCCTTGGGCGTTGGCCCTGAGCGGTGTGCCGGTCGACTGGGTCGACACGGTCGCCGAACACCTGGTGGACGTCGAGCTGCCGGGCGTCAACGGTCCGCGCGCGGCGGCCGAGGCGTTCGTCCGGGCCTGGACGGCCCGCACCGGGCAGGGGGCGCGCGAGGCCACGGCGCTGCGCCTCTTCCGGTTGGCGGAGCTGGAGCCGCCCGTGGGCGTGCCCGGCGCCTCGCGCCTGGCCACCGAGGACGACGCCGACCTGCTCGTCCAGTGGTACCTGGGGTTCGTGGACGAGTCCACGCCGTACGAGCCGAACGAGGACCAGGCCGTGACGTTCGTCCGGGGCACGCTGGCGGCGGGTTCGGGGCACGTGCTGTGGCTCGATGAAGGCCGACCCGTGGCGTGGGCGGCGGCGGGCGCGCCCGCGGTGGGCATGTCCCGCATCGGCCCGGTCTACACGCCGAAGGAGCACCGCCGGAACGGCTACGGCGCGGCGGCCACGTCGGCGTGCGCCCGGTGGGCGTTGGAGGCCGGAGCCGAGCACGTCGTGCTGTTCACCGACCTCGCCAACCCGACCTCCAACTCGATCTACCAGCGGATCGGGTTCCGGCCGGTGTGCGACGCGGCGGAGTTCGTCTTCACCCAGGCGGGTGCGGGCACCGACTGAGCACGCCCCACCGCCGACCGGACCGCGACCTGGTCCACGTCTGCTACTGCGAGAGCGCCGAGTGCAACGCCGCCACCAAGGGCGCGGTCCGCCTGTCGTTGCTCGGTTCACGGGTGAAGCGGTTGGCGGGCGGCATCCGGGCGTGGGAGGCGGCCGGCTACCCGGTGGAGGGTTCGGGCATTCACGGGATCAGGTGCGCCTGCTGATCTACCCTCGAACGGGTGACGCGCCTGCTCGTGCTGCAACTCGACGACGACGATCCCCTCGCCCGCCTGGGTGACTGGCTGGCCGGTGCCGGCGCGGTCCTCGACATCGCGAAACCGCACGAGCGGCCGTTGCCCGCGACGCTCGACGGCTACCGGGGCGTGGTGTGCCTGGGCGGTGCGATGGGCGCGTCGGACGACGTCGACCACCCGTGGCTCGCCGACGTGCGCAGGCTGCTGGCGCACGCGGTCGCCGCGCGGGTGCCGACGCTGGCCGTCTGCCTGGGCGCGCAACTGCTCGCCGCGGCGACCGGCGGCCAGGTCCGGCGCGGTGCGCACGGCCCCGAGGTGGGCGTGCTGCTGGTGGCCAAGCGGGACGTCGCGGCCGAGGACCCGCTGTTCGCGGAGCTGCCGTGGACGCCGGACGTGCTCCAGTTCCACCGGGACGAGATCGCGTTGCTGCCGCCGGCGGCCGAGCTGCTCGCCTCCTCCCCGAAGTACCCCAACCAGGCGTTCCGCGTCGGTGAGAACGCCTACGGGGTGCAGTTCCACATCGAGACGACGCCGGAGGTCGTGGCGACCTGGGCGCGGAACGACCCCGAAGCCGCCGCGTGCGCGCGGCCCGGCGGGCTCGACCCCGAGCAGTTGGAGAGCGGGCACGACGACATCCGCGAGGCGTGGCAGCCGTTCGCCGAGCGGTTCGTCCGACTGGCTGCGGGCGACCTCGCCGAGCGGGGAGCCGCCGGCAGGCGGAACCTTCCTTTGGTGTGACGAACGCCCGCTGATGTGAGCGTTCATCGGGTGGACAGGTAGCGTTCACCCCCGACTGTGTCGGTTCAGCCGGAGGAACCAGCGTGGATGCCTCGCTCCTCGTCATCATCGTGGTCATCACGGCGTTGGCGTTCGACTTCACCAACGGCTTCCACGACACGGCCAACTCGATGGCCACGTCCATCGCCACCGGTGCGCTGAAGCCGCGCACCGCCGTGGCGTTCTCCGCGGTGCTGAATCTGGTCGGCGCGCTGCTGTCGGTCGAGGTGGCCAAGACCATCTCCGGCGGCATCGTGGACGACGCCCGCATCACACCCGCCGTGGTGTTCGGCGGCTTGGTCGGCGCGATCGTGTGGAACCTGGTCACCTGGTACGTGGGGCTGCCGTCGAGTTCGTCGCACGCGCTGTTCGGCGGCTTGATCGGGGCGACCTGGATCGCGTCCGGCGCGGACGCCGTGCACTTCGCCAAGGTGGTCGACAAGGTGGTCGTGCCGTCGATCGCCGCGCCGCTGGTGGCGGGGGTCGTGGCGCTGCTGGCCACGTTCCTCACCTACCGGCTCACCCGGAGGGCGCGCGAGTCCGTCGCGCACAAGGGGTTCAAGGCAGGACAGGTGGCGTCCGCCGCGCTGATGTCGCTCGCGCACGGCACCAACGACGCGCAGAAGACGATGGGCATCATCACGCTGACGCTGATCACCGCGGGCACGCTCGCGCCGGGTTCCGCGCCGCCGCTGTGGGTGATCCTCAGCGCCGCGATCGCCATCGCGCTGGGCACCTACCTGGGCGGCTGGCGCATCACGCACACCCTGGGCAAGGGGCTGACCACGATCGAGGCGCCGCAGGGCTTCGCGGCCCAGACCAGCGCGGCGACCGTGATCATGGCGTCCTCGCACCTCGGGTTCGCGCTGTCCACCACGCACGTCGCGTCCGGCGGGATCATGGGTTCCGGGCTGGGGCGGCAGCGGGACGGCGTGCGGTGGGGCGTGGCGGGGCGGATGGCGCTGGCCTGGCTGCTGACCCTGCCCGCCGCCGGGGTCGTCGGGGCGATGGCCGGGAAGGCGGCCGCCACCGGCACCGTCGGCGTCGTGGCCGTGGCGGCGGTGGCCGTGGCGGTGTCCCTGGTCATCTGGCTGCTGTCGCGTCGTGAGCCGGTGCGGCCGGAGCACGTGGTGGACGAGATCGCGGCGCAGGCCGAGCCGCACCGGGTGGCGGCGTGAAGGTCGACTGGGCGGCGCTGGGCACCGTGTTCGGGGTGAGCCTGGCCGTGGTGCTGGGCCTCGTGGTGCTGTTCTCGGTGGGGTTGCGCGCGCTGTCCGCGCGCGAGGAGGCGCGCGAGCGCGGCGGGTCGGTCGCCGTGCCGACGGCCGCTGCGGCGGTCTGCCTCGTGGCGTGCGTGGCCGTGGTGCTGTTCGGGATCTACTTGATCGTGGCGCGCTGATCGCTTCGGCGTCCGCCCCACGGACTACCGTGTTCGGCGATGACCGATCCAGCTCGCACCCCGACGTCCCCCGCCCGGTTCGGCCTGACCTCGGAGGCCGGTGGCGAAGACCTGCGCGCGGCCGGGTGGTGGGCCGACCGCAGGCCCACCGCGGGCAGCGAGCCGATCCTGTGGGCGCTGTCGCGCAGCCCGGACCCCGACCTCGCGTTGCGCGGCGTCGACCGGCTGCGGGTGGCGCTCGGCGACGGGTGGCCCGAGCTGGACGCCGCGCTGCGGTCGGACGAGGTGCTGCGGGGCCGCCTGCTGGCCGTGCTGGGTGCGTCCACCGCGCTGTCGGACTTCCTGGTCGCGAACCCCGACCGGTGGCGGTCGCTGGTCGACCCCGAACCGGTCACGGCGGACGTGTTCGCGTCGGCGCTGCCGGCGGCGGTGCGCGACCTGACGGGCGCGGAGGCGGTGCGCGCGCTGCGGCTGGCGTACCGGGCGCTGCTGTGCCGGATCGCGGCCGAGGACCTGGCGCACGTCGTCGAGCCGGACCTGCCGCACGTGGGGTACGACGAGGTGGCCGGGCTGCTGTCCGACCTGGCGGTGGCGGCGCTGCGGGCGGCGCTGGACGTGGCGCGGCGCGAGGTGCCGCGGTCGGACGAGTGCTCGTTGGCCGTCATCGCGATGGGCAAGTGCGGCGCGCGGGAGCTGAACTACGTCAGCGACGTGGACGTGGTGTTCGTCGGCGAGGGCGACCTCGGGGTGGCGACCCGGCTGGCCGGCGCGTTGATGAGCGTGGCGGGGCAGGCGTGCTTCGAGGTCGACGCGGCGCTGCGGCCCGAGGGCAAGGCGGGCGCGCTGGTCCGGACGCTGGAGGGGCACGCGTCCTACTACCAGCGGTGGGCGCGGACCTGGGAGTTCCAGGCGCTGCTCAAGGCGCGGCCGGTGGCGGGCGACGCGGACCTCGGGCAGCGGTACCTGGAGGTGGTGCGGCCGCTGGTGTGGACCGCCGCCGAGCGGGAGGACTTCGTGCCCGACGTGCAGGCCATGCGCCGCCGCGTCGAGGACCACGTGCCGGCGGGGCTGGCCGACCGGGAGCTGAAGCTGGGGCGCGGCGGCCTGCGGGACGTGGAGTTCGCCGTCCAGCTGCTCCAGCTCGTGCACGGGCGCGGTGACGAGGAGCTGCGCATCGCGGCCACCACGGCGGCCCTGGCGGCGCTGGGTCGCGGCGGCTACGTGGGCCGCACGGACGCCGTCGACTTCGGCGACGCGTACCGGTTCCTGCGCATCCTCGAACACCGGTTGCAGTTGCAACGGCTGCTGCGGACGCACCTGTTCCCGGCCGACGACGACGTGGCGGGGCTGCGCCGGCTCGCCCGCTCGGCGGGCCTGGCCGCCGAGGGCGGGCTGTCCGAGGCGCAGGTGCTGCTCGCCGAGTACCGCAGGCGCGCCAACCAGGTGCGCCGGCTGCACGAGAAGCTGTTCTACCGGCCGCTGCTCCAGGCCGTGGCGAACGTGCCGACGGAGGCGCTGCGGCTGACCACCGTCGAGGCGACCGCCCGGCTGGCCGCGCTGGGCTACGCCGCGCCGGACGGCGCGTTGAAGCACATCGAGGCGTTGACGCGCGGTGTGTCGCGGCGGGCCCGCATCCAGACGGCCCTGCTGCCCGTCCTGCTGGACCTGCTCGCCGCGACACCCGACCCGGACGGCGGGCTGCTGGCCTACCGGAGGGTGTCCGAGGCGCTCGCCGAAACGCCCTGGTACCTGCGGTTGCTGCGGGACGAGGGCACGGTCGTCGACCGGCTCGCGGCGCTGCTCGGCACGTCCAGGCTGGTGCCCGACCTGCTGGTGCGGGCGCCGGAGGTGCTGCGGCTGCTGGCCGACACGCAGGCGCTGACCGGCCGCGACCCGATGACCATCGGCAACCCGCTGCGCAGCGCCGTCGCCCGGTACAGCGACCTGGGCCGGGCGGTGACGGCCGCGCGGTCGCTGCGCAGGCACGAGCTGCTGCGCGTGGCGTCGGCCGACCTGCTGGGGCTGATGTCGCCGCGGACCGTGTGCGTGTCGCTGTCCGAGGTGTGGGTCGCCGTGCTGCAGGCCGCGTTGGACGCCGCCGTGCGGGCCGCGGGCGAACGGCTCGCGTCGATCGCCGTGATCGGCATGGGCCGGCTCGGCGGGCGCGAGCTGGGGTACTCGTCGGACGCGGACGTGCTGTTCGTGTGCGAGGCCGCGCCGGGGGTGACCGACTCCGACGCCGTCCGGTACGCGAGCGCCGTGGTGGAGCAGGTGCGGCGGCTGCTCAGCGCGCCCAGCCAGGACCCGGCGCTGCAGGTGGACGCCGACCTGCGGCCCGAGGGCAGGCAGGGTCCGCTGGTGCGGACGCTGGAGTCCTACCGGGCGTACTACGCGCAGTGGTCCGAGCTGTGGGAGGCCCAAGCGCTGCTGCGGGCCCGGTTCGTCGCCGGTGACGCCGAGCTGGGCGCGCGGTTCATCGACCTCGTGGAGCCCGTGCGGTACCCGGCGGGCGGGCTGGACGCGGCGTCCGTGCGGGAGATCCGGCGGATCAAGGCGCGCGTGGAGGCCGAGCGGCTGCCGCGCGGCGCGGACCCGTCCACGCACACGAAGCTGGGGCGCGGCGGGCTGGCCGACGTCGAGTGGACGGTGCAGCTGGTGCAGTTGCGGCACGCGTTCGAGGTGCCGTCGCTGCGCACGCCGTCGACCGTGGGCGGGCTTCGCGCGGCGTGCGAGGCGGGCCTGGTGTCGGAGGAGGACGCGGCCGCGCTGCGGGAGTCGTGGGTGATGGCGACCCGCGCGCGCAACGCGGTCGTGCTGGTGCGCGGGAAGCCCGGTGACCAGCTGCCCACGGCGGGGCGGGACCTGGCGGCCGTGGCCGGGGTGATGGGGCACCCGGAGGACCCCGGCGCGTTCCTCGACTCGTACCGGCGAACCACCCGGCGGGCGCGGGCCGTGGTCGAGCGAGTCTTCTACGGCTCGTGAACACTGGTGTCCGTGAAGGCGATCGCGCAGGACGAGTTCGGTGACGTCGACGTGCTCCGCGTGCGGGAACTGCCCGAACCGCGGATCGCGTTCGACCAGGTGCTCGTGGAGGTGCGGGCGGCCGGGGTGAACCCGGTCGACCGGCTGGTGCGCATGGGCTACGTGAAGGACCGGGTGCCGCACCACTTCCCGCTGATCCCCGGCTGGGACGTGGCGGGCGTCGTGCGGGAGGTCGGGCCCGCCGTCGACGGGTTCGAGCCCGGTGACGAGGTGTTCGGCTACCAGCGCAAGGACCACGTGCAGCACGGGACGTACGCGGAGCTGGTCGCGGCCACGGAGCGGGGGTTGGCGCACAAGCCGGCGGCGCTGTCCTTCGCGGAGGCGGGCGGGCTGGCGCTGACCGGGCTGACGGCGCTCCAGGCGCTGCGGCGGGTGGGGGTGTCGTCCGGCGACACGGTGCTGGTCCACGCGGCGGCCGGTGGCGTGGGGCACCTCGCGGTGCAGGTGGCGCGCGTCCTGGGCGCGTCCCGCGTGATCGGGACGGCGTCGCCGCGCAACCACGGGTTCCTGCGCTCGTTGGGCGCGGAGCCCGTGTCGTACGGCGACGCGCTGGTGGACAACGTGGCCGAGCTGGTCGGCGGCGACGGCCTGGTGGACGTGGCGTTCGACTGCGTAGGCGGCGCGGCGCTGAACGACTCGCCCGCGCTGGTCCGCGACCCGTCCCGGATCGTGTCCATCGTCGACACCAACGTGCTGGAGCTGGGCGGGCGCTACGCCTACGCCAAGCCCGTGCAAGCCGACCTGGAGTGGCTGGCGGCCCACGCCGACGCGGGCGAGCTGAAGGTCGTGGTCCAGCAGACGTTCCCGCTGGCCGAGGCCGCCGAGGCGCACCGGCTGCTCGAGGGCAGGCACGTACGCGGGAAGATCGTCCTGACGGTGTGAGGGGGCCTCCGCGGCGGAGGCCCCGGTTCACTCCTCGTCGACGGTCGGGACCGAGGTGAGGATCTCCACGACCCACTCCTCGACCAGGGTGTCGTCGGACTCCTCGTCCGGCACCAGCCGGTTGGAGACCTTCACGCCGAGGCCGAGCACGTCCGCCGCGGCGATCGCCTCGATCGCCTCGGCCGCGGAGTCGAAGATGTTGGTGGACAGCACCTGCGCGGTGTTCACGTCATCAGACACGGCGCGACCATAACCGCACGCCACGATGGTGGGACGAGCAGCCCCTGGGACGTCCGCGCCGAGCCCCGGCGAACAGCCGGGGCAGGGCGCCCGGCACACCACCCGACCCGCGCACGGCTCCTCGAACAGGGCTCCGACCAGCGAGAAGACGCCGGCCGGAGCCCTGTGCCGATCACACGTCGTAGGACTGCCAGCGGTCGGCGGCGACCTGCGGTTCAGCCCGCCGTACCATGCTTGACCTGGTGGTTTGCTCTCGACGTTTACCGTCGTCGACCAGTGCTGATCCACGTCTGACGGCCTGTACACGGCCTGATCACTGCGCGGTACGTGTTGTTCTACGGCTTCACGTGGTACGGCCAAACGTTGTAACGGCTGAAGATGTCGGTCGGCTTCATGTATGTGCGTCGGCTTCGTCGATCGTGTTCGCCATCAGCCCCATGTCGTCCCGGAGGGTGCGGTGACCATGCCGTGAGTTGCCATCGGCGCACGATCGGATTGGTTGTATTGCGCTACCCTAGAATGGTGCCCTCGCTCGCTCTCTCGTCTTGGATCACGGTCCGGGGACTGCGGATCGATCAGTTACTGACGGCGCATCGCTCGATCGGCGGCGATGGGCCGGGTCGGCGATGGAAAACTGAGCAACTTAACTGGTCGCTGGTCATGCGCATCGCGGGCGAGTTTCAAGGTTACTGTCGTGATCTTCATGACCAGAGTGTGGACCACTTTGTGGCGTCGGTGAGCGGAGGTAATATTCCGCTTCGAAACTTGCTGCGCATCAATCTTACTGCGGGTCGATACTTGGATAAAGGCAATGCTGGCCCAAGTCAGATATCCGAAGATTTCAAAAGGTTTGGTATGGATCTATGGCCTGCGGTCTACTTGGCGGCCGGAAGTAAAAGTCGGAGATGGAATCCCAGTCTTGCGAAGCTCATTGAAGCGCGAAATGGGATAGCTCACGCGGATGACGGCAAGTTGGCCAGGCTGAAAAATGAAGGTTATGCAATCAATCTGGTTCAGGTGCGAAAATGGGTTGGACACCTGAACGGTTTGGTCAACACGATGGATGACATCGTTGCGGACTATCTAGACCAATTCTTGGGATGTGGGCGCCCATGGTGAAGCATGCTCGTCGCAGGAGGCGAAGCCCCCAAGTGGGGGACAGCGTTGTCGTTGAGTGGGGCCTAGACGAAGTTGTCGGAGAGATTCGGAATGTCTACGAATCGGGTGGAGTAGTCAGGGTTCTCGTGGCAGTTGAGCTTCCTGACAGCGGTCCTGAGACCGTCGTGCTGCCGCTTGACTCCGTTCGATTGATTGATGACCAGCCGATCAAGGAGCCAGGTCATTGGCGGAATCAGGCTGCCCTTCTTCGGGGCATCGCCAAAAGGCTGGCGAATGTCGACAACCTCGATGAGCTTCATGTGAGCCCGCGACTTGCGGACGGCAGGGAGGCCGACCTTGTTCTTAAAGGTCGTGACGGCCGATCGGTCGTCGTAGAGGTCAAAAGTCTACGAAACCCCAGCCAGCAGATTGCACGGAGTGCGATATACGCGCTCAGGCAGTATATGCGGTCGGCCGGTGAAGATAGTCGAGGTATTGCTCTTTTTCTTATCGAAGACGGCCAAGAGGGAGCGCTGAAATTCTTGGAGGAGATCGAAGATCCGCGAATCTCCATAGTTTTCTGGCGAAACGCCAAGGATGGTCAGAGGCTGATGGACGCTGTGGTTAGGCAGCTTGGTGGAGGCGATAGTAACGTCGTGTAGATCATGATGTCGTCGCAGGCCCTGACGGTGGCTGGGATGTAAAGCCCGCCGAGACTCGCGACGCTGTATTCCATGCTAAAACGCAGCGTGAAGCCATCGACTACGCTCGCAAGATGATTGCAGGAGCAGGTGGAGAGATACGCGTGCATAGCGGACCTGGGCGAATTCGGCGTATCAATACCACTAGTGAAGGGTCACAGCAGTCCTGACCTTCAAGGACATTGGCCGTTTATGCAGAGCATGAGCGGCCGCCGATCACCGTGCCCAGCGGTGGTAGCCGTGTGACCGCGCGATCGTCCCGACTTTGGTGGCTGGAAGTGGCTTGGTGATTCGCGTCTTACTCGCGCGACGCCTTCCCGGCCGCGTGCACCGGCTCCGCGCGCGGCCGTCGGGCGGAGCGGAGCGGGAGCCCGGCGTGCCGCGATGCGGGGAGTCGGTGCCTACGTGAGCCAGCTGGGACCGCGCGCCGCCGCAGGCGGCGCGCCTTGATCCTCTAGAGCCAAGTTCGGCAGATGGTCATCCAGCCCGTCCGGTCAGCAGGAGGGGCGGCAGCGCCCGTATGACAGTCGAGCTGATGACTCTTCAGAGCACGGTTTGCACAAGTGAGAGCAGTGGGCGGGCGAGACCGCTGGTTACTGCGATCGTGTGGCGGGAGGACGCGGTGTGGTCGTCTCCGGAGCTGTCCAGCACGAGTGCGCCGGCTTCCCTGGCGATGAGGATGCCTGCCGCGAGGTCGAGTGTCTTGTTGGACAGGATCACCGCTCCGTCAATGCGGCCCTCCGCCAGCCACACGAGATCGTGGGCGGCGGAGCCGAACATGCGGATGCGTTCGACTTCGGCGGCCAGGGCGGCGGTCAGGGCGATTCGCTGCCTGTTCTCCTCGGCAGCGTGGTCGCCGAGGGCGTAGTCGCCTATGGCGATCATGGACTTCGGCAGCTCGGTCGTGGTGCTGGTGTGGATCTGTTGGCCGTTGACGTACGCGCCTCTGCCTTCAGCCGCTGTGTAGTGCAGGTCCGAGTACGGCAGCGAGATCGCGGCCACGACGGCGCGGTCTCCCCGCGAGAGGGCCAAGGACACCCCGGAGAGTGGCACGCCGTGCACGAAGTTGGCGGTGCCGTCGATGGGGTCGAGGCCCCACACGTACTCGCTGTCGGCGGCCTGGTCGCTGCGGCCTTCCTCTTCCCCGATGAACCCGATCTCGGGGGTCGCCTCGGCGAGGTGGGCCCGGATCTCCTGCTCGATGCGCACGTCCACGTCGGTGTAGGTGTCGCGGTCGGTCTTCTCGGTGACGGTCTGCGGGCGGCTGGTCCTGATCAGGTCGTGCCCGATGCGGACGGCCTTCTGCGCGATCTCGACCAGCTGGTCGAGCGGTCGCATCAATCGATCTCCTTCGCGCGGTTCCACATCGAGTCGAAGACCTGCGAGAAGGTACCGAACAGGCCGGGCAGGGCGTCGTCCCGCTCGATGACGAGAGTGGGCGACTGGACGCCTCGCGCGTCCGGCAGGTAGGGCTGGACCACGCACTTCACCTGGTCGGTGATCACGATGTTGTAGCGGATCGGCTCGTCGTAGACGCGGAGGGTCAGCCGGCCCTGTGCGTTGGGGCTGAACTTGGACGCGACTCGGCGCAGGGCCTTGATGTTCTGTTGGTGCCGTTGGGTTCCAGGAACAGCGCCTTGATCACGGTGCCGGTCTCGATCGAGTCCAGCAGGAGCCGGTCGGAGTACTGCTGGCACAAGACGTTGAGCGACAGGGCCGCGATGTCGATCGTCTTCGCACCCTCGAACAGCGCTCGCGCGGGACGCTGTGCAGGAACTCGGTCCGGCTGGCGTAAACGGCGGTGACGTCGGCCAGTCGGGTCTGTTGGGGCATCTGGACCGGACGCGGCACGGGCTGAGCGGAGCCCCCGGTGCGTTGGGGCGGCGTGATCAGGCTTTCCGTGTCGCCCTCGTGGGCGGAGAGGAGCTGTTCGGCGGTCCAGCCGGGGAACATCTTCTCCAGGATGCGGCAGTGGTCGGCGTAGGGCAGGCCCCTCACAGGATGTGTTGCTCGCTGCCGCGAACCGGTATGGCGGGCAAGCGGTGGAGAAGCGCGAATCGGCATAGCCGTATTCGCCCGGTTGGTTCTTGATTTGCGGTCGGTGTGGTCACGGGGACAGAGGCGGGCGTGAGTATCAGGGCGCTCGCCGAATACCTCGGGCACGCGGACCCGGCGTTCACCCTGAGGACCTATACGCATCTGATGCCTGCCAGTCACGAGCGGACGCGGGCGGCGGTTGATGCGGTGTTCGGGCAGGCGGCGTGAATCTCGGAAAGACCGAATGCCGGGTGACTGTGGTGGTCACCCGGCATTCGGCCTGTGGAGGATGCGGCGGCCTCTCCAGCTCAGACGGCCTGGAGACGGCCTGGGTGGGGCTTCAACCAGTGGAACTGCTGGTCAGAGCCCCGCGCCGATCACACGTCGTAGTACAGCGCGAACTCGTACGGGTTCGGGCGCAGGCGCAGCGGGTCGATCTCCTCCTCGCGCTTGAACTTGATCCAGGTGTCGATCACGTCCGGCGTGAAGACGCCGCCCTCCAGCAGGTACTCGTGGTCGGTTTCCAGGTTCTCCAGGACGGCGTCCAGGGTGGCCGGGACCTGCTTGACGTTCAGGGCCTCCTCGGGCGGCAGCTCGTAGAGGTCCTTGTCGATCGGGGCCGGCGGCTCGATCTTGTTCTTCACGCCGTCCAGGCCCGCCATCACCATCGCCGAGAAGGCCAGGTACGGGTTGCCCGACGAGTCGGGGCAGCGGAACTCGATGCGCTTGGCCTTCGGGTTGTCGCCGGTGATCGGGATGCGCACGCACGCCGACCGGTTGCGCTGGCTGTAGACCAGGCTGACCGGGGCCTCGTAGCCCGGCACCAGGCGGTGGTAGGAGTTCACCGTCGGGTTCGTGAACGCCAGCAGCGACGGCGCGTGGTGCAGGATGCCGCCGATGTAGTGCCGCGCGGCGTCGGACAGGCCCGCGTAGCCGGACTCGTCGTGGAACAGCGGCACGCCGTCCTTCCACAGCGACTGGTGGGTGTGCATGCCCGAGCCGTTGTCGCCGAACAGCGGCTTCGGCATGAACGTGACGGTCTTGCCTGCCTGCCACGCCGTGTTCTTGATGATGTACTTGAACAGCATCAGGTCGTCCGCCGCGTGCAGCAGCGTGTTGAACTTGTAGTTGATCTCGGCCTGACCGCCGGTGCCCACCTCGTGGTGCGCGCGCTCGACCACGAACCCGTTGGCCTCCATGTTGAGGACCATCTTGTCGCGCAGGTCGGCGTAGTGGTCGGTCGGCGTGACCGGGAAGTAGCCGCCCTTGTACTTCACCTTGTAGCCGCGGTTGCCGCCGTCCTCCTCGCGGCCGGTGTTCCACCAGCCGGAGATCGCGTCGATCTCGTGGAAGGACGCGTTGGCGGTCGTGTCGAACCGGATCGAGTCGAAGATGTAGAACTCCGCCTCGGCCCCGAAGTAGGCCGTGTCCGCGATGCCCGACTCGGTGATGTACTGCTCGGCCTTGCGCGCGATGTTGCGCGGGTCGCGGCTGTATGCCTCGCGCGTGAACGGGTCGTGCACGAAGAAGTTGATGATCAGCGTCTTCTCGATCCGGAACGGGTCGACGCGCGCCGTGTACAGGTCCGGCAGCAGCAGCATGTCCGACTCGTGGATCGACTGGAAGCCGCGCACCGACGAGCCGTCGAACGCGAGGCCCTCCGCGATGGCGTCCGCGTCGAAGGCCGAGGCGGGCAGCGTGAAGTGCTGCATCACACCGGGCAGGTCGCTGAACCGGACGTCGATGAACTTCACGCCCTCGTCGGAGATGAACTTCAGGACCTCGTCGGGATTCTTGAACACCCTCGTCGACTCCTTCTACTGCGGTGGGGGCGTGGTCGCACGCCGCGGTGTCGGGCGCGGCCTGCCATCGTCGGCGACGCTATGACCGCGGTGTTGCCCGGCAATCACCCTGGTGTTTCGCCAGTGTTAACGGGCCCACCCGAGTGGGCAACCCGACCTGCCGGTCCTCACCCCCCGAGTACGGCCTTACTCTGGAGGGGTGAGCAAGTGGACCGGTTCGTGGCTGTCTGGACCCCGCTCGGCACTGGAGCCGGGCGCCGACTCCGGTGACGGCACCGCGCAGCGCTGGAAGGGCGAACGCCTCGGCCTGCCCCGGTCCGGGCCGGGATCGGTCGCGTCGACGGGGCGGCGGGCGTTCGCGATCCTCGTCGACTTCCTGCTGGCCGCGGGTGTGTCGAGCGTGTTCACCTATCCCGAGCTGCCGCGCAACTGGAGCCTGCTGGCCTGGTTCGCGATCACCGTGGTCGCGGTGGGGTTCTTCGGGTTCACCCCTGGTCACGCGCTGTTCGGCCTGCGCGTGGCGCGGCTGGACGGCGCCGGGCTGGTGGGTGTGCCGCGGGCGGCGCTGCGGACGCTGCTGATCTTCCCGATCATCCCGGCCGTGGTGTGGGACGCCGATGGGCGCTGCCTGCACGACAAGGCGGTCGGGACGGTGGTCATCCGGGTGCGGTGACCAGGTTTTCGCTGGTCGGGCGCGCCGTGGAGGTGTGCCCAGCGCGGCTTTCGCCCTCGACGCCGGCGCGGCCTGTGGCTCCTGCGTCGGCTGCCGCCCCCCGGAGTCGATCCGGCCGGGCCTCCGGAGCCGATCCGGCCGGGGCCTGCGGGCTGCCGATCCGGCTGCGGCCTCCGGGGCGTGAGCAGGCTGCGGCTTGGCGCTCGATCCGGCCGTGGTGTCGCGGTCGCGAATTGCGGCTGTGGACTGCGGCTCGAATCGGCTGTGGCCTCCGGCCCCCGATTCCATTGTCGCACGGGTCACCGACAGTCCGGAGGGGTCGGAGACCGGCTGTGGACTGTCGGCGCGTCCTGTGGACGGAGCGGGTGGGTCAGCGGCGGCGCATGGCTCGCTGGATGTTGCGCATCTTCGCGCCCTGGGGGAGCGGGCCCTTGGGCATCGCCGCGCCACGGCTGGCGAGCGCGGTCAGGCGGTTCTCCAGGGTGTCGACCTGGGCCGCCGAGATGTTGCGCGGCAGCTTCATGAGGTGGCCCTGGAGTTTGCGCAGCGGGACCTGGCCCTCCTCCTTGCCCACGGTGACGTCGTAGATCGGGGTTTCGCCGATCACGCGCGCCACGCGCTTCTTCTCCTGCGCGAGCAGGCTCTTGATGCGGTGGGGCGCGCCCTCGGCGACCAGCACGACGCCGGGGCGGCCGATGACCCGGTGGATCATGTCGCCGCTCGTCGTGCCCGCCACGGCCTGCGTCACGCGCCACCGGCCGCGCAGGTTGTCCAGCGCCCAACCGGCCGCGCCGGGCTGGCCGTCGGCCTTCGCGTAGACGTTGCGCTGCACGCGGCGACCGAAGACGATCACCGCCAGGAGCGCGCCCACCGCGATGCCCAGGGGCAGCAGCAGCCACTGCACGTCCCAGATGAGGCCCAGCAGGAACGCCGCCGCCGCCGCGCCGAGCACGCACGCCAGCATCAGGGGCACGAGCGCCTTGTCCTCGCGGCGCTGCACCTTGAACGCCTCGAAGATCTGACCGCGGCGCGCCTTGGCAGCCGCGCGTCGGGCCTTCGCCGCTTCCTTGGCGGCCGCCTTGTCCTGCTTTCCAGCCATACCCACCAGGATACGGCGCGCCGCGTCGCCCCATCACAGCACTGCCCGCGTGCAATGCGAGGATGCAGCCCATGGACGGGCTGCTGGAGGGACTGGACCCGGAACAGCGCGCCGCGGTCGAAGCGCCGCGTGGCCCGGTCTGCGTGCTCGCGGGCGCCGGCACGGGCAAGACCCGGACGATCACCCACCGCATCGCCTACCTGGTGCAACGCGGCCACGTCGCCGCCGGCCAGGTGCTCGCCGTGACGTTCACGGCGCGGGCCGCGGGTGAGATGCGGACGCGGCTGCGGGCGCTGGGCGTGGCCGGCGCGCAGGCCCGCACGTTCCACGCCGCGTCGCTGCGGCAGCTCCGCTACTTCTGGCCGCGGGTCGTGGGCGGCCCCCAGTGGGACCTGATCGACCGCAACAAGCTCCGGTTCGTCGCGCAGGCCGCCAACCGGGTCGGGCTGTCCACCGAGTCGGACTCGCTGCGGGACCTCGCGAGCGAGATCGAGTGGGCCAAGGCGTCGCTCGTCGCGCCCGACGAGTACCCGGTCGCCGCCGGTCGGGCGCACCGCGACACGCCCGCGCCCGCCGAGCAGGTCGTGCGGGTCTACCAGACCTACGAGCAGCTCAAGAACGAGGCGCAGCTGCTCGACTTCGACGACCTCCTGCTGCACACCGCCGCCGCGCTGGAGGAGCACACCGACGTCGCCGAGGAGTTCCGCGACCGCTACCGGTGCTTCGTGGTGGACGAGTACCAGGACGTCACCCCGTTGCAGCAGCGAGTGCTCGACGCGTGGCTGGGCACGCGCGACGACCTGACCGTGGTCGGCGACGCGAACCAGACCATCTACTCCTTCGCGGGCGCCTCGCCGCGCCCGCTGCTGGACTTCCCCCGCCGGTTCCCGCACGCCGCCGTGGTGCGGCTGGAACGGGACTACCGGTCGACACCGCAGGTCGTCGCGCTGGCCAACGACGTCATCCGGTGGGCGCGGGGACGTCCCGCCGGGTCGCGGCTGCGGCTGATCGGGCAGCGCCCCGACGGCCCCGCGCCCCGGTTCACCGAGTTCGACGACGAGTCCGCCGAGGCCGCCGCCGTCGCGGGGCGCGTGCGGGCGCTGCTGGACGAGGGCGTGGCGGCCAGCGAGATCGCCATCCTCTACCGCGTCAACGCCCAGTCCGAGGTGTTCGAGCAGGCGCTGACCGAGTTGGGCATCCCGTACCAGGTGCGCGGCGGCGAGCGCTTCTTCCACCGCGCCGAGGTGCGCAAGGCGATGGTCGCGCTGCGCTCGGCCGCCGCCCAGCAGCTGCCCGGCGAACTGCCGAAGGTCGTGCGCGAGGTGCTGACGGGCGTCGGCCTGACCGACGAGCCGCCTGCGGGCGGCGCCGCGCGGGAGCGCTGGGAGTCGCTGCTGGCCTTGGTCGAGCTGGCCGAGGAACTGGCGGCCACCGTCGAGGGCGCGGACCTGCCGAAGTTCGTCACCGAGCTGGACATGCGCGCCGAGGCGCAGCACCCGCCGACCGTGGAGGGCGTCACGCTGGCGTCCCTGCACGCGGCGAAGGGCCTGGAGTGGGACGCCGTGTTCCTGGTCGGTCTGGTCGAGGGCACCGTGCCGATCCTGCACGCCGACGGCGACGAGGCGGCCATCGAGGAGGAGCGCCGACTGCTGTACGTGGGCGTGACCCGTGCCCGCGAGCACCTGTGGCTGTCGTGGGCGCTGGCGCGCGCCGCCGGCGGTCGCCGGTACCGCCGGCGCAGCCGGTTCCTCTACGGGCTGATCCCGGACGACCACCCCGCGTCGCGGACCGCCAAGCGGGAGCCCGTGCAGCGCAGGCCCAAGCCGCTGTGCCGGATCTGCGGCGCGGCCCTGGTCGACGCGCGGGCCGTCAAGCTGAGCCGGTGCGCCGACTGCCCGTCCGACCTCGACGAGGAGCTGCTGGACCGGCTGAGGGCGTGGCGGGCGGGTCGGGCGCGCGAGCTGAAGGTGCCCGCCTACGTCGTGTTCACCGACTCCACCCTCGTGGCGATCGCGGAGCAGCGGCCCGAGGACGTCGCCGGCCTGGTCGCGATCGCCGGCATCGGCGCGGCCAAGCTCGATCGCTACGGAGCCGACGTACTGGCCCTTGTCCAGGGCAAACGCTGAAACTTCACACGATCCACAGGTATTTGGAAAAACCGGTTGCATCCGCCTGGGACAGGGTCATAACCTGCTGAGGCCGGGCGCGGAGCGCCCGCTGGGGATCTTGATAGAGCGTTGCTTCGAGACGAGCCACCCGAGGAGGTGACCGGTGTGAAGACTTTCATGGGCTTCCAGACGCGCGGTCACCTCATGACCGGTGTTCAGGCTGCGTCCGGCACCGCTCGTGTCGTGGGGGACCAGTCTGCCCGCGATCGCCGTGGCGTCTCGAACCGAGGCGTCGAGCGAGTGCCGTCCGTCCAGGCGCGGGCCACCTACGCGCTCACCGTTGTCCCGACTCAGCACGTTGTGCCGTCCGCGCAGGAGCGAAGTACCTGACCCACCCGTCAGGAAACTGAGGCTCACGAAGGCCGCGGACCCGTAACCGGATCCGCGGCCTTCGTGTTTGTTCGACCCGTTTTGAGCAGGACAAACCCCATCGCAAGACCTGTGACAGGAGTCCACCTGATGTTGTCCGCGACCGTCCCGATAGCGGGGACGTTGCCCACCGAGTCCGACCTCGCCGGAGCCGGCGTCGCATCCCTGATCGACACCGCGCCCGACGCAGGCTTGGAACTCCCTTGCCGCACCAACAACCCCGACCTCTGGTTCGCCGACGCACCGGCCGAGCTGGAGGAGGCGAAGAAGTTCTGCGCCACCTGCCCGGTGATCGCGGAGTGCCTGGCGGGCGCGCTCGCCCGGCACGAGCCCTGGGGGGTCTGGGGTGGCGAGATCTTCGAGCGCGGAGCCGTGATCGCGCGCAAGCGTCCCCGTGGACGCCCGCGCAAGGACGCGGCACCCGTTGTTCCCGCGGCGCCTGCCGCGACCGTTGTCCGGGGGGCTAACGACCAGGAGGCCGCCGCGTGACCACGTACCGCACCACCACCGACGACACGCTGATCATCGAAGTGAACCCGCGAGGTAACCCCTTGTTGCTCGAAGAAAACCTGGCCAGATCCCGAATGCATGACGCGGAGGTATTCGCCCGACAGCAACGCGTGGCCCACCGGCTCGCCGTCGCCCGCAGATGGCGTCGGCTGGCCGGTTGGGCCGAGCGCAGGGCTCGGCTGAAGGCGTGGGCGCTCTGACGCTCGCCGCCTGACGGGCGACCTCTGAGGGGGAGACCTCCGACAGGAGACCCCTGCGACGAGCCCTGACGACGAGCCCCGACCCAAGCCCTGACGACCGCGGACCCGAGGTCCGCGCGCACCGGCACCCGCGGCCTGACGAACGACCTGGCACCGACCGCGGACCGAAGGCGCGCACCCTGGCACCCGCGGCGTGCAGGCCCTTGGCGTCGACCGCGGCGAACCCGGCCCGCCCTCCGCTCGGAGCGAAATTCGAGCGGAGGGCGGGCTGACTCCTCGGTACGGTCTGTCCTGTGGCCGCTCACACTCATGACGGGATCGACTGGACGACACGCCTGGCCGCACTGCGGCGAGCCGACGAACTCGACGCGGAGAACCTGCGCGTGATCGCGCGCAGACTCGTCCGCCCACTGCCGGACAACCCGACCGTGGTCGACATCGGCTCCGGCGCGGGCGGCATGAGCGTCGCGCTCGTGGAAGCCCTGACCGCCCGCGGCGGCGGCACGATCGTCGTCGTCGACGCCGTGCCCGAACTCCTCGACGCCGCCGCGTCCGCCGCCCGAGCAGCCGCGACCTACGAGCCGGACGCCACCACCCCGACCGTCCACGTGCGGCCGGTGCTCGCCGACCTGGCCACCGAACACCCCGCCGACATCGCCGGCGGCGCGCACCTCGTATGGGCGGCGCGCGTCGTCCACCACCTGCCCGACCAGCGCGAGGCCGTGACCCGCCTGACCGCGGCCCTCGCCCCCGGCGGCTGGCTGGCCCTCGGCGAAGGCGGCCTGGAGAGCCGGTTCCTGCCGTGGGACATCGGCATCGGCGAACCCGGCCTCCAGGACCGACTCGCCCACGCCCGCGCGGAGTGGTTCGTGCGGATGCGCGAGTCGATGCCCGGCTCGGCCCGCCTGCCCGTCGGCTGGAACCTCGTCCTGGCCGAAGCCGGCCTGCTCGACGTGACCGCGTTCAGCTACCTCGTCGACCACCCCGCGCCCGCCAAGCAGGCCGTGCGCGAGTCGGCCGTGGAGCACCTGACGTGGCTGGCCGAAGCCGGCGGCCCCCGCCTGCACGCGAGCGACCGCCGCACCGTGGCCCGCCTCCTCGACCCGCAGGACCCGGCGTACGTCGGGCTGCGGGACGACGTGTTCATGCTCGCCGCGGGCACCGTGCACCTGGGACGCAAGCCGTGACACCTGCGGGTCACGACCACATGTCCGTGGGCGCGAACTGCGGCGACCTGCACCGTGCCAGCCGAAAGCTGAACCGTGAGCACGGGGGTCGTGAGCCTGCGGACCGTAGCCGTTGGCCCGTGGGCCGGTCAGCGGTGGCGGACCCAGGGTCTGTCGGCCTTGATGTCCGTGGCGCGCGAGCCGTGACGCACCTCGGGTGCGACGAGCCGTGACCGGAACCTGCGCCCGTTGCGGCAGAGCCCGCGAATCGGTCACCGACCCCGCCCTCCTGCTGGCGTGGGTGCGGGAGCGGGAGGACGGCACCGACCGCTGGTTGTGCCACGAGTGCGCGCGGGCACACGTGCGGGACATCGAAGGCAAGCTGCCCACCGACTACTGGTGACGACGCCGATTACTGCCGGCCGGGTGCCACCGGGATTACCTGACTAGGTGACTCCTTTCGTTGTGGGAACTGGCCGGTGCGGAACCGGCCGGCGTGGGCATGGCGGGCTGAGCGCCGCCGCGGGGTGGTGGGTGCTCAGCGGCTGCGTGGGCATCGCGTGATCGGACGCGAGCCGATCGGGCGGGATGTTTGCCACCGGGCAGGGGCCGGTGCTGTGCCACCGGGCAGCGCCGGTGGTTCGCCACCGGGCAGCGCCGGTGGTTCGCCACCGGGCAGCGCCGGTGGTTCGCCACCGGGCAGCGCCGATGGTTTCCGACCGGGCAGCGCCGGTGCACGCGGCAGGGCGGTCAGGGGAAGGCCGCCTGGTGGTCGAGGGCCAAGCGGCGCAGGGTGGTCCGGGGTGTGCCGGCTCCCCGTTGGCTCCCGGCGTCGAGTTCGCGCAGCAGGGCCGCGACCGTGCACGCACCCCGCCGGAGCACAGCCGTGATCATGGCCTGCTGACGCCGCGGGTGCGCCTCGTTGCGCACGGCGTCCAGCACCGCCCGCTCGGGTGGCGCGAGCGGCAGGCCGTCCTTCACCACCGCCTCCGGCAGGCGCGTGGTGCGCTCCAAGCGCAGGTGGTGGTCACCGGTCTTGCGGCGTGCGGCGGGCTGGAGGAGGTGGATGCGGGGCGGCAGCGGCAGGTCCGGGAAGCCCTGCTCGCGCAGGGCGTCCACCCCGGTCAGCACGGCCTCCGGGCCGGCGTAGGTCAGGGCGGCCCGCACGCGTTGCGCCCTGGTCGGAGGGCCGGCGCTGAGCAGCAGCACACCCGGCAGGATGCGCTGCCACGGCCCGCCGGGGCGGCAGCGCAGGGCGATGGCGTAGCGGGGGACGCCCGCGGCTTCCAGGTCGGTGGTCTTGATCACTCGGGTCATGGGGTGATCTTCGGCCGGGGCGGGGGTGGGGCGCGAGGGGCGGATCGGGATCTGTGGACAACTCGGTGGCTGTGGACAACTCCAGCACCGAACGACTCCAGCAACCGGACGACGAGCAACGGACGACGAGCAGCGGGCGGCTCGGTCATGGGCCGCTCAGTCGTCGAACCCCGGCTGCCACCGGGCGACGATGGCGCGGGCGGGCACGTTCGCGTCCAGTTGGCACAGGATGCCCGTCGCGCCCAGCGTCACCCGGTGGATCAGCAGGTACTGCGGCGGCAGGTTCAGCGAGCGTCCCGTCTGCGAGTCCGGGCTGCGCAGGTCGCCGACCCGCTCCGCCTGCTGCTGGAGCCACCGCCGCGTGAAGTGGAACGTCTCCGCCCGCAGCGGCTCCACGAACGGCGCCAGGTAGTTGAGGACGTCCTGCTCGTGCAGCTCCGTACCCGGCCGGATGAAGTGCTCCGACCGCAGCAGCTCCACCAGGTCGCGCGAGCGGCCGTCCAGCGCCAGCCTCGTCATCAGCCCCAGCGTCCTCGGCAGGCCGTCGGGCAGCCGCGCGACCGCCCCGAAGTCGAGCACGCGCAACCGGCCGTCCGCGCCCAGCATGAAGTTGCCGGGGTGCGGGTCGGCGTGCAGCAGCCCCGACCGCCTCGGCGCGGAGAAGTGGAACTCCGACAGGAGCCGACCCGCCAGGTCACGCTCCTCGCGTTCACCTGAACGAATGATGCCGGACAGCGGTTTGCCGTCCGTCCACTCCGTCACCATCACCTTCGGCGCGCTGGCCACCACGCGCGGCACCAGGACCTGCTCGTCGCCCTCGAACGCCTTCGCGAACGCCCGCTGGTTGTCCGCCTCGGTCCGGTAGTCCAACTCCTCCAGGTACCGGTCCCGCAGCTCCTCCAGCAGCGGTTTCACCTCGGTGCCCGGCATGATCGCCTGGAGCAGCCTGCTGAACCGCAGCAGCTGCTTCAGGTCGGCCTGAAGCGCCTCGTCCGCGCCGGGGTACTGCACCTTCACGGCCACGTCGCGGCCGTCGTGCCACACCGCGCGGTGCACCTGCCCGATCGAGGCGGACGCCGCGGGCGCGTCGTCGAACGACGCGAACCGCTTCACCCACCCCGACCCGAGCTGCTCGGCCAGCACCCGGTGCGTGGTGCGCGCGGGCATGGGCGGCGCGGCCGCCTGGAGCTTGGTCAACGCCTCGCGGTACGGCTCGGCCAGCTCGTCCGGCACCGCGGCCTCGAACACGCTCAGGGCCTGCCCGAACTTCATCGCGCCGCCCTTGAGCTGCCCCAGCACCGCGAACACCTGCTCCGCGGTCTTGGCCGACACCTCGGCGCTGACCTCTTCCGAACTGCGACCTGCCAGCCGCTTGCCCCAGCCGCCGACGACCCGGCCGGCCACGCCGATGGGCAGGCTGGCCAGCTTGGCGGTGCGCTGCACGGCCTTGCGCGGGATCTCGCTCACCCGAAGATTCTCCCCCCGCCGGAACGACGCGGTCGCAATGGTTGACGCCTCTCCCGAACCTACACAGCACTGGCTGAGGACCCACTCACGCGAGGGAGCGGCATTCACAGCGGGGGTGCACCGGCGCGATCCGGTGCTCGACCAGCCCCGAGTACGCGTCCACCTCCAGGGTCGCGTCCCACGTCGGCGGTCGGGTGCGGGCCGCCCGGTGGTCCAGCGCGAGCAGCGCCTGGCCGGTCGCGAGCCCGGCCGTGGCCGTGACGGTCGCCAGGTCGGCCTGCTGGGGCTGGTCGACCAACTGCGCGGCGAGCACGGGCCAGCCCCGGTCGGCGTCGGTCCGGTGCAGGTCGGCGCACCTCAGGCAGCTGCTCCGACCAGGCACGACGAGCGGCCCGACCACGCCGAGGCCCTCGCCCGCCCGCACGGCCAGGTGCGGCGTGCCCTCCAGCAGCAGCGTCCGCAGCAGCTCCGGCGGCGGCACCAGCGCGTCGGCGAGCACCACGAGGTCGGGCGCCCGCACGCTGGTCGCCGTGCGCACGGTGCTCGACACCCGCCGCAACGCCTCGGCGGCGGCCTCGGCCCGGTTCCGCCCCACGTCGGCGTCGAGGTAACCCGAACCGGTGTCCTCCGGGTTCACCCGACCGCGCGCGACCACCCGGACGTGGCCCACGCCGGCGGCGGCCAGGTGGGTCGCGACGGCGACGGTGAGCCGCCCGTCGCCGTGGACGACGACCGACCGGGCCGCGCGGGTGTCCGCCAGGTGGGGCGCCGGCCGGCCGGTGCGCAGCGCCCAGGTGGTGGTCTCGGGTGTCAGCCGGCCGTGCGGGGGCGGGACGGTCTCCTCGACCAGCCCGGCGTCGGCCAGGCCGTGCAGCAGCCGCACCAGCTCGGCGGCCTGGTCACCGTGGTCGGCGAGCTGTTCGCGCAGCTCGGGGACGGTGTGCCGACCGGACAGGTCGAGCAGTGCGCGGTCCATCGGCGACGGGACGTCCTCGATCAGCAGCGAGTGCCGGGAATCGGTGCCGATCTGCACGGCGTCGGCGCGGCGGCGCAGGACCGGCAGGCCCGGCAGCACGCGGGGGCGGTGGGGCAGGTTCACGTCGTGCAGCGTGCCGGTACCCCCGGCCCGGGGCGAAATGGCCGTCCACAGATGGGGGACTTGTCCACAGACAGGCCGCCGGGCCCTTGACAGGTGGCCGGGCGGGCACCCGGCCACCCGCTCGTTCAGACCTTCGCCTTGCCGAGTATCCGGGTCACCGTGGTACCGCAGACCGGGCACTTGCCCTTGGCCATCCTGCGGTTGTTGCTCTCGTGCACCTCGCCCGTGAAGTCTCGCTTCTCACGGCACTTGACGCAGTAGCCGTTATAGGTCTCGGCCACGGCTTCCTCCCTTGTTTCGGGAGTGCGGAGCGATGTGCGCCACACTCGGGGGCTGCGCAGCACGCTACCTGGGCGGACGCGCAACCGCTGCACGTCGTGCTCAGCGTGTCCAGCCGTCGTTCGGGCGAATCTGCTGGGCCGTCCACCCACGCACCGCCGCTTGGCCGCCGCGAATTGTCGGTGCGGGGCTTTACCGTGAACGCCATGCCCGAACCGCAGGTGGAGGTACGGCGTAGTGCTCGGCGCCGTCGCATGGTGAGCGCGTACCGCGAGGGGGACACCGTCGTCGTCCTGCTGCCGGCGCGCATGAGCAAGACCGAGGAGAAGCACTGGGTGGCGGAGATGCTCAGCCGCCTGCAGCGCAGCGAGACCCGCCGGCGCTCACCCACCCGCACGTCCGACGCCGCGCTGCTCGCCCGCTGCGAGGAGCTGGCCGACCGGTACCTCGACGGCGTGCAGCCGAGCAGCGTGCGCTGGGTGCCGCCGATGCGGACGAGGTGGGCGTCGTGCACGCCGGCCGAGGGCACCATCCGGATCAGCGAACGGCTCCGCGACGTGCCCGCGTGGGTGCTGGACTACGTGCTGGTGCACGAACTGGCGCACCTGCGCGTGCCGGGGCACGGCAAGGACTTCTGGGACCTGGTGCACCGGTACCCGAAGTCCGAGCGGGCCATCGGGTACCTGGAGGGCTTGTCGGCGGCGGCCGGCCTGGGCATCACCGAGGAGGACTAGCGCCCGCTCGCCGGACGGGCCGCCACCGGCCGCCACGTCCGGGCAGCCGAACCGGCCCGGTCGCGGCGGCTACTCGTCCCCGCCCTCGTCCTTCCCGTCCTGCTCGCGCAGCGTGCGCTCCAGCTCCGCCATCGGGTCCTCCAGGGCCTTGCGCGTCCGGCCGAACCGCTCCGCGAACTCCATCGGGTCGTCCAGGTCGGCGGCCGACGGCACCAGGTCCGGGTGCTCCCAGACGCCGTCCCGCTGCTCGATCCCGTGCTGGTCGCCCAGCAGCTTCCACAGCGCCGCCGCCGACCGGTGCCGGCGCGGGCGCAGCTCCAGGCCCACCAGGGTCGCGAACGTCTGCTCCGCCGGACCGCCGGACGCCCGCCTGCGCCGCAGCGTCTCGCGCAGCGCCTCGGCACCGGGCAGGCGCTCGCCGACGGCGTCCGCCACCACGACGTCCACCCAGCCCTCGACCAGCGCCAACAGGGTCTCCAGGCGCGCCAGCGCGGCCTTCTGCTCGGGCGTGGTCTGCGGTTCGAGCATCCCCGACTTCATGGCCTCCTCGATGGAGGCCGGGTTCGCCGGGTCGACCTGGCCCGCGAGCTGCTCCAGCGCCGAGGTGTCGACCTTGATGCCCCGCGCGAACTCCTCCACGGTGTCCAGCAGCCGCTGCCGCAGCCACGGCACGTGGCTGAACAGCCGCTGGTGCGCGGCCTCGCGCGCGGCGAGGAACACCAGCACCTCGCTGGCCGGCCGCTCCAGGCCCTCGGTGAACTTCTCGATGTTCGCGGGCAGCAGCGCCGCCGTGCCCTCCGGACCCAGGGGCAGGCCCACCTCGGTCGACGTCAGCACCTCGGAGCCAAGCTGCGCCAGCGCGCCGCCCAGCTGCGAGCCGAACGCCATGCCGCCCATCTGGCCGAGCATGGACAGCAGCGGACCCGCCGCCTCCTTCGCCTCGGCGGGCATCGCCTCCACCCACGCGCCGGACACGCGCCGCGCCACCGGGTCGCACAGCCGCTGCCACGTCGGCAGCGTGCGCTCCACCCAGTCGCGCGCGCTCCAACCCTCGGACCTCGTGGTGCCTGCGGGCAGCGCCGTCGCGGGGTCGAGCCACATCTCCGCCAGGTGCACCGCGTCGGCCACGGCGCTGCTCTGGTCCGGGGTGAACCCGATGCCGCCCTTCCCGGCCAACTGCTGCAAGGCGATCTGCTTCGCCAGGTCGTAGTTGACGGGACCGGACGACGTGCCCGCGTTGCTGAACATCGCGCCGAGCTGGCTCAGCATCGCGCCGAGCTGGTTGAAGTCGAACGGGTTGCCCGCCGGCTCCTCCGGTTTGCGGCCTCGGTCGTCGGGGTCCTGCGGGCTGAACCCGAAGGGCACGTCACTCATGCCCCCACGGTACGCGGGCCGGGGTGCCCGCGCGGGACCGGTTCGCCCACGGCGTGCGAGGGTGGTCGTACCCTGTCGACCGTGAGCGAAGGCACCGACACCGCCGTGGACCAGCCGACGGCCCGACCGGCCCGCCCCCGGCGCGGCTTGACCAGGCGCACGTGGACGCTCGTGATCAGCTTGGTGCTGGTCCTCGTGCTCGGCATGCTCGGCGGGTTCGCGCGGGTGCCTTACGTGGCGCTGGGTCCCGGCCCGACCTACAACACGCTGGGACAGGTCAACGGCGCCGACGTGGTGCAGGTGGAGGGTCAGGAGACGTTCCCGACCAACGGCACGCTCACCATGACCACCGTGTCGGTCACCGACGACGTGTCGCTGTTCGGCGCGCTCGGCCTGTGGATCAGCGGTCGGTACGCGCTCGCGCCCCGCGAGGAGTTCTTCCGGCCCGGCGAGTCCGAGCAGCAGGTGCGCGACCAGAACGTGAAGGCGTTCCAGGACTCCCAGACCAGCGCGGAGGTCGCCGCCCTGCGCTACCTGGACTACCCGGTGAAGGTCGTCGCCGCCGAGATCACCAAGGGCAGCGCGGCGGACAACGTGATCCAGCCCAACGACCGGCTGCTCAACGTCAACGGCCGGGACGTCGCCGGCTACGAGGACGTCCGCGCCGCGCTGGAGAGCACCAAGCCGGGCGACCAGGTCGACATCACCTTCCAGCGCGAGTCCGCCCGGCAGACCGCCCGGATCACCCTGGGCAAGGTCGAGGACCGGCCGACCGGGTTCCTCGGCGTTCTGCCGGTGGACCGCGCCGACGTCCCGTTCGACGTCAAGATCAGCCTGGCCGACGTCGGCGGCCCGTCCGCCGGCCTGCTGCTGGCCCTGTCCATCGTGGACAAGCTGACGCCGGGCGAGCTGAACGGCGGCCTGCCGATCGCGGGCACCGGCGAGATCAACGACCAGGGCGAGGTCGGCCGGATCGGCGGCATCACCTTCAAGATGGTCGCGGCGCGCGAGAGCGGCGCGACCACCTTCCTGGTGCCCGCGGGCAACTGCGACGAGGCCAAGCAGCACGCGCCCGAGGGGCTGCGGCTGGTCAAGGTGGAGAAGCTGGACGACGCCGTGACCTCGCTGAAGGCGCTGGTCGCCGGCCAGGACACGCCCACCTGCTGACCCGGCCCCGACACGTCCGGGACGTCGTCGGAGCCGGTGCCCGCGCGCTCCGGGGCCGCCGGAGCACCGCACCGCCGGGTCAGGGCTTCAGCGTCTCCAGCAGCGCGTTGGTGAGGTTCGGGGCCAGCTCCGGGTGCTCCACGACCTCCTCGGGCACCTCCGCGGTGCCGCGCAGCCGCAGCACGCACGCCGCCGAGCCGTCCCGCAGCACGGCCGCCACCAGGCGCGCCTCCCGCCGCTGCGGGTGCTCCGCCGCGAACTGCCGCGCCGCCTCGTCGTCGAGGTCCTCGGACAGCTCCGGCTCGGCGTCCGGCGGCAGCACGACGATCTCCTGCGCCAACGCGCACCCGCGCACCGCGTCCGGCCAGGCGATGCCCGCCAGGGCCTCGTCCAGCTCGGCGGACGGCAGCGCGTCCTGCGCGATCGGCGTCAGCGGCGAGGCCACCGGGTCCAGCTGACCGGCCAACTCCGGCTGCTGGATGAGCAGGTCGGCGGTCGGCACCAGGGCGAACAGCTGCGGGCCCTGGTCCCAGCCCGCGGTGGACACGAACTCCTCGACCTCGCGGGCCACGGCGGGCAGCGCGACGGGCGGCGTTTCACTGGCTGACACGCCCGACATCGTCCCACCCACCCGAAACGGGCGACCGAACGGGGAACCCGGGGCGGCCTCCGTACAGTTGGACAGAACGTACGAAAGCCATTACCGCGATCCAGGAGCGTGCCCAGTGGCCACTCGGCCCCCGGTCGGACTGCCCAGGCTGTCCCGTCGAAGCCGGATTCTGCTCATCGTCGGTGCGGTGGTCCTGGTCGGTCTGATCACCGGCTCCAGGTTGCTCGGCACCTACGTCAACTGGTTGTGGTTCGGCGAGGTCGGCTACCGCAGCGTCTACGGCACCATGCTGGCGACCCGGTTCGGGTTGTTCTTCGCCGTGGGCCTGCTGGTGGGCGGCCTCGTCGCGCTCAACCTGTTCCTCGCCTACCGCACCCGGCCGGTGTTCGTGCCGGTGTCGGGGCCGGACGACCCGGTGGCCCGCTACCGCGCGGTGGTGACCCGGCGGATGAAGCTGTTCGCGATCGGCCTGCCCGCGCTGGTCGGCGTCATCGCGGGCACCTCGGCGCAGGGCGAGTGGCAGCGGTTCCAGCTGTTCGCCAACGCCACCCCGTTCAACGCGACCGACGCCGAGTTCCAGCACGACATCGGCTTCTACGCGTTCCAGCTGCCGTTCTACACGTGGCTGCTGTCGTGGCTGTTCATCGCCACGGCGGTGTCGTTCGTCGGCGCGGTGGTGGCGCACTACCTGTTCGGCGGCATCCGGCTGGCCGGTCGCGGCGGGCAGCTCTCCGGGCCGGCGCGCGCGCACCTGTCCATCGTGGCGGGCGTGTTCGTGCTGCTCAAGGCGGTGGCGTACTTCTTCGACCGGTACCAGCTGCTGTTCTCCGACCGGAACGACAAGTTCCACGGCGCCACCTACACCGACCTGAACGCGGTGCTGCCGGCCAAGCTGATCCTGCTGTGCATCGCGGTGTTCTGCGCGATCGCCTTCTTCGTCGGCGCGGTGCTCCGCAACCTCCAGCTGCCCGCCATCGCGACCGTGCTGCTGGTGCTGTCCAGCATCCTGGTCGGCGCGGCGTGGCCCGCGGTGCTGGAGCAGTTCTCGGTGCGGCCCAACGCCAACGAGAAGGAAGCCGAGTCGATCAGCCGGAACATCCTCGCGACCAAGGACGCGTTCGGGCTGACCGACGACAAGGTCGAGACAAAACCGTACGAGGGCAAGCAGAACGTCTCGCTGGACGAGCTGAAGAACGACCAGGCGACGATGGGGAACGTGCGGCTGCTCGACCCCGCGGTGATCTCCAAGACGTTCACCCAGTTCCAGCAGCTGCGGCCGTTCTACGCGTTCCCGGAGAAGCTCGACGTCGACCGGTACAAAGTGGACGGCGAGCTCCAGGACTACATCGTCGCGGTCCGCGAGCTGCAGACCTCGGGCATCCCGCAGGGCCAGCGCGACTGGATCAACCAGCACCTCATCTACACCCACGGCAACGGCATGGTGTTCGCCGAGGCCAGCAAGGTGAACTCGCCCGCGGACGAGGGCGGCAACGGCGGCTACCCGGTATTCCAGGTCGCCGAGGTCGACCAGGACGGCAAGGTCAAGCCGGGCCCGTTCGGCGTCCAGCAGCCGCGCACCTACTTCGGTGAGCTGGGCAGCCGGTCGGACTACGCGATCGTCGGCGGTCGCGGCGGCGACGCGCCGGGCGAGTACGACACCGACCGCGCGCAGTACACCTACGACGGCAAGGGCGGCGTGCGGATCGGCGGCCTGTTCAACAAGCTGGTCTTCGCCGCCGCCTACGGCGAGCGGAACATCCTGTTCAACTCGGCCATCGGCGACGACTCGCGGATCATCTTCAACCGCCACCCGCGCGACCGCGTGGAGGCCGTGGCGCCGTGGCTGACCGTGGACGCCGACCCGTACCCCGCGGTGGTGGACGGCCGCATCACGTGGATCGTCGACGGCTACACGACGCTGGAGAACTACCCGTACGCGCGCCGCACGTCGCTGGCGTCGGCCACGAACGACTCGCTGCCCGGCGTCGCGCAGCAGCCGAACAAGGAGATCAGCTACATCCGCAACTCCGTCAAGGCCACTGTGGACGCCTACGACGGCACGGTGACCCTGTACGAGATGGATCAGAAGGACCCGGTGCTCAAGGCGTGGATGGGGGTCTTCCCCGGCACGGTGAAGCCGAGCAGCGAGATGTCGCAGTCGCTGCGCGAGCACCTGCGCTACCCGGAGGACCTGTTCAAGGTCCAGCGCGACACGCTGGCGCGCTACCACGTCGACCAGCCGCGCGACTTCTACTCCGGCGTCTCGTTCTGGGGCGTGCCGTCCGACCCGGCGATCGACAACGTCACGTCGGCCGAACAGCAGCAGCAGAACAGCCAGCAGCAGCGCGACCAGCAGCCGCCGTTCTACGTGCTGGCCGGTGACCCGACCGGCGACCCGAGCAAGGTGAGCTTCCAGCTGACCAGCTCGCTGGTGCGGCAGAACCGCGAGTTCATGGCGTCGTACGTGAGCGTGCGGTCGGACCCGGACAACTACGGCAAGATCAGCGTGCTGACCTTGAACAACGAGGCCAAGGGACCGCAGCAGATCCAGACCCAGTTCCTCACCTCGGGTGAGGTCAGCGGCGAGCTGAACCTGCTGACCCAGCGGCAGACGAAGGTGGTGTACGGCAACCTGCTGACCCTCCCGGTCGGCGGCGGCCTGCTCTACGTGGAGCCCATCTACATCGAGCGGGCCAGCCAGAACACCCAGTTCCCGCAGTTGTTCAAGGTGCTGGTGAGCTTCGGCGACAAGGTCGGGTACGCCTCGACGCTGAAGGAGGCGCTGGAGAAGGTGCTGACCGGCGCGGCGGCGCAGCTGCCCGACCAGACCGGCACACCGCAGACCGGCACGCCGACGACGACGCCCACGGCGCCGAACGGCACCGGGCAGAGCCCCGAGCTGCAACAGGCCGTCCGGGACATCCAGGGCGCCCTGGCCGCCATCAAGGCCGCGCAGACCAGCGGTGACTTCGCAGCGCTCGGCAACGCCTACAAGGCGCTGGACGAGGCGACGAAGAAGTTCGAGTCCGCGAGCGCGGCGGCGAACACGCAGCCGCCGCAGCAGACGTCGGTGCCGCCGACGACGCCGACCGGCTGACCTGCGGGAAGAGGTGGGTCGGGTGGTCCGGGACACGTTCCGGCCACCCGATTTGCCTTTCCGGGTAACCCCGGCGTAGAGTTCACATTACAACGCGGGGTGGAGCAGCTCGGTAGCTCGCTGGGCTCATAACCCAGAGGTCGCAGGTTCAAATCCTGTCCCCGCTACAAAGTCGGGAAGCCCTGTCCGCGGAATGCGCGGACGGGGCTTTTCCGCTATTGCGTCGGGGGCGCGGCCCCCGAACCCCGCGCAGGGCGGGCGTCGCCCCCCTGCACCCCCCTTGGCTGGGCGCGTCGCGTCGTCGGCTTGCGGAAGCCGCGACGGATGGCGGCGGAAGTCGTGCGGTGGTGTCGTGCGGGTCGGTGCGCGGACGGGGCTGACCTGCGGCGGGACGCGGTTCGGGGGGTGGTGCGAAGTGGGTTTTCCAGGTGTGTATAGTTGGTCTTACCCAACGCGGGGTGGAGCAGCTCGGTAGCTCGCTGGGCTCATAACCCAGAGGTCGCAGGTTCAAATCCTGTCCCCGCTACTGCACGGAAAGACCCCCTCTTCGATTTCGGAGAGGGGGTCTTTCGCTTGTCCGGGTCAGCTCATGTTCTCCGCCCAGTACTGCGCGCAGACCAGTGAGCACACCCGTCCCTCGCCGGCGACCGTGCGGTGCCGGCGGATCTGCTTGCCGCACACCATGCACTCGTCCTTGCCGCCTTGTTCGGGTATCGATCCGCTCGCCCACGCCTTCGCGTTCTTGACGACCTTGTTCTCCATCCACTTGATGCCCACCACGCACCTCCCAGAGAACTGCCTACAAGGAGTGATGATCCCAGCACACGTGGTATCCGCCAGGCCAGGAGGCGCACATCACCGTGTTGTGCTAAGCCCGGCGGCCCCGAGCAAGACCAACAGCGCTCCCCGTCACCTCCGCCGGCCGTTCGGGTGAACGCAAAAGTGCGGTTTCCCTTGCCCGCCAAGCTCTTTCCAGCCGGACTGGACAATTCCGGTCAAGCGGCCGAAAGCGTGGCGTTGATCAGTTCGTGGTCACGGAACGGAGCTTCCCGTTGCTCCGCTTGGCCCAACCGCACTAGCCCGTGATCAGCCACAGTGGACAGAACGGCTGACCATTGTGGACAGCTGCACCTGAAAGTGGCACCGTTGGTGTTGTGTCGGACCTGAACGCTACTGCCGCCGCCCTGCTCGGGCTGCTGCACGACGGACCCAAGACCGGTGGCCAGCTCGTGGCTGAGGCCGGGGAGCGCTTCGGAGCGTTCTTCAGCGTCACCCGCAGCCAGGTCTACCGCGAGCTGCCCGCGTTGGCTGACGCGGGTCTGCTGCGCCTCGGCAAGCAGGGCCCACGCTCCAGTCAGCAGTACGTCCTGACGGCCGCAGGCAAGAAGGCCTTCAAGAACTGGCTGCTGTCCGAGCCCGGCCCGGACCACCTGCGCAGCCCACTCATCCTCCGGCTGGTGCACGCCGGCTCGCTGACCGCCAAGCAGCGGCAATCGCTGGTCGACGCGGCCCGCGCGAGCTACACCGCCGACCAGGAGGCCGCCCGGACGGCGGTGAAGACCGCGGAGGACGCCTACGCCAAGGCGGTGGCCGAGTTCGCCCTGGCGCACGCCAAGGCCGTGCTCAAGCTGCTCGACGCGATCCCCACTGGCTGACGAGCGCCGACCGGTCGCACTCCGCGGCCGGTCCTGGCGTAATCTTCTGCCGTGAACCCGGACGTCGAAGCAGACATCAAGGACCTCTCCGCCACCCTCGCGAGCATCGAGGCGGTGATGGACCTCGCTGCGCTGCGCGCCCAGGTCGCGGAGCTGGAGGAGGCCGCCGCCAAGCCCGACCTGTGGGACGACCAGGAGAAGGCGCAGCGGGTCACCAGCCAGCTCTCGCACAAGCAGGGCGAGCTGCGCCGCGTCGTCGGCCTGCGCGACCGCCTGGACGACCTCGGCGTGCTCTACGAGCTGGCCGAGGACGAGGGCGACGCGGGCAGCATCGCGGAAGCGGACGCCGAGCGCGCCAAGCTGCGCGAGGAGATCTCCTCGCTGGAGGTCCGCACCCTGCTGTCCGGCGAGTACGACGAGCGCAACGCCCTGGTCACCATCCGCGCGGAGGCGGGCGGGGTGGACGCGGCCGACTTCGCCGAGATGCTGCTGCGCATGTACTCGCGGTGGGCCGAGCGCCACGGCTACGGCGTGGACGTGTTCGACACGTCCTACGCGGAGGAGGCGGGCATCAAGTCCGCCACGTTCCGCGTCACCGCCCCCTACGCGTACGGCACGCTCAGCGTCGAGCAGGGCACCCACCGGCTCGTGCGCATCTCGCCGTTCGACAACCAGGGCCGCAGGCAGACGTCGTTCGCGGGCGTCGAGGTCGTGCCCGTGGTGGAGCAGACCGACCACGTCGACATCGACGAGAAGGACCTGCGGGTCGACGTCTACCGCTCGTCCGGCCCCGGCGGCCAGGGCGTGAACACCACCGACTCGGCGGTGCGGCTCACGCACATCCCGACCGGAATCGTGGTGTCCTGCCAGAACGAGCGCTCCCAGCTCCAGAACAAGGCCACCGCGATGGCGGTGCTCCAGGCGAAGCTGCTGGAGCGCAGGCGGCAGGAGGAGCAGGCCAAGATGGACGCCCTGAAGGACTCGGGGTCCAGCTGGGGCAACCAGATGCGCTCCTACGTGCTGCACCCGTACCAGATGGTGAAGGACCTGCGCACCGAGCACGAGGTCGGCAACCCGTCGGCGGTGCTCGACGGGGAGATCGACCAGTTCCTGGAGGCGGGCATTCGCTGGCGGAAGCAGCAGCAGGGGTCCTGATCGATCAAGCCGCCGTTTCGTCCGGGGTTCGCCGGGCGAGACGGCGGCTTTACCCAGGCCACCGGTAGACTCCCCCGTCGTGATTCGCCTCGAACACGTGTCCAAGGTCTACAAGACCTCCACGCGCCCCGCGCTCGACAACGTCTCGGTCGAGATGGACAAGGGTGAGTTCGTGTTCCTGATCGGACCTTCCGGGTCCGGAAAATCCACGTTCCTACGACTTCTGCTCCGCGAAGAAGTGCCGAGCAAGGGTCGCGTGTACGTGTCGAATTTCGACGTGGCCAAGATGTCCCGGCGCCGGGTCCCCCGCCTGCGCCAGTCCATCGGCTGCGTGTTCCAGGACTTCCGACTGCTCACCAACAAGACCGTGGCCGAGAACGTGGCGTTCGCGCTGGAGGTCATCGGCAAGCCGCGGAACACCATCGTGAAGGTGGTGCCCGAGGTGCTACAGCTGGTCGGCCTCGACGGCAAGGCCGACCGGATGCCGCACGAGCTGTCGGGTGGTGAGCAGCAGCGGGTGGCGATCGCCCGCGCGTTCGTCAACCGGCCGCTGGTGCTGCTCGCCGACGAGCCGACCGGCAACCTGGACCCCGACACCAGCCAGGACATCATGCTGCTGCTGGAGCGGATCAACCGCACCGGCACGACGGTCCTGATGGCCACCCACGACCACTCCATCGTCGACTCCATGCGCCGCCGTGTGGTCGAGCTGGACCACGGCCGCATCATCCGCGACGACGCGCGGGGTGTTTACGGCGTGGGCCGCTAGAGACCACCCTCATCCCCCGACCCTGAGGAACGTTCCCCCCGATGCGTACCAGCTTCGTGTTCAGCGAGGTCGTCACCGGCCTGCGCCGGAACGTCACGATGACCATCGCGATGATCCTCACGACCGCGATCTCGCTCGGCCTGCTCGGCGGTGGTCTGCTCATCGTCCGCATGGTCGACAAGATGCAGGACAACTACCAGAGCAAGCTCGAGGTCTCGGTCCTGCTCACCAACGACGTCAGCGCGAATGACAAGGACTGCGCGCAACAGCCGTGCGCCGGCCTCCAGAGCGCGCTGCAGAGCACGTCGGGCGTGGAGACGGTGGTCTACGAGAACCGCGAGAAGGGCTTCGAGCGGTTCAAGAAGATTTTCGAGGCGCAGCCCGAACTGGTGAAGCTCGCCCGACCCGAGGCCATCCCCGCCACGTTCCGGGTGAAGCTGGAGGACCCGGCGCGGGCGAGCGTCATCGTGCAGGCGTTCTCCGGCAAGGCGGGCGTCAAGGCGGTCAACGACCAGGGTGAGTTCCTGGGCAGGCTGCTGGACGTGTTCAACGGCCTGCGCAACATCGTCCTCGTCCTGGCGCTGGTGCAGGCGCTGGCGGCGCTGCTGCTGATCTCCAACACGATCCAGGTGTCCGCGTTCACCCGGCGCACCGAGGTCGGCATCATGCGACTGGTGGGCGCGACCCGCTGGTACACGCAGCTGCCGTTCCTCATCGAGGCGGTGGTCGCCGGCGTCATCGGCGCGATCGTCGGCGTGGGCGGGCTGGCGCTGCTGGTGTTCGGCGGCACGAAGGTGTCCGGGGACCTGTTCACCTCGCAGATCCTGCCGCCGATGGGGATGCTGGACGTGCTGATCATCTCGCCGATCCTGCTGGGCGTGGCGGTGTTCATCTCGGCGCTGACCGGGTACGTGACGCTGCGCCTGTACGTGCGGCTGTGAGTCCGATATCCGCTGGCGTGCTCACGTAAGGTTGCTGGCATGGTCAAGGAACGCGGTCAGAAGGTGATCGCGTCGAACCGCAAGGCTCGGCACGACTACACCATCCTCGACACCCTGGAAGCGGGCGTCGTGCTCGTCGGCACGGAGGTCAAGAGCCTCCGCATGGGCCGGGCGTCGCTCGTCGACGCGTTCGGCCAGGTCGACGACGGCGAGGTGTGGCTGCACGCGTTGCACATCCCGGAGTACGTGGCCGGCACCTGGACCAACCACGAGGTGCGCCGCAAGCGGAAGCTGCTGCTGCACCGCAAGGAGATCGAGCGGCTGATCGGCAAGACCAAGGAGAGCGGTCTGTCGCTGATCCCGTTGCAGATGTACTTCAAGGACGGGTACGTCAAGGTCGAACTCGCGCTGGCACGCGGCAAGAAGGCGTACGACAAGCGACAGGACCTCGCGAAGCGCGACGCCCAACGCGAGATCCAGAAGGCACACGGCCGCGCGCTCAAGGGCCGTTACTGAACGACCCCTGGCCTCATACGGGTGTGCACCGCACACACCACGGCCGGCTGCGTGTCATCCCCGTACGGCCTGCCCGCAGGGCAACCACGCTCGTCAGAGGGGCGCAAGCACGCTTCACCGCTTGCGCCCCTCTGACGAGCGTGGTGGTCTTTGACAGGTCGTACGGGGATGACACGCAGCCACCAAAGCTTTCAAGCGAAGCTTGAAAGCTTTGCCCCCATCCTCGGTGGCCTGCCCAGCGGCGAGCGCCCTTCTTTAAGCTTTGACCCGCTAAAACCGAAGAACTTCCGCGCGGAAGGCGCCCGCACAAGCTTTAAAGAAGCGCTCGCCGCTGGGCAGGCCGCCGGGGGAGGAAAAGCTTTAAAGGCGTCGTGTTCTCCCCGCATGGCCTGTCAAAGACCACCACAGTCGGTCAGGGGGCGCAAGCGGTGAAGCGTGCTTGCGCCCCCTGACCGACTGTGGTTGCCCTGCGGGCAGGCCATACGGGGAGAACACGAGACCAGAAGTCTGTGCTGCGCGGTGCGGGCGGGGTGGTGTGGTCAGCCCAGGTTGAGGTAGGCGAGGACGGCGCGCACTCGGCGGTGTTCCGAGGTGCTGGGTTCCAGGCCGAGTTTGGCGAAGATGTTGCCCACGTGCTTTTCCACCGCGCCGTCCGAGACGACGAGTGACTTGGCGATCGCCGCGTTCGACAGGCCCTGTGCCATGAGGCCGAGGACCTCGCGTTCGCGCTGGGTCAGGGAGTCGACCGGGTTGCGCTTGTTGCGGACCATGAGCTGGGTGATGACCTCGTGGTCGATGCTCGTGCCGCCCTCGGCCACCCGGCGGACCGCCGCCACGAACTCCGAGACGTCGGCCACCCGCTCCTTGAGCAGGTAGCCGACGCCGTTCGCGCCGCCCGCCAGCAGTTCGACGGCGTAGCGCTCCTCCACGTACTGCGACAGGACGAGGACGGGCAGGTTCGGGATCCGCTTCCGGGCCTCGATGGCCGCTCGCAAGCCCTCGTCGGTGAACGTCGGCGGCATCCGCACGTCCACGATCGCCAGATCCGGCCGGTGCTCCTCGATCGCCCCGAGCAGCGCGTCGCCGTCTTCCACCGCGGCGACGGTCTCGATGCCCTCGTCGGAGAGCAGGCGTTCCACGCCCACCCTGAGCAGGACCGAATCCTCGGCGATCACAACGCGCACGGCAGCTCCGTCCGGATCACGGTCGGCCCCCCGACGGGGCTGACCACCACGACCACGCCGTCAATGGTCGCAGCACGGTCCGCCAGGCCCGCCAGCCCTCCTCCCGGACGGATCTCCGCGCCGCCGTGGCCGTTGTCGGTCACCTCCACGACCACGGAGTTCTCCGTGCGCGTGACCCTCACCGCGGCCTGCGTGGCGCCCGCGTGCTTGGCGATGTTCGTCAGGGCCTCGGCGACGGTGAAGTAGGCGGTGCTCTCGACCGCCGTCGGCGGGCGCGGGTCGACGTCGACCGACACGTCCACGGGGATCGGGCACTTCGCCGCCAGGGACGACAGGGCCGCGTCCAAGCCGCGGTCGCCGAGCACCGACGGGTAGATGCCGCGCGCCAGGTCCCGCAGCTCCGAGATGGCGAGCTTGGCGTCGGCGTGCGCCTCGGCGATCAGCTCGGCCGCCGCGTCGGGGTCGGTGTCCATCTTGCTGCGGGCCCGGCCGAGGCCCATCGCCACCGCCACTAGGCGCTGCTGCGCCCCGTCGTGCAGGTCGCGCTCGATGCGCCTGCGCTCCGCCTCCGCGGCCTCGACGCCTCGCGCGCGGCTGGCGGACAGGCGACCGGTCTCGGCCTCCAGCAGGCTGGTGCGGGACGGGCCGAGCAGGGCCTGCGCGAGCGCCGCGTGACCCCGGCCCAACGCCTTGATCAGCGGCAGGACCAGCAGGCCCAGGACGATGCCCACGAGGGACACGGGCAGGGCCTCGGCGAACGAGTCGACCAGCCACTCCGAGTTGCCCAGCGAGACCTGGATGTTCGCGGGCAGGAACTGGTAGTAGACCGGCAGGAACACCGCCGCCAGCACGACCGGCCACAGGGCGACCACCAGGGTGAACTCCACGATGCCCACCGGCAGCATCAGCACCCAGTAGGCGAAGTCGCGCCACGTCGCCGGGTCGGTCACCAGCGCCTTGGTCCGCACGTACAGCGAACCCTCCGGCAGCTGCCGGTACGGTCGCTGGACGTCCACGCCGAGCGTGACCCGCAGCCACGACCGCTCGACGGTCGCCGCGAGCCGGGCGAGCAGCAGGGTCAGCGCGAGCAGCGGCAGTCCCACCCACACCACCGCCGTGCCGATGCTCAGCACCAGCAGCGGCACCAGGAGGCAGAACCAGAAGAGGCCCGTCGCCAGGTTGAACAGGAAGTACCCGCTGGTCCGGACGATGTCCGGGTTGGCACGCGCAGTCATGTTTCCCCACCTTCACGCCCGATGTACCCGACCAGCATCGCCCGTCCGCGCGGCCCGAACCATCAGGTCGGCCGCCGTCCGGGAGGTGGGGACAGCCCTACCCGCCGTATTGGGAATGAACCCGGTCCCCGGACACGTTATGATGGGTGGACGCAAGACCCAGACCAGGGGGTGAACGGTTTCGACTTTGTGCGTTGATTCAAGGGAAGCGTGTCGGTGCAGGCGAGAGACCACCGTGAGCGTCATCGCAAACCAATAAGCGCCGAGTCTAACGACCAGGCCGCTTACTCCCTCGCCGCCTGAGGCTAGGAGAGTGAGCTGTCAGCCCGGAGGAGCCTCCGCTCCGGATGCTGGCATCAGCTAGGAGGCTCACCGCCGTCCCCGGTCACGGGGGACGGTCGGGACACCCACAGTGACTGGGCCCGTCACGAGCGACTTGTCCGCGTGATCGCCGGGGCCGAGTAGAGGCACAGCGGACTGCACACGGAGAAGCCTTGATGAAGCGGCAGAGGACCCGGGTTCGATTCCCGGCACCTCCACGGCCTCGGCCGGCCTGCGTTCGCGGAGTGCGCGAACCTGGTCGGCCGTCATGCTTTCCGGGGGTGCGACCCCCGGGCCCCGCCCGGGGGTCGCACCCCCGGACCCCCGGCCGCTCGGCTTCGCCGTCGGGCCATCCCGCGACCCCGTTCGGTGGAGTCGCCTCGGCTTTGCCGTCGGGTGGCGCCTCCGACCAGTGGTATCGCCTGGTGGGCGTGGGTCAGGGGTGGATGTCCTCGGCGAGGATGGTGGCCAGGTTGCGCTCCGCCAGGGCCGTGATCGTCACGAAGGGGTTCACGCCCAGGGAGCCGGGGACGAGCGCGCCGTCGGTCACGTAGAGGTTGGGGTAGCCCTTGACGCGGCCGTGGTCGTCCGTGGCCTTGCCCAGCACCGCCCCGCCGAGCGGGTGGTAGCAGAAGTCGTCGGCGAACGCCTTCGCGCCGCGGAACACGTCGTAGCGGTAGCCGGTGCCGTTGGCTTCGTTGATCCGGTCGAACGTGCCGCGCGCGGCGGCCACCGCCTCGGCGCTCTGCCCCTCCCGCCACTGGAGGACGGCCTTGTCCGCCGCCCGGTCGTAGACGAACCTCCCGCGCTCCTCGCCGCGGGTGATGGCCAGGTAGAGGCTCAGGTAGGTCTCGATGCCCGCGGGCACGGGGGCGATCTCCGCGAAGACCTGCCGCTCCGGGTCGTTGATCGCGAGCACCGGGATGGCGGACTGCCGCGCGCCCGTCGGGTGCCACAGGTGGTTCGCGCGGGCGATCATCACGTTGCCGTTGGGTCCCCAGCCCTCGCCCACCTCGGCCGAGAGGTCGGGCAGGTCGCCGTTCTCCCGCGCGCGCAGCAGCAGCTCGGTGGAGCCGAGGCTGCCCGCGCCCAGGAACAGGTGGTCGCACGTGACGTGCTTCTCGGCCACCGGCGCGCCGTCCGGGGTGATCTCGCGCACGGTCAGGGCGTAGCCGGTGGCGGTCCGCTGGACGCGGGTGACCTGGTGCAGCGGGGCGATGGTGACGTGGCCGGTCCGCTCGGCCTCGGCGAGGTAGCCCTGGTCGAGGGTGAACTTGCCGTGGTTGTTGCCGTAGATGACCTCGGTGGCGAGCGCGGACTTCGGCGCCTCCCCGCGCTCCTCCGCCGCCATGTGCTCGAACGAGTAGACGTTCGGGACGAAGGTCGTGTCGAACCCGGCGCGGCCGGCGAGCGTGCGGGACAGCCGCGCGAACCGGTAGTGCTCGCTGGCCTCGAAGAAGTCGTCGGGGATGCGGTTGACCCGCAGCATCCGGTTGGCCAGCGGGAAGAAGCGCCGGTACATCTCGTCGGCGTCGACGGTGGGGAAGCGGCGGGCGAAGTAGTCGCGGTCGGGCACCACGGCCATGCCGCCGTTGACCAGCGAGCCGCCGCCGACGCCCCGGCCGACGTACACGCCCATGTTCGGGAAGTTCACGCGGTCCAGGACGCCCGCGTGCCGCCGGATGGGCCGGTTCGCGAGGTCGAGGAACATGACCCCGTTGATCGGCGCCTCGGTGCGGTCCTTGAACCACGTGGAGCGCTGGTCGGGGTCGAGCATCCCGCAGAACACCTTGCCGTCGGGGCCGGGGCGGTCCCAGCGCTGACCCATCTCCAGCACGAGGGTCCGGACACCCGCCTCGCCCAGGCGCAGCGCCGCGACGGCCGCGCCGTAACCGCTGCCCACGACGACGGCGGGCACGTGCCGGGTGGACGCTTCCGCGCGGCCGGTCACGACGAGGCTGCCCGCGGTCACCGCGGTGACGCCGAGGAACCGGCGGCGGGAGAAGTTGTTCATGCTCCCGGAGGCTAGCTGTTCGGAAACATTTTCACGTACGCCCGAGTTCGGCTCGCCGTAGGCCGCGGGGCTAGCGGCGGGCCGGTGGCGCGGTCAGCGGGTCCTCCGGCCAGCGGTGCTTGGGGTAACGGCCGCGCAGCTCGGCCCGTACCCTCGGGTAGCCGGTGCGCCAGAACGACGCCAGGTCGCCGGTCACCGCCGTCGGGCGGCCGGCGGGCGACAGCAGGTGCAGCACGACCGGCACCCGGCCGCCCGCCACGCGCGGGGTGTCGGTCCAGCCGAACACCTCCTGGACCTTCACCGGCAGCACCGGCTCCGGGCCCGAGTAGTCGACGCGGACGCGGGAGCCCGAGGGGACCTCGACGCGGTCGGGCGCGAGGTCGTCGAACCGCGCGGCGGCCGGCCACGGGAGCAGCCGCCTCGTCACCTCCTCGCCGCTGATCCGCGCCAGGTCGGCACGCCGCCGCGCGTCGCCGAGGTCGATCACGGCCAGCAGCGCGTCGTCGTCCACGGCCGGCCACGGGTCGCCCAGCACGCGGTGCAGGAACGCCATGCGTTCCCTGGTGCGGACGCCGTCGGCGTCCCAGCGCAGCAGGTCGAGCCCCTCCGCGCGCAGTCCCGCCAGGAGGGCGGCCCGCAGCGCGTCGGGCGTGCGCAGCGGCCGGGCGGACAGCGTGATCGCCCCCAGCTTGCGCAGGCGGTTCGCGACCACGTCGCCGTCCCACCGGATGTCGTCCTCCTCGGCGAGCAGGGTCGGCGCGGCCCGGCGGGCCAGCTCCTCCGACGCGCGGGCGGCGAGGCGGATGCGGCCGTGGCTGCGGCCGGGCTCCCGGTCGGCGACGGCGACCGCCAGCCACTCCGCGTCGGCCGGACCGCCGCCGGGCGGGAGCTCGGCGGCCGTGCCGCCCGCCATGAGGTAGACCGGTGAACCGGGCGAGCGCCGCCGCGCCAGGCGTTCCGGGAAGGCCAGCGCGACGACCAGCGCGCGGGCGTCGGCGTCGTCGACCGGTGGCCCGGTCCGCGCCGGTTCGCCGACCAGGGCGGCCAGGCGCCGCACCTCGCGCGGGTCGGCCCGCCGGGCGGACAGCTCCACCCCGTCGGCCGCGCGGTCGTCGTCCAGCACGGCGACCACCTCGGCCGCCGTGCGCGCGCCGACCAGCTCGGCGCCGTCCAGCAGCGCCCGCGCCAGCCTCGGGTGCAGCCCCAGGTCGGCCATCCGGCGGCCCCGGTCCGTCGCGCCGCGCCCGTCCAGCGCGCCCAGCGCCCGCAGCACGGACCGGCCGGCGTCCAGCGCGCCCGGCGGCGGCGCGTCCCACCAGGCCAAGCCCTCGCCGGACGGCACGCCCCAGCAGGCCAGCTCCAGCGCCAGCCGGGTCAGGTCGGCGGTGCGGATCTCCGGCTCGGGGTAGCGCGGCAGGGTGCCGTGCTCGTGCTCCGGCCAGCACCGGTACACGCGTCCGGGCGCCTCGCGGCCCGCCCGCCCGGCCCGCTGGTCGGCCACCGCCGCGCTCACCCGCACCGTGGCCAGGCCCGCCAGCCCGCGCCGGTGGTCCACGCGCGGCACGCGGGACAGGCCCGAGTCGACCACCGCCCGCACGCCGGGCACGGTCAGGCTCGACTCGGCGATCGCCGTGGCCAGCACCACCCGCCGGCGCGGGCCCGGCGCGAGCGCCGCGTCCTGCGCGCCGGACGCGAGCCTGCCGTGCAGCGGCACCACGTCCACGTCGTCCAGCAGCGCCGCGCACCGCCGGATCTCCGCCACACCGGGCAGGAACGCCAGCACGTCGCCGTCCACCTCGGCCAGCGCACGGCGGACCGCCCGCGCGACCACGGCCTCCACGCGCTCGGCGCGGGCGGGCGGCACGTGCGCGACGTCGACCGGGTGCGTCCGCGCGGACACCCGGATCACCGGCGCGTCGCCGAGCAGGCCCGCCAGGCGGTCGGCGGCCACCGTCGCCGAGGTCGCGAGCAGCCGCAGGTCCGGCCGCAGCCCGGCGCGGGCGTCGAGCAGCAGCGCCAGCAGCAGGTCCGCGTCCAGGTGCCGCTCGTGGCACTCGTCGAGCAGCACGGTGCCGACGCCCGCCAGCTCCGGGTCGTGCTGCAACCGCCGCACGAGCAGCCCCGAGGTCACCACCTCCACGCGGGTGTCGCGGGACGTCCGGCGGTCACCGCGCACCGCGTAGCCGACGGTCCGGCCGACCGGCTCGCCGAGCAGGCCCGCCATCCGCGCGGCGGCGGCGCGGGCGGCGATGCGGCGCGGCTCGGCCACTACGACGCGGCCCTCCAGGGCGAGCGGCACGAGGGTCGTCTTGCCGGTGCCCGGTGGCGCGACGAGCACTGCCGAACCGCGCGCGGACAGCGTCCGGACCAGCTCGTCCAACACACCGGCGATCGGCAGCTCCACGGTGCGCCAGTGTGGACCCCGACCCGGTCGCGGTGCGACGCAGGTACCGCCGCGCGCACCCACCTCCGGCCGACCCGCGTCCGGTTCGCCGCGCGGTCGGCACGCGACCACGCCCGCCGGCTACGCACCGTTCGCCCGCCCGACGGGCGTGCGACCATCCGCGCGACCTGCGGCCACGGCCGGGTGACGAGTGTTCCGAGGTCTGTCCACATCGGATTAGCGTGGGTCGTGGTCGACGTTCGCCGGCCGTGAAAGCGCTGGTAGGAGGGCACAGCAATGTCCACAGTAGAGCAGGGTGCGCAGATCGCGCCGCCGGTCGGCGTCCAGTTCCAGCTGACCGTCCTCAACCGGTCGTCGGACCGGGCGAACGTGATGCTGTTCCCGAGCGTTCCCGCCGGCACACCGGGTCACCCGGTCGTGTGGCGGTCGTTCGAGTTGCTGCCGGAGGAGACCTCGATGCTCCACTGGCGGCACACGCTCAACTTCGTGCGCGGCGGCCTGACGGACTTCGCGCCGGGGCGTGACTACGAGCCGGTGGAGATCATCTCGGCCGTGCCGGGCGAGTCGAACCAGGTGACGCTGTCGCTGGTGGGCGGTGAGCTCGCGTTCACCGACCCGCGGCCCGGACCGCCCGGAACCCTGCTGGTCGAGCAGGACCCGAGCGTGCCGCCGCGCGCGGGCAACGTGGGCGTCGGCATCGGCGGTTTCGGCACGCTGATCTCGGCCACGCAGGCCGGGACGAGGCAGTCCTACGGGTACGCGCCGCAGTTCTACGTCGGGACCGGCACCTACCAGGAGGGCGAGTTCCTCAGCACGATGGGCATCGACACGCAGGCGGCGCTCAACTACCCGGTCGGGGTGACCGAGGCGACGGCGCTGTTCGACGGCAACGGCTGGGTCATCAACTACTAGTGGACCGGTTCCGCCCCGGTCGGGCGCGGCGGTGGTCCCCGGACCGGGGGCTCCGGTGGGTGGCGGGTCCGGCCGGGGTGTCGTCGGGCCCGTGACCGGCGCGCTCACCACCCCTCGTCGGGGAGTGACGAGGGGTGGTGAGCGCGAGCGGCGTGTCGTGGGCGCCCGCCGCGGAGCGGCGTGGGTGGGCCGCGGCGTGCGAGGCTGGTCGGCGTGGTTGACCCGTTGCGCGATCCCGACGACCCCGAACTGCTCGACCCGTACCGCTCGCGTGAGCTGGCCGGCCTGGTGGAGGCGGCGCGGCTCGCGTCGGGCGCGGTCCGGTACGGCAAGGTCGGGCGGGTCGGCTGTGCCCGGGTGGTGGTGAACCGGGACAACCCCCTGCCCCTCGGCAACCACGCGTGCGCCCTGGACGGCTCGTCGGCGGAGGTCGCGGGGACGCTGCTGCGGTTGGAGCAAACGTTTGCGGACGTGGGGCGCGCCGAGGCGGTGGTGTACGCCTCGCCGACCACGGTGGCCGAGATCGAGGGCATCGCGGACGACGCGGGCTGGTACGCCGTGGAGGAGTCGCTGGCCGTCGTCCACCGGGGTCCGGTCCGCGCGTCGACCGTGCGGGTGGCGGCGGACGCGGACCTGGCCGGCATGGCCGGGCTGCTCGCCGACGACCTGGGCGCGGACCCGGCGCGGCTCGCGCGCCACCTCGGGCAGCGGCTGGACGACCCGCGCTGCGCGTTCGTCGCGGTGGACGACGGGGACCGGCTGGCCGGGTTCGCCGCCGGCTTCGTCGAACACGGCGTCGGTCTGGTCGAGCACGTCGTGGTGCGGCCCGCCCGGCGGCGGCGCGGTGTCGGGTCGGCGCTGGTGAACGGGGTGGTGGCCGCCCTGCGTGACGCCGGGGCGCTGCTGGTGGCGGCGCACGTCGCCGAGGGCGGCGGGGGCGAGCGGTTCGCGGAGGCGTGCGACTTCGACGCCGGGTACCCCGTCACCGCGTATGCACGGAGAGTTGACGAGCTGTTGGATTGAGCCCCCGGTTGCCCCAGGGCATATCCTTAGCACAGCTAACTGAGATCGGAGGCACTGTGCTGGGGAGTGACGCACCGGCCAAACCCCGGCTGCCCGGCGAGGTGTGGGTGCTCGTCGTGGCGAGCTTCATCATCGCCATCGGGTTCGGCATCGTCGCGCCGGTGCTGCCCGCCTACGCCAGGAGCTTCGACGTCGGCACGACCGCCGTGTCCGCGATCGTCAGCGCGTTCGCCCTGGTGAGGCTGCTGTTCGCGCCGGTGAGCGGACGACTGGTCAGCCGGTTCGGGGAACCCCGGACCTACATCGCCGGCATCCTCATCGTGGCGATCGGCACCGGGGCGTGCGGGTTCGCCACCGCGTACTGGCAGCTGATCGTCTTCCGGTCGTTCGCGGGCGTCGGCTCCACCATGTTCACCGTCGCCGCCGTCGGCCTGCTGATCCGGATCACGCCGCCGCCCATGCGCGGCCGGGCGTCCGGGCTGTGGGCGACCGGCTTCCTGCTGGGCAACATCGGCGGGCCGATCGTCGGCGCGGCCCTGGCGGAGATCTCCATCCGGGTGCCGTTCGTCACCTACGCCGCCGCCCTGGTGCTCGCCGCGCTCGTCGTCTGGTGGTTCCTGCGCCGCTCCACCCTCGCCGCGCTCGACCAGAACGCGCAGCACGCGACGCTGGGCGTCGGGCAGGCCCTGGGCTCGCCCGCCTACCGCGCCGCGCTGGCGTCCGGGTTCGCCAACGGCTGGGCCGTGTTCGGCGTGCGGATCTCGCTGGTGCCGCTGTTCGTGGTGGAGGCGCTGCACGGCAGCCCGGCCATCGCGGGCATCTCGCTGTCGGTGTTCGCGGTGGGCAACGCCGCCGTGCTGATCATCTCCGGCAAGCTGTCCGACAGCATCGGGCGCAAGCCGATGGCGATGGCCGGGCTCGCGGTGTCCGCGGTCGGCACCATCTGGCTCGGCTTCACCGCGGGCGTGCCGATGTTCATGGTGGCCTCGCTCGTCGCGGGCGTCGGCGCCGGCCTGCTCAACCCGCCGCAGAACGCCGTCGTCGCGGACGTCATCGGCACCAAGGCCAAGGGCGGGCCGGTGCTCGCGGCGTTCCAGATGGTCACCGACTGCGGCGCGATCATCGGGCCGTTGCTCGCCGGCGTGCTGGTCGACCACTTCTCGTACGGCGCGGCGTTCACCCTGACGGGGGTGATGATGGTCATCGCGCTCGGGTTCTGGTCGTTCGCGCCCGAAACCCTGCCGAAGGAGCCGTCGTCGCACGTCGCGGAGGTCGTCGCGAACGAGTCCGGCCGCCTGGACGAAGGTCCGGAGGTGCCGACCGGCGAACGGCTCGCCGGTCGGCCGCGTCAGCCGGACGCGTGATCACTCAGGTTCAGCTCAGCATCGCTCGGTAGCCTGCGGGCCGCAGGTGACCGGGAAGGGAACGGCGACGTGGGTGGTGCTGAGCGCAACGCTCGGAAGAAGAAGCAGGAGCAGCAGGCCGCGAGGGCGGTGGCCGCGGCGCGCGGCGCCGGGGGCGACCGGACCAAGGTCGTCATCGGCGTGGTCGTGGTCGTGGTGCTGGCGCTGGTCGTCGTCGGCGGCGTGATCTGGTCCAAGTCGAGTTCCGACGACAGCGCGAGCGCCCCGCCGACCGACGTGGCCGACGTGGCGGCCCCGGTCAAGCGCGAAGGCGCCGTGGTCGTGGTCGGCAAGGATGGCGCGAAGGCCACCATCGACGTGTACGAGGACTTCCTGTGCCCGGCGTGCGGGCAGTTCAAGAAGATCTACGGCGACCAGATCAAGCAGGAGATCGAGAAGGGCACGCTGCGCGTGCGCTACCACGCGCTGCCGTACCTGGTGCGGCTGTCCGACCCGCCGGGCTACTCGAAGGACGCGGCCAACGCCGCGCTGTGCGCCGCGGACGAGGACAAGTTCTGGCAGTACCACGAGTCGCTGTTCGCCAAGCAGCCCGAGGAGGGCGGGCCCGGCTACACCAAGCAGGAGCTCGTGAAGCTCGGGACCGACCTCGGGATCACCGGCGACAAGTTCAAGACGTGCGTCGACGGCGACACCTACGACAAGGACACGCAGGCGGAGCTGGACAAGGCGCGTGGCCTGCCGTACTTCAAGGGCACGCCGACCGTCGCCTCGGGTGACCAGAAGGTCGATCTCGGCGACGACAGCTGGCTGGCCGACCTCGTCAAGTGAGGCCGGGCGCCGGCGGCGGGCCCCCGTCCCAGCGGGCCAGCCGCCGCGCCTTGCCGGTCTCGGGGCGCGGCAGGGCGCCGGGCGGTGCGACGACGACCCGGCACGTGAGGCCCAGGCGTTCCCGCAGCGCGGCGGTCAGGTCGCGGCGCACGCCCTCGGCCGGGTGGCCGTCCGCCCCCTCGGCGGGCCGGCCGTCCGTTCCCTCGCCGCCGGTCGGGTGGCCCTCGACGACCACCCACAGCTCCGGGCGTTCCCGGCGGTCCTCCACCACGAGGTAGTGCGGGCCCACGCGGGGATCGGCGAGCAGCACGCCCTCGATCTCGCTGGGGAACACGTTGACGCCGCGCACGACGAGCATGTCGTCCCTGCGCCCCAACACCTTGCTCATCCGGCGCAGGGTCCGCGGGCTGCCCGGTGCGGGTGGGGCCAGCGTCGCCACGTCGCCGGACCGGTAGCGCAGCAACGGCATCCCGGTCTTGGTCAGCGTGGTGAACACCAACTCGCCCGGCGTGCCGTCCGGCACCGGGACACCGTCCGGGTCGACGGCCTCCACCAGGAAGTGGTCCTCGGCGACGTTCAACATCCCTTGCGAGTCCAGTGATTCGCACGCCACACCGGGCCCGATGACCTCGGAGAGCCCGTAGATGTCGAGCGCGCGGAGCCCCAGCAACCCCTCGATCTTCGCGCGCATCCCGTCCGTCCACGGCTCGGCGCCGAACACGCCGACGCGGAAGGCCGGCTCGACCCCGCCGCGCCGCAACGCCTCCCCGAGGTGGATGGCGTAGGAAGGCGTGCAGCACAACACATCCGGGCGCAGGTCGGCGATCAACCGCACCTGCCGCTCGGTCATCCCGCCCGACATGGGCAGCACGGCGGCCCCCAACCGCATCCCGCCGTGGTGCACCCCCAGCCCGCCCGTGAACAGCCCGTAGCCGTACGCGTTGTGGATGCGACTGCGGGAGGTCGCGCCCGCGCCGCCCAGGGCGCGGGCCATGACGGAGGCCCAGACGTCGACGTCGTGGGCCGTGTAGGGGACCAGCGTGGGCCGCCCACCGGTGCCGGACGAGCCGTGGACGCAGACGATCCGATCGTCCACCTGGAACCCCGTCGGGTAGTGCTCCCAGAGGTCCTGCTTGGTCACGAACGGCAACCGCGCCAGGTCGTCCAACGACACCTGACGCGCGTCCCGAACCCCGACGTCCCGCAACCGACCGGCCTGCACCCCGTCGGCCGCCAACAACCGCCCCACCAGCGCGCGCAGGCGACGTTCCTGCACGCCCCGACGAACCTCCGGCCGGACGCCTTCGGCATCCGGCTCGACCAACGGTGATCCACCCATGCACCCCGGTCTAGCAGGCCGAACGCGCCCCCGGTACCCCCGATTTCCACCCTGACGGGGGGATGTTGTACGGTATTGCCACACGAGAACGGCGGGGTTGACCACCGGGAACGTGACTGCACGGGGCTGTGGCGCAGCTGGTAGCGCATCACACTGGCAGTGTGAGGGTCAGGGGTTCGAGTCCCCTCAGCTCCACAAGTTAATGGTTCGTCTGATTCGCCCGCTGACCTGCGGTAATGCAGGTGGCGGGCGATCTTGCGTTTGTGTCCGTTCTGGATCAGACCTGCCGATCTGGAGCAAATCTGGAGCAGGCGGTCAATCCGCACGAAATTCGTCAGCTGTGTGCTCCAGCTCTCACTAACCCAGCTGGGTGGATCTGCTTCGGTCGCCGTGGCCGCGGTCATGTTCGGCACCGGTGTGACTCCTTGGTGGCTTCGCTGTCGTGTGGTGGACAACGGGCGGCGGTTTGTTCGTTTTCGATAACGGCGGCTGTGGCTGCTGCTACATTGCGACACCAGGCGGTAGCAGGGGGTGACGTGGATGGGGGCTCCTGGTCGGGGCTATGCGCTCGATCCGGGCGAGTTCGAGCAGTTGAAGGCCAGTCTCAGAGCGGCTGGAGAGGCGTTGGGGCTACAGGACTTCCGAGCCAAGGCCAGCCTCGAGGGCAGCATGACGGTGCAGTCCGTGAGCCCGCACGAGAACATCGAGGAGACCGTTGACGAGGTGATCCTGGCGTTGACGAAGTTCGTCGATCAGGACTACGCCCGGACAAGTCAGGCCGTGCAGGACTTCATCAACCGGGTCCACACCACGATCGAGACGGCGATCGACGGCGTCCATCGGACGCAGCAGGAGTACGTGGGGGCCGAGAAGCTCATCGGTGAAGGGCTCCGCCGGATTCACCCGGAATGACCAGGGGGAGGAGCACGTGGGCTTTCTTCAGACCGTGATCACGGACTCATTGCTGTCGGACGCGGGGGAAATCGACGGGTTCGCGGCCCGGCACGCTCCCGGTCTGCCGTCCATCCAGGCCACCTTGAGGGTGATCAGGGACATCGACCCGGAGTCGTTCCGCCAGACGGGCGGGACGTGTGGGGCACCGGGCAATCCGACGGGGCGGATCAGCTCGGCAAAGCGATCGACGGCTGCGTGAAGGGCTTGGAGACGGCGGCCAACCAGGCTTCGGCGTGGACCGGTGAGGCGAGCAACGCCTATACCGAGCGAATCGATCGGATGAAGCAGGCGCTGAGCGAGATGCGCAAGCCCGCCCACGACGTCGGTCAGGCACTGGTCGACCTCGCCGACGGCTTCGAGTTCAAGGCTTCGGACATGTGGAACAACATCTGGAGCGCCATCGGGTTCGCGGTCGGCATCATCGGTGTCATCGCGGGCATCATCGTCGGTCTGACCGGGATCGGCGCCGTCGTGGGACTGATCCTGGGGATCCTCGGCGTCCTGGTGGGCTTGGCCGCGTGGTGGCACTCGCAGAAGTTCAAGGCCGACGAGCAGATCGCCAAGTGCGCCGAGGCGTCCGCCGACGCTACCAAGGCGATGGAGTCACTGGGCAAGCTGCAGCCCTAGGAGGGGACGTGGACCCGCAGGAGATGGTCGCACAGGCGCAGGAACGTTTCGCCAAGATCAGGCGCGACCCGGAGAAGGCGCTGTTCAGCCAGCACAAAGGTGTGTCACCCAGCGGTGCGGTCACGGTGTGGGTGGACATGATGGGCAAGCTCGTCCGCGTGCACATCGCTCCCAACACCCTTTATGAGGGTGGAGAACCCTGGTTGACCGAGGAGTTCATGGCGGCGCACGAGGCGGCCAAGCGGGCTGCCGAGGTGCTCGACTTCAACATGGCCGACCTCGCGCGTGAACTCGACGACGCGCTGGCGTTGAAGCAGCACGTCACCGCTGCTCCCGAGCTGCCGTCGGTTGAACGGCGCCCCACCGCACGTCGCCCTGATGACGACGAGTGGTTCGAGAACCGGAGTCACCTGCGCTGACATGTCGCGACCACACATGAACGACCGCGGCCTCGCCGTGTCGTGCGCACTGGTCTTCGCGATCCTCCTGGGAGTCGTGGCGCTCGGTTTCGCCCAGATCGCGTCGACTTACCAGTGGTGCGAGGGCGATGCGGCAGGGCAACTGGCGTCGATCCGGGCGGTGGCTGAGCTGCGCCTTGACGCAACACCGGCCGTTGTTTGCCGAAGCGGTGAGGTGACCGTGGAGTTGCCGATCGCGCCGGCTGTCGCCGTCGTGGCGTTCGCCGTGGTCGGCATGGCGATCAGCCTCGTCACAGTCGTCGTCACCGCCCGGCGGGTTCGTGCTGCCAAACGGCGTTGACGGCGAGAACGGCCACTTCGGTGGTTCATTCAGCGCACCGGCTGGGGGACCCGCCAAAGAATCGTCCGTCGGAGTTGAACTTCGACTCGGTTCCTTGCTAGTTGTGGACTCGGTTCCCCAAAACGGAGTATGGCGCGAAAGCCGTCAATTCATCTTCGACGGAGGGGTGCTCACGCCCGAGCAGGTCACCGCCCTCAAGGCTCACGATCAGGAGCTTGACGGCTTGAAGTTCCTCTCGCTCGACTCGGCTGCTCCACACATTCACCCATCGCTGTACCGGAGGCTTCAACTGGCCATCGAAGCGGCTGACTCCGGGCGAACTGTCTATGCGGAGTTCGGTCGAGCGCTGTAGCTGTGTTCAGAGTTTCTTTTCTTCATCAAGAGACTAAAGAAGCGCTCGCCGCGCGGCAGGCCAGCAGGATGACCAGGACGGCACCCCCGGTTCGGCTATCAGCGTGGGACGGGCTTCGTATCATCCCGCCGACCTCCCCGAGGGCAACCACACGTGTCAAGGGGGCGGTCCCGGTCCGACAGTCGGGACAGGATCTCCAGCACCGCCGGGTGGGTGATGCGGGGGCCGATGGCGCGTTCGAGTGCGGGGTGGACGCCGGTGAGCAGGCCGCGGATGCGGTTGGCGATCCGGGTGGCCTCGCCGGCCAGGTCGTCGTCGAACCCGACCAGCACGTCCAGCTCCGCCAGGGCGTCGTCACCGACGTCGACCGGGCGCAGGGTGTGCGGCAGGCTCCGGGCGGCGTCGGCGATGACGAACGCGTCGCGGGCGTCGGTCTTGGCCCGGCCGGGGTAGAGGTCGGCGATGCGGCGCATGGCCAGACCGGGCAGGTAGGCCACCCGGTGACCGGCCGCGCGGGCCACCGCGACCGGCAGCGCCCCGATCGTGGCGGGTTGGTCGACCACCACCAGCAGCGGCCCGTGGACGGCGAGCTTGTCGAACAACGCGCGCAGCTTCGGTTCGCTGTTGGGCAGCGGTGCGTCGTGCAGCCGCTTCCCGGCGGGGTCCAGGCCCACGGCGTGGTGTTCGCCCTTGCCCACGTCCAGGCCGAGGAACACCCCGAAAGTACTGGTCATCGGTCGTGCCGTTCGTTCGTCGCGGGTGGTCGCGCGGTGGGCATCGCAGGCCGGCACCCACGTTACGACGAGACCTGCCCGGCGGGCGGCCGTGTCCCTATCAGCGGTCCGGCGATGCCACCGGGTCCGGTGACACCACCCCCCCCCGGATCATGCCTTCGGCTGGGGGCGTCAGTCATGCCGGACCCGGCGACCACAACTCCTTGATCAGGAGCTACGAAAAAGGTAACGGGGGCTCGCCGACCGGCCCAAGCGTGGTCGACCGGGGCAAGACCGGCTCCAGGATCCACGTGCTGACCGAGCGCGGCGGCCTGCCGCTGGTCACCGGCGTCTCCGGCACCCACACCCACGACAGCCAAGCACTCAAACCCCTGGTCAGAGGCATCCCCGCGATCCGCACCCCGCACGGACGCCGCCGACGCCGCCCGCACAAACCGCACGGCGACAAGACCTACGACGCCGATCACCCGCGCGACTGGTTACGCGCACGAGGCATCCTCCCGCGCATCGCCCGCACCGGACGCGACACCGGCACCCACCTGGGACGCCACCGATGGGTCGTCGAACGGACACTGGCCTGGCTCACCGGCTACCGGCGCCTCACTCGCCGCCACGAACGCCACGCCACCCTGTTCGCCGCATTCCTCAGCCTCGCCGCCACCCTCACCTGCTGGAAACGCCTCACCAAACCCACATCAGACACGTCCTTAATACAACTCCAATTGCTCATACTCGCCGGGCAGGAGTGGCACAACAGGCAGCACGACACGCGCACCATGGCTGACCGGTCGCGTCGTCTGATTCGCCGTGACCGCTGCCAACACGTCTGTCCGCCTGCTGCGTGGGGCCAACCAGCGGCGCATCCACCACGCCGAGATCGACTCAACATTTCCGTTGCTGGAACGCCAGCGAAACTTGTAACTCGGCTCTGCATCGGCGCCAAGCAGGTACGGCAACAGATTGTTCACCAGACTGATACCGTAAATGATGCGCTGACGCCCGTGCTGCAGCAGGACATCAGACGGCCATCGCAACAGGTCAAACCCGTGACGCACCTTGCGGAACTTGGGGTTCACCCCCTCACCGAAAATGCTGTTGACTCGCGCACCTCCAGCGGTCTGCTCCGCAAGGCGGACCAACGCTCGCACTGACTCAGCAGACAGGTGTGACGTTCCGAACGACTTCGATCGACCCAACTGTCGGAATTCAATAGACGAGGAGCCGCCCAGGACCTCTGGCGGAATTCGGATCCGGTTGTACTGGCTAGCACCTGAGCCGTAGAGCGATGTCGTGCCTATAAACACGAGATTGGACCGCCGACGGATCGGCCTACCGGCCATCGAAGAAGCAATTTCGCTTGCATAGCTCGAATAACGCTGCTTGTATGCTTTCACTACTGTAGGGCTGACGGCCAACATACTGACCAGCTTGCCACCCAGCAATGAGTTGTACGGAGCTACAGCTCCGCAGACCGTGAGATCGGCGATCTCAGTGCCCACCGCGTCAGCTTTGGCACGCCGCAGCACGGATACAATCGCCCTTCGTGCTTTGGGGTCCTCGAGTGCACGGGACAGCCCTGAGCGCGTTGGCTTCGGATATAGATATGGCGCGAGCGCTTGCCGGGCACCAAGCAGGTCCGCCAACGCCAAACATCGCTTGCTGCGGAAGAGGTCCAACTCTGCACGCCGACGCCACGCGTCGACGTCATCAGCATCATGAAGTTTCTTGAACTCAGTCGGCTTGACGAATCGATGATGATCGCGCCGTCGACTCTCGGCTTCCTTCAGCAGTCGCTCGATCGCGTCGGTGGTCGGGTTGTCCCACAGCGACGGCCAATAGAGGCCGTCCTTCACTAGGTCATCGACGTACAACTCATTCAGCGCGGTCTGTAGCCGAGCTGCGATCCAACGAGCCATTCGCAGAGTTGGGGTCGCACTCAGGTCCTCCAGGAACACTCCGGACTGCCAACCGATCCAGTCATCCCTCTCCGCTAGTTGCACGACGGCGCTACCAAGCGCTGCAATTCCAATGACTGGATGGAACGGGGCCGCACGATCCCGAATCAAGATCATCAAAGTGCGTCCCGGAGTGCTGGTGTACTGGTTCGACCAGGTATGACGGAAGTACCGCCAAATATCCATGAGCTTGAACCCTGTTTGTGTACAGCGCTCACCTGTCACGATCTGCACGTACGGGTCGATTACCCTGCGCAGTTTTTTCGGGTCTGCGGCTGCACTGTCGTCAAGGGCTCGAAGTGCCGTCGCGAGCTCCTTTCCGTCACGCATAAGACTGAAGATCGATACGAATTTCCCGTCGAACTCCCGGGGCTTCTCCATGGCAACGACGAACCGCCGCACCGATGGGACCGCCAGTTGTTCATCCCGTTTGATGAGCTCCTGGCGCCGGACTCGGCGCTTTTCCTCTACCGGATCACCGACGCCCAACGGAGGTGCAACGGAAACTTCGTCACCATTGACTTGCACATTCCAACCTTGGCCGACAAGGTCGAGTAGTACATGAGTCGCGGCTGTGAGTGCAGCATTATCGCGAGCAAGACACCGTTCGCGCGCCTTTTCAGGCACCAAGCCCCCAACGCCCGCTAGCGCTCGACCAAGAGTTGCGAAAGCACGTCGTTCGGCAGCGCGACACCCTGGCGGACACGGCAACGGATACCAAGTCTTGGTCATGTCAGGCGTTCATGAAAGTAGCGAGTACATCGGCCGATGTCTGGCGCAGTTGCTGCGCATGCCCTCGCTCCACTTGCCGTTGCAGCGTGGCTTCAGCACGGGCAGATGCAAGGACAGTAAGCGCAACCTGGCGCGCAAGATCGTGATCCCTGCCCGATTCACTCATCGCTAGCGGACCGTAAAGATCGCGATACCAAGGATGCTTGGTATTTAGCAGAACGACGACCTGTCGGTCACGTACGACTACCTCGTACGCGCTCATCGTAGGCAACTCCGCAGCGGCGATTTGGTATGGAGCCTCATGCCGGATCAAGCCGTCCACCAGCACCTTTATTTCCTCTGGGATAGGTCGACGTCCACGCGGCAACGATGGTAACGACGCATCCGCGCGCGCTGCCTGCTGCTCCGCAGCACTCAGCGGCTCGGTAGCCTTGACCAGAAGGAATCGGTTGCGAACGCGGCTATTCAATGCTCGGGCGATCGTTTCCAGGTCTGGCGAGATGATTTCCCATAGCTCCGGCCGCGGCGAGATGGCTTGCTTGGCGTGAGTAATTCCAAACAGCTCATCGAGGATGGGATCAAACCTGATCTCGCATCGCCACCAATCGTCATAGTTCTCACGACGCTTTCCGCCCATGAAAAACCATCCACGATCGATCTCACGACTCGCACGTACAACCGATATCGGCGGACCAGCCGTCACGCCCATGGTCCGCTTCTCTTGAGCGGACAATGCGTGCCAGCGATCAACAGGAAGCTCGCTGAACGTGACCGAGATGGTGCCGACTGTGGACCCCACCGGAATCTCGTACAGAAGATCGTCTCCGAACTGTGTGCCACCGGCGATCTTGGACTGGGGCTGCAGGCAGAGGGGGTCATTCGCAACTACTGGTTGACCGTTCACTTGCAAGCTGACCCCGTCGGCGAGGAAATGTCGATAGATTCGGCCGAGATCATCTCTGAGCCTCCGGGCAAGCGCTGACGAACGCTTGTACTCTACCCTATCGCAGCGCATCAACCGCACCACCGTACCTGAATCCGTGTCTGGCACGAACCCCGGCCGTTCAACAAGCTCGACAGGCGGCAGCACCGCAGCATCCGCGTTGACCAACTCGTCGATGTCCAGCCTCGACCAGAGGACACCAGTGCCGGGCCGCCACGTGTAGACTTCGACGCGACGACTGCGGCTCAGCGCACCGTTCGGCAACCCCATACCGTAGCGCCCTAGGGATGATCGATCGTTGAACCGACTCGTCCCACCAAAGGTCAGGGCCTCGGCGAGCGATTCGGCGTCCATACCACCGCCATCGTCGATCACCGTGATTTCAATTTGCCTATCGGCACTTCGCGCCGTTGCGGCTTCCACCTTGACGTGTCGTGCTCCGGCTTGCAACGAGTTGTCGATCAACTCCGCGATCGCAAGTCCCGTCGTCTTGTAGCCAGTATCACGGGTGGCAAAGAGAAAGTTGGCGGGGTCCACCAGCCTAGGCCGAACGGCCGGACCGCTGTCGACGCGCGTCGCCATCAGTTTATCGCCCTTCCGCCAGCGTACTAGGTAGGCGATGATCATACATCGGCGGTAATATGTAGCGTCGGCGCATCAGATGCGCGTCCCCGGAGAGACTACCTCGGTGCCCGGCGCAGTAACGTGACCGCGCGGCGACGAATCAGCATCGATACGCCCCCGCCTGAGTGTCCCGAGAAGCGTGCCAGTGCCGATCATCGATCGTCTCGACGACCTTGTGGTCCTAGCCCAGATCTTTCACGTAGCTGGCGGCTTGCTTCCTGACCCTGTCGGCCGCGTTCGTCGCCTGGCTCGCGGTCGGCGTGGTCGGGGCGGCGGGTGCGCTGCGCATCGCGAAGCTGCCCCGATCTCTGCGGGCGAGCGCTCGTGCGTTGTGGCTGCTGCTCGTGGTACCGGCCATCTTTGCGATCAGCTGGGCCGTGGCGTCGGGGGACGTGGTCGGCCGGCTGGTGTTCGCGCTGCCGGTGGGAGAAGCACTGCCGCCGCCTGATCGTGGACGCGATCTTCTACGTGGTCGACAACGGGATCAAGTGGCGGGCCCTGCCGGCGGACTTCCCGCCGTGGCTGGCGGTCTACAAGCGTTTCGCCTTGTGGGAGAAGGTCGGCGCGGCGCAGCGACTGCTCGACGCGTTGCGCGACCGTGTCCGCCTGGCGGAGGGGAGGGTGGCGGCGCCGTCGGCGGCGGTGATGGACTCGCAGTCGGTGCGCACCGCGGCCACCGTCGGCCGGGCCACCCGCAGCTGGGACGGCGGGACGAAGGTCGCGGGCCGCAAGCGCCACATCGTGGTGGACACCCCGGACCTGCTGGTGGCGGTGCTGGTGACGCCGGCCTCGACGCAGGACCGGGTCGCCGCTCGCAGCCTGCTGCGGCGTCTGCGCGACACCGCTGGGAAACGGGCGGCCGCGCTGGTGTGGGCCGACGGCGGCCACACCGGCCCGCTCCTGAACCGGGCCCGCACGACCCTTGGCCGGGTGGTGCGGATCGTCCAACGCCCACAGGTGCCGTACTTCACCGTGCTGCCCAGAAGGTGGGTGGTCGAACGAAGCCTTGCCCGGATCACCGGACACCGCCGCTGCGTCCGCGACCACGAACGCCACCACCACGAGGCGATGGTCCGCTGGTCCATGACCCCTGCCAGTGGCCAAGGTGCTCGAACGAGTGCAGGCCGACCGACCATGGCGGATAGGTCGGGCCCTCTGTGACCAGTCGCTCCGGGGCTGGCCGGTGCACCCGCATCACCAGCCGCCGACTCACCCAACCCCAGTAGCTCGGAAACGGCTAGTTACCAAACTGGTACCGCGCCCCATACCCGCTGCTCAGAGTCTTGACGGCACGAGGAGATGTGATGTTCGGCAACGCCGTCTCGCGTCGACATGGGCTCAGGTCTCGATGCGTCGACCGAACCGGCCGAGGTCCAGACCCCATGGCCCGGTACTGAGGGCCTTCGACCGGTCGCGAGTCCCCCGTCATGTTTCTACCACAACAGCGGGTCCAGCTCGGCCCACTGGCCGTCGGTGACCTCGGTCGGATACCGAGCCGTTCGCACGGTGGGCTGGTGAGAGGCGGCCAAGGCGGCAGCAGAGGGCACCCGCGGTGGACCCGCCCATGGGAATCGGGCACGATAACAACGGAACTCCTGGCAGAGCGGCGCTTCGACAACGTCCGATTTACCAGGAGTTCCCTCGTCTGCGCACCAAAGAGCGGTCACCGACCCAGGCTCGGAAACGGCCAATTAGAATAGTCGGCCATGATGTGAAGGATCGGTCTCGGTGGCACGTTCGTAGTAGGGGCGAATCGCGGTTCGAACGTATGGCGTTTGGTGAGCATTCTGCACCATGCAGGTGAGTGGAGGCATTGACCGAACCAGCGCTGCAACTTGCTCAGCATCAGCACCGCTGGTCTTTCCAACAAGCGCCTTTTGAACCGTACGGATCTGATCGGCCTGGGTCTGGCTGAAGAACAGCCTCGTCGCCGTGGCCCCGGATACTGAGTCGGGAAGGTCTTTAGGGTACTGAGTGGCAATTACAACACCGGCGCCGAATGCTCGCCCCTCCCGCATGAGAGGTTCCAGGAAAGGCGACTGGACGAGTCGCCATGCTTCGTCGAGCACGACAAGTCGCTTCAGCACCCGCGGCTGTGGTCGCCGTATGAGATGGTTGTATAGAGCCATCAGCAAAAACTCCGCCACGGCATTCTTGACTTCCTCGCCAGGTAGCTGGCTTAGGCGAACTACCGAGCGCCCGTCGAGCAATTCTTCGATAGTCGCCCCGTTATCGCCTTCGTAGGCGAAAAGGTCAAGATCAAAAATGGGGGAAAGTCGGCCAATCAATGGGCCGTGACTGTCGCGCTCGAGCACTTCGCGGATTGCGTCAAAGGGCAAGTATGTCTGGTCGGACGCTGGAGTGAAAGGCTTGCCGTCGACGCCCGAAATCGCGTAGGTCTCTTTCATTGCCTCGCGCAGGTTGTAGGCCTGCTGGTCACCGAGTCGGTAGATCCGCTTGATGATTCCGACGAGTTGGTGAACATGAGACATTGGGTTCGCACGTCCGGATGTCGGATCAATCGGCGGTACCAGCGGATTGAACGGCAGTCCGCCGATACTCGCGTCAAACATGGACAACTGCTCCCTACGCACGTACTCAGTTCCGGCGTAGTCGTCCTTGAAGTCGAGGATCAGCGCTGGCATTCCTCCTGGTGGTGCCATTAGTTCGTGCAAAATGGACTTGGTAGCTTGGGTCTTCCCGCTGCCAGTCTCGCCGGTGATCGCTATATGACCGTTGGCCAGCGGGCGATCGGGTCGCTGCGGGTCATACCAGATCTCAACCGGTTTGCCGTATTGTCCGGAGGCCTGACCAAGGTAGGCGCGCGGCCGGTCGGCTGGCGTTGGCGGTGGATTGTCAGGTATTGCCGTAGTCGCAATAGTATTAGCGGCTGACGGATGCATCGGCTCGGACGCACTTGCTGCGGCAGATGGAGGATACGTGGCATCGCACTTTTGCTCTGCTACCTCCTCTCTATTCACGGCAAAACTCAGTGGCTTGTCGCTCGCGGGGATGTTCTGCTGGAGCGCCTCGACGCCGGACTCATTCAACTGCGTCACGGTCAAAGGAAATACCTGACCGTCCGAAGCCTGGGCGCTAACCATTCTGGGTGGTCTCAGCGATTCTGAATCCACACCAATTGACACCTCGACCAGATGAAGTTCGATGGTGAAAGGAAGATTGCCTTCGAACAGTCGCTGTGCCGCTCCTGCCCACGTCTTGCGATCATCGGCGTCGTGACCACGCTTGGCGAGTTCGCGGTAGACATGCGCTCGAAGCACTTCCCGACGAGCTGGTGTGGTGATGAGTTCGTCGGCTCGGTCAGGGTTGAACACATCACGAAGCAGCATGCCTGTGGACAGCGTCTGGTCCACGGCAGGCCCCGAGGCCGTGTCTCCATCGATGCGGAACTCCGCAGACGTGTCCTGCATAGTCTTTACTTCGAAGACCGTAATAACGCATCGGTCCTCGCTGTACTCGATGCCAAGCAGATCAGCACGCCGAGCGTCTTCGCGCAGGTGTAGCCACCGACGGGCCATGTCATCATCGAGACTGATCAGCAAACGCTTGTGGTTGACGGGGCAACTCGTTTTGTACCAGCGAGCGGCGATCAGAGTACCGAGCAGACCTTTGGTGCGGCTCTGGTCGGCCTGCCGCTCCAAATCGGGCGTCAACGTTAGCGCCCCCACGTCTAGCAGATCCGTGAGCTCTCGCAGGAGATCGTCCAAATCGGCGTCGCTAACGGCGGTGTTGTACTGACGCACGACGTCGCGAAGAGCGTGTCGGAAAGGGCCTGTGGCATCAGCGAATGCGACGACTTCACGGGTTTCGTCGCGACCGCTAAAAACCTGAAGACTACCTAGAAGCAGGTCACGGTCGACATGCCGGTCGGCAAGCACAAACCATGGTGCGGTTGCCGCCGCAGCTTTGAGGCGTTCTCGGACGTCGCCGTCTTGTCTCACAGAAAGTCGGGATGCTGGCGCTTGCTTGGCGACCAATTGAGCGACATTGAAGTACGCTGCAAAGGGCCCTCCTGGCGCTGGCTCTAGATCTACGGTTTTAGCGAAGACACGGTACTTGAGTCGCTGCGGCATCGCCAAGGGCTGGATTGGTTGCTCAACGACACTGAGTGCATCCTGCCTGCCACCGGATTGGTCGAACGCTACTGTGATGTGGGCAAGCAAGTCACCTGGAAGATTAGAGATATCGGCGGGCAGAGACCGTACCTCGAAGCTAAAACGTCGATCCTCTGCAGTCGCCCGAAACAACTGTGCAACCCGTGCCTCACTATCGTCGTCGAGGCCGAGCGACTGGATTCCTGTGCTACGGCCTTTGTAGAGAACAGTGAGGTGTCCACCTTCGATCTTGCCGCTATAGGCTAGATCGGTGAGCAGCTTTAGATAGGGGCCATGGCCGGGTGGATCCAGCAACGCAAGACGCAGTCCGTATCGAGTTGGAGGGTGGGCCTCAAGAAACGCCTCGACGATACGGGCGACCGCCTTGAAGCCGTCGTGCCCAACACTACGCTCCTGCCTGACCGCGAAGTAAGGAAGGTTATCGACCGCGCTGACTTGAGGCAGAACTTGAGGAGTGTCGGGCGTTAGGTCGGGGAGGCACAGGCTTGTGAGGAAGTTTGGCAGCTGCTGTGCGGAGGAAACCACAAGCTTCACGTCACGTGGGCTGAGGCGGTGGCGCTGGGCCGCGACGATGCGAGCGAATTCCGAATATCGCCATAGGTATAGTGGATGCAGAGGGGTCAGCATTGCGATCGTCGCCATCCCGGAGCCGAACGTGATTGTGTCAAGCATCAAGATGTGCGATACGACTTGATTTACATCCTGGGTGTACTCCGCGAATAGTTCACCGTGGGTACGACTAATGCATTTGAGCAGATCATGGTAGCGCTCAACGTAGTTCCTCACGAGATCTCGCGACCCCGGAGTTGCAGCGACAAGGAGAGGCTCTGCTGCCAGCGAAGCGGTCTGCTCCACGATTCTGTTGCGAGCCTGATCAAACTCTGTGAATCTAGTGTTGAGTTCGCGTCCGCTGTCGCTATCGAGGCTGTCAAGGAACTCGATGATTTGACTACTGGTCCATTCCGCCTTGAGATCCTCTTCGCCGCGGTATCCTCGGATCCTTTCCCATATGTCACCTTCATTGCTGGCAATCCAACCGCCGTAGCGGCCTACAGCAACCAGTCGGGTCACGATGTCCCGAACTTCCCGGGACAACTGTCCGCCAACGATGACGCCTGAAGGCAGGTCTGTATCCCAGCGCTCGATGCCGACCTTGGATCCACCGCCGTCTGTCTCGCCGATCCTTGCGACGGTTTCCGCAGCGATGTTGAGGTCGTCCTGGCGGGACTTATCGTCCGACAGTAGGGCTTCGGCAGTGGTAGCTGAGACTGGAATGAGCGAATCTGGCGACTCGGCGCACTTGTCGTCGTCATAGTCGCCTTTAAACGGAAGTGGCTGGGGAGTGGGCGTGATCGGCCGCAATGAAACATCCCGTGGTTCCGGAACTTCGCTCGTCGTCAACAGGTTTGGCTGAGGCCGCCGAACCGAAAAAAGATCTTCGGCATCTGTAACGGTGAGCTGGCCAGTTGGCTCGCCGCGGCGCAGTAGGCGTAGAAGGCGAAGGCCTTGTCGCAGCGCCACTTGCCGATCGGGGTCAGTTTCCTTAGCAATGGTTTCCGCGATCGTTCGACGATCTTTCTCAGTTAAGGTCTGAAGTCGACTGACAAGATCACGGTTTCGGCGAATGCGGTCGCCGACCGCACGATCCTTGGGGTCATCGAACAGCTTGGGATCAGCGAGCAAGCCGAGGCGCGGGAGTTCTCGGCTCGACAGGGTCTTGAATTCCGTCTCTCGGTCGGGTTCGGTGGGCAATGACGCGTAATAGTCGACGAGTTGGCCCAGCGAGATGTTGCGGTCCGTGCCAAGCTTCTTCCACCAGTTGATGAGTACTTCATTCGTGGCGGCTGGGCCGGTCTGCGCGAGGTGCACGAGTAGGCGCTTGAGTTGTGTCGGCCCTACAGGCGCGAAATCCTGCATTGACGACAGTCTAGCCTGGTCATCGGTGGCAATGACGACAATGGTCGCATCAAGGTTTCGGTCGTTGCGCCACTGCTCGGCTTGCTGAATGCTGCTGGTGAACTTGTCCGCGGGTATACCGGCGGCCGGAGCCAACGTATCGACGTCACTTTTCAGGTACGCGATGCGCAAATCTGTGTGCTCGATAGTTTTAGCGAGTCCCTTCAGTACGACTGCTGTGTCAAGATAAGGCACGTCTTGGATTAGTATTCCTACGGATCCAGACAGCTGGATGATTTGCGTGCAGAGGAGGTCGCTAATCAACTGTTCGCGGAGTACGATCGTCATAGAACTGTCAGGCTTTCAGGATCGGTGGTTATGACGGTCTGGCCGTCGGCGTACGCCTTAGCGTATCCAGCTTCAAGTATCGCGCTCCGCAAGGCCTCCACGTTGAGTCGCAAGTCTTCTTCGTTGACGGATGTTGGCGTCCCGAACGGCTTCCCGGAAAGGTTGTTGTGCCGGACAATCTGATCGTCAGTACGTTGACCTGCAACGATTCCGTAGTTGATGCGTAGTTTATCGAGGAACTCCGGGAAGTCGAGAGGCTGATCTGGCTCGACTGTCGCGGCGACAAGAGTTTCCAAGAACTCGGTGGTGATTCCGTATCTCTTCTGCAGTCGTCCGCCACGCCCGCTGTTCGCCCATGGAGTAAGATAGCCAGCGCGGCGGCCTAGTTCGGTGAGAAAACCAACGGGATGGTTTTTCTCCTCAGTGGCCACCTGCCAAAACGCCTCGCTTATAGCCTCCAATTCAGAAGCTTGATCGTCGTGGCGATACGCGTCAAACCCATTGCGAATACGCTGTTGCGTTCTAGCGGGTAGATTTAGGATCATCTGATCGGCGCCTACTGTCTCAACTTGTTCTGATATCCGGTCTCGAATCCGGCGCAATATCAGTGTTTCTAGCACGTCACCAGCGGCCCGGAGTGACGCGCGGGAGGCGTTGCGCAAGGATGTACGGGAGCCGTCGAACATGTCGATCAAAATCGGTGGATGAGGGGCGCCATCCACAACTTCGGAGTATCGGCTTATGAGGTGTACGTGAATGACGAAACACGAGAACATGACCATGCGTCGAAGCGAGTTTAGTTTTGATCCGCTGTTCTGCTCAAAACGCGCAAGGCGGTCAAGAGATGCACGAAGCCTTCTTAAGGTTGGCGAAACGATGGTGCCAGTGGCGTCAATGGTGAGTGGTGAGTAAGTAGTCTGCCCATGATCAGAAGTAGCTACAGATTCCACCTTGCTCGGTTGAGCGAACTGCATCATGGGCATTGCCAATGTCGACCAGGGGTCGTCATCGATCAATAGGATATCGCGAATGTGTGTGGCAGCGTCCCCTTCCTGGCCTGCGGTCAGTAGCTCGGCAAGGAAGATCCCGCAGCGGTGATCGGAAGGGTCGCGAGTCAAGAGTTTTTCGTTGGACAGTGTGTACGATGACTGTGCCGCGTCGCTGAAAACGGCCTTATCTGCGGCGAGCACACCTTCGGCAAGGCTTCGCAGCGTACTAAGGGCGTCGGAATCTACAGTATCACTATCACGGCCTGTAAAGGCTCTTCCGTAGTCATTAAGGATTATGCCATTAGGGAAACGCTCCTCCTGGACGCGAGATTTCTGATTTAGGATTGACCTGCGCAGGAAGTGGGCGAGTGCGTCGGAATCGTATGTGCGTCCCACGAGCGCGCGTCCCAGTCCGTTTGCCACGTGCACAGGCTTGATGGATGTGCTCGTAGGCAGGAGGTTGAATACGTCGTTGTAGATGTCATTGAATAATGCTTTGAGATCGGTAATCACAGTCGATACCTCGCCGCAGGATGGCGTTGAATCTCGAACCTGTCCTCGATCTCCTTTTCTACGTTACGGATACGAACATCCACCACATCGGTCTTGCCAAGGCTCATACTGTTGTGCACCTTGTCGACAAATCGTGTAACTCGTCGGGTCGCGCTGCGCGACCAACTCGTCCGACCGAGTCCCCAGCGCGCTTCTACCAGCGTAAGGTACAGGGCGCGGTCGACCAGAAGGTGGGCAATCGCGTCGCCATGCTCATCCATGGCGGTAAGGGCAAATGCCCGGATTATCCGCTGCTCCTGGGGTAGCCATTCATCAACCCATGAAGCCAGTTTAGGTGGCCTTATGTCAAACCGCCCGTGGCGAACTTCATGCAACGCCAAAAAGGTGCTTGGTGCTTTGACGTCGAATCGGTGGCTTTGCCATAGGACTAGGCGTTCCCGATCTGTGTCGGGGCAGTCCGGCTGGTAAAAGCGATTAATCGCGAGCAGCAAGTCTCGCACGACGGTGGCGCTTCCCGCGCCCCCATCGTGTACTAGCTTGTCGAAGCTGCGCTCATCGCCTGGCATGAGTGTGACTAGCGACTGACCATCGTGGTGCTCGAAGAAAAATCGCCGCTTAAGCGCCTTGTATTCGACAATGCGATCGTCGAATGGCAGGCGCTGGATGGACGGCGGAGGTCGCCCATCTATCCAGTCCTCAGCAACCGTGGTGCCGCGCCATAGATCTATATCTCGCCGAGGATGTGTGACCGCGGCCGGGTCAAAGGACGCTCTAATGGCGTCGAACAGAGGGCCACTACCACCTTCGAAGGCAAGTTGCGCGTAGTGGTAGGTGTATGATTTCTGCGTTGCCAGCCGTGTATCATTATTAACGCCGCCAGTGATCAAAAAGGCGATGAAGCCCACAAGCTGTCGCATGGTGGCGTGGTGCCCACGGCGGGCGACCTCTTCGAGCAACATTGCGATTCGCTCGCGGACCTGTGGGTGCCTCATTATATTGCGATTCATTACGGCGGGGTCGGCGGGTGAGAGGCCAACGTAGAAACGGTCATTCGTCAGTCGCTCGATGACGTCGAAAACGATCGTCCGAGCTAGTACGTTACGTAGGCTCAGGTCGATGACTCGGACCAGCCCTTCGGGCCCCTGTACGGGCTCGAAGTTGTAAGAAATTGCGTGCTGGACTTGACGAAGAGCTTCCTTTAATGGTCTGAAATCAGTAGCGCGAGGGTGGCGTCGTAGGACGAAAAGTGGCCATTCATTGATTGCCAAAACCATTGCCCGACCGCTGCTGTTGCATTTTTGCCACTCGCTCAGGATGTAATCGTCCGTCAGCTCGTTTGCGTCAGTCAGTACGAGCGCGCCAACCTTTTCCAAAGCCGGTCGGAGTCGCTCGATGAGGTGAGTCTTTCCGTCACCCGGGTTCCCTGTCACAATCATCTGGTGACCGCTCTCCGCCAGGTTTATAACATGGTCGTTAAGGCCGAGATCGACGTCGACCCATCCAAGCTCTTCGGTGGTCAAGCGGTCCGCATAGCTGTTACTGCTGCGATAGAGCCGCTCGATGAACTCGCTCGCGCGAACAGGGCGAGGCTGGTTCTCAGGGCGTTCATCGTCAGCCATAGCGCCCTGAAGGGCGGCAACGACACTCGGCTCCTGCGTGGTCACTCGTTTACCGCCCATCTCCAAAGCGCCACGGGTATGTCCGCCATTGCCTACGAGACTCTGACGGCTCGAACACCCTAATCATCGAGGTCTCCCCATAGGTCTTCTCTGTTGTAGCGGGAGTGTTGACGAACAGGAGACTGCCCTGTCCGTTACACCGGCTAGCCTGCGTAGGGACAGAGTAGTGCTTCATACTGCGGGACGCGGGCGCTGACGTGATCGGCTGCCTGGGCCACTGCGTTGTCTCTGTCGGCCAGACGGTGGAGGACGGGTTCGGTGGCTGCGGTGGCCTGGTACCAGGGGCCCGACAGCCGCCGGTTCAGGGCTGATGGTGGCCGAAGCCTCGGCGGGTCCTGGGCAGGGACGCTGTATCAGGGATGAGCAGCCGCTTGTTCGCGGATCAGGTTTCACGCGCTGGCGTTTCACCCGACGAAGACGGGCAGCTCGTCGACGGACTGGAAGGGGAACGGGTGCTGTTGGCGGGTGCGTTCGCTGCTCGGCGGCGTGGTGGTCGAGTCCGCAGCACTGCGTGATGACGGTCGGTGGTGCGGTGTTGATGTCGACCAGGGCGCCGTCGTTGTACTGCCGTGGCAGGGCTGCTCGGCCGGATGTCCCGTGCGAGTGGCGGGTCGCGTGCGACGAGCATGTGTGGTTCCTCTCGTCCGGTGCGCAGGGCCAGTGCCGTGGCGACAGTGGAGTCCGCGGTCTTGGAGTGTGGTGGCTGCGAGGTCGGCCTGATGGGGTGAGGAACTCCTGGGCGTCGCCGGATGCCGCTGAGCTGGATGTAGGCCGCGATCATGATCGAGATGACGCCGATGTCGCCGATCGTGCTGCGCACGTCTGTGGTTGACGCCGCGGACCCGCCCTGCGGGGAGGGCATGATGAACAGCAACGCTCTACGCCCTGCACTGGACGAACGCGACCAGGCGATCACCGCGTCCTTCGAAAGACCGCTGGACGAAGCCTCCCGTCGGACGTGGGAGGCGCCGCCTGAACACGACTGGGTCCGTTTCCGCGTCAGATTCACTGCGGTCGACGACGTGGAGGTGCGCGGCTGGAGCCACCAACTGCCCACCAGGGTGGAACAGGCGCCGGTGGGGGAGCGGGTGTCGGTCATGGTGACGGGAGAGGGCGCCGACGTCCGGTTCACCTCCGCCCACGCCGTGCGGGTGGGGAGCCGAACGTCCAAAGTGTGCCGTGACCGAGGGTCTCGGATCGAATCAGTGACGCACCGTGTAGCAACTGCTCAGGGGAATGGGGCAAGGCGATGTGGAGTGTTCGACGACGTTGTCTCGTGCCGACCCGGCTCAGGTTTCGATGCGTTGCCCGAAGCGGCTGAGGTCCAGGCCCCACGGCTTGGTGCCGGCGGAGTCTTCCGGGCGGCCGTCGTGGTGGTGGGCGTACCAGTCGTCCTCGATCGGTGTCAGGATCAGGTCCTCGTCGTCCCAGTGGTCGCCGGGGGAGCGTCCGGGGCGCCACACCAGTCCTGCGGTGCGCGTGGTGGCGGGGGCGCGGGTTCCTGTCGTCGTGCATCCCCGCGATCGGCTGAAGGACTCGAACGAGTACGGCCCGGCCGACCACGGTGGGGAGGTCGGGAGGCTTGAGTGGCCAGTCGTTCCAGGGCCTCCCGGTGCAGCGTGAACGTCAGCCGTCCGACCGCGTCCCCCGACGCCACGGCCCAAGTGGCCGCGAAGAGGGTGGGCGCAGGTGAGGACGCTCGACATGCTCAGCGGTTCCTGAGGAATGCCTCTGATCTCGGCTGACGCCCTGGCCTTGGGGCGGATGCAACGATCCGCGCGATGCCCGGGGACGACGGCAAGCCCGAGATGATCGCTCCGGTGGTATGCGGGTGATGCTCTGGTAGCGGATCGGTGTTGTGGTGGTCGGTGTGGGACTTGGCGCAAAGCGCACGTGTTGCACGCGTGAACTCGGCTGATCGGGTTACGGGTGCCTCGATCCGCGGGTTGTCCGTCGAACTGTCGCGTACAAAGGCTGCTGTTCGCACCGCTGACGAGACGGGGAGGCTCGGGTGGCGTTCGAGGTGGTGCCGGCTGAGATTCGGGAGCACGCCGAGCAGGTCCAAGAGCAGGGGGACGTGTTGGCGCAGGCGCTGGATGCCGCGCGTCAGGTGTCGATGCCGTCGGATGCGTACGGGGTGCTGTGTCAGCCGTTCACGTTCTTGCTGGACCCGCTGGAGAAGTGGGGTGTGGATGCGTTGTCCCAAGCCGCCTCGGCACTCGACTCGATGGCGGAGTCGTTGAAGGCGACCGCCGAGGTCTACGAGCAGGTCGAGGGTGACAACGTCGACCGGCTGGACCGGTTGGGGCGCGGGTGAACAACCCGTTCGTCGCGAAACCGGAGGACGACACCACTGCGATCACCGGGATCGGCCTGTTGGAAGCCGGGCAGGCCGCCTTGGACGGGATCGACAAGGGGGACTGGGTCGAGGCGGGCCTGGGGGTCGTCGGCGCTGGGCTTGAGGCGCTCGGTGTCTTCATGGACCCGGTGGGCACCTTGGCCTCGTACGGCGTCGGGTGGTTGATCGAGCACGTCCAGCCGTTGCAGGACATGCTGAACGACCTGGCCGGGACACCTCCGGCCATCCGTGCCTACGCGCGGACCTGGCAGAACGTCAGCGAAGGCGTCGAGAGGGCCGCCGATGGGTTGGAGACCACGTCCCGTGATCGCACGGCCGGGTGGCGTGGTGCCGCGGGTGACGCGTACCGGGCGCGTGCCGGGGAAGTGGTCGACGCCCTGCGGGGTGCGTCGAGGGTGTGCAGCGGTGTGGGGGCCGTGGTCACGATCATGGGTGAGGTCGTGGCGGCGGTGCGGGAGTTCGTGCGGGACCTGATCGCGGACGCGGTGGGCAGGCTCGTGGTCTGGGGTCTGGAGTTGCTGGTGACGGGCGGTGCCGCGGCGCCGGTGGTGGCGATGCAGGCCACCAGCCTGGTCGCCAAGTACGCCGCCAAGATCGCGGACGTGGTGCGCAAGCTGCTCAAGACCATCTCCAACGTCGCCAAACGGCTCGACGGGCTCGCCGAGGTGCTGCGCATGGCCTGGCGCAAGCTCAAGGAACTGGCCGACAGGCTTCGCCGTAAGGACTCTGATCCGCAGCACAAGGACCCGCGGGATGTGGAGCGGCAGCGTCGCGAGAGGGAGAAGCAGGAACTCATCGCTGAGGCTCAGGCCAATGGCGTGAAGATATCTCCGGAGAAGGTCGTTGAGATCGGTAGGGATCCCAACGGGAAGATCGTCTTCCTGGAAGAGGGAGGGGTCAACCCCCGCACCAACAAGGAGTCGGGCCTCGCACACGTGATGAAGCACAAGGACGAGTTCACCGCCGCCGGGATCCCCGAGGGCGAGATCGCCGAGGTGGTGCACCGAGCCGCCACGGATGGCAAGTACACCGGATACTTCCAGGGCAAGCCGCCTGGACGACCGATCTTCGAGGTCGAGTACGGTGGCCGGACGCACTACATCACGGTGTCGGTGGGCGACAACGGGTTCATCGTCGGCGCCAACATCCGGAGTGCGACCGCACCGTTCAAGGACGCGCGTCGCGACCCGCGCGCGGAGGCGGATCCGAATTACCGGGGATGGGGAGAATGAGCCGACTGATCTCGGTCCGTGTGGCGCCGGAGTGGGAGTGCTTCCCGTTCTGGGTCCGTACCGCGGACCAGGTGATCGCCGACAACTGCTCCGCCGAGCGGCTCGTGGCCGAGTTCGGTGCGCCTGCGGACCTGGTCCAGGCGATCGATGTGTGGGACGACGAGTTCCAGGCCGTGTACAACCGCAGCGACCCGGAGAGCTCGGGCTTCCCCGACGAGGCCACGACGGCGGCGTGGCACGAGCGGGGGGAGGGGTTGGCTGAGCGGTTGGCTGTGGCGTTGCGGGTGCGGATCGAGTTTCACACCGCGCGCGGGGATCGGGTGTTCGGCGGTTGAGGTGCGCACGGTGGTCGCGGGTCACTCCACGCGTGGGTGCACTCGGCAGTTGGTGTGGAGGTAGCGGGCGGGGCCGTTGGTGAAGTCGTGGATCGCCACCGTTCGGGTGTCCTCCAGCGCATCCGTCGGCGGCATCAGGAAGTGGGTCTCGCTCACCGGTAGCAGTTGGTACCTGACGCGGTTCGGTCTCCGGAGGAACTCCGCCTGCACCGGGTCGAGGACCAGCGTCAGGTGCAGCTGCCCGCCTTCCGCCGACACCTCGTGGCGTGCGCCGGGGCGCTCGTACACGCCCTCGTACCTGGACAGGTCGAGGTCCAGGGTCGGGTCCGGCGCGGGGAGGTCCGGGATGGTGACCGCGCCGAGGTCGGACAGGATCTCGTTGAACACCTCGCGGTAGAAGGCTTCGCGCGGGCCGCCGTTGGTCAGCATCGTGATGGCGGTGTTCGAGTCGGGCAGCAGTCGCAGCCGGGCGTTCTGGCCGATCGTGCTGCCGTCGGTCGCGTAGACCGTCTTGCCGTGCCAGTCGCACACCATGAGGCCGAGTGCCCATTCCGGCCCGAACAGGTAGGGGTCGGGCACGGGCACCCGCGAGCGCTTCATCTCGCGGACGCTGTCGGCCGACACGATGCGGTTCCCGTTCGGCGCCACGCCCTCGTGCAGCAGGACGTGCGCCATCGCGAGCACCTCCCGGACGGTGGAGGTGATGTTGCCGCCGGGGCCGAAGGCGCGTGGCAGGTGGTCCACCGGTGTGACGATCGGGCCCTCCTCCGGGGACCTGAGCAGGTGCCCGGTCGCGGCGCGCGTTCCGTCCACCTGGTCGTGCCGGGTGTTCGTGCTCGTCAGGCCCATGCGGTCGAAGAGGCGGTCCCGCATGACGTCGTCCCAGCGCTTGCCGTCGCGCACCTCCAGGATGCGCCCGAGGATCGCGTACCCCAGCGCCGCGCTGTAGCCGTGGGTGCGGCCCGGCGGGAAGACTTGGGGCGCGTCGGCGATGTTCTCCACCATGCGCTCGTAGACGTCGTCGCCTTCGCCCGGATCGCCGTAGTCCTCTTCGACGCCGTTGGTGTGGTGCAGCAGGTGGCGCGGGGTGATTTCGGCCGTCGCGCCGGCATCCGCGACCGTGAATTCGGGCAGGTGGGCCCGCACGGGCTCGTCCAGGTCCGCTTTCCCTTCCTCGACGAGTTGCAGGAAGGCCAGCGCGGTCCAGGTCTTCGTCATGGACCCGCACTGGTAAACGGTGTCCGTGGTCGTGGGTGCGCCCGTTTCCACGTTCCGGACGCCGATCGCGAACTCGGTGATTTCCCCGTCGTGGAGCACGCCGATCGCGGCGCTGGGTATGTCGTATTCCGCCAGGAGCGCGGTGACCCCGGCTCGGAGCCGCTCCGCGTCGATCGTCATCGCGGCAGGCCGATCGCGTTCGCGGCGTCCGCCTCGAAGAACTCCGTGGTGGCGTGGGCGCCCGCCTGCGCCTCGAAGAAGTCCCGCACGACGTCGAGCGAGTCGTGCGCGATGATGTTGACCGCCTTGCCCCCGTCCGTGCTCGCGACCGCCACCTTCCACTCGGCCCCGTCGGGGAGCTTGGCGTACGCCTTCTTCAAAGAGCCCCAGAACTCGTCGGCGTCCGAGACCGTCGACACGGCCATCACGTGCATTTGTTCCGCCCTCTCTTTCCGGATAAGGCAGAAGTTACGTCGCGCACCGAGTCCCGTCAACGTGGTGGGGGCCGAAAAGGCGGATTTCCGGCCAATCGTTGCAACCGGAATGCGAATAAATGCAACCGGCCCCGCGGAGGGCGTGCGAAGTACTGTTGGCGTGCGCAAAACGAGGAGGTGCGTCGGTGCCGGGAGGCAGGCTGACCCATGACGACCGCAGGCGGATCGCGGCATGGCTGGCCGACGGGCTCGGGTACGCCGAGATCGGCCGCCGGCTCGGCCGGCCGACGTCCACGATCAGCCGCGAGGTGACCCGCAACGGCACCGCCGGGGACTACGTGCCCGACCGCGCCCAGCGGGCCGCCGGCGAGCGCGCCCGCCGACGCAGGCCCCGCCCGACCCCGCCGGCGGTCGAGGAGCGGCCGGCCGAGGCGGCACGGGGGTTCGTGGAGGAGCTGGCGACCCTGCTGGCCGCGACCGGGTTGCCCCGGACCACCGCCAGGGTGTTCGTCCGCCTGCTCACCGCGGACGCCGGCGGCCTGACGGCGGCGGACCTGGTGCGCCTGCTGGGGGTCAGCCCGGCGTCGGTGTCGATGTCCACCGGCCACCTGGAGGGCATGGGGCTGGTGGCGCGCCGACCGGACCCCGGTGGCCGCCGGGCGCGGTACGTCGTCGACGACGACGCCTGGGCGCGGGCGTGGCGGGCCGACACCGGCACGCACGACGAACTCGCGGCGGCAGCGCGGCGGGGCGTCGAGGTCCTGGGCGCCGACACCACCGCCGGCGCCCGGCTCGACCGGATGGGTCGGTTCTTCGCCCGGCTCAGCGAGCAGATGAGCGGCAGCGCCGTCGCCGAGACCGTCGTGCACGACGCGTTGACCGTGCTGGCGGCCCTCGTGCACGCCGGCCGTCCGCTCACCCCCGGCGCGCTGGCCGCCGCGCTCGGCTGGTCCGGGGACCGCGTCCTCGCCGCCCTGGAGGCGATCCGGCGTCGGCCGGTCATCGCGGACCCCTTCGCGGTGCGGGCCACCGAGGCCGGGGCGTACACCTTCACCACCAGGCCGGACCGCCTGAGCCCCGAGCAGCGCGCGGCCATCGGGGAGTGAGCCGCCCGACGTCGCCGAGCCCCACGAGCGGTTCGGGATGCCCATGGCCGGCCCGTGCGGCGTGCTGTCGCCGTCGCCTCAGGTCCACAGGTCGGCGGTGCGGCGCCGGAGGGCCGCGAGCGCCGACCGCGGGGTGTGCCTGCCGAGCAGCACCTGGACGGTCAGGCCGTCGGTCAGGGTGATGAGCGCGTCGGCTTCGCTCTCGGCGTCGACCTCGGGTCTGATCTGCCCGCCCTCCTGGCCCGCCCGGAGCAGGGCGACGAGCAGCTCGGCCAGCCCGGCGTAGTGGCCGCGCTGCACGGCGGCGAGGGCGGGGTCGACGGCGGCCTGCGCGGTGAAGGCGATCCACACGCGCGCGTCGGACAGGTCCTCGTCGTCGACGGCCAGCATGGCGACCAGGGTCTGCTCCAGCATCGTCGCGACCGATCCCGGTTCCGGCGCGCCGGCGATCCGCTCCCTGGCGCGCTCGGTGACCCTGCGGTTCACGTGTTCCTGCGCGAAGACCAGCATCTCCTCCTTGGTGCGGAAGCACCGCTGCACGGCGCCCATCGACACCCCCGCCTGCGCCGCGACCTCGCGCAGGGTCGCGCCTTCCAGCCCGCGCCGGTCGATCAGCTCGCGGACCGCCTGCGCGATGTGTCGGCGGCGGCTGTCGTGGTCCACCTGTCTCGGCATGGGGCACACCTTACCGATGCGACCGCATCGGATTCGTGCTAGCGTTCCGATGCAGTCGCATCAGAACGAAGGAGGCGCACATGGCGGAACGGCGTGGCGGAACGGCGATCTTCTGGGTGGGGGTGGTGCTGTTCGTCCAGGGCTTCGGGTCGGCGATCACCGAAGCCCTGTGGCGCACCAGCTTCGGTGTCTCGGCCCTGCTCCGCTCGGCGGGTGTGCCCGCGTGGTCGGATTTCGCGGTCGGCGCGCTCGGGGCCGCGCTGCTGGTCGGGGTGCTGGTCCGGCGCGGGGCCGCTCGTGGTTGAGCTGTCCCGCCGCGGCTTCCTGAGCACGGCCCTGGTCGGCGCGGGCGCGGCCGGGGCACGGGAGCCGGGTGGCCGCCGTGCGCCGACCTTCGTGCTCGTGCATGGCGCCAACGGCAACGCGGGCTCCTTCGCACCGCTGGTGGCGGGGCTGGCGACGGCGGGCCACCGCGCGCTGGCCGTCGACCTGCCGGGGCACGGGCCGGCGGGCCACTTCCCGCCCTCCTACCAGGCGCCGCAGGACCTGGCGGCCCTGGCCGCCGCGCCGTCGCCGCTGGCCGGCCTCCGCCTCGCCGACAACGTCGACCACGTCACGCGCGTCGTCCGCCGCGTCGCCGAGCACGGGCCGGTCGTCCTGGTGGGGCACAGCATGGGCGGCGCGACGATCACCCGGGTCGGCAACCGGGTACCGCACCTCATCGAGCGGTTGGTGTACTTCACGGCGTTCTGCTGCGTGCGGCTCCGCAGCGTCCTGGAGTGCTTCACGGCCACCCCGGAGGGGCCGACCTCGCTGCTGACCGCGATCCCCGGCATGACGGACCCCGCCCGGACGGGGGTGGCCCGGACCAACTGGCGCAGCGCGGACCGCGGGTTCATCGCCGCCGCGAAGGCCGCGCTCGCCGACGACTGGGACGACGCGGCCTTCCTGACCGCCCTCAACGGCATGGAGCCCGACGAGGCGTGGGCGGTGACCACCGACGACGCCCGCGGCGAGCCCGCGACCTGGGGCCGGATCCCGCGCACCTACGTCCGCTGCACGCGCGACCGGGCGATCCCCCCGGGGTTGCAGGACCGGATGATCGCCGAGGCGGACCGGGCGACCCCGCGCAACCGGTTCGACGTCCGCACGCTGCACGCGCCGCACCTCGGTCCGCAGGACCCCCGGTCCCTGGTCCGACTGCTCGCGGGCCTCGTGGGCTGAACCGGGGTCGTCGTGGGCTGGACCGGGGGTCGCCGTCGGGGGACGGGCGCGGACCGGCCCGGTGCACCGGGGGTTCACCCGGTCAGGATCACCTTGCCGGCACGGCCCGCCCGCCGCACGTGGTCCAGCGCCTCCCGGACGTCGGCCAGGTCGTAGGCGGCGGCGACGCGCGGCGCGAACGCGGGCACCCCGAGCAGCGCGACCGCACGCTCGACCAGCTCGGCGCGTACGGCCGCCGGCTGCCGCGCCAGGTGGCGGGGCAGCCAGAACCCGCGGACGGCGACCTCGTCGAACACCAGGCGGTGCGGCGTGACGTGGACGGGACCGCCGTCGAGCATCCCGAGCACGACCGCCTGCCCGCCGTCCCGGAGGCAGCGCAGGGCGGCGCTGCCCACCTCGCCGCCCACCGCGTCGAGCACGGCGTGGACGCCCGCGCCGCCGGTCGCCGCCCGGACCCGCTCCACGAGGTCGGCCGCGGCGGAGTCGACCACCACGTCCGCGCCCGCCAGGGTGAGGCGGTCGGCGTGCCGCCCGTCCCGGACGACGCAGGCGCACCGGACGCCGTCGCGGCGCGCCAGGTGCAGCACCATCCGCGACAGCGCGGCGCCGGCCGCCGTGATGAGCAGCCAGTCCCCGCCGCGCAGCGCCAGCTCGCGCACCAGCAGCAGCGCGGTGAGGGGGTTGACGGTGAGCTGGCACGCCACGGCGTCGGGCAGCCGGTCGGGCACCGGGACGACGTCGGCGGCCGGCACCGCGACGTACTCCTGCCACGTCCCGGCCGCGGCCACGGCCACGCGCTGCCCGACCGGGTGCTCGGCGGAGTCGCTCGCCGCGACGACGCCCGCGCCCTCGAACCCCGGCACGGCGGGCAGGGTGGGCCGCCGCCCGTAGCGGCCCTCGATGAACAGCTCGTCGGACGGGTTGACCGGACGGGCCCGCAGCCGCACCAGCACCTCGCCGGGACCGGGGCGCGGCCGGGGCCGCTCGGCGGGCGTGGCGACGTCCGCGGGGCGGCCGTGCCGGGTGATCACGACGCAGCGCACGGCGTCACCGCCCGCCGGGCAGCGGGGTGTCGCGGATGTCGCGCAGCGGGACCCGCCCCGAGTGCAGCATCCGGTTGGCGAGCACGAACGACGCGCCGCCCACCGTGAGGCCCGCGCGCAGGTCGTCGATGGTGCGGCTGCCGCCGGAGGCGATCACGGGCAGCCCGGTGGCGTCGACCAGGGCGCGGGTGAGGGCGTGGTCGAACCCGCGGCCGGTGCCCTCGCGGTCGGCGCAGTTGGCGATCACCGCCCCGCAGCCCAGCTCGGCCAGCGTGCGCCCGAACGCGACGACGTCGATCCCGGTGTCCTCGGTCCCGCCGTCGACGAAAGCCGTCCACCCCTCCCGCCCGCCGCCCCGGTACCGGGCGTTGGCCGTGCCCACCACCCGGTCCGCGCCGAACCGGTCCGCGGCGGCCGCGACGGCGCCGGGGTCGGTGATCACGCCCGTGCTGACCGCCACCGCGCCCGCGCCCGCGTCGAGCAGGGCGCCGCAGGACCCGACGCTCGGCAGCCGGCCGTGGTGCAGCGAGACCAGCAGCCGCACCAGGGAACCGGCGGCGGCCGTGATCCGCACCGCGTCGTCGAGCCGGTCCCACGTGTCCATCACGTCGAGCAGGACCTGCCGCACGCCCGCGTCGGCGTAGCGCTCGACCAGCTCCACGGGGTCGCGCGGGTCGCGCACGACGGCGATGCCCGTGGCGTCGGTGGAGCGCCCGTCCACCACGTCGACGCACGGGACCAGCACGTCGATGAGGCTGGGTGGGTCGGTGGCGGGCATGGTGTCCTCCCGGTGGTTCACGGTGTGGGCAGGTGCCGCAGCCGGGAGCTGCCGGGCGCGAGCCGCCGCGCCACCGCGGCGGCCGACGCGATGGCGCTCTCCTGGTCTCCCGACCCGGTGGTGTGGTGGCCGGCGAAGTGCAGGTTCTCCCGGCCCTGCAACCGGTCGAGCGCACGCCGGGCCCCGATCACGTCGGTGGTGACGGGCAGGGCGTCGAACGCGCTCGTGGCCACGACCCGGCGGGGTGGCGCGGAGCGGTGGGTGAGCTGGCTCTTGAACACGTCGACGCCGTGCGACGGCCCGTACCAGGTGGTGATCTCGGCCCGGCCGTCGTGGACCAGGACGTTCGTGGTCGACCACGACGAGCGGTCCGCCGGCAGGTACGCGGGGTCGAGGTGCAGGGCGTAGCGCAGCGGCCGGTAGGCGAACCGGCGCAGCACGCGCCACCCGCCGTCCGGCCCGGTCATCGACGCGGGCAGCAGCCGCAGCGCCACCGGCGGCGGCACGGCCAGCACGAGGTGGTCCACCGCGTCGCGCCGGCCGGCCGCGTCGGACAGCACGTACCCGTCGCCGGTCCGCTCGACGCGCTCGACCGGGCACCCCGTCCGCACCTCGGCCGCCGCCAACCGCCCGGCCAGCGCCCAGGCGAGGCCCTCCATGCCGCCGCGCAGCAGGCGCACCTCCGCCACCGGGTCGGCCGCGACACCGAGGACGTAGGTCAGGGCGACCCTGGCCGACAGCGCCGGCACGTCCGCGAGGGGGCACCCGAACAGCGCGGCGGGCAGCGCGCACAGCACGTCCCGCGCGTCCGGTGGCGGTGACAGCCCGTCCAGCAGCGACCCGAACGGCACGTCCCAGTCCCACCGCGACGGTTCGCCCGCGTCGTCCAGGAACGACCGCACCGCCGCCCACGCGGGACCGCGGTCGAGGTCGGCGGGCCGTCCGGGGTGGGGGCCGACCAACAGCGGGGTGGGTCGCCCGGCCACCGAGAACGTGTGGGACGACGGGACGTCGAGCCGGTGCCGCTCGTCGACGCCGAGCGCGGCCAGCAGGGCGGTGTGCGGTGAGGAGTCGTCCGCGGCGATCTCCTGGGCGCCCAGGTCGAACACGGCCGGCGCCCCGCCGGCGAACCCCGCCGCGGAACGCGCGTTCCCGCCGACGCGGCGGCGTGACTCGACCACGACCACGTCGCACGCCTCCTCGACCAGCCACGCCGTGACCAGTCCCGCCACACCCGCGCCCACGATGCCCACGCGCACGGCCGTCCCCTCCCGCTCGGTCAGGACCAGGAGTGCACCGCGGCGTGCCAGAACCACCCGATGCTCGCTTCCAGCAGGCGCGCGGCGAAGACCGCGTCGTCCGGGTCGTCGCCGCGCCGGAGGCCGTCGTCGACCACCTCCAGGGCGAGGTGCAGCAGGTCCTCCGACGCCGTTCCCTCGTAGTAGTCGAAGAACTCGTCCGGCACGTCGAACGCGGCGTCGCGCGCGGCGGCGGCGATCGCCACGCAGTCGGGGAAGTAGACGGTCATGTCGGCGTGCAGGGCCAGCGCCAGCGACGCCTGGTCGCCGGTGACCGCGATCCACGACAGGCAGCCGCTGAAGGCGTGGATCGCGGGGTCGGGCACGCGCCGCCGCAGGTCGGCGTCGGACAGCCCGAGCGCGCGGGCGCAGGCGGCGAGCTTGGGCGAGGCGTTGTCGACCAGTTCGGTGATGCGGGTGAAGAACTTCGTCGCCGGCTGGTGTGCGTAGCGCGCCAGCCCCACGCCGTAGGCCACCAGTTCCGCGTGGTGCGCCTGGAGTTCGGTCAGCACCATGCCGCGCAGGTGCTCCGGCGCGAGCGCCCCGTCCCGCGCCCGCGCCAGGACGGCGTTGGCGATCGGCTCGGCGTCGCGCCGGGCGCGGAGTCGTCCGGCGAGGTCGGCTGCGGTGGCGGGTGTCGTCACGGTGTCCTCCACGGTTCGGCGGTGCTGGTCGTCGGTGCGCACGCCTGCTCAGCCCGAGACGACGGACGCCCCGTACGCGCGCAGGAGGGCGTCGACCCGGTCCGCGGCCCCGATGACGTCCGCCGGGTCCTCGCCGTCCTCGACGGCTCGGGCGATGACCTCCGCGCACGCGTCGTGCCAGGGCGGGAACACCTGCTGGGCGTCCTCGACGCAGCGCAGCAGCGGGTCGGGGACCGGTGTGGCCGCGTGGCGCAGGGCGTGGCCCAGTTCCGCGCAGACCGCCGCGTGCGTCAGCAGCAGGCACCGCACGGCCGCCGCCGCGACGCCGGGACCGGAGTCGTCGGCCAAGGCGGTCAGGAACGCGGCGACGTCGGCGGCGCCGGCGGGCACCGCGTCCGGGTCGGTCCCGGCCTGCCGCTCGTCCGCCTGCCGCTCGTCCGCCGACCGCTCGTCCGCCGACCGCTCGTCGGCGGCCCGCGCGTGTACGGCGGTCGCGCGCACCGCCTCGGCGAGCCCGTCGAACAGCGCGCCGCCGGGCGTGCCGCGGAACCTGCGCGCCAGCCGGGTGAGCGCCTCGACCTCGACCGGCCGCCGGTGCGCCTCGCCCGCGGTGAAGCGGCGGAGCAGAGCGGGGTCCAGGTCGGCGCGGACGGCGGCCTCCGCCAGCGGGTTCGCGTCCAGGTGGGCCCTCAGGGCGGGCAGCGCGCGCTCGGCGAGCGCGGTTCCGGTCGGCGGCGGGTCGTCCGCGGGCGGTCGGCGCGTGGCCTCCCGGCGCGCGGGCGGCGTCGGCAGGAAACCCGTGCGGGCCAGGAAGTCGAGGTGGGTGTCGAGCAGGTCCGCGTCCACGGCGGGCAGGCGCGGCCCCGCGCCGTCCGTGGCCCGTCGCGTGTTGGTGCGGCTGCACTCCGGGAAGTTCCCGGCGAACTGCATCTCCTCGACCGTGGCCGCCGTGCCCGCCACGCGCTCGTGGAACAGCGGGAGGTAGGGGGTCATCGGGCGGTACGGGTCCGCCCGGCTCAGGTCCGTCACGTGCCGGACCCACTCGGCGTAGGGCACGTCGCGGACCGGGTACCCGCGGTGGCGCAAGCGGTCCACGAGCAGGGCGAGGCGCGCCGGGCGCGGGTTGACCAGGTGGTGCGTCCGGCCGTCGGGCCGCCGGCCGCGCACGATGTGGACGATCGCCTCGGCGGTGTAGTCCACCGGCACGAGGTCGAGCGGGAGGGCGACGTCCGGGGCCAGCCCGGTGTCGACGATCGTGCGGAGCCACGTGCACAGGAACGTGTCGGTGTTCCAGGTGCCGCGGTCGCGCGTGCCGGTGATCTCGGACGGGCGGTGGATCGTCACCGGCAGGCCGCGGCGGGCGGCCTCCCGCACCAGCGCCTCGGCCACCCACTTGGTCTCGAAGTAGCCCAGCGCGAGGCGTTCCGGGAAGTCGGGCAGCCGGTCCTCCAGGACGTAGCGGACGCCGGTGCCGGCGTACCCGGTCAGCACGGAGATGGTGGAGACGTGGTGGAACGCCTTGAGCCTCGGCGCGGCGGCGAGGTCGAGCAGCGCGCGGACGCCGTCGACGTTGCTGTCCCGCAACGACTCGTACGGGTAGGCGAAGTTCACCGCCGCGCCGGCGTGGACGACGGTGTCCACCGCCTCGGCGAGCAGGCCGTACCGCTCCTCGGCCAGCCCGAGGCGCGGCGCGGACAGGTCGCCCGGCAGCGGCACCACGTGGTCGGCGACCCGCTCGTGGTCCAGGCCGTAGCGGCGGGCGCGGCCGGCGAGCCTGCGGCGCGCGTGCGCCTCGTCGTCCGCCCGGACCAGGCACCACACCTCCCGCACGCCGGTGGCGACGAGGCGGTCGAGGAGGTGCACGCCGAGGAAGCCGGACGCGCCGGTGAGCAGCACCCGGCGGGGCGCGGTCGGGTCGCCGGCGGGCGGCGCGGTGAAGCGCACCCCCGCGGGCAGCCGGGCCTCCCGGCGGAGGTCCGCGGCGGTCGCCGCGCCGCTGCCGCCCGCGCCTCCCCGGTCCGCGCCCCCGCGGTCCGCGCCCCCGCGGTCGCCGGCTGCTCTCCCGGTGTCGTCGCGGACGGCCTCGACCCGCCGCGCGAACCGCTCCAGGCCCGGATCGGCCAGCAGGGCGCGGATCAGCGATCCGGCGCGGTCCGGCGGTATGCCCACCCGGTCGCCCACCGCGGCGACGACCTGCGCCACCTGCACGGACTGGCCGCCCAGCGCGAAGAAGTCGTCGTGCCGCCCGACCGAGGGCACGCCCAGCGCCCGTCGCCACACCGACGCCACGTCGCGCTCGACGGCGGTGCGCGGCCCGTCCCGCTCGTCCACCGCGACCGGCTCGGCCGCCGCGGCCCTCCGCAGGCGCTCCCGGTCCACCTTCCCGTTCGACGTCAGCGGCATGTCGTCCACGACCCTGATCTCGGTGGGGACCATGAACGCCGGCAGCCGGTCCCGCAGCCGCCGGCGCAGCGCCGAGGGCAGCGCCCGCCGGTCGGCGTCCCGCGCCACCGTCACCCACCCGCACAGGTGCTCGCCGCCGTCCGGCCCCTCGACCAGCGCCACCACCGCCTCCTCCACCCGGTGCAGGGAGGCCAGCACGAGCTCGATCTCGCGCAGCTCCACGCGCGAGCCGTCGATCTTGACCTGCCGGTCCCGGCGGCCGAGGAACTCCAGCACACCGTCCCGCCGCCACCGGGCCACGTCGCCGGTGCGGTACAGCACCCCGCCGTCGCGGTGCCCGAACGGGTCCGCCACGAACCGCTGCGCGGTGAGGCCCGGCATGCCGAGGTAGCCCAGGGCCACCCCGTCGCCGCCGACCCACAGCTCGCCCTCCTCGCCGACGTCGGCCGGCGAGCCGTCCTCGCGCACCACGTACGCCGTGGAGTCGCTGATCGGCCGCCCGATCGGCACCGCCTCCGCCTCCGGCGGCAACTCGTCCACCACGTGCGCGGTGCTCAGGCCGGTGTTCTCGGTGGGGCCGTAGCCGTCGACCAGCCGCTCGGGCCGCCCCTCCGCGAGCAGCTTCCGCACCACGTTCGGGTTCAGCGCGTCACCGCCCGCGACCAGCGTGCGCAGCCCGCGGAACATCCCCGGCCGCTGGGCCGCGAACTGGTGGAACAGCGCGGAGCCCAGCCACATCGCGGTCACCCGCTCCCGCCGCAGGAGCGCGTCCAGCCCGGCCGCCGACAGGACGGTCTCGCGCCTCGGCACCACCAGGCGCGCACCGTTGAGCAACGCGCCGAACAGCTCGAACACGGACATGTCGAAGGTCGGGTTGACGGTCGCGCACACCACGTCGTCACCGCGGAACGACACGGGTCCCGTGCTCCGCGCCAGCCGCACCACCGCGCGGTGCGGCACCACGACGCCCTTGGGCGTGCCGGTGGAGCCGGACGTGAACATGACGTAGGCGGGCGCGAGCGCGGTCAGCTCGGGCGTCGGCGGCGGCGCGGCGTCGGTGACCTCGCCGGCGTCCACCGCGACCACGTCCGGTGGCAGCCCGGCGTCCCCGCCGGCGGGCACGACCGCGACCGCGCACCCCGCCCGGCGGAGGACGGTCTCCACCCGCGACGACGGGCTGTCCGGGTCGACCGGCACCCACCGGCCACCCGCGCGCAGGACGGCGAGGATCGCCACGTACGCGTCCACCGACCGCTCCAGCGCCACCGCGACCGGGTCGCCTGCCCGGACGCCCCGGCCGCCCAGCACCGCCGCCAGGACGTCCGCGCGGCGGCGGAGTTCGCCGTAGGTGAGGTCCGCGCCGTCCTCCGGGGACAGCGCGACCGCGTCGGGGGCCGCCTCGACCTGGTCGAGGAACAACTGGTGCACGAGCGCGTCGCGCGGGTATCCCGTGCTGGTGCGATTCCACTCCCGCACGCGGTCCAGGTGTTCGGCCCGCTGCATTTCCCGCAATTCCACGGCAAACTCCTCATCGCGCCGCCGGACGGGGAGTGGGGCCGCGCGGTGGAATGCGCATCACGCCGGGCGTCGGCGGGCGAAGATATCTGTGGCGAACGTATTACCGCTGGTCGGAGAGGGCAAGAGGCCGATCGGGTAGCCGCGCTCACAACGTCGTTCGGCCTCCTGGGTGCATTTCCGGGGGTGACCTGCCGGAAGTCCGGGGACCGTTCCGGGAAATTCCGCGCACCCGGCTCGTCCGATTCGTGCCGGCGGGGTAGAGGGTGGTGGGCCATCCGGAAAAGGGCGGATCACCCACCCTCGAAAGGCGGTCGCGTGGTGGCGCTGTGCGGGTTCAGGGCGCGTCGTCGGGGGTCAGCCGCAGTTGGCTCGCCAGCAGCGCGGCCTGCACGCGGTTGTCCAGGCGCAGCTTGCCGAGGGTCCGGGAGACGTAGGTCTTGACCGTCGACACGCTCATGTGGAGGCGTTCGGCGATCTCGGCGTTGTTCAGGCCGAGCCCCACTTGGCCGAGCACCTCGCGTTCCCGCTCGCTGAGCAGGTCGAGCCGCTGGGCGGCGGCGGGGAAGGCGGTCGACGCCGTGGCGCGGCCCGAGATGCGCCGGATGATGCGCCTGCTCAGCTCGGTGTTCACCACCGACGCGCCGCCGTTCACCGCGCGGACGGCGTTGATCAGGTCCTTCGGCGAGAGCTGCTTGAGCAGGAACCCGTCCGCGCCCGCGGTCATCGCGTCGATCATGAGCTGGTCGTCGTTGAAGGTGGTCAGCGCCAGCACGAGCGGCGGCTCCGGGTCCTGCTTCAGCCGCGCGGTGGCGGTCACCCCGTCCACCCTGGGCATGCGCAGGTCCATCAGCACCACGTCGGGGCGGTGCTCCCGGCACAGCGCGACCGCCTCCGCGCCGTCGCCCGCCTCGCCGACCACCTCGATGTCCTCCGCGGACTCCAGGATCGCCCGCGTCCCGGCGCGGATCAGGGCCTGGTCGTCGACGACGAGCACCCTGATCACGACGCCGATCGTCCCACGTGGTCCGGGGTGCCGCGACCGGACGGCGGGCAGGGCAGGTCGGCGCGCAGCACGAACCGGGTCGCGTCGTCCGACGGCGCGGCGGTGAGGCCGCCGCCGGCCAGCGCCGCCTCCTCGGCGAGCAGCCGCAGGCCCCGGCCCGTGCCGGGCAGGGACGGCCGGTCGAGCGCGGGCAGCGGGCTGGTCACGATCAGCCGCACGCGGTCGTCCGCGCGGGTCAGCCCGATCTCGGCGCGCGGCTCGTCGGCGTGCCGCAGCACGTTGATCAGCGACTCGCGGACGATGCGGTAGCACAGGTCCCCGGCGGTCGCGTCGCAGCCGTCGACGGCGCCGACCGGGTGGTAGGACACCTCGACGCCGAGCGAGCGGTAGTCCCGCACCAGGTCGGCGATGTCGGCGAGGGAGAACCCGCCGGTGTCGTCGTCGGGTCCCGCCTCCGGCGCGGCGAGCACGTCGAGCACCTCGCCCAGCTCGCCGATGGCCTTCCGGCCGACCTCCATGATCAGGTCGCAGCGCTGCCGGACCGATTCGGTGGCCGTGGGGTCGACGCTGATCGCGCCCGCCGTCGTCACCATCACGCTGACGTGGTGGCCGACGCCGTCGTGCATCATCGACGCCAGCCGGGCCCGCTCGGTCAGGCTCCGCTCCCGCAGCGTGCTCTCCCGCAGCCGCTGCTGCCGCAGCGCCGACTGCGCGGCGTGCCGCTCGCGGTCGGCCGACGCCTCTTCGAGGCTGTTCTTCGCCAGGCCCATGACGAACGGCGCGATCGCGGCGAGCGACCAGTAGACCAGCCCGTTCACCCCGTTCGCGGGGAGGCTGGTCTCGAACTCGAACAGGCTGCCCGCGCCGGCGACCGGCTCGAAGAACGCCTGGTGGATCGGCCACGCGAGCAGCACGGCCATCGCGCCGAAGGCGGGCAGCCAGCGCCGCCGCCTGGTCAGCGAGTAGGTCATCACGTAGACCGGGTAGGGCAGGTCCGTCATGACGAACGTGACGCACGCGACCACCGTGGCGGGCCAGTCGTGCTCCCGCCGCCACAGCCCGAGCATGACCGCGCACAGCGCCGTGAGCGCGGCGAACAGCTGCGGCGACGGCGCGTGCGACGTGCGGTGCAGGTCGGTGAGCAGGCCCACCGCGGCGGGACCGGCGATCACCAGCACCACCATGACGTCGCGCGCGCGCCGCAGCCGGAACAGGTGCTGCCAGTGGTCCATCACCCACGCCATGCAAGCAGCCCGCCCACCGCGCGGCGACTCGCGTTGCCACGATCGGGTCGTGTGGACCGCGTCCGTCAACCGGGGTCCACAGACCCGTCCGAGCCGTCATCGCGGGACGACGCGGCCCGCGTCCCGGCCGGTGTTCCCTGGAAGCACCGAACGCCGAACGACGGAGAAGACGATGACCGCAGTCCTGCACCGCACGGAACAGCCCGCCGCCCCGGTCGCCCCGGTGCTCCCGCCCGCGCCCGCCCCGGCGCCGCGATCGGGTGGCGTCGCGGCGGTCCTCGGCGCGCGGACCGAGATCTTCACGCTCGCGCCGGTCCTCGGCGGGCTCGGCGACGCGGCCAGGGTGGTGCGCATGGGGCGGGCGACGCCCGGCGTGCCGGCCGACGTGCCGCCCGCCCGTGCCCGCGACTGCCGGATCGCGGTCGCGCTGGAGCAGATGAAGCGGGAGTTCGCCGCCGACCGGCCGGACGTCGTGCTCGTGCCGGGCGCGACCGACGTCGCGGTGGCCGGCGCGCTGGCCGCCAAGTCGAGCGGCATCCCGCTGGTGCGCGTGGACGCCGGCCTGCGCGGCGAGCTGCCCGAGGAGCGGAACCGGGTGCTGCTCGACCAGGTCTGCGACGTGCTGTGCGCGTCGACACCGGGCAACGTCGCGAACCTGGAGGCCGAGGGCCTCGGCGACCGGGAGGTGCGGCTGACCGGCAGCACCACGGTCGAGGCCGTGCGCCACCGGCTCATGCCGCGGGCCGACCGGCTGGCCCTGCTGCGGGAGTGGGGGCTGGAGGCGGACGGGTACGTGCTGGCCACCATCGGGCACCCGGAGCACACCGACGACGAGGAAGCGCTGTTCGCGATCACCAACCAGCTCGCCGGCGTGGTCGACGCCGGTCACCCGGTCGTGCTGCCCGTGGACCCGCGCACCAAGGCGGCGATGGCCCGCGCCGGCGTGCTGTCGTCCGGGATGGACCTGCGGGTGGTCGACCGGCTGTGGCACTCCGAGTTCCTGGCGCTGGCCGGGCACGCGGCGCTGCTGGTCTCCGACGGTGGCGTGGTGCAGGAGGAGGCGACCGTCCTCAAGCGACCGGTGCTGGTCGTGCGGCGGTCGACGGAGCGGCCGGAGGTGCTGCGGGACTTCGGCGGGCTCGTCGGGCCGCACGACGACCTCACCGGCGTCGCGCTGGAGTGGCTGGCGGAGGGCGACGAGCGCCGGTCGCGCCTGGCGGACGTCCCGTCGCCGTTCGGGGACGGGCACGGTGGCGAGCGCATCGCCGAGGCGGCCCGCGACCTGGCCCGGCAGACCGCCCGACCCTGACGGCGGCCCGCCCCTGACGGCGGCCCGCCCCGTCGGGAGCGCGCCCGCGGGAATGTCCAATTTTTGGCGCGTACGGCCCCGATTGCCCACTTTTCTGTCTGTTCCCCGCGCGTGCGTACTGCTTACTATTTGCCGCGTGTCCGGCTACCAGTTCGATTTGTTCATCAGTTACCCGCGTCGCGGTACTGTGCGGCAATGGTTGGTCAACCACTTCCAGCACAAACTCCGGGAATGCCTGGCCGATCAGATCGCGCCGACGCCGAAGATCTACGTCGACAAGGACATGCCGCGCGGGGTGCACTGGCCGTCGAGCCTGCGGCACGCCTTACGGCACAGCAAGATCATGATCCAGTTGCTCACCCCGCAGTACTTCTGGTCGGACTGGTGCAGGGCCGAGTGGTACCACATGCTGGCCAGGGAGAAGATGCTCGGGTTGGCCAGCCTGGAGAAGCCCCAGGGACTCGTCTACCCCATCCTGTACGCGGATTCGGACAACTTCCCGCCGGAAGGGAAGGAACGCGGCTGGTACGACTTCAAGGAATTCGCATACCCGGACCCCGGGTACCAGCAGACCCACGAGTTCATCCGCTTCCACCGGGAGGTCACCCGGCTCGCCGCCGACCTCGCGGCCCTGCTCCAGCAGGTGCCTCCCTGGCGGCCGGACTGGCCGGACGTCGACCCGCCCGACCCCGTGCTGCGGCCGACCCCGCCCCTGCCGAGGTTCTGATGCCCACCGGGACCGTCGTCACGTTCTACTCCTACAAGGGCGGGGTCGGGCGCAGCTTCACGCTGGCCAACGTCGCCGTGCTGCTGGCCCGCTGGGGCTACCGCGTGCTGGCCGTGGACTGGGACCTGGAAGCGCCCGGCCTGCACCACTACTTCCGGTCGGTGCTGACCGCGGAACCCGAGGGCGGCGTGATCGACCTCGCCCACGACTTCCTCGCGGGAGCGGAGCGCCCCCGCCCGCACGCCGTCCCGCTCGTCGTCGAAGGCAGCAGCACCCTCGCGCTGCTGGCCGCCGGCCGGGACGACGACTCCTACACGGAGCGGATGCAGCGCATCGACTGGGCGGACCTCTACCGGCGCGGGTTCGGCGACTTCCTGGAGTGTTGCCGGGAGGAGTGGACCGCGGACTACGACTTCGTGCTGATCGACAGCCGGACCGGGATCTCCGACATCGCGAGCATCTGCACGGCGCAGTTGCCCGATCGGCTGGCCGTCCTGTTCACCGCCAACGAGCAGAACCTCAAGGACGTCGTGAACGTCGTGCGGCGCGCCGACCTCGCGCGGGACCGGCTGCCCTACGACCGGCCCCGACACCTCGTGCTGCCGATCCTGTCCAGGCTGGACAACCGGGTGGAGTACGAGCGGGCCGAGCGGTGGCGGCGGAAGTGCACCGAGGTCGTCGAGCCGTTGTTCCGCAACTGGCTCGTAAAGAGCGTGCAGGTGGACCTGATGCTGCGGCACCTCACGCTGCCCTACGTCTCCTACTGGAGCTTCGGCGAGCAGTTGGCCGTGGTGGACGAGCGCATACCGTCGGCGGACCAGGTCTCGTTCGCGTTGGAGACGGTGGCGGCCGTGGTAGCGCACCAGTTCGACCGCACCGACCTGCTCGCCGACAACCGGGACGCCTACGTGGCCTCGGCCCGTGACCGCCACCACGACTTCTCCCTGGACCTGCTGGTGTCGAGTCCGCGTCCCGCGCTGCGCGTCGCGGACCAGTTGATCGAGGAACTGCGTGCCCTGGACCTGCGGGTCGAGCGGTCCTCGTCCGGCGACCCGGAGCTGCTCGACCGGGGCATCGAACTCGCCGAGCACCTCTGCCTGGTGGTGGACGGCAGCCTGAGCCGCTGGCAGCTCACCGAGGCGGAGCGGTTCCTGCGGCACACGATCGCCCCGGACGACGGTCAGCGGCGGCTGTTCTGCGTGCTGACCACCGGCACCGACCCGGCGAGCCTGCCCGGCTTCCTGCGCAACCTGCGCCACCTGGGTTTCGAACCGGGTGTGCGACCCGCCCGCGTGGCACGGGAACTGCACGACCTCATCACCGGAACGCCGATCGGTGAGGTGGACGCGGACCGGGAAGCCCTCCGCGACGCGGCCTCCGTGCTGCGCGCCGTGCCGGACCGGATGCCCTCCGCCGGGCGGCTCTCGCTCGTCGAGCAGACCGTGCGCGGCATGTCCGCCGTGCTGGACGACGGCGACCTCACCGCGTTGCGCGACCTGTCGGTGGACCTCGGCGTGCTGTCCAAGCCCCATGCGGACGGCGGCCGGTTCGCGGTTCCCCACGGGCTGCTCACCGACATCCAGACCCTCCTCGACCGGATCGACCGTCGAGTCGACGCGTCCACCGACTGAAAGGCGGCGGAATGCCCGAGAAGCTCACGAACGAGGAACGAGCGGCGCTCATCGTGCTGATGCTCGAAGACCGGGATGTGCCGAACGTGGAGTTGGGGAACGACCTCACGATCCGGCTCAGCAAGCCCGGCCGCGAGCGGTTGAACAAGCTCGGCCTGCTCCGGTCGTGGAAGGAGAAGGCCCGGATCGTGCACCGGATCACGGAGGAGGGGATCTCCTGGTGTGAGCGCGACTTGGCTGCGCTCGGTTCGCCGCCGAACTCGGCTCCGCTGTTACGTGCCTACCACGCGGTGCTGATGCACTTCGTGCAGCTCCACCAGCGGCTGGGCGACCTCGCCGAGGTGCTCCGCTCCGGCCGGGACCTGGAGTCGGTGATCCGGGCCGCCTACCTGGCGCTGTCGGTCAAGCCGCAGGACTGGGTGCGCCTGGCCAAGCTCCGGCCCAAGCTCAACGGCGCCGAGCGGGACGAGGTCGACGCGGTCCTGCTGGAGATGGTGCGGACCGGCACTGTGCACGTGGCGCCCGACTCCAACCGCAAGGTGCTGACCGAGGCCGACCACGCCGCGGCGCTCCGGATCGGCGGCGAGGACAACCACCTGGTGGCGATCGAGGAATCATGACAGAGCAACTGCGCAAGGCACTGGCCACGCTCCGCTTCAACTCCGCCGAGACGCCGGACGACGTCTGGCAGACCTCGCCCTCCCACGTGGACGGTCTGCACGCCAAGGCGGAGGACCGCATCCGGGCCGGTATCGCGGAAGCCAAGGCCAGCAGCGGCCCCAGCCCCCTCGGGCTGGTGCTCCAGGGCAGGAAAGGGATCGGCAAGACCCACCTGCTGGGCACGGTGCGCCGCATGGTGCAGCGGGAGGGCGGGTTCTTCTTCCTGGTCGAGCTGACCACGGGCCCGGAGTTCTGGACCGACGTCGCCGAGGCGATGCGCAGCGAGCTCCGCCGGACCACGGACGAGGGTGAGTTGCAGCTCACCGCGCTGCTCCGGCAGTTGTGCGACCTGGCGGGCGTGCCGGGGACGGTGGCGGGTGCGATCACGGGCGCGACGGCGCTGACGCCCCACGACCTCACGGTCTTCCACAACCACTTGCGCGCGGTGGACGGCCGGATAGCGGTCGAGTGCGGCGACACGATCCGCGCGCTGGTGCTCTACGCGTCCGAGCACGCCCAGATCGGCCTGGAACATCTCCAGGGCTCGGCCGGGCCGGGCGGCGCGCACCGCGAATGGGGGCTGCCGAGCAGGTCGAAGCCGCCGCAGACGCTGGTGCGGGACATCTCGCGGGTCCTCGCCATGACCGGGCCGTGCGTCATCGCCGTCGACCAGTTGGACACCCTCGTCAACGTGGGCCGGGACGAGATCGACGCGCGGGTGACGAGCGCGGAGTCGGGCGGGGAGCTCGCGCTCATCGCCGACGGGTTGATGAAGTTGCGGGAGAAGACCAGGCGGACGCTGTCGATCGTGGCCTGCCTGCCCAACACGTGGAAGATGCTGCACTCGATCGCGAGCGACACGGTCGCCGACCGGTTCACCGAAACCCCGATCCTGGGCTCGATCGTGGACCCGGCGATCGGCCGTGCGCTGGTGGAGCGGTGGCTCGGCGTGGTGTACCGGCGCAACGACATCACGCCACCGCACCCGACCTGGCCCGTGGCGTCGAGCGCGTTCGGCCCCGGCTGGACCTCGCGGACGCCGCGCCAGCTGCTCAGGAGCATCCACCAGCACGCCGAGTCCTGCCTGTACGGCGAGATCCGGGAGTTGCGCTCGTTCGACGAGGAACCCGTAGAGGCACCCGCGCCCGCGCCCGCGCCCGACGGGGCGGAGCCCGACTACTTCCGGGAGCTCGACAGCCGGTTCGAGCGGCTGCGCGAGAAGGCGGACATCTCGGCCGCGCAGCTGAAGCAGCACAACGAGGACGAGGTGATGCCGGCGCTGCTGCTGGCCGGGCTGAAGTCGTGGATCAACGAGGTCGGCAACGACGACCTGGCCTGGCAGGCCGAACAGCTCCACGGCGGGAGTGACCTGCACGCGCAGCTGCTCCACACCGTGAACGAGGACTTGGACACCGATGAGCGCTGGGGGTTCCGCCTCATCGCGAGCGCCCACGGCAACCGGGTGCTGCGCCGGTTGCGCCACGCCCGAGACGCGGCCCGCTTCGGCCTGCGCGACCGGCACCTGGTCCTGATCCGGAACGGCGGTCAGGGGTGGGACGGCCAGCGGACCAGGGCCGAGGTGGCGGAACTGGAGCGGGCGGGTGGCCGTCGGGTCGAGATCTCGGACGACGACCTGCGGACGTTCAGCGCGCTCAAGGAGATGCAGGCCGCGCAGACCCACCAGCTGCTGGCGTGGCTGGTGGCGCGGAAACCGGTCAGCCGGACGACGTTCCTGCGCGAGATCCTGCCCGAGCCGAAGCGGTCCGCGGCGAGCCACCAGGAGACCCGCCCGCCGCCGCACGAACCGCCGCCGCACGAACCGCCGTCACCGACCGGGATCGAGCTCGGCATGGACGGCGAGATCCGCATCGAGCTGGAGTCGCTGCGCAAGCACGCCATCGTCTTCGCGGGCTCCGGCAGCGGGAAGACCGTGCTGCTGCGGCGGATCGTCGAGGAGTGCGCCTTGCGGGGGGTTTCGGCGATCGTCCTGGACCCGAACAACGACCTGGCGCGGCTGGGTGACGCGTGGCCGGAGCCGCCCGCCGACTGGCGGCCGGGTGACGCCGGCCGCGCCGCCGAGTACCTCGCGAACACCGAGGTGGTGGTGTGGACGCCGGGCCGCGCCGGCGGGCGGCCGCTCAGCTTCCACCCGCTGCCCGACTTCGCGGAGGTGCGCGGGGACGCCGACGAGTTCACCGCTTCGGTGGAGGCTGCGGTGGCCCGCCTGGTGCCGCACGCCAGGGTCGGTGGCGGCTCCAAGACCGCAGTGCGCGGCCAAGCCGTGCTGCGGGAGGCCCTGACGCACTACGCGCGCACGGGCGAGCGCGACCTGTCGGCGTTCATCGACGTGCTGGCGGACCTCCCGGACGGGGTGAGCAGGCTCGGCACCGCCCGAGCGACGGCGGCGGACCTGGCCGAGACGCTGCGCGCCGCGACGGTCAACGACCCGCTGCTCGGCGGCGCGGGCGAACCTACGGACCCCGCCGTGCTGCTGACCCCGACGCCGGGCAAGCGCGCGCGGATCTCGGTGATCAGCTTCGTCGGGTTGCCGTCGGAGGAGCGCAAGCAGGGGTTCGTCGGCCAGCTCCAGCTGGAGGTGTTCGCCTGGATCAAACGCAATCCCGCGGTGGACCGGCCGCTCGGTGGCCTGGTCGTGATGGACGAGGCGCAGACCATCGCGCCGTCCGGCGGGTGGACGGCGAGCACGCAGAGCACGATCCTGCTGGCCTCGCAGGCCCGCAAGTACGGGCTGGGCCTGCTGCTCGCCACCCAGGCGCCGAAGGGCGTGCACAACCAGGTTGTCGGCAACGCGACGACGCAGTTCTTCGGCAGGCTGAACAGCCCGGCGCAGGTCGCCGCTGCGACCGAGATGGCCAGGGCCAAGGGCAGTTCGGTCGGCGACATCTCGCGCCTGGAACGCGGTCGGTTCTACGTCACGGGCGAGACCTTCGGGTTCCGCCGGATGCGGACGCCGCTGTGCCTGAGCCACCACCCGCCGAGCCCGCTGCGGCTGGAGGAAGTGCTCGACCGGGCTCGCGACGGTCGGCGCTGACCTCGGCACCGCGGGACGTGCTCCCCGCCCGGATCGGACGGGGAGCACGCCCCGGTCGCGTGCTCAGCCGACGGTCGAGGCCAGCACCTCGTCGATGCGCCGCCAGAGCGCGGTGAACAGCTCCTCCCGGCGGTAGGCGCGCGGTGCGCCACCGCTGCCGAGCACCGAGAAGTCGTGCACTTCGAGCACGGCCGCGCCCACTCGCGTGTCGTAGACCGGGCGTGCCCAGCCGTTGGTGAGCGCGCCGGTCCCGTCGTGCCTGCCGACCACGAAGTTCACCGTCTCGTCACCACCGATGCCGCCGCGTTGGACGTCGAGCGCGTAGACGGTGTCGCCCGCCCGCTCGACCCGCACGGCGATCCTCGTGTCGCCGACGTGCAAGGTGCCCACGAACCCGTGCCGCTGCAGCCCCGGCAGCGCAGCGGCGAACTGCTCACCCAGGTAGCGCAGCGTCGCATCCTGCTCGGTGTAGCGGCTGAAGTCGGCGGGCACGACCGGTTCCGCATCCTGCGCCGGAGCGGATCCCTTGACCGCGGCCACCACCTCGGTGACCCGCGCGCGGTCCCGCCCGATCGCCTCCGCAGCCTCGATCCGGGCGACCAGCGACTCGGTGAGCTGATCCGGCCGGTCCGCCCTGCCGCGCACGTAGGTCACGTGCGGGTGCAGCAGCGCGGGGGGCACGGTCACGTCGTCGAGCAGCACGGGCAGCACGTGCTCGTCCCCGGCCTTGACCGCGCGCAGCACGGCCGTGGTGAAGTCGTCCACCGCCGACACGAACGGGACGAAGAACCGCACCCGCGCGTCCGGGAGGTCTCCACCCTCCTTGTGGGACCACCACTCGTGGGTCTGCTCCGACCCGTGCAGCACGGTGAGACCGCGCTGCCTGAACGCTTCGACCACCTCCTCCACGGCGGAGCGCTGCTCCTCGCCGAAGGACACGGCCACGTCGTACTCGCTCACCACTGGACCTCCCTGTAACCGCCGGCCCGCCGGCCGGCTGTCCTGTTCTGCGGGGCACAGCATCGGGACCGCGTGTCGACCGGAAGTGGACGAGGAGTGGATGCGCCGCCGTCGCCCGTCGACCGTGCTGCCGGGAAACGGGCAACACCTGGTCGGCCACCGGACACCGGTGAATCATCGAGATCGCGGGCCGGACATCCGATAAAAGCCCGCAGCGCATTCATCGGTAGCCTGTGGAGGTTCCCCATGCCTGAGTTCGTGTCCGATTTCGCGGCCAAATGCGGTGTGGTGCTGGCCGGCTTGTGCGCCATCACCGCCGTGTTTGCACCCATCGGTGGCGCGACCGCCGCGTCCCTCGACGGTTGCCCGCCGCCCACGACGGTCACCGTCGGCCCCGACGGTAATCCGTGGCACGGCTGACCGCGGCTCGATTGCGCGCCCGGCCGCCCGTGGGAATTCCGCGGGGCGGCCGGGCGATTGCGCAGGGCGATGTGCAGTGGTGTACTCGGCAACAGCCGGAACAGGAGGCTCGCGTGGCTGGATCATTTGGTGAGTTATTGCGTGAATGCCGCATCGCTGCGGGCCTGTCGATAGGTCAGCTGGCCAAGCGCGTGCACTACAGCAAGGGTTATCTCAGCAAGATCGAGAACGACCTGAAGCCGCCGCACGAGACCGTGGCGCGGTTGTGCGACAGCGTGCTGGACGCGGGCGGCGGGCTCATCGAAGCGGCCCGGTCGGCACGTGACCAGGCTTCCGAGCGGGCCGCCGCCGTCGGGCTGACGCTCGGCCGCAGGCAGGTGCTGGTCGCGGGCACGGTGCTCGGCGTGGCGTTCGCCGGCGGGTGCCGGCCGGTGCCGGACGAGCGGGTCGTCACCGGGATGCGGACCTCGTTCGAGCACCTGCGCGCCCTCGGCATGCAGACGAGTCCCGTGGTGGTCCTGGAACCGCTGATCGCCTTGGCGCGCACGATGCACGCGCTCGCGCACGAGAATCCCGAGCCGATCAGGATGCGACTGCTCCTGCTCGCCGCGCGGACCGCCGAGTACACCGGGTGGATGCACCAGGAGGCGGGTGACGAGCAGGGCGCGCTGTCGTGGACCCGGCACGCCTCGGAGCTGGCACGGGCTGGCGGCGACCGGGAGATCGTGAGCTACGCGTTCGTCCGCGAAGCGGGCCTCGCGCTGTACCGGCAGGACGCGGTCGGCACCGTCGACCTCGCCCGGCGGGCCCAGCAGGTGGACCGGGCGAGCCCGCGGACCCTCGCCCTGGCATCCCGCAGGGAGGCCCAGGGGCACGCCCTGGCCGGTGACCGCGGGTCCTTCGACCGCGCACTGGACCGGGCCGTTCGCCTGCTCGACGCGTCCGCCCCGGACACCGGCTCGTACCCGGTGCTCGGCTCGACCGCGGCCGACCCGCTGGAACTGGCCAGGGGGTGGTCGTTGTGCGACCTCGGGCGGACGGACGAGTCGGCGGCCGTCCTGGACCGGGCGTGGGCCCGGCTGCCGGCCGGCTCCCGCCGTTCGCGGGCCCGGTTCGGCTCCCGCCGGTCGCTCGCCCACGCGCTCGCGGGCGAGATCGACCAGAGCTGCGCGACGCTGGTCGACACGCTCGACGACGCGGCCCACGTCGACTCGGCGACCGTGCGGACGGACCTGCGGGAACTGGCCAGGACACTCGGCCGGTGGCGCAACCACGGCGCGGTCCGGGAGGTCTACCCCGAGCTGCGGCGGGTGCTGCGCCACTGATCGCCGTGCCCGGCGGGCGCGGTCGCCCGCGACCCGCCGGGCACGGCGGTCGGTCTCAGCGGCACGCGCAGGTGAGGGTCGCGTGCTCGGCCCGGACCTCGTCCGCTTCGGGCTGGCCGAGCGCGACGAACCCGGCCTCGGCCGCGTGCCAGTGCTCGGCGGCGACGGCGTGCTTCCCCAGCGCGTGCAGCGTCCGCGCGACGCCGCGGTGGGCGTGGGCGCCGTGGCCGCGGTTCCCGGTACCGGTCGCCAGGTCCAGCGCGGCCCGGTACGCGTGCAACGCGCCCGCCCCGTCGTCCGCGGCCTGCGCGGTCGCGGCGCGGTCGAGGAACAGCCGCGTGCGCAGGTCGGCGTCGGAAACCTCGGCGGCCACCACGCCGGCCCGCTCCTGGCAGCGCACGGCTTCCGCCAGCCTGCCCTGCGACCGGTGCACGTTGCCGAGGTAGTTCAGGGCGTAGGCCATCAGGCAGTCGTCGCCCAGCCGGTCGGCCAGCTCGTACGCCTCCAGGTGGGCGACCAGCGCCTCGTCCGCCAACCCGAGCCGCTGCCGCACCGAGCCCAGGTTGTTCAGCGCGTGGGCCAGCCCCTGCACGTGGTCGACCTCGCGCAGCATCGACACCGCGGCCGACTGCCTGCGTAGCGCGACGTCCAACTCGCCGCGCTCCTCGTCGAGCACACCCAGCATGCTCAACGCGTGCGCTTGGCCGCGCAGGTCGCCGCAGTGCCCGTACTTCTCCAGCGCGGCGCCGAAGTGCCCGATCGCCTCGTCGTGCCGGCCGAGCTGCATCAGGGGGATGGCGATCGCGCACAGCGTGGCCGCTTCACCGGGCACGTCGCCGAGCCGCCGCCACGCCGCCAGCGCGCGGGTGGCCGACTCCAGCGCGTCCTCCAGCCGCCCGAGCCGGTCGTAGGCGGTGGCCAGGCGGAGCAGCACGTGCGCCCGTCCGTGCTCCTCGTCGGGATCGGCGCACACGGCCCGGTGCGCCAGTTCCATGCTCCCGACCCAGTCCTCGAACCGGCTCGTGGTGTGGAAGTGACGCCAGATCAGCACCGCGAGCCGCCACGCGTGGCCGGGCAGGTCGTGCTCGGCGGCGTAGCGGATGGCGGCCACCAGGTTGTCCCGCTCGGCGGCGATCCACGCCGTCGCGTCGTGCTTGGTCGCGAAGACGGGAACCACCCGGCTGGTGCGGTGCACCGCGGGCAGCTGCGCGCGGTCGAACGGGTAGGCCGTGCCCACCGCGTCGGCCAAGCCGACCAGGTAGAAGTCGAGCAGCCGCAGCAGGGCGTCCGCGCGCTCGGTCCGGGTGGTCGGCGGCGGCTCCGCCGCGGCGAACTCCTTGAGCGGGTCCAGCATCCGGTACCGCTCGGGCGTGACCTCCTCCAGCAGGCACACCTCGTGCAGGTCGTCGAGCACCACACGGGCCGCGGCGACGTCGCGGTCCGCCAGCGCCGCCGCCCCGACCACGTCGAGGTCCGGCCCCGGCAGGTGGCCGAACAGCCGGAACACCTCCCGCTGCGGCACGTCGAGCTGGAGGTAGGACACGCGCACCGCCGCGGCGCCCTGCTCGTCGTCGACGCCCGCGCGCCACGGCCCGCTCTCCCGCAGCAGCCGCAGCAGGTGCTCCAACGGCCACCTGTCGTGCCTGCGGAACAGCGCCGCAGCCACCCGGATCGGCATCGGCAGATGACCGCAACGGTCGACCACGCCCGCCACCTCGGCGGCCCGGCCGCGCAGGCGGAGGGGACCGACCAGCGTCCGGAACAGCGCTGCGGCGTGCTCGGGCGGCAGCGGGGAGAGCCTGATGTGCTCACCGGTGTCCGGCTCGCCCACCCGTCTGCTGGTCACGACGGCCAGGCAACCCGCCGCCTCCGGCAGCAGCGGCCGGACCTGCTCCGGCGAATGCGCGTTGTCCAGTACCACCAACGTCCTGGTGCCGTACAGCTCCGTCTGGTACAGCGTGAACTTCCGGCTCACCGAGGTGGGGATCTGCTCGGGCGGCACGCCCAGCTCGACGAGCAGCTGGGTGAGCGCGTCCGAGACGGTCGCCGCGGACAGGTTCGGCGTGTACCCGTTGAGCCGCACCAGCAGCTGCCCGTCCGGGAACCGGTCCCGCAGCCGGTGCGCCGCCTCGACGGCCAGCCCGGTCTTGCCGACGCCCGGCGCGCCGCTCACCCACACCGCGCGCCGCTCGCCCGGTGTCGAGGCGACCGCCTCGATCACGCCCAGCTCCGCGTCCCGCCCGGTGAACCCGCCGGGCCGGGACGGCAGGGAGCCGGCGGGCTCGCCGCGTTCCGCCCGCGCGGCGAGCTTGCGCAGCCGAGGCCCTGGCGCCAGCCGCAGCTCGGCGAGCGCGGCCTTGGTGCGTTGGAAGACCCGGATCGCCTCGACCTGGTCGCCGCTTGCGATCAACGCCCGCATGAGCAGTTCGGCGTGCCGCTCCCGAGCCGGGTCGCTGCGCACCACCGGGCGCAGCCGGTCCCGCGCGGACCGGTGGTCGCCGGCGGCCAGCTCGAGCGTGGCGAGGTCGCCCACCGCGTCGAAGTAGGCGGCCTCGGGCGAGATCACGTCCGGTCCGCCCACCCGGTCGATGTCGATGCCCTCCAGGAACGGGCCGCGCCACAGGTCGACGGCGGCGCGTAACGCCTCGATCGCCCGGCGCGGGTCCTCCGCGCGCACCGCCTCCTCGCACAACCGGGCGAACCGGGCGGTGTCGAGCCGGTCCTCGTCGACCCGCAGCAGGTAGCCGGTCGGTATCGTGTCGATCCACACGTCGTCCGAGTCCCGGAAGGCGTTGCGCAGCCGGTTGATGTAGGTGCGCACCAGGACGCGGCGCTCCGGGTTGCCGCCCCACACGATCTCCGTCAGCCGCTCGGTGGACACCGGTCTGTTGGCGTGCAGCAGGAGCACGACGAGGACGAAACGCTGCTGCTGGTCGCCCAGCGGCAACTGAGCGTTCCCGTGCCATACCTCCAGCGGACCCAGCATCCGAAATTCCACGCTGCCTCCCGGTTCGTGAGCTCGATGTCCACACCGGATGTCGCACGAGCGGCCGTCCGCGTGTCCGGACCCGCATCGCGTTCGCATTCGGTAGACAAACACCGGCCGGGCTTCGCCCTTCCGCAAAAGGGGTGGGAAGGAGGAGTCGGGCGCTCGCCGATGTGTTGCCGTGCTGCGTGGCGTGCGATGCGTCGCCCCCGAGGACCGACCAGATCGACGAGGCGAGCACCGGCCTACGCGAATTCCTCGACGCCGTTCACGCCGACTCGGCGATCGCCGCGCGGATCAGGGCCGCGTGGTCTGGGCCGCCGTGCTGCAACCGCGTCCGGGACATCCACCACGTGTCCACTCGCGGTCCACTGGCCGGCCGCAACCTGCGCGGCAGAACACCGTGAAGAGCACAGGGGTGGCCGATGAACGCGCACGCGGACCTGGTCCGGGAGTTGAAGTCGCTGCGCAAGGGCCGCGGCGTGCTGGCCGGCGGGATCGCGGACCGGGTGGGCCCGACCCTGCGCGCGGCCTGCGGGGTGACGGAGGACGACGAGCCCGGCGCGATCCGGCGGAAGGTGACCGACACGATCAGCGAACTGGCCGGCAGGCTGCCCGAGGACCTCCACCGGGCCACGCTCGTGGCGTTCGCCATCCACGAAGAGGCGCGGCTGCCGCTGTACCAGGACCGGGTGCAGTGGGTGGCGGTCCGGATGGACCGGGACCCGCGCACGGTCCGCCGCCGGGTCGACGAGGCCATCGACCACCTCGCGGAACTGGCCGCCGACGCGGTCGGCGAACAGTCGGACCGGCGGCCGGGCGGCTGGCACACCGCTGAACTGCACGCCGTCCTCACCCTGGACCGGCCGCGTCCCGAGGTGATCGAGCGGCACCGGGTCGTCGCCGACCGCGACGGCCTGCACGAGCTGGCCCTATCGCCCCCGCTCCCCTTGGACCCGCCCGACCTCGACCTCCGGGTGCTGTACGGCGGCACCCTGGTGGACCGCTCCACCCCGGCGCTCGCGCTGCCGACCGCCGTCCGCCGAGGCCGTTCCCACGACTTCGCGATCCGCTACCGGCCGGCCACCTCGCACGAGACGTGGTCCTACCTTGTCTACGTGCCACGGCACCCGTGCGACCTGCTGGACCTGAGGGGCCGCTTCGGCGACATTGCCGTCCCACCGCGCGTGTGGGCGCTGCAAGGCGCCGACCGGTCCGGCGGTTCCGTCCCGGCTCCCCGCGGTCACGAGCACCCGGTGGACCGGGCGGGCGAGATCCACCTGAGGTTCCACGACCTCACGCCCGGCCTGGCCTACGGGGTGCGGTGGGAGGCGACGAGCCGCTAGCCGTCGCGGGCTCCGGCCGGGCGTGCGGTGGTCAGCGGCGGGTGTGGGCGGGTTGCGGGTGTTCGGCCGGGTCCGGGGTGGACAGGAGGTGGCCGGTGGCGCCTTCCAGTCGTCGGGCCAGGTTCGTCGAGCGTGCGAGCATCGTCCGCTCGTAGTCGCGCACGGCCTCGTCGAGGGTGGTCGCGCGGGCCAGGGCCAGGGCCAGTTCGCACGCGTCGAGCATGGCGAGGTTGACGCCGACGCCGAGGGGCGGCATGAGGTGCGCGGCGTCGCCCAGCAGCGTCACGCCCGGCGTGTGCTCCCACGTGTGCGGCACCGGCAGGGCGAAGATCGGGCGGTCGACGTAGGGGCCGTCGTTGTCGGTGATCAGGCGGAGCAGTTCCGGTGACCAGGCCCCGTACTCGTCCAGCAGGCGGGCGCGGATGCCCTCGGTGTCGTCGGGGCGCAGGCCGCTCGCCGCCATCCAGTCCACCGGCACCCGCCGCACGAGGTAGACCCGCAGGCGGCCGCCGCTGCCGCGCTGCGCGAAGAGGCCGCGCTCGCCGTCGGCGACGTGCGCGCTGCCCCTCCCGACCAGTTCGGACAGCTCCGGGTGCGCGGTCTCCACGTCGTCGAACCAGGCTTCGAGGAAACCGATGCCGGTGTAGCGCGGTGTCGCGGGCGACACCGCCGCGCGCACGCGGGAGAAGGCGCCGTCCGCGCCGATCACCAGGTCCGCTCCGGCGGTCGTGCCGTCGGCGAACTCCAGTGTGCGCGGCCCGTCGGCCGGCCCGCTCACCGACCGGAGCGCGCGTCCCCAGTGGACGGTCCCCGCGTCGAGCGAGCGCAGCAGGAGGTCGCGCAGCTGCCCGCGGTCGATCTCGGGGCGTGCCGTGTCGCCCTCGTCCGGCAGGTGGTGGTCGAGCAGGCGTCCCGTCGCGTCCAGCAGGCGCGCCTCCTGCCCCTCGGGCCTGGCCAGCGCGAAGAACTCCGCCAGCAGGCCCGCCTCGCGGAGCGCGCGCTGGCCGTCCTCTTCGTGCAGGTCGAGCGAGCCACCCTGGTCGCGGGAGTGCGCGTCCGGGTCGCGGTCGTACACCGTCACCGGGATGCCGTGCCGCCGCAGGACGCGTGCGCACGTGAGACCTCCGGGTCCGGCTCCGATGACGGCGATCCGCGCTTCGCGGGGCGTCGGCGAGTGCATGCCGTGGTTCCTCTCGTCGGCAGGGTCCGGTGACGCCGCGACGCGGTGCCGACCGGCGCCGCGACCCCCACGGGGCGGCGACCCTGTGCGACCACCAAAGCAGAACTCAGTCCAAAAGTGCAACCAGTACAGTTTCTGTCTCGGTCCGGGTTCGGGGTACGGTGGGGCCATGCCCGACCCCGCGCGCACCGGCCGTCGCGAGCGCAAGAAGGCCGCGACGCGGCAGGCCATCGCCGACGCCGCCCTCGACCTGTTCCTGGAGCACGGCTTCGACCGGGTCAGCGTGCGCGACGTCGCCGACCGGGCCGACGTGTCCACCACGACCCTCTTCGCCCACTTCCCGAGCAAGGAGTCGCTGGTCTTCGACCGCGAGGAGGACGTCGAGGCGGCACTGACCGCCGCCGTCCGCGAGCGGCCCGCGGGCCAGGACGTGGTCGACGCGCTCCGCGCCCACGCGCTGGAGTGCTGGGCGCCGACCCTGTCCGACCCCCGCCTGGCCTCCTTCGCCGCCCTGGTCGACCGGACGCCCGCGCTCCGCGAGTACGCGGAACGCATGTGGGTGCGGCACGCGCGCGCCCTGGGCGTCGTGATCGCGGAGGAACTGGGCCGTGCGCCGGACGACCTCGCGTGCGCGGCGCTGGCCCGGTTCGCCCTGGAGGTGCCGGTGCTGGCCAAGGGGCGACCCGATCCCCGTGCGGCGGTGGAGGAGGTGTTCGACCTGCTGGTCGGCGGATGGCGGGCGCGGCACGACTCCGGGGGAGCGGTTCGCCGGGTGCGCTCGGAGGGCGGTTCCGCGAAGACGCGGGAGTGACCGGGCGGCCGTGCCGTTGCCGCGCTCGCGGAGCACGGCGGACTTCGGGTTCCCGAAAGCGTGATCCGCCGAATCGGATCAAGCGGCACCGCCGATGATCTCCGGTTTTCCGCGTCCACAGCGGACGAATCATTTCCGGGAACGACGACCACCGTCGACGTCGCGTCCACTGGAAAGTGATCACCGCGCACGCGCGCGATTTCCGCCGGTACCGCCGGAAGAGCGAGCCCGTCCGGTCGCCGCGCCGGGCAGCCGCGTGGACGCCGGGCGGCGGGACCGTTGTGGCGACTGGTGATCCGCCGGTCGCGGACCGTCACGTCGCGGCGCGATCGGTTGGGGCGCCACGGCTCCGCGCGACCCGTCGACCCCTCGAACCCGACGCGGGCCGCGCTGATCGGTCGCACCCGCCCGGTTCTTGACACACCCCTCACATTCTGGCCAGCATGGCTCCAGGGGAGTCAGCGTTCATTACTGGGGGATCGAGCCGAATCGTCCGGCGCGGCCAGGAATTACCCGTCACGCGGAATAGGCGGGTGGTCGCGCCGGCGATCCCCCGCGTCCCGCGCTGACGGACGAAGAGGGGGTTCCGATGAATGCTGCGTTCGCGGATCTCAGCCCGGTGATCGTCACACTGGCCGTCGCGCTGCTGCTGGTCGTCAGGGTCAGACGACGGCCACGCCCACTGCTGAAAGCGCTGCTGGGCGTGGCGGTCGGGCTGTGGATCGCCGCCGCAGGCGCATCCATGTGGCTGGTGAGCGAAGCGACGGCAGCGCGATTGCCCGCGGCTCCCGGAAATCCGTGCGCGACGGGGCAGACGCCGAGGACGTTCGCCGTGTCGCTGATCAACGTGCCGATCTTCCTCAACCGGTTCGGCGACGTGGTGCCCGAAGGGCGCATGTACGTCCTGGACGAGAACATCGCCAAGGTGCGTGCCACCTTCGCCCACGCCGCCGACCCGGCGCGGGTCCACGAGAACGACCTGATCGAGCCGCTCGCGGTGCGCGCCAACCAGGGCGACTGCGTCGAGATCCGGTTCACCAACCGGCTCCACGAACCCGCGCCCTCGTTCGACCGCGACGCCTCGATCTTCACCCTGCCCGGCGAGACGCTGCGCGCGCCCGGCGCGCTCACGCCCGGCCCGAGGGAGTTCGCGCCCGCCGCGACCAAGCCGGACAACGACTTCGACCCGGCCAAGGCGCCGCACGCGTCCATGCACTTCGACGGCCTCGACTACGACGTGACCGGGTCGGACGGCACGGCGGTGGGCAACAACCCCGACTCCACCGTCCCGCCCGGCCAGAGCACGACCTACCGGCTGTTCGCGCAGGCCGAGGGCGAGTTCCAGTTCAAGGACGGCGCGGACTTCTCGTCCCAGCAGACCCGACCCGTCGACACCGACGGCTCGGTGCGGTTCATCGGCTCGCACTCGTTCGGCGCGTTCGGCGCGATCGTGGTCGAGCCGCCGGGCGCGACCTGGGTGGACCAGCGCACCGGCGGACCGCTGCCCTCCGGCACGCGCGCGGTGGTCAAGCACCCCGACCAGCCCGACTTCCGCGAGCACGTGCTGTTCATGCACGACGAGGTGGAGGCCGAGCCGGGGATCCTGACCCGCCTGTGCCGCAACGAGAACCGGGACGAGGAAGGCGGCAACGAGTGCATCGCGCCCACCGCCGGGCAGCTCGCCAAGCTCACCGAGGGCACCCTGCCCGGCCTGGGCGGCGGTGACGCCGACGCCCTGGTCAACGACGAGGTGCCGGTGAAGCTGGAGTGGTTCGCGTTCAACTACCGCTCCGAACCGGGGTTCAACCGCGAAGAGGTCGACTGCCCCGTCGCCGTGCGCGCGGTGCAGGGCTTCGACGCGGCGGCCTGCATCGGCGAGGAGACCTCGCTGTCCTCGTGGGCCTACGGCGACCCCGGCGGCGGCGACCTGGTCTTCGCCAACTACCGGGGCGAGCCGATGCAGATCCGGTTGCTGCACCCCGCCGAGTTCGAGACCCACACCTTCCACTGGCACGTCAACCGCTGGCCGTTCGACCCGAAGGACGAGGGCGGCCTGCCCGCCATCAGCAACCCGTCCCACCGCACGACCACCACCAACCTGCTGGACGTGCAGGCGGTCTCGCCGGGCGCGCACTACGGGCTGGTGCCCCAGGGCGGCGCGGGTTCCGGGCACCTGAACAAGCCCGCCACCTTCGGCGACATCATCTTCCACTGCCACCTGTACCCGCACTTCGCCACCGGCATGTGGGGGCTCAACCGCACCCTGGACAAGCGGGAGACGGGCACCCGCACCAACCCCGACGGCACGCCCGTCCCGGCGCTGCTGCCGCTGGAGGACTACGACTACCAGCCGTCGGTGTCCGGCAGGCAGGACCCGCCGAGCCCCGTGTCGGCCACGCCGGGCTACCCGCACTTCGTGCCGGGCGCGTTCGGCTTCAAGGCGCCCAAGCCGCCGCTGGGCGTGTCCGCCCGCACCGACACCGGCACGTTCCCGCCCACCGCGCTGGAGAAGGCGGCGGCCGACCCGAACGCACGCGTCCCCGGCGGGTTCTTCCAGGACCCGTGCCCGGCCGGGCGGCCGACGAAGACCTTCGACGTCGCGGCCGTGGAGATCAGCCAGGCGTACCACCCGGACCTCGGCTGGCGAAATCCGCAGTCCAGGGTGTACGTGTTGCAGGAGGACAAACAGGCGGTGCTGAGCGGGAAGAAACCCGAGCCGTTCGCACCCATCCTCAACGTCGGCGACTGCGTCGTCTACAACCTCACCAACGAGCTGCCCGAGCAGTTCGGCGGCACGGTGTTCGACCGCGCGCAGGTGACCAACGAAGTCGGCCTGCACCAGCACATGGTCCAGTTCGACGTGCTGTCCTCCGACGGCGCGGCCAACGGGTGGAACTACGACCAGGGCGCGGACGCCGGCCAGACCATCACCTACCGGAACTTCGTCCACGAGAACACGTCGACGAACTCGTTCCACGACCACTTCTTCCCGAACGTGCACCAGGACAACGGCCTGTTCGGCGGGGCGAGCATCCACCCGCCCGGCTGCACGGCCGGCTACCCCAGGACGTCCGACCCGATCGGCGTGCCCAAGGTGGGCACCGTCTTCGACCTGCACTGCCAACCGACCACCGACTACCGGGGCAACCCGACCGACGGCCGCGACTACCGCAACTTCTCGCTGTTCGTCGAGGACCACGTGCCGATGTTCCGGCCGAACGACCCGAACTCGACCAACGACGACCAGTTCGTCACACCCGAGGGCGTGCCGATCTTCCCGGCGAAGTTCCCGTCCAGCACGGACGACCAGGGCGTGATGGGCGTCAACTACCGGCTGGAACCGTTCGAGCACCGGAGAAACGGCGACCCGGCCGACCTCTTCGACATCGGACCCAACCCGGTGCCCTACACACCGCAGCTGAAGGCGAACGCGGGCGACCTGGTGAAGTTCCGGCTCTTCCAACTGTCCCAGGAGGAGTCGCACGGGTTCACCCTCGACCGCTTCCGGTGGAAACACGAACCGCGTGACCCCGAGTCGAACATCGTGCAGGCGCAGCACATCGGGATGCTGGAGGCGTTCGAGGCGGAAGTCCCGCTCAACGACGTGCTCGCCGACTACCAGCACCCGTCGCTCTTCCGGAAGTACATGTACCACTACACGGGAGCGGACGACTGGTTCCTGGGCACGTGGGGCACGTTGGAGGCGTCGGGCTGCCGCAACCCGCCCAAGTCCGGGTGGGACCTGCGCGCGCTGGCGGACAACCAGAGCGGTGACTGCCCCCAGTTGCTCGACACCGGACAAGCCAGGGCCGCGCCCGCGGACTTCCCCGACCCCTGCCCGCCGTCGACGTCGGTGAAGCGGTTCACGGTGGCGGCGATCAACCACGACATCCCCTACAACAAGGCGGGCGACCACGACCCGAACGGCCTGATGTTCGCGCTGGAGGCGGACGTCCCGGCGATCCGGGCGGGCACGAAGGCGGCCGAGCCGCTGGTGATCCGCGCCAACTCGGGGGACTGCGTCGAGGTGACGCTGAAGAACCAGCTCGACCCGGCGAAGATGAAACCGCACTGCCACGAGTCGATCGAACCCGGCCAGCTCGGCTTCAAGGAGGGTGTGCTGACCTTCCCGGAGTGCCTGGACCAACCGCCGCGCGACGAGGCGAACGTGCCGGGCTTCCAACCGTTCCCGGTGGGCGCACGGGTCTCGCTGAGACCGCAGCTGGTGGACCACGCCGAGGCGTCGGCCGGCTCGAACGTCGGCGGCAACCCGGACAGCACGGTCGCGCCCGGCGGCCAGCACACCTACCGGTGGTTCCTGCCCGGGGACCTCACCGGGATGGCGCTGCTGGAGGACCGCGGTGACGTGCAGAACCACCTGCACCACGGGTTGTACGGGGCGCTGGTGATCGAGCCGCCCGGCTCGGAGTACCTCGACCCGGTCACCGGGCGTCCGCTGGCCAGCGGCACGCAGGCCGTGATCGCGCACCCGACCCAGCCGGACTTCCGGGAGAACATCGTGCTGCTCAACAGCGACCTGTCGCTGTTCCGGTCCGACGGGCAGCCGGTGCCGGACAACTTCGACCTCGTCACGTCGCCCAGCCGGGAGGCGGACGACCCGGAGGACCAGGGCGAGTTCTCCGTCAACTACCGCAACGAGCCGTGGTCGCACCGGTTCGCCACCAACCGGAACATCACCGACATCTTCGACTCCGGGGTGCACGGCGACCCGGCGACGCCGCTGTTCCAGGCGTACGCCGGCGACAAGACCGTGTTCCGGGTGGCGCAGGCCGTCGGCGACCCGAGGTCGACCAGCTTCGCCCTGCACGGCCACCTCTGGCGGCGTGCGCCCCTCGACCCGCAGTCGCAGCTGGCGGCCACCCAGGGCCAGTTCAACCCCGGCGTGGTCTACGACGTCGTCCTCGACCCGGCGGTGACCGGCGGCGCGGGCGGGCGGCGCGCGGTGCCGGGCGACTACCTCTACCGGTCCAGCACGCTGGCCAGGCACCTGACCGGCGGGCAGTGGGGCCTGTTCCGGGTGCACGGCGCGCGGCAGGCCGGCCTGCTCCCGCTGCCCGACCACCCGGTCGGGCCCGCGCAGGCGCCGGGCGGCGCGGCGAGGCTGCCGGACGCCCGGATGCCCGACCGGTCGTCCGTGGTCCAGCGGAGGTGGTCGCGGTGAACGGCGGCCGGGCCAGACGCCCGGCGGGCGCGGACCGGAGCCAGTTCTGGCAGGGCGCGGTGCTCGGGCTGTGCCTCGGCGTGACGCTGGCGCTGGTGCTGGGCCTCGTGGCGTTCGTCGCGACCCGTCCGACGGCGCCCGTGGCGGCGGCGGCCCCGACGCCGCAGCCGACCGGCGGCGCGACCCAGGCGGCCGTCGACATCACCGCCGAGCACCTGGGCAACCTCAAGGTGGCGGTCGAGGCGCAGGTCAGCGCGCCCGGCTCGTACGACCCGATCACCAAGGGGCAGGTGGTGGCCTACACGGACATGGTGGCGATGCCGATGACGCACCGGCAGGGCCCCATCGTGATGGCGGAGGTGGCCGGGCGTCCGGGCGTGTACCAGGCGACCACGACCGTGGACATGATCGGCGAGTACAACGTGACCGTGGAGGTGAAGCAGCCCATGGCGACCAAGGCGGACCGGCGGATCGACGTGCAGTCGGTCAGCCCCAAGTGAGTCCGGCCGCCTCCCGGCACCGGCGCCGGTGACGTGGCGCACGACGCCCCGCGACCGCTCGGTCGCGGGGCGTCGCGCCGTTCGGGATCGGCGACGAGCGGGCCGGGGCCTCGCCGAGCAGGGCCCTTGTCGGGCAGGGCTGCTGCCGAGCAGGGCCCTCGTCGGGCCGGGTCGTCGACGGCGGTGTCGTCGCCGGGCGGGATCAGCGCAGGCGGGCCAGCCGCAGCACCTTGTCCACCGCCGGCTTCACCTCCGGCACCCGGAACACCGCCAGCAGGCCGAACGCCAGCGGCAGCCCGATCACCGTCACCAGCACCACCTCGACCCACGCCGCGACGATCGGGCTCGACAGGTCGAGCAGGCCCTGGACCAGCGCGTTGACCCCCTTGGCCGCCGCGAACGCCAGCGACGACGCGACCACCGTCAGGCACACCGTCCACACGGTGAACCCGGTGCGCAGCCGGCCGAGCCGCACCCGCAGCCAGACCTGGCCGACCACCGCGCCGAACACGAAGCTGAGCGACATCGCCAGCGACACCCCGACCGCGAGCTGGTCGGTCGAGGACACCTCCAGGAAGTAGTACAGCAGCCCGATCCGCACCGCGACGATCAACGCCTGGATCAACGTGGGCGTGCGGGCGTCCTTCATGGCGTAGAAGCCGCGCAGCTGGAGCAGCGTGATCGCGTACGGCACCAGCCCGAACGCCGACAGCGCGAGCGCCGTGCCCACCCCCGTGCCGCCCGACACGCCCGCCTTGCCGAACCCGAACGCCGCCAAGCCGATCGCCACGCCGGAAACCGTCATCAGCGCGCTGAACGGCATCAGCAGGATCGTCGACATCCGGTTGCCGAACAGCAGGTCCCGCACCAACTGGTCGTTGTCGCCGTGCGCCGCCGCCCGGCTCATCCTCGGCATCAGCGCGGTGAGCAGCGAGACGCCCAGCACGCCGTAGGGCACCTGCGAGATCAGCCACTGGTAGTTGAACGAGACCAGCGCCGACTTCGAGTTGGTCGCCACGTTCGTCAGGATCATCATGCTGACGAACCCGAGCCCGACGTAGAGCAGCACCCAGAACGCGAGGCCGCCGAACTCCGCGAACCGCTTGTCCCAGCCGAACCGCCAGCGGAACCGGAACCCGGTCCGCCGGAGCGCCGGGACCAGCACGGACGCCTGCACCGCGACGCCGAGCACCGTGCCGATGCCCAGCACCAGCAGCTTCGCGTCGGTCAGGTGCACCGGGTCCAGCGAGATCTCGCCCGGCATCAGCGCGTACACGACCAGCACGACGATCACGACGAGGTTGTTCAGCACCGGGGCCCACGTCGGCAGGCCGAACACGTGCCGCGCGTTCAGCACCGCGCCGAGCAGCGCGGTCATCCCGTAGAACACGATGCCGGGCAGGACCAGGTAGGCGAACGCGGTGACCAGCGCCGGGTTGGCCTCCGGCGAGTCGGAGATGAACAGGTCGGTGAGCAGCGGCGCGCAGGCGACCACCACGACCGTGCCGACGCCGAGGATCGCCAGGCCCATGCTGATCAGCCACTGCGCGTACGACTCGCCGCCGTCGCCGTCCTCCTTCTCGGCGCGGACCAGCAGCGGGATCGCCACGGAGGTCAGCACGCCGCCGAGCAGCAGCTCGTTGATCATCGTCGGCAGGGTGGTCGCCGCCTGGTACGAGGTGTTGAGCTGCTCCGCGCCGAGCACCGCGATCAGCAGCACCTTCGACAGCAGCCCGGTGACGCGGCTGACGATCGTCGCGATGGCCATCGAGCCGCCGGCCCTGGCGATCGACGGGCCCGCGTTCCCGGTCGTGGTCGTACGTGTCTCGCTCAACTCGCGCTCAACTTCTCCGGTGTCCGTCCTCTGGGCACGTCGCCGTCCGTGCCGTTGCGGGCACGGGCACGCCGGTGGGTGTCGCCCGGACAGGTGGACGAGCACGTTCACGGCGTCCGCGATGACGACGACCGTGATGGTGCCGCACGCGAGGACGACCCCTCCAGCTTGGCAGCGTCGTCCGGGACGTCACCGTCCGGGGTGACGCGGGCGCGGACACCGCCCCCGGCAGACCGCTCCCGTGCGCCCGTACGGGTGATGTCGCTCACCGGACGGGGGAGCGTTGCAGGTCCTGCTGCCGCGGGCCGGCCCCGGCTCGACGGAGTCGCGCGGAACCGGGGCCCGGATCGGTCACCCGGCTGGCCGGGGGCGGTCGGCGTGGGGCGGTCGTTCCGGGTCAGCCGGCGTGGGGCGGTCGGCTCATGCACCAGGCCGACGGGCCGCCGTCGGGCAGTTCCACGCGGGCCGTCACCTCGAAGCCGAGCTTGCGGTACAGCCGCACGTTCCGCTCGCCCACGGTCTCCAGGTACGCCGTGACCCCGGCCTCGTCCGCGGCGTCGAGGCCCGGTCGGATCACCGCGCTGCCGAGGCCCTGCCCCTGCCGGTCCGGTCGCACGCCGACCGCGCCGAGGAACCACGTCGGCCCGGTCGGCCGGTGGGGGCCGAGCGCCTGCTCGACGCGGGCGGACGTCCCGGCGCGGTCGCCCGCCAGCTCCGCCGCCCGGTCCGCGATCGGCCCGAACGCCGCCGCGGCGTCGGTGTCCGGGGTGGTCCACACGGCGACGGCGCCGCGGTCGTCGGTCACCCACACCGCGCCGTGCGCGAGCCCGATCTCGACCAGGAACAGCCGCTGGAGCGCGCGCAGGCGGCGCTCGTGGTCGTCCGCGGCCACGACGTGCCGGATGAAGGGGTACCCCGTGAACGCCGCGGCCAGGGTGTCCGCGGCCGGCTCGATGTCCGCGCTGGTGGCACGCCGCACGTCAGTCATGATCACGACGGTACCTCGGGTGTCCACCGGGAATCGGCGTGCGGTCGCCCGCGGTGTCCAGGGCGGCCGTGACGCTGTTGTGTTCGTGGACAGGTCGGTTCGCGGTGATGTCCGTCACCGGCATCACTCGTGCCCGGCCGGTGACGGCGTCGAGCGGAAGGCCGCGCGGTAGGCGTTCGGGGTCGTGCCGACGACCTGCTTGAAGTGGTCGCGGAAGGTCGTGGTCGAGCCGAACCCGACTTCGCCTGCGATCCGGTCGACGGTGTGGCCGGTGGCTTCGAGCAGGTGCTGCGCGCGGCGCACGCGGGCGCGGATGAGCCAGCGCAGCGGGGTGGTCCCGGTCTGCTCGCGGAACCGGCGGCTGAGGGTGCGGGTGCTCAGGCCGGCGCGGGCGGCGATGTCGTCGATCGTCAGCTCCTCGGCCGCGTTGTCCCGCAACCAGTCCAGCAGCGGTTCGAGGAGCGAGCCGCGCGGCACGGGCGGCTGGTCGTGTACGACGAACTGCGCTTGGCCGCCCTCGCGCTCCAGCGGCACCACCGACAGCCGGGCGGCGTCGGCGGCGACCGCCGAGCCGTGGTCGCGGCGGATCAGGTGCAGGCACAGGTCCAGCCCGGCGGCGGCGCCCGCCGAGGTGAGGAACCGGCCGTTGTCCACGTAGAGCACGGTCGGGTCGACCTCGACCTCGGGGTGGCGGGCGGCGAGCGCCGCGGCGGCGCGCCAGTGGGTGGTCGCGCGCAGGCCGTCGAGCAGCCCGGTGGCGGCGAGGACGAACGCCCCGGAGCAGATCGACGCGATGCGGGCCCCGCCGGCCGCGGCGCGGCGCAGCGCGGTCAGGACGTCCTCGGGGATCGGCGCGGTCGGGTCGGCGCAGCCGGGCAGCACGATCGTGTCGGCGTCGGCCAGCGCGGCCAGCCCCCACGGCGGCCGCAGGGTGAACGCGCCCGCGTCGACGGTGGGCGTCGCGCCGCAGATCCGCACCTCGTAGGGGACGCGGCCGTCGGGCAGCCGGGTCCGGGTGAACACCTCGATCGGCGTGGAGAGGTCGAACGGGATGACCTTGTCCAGGGCGAGGACGGCCACGGTGTGCATGTCGCCACGGTAGGTGTTCCGGCGTCGGTGCCGGCGCGGGCCGGGTCGCCGGTCGCACCACCGGCGCACCGCGGTCGGAAAAGCGACCGGAACGGCGGTCGGACCGCCGGCCGGGACAGCGGTCGGACCGCCGGCCCGGACAGCGGTCGGACCGCGGGCCGCGCCCGCCGGCCGAATCCCGTTGGTCGTTGTCCTTCCGGCCGCTCCCGGCGCAGGCCCCCGCTTCCTACCGTCGGAGCCTGAGCCCTTCGTCCCGAGGAGATGTCGGAACAGTCATGATCGTTGTCACCGCAGTGCTGATCGGCGTCGCGTACGTCGTCGTCAACTCGTTGATCCGGGAACCGCACCGCCGCCGCTTCAACGCCGTCATGGTCGGCGGGGCCGGGGCCGCCTACCTCAGCGGTGGCGGGTTCGGCCCGGTGGAGTTCGCTTTCACGATCGTCCTGACCTATTGCGCCTTCCGGGGCCTGGAGTCGTGGCGGTTCATCGGCGTCGCCTGGCTCCTGCACACCGCGTGGGACGTGGCGCACCACCTGAAGGGCAACCCGATCATCCCGTTCGCCGACCACTCCTCGCTGGGCTGCGCGATCTGCGACCCCGTGATCGCGCTGTGGTGCTTCGCGGGCGGTCCGTCGATCACCGACCGGGTCCGGGCGCGCTTCACCCGCGGCGCCGACCGGTTGGTGGACGCGAACCGCGTGGACAATCGGTGAACCGGCAGTCGGGGAATCGTTTCGCGAATGCCGGAAGGAGGTGACGCGAAAGGTGCGCACCTCTTGCCCTGGGCATTCCGTTCACTTGTCCGGTGGGTGTCGGTTCCTTATCTTGAGCGCGTGGCAGAAAACGTCGAAGCGGTGCTGGCCGGGATCAACGCCGAACTCGCCGGCCTGCACGCGCAGAGCCGGTTCCTCAACGAGGTGATCGACCGCCTGCACGCGGAGAACGAGCGGCTGCGCGACGCCGAGGCGCAGCGGACCCTCCAGCCGGCGCTGCGCGACCTGGTCAAGCTCGCCGACGACTGGCGCAGCCGCCGCGCCGCGCTGGCCGACGAGGGCGACGGCGGCCTCGCCGGCCTGTGCGACGAGGTCGTGGAGGACGTCACGCTCGTCCTGGAACGCCAGGGCGTCGACGAGTTCCACCCCGAGGTCGGCGCCGGGTTCGACCGCCACGAGCAGCGCTCGGTCGGCACGCGGCCCACCGACGACGCCGACCTCGACGGCCGGGTCGCCGAGGTGCGCCGCCCCGGGTACCGGGTCGGGGCCAAGGTCGTCCGGTTCGCCGAGGTCGTCGTCTTCAAGGCCGCGCCGCCCGCGTCGTGACCCGCCGCACGGCTCGCGGCGACGCCGGCGGCCCGGCTCACCACACCAGCCACAGCACGGCCGACACGGTGAGGGCCAGTGCCGTCCCCAGCAGCGCCGTCGCGACCCGGCGGCCGGTCGCGACCGCCGCGGGCACCTCGTCGTCGGTCACCCCTCCTCCTTCCGGTCGAGCAGCCACCGCAGCGGGGCGGCCGGGTCGTCGTTGACGGTGTCGTGCTGCCCGCCCACCTCGACGGCGTCCCGGTAGCTGACCGCGAAGCACGACACCGCGGCGAAGTGGTTGTCCAAAGAGGACAGCACGTCGTGCTGGCCGTTCGCGGTCAGCCAGGAGCGGATCGCCCGGTCGCGCTCGGCGCGCGGCGCGGCGCCCAGGCCGGCGCACGGGTGGGCGGCGCCGGCCGGGTCGAGCAGCCCGTCGCACTTGGTCAGCACCAGCGCGACCGGGATGCCGATCCGGTTGTCGCGGCGGGCCGAGCCGCGTTCGACCAACGCCTCCACGAACCTCTCCAGCACCTCCTTGGGCGCGGTGTGCGACGCGCTCACCCTGCCCAGCACCGCGCGGTCGGTGTCGGCCCGCACCTGGCGCAGCGAGAACGGGTCCACGATGAACACGACGCCCTTGGTGAACGCCAGGAACTGCGCGTCGGCCAGGTGGTCGACGCTCGCCACGTGCTCGCCCGCCGGGTCGTAGAGGTAGAGCAGCCGACGCGCCCGGCCACGGCCCACGAACACGTTGTAGGCGCGGGGTTTGACGGTCGCCGTCTTGAGCGCGCGGCTCGGGTCGAGGTGCACGCCCAGCTCCACGTTGCGCTCGAAGGACTCCTTCGCGCGCGGGTCGGCGAACTCGAAACCCTCGTCGCGCAGCCTCAGCCGGGACACCGCGCTGTGCATGAAGACCGACTTGCCCGCCTTGGGCCCCGCGACCACCGTGATGTGCACCGTGGGCGCGGACAGGCCCTTCTCGGGCAACTCGTGGCGGCACGCGCCGCACTGGGCGCTCAGCCGGTTCTTGCCCAGCGCCAACAGAGTCGGCAGCACGCGGTGGCAGCGGCACGTGCGGCGCAGCACGCCCGCCGTGCCGGGCACCAGCTTCCGGTGCGCCGCGCCGCAGCCCGGCGCGTCGCACCGGTAGATCGGCCGCGTCACGCGCTCGTGGCACGCCGGGCACTCCAGCGTGATGCCGCGCAGGAACAGCACGCCGAACTCCAGCAGCCGCGCGCCGCCCGCGGTGAGCAGCGCGCCGGTCACGAGCACCACCAGCAGCGCCAGGAAGACCAGCGACGTGAACGCCACGAGTGCCGCCGCCGCCAGCGCGCCGCCGACCAGGCCCGCGACGGCGGCGACGGCGGCGGGCACCGCCAGCAGGCCCGGCAGCACCGTGTCCTCGCGCCAGTCCCACACCCGTTCCACCATCGGTGGCGCCGGTCGGACGACCGGGTCGTCCGCCTCGTCGCGCACGACCCTGGCCCACATCCGCCGGTAGGTCTGGGCGAGCACCTTGCGGTAGTCCAGCAGCACCGGGCCGGCGTAGTAGCTGCGGTAGGCCGGGTCCGGCCCGGTGTCGGACGGCTGCGGCGGCGCGATGCGCAGGTGCCCGATCGGGCCGTGCGGCGTGAAGCCCGCGAACGCGGCGGTGGCGAACTCGGCCATGCCCACGCAGAACGCCACGCACGCGCCGACCGCGGCGGTGAGGCCGAGGGCGTACGGCCCCACCGTGCACAGCAGGGCGAGCAGCAGCAGGACCACCACGGGGTGCACGTCAGGCCCTCCGCCGGCGGAACAGGGACAGCGGTCCGCGCCGTTCGTGCCGCATCCGCCAGCTCTGCCACCACTTGGGCCAGCCCGCCTTCGGCGCGGGCACGTCGAGCGCGTCCGCCATCGGCTTGAGCCCCGCGCCGACCCGGTCCAGGTGCTTCGCCCGGCGCTTGCGCAGCGCGGCGGGCAGCGTCCGGTCGACCAACTCCTCCCTGGTGGACGCGTCACCCAGGGAACGCCACGCGACGACCACCGCCGCGACCTGGTGCGGTGGCGCGGTGGCCAGCACCTCGGCCGCGGTCGCCCGGTAGGCGGGCAGGAACACGTCGCGGTGCTCGTCCAGCGCCCGCTGGAGCAGGTCGCGGTGCGCACGGGGGTCCGCGCGCAGCACGAACGCCGCGACGGCGGCGGGCAGCCGGTCGCCCACCCCGTCGCGCAGGGTCGCCGCCAGCGCGAGGCCGGCCAGCACGACCCGTTCGCCGCCGGGGCCGGGCACGGCGGAGCGGAGGTGCGTGATGCTCTCGGCCGCCTTGAGCCCGTCGCGGTCGCCCGGCCGCAGGTGCGCCGCGAACGGCGACCGCAGCAGCGCGTCGACCAGGCCGTCCTCCTCGCGGCTGACCCGGTCGCGGCGCGCGGCCTCCAGCGCCCGCGCCACGATCCGCGCGCCGACGCCGCTGTCCAGGAGCACCTGTCCGGGCACGCGGCGCAGCAGCCGCACGGCGTCCTCCGCGGACGGGTCCTCCGGCCACAGGACCGGGCCGAGCCGCCGCCAGTCCACCGGGTGCGGTCGCGTCGGGTCGGCCATCACCCGCACCCGGTCCAGTTCGCCGTGCCGGGCCAGCGCCACCTCCGCGAGCAGCTCGACCCGTTCCCCGCCCCGGCCCGCGAGCAGGCGCGCCACCGCGAGCGGCAGCGCCGCCGCCAGCCGCGCGACCTCCCGCGGGTCCACGAGCCGGTGGTCGAGCACCCGGACCAGCGCGTCGACCAGGTCGCGCTGCTCGGCCAGCCGGTCCAGCACCACGGGCGTCGGCGCGCCGGTGAGCGCGGGCAGCACGACGTTCTCGGCGACGTCCGCCAGGTCGTCCGCCGCCAGCCGCGGCAGCCAGCAGCGGTCCGCGGTGCCCAGCGCCGCGACGAAGTACGTGCCGTAGAGCTTCGACGGCACGGGCTCGGCCTGGTGCCACGCGGTGCGCAGCACCTCCGACCAGCCGGCCACGTCCGTCGGACCGCCGATGTCCTGCACGGCGTCCGCGACCCGTTCCCAGGCTTGCCGGGGCACGCACCCGCGCATCCGGTCCACGGCCAGCCGCACGGCCGCGAGCAGCAGGTCCTCGGCCGCCGGCGCGGCGGGCAGCCCGAACGCCGCCTCCAGCAGCACCGCGAACGCGTCCAGCTCGGCGGCGGTGAGGCGCGGCTCGGCCCGTGCCGCGAGCTCCAGCGCGGCGGGCGTCGCGTCGCGCTCCCACAGCCGGGCCAGCGCCGCCGCGTACCGGGTGCCCTCGACGCCCGGCGGCCGGTCGTCGGTCAGGTCGAGCACGGTGAAGTCGCCGTAGGTCGGCAGCCGCACGTCCGGCGTCGTGCAGCTCACCAGCGCGCCCGACTCCTCCGGCCGCGCCGTGTACGTGGTGAACGAGACGCGCAGCCCCAGCGGGTGCGGCAGCGACCGGCAGGTGGCGGCGAGCCACCGCGCGGCCGACCGGTCGTCCGGCACCACCAGCACCAGCCGCTCCCGACCCGACACCAGCGCCCGCTGCGTCGCGCCGAGCACCGCTTCCAGCGCGGCGGTCGCGCCCCGGCCGCCCAGGAACCGGCGCGTGCTCGGCAGGTCGGTCTCGTCGCCGGGCGCGAGGGAGGTCACCTCGGGCAGGGTCGTCCCCCCGGACCTGGTGTGCGCCCACGCCCGGCTGCGCCACAGGTCGATCGGCAGCACGGCGCCGAGTTCGACCTCCACGTCGTCGAACACCAGGGCGTGGGCGAAGTAGTTGCCCATCCGGCCGGTGAAGTCCGCACCCGCGTACCTGCTCTGGAACAGCGTCGCCGCGCGCCCGGACGCCAGGTAGCCGAACGTGACGGGGAACCCGCTCAGGTCGGCGTCGCCCAACCGCCCGACCAGGCCGGGGCCCGGTTCGTAGGCGCTGGCGCGGACCGCCAGCTCGACCAGCCGGCGCGGTGTGCCCGGGGTCATCGCGCTGACCTGGAAGCCCTGGATGCCCTCCAGGCCGTCCTCGCAGGAGGTGTAGTGCAGTTGGCGGACGGCCATCACTTCCTCCTCGTCCGGATCGCCCCGAACCGGGCCAGCAACCACAACATCGGGTCCTCCAGGCGGTAGGGGTGCACCCCGGCGGGTGACAGGCGGGTGCCGCTGACCGGGGCCGCGCCGAGCGCGGACAGGCCGAAGTACCGGTAGGTCCGGAACGCGTTGGCGACCGTGCGGTCGAACGCCGGGTCGTACCAGCGGTCGAGCCAGCCGCGGACCTCCTCGTGGACGTCCCGGCCGTCCGCCTCGTCGTAGCCGCCGTCGTGCCGGGACGGTTGGCGCAACGGCGATTCCGGGCCGAACGTGTCGCGCAGCAGGTCGACCTTGGTGAGCGCGACCGCGAGCGGCGTGCGCAGCCGCTCGCCGGCCGTGCCGCGGCGGCGTTCGCGGAGCAGTTCGCCGAGCCGGTTCACGACGTGGAGCTGCTCGGTGAACCCGGTCTTCGCGGTGGCGCCCACCAGCTCGCGAACCTTGGGCATCTGCACCGGGTCGAGCAGGAGGACGATGCCCTCGGCCGCGTCGAGGTAGCCGATGAGCTGGTCCATCGCCCGCGCGTGCGCCACGTCCTCGCCCGCGGTGTCGTAGAAGACCGTGACCACCGGCGCGACGCGCGCGGGTCCGATGAGCCGTTCCCGCCGGAAGCGGAGGCTGAACATCAGCGGCTCCGGGGTGGACCGCTGCGCCGACGGCGTCTGGTGCACCGGGCGGCCCTCCTCGAACAGCGGCGTGGCGAAGTCGCGCGCGTAGCGCACCCGCGACGCCTCGCCGAGCAGGTCGAGCTACATGCCGGGGAACCGGGCGCTGACGTCGCCGCGCTGGAACTCGTGCACCAGCACGCCGACCCACGTGCTCTTGCCCGAGTCCGACGACCCGATCACGGCGATGGTGCGCCCGCCGCTGTCGAGGTACTCGCGCAGCAGGTCGCGGCCGCAGCCGGGGCACGCCCGACGGCCCTGCGGCAGGTTGCCGTGCGGGCAGCGGCCGTTCTTCAGGTCGCGCTCGCGGAACCGGGTCGCCCGGTCCGCGCAGCGCTCGCCGCAGCTCAGGCGGAGGTCGGCGCGGCGGTGCTTCGTCCAGCAGTAGGGGCAGGTCGCGGTCGCCATCAGGCTCCTCGCACGATGAGGTGGTCCGGTCGCAGCGGGACGAGGACGACGTGCTCGTCCAGGGAGAACGCCCGCAGGTGCACCGGGCGGCGCAGGTGGCGCGGCACCTCGAACGGCCGCCCGGCGGTCGACTCGCCGCCGGGCACGCGCAGCAGGACCTCGCCGTCGCCCGCGTCCATCGGCCGGATGCCCGACTTGGCCACCACGACCACGCCGGGCGTCACGTCGTCCTCGACGGCGAGGGCCCGGTGGCGCGACAGGAGCCCGACGCGCCGCACCGAGTAGCGCGCGGTGCGCGTCGCCGTCTCCCGGCGCACGGTGAGCGGGCCGAAGACCGGCGCGCCGTCGGCGGTCCGGGCGGTGCACACGCCGAACCAGTGGGCGCCCGCGGGCACCGTGACCGACACGCCGCGGTTGTCGTAGCCCACCCTGGTGATGTCCATTGTGGACGCTTCCGGGTCGGTCGGCCCGGTGGGCGCGGTGGACGCGCGCCACACCACGCGCGCCGCCGTCGCGCCCGGCGGCCACTCCCAGGTGACGCGCACCGTCGCGCCCAGCCGCTCCAGCCGCAGCGCGGTCACCGGGCCCTGCCGGGGGTCCACCGCGAACGGCGTGCCGATCGCGGCCAGCTCGCCGAGCACGGTCACGGGCACGAGGACGCGCCGCCTGCCCGGTTCGGCGGTCCGGCCGCGCAGCACGCCGCGGCCGGCGAGCACGTCGCCCGCCACCGGTGCGCCGAGCCGGCGCGCCTGCCGCGCCGACACCACCGCGGGCGCGGGCGGGTCCTCGCCGTCGCGCAGCTCCAGCAGCTCCACCTCGCCGCGCGGCGGGGGCGTCCACCGCGCCACCAGCTCGTCGTGGTCGACCTCGGCGACGAGGTCGACCACCCCGACCGGCACCTCCTGGCAGCTCGCGGACGCCACGACGCCCTCGCTGAGCGCGGTGCCGCCGCCGGGCAGGCGGTAGCGCGCCCGTACCCGGTAGCGGTAGGTCTCGCCGGGGCGCACGTCGTGGTCGACGAACGCGGTCGGGCGCGCCTCGCCGACCGGCGCGCCGGACCGGGTGACCACAGCGCCGTCCGCGCCGTCCGGCAACCGCCACCGGCCCGACACCGAGTCCGCCGCGCCGCGCACCGCCAGGTCCAGCACCTCGCCCAGGACGGTCACGGGCGCGGTGCGCGCCGCCCGCGCCGACGGGTTGCCGTCCCGCAGCGCGTGCACCTCGTACACCAGGGGCGTCCCGTTCGGCGGGTCCGGGTCGACCAGCTCGCCGGCCGCCGTGTCCGCCGCCAGCACGGTGCCGTCGCGGCTGACCCGGTACGCGACGCGGCCCGCCGTGGCGGCGCTCGGCGCCCACGTCACGACGACCCGCCCCGCGCGCACCACGGCCGTCGCGGACGGCGGCGCGGGCGGGCGGCACCGCTCCAGCGCGACGTCGACCCGCTCGTCGGCCAGCTCCTCGCGGACCCGGTGGTAACCGGCCACCGCCGCCTCGACGTCGGTCCGCTCCAGCTCGCGGCACCGGTCCAGCTCGGCGTCCAGCTCGGCCAGCCGCCGCGCCAGCCCGTCCCGCCGGCGCGACCACTCGTCGGGCAGCGCGGGCTGCTGGTCGAGCACCGCCAGCGCGGCCCGCAGCCGCAGGTCCAGCACCGCCCGCTGGTAGTTCGCCTGCCAGTCGGGTTCCGGCGCGGCGGTGGTGAACCGGCGGTCGCACCACGCCGCGTACGCCACCGCGTCCGGATCCCCGCCGACGCCCAGGGCGCGCAACCGGTCCGCCGCCGCGCGCGCCGCCGCGACGGTCTCGGCGTACCCGTAGGCCGCGCGGTCCAGCAGGTGGCCCACCACCTCGTGGCGCAGCACGTCGGCCAGCTCGCCGCTCTCCAGCCACCCCTGCACGAGCCGCAGCAGGGTGGTCTCGGCGGCGCTGTCGGACGAGCGCGACACGCGCAGCTCCTCCCGCCGCGCCGCGAGGCGCGGCCCGGTCGTGCCGAGGCCGCCCAGACCGGACAGGTAGTCCCACAGGGAGTCGTGCCGCAGCCGCGCCAGCACGCCCAGCACCTCCGCCCACCGGCCCGGTTCGGCCGGGCGCGGCAGGTCCACCGGCGTGCGCTCGCCGCCGCCGTTGCGCCGCAGGGCGGCCAAGACCGCGCTGCGCGGCACCTTCAGCGCGCGGGCCTGCGCGGCGACCTCGGCCGGCGGCAGGCCCGGCGCGTCGCGCACCCTCTCCCGCAGCGCGTCGGCCAGCTCGCGCGCCCGCCGCTCCACCAGCGCGCGGTGCGCGGCGCGCGAGGCGGGGTCGAGCAGGGTCCGGGCGGCGTCCTCGTGCTGCCCGCGCAGGATCTCCGCGGCCCGGCGGAACGCCCGGTACCGCTGCCGCGTGAACTGCCTGCCGACCTCGGCCAGCGCGGCCTCCACGGTCGCGCGGTCGGCCACGTCGTGGGGTAACAGGTAGACGCGGAACAGGTCCTCGTCCGGGCGCCAGCCGTCCTGCACCGGCTTGAGCACCTCGTCGACGAACCGGGCCGCGTCGAACTCCCAGCCGGTCACCGCCGCAGCGCGGGCAGCGGTGCCCGCTTGACCTCTTCCGGCACCAGGCCGCTGATCTTCGCCGCCAGCTCGATCCGCTCGCCGTTCGCGGCGGCGGCCGTGATGTGCAGGATGCCGTCCGCCCCCAGGTTGAACGAGACCTCCAGCGGCTGCCCGGCCGGACCCGGCGGCAGTTCCGTGAGCGTGCCCTTGACCAGCTCCAGGTTGTCCGCCAACTCGGCGCTCAGCACGTCGGTGGTCGACTCGTACACCGCGATGTCGACCGCGCGCTGCCCGTCGTGGACGGTGCGGAAGGTGTCCCGCGGCCGGGCCGGGATCTCGTCGTTCGGCTTGATCAGCCAGCTCACCACCAGGTCGCTGTCGGGGTCGTCGCTGTCGCGCAGGACGGCGATGCCGTAGCCCTTGGACGTGACGTCGACGATCCTGGGCAGCGCCGCGCCGCCCGGCAGGCCGCGGGCCGCCACCGGTTCGCCGTCGGTCTCCGCGACGCTGTGGGCCGCGAACAGCGCCGCGCCCCTGGCCACGATCTGGTCCGGGTCGGCGAGCTGCGGCGTCGGCAGGTCGGGGAACCCGGCGGCCAGCCGCTCCTTCACCGCGGGCGAGTGCGACATGCCGCCCACCAGCAGGAAGTCGTCGACGCGTTCGACGCCCTTGGCCCGCGCGTGCCCGAGCACGTCCCGCGTGAAGTCGAGGGTCCGGCCGATCAGGTCGGCCGTCGCCTCCTCGTACTCCGCGCGGGTGACCGTGATCTTGGCGCGCCGCCCGTCGGCGATCACCGTGCCGCTGTAGGCGTCCCGGCGGCTGAGCGCCTTCTTGGCCTCCTCGGCCAGCAGCTCGATGGAGCCCGCCGCGTCGAGGTCCGTGCGCGGGTCGGCGTCGGGGTGCTGCTCGGCGAACTTCGCGCACACCAGGTCGACGAGCCGGGCGTCCCAGTCCGCGCCGCCGAGCCGGTGGTCGCCGCCGGTGGCCACGACCCGGATCTCCGCCGACGACACCCTGATGACGGTGACGTCGAACGTGCCGCCGCCGAGGTCGTAGACGAGCACGGACCGCTCGCCGCCCGCCGACACGAGCCCGTACGCGATGGCCGCCGCGGTCGGCTCGTTGATGATGTTCAGGACCGCCAGGCCCGCCATCTCGCCCGCGTCGCGGGTGGCCTGGCGCTCGGCGGCGCCGAAGTACGCGGGCACCGTGATCACGGCGTCGGCGAGCGGGCCGGACGCGGGCACCTCGACGCCGAGCACGGCGAGCGCGTCCTCGACGACCTGGCGCAGGATGATCGCGGACACCTGCTGCGGGTACAGCTCGCGGTCCTCGACGTCGACCGTGTACCCCTCCTCGCCCATGTGGCGCTTGACGAGGGAGACGACCCGGCCGGGCTCGTTGCGCAGCTCGTTCTTGGCGAACTTGCCGACCGTGGCGTTGCCGCTGTGCTCGAAGAACACCACCGACGGGGTGGTGAGGTCGCCCTCCTGGTTGGGCAGCACCGACACCCGGTGGTTCTCGTCGAGCGAGGCGACGCAGGAGTAGGTCGTGCCCAGGTCGATGCCGAGGACGGGGCGACGGGTCATGGGTGGCGGTCCTTCTCGGTGCGCGGCGGGGAGGGGAGCGTGCGGAGGCGGGCGCCGCGGTCCCACCGGTGCGGACCGGGGCGCGCGATGGCTGCGTAATGGTTACCACAACCGGGCGTCGGTCGTTCGTCTTTTCCCGTTCGGATACCGCAAAGGTCCGCAGAAATGCGGGTATGCGACCGGTTGTGCCCATTCACCCGTCATTCCGGCGGTCGTGCTCCGGTCGCGCGGACGGCGCGGCGCCAGTCCGCACCCGGTGTTATGGCGAAGTGGGAGTAGGAGCGGGGGAGCGGGGTCGCTACCGTCCGCCCTGACGACGCGACAGAGCCGCGCCCGGCCCCCTGCCACGGCCCGCGCCGCTCGCGAAAAGAGGTCCCTGTGAGTCGAACACGCACCGCGCGCCTGGTGGTCGCGGCCCTCGTCCTGGTCCTCGGGCCGGGCACCGCCGCCGCCGCGACGCCCGGCCCAGCCCCCGCCGCCGCCGAGCCCTACTGCTACGAGGAGCCGTCGCAGCCACGCGCCGACGTCAGCGACCTCAAGGCGGGCTTCACCTCGGCCAACTGGATGCAGACGCTCCAGGCCATGTACAAGCGGCGGTGGCCCAGTGGGGAGGCGTTGGCCGTCGCCCAGGCCCGCGACCCGTACTGGAACCAGTTCGTGAACAAGAACAGCTTCGAGGCGTTCGCCGAGTCCATGATGGTCGCCATCCACGAGGAGACCCACATGTGGGACCTCGACGGCTCGCGGACGCGCTGGAACGTGCACACCGCCGCCTGGATCGACGCGTCCCGCCAGGTCCTCCAGATCCCGCTGCACGACGGGTTCGCCCGCAAGGAGATCCTGCCGCTGATCAAGGACCGGTACTCCGACTCGATGGACGGCATCTACCTCCGCGACCGCACCCAGGGCGAGTACCACCTCCAGGGCGTCCTGGCGGAGCTGAACGCCGGCCTCACGGGACTCCCGGCCGCGACGGTGGTGCAGGAGTACATCAAGGGCGTGGGCGCGAGCAACGCCCGCGACATCGCCGCCACCAACCTGCGCTACCTGCTGCTGTACCTGCGCGTGGCCAAGGACCGCCACGCCGCCTACTGGGCGAAGATCAAGAACGAGCCCAAGCTGCGCGACCTGGTGCTGACCCAGTTCCTGCGCACGGCGTACTGGCTGGAGAAGTCCGCGCCGTACACGGGCAAGCTCGGCAGCGCCAACGCGGACAAGATCACCGCGACCAACTACGCGCCGGAGAACATCGCCATCCTGGAGGAGTTCACCGGGCGGAAGGTGCGCTTGGACAACCAGAAGAACTGCACCGCCTGACCGCCGGGCGCGGTCGGCTCGGTCCCGGCTCGGGAGGGGCTTTCCCTCCCGAGCCGTCGCGCGCGGGACCTCCCCGTGCCCCCGCGCCCCCGGGGCCTTCACGTGCCCCGCCCGGGGCCTCCACACCTCGTTCACACGTCGTTGACACGTCTTCCGGCGATGGCTTAGCGTCGATTCCACCTGCCGAGGGGGCAGCGGACGAGAGGGCCGGAAATGGTTCTGGTGGGCTGCTCCTCCTGATGCCCCGGTGACCAAGTACCCGTTTCCGGTGGGTTCTCCCGGTCGGCGCGGCGCGGTTCTCCCGGTCGCGTTCGGCGGCTTCTTCCCGGTTCTTCCGAATGACGGGCGCGCGTGGTGGTGCGCGCCGAGGGGCGTGATGGGGTTGCTCGTGGTGGGCCCGGTGGTGCGGCGCGGTGTCGCGGGGGGTGTGGGCGGTGGTTGACCCGAAGGTGTTGGAAGCCCAGCAGTGGGTGAACAAGAACTACGGATCGGTGCCGGGTTACCAGCGGTGCGCGGAGGACGGGCGGACCGGGTGGGGCGTGATGTACTCGCTCACCCGCGCGCTCCAGCACGAACTGGGCATCACCGCCCTGTCCGACTCGTTCGGCCCGACGACGCTGGCCAGGCTCGGCGAGCGCGGTCCGATCGGACCCGGCTACCCCCACCAGAGGATCGTGCAGATCGCCAAGCACGGCTTGTTCTGCAAGGGCTACTGGGCGGGTGACGCGGCGAGCGGCGTGTACGAGGGCATCACCTCCGACGCCGTCCGCGACCTCAAGGCCGACATCGGGTTCGCGTCCGACGGGCGGCTCACGCCGAAGGTGTTCAAGGCGCTGCTGAACATGGACGCCTACACCCTACAGTCCGGCGGCCGGCCGGAGGTCCGCGACATCCAGCGCTGGCTCAACGCCTCCTACCTGGACAAGTCGACGTTCTTCGTCATCCCCTGCGACGGCCACTACTCGCGCGACGTGCAGGTGGCGCTGATGCGCGCGATCCAGTACCAGATCGGCATCCCCGAGGACCAGGCCACCGGCAACTTCGGGCCGGGCACGCAGGACGGCCTGCGCCGCAACACCGCCCGGCCCGGCTCGCCGGCCGGGTGGGTGCGCCTGTTCAGCGCCGCGTGCGTGTTCAACGGCCCCGCCGACGGGGTCTCCGCCGGGTTCACGTCCACCTGGGACGCCGCGCTCGGCGCGTTCGTGGCCGCGTTCCAGGGTTTCTCCCTGCTGGCGCGGACCGGTGTCGGCGACTACGCCACCTGGGCGCAGCTGCTGGTGTCCAGCGGCGACCCGGACCGGCCGGCGGGCGCGTGCGACACCCGGTTCCACATCAGCGTCGCGCGGGCGCGGGCGCTGAAGGCCGCCGGCTACCACGTCGTCGGCCGCTACCTCGACGAGGACCCGTGGGGCACGCTCGACAAGGAGATCCAGCCGGGCGAGCTGGAGGCGATCTTCGCGGGCGGCCTGCGGGTGTTCCCCATCTCGCAGTACGCGTCCGACGCGGTCGGCGACTTCACCTGGTCCAAGGGCTACGACCACGCGCTGCGCGCCCACGACCGCGCCGTCGGCTACGGCTTCAACCGGGGCACGGTCATCTACTTCGCCGTCGACTACGACGCCACGGGCGAGCAGATCACCAGCAACATCGTCCCGTACTTCCAGGGCGTGCAGGCCGGGCTCGCCACGCGCGGCAAGCGGTACGTCGCCGGCGTCTACGCGTCCCGCAACGTGTGCACGCGGGTCAGCGACGAGGCGTTCGCCCGCTTCTCGTTCGTCTCCGGCATGTCGTGGGGCTTCTCCGGCAACCTGGGCTTCCCGCTGCCCGCGAACTGGTCGTTCAACCAGATCAAGGAGTTCTCGTTCGACGCGGGCGGCGGCGACCGGTTCGACCTGGACCGCGACGTGCACCGCGGCAACGACCCCGGCGTGGGGCGGGAGAACGTCGGCGGCGAGGACTCGCCCGTGGACGCCTTCCTGCGCTACATCGACGGCCTGTACGCCACCGCGGTCGCGTACGGCGGCGACGCGAACCTCCGCGTCCTGGAGTACCTGCGCCACCCCACCTACACCGGCGTCTGGTCCGGCTGGGAAATGCTCATCGGCGACGTCGACCAGGCGTGGATCGAGTACGCGCGGGCGCACGCGCCGGCCAAGGTCGAGAGCTACCAGGACCCGACCTACGGCATCACCGTCCACGTCGACCACCTCGCGGCCACCGCGAACGCCGTCTACCTCAAGGGCGACGGCGGGCGCGGGGACTTCGGCGGCTGGGCCGGCGACCTGGCCACGTTCTACGGCGAGTGGCGCTCGCACGGCGAGGAGTACGCCTCCGGGTACGCGTTCTGCGCCGACCGCCTGGCGAAGATCAACCAGCTCTCGTCGTTCCCGCTCAACGACCTCGTCGAGGACGCGGACGGCTACCTGATCGGCCGCGCGGCGCGCGGCGGCGCCCGGATCGACCAGGCCATCCGCGCCCACCTCACCGACGGGCACCGGACCAGGTTCCGGCGGTTCCACGCCGACCGCTACGGCGGCACCGCGCGCGGCGCGCGCGACGCCGCCTGGACCGCGCTGGTCGGGACCACGGGCGACGCGCAGCTCGCGGGGCTCACCGAGGCCGCGATCCGCAAGACCGGCGGCGCCTGCCTGCTGCCCGGCCAACTGCCCGCCGACAAGCTCGAACCCTTCCTACAGGGCTACGCCGAGACCGTCGACCGGATGTCGCGCGGCTGAGGAGCGCCCCCGGCGGCGTGCGCGAGGAAGGGACGGCTTGGGCAGCCCGCGTGCTCGGCGGTGGACCGTCGCGGCGGCGTGCGCGCCGCCGGCGGCGCTCCTGGTCTACGCCTGGGGCGCGATCCACATGTACGCGCCGGACATCCGGGAGGCGTGCGCCCTCGACCACGGCGGGTGGGACCGCGCCTACGGGCAGGTGTCCTACTTCCCGTTGTCCCGCAAGTGCAACGCCTACACCGACATGGTGCCCCCCTACGTCACACCGACCGTCGTCGTGCTGCTGGCGGCGACCGCGCTGTTCACCTGCCTCGCCGTCGCCGCCCGCCACGACCACGCCACCCGACACCGCAAGGAGCGCTGAGCATGAACGAACCCACCGCGGCCGCGGACCGGTTGGGCCGCCGCCGGTTCCTGTCCATCACCGGCGGTCTCGTGGCCGCCGCGTCCGTCGGGCTCGCCGCGCCCGGCGCGGCGTCGGCCGCGCCGGGCGGGCACCCGACCGCGCCGGTGGCGGGCCGTCCCGTGCAGGCGCGCCCGGACCGGGTCGCCACCTACCAGATCGAGGGGTCGGACGCGTCGGTGGCGCTGCCGGCGGGCCCGGCCGCCGCGGTGCTGCTGCACGTCGCGCGCCGCTTCCACTACGAGATCGGCACGCTGAGGGCGGGTGACGTCACCGGGTACGCCACCGGGCCGTCGGCGGGCGACCCGTTCGAGGCGGTCTACCGCGCAGGCACCGCGCTCGCGATCCGGCCGTCGATGTACCCGGCGGGTGCGACCGGCGGCCTGTTCCCGCACGAGGTGGCGATCGTGCGCGACGTGCTCGCCGAGTGCGAGGGCGTCGTGCGGTGGGGCGGCGACCACCCGAAGACGCCGAAGGAGGGCCACTTCCAGCTCGACGTGCCGCCGCGCGACCCGGCGCTGGAGCGGGTGGCGCGGAAGCTCGGCGGGCAGGGGGCGGGCGCGCCGGCCGACCCGTTCACGCCGGACCGTCGGCGGGCGGCGGAACGGCTGGCGGAGCGGCAGGTCGCCGGCCGCTGAGCCACCCGCACCGCTGGGACGTCCCGGTGCACACCCGCCCTGCCGAACCGCCCCGCCGGGATGAGCGACGCCTCGTCGAGCGGTCCGCCCGGTCGGTGGTCGCCGGCCGGGCGGGGCGGTCAGTCGGCGGTCAGGCCCGCCTCGTGGGCGAGGATCGCGGCCTGCACGCGGTTCTCCAGGTCGAGGCGGGTGAGGATGGTGCTCACGTGGCCCTTCACCGTGCCCTCGACCAGGTTCAGGCGGGCGGCGATCCGGGCGTTGGACAGCCCCGCGGCCACCAGCGCCAGCACCTCCCGCTCGCGCGGCGTGAGCAGGTCGGTCCTGGCTCGCGCGGTGGCCGTGCGGGTCAGGTCGCCCGCCCGCAGGCCCGCGATCACGCGCGCCGCCACCTTCGGCGACAGGTAGGCGCCGCCGTCGGCGACCGCGTGCACGCCCGCCAGCAGCTCGCGCGGGTCGCCCGACTTGAGCAGGAAGCCCCGCGCGCCGCCGTCCAGGGCCTTCGCCAGGTACTCGTCGTCGCCGAACGTGGTCAGGATCGCCACCGCCACCGACGGGGCCGCCGCGGTGATGCCCGCCGTCGCGGTCAGGCCGTCCACGCGCGGCATCCGGACGTCCAGCAGCGCCACGTCCGGCCGGTGCGCGATGGCCAGGTCCACCGCCTCCCGCCCGTCGGCGGCCTCGGCCACCACCTCGACCCGCGGGTCGGTCGCGAGGATGGCCCGCACCCCCGCCCGGATCATGGCCTCGTCGTCCGCGAGCAGTACCCGGATCACGCTTCCCCCGTGTGCGGCAGGGTGGCGACGACCTCGAAGCCGTCGGCACCGCGGTGTGCCTCGAACGTGCCGCCCACCAGCCGCACGCGTTCCCTCAGCCCGGCCAGGCCCAGCCGCCCGCCCGCGCCCCGGCGTGCGGTCGGCGGCACGGCGTTGGTCGCGCTGACCGTCACCGTCGTCCCCGTGTTCACCACGCGGATGCGCACCGGCTCGCCGGGCGCGTGCTTGGTGGCGTTGGTCAGCGCCTCCCGCACCACGTGGTGCGCGGTCCGCTCGGTGAGGTGCGGCAGGGCCGTCGGGCCGGTCCACTCCAGCGTGGCGGGCACCCCCGCCCGCACCGCGCCGGCCACCACGTCCGCGACGCCCTCGGTGGCCGGGTGCAGCGGCGAAGACTCGCCGTCCCGCAGGATCGCGACGAGGTCGGCGAGGCGCTCGGTCGCGGACGCGGCGGCGGCGCGCAGGTCCGCCACCGCCGCCCGGTGGTGCTCCGCCAGGTCGGGCGCCAGCTCCAGGGCACCCGCGCGCAGCGCCAGCAGGCTCAGCTCGTGCCCGAGCGTGTCGTGCATGTCGTGCGCGATCCGCGCGCGCTCCCGGAAGTGGACGTGCCCGGCCGCCGCCGCCGCCAGGTCGGCGTGCTGCCGGACCGAGCGGCCGACGAGCCAGGGCAGCGCGACGGCCGTGGTCAGGAGGACCAGGCCGGTGGCCCACTCGTACGCACCGACCAGGCTCAGCGGGACGGTCGCCGCCACGCCCGCCCCGATCGCCGCGAGGGCGGGCGCGGTGCGGGGCGCGCGGCGGCCGGCGAGGAAGGCGGCCACGCCGAGGGCGGCGCCGACGGCCGCGCTCCACGGCGGCAGGACGCCGCCGCCCACGGCAGGCGAGAGCACCTGGGCGGCGACGGCGCACCCGCCCAGGGCCACCTGCGGGAACGGCCCGAGCAGCGCCGTGACCGCCACGGGCGCGAGCACGGCTCCCGCGTAGGCCCAGCCCGTCGGCTCGCCGGACAGGGCGACCAGCGTCACCAGCGCCACCTGGACGGCCGCGGCCCACGGCGGGATGCGCGCCCACGCGGGGATGCGCGCCCACGCGGCGGCCCTGGCACTCGTCACGGCCACGGACGTTACCCCCGCGCCGGGTTCGCCCCGTGCAGCCGGACCAGCGCGAGGGCGCGGACGGCCAGCACGACCAGGTTCACGACGCTCGCCACGGCCAGCCAGACCACCAGCGCGGGCGAGAAGTAGGCCAACTGGTGGCCCGCGATGTCCCGGCCGCCGAACACCGCGGCGGTCAGCTCGGGCAGCGTGAGCAGCACCACCGCCGGGACGAGCCGGCGGACCAGGGACAGCGCCTGCCACCGCCACGGCCGGCGCGGCGCCCACCGCGCGGTGCGCCGCACGGCGCGGATGCCCAGCGCGATGCTCAGCAGCGTCAGCGCGGCGAGGACCGGGTCGACGGGCAGGCGCGAGTGGGTGGTCGGCGTGCCGCCCTCCAGCAGGGTGGCCAGCCCGTCCTCCAGGTTCCCGGTGCCCTCGTTGTCCAGGGCGAACCCGCTGTTGGTCAGGACCGCGACGCCGTAGCCGGACGGCAGCAGCGCCTGGCCCGCCGCGTGGGTGAACCAGATGCCGTTGTGCCGCACCCGCCCGCCGTAGGTGTCCCAACCCATCCCGTACGTCCACCGCGGGTCGGACGAGGTGTGCATGGCCTCGACGCCCTCGGCCGAGACCAGTCGCGTGCCGTCGGCGGTCCGGCCGCCGTTGGCCTGCACGACCAGCCACCGCGCCATGTCCTCGGCCGTGGTGACCACGTCGTCGGACCCGGCCACGAACCGCTCGGGCTCGGCCACCGCGATCGACGCGCCGTAGGCGTGGACGTGGCCCTCGGCCACCTCGCGGGGCAGGTCGCGCGGCGTGAGCGTGATGGCGGTGGTCGACGTCATGCCGGCCGGCTCGAACACGTGCCGCCGCAGGTAGTCGGCGTAGGGCTCGCCGCTGACCACCTCCACCACGCGGGCCGCGAGGTGGAAGTTGGTGTTCGAGTAGCGGTGCCGGGTCCCGGGGTCCGTGGCGAGCGTCGCCCGGTTGGCGCGGGTGACGGCGTCCGCGAGGGAGCGCGGCTGCGGCAGGCTCTTCTCCGGCAGCGTGCCGTCGGTGATGCCGGAGGTCTGGCCGAGCAGGTGGCGGACCGTGATGGCCGCGCCGCGCGGGTCCTCCAGGCGGAAGTCGGGCACGTACCGGTGCACCGGCTCGTCCAGCGCGACCTTGCCCGCCTCCACGAGCTGCATCACGGCCAGCGCGGTGAACGACTTGCTCACCGACGCCACCGGCATCGGCGTCCGCGCCGTCATCTCCGCGCCGGACGAGGTGCGGCCGTAGCCGGCGACGTGCACCACCCGGTCGCCCTTGGTGATCGCGACCGTGACACCGGGGTAGTCGGCGTCCTCGGCGTACTCGGTGACGTACCGGTCGATCGCGGCGCGGTCCGGCTCGTCCGCGCTCGCCGTGCCCGGTGTCGTGACGGCCGCCACCGCCACCGCAGCCGCCACCAACAGCCCCTTGCCCATCCTCACAACGCACTCCCCGGTCGTCTTGGTCCGACGCCGGTGAACGCTAGGAATCCCGCCGGCGCGGCACACGACCCGAAGGGCAGGGCGCCGCCCTGACTTTCGTCAGGGCACGCGGTAGGCGACCGGGCGGTCGCCGGCTCGGTGAGCCGACGACCGCCCGGTCGGTGTCGCGGTGGGTCAGGCGATCAACAGGCGCCCAGGTCCTCCCACACCGCCCAGGAGTTCGGGTGGCCCGGCTCCGCGCCCGTGGAGTACCACTTGGACCGCCACTTGTGGTCGGCGTGCGAGACCTCGTCGTTCGGCACGTAGGCCGTGGACGCGTCCCAGGCGGGCACGCCGCCGCAGCCGCCACCGCCGTCACCGGTCACCGTCAGGGTGTAGGTGGCGGTGTGGTTGGTGTCCGTGCCGGTGCCCGTCACCGTGATGGTGTAGGTGCCCTCGGGCGTGGTGGCCGAGGTGGCGATGGTCAGCGCCGACGACTCGCCGGACTCCACCGACAGCGGGGTGAAGGTGGCCGTCGCGCCCTCCGGCAGACCGGACGCCGCGAAGTGCACCTTGTGCGGCGAACCCGCGGTGGTCCGGGTGTTCACCGTGGTCTTCGCCTCGCTGCCGGCCGTGACGCTGCCGCTCTCCGGGCTCAGCGTGAGCGCGAAGTCGTTCGCCGGCGGCTCGCCGCCGACCCGCAGCGTGTAGGTCGCCGAGCGCGCCACGTCGCCGCCGGTGCCCGTGACGGACACCGAGTAGGTGCCGGCGGGCGTCGTCGCGGACGTGGCGAGGCTCAGCTTGGCCGACTCGCCCGCCGCGATGGTGGCCGGCGTGAACGTGGCCGTCGTGCCCGCGGGCAGGCCCGACGCGCTGAGCACGACCTTCTGCGACTCGCCCGCGGTGACCTTGGTGCCGACGGTCGTGCTGACCGCGCCGCCCGCGTTCGTGTCGCCGTTGTTCGGGTCGAGGGCGATGGCGAAGTCGTTCTGGCCCGCGCCGCTCACCGTGAGGTTGTAGGTCACGGTGTGCGTGGCGGAGCCGACGCCCTGGATGGTGATCGGGTAGGAGCCCGACGCGACGCCGGCGCCGACCGACAGGGTCAGCGTGGCCGACTGGCCCGAGGTCACCGAGGCCGGTGCGAACTGCGCGGTCACCCCGGTCGGCAGGCTGGGCGCGGAGAGCGCCACCGCGTGCGCGTTGCCCGACACCGTGGTGGTGGCGACCGTCGTGGTGACCGTGCTGCCCGGCCGGGCGACGCCCGACGTGGGCCGCAGCTCCAGGCTGAAGTCGTTGGCCGGGGTCGGGGTGCAGGTCGGCTCGGCCGACTGCGCCGGCACGCTGATCGCCTGCCACGCCGCCTTCACCGCGTTGTACTGCGCGCAGGTCGGGTCGAGGTTCTTGGCCGCCGTCAGGGTCGCGACGCGGTACTTGAAGTGCGTCATGCCCGACGTCTTGAGCAGCATCGCGTTGTAGAACACGCGGCCCGCGGCCTGGATGCCGATGCCGCGCACGGTGGAGCCGTCACAGGTCGGGCTGTTCGCCGAGCCCTCCGCGAGCAGGTAGAACCAGTGGTTCAGCGGACCGGCCGCGGCGTGCACCTCGGTGCCGGGGATGGCGCTGGACCAGCAGTTCGGGTGCCCGCCGACCGCCTGCGGGTTGGCCATGTTGCGGATCGGGCCCTGCCCGACCAGGTTGACCTCCTCGCCGACCGTGTAGTCCGGCGTGTCGTGCGGCGCGGGCTCGTTGGCGTACGCCTCGGTCAGCGCGCCCATGATGTCGCCGGTGGCCTCGCCGAGACCGGCTTCGCGGCCCGCGCCACCCGGGGTGTACTGGTCGATGGCGTGGCCGTGCTCGTGGCCGACGACGTCCATCGACGCGATCCACTGGCGTGCGTTGTTGCGGCCGATCTCGATGTGCTGGCCGGTCCAGTAGGCGTTGACCTTGTCCAGGCCGACCTTGACCGTGACGCCGCGGCCGTTGCCGTCGATGCCGTTGCGGCCCAGCCAGTTCTTCAGCATGTCCCACTGCTTCTGGGTCGACCACAGGACGTCGGCGCAGCCGGTCTCCTTGCTGGTGGCCTGACCGTTGCCGAAGGAGTTGGACGGCTTGCTGAACGGCTGGTTGGTCGCGTAGTCGACGCAGCGCAGGCCGGGCCTGGTGTCGTCGACCGTGCTGTTGTTGCTGGTGTCGATCTTGAGCGGGTTCGGGCCGTTCCACTCGCTGGTGCCGGAGCCCGCGCGCACGTCGTCGACGGTGTCCTCGACCGTGCCGTTCTGCGCGTTCACGTAGACGTGCAGGCGGCTGGGCGCGTCGTCGCGCTGCCCGGTGACGACGACCTCGTACACGAGCTTGCCGTGGCCGTCGGCGAGCACGGACAGGGTGCCGCCCTCGACCGCGTCCACCTTGGACAGCTGCGCGCGGGCGATGGACTTCGCCCGGTCCACGCTGATCCGGGCCCTGGTGTCGACCGCGAGGCCGCCCTCGTTGGCCGCGACGGTCTCCAGGACCTTGCCCGCCGCGTCGGTGGCGACGACCGCGTCGCCGCCGATGACCGGCAGGCCCTTGTAGGTTCTGTCGTAGGACACGTAGAACAGGTCCTTGCGACCGGGCACGCCGCCGGTGTAGACGGCCTTGCGCTGGAACTGTTCGTCCGGGCCCTTGGCCAGGGCGTCCAGGCCGGACGCCGCGGCGCGGTCGGCCGCTTCCGCGGCCAGGGTGGCCGGACCGGCCGGCGCGGCCGGTGCCGCTTGCGCGACGCTCGCCGCGGCCTGGACCGACAACGCGGCCAGGCACGCGGCCAGGTAGACGCCGATACTGCGTTTCATGCCAGCTCCTCAGGCACGCAGGGAATACCGAGGACAAGGACTGCAAATGTCCTGGTCACGAAGTGACGACCTCGTTGGAACAGTCCCTGTGTAACGCGCATGGCGTAACCCATCGAGGATTAACCGTTGCCAGAACGGGTATGTTGATCTGATTGGGCCAACGTCATATGACCAGGTGGCGGCCTGGTCATATCATCGGGCCGATGGCCTTGCCCTATGCCCCCGAATGGTCCCACGAGGGATTTTCGGTTCGATTCGTCATGGCCGGCGGTGACCGTTTCCGGTAATTGTCCGGATCGAGTCGTGAGGATAGGCGGAATGTGCCGCCGCGTCGTCGGCCGACCGGTGGCCCGCTGGGGGGCTGTGGTCGCGCGGTCCGGCGCGCGCCGCTCGTTCGGCCGGTGGTCCCAGCGGCGGTCGGGACGTCCGGGAGGTGCGGGGACCGTGAGCGTGGCGGTGATCGGCGATGGTGGCACGCTGGCCGGGTCGGAGGTCGAGCCCGCGCTGCGGCGGCTGGCGGACGCCCTCGCCCGGTCGATCGGGGCGCCGGTGCGCGCCCTGCGGCTCGGACCGGGGTTCGACCTGCCGGACGCGGTGGACGCGGTGGTGCTCGCCCACACCCGGCCGGGGCACGCGTGGCGGTCTCCGGTGGGCGTGCCGGTCGTCGCCGACCGCGACGCCACGGCGGTGGTGCTGGTCGCGAGGCTGCTGGCGACGCTGGCCGCCGAGGGCCGGACGCCCCGGTGCGGCGTGGTCGTGATCGCGGGCGCGTCCGCGTGCCCGGAGCTGGGCCCGCTGCTGCTGGCGGCGGGCGTCCGCGACATCACCCTGTGGAACGAGGCCGACGGGCGCGCGTTCCCGTTGCGCCGCATAGCTTCCCGTGCGCACGCGGTGCTGGACCTGACCGGTGCCGCCGGTGCGCCCGTGCCGCCCCGCGAGGCGGCTCCCGGCGGGTTGTCGGTGATCGGCGCGGGCGGTGAGGCCGACCTGCTGCTCGTCCTGCCCGGCCTGCTGGACGCGCTGCGGCGCGTGCCCGGCGCGGCCGTCGACGCCGACGTGCTGCTGGCGGCGGTGCTCGCCCTGGTGATGGCCACGCCACCGGACCGCAGGCTGCCCGTCGGCCCGTCGCCGGAGCTGTCCGCGCGGGTGGCCGACGCCGTGATCCGGAGCCTCCTGCCGACCGACTGACCCGGCTCGCCCGGCACGGGTCGCGGGTCGGGTGGTCGCCGGTGGGGTGGTCGCCGGTGGGGTGGTCGCGGTCGGCGCGGTGCCCTCCGGTGGGGTGGTCGGCCGCGGACCACCGTCACGCGGAGGTCACGGGTGTAATACGGTCCCGGCAGCGGTGTTGATCAACCCGAGGGGGACCGCATGGGACCGCGCGTTCGCAGGACTTCCATCTTCACGGCGGTGGCGGCCGTGACCGGCGCGCTGGTGCTCGCGCCCGGCACCGCCGCCGCCACCACCGGTGTGTCCGCGCGCCTCGCCGAGCAGGTGCGGCAGGCGGTCGTGGCGCAGGACTTCAAGGACGTGATCGACCTGACGCCGCCGGGCGGCGCGACGGCGGCCAGGTCCGGCGCGCCGGAGAAGTACGACTCGACGCCCGCCGAGCCGGCGGCCAGGGTGGCGCCCGCCGCCGGGAAGCCGCTGCACCAGACGCCGAACCTGGACGTCGCGGTGATCGAGCTGGACGGCGCGGGCCGGCCGACCGCGATGGCGGACGTGCTGCTCAGCCCGCAGCACCCGAAGGGCGTCGTGGTGCCGGTGGACCGGCGGACGCTGTCCACCGACCAGGTCCGCTACCGGTGGTGGGACGACACCGAGTGGGACGTCAACGGCGGCCGGGGCACCCGGGACGTGCTGGCCGGCCGGGAGGGCGCGCCGATCGACTTCTCCTCGCCCTACCCGGCGTCGGTGCTCAAGCTCATGGTCGGGTTCGGCGTGCTGCGCCTGGTCGACCAGGGCCGCGTCGCGCTGGACGGCGAGTACGCCTACGCGCCGGTCACGCAGAACCCGGCCTGCGGCGGCCCGGCCACCAAGACCGTGCGGCGGTACTTCGACGAGATGATCACCAAGTCGCAGAACGAGTCCACCTGCGCGCTGATCAAGATGCTGCACGACCTGTCGGCGATCGACGAGCTGAACCGGTCGTTCGCCGACCTGGGCATGCCGACGCTGATGATCACCGGCACCAATCCGGGCAACGGCGGCCGGTGGATCGGCTCGAACATGAGCGGCATCGACACCGCCAAGCTGCTGCTGCTGGTCAACGGCGGCCCCGGCACGCTGTGGACCACCGACAGCGGCGCGCGCGTCACCCGTGACGCGCTCAGCCAGGCGTCCCGCCGGTTCTTCGCGAAGACGCTGGGCGAGCAGGGGCACAACGAGATGCTGTCCACCACCAACTGGTGCGGGCGGGCCTACCCCGCGCCGGGCATCCCGCAGCTCACGCCCCGGCGCTGGGTGAACCCCGCGGACGGCACCGTCACCGTGGGCGGCGCGGTGTACGGGCAGGACGTGCGGCCGTGCGACGCGGCGGCGGAGGTCACCTACGCGCACAAGAACGGCTGGGTGGACACCACCGGCAGCGACGCGGGCATCGTGCACTCCTTGCGCGGCAAGGCGAAGCGGAACTACATCGTCGTCGTCTTCGGCAACCTGGGCACGGACTACGTCGACGTGCACCGGCCGGCCGACCCGCCCGGCGTGTACCCCGTGCCCTACACCGAGAAGTACGGCAAGCTCGGGCTCGCCATCGACCGGATCGTGACCGGTCTGCGCCGCTGAACCGCGATCGACGCCGATCGAGAGGGCCGTCCACCGCCGGTGGGCGGCCCTTCGCGCGTGCGGCCCCGGTGGCGCGGCGTTCGGGTGGGAGGCCGTGCGCCGGGCGCGCCCCGTAGGGCACGGTGTCGGGAGCCGGTGAACGCACTCAGGGGGAACGCACCCGGGGGGACCGATGACCGTCGAAGTGGTGGCGCTCGACCCGCACCGCGCGGGGCCCGCCGACCTGGCCGAGTACGTCCGGATCCGGCGGACCAGCGCCGATCCCGCGGACGGCGCGCTGGACCACGACAGCGTGGTGACGCGGATGCGCAACCCGTTCCCCGGCCTGGGCGACGCCGGCTACCGGCTGGTGCGCGTCGGCGGCGAGGCCGTCGGCCTGGTCTACCTCCGGTACCCGGAGGACGAGAACCGCCACCTGGTGCTCGCCGAGGTGGTGGTCCAGCCGGACCGGAGGCGGCGGGGCATCGGTACGGCCGCGTTGCGCGCGCTGCTGCCCGAGCTGCGGGCGTGCGGCAGGCGGGTGATCGAGGGCTGGCTCGTGGTCGAGGACAGCGCGGGCGACCGGTGGGCGAAGTCCCTCGGGTTCCGCACGGTGCGGTCGGTGACGCGGATGGGCCTGGACTTCGCGTGCGCCGACCGGTCGCGCTGGGACGTCGCGCCGCCGGCCGGGTACCGGCTGGAGCGCTGGGTCGGCGCGGCGCCGGAGCGGCTGCTGGCCTCGTACGCCGAGGCGCGCAGCGCGATCCACGACGCGCCGACCGGGCAGACGGAGTTCCGGCAGCCGGACTGGACGCCGGAACGGGTCCGGGCGGCAGAGGAGGAGGACCGGGCGAAGGGCGTCGAGCAGCGGGTCGTGGTGGCGCTGCGCGGCGACACCGTGGTCGGGCTGACCGAGGTGGTGCGGGTGCCGCACCGCCGGGACGAGTACTACCAGGGCGACACGGCCGTCCTCGCCGCGCACCGGGGACGGCGGATCGGGTTGTGGCTCAAGGGGGCGATGGCGCGGTGGCTGGTCGCGGAACGGCCCGAGCCGACCCGCGTCACGACCGCGACCGGCAGCGACAACGAGCACATGATCCGCGTGAACCGCGAGCTGGGCTTCCACGTCGTGAACACCCAGCTCGTGATCGCGCACGACGTCGAGGCGCTGTCCCGCTAGCGCGACCGGTCCGGCGGGTGCCGCCCACCCGGGGCTGTGGCCGGTCGCGGGTCCGGTCCGGCGGGTGTCGCCGATGCGGTGTCGCGGGCGGTCCCCGGTCCGGCGGGTGTCGCCCACCCGGCGTCGCGGGAACCCTCACGGGCCGAAGTCCGTGGCCGTCGACGTGGCCCGCCACGCCGCCAGCTCGGCCCGGCGTTCGGCCAGGCGGCCGGTGATCGCGTCGTGCGCGTCGACGCCCAGCGGCAGGCGCAGCGGCGTGTGGTCCGAGTCCAGCGCGGCGGCGATCGCGGCGGCGGCCTTGGCCGGGTCGCCGGGCTGCGCGCCGTGCAGGTCGCGGGCCGTCCGCCGCACCGGGTCCAGCACGCGGCGGTAGTCGGGGATGGGCGTGCCGAACCGCAGCGGCGGTCCGGCGAAACCGGTGCGGAACGCGCCGGGCTCCACGATGAGCACCTTGATCCCGAACGGCGCGACCTCGGCCGCCAGTCCCTCGGAGAAGCCCTCCAGCGCGAACTTGGCCGTGCAGTACGCGGAGAAGCCGGGCCACGAGACCTGCCCGCCCATGCTGGACATCTGCACGATCGCGCCGGCGCGGCGGGCCCGCATGTGCGGCAGCACGGCACGCGTCAGCGCGACCGGGCCGTGCAGGTGCACCTCCACCATCTCGCGCAGCTCGGCGTCGGGCGTCTCCTCGGCCGCGCCGACGAAGCCGTGGCCGGCGTTGTTCACCAGCACGTCGATCCGGCCGTGCCGGGCGAGCGCGTCGCGCACGGCGCGCGTGACCTCGCCGCCGTCGGTGACGTCCAGCCTCAGCGGCGTCACGCGATCGGGCGCGGCGGTGGCGAGGTCGCGGAGGGCTTCCACCGTGCGCGCGGTGGCCACGACCGCGTCGCCGACGGCCAGTGCCCGTTCCGCGATGGCCCGGCCGAACCCGGACGAGCTGCCGGTGATGAACCAGACGCGGGAGGGCGCGGCGCGGTTCGGGGCGGGCGGCCGGTGGGCGTTCATGGCGGACCTCCTGGTGGTGGGCCGGTGCGCGGGGTGCCGGGCGGGTTCGGCGGAACTCGGACCTCGTACCAATACGCCCGGTGCGCCGGCCGCGTGCCGAGGGGTCGGTCGAGGCGGGGGACGGCCCGGTCGCGCTCTGTGCGATGCTCGTCACCGCGTTCCCGGGGGAGGAGCCACGTGGAGGAGAACCACTTGCGGCCGCCGGATGCGGCGGGTGCGGCGGAGTTCGTCGCGGCGATGCGCGAGCTGCGCGCGCGGTCGAACTTCAGCTTCCGGCAGTTGGAGCGGCGCGCGGCGGCGGTCGGCGAGAACCTGCCGTCGTCGACGCTCAGCTCGGCGCTGTCGCGGTCGACCCTGCCGCGGGAGCAGATCGTCACGGCGCTGGTCCGGGCCTGCGGCGGTGACGCGGAGACGGCCGCCGCCTGGGCACGGGTCCGCGCCGACCTCGCCGCCGCGGCGGTGCCGCCGGCCGACCCGCGGCCCTCGCGGCCCGAGCCCGCCGAACCCGAACCCGCGCGCACCGCCTCACCGGGAACAGCGCCCACCGAACCCGAGCCCGCCGAACCCGAGCCCGCTGAACGCGAGGCTGCTGAACGCGAGGCTGCCGAACCCGCGCTCACCGAACACGCGCCCACCGAGCCTGAACCGGAGGCTGCCGCACCCGAGGCCGCCGGACCCGAGCCCGCCGGACCCGAGCCCGCCGGACCCGAGCCCGCCGGACCCGAGGCTGCCGAGCGTGAGCCCGCCGGGCACGAGGTCGCGGCACCCGGTCCCGAGGCCGGCGCACCGCGCGCCACGCGACCCGACCCCACCGGAGGCGGTTCCGCCCGCCCGCACCGGCTCGTCCGCCGCCGGCGCGGGTTGGTGGCGGTGGCGATCGCCGCGGCGGTGGTCGCGGTGGCCGCCGTGGTCGTCGTCGACCGGACCGGCACCGCACCCGGCACCGGCGCGGCGGCCCCCTCGACCGCCACGCCGGCTCGGGTCGTCCGGAGCACGGCGGACGCGGCGACCGCACCGCCCGCGACCACCACCACGTCGACCCCCGCGGCACCCGCGTCGACCCCCGTGGCGCCCCAGCCGCCCGCCGAGGGCGTCCAGCGCATCCGCCTCGCCCACACCGGCCTCTGCGTGGGCGAGGGCCCGGAGCGGTTCTCCGCCGGCCGGCGGGTCGTCCTGGGCCAGCAGGACTGCGCGACCGCCGCACCGCCGACCGCGCTCGAACGCCTGCCCGACGGCACGTACCGGCTCCTGCTGCACCACCCGGTCCACGGCGTGGGCTGCGCGACCGTCGACCACGGCGGCACCGACCCCGGCACGCTGCTCGCGGGCAGCGCCTGCGACGAGCGGCCCGAGCAGCGGTTCACGCTCGAACCCGTCGACGCCGGCTACCGGCTGCGGTCGGTGCCCGGCGCGGCGCACTGCGTCGGCGTCCTCGGCGGCGGCCGCGAGGTGGGCGTCCAACTGGTCCAGGACCCGTGCGACGGCGGCCCGCACCAGCTGTTCACCCTGGAGCGGTAGCTCAGCGCGCTTCCCTGGTGCGCCACAGCACCAGCACGAAGTACGGCGTGCCGACCAGCGCGATCACCAGCCCGGCGGGCACCTGCGCGGGCGCGATCACCGTGCGCCCCACCGTGTCCGCCGCGCTCACCAGGATCGCGCCGATCGCCGCCGCCACCGGGATGACGCGCGAGTGCCGCCCGCCGACCAGCGACCGCGCGAGGTGCGGTGCGACGAGCCCGACGAACGCCACCACGCCGATCGCCGATACCGCCGTGGCCGCGAGAACGCCCGCCGCGGCGAGGATGACCAGCCGGGACCGCTCGACGCGCACGCCCAGCACGCGCGGGGTGTCCTCGTCCAGCCCGTGCAGGTCCAGCTCGCGGTGCCGCGCCCACAGCAGCGGCGTCAGCACGGCGAGCGCCAGCGCGACCGGCAGCACCTGCTCCAGGGTCCGGCCGTAGGTCGAGCCGGACAGCCAGGTGAGCGCCTTCGCGGTGTTCCACGGGTCCGAGGTGACGATCAGCAGCGTGATCAGCGCCATGCCGCCCGACCACATCGCGATGCCGATGACGACCAGCCGGTCCGGCGCGAGGCCCGACCGCCACGCCAGGCCGTAGACGAGCCCGAACGCCGCCATCGCGCCCAGCCCGGCCGCGCCCGCGACCTGCCACGCGCCGGCCAACGGCACGAAGGTGATCAGCGTGATCGCGCCGACGCCCGCGCCGGCGGTGATGCCGAGCAGGCCGGGTTCGGCCAGGGGGTTGCGGCTCACCGACTGGATGCCGCAGCCGGACACGGCCAGCGCCGCGCCCGCCGCCGTCGCGGCCAGCACGCGCGGCAGCCGCTGGTCCAGCACGAAGGTCAGCGCGGTGCCGGTGCGCCCGGCGAACCAGTTCACGAGGTCGCCCAGCAGCACCAGGCGGTCGCCGAGCAGCAGGCCGACGACGGGCGCGGCGACCAGCAGCGCGGACAGCGCCACGCCGACGGCGACGAGCCTGCGCCGCGAGCCGGCCACGCCGACCCGCCCGGCGGGCGCCTGCCGACCGGTGCCGCCGCGCGTGGGCCGGCCGCGCCGCGCCAGCCAGATCAGCACGGCCGCGCCGACGATCGTGGTGGTGACGCCGGTGGGCACGCGCAGCGCCTCCGCCGAGCCGAGCGCCGCGCGCAGCAGCACGTCCGCCCCGAGCACCAGCAGCACGCCGACCAGCCCGGACACCGGCAGCAGCACGCGGTGGCGGCCCAGTCCCGGCGCGAGCGGGACCAGCAGCCGCGTGATCACCGGCGCGCACAGCCCGACGAACCCGACCGGTCCGGCGACGGTCACCGCGGCGCCGGTCAGCGCCACGGTCAGCAGCACCGCGCCGACGCGGGTGCGCCGCACCTTCAGCCCGAGCACGGTCGCGTTGTCGTCGCCCAGGGCGAGGATGTCCAGGGAGCGGCCCATCGCGACCAGCGCCACGACGGCGGCGACCACGACGGGCGTCATCCGCGCGGTGGCGTCCAGGTCGCTGACGGTCAGCGAGCCGCTGCCCCAGGCGAACAGCCCGGTGGTCTCCTGCTCGAACAGCAGCAGCAGGAGGATGGCCAGCGACTGGAGCGCCAGGGCGACCGCCGAGCCGACCAGCACCAGCCGCGGGCTTGCGGAACCACCGCCGGACAGCCCCAGCACCGCCGCCGCCGCGCCCAGCCCGCCGACGAACGCGACACCGCCCGCGGGCAGCGTCGGCAGGCCGACCCCGAACGCCGCGACGGCGACCACGGCGAGGTGCGCGCCCGCGTTGACGGCCAGCGTGTCCGGCGACGCCAGCGGGTTGCGCGCCACGGACTGCATGCCCGCGCCCGCCACGCCCAGCGCGACGCCGAGCAGCAGCGCCGTGAGCAGGCGGGGCACGCGGGAACCGGCCAGCACGGCCAGCGTCCCGTCATCGCCTTGGCCGAGCACGGCGCGCAGCACGTCGAGCACGCCGGTCGCCGAGGTGCCCTGGGTGAGGTGGACGGCGGAGAGCGCGGCGACGAGCACCGCGATCCCCGCCGTCACGGCGGCGGTCCGGAGCACGTCAGGCGGTGACGGCCCGGACCAGCTGGTCGGCGACGTGGCCGACCGACCGGGGCCCGCCGAACGTCCACGTGCCCGTGGCGAGCCGGTGGACCTCGCCGGACGCCACGAACGGCAGCCGCTGCCACACCGGGTTCTGCGCGAGGCCGGTGGTGAACACGTCCTCCTCGGACGCGCTGTAGAACAGGACGGTCTTCGGGTCGGTCAGCGCGGTCAGGCCCTCGACGTCGGTCTGGCCGAGGCCCCACTGCGGGTCGACCTGGCCGGTCCACGCGTTCTTCAGGCCGACCTGCTCGGCGGCGTCGGAGACCAGGGAGCCCTTGCCGAACGGCCGGATGTTGACGGTGCTGCCCTCCAGCCAGCCGTCGGCCACCACGAACGGCGTGCCCGCCGCGCCCTTGGCCTCCACGGCCTTGCGGCCCTCGGCGAACCCGGCGTCCAGGTCGGACAGGAGCTTGTCGCCCTCGGCGGACCTGCCGACGGCCTTGGCGATCATGCGGGTGTCCTCGCGCAGCCGGTCGAGGTTGCGGGCGGCGTCACTGGCCTTCGTCACGACCACCGGCACGTACTTCTCCAGCTGCGCCACGAGGGTGGTGTCGCGGCCGGACGCCATGACGACCACGTCGGGGTCCAGCGCGACGATGGCGTCCACGCTGGGCTCGTTGCGCTTGCCGACGTCCTTGACGGAGTCGTCGAGCGGCGCGACGGAGTTCCACGTCTTGTACCCGGCGGTGTCGGCGGCTCCGACGGGCATGACGCCGAGCGACGCGACGGTCTCGGTCTCGGCCCACTCCAGCGTGACGACGCGCTTGGCGGGCGCCTTCAGCTCGACGGCCTTGCCGCGCGAGTCGGTCACCGTCACCGGGCCGGCGGAGGTGTCGGTCCCGGCGGGGCCGCCACCGTCCTCCGTGGTGCCGCAGGCGGTCAGCAGGATCGCGGCGGCCGCGATCAGGGCAGGGGTGCGCATGGTTCTCCGGTTGTTCTTCAGACGGGGCGGGGCGTGTGCCTGCCCAGCGGGCGGCAGTGGATCGCCCCGGTGACGGGGTCGTCGGCGACGTGGACCGTGACGCCGTAGGCCCGCGTGAGGTGGCCGGTGGTGAGCACGTCGCGGACGTCGCCGCTCGCGACCACCCGGCCCTCGCTCAGCAGCACCACCCGGTCGGCGACGATCGCGGCGTGGTCGAGGTCGTGCAGCACCACGCCGACGGCGACGCCGTGGTCGTCGGCGAGGTCGCGGACGACGTCGAGCACCTCGACCTGGTAGCGCAGGTCGAGGTGGTTGGTGGGCTCGTCCAGCAGCAGCACGGAGGTCTCCTGCGCGAGGCAGGACGCCAGCCAGACGCGCTGGAGCTCGCCGCCGGACAGCTCGTCTACGCCGCGCTCGGCCATCGCCGTCACGCCGGTCAGCGCCATCGCGCGGTCGATCGCGGCGGCGCCGTCGGCGTCGACGCCACGCCACCCGGACCGGTGGGGGAAGCGGCCGTAGGCGACCACGTCCCGCACGGACACGCCGGAGGGCGTGGGGCGGTGCTGGGTGAGCAGCGTGACGTTGCGGGCGAACTCCTTGCCGGACAGGGCCGAGCCGCGCCAGACCTCGCGCTCGCCGAACCGGACGCCGCCGTCGGCGGGCTTGTGCAGCCGGGCGAGGGAGCGCAGCACGGTGGACTTGCCGGAGCCGTTGGGCCCGACCAGCGCGGTGACCGCGCCGGGGCGCAGCTCCAGCGAAACACCGTGCACGACGGTCCGGTCGTGGTGTGCCAGCACCAACCCGTGACCGGCGAGCAGCGCGGCATCACCCTCGGACATGAGGGGAGCCTAACCTAAGCATTGACCCATACGGGCGTGATCTACTGCACTCAACGGGGTAGTTGATCACTGGCCGTGTGTGCGGCACACCCCAGCCGAGCCGGGGTCCGCCGCAAGTCCGGCCACTCGCACCCGTGCCACGCGAGGTGGACACGCAGCGCATGCCCCGGTTGCGCCATCGAGGGGACTCGACTGCCCGAACGTGTGGAACCGTCGCTGGAGGGCTTGGCCGATGCCGGCCACGGCTGGTTGCGTACTGCGGGTCACCACCGAGCGAAGGGCGCCCGCCGATGCAGCCGTTCCAGTTGCCGGAGTTCTACATGCCCTACCCGGCGCGGCTGAACCCCAACCTGGAACGGGCGCGCGCGCACAGCCGGGCGTGGGCGCACCGGATGGGTTTCATCGACGTCCCGCAGCACGGCACGGTGATCTGGAGCGACGAGGACCTCACCTCCCACGACTACGCGTTGTTGTGCGCGTACACCCATCCGGACGCCTCGGCGGACGACCTCGACCTCGTCACCGACTGGTACGTCTGGGTCTTCTACTTCGACGACCACTTCGTGGAGCTGTACAAGCGCAACCCCGGCGACGTCCGGGGCGCGAAGGCGCACCTCGACCGGCTGCCGCTGTTCATGCCCGCCGACGGCGTGATCACCGAGGAGCCGGCCAACCCGGTGGAGGAGGGGCTCCGGGACCTCTGGCTGCGCACCGTCCCCGCGCACTCCGCGGACTGGCGCAGGCGGTTCGCCGACAACACCCGGCACCTGCTGGACGAGTCGATGTGGGAACTGCTCAACATCGGCGAGGGCCGCCTGGCGAACCCGATCGAGTACGTCGAGATGCGCCGCAAGGTCGGTGGCGCGCCGTGGAGCGCGAACCTCGTCGAGCACGTCACGGGCCTGGAGGTGCCCGCGCGCATCGCGTCGAGCCGCCCGCTCGCGGTGCTGCGCGACACCTTCGCCGACGCCGTCCACCTGCGCAACGACCTGTTCTCCTACGAGCGCGAGGTGCTGGACGAGGGCGAGCTGAGCAACGGCGTCCTGGTGCTGGAGAAGTTCCTGGACCTCCCGACGCAGGAGGCCGCCGAGCGGGTGAACGACCTGCTCACCTCCCGCCTGCACCAGTTCGAGCACACCGCCGTGACGGAGGTGCCGCCGCTGCTGGACGAGCACGGCGTCGACCCGGCGGGCCGGCTCGCCGTCCTGGCGTACGTGAAGGGCCTCCAGGACTGGCAGTCCGGCGGCCACGAGTGGCACCTGCGCTCCAGCCGCTACATGAACGACGGCGCGCTCGCCGCCGACCCGGTGCCGGGCGGGCCGACGGGGCTGGGCACGCGGGCGCTGAAGTCGCTGCTGGGCACCGCGCCGCAGCGGCTCCGCGCCTTCACCCACGTGCCGTTCGCCGAGTCGCCGCCGCTGCCGAAGCCGGCGCTGGACATGCCGTTCCCGCTGACGTTGAGCCCGCACTACCCGGACGCGCAGGCGGAGAGCGTGCGGTGGGCGCGGGAGGTGGGGTTCCTCGACGAGGGCGTCTGGACCGAGGAGAAGGCGTGGGACTACGACCTCGCGCTCTGCTCGGCAGGCATCGACCCGGACGCCACACCCGACCAGCTGGTGAACAACGCGCTCTGGCTGACGTGGGGCACCTACGGCGACGACTACTACCCGGTCGTGTTCGGCCGCGCGGGCGACCTGCCGGCGGCGAAGGTGGCCACCGAGCGGCTCAAGCAGCTGACGGCCCTGGACGGCGTCGCGCCGGTCACCCCGGTGACCGCGCTGGAGCGGGGCCTGGCCGACGTGTGGGCCCGCACCGGGGCCGTCCTGCCGCGAGCGCACCGCGAGCAGTTCCGCGCCGCGCTGCACCTGATGCTGGACGGCTGGGTGTGGGAGCTGAAGAACCAGCACGAGCACCGCGTGCCCGACCCGGTGGACTACCTGGAGATGCGCCGCGCCACGTTCGGCTCGGACCTCACGATCAGCCTCACCAGGTTCGGGCACGGCGAGCTGCTGCCCCCGGAGGTGCTCCGGACCCGCGCGATCCGCAACATCGAGAACTCGGCGATCGACTACGCCACGCTGCTCAACGACCTCTACTCGTACCGCAAGGAGGTCCGGTACGAGGGCGAGCTGCACAACATGGTGCTGGTGGCGGGCACCTTCCTCGACCTCGACGTCGAACGGGCCCACGCCGTCGTGGTGGACCTGGCGAACCAGCGGCTGGCGCAGTTCCGGCACTCGGTGGCGCGGGAACTGCCCGCCCTGGCCGAGGAGTTCGCCCTGAACCGGGCGGCGCGGGCCGCGCTCACCCGGTACGCGGCGGAGCTGCAGGACTGGATGGCGGGCATCCTGAACTGGCACGAGAAGGCGCGCCGGTACGACGAGGAGACCCTGACCCGCCACTTCGCGCACCGCGCGGTCGGCGCGCCGCGACCGCTCCGGGGGCCGACCGGGCTGGGCACGTCCGCCGCGCGGGTGCTCGCGTCCAGGGCGTGACGGGGCCCGAGCGGAGCCCCCGCGCGGGCGGCTCCCGGTCGCGCCGGCCCCCGGCCGGGGAATCCGCGCGCGTGGCCGCGCCCGGGGAACGGGTGCGGCACCGGTCGGGCGTCGCCCGGACGGCGGCGGTGGTCCGGCGGGCGCACCGCGTCACGCGGCCGCCGGCCGGGACCGGACCGCCAGCAGCCCGCGCAGCGCCGCGAGGCCCTTGGCCGCCTGGCTCTTCACCGTCCCCTCGGCGCACCCCAGCCGCCGGGCGGTCTCGGCCACGCTCAGGTCCGCGCAGTAGCGCAGCACCACCACCTCGCGCTGCCCCGGCGGCAGCCGCACCAGCGCGGCGCGCACGTCCAGCACGTCCTCCACGCCGGGCGGCGGCGCGGCCACCGGCGGCAGCTCGCCCACCGCGGTCTCGCGCCTGCGGAACGACCGCTGCCCCTCGTCGATCGCCGTGCGCAGCAACACCTTCCGGGCGTAGGCGTCCAGGTTCACCCCGGGCCCCAGGCGCGGCCACGCCGTGAACATCTTCGCCAGCGTCGTCTGCGTCAGGTCGTCGGCGGCGTGCCGGTCACCGCACAGCCGGTACGCGGCGCGGCGGATCGTCGCGGTGCTCGTCGCCGCGTACCGCTGGAACTCGTCGTCGGTCACACGGGTTCTCCGCCGCACCGGCCGCGCGCGTCCCCGTGCGGTCGGTCACACGTCGCCGAACAGGGGCATCAGGGCCATGACGAGGGCGGTCACCGACTTGCCCGCCGCGGCGTACCCGGCCGAGCCGGGTTGCTCGGTCAGCACGACCACCACGTGGCGGTCGTCGACGATCCCGGTGGTGTTCATCGCCCGCAGGCCGTCGTAGCAGCACGCCCAGCCCTGCTTGACCGCCCACCGGTGGTCGCCGACGGCGTCGGGGATGCCGAAGGTCTGGTCGATCCCGTCCGCGCCGAGGGGCGTCGCCGCCGCCAGGGCCGCGAGGATCACCCCCGCGTGCGGCGAGTCGAGGACGTGCCGGTAGATGGCGACGACGTCGTGCGCGGTCAGCAGCGTGTCGCCCCACTTGTCGGGGTCCGGCGACGGGACCAGGCCGGTGAGCCCGATCCTCGTCGACCACTGGCGCGGGATCGCCGTACGCCACAGCCGGTTCGCGGTGTGGTCGTTGCTGGTGGACAGCATGTCCGCCACACCGGACACCGAGGCCGCGCCCCGCTCCAGCGCGTCGAGGGCGATCAGCAGCTTGATCACGGACGCGGCCGGGAACGGCACGTCGGGCCGCTCGGCGAACACCTCGCGCCCGGTCCGCAGGTCGTACACGGCGACACCGCGCCACACGCCCGGCGCGACGCCCGCCAGGTCGACCACCGGCGGCGGCGAGGTCGCGGGGCCGGGGTCGACCGGCGGCGTGGCCGAGACCGTCGGGTCCTGCGGCGGCGGCAGCGGCTCCGGCGACACCTCCACCGGGGGCGGCTCCACCGCCGAGGACACCGCCGTCGTGATCGTCGCCGCGGCCGAGGGCGGTTGCCGCTCGTCCACCCGCCCCACGGCCGTCACCGCGGTCACGGCCATCGCGGCCACCGCGCCCACGCACATCGCCACCAACCCCGTCCGCGTAACCCTCACATGACGGAAAAGGCCGCTGGGGGGTGCTCGTGTTGCATCTGCGCGAGGGCAACTCCGTGGTGGCCTCAGGCGTACGCGCGCGGTTCTTCAGACCCCTGCGGAGCGAGTGTGACGATAGTCACGAAGCGGTGAGCGGGGGGCGGAGGGTCGGGCCGCGCGTGGCCCGACGCGCAGCCGTCACCGCAGCCGTCACCGCAGCGGGCACCGCTGATGGCGCAGGAACGAGGCCCAGGCGTGCTCGGGGAAGGCGAGCCGCGGGCCGGCGGGGTGCTTCGAGTCGCGCACGGCGACCGGGCCGGCCGGTGGGAAGCGGACGGCGACGCAGCTGCCGTTGTCGGCGCTGTGACTGCTGGTACGCCACATGGGGGCTCCTAGGTGATCAATGATTCGATCAGGGCCGCGCTTTCGGCGGGCGGCAACGCGACCCGTGCCAGGTTCTGCGTGCCCAGCGTATAGGTGCGGACCCGCCGCGCCTCGTCCACGAACACCGCCGCGTCCTGGAGTTCGACGTAGACGACCGGCCGGGCGTCCGCGAAGTCCAGCAGCGCGAATTGCCCGGTGCTCGCCGCGTGCGGACCGGCCTCGGGCGGCACCACCTGCAAGGTGACGTTCGGCAGCTCGTGGAGTTCGAGCAGGTGCCGGTACTGCTCATTCCTGATTTCCCGGTCGCCCACGGCCAGGTGCAGCGCCTGGAGGGCGACCACCGCGTGGAATTCGAGCGGGCGGTCCTCGGTCAGCAGGCGGCTCCGCCCCATCCGGAATTCGACCAGCCGGTCCGTCGCGTCCGCGGACACCCGCGGCGAGGCGCTGGTCAGCGCGCGGGCGTACGCCTCGGTCTGGAGGAGGCCGGGCACGACGACCGGCTCGAACACGAATTCGGCCCGCGCCAGGGACTCCAGGCCGACCATCGTGCGCAGCCAGTCCGGCGCCACGTCGGTCCACGGCCCGACCCACGCCGCCTCGTCGGACCGGCCGCTCAACCGGACGAGCCGTTCGACGTCCGCGGCGGGCACCCGGCACGCCGAAAGAACCCTGCGGATGTCGCTGGGATACTGTGCGGACCGGCCGGTTTCCAGGTGGCTGAGCTTGGGTTTGCCGATTCCGCACGCGGTGGCGAGTTGGGATAGCGACAATCCCGCTTCGTTGCGGTAACGCGCGAGTTCGACACCGATCAACCACCGGAGTGCCGAGGGTGCGGCCAAATCGAACATGCCGAAACGCTATCCAAGACGTCTCCGTAAACATATCACCCGATCAGGCAATTCCGCCCGGTAGGGGTCCGGGTTACGTTTTCGGCATGGACCTGGTCACTTACATGGAAGTCGAGCGCGACACCAAAATCACCTACGAGGTCAACGCCGACCGCACACTCGTGTTGTCGGTCGGCCGGGACAGGTACGGGCTCGGGGTGAGCGAAGGGCTCTCGCTCCTGCTCGGCGAGGCCGCGACGTCCCGGCTCATCGACAAGCTCACCGAGGCGCTGGCCGAGATCCGGTCCGGCGTCGGGACCTGACGCACGCCGGCGCGGGCACCGCCGGGCCGGCGACCCCGCGCCACCCCCGGGGCTCGGCGCGCGTCACCCGGCAACCCCCGGCTCGGCCCGCGTCGACCCGTCGTACCCGCCGCGCGAAACCGGCTCACCCGCTCGGGCAGCCGCGCTCCGCACCGCCTCCGCACCGCCTCCGCACCGCCCCCCGCACCGCCTCCGCACCGCTTCCGCCGCGGACCCGCTCGACACCGGTCGGCGGTCCGGGCCCGACTCCGAGAATCCCGGCCGGTGGGGGCACGGGCCGGGATTCTCGACCCCCTTGCGAGGACGGGGATGTGGGGTCCCCGTCCGTGGACCTCATCGGTGTGCGGTCGTGCGCCCACTGTGGCCGGGTGATCGTGCGCGAACCTAGGATGAACCTTGAACCGGCAGGTCAAGGGGGCTGGCATGGAGTTCGGGCTGCTCGGGCCGGTGGAGGCGCGCGAGGGCGGGCGCCGGGTGGACCTCGGGCACGCCAGGCAGCGGGCCGTGCTGGCGGTGCTGCTGCTGGAGGAGGGCCGCCCCGTGCCGGTGGACCGGATCGTCGACCGGGTCTGGGGCGACCGGCCGCCGCTGCGCGCGCGGGAAACCCTCTACGGGTACGTGTCGCGGTTGCGGTCCAGGGTCGGCGTCGGCATCGAGCGCCACCCGGCGGGCTACGTGCTGGAGACCTCGGCGACGGACCTGCGCGGGTTCCGCGACCTGGTCGGGCGGGCCCGCGCCGCGTCGCCCGCCGAGGCCGAGCCGCTGTACGACCGGGCGCTGGCGCTGTGGCGCGGCGAGGCGCTGGAGGGCCTGGACTCGCCCTGGTTCGCCGCGGCCCGCGACTCCCTGCACGCCGAGCGCAAGGCCGCCGAGCTGGACCGCAACGACGTGGTGCTCGGCCTGGGCCACCACGTCGCGCTGCTGCCGGAGCTCCAGGCGCGGGCGCAGGACGAGCCGCTGGACGAGCGCCTCGCCGGCCAGCTCATCAAGGCGCTGCACCGCGCCGGCCGGACGTCGGAAGCCCTCCAGCACTACGAGCACCTGCGCCGGCTGCTGGCCGAGGAGCTGGGCACCGACCCCGGTCCGGCGCTGCGCGACCTGCACCTGGAGCTGCTCGGGCCGTCGCCCTCGGTGCCCCGGCAGCTGCCCGCGCCGCAGCGGTGGTTCACCGGGCGCGACCGCGAGATCAAGGACCTCACCGAGCCGGGCTCGACCGTCGTGATCACGGCCATCGGCGGCGCGGGCGGCGTCGGGAAGACCGCGCTCGCGCTGCACTGGGCGCACCTGCACGCCGCGGACTTCCCGGACGGCCAGCTGTACGTGAACCTGCGCGGGTTCGACCCGGCGAGCGAGCCCGTGCCGCCGTCGACCGCGCTGCGCGGGTTCCTGGCCGCCCTGGGCGTGACGGACCCGCCGCCGGAGGTGGACGCGCAGGCCGCCCTCTACCGCAGCCTGGTGGCGGACAAGCGGTTGCTCGTGGTGCTCGACAACGCCCGCGACACGGCGCACGTCACGCCGCTGCTGCCGGGCGGCCCGCGCTGCGCGGTGCTGGTGACCAGCCGCCGCCAGCTCCTCGGGCTGATCGCCGAGCACGGCGCGAAGTCGATCACGCTGGACGTGCTGGACGACGCCGACGCCCGCGCGCTCCTCACCGCCCGCCTCGGACGGGAGCGGGTCGCGGCCGAACCGGACGTGGTGGACGCGCTGCTCGACCTGTGCGGCGGGCTGCCGCTGGCGCTGGGCATCGTCGCGGCCCGCGCGGTCACGCAGCCGGACCTGCCGCTCGCGGCGCTGGCGGAGGAGCTGGCCGAGCACCGGCTGGACGCGCTGGACGACCTGAGTTCCAGCCTGCGCACGGTGTTCGCGTGCTCGTTACGGGTGCTGTCGCCGTCGGCGGCGGAGCTGTTCGGGCTGCTGGGCCTGACCACGGCGCCGGACCTGAGCCTGCGGTCGGTCGCCGCCCTGGCCGGCCGGTCGACGGCGCGGACCCGGACGTCGCTGCGGGAGCTGGAGCACCTGGTGCAGCAGCCCGTGCCGGGCCGGTACCGGATGCACGACCTGGTGCGGCTCTACGCGGCTGAGGTCGCGCCCGCCGACGAGGAGGCGGTGCGCCGGTTCGTGGGTCACCTCGCGGCGACGGCGCACGCGGGCGACCTGCTGCTCGAACCGCACCGGCCGCCCGTCGCCGCGCCGGCGGGCGAGGCCGCGCCGCTGGCCGACGCCGCCGGTGCGATGGACTGGTTCGACCAGGAGTACGAGTCGGTGCTGGCCGCGCAGCGCCAGGCCGTCGAGCGCGGGTGGCACGACGTGGTGTGGGTCATCGCGTGGGCGTTGACGAACTACCACCTCCGGCGCGGGCACGCGGCGGAGGACCTGGCGGTGTGGCGTGCGGCGCTGGCGGCGGCCGAGGCGCTGGGCGACCGGGCCAAGCAGGTGGCCGCGCACAAGTTCGTCGGCATGGCGCTGACCGACGTCGGGGTGTACGAGGAGGGGCGGCACCACCTGCGGCGGGCGTTGGAGCTGGTGGAGGACGACTACGGCCGGGCGGGCGCGCACCGGGCGATGGCGTGGGCGCTGGAGCGCGGCGGCGACCTGGCGGGCGCGCTCGCCCACGCGGAGGCGCAACTGGAGCTGTTCCGGGCGTTGGCGGTCCCGGTGCGGGTCGCGGAGGCGTTGAACGACGTCGGCTACCGGGCGGCCAAGCTCGGCGACTACGCGCGGGCGGAGGAGTGCTGCGCGGAGGCGCTGGCGCTCAACCGGGAGCTCGGCCACCGCGACGGCGAGGCGGCGACCTCGGACAGCCTCGGCTACATCGCGCACCGCCACGGGCGGTCCGCCGACGCCCTCCGGCACTACCACCACGCCCTGGACGTCTACCGCGAGCTGGACAACTCCTACGAGGAGGCCAGCGTGTTGCGGCACCTCGGCGACGTGCACGCGGCGCTGGGGCACGCCGACCGGGCGCGGACGTGCTGGGGCGACGCGTTGGCGCTGTTCGAGGCGCAGGGGAGGGTGGAGGACGCGGAAGAGGTCACGGCGCTCCTCCTACGGTCGTAGGGCGGACCCGCCGCCGGTTGCGACGACCGGTCGACGCGCGGTGGTGCGGCCGGCGGCGGTGCTGGGCCGGCCGTGTGACGGCGGTTGCCTTCGCCGGGGCGGGAACCGAGACTCTCGGGATGGTCGACGGCTCGGCTCCCGGCACCCGGTAGTCATGGCGCACCCTGGACAGGCTCGCCGCGACGGCACCCGCGAGAGCGTCGAGGCGTTCGCCCGGTACCTCGACCGGTGCCGGGACGCCCACCTCAGGTCCCGCGCCGACACGGTCCGGGACTGGGCGCGTGCCCTGGCCGAGGCCGACCGCCCGGGCGCGGGCGACGAGCGCCACCTGGCCCTGGCGGAGGTCCGCGACCGCGCGCGGGTGCTCGCCTTCGCCCTGACCGCGTCGCGCGGCGACGCCCTCAAGGCCGCCGGCTCGTCCGGCGCGACCCTGGAGCACGTCGTGGACGGGCAGCCGTACCTCGGCGACGACCGGCTCGGCCGGGCGCAGTCGGACTACCACGACGCGCACGTGTCCTACGCGGCGCACTCGGCCGCCGCCCACCACGCGCGGCTGGTCGTGCGCGGGCTGTCGCGCGACCTCGCGCGGGCGGCGGCGGCCGGCCGGGCGGGCGGCGTGTCGCGGGTGTGCGGCCTGGCGCGCCGGCTGGTGGAGTGCGCGCTGCGGCTGTGGCTGGTGCCGCGACCGGCGGCGCGGCGCAGGCGGTGCTGGGCCAGGCTGGACGAGCTGGGCCGGTGCGCGCGCCCGCGCTCGGCGCAGCTCGGTTACGCGCTGCAGGTGCTGGTGCGGGGCACCGACCTGGACGTGGGTGACGGCGACGGGTGACCGCAGCGGGTGACGGCGGCGGGCACGGTCGGCGGTCGGGTGACGGCCGCGGTGCACCGGGGTGGACCCGACAGCGGGGGAGGGGCGGCTCGTGCCGCGACGGACCCGGTGCCACTCGGACCGCTCCGCGACGCCAGGCCCCGGGGAGACCGCACCGCGACGCCACCCCGACGCCGCTACCGCGTCCGCCCCGCGACGAGCGCCGCGCCACCGGCCACGACGACGGCCGCGAGGACGGCGACCCCGACCCGGAACCCGCCGGCGCCGTTGCCGCCCCACCCGGCCGCCAGGGCCGCGACCGCGGGCCCGACCGTCGCGCCGAGCATCCGCGCGGTGGCGCTGATGCCGCCCGCCGCGCCCGCCCGCCCCTCCGGCGTCACCGACATGATCAACGTGCTGATGGCGGCGTTGAACAGCCCCTGCCCCACCCCGACGACCGCGAGCCGCCAGCTCAGGTCGAACAGGCTCCCGACCGGTGGCAGCAGGGCCAGCAGCCCGACCACCGTCACGGCCGTGCCCACCACCGCCACCAGCCACGGCCCGTAGCGGTCGGCCAGGTTCCCGGCCACGGCGGCCAGCGCGCCGACCCCCGCCACGAACACCAGCAGCGCGACCCCGACGTCCTCCGGGCTGCCGCCCAGCACGTCGGACACGAAGTACGGCACCAGCAGGAACGTCAGCCCGCCCAGCCCGGCGACCAGCAGCAGCGCCAGCACCGGCAGGCCGAGCGACCGCTGCCGCACCAGCCCGACCACCGGCCGCGACGCGGGCAGCCGCGCCCACCCCACCGCGAGCGCCACGCCGACCGCGACCAGCCACGGCAGGTCCTCGAACGCCAGCAGCAGCGCGGTGATCGCGCCGCCCAGCAGCGCCGCCTCCAGCCACAGGGCGCGGTCCGGAGCGGGCAGCCCGCGCCCGTCGCCGCGCAGCGATCGGAAGACCAGCCACAGCACCACGACCAGCAGCGGCAGCTTCATCAGGAACACCGACCGCCACCCGAACGCGCCCGCCACGACACCACCCAGCGGCGCGCCCGCCATCCCGCCGATCGTCATGATCGTCATCACGTACCCGACGGCGCGCCCGCGCTGCTCCGGCGCGACCGCCGCCACCACGACCGGCATGTACCCGGCGAGCACCAGTGACGCGGCGACGCCCTGCACCACCCGCCCGACGAGCAGCACCCAGAACGCCGGCGCGACGGCCGTGAGCACGCTCCCCAGCCCGACGCCCGCCATCGCCACGACGAACGCGAGCCGCACGTCCGCCCGGTCCACCCACCGCCCCACCGGGATCGCGATCGCCGCCATCGGCAGCGTGTAGGCGAGCAGCACCCAGGCCGTGGCCGACGGCCCGACGTCCAGCTCCGCGCCCATGCTGGGCAGCGCCACCGCCGCGACGCTCATCTCGGTGGTCACGACCAGCATCGCGACGGCGAGCGCCACCACGGGCGTCCACCTGGTCCTGACCTGCGTGTCCTGTGTCATGGACCGAAGCTATGAGCCGGTCGGGCCCGGTCGAATCCGTCACCTGACCAGTCAGGTGACAGATGCCCGCCGGTGCGCCCCGTTCCTAGCTTGGTGCCATGTCCGAGGGAGAGAACGTGATCAAGCTGGCGATCATCATCGGGAGCACCCGCAAGGGCCGGTTCGGCCCGGTGGTGGCGAACTGGTTCACCGAGCAGGCGAGGCAGCGGGCGGACGTGGCGGTCGACGTGCTCGACCTGGCCGACCTGGGGCTGCCCGACGTGCTGCACGGGTTCGGCGAGGAGCCCGCCGACGAGGTCAAGGCGGTGTCGCCGCGGCTGGCCGGCGCGGACGCGTTCGTCGTCGTCACGCCGGAGTACAACCACAGCTTCCCCGCGCCGCTGAAGAGCGCCATCGACTGGCACTACACCGAGTGGCAGGCCAAGCCGGTCGGGTTCGTGTCCTACGGCGGTGTCGCGGGCGGCCTGCGGGCCGTGGAGCAACTGCGGCAGGTGTTCGCCGAGCTGCACGCCGTCACGGTGCGCGACACGGTGAGCTTCCACGGCGCGTGGTCGCGGTTCGACGAGGAGGGCAGGCCGGTGGACGCCGAGGGCGTGAACGGCGCGGCCAAGACGATGCTGGACCAGCTCGTCTGGTGGGGCACCGCGCTGAGCGAGGCCCGCGCCAAGCGGCCGTACGGGGCCTGAGGTGCGGGCCGTCCGGCTGCACGCGTTCGGGGCGCCCGCCGAGCTGCGGTACGAGCGGGTCGCCGACCCGCGGCCGGGGCCGGGGCAGGTGCGGATCGCCGTGCGGGCCGCCGGGGTGCACCTGGTGGACGCGGTGCTCCGGCGGGGGTGCGCGGAGTGGCCGCCGAGGCCGGAGCTGCCCGTCGTGCCCGGCAGCGAGGTCGCCGGCGTGGTCGACGCGGTGGGGCCCGGCGTGCCCGGCTCGTGGCTGGGCGCGCGGGTCGTGACCCAGCTCGGGCTCGCCAGCGGCGGGTACGCGGAGCTGGCCGTGCGGGAGGTCGGCGCGCTGCACGTGATCCCGGACGGGCTCGCGTTCGACGCCGCCGTCGCCATGATCTGCACCGGCCGCACGGCGGTCGGGGTGCTGGCGGCGGCGGGACCCGCGCCGGACGACGTGGTGCTGGTCACGGCGGCGGCCGGCGGCGTGGGCCACCTGCTGGTGCAGGGCGCGTCCGGTGCGGGCGCGCACGTGGTCGGCCTCGTCGGGTGCGCGGAGAAGCGGAAGGCGGTGCTGCGGGCGGGCGCGGCGGCGGCGGTCGACTACCGGCGGCCGGGGTGGGCCGACGAGGTGCGGTCGGCGCTGGGCGGCCGGGAGGTGAGCGCGGTGCTGGACGGCGTGGGCGGCGAGCACGGGCGCGGCGCGGTGGAGCTGCTCGCGCCCGGCGGCCGGCTCGTCCTGTTCGGCGCGTCGTCGGGCACGCCGACCGAGGTGTCCACGGCGGACCTGTTCGACCGGGCGCTGACGGTGACCGCCGCCGTCGGCCCGCACGTCGCCCACCGGGCGGGCGGGCTGCGCGCGCTGGAGGCGCGGGCGCTGGCCGACGCGGCGGCCGGCCGGTTCACGCCCGTCACGCGGCGCTTCCCGCTGTCGGCGGCCTGCGAGGCGCACGACGCGCTGGAAGGCCGCCGCACGGTCGGCAAGGTCATCCTCGTCCCGGACGCCGGCTAGGGTCGTGGACGTGCTGCACGGACGGTCCTCGGAACTGGCGGTGGTCGATCGGCTCCTCGCCGACGCCCGCGCGGGGCGCAGCGGTGTGCTCGTCGTGCGCGGCGAGGCGGGCATCGGCAAGTCGGCGCTGCTCGACCACGCGGTGGCGGACGGCTTCCGCGTGCTGCGCGGCGTCGCCGTCGAGTCCGAGTCGGTGGTGCCGTTCGCCGGGCTGAACCTGCTGCTCGGCCGGGTCGTCGACCAGGCCGGGTCGCTGCCGCCCAACCAGGCGGCGGCGCTGCGCTCGGCGCTGGGCCTGGCACCGCCCGACGGCGGCCACTGCCACCTGGTCGGCCTCGCGGTGCTGACGCTGCTCGCCGACCTGGCCGAGCGGAGCCCGGTGGTGTGCCTGGTGGACGACGCGCACTGGCTCGACCCCGGCTCGGCCGCCGCGCTGCTGTTCGCGGCGCGGCGGCTGGAGGCGGAGGGCGTCGTGATGATCTTCGCGGCCCGCGACCTGCACGCGCCGCCGTTCCCCGCGCCCGGCCTGCCGGAGCTGCGGCTGACCGGGCTGTCCCCGGAGGACTCGGCGGCGCTGCTGGACGCGCACGCCGCCGACCTGCCCCGGTACGTGCGCGACCAGATCGCGGTCGAGGCGCGCGGCAACCCGCTGGCGCTGCTGGAGCTGCCCGCGGCGCAGCGGGAGGGCCACCTGCCCGCGGCCCACGCGCACCGGGTCGGCGCGCTGCCCACGCACAGCCGCATCCAGCAGACCTTCGCCGACCGCATCGGCGCGCTGCCCGCCGCGACGCGCGAGCTGCTGCTGGTGGCCGCCGCCGACGACACCGGCGACCCCGGCGTGGTCTTCAAGGCCGCCGCGCTGCTCGGCGTCGGGCCTGCCGACCTGGAACCGGCGGAGCGGCGGCAGCTCCTGCGCACCGCCGACGGCAGGCTGGTGTTCCGGCACCCGCTGATCCGCGCGGCGGCGTACCGGGGCGCGCCGCTCGTGCGGCGGCTGGCCGTGCACAGGGCGCTGGCCGAGGTCTCGGAGGACGCCTACCGCGGCGCGCTGCACCTGGCCGCCGCGACCACCGCGCCGGACGAGGACGTCGCGCGGGTGTTGGCGCGGTCCGCCGAGGACGCGCGCGGGCGTGGCGGGTACGCGGCCGTCGCGGCGGCCTACCAGCGCGCGGCGGAGCTGAGCCCGGACGTGGGCAGGCGGGGACGCCGGCTGACCGCCGCCGCCGGCGCGGCCGTGGAGGCGGGGCAGTTCGACCGCGCGGGCGCGCTCGCCGACCGGGCGGCGGACCTGCTCGACGACCCGCTGGAGCTGTCGCGGGTGGCGCACATCCGGGCGACCCTGGCCGGTGAGCAGGGCAGGTACGCCGAGGCCGCGACGCTGCTGTCGCGGGCCGCGCGCTGCGCCGCGCACGAGGACCGCGTGCTGGCAGGCGACCTGCTCTTCGCGGCGGCGCAGAACGCCTGGACCGCGCGGGACCTGGCCGCGGTCCGGGAGATCGACGCGCAGGCCGCCGGGCTGCCGGGCGCGTCCGAGGTGCACGCCCTCGCCCGCGCCGCGCTCGGGCTGGAGGGCGGCGACCTGGCCGACGCGCTCGCGGCGTTGCGCGAACTGGTGGCGGCGCGGCGCGAGGGGTGCCGGAGCAACGCGGTCCTCGCGTGGTGGTTGCTCCTGCTGGGCGACGACGAGGCGGCGTTCGACTGGGCGGCCGGGCTGGAGCGCGAGTCACGCGCCGCCGGCGCGCTGGGCGTGCTGCCGAGGGTGCAGGCGTACCTGGCGAGGGTGCTGCTGCACCTGGGGCGGTTCCGCGACGCCCGCGCGACCGCCGAGGAGGGCCTGCGGATCGCGGCCGACGTCGGCCAGGTGTTCAGCGTCGGCTTCCTGCACAGCGTGCTGGCCGAGCTGGCGGCGATCGAGGGCGACGAGGAGCGGTGCCGCGCGTCGGTGGCGCGGTTGACCGGCGGTCCGCCGCGCTCGATCCGGGCGGCGTGCGCGCTGGCGCTGCTGGACCTGGGGCTGGGCAGGCACGAGGCCGTGCTGGAGCGGCTGGCCGAGGTGGCGGGCGGCGCGTACCGGCTGTACGCGATCGGCAGCCTGCCGGACCTGGTGGAGGCGGCGGCGCGGGTCGGTCGGCCGGCCGTGGCCGAGGACGCGGCGGCCTGGTACGAGCGGTGGGCCGAGCACACCGGGCAGGCGTGGGCGCGGGCGGTGGCCAGGCGGTGCCGCGCCCTGCTCACCGACGAGGAGCGGTGGTTCACCGAGGCGGTGGAGCTGCACCGCGACTCGGGCCACCCGTTCGACCGGGCGCGGACCGGGCTGCTGTACGGCGAGTGGCTGCGCCGGGCCCGCCGCCGCAGCGAGGCGCGCGTCCACCTGCGCGCGGCGCTGGACGAGTTCGACCGGCTGGGCGCCACGCCGTGGGCCGCCCGCGCGCGTGCCGAGCTGCGGGCGACCGGCGAGAGCCGGTCCCGACCCGGTCCCGACCCGCTGAGCACCCTGACGCCGCAGGAGCTCCAGGTGGTGCGCCTGGCGGCGGAGGGGCTGAGCAACCGGGAGATCGGGGCGCAGCTGTTCCTGAGCCCGCGCACGGTCGGCTACCACCTCTACAAGGCGTACCCGAAGCTCGGTGTGGCGTCGCGCGTCGAACTGGGCCGGCTCGACCTGGGCGGCTGACCGCTGCCCCGCCGGCACCGGGCAGCGGATGACGGACGCGGTCGCGCGGCACCGCACCGCGTGGCGGCCTGGTCGCACACCTCGGCACACGGCACCGCACCACGCCAAGCGGCCGGCCTCCCGCACCACGCGGCACCGGGTCGCATCGCGCGGTTTCGCGCTGTGCCGGGCCGCGTCGTGCGCTCTCGTGCCGTGCCGGGGCTCGCGGTCCCGTGCGGTGCCGGGGCCTCGTGCCGGGTCGCACCGCCCGGCCCCGCACCGGGCCGCACCAGACCGCGCCGGGTCGCGCGGCAGCACATGCCGTCGCGCGCCTCGTCCCACTCGTTCACCGCACGCGCCCGATTGGTCTAGACCCATTGACTTGATCTCGCGGAGGTGCGCACGCTGGACGCCGGTCGCCGCCTGCCCAGAGGAGGTACCCCGTGAGACTCCGAGCAAGGGCGGCGCGCGCGCTCGCCGCCCTCGCGCTGCTGTGCGGCGCGACCGTCGTCTGGACCGCCGGCTCCCACCCGCCGCCGGCGACGGCCGCCGAGCCGCTCCGGAGCGTCGTGCCGGTACCGGCGTCCGTGCAGGCCGAGCCCGGCGTCACGCACGCGCTGAGCGCAGGCACCAGGATCTACACCGCGCCCGCCGCCCGCGGCGTCGGCGACTACCTCGCGGGCGTCCTGCGGCCGTCCACCGGCTACCCGTTCCCGGTCGAGGACACCACCGGCGCACCGGCCGACGGGATCGCCCTGCTGCTGGACGGCGCGCCGCCGGAGGTCGGCGACCAGGGCTACCGGCTCACCGCCACCGCGCGTGCGATCACGCTCCGCGCCACCACGGCGGCGGGCCTCTTCGCGGGCGTCCAGACGCTCCGGCAGCTGCTGCCCGGCAAGGTGGAGAGCCCCTCGCCGCAGACCGGTCCGTGGACCGTGCCCGGCGTGACGATCACCGACCACCCCCGGTTCGGGCACCGCGGCGCGATGCTCGACGTGGCGCGGCACTTCCACCCCGTGAGCACCGTCAAGCGCTACCTCGACCACCTGGCGCTCTACAAGGTCAACCACCTGCACCTGCACCTGACCGACGACCAGGGCTGGCGCATCGCCATCGACAGCTGGCCACGGCTGACCACCCACGGCGGCAGCACGCAGGTCGGCGGCGGTCCCGGCGGGTACTACACCAAGGCGCAGTACCAGGAGATCGTCGCGCACGCGGCGGCCCGGCACATCACCGTCATCCCCGAGGTGGACATGCCCGGCCACACGAACGCCGCGCTGTCCTCCTACGCCGAGCTGAACTGCAACGGCGTCGCGCCGGGCCTGCGCACGGACATCGCCGTCGGCTACAGCTCCCTGTGCGTCGGCAAGGACATCACCTACAAGTTCGTCGACGACGTGATCCGCGAGATCGCCGAGCTGACGCCCGGCCCGTACCTCCACATCGGCGGCGACGAGGCCAACGCCACCACCGACCAGGACTACCGGACCTTCATGACCAAGGTGCTGCCGCTCGTCGCCAAGCACGGCAAGAAGGTCATGGGCTGGCACGAGTTCGTGAAGACCACCACGGACACCTCGGCCGTGCCGCAGTATTGGGGCACGACGACGTCCAACGCCACCGTCCAGGCCGCCGCCGCGCGCGGGGCCAAGGTGCTCATGTCACCGGCCAACAAGGCGTACCTGGACATGAAGTACCACTCCGGCACCCCGCTCGGCCTGTCCTGGGCCGGGATGATCGAGGTGCAGGACGCCTACAACTGGAACCCCGGCACGCACCTCGGCGGGGTGCCCGAGACGGCCGTGCGGGGCGTCGAGGCTCCACTGTGGACGGAGACCGTCGTCACGCCCGCGCACATCGACTTCATGGCGTTCCCGCGCCTCGCGGCGATCGCCGAACTCGGCTGGTCGCCGTGGGCCACGCACAACTGGGACGCGTTCAAGGTCCGCCTCGGCGCACAGGCCCCGCGCTGGGCCGCCCTGGGCATCGACTTCTACCGGTCGACCCAGGTGCCCTGGGACAACGGGGGAACGACCAGCGTCACCACCACCACGACGACGTCCGGCGCGCCGTCGGGCAGTTGGGCGCCCTGGATCACCTACCCGCCCGACGTGACGGTGGAGTTCAACGGCGTGCCCTACCGGTGCGTGCAGGCGCACACGTCGCAGCCGGGCTGGGAACCGCCGAACGCACCGGCGCTCTGGAGGCGTGCCTGACCCGACCGCCGGGAAGGCGTGCGCCCGCACGCCTCCCGGCCCGCGACACCGCGCCCCGCCCGGCTCACCCGATCCGGGCGGCGGCCACCGGTCGCCGGTCGAGCGGGTGGGCGCCGCTCGACGACGTGTTCACGCTCCACCGGTACCGGGTGAACTCGCCGGTGGTGTCCGAGGCGTAGAACATCATGTGCCCGAAACCGGCCCCGGTGGTCCAGGCGGTGGCGTCGACGATCCGGCTGTCCGGGAACTCGGGGTACCCGCCGACGCCGTGCACGCCGTGCGGCTCGGCCGTGCAGTCCACGACCTCCACCGCGTACTGCGTCTCCCCGGGGAAGTTCAGCGTCGCCACGGGTGCCACGTACACGCCGCGCACCGAGCGCACCATGACGATGTGGCCGGTGTTGGTGTCCTGGTCGTTGCGGTAGTCGATGGCCACCAGGTCGCCCGGCCGCAGGTCCGCCACCCGGCGCACGCGCCGGAAGTGCGGCACGGCGTCCCGCTCGAACGCGGCCCGGTAGTCGCGGGCGAACGGGCTGGCCGTCCCGAAGTGCCGGGCGAAGAACTTCGCGGTCGCCCAGCGGTAGGTCCGCTTCAGCACGGCCGTCTGGAACGACGCGCACTGGCTCTGGTTGAACCAGGTCGACGCGTCGCCGGGCGAGCCCCACGTCACGACGTTCGGCTGGTCGGGCCTCTTGTAGGTGTTGTTGGCCGGCGGGCAGGTGGGCAGCGAGAGGTGGCGGACGAGCTGCTCGGCCGCCGGCAGGTGCGGTGCGGCGGTCCGGTGTGGACGGGGTGCGCGTGCCTCGTCGAACGCGGTCGTGCCGGGGAACGCGGCGCCGTCCGGCGCGACGGCGGTGCTCCCCGAGCGCGGTCTGCGTGACAGGTCCATCGAGCGCCTCCCCCATCGACACGGGCCCGCACACGGTAATCGACGGGACCCCGCCGCACCGGCCGTCGATCACGACCGGTCGGCCCCGCCGCACCCGCCGGGGGACCGGCGGCGCCCTCTCATGTGGCGGAACGCTCAACCCGCCGCCGGCGGCGGCGATTACGCTCGGCGGGCTGGGTTTCGAGCGAGCGCGGAGGCGGTTGGATGACGAGCACCGATGGTCGGCAGGAGTGGCTGACCGTCGCCGACGAGGTGGCCGCCGCCCTGCGGGCGGACGCCGCCGAGCGGGACCGGGCGGGCGCCGAGCCGGTCGCCGAGGTGGCCGCGCTGCGGCGGTCCGGGCTGCTGGCGATCACCGACTGGGGCACCCAGCAGGCCGTGACGAGGGTCGTCGGCGCGGCGGACGCCAACGTCGGCCACCTGCTCGGGTACCACTACCTCCAGGTGTGGCGGCGGTGGCTGTTCGGCGGCGCACCGCTCGACGAGGGCGACGACCACCTCTTCTGGGCCGGTGTCAGCAACCCGCTGGACGCGGCGCTCGCCCTGACGCCCGTGGCCGGCGGGTTCGAGGTCAGCGGGCGCAAGACGTTCGCGACGGGCGCGTCCGTGGCCGACCGGCTCGTGGTGAGCGCCACCCGCGTCGACACCGACGAGAAGGTCACGTTCACGCTCGACGCCCGCGCCGACGGCATCACCTACGCGGGCGACTGGGACAACATCGGCCAGCGCCTCACCGCCAGCGGCGGCGTGCGGTTCGACAACGTGCGCGTGCCGGCGGAACGGGTGCTGGGCGTGCACGACGCCGCCAGCCCGCGCCAGTCGCTGGCCGCGATCGCGTTCCAGCTCGTCCTGGCCCAGGTGTACGTGGCGCTGGCGGAAGGCGCGCTCGCGGAAGCCGCCCGGTACACGCGCGGCACGACCCGCCCGTGGTTCCTGTCCGGCGTCGACGCGGCCACCGCCGACCCGTACATCCTCGCCGCCTACGGCGAGCTGGTCGCCGACGTGGAGGCCGCCGGCCTGCTCGCCGACCACGCCGCCGCGGCACTGGGCGAGGCGAGCGACCGGGGCGACGACCTGACGGCGGACCAGCGGGCCGCGACCGCCGCGCTGATCTCGTCCGCCAAGGTCGTGTCGACGCGGGTCGCGAACCAGACCACGAGCCGGGTGTTCGAGCTGTGCGGCGCGCGGGCGACCGCCGCCGCCCACGGGTTCGACCGGTTCTGGCGCAACGCCCGCACGCTCACCCTGCACGACCCGGTGGCGTACAAGGCGCGGGAGGTCGGCGCGTACTTCCTCACCGGCGAGCACGCGCCGTTCACCGGGTACAGCTGATGGAACCGGTCCTCGCGCACAGCGTCCGGCTCGCCGACGACGGCGTGCACATCCTGGACCGGCGCACCTTCCCCTTCGAGCGGACGTGGGTGCGCTGCCCGACCGTCGCCGACGTGGCGCGGGCCATCGAGGACATGGTCACGCAGTCGTCGGGCCCGTACTTCGCGGCGCTGTGGGGCATGGTGCTGGCCGCGCGGGAGGCGCGCGGGCTGCCCCGCGCCGAGGGCCGCGCCCACCTGGAGCGGGCCGGCCGGCTGCTGGTGTCCACCCGGCGCACCAACAACCACCTGCGCAAGGCGGTCGCGGCCGTGCTGGCCGGCGTCGACGCGGCCGACGACCTGCTGGAGGGCGCGCTGGCCGGCGCGCGGGCGGGCGACCAGCGCTACCGCGACCGGAGCCGGGCGCTGGGCGGGCACACCGCCGCGCTGCTGCCCGACGACGGCGCGGTGCTGACGCACTGCTGGGCCGACCTGTACCTGGTCGAGGCGGTGCGGGCGGCGACCGGCCTGGGGAAGCGGCTGCGGTTCTTCTGCACGGAGACCCGGCCCTACCTCCAAGGCGCGCGGCTGACCGCGAGCACGCTGGCCGAGATGGGCGTGGACACCACGGTCGTCACCGACGGCATGGGCGCGGCGGCGTTCAGCGCAGGCGAGGTCGACGTGCTGCTGACCGCCGCCGACCGGGTCACGATGGACGGGCACGTCGTCAACAAGGTCGGCACGCTCGGGCTCGCCGTGGCCGCGTCCGCGTTCGACGTGCCGTTCCTGGCGATGGTGCAGGCGCCCGACCGGCTCGCGCCGACGGCCGCCGACGTGCCGATCGAGTTCCGGTCGGGCGACGACGTGCTGCACGCGCTGGGCAGGCGCACCGCCGACGACCGGGTGAAGGGCTGGTACCCGGCGTTCGACGTGACACCGCCCCGGTTCGTGTCCTCGGTGGTCACCGACCGCGGCGCGTACGCTCCCGACCGCCTGTCCGAGTACTACAACGGCGAGGAAGTCCATGACTGAATGGGTCGTGCTCGACATCGAGGGCACGCTGTCCGCCACCGACCAGGTGCTGGTCGTGCTCTACGACTACGCCCGGCCGCGGCTCGGGCCGTGGATCGACGCCCACGGTGACGACCCGGTGGTCGCGGAAGCCGTGCGCCAGGTCCGGGAGCTGTCCGGTGTGGACGGTGGCACGGACGAGCTGGTGCGCGTGCTGCACGGCTGGATGGACGCCGACCGGAAGGTCACGCCGCTGAAGACGTTGCAGGGCTTGATCTGGCAGCGCGGGTACGCCGACGGCGACCTGGTCGCCGAGTTCTTCCCGGACGTCGTGCCCGCGCTGCGGAAGTGGCGCGCGGAGGGCGTGCGGCTGGCCGTGTTCTCGTCCGGGTCGGTGGCCGGGCAGGTGGCGTTCTTCGGCCACACCGCCGAAGGCGACCTGCGCGACCTGTTCGAGCACCACTTCGACACGGTGAACGCGGGACCCAAGCGCGAGGCGGACTCCTACCGCGCCATCGCCGCCGTGCTCGGGTCGGACGACATCACCTTCTACTCGGACGTGCCGGCCGAGCTGGACGCGGCGGCCGAGGCGGGGTGGCGGACGGTCGGCGTGGCGCGGCCCGGCGAGCCCTACGGCGACGCCGACTTCGGCCCGCACCGGACGGTGAGCGCGCTGTGACGCCCGGCGAGGCGCTGGCGGCCGAGTGCGCCCGGTACACCGCGATGGGGTGGATGCGCGGCACGTCCGGCAACCTCTCCGTGGTGGTGGACCGCGACCCGCTGCGGCTGGTCGTCACGGTCAGCGGGCGCGACAAGGGCGAGCTGACCGCCGACGACGTGGTGCTCGTCGACGCCGAGGGCCGCACCGACGACCCGGTGCGGGTGCCGTCGGCCGAGGCGGGGCTGCACGGTCGGATCGCGGCGGTGGCCGGCGCCGGCGCGGTCGTCCACGTCCACGCGCTCGCGCCCGTCGTGGCCGCCGAGCACTGGCCCGGCGGCGTCGAGCTGCGCGACCTGGAGATGCTCAAGGGGTTCGGCCGCCGCGCGGACGACGTCGTGGTGGTGCCGGTCGTGCCGAACGACCAGGACATGCGCGTGCTCGGCGACGCGTTCGAGGCGGGGTACCGCGCGGACGTGCCCGCCTTGATAGTGGCCCGGCACGGGGTGTACGTGTGGGGTGAGGACCTGTACCAGGCGCGCCACCGGCTGGAGTGCCTGGAGTGGCTGTTGCGCTTCAAGGTGGAGACGAGGAGGGACTCGCGATGACCCTGTTGACGGTATGGCCGGACACCGGGCCGGAGACCGTGGTGGTGCGCACCTCCGATCCCGTCGAGATCGCGGACCACCTCAAGCAGCTCGGCGTTCGCTACGAGCAGTGGCCGGTCGTCCCCGGTGTCACCAAGGAGAACGCCTTGGAGGTGTACCGCGAGCGGGTCGCGCGGGTCACCGAGAGCGAGGGCTACGTCATGGTCGACGCGATGGAGATGACCCCGTCCGACGACCCGGAGTGGCTGGAGGCGGCGGCGCGGGCGCGGCTGAAGTTCCTCGCCGAGCACACCCACGACGACGACGAGGACCGCTTCTTCGCGCGCGGCGCGGGCGTGTTCTACCTGCACGTCGAGGACCGCGTCCACGCCGTCCTGTGCGAGGCGGGCGACCTGCTGAGCGTGCCGAGGAACACCACGCACTGGTTCGACATGGGCACCCGGCCCGACTACGTGTCGATCCGGTTCTTCCACGACGACGACGGCTGGGTGGGCGACTTCACCGGCAGCGAGATCGCCCGGTCGTTCCCCACGTTCGACGCCCTCATGGCCGGTCGCTGAGCGTCGCCAGCTCCGCGGCCAGGTTGGCCTTGGCGCGCGACTCCCAGCGGTCGCGCGCTCGCGGCGTGACGTAGAGCGGGTCGCGCTCCAGCAGGCCGCGCAGGACGCGGCCCCGGCCGACCCGCCACGCGTCCTCCGGCACGTGCGCGTACTCCGCCCGCACCGCCAGCCGGTACCGCTCGTAGTCGTCCGGTTCGGCGGCGAGCACCGCCAGGTCCGCGTCCAGCAGCAGGCCGGTCAGCTCGTCCGCCGCCCGGTGGTCGGCGGTGGCCAGCACGAGCGCGGCGACGCGGCGACCGTCGACGCCGGCCGCGGCGAGCCGTTCCCCGACCCACGCGGCGCTGCGGCGCTCGTCCTCGCCCGGCTCGCCGTCGTAGACGACGTCGTGCGCGAGCGCGGCCAGCACGAGCACCGCCCGCTCCTGGTCCGCGCGGTGCGCGGCCAGGTCCGTCACGTGGCGCACGACGGCCAGCACGTGCCGGGCGTCGTGGTAGCGCCGGTGGCCCTCGGCGTACCGGTCGACCAGGTCACCCGCCGTGCCCGGCCGCCCACCCAGCACCCGGACCGCCTCGTCCCACAGCACCGTCAGAGCTGTCGACCCGCGGGGTGCCGCGCTCAACGCCCCGACCGCCCCGACCGCTGCACCCGCGCCGGGTGACCGGGGCCGTCGCGGTGGAGGTCGAGCGCCAACCGCCAACACCGGCCGAACAGCTCCCGCAACTCCAGCCAGTACGACAACCCCTCGACCGGGTACGCCCGCGCCACGGCGTCCCTCGCCAACAGCGGGCCGCGGGCGGCACACGCCACGTCCCACCCGACCGGGCCGAACCAGGCGTCCTCGAAGTCGTTCCAAACAGGACCGCGCGCGGTGAACAGCACGTTGCGCGGGTGCGAGTCGCCGTGCAGCGCCTGACCCGGCAGGTCCGGCCACCGCGCGGCCAACCCGTCCCGAGCGCGGACCAGGTCCGCCGGCCGGCCCGCCAGGGCGAGCACGGCGTCGATGTCGGCCAGCGGTGCGGCGGCGGGCAGCGCGCCGGGGTAGTGGCGCAGCTCGGCGTGCAGCTCGGCGAGCATGGCGGCGAACGACGCGGGGTCCGGCCGCCATTCGGCGTCGTGCTCGACGTACGAGGCGAACGAGACCACCAGGCCGTCCCAGCGAATCGGACCCAGCAGCGGCTCGACCACGGGCACCCCGCGCCCGGCCAGGAACCGCGCCACCGAGTCCGCTCGGTGGAAGTGCTCGTGGACGTCACCGCGAACCATCGAGGTGACCGCACCGACCCGCGCGACCACCGGCGCCGGCCTGAGGTGCACCACCAGGTTGCTGCCATCCTTCAACACCGACGGCCGCCCATCCGGAAACCCGTGCCGACGAGCCAACGCGAGAACCCTGCCCAACACCTCCACCGCTCCAGAGTCCCAGCACACCCCCATTCGCACCACGCAGATCCCCCGGCGCACAGCGACACCCGCCCAGGGCACACCCCTGTCGGGCTGCGTGTCATCCCCGTACGGCCTGCCCGCAGGGCAACCACGCTTGTCAGGCCAGGTCAAGCACGCCCTTCGCTTGACCTGGCCTGACAAGCGTGGTGGTCTTTGACAGGCCGTACGGGGATGACACGCAGCCTTGCAAAGCTTCGAAGAAGCTTTGCCCTCATCCTTGGTGGCCTGCCCAGCGGCGAGCGCCCTTCTTTAAGCTTTGACCCGCTAAAACCGATGAGCTTCCGTGCTGATCTCAGCCGAAAGAAAAAGAAGCGCTCGCCGCTGGGCAGACCTCCGGGGAGGAAAAGCTTTAAAGGCGTCGTGTTCTCCCCGCATGGCCTGTCAAAGACCACCACAGTCGGTCAGGGGGCGCAAGCGGTGAAGCGTGCTTGCGCCCCCTGACCGACTGTGGTCGCCCTGCGGGCAGGCCATACGGGGAGAACACGAGGCCAGAGGTCTGCGCGGCGCGAGCGGGAGGTGGAGGTAGCGCGCGGCGTGAGCGGAGGGTGTTCGTCCTGTCCGTTGTCCCGGTCGGGAGGTCGCCTCGGCACTGTGAGCTGCGCTACCTCTCTTGATCCAGGAACCGGCCCAGGCGCACCACCCCGATCGCGCCCGTCTACGATCCGGTGAGCCGACGTGGCCAGCCACCCGGCCAAGCCAGAACCAGACAGTGCAGGAGGCACCGTGACGGCCGTAGCCCCGCAGCCGATCGCTACGCGGCCCTTCGGGACTCGCAAGGCGGTCAAGGGTTCGTTCCTGCTGCGGATGTTCCGCACCACGGACCACAAGCAGATCGGCGTCCTCTACCTGGTCACGAGCTTCGCCTTCTTCATGGTGGGCGGCGCGATGGCCATGCTGATGAGGACCGAGCTGGCGCGTCCGGGCATGCAGTTCCTGAGCCAGGAGCAGTTCAACCAGCTCTTCACCATGCACGGCACGGTGATGTTGCTGCTGTACGCGACCCCGATCGTGTTCGGGTTCGCCAACTTCATCCTGCCGCTCCAGATCGGCTCCCCGGACGTGGCGTTCCCGCGCCTGAACGCCTTCTCCTACTGGCTGTACCTGTTCGGCGGCCTGATCGTGATGTCGGGCTTCCTCACGCCCGGCGGCGCGGCCGACTTCGGCTGGTTCGCCTACACGCCGCTGTCGAACGCCATCCACTCGCCCGGCGTCGGCGCCGACCTGTGGATCTCCGGCCTGGTGATCGGCGGTCTCGGCACCATCCTCGGCGCGGTCAACATGATCACGACCGTGGTCTGCCTCCGCGCGCCCGGCATGACGATGTTCCGCATGCCGATCTTCACCTGGAACATCCTGGTGACGAGCGTCCTGGTGCTGCTGGCGTTCCCGATCCTGACCGCGGCGCTGCTCGGCCTGCTCGCCGACCGCCACCTGGGCGCGCACGTGTTCGACCCCGCCAACGGCGGCGTGATCCTGTGGCAGCACCTGTTCTGGTTCTTCGGGCACCCCGAGGTCTACATCGTGGCGCTGCCGTTCTTCGGCATCGTCAGCGAGATCTTCCCCGTCTTCAGCCGCAAGCCGATCTTCGGTTACAACGGCCTGGTGTACGCGACGCTGGGCATCGCGGCGCTGAGCGTCGCCGTGTGGGCCCACCACATGTACGCGACGGGCGCGGTGCTGTTGCCGTTCTTCGCGTTCATGACGTTCCTGATCGCCGTGCCGACCGGTATCAAGTTCTTCAACTGGATCGGCACGATGTGGAAGGGGCAGTTGACGTTCGAGACGCCCATGCTGTTCAGCATCGGCTTCATCGTGACGTTCCTCTTCGGCGGTCTGTCCGGCGTGCTGCTCGCGGCCCCGGCCATCGACTTCCACGTGTCCGACACGTACTTCGTGGTCGCGCACTTCCACTACGTGCTGTACGGCACGATCGTGTTCGCCACGTTCGCGGGCATCTACTTCTGGTTCCCGAAGATCACCGGCCGGCTGCTGGACGAGCCGCTGGGCAAGCTCCACTTCTGGACGACGTTCCTGGGCTTCCACGCGACGTTCCTGGTGCAGCACTGGCTGGGCAACGAGGGCATGCCGCGCCGGTACGCCGACTACCTGCCGAGCGACGGGTTCACCACGCTGAACACGATCTCCACGATCGGCGCGTACATCCTGGGCGCGTCCACGCTGCCGTTCATCTGGAACGTCTTCAAGTCCTACCGCTACGGCGAGACCGTGCACGTGGACGACCCGTGGGGCTTCGGCAACTCGCTGGAGTGGGCGACGAGCTGCCCGCCGCCGCGGCACAACTTCACCGAGCTGCCCCGCATCCGGTCCGCGCGGCCGGCGTTCGAGCTGCACTACCCGCACATGATCGAGCGGATGCAGGAAGAGGCGCACGTCACGTTCACCGGCAAGGCGATCCCGCACGACAAGGGCAAGCCGGCGCCGTCCGAGGTCGCCGCGCACGCCGTGCAGTCGGGCACCGCCTCCGAGGGCACCGAGCACGACCACAAGTAACCTTCGACCGCGGTTCGACGACGAGCCCCGACGGCCTCTGCGCAGGCGGTCGGGGCTCGTTGCGGTCCGGCAGAGGAGCCACCAGTGAGCAAGCCCAGCGCCACACCCGTCCTGATCACCGTCACCGGCCCGGACAAGCCGGGCGTGTCCTCGGTCCTGTTCGCGGTGTTGACCAGGCACGGCGTGGACGTGCTCGACGTCGAGCAGGTCGTCATCCGCGGACGCCTGGTGCTCGGCGTGCTGGTCGCCGCGCGGCACGACCCGGAGGGCTTGCAGGAGTCCGTGGAGCAGGCGATGGCCACGGTGTCCATGCACGTCGAGGTGGAGATCGGGGCCGACTCGAAGCGCACCGCGCGGCTGGAGTCCAGCCACGTGATCATCCTGCTGGGACGCCCGGTGACGGCGCGGGCGTTCACGGAGGTCGCCCGGCTGCTGGCGTCGCTGGGCGTGAACATCGACGCGATCCGCGGCGTCGCGGACTACCCGGTCACGGGCCTGGAGCTGCGGGTGTCGGTGGCCCAGGACACCGCGGACGCGGACGCGGCGCTGCGCGAGGCGCTGGCCGGGGTGTCGGTCCGGGTCGACCTGGACATCGCGGTGGAGCGGGCCGGGCTGACGCGGCGCGCCAAGCGGCTGGTGGTGTTCGACGTCGACTCGACCCTCATCCAGGGAGAGGTGATCGAGATGCTGGCCGCGCACGTGGGCGTGGAGCCGCAGGTCCGCGAGATCACCGAGGCGGCCATGCGCGGCGAGCTGGACTTCGCGGAGTCGCTGCGCCGCCGGGTGGCCCTGCTGGAGGGCTTGGACGAGGCCGTGCTGGACGAGGTCGCGGCGTCGCTGGAGCTGACGGCGGGCGCGCGGACCACGGTGCGGACGCTGAAGCGGCTCGGGTTCCGCTGCGGCGTGGTGTCCGGCGGGTTCACGCGGGTCGTCAAGTCGCTGGTGGACGACCTGGGCCTGGACTTCTGCGCGGCGAACGAGCTGGAGGTCGTGGCCGGGAAGCTCACCGGGCGGGTCGTCGGCGACATCGTGGACCGGCCGGGCAAGGCGGTGGCGCTGCGCCGGTTCGCCGAGCAGGAGGGCGTGCCGCTGGCGCAGACCGTGGCGGTGGGCGACGGTGCGAACGACATCGACATGCTGGGCGCGGCGGGGCTCGGCATCGCGTTCAACGCCAAGCCCGCGCTGCGTGAGGTGGCGGACACGGCCCTGTCGCACCCGTTCCTGGACGCGGTGCTGTTCGTGCTCGGGGTGACGCGGGCCGAGGTGGAGGCCGCCGACGCGGCCGACGGGCTGGAACTGGTGCGGCCGTGAACCCGATCCTGCGGATGCTGGTCGACCGGCACTACGCGACCGACGAGGAGGACCCGGCGTCGGTGCGGGCCATGCCCGTGGTGCTGCGGATCGAGCGCGCCGACCCGCCGTGCCGGACCGACGTGCTGGAGGCCGCCGCCGCGGCGGCCGTGGCGGTGTGCCTGGACCCGCGGTCCGAGCCGGGCGGCGAGTGGCACGACGACGTGGTGGCGTGGGTGCGCGGTCGCATCCGGAAGGTGTCGCGCCGGGCCCGCGGCGCGCACTGGGCGGCCGTGCAGGAGCTGCCGGGCGTGACGCTGGCCGTGGGCCGTGCCGAGGTGCGGGCGTTCGTGCCGGGCCGGGTGGCCGACCTGCCCAAGGAGCTGTCCCGGTTGCAGATCTCGGGCAGCGAGCTGCCCGCCGACGAGCCGGGGCCGGTCCCCGAAGGCGCGCGGGTGCTGTGGCTGAACCCGCGCGTGGAGATGACCGCGGGGAAGGCGGCGGCGCAGGTGGGCCACGCGTCGATGCTGCTCGCGCCCACGCTCACCGACGAGGAACTGGAGGAGTGGGCCGCGCTGGACTACCGGTGCGCGGTGCGGACGCCGACGCCGGCCGAGTGGGACGCGATGGTCGCCCGTCCGGACGCGGTCGTGGTTCGGGACGCGGGATACACCGAGGTCGAGCCCGGCACGGCGACCGTGCTGCACGTGCCGTGAAGGGCGTCGGCTGTCTGTATCAGTTGTTGGCCGCGTCCAGGCGCTTCAGGGCGGCGCGGACCACCTCGGGGTCGTAGGTCGTCCAGAACGGTGGCAGTGAGGCGCGCAGGAAGCCGCCGTAGCGGGCCGTCGCCAGGCGCGGGTCCAGGACGGCCACCACGCCCTTGTCCTGCATCGAGCGGAGCAGGCGGCCCGCCCCCTGCGCGAGCAGCAGGGCCGCGTGCGTGGCGGCGACGGTGAGGAAGCCGTTGCCGCCCCTCGACTCCACCGCCTTCTGGCGGGCCGACGCCAGCGGGTCGTCCGGCCGGGGGAACGGGATCCGGTCCATGACCACCAGTTGCAGCGCCGGACCCGGCACGTCCACGCCCTGCCACAGCGACAGCGTGCCGAACAGGCACGTGCGGGGGTCCTCGGCGAACCGCTTCACCAGCTGGCCGGTCGCGTCGTCGCCCTGGCACAGCACCGGGTACTCCAGCCTGCCCCGCAACGCCTCCGTCGCCGCCTTGGCCGCGCGCATCGACGAGAACAGGCCGAGCGTCCGCCCGCCCGCCGCGTTGACCAGGCCCTCCAGCTCGTCCACGTAGGCCGGTGGCAGGCCGTCGCGGCCCGGCGGCGGCAGGTGCCGCGCCACGTACAGGATGCCGCTCGCGCCGTGCTCGAACGGCGAGCCCACGTCCAGCCCGGACCAGCGGGGCGCGCCGGCGTCCGACGGCGGTTCCTTGTCGGTGGCCGTGCCCTCGGCCTTGCGGGCGTTCGACGCCGCCGGCAGCCCCCACTGGCGGGCCAGCGTGTCGAACGTGCCGCCGAGCGTCAGCGTCGCCGACGTGAGGATCGTGGTGCGCTTGCCGAACAGCCGCTCGCGCAGCAGGCCGCCCACGCCCAGCGGCGCGACCCGCAGCGACGCCGCGCGGTTGCGGTCGCCGAAGTCACCGGACACCCACACCACGTCGTGGTCGTCCTCGAACGCGCCCAGGATGCGGGCCGCGCAGTCGTGCACCTCGTCCAGCAGCGAGCGGGCCAGCTTGCGGGCCGTGGCGCCCTCCACGTCCTCCTTGCGCTCCGGGCCGAGCGACGTGATGCAGGCGTGCGCCGCTTCCTTGGTGGCCCGCAGCGCGCCCTGGAGGGCGGGCGGCAGGGCGTCGAGGCGGCCGACGGGCGCGTCCTCCAGGATCATGGCCAGCCCGTCGGCCGCCTCGGCGATGCGGTCGGCCACGCTCTGGTCGATCAGCCGCCCGCAGCGCCGGGCGGCCGTGGCGACCAGCGACGCGCTCAGCTCCTCGGTCGCCACCGAGGTCACGCGGTCCACGAGGTCGTGCGCCTCGTCGATCACCACCACGTCGTGCTCGGGCAGGACCTGGTAGCCCTCCAGCGCGTCGATCGCGAGCATCGCGTGGTTGGTGACCACGACGTCCGCCCGGCCCGCCTCGGCGCGGGCGCGCTCGGCGAAGCAGTCGACGCCGATCGGGCACTTCGCCACGCCCAGGCACTCGCGGGCGGTCACCGAGACCTGCCGCCACGCCTGGTCGCTGACGCCGGGCACCAGCTCGTCGCGGTCGCCGGTCCCGGTGTCGGAGGACCACTCGTGCAGGCGCTTCACCTCGCGGCCCAGGCGCGACACCGTGAACGGGTCGAACAGGCCCGCTTCCTCCGGCTCGTCCGGCGCGCCCGTGTGCACGCGGTGCATGCACAGGTAGTTGCGGCGGCCCTTGAGGATCGCGAACCGGGGCTCGCGGCCCAGCTCCTCGCGCAGCGCCTTGGCGAGGCGGGGCAGGTCGCGGTCCACGAGCTGGCGCTGGAGGGCGATGGTCGCCGTCGAGATGACCACCGTCGACTCCTCGACCACCGCGTGCCGGATCGCGGGCACCAGGTACGCCAAGGACTTGCCGGTGCCGGTGCCCGCCTGCACGGCCAGGTGCTCACCGGTGCGGATGGCGCGTTCCACCGCCTCGGCCATGTCGACCTGGCCCTCGCGCTCGGCTCCGCCCACCGCCTCCACGGCGACGGCGAGCAGGGACCTGGTGGAGGGGATCGCGGTGGTGGACGGCACGGCGAAGACGGTACCCGGCGACACCGCCGAAACCGGGCCGGACCCCGGCGGCCGGGTCCCGGCGGTCGGGGTCGCTGCCCGGCACCCCGGCCCGGTCCGGCAACCCCCGGCCGGGGCAGCCCGGTCCGGAGCGGGGCCGGCCGAGGCAGCGCGGGCCGGGGCGGGGCCGGCCGAGGCAGCACTCGGGGCAACCACGGCCCCCGCGGGGCAACCCCGGTCCCCGGGGCGACCCCCGGTCCGGCACTCCCGGTCCAGGGCGGGGCCGGCCCGAGGCAACCCGGCTCGGGGCGGGGCCGGCTCGGGCGGGTCCGGTTCCGCCTGCGGTCCGGCTCGCGCGTGACGGTCCGGTCGTCCAGCGCCGTGCTCGGCCACTCGTTCGAGTGGTCGAAGTCGCCTCAAGCGGTGACCTGCCACCGTCGGTGCTCAGTCCCCGCCCCGCGCCGAACGATATTCCCGGTGAAGCGCAATACCGGGAGGGCGGCACATGAACCACATCTTCGCGCGCCGGGTCGGGGCCGTGTCCGCGGCGCTGGCGCTCGGACTGGCCGGCACGCCCGCCCACGCGGCGAACCCGGCGGGCGTCGCGTCCACCGGGTGGGCCGACTTCACGAAGTCCGGCCGCCGGGTCGCCGTGCCACCGCAGGCGCGGTGCGCGGTCGAAGGGCCGACGACCGCCACGTCCGGGGTGGTGTCGGAGCCGGGCATCCGGTTCGGCGCGGGCAAGTCGTCCTGCACGACGACCGTGCTCAACTCGCAGGACATGACGACCGAGACGAAGTCCGTCGCGGAGGGCACCGACTTCGAGTTCTCCGCGCTCGTGTCGGCGGGCGGCCCGCGGCTCAGGGCGAACCGGTGGCGGGTCACCTGCACCGGCAGGCCGGACGGCACGTCGGCGGACTGGACGCTGGACGGCCCGAGCGGCTTCGCCGGCCTGCCGGCCGAGATCCCGCCGAACCACGTGCACGAGGTCAAGGGCACGGCGGGCAAGGTGCTGGCCACGGTGACGTTCAACGAGGTCGTGCTGCCCCAGCCGAACGACGGCAGCCTCGCGATGAACCTCATGCACTTCCGGTTCACCGGGGATTCCGGCGTCAGCGGCGACGTGGTGGTCGGCGAGACGGCCTGCTCTCCCACGCCGTGACCGGCGCGCGGGCCCGCTCTGCCGGGCCGTGACCGGCGCGCAGGCCGCCCGCCGCACGTCGTGAACACCCGCGTGGCACGACTCGGCCGGCGTCGGGACCGGCCGGCGTCGGGACCGGCTCGCGTCGGACCGGCCCGCGCCGTCCGGCGCGACCCCGGCCGCACCGGGTCAGCCCACGCGGGGCGTGCCCTCCAGCGCGACCCCGGCGCCGCGCAGCCGGTCCAGCGCCGCGTCCACGGTCGCCCGCCCCACCCCCGCCGTCAGCCCGAGCAGCACGGTGGTCCGGAAACCCGCCGTCGCGGCGTCCAGCGCCGTCGCACGCACGCAGTGGTCCGTCGCGATCCCGACCACGTCGACCCGGTCCACGCCGCGCGCCCGCAACCAGTCCGCCAACCGCTCCCCGTCACCGGAAGCGCCCTCGAAGCCCGAGTACGCCGCCGCGTACGCGCCCTTCGAGAACACGGCCTCCACCGCCGCCACGTCCAGCTCCGGGTGGAACGACGCGCCCGCCGTCCCGGCCACGCAGTGCACCGGCCACGAGTCCACGTAGTCCGGCGCGTCGCTGAAGTGCGCGCCCGGATCGACGTGGTAGTCCCGCGTCGCCACCACGTGGTCGTAGCCGCCTGCCGCCACGTGCGACGAGATCGCCGCCGCGACCGCCGCCCCGCCCGCGACCGCGAGCGAGCCGCCCTCGCAGAAGTCGTTCTGCACGTCCACCACGATCAACGCCCTGGTCATGCTGCCTCTCCCTCGACCGGAGGTACGCGTCCCGCTAGAGGAACGTCGTCGGAATGGCGGGTTCACCGCGCGACAGCTTCAAACCCTCCCATGGCACGGTCACCAGCGCGGCCCGCAGCCGCTCCCGGCTGTCCGCCAGGCCGTCCAGGCCCTCGACCCGCTCCCCGCCGCGCATCAGCGGCACCGGCAGCAACCGGTCGTGCGGGCCGATCTCCGGCGTCTCGTCGCAGGGGAACACGACCTCCTCCAACGCGGTGCCGGTGTCCTTGTGCCGGCGCAGCGCGTTCTTGTGCCCGCCGCGCGACTCCTTGTGGGAGCTGCGCTTGGCCACCGGCCGGCCGTCGACCTCCACCAGCTTGTAGACCATGCCGGCGGTCGGCGCGCCCGACCCGGTCACCACGGAGGTGCCGACGCCGTAGGCGTCCACGGGTTCCGCGCGCAGCGCCGCGATCGAGTACTCGTCCAGGTCGCCGGACACGACGATCCGGGTGTTCCGCGCGCCCAGCGAGTCGAGCTGGTCGCGCGCCTGGCGGGCCAGCACGCCCAGGTCGCCCGAGTCGATGCGGACCGCGCCCAGGCCGGGCCCGGCGACGTCCACGGCGGTCTTGATGCCCGCGGTGATGTCGTAGGTGTCGACCAGCAGCGTGGTGTCCGCGCCCAGCGCCGCGACCTGGCTGCGGAACGCCTCCTCCTCGGTGTCGTGCAGCAGCGTGAACGCGTGCGCGCAGGTGCCCGCCGTCGGGATGCCGTAGCGCCGCGCGGCCTCCAGGTTCGACGTCGCCGTGAAACCGGCCAGGTAGGCGGCGCGGGCCGACGCCACCGCCGCGTCCTCCTGCGTCCGCCGCGACCCCATCTCGATCATGCGCCGGCCGTTCGCCGCGCCCACCATGCGGGCGGCGGCGGAGGCGATGGCGCTGTCGTGGTTGAGGATCGACAGGGCCAGCGTCTCCAGCACCACGCCCACGCCGAACGGGGCGCGCACGGACAGGATCGGCGAGCCGGGGAAGTACAGCTCGCCCTCCGGGTAGCCGTCGACGTCGCCGCTGAACCGGTAGTCCGCGAGCCACGCCAGCGTCGCGTCGTCCACCACGCGGGTCCGCTGGAGCAGGTCCAGCTCCGCGGGCCCGAACCGGAACGCCTCGATCGCGTCCAGCAGGCGCTCGGTGCCCGCGACCACCCCGTACCGCCTGCCCTCGGGCAGCCTGCGGGCGAAGACCTCGAACACGCACGGCCGGTCGGCGGTGCCGTCGCGCAACGCCGCGGCCAGCATCGTCAACTCGTAGTGGTCGGTGAACAACGACGTCGACATGAGGCCAGAGCCTAAGCGCGCCCGGCCCGCTGGCGCGGCACGTGGCCCTATGGGCTCCGCCACCAACCGGAACATGACACCATTGGCGGTATGACCACGCCCGTCGAGCATGAGCGGACGCAGGTTGACCCGGCGCCCGCGGAGGTCCACACCGAGGACCGCCCGTGGCAGACGCTGGTCTGGAACGATCCGGTGAACCTGATGTCCTACGTGACGTACGTGTTCCAGAAGCTGTTCGGCTACAGCCGTGACCACGCCACGAAGTTGATGTTGGACGTCCACCACAAGGGCAGGGCGATCGTGTCTTCCGGGTCGAAGGACAAGGTGGAGGCCGACGTGGCCAAGCTGCACGCGGCCGGGCTCTGGGCGACCATGCAGCGTTCGTCGTGAAGAAGTGGACGCGCAGCGGCGACACGGTCCTCGGCCGGTTCGACCGCCAGGAGGCGGCGGTCGTGCGCGGCCTGGTCGGCCAGGTCCAGGACATGCTGCTGGCCCGCGCGGAGGAGGCGCCGCGCGACGAGCTGGCCGAGCTGACCGGCATCCGGACGGGCCCGTCCGCGCCGCCCGACGACCCGATCCTGGGCCGCCTGCTGCCCGACTTCCACCGGCTCGACCCCGACACGCCGGACCCCGGCGAGGTCGACTCGGCGAACGCCCTGCGCTCGCTGCACGAGCCCGAGCTGCTGGACCGCAAGACCGGGGTGGCGGCGGTGGTGCTGGAGACGTGCCCGCCCGACGGCGGTGACGTGCGGCTGCGGCTGGAGCAGGCCGAGGCGTGGCTGTCCGCGCTGAACGACGTGCGGCTCGCGCTGGGCACGGCGCTGGACGTGCAGGAGGACATGCCGGACGAGCTGCCGCCCGACGACCCGCGCTCGCCGCACCTGGGCGTGTACCACTGGCTGACCTGGGTGCAGGAGACGCTGGTGGAAGCGGTCATGGCGTGATGCTGGCCGGCCGCGCGCCCGGCGTGGCGGTCGTGCTGGCGCCCTCGGGCGCGGTGGCGGGCGTGGACGTGCGCGGCGCGCCGTTCGGCACCCGCGAACTCGACCTGCTCGACCCGTCGGCGCTCGTGCGGCACGTGCACGCGGTCGTGCTGGCGGACGGCTTGGCCTCGGCGAACGGCGTCGTGCGCTGGCTGTCCGAGCGGAACCACGGCTTCCCGGTCGGCCCGCGCCCGCACGAGGTGGTGCCGATCGTGCCCGCGGCGGCGGTCGGGGACGACCCGGTCGACCGGGGCTACGCGGCCTGCGAGGACGCCGGTGCCGAGGTGCCGGGGGCGATCGTCGTGGTCGGGCGGGTGGCGGCGGCGCTGGTGGTCGTGGACGCCGACCTGACCAAGGCCGAGTGCCGCCGGGTGGCGATGACGGCGCACGACGGCCTGGCGCGGGCGGGGGTGCGGGTGCCCGCGACGGTGTTCGCGCTGGCCACGGGCAACCCCACGGGCGCGGTGCTGGACGACCTGTGCGTGACGGCGACCGAGGCGGTGCAACGCGCCGCCACCGCTTGAGCGCCCCGACCCGAGGGCCGGTGGCGGGCGCGGGCGTTTGCGCTCGCCCACACGCGGTAACCAGGACCCATGAGCAGGTTGACGCGGATTCTGCGGCGCATCGAGGAGAGCAGGGGACTGGACCGGGCGGCCGGGGCGCTCGCCGAGGCCATCCCGTCGTCGATCCGCGGTTCGCGCCTGCTGCGCGGCGAACCGCTCGGGCACCCGGCGCACCCCGTCGCCGTCATGCTCCCGATCGGCCTGTACTCGGCGTCCGCGCTGCTCGACCTCGCCCCCGGCGAGGGCCGGGCCGCCAAGGCCCTCATCGGGGTCGGCCTGGCGACCGCGCCGGTCGCCATCGCGTCCGGGCTGGCCGAGTACGCCACGCTGGACGAGCGGCAGCGGCGGACGGCGTTCGTGCACCTCGCCGCCAACGCCGCGGCGAACGTCCTCTACCTGACGTCGTTCCGGCTGCGCGCCCACGGGTTCGGCGTGGTCGCCCGCGCGGTGTCCACCCTCGGCCTCGCGGCGCTCGGCGCGGGTGGCCTGCTGGGCGGTCACCTCGCGTACTCGCAGGCAGCGGGGGTCGAGCGGGAGCCCGTCCAGCACCTGTTCCCACACACCGGGACGGCTTCCGCCACCACGTAGGATGAACCCGTGCTGGTGATTCGCCGTGACCTCGTCGACGCGATGGTGGCGCACGCCCGTCGCGACCACCCCGACGAGGCGTGCGGGGTCATCGCGGGCCCCGAGGGCAGCGACCGCCCCGAGCGGTTCATCCCGATGGACAACGCCGAGCGCTCGCCGACGTTCTACCGGTTCGACGCGGCCGAGCAGTTGCGGGTCTGGCGCGAGATGGACCGCAACGACGAGGCGCCCGTCGTCATCTACCACTCGCACACCGCCACCGAGGCGTACCCCTCGCGCACGGACGTCTCCTACGCCGGGGAACCCGACGCCCACTACGTCCTGGTGTCCACCAGGGACCCGGAGGAGCACGAGGTGCGCTCCTACCGGATCGTGGACGGCGTCGTGACCGAAGAACCGGTCGAGGTCGTCGAGTCGTACATGTTCGCGCACAACGGCGCGGACGACACGCCCGACTGTCGCTGACAGCGCCGCCGTCCGTCCCTCTCCCGATATCCGGCTGCTCTCGGAGGTTCCAGCATGGCCGTCACCGTCTCCATCCCCACGATCCTGCGCACCCACACGGGCGGGCAGAAGTCGGTCGAGGCCGCGGGCAGCACGCTCGCCCAGGTCATCGACGACCTGGAGGCCAACCACGGTGGCTTGAAGGCGCGCCTGGTCAAGGAGGGCTCGCTGCACCGGTTCGTCAACGTCTACGTCAACGACGAGGACGTCCGCTTCGCGGGCGGGCTCGACGCGGCGGTCAAGGACGGCGACACCGTGACGATCCTCCCGGCCGTCGCGGGCGGCTGAGCCGTGGCCCGGTACGAGTCGCTGCTCGACGCGGTCGGCGGCACGCCCCTGGTGGGGCTGCCCCGGCTGTCGCCGTCGACGGACGTGCGGCTGTGGGCCAAGCTGGAGGACCGCAACCCGACCGGCTCGATCAAGGACCGCCCGGTCCTGACGATGGTCGAGGAGGCGGAGCGGACCGGCCGCCTGCGACCGGGCTGCACGATCCTGGAGCCGACGTCGGGCAACACCGGCATCGCCCTCGCGATGGTGGCCAAGCTCAAGGGCTACGGCCTGGTCTGCGTGATGCCGGAGAACACCTCGGCGGAGCGGAAGCAGCTGCTCCAGGCGTACGGCGCGCGGATCGTGTTCTCGCCCGCCGCAGGCGGCTCGAACCAGGCCGTGGCGCGGGCCAAGGAGCTGGCCGAGCAGAACCCGGACTGGGTGATGCTCTACCAGTACGGCAACCCGGCGAACGCCGGCGCGCACTACCACGGCACCGGCCCGGAGATCCTCAAGGACCTGCCGACGATCACGCACTTCGTCGCCGGCCTCGGCACCACGGGCACGCTGGTCGGCGTCGGCCGCTACCTGCGCGAGCAGAAGCCGGACGTCCAGGTCATCGCCGCCGAACCCCGGTACGGCGAGCTGGTGTACGGCCTGCGCAACCTCGACGAGGGCTTCGTGCCGGAGCTGTACGACGCGGACGTGCTGACCGGCCGGTACTCGGTCGGCTCGTACGACGCGCTGCGCCGCACCCGGCAGCTGCTGGAGTCGGAGGGCATCTTCGCGGGCATCTCCACGGGCGCGATCCTGCACGCCGCGCTGGCGGTGGCCGAGAAGGCGGCGGGGCGCGGCGAGCGGGCGGACGTGGCGTTCGTCGTCGCCGACGCGGGTTGGAAGTACCTGTCCACCGGGGCGTACTCGGGGACGCTGGACGAGGCCGCCGAACGGCTCGACGGGCACCTCTGGGCGTGACGGACGGCGTGGTGGGGAGCCCGCGGGCTCCCCACCACGCCGTCCGCGTCTCGGCGGTCCCGCTCCACCGCGTCGCCCGGTGGGAAGCCGCTGCCGGGTCGCGCTGTCGCCGCGTCAGGGCGCAACGGCCTTGCCGTCGACGATCCGGCCGGGGCACAGCCCCTTGGCGCGCAGGCCCCGCACGATCAGCGGCACGGCGTCCACGGTCGTCTGGTAGCCGTCGTGCATCAGGACGACCCCGCCCGCCTTCGCGGTGAGCGCCGAGCGCACGATCGCGTCGGTGGGCGGGCCGCTCCAGTCGCGCGTGTCCACCGACCACAGGACGTGGTCCATCCCCTGCCGCCCGGCCTCCGCCGCCACGGCGGCGTTCGTGTCGCCGTAGGGCGGGCGGAACAGCTTCGGCGTGCGGCCGGTGGCCCGGCGGATCGCGTCCTGCGTGCGTGCCATCTCCGAGGTCAGCTCCTCGGGCGTCAGGGTGGTCAGGCGGGGGTGCGACCACGAGTGGTTGCCGAGCCACATCCGCGCTCGCGCGGTGGCCCGCACGAGGTCGGGGTGCCGCTCCACCTGCGACCCGATGTCGAAGAACGTGGCCCTCGCGCGCACCGCCCGCAACGCGTCCAGCAGCTGGCGGGTGTACCCGGTGGTCGGGCCGTCGTCGTAGGTCAACGCCACGTAACCGGAGCACCCCGGCGCGGCGTTCGCCGGCACGACCGGTGCGACGAACAACACGGCCAATGCCAGGAGAGTTCGCAGCAGCATGTTCGCTCCCTGAATGAGGTGAAACCCCCACTATCGGATCGCGGACCCGGCCGCACAACGGTTCCCCGGCGGACGCCGGTCTCAAATGGCCGGGCGAATAGATCCGGTCGCCCATTCGGGCCTGCCTGCCGGGACGGCCTATTCCCGCAATTCGCCGGAACCATTGGACGACCCGGCGGCGACGCGTTCCCGCCGGTGGTGGGCGGCCCCGTGGCGCACGCGTCGGCCCGACACCCGGCGGCGGTGTCGCGACGGCCCGGCCGACGCGGTGCAAGTGCGTGGGTGCGTTGCGTGCCGGTCGGTTGAGCGGTTCGCCGTGCGTCGGTCCGGCCGGGGGACGCGTCGCGCGCCGGTCGGTCGCGGCGCGGGCAGTCGCCGGCTTCGGTGATCCGCAGCCATGACGCGGGCCGGTCGGGCAAGGACGCCGCGGCGGGAGATGCGGACCTATCGAGTTCCGCGCGGAGGGCTTCCACCCGATCCGGCGGCGGGTCCGTTGAGGCATTCGAGTGAACTTCGCCCATTGATGTCATCAAGTTTTACGACGGCGTTTTCCGCAATTTTGCCGACCGGCCGGCTGCTATCGTGCCGCCATGCAATTGACGGTGCTCGGGTGTTCGGGCAGCGCGCCCGGTCCTGATCTGCCCACTTCGGGATACCTCGTCGAAGTGGGCGGCACCCGGATCGCGCTCGAACTGGGTGGCGGCGTGTTCGGCGCGCTCCAGCGGTACTGCGACCCGTTCGACCTCGACGCCGTGCTGCTGTCGCACCTGCACCTGGACCACTGCGCCGACTTCAGCGCGCTGACGACCTACCTGCGGGCCCACCCGTCGCCGCCGCCGTCGCGCGGCAGGTTGCCGGTGTTCGCGCCGTCCCACGCGCCGTCCCGGCTCGCCGCCGCGCACGCCGCGTCGGAGGAGGAGTTGGAGACGCTGTGCCTGGCCGACACCTTCGACTTCGTGCCGCTGCGCAAGGGCCGGTTCGCGGTCGGCCCGGTGACCGTCGACGTCGCCCCGATGCGGCACATCTGCGAGGCGTACGCGTTCCGCATCTCGTGCGACGGCGCGACCCTGGTCTTCACCGGTGACACCGTGCCGTGTCCGGAACTGGTCGAGCTGGCCCGCGGCGCGGACCTGTTACTCGCCGACGCGGCGTGGCGGGAACAGGCCGGGAGGGCCGACTACCTGCACATGAGCGGGCGGGAGAGCAGCGCGGTGGCGACCGAGGCCGGCGTCGGGCGCCTGGTGCTCACCCACGTGCTGCCGTGGTCGGACCGGGACGGCGTGCTCGCGGACGCGACCGAGGCGTTCGCCGGCCCGGTGGAACTGGCCGCGCCGGGCGCGGTCTACGCCGTGGGCTGACCTCCGCCCGAGGACGGTGACCGGCCCCCGCTACCCCGCGAACGCGGTGGACGGCTGACCCTCGCCCGCGCCGGGGACGACCAGCACCGACCCGGCCAACTCGCTGAGCGCGTCACCGGACAACCCCACCCGCGCCGTCGTCACGTAGAGGTCGGTGAAGTCCGGCCCGCCGAACGCGCACGCCGTGGGCTGCCCGACCGGTAGTTCGATCTCGGTGTCGAGCCGGCCGTCCGGCGTGTAGCGGCGGACCGCCGCGCCACCCCACAGCGCGACCCAGACGGCGCCGGAGGCGTCCACGCACAGCCCGTCCGGCAACCCCCGCTCGACCTCGGCGACGGTCCGCCGGTTCGTGGCGTCCCCGGAGTCGCGGTCGTAGTCGAGCACGTCGATCCGGCGAGAGGCGCGGTCGACGTGGTACAGGCTGCCGCCGTCCGGGCTCCACCCGACACCGGCGCCCGCGCCGTCCACCACGACCTTGGCGTCCCCGGTCGGCTCGACGCGGGCCAGCCAGCCGCCGGGTTCGTCGTCGTAGCGGGCCGTGCACGCCCACAGCCGGCCGGCCGGGTCGACGCAGGCGTCGCCGCCCCGGAAACCGTCGCGGGCCCAGTACACGAGCCAGGTCTTCGTGCCGTCGCGATCGAGGAGCGCGATGCCGTCGCGGAGGTTCACCACCAGCCCGCCGCGCGTGCGGGGCTTGGCGGCGCCGACGTGCTGCGGGACGGCGAGCGAGGCGTCCTCGTCGCGGCTCGGGGCGTACCGGTGCACCTCGCTGCTCAAGACGTCGACCCAGATCAGCGTCCCGCTGCCGTGGTCCCAGGTGGGCGCTCCGCCCAGCACTGCCTCGCTGCGGACGGCGACTTCGATCGACACCGCCTCAGCGTAGGCGCAGACCACGGTAGGGCTGCGCAGGCGTACCCCCTACCGGTGCGCCCCTGGGAGTTATCCCAGCACGCGGGTACGACATTTCCGGGTGCGGTTGCTGAGAGCGTGAATCAGGTGACCGGATCGGGTGATCCGCAGGTAGGGGAATCGCAGGTGACGAGCCTTGTTGCGCGCCATACAGCCCATACAGCCATAGGCCACGGAAGTGGCCTGCCGCGCATACAAGGGGTTCGTCGCGCGATGCGAGGGGCCTATCACCTGATGCGAGCGGCGTGTCGGTGATGCGAGCGGCCTGTCGGTGATACGAGGCGCGTGGCGTGCCGACCGAGGTGATTTCCGTACCCTGTACGCGTACCCAATAAGCGTACCTCATGCGCGTACCTCATACGCCTACCTCAGCGCGTACTGTAAGAGTATGATGTACGCGTACAGACGCGGGTGCGGGGTGTGCGTACGGGGTACGCAGTATCGCGTGCTCCGCGCTCCGTACCCCGTACGCATATCCGGTGGCCGGTGGGCGTACAGCGTACGCGTACCGCGTGCGGCCTGTGCTCCGTGCCCTGTACGCGTATCGCGTGGCCTGTGGCTGGATGGCTCCGTCCCCTGCGGCCCCCTGCTCGGTGATCCCTCGCTCGATGATCCCGTTCGGTGATCCGTGTCTGTGATTCGTGCCTGATGATCCGCGCTTGGTGGCCCGCCCCTGGTGATCGGCGCCCTGCGATCCCACCGACGGACGTAGCCTGAAGACGTGGAACCCACGGTTGTGTCACCGGCGCGCAGGTCGCCGGCCAAGCGGGTCATCCCGCCGAACCCGGTGCTGTCGGCGGCCGTCGTGCTGGGTTTCGTCGGCCTGCTCTTCGTGGTCGAGGGCATCGACACCGCGCTCGGCGGCCGGCTCGACGCCTCCGGCGTCCGCCCCCGCGACTTCACCGAGTGGGACAACCTGCTCTGGGCGCCCGTCCTGCACCTCGGCTGGGACCACGTCACCGGGAACGCCGTGCCGCTGCTCGTCCTCGGCTTCCTCGCCTCCTCCGGCGGGGTGAAGCAGTTCCTCCAGGTCACCGCCGTCATCTGGCTGACCAACGGCCTCGGCGTCTGGGTCTTCGGCTCGCCCGGCAGCCACATCGGGGCGTCCGGCCTGGTCTTCGGGTTCCTCGTCTTCCTCCTGCTGCGCGGCCTGTTCGCCCGCTCCGCCGCCCAGGTCCTCGTCGCCGTCGTGGTGTTCGCCCTCTACGGCGCGCTGCTGTTGGGCGTGCTGCCCGGCCAGCCGGGCATCTCCTGGGAGAGCCACCTGTTCGGCGCGCTGGGCGGTGCGCTCGCCGCCTGGGGCGTCGCGCGGGACGACCGACGGACCGTCGCCGCGTGACCGCCGCGAACGCCCCGATCGGCGTCTTCGACTCGGGCGTGGGCGGCCTGACCGTCGCCCGCGCGATCATGGACCAGTTGCCGGAGGAGAGCATCCGCTACGTCGGCGACACGGCGAACGCGCCGTACGGCCCGCTGCCCATCGCGCGGGTCCGCGAGCAGTCCCTCGCGCTGTTCGACCGGCTCGTCGAGGACGGCGTGAAGATGCTCGTGATCGCCTGCAACACGGCGTCCTCGGCCTGCCTGCGCGACGCCCGCGAGCGCTACGACGTGCCGGTGGTCGACGTGATGCTGCCCGCCGTCCGCCGCGCCGTCGCGACCACCCGCACCGGGCGCGTCGGCGTGATCGGCACGCAGGGGACCATCGCCTCCGGCGCGTACCAGGACCTGTTCGCCGCCGCGCGCGACGTCGAGGTCACCGCCGTGGCGTGCCCGAGGTTCGTGGACTTCGTGGAGCGCGGCACCACCTCCGGCCGCCAGGTGCTCGGCCTCGCCCAGGCGTACCTGGAACCGTTGCAGCGCGCGGAGGTGGACACGCTCGTCCTCGGCTGCACGCACTACCCGCTGCTGACGGGCGTGCTCCAGATCGTGATGGGCGACGGCGTGACGTTGGTCTCCAGCGCGGAGGAAACCGTGAAGGACGTCGTCCGGGTGCTCACCGAGCGCGACGAGCTGCGCACCGGAGACCCGGACCTGCGGTTCTCGTCCACGGGACCGGTGGAGCCGTTCGCGAGGCTGGCCCGTCGATTCCTGCCCCGGTTGGAAACCGCGGCTTTCCACTCCCACACATGATTTGGCACTCTCCAACGGTGCTGTTGACCATCCTCGGCTGCTCGGGCAGCCTGCCGGGGCCGAACGGCCCCGCATCCGGCTACCTCGTCGAGGCGGACGGCTACCGGATCGCGCTCGAACTGGGTAACGGCGTGCTGGCCTCCCTGCATGCGCACTGCGACCCGTTCTCGCTGGACGCGCTGCTCTTCTCGCACCTGCACCCGGACCACTGCGCCGACTTCACGACGTTCACCGTGATGCGCCGCTACCACACCGATCCGCCGCACGACACGACGCGGTTCCGGCTACCCGTGCACGGCCCGGCGGAAGCGCCGCGGCGGTTCGCCCGCGCGTACGCCGAGAACGACGAAGAACTGACCACGGCCGACCTGTCGGACGTGTACGAGTTCCACGCCTTCACCGCCGAGCCGTTCCGCATCGGCCCGTTCGAGATCACCACCGCACGCGTCGACCACCCCGGCGAGGCGTACGGGTTCCGCATCGCGACGGAGGGCGCGAGCCTCGCCTACACCGGGGACAGCGGGCCGTGCGCGGCCCTGCGCTCCCTGGCCTGCGGCGTGGACGTGCTGCTGTCGGAGGCGACCTGGACGCACGCCGACGACCGCCCGCCCGGCACGCACCTGTCCGGCGTGCAGGCGGGTGAGCTGGCCGCGGCGGCGGGCGTCGGGAAGCTCCTGTTGACCCACGTGGCGCCGTGGACGGACGCGGAGGCGGTGCTCGCCGAAGCGCGCAGCCGGTTCGACGGGCCGGTCGAACTGGTGCGGCGGGGCCAGGGGCACACGGTCGGCGCGCGGGCGGTCCGGGTGATCGGCGGGCACGGCACCTGACGGGTGCGGTGGTGTGGGCGAAGTCGCCGGGGTCACCGGCGGTGGCGTCGACTAACGTCGATCCCGTGTCGAACGTCGAGGTGCGTCAGGTCGGTAAGCACGAATTCGTCGCCACCAACGACCGGGGCGCGTCCGTGCGCGTCGGCCGCAAGGGCGCGGAAGGGGCGTTCACGCCGGTCGAGCTGCTGCTCGCGGCGGCGGCCGGCTGCGCGGCGGTGACGGCGGAGACGCTGATCACCCGCCGGGTCGGCGACGGCCTGGTGGCCCGCGCGGACGACGTGCGGCCGGAGGGCGCGCACCAGCTCGACGCCGTGCCGGTGGCGCTGGAGTACGACGTGTCGTCGCTGTCGCCGGAGGACCGGGCCGCGCTGGACGCCGCCGTGCGGCGGGCGATCGAGCAGCTGTGCACGGTCACGCGGACGTTGAAGAAGGCGCCGCCCACGCCGTTGACGCTGCCGTGAAGGCTGAAGGCTGAAGGTCGCGAGCTCGGAGGTCGAAGGCCGGCCGGCCGTGGCTGAAGGCTGAGGCGCCGGGGGCGGTCGGTGGTCCCCTGCCGTGGTCCCGTTGCGCCAGAAGACGAAGTGAGGGAAGAGGAGGCGTTGGGTCAGCTGGCGCCCACGCCGTCCCACACGGCGGTGGAGCCGCTGTGGCCGATGCGCACGGTCTGCACGGTGGTGGCCGCGCCGGCGGCGATCACCAGGACGGCCACCACGACCGAGATCCGCCGCCAGGTCCTGGGCACGGCGGTGTCGTCCGCCGCCGCCGCGCGCTCCCGGTCGGCCAAGCGGCCCGCGACCAGCAGCGCCACGACCACCACCCCGAAGCCCAGGGCGAACGGCAGGAGGTCGTTGCCCAGTTCGGCGTGCTGCCGGATCAGGGGGTTGTCCAGGTTCGCCAGGCGGGCCTCCAGCTGCTCGCCCGCCTTCTGCGCGGGCAGCACCGAGCCCACGCCGAGCAGCGTCACGCCGAGCAGCGGCCACGCGTAGCGCTGCCGCCACCGCGGCACCACGGCCAGCGCGGCCGCCGCCACCGCGGCCAGCGGCAGGAGCACCACGACCGCGTGCACCAGCAGCGGGTGCGCCGGGAGACCGAAGATCGTCACCAGGTCGTCTGCGAGTGCCATGCCTCTCCCTACGCCAGTGGGACGTTCCCGGGTTCAGCGCCTTAGGGTAGTGCCGTGCTGAGGACCGATGGCAGGAACGACGACGTACTGCGCGACATCAGGATCACCCGTGGTTACCAGCAGTGGCCCGCGGGATCGGTGCTGATCGAGTTCGGCAACACGCGGGTGCTGTGCGCGGCCAGCGTGACGGAGGGCGTCCCCCGGTGGCGGTCCGGCTCGGGTCTCGGCTGGGTGACCGCCGAGTACGCCATGTTGCCGTCCGCGACCCACAGCCGCAGCGACCGCGAGTCCGTGAAGGGCCGGATCGGCGGTCGGACCCACGAGATCTCCCGCCTGATCGGCCGGTCGCTGCGCGCGTGCATCGACCTGGCGGCGCTGGGCGAGAACACCATCGTCATCGACTGCGACGTGATCCAGGCCGACGGCGGCACCCGCACCGCCGCCATCACGGGCGCGTACGTCGCCCTGGCCGACGCCGTCACCTGGCTGGGCGCGGCCGGTCGGCTGGCCGACCCGCAGCCGCTGTCGTGCGCGGTGTCCGCCGTGTCGGTGGGCGTGGTGGACGGCCGCGTGCGGCTCGACCTGCCGTACGAGGAGGACTCCCGCGCCGAGGTCGACATGAACGTGGTGGCCACCGACGCGGGCACGCTGATCGAGGTCCAGGGCACGGGCGAGGGCGCGACGTTCGCCCGGTCCACCCTGGACAAGATGCTGGACCTGGCGCTCGCGGGCTGCGCCGAGCTGAACCGCGCCCAGTCCGAGGCGCTGGCGCTGCCCTACCCCGGCGTGCTGCCCGAGCCGAAGGGGCGGAAGAAGTGAAGCTCCTGCTCGCGTCCCGCAACGCCAAGAAGCTCGCCGAGCTGCGCCGCATCCTGGAGTTCGAGGGCGTGGCCGGCGTCGACGTCGTCGGCCTGGCCGACGTGCTGCCGTTCCCGGAGGCGCCCGAGACCGAGCCGACCTTCGAGGGCAACGCCCTGGCGAAGGCCCGCGACGCGTTCGCCGCGACCGGCCTGCCGTCCGTCGCGGACGACTCGGGGATCGCGGTCGACGCCCTGAACGGGATGCCCGGCGTCCTGTCGGCCCGGTGGTCCGGTGCGCACGGCGACGACCTCGCCAACCTGGAGCTGCTGCTGGGCCAGTTGCGCGACGTGCCGGACGAGCGGCGCGGCGGGGCGTTCGTGTGCGCGGCGGCCTTCGTCGCGCCCGGTGGGGTCGAAGCGGTGGTGCGCGGGGAGTGGCGCGGGACGATCCGCCGCGAGCCCGCCGGCGTCAACGGGTTCGGCTACGACCCGATCTTCCAGCCCGAGGGGCGCGACGTGACGGCGGCCGAGCTGTCGCCGGCGGAGAAGGACGAGTCGTCCCACCGGGGCCGCGCCCTGCGACTGCTGCTGCCGCACCTCCGGGGCCTGGCGGGCTCCTAGTCGCGGCCGCTGTCACGGTCGTGGCGTCGGCCTGCCCGTGGGGGTGACCGCGCGGTCTCCCCCGGGGGGCGCTGCCGCGTGGCGCGCCCCCGGCCGCGGCACGGGTCAGGCGGGCAGTTCGCGCAGCAGCTTGGCCACGTGGCCGGTCGCGCGGACGTTGTACATCGCCTTGGCGATCCGGCCCTCCGGGTCGACCAGGAACGTCGAGCGGATGACGCCCATGACCGTGCGGCCGTAGTTCTGCTTCTCGCCGAACGCGCCCCACTCGGCCAGCACCTTGCGGTCCACGTCGGACAGCAGCGGGAAGTTCACGCCCTCCGCCTCGGCGAACTTCGCCAGCTTCTCCGGCTTGTCGGGCGAGACGCCCACGACGTCGTACCCGGCCTTCGCGAGTTCGCCGATGCTGTCCCGGAAGTCGCACGCCTGCTTGGTGCAGCCGGGCGTGCCCGCCGCCGGGTAGAAGTAGACGACCACGGAGCGGCCCAGGTAGTCGGACAGCGAGACGGGCTTGCCCTCGCTGTCGGGCAGCGTGAACGCCGGGGCCTGGTCGCCGGGGGACAGGCGCTTCTGCTCGGTCATGACCCCAGACGCTACAGGCCGCCGCCGACGCCGTCGGTCGGGCGGACCGGCCGGGGTCAGGCCAGGCCCTCGAACGTGGCGCTCGGCTCCTGCCCGGCCCCGCTGGGCTCGACCACCAGGTGCAGCCGCACCGGTTCCTCGGGCACGGCGAACGCCAGGGTCAGCACCGTGTCGCCGCCCGGCGCGATCTCGGTGACCGCGCCCGCGAGGCCGTTGAGGCCCTGGACGGAGTCGAGCACCTCGGCCACCGGCTCGCCGCCGACCGTCGCGCGCACCGCAAGCTGGCTGGTGCGGTAGGCGGTCTTGGCGCTGTTGGCGACGGTGAGCGCGAACACGGCCGTGCGCGGCGCCCTCGGGAACGACGTGTCGCTCGGCTTCAGCGACCGGGCGGGTGAGACGGTGACGGCCAGGCCGTTGGGCCACCTGCGCTGGGTGCCGAACGCCGTGGCGGGCGCCGCCGCGGGTGGCGCCTGGTCCGGCTTCGCCCTGGTGCTGGAGGGTGGTTCCAGGACGGAGGCGTCGGAAAGCCCGGAGTGGTCCGCACATCCCGCCAAGGCCACCGCCAGGCACAGGCCGACGGCCAGTCCGGCGAACTTCACGAACCTCCCCTTCCCGCCCCGGCGGTGGGCTTGCAGCGACTCCCACCACCATGACGGTGCCCGGAGGTGCTCGGGGGCGGATGAAGGGCCTTGATTCGGACCTGGTGCCGGCCTGTGGCCAAGCCGTGATGCCGCGACGCCGCCCGCGTGGGCGGCGCCACACTGACGGGGGCGCTGCCCACGCGGACCGCGGCGGCGTCTGCCCGGGCGGCGTGCCGCCCGTGAGTTAGGGAGCGCGTCGGGGGGCGTGCGCGCTCGATAGGATCATCGCGCGGTTCGGGCCGACCGCTACACCTCGACTTCAGTCTTCACTCGTTCGGATGAACGTGAGAGGTCCGCCAGCTCGGCCAGCAGCTCGTAGGAGCGCAGCCGGTCCTCCTGGTCGGCGACCATCGTGGTCACCATCAGCTCGTCCGCGGCGGTGTCGGCGAGCAGCTGCCCGAGCTGTTCCCGCGCGGTCTCCGGGCCGCCCACCACCTGCGTCGACAGCCGTTCCCGCACGATCAGCCGGTCGAACTCGGTGTACGGGTAGTCCGCGGCCTCCTGCGGCGTCGCGAGCGGGCCGGGCCGGTTCTGACGGAGCCTGAGGAACGACAGCGCCTGCGGGCCGGCGATCCACTCGGCGTGCTCGTCGGTGTCGGCGATGATCACCGAGGCGCACACCATCGCGTACGGCTCCGCGAGCACGTCGGACGGTCGGAAGCGCTCCCGGTACAGGCGCAGGGCGGGGATGGTGTTCTCCGCGCTGAAGTGGTGGGCGAACGCGAACGGCAGCCCGAGCGCGCCCGCGACCTGCGCGCTGTAGCCGCTGGACCCGAGCAGCCAGACCGGCGGCTTGTTGCCCTCGGCGGGGACGGCGGCCAGGGTCTCGGTGCCCTCGAAGTAGCCGATCAGCTCGGCCAGCTGCTGCGGGAAGTCGTCCACCGACAGCGGTCCCTCGGTGCGGCGCAGCGCCCGCGCGGTGCGCTGGTCGGTGCCGGGCGCGCGGCCGATGCCCAGGTCGATGCGGCCGGGGTGCAGCGCGGTGAGCGTGCCGAACTGCTCCGCCACCACCAGCGGCGGGTGGTTGGGGAGCATCACGCCGCCGGAGCCGACGCGCAGCGTGGTGGTGGCGTCCGCGACGTGGCCGATGAGGATCGCGGGTGACGAACTCGCGATGCCGGGCATGTTGTGGTGCTCGGCCAGCCAGAACCGGCGGTAGCCGAGCCGTTCGACGTGCCGCGCCAGCTCGCGGGTGTGGCGGAGGCTCGCCCGCGCGTCCGTCGCCGTCGTGACCGGCGCCAGGTCCAGGACGGACAGGGGGATGTCGCGGAGTCGGCTCATACCGTGCTGCAACGCGCGGGTACCCGGAAGCCTTCCGCGTGTGACCCGGTGCACGGCGGTCGCCGCCCGGCTCGCGCCGCCCGGCTCGCGCCGCGTGGGTCGCGCCGCGTGGGTCACATCGGGGAAGCGCCGCCGCGCCGCGCGTGTTGCCCGGTACGTGGACGTCGTGGTGATCGGTGCGGGGCAGGCCGGCCTGTCCGCCGCCTACTTCCTCGGTCGGGCCGGTCTGGACCACGTCGTGCTGGACGCCGAGGAGGGTCCCGGCGGCGCGTGGCGGCACCGCTGGCCGACGTTGCGGATGGCCACCGTGCACGGCATCCACGACCTGCCCGGCATGCCGTTCGACCCGCCCGACCCCGCCGCGCGGGCGAACGAGGCGCTGCCCGCCTACTTCGCCGACTTCGAGCGCCGCAACGGGATCGCCGTGCGCCGGCCGGTGCGCGTCCGCGCCGTCCGCGACGACGGCGGCCTGCTCGCGGTCGAGACCGACCGGGGCGTGCTGCGCGCCAGGGCGCTGGTCAACGCCACCGGCACGTGGACGCGCCCGTTCTGGCCCCGCTACCCCGGCCAGGAGCTGTTCCGGGGTCGTCAGCTGCACTCGTCGCAGTACCGCGGCCCGGAGGAGTTCGCGGGCGGCCACGTCGTCGTGGTCGGCGGCGGCACCTCCGCCGTGCAGCAGCTGCTGGAGATCGCCGGCACCGCCACCACGACCTGGGTCACCCGCCGCGAGCCGGTGTTCCGCGACGAGCCGTTCACGCCGGAGGTCGGCCGGGCCGCCGTGGCGCTGGTCGAGGACCGGGTCCGCGCCGGCCTGCCGCCCCGCAGCGTCGTCGACGTCACCGGGCTCAGCCTCACCCCGGCGGTGCGCGCGGCGCTGGCGGACGGCACCCTCGACCGGCGGCCGGTGTTCGACCGGATCACCGAGGACGGCGTGGTCTGGGCGGACGGCGCGGCCGTGCGCGCCGACGCCATCCTGTGGGCCACCGGCTTCCGCGCCGCGCTCGACCACCTCGCGCCGCTGCGCCTGCGCGGCCCCGGCGGCGGCATCCGGCTCGACGGCACGAGGGTCGTGGCGGACCCGCGCGTGCACCTGGTCGGCTACGGCCCGTCGGCGAGCACGGTCGGCGCGACGCGGGCCGGCCGGGCCGCCGCGCGCGAGCTGCGGGACCTGCTCACGCGGGAGCGGGCCGCCTGAACACCCGCCCGGCCCACAGCCGGCTCGCCACGTCGAGCCGGTAGCGCGCCAGGTCCCACCGCCGCACGCGCCGCCGCGCCAGGAACTCCCGCGCGGCGGCCTCGTCGAAGAACCACGGGAACACCGTCGGCGGGTCGTTGAAGCCCTCCCACAGCTCCTCCCCGATCGACGGGTGGTGCGCGGCGGCGAGCAGCACGTCCCGCTGGAACGGGCGCAGCGGCGCGAGGAGCCCGTTGCTGAAGTCGTTGGTGCGCCTGCCGGTCTCCCAGAACTCGTCGAACCAGGACCGGAGCTGCTCGGCGGTGCCGTCGTAGCCGGCCAGCCGGTCCGCGAAGAACCGGGCCATCCGGGTCGCGTTGTTCGCGCCCTGCCCGGCGATCGGGTCGTTGAGCACCACCGCGTCACCCAGCCCCAGCACGTGCCGCCCGGACGGCAGCACCGCCACCGGCCGCCGCACCACCGGGACCACCGAGCCCTTCAGCCACGTGACGGGGCTGGTCGGCGTCACCGGCGCGAGGAAGTCCAGGTGGCCCGGCAGCAGGTCGGCGACCACCTCGCGCAGCACGGCGAGCCCCTCCGCCGCCGACGTGACCCCGCCGAACCGGTCCGCCCGCCCGCCGGGCACCGCCTCCACCGTGACCGCCCGCGACTCGCCCGCGTCCTTGTCCCAGAACGGGATCCAGAACACCTCCGCCGTGCCGGGCACGAACGTGAAGAGGATGTCCCGGTACCGGGGGTGCGCCGCGAGGTCGTAGCCGCGCACGTTCACCATGAACAGCGCGCGCTGCGCGGTGGTGTGCACCGAGCGCGCGTCGTCGCGCGGGAACAGCTCGGGGAAGGCCCGGCTCCCCACGGTCACCACGACCAGGTCGTGGCGCGCGGCGAGCGCGTCCAGGTCGTCGGCGTCGACCGACCCGGTGACCACCGCCGCGCCGCGCCGGGCCAGTTCCCGCAGCCCGTGGGCGAACTTCAGCCGCTGGTCCACCGCCAGCGCCGGCTTGCGCAGCGGCGCGTCGACGGTGAACGCCGCGCGCCCGTCGTCGGTGTGGACGTCGAGCCTGATCCGCCCCGGGCGCGGCGCCTCGGGCCAGCGCTCCAGCCCCAGTTCGGCCTCGTACTCGACCTGGTCGCCGAACAGGCACGCCGTGGGCCGCCCGCCGGAGTCGAGGTACTCCTGCGCGGTGCGGTCCGAGTGCAGGGTGACCCGCCACCCGGCCCGCAGCAGGGCCGCCGACAGGACGATCCCCGCCTGACCGGCTCCCACCACCGCGACCGAGCGCACCCCGCCGATGCTCCCGCGCGCCGCGCGGCGGGCATATCCGGCGATCGGGTCGACTAGCCTCGACCTCGTGCTCAGGGGGTTGCGCGTGGTGGCCGGCCTGCTGCTCGGCCTGGTCAGCGGGCCGGTCGGCCTGCTGGTCGTGGTGTTCGCCCGGTCGGCCGCGCCGCGGTTCGCCGCGCTGGAGCGCCGCCGGATCGGCGTGCTGCTGGGCATCGACAGCGCGGCGCCGACGCCGCCGCGCGCGGTGCGCTACCTGGCCGTGCGCGCCGCGGTGGGCCTGTTCGGCGGGTTCGTGCTGGGGTGGCTGTTCTACGGCATCGCCGTGGCCGTGATCGCGGGCCACCGGATCGCCGTGCGCGGGCTGGACGGGATCGACTGGCAGGACGACGTGGTCACCCTGCTGTGGACGACGGCGGTCGGTGGCGTCCTGCTGTACCTGGAGGTGCAGGGCATCAAGGGCGTGGTGGCGCTGGAGGCCGGCGTGGCGCGCCGTTACCTCGGCCCGAGCGAGGCGGAGCTGCTGCACCGGCGGATCGACGAGCTGGCGGCGAGCCGCGCGGGCATCGTGGCCGCCGTGGACGCCGAGCGCCGCCGCATCGAGCGCGACCTGCACGACGGCGTCCAGCAGCGGTTGGTCGCGCTGGGCATGCTGCTCGGCCGCGCCCGGCGGCACCCCGAGCACGCCGAGGACCTGCTGCGCCAGGCGCACGACGAGTCCCGGCACGTGCTGGACGACCTGCGCGAGGTGGCCTGGCGCGTGTACCCGGCGGCGCTGGACGCCCTCGGGCTGGCCGACGCCCTGGAGGCCGTGGCGGACCGCTCGTCGATCCCGGTGAAGATCCGCTGCGCGCCGCCGCCCGCGCCCGCGCCGGTGGAGACGGCGGTCTACTTCGTGGTGTCCGAGGCGGTGACGAACGCGGCCAAGCACTCGGGTGCGACGATGATCGACGTGGACATCACGGGGGACGGCGGCGCGGTGCGCGTGCGGGTCGAGGACGACGGCGTCGGGGGAGCGGACCCGGCGGGCGGCGGCCTGGCCGGGCTGTCCCGTCGGGTGCTGGCGCTGGACGGCCGGTTCGGGGTGGACAGCCCGGCGGGCGGTCCCACGGTGATCACCGCGGAGATGCCGTGCGGGTGATCCTGGCCGAGGACTCGACGCTGCTGCGCGAGGGCCTGGCCCGGCTGCTTGCCGAGGAGGGCCACGAGGTGGTGGCGGCCGTGGGCGACGCGGACGCCCTGCTCGAGGTGGTGGCCGCGTTCCTGCCCGACGTGGTGGTGACGGACGTGCGGATGCCCCCGACGAACTCCGACGAGGGGCTCAAGGCCGCGTTGGAGATCCGCCGGAGGCACCCCGGCGTGGGCGTGCTCGTGCTGTCGCAGTACGTGGAGCAGCGCTACGCCGCCGACCTGCTCACCGGGCACGCCGAGCGCGTCGGCTACCTGCTGAAGGACCGCGTGGTCGAGGTGGAGGAGTTCCTCGACGCGCTGCGCCGGGTGGGCGCGGGCGGGGTGGCGTTCGACCCGGAGGTGGTGCGCCGGCTGCTCGCGAAGTCCGCGCACCCGCTGGACGTGCTGACCGCGCGGGAGCGGGAGGTGCTGGCGCACATGGCCGAGGGGCACACGAACAACGCGATCGCGGCCCGGCTGCACGTGTCGCGCAGCGCCGTGGAGAAGCACGCGAACTCGATCTTCGACAAGCTGCGTCTGTCCGATGTGGACGGTTACAGTCGCCGGGTGCTGGCGATCCTGCGCTACCTGCGCTCCTGAGCCTTGCTCCGGCTCAGGCGGGACACCACGAACCACACCACGGCCACGCCGACCGCGCCCAGCACGACCTTGGACGCGACGCCCAGGTACCGCTCCACCACGTGCCAGTTCTCGCCCAGGAAGTAGCCGGCGAGGATGAGCGCGGTGTTCCAGATCGCGCTGCCGGCGGCCGTGAACGCCAGGAACGAGGGCAGCGGCATCCGCTCCACCCCCGCCGGGATGGAGATGAGGCTGCGGAAGATGGGCACCATCCGGCCGAAGAACACCGTGGCGCGGCCGTGCCTGCGGAACCAGTCCTCGGTCTTGTCCACGTCGGACACCTTGACCAGCGGCATCTTCGCCGCGATCGCCCGCACCCGGTCACGGCCCAGCAGCGCGCCCACGTAGTACAGCACCACCGCGCCCACCACCGAGCCGGCGGTGGTCCACAGGATCGCGGCGACCAGGCTCATGCCGCCCTGGCTCGCGGTGAACCCGGCCAGCGGCAGGAACACCTCGCTCGGCAGCGGCGGGAACAGGTTCTCCAGCGCGATCGCGAGCCCGGCGCCGGGCGCGCCGAACGACTCCATCAGATCGATGACCCACTTGACATCCATGATCACCACGCTACGAACGGGCGGTGGTGGCGTGCCATGAAGCGGACCGCACGACGGGGTGCGGAAAACCTCAGTCGCCCCGGCGGCGGGCGCGCCCGCTCACCGCGCGGCGCGCGGCGGCGTGCTCGGCCAACCCCTTGGCGTACCGGGTGATCACCAGTCGCAGCACCCGGCGGTAGAACCACCCGGTGCCGCGCACCTCCGGCTCGAACGACGAGTGCCAGCGAATCCGCGTCCCGCCGCCCTCCGGGGCCAGGTCGACGAACGCCCGGTAGTCCCGGATGGCCAAGCCGGACAGCAGCACGTACCCGACCCTGCGGTTCGGCGTGAGCTCGACCACCTCCTCCCTCGTGGGGTTCCTCCTGCCCCGGTTGTGAAACACCCGGATCTCCCCGACGCCGTGCGCGTCGCCCGCCCGCTCCCGCTCGTAGCGCAGCACCGGCGACCAGTCCGGCCAGGTCGCGCTGTCCGCCGCCAGCCGGTACACCAGCGCCGGGTCGGCCGCGCTGTGCACGGTGACGTCCACTCGCTGTACCATGTGGTACATGTACCATCCGGTACATGGCGGGACAAGGGGCGCGGGCGAGGTTGCTGGCGGCGGTGGTCGAGCACCTGGCGGCGACCGGGGTCGGCGAGCTGAGCCTGCGCCGGCTCGCCGCGGAGATCGGCACCAGCCACCGGATGCTGATCTACCACTTCGGGTCGAAGGAAGGTCTGCTGGTCGCCGTCGTGCGGGCGGTGGAGGACAACCAGCGCGCGCTGCTGGCGTCGCTGCGCGACCTCGACCACGCCGAGCTGGGGCGGGCGTTCTGGCGCGCCCTCACCGACCCGGCGCTGCGCGCGCACGAGCGGCTGTTCTTCGAGCTGTACGGGCAGGCCGCGCAGGGCCGTCCGGGCACCACCGCGCTGCTCGACGGGATCGTCGAGTCGTGGGTCGAACCCCTCGCCGAGCTGGAGCGCGCGCGGGGCCGCCCGCCCGAGGAGGCCCGCACCCGCGCGCGGCTCGCGCTGGCCGTGGCCCGCGGCCTGCTGCTCGACCTGGTGGCCACGGACGACGAGCGGGGCGTCACCGCCGCGATGGACCTCTTCCTGGATTTGGTCGCCGACTAGGATCGGGCGGGTGGAGCGGGTACCGGTGATCGTCGTGGCGGGCTTCCTCGGCGCAGGCAAGACCACCCTGCTCAACCACCTGCTCGCCACCGCGCGCGGCACCCGGATCGGCGTGGTGGTCAACGACTTCGGCGCGATCGGCATCGACGCGATGAGCGTGGCCGGGCAGGTGGACGCCGCCGTGTCGCTGAGCAACGGCTGCCTGTGCTGCGCGGTGGACGTGGACGGGCTGGACGAGCTGCTGGGCAGGCTCGACCGGCTGGTGGACGTGATCGTGGTGGAGGCCAGCGGTCTCGCGGACCCGCAGGCGATGGCGCGGCTCGTGCTGGGCAGCGCGAACCCGCGCATCGCGTACGGGGGGCTGGTGCTGCTGGTCGACGCGGCGGAGTTCCCCGACGACCTGGCGCGGCACCTGCGCGTCGCGGACCTGGTGGTGCTGAACAAGGCCGACCGGGTGCCCGACGTCGCCGGGCCGCTGGCCGAGGTCGACCGGCTCAAGCCCGGCGTGCCCGCGGTGGCGGCGGTGCACGGCCGCATCGACCCGTCCCTGCTGTTCGACCCGCGGCCGCGCGCCGAGTACGGGCAGCTGTCGCTGGAAGACCTGCTGGACGAGGCGGAGCACGCGCACGTCCACTACGACAGCGTGGAGTTCACGGGCGGCGCGATGAACCCGACGCGCCTGATGTCCTTCCTCGACCACCGACCGCCCGGCCTGTACCGGATCAAGGGCTTCGTCCACTTCGACGTGCCCGGCCACCGGCAGCGGTTCAGCCTGCACACCGTCGGGGCGTTCCTGCGGTTCGAACGCGTGCGGCGCGGCGACGGACCGGGTGGCACGCAACTGGTGCTCATCGGGACCGGGCTCGACCCGGAGGTGCTCGCCAAGGCGTTGGCCGACTGCGAGGAACCCGACCCGGCGTCGGTCGACCCGCAGTCGATGCTGGAGGTCCTGCGCTACCTGGGGTGAGGTGCGCGCGGCACTGCGCCGGGCAGGGCCGGAAGGCCGTGCCTCGTCCGGGAGCCGCTGCCCCATATTTGCCCCACGGCGCTCACGAGCAGCGCCGTTCGCGCAGGTGGTGGGGCCGGAGAGACTCGAACTCTCACTGGCACGGACCTAAACCGTGTGCCTCTGCCAATTGGGCTACGACCCCGAGCGGCGTCAGCCTAGCGGCCCTGTCCGCGCGGCCGCACCGAGGGACGGCGCACCGTGCCCGTGATCGGAAACGGTGTCATGGAACGGCTCCCGGTGGGACCGGTCAACGGCGCGCCCACGTCTCAACTACGGTTACCGGCAGACCGCTGCTAGGAGGAGATGTGGCTCGCGACCCCGACACCATCCAGCGCGAGATCGAGCAGGCTCGCGACGCGCTGGCCACGACCTTGGACGAGCTGGGCACGAGGGCCAACCCCCAGCGCTTCGTCGAGGCGGGCAAGGACAGCGTGCGCGCGAAGCTCGACGAACCCAAGATCCGGTACTCGCTGATCGCGGTGGCCGTGCTCGTCGGGTTCGCCTTGCTGCGCAAGCTGTTCCGTTAGAGGTGCGCTACTGCCCCTTGCCGACGAGGGGCAGTAGCACCTGCTCCACCACGCGGTCCACGAACGGCAGGTCCAGCGGGTCGCCGGTGAGCATCAGCCGGTAGATCAGGGCCGCGCCCGCCAGCTCGACCGCCATGCCGCGCGGCGCGTCCACGCGCAGTTCGCCCCGCTCGTCGGCCCGCTCCAGGATGCGGCGCAGCACGTCGCGCTGGGCGATCAGGAACGACTCGCGGAACGCCGAGGCCAGCTCCGGCTCGTGCGGCAGCTCGCCGACCAGCGCCTGCGCCGCCTTGCCGATCGGGCCGGACAGGAACGCCGCGAACGAGCTGAGGAACTCCCGCAGGTCGCCCGCGAGCGACCCGGTGTCCGGCTCGGCCAGGTTCTCCGCCGCCAGGTGCGCGCACGTGTCGATCACCAGGTCGAGCTTGGACTCCCACCGCCGGTAGATGGTGGCCTTGCCGGCGCGGGCGCGCGCGGCGACGGCGTCCATCGTCAACGCGCGGTAGCCGACCTCGGCCATCACCTCCAGCGCGGCTTGGCGCAGCGCGTCGTCGCGGCTCGCGTCCCTGGGTCTGCCTCGTTGCGGGGATCGTGCCGCCCCGCTGTACACCGGTGTGGCCATGTCTGCGCTCCCGTTCGCCTATGGGCGGACATCCTAGGCCGGTGAGGGCCTTCTCAGACCTCGATTGCCTGGTCATGAGGGGTGCTCGGTTCGGCCTTCCGGGTGTCGGGCACGGCGAGGCCGTGCCGCGTGCGCAGGTAGATCCGCGAGAACGCGACCGCGTCGCCGTCCAGCAGGTGCACCACCGTCCGGTCGGCGTGTCCCTCGCTGATCTCGTCCACGAGCTGGTCGGCTTGGAGCCGGGCCGCGATCAGGCCCGGCGCGGTCGTGGCGAGCGACCGGTCGACGGTGCGCACGGTCACCGCCCAGTCGTCGCCGTGGCGGCGGTAGTTCGCGGTGATGGGGATGGTGGGCATGGTTCGGACCTCCTGCGCATATCTGACCGGGATTCCGCCGCGACCATGTGCTCATTCCCCCTTACAGGTGATGAGTGGCGTCGACGCGGTTTCGCCCCCGTCGGCTCTTGCGCACAGCCCGGTGGACCTCCTACGTTTCGTTATGTGCTGTCCGTGCGTCACTACGCACACGGGCCACCGAGCTGGGCCTGTGCCCAGTGAGCGGGCAACCCTGAACAGGTGTTTCTTCGCGGTGTTCAAGTCGCGGAGTCGGTGTTCGGCGTGTCAGGATCGGCGTCACGCCCGCTGTCACCTCCGATGTGTCGCGCGGAGTGACCGCATGGCCGGCGGACGGGTTCCTCGCAGCGGCAGGACCAGGTCCCCGCCCACGAGAGGAGAAACCATGCGCAGGTTGCGCCTCGCCGCGGTGGCGCTGGTCGCGGCGGCCGGCTCGCTCGTCGCACCGGTCGGGTCGCCCGTCGCGCCGACCGCCCACGCCCTGCCCGACGGGCTCGCGCCGACCCCTCCGCTGGGCTTCAACAACTGGAACGCCACCCAATGCGGGCCTGGCTTCACCGAGGAGATGGTCAAGGCCACCGCCGACCTGTTCGTGTCCAGGGGCCTGCGCGACGCCGGCTACCGGTACGTGAACGTCGACGACTGCTGGGCGCTGCCCACCCGCGGCCCGGACGGCAACCTGCGGCCGGACCCGGCCCGCTTCCCCGGCGGCATCAAGGCGGTCGCGGACTACGTGCACGCGAAGGGCCTGAAGTTCGGCATCTACACCAGCGCGGGCACCCGGACGTGCAGCGACAGCGGCTTCCCCGGCGCGCTCGGGCACGAGCAGCAGGACGCCGACCTGTTCGCCTCGTGGGGCGTCGACTACCTCAAGTACGACAACTGCCACAACCAGGGCGTCGACGCGCGGCAGCGGTACCGGACGATGCGGGACGCGTTGCGGCGCACCGGGCGGCCGATCGTGTTCTCCCTCTGCGAGTGGGGGCACAACCGGCCGTGGGAGTGGGCGAGCGACACCGGGCACCTGTGGCGCACCACCGGTGACATCACCGACACGTGGGACCGCACGGTGGCGATCTACGAGGAGAACGTCCTGCTGGACCAGTACGCGAGTCCGGGCAACTGGAACGACCCGGACATGCTGGAGGTCGGCAACGGCGGCATGACGCCCACCGAGTACCGCAGCCACTTCAGCCTGTGGTCGATCATGGCCGCACCGCTGCTGATCGGGACGGACCTGCGCGCGGCGGACGCCGGCACGTTCGAGATCCTCACCAACCGGGACGTGCTCGCGGTCGACCAGGACGTGCTGGGCGTGCAGGGACGGCGGATCAGGTCCGCGGACGGCGTGGACGTGATCGTCAAACCGCTCGCCGGCGGCGACAAGGCCGTGGCGCTGTTCAACAAGAACGCGGACGAGGCGACGGTGGAGACCTCGTTGTCCGAGATCGGGTTCGGCCCCGGCGCCTACCGCCTGACGGACCTGTGGAGCAAGGAGGCCCGGACGACGACGGGCGGGATCAGCGCGTCCGTGCCCGGGCACGGGACGGTGCTCTACCGCGTGACGCGGACCAGCGTGGCCAAGCCGCCCGCCGCCGGCGTGCACGACCTGTCGAAGCTCACCCCGCAGAGCATCACCAACGGGTTCGGGCCGGTGGAGGTCGACCGGTCCAACGGCGAGCTGCCCGGTGGCGACGGCGGACCGCTGACCATCGGGGGCGTGGTGCACGCACGCGGTCTCGGCGCGCACGCCAACTCCGGCATCGAGTACCACGTCGGCGGGCGGTGCACCAGGCTGACCGCCTCGGTCGGCGTGGACGACGAGGTGGGCCCGCGCGGCAGCGTGGTGTTCCAGGTGTTCGCGGACGCGCGGAAGGTCGCCGACAGCGGACGGCTGACCGGTGACTCGCCAGGCAGGCCGCTGACCGCGATGGTGTCCGGCGCGAACGTCCTGCGGCTCGTGGTGTCGAACGCGGGCGACGGCAGCGACTTCGACCACGCCGACTGGGGCAGCCCGCGGCTGACGTGCGTCTGACCCGCGGTTCCCGGCGGAGCGCCGCGCCGGACCGGGCCGGGAAGGCGGTTCCCCGGTGCCGGACCGCACGCGCTCAGGGCAGCGCGCCGCCCGTGAGGCGCGTGGCCACGCCGCGCCACACCACGTCCATGACGTAGTCGGTGGCGCGCTCCGGGCCGACCTCGGGGTGGCGCTCGCACCACAGCGCGAGGCGTTCGGTGGCGCCCACGACGATCTCCGCGACCGCCTCGGCCTCGACGTGCCCGATGTCGGTGTCGAGGCCGGCGATCACGGCGGCGATCAGGTCGGTCTGCTGCCGCCGGATGCCCTCGACCTCCTCCACCGCGGACGGCACCGTCACGGCCGCCTCCTGGCGCAGCAGCGACCAGGACTGGTGGTGCGCGGCGATGAACGCGAAGAACGCCCGCAGCCCCCGGCGCAGGACGTCCTCCGGGCCGTCCGCGTCCGCGATGGCCCGCTGGGTGCGGTCGAGCAGTTCGGTCCGCGCGCGGTGGATGCAGCCGATGAGCAGGCCCTCCTTGGAGCCGAAGTACTCGTAGAGCATCGGCTTGGACACGCCCACGCGCTCGGCGATCTCGTCCATCGACGCCGCCAGGTACCCCCGCTCGGCGAACACCCGCTCGGCGACGTCGAGCATCTGGGCCTTGCGCTGCGCCTTGGGCATCCGCTTCCGGCGCGGCGGCTCCGTCGTCGTCACCGAGTCAGGCTACCGCAAGTAACTTACTTGAAGTAACCTACTGGAGAGTATGTAGCGGACTGGGAGGTCGGGGATGCACCGAGAGGTCAAGGTCCTGGTCGTCGGCACGGGTTTCGCCGGCCTGGGCATGGCGATCGAGTTGAAGCGCACCGGCGAGCGCGACTTCGTCGTGCTGGAGAAGGCGGACGACCTCGGCGGCACCTGGCGGGACAACTCCTACCCCGGCTGCGCCTGCGACGTGCCGTCGCACATGTACTCGTACTCGTTCGAGCTGAACCCCTCGTGGTCGCGGGTGTTCGCCCGGCAGCCCGAGATCCGCGACTACCTGGACCGGGTCGCCGACAAGTACCGGCTGCGCGAGCACATCCGGTTCGGCGCCGAGGTCTCGGGCGCGCGGTGGGACGAGGACGCCAAGGTCTGGCACGTCTCGACGGCGCACGGCGACACCTACACGGCCAAGGCCGTCGTCGCCGGCGTCGGCGCACTGCACATCCCGAACGTCCCGGAACTGCCCGGCATCGGGGCGTTCCGGGGCAAGGCGTTCCACTCCGCGCGGTGGGACCACTCGTACGACCTGAAGGGCAAGAAGGTCGCCGTGGTGGGCACCGGCGCGTCGGCGATCCAGTTCGTGCCGCGCATCGCGGACGACGTGGCGCGGCTGACGCTGTTCCAGCGCACGCCGCCGTGGGTGATGCCCAAGGCGGACCGGCCGATCAGCGGCTGGGAGCGGCGGCTGTTCCGCGCGTTCCCGTTCACGCAGCGGCTGTACCGGAACTTCGTGTACTGGACGCGGGAGTCGACCGCGCTCGGGTTCGCGGTCGACCCCAGGATCATGGAGGTGGCGCAGACCGTCGCCAAGCGCCACCTGCGCTCCCAGGTGCCCGACCCCGCGCTGCGGGCGAAGCTCCAGCCCGACTACACGATGGGCTGCAAGCGGGTCCTGATCTCCAACGACTACTACCCGACGCTGATGAAGCCCACCGTGGACCTCAACGTCGACGGCATCGCGGAGGTCCGGGCGCACAGCGTCGTCGACGGCGCGGGCGTGGAGCACGAGGTCGACGCGATCATCTACGGCACCGGCTTCCACGTGGTCGACAGCTTCGACTACCTCGACATCCGCGGCAAGGGCGGCCGGGACCTGGCCGCGCAGTGGCGGGAAGAGGGCATCGAGACCTACTACGGCATCACGGTCTCCGGGTACCCCAACCTGTTCTTCCTGTTGGGCCCCAACACGGGGCTGGGGCACAACTCGGTGGTGTTCATGATCGAGTCGCAGATCCGGTACGTGCGGCAGTGCCTGGACCTGCTCGACCGGCACGGCGCGGACGAGCTGGACGTGCGGCCGGAGGTGCAGGCGCGGTTCAACCGGCGGTTGCAGCGCAAGCTGTCCAGGGGCGTGTGGACCGAGGGCGGCTGCCGGAGCTGGTACCTCGACGCGCGGGGCGTCAACCGGACCGTGTGGCCGGGGTTCACCTGGCGCTACTGGATGCGCACCCGGACCGTGCGGGCGGAGGACTACGCGCTGACCCGCGCGCGGCGGGAACGCGTGCCCGCGTAGGGCGGCCCCGCGGGTGGGATGGCCCGACGGGGAGGAACACCCCGGTGCGGCGCGGGGGAGGGGCCCGACGGGCCCCTCCCGGTGGTCACACGCCGGCTGCCTTGGCCCGCTCCGCGCGCAACCGCGTGACCGCGGGCAGGTCGAGGGGCTTCAGCTCGACGCCCGTCGCCCACGAGATCAGCAGGTCCGCAAGCTGCGGGTTGCGGGGCAGCACCGGGCCGTGGAGGTAGGTGCACAGGATGCGGCCCTGCACCGCGCCCTCCACCGAACCGTCGTTGCCGGTGCCGACCTTGACGTGCGCCAGCGGCCGGGCGGCCGGGCCGAGGGTGGTGCGGCCCTGGTGGTTCTCGAACCCGGTCAGCACGCCCTCGAAGAGGCCGTCGGCCGGGGTCGCGACGACCTCGCCGATGGCCCGGCTGCCGCCGGCGTGCGAGGTGGAGTCGATGAGCCCCAGGCCGGGGTGGGTGACCTGGTCGGCGCGCGTGAACGACTCGCCGAAGATCTGGATGCCCGCGCACACGCCCAGCACCACCGCGCCGCGCCCGGCCGCCCGCTGCATGCCGGGGTGCTCGCGCAGGTGCCGCACGGCCAGCGTCTGCGCGGTGTCCTCGCCGCCGCCGACCACGTAGATGTCGCACGAGTCGGGCACCGGCTCGCCGAAGTTGACCGTGACGACCTCGGCCGGGATGCCGCGCCAGGTCATGCGCTTCTCCAGCACGACCGCGTTGCCGAAGTCGCCGTAGGTGCCCAGCAGGTCGGGCAGGACGAGGGCGACGGAGACCTTGCTGCTCACTGGGCGGCCCTCGCGTTCAGGTCGCGGAAAGCGGTGTAGTTGGCGATGACCTCCACCGCGCCGGGCGGCATGGCGTCGATCGCCTTCAGCGGGTCCGGCACGATGGTGTGCTCGACCTCGGCGTAGGTCAGGCGCACCGCGAGGTCCGTCGCGCGCTCGCCGGACGCGATGACCTGCCGGCCGCGCAGCCGCTCGAACGGCACGTCCCACAGCCACGACAGGTCGCGCCCGTCGGCCTCCTGGGCGTTGATCACCAGCACGGCCGGGTGGTCGGCCTCCCGGACCACGGTCAGCGTCTCGCTCCAGCCCGCCGGGTTCTTCGACAGCAGCAGGCGGGCGCGGTGGCCGCTGCGCTGGATCGTCCGGTACCGGCCGGCCACGTTGGACACCGCGCGCAGCCGCTCAACGGCCTGCGCGACCGGCACGCCGAGCGCGAACGCCGCCGCGGTCGCCATCACCGCGTTGGCCTGGTTGAACTTGCCCGGCAGGCGCAGCGCCAGCTCGACCTTCTCGCCGGTCGGCGTCACCAGGAAGCCGTCGCCGGTCACCCAGTCGGGGCGCGGCCGGGCCAGGTCGCAGCCCGTGCACTGCCAGTGCTCGCCCGACCAGCGGATCGGGTCGCCGCAGCGCGGGCAGGACGCCGCGTCGTTGTGCCAGCCCGTCCCGGTCGCCACCCAGACGACGCGGGCCGCGTCGCGCGCCGCCGACGTCACCATGACGTCGTCGCAGTTGGCCACGACCACGCCGGGCACCGTCGCGAGGGCCGCGCGCAGCGACTTCTCGATGGTGCGCACCTCGCCCACCCGGTCGAGCTGGTCGCGCGACAGGTTCAGCAGCACGGCCACGGCGGGCGCGGAGGCGCGGCAGACCTCGGGGAAGTACCCCTCGTCGACCTCCAGCACCGCGTGCGGCGCGTCGGGCTGCTTGGACAGCGCGGTGACGTGCCCGTCGGGCATGTTCGCGCCGCCGTGGTTGGTCGCGACCTCGCCGAGGAACGACACGGCGCGGCTGAGCATCATCGTGCTCGTGGTCTTGCCGTTCGTGCCCGTGACCAGGGCGACCGACCGGCCGGACGTCAGGTGCGCCAGTGCCTGCGGGTCGAGCTTGAGCGCCACGCGGCCACCGATCATGCCGCCCGCGCCCAGGCCCATCTTCTGCGACAACTTCGAACTCATGTTGCCCAGTCGCACGGCCGCCGCGGTGCGCAGCGGCAGGCGGGCTGGGTCTGCACCAGGACTGTTCGGCAAGCGACTTCCCGCGTCGGTAGAAGGGATGCCGCCGATGCTACCGGGGCCGGTCGCCCGGTTCCCGCAGGGTCCTGATCAGGTCCACGGTGCTGAGCTGGCACAACTGCGCCATGTACTCCAGCGCGGGCAGGTCCAGGTGCACCTCGGGCGGCTGGCCGGGGGTGAGCTGGCGCAGCCTGCCCTGCGCCCAGCGGCGCAGCGGCAGCAGCTGCGGCCGGGCGTCGGCGACGACCGCGGCGAGGTCGACCGTCAGGTGGCCGGCGGGCGCGTCGCCGAACACGCGGTCGTGCACCCGCGCCAGCACCCGGTGGGCGGGCACGCCGAGCGCCGCGCAGATCTCGACCAGCCGCACCACCGAGCACTGGCGGGTGCCCAGCTCGTAGGTGGCCAGGGTCTGGAGCGAGATTTCGCTTTGCAGCCTGCGGTTGAGTTCCTTGCGGGTCCATCCACGCTGCTTGCGAAGGCTGCGGAGCTCATCACCGAGCACGCGTTGGTACGTCGCTGTGTCGATCTGCACCGTCAAGTCCTCCATGTCCGGTGGGGCCCCGACAGACCCCACGCACAGGGAAAGCGTGACGTGCCGTCCCGCTTACGCGACTTGCTCGATATATCGCCCGATTGGGTTAACCGAGAACCACTCACGGTAGTTGTTCACGAGTCGAGCGCCCGGCTGACGCCGGTTTCGAGCGGGCCGAGGAACCTCGGGTCCGGCTTGGCGACGAGCCCGTCCCACAGCGCCTTGCCGCTCGCGACCACCTCCCGGAAGTGCCCATAGGCGGTGGTCGTCGACCAGCGCCCCCACGTGTCGTGCCCCACGCCGAACGCCTCCAGCCCGGCTTCCCGGCACAGCGCCACGGCGCGCGGCAGGTGGAACTCCTGGGTGACCACCGTGGCCTTCGACACGCCGAAGATGCGCTTGGCGCGCGTGCACGAGTCCCACGTGTCCAAGCCCGCGTAGTCGGCCACGATCACGCGTTCGGGGACGCCCCGGTCGATCAGGTAGGTCCGCATCGCGGTCGGCTCGTCGTACTCCCGGCGGCTGTTGTCGCCGCTGACCAGCAGGACCTTCACCTTGCCCCGGCGGTAGAGGTCGGCGGCGACGTCCAGCCGGCCGGCCAGGAACGACGTCGGCTTCCCGTCGCGCAGGCCCGCGCCGAGCACGAGCGCCACGGGCGCGTCGGGTACGTCCGCCGCGGCGTACCGGTGCGGCGCGCTCGCCGCCCGCACCCAGACCCAGGGCGCGGTGGCGACGACGCCGAGCAGCGCGGCCACCACCAGCACGCGCCGCCACCTGATGCGGCGGATGAACTCCTGCACGGTCTACCCCCGGTCGGTCGGCGCGGCCCGCGGTCGGGCCGGCGGTCCGTGATCGAGGACGCGCCGGCGGCGCGGTCGGTTGCCGGGGTGGCGGGACCGGTCGCGGCGACCGGGTGACGGGCGTCGGCCCGGCGGTCTACTCGGTGTGGCGGGTCGGCGGGCCCCCGGCCGGTGGGCTAGTTGACGCAGCGCACGCCGTCCGCCGTGATGGGCTCCTGCTCGGTCGTGGTCGTCGGCTGGGCCCGGTGCGCCCCGTCCAGGCCCACCAGCGGCGCGCCCGCCAGGTTCTGCGTGCCCGGCCCGGCGTAGTCGCTGCCGAGGAACACCCGCGCCCGCCCGGCGGGCACGTCGTCGTCCTGCTCGGTCCCGATGCCGCCCAGCGCCTCCGCGACGGCCGTCGCGCCCGCCTCGCCGCCCTCGCCGTAGCGGACCACCGAGGTGGTCAGGTTGCGGTCGGCGTTCTGCGCGCCGCCGTCCACGAACCGCTTGGCCACGAGCGACTGGAGCACCCGCGCCGCGAGCCCGCCCACGCCGGAGGCGTTGCGCACCTCGACGGTGACGGTCGCCGGGTCGACGGCGGGCGTCGTCGTGGTGGCGGTCGCGTCCGGTCCGCCGGCGAGCTTCTTGAAGAACCGCTTGACCTCGGCCTCCTTGACCTCGACGGCCACGCCGTCCTCGGGCGTCTCCAGCGCGGGGTTGCCGGTCGGGATCGTCTCGAACGCGATGTTGCCGCCGGACAGGTCCTTCATCCGGGTGGCGAACTGGAGGACGTCCCAGTCCTTGTCCAGCACGACGGCCTTGGTCAGGGCGTCGATCAGGGAGCCGAGCTTGCCGGGGTCGGACAGCGTGCCCGCGGACAGCACCTTCTTCGCCAGGCCGGCCATGAACACCTGCTGGCGCACGATGCGGTCGAGGTCGTTGCGCGGCAGCCCGTGCCGCTGCCGGACGAACGCGAGCGCGTCGCGGCCCTGGACGGACTGCGGGCCCGCCTTGAAGTCCGCGCCCGAGAAGTCGTCCCGCGTGGCGGCGTTGAGGCACACGTCCACGCCGCCGATGGCCTTGGTGATCTCGTAGAAGCCGACGAGGTTGATCTCCGCGTAGTGGTCGACGGTGACACCGGTCAGGTCCTCGACGGTGCCGATGAGGCTCCGGGCGCCCTGCTTCCTGGACTCCTGCTCGACCTGCGCGGCGTCGGTGACGCCCTTCTCCCGGAGGTCCTCGACGGCGCCGCTCTTGCCGTAGCCGTAGGCGGAGTTGATCTTGTGCCGCCCGTGGCCGCCGGCGATCTTCACGTAGGCGTCGCGGGGGAACGACACGGCGACCGCCTTGCCGGTGTCGTTCGGGATGTGCAGCAGGATCAGGGTGTCGGTGTTCAGGCCGCCCGCCGACTCGTCGCCCGCCTGGAGTTCGTCCAGGACGTGCCGGGGCAGCGGGTTCCCCTTGGCGTCGGTGCGGCTGTCCATGCCGACCATGAGGATGTCGACCGAGCCGTCGGCGGGCCGCTCGCCGCCGCCGGCGCCGATGACGTCGGTGGTGGTGAGGTTCCTGCTGAGCGACTGGAAGTTCACCCAGGCGTAGCCGGTGCCCAGCAGGACCGCGACCGAGCACAGCGCGGCCACCGCGCGGCCGACCGGGGAGCCGTTCCGCCGGGCCGCACCCGGTCGCCCGCGGGGCGGGCCGCCGGGACGCCGGTCGGTCGGCGCGATCCGCCGGGGCTGCCGGGTGCGGTCCTCCGCCGGGCGCTCGCCCGGCGCGCGGCGGCCCTCGGCGCGCGGTGCGCCGGCGGGTGTGCGCGGGCGTGCGCCCTCGTGCGCGGAGCGGACCGGGTCGCGCGGGGAGCGGCGGGACGGGTTCGGGCCGCGGGCGTCGCCCTGCGCGCGGGGCGGTGTGCTCGGGGAGCTGCCCGCGGTGTTCGGCGCGTCGGCGCGGTGCCCTGCGCCACGTTCACCCGTGCGAGTGAAACGTTCGCCTGACCGGGGGTCACCGGACGGCCCGCCCCGGCGGTCGGCGGGCGGACGGCCGCGCTCCGGCGGCGACCCGGCCCGGTCGGCGGAGGGCCCGCGGGTCGGCGGTGTCCCGCCACGAGGGGGCTGACCTGCGGAAGGAGTCCGAGGGGGCACTGGTCGCCGGCGGAACCCGTCGGGTTCGCCCGGCCTCGGCGGCCGGTCGTCCACTCGCGCTCCCTCCTGCGATCCGGATGTGCCCTGTCGGACGTCCCGGTGGCCTCTAGGGTTGCCCACAGCGTGGCACAGCCCCACATCCAGACGAGGTGATACCGGGTCTTGACGAATCGCGACCGGCGAAGTAGCCCGATGGTGAGGCGACCGGTGGCGCGTTCGTAGACTCCACCCGTGCTCACGATGCAGGACGCGCTGCTCGCGTTGACCAGGTACTGGACGGAACGGGGCTGCCTCGTCGTCCAGCCGTACAACTCCGAGGTCGGCGCAGGCACGCTGAACCCGGCCACCGTGCTGCGGGTGCTGGGGCCCGAGCCGTGGCGGGTCGCCTACGTCGAGCCCAGCGTGCGCCCCGACGACTCGCGGTACGGCGAGAACCCCAACCGGCTCCAGACGCACACCCAGTTCCAGGTGATCCTCAAGCCGGATCCGGGCGACCCGCAGGAGCTGTACCTGGGCAGCCTGGAGGCGCTGGGCATCGACGTGCGCGCGCACGACGTGCGGTTCGTCGAGGACAACTGGGCCTCGCCCGCGCTCGGCGCGTGGGGCCTGGGCTGGGAGGTGTGGCTGGACGGGCTGGAGATCACCCAGTTCACCTACTTCCAGCAGGCGGGCGGCATGTCGCTGGACCCGGTGTCGGTGGAGATCACCTACGGCATCGAGCGCATCATGATGGCGTTGCAGGGCGTCGACCACTTCAAGGACATCGCCTACGCGCCCGGCATCTCCTACGGCGAGGCGTTCGGCCAGGCCGAGTACGAGATGTCGCGCTACTACCTCGACGACGCCGACGTCGACGCCACCAAGCGGCTGTTCGAGGAGTACGCGGCCGAGGCGCGGCGGATGCTCGACGCCCGCCTGCCGGTGCCCGCGCACAACTACGTGCTGAAGTGCTCGCACGCGTTCAACGTGCTCGACGCGCGCGGCGCGATCAGCACGACCGAGCGGGCACGGGCGTTCGCCCGGATGCGCGGCCTGGCGCGCGAGGTGGCGCAGCTGTGGGCGGCGCGGCGCGAGGAGCTGGGCCACCCGTTGGGGCTGGTGGAGCCGTTGCCTGCGGCCGAAGCGCCGGCGGTGGCGGTGGCGGTCGACCGCCCGGCGACGCTGCTGTTCGAGATCGGGACCGAGGAGCTTCCCCCGGCCGAGGTCACCCGCGCGGTCGACGCGGTGCGGACGGCGGTGGCGGACAAGCTCGCCGCCACGCGCCTCGCCCACGGCGCGGTCGAGGCGCACGGCACGCCGCGCCGGATCGTGGTCGTCGTGCCGGAGGTCGCGCCCCGCGAGCCGGACGCCGAGCGGACCGTGCGCGGACCGCGGGTGTCGGCGGCGTTCGACGCCGCCGGCGAGCCGACCAAGGCCGCGCTCGGGTTCGCGCGCGGCCAGGGCGTCGACGTGTCGGAGCTCGGGCGGGTGGTCGAGAACGGCGTCGAGCACGTCGCCGTGGTGCGCACCGCGGTCGGCGGCGGCGCGGTCGAGGTGCTCGGGCCGCTGCTCGCGTCCGTCGTGGCCGAGCTGCGCGCCGAGAAGAACATGAAGTGGAACGACCCGAAGCTGTCGTTCACCCGGCCGGTGCGGTGGCTGCTGGCCCGCCTGGGCGACGCGCCGGTGCCGTTCGCGGTGTCGGCCCTCGCGTCCGGCACCACGACCCGCGTGCACCGCACGGCGGAGGAGCCCGTCGTGGAGGTGCCCGCCGCGGACGGCTACGCGGACTTCCTCGCCGGCCACGGCATCGTCGTGTCCGCCGAGGCGCGCCGCGCGGCGATCGTGGCGCGGGCGGAGGAGCTGGCGGCCTCCGTCGGCGGGGTCGTGGACTTCGCCGGCGTGCTGGACGAGGTGACGAACCTGGTCGAGCGGCCGACGCCGATCCTGGGCTCGTTCGACCCGGAGTACCTGGAGCTGCCCGCCCAGATCCTCACCACGGTGATGCGCAAGCACCAGCGGTACCTGCCGGTGCGGACGGCGGACGGCGCGCTGCTGCCGCACTTCGTGGCCGTCGCGAACGGCGAGGTGGACGAGGACGTCGTGCGGGCGGGCAACGAGGCGGTGCTGCGCGCCCGGTACGAGGACGCGGCGTTCTTCTGGCGGGCCGACCTGCGCACGCCGCTGGAGCGGATGAAGGCCGGGCTGGAGAAGCTGACCTTCGCCGACAAGCTCGGCTCGATGGCGGACCGGGCCGGCCGGATCGCGGCCCTGGCGGGCCGGCTGGCCGACGTGGTCGGCGGCGGTGACGCGACCCTGGCGAGGGCGGGCGAGCTGGCCAAGTTCGACCTCGGGTCGCAGATGGTGATCGAGCTGTCGTCGCTGGCCGGCGTGATGGCGCGGGAGTACGCCGAGCGCGCGGGCGAGTCGCCCGAGGTGGCGCGCGCGCTGGCCGAGATGGAGCTGCCCCGCTCCGCCGGTGACGCGCTGCCCGCGTCCCGCGCGGGCGCGCTGCTGTCGCTGGCGGACCGGTTCGACCTGCTGGCGGGCCTGTTCGGGATCGGCGCGAACCCGACGGGCAGCTCGGACCCGTTCGGGCTGCGGCGGGCCGCGCTGGGCGTGGTGAGCGTGCTGCGGGCGTTCCCGGAGCTGTGTGGCATCACGCTCGGGCGCGGGCTCGCCCTGGCCGCCGAGGTGCTGGCGGACGGCGGCGCCGGTGGCGGCGCGGTCGTCGTGGACGCCGGTGCGCTGGAGACCGCCCGCGAGTTCGCCGTGCGGCGGTACGAGCAGCAGCTGCTGGACGCCGGTCACGACCACCGGTTCGTCAACGCCGTCCTGCCGCTGGCCGACGCGCCCGCCGTGGCGGACGGGGCGCTGGCCGAGCTGACCGGGCTCGTGGGCCGCGAGGGGTTCGCCGGGCTCGTGGCGGCGTTGCAGCGGGTGCGGCGCATCGTCCCGGCCGACGTCGAGGGCGGGTACGACCCCGCGGCGCTGACCGAGCCGGCGGAGGTGGCCCTGCACGAGGCGTTCGCCGCCGTGCCGCGCGACACGTCCGGGCCGGCGGCGTTCGTGGCGGCGGCCGGTGGGCTGACCGGGCCGGTGAACACGTTCTTCGACGAGGTCCTGGTGATGGCCGAGGACCCGGCGGTGCGGCGGGCCCGGCTGGGGCTGCTGGCCGCGATCCGCGACCTGGCGGCCCCGGTGCTCGACTGGCAGGCGCTGGGCACGGACCTGGGCTGACGGCCGGTCCCGCCGGCCCGGTCGGGGAGGACCCGCGGGTGAACCCGCCCGCGGGTCCCGCGCGTGCCCGCGCCGACGGGGCGAGGAGGTGTCCGCGATGGCGGTGGAGTTCCGGGTGCTGGGCGCGGTGGAGGCCGGCGTCGACGGCCGCCCGGTCGACCTGGGCCCCGCCAAGCAGCGGTGCGTGCTGGCGGTGCTGCTGGTCGAGGCGAACCGGTGGGTGCCCGCCGACCGGCTCCTCGACCGCGTCTGGGGCGAGCACGTGCCGCGCGGCCGGAACCCGCTCTACACCTACCTGTCGCGCCTGCGGCGGGTCCTGCGCGAGGTCGGCGGCGGCGGGATCCTGCGGGGACCCGGAGGTTGGCGGCTGGCCGTCGACGAGGACGCCGTGGACCTGCACCGGTTCCACCGGCTGGTCGCCGCCGCGCGGGACGCCGCCGACCCGCGTGCGGCGGCGCTGTTCCGCGAGGCGCTGGACCTGTGGCGGGGCGAGCCGTGCGCGGGCCTGGCCACGCCGTGGCTCGACGCCGTCCGCGAGGACCTGGTCCGACAGCGGAGGGCCGCCGAGCTGGACTACACCGACCTGCTGCTGCGCACCGGCAGGCACACCGAGGTGCTGGCCGAGCTGACCACCAGGGCCGCCGAGCACCCGTTGGACGAGCGCGTCGCCGGGCAGCTCATGCTCGCGCTGTACCGCAGTGGCCGCCAGGCCGACGCCCTGGCCCACTACCGGCGGCTGCGCGACCGGCTGGCCGACGACCTGGGCGCGGACCCCGGCCCGCCCCTGCGGCAGCTCCACCAGCGGATGCTGTCCGCTCACCCCGCCCTGGCAGACCCCGCGCCCGGTGCGCGCCGGTCGGCCGCGACGCCACGCCGGCTACCCGCCGCGCCGGGGCTGTTCACCGGTCGCGCCACCGAGCTGGACGCGCTCGACCAGGCCCTGGCCGACGCCGACCCGGCGACGGGGGCCGAGGCGACGGTGGTGATCTCGGCGATCGGCGGCGCGGGCGGCCTCGGCAAGACCTGGCTCGCGCTCGCCTGGGCCAACCGCAGGCTCGACCGGTTCCCGGACGGCCAGCTGTTCGTCGACCTGCGCGGCTTCAGCCCGACCGGGCGGCCGGTGACGCCGGACGAGGCGGTGCGCGGCTTCCTCGACGCGCTCGGCGTGGAGCCGGGTCGCCTGCCCGCCGACCCGGACGCGCGGGCCGCGCGGTACCGCAGCCTGGTCGCCGACCGGCGGATGCTGATCGTGCTGGACAACGCCGCCACCGTCGAGCAGGTGGTGCCGCTGCTGCCCGGCAGCGCCTCGTGCACCGTGCTGGTCACCAGCCGCAACCGGCTGGCGGGGCTGGTGGTCCGCCACGGCGCCCGCCCGCTGCACCTCGACGTGCTCGCCGACGCCGAGGCCCGCGCCCTGCTGGTGGCGTCCCTGGGCGCGGCGCGCGTGGCGGAGGAGGAGCGGTCGGTGGCGGAGCTGGTCGCGCTGTGCGGCGGGTTCCCGCTGGCGCTGGGCCTGATCGCGGCCCGCGCCCGCACCCGCCCCCGGCTGCCGCTCGGCGGCATCCTCGCCGAGCTGCGCGAGTTCGGCCTGGCGGCGCTGGACGACACCGACCCGGCGGCGAGCCTGCCCGCGGTGCTGTCCTGGTCACTGCGCCGGCTCACCGAGCGGCAGCGCACCGCGCTCGCGCTGCTGGGCACCGCGCCCGGACCCGACATCGGCCTGCCCGCCGCCGCGAACCTCGCCGGCCTGCCGGAACGCGAGGCGCGTGCCGTGCTGCACGCCCTGGTCGACGCCTCCCTGCTCGACCACACCGCGGGCAACCGGTACGCCATGCACGACCTGGTCCGCGCCTTCGCCGCCGACCAGGCGCGGTACCTGCCCGAACCCGTCCGGCAGCCGGCGCTGGACCGGGTGGTCGACTTCTACCTGCACACCGCACACACCGCGCACCACCTCGTGAACCCCCACGCGCCGGTGATGCGGCCGGACCCGCCCGCGCCCGGCGTGCGCCCGCACCCGCTGCCGGACCAGCGGGCGGCGCTGGCCTGGCTGACCGCCGAGCACCCCCACCTGCTCGCGGCCCAGCACACCGCCGCCGCGCACGGCCGCCACCGCACGGCGTGGCACCTGGCCTGGAACCTCACCACCTTCCACCAGTGGCGGGGGCACGCCCGCGACGAGCTGGCCGTGTGGCAGGTCGCGCTCGACTCCGCCGAGCACCTGGGCGACCCGGCCGCCCGCATCCACTCCCACCGGCGGCTGGGCAGCGCCCACTCCCGGCTGGGCGCGCACGAGGAGGCCATCGACCACCTGCACCGGGCCCTCGCGCTCGCCGAGCACCACCACGACGCCCACCAGCGGGCGCTCACGCACCAGGCCCTCGCGGCGTCGTGGGGACGCCGGGGCGACGACCGCACGGCCCTCGACCACAGCAGGCGGTGCCTCGACCTCTACCGGGCCCTCGACAGCCCGGTGCGCGAGGCCGACGCGCTCAACCTCGTGGGCTGGTTCGCCGCGCGCCTGGACGACCACGACGCGGCCCGCGAGCACTGCCGGGCCGCCCTCGCGCTGCACCGCCGGCACGCCAACGCCGACGGCGAGGCGAACACGCTGGACAGCCTCGGCTTCCTCGACCACCGCACCGGCCGCCACGAGGAGGCCGTCCGGCACTACCGCGAGGCCCTCGCCCTGCGCCGGGTCCTCGGCCACACCTACAACGTCGCCAACACCCTCGACCGCCTCGGCCACCCGCACACCGCGCTCGGACAGCACGAGCAGGCGCGCGAGGTCTGGCGGGAAGCGCTGGAGCTGTACCGGGAGCAGGGGCGGGACGATGACGTCGAGCGCGTCCGGCGGCAGCTCGCGGAGACCCCCGGCGTCGAGCGGGACCACTGACCCCGCCGCGCGGGCCGGGCGCGCCGCGACCCGGATCACCGTGCCGGAGGCCGCGGCGCGGCCGGACGCCGCGCGAGCGGGGTCGGGTGGGCAGGACGCGGTGCCGCGTGGCCGGCCACGAGCGGGTGTGGTCGGACCGGGTCCGTGGAGCCGGGCCACGCGGTGCGGTGCGCGCCGGGTCAGGCGGTGTCCTCCCCGGTGGGCGAGGGCCGCCCTACCACTCGCGGTTGCGGCCGTCGAGGTCGGCGCTCGTCCCGGCGCCGCTCTCGACCGCCACCACGGCCGCCGTCGCGCCGACGGGGCCGGCGTCGGCGGCGGCCAGGCCGGCGCCGGCCACGAGGGTGACCGCCGTGGCCGCTACTACCAGTACTGCTGGAACGAACCTGCGTGCGCTCACGCTGTCTCCTCACACCCGGACACGGTTCCGTCGGGCGACACCCTGACACAGAAAAGCCGTCGTCGTTAGACGCCTTTCGTCGTCAGTCGGCAACGTAGCCAAATGAGCGCGGAGCGTGACTTTTCGCGCTTTGGTAACGACTCTGCCTGCGGGTTCGATGTCCCGAAAAGGTCAACAAGCCCAATGGTGCGGACCATTCGGAGCCGTCCGGTTGCGACGTCTTGACGAACCCGCGGTTCTCGGATGAAATCCGCAGAATACGATTTTCGCGGTCTACGGGCGGTCGGCCCGTGCAGGGGGTTGGCGAATGCGAAGACTACGCGGCGTGACGACCTGTGCGGTGCTCGTCCTGCTCGTCGCGGCGTGCGGCGGCCAGGACCGGGGCGCCGCGTCGGCGCCGGCCACCTCGACCGGGTCGGGCGAGGGCCCGGTCGTCGGGGTGATCCTCCCGGACCGCGCGACCGCCCGGTGGGAGGAGCGCGACCGGCCGCTGCTGGCGTCCGCGTTCTCCATCGCGGGCGTCGCGGCGGTGATCGAGAACGCCGACGGCGACGAGGCGAAGTTCGCGGGCATCGCCGACCGGATGATCGCGAGCGGGGTGCGGGTGCTGATGACGACCCCGCTGTCCACCGAGGGCGGCGCGAAGGTCGAGCGGAAGGCCAAGCAGGCGGGCATCCAGGTGATCAACTACGACCGGATCAGCCTCGGCGGCATGGCCGACTACTACGTCTCGTTCGACAACCTGAACGTCGGCGAGCTGCAGGCCGAGGGCCTGTTGCAGTGCCTGGGCGGCAAGCGGCGCGGCGCGCAGGTCATCGAGCTGCAGGGCGCGCCGACGGACAACAACGCCACCCTGTTCGCCGACGGGCAGCGCCGCAGGCTCGGGCCCCTGTACGACAGCGGCGAGCTGCGGCTGGTCGCGAGCCAGGCCGTGGACAGGTGGGACCCGGTGGCGGGCAAGGCCGCGTTCGAGCAGGCGCTCGGCGGCAACGCGGGCCGGGTGGACGGCGTGGTCGCCGCCGACGACGCCCTCGCGGGCGCGGTCATCGAGGTGCTCAAGGGCAGGGGGCTGGCGGGCAAGGTGCCGGTCACCGGTCAGAACGCCACGCTGGAGGGGCTGCGCGCCGTGCTGCGCGGCGACCAGTGCATGACGGTCCACAAGCCCGTCCGCGACGAGGCCGAGGCGGCGGCGCGGCTGGCGATCTCCGTGGCGCGCGGCGACGTCAGCGGCGCGGACGACCTGGCCACCGGCAACACGCGGGACCTCGTGGCGCGGCGGGACGTGAAGTCGGTCCTGCTGGGCGCGGACCCGGTCACGCGGGACAACGTCCGGGCGCTGGTGGCGCAGAACGCCGTCAAGTCGGCCGAGCTGTGCGCGGGCGACGTGGCCGACGACTGCGACGAGCTGGGCATCCTGGTCGGCTAGCCGGCCGGCTGGTCGTCGTCGTGCCTGCCCGAGATGAACTCCTGGATGCGGATCTTCACCCGGATCAGCGGCTGCCTGATCCGGGCCTCCCGCCGGTAGGCGCGGCGCAGCTTGCGCGAGCCCTCGGTGTACCGCCAGCGCGCCCACGGCGAGCCCGGCCGGGCCAGCCGCAGCGCCCCGATCTCCGGCAGCACCGGCACCAGCAGGCCGAGCAGGCCCGTCCAGACCTTGCCCTTGAGCAGCGCCACGATCGCGAAGCCCAGGTTCACCAGGACCGCCAGCACGCGCAGCCAGACGCCGTCGTCGTAGAACTCGTCGTACCCGAGCGGTCGCGCGCCGACCAGCAGCAGGCCGGTCATGCCGATGGCGAGGAACACCGCGTCGACCGACAGCCGGCCGTCCTTGGACCAGTACACGTCCCGCAGGTGCAGGATCAAGGCGAACTCGTCGAGCACCAGCGCCGCGCCCACGCCGAGCAACGCGGCTGCGGAGGCCCGTAGGCCGTGTTCGTCGTCCGGTGCCGCGAGCCCCGTCACACCGCCGATCAGCACGAAGACCGTGCCGAACACCACGTGGTGGATGTGGGTGCCGCCCGGCTTGATGTTGCCCGGCCACCAGCGCACGTTCGCCCGGATCAGCCGCACGCTGATCCTGATCAGCACGAACGTGACCACGAGGCCGAGGAGGAAGAACAGCAGCCTGGACTGGGGCGGGTGGAGCGTCGACAACACCGCCCCATCTTCACCCGCGCGGTGGACGCCGCGCGGCTACTTGAAGCTCACACCGCCCTGGATGTCCCCCGCCTGGAGGACGTGGCCGTGCACCGTGCCGGAGATGTGGTTCGTCACGCGGCCGGTCTGCGCCACGCCCGCCTGCTCGTACGCCCGCCGCAGCTCCCCGCCGAACGCCGGGTCGGCCGCCTCCGCCCGGCCCAGCGCCTCGCCCAGGGCCCGCACCTGCGGCGAGTCGGGGGCGGCCCCCTCGGCGGCGGTCAGCGCGGCGAGGGCGGGCGGATCGCCCGCGAACCTCGCCCGGACCAGCTCGTACACGCCCGCGACGGCTCGCGCGGCGAGCGACGCGGCGATGGACACCAGGACCGGCTCCGACATGGCTGACCCCCTGTGATCGCGACCACGCCCACGGTAGCAGTGCGACTCGCCGCACTCAGTCACTCGACTGCCGGCCGCCTGTCGTGGTTGACTGTCTTCGGTCGTACCTTTCTGTGTTCGTGTTCCACCACGCTCGCGGAACGGAGTTGCGGGCGCCGAACTTTCTCCGCCAGGAGTAGCCGTCGCCCTAGCTGACCCGGTGGTCGCAAGCGCGATCCGGCACCTGTTAGAGGAGAAGTAGCAAGATGGCAGTTCAGGGCACCGTCAAGTGGTTCAACGCGGAGAAGGGCTTCGGCTTCATCTCCCCGGATAACGGTGGCGCCGACGTGTTCGTGCACTACTCGGAGATCCAGAGCAACGGCTACCGCACCCTGGAAGAGAACCAGCGGGTGGAGTTCGAGATCGGCCAGGGCCAGAAGGGCCCGCAGGCGCAGACGGTCCGACCGCTCTGACCTAGTACCGGGTTGCCACAACTCGGGTAGTCGAGCCGCCACTTCCGGTGCCGGAAGTGGCGGCTCGACTCGTCCTAGCAGGTCAGCGCCGGGGCGTGGGCGTCGCCGTACAGCCGCTTGCCGACCAGTCGCGCGCCGTCGAACAGGAAGAACGCGGTCGTCCGCGCGCGGAACGGCCGGCCCAGCCTGGTGCCGTCGAGGGCGAGTTCCACGATGACCGCCTCATCCGCGTGGTGTAACTCGACCAGGTGATTTTGCTGATCAGGGCACGCGGCGTGACTCCGGGCGTAGTAGCCGGCGAAGGCCGCTGAGCCCTCGAACACCTCGCCGGTGGCGGCGATCTCGCAGCGCGGGTGGTCGAACGCGCCGACCGCCGCCGCGAACTCGTGCTCGTTCTCCGACTCCAGGTGTTCGAGCACGATCGCCTCGCGCAACGCCCGCAGTGACTTGGACGCGGTCATGCGTCCCCTTCCGCTCGCTCCGGTGCCCGACCAAACACCGAGGGCGGCACACCAGTCAAGACGGCACCCGGTGGACGGGCGCCGTCGACGACCGGCGACGGGCCCGCTCGCTAGGGGTTCATCTCGTACGCGCCGGACAGCGCGGCGACCCGCTCCCAGACGCGTCCGAACCGCCCGTGGTCCACCACGGGCTTGCGCACCTGGCCCAACGCCCACTCCTGCTGCGCCTCGGTGGAGGACGCCTTGCCGTGCAGCGCCACCGCGTAGCCGGAGAAGTCCCGCACGAGCACGTCGAAGACCTGGTCGAGCAGGTCGGCGTCGAGGTCCGTGCGGCCGGCCTGCTCGAGGACGAGCTGGCCGTAGACGACGAGCGTGAACAGGTGGCCGAGGGCGAGCAGGAAGTCGAGGTCCTCCCGCTGCTCGTCGTCCGGTGCGGCGGTGGTGAGCAGGGTGCGGAGCGCGCGGGCCTGCTCGTGGAACCGGGCGACGTTGGGCACGTGCGCGAACGCCCGGTAGGCGGTCTCCCAGTCGTGGAACCGGACGGCGCCGAGGCCGCGCGCCGGGCCCTGCCGCCAGAAGAACTCGTCGTCCGCGGCGTCGTGCCTGGTCGGCACCTCGGGGTAGGTGGTCGGCTGGAACAGGTACGCGGGCATGAACTTCAGCACGAGCGCGAGGTTGACGTGCACGGTGCCCTCCAGCTTGGGCAGCGCGCCGATGTCGCGGCCGGCCATCGCGAAGTAGGTGTCCTTCTCGAACCCCTTCGCCGCGATCACGTCCCAGAGCAGGTCGACGACCCGCTCGCCCTCGCTGGTGACCTTCATCTTGGTGATGGGGTTGAACAGCAGGTAGCGGCGGTCGTCGGGGGAGGCGGTGCGGAAGTAGTCGACGGCGCGGTCGGAGAACAGCTTCATCGCGGCCAGGCGCGCGTAGGCGTCCACGAAGTTCTGCCGGACGTGCGAGAAGTCGGTGACGCGCTTGCCGTAGAGGACGCGGTTGTGGGCGTGCGTGATGGCCTCGTGGAAGGCGTGCTCGGAGATGCCGATGGAGGCCGTGCACAGGTTGAACTTGCCCACGTTGACGGTGTTCAGGGCGGCGCTGAACGCGTCCCGACCGGTGTGCAGGATGTCGTCCGCGGCCACGGGGTAGTCGTCGAGGTGGAACTCGCTGACGTACATCTGGGCGTCCACGACGTTCCCGACCAGCCGGAAGCCCGGTCGGCGGCGGTCGACGGCGAAGAACACGTAGCCGTCGGGGCCCTCGACGTCCGCCCGGCGGCCGAACACCGACACCATGCCGGCGACGTTGCCGTTGCCGATGTAGTACTTGCCGCCGCGCGCGGTGAAGCCGTCGCCGGCGGGCGTGAGGACCATGTCGGTGGAGTAGACGTCCGCGCCGTGCTCCTTCTCCGACAGCCCGAACGCGAACACCGCGCCGTCGTCGAGCAGCCTGGCGGCCCGCTCGCGGGCGGCGGCGTTGTCGCTCATCCAGATGGGGCCCAGGCCGAGGACCGTGACCTGCCACGCGTACCAGTACTGGAGGCCGTAGAAGCCGAGGATCTCGCTCAGGGCGGCGTTGCGGGCGGCGTCCCAGCGCTTGTGCGGGTCGCCGCCCGCCTCCGCGCGCGGCGTGCAGAAGGTGGCGAACAGCTTCTCGCGCGCGGCGAAGTCGAGGAAGTCGGCGTACCAGGCCCTGGCCTGGTCGTCGGCGAGCAGGCGGCGCTTGCCCCGCTGCTCGAACCAGTCGATGGTGGCCCGCAGGAGCCGCCTGCTCTCCGGGTCCAGGTGCGCGCCGTCGAAAGTGCGGGGATCGAACAACACCGGCCTTCTCCCTTCGTCCTGGCCGCACGCTACCAGTGGGTAACTTGTTCGGCCGCCGCCTGTCGCCCCTGGCGCGAGGTGGGGTCGGCGGTGCGGTCGGGGCGGTGCCGGTGGGTCGGCGAGCCGGGGTCAGGTGCCGGGCCAGGGCGTGGCGATCCTCCGGTACAGGGGGCGCAGCTCGTCGGTGACCGAGCGGCCCGCCACCGTGAGCGGGTCGAGCTGGTCCAGGATCGCGTCGGGGCGGCGGGCGAGGGGTTCCTCCGGCTCGGGCACGGCGGGCGCCTCGGGCCGCCGCCAGAACACCGCCGGGTCGTCCTCCGACCGGGGTGTCGCGTCCTCGTGCGGCTCGTCGGCGGGCGGCACCGGGTCGCGCAGCTCGCGCAGGCGGTCCAGCAGGTCCTGGCGGGACCGGCCGCGCCAGGCCAGGATCTCGAACGGGTCGGTGTCGAACGACTCCGCGAGCAGGTAGCAGGTCGCCGCGAGGTGCTTGCACGGCACCTCCCAGTCCGGGCAGGTGCAGTCCATCGACAGCTCGCGCGTCGACCGGGGGAACAGCGCCAGCCCCAGCCCGTCGAACACGTCCTCGATCTCCGGCGGCATCTCGCCGGCGAGCAGCTTCGCCGCGAACACCGCCCGGTCGGCGAGGGCGTGCTCGATCCGCAGCCAGTCGTCGTCGTCGAACTTCCGCACCCCGATCCGGGCCCGGTAGGGCTCCGGCCGCGAGCCCGTGACCAATGCCACGACCAGGCTCGTGGACAGCGACAGGCTCATGACCTGGCCGGTCCGGGCGTACGCGCGCCCGCGCGCCAACCGCCCGCCCATGCCGAAGGACTCCAGCACCTCCACGAACCGCCGCGACCACCAGGTGCGGGCGATGTCGCCGCGCTTGCTGCGCAACGTCAACCCGCCCTCGACCCGGACGGGCCGCCCCGGGCGCTCACCGTGCCGGTCGCTCACGCGCACCTCCCCGCCAACCGCCCGCCCCGACCCGCCCGTCACTCACCGACGGCCTCCTCCGACAGCGCGAACAGGTCCCGCAGCTCGCTCGTGGACAGCTCGGTCAACCAGTCCTCGCCCGCGCCGACCACCAGCTGCGCCAGGCCGCGCTTCTCCTCGATCATCCGGTCGATGCGCTCCTCCACGGTCCCGACGCAGACGAACTTCCGCACCTGCACGTGGTCGCGCTGGCCGATCCGGAACGCCCGGTCGGTCGCCTGGTCCTCCACCGCCGGGTTCCACCAGCGGTCGAGGTGGATGACGTGGTTGGCCGCCGTCAGGTTCAGCCCGGTGCCGCCCGCCTTCAGCGACAGCACGAAGATCGACGGCCCGTCGGCCGACTGGAACCGGCGCACCATCTCGTCGCGCGCGCCCTTCGGCGTGCCGCCGTGCAGGAACAGCACCTCGGTGTCGAACCGCGCCGCGAGGTGCGGCACGACCAGCCCGCCGAACTCGGTGAACTGCGTGAAGCACAGCGCCTTGTCGCCGTCGGCCAGCGCCTCGTCCAGGACTTCCTCCAGCCGCGCCACCTTGCCCGACCGCTCGGCGACCCGCGAGCCGTCCCGCAGCAGCTGCGCCGGGTGGTTGCACACCTGCTTGAGCCGCGACATCGTCGCGAGCACCAGCCCCTTGCGCTTGACGCCCTGCGACTCGGCGATCCGCGCGAACATGTCGTCCAGCACCGCCTGGTACAGCGACGCCTGCTCGGCCGTGAGCGTGCACAGCTGCTTGACCTCGATCTTGTCCGGCAGGTCGGTGATGATCCGGGGGTCCGTCTTGAGCCGGCGCAGCACGAACGGCCCGGTGATCCGCCGCAACCGCACCGCCGCGTCCTCGTCGTGGTGCCGCTCGATGGGCACCGCGAACCGCGCGCGGAACGTGTTGACCGACCCGAGCACGCCGGGGTTGGCGAAGTCCATGATCGACCACAGCTCCGCCAGCCGGTTCTCCACCGGCGTCCCGGTCAGCGCGACCCGGTGGCGGGCGGGCAGCGCCCGCACCGCCCGCGACTGCCGCGTGGCGCTGTTCTTCACGTTCTGCGCCTCGTCCAGCACCACCCGGTCCCAGCCGACCTCGGCCAGGGCCTCGGCGTCCCGCGCCGCCACGGCGTAGGTGGTGATCACCAGGTCGTGCCCGCGCCCGAGCCCGACCGCCGACCGCTCGACCCCGTGGTGCACGTGGACCCGCAGGCCGGGCGTGAACCGCTCGGCCTCCCGCTGCCAGTTGCCCACGACGGACATGGGGCAGATCAGCAGCGTCGGCGGCCGGGCCTCGTGCTGCCGCGTGTACGCCTCCAGCGCCAGCAGCTGGACGGTCTTGCCCAGCCCCATGTCGTCGGCGAGGCACGCGCCCAACCCGAGCCGGTCGAGGAACACCAGCCACGACAGGCCCCGCAGCTGGTAGGGGCGCAGCGTCGCGGTCAGGCCGGCGGGCGGCTCGACCGGTTCGAGCCGGTGCTCCACCTCGCCGGACAGCAGGTCGCCCAGCCAGCCCTCGCCGCGCACGGCGTTGAGCGGCAACGGCAGGTCGGCGTCCTCCGGCCCGAACCCCGAGTGCAGCAGCACCTGCGCGGCGGACATCCGCCCGCCGCCGCGGGCCAGGAACGCCAACCCCTCGGCGAGCCGCTGCCGGTCGACGTGCACCCACTGCCCGCGCAGCCGCACCAGCGGCGACTTGGCCTTCGCCAGCGCCGACAGCTCGGCCTCGGTCAACCGCTCGTCGCCCAGCGCGAGGTCCCAGCGGTAGTCCACCAGCACCTTCAGGCCCAGCTCGCTCTCCTTGGCCACGGCGCCCGCGGTGCAGGGACCGGCGGCGGTGAGCGTCAGCCCGAGCTGCCGCGGCTGCCGCCACCACGCGGGGAGCAGCACCCCGAACCCGGCCTGCGCCAGCAGCGACGCGTGCGTCAGGAACTCGTGCGCCCCGTCGGTGTCCAGCTCCAGCCCGGTCGGCTTGCGCTGGTCCAGCGCGCGGTCCAGCGCCGGGTACAGCCGACTCGCCCGCCCGAGGTCCCCGAGCAGCACCTCCTGGGGACGCGCCACCCAGCGCCGCAGCACGGCCTCCTGCCGACGCCACACCTGCGCGGCGGTCACCAGGACGCTCGGCTCGTCGACGGCTTGGAGCAGGAACTCCAGCCGCCACCCGTCACCGTCGGGGCCGCCCTGGTCCGGCGAGCTCAACCGGAAGCACGTGCGCACCCGGTCGGCGCGGTGCTCGCCGGCCCGCCACGCGGCCACCGCCGTCCGCAACCGGTCGACCTCGGCCGCGTCGCCCTCGAACTCGGGCGACCCGGCCAACGCCGCCACCCACCGCCCGACCGCGCCCCGGCCGCCGGGCGCGAACCCGCTCAGCCGCTCCCGGACCGCGCGGTCCACCAGGGTGTCGAGCGCCTGGCGGAGCACGTCGTCGCCGACGCCTCCGGCCGCCCGGAACGCCGGTGGCATCCCGGCCCGGAGACCGGCGTGCCGCAACGCGTCCACCCCGGAGAGCGCGGCCCGCCACCGGGCCGCCGGCCGGTGCTCGTCGAGATCCGGCAGCACGCGCCCCCGTGCCACCAGGTCCTCGGCGAACGCCACCACGTCGAGCAGGTACTTGGCGGACGCGCCGAGCCGGCAGTCCGGCAGGCCCGCCGGCACCCCGCCGTCCACCCGGACCACCGGCACGAGCCACTCGCGCGACCGCACCGCACCACGCCGCACCGGTGCCTTGGCCAGCGGGTCGCGCACCAGTTCCGGCGACTCGACCGGCCCCGAGGCGTAGGACGGCAACCGCACCGCCACGACGTCCGCGCTGCCGCCCACCAGCCCGGCCACGGTGGCGCCGTCGGCCGCGAACGGGTGCCCCACGACGACCCGCGAGAGCCGCCCGGCGACCCGCGCGGGCAACCGCGAGTCCTCGGCCCACAACGCCAACCGACCGTCGGACGTGGCGAGGCCGTGCAGCACCAACACGGACCCGACTCTAGGCGCGTGCCCGGACGACGCCCCGGCCGGGCACAGGCCGCCCGCGGCGGTCCTCCGGTGAATTCTGTTGTGCCACGCGCCTCGACGACGCGGCCGGACTCGGACCGGCGACCACACTGGGAGAAGCCGCGGAGCGCACCCCGGCTCGGCGGGACTCGACCGACCGGACCGACCGGCACCAGCCCGACCAGCGACCTCGGCCCACTGCCTGCGCCTCACTGCCTGGACCCACTGCCTGCGGGTGGCGGAGCGCGACCGGCGGGGTGCGACCCACTGCCTGCGACCGGTGGAGCGCGACCGGCGGGGTGCGGGTGGCGCGGTCGCGGGGCGGAGTGCGTCGAGGGCTACTGGTGCCCGCGGAGCTTCGAGCGGCCGGACAGGATGGCCACCCCGACGCCTGCCAGGCCCACCTGGAGGGCCAGCTCGATCCAGTCGATGCCGTCGGTGTCCGCGACACCCAGCGCGGATGCCGCGAAGGTGCCGACCAGCGCCGCCGCGACGCCGACCAGGATCGTCGTCAGGAACGAGATCCGCTGCTTGCCCGGCACGACGAGCCGTCCCAGGCCGCCGATGATCACTCCGATGACCAGGGCCGAGATAAGGCCGGTGATCTCCACGTGGTCCCCCTCTTCGCTGCTTGCGCGTTCACCACGAGCATCACCCCTCACCTCCCTTTCCCGGATCAGGCGTTCCCCTGACCTCGCCCTGAGACCGACCCTGAACTCCCAGGAGCTGGGCGGCCTCGGGGGACAGCGGCCTGCCCGCCACGTCCGGGTCGCAGCCGACCCGCGCCAGCCGGGAGCGGATGGACGTGGCGGACCGCTCCAGCTGCTTCGCGATGGCCCGGATCAGGTCGGTGGGCGGGGTGCCGGGCGAGGCGGCCAGCCAGGTGGCCCGCAGGTCGGCGTCGAGCGACTGCGTCCAGGGCTGGTTGGCGTTGGCGGGCCGCCGGCGGCCCGGACCCGGTGGTGGCGCGCCCAGCTTGCCCAGGGCGTCCAGCACCTGGCTCAGCAGCTTGCCGACGGAGCCGCCCGCGTTGGCGGGGAGGCGGATGTCGCCCTCCGCCACGAGGGTGCCGGACGTGTCCGTGCCGGCCACCTCCAGGTGCAGGTCCGGGTCGGCGGAGGCCCGCAGGCGGTAGGTGGTGGAGCCGATCAGGGTCTGGGTTTCGTACGTGGTCGTCGTCATGGGGATGACGGTAGAGAAGGTGTACGACAATTCCGGTTTTGGCTGGTCAGCGGCCTGTCACGGGCACAGCGGGCAGGTCGGCGCGGAGGGCTCGGCACCGGTCAGGTACGGCTTCAGGTGCTGCGCGATGGCCCTGGCCAGCGACGGCGGGACGGCGTTGCCGATCTGCCTGGCCACCTCGATCTTGGTGCCGCACCACTCGAAGTCGTCCGGGAAGCTCTGCAGCCGGGCGGCCTCCAGGTGGGTGATCGGGCGGTCGACGCGGTGCCCGTCCACGCCCGGCTCCCACTGCGGGTGCAGGTACTGGCCCTTCTCGGGCTTGTAGAACTCGGTGCGGATGGTCAGCGACGGCTCGTCCCAGCGCATCCGCCCCATGACGTCGGTCGTGCCGGTCTTCTTCTCCCGCCAGCAGCGCGGCAGCAGCGCGTCGGGCAGGTCGAACCGGCCGCCGCCGGGTGGCACGTGGCGGTAGCGCTCGACGGACAGCGGCGTCGGGTTGCGGCCGATGTGCAGGTCCTGGCTCTTGTGCCGACCGGGGAGCCGGGTGCCGAAGAACTCGACCACCGACTTCGGCAACGCCGTGGTCGCGGGCACCTCGGGCAGGCCGGTCAGCACGTCGCGGACGGTGTGCCAGCGCCCGCGCGGGTGGGTCGGCGTCGGCAGCGGGACGGGACCGACGCGCGAGCCGATCACGATCGCGCGCCGCCTCCGCTGCGGCACCCCGAAGTCCGCCGCGAGCAGGAGGCCCGCGCTCAGCTCGTAGCCCTCGGTCTCGGCCCGCAGCAGGGCGAACTCGGTCGAGGTGAGGAAGCGGTCGACGTTCTCGATCACGAACACCTTCGGCCGCGCCTTCCGGACGAACCGGAGGTACTCGCGCCACAGCGAGTTGCGCGGGTCGTCGACGTCGCGCGAGCCCAGGTTCGAGAAGCCCTGGCACGGCGGGCCGCCCACGACCACGTCGACCTCGGGCACCCGGCTGTCCGGGATGGCGGCGATGTCCGACCAGAACGTGTGGTCCTCGCCGAAGTTCGCGGCGTACGTCGCCGCCGCGTGCAGGTCCCACTCGACCGCCATGACCGGCCGGTAACCGCCGGCCGAGGTGAACCCGGAGGTCATGCCGCCACAGCCGGCGAACAGGTCGATCATGGACAGCACCCGGTCAGGCTAGCCCACGGCGGCGCGCCAGCACCGCCTCCCGCACCCGACTCGCCGCCGCGACCGGGTCCTCGTGCTCCCAGACGCGCACCGCGAGCCAGCCCGCGTCCGCCAGCACCTCGTCGGTGTTCGCGTCGCGCGCCTGGTTCGCCTCGATCTTGCCGCGCCAGAAGTCGCCGTTGCGCTTGGGCCACGTGCCGTGCTCCGGGCAGCCGTGCCAGAAGCAGCCGTCCACGAACACCGCCACCTTCGCGGGCCCGAACACCACGTCCGCTTCCCGGCGGACGGCCCGCACCGGACGCCGGTGCACGCGGTAGCGCAGGCCGAGCCGGTGCAGCTCCCGGCGCAGCGCGACCTCGATCCCCGTGTCGCGCGAGCGCTGCCTGCTCATCCGGGCCCGGACGTCGTCCGTGGTCTCCAGTTTCGGCACCGCGCCATGATGGCTCACCCGGGGTACAGCACCGCGCGCAGCCTCCGCGCGGCCTGGTCGAGCCCGCGCCGCGTCGGCAACGCCACCGCGCCCACCTGCTCGGACTCCGTGAGGCGCAGGTCGTGGAAGAAGAACGGCGGCATGGCGTGCACCAGCAGGTCGGCCGACCGCTGCGGGCCGCCGCGCGGGTTGAGGACGAGCCGTTCGACCCAGGCGTCGACCTTGAACACGACGTCCGCCAACGGGTGCACGCGCACGTCGAGCCCGTGGCTCCGCAGCACCGCGAGCACGAAGGTGTCGCGCAGGAACGCGGCGAACTGGGCGAGCACCCGGTGCCGCATGGCCTCGCGCGCGACCGCCCGGTCGACGGGCGCGTCCGCGATGACCTCCTTCGCCGGCGCCCAGAGCATCGTGCGGGCCCGCTCGTCGGCCTCGCAGAACTCCCGGAACTCCGACCAGCCGGGTAATCGGCCCAGGGATTCGACCACGTGGTGGGCCACGTGGGTGAACGCGAACTCCGGCCGCCAGTCGCGGACGTCGACCACGTGCGGCGGCGGCCCTGGGGCCGGCGTGCCGCGACAGGCCGCCACCACGTCCTCCGGTGTCACGCGGTGGATCGCGTCGGCGCGGTGGGCCATCACGTGCTCCACGACGCGGTCGCGGTGGCGGAACCAGCCGTTGAAGTGGAACCGGGTTTCCTGGGTGACGTTGAAGGTGCGGCGCACGTCCAGCGCTGTGGTCATCATGACGGAGAGGGTACGGACGGGCACCGACAGCTCCGGGGAAACCGCAGGTCAAAGCCGATCATGCCGGTCGCCGCGCGGCCGGCGGGCACACGCGGGTCAGGGCCGGTCGACGTCCAGCCGGGCCCGGTCGGCCGCCGCGCGCCCGGCGTCCCAGCCCGCCGCGCTGCGAATCGGCGTGGACTTGGTCCTGGTGTTGGTGAAGAGGCCGGCGAAGTGGTCGTCCACGGCGCGTTTGCGAGCCGCCAGTACCGGGAGGAGGCGGTCGTCGTCGGACGCGGGCGCGTTGGCCGCTTTCAGGCGCTCGCCGACCCGGTGCGCGTAGGACAGCAGGAACGACTTGCGGAACGACGACGAGCGCGCCTCGTCGCCCTTGCGGGCGCCGTCACCGGCCGCGACCATCGCGCGCGTGGCCTGGACGAGCAGGGACGCGGAGAGCAGCTCCACGATCTCCAGGTCCAGCTCCTCGCCCACCAGGGCGACGAAACCGAGGTCGTAGACGACGGCGCGGCAACGGTTGGCGTCGGCCACCACGTGCACCACCTGGGCCTTGCCGTCGAAGTAGCGCTTGTCCAACCACACGCGGCGGGACGTGGTGGTGGGCTCCTCCGACGGCATCCGCTCCAGGGCGTGGCGGGTGACCAGTTCCTGCGCCTTCGCCGACAGGGCCTCCGCCTCCTCGGGGAACGCGGTCGACTCCGCTTTCGCGAGCAGCGCGCGCACGCGTTTGAGGATCTTCGGCGCAACGGTGTGGTGGGTGATCGCGGCCAGCGGGCTGCCGGGCCGGGGCACGATCAACGGCAGGCCGGGGAGCGTCATCAGGGTGCCCAGCAACGCCACCGCCACCGCCACGGCGTCGTCGGGCAGCTCGATGTGCTTCCGCGCCCACTGCGCGAGGTGCGGCTCGGACTCGTCCCACCAGACCGCGGCGTCCATGTCGGCCAACTGCTCCGTCCAACGAGGATGGAGCGACGGGTAGCGGGACGCCTTACGGGCCAACGCGTCCACCAGGAACGACAACGCGCGGTCGTCCTCGTTGCGCTTCACGACCTCGAACAGGTCCTGCGGCAGCCACCCGTGGTCCCAGAGGTGTTCCAGGGTCTGGTCCAGGACGTCCCGGACGGCACCGTCCACTTCGGTCGGTGTCAGGCCGGCGGTGCGCGGCAGCGGGGCACGGCGGTTGACCGCGGCTCGCCGGATCGCGTCGCGCAAGGAGTCCACGATGGGTGATTCTCCCCCGTCGCGCGGTGTCGCTGCGTCCGGTGTGGCGCGTGCCGTGCCAGCCTCGCGCGGTGAGCCGGAAGACGCAGCGCCCGCAGCGGCGACCGATCGTGGTGGTGCGGCAGCCGATCGGCGCGCCGTTGAGCCCGGCGCAGCGGGCCGTCGTCGACCGGTGCCGCGCGCTGCCGGAGCTCACCGACCCGCTGGAGGCCGAGCTGACCGTCAGCGGCGCGGTGGCGGGCGTGGTCGCGGACGAGCAGTTCTGGGCGGGGATCATCGAGCACGCGGTGTCGTTGCCGAGCCGGCGCAACGACCGGCTGCTGCGCGTGCTGGCGGCCCTGCTCACCGGGCGGCCGGGCGAGTGGGCGTCCGACGCGGTGCGGCCGTGGGGACCGCCGTTGAGGGTCGGCGGCGCCTGGGTCTGCGACCGGTCGGTCGACGCCGGCTACCTGGCGCTGATCTGCGTCTACCGGTTCGTGGATGAGCACGCGATGGTGTTCCTGGTCGACGAGCTGGCCGGGGGCGTGGTGCGGCAGGCGTTCGTGACGCGGGACGTGGACCTCGCGCGTCGTCGGGTGGCGGAGCAGGGGCCGTTGAGCGGGATCGGGGCGGAGGCGGCGCACTGGCTGCTGGCCAAGTCCTACGACCGGCTGGACCGGAACCCGGGGCTGCGGGTGGACCCGGAGGTGCGGCGGACCCGGCTGCTGGCCGGGCGGAGGATCGCGCTCGCGTTCGGGTGATGTCCCGGTCAACTCGCGGCGGGCGACCGGTGGGGCGCCCGCCGCGCTCATGTCACCTGCGTTGGGGGCGTGCTGGCGCGGGGCCGCTCCTCACTGAGCCTTCATCGGCGCTCCGGCACCCACTCCGTCGAACTTGTAGATGATCATCGGCCACGCGTGGGCCGCCGGAGCCTGCAGCGCGGTGAGCACGAGAGCGAGTGCGACGGCGATGCTCGTGAGTCGAGACTTCTTCACCCCGCGATCATTCCATATCGATTCGGAATTATAGTTTCGGGGTCCGAACTTCACTTTGTGATTACGTGCGCCGAAGGTGGCAGGTGGGCTCACCGTCGGTGACTCGTCGGAGCTGGATGGTGTGATGGGTCGTCGATCATAGGATGACACGGCCTGCGGCCGTCACGTCAAGGGCACCTCCTCCGTGGAGGAATTGATCGGCCTCCTATGAAAATCGCGCGGGTTGGGTATGGGTCGTCCGGGGTGGCGCAGTTCGTCCAAGTGGTCCTGCAACGACGCGCCTTCGTTCCCGTCCAGGTCGCTCAGCAGGGCGGCGGCCTTGGTCCAATGGCGTTCCGCGGCGGCGGGGTCGCCGAGCGCCACCAACGCGTGTCCGAGCATGTGCAGGGCGCGGGCGAGGACCGCGGCGGTGCCGGCTTCCACATCCAGGGCGACGGCACGTTGTGCGCAATCGACTGTCTCTCGGAATTCACCGAGGTCGTAGTGCATCTCGGCTTCGACGGTCAACGCATCCGCCAGCGCCGACCGGTCACCGCTCGCTTGGGTCACCGCAAGCGCCGCCTTCAGCCGATCGCGCGCTTCGTCATGCCAACCGTGTTGGTGCAGAAGTCGGCTGATGTCGATGAGCGTGGTGCCCCGACCGCGGACATCACCGATGCGGTCCCAGATCGCAAGGGCGGATGTGAAGAAGTCCAAGGCCGAATCGTCACGTGCCGTGCAGCGGTGCGCGCGTCCGAGCAGCCTCAGGGTGGCTGCCTCCAACGCGGGCATGTGCAGGGTGCGGGCCGAATCCAGCGTGGCGTGGAGGTGCACGACCGCCTGGCCGACCTGGTTCTGTGCCAAGTGGACTCGGGCCAGGTTGTACACGGCGACTGCCACCACCTGTGGAAGACCGTGCTCACGAGCGGCCTCCACCGATCTCTCGAAGCACTCCGCGGCTGCACCGTACTGGCCGAGTCGGAAGTGGACGGTGCCGATGTCGTTCAACGCCCCGGCCCGGCCCTCCACACCTTGCGACACCATCGCCGCCTCCAGCGCGGCGCGTTGGCAGACCAGCAGGTCCTCGTAGTAGCCGAGCCGGTCGAAGATCTCCTGCACGTTGGCCGCCAGCCGCCAAGCGTGCTCGTGGAAGCCGTGACCGACCGCCCTCAAGATGGCCGTGACGAGGTTCGCGCGCTCTTTGGCGAACCAATCCAACGCCTTCTGATCGCTGGTGAACGGCGCGGCCGGCGGCACACCGTCCAACGGCGGCACGGGGCTCTGGTCGGGGGTCAGTCGTGCATACGCCGCCGTCGCGGTGGCCAGGTAGTGGTCGAGCAAACCGGTCAGCGCGGTCTTCCGCGTTGCCGGGGACTCCTCGTGGCGGACCAGGTCGACCGCGTAGCCGTGCATCAAGTCGTGCAGCCGGAACCGCCGTGCGGCGCCGTACTGGAGGAGGTTGGCCTTCGTCAGCGCGCTCAGGTAGCGGGTCGTGGTGCTGATGGGCTCGCCGATCAGGGCGCTCGCCGCCTCGGGGCCGAACTCGGTCGTGAAGTGCAGGCCGAGCATCCGGAACATCCGTGCGCACGCTGCCGGCAGTGAGCGGTAGGACCAGGAGAACGCCGCCGACAGGGTGGCGTGCTCATCGTCGCTGTCGTCGGACGAACCCAGGATGCCCAGACCCTCGGGACCCTTGAACTCGTCGACGAGATCCGCCAACGCGGTCTCCGGGCGCAGCGCGACGTGCTCCGCGACGATCCGCAACGCCATCGGATGGCCATCGGAGCGTTTGGCGAGCTCGTTCACTGCTTCGGGGTCCTCGTTGACCCGTTGTGCACCGATCACGTCGCACAAGAGCGATTCGGACTCGGTCGCGGACAGTTGCGGTACGTGGATCACCTGCGCGTCGTCGTGCACCGGCAGGGCGAACAGCCGGGTGCGGCTGGTGATGACGGTGAAGCACGGGGTGGTCGCGTCGAGGATGGGGCGGACCTGGTTGCTGTCGCGTGCGTTGTCGAGCAGCAGCAGCACCGCGTGTCCGTCGAGCACGCGGCGGAGGCGGGTCCGGCGTTCCTGCCCGGTGACGGGGATCGGCTCGACGTCGAGCTTCGCGAGCAGGATGCCCAGCGCGTCGTCCGGGGCCAGCGGGTTGGCGGGGCCGAAGCCCTGGAGGTCCAGCACGAGCTGGCCGTCCGGGAACCGGTCGACGCGTCGGTGCGCCCAGTGGACCGCGAGTCGCGTCTTGCCGATGCCAGGCATCCCGTGCAGCGCGATCACCTGTCCGCACACGCCTGATTCGAGCACCTCGTCCATCCGGGCCAGGAGGTCCGCCCGTCCCGCGAACTTCTTGAGGTCCCTCGGCAGGTCGCGCGGAGGCACCCGGCGCGGCGCGGGTCCGGCGGGGCCGGTGCCCGCCTGCTTGCGCAGGATGGCCAGGTAGGCCGCGCGCAGCTCCGGGCCGGGCTCCGCGCCCGTCTCCGCCATCAGGTTCGCGCAGAACCGCGTGTGGAATTCCAGTGCGCGGGAATACTTGCCCAATCCGTCGAGCGATTGGAGGTAGAGGCGCGCGAAGTTCTCGTCCAGTTCGTGCTCGCGGGTGAGCCGCCCGGCTTCACCCATCACCTCGGCGTGTTCGCGCAGTTGGAGACGACTGTCCAGCAAGGCGTGCTGGGCGGGTATTCGGTCGAACGTCTCCATCTGGTCGCGGCAATGGTCCGCCCATCTTCCGTCCAGTTCTTGGAGTGGTCGCCCCTGCCAGAGCCCGAGAGCCTCGCGGAGCAACTCCTTCGCACGCACGTGATCGTTTCGGGCGGCGGCCGACCGACCTGCTTCCGCCAATTTGCGGAAACGGTGGTAGTCGACCAGCCCGTCCGCGAGTTCCAGTCGGTACGCATCGCCTTCCTTGTGTATCCGGCCACCCGAGCCGGACTTGGTCAGCACGGCTCGCAAGCGGCTGATCAGCGGTTGGAGCTTGCCCCGCACCTCTGCGGGTGCACTGCTCCGCCACAGTTCCCGGGCGATCCGGTCCACCGGCACCGGTTCGCCCGTGTAGTACAGCAGCAATGCGAGAACGGCCCGCTGCTTGGTCGACCCGAGGTCGAAATCATTCCCGTCGATGTGTAATCTGGTCTTCCCGAGGATCTTGAATTCCACCAGCGCCTCCTTTCGCCGGCGGGCGCCGCGGAAACACAGTGTGCGGTAGTCGCGGGCGATTCCGCAGCTGTCTCGAAGGCATTGCTCCGATGTGGGGACGGCCACCCCTGCGATCGGCGGTGCAAGCGGGCTGCAAGTTCCCGGCAAACCGGCACCGGAGGCTTGTCCCCACGCAGTAGCGGGAGGGGGAACAGCATGACGAGAACCGAGTGGTTGCGGGCCCCGGTCGGGATCGACGCCCCACGGTGGGTTACCAGGGGTAGGTGCCGGCAGGTGCTCGCCGTGGTGCACACGGTCGCCAGCGGGCAGCGACTGCTGGAGGCGGTCGAGTTGATCGAATCGGATACCAGGGTGCAGGTCACGTTCAGCCAGGCCCCGGACACCTTCTCCACGGGGGTGGGAGAGTTCCTCCGGTCGACCCGCGGCATCGTGCTGTCGTGGGAGCAGGCGACGCGCGAGCGGTTCGACCTCGCGTTGGCGGCGTCATACGGTTCGCTGCACCACGTGCACGCGCCGATGCTGGTGATGCCGCACGGCGCCGGGTTCGGCAAGTCCGTGTCCGTCGCCGGACCGCCGCAGGTGTACGGACTGGACGCGCAGCGGCTGCTGCACAACGGGGAGGTGCTGGCGGCGGCGCTGGTGCTGTCGCACGAGAACCAGCGGGAAGTGTTGCGCCGGCAGTGCCCTGAGGCGTTGGACGTGGCGGTGGTGGCGGGCGATCCCTGCTACGACCGGATGGTGGTGAGCCTGCCGAGACGCGCGGACTACCGGACGGCACTGGGCGTGGGCGCGGAGGAGCGGCTGCTCGTCGTCACGTCCACGTGGGGGCTCGACTCGTTGTTCGCGCGGTTCGAGGACCTGCTGCCGCGGCTGCTCGAAGAACTCGGGACGCGGGGGTACCGGGTGGCCGCGATGCTGCACCCGGCCGCCTGGTTCGCGCACGGGCTGCGGCAGATCGGCGCGTGGCTGGCGGAGTGCGTGGACGCCGGGCTGATCGTCGTTCCGCCCGAGGTGGATTGGCGGGCGGCGGTGATCGCGGCCGACCACGTCGTCGCCGATCACGGCTCGGTCGGGGTCTACGCCGCCGCGATAGGCACACCGGTGGTGCTCGCGGATGCACCGGTGGGAGCGGTGCTCGGCGAAGGTTCGGCGCAGGACCTGCTGCGGCGGCTCGCCCCTCGGCTCAGGCACGACCGGCCGGTGGCCGATCAGCTGGCCGTCGCCGCGAGCACCGCCGGGGTGCTGGCCGAACGGGTCCGGGACTGCCTCACGTCGTGCCCGGGGCGCTCGGGAGCCGAGTTGCGACGGGCCATGTACCGGCTGCTGGGTATGCCGGAACCAGGGCGGCACCGAGCGCAGGCACCGGTCCCGGTGGTGACGCTGTGAAGGACTCGACGCTCGCCGACGTGATCGTGCGGTCCACCGCGGACGTCGAGGTGCTGCGATCCTCGCTGCGGCGCAGCCCGTACGCCGAACTCGCGGTCGGAGTGGTCGACGACGGCGTGCTGGCCGTCACGCCGGGTGGTGAGGTGGTGGCGTTCGCGGGTCCGCTGGTCGGGTGCCTCGCGTCGGAGGAGGCGTGGCGTCCGGTGGTCGGCTCGCTCTACGCCTGGCGTATCGCACGGCTCGACTTCGGGATGTTGCGTCACCACGGGCTGCCGCTGTGGTGCCGACGACACCGTGCCGAGCGGTCACCCTGTGGGCGGCTTGAGCCGCGCTGAGATCTCGATCGCCCGCCGGGAACCCAGTTTGGTCAGCAGGTCCAGGGCGTGCCGCCAGTGCTCGGCGGCACGCGCCGGATCGGTCGCCGCCTCGGCCAGCACCTCGTGGGCCTCCGCCGCGCCCCGGTCGGAACCCAGGGCCAGCATGTCCGCCAGCGCCAGTGCGCCCACGCGGGCGGCTTCCTGGGCGTTGCCGGTCGAGTGGTGGAGGCGTGCTTCCACGACCGCGACGCGCGCCCGGTTGTACGGGTCCGGCTCCGCGAGGCCGTCGAACAGCGTCGCCGCCTCGCGCAACGCCACCAGGCCCTCGGTGGCGCGCTCGGCGCGACCGAGGGCGTCACCGAGGTGGATCAAGGTGAGGCCGAGGCTGCGGTTCGCGTCGAGCTCGCGATTGATGCGCACCAGTTCTTCCAACTCCGCCAGTGCCTCGGTCAACCGCCCCTGCTGGAGTTGGAGCAGCGCCAGCATCTCACGCGCGTCGGCCGCCCCACGTCGGTCGCCTGCTCTGGTCGCGCACGCCATCGACGCCGTGAGGTGCTCCTCGGCCTCTGCCTGCCTGCCCAGCGTCGTGCACGCCATGCCCTGGCGCTTCAGCATCACCGCTTCCGCGATCGGGTCACCCCAGCGGCGGGCCGCGGCGATGCCCCAGTCGTTGATCTCCAAGCGGTCGCGGTAGTGCTTGTGGTGCAGGAGCAGCGGCCACATCACATCCGCCAGCTGCCAGGACAGGCGGTCCCAGCCGTGGCTCAGCGCGACCTTGCCGGCGGCCATCAGGTTCGCCCGTTCCGCCTCCAGCCAGGCAAGCCCCTGTATGCGGTCCAGCGTCGGCAAGTACGTCGGCTCGTTCGTGAACTCGTAGGGAAGGCGGTTGCGATGGGGCGTGACCGCGCGGTCGGCGACCTGGGCGGCGGCCAGGTACCACTCCAGCATCCGGTGCAGCGCCTCGGCGCGTTCGGTGGCGCCTGCCTGGTCGCGGGCGTGCAGACGCACGAGGTCGTGGAAGCGGTAGCGGTCCTCGCGCACTTCTTCCAGGAGGCTGCCCTGCACCAGTTCGTCGAGCACGTCCGGCGCGGCGTCATCCAGCACGGACACCGCCACCGACGGGCCGAAGTCCCGACCGGGGTGCAGGGCGAGGCGGCGGTACAGCGCGGCGGCCGTCGGGCGCAGGGCGCGGTAGGAGAGGTCGAACGTGCTGCGCACGGACAACTCGGGTGACGAGGAGAGAACCGCCAGCCGGCCGCGCTCGTCGTCCAGCTCGGCCACCACCCGCTCGACGGACCACCGCGGGCGGGTGACCAGCCGGGCGGCGGCTATCCGGAGTGCTATCGGGAGGCCGCCGCACATGGACACCAGCGTGCGGGCCGGTGCGCGTTCCCGCGTGACCCGCGTACCGCCGACCGCCAGGTCGAGCAGCCGGATGGACGACGCGACACCCAACGGGCCGATGTCGAGCAGCCGGGCACCCTCGGTGATGAGACCGGCGAGCCGACTCCGGCTGGTGACCAGGACCGCGCTCCGGTCGGAGGCCGGCAGCAAGGGGCGGACCTGGGCGGCGGAGAGGGCGTTGTCCAAGAGGACCAGGAGGGCTCGGTCGGCGGTCAACGAGCGGTACAGCGCGGCCTGCTCGACCAGCTCGGCGGGTACGCGTTCCGGCGGCACGCCCAGCCCGCGCAGGAACAGGCCGAGGGCCTCGCCGGGCAGCACCGGCTCGCCGCCGCTGAAGCCCGCGAGGTCGACGTACAGCTGGCCGTCCGGGAAGCGGCGCCCGTGCGCCCAGTGCAGCGCGAGCGCGGTCTTGCCGACCCCGCCCGGACCGCACAGGACGGCGAGCATCCGACCGTCCTGGCCGTGGATGGTGTCGAGTTCGGCTTGTTCGTCCGCACGACCGGTGAAGTGCGCCGGCGCGGCGGGCAACTGGCGCGGCACCATCGGCTGCGGCGCGTTGTGGTGGAAGTGGATGCCGCCGTGCACTTCGCCCGCTTGGACCGCACCGCCGATCACCGATCCGGTCAGGTCATTGCGCAGCCCGCCGTCCCCGCCGCTCCCGGTCGTCATGCGGTCCCCTCCCGCCGCTATACGCCAATACGACCGTACGGTACGCAGCGGCAGAGGCGGGGTGATATGCCGAAACGGTGAGTGGAAACCACCCGCACCGGGCAATGAGCGACCCGGTCGGACACGGAACGTCTGCACTCGGTTGTGGCTTTGAGGCGAATCGCGGTCACCTGTTTCGCGGCAGGTCGTGGTCCGTTCGGTCGAGAATGAGACGCGGGGATCGCGCGTAACGGCTCGGCGCTGCCGGCAGTCCTGCGGAAGGGGGTCTCGACATGCCGATTGGAATGTCCGGCAGCCGAAAGCAGTGGCACGTGCCGGGCGTGGCGCACTTACGGGCGGCGAGGGGCTCGTTCCGGTGTCGAGCCCGGTGGTAGCCGTCGCGCAGGCGGTGGTGCGGGGCCGGGGTGGCTCCCGGCACGCACCTTGTCATCATCGCGACTGCGATGCGAAATCGTCGGACGGTCGTCGATGGTGTCGGCTCGGAATTCGGTGCTGGTTCTCGTGCCGCGAACAATGGCGATCTGCCGGTCGTCTGCGGTGAGGAGTGCGTCCCATGTCGGATTCGCCGGAGTAAGGGGGCTTTCGGCATACCTGTGTCGACGAAGACGCGAACCGGGTCGGTTTCCACGTCTGACGCCACAGTCTCAAGTATCTGCCGCAAGCGCGATGGTTGGTGAGCGTTGCGGGCCACCGTCCAACGCGACTCGATTCGAGTGGCCTCGCTCACCCCACCGGCACGCCGGGGCGGTCCTCGCGCCAACGGCACGTGGTGCAGCGCGGCGGAGATGCGAAAAAACCAGGCCGGTGGAATACCGGCCTGGTTTCGGTGTGTGCGCCGCCAGGGACTCGAACCCCGAACCCGCTGATTTCGGGCGACGTCTGTCGTTGCCTAGCACTGATGGCCAACTATGGCCACTACCAGTGGTGATGCAGAACGCAACTGGCCACAGTGGACTCTTTTTTGGGGTCATTTGTGGTTGTTTTGTAGGGGGTAAGTCATGGATTTGATCATATGGCTTGGTCGAGGGGTTTGCGTGCGGCGGCGCGCTGGACGTGCGGCCTGGCGGGTTGCTACGCACGGTTGTGGAGCCTGTTCCCACAGTGCCGACACGCCGGATCTGCTGAGGGTCTGTTCGATACTTGCGGCTGCTTGTAGCCTGGGTCACATCGGTTGATGTGCGCTACCTGTAAGGGTCTAGATGAACAGCGGCGACTCCGCAGCACGACGTCTGTACACTTTGCTTTCTGAGTTGCAAGGGTACTGGGACAGTAATCACAACCTTCTAACGGCCTGGCAAGAAGCGTTCGCCGCCGTGGACGGGGATGGTGAGAAGCGTTCGATCAGCAGTATTCAGATTTCCCTCGGCAGTCTGATCGCTGATATTCAGGTCGATGCGCAGGCTTTGGACCCTAACCCGCCTGTGGCTGCTACGATGCAATACTTGAATGACTGGACTCGGGTCTGCTTCGGCAGAGGGTTCGACCCCGGCGGGACGGCGCTCGTTTCGGTCCAGCGCATACCGCAGCACGCCATAGACGGTCTGTTGCTCATCGCTTCGCTGAGTGAGGTAAATTTTAACGCAAAGAAAATTGAGTCGGATCAGCTGGAGTTGCTCGGGCGTCAGGCTGAGGAGTTGCTCAAGGAGTTGAGGGCGGATACCTTGCTGCCTGCAGAACTGCGACGAAAGCTTGTTCGTGCGGTTCTCGAAGTGGCTGATTCTATCCGCGACTATCGCATTCGGGGGAGTGCGAATCTGGAGCGGGCGGGGCAGGTTCTAGTTGGCTATATGGCCACGGGCGAAGTGGCCGTAGATGAGCCCGGTGTGGCCTCTGCTTGGAGTAAGGTTCGTAGATTCGTGCAGTATCTGGTGGCAACCCTACGATTTGGGCAGGGCTTTGCCAGTCTGATGAATGGCGAGGTTTCCGATGCGATTGAGCAGATAGAAGGTGCGTCGGACGTTTTCGAAGCTGAGATCGTTGATGACCAGCGGGAGTGAGTAGCGTTGTTCGGTGGCAATTCGGCGGAGCCGTCGCGGCAGTCGATCGCCGTGCCCAGCATTGTCGGGTCTTGGAGCGCGCGATCCATCCGAGTCGGTAGGCCGGAAGCGGTCGGGGCTGGGCTGCCCCGCTTGGTAGCGCGTCGCCGTCCCGGCCGCGTGCACCGACTCCGCGCGCGGCCGACGGGCGGAGCGAAGCGGGAGTCCGGCGTGCCGCGATGCGGGGAGTCGGTGCCAACCTGAGTCGGGATCGGCCACGCGCTACCGCAGGCGGCGCGCCTTGATCCTCTAGAGCCGAGTTCGGCAGAGCTACGTCGAACGCGGGGCGGGGTGAGGTTCGTCATGCTGGTGATGATGGCGCTCGGACGCTCCTAGGCGAACAGTTCAGCCTTGCCGGGTTTGTTGGCGTAGCCGATGACTTGAGTGGATCGCCCAACGGGTGACGTGGATAGCTGAGTACGACCGGGCGTTGCTGGTGGCTGCGGGACCGCCCGATGTTTCGGCAACTCGGCAGGCGGCTTGATCACAAGGGCGATGGACATGTCAGCGCATCGGTTCGAACCGCTCTGGTCGGTGGCTGAAGTCTCGGCTTTTCTGGGAGTTCCTGTGCACACCTTGTACGCTTGGCGGGCGAAGCACTACGGGCCGCCTGCACGGCGAGTCGGAAAGCACCTGCGTTACCTGCCGTCCGACGTGCGGGCTTGGTTCGAGCGGCTTGAGCCGGAGGTGGCGTGATGGGGCGCCCACCTTTGTCGATCGGCACCTACGGCAAGATCCGCTGTTACGAGACTTCCACGGGGTGGCGGGCGACCACGTACTTCTGTGACTTCGACGGCAGGACGCGGCCGGTCGAGCGCACGGGGAAGACGAAGGCGGCTGCTGAGCGGAACCTCAAGGCGGTGCTCACGGAGCGGTCCAAGCCGTCCGGTGGGCAGCTCACGGCGGACACGCGGGTGAAGGTCGTCGCTGAGCTGTGGTTCACGGAGTTCGAGAAGGCGGTTCGGAAGGGCCTGCCGGACCTGTCGCGGTTCATGATGGCGACCGGGGTTCGGATCGGTGAGGCGCTGGGCGTCTGGTGGGAGGACGTCGACCTGGACGCCGGGGTGGTGGCGGTGGACTACATCGTTATCCGGATCTTGGGCGTCGGGCTGACCCGGAAGTCCACCAAGACGGAGGCGGGGAGCGGACGTACCGCTGCCGTCGTGGGCGTTGCAGATGCTGAAGTGACGGTTCGCGGCGACCGGCTATGCGGAGGGACCGGTGCGCTGGGTGGTTTGCGTGATCCGGCTAACGCTCGTCTGGACCTGCGCGGCGCTCGGAGACGTGACGAGTTCGCCTGGGTGACGTCACACGTGTTCCGGAAGACGGCGGCGACGATCCTGGACGAGGCCAACTTGACGGCCCGGCTCATCGCCGACCAGCTCGGCCACTCTCGGCCCTCGATGACGCAGGGCCTCTACCTGGGGCGGAAGGCGGTGGACCCGCGCACGGCTGAGGCGTTGAATCGGCGTTCGGCGGCGAGGAACAAGCCGGGGAATCCCCTCCGGACGAGGAGGCACCGCCAGCTACCTGAGCGGTCCCGGTTAGGGAGTCAAGGCATAAACCACGGGTAAGTCATGGGAGCGACCTGGGAAGCAAAAAGGCCCCGGTCTGTGACCTGGGCCTTTTGTGCGCCGCCAGGGACTCGAACCCCGAACCCGCTGATTAAGAGTCAGCTGCTCTGCCAGTTGAGCTAGCGGCGCTTGCGGACTGTCTTGCTCCGTCCGACGTGGAGAACATTAGCACAGCGTCCTACTCGGCTCCCAATCGCCTGGTCAGGGCTGGTGCGCGACGCTGTCCCAGGGGGAACTTCGCGTCCGTAACGATCCGGCATCCCGCGCAACATCGTCAACCCTTCGGGCGTCACCTTGTAGTGGGACCACCAAAGGTGTTTTGGGGTCTGCGGGACGTGAAGCGGAGGCGGGGATGTCGGTCAGCCGGGGGGCGCGGAGAGCGCTGGGTGTCGTCGCGATCGGGTTGGTCGTGGCGTTGGTCACGAGTTGTTCGTCGGGCGCGGCGGCCGGCGGTGGGCCCGCGGCCGGTCCCACGCCCACCTCCTCCACGCCGCCGCCCAAGCCCGTGACGTTGACCACGGGTCCCGCCGACCAGGCCGCGGACGTCCAGCCGGGGCTCCCGGTGGTCGCCACCGCCACCGACGGCAAGATCACCGAAGCGGCCCTGACCAACCCCGAGGGCAAGCTCGTCGCCGGCCAGGTGTCGCCCGACGGCCTCCAGTGGACCAACACCGAGCCCCTCGGCTACGACAAGACCTACACGCTGACCGTCACGGCCCAGGGCGCGGACGGCAAGCCCGCCACCCGGACGTCGACCTTCACCACGGTGAAGCCGCGCACGCTGACGTTCCTCTCGGTCAACCCCCTGGACGGCACGACGGTGGGCGTCGGGCAGCCGCTGGCCTTCTACTTCGACGAGCCGATCGCCGACAAGGCCGCCGCCGAGGCGATGATCTCCATCACCACCGAGCCCAAGGTCGAGGGCGCCTTCTACTGGTTCAACGAGAAGGAGGTGCACTGGCGCCCGCAGCACTACTGGGCGACCGGCACCAAGATCACCATCGACGCCAAGATCTACGGCAAGCACCTCGGCAACGGCATCTACGGCGAGAAGGACCGCCTGATCACGACCACCATCGGCGACGCGGTCATCCACGAGGCCGACGGCGGCACGCACCAGGTCGTCACCAAGATCAACGGTCAGGTCGCCCGCACGATGCCGACCTCGATGGGCAACGCCGCGAACCCGACCCCGGTCGGCACCTACGTGTTGACGGAGAAGCACGACCACATGGTCATGGACTCCCGCACGTACGGCCTGGCGCTCGACGCCGGCGGCTACGTCACCCCCGTCGACTGGGCCACGCGCATGTCCAACAGCGGCATCTTCTTCCACAGCGCCCCGTGGTCGGTGGGCGACCAGGGGCAGCGCAACGTCAGCCACGGCTGCCTGAACCTCTCGCCGGAGAACGCGAAGTGGGTCTTCGACCTCTCCAAGCCGGGTGACATCGTGGTGGTCACCAACTCCGGCGGCCCGGCCCTGGAGGCGTGGGACGGCTTCGGCGACTGGCAGGTGCCGTGGGAGCAGTGGGTCACGGGCAACCGCTGACCCCTTCAGAGGTCCCGGACGCGACCCGCCGCCACCTCCAGGCGGCGGGTCGTGCGCACGGTGTCGAGCATCCGCCGGTCGTGGGTGACCAGGAGCAGGGTGCCGGGGTAGGAGTCCAGGGCGGACTCCAGCTGCTCGATCGCGGGCAGGTCCAGGTGGTTCGTGGGCTCGTCGAGCACCAGCAGGTTGACGCCCTTCGCCTGGAGCAGCGCCAGCGCCGCGCGGGTGCGCTCACCCGGTGACAGGGACGCCGCCGGGCGCAGCACGTGGGCCGCCTTGAGGCCGAACTTGGCCAGCAGCGTGCGCACCTCGGCCGGCGGCAGGTCGGGCACCGCCGCGCCGAACGCGTCCACCAGCGGCTCGTCGCCGAGGAACAGGCCGCGCGCCTGGTCGACCTCGCCCACGACGACGCCCGGTCCGAGCGAGGACGTGCCCGAGACCGGCGGCACCCGCCCGAGCAGCGCCGCGAGCAGGGTGGACTTGCCCGCGCCGTTCGCGCCCGTGATGGCCACGCGGTCCGCCCAGTCGACCTGGAGGTCCACCGGGCCCAGGGTGAACGCGCCCCGCCGCACGACGGCGTCGCGCAGCACCGCCACGACCGCGCCCGCCCGGGGCGCCGCCGCGATCTCCATGCGCAGCTCCCACTCCTTGCGCGGTTCCTCGACCACGTCGAGGCGCTCGATGAGGCGGTCGGTCTGCCGCGCCTTCGCCGCCTGCTTCTCGGTCGCCTCCGCGCGGAACTTGCGGCCGGACTTGTCGTTGTCCGGCGACTTGCGCCGGGCGTTCTTCACGCCCTTCTCCATCCACGCCCGCTGCGTCCGGGCGCGCTCCTCCAGCGCCGCGCGGGTGCTCGCGTACTCCTCGTAGCTCTCCCGCGCGTGGCGGCGGGCGATCTCGCGCTCCTCCAGGTACGACTCGTAACCGCCGCCGTAGGAGCGCACCTGCTGCTGCGCGAGGTCCAGCTCCACGACACGGGTCACGGTGCGGGCGAGGAACTCGCGGTCGTGGGAGACCAGGACCGCGCCGGCGCGCAGCCCGGTCACGAACGCCTCCAGCCGCGCCAGGCCGTCCAGGTCGAGGTCGTTGGTCGGCTCGTCGAGCAGGAACACGTCGTAGCGGCTCAGCAGCAGCGACGCCATGCCCGCGCGGGCCGCCTGGCCCCCGGACAGGGACGTCATGGGCTGGTCCAGGTCGACGGTGAGCCCCAGGTCGGCGGCCACCTCCTCGGCGCGTTCGGGCAGGTCCGCGCCGCCCAGCGCCAGCCAGCGCTCCAACGCCTCGGCGTAGCCGTCGTCCGCGCCCGCGGTCAACGCCTCGGTGGCCCGGTCGAGCTCGGCCTGCGCCGCCGCCACGCCGGTCCGCCGGGCGAGGAAGTCGCGCACGGTCTCGCCGGGGCGGCGCTCCGGCTCCTGCGGCAGGTGCCCGACGGTCGCGGTCACGGGGGAGAGGCGGATCACACCGCGCTCGGCCGGGAGGAGGCCCGCGAGGGTCCGCAGCAGGGTGGACTTGCCCGCGCCGTTGGCGCCGACCAGGCCCACGACGTCACCGGGCGCGACCACCAGGTCGAGCCCGGAGAACAGGACGCGGTCACCGTGCCCGGCCGCCAGGTCCTTCGCGACGAGTGTGGCGCTCACGGCAGCAGAAACTCCCCGTAGTCACGGAAAACGCCCCCTGACCGGGTGGCCAGGGGGCGTTTCGCTTGGGGTGAGTGACGGGACTTGAACCCGCGACACCTGGGATCACAACCCAGTGCTCTGCCAGCTGAGCTACACCCACCAAGACCGGTCGACCCGGCGGCATGAAGCATACCTTGCCCTACCGCCGGGTCTGAAATCGACCCTATTCCTCCCGGTCGGCGGCCAGCAGCTCGCTCGCCACGGCCTGCGCCTGCTCCGAGGTGGGCCCCGGCTGGGGCACGAACGCCGTGCGCCGGTAGTAGGCCAGCTCGCGGATGGACTCGCGGACGTCGGCCAGCGCCCGGTGGGCGAGCCCCTTCTCCGGCTGCGCGAAGTAGATGCGGGGGTACCACCGGCGGCACAGCTCCTTGATCGACGACACGTCGACCATCCGGTAGTGCAGGTGGGCGTCCAGCTCCGGCATGTCGCGGGCGATGAAACCCCGGTCGGTGGCGATCGAGTTGCCCGCCAGCGGAGCGGTGCGCGGGTCCGGCACCCACTGCTTGACGTAGGCGAGCACGAGGGCCTCGGCCTCGGCGAGCGTGGTGGTGGACCGGCGGACCGCCTCGGTCAGGCCGGATTTGGCGTGCATCGCCGTCACGACGTCCGGCATCGAGCCGAGCGCCCGCTCGTCGGCGTGGATCACCACGTCGACCCCCTCGCCGAGCACGTTCAGCTCCGCGTCGGTCACCAGCGCCGCGATCTCGATCAGGGCGTCCTTGCCGAGGTCGAGCCCGGTCATCTCGCAGTCGATCCACACCAAACGATCCATCACCGGAACCAGCCTAGTCGTCGGGTGGTCGGACCGGGTCGCCGCTGCCGGGCACCGGCGCGCGCCGATCCGGGCGGCCGGGCGCGGTCCCTTGTGGACCGGGTGCCCGGCCGCGCGGTCGCACCCGCGGTCAGCCGCCGGCGCGCTGGGCCGCGAGGTCGCCCGTCGGGTCCCCTGGACCGCCCGGACGCGCCTTCGACCCGCGGACGCGCATGGACAGCACCGCGGCCGTGATGCTCAACCCGCCCGCCACGTACCAGGCGGGCGCGTAGTTGCCGAAGTGGTCGCGGGCCAGCCCCGCCGCCGTGGCCGCGAACGCCGCGCCGAGCTGGTGCGCGGCGAACACCCACCCGAAGACGACGGCGGCGGACACCCCGAAGAACTCGCGGCACAGGGCGACCGTCGGCGGGACCGTGGCGACCCAGTCCAGGCCGTAGAAGATGACGAACACCAGCATGCTCGGGTGCACCGAGTCGCCGAACAGCTGCGGCAGCACCAGCAGCGAACCGCCGCGCAGCGCGTAGTAGGCGCCCAGCAGGACGCGCGAGTCGACGCGGTCGGTGAGCCAGCCGGACAGGATGGTGCCGACGATGTCGAAGATCCCGACCAGGGCGAGCAGGTTCGCCGCCGTGGTGGTGGGCATCCCGTGGTCGTGGGCGGCGGGGATGAAGTGCGTGCCGACGAGGCCGTTCGTGGTCGCGCCGCAGATCGCGAAACCGCCCGCCAGGTACCAGAACTGACGGGTGCGCGCGGCGGCGCCGAGCGCCGTGACGGCGCGCTTGGCCGCGCCGCCGGTGGCGGTCGGCCGGGGCACGACCGCGTCGCCGCCGTAGGGCGGTACGCCCAGGTCGGCCGGGTACTCGCGGAGGAACAGCAGGACCAGCGGCACGACCGCCAGCGCCGCGACCGTCACCAGGACCGACGCCGAGCGCCAACCCGACGACTCCGCCAGCGCCGCCACGACCGGCAGGAACACGAGCTGACCGGTCGCGCCGCCCGCCGTGAGCACACCGGTCACCAGGCCCCGGTGCCGGACGAACCACCGGCCGGTGATGGTGGCCACGAAGGCCAGCGCCATCGAGCCGGTGCCCAGGCCCACCAGGACGCCCCAGAGCAGCACCAGCTGCCAGCTGGTGGTCATGAACACCGTGAGGCCGCTGCCGATCGCGACCAGCGTCAGCGCGCACGCCACGACCCTGCGCACGCCGAACCGCTCCATCAGGGCCGCCGCGAACGGCGCGGTCACCCCGAACAGCATCAGGTTCACCGACACCGCGAACCCGATGGTGGCGGTGGACCAGCCGAACTCCTCCTGGAGGGGCTCGATCAGCGCGCCGGGCGTCGCGCGGAACGCGGCGGCGCCGATGAGCGCGATGAAGCTCACGCCCGCGACCGCCCATGCCCAATTGCTTCGAGTCACGAGGAGGAAGCGTGCGCGATCTTCCGCCGTCGGACCAGTGGCTCGATGGTCATCATGTGCAAGAATCGGGCCATGACCCACCTCGTGGCCCTCCTCGCCCTGGACGAGGTGGTCGTCTTCGACCTCGGCACACCGCCGCAGATCTTCAGCGCCGCCCGCGACGAGGACGACGCGCGCCTCTACGAGGTGCGGGTCTGCACGCCGGGCGCGCGTGCCGTGCGCAGCGCCGCCGGGTACACCATCACCCCGGACCACGGCCTGGAGCTGCTGGCGGAGGCGGGCACCGTGATCGTCGCCGGCGTGCACTACGGCGCGCGGGTGCTGCTCGACGGCGCCGTCGAGGACGGGGTGCGGGACGCGCTGCGGGCGGCGGCGGACCGGGGCGCGCGGGTGATGTCGATCTGCACCGGGGCGTTCGTGCTGGCGGCGGTCGGCTTGCTGGACGGTCGCCGGGCGACCACGCACTGGCTGCACGCCGACAACTTCCGGCGGCTGTTCCCGCACGTCGACCTCGACCCGGACGTGCTGTTCGTCGACGAGGGCGACGTGCTCACCTCGGCGGGCGTCGGCGCGGGCATCGACCTGTGCCTGCACGTCGTGCGCAACGACCACGGCAGCGAGGTCGCGAACCGCGCCGCCCGGCGCTGCGTCGTGCCACCGTGGCGGCCCGGCGGCCAGTCGCAGTACATCGTCCGCCCGGTACCGGCGGAGGCGGACACGTCCACCGCCGCCGCCCGCGCGTACGCGTTGGAGCACCTGCACGAGCCGCTGGAGCTGCGGGCGCTGGCCGGGCACGCCCGGATGAGCGTGCGGACGTTCACCCGGCGGTTCCGCGAGGAGACCGGGCTGAGCCCCGGCAAGTGGATCACCCAGCAGCGGGTCGAGCGGGCGCGGCACCTGCTGGAGACCACGGACCTGGCCGTCGACCAGGTGGCGCGGCACGCCGGGTTCGGCACCGGCGCGGCGCTGCGGCAGCAGATGAGCGCGCTGCTGGGTGTGGCGCCCAGCGTGTACCGGACGACGTTCCGCTCGGCGGTCTAGGAGGACCTACGCCCGGCCGCGTCAGCGCCGTTCCAGGAAGGGGCGCACCAGGTCGGGCACGGCGTCGTCGGCCAGCGCCAGCCCGTCGCCCTCCGCCACGTCCACCACGTGGTACGCGCCGTCGCCCGCGGCGGTCGTCGCGGTCATGGTCACCAGGCCCGAGCGGCGCTGGAAGAACGACCGCGAGACGCGCCAGCCGATGATGCCGGTGCGTTGCAGCGCAACGGTTTCCCGCACCACCGAGCCCTGCCGCGCGACCAGGTGGCGACCGGTCAGCGCGTGGCCGAGGGAGCGGTAGCGGTCCCACCCCAGCAGCGCCGCGAGCGGCAGCAGCGCCAGTGACACCTGCCAGGTCCAGCTCGGCGCGAACCACGCCAGGACACCGGTCAGCACCAGCACCGGCACGATCGCGCGCACCAGCCGCCTGCGCAGCGCGGCGACCGGGTGCCTGCGCAGCGGTGCCGTCGTCGGCGCGGTGTCCTGCCGCAGCACCGCGGCGGACACGCGGTGCGCCTCGGCGATCGGCGCGGGCGGCAACAGCAGGTTGCTCTCGCCCTTGCGGCCAAGGCCCGTCGTCACGGTCTTCGCGTGCGCGCCGCGACCCGCACGCAGCAGCAGGGGTTCCGCCACCTCCACACCGCGCAGCCGTTGCTCCGCAACGGAAACCGAGCGGGTCGTCAACAGGCCGCGGCGCACGCGGACCGTGTCGTCAGGCTCGCGGGTCAGCCGGTAGCCCCAGAACTGCACCACGTAGACCAGCACCGAACCGAGCCCCGCGACCACCAGCACGACGCCCGCGAACAGCGACAGGGTAAGCCAGAGCGGCTGCTCCACGACCCAGTGCGCGGCCTCCTCCAGTGGGCCGAAGACCTCCAGTTCCAGCTCGCGCGCGTAATTCCCCAGCAGGCCGGCCATCGCGCCCACCGCCACCAGGCCGGACAGCGTCAGCGGCGCGTACCGCAGCCACCGGGTGTCCCACTCGGACAGCACGACCCCGGCGCGCTCCTCCCGCTCCGCCGCCTGCTCCGCGGCGCCCGCCGGCGCGGCCTGCGTCAGCAGCAGCACCCGCAGCCGCTCCGCCTCGGCCGACGACACGGCGTCCAGCGTCAGCCCGTCCTCGTCCGACTGGTCGTGCCTGCCCGTGCCCACCCGGATCGCGGACAGGCCGAACAGCCGGTGCCCGAGCTTCGCCGTCAGGTCGACGGTCCGGATGCGCTCGCGCGGCACCGCCAGGCGCTTGCGCACGAACAGGCCCGTGTGCAGCTCGACCTGCTCGGTGGTGATCCGGTAGCGCGTGGTCACCCAGCGCAGCAGGCCGAACAGCACGATCGCGACGATCACGCCGACGCTGAGCAGGATGCGCCACGTCTCGCCCTTGCCGAGCACCAGCAGGCCGATGAACACCGGCACCAGGCCGAGGACCTCGTTGAGCGGGCGCACGATCAGCATCCGCGCGTCCAGCCGGTGCCAGTCGACGACCGGCTCGGCGTACTCGGGCGCGGCGGGCAGCTCCGGCGACAGGTCGTGGGTCACGTCGCGTCACCCGGCGTGGCCTGCGTCGTGGTGGTCAGCTCGTCGGCCAGCCGCACCGCCTCGTCCTGGTCCAGGCCCTCGATGAGCACCGGGCCCGCCGCCGACGCCGTGGTGACCGTCACCGTCGACAGGCCCAGCAGCTGTTGCAGCGGACCGCGCTTGGTGTCCACGGTCTGGATGCGCGACACCGGTGCGATGCGCCACTCCTGGTTCAGCCAGCCCGCCAGCGTGTACACGGCGTCCGGGGTGGCTTCCCACCGGTGCACCCGGTAGCGCCAGCGCGGCATGACCAGGGTGTGCGCGGTGCCCGCGGCGAGGGTCGCCACGACCAGGCCGACCTGCCACGGCGTGCGGTTGAACACCAGTACCACCAGTTGCGGCGCCAGCAGCACCGCCCACCCGATCACGGCGTGCAGGGTCCAGAGGGTCACGGCCTTGCGGCTCACCCGGTGTCTCGGCGCACGCAGGCGCAACTGGTCGGTGCTCACGCCGTCCACAATGCCCCAAGGCCGGGTCCGCGGTGACACGAACCCGGCCTCGGCGGTGGTCTACGGGTGGACGTACGGTGGCGTGAATATCTCCTTGGCGGAGACCCCACCGGGGGCGTCGGCGCTCGCGGGCGCGGCCAGGACGGCGCCGAGACCGGCGCCGAGACCGGCGCAGAGGGCCGCCACGGCGAAGATCCTGCGGATCGCGTTCACAACCATCGTCAAGCTCCGTTTCGATTGGTAGCGGCGTGGGCGGTGGGCGACGACCGTGGTCGCCTGCGCGGTCGGCGGGCCCGCGCGGGGTTCGGCGCTCGGCACGCCGGCGGCGCGGCGGACCGCCGACCCGTCCCGCGGCGTAGACCGGTCCGCGGGGCACGGTGGTGTGAACCCGCTCCGCGCCCGGCCGCGGCGCGCGGCGGTCGGGCGCGGTCCTCGGGACCCGCGTCGCCGCGCGGGCCCGGCGGTGCCCGCGCGTTGCGCCGATCGCTCGTGCCCGTGCCCTCCGTTCACCCGCATCGCACTACCGCCGCTCGCCAGGGGACGCAGGGAGGAGCGTCCGAGCGGAGCATGGCACAGAGGTGTCATCCGGCTCATCACCCAGTTCTGTCGCAGCAGGATGGGTAAAACCCCCAAGCGGGGCGCTCCGGTTGTCGTGAACATCCCACCATTGCCGGCAACGAGCGGAACGGCTTCGCGGTTACCCCGCGAAGCCGCCGTCCCACCCTCCGGACTCGTCGACGAGGTCCATCCACCAGACGGCCGCGCCCGCCCGGTCCCGGACGCCCAACGTCCGGTAGATCCGCTGGAGGTGGTTCTGCACCGTTTTGGGCGAGAGGCCCAGTTCCTCCGCGATGGCGCCGGTGCTCGCGCCGCCCGCGATCCGCCGCAGGACCTCGATGCCGCGCTTGGTCAAGCCCGCCGCCAGCGCCCGCGCGATCCGCCGGTTGACCTGCTCGGCGGTCGAGGTGGCGCGCAGCGGCTCCGGGCGGCGCACGCGCACGACGGTGTTCTCCCGGCGCGGCTCGAACCGGTGGTGCGCCAGCTGTTCCACGAGCCGCGCGGACAGGTCGTGCTCGCGCATCCGCAGCAGGTCGCGGCCTTCCTGGAGTTCCCACAGCCGGTACTGCTCCAGCTGCGCGCGGGCGTGCCGCAGCGCCGGTTCCAGCCGCCCGGCCCGCTCGTGCGCGACGCTCAGCGCGCCGTGCGCCCGCACGGCGACCTCCCGCGCCAGGCAACCCATCGCCAGCTCGGCGGCCTGCGTGAGCTGCCGCACCTGGTCGTCGAACCGGCCGCGCGCGCCGTTCACGCGGGCCCGCGCCATGAGCAGCTCGGCCCGCAGCACCGGCCGGTCCCGGCCGGCCAGCAGCTGGTCGGCCCGCTGGCACGAGCGCAGCGCGCGGTCCAACTCGCCGAGGTCCAGCCGCACGTGCGCGAGCAGGAGGTTCAACCGGGCCAGCCGGACCGGCTCGTCGAGGCTCTTCCACTTGTCGCGCACCTGCGCGCACAGCGCTTCCGCCCGCCGGAGCTTGCGCAGGCACGGCTCGCCGTCCGGGCTGCACCGCGTCGCGGCCGACCGGATCATGCAGTGCTCGTGGTACTGCGTGCGCATGAGGTTGGCCTGCTCGAACAGGATCGAGCCGATCAGCTCGTGGTCGCCGGTCAGCTCGGCCAGCCCGAGCGCGCGCGACAGCGAGTGCAGCGACCGCTCCCGCGAGTCCAGCCGCAGCTCCACCACGGCCTGCGAGAAGCTGCACCACGCCTGGAGCAGCACGTGCCGGTTCGCGGAGGCGATCTGCTGCACGCGGTCGATGGTGTCCAGCGCGCCGGGCAGCAACCCGCGCTTGCCCAGCGCCACGGACTGGGCCAGCACGCTCTGCGCCACGCCTTCCGCGTCGTCCAGCCAGGAGAACGCCGCGACGGCCTTCTCGGCGAACTCCAGCGCGTCACCGGGGCGGCCCTCGTCCAGTGCCATCCGCGCCTCACGCAGGTTCGTGACCGCGTTGGCGCGTGGATCGGCCGTTCGCTGCACGGGAATGGTCATCAGCCCCCCGACGCGAAGGATACTCACCGCAGTTCCCGTTTGAGGACCTTTCCCGTGGCATTGCGCGGCAAGGCGTCGAGGAACACCACCTCGCGCGGCACGGCGAACCTCGCCAGGTTCCGCCGGACGTGGTCGAGCACGGCGCCCTCGTCCAGCGCGCCGGGCTCCTCGGGCACCACGTAGGCGACCAACCGCCGGCCGAACCGCTCGTCCGGCACGCCCACCACGGCCACCTCCCGCACCCCGGCGAGACCCGCCAGCAGGTCCTCGACCTCGCGCGGGTGGACGTTCTCGCCGCCCGACACGACCATCTCGTCGTCCCGCCCGACGACGAACAGCAGCCCGTCGGCGTCCCGGTACCCCACGTCGCCGGTCGACATCAGCCCGTCGACGACCTCCTTGCCGCCGCCGTCGGTGTAGCCGTCGAACAGCATGTCGTTCGCGACGAAGATCCGACCCGGCACACCCGCCGGCACCGGACGCCCACGCTCGTCCAGGATCGCGACCCGCGTGCCGCGCGGCGGCGTCCCGGCGGTGCCCGGGTGGCGGGCCAACTCGTCCGGCCCGGCGACGCTGACCCACGAGACCTCGGTCGAGCCGTAGAGGTTGTGCAGCACGGGCCCGAACTCCTCGAAGCAGCGCCGCACCACCGGGACCGGCAGCGCCGAACCACTGGAAGCGATCACCCTCAGATCGGGCAGCGCCACCCGGCCGCCCACCTCCAACACCCGTTGCAGCATCACGGGAACCACGAACAACGCCGCGCTGCGGTGCCGCGCCGCGTCGGCCACCACCGCGGCGGGGTCGAACTCGCGCCGCAGCACGAACGTGGCGCCCAGCACCAGGCCGAGCTGGAGCGCGGCCAGGCCCCACGTGTGGAACAGCGGAGCGGGCACCGACAACCGGTCACCGGCGCGCAGCGGTATCCGCGACAACAACGCCGCCGCCGGCGCGAGACCGGTCGGCTCGGGCCGGCGCGCGCCCTTGGGCGCACCGGTGGTCCCCGACGTGAGCACGATCATCCGTCCGCGCGGCGGCCGTCCGGGCAGCGGCGTGGCGGGCGCGGCGGCGATCAGCCCCTCCAGCGTCCGGCTCCTGGTCGTGCCGTCCAGCCACGCCACGACGCGCCGCACCTTGCGCGGCGCGCGCACCAGCAGGTGGCGGAACTCCGCGTCCGCGACGACGACCGAGACGTCCTGCTCGCGCAGCACAACCCCGACCTGCACCGCGCTCAGCCCCGTGTTGAGCAGCACCGCGTGCGCCCCGATCTTCACGCACGCGGTGACGGTCTCCACGAATCCACGGTGGTTGCGGCACAACACGGCCACCTTCCCACCCGCGCCGACACCGAGGTCCAGCAGCGCGTGTGCGAGCCGCGTGGTCCGCTCGTCGACCTCCCGGTAGGTGGTCGTGCCGGAGTCGTCGACGATCGCCGGCCGATCCGGGTGCCGCACCGCACCGACCGCGAACCCCAACGCGACCGTGACACCCCACCTGAGATACGCGTCCAGCACACCGAACAACCGACTCGGCCTCATCGGCCGTACAACGCCGGCCCCGACCAACACCACCACCGCGCGCAACGCGCCAACCAGCGACCGCCCGCTGAAACCCGCCGCGAAGTAGGTACCCACACCCCGATACTGACACTACCTACCCACGAGTAGGAAGAGGTACCGCGCCCAAGCCACGCGCCCGGCGCACACCTGACCCGAGCGTGTCATCCCCGTATGGCCTGCCCGCAGGGGACCACGCTTGTCATGGCAGGTCAAGCACGCCCTTCGCTTGACCTGCCATGACAAGCGTGGTGGTCTTTGACCAGGCCATACGGGGATGACACGCTCAGCACTGCTTCAAGCGAAGCTTGGAGCAGTGCCCCATCCTCGGTGGCCGGCCCGTCCGGCGAGGACGCTTTTCACGCTTTTGATCTTCGACCCGACCCCGCACCGCACCACTCCGCCACCCCGGGGGCGGCGGAAGATCAGCTCTCCGGCACGCCGGAAGCGTCCACCACCGCGTCCCGCAGAGCCGCCCGCAGCCGCCCCACCTCCAGCGGCGTCAACACGGCGGCCTCACCCGGCGGCACGGTCACCACGACGTGCCCCTGGCTGACGAAGACCGTCATGTCCCGGCGACGGGACGCGATGTCGCGGCAGGAGACCTGCCACTCCTTGCCTGTACCCACGGCCCCGAACCTCCAACTGTCTCGTCACGGGTGCTCGGACCAATCCGGGCGCTCGCGGGATGAGACGCACGCGGGTTGGTGCCATGACGGGGAAATCCCGACGGCGACCGTGCCGAGCTGCCGACAGCGTCGCATGCAGTCACCACTTCAGTCACCTGTGCGGGTGAAAAATGGCTGAACCGCAACGGATCGTGATAATCGGATCGCACCTTGCCGGGCCTCCGCCGGCGGCTGCGTTGGGTGTGCACAAGCCCGATATCTGCGGAACCACTGAGCTGAGACTCGGTGTCGAGGTCGTCGAAGTCCTCGAAATGCGCACCAACGAGCGAATGGTCGTCGCCTCGGACGGCGCAACGCATTCGTACGATCGGTTGGTTCTCGCGACCGGCCTGACGCGACCCGCACGCACGCGACCCGCAGGCACGCCACCTACAGGCAGGAGCCGCTGCCCGGCCGGTGGTCGGCCACGATCAGCCGCTCCAGCAGCGCCCGCAGGCAGTGCGCCTCGGCCGGCTCCAAGCCGGCGGTGAAGTCGTTCTCCACCTCGACCTGGAGCTCCTCCACCTCGGCCTGGACGGTGCGCCCCCGCTCGGTGATCACGGGCACGCGCACGCGCCGGTCGGTGGGGTCGGGCTCGCGCACGACCAACCCGGCCCGCTCCAGCCGGTCCAGCTCGGCCGTCAGCGTCGTCTTGTCCAGCCCCAGCGCCTGGCCGAGGGCGAGCTGGGTGCGCCGGTACTCCTCGCTGGCCAGCGCCGAGAGCACGAGCTGGCCGCGGGTGGTGATGCCGTGGCGCGCCGCCGCGTCCTGCGCGACCGAACCGAGCTTGTGCGCCGCGCGGTGCAGCAGCCAGTTCAAGCCGGCCCGGCTGACGCAGCCGGGATCGACGGGCGCGTTCATGGCGCCGATCATACGCCCCCACCGGTAACTTCTCGCCGGAGAATATCTTGACCCGGAACGCTAAGACCAATACCTTCCGATTCAAGAACATCCGGAAGGGGAACAGTGCTGCTCCTCGCGGACCGGGAGGACCGGCATTGGTGCACTCGCCCACCAGCGCGTGACGGGCTCCACCCCGGAGGCCCTCGGAGGCCCCGCCCCCGCGCGGTGCGCGGAGCACCCGCCCACGGCCGCTAACCTGTCGCGTGGAGGGGAGGCCACGTGACGCGACTGCTGATGGTCCTGGCGTTGATCGCCGGGTTCGTCGTCGTCGGTCCCGCCTCACCGCAGCACGTCGACCTCGCGGCGGTCAGCGCCACGGTCGACGCCGCCCATTTGCCGGGTGCGGCCACCCGGGTGATGGTCCACCCCGTGCAGCAGCAGGGGCACCTCGGCAAACCACTGGACGGCGTGCAGCCGCCCGTCCACGTCGCCCCCGTGCCCGAGCCGCACGCCGACGTCGTCGACCCGACTCACCGCACCCCCGAGCGCACCGGCCAGGCGCCGCTCGGCGAACGCGCGCCACCCGCGGACCTCCGGTAGCCGTACCCCTTCACCCCGACCCCGGAGGTCATTCGCCATGCCGCGCCCACCCGCGCGGCGAGAGCTCCTCGTCCGAGGGCTGCTGTCCCTCGGCGTGCTCGCCGCGTCCGCGTTCGTCCTGCTCACCAGCCAACCGCGCCTCGGTCTCGACCTGCGCGGCGGCACCCAGATCGTGCTGGAAACCCCGTCCGAGGCCACGTCCGACAACACCGACCGCGCGATGGAGGTGCTGCGCCGCCGGGTGGACGAACTCGGCGTCGCCGAACCCGTCCTGGCCCGCTCCGGCGACCACCGCATCGTGGTGGAGCTGCCGGGCGTGCAGGACCCCGCCGAAGCCATCGAGGTGCTCGGCCGCACCGCCCAGCTCGCCGTGCAACCCGTCACCGGACCGGGTGACAAACCCACCACGGACGGGGATTCCGTCGGACTGGGCCCGGTCGTGCTCACCGGTGAGGGCGTCAAGGGCGCGCAGGCCGCGCCCAACCAGGCCGGCGTCGGCTGGCAGGTCACCGTCGAGTTCCAGGGCGACGCGCCGGCCACCTGGCAGCGGGTGACCGGCGAGGCCGCGTGCGCCGCGCCCGGCGACCCGCGGCGGCGGGTGGCGTTCGTGCTGGACGGCAGGATCGTGTCCGCGCCGCAGGTCGACCCGTCCGTGCCGTGCCGGACCGGGATGATCGGCACCAGCACGCAGATCACCGGCAAGTTCGCCAAGGAGGAGGCCGAGGAGCTGGCCCTGGTGATCCGGTCCGGCGCGCTGCCGGTGCCGGTGGAGGTCGTCGAGCAGCGGACCGTCGGGCCGACGCTCGGCGCGGAGGCCATCGAGGCGAGCAGCCGGGCCGCGATCATCGGCATCGCGCTGACCGGCCTGTTCCTGATCTTCGTCTACCGGGTCGCCGGCTTGATCGCGGTGCTCGCGCTGGCCGGGTACGCGGCCCTCGCGTACGCGGCGCTGCTGGCGATCGGGGCGACGCTGACCCTGCCCGGCCTCGCCGGGTTCGTGCTGGCGATCGGCATGGCCGTGGACGCGAACGTGCTCGTCTTCGAGCGCGCCCGTGAGGAGTACGCGCGGCGCAAACGTTTGTCCCGCTCGGTCGAGCAGGGTTTCCGGGGCGCGCTCAGCGCGGTCGCGGACTCGAACGTGACCACGCTCCTCGCGGCCGGGCTGCTGTTCTGGCTCGCCACCGGCCCGGTCAAGGGCTTCGGCGTCACGCTGTCGATCGGTGTGCTGGCGTCGCTGTTCAGCGCCTTGGTGCTCAGCCGCGTCCTGTTGCAGCTGGCCGTGCCGCTGCTGGACCGCCGTCCGAAGTGGAGCGGCCTGCACGACCTCGGCCGGGTGCGGACGTGGCTCACCGGCCGCGGGTTCCGGCTGTTCCAGCGGCCGCGCAGGTGGCTCCTCACCGCCGCGGTCGTGCTGCTGGTCGCGCTCTCCGGGCTGTTCGTGCGCGGCCTGGAGCTCGGCGTCGAGTTCACCGGCGGCCGGATGATCGACTACACGGCGTCCTCGGTGGACGCGGGCAAGGTGCGCGCCGAGCTGGCCGCGGAGGGGTTCGCCGACGCCGTCGTGGCGACCTCGGGCGACACCGGGGTGTCCGTGCGCACCGGCCCGATCGACGAGGCCGCGTCGGCCAGGCTCGGCGCGGCCGTCGACCGGGCGACCGGCGGCGCGGAGCAGGTCAGCAACGAGCTGATCGGACCCAGCCTCGGGTCCGAGCTGCGGCGCAACGCGCTGATCGCGCTGGCCATCGCCGTCGCCGCGCAGCTCGCGTACCTGGCGATCCGCTTCGACTGGCGGCTGGGCCTCGCGACCGTGGCGGCGCTGGTGTCCGACGTCGTGGTGCTCGTCGGCGTGTTCGCGTGGCTGGGCAAGACCGCCGACGGCGTGTTCCTGGCGGCGCTGCTCACCGTCATCGGCTACTCGGTCAACGACTCGGTGGTGGTGTTCGACCGGGTGCGGGAGCTGCGGCGGGCGCGGCGCGGCGAACCGTTCGGCGGCGTCGTCAGCACGGCGGTTCTGCAGACCGTGCCGAGGACCGTCAACACGGGTATCGGCGTCCTGTTCGTGCTGGCCGCGCTGCTGGTGCTGGGTGACGGGTCGCTCGCCGACTTCGCCACCGCGCTGCTGATCGGTGTCGTCGCAGGTACCGTCTCGACCGTCCTGACCGCGGCACCGGTGGCGATCACCTTGGAGGGTCGACGATGAACACGGGGCACACGCTGCTGGCGGTCGGCGGGGCTTTCCTCGCGGCCGGGATCGTCGGTCGGGCCGGTGTCCGGATAGGACTGCCGACCATCCCGCTGTTCATGCTGGCGGGCATCCTCCTCGGGCCGCACACGCCGGGGCTGTCCCTCGTGGACGATCCCGCCGAGCTGGGCGTGCTGGCCGAGCTGGGCCTGGTGTTCCTGCTGTTCTACCTGGGGCTGGAGTTCTCGATCGAGGACCTGGTGGCCGGCGGGCGCAAGCTCGCGCTCGCCGGCACCGGGTACCTGGTGCTCAACATCGGCGGCGGGCTCGCGTTCGGGTTCCTGCTCGACTGGGGCACCCGCGAGGCGCTGGTGATCGCGGGCGCGATCGGCATCTCGTCGTCCGCGATCGTCACGAAGCTGCTGGTCGAGGCGAAGCGGATGCGCAACCCGGAGTCACGGCTGGTGATGGGCATCATCGTCATCGAGGACGTGTTCCTCGCCCTGTACCTGGCGATCCTCCAACCGGTGCTCGGCGGCACGTCCGGGGTCCAGGCGCTGCTGGACTTCGGGAAGGCGTTCCTGTTCCTGGTGGTGCTGGCGGCCGTCGCCCGCTGGGGCGGCCGGGTGGTGACCCGGATGTTCACCTCGGCCGACGACGAGCTGCTGGTGGTGTGCTTCGTGGGCGCGGCGGTCACCGGCGCGGCCGTCGCGCACGAGCTGGGCGTGTCCGACGCGATCGGGGCGTTCATGGTCGGCGCGGTGATCGGCGGCTCCGGCGTCGCGCCGCGGGTGCACAAGCTCGTGCTGCCGCTGCGGGACGCGTTCGGGGCGCTGTTCTTCTTCATCTTCGGGCTGAGCATCGACCCGAACGCGGTCGGCGGTGTCGTCGTGCCCGTGCTGGTGGCCGCGGTGGTGACGATCGGGCTCAACCTGGGCGCCGGGCTGTACGCGGCGAAGCTGCACTCGTTCGACCGGCAGCAGGCCGTGGACATCGGGCTGACCGTGCTCACGCGGGGCGAGTTCTCGCTGGTGCTGGCGTCGATGGCGGTGGCGGCGGGACTGGACTCGCGGGTCGCGCCGTTCGTCGCGGGGTACGTGCTGCTGCTGGCGGTGATCGGGCCGTTGGCCGTGCTGCGGTCGGACAAGCTGACGTGGCTGCTGCCGAATCGGCTGTTCAAGTAGGGGAGGAGCAGCCACCGCCCGGCCGCGTGCTTGCGGCGGCGGCCGGGCGGGGTCGAGCATGGCCCGGACGTGACGGGCGCAGCGGACGGTGGGACGGATGACGGGATTCGCCGGGTACCAGAACGAGCTCTACCTGCAGGGCCTGGCGGGCACCGTGCCGCCGTTCACCACCGATCCCGAGCGCCTGGAGGAGTCCGCCCGTGAACGGCTCGGGCCGGGGCCGTTCTGGTACGTCGCGGGCGCCGCCGGGACGGGTGCGACGGCGCGGGCCAACCGGGAGGCGTTCGACGCCTGGCGGATCGTGCCGCGGATGCTCACCGACGCCACCGAGCGCCACCTCGGGGTGTCCGTGCTGGGTACGGAGCTGCCCGCGCCCGTCCTGCTCGCACCGGTCGGGGTGCAGGCGATCCTGCACCCCGACGGTGAGCTGGCGACGGCGCGGGCCGCCGCCGACCTCGGGGTGCCGTTCGTGCTGTCGACCGCCGCGTCGCACACGATCGAGGACGTCGCCGCGGCGGCCGGCGACGCGGCCCGGTGGTTCCAGCTGTACTGGCCGAACGACCCGGACGTGTGCGCGAGCATCCTCGGCCGCGCGCGGGCGGCCGGGTACCGGGTGCTCGTCGTCACGCTCGACACGTGGACGCTCGCGTGGCGGCCCCGCGACCTGGACCAGGGCTACCTGCCGTTCCTGCGCGGCGTCGGCACCGCGATCCCGTTCTCCGACCCGGCGTTCCGCGCGGGCCTCGCGGTCGCGCCCGAGGACGACCTGCCGATGGCGATCCTGCGGTGGGTGCACATGTTCACCGGCACCGACAAGTCGTGGGACCGGCTCGGGTTCCTGCGCGAGCACTGGGACGGTCCGATCGTGCTCAAGGGCATCCAGCACGTCGACGACGCGCGCAAGGCCGTCGACGCCGGGGTGCAGGGCATCGTCGTGTCCAACCACGGCGGGCGGCAGGTGGACGGCGCGGTGGGGTCGCTCGACGTGCTGCCCGGCATCGCCGACGCGGTGGGCGAGCGGGTGGAGGTGCTGTTCGACTCCGGCGTCCGCAGCGGCGCGGACGTCGTGAAGGCCCTGGCCCTGGGCGCGCGGGCGGTGCTGGTCGGCCGGCCGTTCGCCTACGGGCTCGCCCACGGCGGCGAGGTCGGCGTCCGCCACGTGCTGCGCTGCCTGCTCGCCGACTTCGACCTGACCCTCGGCCTGTCCGGGCACCGGAGCCCGGCCGAGCTCAGCCGCGAGGTGCTGCGTCCGCGGTGAGCTGCCGCAGCCGGTGCTGGAGCGTGCTGAAGTCGGCGGGCTGCACGGTGATCCACGGCGTGCCGTCGCCGCCCTTCGACTTCGCCGACAGGTAGCGGCCGGTGATCGTGTCGAAGTACGTCAGCGGCGCGGCGCAGCGCTGCTTGCGGCCGGACCGGTCGCGGCGGGCGGTGAACAGCTGCCCGCCGCCCGTGCGCTGCTCGGCCAGCAGCTTCCGGACGAGCTGCGCCTCGGTGGTGTGCCCGCCGGTCGGCCTGCTGGTCTGGAGGAACGACCCGCCGCCCTCGTCGTCGTAGCGGGGGCGCTGCGGCTGGTCGGCCAGCGCGTCGGCGGGCAGCGAGAGCACGCCGCCCCGCCCCGGCCTCTCCTCCGGCAGCGCCGACACCAGCGCCTGCACCGCGTCCTCCGGCCGCACCGGCTCCAGCACGAAGTGCTTGTCCGGGTGCAGGACGACCCGCAGCGCGTCGTCACCGGACACCGCCACCAGTGCGGTGCGCGTGTCGCCGTCGCCCTGGTTGAAGAAGGCGTAGTACTCCGTGCCCGCGCCGGCCACCAGCCGCAGCGACCGGCCGAGGTCGGCGTGCACCTGCCGGCCGCGGGCCAGGCCGAGCCGCTCCAGCGCCGCCCAGCCGCCCCGCGCGAGGTCCGCCAACCCGCTCACGTCGCCCTCGGCGAGGCGGTCCTCGTCGAAGTCGACCTCGGTCAGCAGCGCGTTGTGCAGCGTGGCGAGGCCCTCGGCCTGCCAGGCGGTGTAGAGCGCGACGACCGGGATCGCCACCTTGGTGCGCAGCACTGTCCCCCCTTACTCCCCGATGACCGGCGGGGCCACCATCGTGCCGTCGCCGAAGATGTCCTCGGTCTCCTGGAGGTACGACGCGGACTTGTGCTCCTTGTCCTCGTCACCCTGCCCGCGACCGGCGCCCGCGCCCATCCCGCCGGCGGCCATGCCACCGGCCGGGCCGCCGCGCCCGGCCGCGCCCGCGCCGCCGGGGCCGAACCCGCCGCCACCGGGGCCGAAGCCGCGTTCGCCGGGGCCCATCGTGCCCGAGGTGCCGCCGGGTCCGAACGCGCCGGGGCCGGGCACGCCGCCGCCCAGGCCGCCCATGCCGGGCATCCGGCCGCCGCCCGCGCCGCCCATGCCGGGCACGCCGCCCGGACCGCGTCCACCGCCGGAGCCGCCCTGTCCGCCGCCACCACCGCCGCCGGGCAGCCGCACGGGCGGCCGGTTCGGGTTGTTGGGGTTGTTGCGCGGGTTGTTGCGGGGATCGTTGCGGGGGTTGCGCGGGTCGTTCGGGTTGCGCGGGTCGTAGGGCAGGCGCGGGTCGAACGGGGGGAACCTCGGGTCGTTCGGGGGGATCCGCGGGTCGTTGGTGCGTGGCAGGTCGATGTTCGGTGGCGGCGTGGGCCGGTCCGGGACGTCCGCCCACGACTTCCTGGTGTTGCCGCCGCTGTCGTCACCGGGCGGGGCAGGCGGGGGCACGTTGATGTCGCCCGACGGCCTGCTGTTGCCGGACTTGTCGCCACCCGACCGGTCCGAACCGGACTTGTCGGTGCCGTTCTCGTCGACGCCGCCCCACTCCTTGGGGCGTTCGATCGGCGGCTGGCCACCACCATCGTCGATGCCCGCGCCCACCTCGTCGGGTGACTGGAAGGTCGGCATCGAGGCGCCCGCGGCGTTCGCGGCGTTGCCGTAGGTGCTGAGCACCTGCATGTTCTTGGAGTTGACCTCCTGGCTCTTCTCGACCGCGTCGTCGTAGTCGGTGTCCCACGGCAGCGCGTCGTTGTACCAGGGCTTGTCCGGGACGTCGACGGGCTTCTCGACGGAGTCGCGGGCCAGCCGGAACGACTCGCTGATCTGCGCGGTGCCCTGGCCTGCGGTGCTGGCGCTGTCGCCCGCCGCCTGCGACCAGCTCGCGAGCGGGGACGTGGACGCGCGGGCCTGGTCGCCCGCCGCGCCTTCCCAGGACGCGCCGGAGTCGCGCACCGCCTTCTCGATCAGGTAGGCGATGTCGATGTGGTCGCGGTTGACCTTCTCCCAGTCCTGCTGGGTGGTGTCGGTGGTCCGTTCCGGCCCCTTGCCGTCCTTGAACCAGCCGTAGATCTTGTCCGCGCCGATACCCATCTGGAGCAGCGCGAAGCCGCCGAGGTCCATGTCGACGTCGGGCGGTACGGGAGAAGTCATGGCCTAACCCCTCAAGTTCCCGATGACCGTCTTGGCGACCCGCTCCGACTTCTCGCACGCCTTGTCGTCGTTGAGCTTGTCGTTCTTCCCGATGTTGGCCTGGACGAGGACGGCTTCCTTGTCCGAGGTGCCGACCGCGGTGCTGCAGTTCCGCTTGCCGTCGGCGCTGTCGAAGTTGATCGCGGGCCGACCGTCGACCTTGGTCTCCTCGGCGACCGACATCCCGGCCTTGGCTTCCTCGATGAAGTCGTCGATCGTGTTGCCCTTGACCACGAGCGAGATCTCGAAGGTCGAGTTCTCCAGCACGTCCTTCCCCTGGTAGGTGCAGGCGGGTCCGAAGGTGCCCTCCGTCGCCTTCGCCTCGCGGAACGTCGTCAGCTCGGCCTGCTGCGCCTTCGTGAGGATGGCGCACGGGTTGCTGAGGTACTTGGCGAGGCTCAGGCCGGAAGCTCCGCCGGTCGCGGAGCCGGACGTGGTCGGCGTGCGCTCCGACGTCCCGGTGGTGGGGCCCGCGGTCGGGTCGCCCGGATCGGTTGTCGTGCACGCGGCGAGCACGGCCACGGCGGAGCTGACGACGAGAGCGGCCCGAATAGTGCGGTTCAAAGAACTCATTCCTTCGGCTTCAATGCGTCGGCAGCCGCCGAGTCGGTGTTCTTGTACTCGTCGAGCGCCTTCTGGATGTTCGCGATCGTGTTCTCCAGCGCCTTCTGCGCTTCGAGGTTCGCCCAGCCGTAACCGCCGGGCTCGTCACCCGCGGACTTGCGGATCGTCAGCGTGGCGGCACCGCTGTAGACGTCTTTTCCGGGGGAACCGCTGACCGCGATCCGATCGGAGACGCGCTTGGTCTCCAGCAGCTTCTCCAGTGCCTGCTTCAGGCCGTCGATCAGCCGCTGCGCCTCTTGCGGGTCGACGAAGAACTTCGTCTGCGTCGACACGTAGCCCGCGCCTGGTCCGCGTGCCACCGTGTCGGCGACAAAGCCCAGCTTCGCGCCCCCACCACCACCACCACCAGCGTCCAGCATGCTCGCGCTCCCCTCACGCCAACTGCGGGCTCAATGATGGCATAGCGACCCCGTCGAGTTAGGGCGTTCGGCGGGGTTGGCGCGGTGGTGGGGTCCGATTCGTTCAAGACCACCCGCACGCCGCGGACCTACCGTGGGCGCATGATCGAAGAAGCCAGGTCTTTCCTGTGGCTCAACGCGCGGGCGCTGGAGCAGCGGCGGTTCGCCGCGATGTTCGACGGCGGGCCGGTGGAGCCGGTCGTGGCGGCGGTCGCCGCCTATCGCAACGAGGACGGCGGGTTCGGGCACGCGTTGGAGCCCGACGGGCGCGGGCCGACCAGCCAGCCGTTGCACACCTACACGGCGTTGCGCGTGTGCCGCGACGTGGGCGACGACCGGTTCGTGGCCGGTGCCGCCGATTTCATCGCCTCCGTGGCCAACGCGGACGGCGGGGTGCCCAACTGCCTCGCCACGGCCGCCGACCACCCCCGCGCGCCGTGGTGGCAGGTGTCGGCGGACAGCGACCTGCTGATGACCGCGCTGGTCGTGAGCGCGTTCCACGAGTTCGGGTTCGACCACCCGTGGTTGGCGCGGGCCACGGGGTTCTGCTGGGCCCGGATCACATCGTTGACCGCGTCGCACCCCTACGAGGCCAATGCCTGCGCCACGTTCCTCGACCACGTGCCCGACCGGGCGCGGGCCGAGCGCGAGGCGGAGCGGCTCGGCGCGCTCGTGCGGGAGACCGGGCTGGTGGACCTCGGCGACGGGCAGGCGCCGGCCGGCTACGCCGCCGGCGAGACGCACAAGCCGCTCCACTACGCGTCCTCACCGGACAGCCTGGCCCGGCGGTGGTTCACCGACGAGGAGGTCGAGCGGGACCTCGACCGGCTGGCGGGCGAGCAGCAGGACGACGGCGGCTGGACGTTCCCGTGGCCGGCGTGGACCCCGGTGACGACCTACGAGTGGCGACCGGTCGTCACCATCGAGGCGTTGCGGACGCTGCGCGCCTACGGCCGCACCAGCTGACCCAGCGGCACACCGGCCAGGTCCTTCACCTCGCGCGACAGGTGGGCCTGGTCGGCGTAGCCCGCGCGCTGCGCTACGTCGGCGAACGGCACGCCCGTCCACGCCAGCTTCACCGCGCGGTCGAACCGCAGCACGCGGTGCAGCACCTTCGGGCCGTAGCCGAACGCGTCCAGGCTCCGGCGGTGCACCTGGCGGACGCTCAGCCCCAGGTCGTCGGCCAGCGCGGCGACGGTGGACCTGCGCACGGACCGCGTGATCGCCGCCGCGACCGGGTCGGGCGGGGTGGCGCGCAGCCGCGCGCGGGCCGCGGCCGCGAGCACCGCGGTCGGGTCGTCCGCCGCGGCCAGGGCGTCCTCCAGCGCGGGCGTGGGGCCCCACAGCTCGGCCAGCGGCACCCGCAGGTCGCGCAGCGCGTGCGCCGGCACGCCGAACGCGGCCGGACCGACGCCGGGACCGAACCGCACGCCGTGCAGGACGCCCGGACCCGTGGTCGTGGGGTGGCCGACGGTGTCCGGACCGGCGACCACGAGCGTCCCCGCGGACGACCAGATGATGTCCGTGCAGCCGTCGGGCACGACGCGGCTGGCGGTCCGCCTCGCCGCCGTGCGCCGCCAGACGCACGCCAGCCCGGCGGCGGGGCGTTCGACGTAGCCGCTCACGGCCGGGTCAGGGTGGCCACGGCCACGCCGGGCTCGTCGCCGAGGCGCACGTCGACCGCGCCGCCCGGCCGCCACACGCCGCTGCCGCCGGCCGTGTCGTAGTCGCCCGCGCGCCCGGTGTACTGGGCCAGCACCGCCCACATGCCCAGGCCGGCGGCGTGGCCGAGCTGCTCGGCGATCCGGGCTTCCGGCCCTCGGGGGTACCGGGCGCTCACCTTCGGGTACAGGGCGCTCACCACGTACACGTCCGCTCCGCCCGCCCGCACCTCGACCGCGTGCGACGGCACGGCGGCGTCGGAGCAGACCGCCAGGCCGAGGGTCCAGTCGTCGACTTCGAGCAGCAGGTGGTGGTCGCCGGGCACGAAGAGCCGCGCCTCGACGTCGTCCAGGTGCCGTTTCGCGTAGTGGCCCAGGGTCTCCCCGGTCGGTCCGATCACGACGGTCGCGATCACCACTCCGTCCGGGGTGGACAGTGGCGCGCCGACGAGGGCGTACGCGTCGTGGGCGGCGCAGGCCGAGCGGATCGGGGCCCAGTGCTCGTCGTCCTCGGTGAGCGGCCGGACGGGGTGCAGTTCGTAGCCGGTCAGCGAGAGCTCGGGGAACGCGCACACGCGCGCGCCCTTCGCGGCGGCCTCGCCGATCAGCCGCGCGTGCTCGGCGGCGTTGCCCGCCGGGTCGGCGACCGGCGTGGTCTGGATCGCGGCTACCTGCACGGAACCACCCTAACCGGCGCGCGGGGGTCCGGCTCGGGTCGCGGCGGTGGCCGAGGGGGTGGTGGCTGGGGGGTGGTGGCGGGGCGGGCGGGCGCGTCGGCGGTGCGCGGCCCGCCCGCCGGTGTCACGCGCCGAACCTGATCCAGTTCACGCTCACGTACGCGGCGGGCTGGCCGCTGGTGAACGTGATGTGCACGTCGTGCGTCCCGGTGACGCCCGAGATGTTCGCCGGCACCGTCCGCCAGCTCTGCCAGCCGCCGGTCGAGGCGATGGCGAAGCTGCCCACCGGGGTGGCGCGCGGGTCGTCCAGGCGGACCTCGACCAGGCCGCTGACCCCGTTCGCCGCCCCGGACGCCACCCGGCCGAGGAACTGCCGCGCGCCGCCGGAGCCGAACCGCACGCCGGAGAAGCGCAGCGAGTCGCCGTTCTTCAGCTGCCCGATGTCCTGACCGCCCTCCGACGCCGCCTCCAGCACGCCGCCGGACCGCGCGGACGCGTGCTCGGCCTGGATCTCGCGGTAGGCGTCCCAGCCCTGACCGGGCGGGGTGGTCGTGGTGGTGGTCGGCGGGGTGGTCGTGCCGCCGCCCGCGGTCCACACGGCGACGTAGTCGATCGACATGGAGTGGCCCGGCGCGGTGGCGGGGGTCGGGGTGGCGCGGCCGGCCACGCCGTCCGGGAACGCGCCGCCCATCGCCAGGTTCAGCAGCACGAAGTAGCCCGCGTGCGACGTCATGTTCCGCCACGTGGTCGCGTCGAACTGGTCGCGCCCGACGGTGTGGAACTGCTGACCGTCGACGTACCAGCGGAACCGCGCGGGGTTGGCGCTCTCGTCCCACTCGAACCGGTAGGTGTGGAACGCCGCCTGGCACGGCGAGCCGGGGCAGGCGCGGCTGTTGCCGAGGCCGGACGTCTCGTTGCACGGCCCGCCGGGTGACACGCCGCAGTGCAGCACGCCCCACACGGAGTCGAGGCCGTTGACGTTCTCCATCACGTCGAACTCGCCGATGCCCGGCCAGTTCCAGTAGTTGCCGCGGTAGGGCGAGCCGAGCGCCCAGAACGCCGGCCAGTAGCCCAGCGCGGCCTGGCCGGTGACGTCCGGCAGCCGGATCCGGCCCTCGATGGCCAGCCGCCCGCCCGGCGGGGGCCGGAAGTCGCCGCGCCGCGTCTCGATGCGCGACGACGTCCAGTTGCCCGCGTTGTCGCGCAGCGCCGTGATGCGGAGGTTGCCCGCGCCGTCGAGCGCGATGTTGGCCGGGGAGTTCGTGTAGCTCTGCACCTCGCCGGTGCCCCAGTTGGCCGGACCGCCGGGGTAGGAGCGGCCGAGGTCGAAGATCCAGTCGGAGCCGGACGGCAGGGCGCCCGCGGGGCCGGTGAAGTCGTCGGCCCACTGGAGCGTCCAGCCCGGCGGGGTCGGTGGCGCCGTGGCGTCGGCCGGGATCGTGGCGAAGGCCGCGGCGGGAACGGCGGCGAGCAGGACGGCGGCGGTGGCGAGCGCGCGCCGTCGACGGCTGGGTTCCATGCGCGGGTGACCTCCTTGTCACTGGTGCTGCGCGGCGTCACTTCGGACTGCCATCATGAGAGCGCTCTCACTCCGGGCGCTCAATCGGCTGAACGGCTCAAGCACGGCTCCGGCGGCGGCCTGCGCTCCGGAGACGGCGTGTGCACCGGAGGCGGCGTGTGCTCCGGAGATGGCGTGTGCTCCGGAGACGCAGTGTGCACCTGAGACGGCGTGCGCTCCGACGGCGGCGCGGCTACTTCGCGTCGGCGTAGCTGTCGACCGGCACCGCCTTGAGCGGGAAGCGGACCGGGGTGTCGCCGAACACCAGCCGGGACGCCTCCGCGCCCGCCGCCGCCACCTCGTCGCACACCACCTGCGCCGCCTCGGCCGGGCAGTGCACCAGCACCTCGTCGTGCTGGAAGAACACCAGGTGCGCACCCGGCGCGGACCGGTGCAGGCGACGGCGCAGCGCGCCGAGCAGCGCCGCCGTCCAGTCCGCCGCGCTGGCCTGCACGACGAAGTTGCGCGTGAACCGGCCCCACTCGCGCGCCGCCCGCCGCGACCGCCGCGCCGCGTCCTCGCCCTCGTCCGCGCTGCCGGTCACCTCGCGCCACGCCTCCGACGGCGGCGGGCTCGTGCGCCCCAGGCGGGAGCGCACCACCCGGCCCTGCTCACCCGCCGCCGCCGCGGCCTCCACGTAGCCGACCGCGTCCGGGAAGCGCCGCCGCAGCACGGCCAGCAGCGGGCCGGCCTCGCCACTCGTGCCGCCGTACATCGCCGACAGCATGGCGATCTTCGCCCGCCCCCGGTCGCCGTCGAACGCGTCCGCCGCCAGGTTCGTGTACAGGTCGTCGTCGCCCGACACCTCGGCCAGCCTGCGGTCGCCCGACAACGCCGCCAGCACGCGCGGCTCCAGCTGCGCCGCGTCCGCCGCCACCAGCCGCCACCCCGGGTCGGCCACCACCGCGCGCCGGAGCGTGCGCGGGATCTGCAACGCCGCGCCGCCCCGCGTGGCCCACCGCCCGGACACCACGCCGCCGACGACGTAGTCCGGCCGGAACCGGCCACCGGAGACCCACTGGTCCAGCCACGACCAGCCGTGCGCCACCCACAGCCTGGCCAGCTCCTTGTACTCCAGCAGCGGCGCCACGGCCGGGTGGTCGACCTCCTTCAGCACCCACGCCCGCGCCGACGGGATGTCGATCCCCTCCCGGCCGAACGCCCGCACGATGCCCGGCGGGTGGTCCGGGTTGACCGGGCGGCCACCGAACGCCGCCGTGATCCGGTCGGCCAGCTCCGCCAGCCTGGCCGGCCGCGCGCCCGCGACCGGTCTCGGCCCCAGCAGCTCCACCAGCAGCGCCTCGTGCACGTCCGCCCGCCACGGCAGGCCGTGGTGGGTCATCTCGGCGGCGGCCAGTGCGCTGGCCGACTCGGCGGCGAACAGCAGCCGCAGCCCCTCGGCGCGGTCCAGCCCGGCGGCGACGCGCTGCTGCTCGGCGTGGACCGCGACCACGGCCTCCAGCCGGTCGGCGTCGCCGGGCAGCGGGTCGCGCGCCGGCTCGAACAGGGTCGGCTGGGCGTCCCGCTTGCGCGGGCCGTGGTCCTCGGGGACGGGCAGGCCCCGCAGCCGCGCGACGGCCGCGGCCAGGCCGCGCGGCTCCCGGTGCCTGCCCTGGTGGGCGAGCAGCAGCGCTTCGACGTGGTGCAGGTCCAGGCACCGCTCGACCCGCACGCCGCGCGCCAGCAGCTCCGGGTACACCTCGGCGGTCGACGGCCACAGCCAGCGCGGGCGCGAGCGCTCCAGCTCGGCCACCGCCGACGCCAGGTCGGTCGTCTCCACCACGGGCCCGGCGGGCAGCCCGGCGTCGGAGAGCGGCCGGAGGCGACCGGCGTTCTCCGCGTGGGAGTCGAGGGCGACGAGCACGTCCCGGATTGTGCCTCGGGGGTACGACAGTCCCGCGCCGGCGGCGGGGACACCCGTTCGTGGCGGGCGCGGCCGGGCAGGATGTGCGCCGTGGATCGGATGCCCCTACCCGGCGAGCTGCTCGACCCGCGGCACGCGGTGGTGCCCTTCCACGGCCGGGTGCGGGAGCTGGCCGCGCTGAGGCGGTGGCGGGACCGGCCCGACGGGGCGTCCGTCCTGCTGCTGCACGGCCCCGCCGGGGTGGGCAAGACGCGGCTCGCGCACCACTTCGCCGACGACGCCGTCCGGGTGGTGGACGACGCCGAGCTGGTCCCGTGGCCGGAGCTGCACCGGCTGCTCCGCCAGGCCGCCGGGCGGGCCGGGGTCCTGCTGGTGGCGCGCCGCGCCGGCTGGTGGTGGTCGGCGGTGCGGCAGCGCGCGGGCGACCTCGGCTACGACTCCGCCGAGCTGGCGGTGGCGCCGCGGCCGGTCGAGCACGACACGTCGTTCGCCTCCGCCTGCGCCCACTTCGCCGACGCCCTGGGCAGGCCGCGCCCCACCGCGCCGCCGCCGCGCGCGGCCACGCTGCACGACCTGCACCTGGCCGCGCTCGCCGCCGTGCACGGCTCGCCCGCCCACGACCCCGTGGAGCTGGTGCGCTGGCTGGCCGAGGTCGACCCGGCCGCGGCGGCGCGCGGACGGCTCGCCGAGGACGTGCTCGCCGTGACCCTGCTGGACGAGCGCATCGAGCCGGAGCGCACCCCGGACGCCCTGGAGACCCTGCTCCGCGCCGCCGAGCGGTGGCCGCACGCCCTGCGCCGCGCCGAGCGGCTGTTCACCGCGCACCCCGCACTGGTGGGCGTCACCGGCGCCGCGTGCCTGACCGTGCTCGCCGAGCGCCCCGCCGCGGCGCGGGCGCTCGCGCGCCACGTCTTCGACGACCCCCGCTTCCACTGCGACGTCCTGCCCGCCGTGCTCACCCGTACCCTGCTGCGCGACCGCGCCCGCACCGCGGGCAAGGCGGAACTGGCCGAGCTGCACGGGATGCTGGGCGCCCGCGCCGCGCTCGCCGCGCTGCGGCACGAGGCGCTGGAGGCGGCCCGCGCGGAGGTCGCGGTGCACCGGGACCTGGTGGCCGAGGACCCCGCCGAGCACCGCCCGGCGCTCGCGGACGCGCTGGGCGACCTGTGCCTGCGCCTGATCGCGGTGGACCGCGAGGAGGAGGCGCTCGACGCGGCCGAGGAGGCGGTCGCGCTGTGCCGCCTGGTCGCCGTGGACGACGCGGACTGCACGCCGCAGCTCGCCGCCGCGCTGGACCAGCTCGGCCTGCGCTACGCCGCGCTGGGCCGCCGGGACGAGGCGCTGGCGGCGACCGAGCAGGCGTTCCTGCTCCACCAGGAGCTGTCCGAGCACCACTCGGCGCTGTTCCGGCCGGATTTCGCGAAGGTGACGCACCACCTCGCCGCGCGCCTGTCCGACGTGGGGCGCCGGGAGGAGGCCGCCCGCGCCGCGCGGTGGGCGATCGCGCGGTGGCGGGACGTGGTGGCGGCCGACCCGCGCTACGAGGCCGAGTACGCGCGCACGCTGGCGTCCATCGCGGCGCTGCTGTCGGTGCTCGGTGAGTGCGACGGGTCGACGGTCGTCGTGCGCGAGTCGATCGGGGCGCTGCGCAGGCTCGCCGCCGCCAACCGGCGCGACTTCGAGCCGGAGCTGGCCGCCGCGCTGGGCCGCCTGAGCGCCGTGCTGCGCGGCCGGGACGGCGCCGCGGAGGCGTCCGCGGAGTCGATCGCGGTGTGGCGGCGGGTGGCCGCGGACGGCGACCCGCGCGCGGTGGGCGAGCTGGCCGCCGCCCTCGGCGACCGGGTCGACGTGGCCGGGCTGAGCGGTCCGGACCGGCTGGCGGCGGCCGAGGAGGCGGTGGCGCTGACGCGCCCGCCGGCGGCCCGGTTCCCGGCGGGTGGCCGGGTGGACTTCGCCGTCGCCCGGCTGCGGCTGGCGCGGGCGCTGCTGCACGTGCGCCGCGAGTACGAGGCGCGGGGCGTCGTGGAGGACGTGCTGGCGGAGGAGCCGCCACCGCGGTTGCCCGCGGAGCGCGCCGGGAAGCTCGCGTCCGCGCTGCGCGGGGTGGCCGACGCGCTGGCGGCGGCCGGGCACGACGAGGCGGCGCTGCGGTCCGCCGAGCGCGCCGCGGAGGTCTGGCGGGACCTGGTCGGCCGCCACCGGGGCGCGCCGGTCGCGCTCGCCGAGGCGGTGCGGCGGACGGCCGAGCTGGCGCCGGAGCCGCCCGCGGCGCTGGGCCGCGCCCGGCTGGCCGTGCTCGTGTGGCACCTGGCCCGGACGCCTGCCGAGCTGTCGGCCGACGTCGGGTACGCCGAGGCGCTGTCGCACTACGCCGCGCGGTGCGCCGAGGCCGGCCGCGAGCTGGACCGCGCGCTGGCCCTGGCGCACCGCGCGGTCGTGGTGCTGCGCGCGGCGAGGGCCGACCCGGACCGGTTCGCCCGCGCCGCGGGTGTGGTCGACGACGTGATCCGGGCGCACGCCGACCCGGAGGTGGCGCGCGCCCGGACCCGGACGATGGTCGACCGCGACTGGCCTAGTTCCTGCTGACCAGCGCGCGCAGGAAGAACGCCACGTTCGCCGGGCGCTCCGCCAGCCGCCGCATGAAGTAGCCGTACCACTCGTCGCCGTAGGGCAGGTAGACCCGCATCCGGTTTCCCTCGGCGGCGATGCGGCGCTGCTCCTCGGGCCGGATGCCGTACAGCATCTGGAACTCGTAGCTGTCCTTGGCCCGCCCGGACGCGAGGTCCGCCGCGATGGCGATCAGCCGCGGGTCGTGCGAGGCGACCATCGGGTAGCCCTCGCCCGCCATCAGGACCTTGAGGCAGCGCACGTAGGACAGGTCGACCTCGGCCTTGTCCTGGAACGCCACCGACGCGGGCTCCTGGTACGCGCCCTTGCACAGCCGGACCCGCGACCCGGCGTGCGCCAGGTCCCGGCAGTCCTGCTCGGTGCGCTTCAGGTACGCCTGGAGCACCGCGCCCACCCACGGGAAGTCGACGCGCAGCTCCCGCAGGATGCCCAGCGTCGAGTCGGTGGTGGTGTGGTCCTCCATGTCGAGGGTGACCGTGGTGCCGACGACGCCCGCCGCCGCGCAGATCCGGCGCGCGTTCTCCAGGGCGATCTTCTCGCCGTCCACGGGCAGGAACTGGCCCACCGCGGACAGCTTCACCGACACCTCGGCCCGGTCGGCGTAGCCGGCGGTCTCCAGGCGGCGCAGCAGCTCCAGGTAGGCGTCGACGGTGGCGGTGGCCTGCGCCGCGTCGCGGGTGTCCTCGCCGAGGTGGTCGAGCGTGACCAGGCGGCCGTCGGCCAGCACCTCGCCGGTGGTGGCGATCGCGGCGTCCACGTCGTCACCGGAGATGAAGCGCTTGACGACGGGCCGGGTCAGCGGCGTGCGTTCGACGAGCCCGCGGATGGCCCCGGAGCGCGAGGCGGCGAGCAGTGTGGAGCGGAGCATGGTCACCCCTGGTGCGGGTAGCGGTAGGAGGTCGGAGCCACGAAGGTCTCCTTGATCGACCGGGGGCTCACCCAGCGCAGCAGGTTGTGCACGGAGCCGGCCTTGTCGTTGGTGCCCGACGCGCGACCGCCGCCGAAGGGCTGCTGGCCGACGACCGCGCCGGTGGGCTTGTCGTTGACGTAGAAGTTGCCCGCGGCGAACCGCAGCTCCTCCTGCGCGTGCGCGATGGCGGCGCGGTCCCGCGCGATGATCGCGCCGGTGAGGCCGTACGGCGCGGCGCTCTCCATCTGCTTGAGCACGGTGTCGTAGTCGGCGTCGTCGAACACGTGCACCGCGAGCACCGGGCCGAAGTACTCGGTGGTGAACACCTCGTGGCCGGGGTCGCTGCCCAGCAGCACGGTCGGGCGCACGAAGTAGCCCTCGCTGTCGTCGGCGGTGCCGCCGGCCACGACCTCCAGGCTGGAGTCGCCGCGCGCGGCCTCCAGCACGCCGGACAGCTTGTCGAACGAGCGGCGGTCGATGACCGCGCCGAGGAAGTTCGAGAAGTCGGTGACGTCGCCCATCGTGAGCGACTCGACCTCGGCGATGAAGTCGTCCTTCACCCGGTTCCACACCGAGCGCGGGACGTAGGCGCGCGAGGCGGCCGAGCACTTCTGGCCCTGGTACTCGAAGGCGCCCCGGACCAGCGCGGTCCGCAGCACGTCGACGTCGGCCGACGGGTGCGCGAGCACGAAGTCCTTGCCGCCGGTCTCGCCGACGATGCGCGGGTAGGAGCGGTAGCCCGCGATGTTCGCGCCGACCTCGCCCCACAGGTGCTGGAACGTGCGCGTGGAGCCGGTGAAGTGGATGCCGGCCAGGTCGGGGTGCCGCAGCGCCACCTCGGACACGGCGAGGCCGTCACCGGGCAGCAGGTTGATCACGCCGGGCGGCATGCCCGCCTCTTCCAGCAGCCGCATCGTCAGGTGCGCGGCGAAGCTCTGCGTGGGCGACGGCTTCCACAGGACCACGTTGCCCATCAGCGCGGGCGCGGTGGGCAGGTTGCCCGCGATGGCGGTGAAGTTGAACGGGGTGATCGCGTAGACGAACCCCTCCAGCGGGCGGTGGTCGGTGCGGTTCCACACGCCGGGGGAGGACTGCGGCTGCTCGGCGATCAGCTGCCGGCCGAACGACACGTTGAAGCGCCAGAAGTCGATCAGCTCGCACGCGGCGTCGATCTCGGCCTGGATCGCGGTCTTGGACTGGCCGAGCATGGTCGCGGCGTTGAGCGTCTGCCGCCAGGGGCCGGCCAGCAGGTCGGCGGCCTTGAGCAGGATCGCGGCGCGGTCGTCGAAGGACAGCGCCCGCCACGCCGGCGCGGCCTGGCGGGCGGCCTCGATGGCGTCGGCGGTGTCCTGCCGGGTGGCCCCGTGCAGGGTGCCCAGGACGGCGCGGTGGTTGTGCGGCTGGACGACGTCGAACCGCTCGCCGCCACCGACGCGCTGCTCGCCGCCGATGGTCAGGGTCAGCTCGGCGGGTTCCTTCGCCAGTTCGGCCAGCTTCGCCTGCAGCTGCGCGCGCTCCGGGGTGCCGGGGGCGTAGCTCAGGACGGGCTCGTTCACCGGTGCGGGGGCCCTGGTCACGGCATCCACAAGCAGCTCCTTCGCCACGGGGTTGTGTCCCCAACACGGTAGGACTACCGAACGTGCACCCCGTTGTCCTGCCGTCTAGGCTTGCGTGCCCGGCGTTGTGCGGACGAACAAACGTGCGGCCGTTCGGCTGCCGCCCGAAGGGGGGACGGGGTGAGCCTGCGGCAGGTGTTGATGGCGCTCGGTGATCCCCTGGTGGAGATCCAGGTCGCGCCGCACGGCCTGGAGGTGGACGTGCACGACGTGGTCATCCTCGACCCGGACGACGTGCCGGACGTGCGGCCGGGCGACCTGGCGCTCGTCATCGGCGCACGCGGGCGGACCGCGTTGCCGCTGGTCAGGGCGGCCGGGTTGGGTGGAGCGGCGGCGGTCGCGGTCAAGGTCGACGCACCCGCGCCGGTGCTGCGGCAGGCGGCGGCGGACGCGGGCGTCGCGCTGCTGGCCGTGCGCCCGGAGGCGCGGTGGGAGCACCTGGAGTCCCTGGCGCGCGGCGTGGTGAGCAGCGCCCGGCTGACCGCCGACGCGGGCCAGGGTGAGGTGCTCGGCGACCTGTTCGCGCTGGCCCAGACGATCGCGGCGCTCACCGGCGGCATCGTGAGCATCGAGGACACGGCGAGCCGCGTGCTGGCCTACTCCCGGTCCTCCGACGAGGTGGACGAGCTGCGCAGGCTGTCCATCCTCGGCCGCCAGGGCCCGGAGCCGTACCTGAAGATGCTCCGCGAGTGGGGCGTCTACCAGCGGTTGCGCTCCGGCGAGGAGGTCGTCCGCATCGACGAGCGGCCCGAGCTGGGCATCCGCCGCCGCATCGCGGTCGGCATCCACGCGGGCAGCCGGCCGCTGGGCACGATCTGGGTCCAGGAGGGCGCCACGCCGCTCACCGAGCGGTCCGAGCGGGCGCTGCTGGGCGCGGCCCGCGTCACCGCGCTGCACCTCGTGCAGCAGCGCGAGCCGACCGCCGCGTTCCGGGAGAGCCTGCTGGCGTCCCTGCTCGACGGGCGCATGGACGCCGCGTCGGTCGCCGAGCAGATCGGCGCGGACCCGGGGAAGCCCGCGGCCGTCGTGGTGTTCGCGCTGCGCGGCCAGGAGCACGCGGACCGCACCCAGCACGAGCTGCGCCGCACCGAGCTGACCGGCCTGATCTCCGTGCACGCCGCGGCGTACCGGCGCAGCGCGCTGGTCAGCCAGTCCGCCGGCCGGACCTACGTGCTGCTGCCCGACCTGCCGCCGAAGGCGCCGCTGCTGGCGCTCACCAAGGAGATCGTCGCCGCCGCCCGCAAGCACATGGGCCTGCGCGTGCAGGGCGCGGTCGGCTCCACGGTGTCCACAGTGGACGAAGTGCGGACGTCCCGCGACGAGGCGGACCGGGTGCTCGACGCGATGGCGCGCGACCTGGACGTCGACGTCGCCACCCTCGCCGACGTCCGGTCACGGGTGCTGGTCAGCGAGACCCTGGCGCTGCTGGCCGGCCACCCGCGCATCCGCGACCCCCGGCTGAACAGGCTCGACCCGGAACTCGCGCGTTCCCTGCTGGCCTACCTGGACGCGTTCGGCGACGTGCGCACCGCCGCGGCCGGCCTGCACGTCCACCCGAACACCCTGCGCTACCGGGTGCGGCGGGCCGCCGAGGTCGGCGGGTTCGACCTGGAGGACCCGTTGCTCCGGTTGTTCGCCCAGTTGCAACTAAGGCTGACCTGAGAGTCTCAGCTCGCTCCCCTTACGCTGCCGCCGTGAACCTCGATGCGTCGCCCCGGCGCGGCAGTGACTTCGCTGAGTTGTCCAGGTCGGTCAAGCAGGCCGGCCTGCTCGACCGACGGATCGGCTTCTACGTCTTGTGCCTGGTCGGCGCCCTCGCCGCGCTCGCGGCGACCCTGACGGGTGTGGTGCTGGTCGGCGACTCGTGGTGGCAGCTCGGCCTCGCGGCCGTGCTGGCCGTCGTCTTCACGCAGATCGCGTTCCTCGGGCACGACGCGGGCCACCGGCAGATGTTCGCCACCAACAAGGTCAACGGCGCGGTCGGGCTCCTGCTCGGCAACCTGCTCATCGGCGTGGGCTTCGGCTGGTGGATGGGCAAGCACAACCGCCACCACGCCAACCCCAACCACGAGGACGAGGACCCGGACGTCGACATCGCCGTGCTCGCGTTCAGCGCCGAGCAGGCCGTGCGCAAGGAGGGCTTCTTCCGGTTCGTCGTCAAGCACCAGGCGTGGCTGTTCTTCCCCCTGCTGCTGCTGGAGGGCTTCAGCCTGCACGTCATCAGCACCGCCGCCGCCGTGCGCCGGGAGGTGCGCGGGTGGCGGCTGGAGCTGGTGCTGCTGGCCGTGCACGTGATCGGCTACCTCGGCCTGGTGTTCACGGTCATGTCGCCCGGCAAGGCCATCGCGTTCATCGCCGTGCACCAGGGCCTGTTCGGCGTCTACATGGGGTGCTCCTTCGCGCCCAACCACAAGGGGATGCCGGTGCTCAGCGCCGGCCACCAGCTGGACTTCCTGCGCAAGCAGGTCCTGACGTCCCGCAACGTGACCGGCGGCTGGTTCACCGACTTCCTGCTGGGCGGCCTGAACTACCAGATCGAGCACCACCTGTTCCCGAACATGCCCCGGCCGCACCTGCGCCGGGCGCAGGTGCTGGTCCGCGACTTCTGCCGGCAGCGGTCCGTCTCCTACGCCGAGTGCGGCCTGTTCAGGTCTTACGGGTACGTGCTGAAGTTCCTGCACGAGGCGGGAGCTGAACTGCGCGATACAGGAAAGCTCGCTCGGTCAGCGTCCAGCTAGTGGTGGTCAGCAGGTAGACGCCGGCCGCGAGCGGCAGCACGGCGGCGATGAGCACCGTGCCGAACGGCAGCAGCCGCAGCACCTTCGCGAACGGCGGCTGCGGCCCGCCCGTCCGCGCCGCGACGGCCGCCTGCCACCGCGACGTCGCGAACGCCACGGCGGTCAGGGCCGCGAACAGGCCCAGGAACACCGGGGTGTGGTCGAACACGCCCAGCCAGTGCGCGCCGAGCGGCGTGCCCAGCAGCGTGCCGTCCAGCAGCGGGTTCGGCGTGGTGACCAGGCGGTACATGACCATGAAGAACGGCACTTGGACGAGCGCGGGCAGGCACCCGGCGAACATCGAGGTGCCGTTCGCCCGGTACAGCTCGGCGGTCCTGCGCTGGAGTTCGAGCGGGTCGGCGCGGTGCTTCTCCGCGAGGGCGCGCACCTCGGGGGCGAGAGCGGCGCGGGCCTTCTCGCCGCGCACGGCGGCGCGGCTGAGGGGGTGCATCAGCAGTCTGACGACCGCGGTGAACAGGACGATGGCGAGCGCGGGCGCGGCGATGCCCGCCAGGGCCGAGCCCAAGGCGTGGAACACAGGGTTCTCCGTGCGGTGCGAGCGGGAAGGGGACGTCGGTCGTCGAGGCCGGGTCCGGGTGGACGCGCGGCGTCGGGGCCGGTGTCCGGTGGACCTCAGGCGCTCAGGCCGAGTCCGGGTGCTCGCGGACGGGGACGCCCCGCGGCGTCGGGATCGCGCAGGCGCAGGAAAGCCGTCTTCAGGGCTTTGTCGCGCAGGGAGAGGGAGCGCACCCAGGCGGGCGCGTCGAGGACCGGCGCGGCGGTGAGCAGCAGCGCCACGAGGGCCACGGCCGCCACGACGGCCAGCACCTCGGCCGGGGAGTTCAGCAGGGTGAGCGCGAACAGGCCCGGCGCGTACAGCGCGAGCAGCAACTGGAGCCTGGTCACGTCCACCCCCTCCCCGAACGTCTCACCCGATCGTACCCACCAGGGCGGGTCGGCTGGGGTGGTCGTAGCGGATCGTGACGTCCGCCCGCGGCTCGTAGCCGGCGTACGCGGGCAGCGTCCACCGCCACTCCGGGTCGGTCTGCCGGGCCAGCGCCGCCTCGGACAGCCACAGGTGGGCGGTCAGCTCGGCGGGCAGCCACTTGTCCAGCAGCAGCGTGCCGTCGAGCAGCAGGACGCCGCCCTCGGGCAGGGTCGCGTAGTCGGCGCGGCTCGCCCGGTCGGTCACCGGGTTCCACAGCGACGGCAGGACCCGGCCGGACCCGCCGGGGTCGAGCGGCGACAGCACCTCGCGCAGCAGCCCGCCGACGTCCAGCCAGCCGTCCCGGAACGCGTCGGGGTCGGTGCGCCCGAACTCCAGCCGCACCGACGCGGGCCGCAGGAAGTCGCCCGCCGAGACCCGCAGCACCGGCCGGCCCCGCGCCCGCAGCGGCTCCACCAGCGCGTCCGCCAGCGCGCCCGGCCGGGTGGGCGGCGCGCCGTCGAGCAGCACCCGCGTCCAGGGCGTGCGCGGCGCCGCGTCGACGCGCTCGACGAGTTCGGCGACCAGCCCCTCCGGGGTCAGCGGGCGTACCTTCACGGCAGCGGGTAGTCCGCCCAGCCGGCGGGCAGGGTCGGCACCGGCCAGTCCGGGTCAGGCGTGAAGTCGGCCCACCGCCGGTCCCACCACGTGTCGCCGGCGTCCAGCATCGCCCCGACCTCCTTGCCGGTGCGGCGGATGGCCTCGCCCTGCTCGGCGGTGTACTTGCCCTCGGCGAGCTGGGCCTCGAACTCGTCGCGGTCCCGCTCGACCCAGCCGCCCTCGACCGGCGCCCAGTAGTCCAGCGCGTGGTCGAGCGTGTCGAACCCGAGCGGCGTGCGCCGGAACGGGTCCTGGAGGTTCAGGTACCAGCCCGCGAACCGCCGCTCCGGCCCCTGCCAGTACAGGTCGACGGAGTACGCGTCACCGGGGCGGTGCAGCTGGAGCTTGCCGTGCCCGCGCCAGCGCGTGTTGCCCGCGGCCTGCCAACCGTGCGGGTAGTGGTGCGGTGGGAAGCCGAACACCGTGCCGGGGACGGTGAACACGACCAGCAGGCCCGGCTCGTCCAGCACGACCCTGGTGGGCGTGACGGACCACGGCTTGCCGTGCAGCACCTCGCGGCGCAACGCCACGTCACCCGGTGCGAAGAACCCCATGCGGGCCAGCTTAAGCCGCGCCGTCCGCGGTGCGGACGACGTACGGCGCCCCGCCGTTCCCCCGACACCCCGGAACCGCGCGGCGGCGCGGATCAGTCGGTCAGGGCGCGGTGCAGCCGGGCGAGGGCCAGGGCGCGGCGCGGGTCGGTCCGGGGCAGCAGTCGCGCCAGGCGTTCCAGGACCTCCGCGTCGTCGCCCGTGCCCGCGTACGTCCACAGCGCTTCGACGTCGCAGTGGTCCAGCACGCCGCGTCGCACGGCCGCCGACAGGTCGTCGCGCTCCTCCCGCACCACGGGCGCGTCCGACCTCGGCAGCAGCTCACCCCGGTACGCCGACGCGGCCGACGGCACGTCGCCCGCCCGCAACGCCTCCCGCACGGTCAGGAAGTCGCCCCGCACCTCGGCCGCCAGCCGGTACGGCCTGGTCAGCAGCACGTCGCCGAGGTGGGCCCGCAACCGGTGCAGCTCGGCGCGCACGGTGGCCGGGTTGCCGCGCTCGCCGTAGAGGCGCAGCGCCAGCTGCTCGGCGGTCAGCCCGCGCGGGTGCAGCGCCAGCGCCGTGAGCAGCTCGGCGTGCCGCAGCGACAGCACGAGCGCCCGACCGGCCAGGCAGCCGCGCGGCTCGCCGAGGAAGCACAGGGACAGCACGGGCCTCCGGCTGCCCCGGCGGGGCACCCGGAGCAGGTAGCCCTCGTCCAACGGCTCCACGACGGCCTCCCGGCCGTCGGACAGCAGCACCCGCTCGCCGGACACGTCGACCCGCTCGTCCCGGACACCACCGGACACCGGCGCCAGCACGCGCCCGGTGGGGTCGAGCAGCGCGCCGGGCTCGCCGCGCAGGTCCAGCAGGTGCCGGGCGTTCTCCACCCGCAGGCGTTCGGCCTCCCTCGCGCGCCGCACCTGCAACTGGCTCTCCACCAGCCGCCCGGCGGCCGAGACGAGCGCGACCGTCGCCGGGTGCAGGCTGGTCAGCGGCCCGCTCACGTCCACGACGCCGAGCAGCCCCCCGGTGTCCGGGTCGCGCACCGGGGTCGCCGCGCAGGTCCACGCGTGGTAGGTGCGCACCAGGTGCTCCGCCGAGTGCACGGTGACCGGGCGGCCCAGGGCCAGCGCCGTGCCGATGGCGTTGGTGCCGATCGCGTCCTCGCTCCAGCGCGCGCCCTCCGTCAACCGCACCCGTTCGGCCCGGTCGCGCACCGACGCCGCGCCCTCGCACCACAGGATGCGGCCGTCCGCGTCGGTGACGATCATGACGTGCTCGGCCTCGTCGGCGATGCCGACCAGGGTCTCGCGCAGCACCGGCAGCATCGCGGCCAACGGGTGCGCGCCGCGCAGCTCCACCACCTCGTCGGGTGCCAGCACGACCGGCGGCTCGTGCCGCTCCGGGTCGACCCGCGCCGCGAGCGAGCGCCGCCAGGACTCGACGATCACCGGGCGGGCGCCGCCTGCCGCCGACCCGCTCAACGCCGCCTCGCGCTGGTGGGCGAGGCGGCGCGGGTCTGGGTGCATGGCGGAACCTCCTGAGCACCCCAGGATGACGGCCGGTCGCCCGCGTCGGCAAGCCGGTCCTACCCCGATCGGGTGCAACGTGACTGCAACGTCGCGCTCCCTACCTTCACCCGGCGATCGAGGCGACGACTCGGAGGCGGAGCAGGATGGCGAAGTACGCGGCACCCGGCCGGCCGGGCAGCGTGGTGTCCTACCGCGAGCGGTACGACCACTTCATCGGCGGCGAACACGTCCCGCCCGCGCGGGGCGCCTACTTCGCCGACCCGTCCCCGGTGACCGGCGAGGTCTTCACGGAGGTCGCGCGCGGCACCGCCGAGGACGTGGAACGGGCGCTGGACGCGGCGCACGGCGCGGCGCGGGCGTGGGGCCGCACGTCGGCCGCCGAGCGGGCGAACGTGCTCAACGAGATCGCCGACCGGGTGGAGGACCACCTGGAGGCCCTCGCCGTCGCCGAGACGTGGGAGAACGGCAAGCCGGTCCGGGAGTCCCTGGCCGTCGACCTGCCGCAGGCCGTCGACCGGTTCCGCTGCTTCGCGGGCGCGATCCGGGCGCAGGAGGGCGGCATCTCGCAGGTCGGCGAGGACCTGGTGGCGTACCACTTCCCGGAGCCGCTCGGCGTGGTCGGCCGGCTCCTCCCGTGGAACTTCCCGCTGCTGACGGCCGCCTCGGAGCTCGCACCCGCCCTGGCGGCGGGCAACGCGGTGGTGCTCAAGCCCGCCGAGCAGACCCCGGCGTCCGTCCACGTGCTGATGGGGCTGATCGGGGACCTGCTGCCGCCGGGCGTGGTGAACGTCGTGAACGGGTTCGGGGAGGAGGCGGGCAGGTCGCTCGCCTCGTCGCGGCGCGTCGCGATGGTCTCGTGCGCCGGCGGGGCGTCCGCCGGGTGGCCGGTCGCGGAGGACCCGGCCGCGGTGGCGCCGGAGCCGGGCGGGAGGAGCCCGAACATCTTCTTCGCCGACGTGGCCGCGCGGCGGGACGCCTTCTACGACAAGGCGTTGGAGGGCTTCACCGGGTTCGCCCGCAACCAGGGCGAGGCGGGCACGTGCCCGTCGCGGGCGCTGATCCAGGCGTCGGTCTACGACCGGTTCCTGGCCGACGCCACCGAGCGCACCGAGGCCATCCGCCAGGGCGACCCGCTGGACACCGACACCATGATCGGCGCGCAGGTCAGCGTCGACCGGTTGACGAGGGTGCTGTCGTACATCGACATCGGCGAGCGGGAGGGCGCGCGGCTCGTGTGCGGCGGCGGGCGCGCCGACCTCGGCGGCGCGCTGTCCGGCGGGTACTACGTCACCCCGACGATCTTCGAGGGCGACCACCGGATGCGGGTGTTCCGGGAGGAGATCCTCGGACCGGTCGTGTCGGTGACCCGGTTCGACGACTTCGCCGACGCCCTGAAGATCGCCAACGACACCCCGTGCGGGCCGGGCGCGGGCGTGTGGTCGCGGGACGGGGCCACCGCGTACCGCGCCGGCCGCGAGATCCGGGCGGCCAGGGTGTGGGTGAACGACTACCACCCCTACCCGGCGGGCGCGGCGTTCGGCGGCTGCCTGCTGTCCGGCACCGGCCACGAGGACCGCCGCGCGCTGCTGGACCACTACCAGCGGACCAAGAGCCTGCTGGTGAGCTACTCGGCCGGGGGACAGGGCCGGCGCCTGCCCTGACGGCGGGCGGGGAGGCGGCGCGTCGGCCGCCGCCCCGCCCATCGGGGCCTAGTCCTGCCAGGGGACCTGAGGCGACCGGTGGAAGTTCACGCCCTGCGCCCGCCAGCGCGGCGCCTGCGCGGCGAGGCGGCGGCGGAAACCCTCCCAGTCGTGGGTCCGCCGCGGCGACCACGCCACCTCGGCGATCGCGGGCAGGCGCGGGAAGGCCAGGTGCTCCAGGTCCGCCGGCGTCGCCACCGTCTCCGTCCACAGTGGAGCCTCGACGCCGAGCACGGCCGACTCGGGCAGGTCCCGGACGAACGCGCCGGGGTCCCAGTCGTACGCGTCCTCGACGTCGGTGTGGCCGGCCCAGTCCAGGCCGAGCGGCGTGTCCGCGTCGTACTTCATGTCCAGGTACGCCTTCGTGGCCGGCGACAGCACGACCCGGTTGCCCCGCGCGGCGGCGGCCACCACGTCCGGCGCGACCTCCTTCGTGCCCCAGAACTGCACCACCGCCGACGCGGGCGGTGTGGCCTTCACGAACTCGTGCCAGCCGACCGCGGTCTTGCCGTGCTTCGCCACCAGCGGCAGGACCCGGTCCATGAACGCGATGAAGTCCGGGTCCGTGGTCTTGAACGCCTCGTCGCCGCCGATGTGCAGGTACGGACCGGGCGTGAGCGCCGCGACCTCGCGCAGCACGTCGTCGAGGAACTCGTAGGTGACGTCCTTGTCGATGCACAGGGAGCTGAAGCCCACCTCGGTGCCCGTGTAGAGCGCCGGCGCGACGCCGTCGCAGTTCAGCTCGGCGTACGAGGCGAGCGCGGCGTTGGTGTGGCCCGGCAGGTCGATCTCCGGGATCACCGTGATGTGCCGGGAGGCCGCGTAGGCCACGAGTTCCCGGTACTGCTCCTGCGTGTAGTGCCCGCCGGGGCCGCCGCCGACCTGCGTGCTGCCGCCGTGCTCCGCCAGGCGCGGTCGGCTCTTGATCTCCAGCCGCCAGCCCTGGTCGTCGGTGAGGTGCAGGTGCAGGCGGTTCAGCTTGTACTGCGCGATCAGGTCGATGTAGCGCTTGACCTCGTCGACGCCGAAGAAGTGCCGCGCCACGTCGAGCATCGCGCCGCGGTGCTCGTAGCGCGGGTGGTCGAGCACCCGGCCGCCGGGCACGGTCCACGGGCCGGGCCGCCGGGTCTTCGACTCCACCTCGGCGGGCAGCAGTTGGCGGAGCGTCTGCACGCCCGCGAACAGGCCGGCCGCCGTCCGCGCGCGGACCACCACCTCCTGCCCGGTCACGTCGAGCTGGTAGCCCTCCTCGCCGACGCGCGCGTCCGCGCCGGTCAGCAGCAGGGAGATCCCGTGGCCGGACGCGTCCGGCCCGACCGGCAGCCGGTAGCCGGTGGACGGGCGCAGGACGTCGGCGAGGTGCTCGCCGACCCGGGCGGCCTCCGGGGAGCCGGGCTCGGTGTGGATGCGCGTGTCGGCGGTGAGAGTGTGGGTGGCGCCCGGGTTCGGCGTGACCTCGACCGGGGCGGGCACGATGTGCTGCAAGGCTGTCTCCGGGTGTCGCCCGCGCCTGCCCGGCCGTGCCCGGCGCGCCGAACGGGAGCGGGACGGCGGGTGCTCGACTGGTTCCGCGCCGGCCGGCGCTGCTGGCTTCCTTCGGTCCCGGGCACGGACGTCCCCCTGGCTCGCCGCGGCTCACCAGGCTCCGGCCACCGTTACAGCCGGACCGGGAGGTGTCAAGGTCCAGACCAATTAGGCGAACTTCGGCTTGCCGAGCGCACGCCACGCGGCCGGGAAGCGCTCCTCGACCCGTTGCGACTTCGCCACCTCCATGCCGTAGAGCAGGCCGAAGGTGAAGCCGTTGGCGTTGTCGAGGTGGGCCTGGCCGCCGAGTTCGCGCAGCACCGGCCGGGCCACCACGCTGTCCTGGTGGTCGCCCAACAGGGTCTGGAGGTCCTTGAGGCGCTTGCGGTACTTCCTGGCGCTCTTGCCGTACAGCGGCTCGACCGCCTCCACGGCGTACCGCAGGCGCTTGGCGGCCTTGCGGGACTCGTGCAGCGACTCGTCGTCGTGGGCGTGCTCGGCGTTGCGCGCCAGGCGGCGGTAGGTCTTGGCGATGAGCGGGGGCAGGACCTTCTTCGCCTTGCCGGCGGCGAGCGGCGTCAGTGGCGGGTCGGCGAGCAGCGCGTCCACGGCGTCCAGCAGGGCGAAGTAGCGGCGGCTGTCCATCGCGGCGGTGGCCGAGCGGTGCGCGTCCGCCTCCAGGGGCGCGAAGTGCCGGGTCAGCTCGGCGGAGACGGAGCCGAGGACGAGGTCGGGGTCCAGCTCGGCGACGTTGTGCTCGAACCCGGCGCGCATCACCTCGGCGTCGCGCGCCTCGCCCAGCACACCGGCGATCCACTTCAGCTCGTCGGTGAGCGCGCGGGTCCGCTCGCGGTCCACGACCTTGCCGAACGCCTGGAGCGCGCTGCGCATCCGGCGCGTCGCCACCCGCATCCCGTGCACCGCGTCGTGCTCCTTGCGGCGCACCCGGGGGTCCTGCTGCTTGAGGGCGTCCGCCTGCTCCCGCAGGTACGCCAGGACGACGTCGCCGGCGGTCTTGCCGGTGCGCGGCGCGGGCGGGCGCGGCGCGATGCGGCCGGCCAGGAGGCGGGTCAGCTTGGCCGACGACGTCGACCGGACGATGCCCGCCCGCGCCAGCCGCTCCTCCACGACGTCCAGCAGCGCGGTGTCGCCGCGCTCGCCCAGCTCGACCTCGACCTCGCGCCAGCTGTCGACGGACTCGTCCGCGACGTCCTGCGCCGACACCAGGTCCTCGACCACCTCGGCGAGCAGGTCGCCGCGGTCGTCGACGAGCTGCCAGCGCTGCCGCGTGGTCCGGATGCGGGCCACCGGCGCCAGCTCGTCGCCCCTGGCGTGCACCTGGACCAGCGCGCCGAGCTCCTTCGGCGGGTGCTTGGCCGCCCGTCCCGGTGGGAGGCGGACCTCCTCGCGGGTGTCCGCGTCGACCGGGAGCTTCAGGTGCCAGCCCGCGTCGTCGCCGCCGGTGCGCCTGCGCAGCGTCAGCCCGGCGCGGGCGAGGCGCAGGTCGGCGGTGTCGTAGTAGACGGCTTCCAGCCGCAGCTCCTCCGGGCCCGCCGCGGCGGCGACGCCGGGGAGGTCGGCCAGGTCCGGCAGCGCCGCACCGGTGGGCGCCTCGTACTTGCGTTCCGTCTCGTGCACCGATGTCGACATGTATCAGGCATACACCGTTGGGTCGATGTTTATCCTTGGTCACTTTCGGTGATGCTCCGTTGACCTGCACGGGGGTTTGTGCCGGACCGTCCGCGTGGTTTTCCCGGCACGCGGCCGACCGCGGCCGGCACCCGGGGTTGGCTGGGCCCCGTGCCCACCGAGAAGGAGCGGCTCGACGCGGTCGAGCCCACGGTCGCCGAACTCGTCACGCAGGTCCAGCTGCTGACCGCCGAGCTGGGGCGGGTCGGCGCGCGGCTGCACGTGCTCGAACGGCGGCTGGCCGGCGCCGGTTCCGGGCCGGACGAGGACTTCGACGCCGTGACCGACGAGATCGCCGACGTCGTGGCGGCGCTGCGCGCGGCGTGGGAGGCCGAGCAGGAGGTGCTCGCCGACTCGGTGCGCGCCGAGCTGCGGCAGGAGGTCGCCGAGTACGACGAGCTGAAGCAGCGGCGCGACGCCGGGCGCGCCCGGTTGGCCGCCGGGCGGATGCCGCGGTTCGAGCGGGACGCGCTGGAGCACGAGGTGCACCAGCTGGACTGGCAGATCGACGCGCGGGAGGGCGGCGCGCAGGAGGCCGCCGCCCGGTTGGACGCGGACACCGCCGCCGCCGAGGACCCCCGGCGGCAGGACGCGGTGCTCGCCGGGGAGAAGGCCCGCGAGGAGGTCTGGGACATCGCCGCCCGGCGGCTGGAGCGCGCGCTGGCCGCCGACACCCGGCTGCCGGTCTGGTTCCGGGTCGGGCTGGGCGAGATCACCGCGCCGGACCCCGCGCCGTGGGTCCGGGCGGCCACCGGCCTGATCGCCTACCGGCTGGAGTACGGGGTGACGACGGCGGTCGACCCGCTGGGCGAGCCGCCGTCGGCCGGGTCCGGCTCGGCGGCCTGGGTGCGCCGGACCGAGGCGCACACCGACCTGGTCGACCAGCTCCAGTCGTTGCGGCCCTGAGCGCTCACGCCGGGCAGCGCGCGATCATCGCGGCCAGCGCGTCGTGCTCCGCCTGGTCGACGGTCAGCCCGTAGGCGGTCTTCACCGAGATCCAGTTGTCCGCGTAGGTGCACCAGTACGACTCCAGCGGCGGCTTCCACTTGGCGGGGTCCTGGTCGCCCTTCGCCCGGTTGCTGGTGGCCGAGACGGCGACCAGCTGCGCGCCGCCGAGGTCGTTGGCGAACTTCTGGCGCTGCTCGTCGGTCCACTTGTCCGCGCCGGAGCGCCACGCCTCCGCCAGCGCGACGGTGTGGTCGATGTCGAGCTTGCCCGCCTCGGTGATCGTCACGCCGTCGTACGCGCTGACCCACGTGCCCGAGGTGGCTTTGCACGCCGCGTCCCGGCGCACGTCGGTCCCCTGGCGTTGCAGCACGACCTCCCGCGTGTCGCAGGAGTCGCCCTGGGCGCTCCAGTGCGGGAAGCGGTCCCGGCTGTAACCGGTCATGCGGCCCTCGGGCGCGATGGTGAGCGCCGCCAGCCGCGCCGCCGCGTCCCGTCCCGGCGGCAGCCCCGTCGCCGACGGCGCCTGGCCCGGAGGGGTCGACTCCTGGTGCCGGGTCAGGTAGTAGCCGATCGCCACCAGCAGGATCAGCACCGCCACGCTTGCCCAGGTCGTCGACCGCTTCCGGCTCATGGCACCCATGATCAGCGATCGCGGTCACGGCGGGACCACCGCCCCGGTGACGGTCAGGGTCGGCTGGTGAGGTACCCGCCCATGTGCGTGAAGTACTCCGCGGCGGGCAGCTCCCGGCCGTCCTCGGTGCGGACGCGCTTCACCAGCAGCGCGTGGTTGCGGCCCCGGCGGGCCTCCGCGCCGGCGACGATCGCCACGCCGTCGCCCTCCCGGTAGAAGATGCGGCCCGGCGTGCCGCCGTAGCGGGCCTGCGACACCTCGGCCTCGACGATCTCCAGGCGCTTGCCCTTGTGGAACGCGAACGCGCTGGGGTACGGGGCGCACTGGGCGCGGACCAGGCGGTCCAGCTCCTCGGCTTCCCACGTCCAGTCGATGCGCAGGTCCTCCTCGGCGCGCTTGTGGAAGAAGCTGGCCTTCGAGCGGTCCTGCTTGGTGAAGTCCGTGCGCCCCTTGGCGATCTCGGCCAGGCCGTCGACGGTGATCGGGCCGAACAGCTCCAGCGTCTTGTGGAACAGGTCGGCGGTGGTGTCGCGCGGCCCGACCGGCACGGCGCGCTGGAGCACGATGTCGCCCGCGTCGAGGGTCTCGTCCATCATGTGCGCGGTGACGCCGACCTCCTTCTCGTCGTTGATCAACGCCCAGATCAGCGGCGAGAAGCCCGCGTAGGCGGGCAGCAGCGAGTCGTGCACGTTCAGCGTGCCGCGCGGTGGCAGGGAGAAGATGTGCGGCGGGATCCAGGTGCGCCAGTTGGTGGCCACGATGACGTCCGGCGCGACCTCCTTGAGCTTGTGGAACAGCTCGTCGTCGTCCGGGCGGTTGCGGATGACGACCTCGACGCCGTGCTCGGTGGCGAGGTCGGCGACCGAGTCGCTCCAGATCCGCTCGTAGGCGTGGTCGCTCTTGGGGTGGGTGACGACCAGCGCCACCTCGTGCTCGGAGTCCAGGAGCGCCTGGAGAGTGCGGTGCCCCCAGGTCTGGTAGCCGAACATGACGACCCGCATGGGGAGTCCTCCTCGTTTAGGCGCGCCTAAGTTACCCGAACCTAACCTAACCGGTGCTGGGTAGCCTGCACGAGTGATCCTCGACGTGAAGTTGGTCGGCGGTCGGTTCCTGACCCTGGACGCCACGCGTCCCGCCGCGTCGACCGCGGGCGTGTGGGGTGGTCGGGTCGTCGGCCTGGACGACGTGGCGGACCTGCCCGCGCGGCAGGTCGTCGACCTGGGCGGCGCGGTGGTGCTGCCCGGTTTCGTCGACGCGCACAACCACCTGGCGTGGGCCGGGCGCGCCTCGCGGACGACGGACGTCACCGGGTGCGCGACCGTCGCGCAGGTGCTGGACCGGCTTCGGGAAGCCGAGCGCGCGAAGTGGCTGGAGGTCGCCGGCTACGACCACCGCGTCCTGGACCGGCCGCTGACGGCCCGCGACCTGGACGCGGTGGGACCGCGCGTGTACGTGCAGGACCTGTCCGGGCACGCGTGCGTGGTGAGCAGCGACGTGGTCGGGCTGCTGCCGGACGCCGTGCTGCGCGACGTCGAGCGGGACGACGAGGGCGTGCCGACCGGCTTCCTGGCGGAGGGCGCGCAGTCGGCGGTGCGGGCGCTGATGCTGCCGTACTCGTTGGCCGACATCGCCTCGGACGTCCGGCTGGGCGCGGAGCAGTGCCTGCGCGAGGGCGTCGTGTTCGCCGCCGAGGCCGGGGTCGGGACGGGGCTGATCGGCAGCAGCCCGCTGGAAGTCGCGGCGTACCAACGGGAACCGCTGCCGATCCGGGTGCAGCTGATGGTGTCGGCCGGCGAGCTGCGCGAGGTGCGGGCGCACGAGACCGACGGGGTGCGCCGTGCCCTGCCGCTGGGCCTGCGCACCGGCCTGGGCGACGACTGGCTGTCCATCGGCGCGCTGAAGCTGTGGACCGACGGCGGCATGATCGCCCGGACGGCGGCGCTGACCGAGCCGTACCTGGGCGTCGGCGGCGTCGGGCAGTGGCAGGACGACCCGGAGGTGATGCGGGCGGCCATCCTCGACGGCCACGCGGCGGGCTGGCAGTTGGCGGTGCACGCCATCGGCGACCGGGCCGTGGACTTCGCCCTGGACGCGCTGGCGGAGGCGCGGAGGGCCGTGCCGCGACCCGACGCGCGGCACCGCGTGGAGCACTGCGGGCTGGTGCGGCCGGACCAGCTCGACCGGATCGCGGCGCTGGGCGTGACGCCGGTCGTGCAGCCGACGTTCCTGTGGGCCTACGGCGACGACTACTCGGCGATCATGGGGCCGGACCGCGCGCCGTGGCTGTACCGGGGTCGGGCGTTCCTCGACCGGGGCGTGGTGGTGGCGGGCAGCTCGGACCGGCCGGTGGCGGACGGGAACCCCTTGCGCGCCATCCAGTTCATGGTGGAGCGGCGCTCCCGGAGCGGCCTGCCGGTCGGCCCGGACGAGGCGGTGGGCGTGCTGGAGGCCATCACGGCCTACACGCTCGGGGCGGCCTACGCGTGCCGGCGCGAGGGTTCGCTCGGCTCGATCACGCCCGGCAAGCTGGCCGACTTCGTGGTGCTGGACGACGACCCGCGCACCTGCGAGGTGTCGGCGATCGGCGACATCGGCGTGCTGGCGACCGTGGTGGGCGGTGAGTTCCGGCACGACCCCGCGGGTTTCACCGGCTGAACCCCGCCGGACGGGCGCCGCACTTCGCGGCACACCCGCCGGCGCTCGGCCGCGCGCCTGCCGCGGGCAGTCGCCGGCCCTCCGGAGCGGTACCGCGCGGTGCGGCCGGCCTCCGGGGCGGTACCGCGCGGTGCGGCCGGTCGGCCGGGCGGTGCCGGACGGCGGCGCGCCCACCCGCGTGCCGCCGCCGTCGGGCGCGGAACCTCTCCGCCCGGCGCGGAACCCCTCCGCCCGGCGCGGAACCCCTCCGCCCGGCGCGGTGCCCGACCGCGCTACGCGCTCATGCGCCAGTGCACGACGTACCCGGCGGCCTCGGCGGCGATCAGCGCGTCCAGCTTCGCCAGGTTCGTCCGCTTGGCCATCCGGAACGCCCGCCCCCGCCGCGCGTCCAGCACCAGCGGTGTCGCGCCGGGCAGGGTGTCCGCCACCGTGCGCTGGAGGATGCGCAGGCCCACGTTCGCCGACTCCTGCGTCATCTCCCGCTCCTTGAGGTACACCAGCACGGCCGCCGTCGAGCCGTCCGGCATCCGCAGGCCCAGGTGCGGGCGCACCCGCAGCGACAGCTCGCCCGCCGACCACCGCGTGGCCGACACCGGCACGCCGGTCGCCCGCGTCGCCTTCAGCCAGGGCAGGAAACCCGCCCGGACCTCCTCGAACGCCCGCAGCTGCCCGTTGCGCGACGCCGAACGCACCGCGCGGTCCAGCTCGGCGTCCGGGTCGGGCGAGTTCGCCGCGCGGCGCATCGCGTCCCGCACGGGGTTGTAGAACCCGCACACCCACGGGTCCGACCCCAGGTACACGTCCCGTTGCTCGGAGACGATGCTGATCCGGCCGCGCTGGCCGCTCATGACGTACTCGGTGAACGACAACGCGGTGACGCTGACCGGTTCCACGACCACGACGGGCTCCCCTCGCAGATCGAACTTACGTTCGAATTCTACCCGTCGGGTACGACAATCCGGGGTGGCGAACGGGTGCTAGGCGAGGACCTTCGACAGCAGCGGCCCGAGGTCGGGATCGGCCGAGACCTCCTCGAAGACCGCCTCCAGCGTCTCCTCGAAGAAGGGCCCCGCGCTGCGGTAGACCGCCCGCCCCTCGCCGGTGATGCGGCTGTAGACACCGCGCCGGTCGGTCTCGCAGACGTACCGCGTGGTCAGGCCGGACCGCTCCAGCCGGGCGACCAGCCGGCTCACCGAACTCTGGTTCAACCCCACGACCCCGGTCAGCTCCTGCATCCGCAGCTCGCCGCCGGGCGCCTCGTGCAGCGCGCCCAGCGCCGTGAACTCCGACATCCCGAAGTGGAACCGGCGCTGCAACGCGCGCTCCAGGCTCGCGTCGACCCGGTTGTGCAACGCGCGGAGGTCGGACCACGTGGCGCGGACGGACACCTCGACCCCTCCCCGGAGTTGCGGGTACGGGTCCGCATACTACGTCGAACAGCCGACGACCAGGGCGGACCGCCCCGGCGGGCCCCCGCACCGCGGGCCCCGGCCCGGACCCCGGCCGCGGCCACCTGGCACGCCGGTCGACGCCCGCGCCGCACGCCCGCCTCGACGGCCGCCCGGCGCACTGACGTACCGTCGCGTCCGACCCACCCGGCCCGGCCCCCCGCACGGCCGGCCGGGTGCGCCCGAACGATCGCGCGGGCGTGGGGGTACCCGCCACCCACGACCGGCCGGCACGAAAGGTGTGCTCATGGGGGAGCGCCCGGACATCGACCTGACCAGGCCGAGCGCGGCTCGGGTCTACGACTACTACCTCGGCGGCGCGCACAACTTCGCGGTCGACCGCGAGATGGCGCGCAAGGCCGTCGAGCTGTGGCCGGACCTGCCGCTGATCATGCAGGCCAACCGGGCCTTCCTGCGCCGGGCCGTGGAGTACTGCGTCGCGCGCGGGGTGCGGCAGTTCCTCGACCTCGGCTCGGGCATCCCGACCGTCGGCAACGTCCACGAGGTGGCCCGCAGGGTGGCGCCGGACGCGCGCGTGGTCTACGTCGACCACGACCCGATCGCCGTCACCTACAGCCGGAACATCCTCGGCGACGACCGGCGGACCGCCGTGGTGCAGGAGGACCTGCGCCGCGCGTGCGACGTCCTCGCCGCGCCGGAGGTGCGCGGCCTGCTCGACTTCGACGAGCCGATCGCCGTGATGATGGTGGCGGTGCTGCACTTCGTGCCGGACGAGGACCGGCCGGCCGACGTCGTCGCCGCCTACCGCGACGCCGTGCCGCCGGGCAGCCACCTCGTGGTCTCGCACGCCACCCACGAGGGCCAGGACGCCGAGGCGGCCGACAGCCACCAGGACCTCTACCGCAAGCGCACGGCGACCCCGATGACGATGCGCTCGACGGAGGAGGTCCGCGCGCTGCTCGCCGGCTGGGAACCGGTCGAGCCGGGCGTCGTGCACCTGCCGCTGTGGCGGCCGGCGTCCCACGAGGACGTGACCGACCGCCCCGAGCGGTTCGCCGGGCTGGCCGTGGTGGGCCGCAAGGGCTGAGCGGACCCGCTCAGCCCGCCCAGATCCCCGCGACGAAGAACAGGAACACCGCCGCCTGCACCAGCGTCGTCGTGTACAGCCAGCCGTACAGCACCGGCCGCAGCGCGCGACGGCGCTGCGCGGCCAGCACCATCGCCACGTAGATCACCAGGCACGGCAACAGGTACCGGTGCACCGAGACCACGTTGCTGTTCAGCGTGAACATGACGAACGACGCCAGCCCGAACGCGGCCAGCGGGATGCCGTCCTTGCGCAGCGCCACGAACACGTACACCGACGACGCGAGCAGCACCACGAGCCCGACCAGCGGCAGCAGGTGGCTGAGCACCTGCCAGTTGTTCGGCCGCCCGCTCGCCAGCGCCTCCCACGAGGCCGACACCTCGGTCGCCAGCGTGCCGGGGATGTTGAAGTTCGTGACGTGGTAGCCCCACGTCGACACGGTGTCGTAGGCGTGGAACATCGCCAGCGGGTCACCGGTGACGACTTGGAGCACCACCGCGTACGCCACGACGCCCAGGCCCGCCGCCGGGAACCACAGCAGGTGCCACGACAGCAGGCCGCGGAGCTTCCAGTCCCTGGACCGGAAGAACTCCAGGAAGCACAGCCCCACGAACAGCACGGCGGTGATGCGCGTGGCGGTCAGCGGGATCAGGCACAGCCCCATCCACACCCACTGCCTGCGCAGCGCGAACAGGAACGCCCAGAACCCGAGCGCGCAGAACACCGCCTCGCTGTAGAAGCCGTGCAGGAAGAACGCCGTCGGCGCGGTCAGGAACGCCGCCACGGTCAGCCAGGCAGCCCGCTCGCCGGTCACGAAGTGCCGGGCGATCTTGAGCAGCGCGGTCGCCGCGCACCACGACGCGATCCCGTTGACGATCATGCCGACGGCCAGGAAGCCCAGCTTGCCGAAGGTGATCGTCTCCAGCAGCCACACGCAGAACGGGAAGAACGGGTAGAACGCGTGCACCCACGGCGTGGCCTCGTTGGCGTAGCCGCCGTTGGCGATCTGGTGGAAGTTCTCGGAGTCCCACCGGTAGGTGTGCGACAGCAGGGTCGCGTCCGGCCCGAGCACCTTCACCGGGTAGCCCTCGCCGATCGGCAGGGTGCCCTGGAACAGCACGGCCACCGCCGTCAGCACCGCGTGCCAGGCGAACACCAGGGCGAACGCGCGGGCCCAGTCCGAGGTCAGCGGCGAGCGCCGCCGGGCCGGCCCCGCGCTCGGCGCGGTGGTGGCGGTCGGCGTGATCAAGTCCGTCATCAGGCGGTTTCCTTCTGTCTGAACACCAGCCTGTTGTAGAGGGTGTAGTTCCACACCAGGTTGAAGACGAGCGCGGCCAGCTTCGGCCCGACCAGGGCGACGAGCTCGTGCGTGCCCGCGAACGCGCCGCTGGTCAGGCTGATCAGGATCGGCTGCACCACCCACAGGCCGAACGCCGTGACCAGCACGAACAGCACCACCTGGGTGCGCACGTCACCGGTCCGGGCGCGGAACGTGAAGGAGCGGTTCAGCGTGAAGCTGCACGCCATGCCCGCGGTGGTGGACAGCAGGTTCGCCACGAACATCGGCAGGCCCGCGAGCGACAGCAGCGTGTACGACACCACGTCGACCAGCGTGTTCGCGACGCCCACCAGTCCGAACCGGACCTTGGTGGCCAGGGCGGGCCTCACCGCGCCGCGCCCGTCGTCGCGGGCAGCGGTTTCGCGGCGGTCCGCACCGCCGCCACGGTGTACAGCGGGCGGCCCTGCGCCTGCGCGTAGGTGCGGCCGATGTAGCTGCCCAGCACGCCCAGCATGGTGATCTGGATGCCGCCCAGGAAGAACATGCCGATGGTGATGAACGCCCAGCCGGGCACGGCCGTCTCCGGGGCGAGCAGCTTCACGCCCGCCACGTAGAGGATGCCGAGGAAGCTCAGGAACGAGATGAAGTAGCCGAGCCTGCTGATCAGCCGCAGCGGCGCGACGGAGAAGCCCAGGACGCCGTCCGCCGCGAACCGGAGCATCTTGCTCAGCGGGTAGCCGGTGACGCCCGCGTGCCGCTCGTCCCGGTCGAACAGCACGCCGGTCTGCCGGAAGCCGATGTAGCTGACCAGGCCGCGCAGGAAGCGGTCGCGCTCGCGGAACTTGCGCAGCTCGTCGACCACCTTGCGGTCGATCAGCCGGAAGTCGCCGGTGTTGCGCGGGATGTCGATCGAGGCGACCTTGCGCAGGAACCAGTAGAACGCGCTCGCGGTGAGCTTCTTGAACGCCGTGTCCCGCCGGGACCGCCGCTGCGCGTACACGACCTCGTAGCCCTGCTCCCACTTCTCGACCAGCTCCAGGCTGACGCGGGGCGGGTCCTGCATGTCGCTGTCCATGATGATCACGGCGTCCGCGTCGGCCAGGTCCAGGCCGGCGGTGACCGCCATCTGGTGGCCGAAGTTGCGGGCCAGCTCGATCACGGTGACCCGGTCGTCGGCGTCGGCCAGCGCCTGGAGGTGGACCAGCGAGTCGTCCTTGCTGCCGTCGTCGACGTAGATGAAGCCGACGTCGTAGCGGTCGGCCAGCTCCTCGGCGACCTTGGACACGGTCTCGTGCAGCAGCGCGATGTTCCCGGCCTCGTTGTAGATCGGGAAGACGTACGTGATCGTCTGCCGCGCCTGACCGGCGCGCGGTGCCTCGGCGGTCACAGGCCAACCGTCCTTCGTGTTCGTGGCAGGGGACACCCGGCCACCAGAGGCGAGCGGAATCGGCCCGAACTATACTTCCCCGGCCCAACCGGAGGCTTCCTCGGGTACGGTGTGCCGGCTTATGCCGCGTCACGTCGAAAGGGCTGTCCGGGTGCTCACCCACGCCGAGTTCATGGCCATGCGCCGGTTCCCCGCCCTCGACGGCCTGCGCGCGATCGCCGCGGTGATCGTCGTGGTGTCCCACTTCGCCGGCCCGGAGTGGACGTGGGTGTCCGGCTGGGTGGGCGTCTACGTGTTCTTCGTGCTCTCCGGCTTCCTCATCACGACCCTGCTGCTGCGCGAGCAGTCGACCAATGGCCGGATTTCGCTGAAAGCGTTCTACCTGCGCCGGGTGTTCCGCATCCTGCCGCCGTACCTGGTGATCCTCGGGTTCATCGTGCTGTTCTGCTGGTTGCGCGGGGAGTTCCACAGCCGGGCGTTCCCCACGGCGTTGCCGTACTACCTGACGTTCTTCAACGAGTTCCTGCCCGCGGTGAACTCGGGCGGTCCCGACAACTTCTTCAGCGGGTCGTGGACGCTGGGCGTCGAGGAGAAGTTCTACCTGTTCTGGCCTGCGCTGATGGTGGTCGTCGGGGTGGCGGCGGTGAAGCGGCGGATCGCCGTCGCGGTGGCCGCGCTGGCGGCGATGGTGCTGTTCATCCCGTTCACCGGCGGCTGGATCATGGACTACTCGCAGACGTTGCTCTACGAGTCGACCGTGCACTACGCGATCCTGCTGATCGGCGCGTTGCTGGCGATCCTCATGCACAACGAGCGCTCGTTCGCGTTCATCGCGCCGCTGACGCACCCGCTCGCCGCGATTCCGGTCGCGATCGGGTTCGTCGCCCTGCACGTGAACATGACGGATTTGTGGGCGAGCACGCGGAACAACCTGTGGCTGCTGCTCGGGTACGCCCTGCTGGTGGCGATGCTGCTGGTCGTGCTGGTGTCGCGCGGTCCGCTGCGGTGGCTGCTGTCGACCGCGCCGATGCGGTTCGTGGGCGACCGGTCGTACTCGCTGTACCTGATCCAGGGCGTCGCGCACTTCATCGTCGTGCTGACGATCCCGAGGTTCGCGATCAACGGCACCGCGACGGGCGTCGTGGTGATCCTGGTCTCACTGCTGATGGCCGACCTGGTCTACCGGTGGTGCGAGAAGCCCGCGATCGCGTGGGGCCGCGCCATCATCAACCGCCGCGGGCAGCGCCGCGCCGCGCGGCCGGAACCGCTGCCACCGGCCGCCGAGCCCGTTCCGGTGGCCGCGGGCTGACCGGGGGCCGGTACCGCACCGGGAGCGCGGTACCGGCCCGTCCGGGCCCGCTCGGCCTACGGGTTGGCCGGCCGGTTGTCGATCAGGCTCGCGATCTCCCGGTTCACCAGGCTGATCCGGGTACCCCAGTTCGGGCACCCGCCGAGGTGGTGCAGGGCGATCACCTTGTGCGACGAGGCGGCCAGCACCGGTGACCCGGAGTTGCCGCCGGAGGAGTCGCACCGGTAGCCGGTGTTCACGCCGGACGACACCACGTCGATCTTGCAGTACGCGCCGCCGTCGCGCTCCTCGTACAGGGACAGGCGCTTGGGCCTGGTGTCGCCGTGGCCGGGGATGTAGATGCGCTCGCCCGCCGTGGGTTCCCGCACGTCCAGGTACAGCGTGCCGTACTGCTGGATGGACGCGAAGTTGTTCACCGAGAACAGCGCGTAGTCCAACGCGCTCAGCGGACTGGACTTGATCAGCTCCAGGCCGCTGACCTTGGTGCCCGGCTTCGGGTTGGAACCGCCGCAGGTGGCGCACTGGTAGTCGAACTGGAACTCGCTGGCGCGCAGGTCGGCCGCGCTCTCCATGCAGTGGTAATTGGTGAGCATCCGGTTGGTGTTGCCGACCCGCCACGCCGTGCAGTGGCCGAGGCCGTTGAGCAGCTGCCGCGCGACCGCGCCGGACCGGGCGAACTCGGTGGGGTGGTTGTTCTGGTAGCAGACCACGTCGCGGCGGGCGTCCGTGCCGCAGACGCTGAGCGGCGCCGGGTTGGCGGCGGCGCGCTCGGGCTCGGTGAAGCCCCGGTAGTAGGAGTCGACGCGGGCGCCGAGCCCGCGCCTGCCGAGGGCGGCGGCGTCCGGCCGCTCCACCGCGGCGTGCAGGGTGACCACGGCGGTGTCGCCGTCGATCGACATCGCGGCGAACCCGCGCTTGCCGTGCACGGTGTGCGGTGAGTCGCCGGGGAACGCGCGCCGGGTCGGGTCGCCGTGGTAGGTGTGCACCTCGCGGCCCGTCGGGTCGGCCACGGTCACCCGGTCGCCGGGCGCCAGTTCGAGTGACGAGAAGTGCACCTTGAGGTAGGACGAGCCGGGCTCGGTGAGCACCACCTGCCAGGAGCGGCCGGTGGGCGCGTAGCGCAGGGACACGTCGGTGGTCTTCAGCTCACCCGCCGCGGCCACTGCGGCGGCGCGGGTGGGCGAGGGCGGTTCGGCCTGCGCCGGCGGGACGGTCGTCACGGGTAATGCCAGTGCCAGAGCGGCCACCACAGGCAGGGTTCGTGACCGGAACGACATGGCGCACCTCCTTGGAAAGGTCGTTTCCGTGCAGGGCGGCGGTGCCCGGCCCGATCCGGTGGGGGATCAGGCCGGACACGTACCGTCGCACGGCCGGAGGTCGCGGTTCCATCCGTCGAAGGGCCTGTTGTGCGGTGGGCCCGTCGGGCGGCGGCCGATCTCCGGGTGGTCGGGTCAGGGCACGAACCGGAACGGCGCGCGGGCGGGCACGTCGAACAGCGGCGTCGGGCGGTGGCGCAGGTGCGCGTCCAGGAACGCCGTGAGGTAGGTGCGCTGCACGCGCAGCGACCGCGCCGGGTCGACGGTGCCGATCGCCTCCACGCGCAGGTCATCGGGCAGCGCGGCCCCGAGCTGCGGCAGCACCGACTGGAGGTCGGAGTAGCCCAGGTGGCCGCCGTCGACCAGGGCGAGGTCGCGCTTCCAGCCGCGCTGGGCGGCCCAGAACTCCTGCCAGCTCCGGTCCACCGAGTCCGGCCCGTGCGTGTGGTCCTCCTTCGCCGAGGTCGTGCCCATGAGCAGGAACGGGCGGTCGACGCTGCGGGTCGTGCTCTCACCGGGTCGATACGGGTCGTCGAAGGTGGCGAACGAACCGTCCATGTTCACGCCCGCCTTGACGCGCGGGTCGAGCAGCATCACCTCGGCCGCCGTGAAGCCGCCGATCGAGTGCCCGACCATGCCCACGCGCCGCGGGTCGGGTGCGCGGAGGAGGCCGGCGGGCAGGCGGCGGCCCCCGGCGTCGGGGTTGCGGCCCGCCGCGAGGTCGGTGATCCGGTCCAGCACGAACCGCGTGTCGGCGATCCGGGCGTCGAGCACGGTGCGGGCGGTCTCCGGCACCCACGGCTGGTCGTCGGGCACGGCCACGCGGCCGTCGGGGAACCGGACCGCGCCGGACTCGTGGGTGTGCGACACGGAGACCACCAGGTAGCCGCGGCCGGCCAGGTCGTCGGTCAGCGTCGCGAAGACCTCGCGGGGCAGCCCGCCGCCGGGCGAGAACAGCACCACGGGCAGCGGGCCGCGCCGGCGGTCGACGGGCGCGTCGACGCGGGCCTGCCTGCGCACGCCCGCCACGTCGAGGGTCAGGCCCGGCAGCGACCGCAGGTCCCGGAACAGCGGCGTGTGGTCGGCGACCTCGGCGCTCACCCAGGGTGCGCGGGCGGCGTCGGAGGGCAGCGCCGGGTAGCTGACGGTCACCATCAGCTCGCGCCCGCGTTCGGGGTGCCAGGGGTCCGGGCGGCCGGCGTCGACCAGGTGCAGGTCGGTGGTGCCGACCGACGCCGCGCCGGACGGCGGCGGCAGTCGCGGTCGCACGGGCGCGGCGTGCGCCGTCCCGGTGAGCGTCCCCGCGAGAGCGGCGCACACACCCAGCGCCGCGAGGCGGACGAGCGTTCTGGACAAGGTGGTCCTCCCGGTCACGCGGACCGGCCGTGCGCCGGTCCGCGGTCATGATCACCAGCGGACCGGTGCGCGGTCGTCATCCCGTGGCCGCCTCGTCGTCGCCCTGCGGCACGACGGCGACCGCGACCAAAGGATGATCACGGCGTCGTCGTCGGCGACGCGGGCCCGCTCGGCGTCACCTCGGGCGTCGGCCCGGTGCGTCGGATCACCCCTGCGATCGCCCCGGCGCGGCGAGCCGCTTAGGCTCGCCGGTAAACCGAACACCGGTCACGTTCCTGGAAGGCCCAACACCGTGTCCTCCCCGTCTTACGAGCCGCGCAGCGACGTCGACCTCAGCGTGCCGTCGGCCGCCCGCGCCTACGACTACTTCCTCGACGGCGCGCACAACTTCGCCGTCGACCGCGCGTTCGCCGACCAGGTGCTCGACATCGCGCCCTCGGTGCCCGCCGTCGCCAAGCTCAACCGGTCGTTCCTGCGCCGGGTCGTGAAGTTCTGCCTCGACCAGGGCATCCGCCAGTTCCTCGACCTCGGCTCGGGCATCCCGACCGTCGGCAACGTGCACGAGATCGCCCAGCAGGTCGACCCGGCGTCCCGCGTGGTGTACGTGGACTACGAGCCGGTGGCCTACGCCCACGCCCGGCAGCTGCTGTCGGGCAACCCGTTCGCGACCATCGTCCAGGCGGACATCCGCGACCCCGGCACGATCCTCGACCACCCCGAGACGCGGCGGTTGATCGACTTCTCCGAGCCGGTCGCGCTGCTGATGGTGGGCGTGCTGCTGTTCATCTCCGACGAGGACCGGCCGGGCGAGCTGGTCGGGCGGTACCGGGAGCTGCTGGCGCCCGGCAGCTTCCTCGCGATCTCGCACATCGCGAGCGAGGAGGCGGGTCCCGAGCTCCAGGCGGAGGTGGCCCGGCTGGTGGGCGCCTACGCCGCCGCCGACGAGCACGTGTACGTGCGCACCCGGGAGGAGATCCTCGGCTGGTTCGACGAGCGGACCAGCCTGGTGGAACCCGGCCTGGTGTGCCTGCCGGACTGGCGTCCGGACAACCCGTCGGAGGCGTCGAGCCCGGCCCGGCTGCTCGGGTACGGCGGCGTGGCGCGGGTCGACTGAGACCGCGGCGACGGGCCGGGCGCGGCGGGGTTGCCGTCGGTGCTCGCCGCGCCCGAGGCGTCCGCGAGCGGCGCGGGACGGCCTCGGGCGCGGTGTCGTCAGCCGCCGAAGGCCGCGGCGTTCTCCCGCACCCACTGCTCGAAGGTGCGCGCCGGTGCGCCGGTCACCTCCTCCACGGTGGGCAGCACGGTGTAGCCGGCCTCCGGCGGGTCGGTCCGCATGGCGAGGAAGAACTCGATGTCCGCGGCGGAGTGGCCGGCCCGCCGCCACCGGGCGACGACCTCGTCCACGCCCAGCTCGACGTACCGCACCTCCCGGCCGAGGACCGCGCCGATCGTGCGCACCATCTCCGGCGGCGTCAGCACCTCCGGCCCGGTCAGCCAGTACTCCTGTCCCGCGTGGCCGTCGGCGGTCAGCGCGGTGGCCGCGACCGCCGCGATGTCCGCCTCGTGGACCAGGGCGCTGCGGGCGTCGGCGAACCCCTCGCGGACCACGCCCTCGGTGCGCACGGACTCCGCCCACTCCAACGCGTTGGCCATGAACTCCACCGGCGCCAGGTGCGTCCACTCCAGACCGCTCGCCTCGACGGCCTCCTCCAGCGGGCCCTTCGTCACGTCACCCCTGAGCACGGTGACCCGGCGCACGCCGGCGCCCTTCGCCACGTCCGCGATCTCCGCGCCGTTGGTGAGCGGTGCGAAGTCGGCCCCGTCGAAGCCGATCAGGTGCACGGCGTCGACACCGGAGAACGCCGCGGCCAGGCTCGCGGTGTCGGCGAGGTTGCCGGCCACCGCCTCCGCGCCCGCCGGGAGGTTCGCCTTCGCCGGGTCGCGGGTGAGGGCGCGGACCCGGTGCCCGGCCGCCAGCAGTTGCGCCACCAGCGGGCGGCCGACGGTGCCGGTCGCGCCGGTCACGAGCACGGTCATGGGGTTGGCTTTCGTCATGGGCCCGACGCTAGGGGCATTCGCGGTCACCCCCTGCCCTCGATCGGTGCGAGGACAGGGGATGGCGGTGCGCGGGGGCGGGCCGCTACGGCCGTTCCGCGCCACGGGACGGTGGCGGTGTGCGGCCGACGAAGAAGGTGAAGTCCGCGCGGACCTTGGCGTCGACGCCCGTGGGCAGGTGGAAGAGGCCGGCGTCGACCATGCCCCGCACGGCGGACCGGCTCAGGCCAAACCCGGCCGTGAGCAGCTTCCCGACCCGGATGGGCGCGGGCAGCTCGAACCTGACGACGACCGCGAGGGGCGTCGGGTCCGCGCGGTCGAGCTCGTGGAACGGCAGGTCGGTCTCCAGCTCCCACGTGCCGCTCCAGTCGAGCCGGTACGCGGCCCGGCCGGCGAGCGCCGCGTCCGTGGCGAGGCTCCGCACCAGCGCCGGGTCGTTGGCCTCGAACCGCACCAGCCGCTCGTCGTCGAGCGCCTGCACGTGGATCCGTTCGTGGACGGGGATCTTCGCCGTCCGGCCGCACCGCTCGCAGCCGATGAGCATCCAGACGTCGAGCAGCTTTCCGTTCGCGTTGACCCGGAACTTCCCGGTGGGGTGGTGGCGCGTGGACCTGCACGACGCGCAAGTGCGGACGATGGCGGGCAGTCCCAGCTCCCGGACCACCCAGAGAGCTTTTCGGTCGACGTCGAGTCCGTGGTCGTCTGCGGGCACACGGGTACCGCGGGGATCACTCATGGCTTCGGCCATCCCAAGCATGTGGAGAGGCGTCAGGCAGCGTTTTTCCGCGCCGTGGACTGCCTCTCGGAACCAGTGGCGTAAGGCCGGGTGAACGCAGCACTCCGGCCGGCACGACGTGCACAGCACGTCGTGTGAAGGAAACCCACACCGATCACGGGGTGCGGGATTCGGGTGAAACGCCGGACCAGGACGGGGAGCAACTCGACCCGTCTTCATCCCGCGTGTGCGCCACTGATCAGATTTCCATGTCCGCCATGGTGGTCAGCCGGTGGATCGCGCGGCAACCCGTTTTTCGGGGCGGAGCCGACGGTGTCCCCGCCGCCCCTGACCGACGCGTGCGGGGTCAGGGGCGGCAGGGACACCGGTGTTCGGGGTACGGCTATGCGAAGTGAAGGCTCACAGCATGCCCGCCGCGCGGAACAGGCGGTCGTAGATGTCGCGGATCACGCCCTCCTTGCGCCGGTTGTAGTCCATCACGGTGCCGCCACCGGGCACGGCCGATCGCTTCGCGTTCTCGTAGAGCGCGCGGTCCTCGGGGTGGGTCCGCAGCCAGTCGCGGAACATGCGGTGGCGGATGACCTCCGGGCAGTCCGGGCCGAACACGTGCAGGTTGACCCTGGGGTCGGAGAGGCGCAGGGCGCGGTGCTCGTGGAACGACGGTTCGCGGATCACCAGGACGTAGCCGAGGGGTTCGAGCAGCGGCACGTAGGCGTCCTCGTCGCGGGGATCGGCCACGACGAGGTCGATGTCGATGACGTCCTTGGCCGTCAGCCCCTCGACGGACGTCGAGCCGACGTGGTCGACCTCCAGCGCCGCGTCGCCGAGCGCCGACCGGATGTCCGCCGCCAAGGCTTGGTAGCGGGCGGGCCACTCCGGGTCGTACGGGACGAGGACGACCGTTTCGGGTGCGGGAGGGCCCTGCACCCACGGGTCCTCGTCCGGGTCGATGTCGTGGTGGCGGGTGATCTCCTCGAAAGCAGGCACCCGACGAAATTAGTGACGCGCGCCGAAGCCGTCGACTCCATTTGCCCCCGGCGCGGCCCGGACGCGGAAGTACCTAAGCGTGACTGATTCCCGGTCGTCCGCGGTTCTCTAACTTCGTTCGTGACAGGAGAGCACGACCACTGAGGAGAGAGCCATGAGCGACGTGAACGAGCTGGTCCAGCGCTACCTCGCCGCCTGGAACGAGACGGACGCCGCCGCGCGGCAGGCGGTCCTGGCGGAGGTCTTCGGCGAGGACGCGGTCTACACCGACCCGCTGATCTCGGTCCGGGGCAGGGACGGGCTCGACGCCGCCATCGCGGGGGTCCAGGCGCAGTTCGGGGGGTTGGTCTTCAGCCTCGGTGGCGCCGTGGACGCCCACCACGACGTCGCGCGGTTCACCTGGCACCTGGGGCCTGCCGGCGGGGAGCCGATCGTCATCGGGTTCGACGTCGTCGTGATCGGCGACGACGGTCGGATCAGCCAGGTGCTCGGTTTCCTCGACCGGGTGCCGGCCGGGGTCTGAGCGTGTTCCGGGCGGACCGCTCGGCCGGTCCGCCCCGGCTGTCCGTCGACATGGAGGAGGAACCATGACCGCTTATGTGATCGCGCACCTTCGCGACCCGGAGGAATTCCACCCGGAGGTGCTGGAGTACATGGAACGCATCCAGGCGACGATGGACCCGTTCGCCGGGCGCTTCGTCGTCCACGGTGGAGCGGTGGACGTCCGCGAGGGCGAGTGGCCCGGAAGCGTCGTCATGCTCCGGTTCCCGTCGGTGGAGGACGCGCGGAACTGGTACGAGTCGGCCGCGTACCAGGCGATCCTGCCGCTGCGGGCGGACCACCTGGAGGGTGAGGTGATCATCGTCGAAGGCGTCGGGCCCGACCACGACGCGGCGGCGAAGGCCGCCGGGATCAGGGCTTCGCTGCCCGTCCGGGGGTGACGCGGCGGGGAGCCGAGGGCACGCGTCCGGGCAGCGCCTGTTCCGGGGCGGTGTCTCACCGCCCCAGTCGATCGGCGAGGTCCTTCAGCTCGCTCCGGGAGGCGACACCGAGCTTGGGGTACGCCTTGTAGAGGTGGTAGCCGACGGTCCGGTGGCTGAGGAAGAGCTGCGCGGCGATGTCGCGGTTGGACAGTCCCCGCGCGGCGAGCCGGGCGATCTGGAGTTCCTGCGGGGTGAGGCCGGCGGCCACCCCCTCGGCGGGCCGAGGTCCCCGCTCCGGCGCGCCGGTCGCGGTGAGTTCGCCGCGGGCGCGCTCGGCCCACGGCCGCATCCCGAGCCGCTCGAAGACCTCCAGGGCGTCCTGCAGCGAGCCGCGCGCCTCGGCCTTCCGCCGGGCCCTCCGCAGCCACTCGCCGTAGAGCAGCGCGGTCCTGGCGTGCTCCAGCACGCGGCCGTCCCGGTCGTGCAGCTCCAGGGCGGCGGCGTACAGCTCCTCGGTCCGGTCGTCGTCGGCGAGCAGCGCGCGGCAGCGCAGCACGAGCGCGTCGGCCCACGGCTGCCGCACCGACCCGGCCCACCGCTCGAAGCGCGCCAGGGGCTCGGCGGCGCGTTCCGGGGCCCCGACCCGCACGGCCGACTCCACCAGGTCGGGTGTCGAGCGGGTGGCGCAGATGTGGTGGCGCATCGGCTCGCGGGTCAGGCGCTCGAAGCGGGCGAGCGCCGACTCGACGCGGCCGAGGCCGAGGTCGAGCAGCCCGAGCGACCAGTGCGCCCACGGCGCGCCGGGGGCGGCGGCACCGGCGGTGGTGCCCGCCAGGCCCGCCTCGGCGTTGCGCCGGCAGGCCGCCTCGTCGCCCTTGGCGGCGTCGAGGTGGGCGAGCACGCTGCTGAACTGGCTGACCCACTGCTGCTGGCCGGTGTCGCGGGCGAGCCCGAGGGCCTCGGTCGCCGTGGCGAGCGCGTCCAGGTGCCGCCCGGTGAACACCTCGCCCTCGGCCATGAAGAACAAGGCCGTCGGCAGCCGCCCGGCGCCGCCCCTGGCGCGGTGCTCGGCGGCGAGCGCGGTCGCCAGCTCGTGGGCGTCGGCGTCCTGGCCCAGCGCGAGCGCCGCGCCGCAGAGGATCAGCAGCGCCTGGTCGGGCGCGCGGCCCCGCCGCCGCACCGCCGCGAGGGTGTCGGCCAGCGGCGGCGGTGGCCCGGCCCGGCCCTGGTCGAGGTGGGTGAGGTGGGCGCCGACCGGCGCGAGCGGGTCCGCGTCGTCCAGCGGCAGCGCGGCCAGCCGGTCCAGCGTCGCCGCGAGCTGCCGCTCACCCAGGTACCACGCGGTGTGGACGGCCTGGAGCACCAACGCGGCGGCCTGGCCGGGATCGGTGTCGCGGACGAGCGCGGCCCCGTCGAGCAGCGACCGGTGGGCGGAGGAGTAGGAGCCCTGCCAGAAGTCGGCGAGCGCGCGCACCTGGGTGATCCGCGCGTGCATCGCCGGGTCCTCGCCCAGCCGCCGTCCCGCGCGATCACCCAGGGCCCTGGCGCGCGCCAGGTCGCCCGCCTCCAGCGCGGCCTCCGCCGCCAGGGCCTCGCGGCGGGCGCGGTCGGCGGGCTCGGCGCTCAGGTGGGCGGCCCGCTCGTACGCCGCCGCGGCCGCCTCGTGGCCGCGGCGCTCGCGGGCGCGGGCGGCGGTCCGCTCCAGCGCGGCGGCGACCTCCTCGTCGACCCCGGTGGCGGCGGTCGCCAGGTGCCAGGCCCGGCGGTCGGCGTGCTCGGGCGAGTCCAGGGCGGCGGCGAGCGCGCGGTGGACGGCGAGCCGCCGCGCGAGCGGCGCGCGCTGGTGGACGGCGGCGCGGAGCAGGGGGTGGCGGAAGCGGATCGCGGCGCCGTCGGTGTCGTCGCGGCGCACCAGGCCCGCCCGTTCGGCGGGGGCCAGGTCCTCGACGGTCGCGCCCAGCGCGGCGGCGGCGCGCAGGACCACGGCCAGCTCGCCGGTCTCCTCGGCCGCCGCCGTCAGGAGCAGGCTCTGGCAGGTCTCCGGCAACCGGCTGACCTGGCCGTGGAAGGCCAGCAGGAGGCGGCTGGTGAGGGGGAGCGCGCCCGGCGAGAACGCGCTGCCGCGCTCGGCGGCCAGGGCGACCGGCAGCTCCAGCAGGGCCAGCGGGTTGCCGCCCGCCTCGGCGAGCAGGCGGTAGCGCAGGGCGGGCGCGAGCGGGTGCCGGTCGAGCAGGGCGGCGGCGGCCTCGGGGGCCAGCCCGGACAGGTGCAGCTCCGGCAGGCCGGCGGCGGGGAAGGCCCCCTCGCCGTCGCGGGCGGCGAAGATCAGGACCACGCCCTCGGCGTGCAGGCGTCGGGCGGCGAACAGCAGGGCGTCCCGCGAAGCCCGGTCGAGCCACTGCGCGTCATCGACGAGGCACACCAGCCCCGTCCCGTCCGCGTGCTCGGCCAGCAGGGAGAGCACCGCGAGCCCCACCAGCAGCGGCTCGGAGCCGGGGGCGGGCCCGAGCCCGAACGCCGCCTCCAGGGCCGCGCGCTGCGGGGCGGGCAGCGCGGGGAGGGACCCGAGCGCCTGGCGCAGCAGCAGTTGAAGTCCCGAGTACGGCAACTCCGCCTCGAACTCGACACCGGTGCCGCGGAGCAGCCGCAAGCCGCCCGCCGCCGCGGCGGCGTGGTCGAGCAAGGCCGTCTTGCCGATACCCGGCTCACCCCGAACCACAAGCGCCGAACTGCGCCCCGTCCGGGCTCCCGCCAGCAGCCCGGCGATCGCGTCCACCTCGGCCTGTCTCCCGCACAACTCCCCCATGATCACCATCCTGACACCTGCCCGGCGTAGCACGGCTCTCGTCACGCGACCCGAGAGGTCACCGGTCCGACCTCGACCATGATCCATCGCCGGGATGTCGACTGACCTGCCTCGGCGTGATCAACGCATCTTTCATCGTGCTTCGGTGAACGAGGGCATGGCAAAACCGCTGAAGGTTCGCGACGCCGGCCAGGTGGCGGAACATCCGAAGGAGCTGAGGTGGAACGTCCACAGGAAGCGCAGCGAATGGGTAGAGGTCGACCTCGTCGAGGTCGAACCGCCAGGTGTTGATCGTTTCGAGCACCAGTATTGAGACTCCACCAGGTGGCAGTCGCCCTGCTCCTGAACGCGCGTGAAGAGGTGCTGACACTGTGGCGCTACCGGTTCGCCGTTGATCAGTGGGGCTACGAACTCATAGGTGGCCTGGTGGAGGAGGGTGAAGATCCGGCTACTACGGCTGCGCGGGAGGCCGTGGAGGAGACCGGTTGGCGGCCGGTTGGCGAACCGGAGCATGTGGCAACCTTCCAGCCGCTGCCCGGCATGGTGGATGCTCCAGTGAATGCTTACATCTGGCGGCACGCCGATAAGGTCGGTGAGCCGACCGACGCAGAAGAGGCCGCGCGGATCGAGTGGATACCGATTGATCGGATGGGGGAACTCATCAAGCGCGGTGAAGTGCTCGGCTCGGGTGCGATCGTGCCGGTGTTGTTCTACCTGGCTTCCCGCAGTACCTGAGCTGCCGACGTCGAGGAGTTCCAGTCTGCGAGCGCTCGAACGGACCGACTGAGGTCTCGGCGCACAGCGGTCGGTCGATCTGCGAGCGCCCCCGGATGTGTCGTGGTCGAGCATGTCCGGGTGGTTCGACGTCGCGGCTTCACCCTCAGGCCGACCCCCGCCGCAAGGCCACCCGCGAAGCCTTGCCCGTGCTCAGGGAGCCAGCGTGGGACTCCGTCGGCTCCAGCATGAACGATCGAAGATCGACCCGCTTGTCCCCCTGACCGGTACGTGCAGGCCAGGGGGCCTGCTGATCCAGCGCCCCCGGCAGGATTCGAACCTGCGGCCTCGGGATTAGAGCGAGACACCTGTCATCGTCCGCTGTGATCGCAGGACACCGCTCCTCACCTGCGCTGATGGTCTCCGCTGGTTAAGTGTCGTTAAGCGTCCACAGCGGTCATCTGCCGTCGTTTCGCAGGGGTAAGGCATGGAGGCCATCTTGGTCCCTGTCCATGACCTGACAGATTGTTGGCGGAGGTCTTCATGATCTGCCGATCTCTGCCAGGGCCTACCGCCAGCAGCACTCTTAGCATTCGCGAATGACCACTGTGGATCGTCCTTCGCAGTCGCTTGTCATGGTTTTGTGGGGCAAAAGCAGAGAGTTGATCTTGTCCCGGCTCGCGTGGGTAAGACGTCGGGCAGGTAGGACAGCACGTTCTGGTCGCTGGAACCACCCCCGCTCGCGCGGGGAAGACACGGAGGATGCCGTGCCGATGAGCACCTTGGCCGGACCACCCCAGCTCGCGCGGGGAAGACGGCGCGGTGTCGGCGGCCGACCGCGGCGGCTGGGGACCACCCCCGCTCGCGCGGGGAAGACAGGTTACCGGGGCGTTAACTGTCGCACGCGTCGGGACCACCCCCGCTCGCGCGGGGAAGACGCGCGCGGACGACGATCCGTACGCCGCCTACCGCGGACCACCCCCGCTCGCGCGGGGAAGACCGGCGTCCAACTCGACAGGTCCTTGCCAGACGCGGACCACCCCCGCTCGCGCGGGGAAGACACTTCGTGACCTGGGACTATACCCACGCTTGCCCTGGTTTTCATTCGGTTCAGCCCAGTCTCGTAACGGGCCGTTGCCCGCTTCGGACACGCACCCGACGGCGCCCGGCAGACCACCGCTGATCTTCGTCATACGAGGGGCTTTGTGTCATCCCGTCGACCTGGCGCAGCCCTGTCACGCGAGCTGGGGGCCTGCGACATGCCCGATCGACCGGCGAGTGCGGTGCCAGGCTCGCAGGCCCCAGCTCGCGTGATAGCCCTTCGGGAGGTCGTCGGGATGACACGTTGCCCCGGTCCCCGCCGGGTCCGGAAGCAGCCGCGGACACCGGTCATCCTGTTGGCCTGCCGCGCGGCGAGCGCATCTTTTGATCTTTGAACCTGCGGCGGCTGCCGGGGCCGCGCGTGTCTCCGGCCGTCGGCGGGCGTGGGTGCCGGAGGCGGGCCCCGCGCCCTTGCCGAGCGGCCTCGGGCGGAGCGGCGCGAGCGGCCCCGGCAGGGGCCGCCTTGATGAAGAAAAGGAACTCTGAACACGAGCGCCGCGACGGTTCGCGGACGGGGCGAGCGATCGACTACGGAGTAGTGGATGCTGGAAGCTCGCCGTGTTCGAGGTAGACGGTCTGGCTGGACCGGTAGGCGTCGTAGGCGTGCCGGATGCGTCGGGCGAGCCTGGGGATGGCGTGGTCGGCAACGGCGTCGATCGGCACCCAAGCCCAGTGATCAAGCTCGGCGGGATCAAGGCGGATGTGTTGAGCGTCCTCGCCCAGCGGGCCGCAGTCGAAGATCCAAAGAATTTTGTCGCCTTCGGAGTCCCAGGGTGCCCAGTCGATCACCAGCGGCTTGACGACCTGGCGGTCGAGGCCAAGTTCTTCGGCGATCTCGCGCCTGCACGCTGCGGCTGGCGACTCGCCGCTGTCGACGTAGCCCCCTGGGAGATCCCATCGCTCGCCGTAGGTCTTGCGAACCATCAGGACACGGTCGCCGTCGACAAACAGAGCGCCAGCGGCCATGCGAGGCGTAGCGAACCTGTCTGCTGGGTTGCCCACGCCGAAGACCCTACGCGATCAACCCAGCTTCATCCGGTTGACGAGTCCCGTGAGCAACGAGTTAGGCGCGGTGTGCTGGGTTCGCATCCACGTGAGGACGAGCTGGCGGCTGACGAAGTGGTGCCGCACCTGCTCGGGCGCGATCTGCTCGCGTTCAGCACTACGGCGAGGGCGTCGTCCACCCGGTTCCGCTGGTTGTACGCGCGAGCGAGATCCAGCGCGTGGCGAACCTGGCGCTCGGCTGGGAGTCCAGAGGCGTCGAGCGTCGGGCCCACATGGGAACGATCATGATCGATGCCATGAGCCCCTGCCTCGCCTTGATCCTCCCCTGACGGGTGGAAGTTCGTTGGATTGCCTATCCGAAAGATCATTTCAGGTAGGTTTCGCTTGTATGTCTAACGCGGTGGAGCTGAAGTTGGCAGGACCGAGATGCCCATACTATTTTACTGACCTTTCTTTGTTGGGTTGACGGGTGTGAGGCCGGTGTGGGCGAGGAAGCCGGTGAGCAGGTGGAGGTGGCGTTGGACGTGGCGTAGTGCGCTGCGGACGGCGTGGTCGAGTTCGGTGCGTGGCGTTCGATGAGTCAGAATTGTAGTATCAAGACGTGACTGATTACCCCGAGGCCCTACGGTGGACGGTGCACGGCAAACGAGCCGTCTATGACAACGAGTGGATCAAGCTCGACCTAGTAGACGTCGAGCCTCCCGACGGTAATCGATTCGAACATCATGTGGTCAAGCTGCATGAAGTCGCTGTTGCACTCCTCCTGAACGATCATGAAGAGGTGCTAACGCTATGGCGGTATCGGTTCGCTGTTGACCAGTGGGGTTATGAATTGATTGGCGGACTCGTTGAAGAAGGTGAAAGTCCGGCCACTACCGCTGCGCGGGAAGCTGAAGAAGAGACCGGGTGGCGGCCGATTGGCGAGCCAGAACATATTGCAACGTTCCAGCCATTGCCCGGCATGGTGGATGCTCCGGTGAATGCCTACATCTGGCGGAAGGCCGAGAAGGTCGGTGAGTCTACCGACGCCGAAGAGGCCGCGCGGATCGAGTGGATTCCGATTGATCGGATGTTGGAACTCGTCAAGCGCGGCGAAGTGCTTGGCTCGGGTGCGATCGTGCCGCTGTTGTTCTACCTAGCTTCGCGCAATACCTGAGCCGCGCGCGTCAGGTAGCTCCAAGTTCGCGAGACGCTGCCGTTGGCGGTCGGAGCCGATTTGAGCCGCGAGGCGACGGGCCTTGCGGGCGTACTCGACGGCCATCCTGCTATCGCCGGCGGCAGCGTAAGCAAAGGCTAGGTCAACGAACATTCCGGTCTGCCCGCGGATTGCCGAGGCCGGCGTTGACTCCAGCTTCTGGGCTGCTGCTTCCAGCTCGTTGATCGCGTCATGGTCGCCTAACCTTAGAAGAGCGCTGCCACGCCACCGAGTCAGATGTCCGTCGTTGAGAAGCAGGAACGGCATTTCGGGGTCCAGCGGGTCGTTGGGCATCGGCGTATGAGCATCATCGAACGCACGAAGCGCCTCATCGTGCCTACCGACGGCAGCGAGACCTTCGCCGTATGCCGCTGTGAGCCAGGTGCGGAGTAGCGCGGGGGCCCGATTGCCGACCACCTGGCGTGCGTATTCCAGTAGTTCGACGGCTGCGGCGGATTCGCCCATGTCCAGGAGGATCACGGCTTGCTGCGCTGTGGCGTGCGCCAGCAGGTTGGGAGAATCTGCTTCTCGGGCCGAGACCTTGGCATCCTCATGGTATTGCCATGCCTGCAATTGCGATCCGCGGTCCAGTGCTGTCCAGCCTGCCAACGTCCGCGCGTCGGTGAGCGTGGCCGCCAACCGCTTTCGATGCTCTGTACTGACGCTGAACTTTTGAATGCCCTCAATCTGACTGACCAGCTTGTTCAGTTGGTCGAGTATTACCAGGGCGCCGAACCTCTTGTCCGAACCGCGTACGGCGTTCACTTGGCTTTGGAACAGGTCGAGGGTTTCACGGTCGATGCTACGTGCAAGTGTCAGCCGGTCGCGAAGTTCTTGTGCGGATTCGTTCAACGGCTCGGGAGGGAAGCCGAGTTCTTCGTTGGTGCGGCCGTAGAACTCTCGGAAGAGGCGTTGATAGCCCGTGTCGGTCACTTCCACGTGGCCGTTCTCCCAGCGTGACAGCATGACGAGCAACGCTGACTCACTGGCTACCGGTATGCCGAGGGCCTTGCCTCGCTCAAGGAGGTAGCGCACCACCTGCCCCTGCGTGCGGCCTGCTTCCCTGCGGATGCCCTGTAGTCGGGTGGCCGGCTGACCACCACGCCCCGATCGCGCCACGCTCTCCCCGTCCCCTGAGGCCGTGACCTGCGGACTTAACAACACCTAACAGGTGGTGCGTTAGTCCCTGGCAATTATCTCGTCCCCCTGTCTCGCGGTCTGCTGTTGCCATGACAGCGATGCAGGCGCCGCCGAATAGCTACCGCGAACTAGTCCTTTCTTCGCGGCTCGTCGTCAAGTCGATTGGTGAGCGTTCCGAGCTGGGCACGCAGTCCGCGGATCTCCCGGATGATGGTGTTCAACAGCGGGATCACCGGGTTGTCGACCGGTGCCGAGGCGGGATCTGCCTCCGGTGGGCTCTGACCCTTGAGAACCGCCGTCAGGTGCTGCGGGTGCCAGTCGAGCGCGATCGACAGCGCTTCCAAGGTTCGCGGGTTGCGGCGACGTTCGATTCGACCTTGCTGGATCTCGCGCACGATCGCGAGCGAGACGCCCGACTTCTCGGCGAGTTCCCGCTGCTTCAAAGCCAGTTCGGCCGCGCGGGCGTTCACTGCCTCCGCGACTGCCGACCAATTCTCGTTCACGTACGCCTCCGTGCTCCGCCCTTAGCGCCGACGTTAGCGCGCGGCTCAGGTCAAAACTGGAGCTTTCGCTGACACCAGCGCTTAGACGGTGATAATCAACGCCTATGTCAGCGCTCCGGACGGTGAAATCAGTCTTTCGGAGGCATGGCGAATGAGTACGACAACTGGCGTGGGCGCTGGTTCGCCCACCTTCTACACGGTGCGTGAGGCCGCGCGCCTCATGCGCATCGCACCCTCCACGTTGTACCGGGCGATCAGGGAAGACGCCTTTCCGGCGGTCTGCGTCCGGACTCGATATGTCGTCCCCGCGCAGGCCGTCGAGGAGATGGTGCGGCGGACGGTGGACTCCGGTGGTGTGGTCGACGTCGCCGGTATGGCCGCTGAGCGGAGGACTGCGCGCGAGGTGGCGCGAGTGACCGGGGGTGCCCGGTGGTGAAGCCGAAGGAGTACTACGAGGCGATCGCCGCGGATCTTGACCAGCTCGCGGCAGTGCCGGACGAGGTGTTGTCGGACATCGTCGCGCGGGACGGTCGGTGTTTGTAGCCGGCGGCGGCCGACGAGGTGCCCGAGTGGGACGACCAGGACCTGAGCGATCAGGAGCTGGCGGCGCGCCTGTGCGCGGAGTGCGAGGTTCGGCGTGCGTGCTTGGAACTGGACCTGCGCACGGTCGGTGCTGACGCGTTCGGGGTGTGGGGTGGTCTGTCCGACGAGGACCGGCGTGCCCTGCACCCGGTGTGGCGGGCGCGGCGCAACGGGAGGGGTGGGCAGTCATGACGATCAACTTGACGGTCACCCAAGTCCTCGCGGGCCTGGGCGTGCTGCTGGCCCTGGTGACGGTATGGCGGGCCGGCTCACGTAAGGCGAAGGCTGCGGCGAACACAGCGCGTGTCGGTGCCCGGTTGCTGTCGCTCACGGGCCGGGTAGTCGTGACCGCTGGCGCGATCGTGGGTGTTCAGTGGTTGGTGATCACGCACGGTCGGGACTCCACGCTGCTGTGGGCGGTGCTGGGTCTGCCCGCGCTGTTCTCCGCGTACACGCTCACCAAGGCGCTGACGGTGACCGCCGTGGACGGCCCTCGTCGTCGGGGTGACCGGCGGTGAGCACCGTGAAGGGTGTGGGAAGGGTGGTCGCCTTCGGGCGGCCACCCGCCGCGCCGGACGAGAGCACAGCGGCGAGGCTCGCGAGGGAGGCCGCTGGGGCGGCCGAGCTGCGAGCGCACCAGGCGCGGCCCGACGTGGTCGCGTGGCGAGTCGAACGCGTGCGGGCGCAGGTGGACCGGCTGTGTTGGGTTGGGATCGTGCTCGGGCTGGGGTTCACGATGACCAACGTCCAGCACTTCGCGGCGGGTACGGCGTCGGCCTGGTCGCTGCCGTGGTGGGCCGCGTGGTTGCTGGACCCGACCGTGTCGTTGGTGCTGCTGGCGATCCTGCGCGCGGAGCAGGTGACGGCTCGCTACCAGGTGCGGACAGGGCCTTGGGTGCGTCGGGCGAAGTGGTTCACCTTGGCGGCCACGTACGTGATGAACACCTGGGCGTCGTACACGGCCGGGTCGCTGTCCGGAATCGTGCTGCACTCCGTGCCTCCGCTGGTGGTGTTCGTGGCTGCGGAGGCGGTCACGGATCTACGCGACAAGTTGACGGAAGCGGTGTCGGCAGCGTTCACGGAAGCGGCTCAGCCTTCGACAACCGTTGCGGCCACGTCAACGGCTGGCGTTCGTGAACGAGGGTCTGCGGAGTCCGCCAAGCGCACGGCGTCAGGTGGACGGACGTCGTTCGGTGACATCCGGGCGTTGACGTTGTTCCGCTGGAAGGTCACTGGTGCCGTTGGTGGTGGTGTCGCTGTGGCGGTCGCGGTGCTCGACCTCCTGCACGGGCACCGGGTGTTGTGGATTGGTGGTGGTGTCGTGGCGGTCGGGTTGGCTGTCCTGGGTCGTAAGGACGGCTCGCCGGGTCGTAAGGCGGTGTTGTCCGGTCCGCGCACGTTGACGTGGACGATGGACAGTCGGGCGCTCGTGGACGCGTTCCGGGACGCGAAGCTCATCGGCAAGGACGAGACGCTACGACTCGTGGAACGCGCCACCAGGCAGGGCGACGGCTGGGCCGTCACGGTCGACCTGCCTGCTACGCGCAAGGCGGCCGACGTGGTGAAGAACCGTGAGGCGTTGGCGTCCGCGCTGGCGGTGGACGAGGTCCAGCTCGTCGCCGAACGCGTGCGCGGCAACGGTGGCCATGCCGGGCGCGTGGCGCTGTGGGTGGCGGACAAGGACCCTTACAGCGGTGCTCCGCAGCGGACGCCGATGCTCGATGTTCAACGGTGGGATGCGTGGCAGCCGGTGCCGTTCGGGAAGGATGCGCGGCAGCGGAGGGTGGACCTGCCGTTGGTGTGGACGTCGTTGCTCGTGGGCGCGATCCCGAGGCAGGGCAAGACGTTTGCGACACGACTGGCGGCGGCCGGGTTGATCCTCGACCCGCACACGCGGCTCTACGTGGCCGACTTCAAGGCAGGCAAGGACTGGTATGTGGCGGGACTGGTAGCCCACCGGTTCTTGTCCGGCGACGAACCGGGTGACGTGCTCACCCTCGTGGACTGGCTCGTGGAACTCGTCCGTGAAGTCCAAGGCCGCTACCGCAGGATGCAGGAGCTTGACGACGAGGTGTGCCCCGAATCGAAGATCACGCCTGCCATGTCCCGCGATCCGCACCTGAACATGCCGGTTACCTCGATCATCATCGATGAGGTGCAGGTGCCGTTGGAGGATCGGACACCGCTGGAGGTGCAGGAGAAGAAGCTCACCGCCGGTGAGTACGTGGGTGAGCTGTTGACGTGGCTCGCCCGTAAGGGACCGGCCGCGGGCATTGTGCTCGTGCTGGCGACGCAGCGTCCGGACAGCAAGACCATCCCCAGCAACCTCCGCGCGGTGATGGGCTCGCGGTTCGCGCTGCGGGTGATGGACTGGCGGGACAGCAACATCGTCCTGGGTGAACAGATGAACACGCGAGGCTACGACAGCAGTCGCCTCCTGGCCTCGCACAAGGGCGTCGGAATCCTCCGTCCGGACGGAGGGACTACCGGCGGTGCCGACGTGCTTGCCATCACGGTCCGCACCTTCTACATGCCCAACGAGGACTGGCGCACCATCTGTCGACGCGGCCGGGTGCTCCGGGAAGCGGAAGGGACGCTCAGCGGACACGCGGCGGGTGAGGACACCGGATTGGCACCCGACCGGATGGTGTTCGCCATCGGCACCGTGACCGGACATGCAGAGGAAGAGGAACTGCCCGAACCACTCGCGTCCGTTGTGGACTACCTCGGAGACGATCTCGGGGAGCGGGACTTCGTACCCACCGCCGAACTCGTCGCGGCGCTGGACGTGGAGCCGACGGCGTTCGGCTTGCAGATGGGCGAACTGGGGTGCAGGCCCAAGCGTGACCGGATCACCACCCACGACGGTGTGCGTCAGGTGCGCGGCTACCTCACCGCCGAGATCCGGGAGGCGATCACCCGACACAGCACGTCGTAACGTCGGGACGGCCGCAGACCCGTCCCGGCAGGCCGAACCTGTCCCAGCGGGTGTGACACCCTCGAAACCAGCTCCCACCAGCCCTAACAGCCCACTGTGACGGGTGGGACAGGGGAGGGCAACCCGTCCCGAACCTCCGAAAACGGCTGTGGGCGCGCCCCTGGAGAGGAGCGCGCCCACAGCCGATGCCCGTCACAGGGGCTTGGAGACGACCTCGAACAGATCACCGAAGTCCATCGGCTTGAGCACCATCAACGCACCACCGATGAACGCGGGTCCGGGACGCTGCTCCCCGTTCAACACCCGGTGCACCGTCGACCGCTCGACCCTCATCGCCTGTGCCAGCGCGTAGACCGACGGGAACCCCGCGAGCAGCGCGGCCCGGTTGAAAGCCTGCGTACGCAGCCTGACAGTCCACGACATCGTCACCCCTCCTCCAGGCGGATCGAGCTACTTCAACAGCAACGCCAACTGCTCTCCGGCCATCAACGACTCGCACTCGGTCATCGGCCACAACCACCGCACCGGGCGACCCTCGACCACCGCAGAGGGCATCGGGATGGTCGCGCTCACCGGAGCGACACTCTCGCCCGCGAGCCCCCGCGAGGAGGAGAGCAGGAACATCGCCTCCTCCTCCCGGTCCCACGTGGCGACCAGCACTGCCGGCGTCGGATTCGCACGGAACGCCTCCGACCCGACCACCCGCCTGGCGCGGTCCGCCTCGACCACCACCGCCACCAGGTTCGGCTGGGTCACCACCAACACCGAACGCTCCAACCGACTCGCCAGCACCGGCCACCACCGCCGAACCAAGTCCTCGTCCGTGGTCGCCATGTCCGGAGGGCACAGCGACAACGCATCACGCTCATGACCCAGCACCGGGTCCACGTAAGCGCCGTCAAGCCACGAGGCACCCGGTATCACCGGCCACCCACGCTCGGCACACTCCAACGCGAACAGGAAACCGCCGCTCATCCCGCCGACTCCCGGTCCACCGCGCCCGTCTTGTCCACCCACACCACCCGTGCTCTGACACCCGGCGACTCGAACATCCGCAACGCGCCCTCCGGGGACTGGGCACCCATCCGGAACGTGCCCTCGACCGACACCACCTCCGCCCGCTCCGGGAACGCCAAGCCCCAAGCACCCACCCGCGCGTCCTCGCGTTCGCCGTACTCCTGCACCACCGCGAACACCCGAGGCGCGTTGTCGTTGACCATCGCCCAGATCAAGGCACCGAACTCGCCCTCCGGGAACGAGGGGGACGCATCGGTCTCCTGGGCCTCCTCCGAATCATCCAGCAGTACCGCGGTCATGATCATGGTTCCTTCCGTCGTTGTCCGACTCGGAGCCACCTGTGAGTGTGCGGAGGTGCATGAGCAGCACCTCTTCGGACTCGATCCATCCCCGGTCGACAACTGCCGGTCCCTCAACCAAGGCCATCACCATCCTGGATGCCTCTTGCGCCGAAGTCAGCTTGTCAGTCGATCTCCGGTAGGTGAATGACCTGGTGGTTGCCCACTTCAGACCTGCTATGCCCTATGCTGATCAGCGCTGGCATCATGAAGTGTAGAGGCCAGCCGATGAGGCCGAACCACGAGCGACCACGGACGCTGTTCGGGGAGCTGCTGAAGCAACGCGGGCAAACCGCGGAGGACTTCAGCGAGGAGGCGACGCGGTACGCGTGGGAGCGTGGCATCAACGCCACGCTCAGCCCGCGACACGTGCACAGAGTCGCTACCGGTCGCCGGGCGGACGACCGGCCTCTGGGACCGGTTCGACCGGGTACCCGGAAGCTCCTCGAAGAGATGCTGAGCATTCCGCTTGAACAACTGCTGACACCTGTGTCCGCCGACGTTCCCGCACCGGAGGAATGGTCCTGCGAGGCGTTGGAACTCAAGGCGCGGATCGCGTCCGGACGTGCTGTCGACCAGCAGACCGTGTCACTGCTTCAGCAGAAGCTCGATCTCACGCGGGTGATCGACCGACGCCTTGGAGCCTCCACGTTGCTCGGGGAGGTTCGTGCTCAGATCAACCAGATGTGGCGACTACTGGGAGATGTTCTCGACCACCGGACGCGCGTCGGCTTGGCACGAGTGCTGGCGGACGCCTCTACGCTCGCCGGCTGGCAGTCACTCGACCAAGGCTTCATCCGTGAGGCGTGGGAGCACTACGACCAAGCACGCAGTGCCGCACGTGTCGCGGAATCCCGCGCCCTTGAGGCGTATGCGTGTGCCGGACAAGCCGTAGTCCTGCTCGATATCAGTGATACCGTATCCGCGGTCGAACTAACTGAGTACGCTTGTAGAATCTCGGAGGGAGAAGCCCCCGAGCTGCTTGAGGCGTGGCTATTGGCTGGTCACGGCGAGGCGCTCGCCGCAAACGGCGACCAGGCAGCCAGTGCGCAGGCTTTCGACGACGCGTCCCGCTCGATGCCCACGGATTCCGAAGGTGAAGCCGCGTCATTCCTCGTGTTCGATCGAACCCATCTCACGCGATGGCGAGGTAGCGCGCTCGCACGACTCGGTGATGTGGAAGCAATCGACGTGCTTTCCGACGTGCTCGATCGCCTCGACCCGACCTTCGCACGAGCGGAAACCGCACTTCGGGTCGACCTCGTGCAGGTCTTCACCGCGCAAGGTGAACACAGGGAAGCGTCGACACACGCCGAGCGAGCGAGGTTCCTCGCGGCACAAGTCGGGTCGAAGCGGCAGCTACGACGGCTTGCGGCGTTGACCGGCTGAGGTCCTACCGCACAGGGGGTGGGCGGTTGATCGCGACAACGTCACTGGCCTGTGGGTGCTTGGCATCGGGACCGACAACAACGGCGCGCTTGCCGCGACTGGCGGTCACCAGACCACACGCCTTCAGTTCCGCTACGGCGCGGTTCCCAGTGCCGGCGGAGACGCCGTAGCGCCTGCGGATCTCGGCGACGGTCGGCAGCGTGTCCCCTGGGCGGAGGATGCCGCAGGCGATCGCCCTCGGAAGTCGGAGGCGATCCGGTGGTACGGGCCGGTGATCCTGGGCTCCAGCGTGGTCACCGGGCTGCCCGTAACGTCCAAGGCGAGGGGTGCGGCCGGCATCCTGCCGGTCAGTCCGACAGCGCTCGACACTTGTGGCGTCGGCACTTGTCGGTGCACTCGTGTTCGCCGGCCTTGCGGTGCTCGATGAAGTCGCCCTTGCCTCCGCAGCGCTGGGAGCACTGCTTCAGGATCGCGTCAAAGGAGTCGAAGGTCTCCCCGGTGAGACGCTTGCCGATCTGCAAGTGGCCCAACACGGGCCGGGTGTGGAGCCGGATGTTCCGGCGGTACCCGATGGCGGTGGTCCGCTCGACTCCGTGATCAAGGGTCTCCTCGTACCTGTCGAGGAGCATGTTCATCGTGGCCTTCGTGCGTGGCGCACGCTGCTCGTCCACCTGGTTGAGCAGCTTGGTCCGGACCTGCTGGCTCCACGCGAGCCCTCAAAGATCGACTCTCCAGCTCCCCCTGACCGATCCTTGCAGGTCAGGGGGCTTTCGATCCAGCGCCCCCGGCAGGATTCGAACCTGCGACCTCGGGATTAGAAGTCCCTCGCTCTCTCCACTGAGCTACGGAGGCTGGAGGGGCTGTCGACCACGCGCTGTAGCAACGTAGCCGCCCCACCGGACACATCGTCCGGAAGACGTGGACCGTTTCGTCCAGGCGCCGGAAGGGTGATCAAGAAGCCCTAAAAGTGAGGTGGATCACGCTGGAGGCGCTGTCGAGTCGCGCTCGACGAGACGAACGGCCAGTCTAGTCGGTTCCCCCGGTCTGCCTCCGTCGAGCAGCCGCAGCGCCAACTCGCCCGCCCGTCGCCCTTTTTCGGCCAAGGGCTGACGCACCGTAGTCAACGGGGGATCGGCGTGGGCCGCCGCCGGCACGTCGTCGAACCCCACCACCGACAAGTCGGCGGGCACCCGCAAGCCCAGGTCGCGCGCCGCGCGCAGCGCCCCGAACGCCAGCTCGTCGGAAGCGCACAGCAGCGCCGTGGGTCGCGGTGCCAGGGCGAGCAGGGCCCTGGCGCCCGTGCGGCCCAGTTCACGGCTGCTGCCCGCGCACTCCCAGACCGGCGCGTCGCGGCCGACGACGTCGAGGTACCCGGCCAGGCGGTCGCGGGTCACGCGGAACGCACCGCCCGCCAGGCGCGCCGGCGGCACGAGACCCGTCCAGCCGTCCGGGAGCAGGCTGAACGTCAGCACACCGATCCGCGTGTGGCCCAGCGCGCGCAGGTGGGACGCCGCCAACCGCGCACCGCCCGCGTCGTCCACCTCGACCCGCGCGGTGCCGGGCAGCACGGGCTGGTCGATGACCACCATCGGCAGCCCGCGCGCCCGCACGGCGTTCAGCGCGGGCGCCCGGTCGGGCAGCGAGTACGCCACGACGACGTCCGCCTGCGCCCTGGCCACGGTCTCCGGGCGCGGGCCGCCGTCGACGCCACCGGGCATCAGCACGAGGCAGTGGTCGTGCCCGTCGACGGTCGACGCCAGGCCGTCGAGCACGATCGACGCCGCCGGGTCGGAGAAGGCGGCCGACAGCCCCTGGCCGAGCATGAAGCCGACGGCCGCGCTGTGCCGGGTCGCGAGGCTGCGCGCGACCGGGTCCGGGCCGCCGTAGCCGAGGGTCGCCGCCGTTTCCAGGATGCGTTCGCGCAGGGCAGCCGATAGCTGGTCCGGGCGGTTGTAGGCGTTGGAGACCGTGGCGCGCGACACACCCACCGCACTGGCGACGGTGTCGAGGGTGGGCTTGCGCGGTCGGTCCACGTGACGAGATTAACCAGGGATCCGGATGGCGGTACTGAAGCGCTTCAGTCACACTCGGGCCATGCGCCTCGCCGTGTTCGCAGTGTTCCTGTTCAACGGCGCCCTGTACTTGTCGTGGGCGGCACGCTTGCCGACGCTCGCCGCACAGGTGGGCGCGACCGAGGCGACGCTGGGGCTGGCGCTGCTCGGCGCGAGCGTCGGCCTCGCGCTCACCGCACCGTTCGCCGCGCGCCTGTGCGCGTCGGTCGGCGCGCGGAAGCTGGTCGTGCTCGGCGCGTCGGTCACGGTGCTGGCCGTGCCCGCCCTCTCGTTCGCCGGCTCGCCGCTGCACTTGGGCCTGAACCTGTTCGTCCTCGGCTCCTGCGGCGCGACCCTGGACGTCGGCATGAACGTCGCCGCCGTCGCCGTCACCCGTGCCCTGGACCGGCCCCTGATGCCGCAGTTCCACGCCGGGTTCAGCATCGGCACGCTCACGGGCTCCCTCGGCGCGGCCGGCGCGGCGGCGGCCGGCTGGGACCTGCGCACCCACCTCGTGGCGGTCTCCGCCCTCGGCGCGGTCGCGATGGCGGTCGCGATCCGCCACGTGCCCGGCGAGACCGGCGACCGGGCCGGCGCCGACGGCCGGTCCGCGGTGCGCCGTCCGCTGCTGTGGCTGCTGGCCGGCATCACGGTGTGCGCCGCGGTCGCCGAGGGCGCGACGGCCGACTGGTCGGCGCTGTTCTTCGTCGAGGAGCGGCACCTGAGCGAAGCCGCCGCCGCGATGCCTTACGCGGGCTTCTCCATCGCGATGGCCCTGGCGCGGCTGGTCGGCGAACCCGTGCAGCGCAGGCTGGGCCCGTACCGCCTGCTCGGCGCGGGCGCGGTGGTGGCCGCCGCCGGTCTCGCGCTGGCCGTGCTGGTGGCCGCGCCCGTCGCGGGCTTCACCGGGTTCGCGCTGGCGGGCGTGGGCCTGGCGTTCTGCTTCCCGGTGGTCATGGACCTCGCGGGCGACGCGGGCCGGCGCGCCGACGGCACCGGCGGCGAACGGGAGATCGGCCTGGTGACGACCCTCGCCTACACGGGCTTCCTGGTCGGTCCCCCGATGGTCGGCGGCCTCGCGCACGCCAGTTCGCTGACCGTCTCGCTGGGCGTCATCGCGGTCGTCATCGCGCTGATCGTCCCGACGGCCTGGTGGGCGCGCCGAGCCCGCGCCCGCGAGCTCACGCCGGCGGGAGCCGGTTCATCGCGGCCTTGATCATCGGCTGCATGGTCGCGAGCATCTGCTCGGACTTGCCGCCGTTCAACGTCATCGCGACCAGGATGCTCCGGTTCGGGTTCACGGCCGTAGTGGTGGTGCACACCATCGCGGTGCCGTCGAGGTCGCACGAGACCCACGAGGAGTGGCCCTCCACGACCGTCTCGTGCCCCTTCGGCTGGCGCTGCCGCACGTGCTCGTACTTCTGGTACAGCGCGGTCACGACGCTCGCGCCGTCGAACACGAACTGGCACGACTCCTGGATCACGTCGTCCTTGCGGCTCGGCTCGCGGGTCAGCGCGCCCACCGGCTTGAGGTCGTCGGCGCTGAGCAGCTTGCACGGGTCGACGCCCGCGACGGAGCGCTGCTTGGCGATCTTCGGCGCGCCGCCGCCCGAAGCGGTGGTGGAGGCGGCGGTGGTCGGCGGGGTGAAACCGGACTCGGGCAACGCGTCGCCGTTGATGGTGTAGCTGCACCCGCTGAGGGTGAGTGCGGTCACGGCCACCACGAGCCACGTGCGAGAGCTGGTCACGTCCAGCAACGGTAGTCGGTGTGATCGACGTTCGTTCGGCGGTTGGTGGTGGTGAGGTGGGGCGGCCTACGCTCGACCCGTGCCCATCGACGCGCCCTCCCGAACCCAGCGCACCGGCCTGGTCCCCCTGCTGGTCGTCGGCACGGCCATGGCCGCGGTGCTCGCGGCCGTCCTGGCCAGTGCGACCGGCGGCGACGCCTCGGGGCTGATCGTCGTGCGCGTGCTGACCGAGTCCGCCGCCGTGGTGACCATCGGCTCGCTGCTGCTGGCCGCGTTCCTGGTGCCGCCGCAGGAGAACGGCACGCTCGCCGCGGACGGCTACGCGGCACTGCGCACCGCCGCCTGGGGCGCTCTGGTGTGGACGCTGGGCGCGGTGGCGGCCGTGCCGTTCACCGCCGCCGACGCGCTCGGCCAGCCGGTCACCGCCCTGCTGGACCCGTCGGTGCTGTTCCCGCTGGTCGGCTTCCTGGAGCAGGCCAAGGCGTGGATGATCACGGCGGTGATCGTGGCGCTGCTGGCGCTGGGCTGCCGGCTGGTGCTGTCCTGGGGCTGGACCGCGGCGCTGTTCTTCCTGTCCGTGTTCGCCCTGGTGCCGGTGGCGGTGACCGGGCACTCGTCCGGCGGCGGCTCGCACGACCTGGCGACGAACAGCCTGCTGTACCACCTGGTCGGGGCGGCGCTGTGGGTCGGCGGGCTGATCGCGCTGCTCGCGCACGGCCGCCGGCGCGGCGCGCACCTGGACGTGGCGACGACGCGGTTCTCCCGGCTCGCGCTGGTGTGCTGGATCGTGATGGCCGTCTCGGGCGTGCTCAACGCGTGGGTGCGGCTGCCGGTCAGCCAGCTGTTCTCCAGCGAGTACGGGCTGCTCGTGGTCGGCAAGACGGTCGCGCTGGTCGCGCTGGGCGTGTTCGGGTACTTCCAGCGGCAGAAGGGCGTCCGCGAGGTCGTGGAGGCCGGCACGGGGCGCGCGCTGCTCAAGCTCGCGGGCGTCGAGGTGCTGCTGATGTTCCTGACCATCGGGCTGGCCGCCGCGCTGAGCCGCACACCGCCGCCGCCGGAGGGCCGGGTGTTCCCGAGCACGGTCGAGCTGCGCATCGGCTACGACCTGTTCGGCGCGCCCACGCTGACGCGGTTGCTGTTCGACTGGCGGTTCGACCTGGTCTTCGGCACGGCCGCGATCGCGCTGGCCGTGGTGTACCTGCTGGGCGTGCGGCGGCTGCGGCGGAGGGGCGACGCGTGGCCGGTGGGTCGGACGATCGCGTGGGTTGCCGGCTGCCTGACCGTGCTGCTCGCCACGTCGTCCGGCCTGGGGCGGTACGCGCCGGCGATGTTCAGCATCCACATGGAGAGCCACATGCTGCTCTCCATGCTCGCGCCGATCCTGCTCGTGCTCGGCGGTCCGGTGACGCTGGCGCTGCGGGCACTGCCCACCGCGGGCAAGGGGAACCCGCCGGGCGCGCGCGAGTGGATCGTGGCGTTCGTGCACTCGCCGGTGGCCCGAGTGCTGACGAACCCGTTCGTGGCGCTGGCGTTGTTCGTCGGGTCGTTCTACGGGCTGTACTTCTCCGGCCTGTTCGACGCGGCGCTGGACTACCACTGGGCGCACCTGGCGATGAACGCGCACTTCATCCTGGTCGGGTACGTGTTCTACTGGCCGGTGATCGGCATCGATCCCGCGCCGAACCGGCTGCCGCCGCTGGGACGGTTGGGGTTGCTGTTCGCGTCCATCCCGTTCCACGCGTTCTTCGGCATCGTGCTGATGAGTTCGCAGACCGTGATCGGGGAGAACTTCTACCGCGGGCTGGCGCTGCCGTGGGTCACGTCACAGCTGGAGGACCAGCGGCTGGGCGGCGGCATCGCGTGGGCGGCGGGTGAGATCCCGCTGGTCGTGGTGATGGTGGCGCTGCTCGTGCAGTGGGCGCGGTCCGACGACCGCGACGCGCGGCGGTCCGACCGGAAGGCGGACGCCGACGGGGACGCGGACCTGGCCGCCTACAACGCGATGCTGCGCAAGCTGTCCGAACGGGAGTAGCGGCGCGCGTTCGAAAGGCCGAGGTCCGGGCGCTCGGATCTCGCGGATTCGAGCGCCCGGACCGGAGCGGTCGGTCCCTAGAGCGGACGGCGGAAGCCGCGCACCGCGAACGCCCAGCCGACGGCCGCGAGCGCCGCGCTCGTCACCAGCGCGCCCACCACGCCGGTCACCGGGAGCGCCAGGGCCAGCGCGCGGGCCGCGTCGACGGCGTGGGTCAGCGGGTTGACGTTCGCGACGGCCTGGAGCCAGCCCGGCAGGCCGGACACCGGCACGTAGGCGCTGGACGCGAACATCAGCGGGAACATCGCCAGGAAGCCGACCGTCTGCATCAGCTCGGCGTTGCGCAGCCAGGCGGCGATGGCGAGGAAGACCCAGCTCAGCCCCCAGCCGACGGCCAGCGCCAGGGCCAGCGCGGCGGCGATCCCGGTGATGCCGCCCGCCGGCGTGAAGCCGAAGATCGTGACGGCGAACAGCAGCATCAGCACCAGTTGCGCGGCGGTGCGGGCGAGGTCGGACAGGCTGCGCGCGACCAGCACCGAGCCGAGTTGGATGGGCAGCGAGCGGAACCGGGCCAGGACGCCGTTCTTCATGTCCGTGACGAGGCCGACGCCCGCCTGGAGCGCGGCCTGCATCGCGGTGTTCACCAGGATCGCGGGCATCAGGTAGTCGATGTACGAGACGCCTCGCGGGAAGCCCGGCGTGTCGGCGATGCTGGCGAAGATCTGGCTGAACAGCGTGAGCATGATCAGCGGCTGGAGGACGCTGAACACGACCATCCGCGGGTCGCGGACCAGGGTGCGCAGCGACCGCTGCGTCAGGACGAGCACCTGGGTGGCGAAGTCCGTGCCGCGCCAGCGGGTCGGCGGCGCGGTGGTGAGGGTGGCGGTCATCCGGGTGTTCCTTTCAGGCCGCGTGTGCCGCGAGGGTCAGGTAGACGTCGTCGAGGGTCGGTTCGCCCAGCGCCAGCTCGGTGGCCTCCAGTCCGACCTCGTCCAGGGCGCGGACGACGACGGCGAGTTCGCGGGACGACGACACGGGCGCGGTCACGGTGTTCGCCGACGCCACGGGCTGCATCCCGGCGCGCTCCAGGGCCTCCCGCGCGCGGGGCGCGTCGGCGGCGTCGTCCAGGGTGACCGTCACGGAGCGCTGGCCCACCTGGGCCTTCAGCTCCGCGCTCGTGCCGGAGGCGACCACCTTGCCCCGCGCGAGCACGGTGATCGAGTCGGCCAACCGGTCGGCCTCGTCGAGGTACTGGGTGGTCAGCAGGACCGTGGTGCCGTCGGTGACCAGGCCCTCGACGATCTCCCAGAGCCCGAGCCTGCTCGCCGGGTCCAGCCCCGTGGTCGGTTCGTCCAGGAAGATCACCTCGGGGTGGCCGACGAGGCTCGCCGCCAGGTCCAGCCGGCGGCGCATGCCGCCCGAGTAGGTGCGGGAGGGCCGTTTCGCGGCGTCGGCGAGGTCGAACAGCTCCAGCAGCTCGGCGCCGCGCGTGCGGGCCTCGCGGGGGCTCGCGCCCAGCAGGCGGGCGATGAGGACCAGGTTGTCCAGCCCCGACAGACCTTCGTCGACGGCGGCGAACTGCCCGGTCAGGCCGATCCGCCTGCGCACCTGGTGCGCCTCGCGGACGACGTCGTGGCCCGCGACGCGGGCGGTGCCCTTGTCCGGCGGGAGCATCGTGGTGAGCACGTTGACCAACGTGGTCTTGCCCGCGCCGTTGTGGCCGAGGAGGCCGAGCACCGTGCCCTTGGGCACGGCGATGTCGACCCCGTCCAGGGCTTGTTGCGCGCCGAACGCCTTGCCGACGTCCGACGCCTCGATCATCAGGTCGTTCACTGGTCTCCCCTCAGAACCCCGTGCAGGTACAGCTCGACGAGCTGGTTCGTCTCGGCCGTGGAGTCGCCGAACCCGTCGCCGTGCATCCGGTTGGTGAACACGAGCCCGAGCAGCAGCCGGGCGGCCAGCTGCGGGTCGACGCGCAGCCGGTCGGCGTCGGGGCCGAACAGCTCGGCGATGCGCTCGGTGATGCGCTGCATCTCGACGGGCGGTCGCTTGTGCTCGCCGTCCGCGTGGTGCGGGTGGTAACCGGAGTCGCGGAGGACGCCGACCAGCTTCCAGGTCCGGTCCATGTAGCCGGAGACGGCGCTGATGGCCCAGGAGAGGCGGTCGGCGAGCGCGTCCACCTGCCCGGCCTCCGCGATCAGGTCGAGTTCGGCCTCGACGTCGAGGACGGATCGGACGCACGTGGCGATCAGTTCCTGCTTGTCCTTGAACGCCCGGAAGACGGTGCCCTCCGCGATGCCGGCGGCGTTGGCGATCTGGCTGGTCGTCACGTTCGCGCCGTGCTGGAACAGCAGGGGGACGGTTGCGGCGACGATCGCCTCGCGGCGGTCCTCGGGACTCATCGCGGGAGCGCGCTTCCGACGCGGGGTCGTGTCTCCGGGCATGGCGACGAGCGTATGAGTGAGTTCTCACTCATGTCAAGGAGTGAGAACTCACTCATTAGTTGTCCACAGCCCGATCAGCTGTCCACAGATCCCGGATCGACCCTGTCCTCCCAGCTCCCGGCCCTGCAACCTGGAAGCCCGAACCCCAGGAGGAACCCATGGCCTACAACGAAACCCGCATCACGCTCACCGGCATCGTGGCGAGCCAGGTCACCTGCACCACGGTCGGCACGGGCGATGTCCGCGCGAAGTTCCGCCTGCTCAGCACCGAACGCCGGTTCGACCCGGAGCGGCAGGCGTGGGTGAGCGGCGCGCACATGTTCCTGTCGGTCACGTGCTGGCGGTCGCTCGCCGAGAACGTGCACCTGTCGCTGAGCAAGAACGACCCCGTCGTCGTGCACGGCAAGATGACGATCAAGGAACTGCCCGACGGCGACAGCACCCGTCAGTTCGTCGACATCGACGCGCACGCCGTCGGTCCGAACCTCGCCACGTGCACGGCGGCCGTCACGCGGGTGCGCAGGGACGGGGATGCGCCCGCCACCGCGCCGCGCGGTGAACCGAGGGTGCAGGTCGGGGGTGAGCCGCCGGGGTTGTCCGCCAAGCCGACCGCCCGTGCCCCGGCTGGGGCCGATGGCGCTGCCGGTGCGGGTACCGGTGGCGCGGCAGGCGGCGGTTCCGACGTCGCACCCGACGGCGCTGGTGATGCCGTTGCCTCCGGGCCGCCGACCCGTCGTCGGCGATCGGGCGTCGTCGCGCCGCGCAAGGAGGGCGAGGTGACCACGCTCTTCGGCGGGGTGGGCGAGTCGGCGGTCGGGGAGGGGGAGGAGGTGGTCAAGATCCCGTTCTGAGCGGGCGCGGTGGTCGAGCGCGCCGCCCGCCGCGAGCAGGCCGGCCGGAGCCGTCCGCACGCGCGGAGCCCCGTACTCGTCGGCGTCCGGGTCCGGCGACCGGCGGCGTGGCGGTGTGCTGTCGGAGTCGATCCCGAGGGGCACGGTGACGGTGTTCACGCTGGTCAACGGTGTGATTGCTGAGCCGCCGGCGAAGTCCACAGCGTGCGGCCCGCCGGCACCCCGATGTCGAGCACCGACCGCGCCGCCGCGTGGTCCCGCACGCACACCACGACCAGGGAACTCGTCACGGCGGCCGTGTCCGCGACGGCTAGGGCACGGCCCTCGGACCGAGTCCGGAAACGGACCCCGAGCTGGTCGTGCCCGGCACGTCCGAGCTGGAATGGCCACGCCCTTGGGGCAGGCGTACCGCGCCGACCGGCGCGAGGCGAGGTCGTGATCGAGGTCGGTCCCGTAGCTGACTGCTCCGAGCCGGCTACCCCGTGGAACGCGGCCGGCCATGACGGTGTCCGGGTTCGGTGTCGGTGGGCAGGCCGGCTGTGGCGTGGCCCCTGGTCGCGCTCCGGCAGGGCTGTCACACGGTCGTGTGCCCCTGTCAGTCGGTCGCCGCGTTCTCTAAGCGATTGGAGTAGTCGTCACATTCGTGCCCGGTGACGCTGAGCAGCCGAAGGAGGCAACCGAAGTTCTGTCCTGAGCCGTTCGGGGTACGCGTGTGGGAAACCGGTTCCCTCGCGGGCGCGGCACGGACAATGCGCGTCGAGGGTCGCCATCACGAGCATCGGGGAAGGAGGCCGTAGGAAGGCGCCGAGGCGGTTCCCGCGCCGGCACGAGGGCTTGACACCGCAACGAGTTCACGCATCCGGCAGGACCCGCTGGTCACAGCGTCGCCCGCGAGTGGGCCCGGCACCGTGTGACAGCTGTGGGTGACCCACGATCGCGTTAACTCCGCGTTGAGCCCGAGCCCGTTGCCGGCGTCCGAGGTACTTGCCCGATCGGCACCGCTCTACGATCGCGGGCATGGCCGAGTTCATCTACACCATGAAGAAGGTGCGCAAGGCGCACGGGGACAAGGTCATCCTCGATGACGTCACGATCATGTTCTACCCCGGTGCGAAGATCGGCGTGGTCGGCCCGAACGGCGCCGGCAAGTCGAGCGTGCTGAAGATCATGGCCGGCCTGGACACACCGGGCAACGGCGAGGCTTACCTCTCGCCGGGCTACACGGTGGGCATCCTCCAGCAGGAGCCGCCGCTCAACGAGGAGAAGACCGTCCTGGGCAACGTTCAGGAGGGACTCGGCGAGATCAAGGTGAAGCTGGACCGCTTCAACGAGATCGCCGAGAAGATGGCCGTCGACTACTCCGACGAGCTGATGGAGGAGATGGGGCAGCTCCAGGAGGAGCTGGACCACGCGAACGCGTGGGACCTCGACTCCCAGCTGGAGCAGGCGATGGACGCCCTGCGCTGCCCGCCGCCCGACGCCGACGTGAAGGTGCTGTCCGGTGGCGAGCGCCGCCGGGTCGCGCTGTGCAAGCTGCTGTTGAGCAAGCCCGACCTGCTGCTGCTCGACGAGCCGACCAACCACCTGGACGCGGAGAGCGTCCTGTGGCTCGAGCAGCACCTCGCCCAGTACGCCGGCGCCGTGCTGGCGGTCACCCACGACCGGTACTTCCTGGACAACCTGTCCCAGTGGATCCTGGAGCTGGACCGCGGTCGGGCCCACGCCTACGAGGGCAACTACTCCAGCTACCTGGAGAAGAAGGCCGAGCGGCTGGCCGTCCAGGGCAAGAAGGACCAGAAGCTCCAGAAGCGGCTGAAGGACGAGCTGGAGTGGGTGCGGTCGGGCGCCAAGGCGCGCCAGGCCAAGTCCAAGGCGCGTCTCGGCCGCTACGAGGAGATGGCCGCCGAGGCGGAGAAGACCCGCAAGCTCGACTTCGAGGAGATCCAGATCCCGCCGGGCCCGCGCCTGGGCAACGTCGTGGTCGAGGTGGACGACCTCAAGAAGGGGTTCGGCGACCGGGTGCTGATCGACGGCCTGTCGTTCAGCCTGCCGCGCAACGGCATCGTCGGCGTGATCGGCCCGAACGGCGTCGGCAAGACGACGCTGTTCAAGACGATCGTGGGGCTGGAGCAGCCCGACGGCGGCACCGTGAAGGTCGGCGAGACGGTCAAGCTGTCCTACGTCGACCAGAACCGCGGCGGCATCGACCCGAAGAAGAACGTGTGGGAGGTCGTCTCCGACGGTCTCGACTACATCCACGTCGGCAACGTCGAGATGCCGTCGCGGGCGTACGTCAGCGCGTTCGGCTTCAAGGGCCCGGACCAGCAGAAGCCCGCCGGCGTGCTGTCCGGCGGTGAGCGGAACCGGCTCAACCTCGCGCTCACCCTCAAGCAGGGCGGCAACCTGATCCTGCTCGACGAGCCGACGAACGACCTGGACGTGGAGACCCTGGGTTCGCTGGAGAACGCGCTGGAGCAGTTCCCCGGCTGCGCCGTGGTCATCTCGCACGACCGGTGGTTCCTCGACCGCGTCGCCACCCACATCCTCGCGTGGGAGGGCACGGACGAGAACCCGTCGCAGTGGTACTGGTTCGAGGGCAACTTCGAGGGCTACGAGAAGAACAAGGTGGAGCGTCTGGGCGCGGAGGCCGCGAGGCCGCACCGGGTCACCTACCGCAAGCTCACACGAGACTGATCAGGATCGGACACCGTGGCGGCGAGGGGCGAAGCGCAGCAGGCGGACGTCGAGGTGAGCACGCTGGTCGTGCCCGCCTGGCGGCTGCGTTGGCGGGCGCCGGAGCTGGCTCTGGTGCTGGGCGAGCGCGCGGTGGCGCTCGCCTCCGCCCGTCGTGACGAGGTCGACCGGTTGCGCGCGGAGTCCCTGGTGGTCTTCGCGAGCAACCGGATGGGCCGCGGTGTCCGGGTCGCCGACCGGGCGCTCGACGCCCTGAAGGCGGCCGAGGCGGCGGCCGAGCGCGAGACCGCGTGGCAGCTGCGCGTGGAGCTGGCCGACACCGCTCGGTCGGTGGGCGCTCCGCTGACGGGGTTCGCCGCCGTCCGCCCGGTGCTGGAAGCCGAGGGGGTCCCGGAGTCGCTGCGGGCCTCGGCGCTGGTGCAGGCGGGTGAGTGCCTGGTGTCCGTGGGGCGTGGCGCGGTCCTCGCCCAAGCGTTGGAGGAGGCCGACCAGCTCTACGCGGCCGACCCGGCCCTCGACCACGACACGGAGCTGCTGCTGCGCGGTTTGCTGCGCGCGGCGGCGGCGGGCCAGCACCGGCGCTGGGGCGACCTGGACGCGGCGATCGCGGCCGGGCGTGAAGGTCTCGACCTGCTGGACCGGCTGGCGGACCCGGAGTCCGACAGCGGTCAGGTGCGCGGCGGCCTCACCGTCGAGCTGGTGTGCGCGTTGATGGACGCCAACCGGCACGCGGAGGCGTCCGAGACCGGGACGCCGCTGCTGGAACTGCCGGTCCGCGCGCCGTTGGCGGCGTCCGCGGGCTGGTTGCGCCTGGCTCTCGCGACGCGGGTGCACCTGCCCGCCGGCCGCGTGGACCAAGCGCGCGACCTGCTGCGCGACGTCGCGGACAACGCCGAACGCCACCAGTTGGACACCCTCCTCGCCGAGAGCCTGTTGGCCCTCGCGCACGTCCACGAGGTGTCCGGCGACCTGACGGAGGCGCTGGCCAACCTCCGCTCGGCGCACGCGGCGGAGCGCCGCCGGGCGCGTGCCGTGTACGCGGTGCGGGCCAGGCTGGCCGCCGAGTTCTCGGGCGTGCACCGCCAGCCCGCCGGTCTGCACGACCAGTTGGCGGCGCTGCTCCGTCAGTCGCCACGCGCGACCGCTCCGTCGGACCCGCACCTGACGCCGGAGGCCAAGCAACAACTGCGCCAGTGGCGGCCGGTCCAGGTCCACCGGGCGGAGGGGCTGCGCGTCAAGCGGACCCGCCGGGCGGCCGAGGACATGACGGTGGAGGGCATCTCCGCGGCCCGCGCCCACGCGGCCGACCGCTGGCGGCTGGTCCAGCCCTTCGGTGACACGGCAGCCGCGGCCGAGCCGCCCACCGCGTCCGGCGGCCGACGCCGAGCACCGGACACGGGCCCGCTGGCGCAGGCGACGGCCACGCCGGCCGCAGCGACCCAAGCATCGGCGATGGAAGCCGCAGCGACGCAGGCAGCGGTGACCCAGGCGGCAGCGACGCAGGCCGCAGCGACGCAGGCCGCAGCGACCCAGGCGGCAGCAACGCACGTAGCGGCGACGCCGGTGGTCCAGCCACCCGCCACGGCTCTCCCGCCCGTCACCACTCAGCCGCCTGCCGCGTCGCAGCGATCCTCCGCCACCCCGCCGAGTTCCCCCACCGACCCCGCCGTGACCTCGGCGGCCGGCGCGCCACCTGTCGGCGGCGGTACGCCCGCGGCCGCTCCGACGAGTCCGGCGACGCCCGCGACTGCTGCGGTGCCGACCGGTGCCGAGCACGTCACCCACGGTCGCCCGGAACACGCGAGGAGCGGCGAGGCCCGCCCCATCCCGCACCGGTCTCACGCGCAGACCTACCTGGAGCGGACGTTCGCCGCCCACGCCGCCGCGGACACGTCCCAACCCACGCCGCCCGTCGAGCAAGTGCCGCCATCGCCGGTGCCGTCTCCGACTCCGCCGCCGGCGACCGGCGTGGCGGATGCGGAGACGACCCATGTGTTCGCGGTGCCGCCCAGTCCCGCCGCCGGGCCTGATTTTGCGACTTTTGTCACAGAGTCGCCCGCGTCGTCGACCGCTGCTCCACCCGCAGCGGGCGCCGGGCTGCCGGAGTCGCTGCCCACCTCGGCGTACTTCCACAGCGGTTACGCGGAGCCCGCCTCGCACTCGGCCGCGAGTGGCAGTTCCACGTCCTCCGGGATTGTCGGTCGTCCCGGTCCGGAAATTCCCGGTGAAGATCTCGCGGCAGGCCCACCGCCCACCGGTGATCAAAGAATTGACGAACCGCCGGCAGGCGATTCCGCAGGTGCGGCGGCCGGTGCGGCTCGGACTGATTCCGAACGTGTCGACGATGGCCCGGAGTGGTCCGGTCCCTCCACCGCGAGCGTGCCCGCCGCCGGGTTGATCGCGGCGGCCGGTGCCGTGCGCAGCGGGCGGCGGCGTGCTGCCCGCGAGGCGGCCGGGGACGGCGGCGATGGGGCGGACGAGGGCGCCGTCGTGCCCAGGGGTTCCGACGGCGGCAGTGTGCTGGAGACGCTGAAGGCCGCCGGGCTGATCGACTCCCAGCGGGCCGGTGGGCGTCGGCGTGCTCCGGAGGCCGATGACGACGGTGCTCCGGGGAAGGGCAGCGTTCCGGTGAAGCGTGACGAGCCGGTGACCGGCGAAACCGCGGTATCGGGGGAGTTCCCGGTGTCGCGCGAGACTTCGGCAACGGGCGAGGCTCCGGTGAAGGGTGACTCTTCGGGACTGAGCGTCGATGCGGCCCGGAACGCCGATGCGGCCCGGAGCGCCGGTATCGCCGATGCGGCGCAGGGCGAGGTGGTGGAGAAGCCCGTCGAGCCCGTCCAGTGGCGGGTCGAGGCTCCGCCGCGGTTGCGCGAGGTGACGCCCGCCACCCCGGTCGACATGTTCGACTCGCCGACGATGGTGCAGCCCGCCGTCCGGGACGACGACGTTCCGCCGGTCGGCCTGGGCGCCGCGTTCGTGAAGGGGCCCGTGATCCCCACCGCGCGGACGCCCGAGCCGCCCGCCGCACCCCAGCCGCCAATCGCACCCCAACCGCCCGCCACACCCGAACCGGCCGCCGCGCGGGCACCCGAACCTGCCGTCGCGCCCGAGCCGTCGTTCATCGCGGAGCCGCCGACCGTGCCGCACGAGTCGGTCGCACCACCGCCCCCGGTCGCTCCCGCGCCGCCGGCCACGCCCCCGCAGCCCGCGCGCGAGTCGTCGACGGGTGAGCGTTCGGTGGTCCAACCGCCGGTGGCCGAGCGGCCGGTCGTCGCCGAGTCGCCGATGGTCGCCGAGTCGCCGGTCGTGGGCGAGCGCCCTGAGGTGCCCGAACGGCCGGTTGTGCCCGAGCCGCCGGTCGTGCCCGAACGGCCTGCGGTGCCCGAGCGGCCGGTCGTGCCGGAACGGCCGGTGGTGCCGGAATCGCCCGTCGTGCCCGAGCCACCCGACGAACCCGACCGGCCCGGTGTGCCGGAGCCCCACGAACCGCCGGTACCCGTGCCCGACCCGGTCCCCGGCGTGCCCGAACCCGACCAGGTGCCGCCGGTCCCGGTGCCGGACCCGGTGCCGCCGAGCCCGTTCGGGCCGTCCAGCTTCCTCGGGCACGCCGACGTCGAGGACGAGCCCGAGCACCTCGCCGCCCCGGCTCCCGCCCGTCCCGCGAGCCCCGCCCACGTGCCGGGAAGCAGCGGCCCGGACACCGGCGGCCCGGACACCAGCGCCCCGGAGACGGGCACCCCGGACACCGGCGGTCGGGACTTCGGCATCACGTACACCGGTGGACCGGACGTCGGTGCCGATGACGCGAGCGGTGCCCTGGACGCCGGCGGTAGCGACACCGGCGGCGTCGGGGGTGCGAGCGGTGCCGGGGGCGGGAGTGCTCCGGACCCCGAAGTGGAAGAGCCGTTCGTCACATCGGTCGTCGTCGGCGGCAAGGCCATCGAGCTGCCGTCGCTCGTCGAACCCACCACGCTGGCCTCCGACTCGCCGAGCGCGACGCGCGCCTCCCGCCGCCCCAAGAGCGACCTCAGCCTCGCGGAGCTGCTGGCGGAAGCCCTCGTCGCCTACGAGGCCGGCCGCCGGCAGGACGAGGCCGAGCAGGCCGACGGCCGCGACGACGCCGACCGGGCGGGCGCGGGTGAGGGGGTCGGGCCGACGGGTGCGGCGTCGGGTGGGCTCGGGCAGACTGGGCTGGCGGAGGCCGAGCGGACCGGGCCCATCGTGCCGGTGGGCGCGCCCGAGGCCGACGCCGAGACCACGGCGCCCATCCAGCGGGTGACCGGCGAGCCGCGGCGCTCGACGGGCGAGCCGCCGCGCTGGACGTTGCCCGAAAGCTGAGAATTCATTCCAGGTTTTAATGAGCCGGCCCGCGGGTAAGAAACGCGGGCCGCCAAAATAGCCGAGCGGCACGGATTTTTCCACTTTACCGCAAGTGGTTCGATTCAGTTTGCAGGGTTGCGCCGACCGGGTCGCGTTCGTCTGGTTTAGTGGTGCGCGGACCCGGCACACAGAGGTGCCGGATAGCGTGGAGTCGCCTGAACATGACCTCGACTGGAGTCCCGTCCCGATCGGAGCTCACCACCCGTCACGACGCCGGTACCGGCCGCACGGCCAGTCCCGAACAGGTCCGTGACGAATTGATCGAGCGGGCCGCCGCCAACGCCCCCGAGTTGGCCGACCTGATCCGCCTGTACTACCGCCACGTGCCCGCCGAGGAAGTCAACGAGGACGACCCGGTGGACCTGGTGGGCGCGGTGCGCTCGAACTACCAGCTCGCCGAGACCCGCGTGCCGGGCCGCGCGATGGTGCGCATCCTCAACCCGACCCGCGTGCACGACGGCTGGACCTGTCCCGCGACCGTCGTCCAGGTGGTCACCGACGACATGCCCTACCTGGTCGACTCGGTGGCCTCCGAGCTCACCCGCGGCGGCGTGCAGGTGCACCGCGTGGTCCACCCGATCGTCGTGGTGCGCCGCGACCCGGTGACCGGGGCGCTCAACGAGGTCCTCCCCACCGCGGACCCGGCCGAACCGCCGTCGGACGCGATGGCCGAGTCCTGGATGTACATCGAGGTCGACCTGCTCACCGACCCGGACCGGGCCCGTGAGCTGGAGACGAAGCTGTACACGGTCCTCAACGACGTCCGCGAGGTCGTCGAGGACACCAGCAGGATGACCGACACCGCCCTCCACCTGGCCGAACAGCTCCAGGAGTCGCCGCCGCCGCTGGACCCGGACGAGGTCGACGACGGCGCTCGGCTGCTGCGCTGGCTGGCCGCCGACCACTTCACGTTCCTCGGCTACCGCCGGTACGAGCTGGTCCGCGACGACCCGGCCACGGACGGCGAGCCTGCCCTGCGCGCGGTCCTCGCCAGCGGGCTGGGCGTGCTCAGACAGGACAGCCTCGCGGCGCGCAGCCTCACCGCGGGGCCGGACGCGGGCGCGCAGGCCCTCTCGCGCGAGCTGCTGGTGCTGACGCAGGCGAGCGCCCAGTCCAGCGTGCACCGCTCGGTCTACCCGTACTACGTGGGCGTCAAGACGTTCGACGCCGACGGCAACGTGACCGGCGAGCACCGGTTCCTCGGCGTGTTCTCCACGACCGCCCTGCACGAGGACGTGCTGGACATCCCGGCCGTCGAGCGCCGCGTCCGCGCCGTCATCCACCGCGCCGGCTTCCCGCTGCACTCCTACTCGGGGCAGCGGATGCTGGAGGTGATCCAGAACTACCCGCGCACCGAGCTGTTCTCCGTCGACACCGACACGCTGTACCAGACCGTGGCGGGCGTGATCGCGCTGGCCGAACGGCGCAGGCTGCGGCTGTTCCTGCGCCGCGACCCGTACGGGCGGTTCTACTCGTGCCTGGTCTACCTGCCGCGCGACCGCTACACCACGACCTCGCGGCTGGCCATGCAGGAGATCCTGATCGACCAGCTCGGCGGCGTGAATCTGGAGTACTCGGCGCGCGTGGGCGAGTCCGCGCTGGCCCGCGTGCACTTCACGGTGCACACCGACCCGCAGCGCCAGACCGAGCCGGACACCGCGCACATCCAGCTGCTGCTGGCCGAGGCGGTCCGCTCGTGGGACGACCGCATGGTCGAGGCCGTGCTGGACGGGCAGTCCGACGGCACCGGCGCGCTGGGCGCGGAGTCGGCCTCCGAGCAGGGCCAGCGGTTCGCCGCGGCGTTCCCGGAGGCGTACAAGGAGGACTTCACCGCCGCCGAGGGGCTGGCGGACTTCCGGCGCATCGAGGCGTTGGGCCAAGGCGACCTGGACATGGTGTTCTACGTGCCGCGCGACGCCGAGCCGGGTGAGCGGCGGTTCAAGCTGTTCCTCGTGGGCGCGCGGATCACGCTGTCCGACGTGCTGCCGATGCTCCAGCGCATGGGCGTGGTCGTGGTGGACGAGCGCCCGTACGAACTGGTCCGCGAGGACGGCGTGGAGTGCTGGATCTACGACTTCGGCCTGCGCATCGACCAGGTGACGCTGGACAAGCTGTCGGCGGAGGACCTGGAGTCGGTGCGCACCCGGTTCCAGGACGCGTTCGCCGCCGCGTGGCGCGGTGAGGCGGAGGTCGACGGGTTCAACACCCTGGTGCTCAAGGCGGGCGTCACGTGGCAGCAGGCCGCGATGCTGCGGGCCTACGCCAAGTACCTGCGCCAGGCGGGCACCCCGTACAGCCAGGACTACATCGAGGACGCCGTCCTCGGGCACACCGAGGTCGCCACGGCCCTGGTGCGCCTGTTCGAGGCCCGGTTCGACCCGGCGCTGGAGGAGGCGCAGCGCGCCACCCGGACCGAGATGCTGGCCGGCGAGATCACGGCCCTCATCGACGACGTCACGAGCCTGGACGCGGACCGCATCCTGCGCAGCCTGCTCACCCTGGTGCAGGCCACGCTGCGCACGAACTACTTCGTGCGCGACGCCGACGGCAGGCCGCGCCCGTACCTGGCGGTGAAGTTGGACCCGCGCGCGATCCCGGAGCTGCCGCAGCCCCGGCCGCGGTTCGAGATCTTCGTGTACTCGCCGCGCATCGAGGGCGTCCACCTGCGGTTCGGCCCGGTCGCGCGCGGCGGCCTGCGCTGGTCCGACCGCCGCGAGGACTTCCGCACCGAGATCCTGGGCCTGGTGAAGGCGCAGGCGGTGAAGAACGCGGTCATCGTGCCGGTGGGCGCCAAGGGCGGGTTCGTGGTGAAGCGACCGCCGTCGCCGACGGGCGACCCCGGCCTGGACCGCGAGGCGTTCCTCGCCGAGGGCGTCGCCTGCTACCGGCAGTTCATCTCGGGCCTGCTGGACCTGACCGACAACCTCAGCTCGGGCACGGTCATCCCCGCGCCGCAGGTCGTGCGGCACGACGGCGACGACACGTACCTGGTGGTCGCGGCGGACAAGGGCACGGCCGCGTTCTCCGACATCGCCAACGAGGTCTCCCGCTCCTACGGCTTCTGGCTCGGCGACGCCTTCGCGTCCGGCGGGTCGGTCGGCTACGACCACAAGGCGATGGGCATCACCGCCAAGGGCGCGTGGGAGAGCGTGAAGCGGCACTTCCGCGAGCTGGGCACCGACACCCAGACCGAGGAGTTCACCGTCGTCGGCGTCGGCGACATGTCCGGCGACGTGTTCGGCAACGGGATGTTGCTGTCCGAGCACATCCGCCTGGTCGCCGCGTTCGACCACCGGCACATCTTCATCGACCCGAACCCGGTGGCCGCCGCGTCCTACGCGGAGCGCAAGCGCCTGTTCGAGCTGCCCCGCTCGTCGTGGGACGACTACGACCGCACGCTGGTCAGCGCGGGCGGTGGTGTGTGGCCGCGCACGGCGAAGTCCATCCCGGTCAGCCCGGAGGCGCGCGCGGCGCTGGGCCTGCCCGAGGGCGTGGTGAAGCTGTCGCCGCAGGAGCTGATGAAGGCGATCCTGCTCGCGCCGGTGGACCTGCTGTGGAACGGCGGCATCGGCACCTACGTGAAGGCGTCCTCGGAGTCGCACGCCGAGGTGGGCGACAAGGCGAACGACGCCATCCGCGTCAACGGCGCGGACCTGCGGGTGAAGGTCGTCGGCGAGGGCGGCAACCTGGGCCTGACCCAGCGCGGCCGGATCGAGTTCGCCCGCGCGGGCGGCAAGGTCAACACCGACGCGCTGGACAACTCGGCGGGCGTGGACTGCTCCGACCACGAGGTGAACATCAAGATCCTGCTGGACGAGCTGGTCCGCGACGGCAGGCTCGACCAGGACCAGCGGAACGAGCTGCTCGGCCAGATGACCGACGAGGTCGGCGAGCTGGTGCTGGCCGACAACTACTCGCAGAACCTCGTGCTGGGCGTCTCGCGCGCCCACGCCGCGCCGATGCTGTCGGTGCACGCGCGCCTGGTGGCCGACCTCGAGCAGCGCGGCGTGCTGGACCGCTCGCTGGAGGCGCTGCCGTCGGCGGCCGAGTTCAAGGCGCGGGAGAAGGCGGGCGAGGGCCTGACCTCGCCGGAGCTGGCGACCATGCTGGCGCACGTGAAGCTGGCGCTGAAGGAGGAGGTGCTGGCGAGCGACCTGCCGACGATCGACGTCATGGCGCGCAAGCTGCCGGACTACTTCCCGAGCGAGCTGCGCGAGCGGTTCGGCGACGCGATCGGCAGCCACCCGCTCGCCCGCGAGATCATCACGACGGTGCTGGTCAACGAGGTCGTGGACGGCGGCGGCGTGTCGTACGCGTTCCGGCTGGCCGAGGAGATCAGCGCGTCGGCGACCGACGCCGTGCGCGCCTACACGATCGTGACGGCGATCTTCGACCTGCCGTCGCTGTGGCGGGACATCCGCGCGCTGGACAACGTCATCCCGACCGACGTGCAGGACGACATGCTGCTGGAGACGCGCCGCCTGCTGGACCGGGCGTCGCGGTGGCTGCTGACCAACCGCCCGCAGCCGCTGGCCGTCGGCTCGACCATCAGCCGGTTCGCGGGCGTGGTCGGCGAACTCGCGCCGAAGGTCCTGGACCTGCTCCAGGGCCGGGAGAAGGAGTCGGTGGTCGCGCACGTCGAGCGGCTGGTCGCGGCCGGTGTGCCGGTGGAGCTGGCGCGTCGCGTCGCGGCGCTGCTGTTCACCTACGGGCTGCTGGACGTGACCGAGGTCGCCGAGCTGGCGGAGCGCGAGGAGGGCCTGGGCGCGGGTCCGGAGCGCTCGCACCTGGAGACGGCCGAGCTGTACTTCGCGCTGTCGGACCACCTGGACGTGGACCGGATGCTCAGCTCGGTCAGCGGCCTGGAGCGCCTGAACCGCTGGCACGCGCTGGCGCGGCTGGCGCTGCGGGACGACTTCTACTCGTCGCTGCGGGCCATCACGATCGATGTGCTGCGGTCGAGCGAGCCGGGTGACCCGGCGGCCGAGAAGATCGCGGTGTGGGAGCAGGCCAACGCCTCCCGGCTGGGCCGGGCGCGTGCGGCGCTCGCGGAGATCAACCGGGTCAACCGGCTGGACCTGGCGACGCTGTCGGTGGCGGCGCGGCAGGTGCGCAGCCTGATCCGCTAGTGGTCGCGTCGAGGGGCCGGGTCCCGCGGGGCCCGGCCCCTCGACGCGTCCGGGGTGGCCACGGGGCGCGTTCACCCGCGCGGCCGACCTCGGCGTCGACCCGGTGCGCCTGCCGGCCCCCGGAGCGCGGCGAGGTCGTCGGTGACGCCCTGGTGCCTCCGGACACGACCGCGTGGTGGCGCCGGCCGTAGAGTCATCCGATGTGACAGCACGTTCGGGTGACTCCGCAGGCCGGGCGGGGCCGCGGTGACGGTCCTCGCGCAGCGGATGCGCGCCCAGCGCCTCTCGTGGCGCGCGAGCACCCTGGACGAGCTGCTGGACTCCGTGCTCGCCCTCCAGGCGCAGGACGTGCCGGCGCTGCGGCTGGCCGCGCGGGCGCGCGGCGTCGAGTCGCTGGACGGCGACGTCGTGCGGACCTGGGCCATGCGGGGGACGCTGCACCTGCTGCGCCGCGAGGACCTCTGGGTCGTCGGCCTGCTGGGACCGGTGTTCGCCGCGGCGGGCCGCCGCCGTCGGGAGCAGCTGGGCCTGACCGACGACCTGTGCGCGCGGGCGCTGCCCGCGCTCCGCGAGGTGCTCACCGGACCGCTGGACCGGGCCGCCGTCGTGGCGCGGCTGGCCGAGGTCGGCGTCGTGCTCGACCCGAAGTCGCAGGCGCCCGCGCACCTGCTGGCGTTCGCGGCGCACCACGGCGTGCTGTGCCGGGGGCTGGACGACACCTACCGGCTGCTCGGCGACGTGCCCGAGCCGGGCACCGCGGACCGGCTCTGGCGGCGCTACCGGCGTGCGTACGGACCGGCCGGCGTCGACGACTTCGCGGCCTGGAGCGGCCTGCCCAAGCGCCTCCTCCGCGACCTGCCGGAGGTCGCCCACGACCCCGCCGAGCCCGTGGGCGCGGTCCGGATGCTCGGGCACTTCGACACCTACCTGCTCGGCTACCGCGACCGGTCGCTCGCGCTCGAACCAGGGTTCGCGCCGCTCGTCCAGACCGGCGGCGGCTTCCTCACCCCGCACGTCGTGGTCGACGGCCGGGTCGTCGCGACCTGGCGGCGCGCCGGCGACGGGTTCGAGGTGCGCCCCTTCGGCGACCGCCCGGACCTCCGGCGGGAGGCCGCCGACCTGGGCCGGTTCCTCGGCGTGGGTGCCGACTTAACCTGGCGGTAGCACGCCGATAGGGTCATCGCCACTCGGGACAACGGCAGGAGGCGCGTTCAAGTTGGGTGTGTTCGTCACGGGTGTGCGTCCGCGCTGGTCGGACATGGACGCGTTCGGCCACGTCAACCACGCCAACACGGTGACCCTCCTGGAAGAGGCCCGGATAGACCTGCTGTTCACGGAGGCCGCCCGGCACGGCGTGCCGGAGATGGCGCACGGCGTGGTGGTGGCCCGCCTGGTCGTGGACTACCTGGCGCCGCTGGTGTTCACCGGCGACGAGATCGTGGTCGAGATGTCCGTGCGGGAACTGAAGTCGGCCTCGTTCACGTTGGACTACTCGGTGCGCAACGGGCGGCGCGAGGGCAGCCCGGTCGTGGCCACCGCGGAGACCCTCATGGTCCCCTACAACCTGACGGCCGGGCGTCCGCGCCGTCTCCTCGAAGCCGAGCGCGATTTCCTCGCGGGCTGGAGAGCCGGAGGTAACGGTGCCTGAACTGGTCCTCGCCGACCCCGCCGAGCGGGACGACCTCGGCGCGTTCGTCGCGCGCGCGGTGCGCCTGGACGCGCAGACCGTGGTGCGGCTGCGCAACCGGCCGGCCGGCGACCTGCTGGACGCCTGGGTGGCCACGCCCTTCGACGCCCTGGCCACCCGGACCGTGGCCGGCCGCGTCACGCCCGGCGACGTCACGGTCTCCGGGAGCGACCTGCTCACCGGCCTGGCCGTGGTGCGCAGCGCGACCGTCGACCCCGGTCCGGCCCGCGACCTGATGTGGCGCTCGGCGCTGCCGCCCGCGGACGGCTGGCTGCCGGTCGACCGCCTGCCCGGCGCCGTGGTCTCCGAACTCGCCGAGCAGGGCGTCACGGTGGCCCGCGAGAACACCGGCCCGCACGGCACCCCGCCGGCGTCGCTGCTGGACCAGACGGTGCTCACGGTCAGCGGGTCGGGGCTCGACGTGAAGGTGCCGCTGCGCTGCCTGTTCGCGCTGTCCGGCATGGGCTTCCTGGGCGGCGACGACGTGCGCGTCACGGCGACGGACTCGTGGCTGCGCATCGACGCCCGGTTCGGCGCGGTGGTCCGCCGCCGCCACTCCATGCTGCCCCTGCTGGTCTGACCACGAGACCGCGAACGGACGAGGCCCCGACCGGGCGCACCGGTCGGGGCCTCGTCCGCGTCGCGGCTCAGACCAGCCAGACGGCCGTGTCCGGCGGGAGCTGGTCGCCGTCCATCGGCCCGCTGGACAGCAGCACCTCACCCGGCGGCAGCGGCACCGGCGCACCCGAGGTGTTCAGCGCGCAGATCAGGCCACCGCCCTTGCGGCGGAAGGCGAAGCACCCGGCGGGCGCGCCGTACCACTCGACCTCCTCGCCGCCCATCGCGCGGTGCGTCCGGCGCAGCTCGACGGCGTGCCGGTACAGCGACAGCATCGACTCGGGGTCCTCCAGCTGCGACTCGGCCGTCAGCGCCGCCCACTCGGTCGGCTGGGGCAGCCACGCCCCCGTGCCGGAGGAGAAGCCGAACGGCGGCGCGTCGCCCTCCCAGGGCAGCGGGACGCGGCAGCCGTCCCGACCCCGCTCGGTGTGGCCGGAACGCAGCCAGGTGGGGTCCTGGAGGGCCCAATCGGGCAGCTCCACGTTCGGCAGGCCCAGCTCCTCGCCGTTGTACAGGTAGACCACGCCGGGCAGCGCCAGCTCCACCAGCGCCATCGCGCGGGCCCGGCGGACGCCCAGCGCGCCGCCGCCGTACCGCGTCACGTGCCGGGTCACGTCGTGGTTGGACAGCGTCCACGTGGCCGGCGTCCGGTACGGCTGGACCGCCGCCAGCGAGTGCTCGATGGCGCTCCGCACGGCGTCCGCGTCGAACGGCGCCTCCACCAGCCGGAAGTTGAAGCCGAGGTGCAGCTCGTCGGGTCGGATGTACCGGGCGAACCGCTCGTCGTCCCGCACCCAGATCTCGCCGACGGTCATCCGGCCGGGGTACTCGTCGACGACCTTGCGGATCAGCCGGTGCACGTCGTGCACGGCGTCGTTGTCGAACCGGGGGTCGAGGGCGTTGTCGTGCAGCACGCCGGACCCGTGGACGACCCGCGGGTCCAGGTCGGGCAGCCCGGCCGGCTTGGCCATGCCGTGCGCGACGTCGATGCGGAACCCGTCCACCCCGCGGTCGAGCCAGAACCGGAGGGTCCGGACCAGGTCGGCGGAGACCTCCGGGTTCTCCCAGTTCAGGTCGGGCTGCTCGGGCGCGAACAGGTGGAGGTACCACTGGCCGTCGGGCACGCGCGTCCAGGCGGGCCCGCCGAACGCGCTGGTCCAGTTGTTCGGCGGCTGCGCACCGTCGTACCCCTGGCCGTCCCGGAAGAAGTACCGGTCCCGCTCGGGGCTGCCGGGCGCGGACCGCAGCGCGGCCTGGAACCACTCGTGCCGGTCGCTGGTGTGGTTGGGGACGAGGTCGACGGTGACGCGCAGCTTGTGCTCGTGCGCCTCGGCGACCAGCCGGTCGAACGCGGCGAGGTCGCCGAACAACGGGTCGACGCCACGAGGGTCGGCCACGTCGTAGCCGTGGTCGGCCATCGGCGACGGGTAGAACGGCGTCAGCCACAACGCGTCGACGCCGAGCAGTTCGAGGTACCCCAGCCGAGACCGGATGCCGTCCAGGTCACCGACGCCGTCCCCGTTGGAGTCGGCGAACGACCGGACGTAGACCTGGTAGAAGACGGCGTCGCGCCACCAGGCGGACTCGTCGGCGATCTCTGGTTGGAGGTCGGAGGATCGTCGCACGAGACGTCATCCTGCCACCCGCACCGACCGGCACGTCCCCGTTCGGGTGATCAACAATCAAGCCCAGGCGTTCATCAGGCTGTTCGCGGCCATCTCCAGGTACGCCCATAGCTGGTCACGGTGCTCGGGCGTGAGATCCGCCTCGTCCACGGCGACCTTCATGCAGCGCAGCCAGGCGTCCCGCTCCACGGGACCGATGACGAACGGCGCGTGCCGCATCCGCAGCCGGGGGTGCCCGCGCTGGTCGGAATACGTGTGGGGCCCACCCCAGTACTGCATGAGAAACAGCCGGAACCGCTCTTCGGCAGGCCCCAGGTCCTCTTCGGGGTAGAGGGGGCGCAACACCGGATCGTCGGCCACCTGCTCGTAGAACCGGGCGACGATCTTGTGAAACGTCTCGTACCCACCCACCGCTTCGTAGAAGTTCTCGGGACTGCTCACCCCACCATCCTGCCTTGCGCAACACCCGTGGTCGACCCGCCCCCACCCGGCCCGGACTTCACCCGAGCGTGTCATCCCCGCAGGGCCGGCCGAGGGTGGTGGTCTTCGACCAGGCCATACGGGGATGACACGCGGTGCTCTCGCCCGTCCGGCGAGGACGCTTCTCAAGCCCTTACAGACGCTCTTGCAGACGAGCTTCAAGCTCTACGAACGCGCTCCACACCCTCACGAACTCTTCAACGAGATCCCCGCGTCCTCCAACGCCGGCATCAGCTTCGCCCGCAACGCGCGCTGCACGGCCCACTGCCGCCCCGGCCGGACCTTCACCGTGACCCTCATGGTGATGCCCTCCGGCGTGACCTTCTCCACCCCGAGCACCTGCGGCTTGTCGATGACGTCCTTCTCCAGTGGCTCCTCGGCCACCGCGCCGTCCACCGCCGAGGTCAGCACCTCGGTCGCCGAGGCCAGGTTCGCCCCGTACGCCAGCGGCAGGTCCACGACAGCCACCGCGAAGCCCTGCGACGAGTTGCCCACCCGCAGGATCTCGCCGTTGCGGACGTACCAGACCGTGCCGTTGGTGTCGCGGATCGTGGTGATGCGCATCCCGACCGACTCCACGGTCCCGGTGGCCGGACCGAGGTCCACCACGTCACCCACGCCGTACTGGTCCTCCAGCATCATGAACATGCCGGACAGGAAGTCCTTGACCAGGTTCTGCGCGCCGAAACCGATCGCCACGCCGAGCACGCCCGCCGAGGTCAGGATCGGGGTGACGTCCATGTCCAGCTCGGTGAGCACCTGGAGGAACGCCACCCCGAACACGACGAACGTGACGATCGACTTCAGCACCGAGCCGATGGTCTTGGCCCGCTGCTCGCGCCGCTCCGAGACCAGCACGCCGAACGCCTGCGGCGCGCGCTCCCGCAGGGGCCGCAGCAGCTTCGGCTTCCGGCCCTCCGCCGAGCCCCTGGTGAGCCGATCGATCAGCCGCCGCAGCAGGAACCGGACCACGACGGCGATGAGCACCGTCAGCACGATCCGCAACGCGCCTTCGGCGATCTTCGGCCCGTTGAGCACCCACCAATCGACCGCCAACGTCGACTCCACGTCCACCTACCCGTTCCTCCTCGGTACCCACGAATGATCTCTCAGGCGAACTCCAGCCCGGTGGCGCCGGCCAGGAAGGTCAACTGGTCCACGGCCAGCCCCACCGATCGGCTCACCGACCGTCCCGCGTGTCCCACCTCGGTCTCCCGGCGCAACAGCACGGGGTGCTTCGTCGGGTCGCTCGCCGTCGCGTGCTGTAGCGCGGCGCACATCTTGCGGGCGTGGTTGGGGTCCACGCGGCTGTCCGACTCGAACACCGTGAACAGCACCGAAGGGTACTCAACACCGGGCCGCACCCGGTGGTACGGGGAGTAGGACAGCAGCCACGCCAGCTCTTCCGGCACCGACGCGCTGCCGTACTCCTCCGCCCACAGCCGTCCGAGCAGGAAGTTCTCGTACCGCACCATGTCCAGCAGTGGCGCCGAGCACACCACGGCCGCGTACAGCTCCGGGCGCTGGGTCAGGGCCGCGCCCACGAGCAGCCCGCCGTTGGAGCCGCCCGTGATCGCGAGCTGCTGCGGCGTGGTCCAGCCGTCGGCCACGAGCTTCTCCGCCGCCGCGTGGAAGTCGTCGAACACGTTCTGCTTGCGCTCGCGCATCCCGGCCCGGTGCCACTCCTCGCCCTCCTCGTCGCCGCCGCGCAGCGAGGCGTGCACCCACACCCCGCCCGCCTCCACCCAGGCGAGGGCGGTGGCCTGGTAACCGGGGCCGCGGCCGACCGCGAAGCCGCCGTAGCCGGTGAGCAGGGTGGGGCGCGGCAGGTCGGGGCGCCGCTCGCCGGAGACGACGAACATCCGGACGGTGGTCCCGTCGAGGGACGTGTAGGGGATCTGCTGGGTGGTCACGGCGGGCAGCTCGACCGCGCCCGGCGCGGCGGCGTGCAAGGTGGTCCGGTGGTCCGACAGGGAGAACCGGTACACCGACAGCGGGGTCACGAAGTCGGAGAACCCGAACCACAGGACGTCCCGGTCGGTGTCGGTCGCCCGGTCCACGGTGGACCAGCCGTGCAGCGACCCGGTGCCGGGCAACGGGATCTCGCCCCGGTGCTCGCCGGTCGCCGCGTCGTGCAGGTGCAGCTCGGACACCGCGTGCCGCGTGCGCAGCAGCACCAGCGAGCCGTCCAGCCAGGTCGCCCCGTCCAGCACCGAGTCGGGTTGCTCGGGCACGAGCTCGGTCCAGTCGGCGGGGTCGGCCGGGTCCTCCGGGTCCGTGACGCACAGCCGGAAGCGCGGCGCGTCGAGGCTGGTGCGCAGGTAGAGGCGGCCGTCCTCGACCCGAGCCGAGCACTGCGCGCCCCGGTCGACCGTGATCACCGGCCGGAGCTCGCCGGTCCCGTGCAGGTCCGCGATCCACACCGAGTCCCGCCGCACCGTGCCCGGCGCGCCGTTGACGATCAGCCAGCGGCCGTCCTCGGTGACGGACAGGCCGTAGTAGTACGTGTGGTCCAGCCCGTCGCCGTGCACGTTCACGTCGGTCGACGGGTCGGTGCCGACGCGGTGCCGCCACACCCGGCGGTGGAACTGGCGCTCGTCCTCGGGCACCAGCTCCGGGTCGACCCGGCGGACGTAGAAGAACTCCTCGCCGCCGGGCAACCACCCGACGGGGGAGTAGCGGCACCGGTCGATGGGTCCCTCGACCAGGTCGCCGGTGGCCACGTCCAGGACGTGCAGCAGCGAGTGCTCGTCGCCGCCCACGGAGACCTGGTAGGCGAGCCGGGTGCCCTCTACGGAGGGTGACCACCGGTCGAGGGTGGTGCGACCGGAGGGGTCGAGCGCGCCCACGTCCAGCAGGACGCGTTCGACGCCGTCCTCCAGGACGTGGAGGACCGGGTGGTCCTGGTCGGGTCCGCGGCGGGTGTAGAACGCGCGCCCGGCGCGCCACACCGGCGTGCCGACGGCGCCGGTGCGCATGAGTTCCGCCAGGCGAGCGCCCAGCGGCGCACGTCCCGGCAGCGCGTCGAGCCAGTCGCGGGCCAGGGTGTCCTGGGCCGCGGACCACTCGGCGGTACGGGGGTCGGAGGGGTCCTCCAGCCAGCGGTAGGGGTCGGCCACCGGATGTCCGTGCAGGCGCTCGACCAGGTCGAGCCGCTCCGCGGCGGGGTAGGTGGCTGGCGCGGGCAGGGCCGCGGGGGAAGGCTCGGTCACCTCACCGAGAGTAGCGCGCCAACTGAAAACCATGTCCGATAGGGAGGTGTTCACCGAAGTTTTGATCTCGGCTGCATGACGCGTCACGTATCACACGTGATTTTTGGGGCCGATGTGTGGTCTGCTATGCCTGAACCGGTGGAGGTGGTCGCGTGCCAGACCGACAACCCACCCCGATCGGCGCCCTGGCGAACGCCGGGCTCGCGCCGGTGGCCCCGTCCGGCCAAAAACAGCTTTCGGTGCACACCGTGGTGGACGGGGAGGGGGCCGGTCCGGCACCCGTGGTGTTGCCCTGGGGGAGACGGAAAGTCCTGCTGCTGAACGCCACCTTCGAGCCGTTGACCGCGCTGCCGCTGCGGCGCGCGGTGGTCCTGGTGGTGTGCGGGAAGGCCGAGGTGGTGCACGGCGACCCGGCGGGCGCCGTGGTGCACTCGTCCACGGCCCAGGTGGTCGTGCCCTCGGTGATCCGGCTGAGCAACTACGTCCGGGTGCCCTACCGCGGCCGGGTGCCGCTGACCCGCGCCGGTCTCATGCACCGGGACCGCTACCGGTGCGCGTACTGCGGCGGGCGCGCCGAGACGATCGACCACGTGGTGCCGCGCTCGCGGGGCGGGCCCCACACGTGGCAGAACTGCGTGGCCTGCTGCGCGCGGTGCAACCACCGCAAGGCGGACAAGCTGCTGTCCGAACTGGGCTGGCGGCTGCGCGTCGTGCCCAACGCGCCGCGCGGTCCGCACTGGCGGCTGCTGGCCGGCGTGACCGAGGCCGACCCGCTGTGGCTGCCCTACCTGGGTGAGCCCGCGGCGTAGGTCAGGCCGCCAAGGCGGTGCGGCGCGCCGGGCCGAGCGCGGTGACCCGCACCGGATCGAGCGCGGTGACCCGCACCGAATCGCGTCCCGCGCCGCGCGCCGAGGCCCGCGCGGTGATGCGGACGGACTCGTCCTCCGCGACCGGCTCACCCGCCGTGACCCCGGCGGGGCCGTGCGCTGTGATCCGGACGCTCTCACCAACGGTGACGCGGACCGGGCCGAGCAGTGCGGTGATGCGAACGGAGTCACGGTCCGTGATGCGGACGGAGTCCGACTCCCTGGCCCGGAAGGCTTCGAGCGCCGTGGCGGGCGTCGGGCCGGAGGGCACCGCGAGACGCCGAACAGACTTACCTGACTCGCCCAATCGGGTGTAAGACGAACGAGTGAGGTCAACGGCCTGGCTGCGGTTCACGGTGTACATGTCGTGTCCTCCGAGACTCAAGGGGCGGGAATTGGTATCCGAAACGGATGCGCAAGACCCGTACAGGTGAAAAGCTAGAAGCCGAGTGGGCGGAGGACAAGACGCCAAACCGGCCGCCATTCGACTCCTTCCGGCGGGAGGCCGGACGGCCGTGCGCACTACGACGGTAGAACCGCTCGGTTACCGCGTTCGGCGACGACGCGCGCCCACCGGTTAACGCGAGGTTCGGTCACGGACCGTGCCCTTCGGAAGCGGCGCGGTGACCAGGTGGACCCGGAAGTGCCTGGGATCGCCCCTCTCGGTGTTCCCGCCAAGTCCTCACCCGATCGGCATTCCACCTGGCGACGGCCGCCTGTGGCCCGCGTTTGCCCGCCACGCGACCCTCCGCGGCGTCCCGACCGCGTGCTCCCGGACCCGCCCTCCGCACGGCCGGCTCCGAACGCGCGCCGTGCGCGTCCCGCCCGAGGGCCTGCTCCGGGACGGGTCGGCCGGGGCGTGCGGGTTTCGGCACTTTGCGGTCTCAATTGGTGGTGGCACGGGCGGCGGTTCCCCGATCGGGGCTCTTCGAACCGCCGGCCGGGACGCCCGCGTCCGCCCGCGCACCGCGTCCTCGTGCGCCCGTGCCCCCGCGCGCACCCTCTCCCGGACGTGAGCAGGGGGATCGGTTACCGTAACCGCCGTGACCATCGTGGAGACCGTGCTCGTCTTCGCGCTGATCCCGCTGGCCATCTACGGCGTGATCACGCTACTGACGCTGAGGCCGAAGGCCACCCGCATCGTGCGGTACCGCCCGGGCCAGGAATGGGACTACGCGCCCGTGTGGTGGAGCGCGAACCCCGGCGGCCTGTCCGCCGACCACCACTCCGGGGCCGAGCCGGCCTCGGGCCCGACTGCCAGGGGAGGTGCCCGTGGCAACTGGTGAGATCTCCCGCGTGGACCCGGCGGAGCTGGAAGTCGGCGCGGTCGTGACCAACAGCGGTCGCGTGTCGGCCGCGAAGATGTACACGCCGCACGCGCCGACCCTGCCGTTCACGCCGGTGCAACTGGCGTCGCTGGACGAGGCGATCACGCTGGCCAGCCGCACCACGGGCCTGGACTTCAGCGTCTACCTCGGCGAACTCGGCTCCGACAGCCGGGCCAGGGCGGAGGAGTTGCACGCCGCCACCCCGCGCCCGTCGCACGCGGTCCTGGTGGCGGTCTCGCCGGGCGAGCGCGTGGTGGAGGTCGTCACCGGCGAGGAGTCGCACCGCCGGCTCGCCGACCGGGGCGCCAAGCTCGCCGTGATGAGCATGGTGGCGTCGTTCAAGGAGGGCGACCTCGCGGGCGGCCTGGTGAGCGGCCTGCGGATGCTCACCGACCAGGCGGGCCACGCGCCGCGCTCCTGACGCACCGACCAACGCGGAGGCCGCGTCCCGACCCGGGGCGCGGCCTCCGTCGTGCCCGACCCCACCTGCGCACCCGACGGCGACGCACGCCCCGCGACGCACGCCCGGCGACGCACGCCCGACGACTCCGACCGCCGCGACGCGGACACGGCGGAGGCCGCACCCCCGAGGGGATGCGGCCTCCGCCACCGGCCCGGCTCAGGACCGGTCGAACTCCTGCGCCGCCAGCGCCCGCACGATGCCGGCCCGACCCTCGGACACGAGCCGCCGCAGCGCGGGCGGGCGCTCCTCCGCCAGCCACTCGTCGGCGGCCGCCACGGTCTCCGGCGTGATCGACCACGACGGGAACAGGCCGACCACCATCGACTGGGCGCGCTCGCTCGACCGGCGGTCCCACACGCCGGCCACGTCCTCGAAGTACCGCGTCACGAACGGCTGGAGCAGCGCCTTCTGGCCGGGGTGCTGGATGCCCGCGACGACGGCCTCGCTGACCGCGTTCGGCAGCTCGTCGTCGTTCACCGCCCGGTCCCACGCCTCGTCCTTGGCCTCCGCGGTGGGCCGCAGCGCGCGGGCCGACTCGGCCCGCCGACGACCGGTCGCGGTGGGGTCGCGCCGCTCCTCCGCCTCGATCTCCGCCTGCCCGGCCTCGCCGTGCGCCACGAGGGCGTGCAGCAGCCGCCACCGCAGGTCGGTGTCCACGTCCAGGCCCGGCAGCGCGTCGGTGCCCTCGTACCAGCCGCGCACCACGGCCAGCGTCGTCGCGTCCAGCACGGAACCCGCCAGCGCGTTCACGAACGCCAGCTGGTGGTCCGAACCCGGCTCGGCGGCCCGCGCCAGCTCCAGGGTCTTCGTGGCGAACCGCCGCCAGCCCTCGTCCCGCCACGACGCGTCCGCGTAGGACGACAGCGCCGTCTGCGCCTGGAGCAGCAGCCGCTGCACGACGCCGACCTCGGTCTCCGCGTGCAGGCCGCCGAGCACCAGGTTGACGAAGTCGCGGGCCTTCAGCTCGGCCTCGCGGGTCATCTCCCACGCCGCCGACCAGCACAGCGTGCGGGGCAGCGGCTCGGCGATGTCGGCGATGTGGTCGATCAGCGACGCCAGCGACTCGCTGTCCAGCCGCATCGTGCAGTAGGTCAGGTCGTCGTCGTTGACCAGCACGAGCTTCCCGCGCGGCACGCCGACCAGCTCCGGGACCTCGGTGCGCTCGCCGGACACGTCCAGCTCGACGCGGTGGGTGCGCACGAGCTTCCCGGACTCGTCGGAGTCGTACACGCCGATCGCCAGCCGGTGCGTGCGCAGCTCGCCCGCGCCCGGCCGCGCGCCGCCCTGGAGCACCGCGAACTCGGTGAACCGCCCGGCCGCGTCCACCGCGTACCTGGGCCGCAGGAGGTTCAGGCCGGTGGTCTCCAGCCACTGGGCGCTCCACCACGACAGGTCGCGGCCGGACGCCTCCTCCAGCGCGCCGAGCAGGTCGGCCAGGGTCGCGTTGCCCCAGGCGTGCTTGGCGAAGTACACCCGCAGGCCGGCCAGGAAGTTCTCCAGCCCCACGTACGCCACGAGCTGCTTGAGCACGGACGCGCCCTTGGCGTAGGTGATGCCGTCGAAGTTCACCTCCACGGCCTGGAGGTCCGGGATGTCGGAGGCCACCGGGTGCGTCGAGGGCAGCTGGTCCTGCCGGTACGCCCAGGACTTCTCGATCTTCGCGAACGTCGTCCACGCCTGCCGGTACTCGGTCGCCTCGGCCTGCGCCAGCACCGACGCCCAGGTGGCGAACGACTCGTTCAGCCACAGGTCGTCCCACCAGCGCATGGTCACCAGGTCGCCGAACCACATGTGCGCCATCTCGTGCAGCACGGTCTCGGCGCGCCGCTCGTACAGGTACCGGGTGACGCGGCTGCGGAAGACGTAGTCCTCCAGGAACGTCACGCAGCCCGCGTTCTCCATCGCGCCCGCGTTGAACTCCGGCACGAAGCACTGGTCGTACTTGCCGAACGGGTACGGCACGCCGAACGCCTGGTGGAAGAACCCGAAACCCTGCTTGGTCTCGGTGAACAGCCGCTCGTGGTCCATGTGCTCGGCCAGCGACGCGCGGCAGTAGATGCCCAGCGGGATCGTCGTCGCGCCGTCGGTGAACTCGTCGCGCCACTCGGCGTACGGGCCCGCCACGAGCGCCACCAGGTAGGTGGACATCGGCTTGGTGGTGGCGAACACGTGCTTGTCCGCGCCGCCGACGCCCTCCACAGTGGAGTCGATCGCGGCGTTGGAGACGACCTTCCAGTCCCGCGGCGCGGTCACCGTGAGGTCGTAGACCGACTTGAGGTCGGGCTGGTCGAAGCAGGCGAACATGCGCTTGGCGTCGGCCGTCTCGAACTGGGAGTACAGGTAGACGCCGCCGTCGACCGGGTCCACGAACCGGTGCAGGCCCTCGCCGGTGTTCATGTACCGGCAGTCGGCCTCGACGGTCAGCTCGTTGGTCTCGGCGAGGTCGGGCAGCGCGAGCCCGTCCTCCTCGCGGTAGCCGGACACGTCCAGCTCGACGCCGTTGAGGACGGCGCGGTGCACGGTGGCGGCCACGATGTCGACCCACGAGGACGCGCCCGGCTTCCGACTGCGGAAGGCGACCGTCGTCGTGGAGCGGAACGTGTCCGCGCCGGGCTTGCCACCGCCGTCGGTCAGGTCCAGCTCGATCCGGTAGGAGTCGACTTCCAGCAGCGCAGCCCGCTGCTGCGCCTGGTCGCGGGTGAGGTTGGGTGCCGCCACTGGTCACCTCGTCTGCCGGCGTCGCCTGGGCTGGGCGCCGACCTCGTCGGAACGGGGGAAGGTGTCGTGTCGGTGAACACGACAGTCGCATCCAATCACGTGAGGCGGGGTTGGGTGGACTCCGTCCGAGGGAAGAGTCCGCGCGTCCCCGTGGTTGGCAACTGACGTGAGCCGCAGCGGCGGCCCGCTACTGACCGCCTGAGCACGAGGAGAACCCGCCATGTCGACAGCAGGCGCCACGAAGGTCGACTTCTACTTCGACCCGGCCTGCCCGTTCGCCTGGATCACCTCCCGCTGGATCCTGGAGGTGGAGCAGCACCGCGACCTCGACCTCGCGTTCCGGGTGATGAGCCTGTCGGTGCTGAACGAGGGCCGTGACCTGGATGCCCGCTACCGCGAGTTCCTGGACAACGCGTGGGGCCCCGTGCGCGTCGCGATCGCCGCCGCCCGGCACCACGGCGACGAGGTCCTGCGCGACCTCTACACGGCGATGGGCACCCGCATCCACAACGAGGGCAACAACGACTACGACGAGGTCGTCAAGCTCGCGCTGGAGGAGGTCGGGCTGCCCGCCGAGCTGGCCGCCGCCGCGCACTCCACCGAGTACGACGAGGAGCTGCGGGCGAGCCACCACCGCGGCATGGACCCGGTCGGCGAGGACGTCGGCACGCCCACCATCCACATCGACGGCGTGGCGTTCTTCGGGCCGGTGCTGTCGAAGATCCCGCGCGGCGAGGACGCCGTGAAGGTGTTCGACGGCGCGGTGGCGCTGGCGAGCTTCCCGCAGTTCTTCGAGCTGAAGCGCACCCGGACCGGCGGCCTGGACTTCTCGTGACCCGGCGGATGTGACACCCTGGGGCGCGATCAGGCCCAGGGTGTCACATCACGCGGGAGTCAGCGCATGATCGAGGTCGTCAACCCGACCACCGAAGAGGTCATCGGCACGGTCCGCGCGGGCACGGTCGGGGAGGTCGACGCGGCGGTCGGCCGGGCCGTCGCCGCGTTCCCCGCCTGGGCCGCGACCCCGGTCGAGGACCGCGTGGACGCCGTGCGGCGGATCGCCGACGGCCTCGCCGCGCGGGCGGACGAGCTGGCCGCGACGATGGTCGCGGAGATGGGCACCACCAGCGCCTTCGCCACGAAGGTCCAGGTGCCGAACCCGATCGCGATCGCCCGCGCCGTCGCCGACGTGGTGGCGGGCGGCTACTTCGACGGCGAGCGCGTCGGCCACTCGCTGGTCCTGCGCGAGCCGGTGGGCGTGGTCGCCGCGATCACGCCGTGGAACTTCCCGCTCCAGCAGATGGTCGCCAAGGTCGTGCCCGCGCTCGTGGCGGGCGACACCGTGGTGCTCAAGCCCAGCGAACTCGCGCCGCTCACGGCCGACCTGCTGGCCGAGGTGGTGACCGCCGCCGGTGTGCCGCACGGCGTGTTCGGGCTCGTGCACGGCACCGGGCCGGTGGTCGGCGAGGCGCTCGCGGCGCACCCGATGGTGGACATGGTGTCGTTCACCGGTTCGACCCGCGCCGGCCGGCGCGTCGCGGCGCTGGCCGCCGAGACCGTCAAGCGGGTGGCGCTGGAACTCGGCGGCAAGTCCGCCAACGTCGTGCTCGACGACGCCGACCTCGGCCGCGCGGTGAAGATCGGCGTCGCCAACGCGTTCATGAACAACGGCCAGGCGTGCAGCGCGTGGACCCGGCTGCTGGTGCCCGCCGACCGGCACGACGAGGCCGTGGAGCTGGCCGCCGCGGCGGCGGCGAAGCACGTGCCCGGCGACCCGGCCCTGCCCACGACCCGCCTGGGCCCGGCCGTGTCCGCCGCACAGCGGGACCGGGTCGTCGGCTACATCCGGCAGGGCGTCGCGGAGGGCGCGCGGCTCGCGCACGGCGGGCCGGACGCGCCGACGGACCGCGGCTTCCACGTCGCGCCGACCGTGTTCGGCGGCGTCACCGCCGACATGACCATCGCGCGGGAGGAGATCTTCGGCCCGGTGCTGTCCGTGCTGCCCTACTCCGACGAGGACGACGCCGTGCGCATCGCGAACGCCACCGTCTACGGGTTGGGCGGCGCGGTGTTCTCCGCCGACGAGGAGCGCGCGCTCGCCGTGGCCAAGCGGATGCGCACCGGGCAGGTGGACATCAACGGGGCGGCGTTCAACACCAGCGCGCCGTTCGGGGGCTACCGGCAGTCGGGCAACGGGCGCGAGTTCGGCCGGTTCGGGCTGGACGAGTTCACCGAGGTCAAGTCCATCCAACGGTGACGGCCACCCGACCGGGGTCGCCCTTTCCCGGCTACCTCGGCCTTTGCGCCGGCGACCGTGTGCGCCGAGACATCGCCGCACCGCCGGCCGTGTGCACCGCTACCCATGTGCACCGCTACCCATGTGCACCGCTGACCGTGTGCACCGCTGACCGTGTGCACCGCTGACCGTGTGCACCGCGGGCCGTGCACACCGCCTGAGCCGCGTCCCGTGCGGCCTCGCACAACTCTCAGCCGGCAAGCCCGAAACCGTCGTGGTCGGGTGCTTGGATGCACGCAGGGGTTCCCAATTCGGGGGGACGCCTGCGTGCGCTCGCCCTCGCCACCCGCCAGTGCGCACCGCCTTCGTGCGCGCCGTCAGCCGGTCCACACGGCTAGCGCGATGTGGCGTTGGCTCGCTGGCATCGCCTGCGGTGCACACGACCGCCGTGCACACGGTCAGCGGAATGGCGCATGCGGGCTCACGCCCGCAGCACGCCGTCCACCAGGCGGGGAACGGCGGTGCTCACGTCGACCCGCGCCGCCAGCGCCACGTCCGCGCCGTGCCCGCCCGCGATCAGCTCCCGCCCCGACACGCACCCCGCCAGCACGTCCTCCACCGACGACCGCGCGAACACCTCCGCCGCCAGCGACGCCTCCACCGACGCCGTCCCGTACCCGAGCAGCGCCGCCAGCACCGCGCCCGCGCCGAGCAGGTCCTCCACCGCCGGCCGCAGCGGACCCCGTTGCTCGCCGACCGGCCCGTCCAGGCGCGTGCCCCACCGCTCACCGGCCGCGACCACGCCGATCGGGCCTCCCCGCGCCAGCTCGCGCGCGGCCGCGGCGACCGACCGCGCGTTGCGCAGGCACCCGGCCAGCACCAGCGACCCGCTGTCCGCCGCCAGGTCGCACAGCGTCGCCCCGTTGGGTGACGGCAGCTCCAACTCGGTGCCGGCGGGCAGCTCCACCAGCGACGACGGCCGCAGCGACCACGACGGGTCGGCGGGTCGCGCCGCGTGCCCCCGGTCGGCCCACCGCACCGGCCGCACCGACGCGCCGCGCCCGACCGCGACGTCGACCGCCGTGCTGAACGACAGCACGTCCACGATCACCAGCACCGCGCAGAGACCGCCGAGCGCGGTCACCCCCTCGTCGCCCCACTCGAACCGCAGGCGGCATCCCTCTTGTCCGAACACGCGCGACAGGATGGCAGACTCCCACGACGTGCGCGTCTACCTGGCATCCGACCACGCGGGGTTCGAGCTGAAGGCTCACCTCGTCGAACACCTGACCCGAGCCGGCCACGAGGTGGTGGACATCGGCCCCGCCGCGTACGACGCGGAGGACGACTACCCGCCGTTCTGCATCGAGGCCGCCCGCCGCGTGGTGGCCGACGAGGGCAGCCTGGGCGTCGTGATCGGCGGCTCGGGCAACGGCGAGCAGATCGCGGCGAACAAGGTGCCCGGCGCCCGCGCCGCCCTCGCCTACAGCGTCGAGACCGCCCGGCTGGCCCGCGAGCACAACGACGCGCAGCTGATCGGCGTCGGCGCGCGGATGCACACCGCCGAGGAGGCGACGGCGATCGTCGAGGCGTTCCTGGCGACCCCGTTCTCCGACCAGCCCCGGCACGCCCGTCGGATCGCGCTGCTGACCGACTACGAGCGGACCGGAGAGGCGCCGGCGCTGCCCTGATGATCCGGGAGCTGCTGTTCGAGGACCTCGACGGCGCGTTCCGGGCCGACCCGGAGACCGTCATCGACGCCGCCGCGGCGGACCACCGGTACCTGGACCGCGCGCCCGCGCTGCACGCCCTGCTGGCCGACGCCGCGACCGGGCGCTACCACCGCTTCCTGGCGGTGCAGGCGCTCGCGTCGTGGGGTCACGCGCCGGTGTACCCGGTGGTGGCGGCGACCGCCGAGGCGGGCCGCCGGTCGCCGTGGCTCGGGATGCTCACCGACGGGGCCGGCCGGGACCGGACGTTCCCGGAGCTGGCGGTCGCGGTGGCCGAGGGCAGGCGGTTCACCGCGGGCAGCGGTGCCGAGGACGCGCGGATCGCGGCGCTGGCGGCGCTGATCGGCCTGGGCGACGAGCTGTTCTTCGACTGGCAGCTGGCGTACGCGGCGGACGAGCCCGCGGTGGCCGGCGCGCTCGCGGCGGTGGTCGAGCGGGGCGCGGAGCGGACCGACGAACCGGACTTCGACCGCGTGCGGCAGCTCGCCGGCCTGTGCGCCGTGCTCGCCCGGCACGACCGCCCGCGCGCGGTGGAACTCGCGGAACGCCTGCTGCGCGCGGACTCCCGGCTGACCGTGCGCACGCACCTGGCCTCGGTGGTGCCGTTCCGCGCCACGGCGGCGTCGTTCCCGACCGTGCCGGTCCCGCTCCTCGCGCCGGCGGTGGTGTTCCGTGCCTGAAGGACACACCCTGCACCGGCTCGCGAAGCTGCACCGCGAACGCTACGCGGGCCAGGCCGTCCGGGTCTCCAGCCCGCAGGGCCGGTTCGCCGCGTCCGCTGTGGACGGACGCGTGTTCGAGCGGGCCGAGGCGCACGGCAAGCACCTGTTCCACGTCTACGGCCCGGACGCCACCGTGCACGTCCACCTGGGCCTCTACGGGACGTTCACCGAGCACGAGCACCCGGTCGCCGAGCCCGTCGGCCAGGTCCGGATGCGGCTGGTCGGCGCGACGCACTGGACGGACCTGCGCGGGCCGACCCGGTGCGAGGTGCTGACCGACGCCGAGGTGGCCGCGCTGCACGCCCGCCTCGGCCCGGACCCGTTGCGCGCCGACGCCGAACCCCGGCTCGCCCACGAGCGGATCGCCCGGTCCCGCCAGCCGATCGCCGTGCTGCTGCTGGACCAGCGGGTCATCGCGGGCGTCGGGAACGTCTACCGGGCCGAGGTCCTGTTCCGCCACGGCGTCCACCCGCTGACGCCGGGCCACCGCGTCGACCGGGCGCTGTGGGACGCGCTGTGGGCGGACCTGGTGGTGCTGATGCGCGCCGGCGTGGCGGTCGGCCGGATCGACACCGTCCGCCCCGAGCACCTGCCCGAGGCGACCGGCCGCGCGCCGCGCCAGGACCGGCACGGCGGCGAGGTCTACGTGTACCGGCGCGCCGGCCTGCCGTGCCTGGTGTGCGGCACGCCGGTCGCGATGGCGGAACTGGCCGGCCGCAACCTGTTCTGGTGCCCGACCTGCCAACCGGCCTGATCCGGGCGCCACACCACCCCGACCGCCGTCCGCACGACGCCGAAGCCGCCCGCCCGATCCGGGGTGCCGGGGATGACGGCCCCCCGATCCGGGGAACCGCGGCCACCCGATCCGGCGGTCCTCACGCCCCGATCCGGGAACCGCCGCGCCCCGCACCCGTCCGAGCCGGCACGGCTAACGGACCGCACCGGGCGGACGATCAGCCGGCAGGAGAAGGGGGCGTGGGATGACCGATCCCGTGTTCGGCGGCGACGAGATCCGCACGGAGCAGGAGATCGCCCGGTGGGCGGCGGGCGTGGCGGCCAAGGCCGAGAAGTACCAGGCGGTGAGCAGGCAGGTCGCGGACGTGACCGTCGACGAGGCGTCCGGGGACGGGCTGGTCCGCCTGTCGGTCACCGCGTCCGGCGCGCTGGCGAGCCTGGAGATCTCCGACAAGTCCCGCGAGGTGTCCGGCGCGGCGCTGGCCGCGACGATCATGGCGACCATGCGCCGCGCCCAGTCCAGGCTCGCCGGGCGCGTGTCCGAGATCGTCGCCGCGGTGGGCGTGGACGAGCCGGGAACCGCCGAGGCGCTGGTGTCGTCCTACCGGCGGCGCTTCCCCGAGCCCGCGCCCGACGCGCCGCCGTGGGCGGACCAGGTGCGGCCGTCGGCACCGCCGCCCGCCCGGCGGCCCGTCCAGGACGACGACGACTGGGACGGCCCCGCCGTCACCGAGTAGGGGGTATGCGTGAACCAGGGTTACCAGGTCCTCGTGGAGGAGTTACGCGGGCACGCCGACCGCCTCCGCGGTGTCGAGGACCAACTCCACCAGGCGCTGGACGCCGCCCGGCAGGTCGGCCTGTCCGGCCAGGCGTACGGCAGGACCTGCGCCATGCTCCCGCCGATGATGGCGTTCGTCGCCAACGCGGGCGTGCGGTCGCTGTCCGAGGTCGCCGAGTCCGTGGCCGAGACGATCACCACCGTCAAGCGGACCGCCGCCGAGTACGAGTCGGTCGAGCAGGGCAACGCGCGGGCGTTCCGCGACGGGAGCGCCGGATGACCAACCCCCTCGTCGCCGAGCGGCAGGACTCGACGCAGGCCCACACCGGGATCGGCGCGATCGAGGCCGCGGTCGACCTCCGGCAGGCGTTCTCCGGCGGCTCCTGGGTCGACCAGGGCCTGGCGCTCGCGGGCGGCGGCCTGGAGTCGCTGTCCTTCGTCCTGGACCCGTTCGGGACGCTGATCTCCTACGCCGTGTCGTGGCTCATCGAGCACATCGGCCCGCTGCGCCGCGCGCTGGACTGGCTGGCCGGCGACGCCGACCAGGTCGCCGCCTACGCGCGGACCTGGCAGAACGTCTCGCAGGCCGTCACGCGGGCGGGGGAGAGCCTGGTCGCCGAGGTCAACCAGGGCACGGCGGGCTGGACCGGCGCGTCCGCCGACGCCTACCGCGCGGCCGTGACCAGCCAGTCCCGGCACATCACCGCCGCCGCGACCTGCGCGGGCAACGTCGGCCTCGTCGTGGAGGTCTCGGGCGTCCTGGTCGGCACGGTGCGCGGCCTGGTGCGCGAGCTGATCGCCGAGTGCGTGGCCACGCTCGTGGCGCGCATCCCGCAGTGGCTGGCCGAGGAGGCCGTCACGCTGGGGTTCGCCACGCCGCACGTGGTCGCGGCGGCGGTGTCGATCATCGCCAAGTGGGTCGCGAGGATCGCCGAGAAGATCACCCTGCTGCTGCGGTCCATCGCCCGCCTGCGCCCGCTGCTGTCCCGGCTGGACGAGGTCTGGGAGCTGATCAAGCGCGGCCTGAAGGCGCTGCGCGGGGCGGACGGCCCCGGCGGCGCGCCGAAGACGCCCGACCCGGTGAAGAAGCCGGGCAACCCCGACGTGACGCCCCGGGGCGGCGGGACCGGGAACGGCGACCCCGGCCCGCGCGGCGGTGAACCACCGGTGTCCCGCCCACCGGAGACGCCGGGCACCACCGCGTCCGGCGGCGTCACGGACACCCCGACCAGGCCGCAGGGCGGAGGCACCACCACCACGTCCGGCACCACCGGCGGCACCGTCGACGCCCCGGCCAGGTCGCACGGCGACTCCGGCTCGGGCACGGGTTCGCCACCGCCGGCGGACGGCAGCGGCGGCGGCTCGAACAAGCCGCCCGGCGACCGCAACCCGCCGCCGACGCCCGGCGAACCGGACCCGCACCCGCTCAACCGGCGTCCCACCGACCCCGCCCAGCCCCACCCCGAGCTGACCGCCGCCGAGCGGGCCGCGCTGGACGGGCACCTCAGGGAGCTGGAGGCGAAGAACGCCGAGCGGTTCGCGGAGACCTCCCGCGACCCCGACCACAACGGCAAGGCCCGCCCCGGCTCGAAGGACGAGGCACGGGTCGCGTTCGACCTGGAGGAGCGCGGCTACGGCCCGTTCGAGCGGCCGAAGGACGCGAACGGGAACCTGCTGCCCGGCAAGGGCGACTGGGTCGACGCCAAGGGGCAGCACTGGGACATGAAGGGCGTCCACTCGGACTGGCCGCCCGAGGTGCCCGACCACGTGAAGGCGGGCAAGACCTACGAGCACGCGTACACCGAGCAGTGGTTCCGCGACACCGTCCAGGGGCAGTTCGACAAGGGGCGTAACGTCATCGTGGACACCCGGAACGCGAGCGCCGCCGACATCGCCAACCTGAAGAGCGTCGTGGACAAGGAGGGTTGGGGTGCCCGAATCATCTTCTACCCGTGAGCCGTGGCGGCCCCTCGCCTGGCCGGCCGCGCCCGAGGCGGCGGAGGTGCTCCGCGCGTGGCTGGCCGACCCGGACCAGCCGCTCTACGCGCTCGACCAGGACCTGCGCGGCGCCGACCTGTCCGGCGGCCCGTTCGTGGAGTCCTGGTTCACCCGCGCCGACCTGTCCGACGCGACCCTGCGCGGCACGGAGTTCTGGGCGGCGCACTGCGAGGGCGCCCGGTTCGCGCGGGCGAACCTCGTGGACGCCGACCTCGTGAAGGCGGACGTGCGCGAGGCGGACTTCGCACGGGCGCGGCTCATCGGCGCGAACCTCACCGGGGCCACCGCCCACGACGCCGTCTTCACGGAGGCGGACCTGCGCCGGGCCGACCTGACCGACGCGACGTTCCTGCGCGCGGACCTCACCCGCGCCGACCTGTCCGGCACCGCGGTGGCGACGACGTCGTTCCGCGACGCGGTCCTCGTGGGCGCGACGGTGACGGGCATGGCCGGCAGCGTCCTGGGTCCGGTGGAGGTCGGGCCGGGGCGGAAGCTGGACGGTCCGGAGCTGGAGCGGTGGTTCGGCGAGCGCGGCGCGGCGGTCTCCGTGCTGCGCACCCAGTCGGTCTGACCCACGCGGTCGTCCGGGACCGAACCGGAACCCCGTCGACGCGCGAACCGGGCCGGTGCTCTCGCCAAGCACCGGCCCGGTTCGCGTCCGCGCCTGAGCCGATGACGTCGGGCGGCAGGCCGTCCGCCCGACCAGGCCGTCGGACGCAGTGCCGTCGAACGCCGTGCCGTCGGCTGTCGTGCCGTCGGCTGTCGGATTGCCGTGCCGTTGGCTGTCGGGTGGTGGATTGCCGGGCGGTCGGCCGCCGACCGCCGTCAGATGTCGAACGCGCCGAAGTCGCCGCCCGCGCCACCCCAGTCGCCGCCGAAGTCACCGCCGCCGATGTCGCCACCCGCGTCACCACCGGCGTCGCCGGCCTCCGCGCCGTCGGCGTACCCGTCCGCGTAGGCGGCGTTCAGCGCGTCCGGCGACACGCCCGCCATGCCCGAGAACATGGCGTCGAACAGCAGGAACGTACCCACGCCCCACACGCCGGCCACGAGCGCGGGCTTCCACCACGGCTCGCTGTACCAGCCCTGCGGCACCGGGCGACCCGCCACCACGCCGCCGGGGTAGTAGTGCGGCGTGCTCGCGCCGGGTCGGGGCGACGCGGCGTAGTCGTGGCCCTCGACGGTGACCTTGCGGTCCTCCGAGACCTGCCCCGCGCGACCCTGGCCGGCGAGGTCGGGCAGCTCGGGACCGGGGTCGAGCCCCATCGCCGTGCGAGCCGCCCGGACGTAGTACAGGCCCTCCATGGCGGTCTGCGTCACCAGGCGGCACTGCTCGACGGTCCGCGCCTGCTCCATCTGCGACCCGGCCGCGGTGAACCGCTCGGACGCGTCGGCCAGCGCCTGGCTCGACGCCACGTCCGTGCCGGTCAGGTTCATCACCTGGCCGCCCAGCCGCTCCACCCAGCGCCGGGCGTCGGCCTGCGCGTCCTCCAGGGCGCGCTGCCGCGCGGCGGCGCGGGTCTTGGCCAGGTACCAGCCGCCGCCGATCACCACGACGAGCAGTACGAGCACCACGATGGTGGCGTTCACGGTCGTTCCTCCCGCCGGTGCGACAGCCTCACGCCAGGTGAACGGACCGGGGCGGGTCGGAGGTTCCCGCCGCGGTCAGAACACCTCCGGGCAATGGGGCTCGCGGTCGCCCAGGAACGCATGTGACAGGCGGTTCAGCGCACCCGGTGTGAACTCGCGCACCTGTTGGCCGCGGGCCAGCGCGGTGAGCCGCGCGCCGCCCAGGAACGCCGCGCCCAGCGCCCGGACGTCGACCGCCACGTCCGGCTCGTCGGCCACCCGGCGCACGGACGCCTCGCCGCCCTCGACGGTCAGCCGCCACCGGCCCTCGTTCCACGGGCAGAACGCGTCGTGGACGTCCAGCACCGCGTCCACGTCCGACGGGTAGCGGCGCAGCGGCAGCGCCCGGTCGACGTCCACGACCCGCGCCCACAGCGAGTCGCAACGGCTCCGCAGCGCCGAGCGGGAGTCCTCCAGCAGGTGCACGACCGGGTCGTCGGACGCGGTGAAGAACTTGACCTCGCCGATGTGGTCGAGGTCCAGCAGGTACCGGTAGAGCGCGGCGTACGCCTCGTCGGTCTCGGCGACCAGTTCGCGCACGTGCAGCTCGCCGCGTGGGCCGCGATCCGGCCAGTCGTGCTTGACCCGGTACACGGCGTAACCCCGGGAGTGCAGCACGTACCGGTAGGCGGTGAGCCCGTCGCGGTCGTGCTCCTCGTCGGCGAACTGGTGCGCCCAGTGCGCGTCGGTGCGGCTGAGCCAACCGGTGCGCCCCGGCCGTGCGCGCTCGTACAACGCCTGCATGACGGGCATCGCCTCGTCGACGGGGACCTCGCGCACCCGTTCGTCACCGGTCACCACACCGGCCCGGAACGCCGCGCCGCGCGGCACGGACAGCCGGGTGAACTCGGCGGCCATGCCGTACCCGTACCGGCCGTAGATGCCGGCTTCCGACGACCACAGGACGGCAAGCGCTTCCCGTGATTCCTCGTGCAGGCCGTGCAACTGGGCGGTCATCACCCGCGTGAGGACGCCGCGCCGGCGGTGGCCGGGCTTCACGCCGACGCTCGTCACGGCGGCGACCGGCTGGGGACCGTTGCCGGGCACCGTGATGGCGCGGGTCTGGATACCGCCGCCGCCGATCATCTCGTCGCCGTCGAACACGGCGTGGTGGCGTTCGGGCTCGAACAGGCCACGCCACCGTTCCAGGAGCTCCTCGCGGGAGTCCTGCAGGAACGCGCTGTCCACCAACCGCTGGAACGGTCGCAGCTCGTCGTGCGCCAGCGTGCGCAGGGTGAGGGTCATGATCCGTTGATACGCCGTCGGGCGCGGGGCGCGCGATCGGGTTTTGAGGGGTCGCGCGGGATGCGCGCGCTCGGACATCCTTTCCCGATGGACGCACACGCGTTGGGAAGTGCGCTGCGCGCCGAGGCGGTGGCGCTCGCGGCGGCGGCGGACCTCGTGCCGGGTGAGCGCCCGGTGCCGGGGTGCCCCGGCCTGACCGTGACCGGGCTGGTGCGGCACGTCGGTTCGGTGCACCGGTTGGTGACGAGGTGGGTCACGCGGGGCAGCCGGCCGACGGAGTGGCCGCGGGACCCGAACGGCGCCGACCCGGTGGACTGGTACCGGGTCGGCGCGGCGTCGCTGATCGCGGTGCTCAACCCCGCGCGTGCGGCGGAGCCGGCCGCGACCTGGTGCCCGTGGGACCGGACGGTCGGGTTCTGGTTGCGCCGGATGGCGCACGAGACGGCCGTGCACCGGGTCGACGCGCAGGCGGCGTCGGGTTTGGCCGCGCCGCTGGCGCCGGGGCTGGCGGCCGATGGGATCGACGAGGTGCTCCGGCTGTGGCTGGGGTGCCACCTGCCGCCGGCGGCGCACGCGGACGGGCGCGCCATCACGCTGCGCGTGCCGGGCAGGGAGTGGACGGTCGCGCTGCACGAGCAGGTGGTGGACTTCTGCCCGGACGCGGACCCCGCCGCGGTGGTGACCGGGTCGGCGTCGGCGGTCGACCTGTGGCTGTGGGGGCGCGTGCCGGACACCGAGCTGTCGATCGAGGGCGACCTGGCCGTGGCGCGTCGATTACGCACGGCGGTGGCGCGGGCGACGGGTTGAGGCCGCGGTGCGCGAGCGCGTCCGAGCGCCGCGCTCAACCGGGCGGCCAGTTCAGCCGGCGTCCGCCCAGCACGTGGCAGTGCACGTGGAACACGGTCTGGCCACCGTCGCGCCCGGTGTTGAACACCAGGCGGTAACCGTCCTCCGCGATGCCTTCCGACTTCGCGACGTGGTGCGCGGCCTGCACCACCTGCCCCGCCGTGAGCGGGTCGAGGTCCCCGGCCGCCCGGTGGTGCTCCTTCGGGATCACGAGCACGTGGGTCGGCGCCTGCGGGTCGATGTCGTGGAAGGCGAGCACGGTGTCCGTCTCGTGCACGACCCGCGCGGGGACAGCGCCCTCGACGATGCGGCAGAACAGGCAATCTGCGGTCACACGGCCATCCTAGGGCCGGTCGGCGTTCAACCGTTCCGCCAAGTCCGCGGGCAACCCGTGGCCGCCGGGCGTCAGCACGACTTCGGCGTTCGGCGACTTCCGCGCCGCGGCGACGACTTCGCGCGCGTCCTGCGCACGACTGCGTTCACCGACGATCACGACGGTCGGAGCGGTGAGGGCCGAGAGGTCCCGACGTTGCCTCCGTTCCTCACGGAGGAGGTCGAGCTGCACTTGAGCCTGTTCGTCGGTGGCGACCCGGATGACTGGGTGTTTGTGGGGCCGAAGGGCGGGCGATCGAAGCGAAGCAACTTCTGGCACCTCTGGAACACCGCTCGGGTGGCGGCCGGGATACCCGATGTCCACCTCCACGACCTCCGGCACACCGGGAACACGTTGGCGGCCGAGACGGGGGCAACGCTCCGCGAACTGATGGATCGGATGGGGCACAGCTCCACTCGTGCGGCGCTCATCTACCTCCACGCGAGGGAGGAGCGCGGGCGGAAGATCGCGGCCGGGATCGAGGCGATGGTCAAGGCCGCGAGCGGCACGGCCAAGGCGGCTACTGGCACGCGGATGGCACGGAAGATCAAGAAGGGTGGGAAGGTCGTCCACTTGGGACGAATCGCGAGGCGACTACCTGCGGCGGAAGGGGAGAGCGGGTGACGGGAATCGAACCCGCATGACCAGCTTGGAAGGTCTGGCAGCGATCAAGCCCGTGACCTGCAACCCTCCGACCTGCGCCGATGTGGTCGTACTAACCGCCAGCGTCCTCGACCGACCGCTCTTGACCGTGTGATGGGGCACGCGAGGGGCACGGCCAGTCGGGGTGGGGGCCGTGCTGATCATCGGTTGCAAACCGGGCTGTCGTCGGTCGACATGCGTTTGCAGTTTCGCCTGCTCCCTCCTCGGCGTGGAGGGCGACGGTAAGTCGAGGATGAGAGCGCTTGCTGTGCGGCCACATATAGGGGCTCGTATAGAGATCGCTTCTGGTCTAAAGTGCATAACCTGTCGAGTCTGAGGTGAGGGTTAAGGATGCTAAGACAAGCTATCGAGCTGAGGGCTCGGAGGGCAATCGAAAGAATGATTGAGGGGAAGCAGTGCGAAGACTCTTTTGTTGAGTTCAAATCAACCTGGCTAGATGACCATCGGAAAGCGGCGAGAAGAATGGCGGCATTGTGTAATGCTGCCAGGGGTGCGGAGGTGCTTTGGGTTGTTGGTGTTGATGAAAAGGGGATGTCGGTTCCCGGGGTAGATGCCAATGAGATGTCCGACTGGTGGCCACGGGTCGAAAAGTGCTTTGATGACGGCGTTGCGCCTGATATAACTACGCTTGTTTTCGATTGGTCTAGTAATGCAACCGTGTCGGTCATATATATGCGCACGGACAACGCTCCATATATCCTTAAAACTGGTCAGGAGCCGTACTCGATAGAAGTTCCTTGGCGTTCGGCTGAGAAGACTCGAAGTGCAAAGAGGTCGGAACTCTTGCAGCTTCTAGTCCCGCAGGCTCGTGCTCCAAAATGGGCTCCGATCGAAGGTGAGGCGCGCCTTCTATTCAAGCCCGAACATGAGGCATGGAATGCTCAAGGGCAAGTGACGATGCCTGATCGGTACGAGCTTAACCTTGATGCCTCGATCTTTTTTGAAGCATTTGAACCATTTTTTATACCGGACATGAGAGTATCTTCCTCTATCGTCTGGGGCGACGGTTCTGACCACATGCTCGAGGTTGACGTGATTCTCACGACCACGCGCGCTCATCGGTCGGAGCTAGGCATTGTCGTCCAAGGGGACGGTGCCATACGGGTAAACCAGGCGGCGGCGCTATCTTCCTACGCCCGGCTCAAAAGCGTTGATCCAGAACTGGCGCGACGTCTTGAGTCTGCGGCTAAATTCGAGTGGCGCATTAGTGTTGGATTGAATATTGATGGTCCGGCTATGGTTATTCCGCTCGTATATGAAAAGGAGGTCATGGAAGAAATTCATTCTAGAGGTCAAATGGTCGCGCGATGGGCTATCCGACCTCCATATTAACGGCCATGCCTCTGTGTCTCGTTGGCAAGGCGGCGGAGCCGTCGCGGCAGCCGATCGCCGCGCCCAGCCCTGCCAAGTCTGTGACCGCGCGATCGTCGGACTTTGGATGCTGGAAGCAGCTCCTGCCCAAGCGCGATACCTCTGCGTGTCGCGATCCGGCCACGTGCAGCGACTCCCGCGCGCGGCCGACGGGCGGAGCGGAGCGGGAGCCCGGCGTGCCGCGATGCGGGGAGTCGGTGCCGACGTGAGCCGGGACTGGTTGCGCGTCGCCGCAGGCGGTGCGCCTTGATCCCATAAAGCACAATTCATCAACGCGCGCAGCCGCCACCGCCGACCACGTTCGCGAGGTTCAGCGAGATGGCAGCGAGGCTCGGAAGACCGCGAGTTCTTCTTGCAGAGGCTTCGCGGCGGGGTCTCCTGGCATCAGCTCGCGGACCTTCTCCGAGAGTTCGTCGGCCAGCATCGCCAGGTGCGTTACAGACCTGCGGTCGGCGCTGAACGCCTCGTGTGCCCAGCTCGCGGACGCCTCGACGTCGCCCGAGTCCAGCGCGGCGACTGCCAAAGTCAACCTGGCCTCGCTGGCGCGCATCGGGGAGCGTTCGGTGCCGTCCGGCTTGCGGGACAGCTTCAGGACTTCACGCGCGTGTTTCGACGCCCGGTCGTTGTCGCCCACCAGGCGGTAGCAGTCCATCGCGTAGAAGTCCCACTTGGTCGGGTCGATCACGAAGTGGTTTTCCGGCCGCAGCGGGTTCTGGTGTTGCTCCAACAGCCGGTAGCCCTCGTCGAGGATTCGTTCGACCTCAGTGCGGTTTCCCATGCGCGCCTGGGCTTTCGCGGCCTGAGCGGCGAGTTGGACCACTACCGACGAACCGGGGGCGGCCTTGCTGCCGGCCTCCGTGTACTCGGCCACGGATCGCAGACGGTCCTGGGTGAGAGCGAACCAGGCGCTCATCTCGAACGACCAGGCGACGATCTCTCCGTGGCCGGACTCGCGGCCCAACTGGAAAGCCGCGGTGCGGGCGCTCTCGGCGTGACGCGGTAGGCCCAGGTCGTAGTCAACACAGCCGATCAGCAGGGTCAGCCACCCGGCGTTGACCATCAGCTCGCGGTGTTCGCGCAGGGTGGTGGGGCCGTTCAGCAGTTGGCCGACGTATTCGAGCTGTTGTTGCGCATCTCTGCGCAGGTCGTCGGCGTTCCGCCACGCGTATTCGCAGCACAGCTCCTCGGTCATCACCGAAAGTTGATCGATCGTCTCGTGTCCGACATCCGAACGATGGATCTGGCGCATGACGTCGCTGATCATCCAAGGGGCCTGGACGTCGGGGGCGGGGCCTGCTCCGCTGCTCGTGCCGCTCACGAGATGAGCCTTGATCAGCGCGCCCCTTGCCTGCAAGAGCTGGTCCAGGCGCGTCACGGTCCCTTCATCGGGGAGGAACCTGCCGCCTTCGGAACGGCTGACCTGACTCTGGCTCCATTGGGCTGCTTTCGCGAGTTCGGCCTGGCTGAGCCGTGCGGCCACACGGAGTCGGCGCAGAGCTTCGCCGAACGTCTCCACGGGCTCACCTCTCGTTCATGCGTATGCGCATGTCATGCGCGCATCGCGCATATCGTTCCCTCTGGCCACCCTAGCGCCGATAGTCCAGATGGCGGGTCATCCGACCTGCCGTCGCTATCCGTGGGAGGTGGGACAGGGATGGACGTGGTGGTGCGCCCCCGGTTCGGGGACTCCGCGCAGGTCGCAACCGATGCGGCTGGTCGCCCCAAGCTCGTCATGGACGTCGGTACCGGCACGCTGGTGATCGACCTCGACGGTGAGCCGGGGAGCGTGGAGCTGGCGGCCTGCTTCGCGGACACGCTGGCTGACGCCGCACTCGCCTTCGCGGCGCGGTGCCGGGAACTCATGGGGAGCAAGGCCACCACCTTGAGTTGAGAACGCGGTCGACAAGACGGAGGACACCGAGAAGCGGGGGCAGTCGTGAGCGAGCAGGTAACCAGCGGCACGACCGGACTGAGCGACGCCGAATGGGGCGACGTGGTCGAAGGTCTGTACCGGCTCACGCAGCGAGTAGAGGAGTTGGCTACGCGGTTGGACTTGGTCGAGAGCCGTCTTCCTGGTCCAGGCGTCGTTCAACAGCGGCCAAGCGGTCCGAAAGCTGATCAACGACACGTTCGAGCTGGTGAAGCATCGTGACCACTTGGGCACCCGAGACCGGTGCCTGGTCAGGGGTAGGTGTGCGAAGCACGAACACGCCCTTGCCCTGTCGCGCGATCACCAGCCCTTCCGATGCGAGCATCTTGATCGACTCTCGGACCGTCATCACGGCGATGCCGTGCTTCTCCGCGAGTTCGCTCATCGTGGGAAGTTGGTCGCCTGGCGCATACGTGCCTGCGGCGATCGCTCGACGCAATGCATCCGCGAGCTGTTGGTACGCAGGTCGGCCGTCCGCGGCCTCGGTCTCCATGGAGCAACTGTAACGACTGACCTAGGTGATCTGTAGATCACCTGATCGAAGTACACCAAATTGCTGAGTCATAAGGGTTATACAGCTAATATGGATGACAAGTCCCCGGTGTCGGGGCGATCCTCCAACGGTAAGAGGTGCTGAAAGATGGCCGTTCCTGCTGGTCACAGGTTTCCGATCATGTTCGATGAGTTGTTCCCACAGGGGTTTTTCGTGATCTCGGTGGAGCGGGGCAAGGACTGGGTGGACGGGAAGTCGCGGGACGCGGTGGACAAGGTGTCGGGGCGTCCGGTGTGGGTTGTGCAGGGTACGGACCCGTCCGCGAAGGGCAGGAACACCGGTCAGGTGGTGAAGATCGCCGCCGAGGTGCAGCCGGTTCCTCCGGAGGTGTTGGCGGGGACGCCGTTTCGGCCGGCGGTGTTCACGGGGTTGAAGGTGACGCCGTACGTGAAGGACGGCTGGGTGGCGTACACGGTGTGGGCGGACGAGATGGTGGCGCCGCAGCAGGCTGGTCGTCGTGGCGGGTCGTCGTCGGTGAAGGCCGAAGGCGGCACGGGACAGGTGGCGGCGTAGTCATGACTGCGGATGTGCGATTGGTGTTCGCCCCGGACATGGGTTCGCGGGTCGAGGTTGTGAAGTGGCCCGGTACGAGGTTGCACGCGTTGCGGTTGGTGCTGGGGGCCGGTCAGGCCGTGGTGCTCGCGCCGTCGGACCGTGCCGACGGTTCGGTGGAGTTGGCGACGTACCTGACGAAGGTGGCGATTCAGGCCGCGACGGTGGCTGATCTGTTGGACCCGGCGGCGGAAGCACGCATGGAGCAGGGACAGTCGTTGATCGCGATCGCCGAGGAATTGCACGCCCAGGGGCTTGGTGACGTTCTGCGGGAACACTTGGGCGAGACGGAGACGGATACGGGGAGGTACCCGCTGTGAGGAGTTCATCCCGTCTGGAGTGTCGAGCGCATAAGGAAGCAGGCATGACCACAGCGCCCGTGAGCGATCGCGTAAAGCCCGGCCTGTCCCAGGAGGAGCGGGACATGCTGGAGGACCTGCGCGCCCTGACCGCTGAACTGGTCGAGTACACGAACGCTGCCAAGGGCGGGTTTCCCGAACACGCGTTCCTGCCGGTGGACGAGTCGGCCATCGGTCACGACATGGTGGTGATCGGTCGAAGGCTTCAGGAAGTCGCTCGGCGGCACCGCCAGGAGCGCAAGCACTCGGGGGCCTGGGTGTCCTGCCCGGTCGGGGACTGCACGCTCGGTCGTGTGCCTTGCGGGGATGGTGGTGAGAAGCGCTGTGAAAGGTGTTTCGGCACCGGAAGCGTGCGTCGGGAGGATTCCGACATGAACCAGTCGAGCGGCGTCGCGCCCCGACGGTGAAAGTGCTGGATAGACCATCCGGCTGATCGACGCTGGACAGCGAACGGCGGTTGATTCGACTGCCGTGGCGATGACGCACGCGTCGCATACGGCGTGTGACGACAACTGAAGAGTTCTCAAGCCGGTGGGTGTGATCACCGGGAACAGCCTCAGTCTTGGCGGGCCTTGGTCTGTTCCCGGTGACACATCGACTGGCTTTCGCATCCGCTTTGTTGTGACACAAGGGATTCCAGTCATGTCAAGGGTATCTGTGCATGGGGGTCGGCCGTCAAGCCTGTGCTTTCACGCAACGGTGTGGAAGATCCCCAACGTGTTCGCCACCCCCGTGGTGATGCCGCAGGGCGGGGGTGTGGCCTGATGTCGCGGTGGGTTGATCCTGCTCCGTTCGAGGGTGCGCGTCCTCGGGTGCCGTGGTGGGTGTTGGTGCCGGGGAAGCTGAAGTGGTTGGCGGCGGTGCTGGCATTGGTGTGGCTGCTGGTGGTGGCCGTCGTGCGCCTGGTGCTCGTCGTGGTCCGCTACCCGGTGGCGGTGTCGGTGCCGACGATGGCGGCCTGGTGCTCGTTGCGGTTCGGCCCGTGGCCGCTACTCCTGGCGGTCCTGGCGGTGGTGGCGTCGCTGGTGATCTGGTCGGGCCTGGACCGGTCTTCGTTCGTGCGGTGGGTGTGGCTGCGGTTGGTGACGGAATGGCGGCGGGCCACGGTCTACGTCCCGCGTTGGCGGGCCACCATGCGGCTTGGCGAGCTGGCCAAGGACAGTCGCGGGCGTGAGTATCGGCCGCGTCTGCGACGGGTGCGGTCGGACGGCTGGCGGGACCGCGTCCGGGTGCGGATGATCCCGGCGCAGTCCGCGGAGATGTGGGAGCTGCGTCGTGACGGCCTGGCGCACTCGTTCGGCGCGCGGTCGTGTCGGGTTCGGGTGTTGAAGCCGCGGTTGATCGAGCTGGATTTCGTGCACCGTGACCCGCTGGCCCGTGCCCTCCCGGTGCCTCCGTTGTCCGATGACGTGGACGGTGTGGATCTCAAGCGGGTGGTGGTCGGCCGCACGGAGATCGGCAAGCCGTGGCGACTGCGGCTGCTGGGCTCTCAGGTGCTCGTGGTGGGTGTACCCGGTGCGGGCAAGGGGTCCGTGTTGTGGTCGATCGTGTGGCAGCTCGCGCCGGCGGTCCGGGCGGGCCTGGTTCGCCTGGTGGGGGTCGACCCGAAGGGTGGTATGGAGCTGGGGCAGTGTCCGGACGCGTTCGACCGGGTGGTGTACGACAACGGGCCGGACGCGGTCGTGCTGCTGGAGGAGATCGCCGCTGAGGTCAAGGAGCGCGCGTCGCGGTACCGGGGTGTGCGGCGGTTGTGGGCTCGGTCCGGCGGTGAGCCGTTCACCGTGCTGGTGGTGGACGAGCTGGCGGACCTGATCGCCTACCAGCCGGACAAGCAGCTCCGGGAGCGTGCGGCATGGGCGGTGCAGACCATCACCTCACAGGGCCGCGCACCCGGCTACGCCGTCGTGGGCCTGGTCCAGGACCCGCGCAAGGAGGTCGTCTCCTTCCGGCATCTGTTCACCACGCGGGTGGCGCTGCGGCTGGACGAGCCGCAACAGGTGGACATGGTGCTGGGCGACGGCGTGCGTCAACGCGGCGCGGCAGCGCACGAGATCAGCGAGACCACACCCGGCGTGGCGTGGTCGAAGGTCGACGGACGGCGGGAACCGGAGCGGACTCGCGCCTTCCACGTCACCGACGCCGACCTGGTGGAACTGGGGCTGTTCCTGACAGTGGACGACGCGACGGTGCACCCGTTGCCCACCCGTCCCGATCCAGGCGACACCACGGGAGGTGCGGCGGCATGAACGAGCCCACACAGGACACGACGACCGTGGTCGCGGCGGTGCCGTTGGACGTGGCGGGGATGACCTCGGCCGAGCGTGCCCGGATGCCGTTGACCCTGGACGTGGTCAAGGCGGCGGCCGAACAGCACGGCGTGTGCACCCGGCCGGTGCTGCGCGAGGTCGTGGACCGGGACACCGGCGAAGTGCGGATCGTCGGTATCCGCTGCAACGCCACCCAGGCGAGCAAGTGCCCGGCGTGCGCGGACCGTAACCGCCGCTCCCGCATGGCCCAGTGCCGGGAAGGCTGGCACCTCGACCACGAGCCGGTGGCCGAACGGCACACCCCGACCGCCGATCAGGTCGCCCTGGTGGTGCACCGGTCGGACCTGACGGCGGAGTACCGGCGGGCCGTCGCATCCGGCGAGCTGGGCGACGCCGACGATCTGCGGGAGGGCATCCGGGAGACCGACACCGACCTGAGGCGGGAGGGTGTCCGCGGTGCCCTTCCCGCCGTGGAACGACTCGCACGGACCGCTCCGGCCCGGTCCACGCGGCGACGGCAGGACACACCGAACCTGCCCCGCCGCAAGGTCGACAAGCGCACCGTCGGGCGGGAGTTCGCCGGCCGCTACCGGCCCTCCACCTTCGTCACGCTCACCCTCGACACCTACGGCAAGGTCCGCCCCGACGGCGCGCCCGTCGACCCGGACACCTATGACTACCGGCGAGCCGCCCGCGACGCGGTGCACTTCGCCTCCCTGGTCGACCGCTGGTGGCAGAACCTCCGCCGGGTGGTCGGGTACGACGCTCAGTATTTCGGCACCGTTGAACCCCAACGACGCATCACCCCACACGCCCACTTCGCCGTACGCGGCTCGATCCCGCACAAGGTCGTCCGCCAGGTCACCGCCGCCACCTACCTCCAGGTCTGGTGGCCCGACCACGACACCCCGGTCTACGGCGGCGATCGCCTGCCGGTCTGGGACATGACCAGCAAGGGCTTCGTGGACCCCGACACCACCACCCCGCTGACCCGCTGGGCCGACGCCGTGGCGGACCTGGACACGCCGGCGCACGTCGCCGTGTTCGGCCCGCAGGTGCACTCCAAAGGCATCCTGGGCGGCACCGAGGAAGCCGGACGGCACATCGGCTACCTCACCAAGTACCTGACCAAGGCCATCACCGAAGTAGTCCAGACCGACGCCTCCCCGCGCCTGATCGACCACGCGGACCGCTTGGCGGCAGAGCTGGCCGTCACGCCGTGCTCGGAGCGGTGCGCGGTCTGGCTGCTCTACGGCATCCAACCCAAGGGAGCCACCTCCCGAACTACACCGGGCCACTGCAAGGGCAAGGCACACCGACGGGACACCCTCGGCCTGCCCGGTCGGCGGGTATTGGTCTCCCGCCGCTGGTCGGGCAAGACCCTCGCCGAGCACAAGGGCGACCGCGCCGCGTTCGTCCGGGAAGCCCTGGAAGCAGCGGGCATCACCAAGCCGAACCCCGCTACGGCCCGGCTCCAATGGGCTCCGGTCCGGGCCGGTGACCCGCACGTCCCGTCACGGGTGGAACTGCTCATGCACATGATCGCCCAACGGCTCAAGTGGCGCGCCGAGTACGACCAGGCGCAAGACGTGCTCGCCCGGCTGCGGCCGGCAACCGCAGATGTTTCAGCAATGTCGCCGGCAGCGGCTTGACCAGGGGGAACACGGTGAACGACAAAGAGCACTTCAGCGTGCCCGAGGCGGCCGAGTACATGAGTACGACCGTGCGGTTCGTCCGCCGGTTGATCGCGGAGCGTCGGGTGCCGTTTCACCGGCTTGGGCGACTCATCCGGTTCAAGAAGGTGGATCTTGACGCCTTCATCGAGGCGGGACGGGTCGAGGCGTTCGACGCGGAAGCGGTCCGGTTCCGGTTTCGGAGGGCGTCGTGAGTGAGAAGCGGCGTCGGTTCGGCCGGGTGCGACGGCTGCCGTCCGGGCGGTTCCAGGCTCGATACCAGGGTCCGGACGGGAAGCAGCACCCCGCGCCCGAGACGTTCGAGCGGGAGAAGGACGCGGAACAGTGGCTCAGCACCGTTGAGACGGACATCGTCCGGGGTGACTGGACCAACCCGGACGCGGGGAAGATCGAGCTGCGAACCTACGCCGAAGCCTGGATCGGGGAGCGGGACCTGGCGGTGCGGACAGTCGAGCTGTACCGGGGACTCCTGCGGAACCACGTGGGGCCGAAGCTCGGTGACGTGATGCTGTCCGACCTCAGCCCGGCTCGGGTTCGGAGGTGGCGTAAGGAGCTGCTCGCGGACGGTGTCGGTGAGGTGACGGTGGCCAAGGCGTACCGGTTCCTGCGAGCGGTGCTGAACACGGCTTCGGCACCGGAGGAGCGGCTTCTCAAGCACAACCCGTGCACCATCAAGGGCGGCGGCAGGGAGGAGAGCCCGGAGCGGCCGACAGCGAGCCTGGATCAAGTGTTCGCGGCGGCGGATGCCATTCAGGCCAGGTACCGGCTCGTCGTGTTGTTGGCCACGTTCGGGAGCTTGCGGTTCGCCGAGATGGTGGGTCTTCGGCGGCGGGACTTCTCCCGGGTGGAAGACGGCGGTCGGACGTTTTACGTCGTCAAGGTCGACCGGCAGACGGTGCAACCGGACGCGGGGGAGTTGTTCGATGACGATCCCAAGGCCAAGGGCAAGCGGTCGGTGACGTTGCCGCCGTTCCTGACGGAGGAGATCGACCGGCATCTTGACGTGTTCGTCGGTGAGGGCTCGAACGCCTGGGTGTTCCTCGGACCGAAGGGCGGCAGGCCGAAGCGGAACAACTTCTGGAACATCTGGAACGCCGCTCGGACCGCCGCCGGGATGCCGGACGTCCACCTGCACGACCTCAGGCACACCGGCAACACGTTGGCGGCTGAAACGGGGGCGACGCTCCGCGAACTCATGGACCGGATGGGCCACAGCTCCACCCGCGCGGCCATGATCTACCTCCACGCGCGGGAGGAGCGGGGCAGGAAGATCGCGGTCGGGATCGAGGCGATGGTCAAGGCTGCGAAGGGCACGCCCAGGGCACCGAGGGGCACGCGGGGGGCACGGAAGATCAAGAAGGGTGGGAAGGTCGTCCACTTGGGACGAACCGCGAGGCGACTACCTGCGGCGGAAGGGGAGAGCGGGTGACGGGAATCGAACCCGCATGACCAGCTTGGAAGGCTGGGGCTCTACCATTGAGCTACACCCGCATCGCGCCCACCGGGGGTGGGCGCGGGGACAGCTTAGCCGGTCGCGATAGGGTGTCGGCGACCGGGGCGTGGCGCAGTTTGGTAGCGCACCCGCTTTGGGAGCGGGGGGTCGCAGGTTCAAATCCTGTCGCCCCGACGGTCGGCCTCTACCAGCGGCAACGCTGGTAGAGGCATTCCGGTCGACGGGTGCGGACGTTCGGTGACACCCCGCTCGGAGCAGTCCGCCTGAGGCTCGGCCCCACCCGTGGAAGCCCGTCCTGCCCGCCGTTCTTGAGCACACCGCGCCATGCGCGCTCAAGAACGGCCGTCCCCAGTCGCTCACCTCAGGCCGGTGTCGCCACCTGCTCGCTCACCACCTGCGCCGCCGCCGACACCAGCGCCGTCACCGACGGGTTGGTCGAGTTGTCCTGGCGCCACGCGAACTGGGTGTACACCCGGAACGGCGGCACCCAGGGCAGGCGGCACAGCCTCCCGTCGGCCAACTCCGCCGCGACCGTCACCTCGGGGACCAGCGAGATCCCCAGACCCGAGGCGACCGCGCGCTTGGCGGCGTCGATCGAATCCAGCGCCAGCACCGGCGACTTGGCCTCCGCGTCCTGGAGCCCGAGCGCCTGCTCGAACTGCTCGTAGTAGCTCGCGCCGTTCTCGGCCCGGATGAGCGTGCTCCCGCGCAGCTCGTCCTCGGTGATCACGGAACGCCTCGTGAGCGCGTGCGTGGGACCGGCGACCATGACCAGCGGCTCCGGGCACAGCACGGTCGTCTCCAACCCCTCCCGCGGCTCCACGGAGCCGATGAAGAACGTGCAGTCCAGCCTGCCGTCGCGCACGGACGCCAGGTTGGTCTGGGTGTTGCGGGAGTGCAGTGAGATCTGGACGCTCGGGTAGCGCCAGCACATGTACTCGATCAGCGGCAGCAGCCGGTAGTCGGTCAGGCTCTGCGCACTGCCGATGACCAGCTTGCCGTGCGGTTCGCCGTTCATCGTGATGGCTTTCCGCGCCTTGTCCGTCAGCGTGATGATGTTGCGCGCGAACGGCAGCAGCTCGACGCCCGCGGAGGTCATCTGGATGCCGCGCGGTAGTCGGCGGAACAACGGCACGCCGAGGGTTTCCTCAAGTGCCTTGATCCGGGTGGTGATGGTGGGTTGCGAGCAATTCAGCGTGGCGGCTGCCTTGGTGAAACTGCCCGTTTGAACCACAGTTGTGAACGCCAAAAGCTGACGCGTCTCCATGGAGCTCCCCAACGGTGCGTGACAGTGATCCACGAGCGGCCGGTGCAGGACGGCCTCGTGGGTTTCGTTGCGTGGCGGCAGTCGACCTGGTCGCGCCGGGTGACCGGGCGCGACCGGGTGCTGATCAACATCGCCGCTCGACCGTGAGGGGCGGTACCCGATGGACTCGTGTTCCTCCCACGACCAGACCGGGGTCGACGCGGTGCGGTGCAGAGCCGGCGTCGGGGGCGGGCCGTGGCTTACTGTTCGGCAGCGGCGGAATGGCTCTCATCGGGTCATCGGCACCTTGTCTGGTAGGTGGTGAAAGAGCTCGATGACATTGTTTCGCTCGTTCCTCTGGTCCCGGTTGCCGGTGACGTCCGCTGCTGACCCCCCAGAACGTCCGGCAACGTGAATTATTTCGTGGTCCAGTGATGCGGGTCCGGCCGTCACGCTACCTGAAACCCACACTAATGGACTACGGCGAGTGGAGTCATCTCGACACGTGAAAACTTTCCGTCGCGCGCTGCTCCGAACGGACGCCGTTCACCCTATCCGGGCAACCTCCCCTCCCTTGCGGTCGCAGACAGTAGGTCGTCGCTACGACATCCGTGTTACAGGAGAGTGTGTCGACTGCGGTCGGTGATCGGGTGTCCCTTCGCGTGGGCAACCTCTCGCATCACTCGAACGGCCTAGTCAAACGGGCCTCCGGTGGGCCGTTCGGTGGTATGTGGGCCGCCGTTCCGGCGTGTTGCCGGGCCGACGTGTGAACGGCCTTCCCGCCCGGTTTTCCGCACTGGTGCGGACAAGGGTCCGCGGGCGCGGCCGGTGCCGGCCTCCGCGCGGCCAGGCCCCGCGCCGCGCCGGCCGATCCGGGCGCGGGCCTCGGGTGACCGCCGCCGGTCCGTCGCGGCTCCTCGGTCGAGTGAAATGTGAAAACCTTGCAAAAAATGGCGATTACGCCGAACGCCGAACTGCCGCCCGCCCCGCCGAAAATGGTCGCGACCCCGCCATGCGTCATCTGTCCACAATGCGACCGGGCGTCGCGCGGATCCGGCAGCCCCCGCAAGACCAAAGCGATGAGGAATCATTTTCTCGCGCGCTGCTCCTCGCCCACCCCTCTTCACCGTCGTGCGCGGAGCACCTCGTGCCCGCCACGCGCCGCCGTGCCACGTGCGGGCAGCGGTACCCCCGAGCCGGTGAATCCCACGCGCCCGAACCGATTCCGAGCACCGCGCGGGAAGCCGCAGCGCGCACGACACGCCCGAGGGCGCGGACCCACGCCATCCCACCGCCACCGGCACGACACCGCCGCGACACGGCGACGACCTCGCCGCGACACGGGCGCGACCACGCCGAACCGACCCCGCGGCCGCGTCGCCGTCCACGACCGCCCCCGCGGGCGATTACGGGGTGCCGCCCGCCCCGCCCCGGCCCACCGCCTAGACTCAAGCGGAATCCCGGCGCCCGGCAGAGCGTTTCCGGGGTGTTCCGCACGTCCTGCCCGTTACGAGGAGACCACGTTGAAGAGCACCGTCGAGCACCTGAGCCCGACGCGGGTCCGGATCAACGTCGAGGTGCCGTTCGACGAGCTCAAGTCGGACTTCGACCGCGCCTACCGCAAGCTGGCCAAGCAGGTCCGCATCCCCGGCTTCCGCCCCGGCAAGGCGCCGGCCCGCGTGCTGGAGAGCCGCATCGGCCGCGCGCCCGTCCTGGACGAGGTCGTCCAGGAAGCCATCCCGGCCAAGTACCTGGAGGCGGTCAGCTCCGGCGAGATCCGCACCCTCGGCCGCCCGGACTTCGAGGTCACGAAGATCGAGGACGGCGAGTCGCTGGCGTTCACCGCCGAGGTCGACGTCCGCCCCGAGATCACCGTGCCCGCGTTCGGCGAGCTGTCGGTGAGCGTGGACGAGCAGGAGGTCACCGACGACGACGTGGCCACCCAGCTCGACGAGCTGCGCGCCCGGTTCGGCACCCTGACCGGCGTCCAGCGGCCCGCCCAGCAGGGCGACTTCGTCATCGTCGACCTGTCGGCCACCGTCGACGGCGAGGAGGTCGAGGAGGCCAAGACCACCGGCCTGTCCTACGAGATCGGCTCCGGGCAGCTCGTCGAGGGCATCGACGAGGCCCTGGTCGGCACGTCCGAGGGCGAGTCGAAGACCTTCACCACCACCCTGGTGGCGGGTGAGCACGCCGGCCGCGAGGCCGAGGTCACCGTCGTCGTGAACTCCGTCAAGGAGCGCCAGCTCCCCGGCCTCGACGACGAGTTCGCCCAGCTGGCCAGCGAGTTCGACACGCTGGACGAGCTGAAGGACGACCTGCGGACCCGCCTCGGCCGGGTGAAGAAGATGCAGCAGGGCGTGCAGGCCCGCGACAAGGTGCTGGAGGCGCTGCTGGCCTCCGTCGAGGTGCCGCTGCCCGAGGCCGTCGTCCAGGGCGAGGTGGAGGCCCGTGCGCACGACGCGGTGCACGCCTTCGACCACGACGAGAACAAGTTCGCCGAGTGGCTGACCGAGCAGGGCCAGACCAAGGAGGAGTTCGACACCGAGGTGCGCAGCGCCGCCGAGCAGGCGGTCAAGACGCAGCTGGTGCTGGACGCCATCGCGGACGCCGAGCAGGTCAGCGTCTCCGACGCGGAGCTGACCGAGCGGATCATCTACCAGGCGCAGCGGTTCGGCATCAGCCCGGACGAGTACGTCAAGCGCGCCCAGCAGTCCGGCCAGCTCGGCGCGATCTTCGCCGACGTGCGGCGGGGCAAGGCGCTGGCCTCCGTCGTGCGCCAGGCCACCGTCACGGACGCGGCGGGCAACGCGCTCGACCTGGACGAGCTGTTCGGCGAGGCCAAGCCGGCCGACGAGGCGAAGTCCACTGAGGAATCGGCGGCCGAGCCGACGGCGTGAGGCCGTCGAGGCTCCACCGGAGTTGAAGCCCTGAGCGAACGCGGGCGGTGTCGGGAAGGCGACGCCGCCCGCCTTCGTTAAGGTCGTTGCTACGAGACTCTTTTCGGCAAAGTTAGGCAGGCAGACGTGACGCAGCACTTCTTCCCGACGCCCGAGATGCGGTCGGCCACGGGGATGAACCTCAACGACTCGGTCTACGAGCGCCTGCTCCGCGAGCGGATCATCGTGCTGGGGTCGCAGGTCGAAGAGGGCATCGCCAACCAGATCACCGCGCAGCTGCTCCTCCTCGCGGCGGAGGACCCCGAGAAGGACATCACCCTCTACATCAACTCGCCCGGCGGCTCGGTGACGGCGGGCATGGCGATCTTCGACACGATGCAGCTCATCGAGCCCGACGTGGCGACCTACGCGATGGGGCTGGCGGCGTCGATGGGCCAGTTCCTGCTGTCCGCGGGCACGCCCGGCAAGCGGCACGCCCTGCCGCACGCCCGGATCCTGATGCACCAGCCCTCGGCGGGCGTCGGCGGCACGGCGGCCGACATCGCGATCCAGGCGGACATGCTGACCCGGACCAAGCAGGAGATGGCCGAGCTGATCGCGCAGCACACCGGTCAGCCGGTCGAGCGCATCATCGCCGACTCGGACCGCGACCGCTGGTTCACCGCCCAGGAGGCCCTGGAGTACGGCTTCGTGGACAAGGTGATCACCCGCGCCAGCCAGGCGAACACCAACTGACCGGGCAGCACAGGACCAGGAGAGAACCAGTGAGCCAGTTCCACGCGCCGCAGTCCCGGTACGTGCTCCCCTCGTTCGTCGAGCGCACCAGCTACGGCATCAAGGAGTCCAACCCGTACAACAAGCTGTTCGAGGAGCGCATCATCTTCCTCGGCGTGCAGGTGGACGACGCGTCGGCCAACGACGTGATGGCCCAGCTGCTCGTGCTGGAGTCGGAGGACCCGGACCGCGACATCCTGATGTACATCAACTCGCCGGGTGGCTCGTTCACCTCGCTGATGGCCATCTACGACACCATGCAGTTCGTCCGCCCGGACATCCAGACCTACTGCCTGGGCCAGGCGGCCTCCGCGGCGGCGGTCCTGCTGGCGGCGGGCACGCCGGGCAAGCGCCACGCGCTGCCCAACTCGCGCATCCTGATCCACCAGCCGGCCACCGAGGGCGTCTACGGGCAGGTCTCCGACCTGGAGATCCAGTCCAACGAGATCCAGCGGGTGCGCAGGCTGCTGGAGACCACGCTGGCCAAGCACACCAGCAAGAGCGCCGAGCAGGTGCGCACCGACATCGAGCGCGACAAGATCCTGACCGCCGAAGAGGCCAAGGACTACGGCATCGTGGACCTCGTCCTGCCGTACCGGAAGCTGTCGGCGAAGTAACGCGCCGTGACGCCCGACACGCCGAACCGACCAGGGGTCCTGCCCGGTTCGGCGTGTCGGGGGCACGCTGGTCCTCCCGCACATGCGGGTGGGACAGGTACCGTCGAGGGGAACGGGCGGACACCGCACCCAGCGGGTGGATGCCAACCAGCAGTCAGGCGCACTTCACCAGGTCGTGCGCCGGAGGGGACAGAGGTCAGCGGTCATGGCGCGTATCGGTGACGGCGGCGACCTGCTGAAGTGCTCTTTCTGCGGCAAGAGCCAGAAGCAGGTGAAAAAACTCATCGCCGGCCCCGGTGTCTACATCTGCGATGAGTGCATCGACCTCTGCAACGAGATCATCGAGGAAGAGCTCGCGGAGGCCGGCGACGTCAAGCTCGACGAGCTGCCCAAGCCCGCCGAGATCCACGAGTTCCTCGACCAGTACGTGATCGGCCAGAACGAGGCCAAGCGGACGCTCTCGGTGGCGGTCTACAACCACTACAAGCGCATCCAGGCGGGCGACCGCGGGCGTGAGGGGCGCGACGACGGCGTGGAACTCGCCAAGTCGAACATCCTGATGCTCGGCCCGACCGGGTGCGGCAAGACCTACCTGGCCCAGACCCTCGCGAAGATGCTGAACGTGCCGTTCGCGATCGCGGACGCCACGGCGCTGACCGAGGCGGGCTACGTGGGCGAGGATGTGGAGAACATCCTGCTCAAGCTGATCCAGGCGGCGGACTACGACGTCAAGCGCGCCGAGACCGGCATCATCTACATCGACGAGGTCGACAAGATCGCTCGAAAGAGTGAAAACCCGTCGATCACGCGGGACGTGTCCGGCGAGGGCGTGCAGCAGGCGCTGCTGAAGATACTGGAGGGCACGACGGCCTCCGTGCCGCCACAGGGCGGGCGCAAGCACCCGCACCAGGAGTTCATCCAGATCGACACGACGAACGTGCTGTTCATCGTGGCGGGCGCGTTCGCGGGCCTGGAGAAGATCATCCAGGACCGGGTCGGCAAGCGCGGCCTCGGCTTCGGCGCCGAGGTGCGCACCAAGGCCGAGGTGGACGCGGCGGACTACTTCGCCGAGTCGATGCCCGAGGACCTGATCAAGTTCGGCCTGATCCCGGAGTTCATCGGCCGGTTGCCGATGGTCGCCAGCGTCACGAACCTGGACAAGGAATCCCTGGTCCGCATCCTCACCGAGCCGAAGAACGCCCTGGTCAAGCAGTACCAGAAGCTCTTCGAGATGGACGGCGTCGAGCTGGAGTTCACCAAGACCGCGATGGAGGCGGTGGCCGACCAGGCGATCCTGCGGGGCACCGGCGCGCGCGGCCTGCGGGCGATCATGGAGGAGGTCCTGCTGCCGGTGATGTACGACATCCCGAGCCGCACGGACGTCGCCAAGGTCGTCATCACCGAGCAGACGGTGAAGGAGAACGTGAACCCGACGATCGTGGCCCGGCAGCCGTCCCGCCGGGAGCGCCGCGAGAAGTCGGCCTGACGTTGTCCCTGCCCTACGCGCTGCTCCTGCACGGCCTGGGCGGTTCCGGGCCGACGCACTGGCAGAACTGGCTGGCAGGCGAACTCGCCCACCACGGTGGGCAGGTCGACCTGCCGCAGTTCACCCTCCCGGACGCGCCGCGGCTCGACGTCTGGCTCGCCGAGCTGCGGGACCACCTCGCCGCCGCACCTACCTCACCCGAACGGGTGGTGGTCGCGCACTCCCTCGCGGGTCTGCTGTGGCTGCACCACGCGGCGGGCGAGTTCGACGAGGCGCTGCGCGTGGACCGGGTGCTGCTGGTCGCGCCGCCGAGCCCGCGGCACGCCGGGGAACCGCTGATCAGCGAGTTCCTGGACGTGCCGCTGGACCCGGCGGCGCTGCGCCGGGCCGCCGGGTCGACGCGCCTGGTGATGGGCGAGGGCGACCCGTACTGCACGCTGGAGCAGGGCAAGGAGCTCGCCGAGGCGCTGCGCGTCGACGTGGACGTCATCGTCGGCGGCGCGCACCTGAACGCGGCCGCGGGCTACGGCTCGTGGGGCGCGGTGCTGAAGTGGGTGCGCAGCGACCGGACGCCGCTCACGCCGCGGTGACGCGCCGGCCGAGGAAGCGGATCACGTCGGGGACGACCTTGCGGTAGAAGACGTCGTCGTGACCACCGGGCGTGATCGCGGCGACGGCGGGCTTCGCCGCGGCGATGAACTTCCGGGTCCCCTCGACGAACCGGTCGCGGTCGCCGACCCACACCCCGAGCGGCACGCCGCGCAGCGCGTCGGGGTGCCGGAGCGGGTCCAGCGCCGCCCACTGCTCCTCGTCCGCGAACGCCCTCCGCTTCGCCATCTCCGGCCACGACGTGAGCAGCGCGGGCGCGATCGCGGCGACGGCACCCGTCGGCTCGCGGCGCTCCGCGCGCCGACGGGCGTACAGCAGGGCCCCGAACCCGCCCATCGACACCCCCGTGCACGCGAACGGGGCCGGGTGGCCGCGTTCGGCGAGCCACCGGGGCACCTCGTCGAGCAGCATCCCCAGCGGGTCGTCGCCGGGCACGTTCTCGTGCCAGTAGTGGTCGCCGCCGTCCACGGCCACGAACCCGAACGGCGGGGCCGCGCCGCGGGCGACGGCCGAGACCAGCACGTCGGGCATGCCGCCGACGGCCGCCTGGCGGGCGTTGCCGTGCAGCCCGTGCAGCAGCAGCGACACGGGCAGGCCCTCGGCGGGCACACCCGGCGGGAGGATCGTCACGAGGTCAACCCCACGGCCGCGCAGGCGGGAGTAGACGCGCTCCACCCGCACCACGGGCCGCTTGGCGACGGGCACGGGCCCGGCGACGCCCAGCACGCGGCGCAGCGCCTCCCCGACCGGCGCGTGGCCGTGCAGCGCCACCGCCGAGCCGGTGACGGCCAGCCCGGTCGCGCCGAGCGCGCCGAGCAGCGTCCGCCTGCTGACCATCTCCCCCTCCAGCGGATGTCCCCCGACGTCCCAACGCGGGCGACCGGTCGGGAGTTCCGCCTAGACCGCGCCCCGCGCCCGCAGTTCCGCGATCTCCTCCGGGGTGTAACCGAGCGTCACCAGCACGTGGTCGGTGTCCGCGCCGTGGGACGGCACCGCGCCGGGCGTCCAGCCCCACGCGGAGGAGTCCACGGGCGGGCGCAGCACGGTCGCCTCGCCGCCGGGCACGGCGACCCGCGCCCAGCGGTCGCGTGCGGCGAGCTGCGGGTGCGCGGGCAGCTCGGCGACACCGCGGGTGCGGGCGGCGGGCACGTCGGCCGCGTCCAGCGCGGCCAGCAGGTCGGCGGCGGACCAGGCGGTGAAGTCCAGCTCGGCGTGCAGCTCGGCGCGGTGCGCGACCCGCGAGGCGACGCTGCCGAACCGCGGGTCGTCGGCCAGCGCGGGCCTGCCCAGCAGGGCGCACAGCCGCCGCCATTGCGGGTCGTTCTGCACCGCCAAGTGCACCGCGCCGTCCCGGCACGGGAACGGACCGTAAGGCGCGATGCTGGGGTGGTGCGCGCCGGTGCGCGGCGCGGCGCGGCCCGTGCCCGCCGCGTACAGCAGGGGCTGGTGCATCCACTCGGCCAGCGCCTCGAACAGCGACAGCCGCAGCGTCGCGCCCTCTCCCGTCCGCGCGCGGTGCAGCAGGGCGGCCAGCACGGCGGAGTGCAGCTGCACCCCGGCGGCGATGTCGGCCACCGAGATGCCGGCGCGGGCCGTGACGTCGCCCTCGCCGGTCAGCTCCACCAGGCCCGCCTCGGACTGCACCAGCGCGTCGAACGCCTTGCGCCCGGTGTAGGGCCCGCCCTCGCCGTACCCGGACAGCTCGCCGACCACCAGCGCGGGGCGCCGCGCCCGCAGCGCGTCGGCGTCCACGCCCGCGCGCCGCGCCGCGGCGGGCGACAGGTTGCACAGCACGACGTCGGCCCGCGCGACCAGCCGGTCGAGCACCGGGCGGCCGGCGGGGTTCTTCAGGTCGAGGGTCAGCGACTCCTTGCCGACGTTGGTCCACGCGAAGTACGAGGACACCTCGCCGCACGCGTGGTCGTAGTGGCGGGCGAAGTCGCCGCCGTCGGGGCGCTCGACCTTGACCACGCGCGCGCCGAGGTCGGCCAGCAGGCGGGTCGCGTAGGGCACGGCGACGGCTTGTTCGAGGCTGACGACCAGCACTCCGTCCAGGGGTCTCAAGCGACGACCCGCTCCGCGCCCGCGTAGACGTTCATCGAGTCGCCGCGCAGGAAGCCGACCAGCGTGACGCCCTGCTCCACGGCCAGCTCGACGGCCAGCGACGAGGGCGCGGACACGGCCGCGAGCACCGGCACGCCCGCCATCGCCGCCTTCTGCACCAGCTCGAACGACGCCCGGCCGGACACCACCAGCACGGTCCCGGTCAGCGGCACGCGGTCCTGGAGCACCGCCCAGCCCAGCACCTTGTCCACGGCGTTGTGCCGCCCCACGTCCTCCCGCACCACCAGCGCGTCACCCGATGCGGTGAAAAGTCCGGCCGCGTGCAGGCCGCCGGTGGACGCGAACACCTTCTGCCTGGCGCGCAGCGCGTCCGGCAGGCCGGCGAGCACGTCCACGTCGACGCGCACCGCGTCCTCGGCGGGGGAGTGGCGGGTCTTGAGCTTGACCGCGTCCAGCGCCGCCTTGCCGCACACCCCGCAGGACGAGGTGGTGTAGAAGTTGCGCTCCACGCTCGCGTCGGGCGGCGGCACGTGGTCGGCCAGCGCCACGTCGAGCACGTTGTAGGTGTTCAGCCCGTCGGGGCCGGCCCCCGCGCAGAACCGGGCGGCGGCGATGTCGCGCAGGCCGCCGATCACGCCCTCGCCGAGCAGGAAGCCGTGCGCGAGCTCCACGTCGTGACCGGGCGTCCGCATGGTCACGGTCAGCGCCGAACCGCTCACCCGCAGTTCCAACGGTTCCTCGGCGGCCAGCACGTCGACGCGCGTCCGGCGCGTTCGGCGCGAATACGTGACCACTGGGCGACGGACGGTCACTCGCCCCATCGTGGAACTCCTTCTCGACACTAGGTTCCGTGTCTGTCTGCGCGGGTCGGTCCCGACCAGGTTACGGAGGTGGCGGGCGGTGGGCTTCCTCGACCGGGCGCGCACGGTCGCGCCGCCGGGCTGGAACCGCTGGCTGGTGCCGCCCGCCGCGCTGTCGGTGCACCTGGCGATCGGCCAGGTGTACGCGTGGAGCGTGTTCAAGCCGCCGCTGGAGGGCGCGCTCGGCCTGTCCGGCACGCGGAGCGCGCTGCCGTTCCAGGTGGCCATCGTGATGCTCGGGCTGTCGGCGGCGTTCGGCGGCACGCTGGTCGAGCGCAACGGCCCCCGGTGGGCGATGGCGGTGTCCGCGACGTGCTTCTCGTCCGGGTTCCTGATCTCGGCGCTCGGCGCGTGGACCGGGTGGTTCTGGCTGGTCGTGCTGGGTTACGGGCTGGTCGGCGGCGTCGGCCTGGGCATCGGGTACATCTCGCCGGTGTCGACGCTGATCAAGTGGTTCCCGGACCGGCCGGGCCTGGCCACCGGCATCGCGATCATGGGGTTCGGCGGCGGCGCGCTGATCGCGTCGCCCTGGTCGGCCGGGATGCTGGAGGCGTTCGGCCGGACCGGCGCGGGGATCGCCCTGGCGTTCCTGGTGCACGGCGTGGCGTACGCGGTGTTCATGTCGGTGGGCGTGCTGCTGGTGCGCGTGCCCGCCGAGGCGGCCGAGCGGTCGCCGGCGCGGTCGTCGTTCGGCGTGTCGGCGCGCAACGCCGTGCGGACGCCGCAGTTCTGGTGCCTGTGGGTGGTGCTGTGCTGCAACGTCACGGCGGGCATCGGCATCCTGGAGAAGGCGTCGCCGATGATCCGGGACTTCTTCGCCGGCACCGCCACCCCGGTCGCGGCGGGCGCCGCCGCCGGGTTCGTCGCGCTGCTGTCGCTGGCCAACATGGCGGGCCGGATCGTGTGGTCGTCCACATCGGACCTGGTGGGGCGCAAGAACGTCTACCGCGTGTACCTCGGTGTCGGCGCGGTGACGTACCTGGTGCTCGCGCTCGCGGGCGACGCGTCCACGGTGCTGTTCGTGGTGTGCGCCATGCTGGTCCTCTCGTTCTACGGCGGCGGGTTCGCCACCGTCCCGGCCTACCTGAAGGACCTCTTCGGCACCTACCAGGTGGGCGCGATCCACGGCCGCCTGCTGACCGCGTGGTCGGTGGCGGGCGTGCTCGGGCCGTTGATCGTCAACGCGGTCGCCGACCGCGCCGAGGCGGCCGGCGAGGCGGGGCCTGGCCGGTACACGACCTCGCTGCACGTCATGATCGCGCTGCTCGTTGTCGGGTTCGCGGCCAACGAGCTGGTGCGGCCGGTGGCCGGGCGGCACCACGAGCCGTCGGCGGGAGGGGCCTCCCGGTGAACCGGACCGCGCTGCCGGTGCTCGCGTGGCTGTGGGTGGGGCTCCCGTTGGCCTACGGCCTGGTCGAGTTGATCCGCAAGGTGACCGCGCTGTTCACGGGCTAGGGTCGGCTGGTGGACTCCTACGACGTGGTGGTGGTCGGCGGCGGGCACAACGCCCTGGTCGCGGCGGCGTACCTGGCGAGGGCCGGGCGCTCGGTGCTGGTGGTGGAGAAGCTCGACCACGTCGGCGGCGCGGCGGTGGGCGAACAGGTGTTCCCCGGCGTGCCCGCCCGGCTGTCGCGCTACTCCTACCTGGTGAGCCTGCTGCCCGACCGGATCGTCGCCGACCTCGGGCTGAAGGTGGCGCTGCGGTCGCGGGCGGCCTCCTCCTACACGCCCGCGGGCGACCTGCTGGTGGAGCGCGTGCCCGGCGAGGCGACGGCCGCGTCGTTCCGCGCGCTGACCGGGTCGGACGCCGAGTTCGAGCGGTGGCGGCGCTGGCACGCGGACCTGGGTGTGCTGGCGGGCGCGCTCGCGCCGACGCTGCTGGAGCCGCTGGAGTCCCGCGAGCACGCCCGCATCCGGGTCGACGCGGTGGCGCGGATGCGGCTGTGGGAGCAGGTCTTCGAGCGCCCGCTGGGCGCCACGCTGGAGGAGCTGTTCACCGACGACGTCGTGCGCGGCGTGGTCGCGACGGACGGCCTGGTCGGCACGCACGCGTCCCTGCACGACCTGAAGGCCAACCGGTGCTTCCTGTACCACGTGATCGGCAACGGCACGGGCGAGTGGCGGGTGCCGGTCGGCGGGATGGGCGCGGTGACCGACGAGCTCGCGCGGGTCGCGCGGGAGGCCGGCGCGGAGATCGTCACCGGCGCGGAGGTGTCGCGGGTGGACGTCGACGGGTCCACCGGCGAGGTGGAGTTCGACGGCCGGACGGTCGGCGCGCGGTTCGTGCTGTCCGGGGTGGCGCCGCGCGTGCTGGACGCGTTGCGCGGCGTCGAGCGCCGCCCGGTCGCCGAGGGCTGCCAGGTCAAGGTGAACATGCTGCTGGAGCGGCTGCCGAGGTTGCGCGGCGGCGTGGACCCGGCCCTCGCCTTCGCGGGCACGCTGCACCTGGACGAGTCCTACGGGCAGCTGGAGACCGCCTACCGGGAGAGCGCCGACGGCCGGGTGCCGTCCGCGCTGCCCGCCGAGGTGTACTGCCACACGCTGACCGACCCGTCGATCCTGGGCGGCGACCTGGCCGGGCGAGGGTGGCACTCGCTGACGCTGTTCGGCCTGCACACGCCCGCCGCGCTGTTCGAGGAGGACAACGAGGGGCTGCGCGAGCGGCTGGTCGGCCGCTACCTCGCGGCGCTGGACGAGCACCTCGAGGAGCCGATCGAGGAGTGCCTGGCGAAGGACGCCGACGGCCGGCCGTGCCTGGAGGCCCGGACGCCGCTGGACCTGGAGGCGGAGCTGGGGCTGCCGCGCGGCAACATCTTCCACGGCGAGCTGCAGTGGCCGTTCGCCGAGCACGAGGACGAGGTCGGGCGGTGGGGCGTCGAGACCGAGGTGGCGAACCTGTTCGTGTGCGGCGCGGGCGCGCGGCGCGGTGGGTGCGTCAGCGGCGTCGGCGGGCACAACGCGGCGAAGGCGGTGCTGGAGCGCTGGTTCCCGCGGTCCTAGCACCGGTCGCGGCGGACCGGGTGCCGGCGGGCTCGGTGCCGGTGGACTCGGGGTCGGGCTGCCGAGGACCCGGACGGGCGGATTCGGTGCGCGTGTCAGAGGCGGCCGAACAGCTCGGTGACGAGTTGCTTCTCCTGCTCGAAGTTCGCGCCCGACGTCACCGTGATCTCCACGGTCCCCTTGCGCGCCACCAGGGTGTTCTGCACGACCTCGCCGGTGCCCAGGGTGCCGGTGTACGCCTCGTCGTGGAACCCGGCCAGGTCCGCGACCCGCCGAGCGCCGCGGGCGAACGTCTCCCGGCCGCGCGCGAACGCGCCCGCGTCGACGCCGGCCCGGAACCGGACCGAGGTCTCCGCGCCGCCCCCGGCGTACCGGCAGCGCACCTCGGCCCCGTCGATCGTCTCGCGGGGGTGCGCCAGGTTCAGCCGCAGCGCCGCGCCGACGACCTCCTCGGGCGCGTCCGCGCAGCTGATGCCCGCCACCTCCGTCGCGGTGGTGGTCGGTGCGGGCGACGGGCCGCTGCTCGGCGCGGGCGCGCTCGCGGGCGCGGGGGTGCAGCCGCCGAGCAGCGCGAGCCCGCACGCGGCCACGAGCGCCATCCTGATGGTCACCGGTCCCTCCAAGTCCCTCGTCGGAGGGTCGCCGGAACGGGCGTGGGCGTTACCCGCGGCGGGAGGCGGGTCCGGCCGCCTCCCGCCCGCGCGGCGGTGCCGCCGACGGGTCAGCCGGCCGCCCGCTCCAGCCGCACCACGATCGACTTCGAGGTCGGCGTGCCGGAGACCTCCGCCGTGGAGTCCAGCGGCACCAACGAGTTCGCCTCCGGGAAGTACGCCGCCGCGCAGCCCTTCGCCGTCGGGTACGACACCACCCGGAACCGCTCGGCCCGCCGCTCCACCACGCCCGTCGGGTCCTCCGGCCACTCGCTGACCAGGTCCACGTGCTGCCCGTCGAGCAGGTTCAGCTCGTCGAGGTCGGCCGGGCTCACGAACACCACCCGCCGGCCGTTCTTCACGCCGCGGTACCGGTCGTCCAGGCCGTAGATCGTGGTGTTGTACTGGTCGTGGCTGCGCAGGGTCTGCAGCAGCAGCCGGCCGGGCGGCACGTGCGGCACGGTCAGCTCGTGCGCGGCGAAGTTCGCCTTGCCGGTGCGCGTCCCGGTGAACTCGCGGGCGTCGCGGGGCGCGTGCGGCAGCACGAACCCGTCCGGGCGGCGCACCCGCTCGTTGTAGTCGGCGCAGCCCGGCACGACGCGGGAGATCCGGTCGCGGATCAGGTCGTAGTCCTTCTCGAACTCCTCCCACGGCACGGGGTGCTCCGGGCCGAGCAGTGCCCGCGCGAGCCGGCACACGATCGACACCTCGGACAGCAGCCGGGGGCTCGCCGGCGCCAGCCTGCCGCGCGAGCGGTGCACCACCGACATCGAGTCCTCGACCGTCACGAACTGCTCGCCGCCGTGCTGGAGGTCCACCTCGGTGCGCCCCAGGGTCGGCAGGATCAGCGCCGTCCGCCCGTGCACCACGTGCGACCGGTTCAGCTTGGTGGACACCTGCACGGTCAGCTCGCACGACCGCACGGCCCGCTCGGTCACCGCCGTGTCCGGCGTGGCCGCGACGAAGTTGCCGCCCATCGCGAAGAACACCTTGGCGCGGCCGTCCCGCATGGCCCGGATCGAGGCCACCGTGTCGAAGCCGTGCTCGCGCGGGACGGTGATGCCGAACTCCGCCTCCAGCGCAGCCATGAACTGCTCCGGCATCCGCTCCCAGATGCCCATCGTGCGGTCGCCCTGCACGTTGGAGTGGCCGCGCACCGGGCACAGCCCCGCGCCCGGCTTGCCGATCATGCCGCGCAGCAGCGCCACGTTCGCGATCTCGCGGATGGTCGGCACGGAGTGCCGGTGCTGGGTCAGCCCCATCGCCCAGCAGAAGATGGTGCGTTCCGACCCGGCCAGCAGCCGGGCGAACCGCTCCACCTGCGCGCGCGGCAGGCCGGTCGCGGCGTCCACGTCGGCCCAGTCCAGCTCGCGCACGTGCGCGGCGTACTCGGCGAACCCGGCGGTGTACCCGTCGACGAACCCGGTGTCCACCGCGTCCCACGACAGCAGCAGGTTGCCCACCGCCTGGAACAGCGCCTGGTCGCCGCCCAGCCGGATCTGGAGGAACTCGTCCGCCAGCCGGGTGCCTCCGCCGACCAGGCCCTTGGCGTTCTGCGGGTTCTTGAACCGCAGCAGGCCGGCTTCCGGCAGCGGGTTCACCGCGACGATCCGCGCGCCCGCCTTCTTGGCCTCCTCCAGCGCGGACAGCATCCGGGGGTGGTTGGTGCCGGGGTTCTGGCCCACCACCACGATCAGGTCGGCGCGCGGGAAGTCGTCGATGCCGACCGAGCCCTTGCCGATGCCGGTGGTCTCGGACAGCGCCGCGCCGGAGGACTCGTGGCACATGTTCGAGCAGTCCGGCAGGTTGTTCGTCCCGAACGAGCGCACCAGCAGCTGGTAGAGGAACGCGGCCTCGTTGCTGGTGCGGCCCGAGGTGTAGAAGACGGCCTCGTCGGGGTGGGCCAGACCGGCGAGCTTCCCGGCGACGAGCGAGAACGCGTCGCCCCACGAGATCGGCTCGTAGTGCGTGCCGCCCTCGCGCAGCACCACCGGCTCGGTCAGCCTGCCCTGCTGCCCCAGCCAGTAGTCGGTCTTCCCGGCCAGCTCGGCGACGGGGTGCGCGGCGAAGAACTCCGGCCCGACCCGGCGCAGCGTGGCCTCCTCGGCGACCGCCTTCGCGCCGTTCTCGCAGAACTCGGCGAGCTTGCGGTGCCCCTGCGGCTCCGGCCACGCGCAGCCGGGGCAGTCGAACCCCTCGCGCTGGTTGAGCAGCCGCAACGTGGTCACGGTGCGGGCCGCGCCCATCTGCTCCACGCCGCGTTGGAGCGACACGGCCACGCCGGGGATGCCCGCCGCCCACCGCTTGGGCTCGGTCACGTCGATCCGGGACTCGTCGATGTCCTGCTCGGGTGGCTTGCTCATGACCGACATTGTGCGCTGGTCCCGCGTGCGCTGGCGCGCCCCGCGCGAGCGCGCCAGCGGTACCGCGATCGACCGGCGGCGACAGGAGGGGAGGGACCGCTGACACGGGCCCCAAGGGGTTGAGTACGGCCCGTGGACCCGGTGTTCCCCCTGCGACGACCGGCGATCAACGTCAATTGTGATCGCGGCCACTGCCCGGCCGAATCGGCTGAACGGGTGACCTCGGACCGGGCGGGACCACCGCCGTCCGGTCCGCCCGCCGTCCGGTCCGCCCCCCCGTCCGGGGCCGGTCCGCCCGCGAACGGCAGCCGCTCGCCGGTGGTCCGCCCCGCGAGCACCCGATCGGCTGAACCCCGGCGGCGGCCGGACCGGCGACGGCGCGCCGCGGACCCGCGCACCCCGCACGGGCGCGGCCACCGGAGGGGTCGACGGCGAGGTGGCCCGGCCGCCCGGTCGGACGACGCGCTACCAGGTATCTGGTTCGAAGTCGATGCCCGAGGCTCCGTAGACTCCCCACGTGACTGAAACGCCCACCACACCCCAGCGCACCGAACTCCCGCCGGCCTGGAACCCGGCCGAGGTAGAGGCCGGGTTGTACGAGCGGTGGGTGGAGCGCGGGTACTTCAAGGCCGACGCGGGCAGCGACAAGCCGCCGTTCACCATCGTGCTGCCCCCGCCGAACGTCAACGGCAGCCTCCACATGGGCCACGCCCTCAACCACAGCATCATGGACGCGCTCAGCCGCCGCCGGCGGATGCAGGGCTACGAGGTGCTGTGGCTGCCGGGCACCGACCACGCGGGCATCGCGACGCAGACCGCGGTCGAGCGCTCCCTCGCCGGCGAGGGCCTGTCCCGCCACGACCTGGGCCGCGAGGAGTTCGTGGAGCGGGTCTGGCGCTGGCGCGAGGAGGTCGGCGGCACCATCCTCGGCCAGATGCGCCGCCTCGGCGACGGCGTGGACTGGGACCGCCTCCGGTTCACCATGGACGAGGGCCTGTCGCGGGCCGTCCAGACGATCTTCAAGAAGCTGTACGACGACGGCCTCATCTACCGCGCCGAGCGCATCATCAACTGGTGCCCGCGCTGCCGGACGGCGCTGTCGGACATCGAGGTCGACCACTCCGACGACGAGGGCGAGCTGGTCTCCATCCGCTACGGCTCCGGCGAGAACTCCATCGTCGTCGCGACCACCCGCGCGGAGACCATGCTGGGCGACACGGCGGTGGCCGTGCACCCGGAGGACGAGCGGTACCGGCACCTGATCGGCACCGAGGTCGAGGTGCCGCTGACCGGCCGCTTCGTGCCGGTCGTCGCCGACGAGCACGTCGACCCGGAGTTCGGCACGGGCGCGGTGAAGGTCACCCCGGCGCACGACCCGAACGACTTCGAGATCGGCAGGCGGCACGACCTGCCCGCGCTGACCGTGCTGGACGGCCGGGGCGTGATCACCGCGCACGGCCCGTTCGAGGGCCTGGACCGGTTCGAGGCGCGCCCCGCCGTGGTCGCCGCGCTGCGCGAGCAGGGCCGGATCGTCGCCGAGAAGCGGCCCTACACGCACTCCGTCGGCCACTGCTCGCGCTGCGACACGGTCGTCGAGCCGCGCCTGTCGCTCCAGTGGTGGGTCAAGGTCGAGCCGCTGGCCCGCGAGGCCGCGGCGGCGGTGCGCGACGGCCGCACCACGATCCACCCGCCGGAGCTGGCCAAGCGCTACTTCGACTGGGTGGACAACCTCAACGACTGGTGCATCTCGCGCCAGCTGTGGTGGGGCCACCGCATCCCGGTCTGGTACGGGCCGAACGACAAGGTCATGTGCGTCGGCCCGGACGACGAGCCGCCGGGCGAGGGCTGGACGCAGGACGAGGACGTGCTGGACACGTGGTTCTCGTCGGGCCTGTGGCCGTTCTCCACGCTGGGCTGGCCGACGCCGACCAGCGACCTGGCGAAGTTCTACCCGACCAGCGTGCTGTCCACCGGCTACGACATCCTGTTCTTCTGGGTCGTCCGGATGATGATGTTCGGCCTGTACGCGATGGACGGCAAGCAGCCGTTCGACCACGTGTACCTGCACGGCCTGATCCGCGACCAGCACGGCAAGAAGATGTCCAAGTCGCGCGGCAACGGCATCGACCCGCTGGACTGGATGGACTCCTACGGCGCGGACGCCACCCGGTTCACGCTGCTGCGCGGCGCGAACCCCGGCTCGGACCTGGTGGTCGCCGAGGAGTGGGCCGCCGGCTCGCGCAACTTCACCACCAAGCTGTGGAACGCGACCCGGTTCGCGCTGGGCAACGGCGCGACGGTGGACCGCCCGGTGCCGCCGCGCGCCGAGCTGACCGACGCCGACCGCTGGGTCCTCGACCTGCTCGACCGGCTCGTCGCGGACGTCGACGGGCACTTCGAGACCTTCCAGTTCGCCAAGCTGTCCGAGGCGCTCTACCACTTCACGTGGGACGAGTTCTGCGACTGGTACCTGGAGCTGGCCAAGGTCCAGCTGGCCGAGGGCGGTGCGCGGGCCGAGGCGACGCAGGCCGTCCTCGGGCACGTGCTCGACGTGCTGCTGCGCCTCCTGCACCCGTTGACGCCGTTCGTCACCGAGGCGCTGTGGACGACGCTGACCGGCGGCGAGTCGCTGGTCGTCGCGGACTGGCCGCGCGCGCGCGGCGACGCGCCCGACGAGGTGGCGGCGACCCGGATCGAGGGGGTGAAGAAGCTGGTCACGGAGATCCGGCGGTTCCGCGCCGACCAGGGCCTCAAGCCCGCCCAGAAGGTCGCGGGCAAGGTCCGCGGCGCGTGCTGCGCCGACCTGGCCGAGCAGGTGCCCGCCGTGCGGTCGCTGACCCGGATGACCGAACCCGGCGAGGACTGGACGGCGTCGGCGTCGCTGGAGGTCGGCCTGCCCGCGGGCGCGGTGACGGTCGAGCTGGACCTGTCCGGCGCGATCGACGTGGCCGCCGAGCGCAAGCGCCTGGCCAAGGACCTGGCGGCGGCGGAGAAGGAGCGGGCCCAGTGCGAGGGCAAGCTCGGCAACCCCGCCTTCACCGACAAGGCCCCGGCCGAGGTGGTGGCCAAGATCCGGGCCCGGCTCGCGGCGGCGATCGCCGACGTCGGGCGCATCCAGGCCCGCCTCGACGCGTTGCCGCGGTCGTGAACGCGCCCGATCCGCTGGAGGAGCTGCGCCAGGTCGAGGCGGAGCTGAACCAGCGCTGGCCCGAAACCAAGCTCGACCCGAGCGTCGAGCGGATCAAGGCGCTCGTCGAGCTGCTGGGCGACCCGCAGACCTCGTACCCGGTGCTGCACATCACCGGCACGAACGGCAAGACGTCGACGTCCCGCATGGTCGACGCGCTGCTCACGCGCGTCGGCCTGCGCACCGGCCGCTACACCAGCCCGCACCTCCAGCTGGTGACCGAGCGGATCAACGTCGACAACGTGCCGATCAGCCCGTCCCGCTACGTCGAGGTGTACCGCGACATCGAGCCGCTGGTGTCCATCGTGGACAGTCGGAGCGAGGTGCCGCTGAGCAAGTTCGAGGTGCTGACCGGCATGGCGTTCGCGGCGTTCGCGGACGCCCCGGTGGACGCGGCGGTCGTCGAGGTCGGCATGGGCGGCCGGTGGGACGCCACCAACGTCGCGGACGGGAAGATCGCGGTGATCACGCCGATCGGCGTGGACCACGTCGACTACCTCGGCTCGTCGCTGGAGGGCATCGCGACCGAGAAGGCCGGGATCATCAAGCCCGGCGCGGTCGCGCTGCTGGCCGAGCAGGACCCGGTGGCCGAGCGGGTGCTGCTGCGGCGGGTCGCCGAGGTGGACGCCACCGTCGCCCGGCAGGGCTCGGAGTTCGGCGTGCTGCGGCGCGACGTCGCCGTCGGCGGCCAGCTGCTGCGGTTGCAGGGGCTCGGCGGCGTGTACGACGAGGTCTTCCTGCCGCTGCACGGCGCGCACCAGGCCGCGAACGCGGCGCTCGCGCTGGCGGCGGTGGAGGCGTTCTTCGGCGCGGGCGCCGACCGGCAGCTCGACGTGGAGGCGGTGCGGGAGGCGTTCGCCGGCGTGGCGTCGCCGGGCCGGCTGGAGCGCGTGCGGTCCGCGCCGACCGTGCTGGTCGACGCCGCGCACAACCCGCACGGCGCGCAGGCGCTGGCGAAGGCGCTGGACGAGGAGTTCGCGTTCCGCAAGCTCGTCGCGGTGGTCGGCGTGATGGACGACAAGGACGCCGTCGGCATCCTCGAAGCGCTGGAGCCGGTGGTGGGCGAGGTCGTGCTGACCGCCAACTCGTCGCCGCGCGCGATGGACCCGGACCTGCTGGCCGGCGTGGCGATCCCGATCTTCGGCGAGGACCGGATGGTCGTGCGACCGCACCTCGACGACGCGATCGAGGAGGCCGTGCGGCTGGCCGAGGAGGAGGACGAAGGTGGCCTGGTGTCCGGCGGCGGTGTGGTCGTGACCGGGTCCGTGGTGACCGCCGGCGAGGCGCGGGCCCTGTTCGGCAAGGAGCCGTCGTGACCGCGCCCGCGCCGAGGAAGGACCCGATGAAGTCGTTCCGGGGCATCATGGCCGGGACGCTCATCCTGGAGGTGATCGTCGTCGCGCTGGCGCTGCCGGTGGTGGCCAAGCTCGGCGACGGCATCGGCACGGGCACCGGGTACCTGGTGCTGGGGCTGATCGTGGCGCTGATCGGGACGTGCGCGCTGCTCAAGCGCCCGTGGGCGGTGTGGGTGATCGCCGCCGTGCACGTGGTGATGATCGCCTCGTGGGTGGCGTTGACGGCGCTGGGCGTCATCGGGGTGCTGTTCACCCTGGTGTGGTGCTACCTGCTGTGGTTGCGCCGCGACGTGGCCCGACGCATGGCCGAGGGCCGGTTGCCCAGCCAGCAGACCTAGCCCGCGGCGCGACCGCGGTCGCCGAGCGCAGGTCACGATCAAGGGCTTACGCGCACTCAAGCGGTGTGGGTCATCGGTCTCCGCCGCTACGTTCGCGCGCATGAGCAACCGCGAGCAGTCGTGGGCGTTAGGGTCCATGATCGCGCTGGACCTGGAGACCACCGACACCAACCCCCACCGGGACCGCATCGTGACCGCCGCGGTGGTCGCCATCACCGTGCGGGTGCCCGGTGCGAGGCCCGAGGTGACCACACGCACCTGGCTGGCGGACCCCGGTGTCGACATCCCCGTCGAGGCGACCGCGATCCACGGCATCAGCACGGACCACGCCCGCCGCGAAGGCAGCCCGGCTCCGGACGTCGTCGCGGAAGTGGCCGGGCACCTGGCCGGGGTGTGGACCGCCGACACGCCGTTGTGCGCGTTCAACGCCGCGTTCGACCTGACCATGCTCGACGCCGAACTGCGTCGCCACCACGGTCGCGGCCTCCCGCTCAGCGGGCCGGTGGTCGATCCGCTGTGCATCGATCGCCGCCTGCGCCCCGTCAGCGGTTGGCAGGACAAGCGCACCCTCGCCGACGTGTGCGCCCACTACCGCGTGCGGTTGGAGGGCGCCCACACCAGTGACGGTGACGCGATCGCCGCGGCCCGCCTGGCCTGGGCGATGGCCAAGCGCTACCCCGAGGCGGTCGGCCTGCTGGACCCGAGGGTGCTGCACCGCCACCAGGCGGACTGGTACCGGGAACAGGAGAACGCCTACGCCGCGCGGCAGGAGCGGAAGCTCGGGCAGCTGATCGCGCACGGCGGCGACCGCGCGCAGGTCGACTGGTTGCGCGACCGCATCGCGGGCATCCGGGCACGCGCCGAGTCCTGGCCGCTGCTGCCGGACACCGGCGCAGGGGCCGCGCACCGCCGGGTGCCGCCCGGTCCCGGCGCATCGGCCGACTCCTACGCGCCCTGTTGAGCTGCCGGGCCACACCTGCGACGAACCGCATGCCGCAGGGCTCACGCGCCGCCGCGACGCCGAGTACGGCAGGGGCTGACGGGTCATCGGCGGGTCGCGACGTGGCGCGACGGATGGCCGGGAGTCGGTTGCCGGGGCAGCAGGTCCAGTTCACCGCGAGTTCGGATTCGGCGGCTAAAAGCCCGCCATGACCGAAGGTGTGGTGAACCGGCGGACGCTGCTGCGCGCCGGGGCGATCGGGACGGTCGCGGCGTTCGCGCCCGGTGTCGCGCAGGCGGCGTCCGGCCGGCCCGTGCTGACGCACGGCGTGCAGTCCGGCGACGTGACGTTCGACGGCGGGCTCGTGTGGACGCGGTCCGACCGGCCGGCGCGGATGCTCGTGGAGGTGGCGTCGGACCCGTCGTTCCGGCACGCCCGCGGGCTGCGCGGCCCGCTGCTCACGCCGTCGACGGGCGGCACCGGCCGGACTGCTTCCTGCACAGCGGCGACACGGTGTACGCCGACAATCCCATGCAGGAGACGGTCGCGCTGCCCGACGGGCGGATCTGGCGCAACGTGGTGACGCCGGAGAAGCTGAAGGTCGCCGAGACGCTCGACGAGTACCGCGGCCAGTTCGCGTACAACCTGGTCGACCCGAACTTCCGGTCGTTCGCCGCCGACGTGCCCGCGTTCGTGCAGTGGGACGACCACGAGGTGGTCAACAACCGGTACCTGGGCGAGATCCCGGACTACCGCTTACCGGGGTTACAGTAACACGCGATTGATCACTACCTCTTTGACCAAGCTCCGCCGACGCGGTCAGCTCTGGTGGATCAGCCGGTCGGGCGCGGCCTTCGTGTCGAGCCAGGCCCTGGCCAGCTTGCCCGCCGCCGCGCGGAACACGCCGTCGCGGTTGCCGTCGTCGGGCGTGATGGTCTCCGACCGCTTGTCCAGGACGAGGTACCGCTCCGTCCCGCCGTCGGTGTGGAACCGGTAGCGCGCCTCGGCTTCGGTCTCGTTCTCCTTGTGCAAGTACACGAGCATCGCCAACGCGATCACCTCCAAGGCTTGCTGTAGTCCTCATCGGACGCGGGCGGGATCTGGGTCTCCCACCGCGACACGTCGTTGGCCGCCGCGTGAGCGTCCCGGTACGAGGCGTTCGGGTTCTGCTGCCAGTATCGCGCCTCGGCGAGTTCGTGTTCGAGCAGGGCGATGTCCGAGGGCTGCGCGCGTCCCGATCGCAGCCTCAGCCACGCCTCCGCCATGTCCGGGTTCGGGTCGAAGCGGGCCATGACCGTGCCCCCGTCGACGCCTTCAAGCGGGTGCAGGTCCTCGAACACGTGGTTCTTGATCTGCTCGATCTCGGCTCGGCTGAACCCGGTGCCGCCCCCGACCCGCGGCACATCAGCGACATGGCCCGCGACGTCGTCGATGTCATCGGACCCGCGGATCGATTGGTACGCGTTCTCCGACCAGCGGTCGATGCGGTCGTAGGCGCGCAAGGACCCGTCGTCCACCGGTCGCGCGCCGCCGGTCTGGCCGGGGCGTGGGAGTTCATCGCCCGATCGCGCCGGGGCCTTGAGGTCGTCCAGCACCTTGCGGACCTTGCCGAACACGTCGCCGAGTTTGCGCAGCAGCGGGACGAGCTTGCCGATCGTGCGCACCAGCTTCTTGAGGATGTCGCCGATCTTCACGCCCCAGCGCGCGACAGCCGCGGACGCCTGCGCGACCACGACAGGTGTGGCCAGACCGAGCGTGAATGCCACCTCCAGCGCCCAGGCGATCAACCGTCCGACGAGGTCGGCGATCAGGTCCCGCACGACCTCCCGGACCACGGCGACCACGACGCCCGCCATCTCCACGGCCGAGCCGAACCCGTCGGCGGCGGTGGACGCGCCACCCAACACCTCGGCGGTGTTCCCGGCGGCGGCCCGGTAGGCATCCCCCGCCTGCCCCTGCCATCCCGCGGTGTCGTTGGCGACGTCGCGCGTGTAGTCGTCACGGACTTCGGCCACGGCCTTGGCGACGTTCTTCCACGTAGCCGCGTGCGAGGCGACGAGGTCGGCGTTGCCCGCGAGCCAGTCCAACGCGTCGGACAACGGCTTGACGTGCTCGATCAGCCACGAGACTCCGGCCGACAGCAGCGAGCCCAGCGGGTCGACGACCATGCTCAGCGCCTCAAGCCCGACACCCGCGACACCCATGCCGATGTCGATCCAGTTGCCGCTCTCGATGCCGGACTTGAGGTCGGCGGCGGACTCGGCGATCCCGATGCCGGAGTACCACCGCGTGCTGTCCTGGACCGGCGCGATGAGGGGATTGGTGTCGGTCACCGCAAGCTCCCGAAGGTGACGGCCGCGTCGTCCTCACGCTGCTCGTACTCATCGGCCGTGTACTTCACCTGGGTGGCGATGTCGGCCATTCCCTTGGTACCGGCGGTCAACGCCTCACTGGCCTGATCCTCGATGCCGCGCATGACCGAGGGCAGGAACTGGCACAACTGTCCGTAGGCGCCGTCGGCCATGCTGACCGTGCGGGCGGCGTGCACCGCCTCACCCAGCCGTTCGGCCAGTGCCTCGAGCCTGACGGCATGCGCGCGCAGTTCATCGGGCAGAACGTCGTATCCGTCCACTGCGCCTCCTTCACCTCAGGTACGAGTCGTCGCCGAAGTCGTCGTCATCGCGCCGGGGGGTCCGTGGTGCGGGCGGCGGAGCGTCACCGAACCGATCGCGGTACGCGTCCACGACCATCCGACGGGTTTCCGGCAGGTCGTCGCCCACCTGTGCCTCCGTCGCGGCCCGGACCTCACCGGCGATCCGCGCGCGAGCGGCCTTCAGGGTGTTCATGAACAGCGGACCGAGGTCGTCGGGGCGCACCGAAACCGCCCGATCGGTGAACCGCACCTCCACCGGTGAGCCAGTGGAGTCGACGGTCACGACAACCGCGCCGTTGGAGCTGGTCTCCGTCACCCGGATCCGCTCCACCTCGTCGCGCAACGCCTGCAGGCGATCGGCCCGGCTGCGCATTCCCTCGACCCAGTCGTCGATGCTGCGCTCGGCCTGCCCCGGATCTCCGTTCAGCAGCCCGTCCCAACGTGGCTCCGCCATGCGTCGGTTATAGCCGCACCCCATCGGTGTGATCAGGCGATCGGAAGATTTCCACCGGATGAGTGTCCTGGCCAGGAAGCGCGATTGCCTGGTCACCGCAGGGCATGCACATACCCTGAACTGACACTGGACCTGCCTCAGTACACGGAGAAGCGGGTGGACGTGCTCGCGGCGCGGGCGTTCCGGGCGTTCCACGAGTGGCAGCCCATCGACCCGCGGCAGGCCGTCGACGGGCGCGTCTACCGCGAGTTCGCCTACGGGTCGCACGTCGAGGTGTTCATCCTGGACATGCGGTCGTACAAGGACGCCAACGACGCCCCGCGCGACGGCGTCGGTCACGTGCTGGGGGAGCGGCAGGCCCGCTGGCTGGTCGACTCGCTCGACCGCTCGCGCGCCACGTGGAAGATCATCGCGACCGACCTGCCCATCGGCCTCACCGTGCCGGACGGCGCCGGCATCGAGGGCGTCGCCAACGGCCTGCCGGGCGCTCCCGGCGGACGTGAGCACGAGCTGGCGTGGGTCCTGCGGGAACTGCGGCGGCGGCGCGTGCGCAACACCGTGTGGCTGACCGCCGACGTGCACTACACGGCGGCGCACCACTACTCGCCCGAGTGGGCGGCGGTGTCGGACTTCGACCCGTTCTGGGAGTTCGTGTCCGGGCCGCTGCACGCGGGCGCGTTCGGGCCCAACGCGCTGGACCCGACGTTCGGGCCGGAGGCGGTCTTCGTGCACGCGCCGCCGGCGGCGAACACCTCGCCGCTGGACGGGTTCCAGCACTTCGGCGAGGTCGAGGTGACGCGTGACGGCGAGCTGACCGTGTGGCTGCGCGACGCCACGGGCGCGTCGCTGTGGTCGAAGACGTTGCAGCCCCAGCGCCGGTAGGGCTGGGCTCCGGGGGCTTGTCGACCGGAGATCGTCGTGGTTCCGTTGGCCCCGCCCGGTTCCGGTCGGGCGGGGCTCGCAGGTCCTCGCGACAAGGAGGTCGCCATGCGCCGTCGCGTGGGTCTCGTCGTCACGCTGTTGGTCGGACTGGTCGTCCCGGCGACAGCGGTGTCGGTGGTGCCCGCGTCCGGGGAGCCGTCGCCCGGCGGGCGCCTCGCGGTGGGCGCGGTGGTCGACCTCGCCCCCGGTGCGCGGCCCGGTGACCGGGCGCTGGCCCGAGACGCACTGCGCGACGACCTCACGGGCGAGCGGTTCTACTTCGTCCTGCCCGACCGGTTCGCCAACGGCGACCGCGGCAACGACCACGGGCGCTCCGGCGCGACGGACCGGGCGCGCACCGGGTTCGACCCGTCGGACAAGGGCTTCTACCACGGCGGCGACCTGGAGGGCCTCCGCGGGAAGATCGACTACCTGGACGGCATGGGCGTCACGGCCCTGTGGCTGACCCCGGTGTTCCGCAACCGCTGGGTGCAGGGCTCGGGAGCCGACGCGTCCGCCGGCTACCACGGCTACTGGACCACCGACTACACCTCGCTCGACCCGCACTTCGGCACCACCGACGACATGCGGCGGCTGATCCGGGACGCGCACCGGCGCGGCATCAAGGTGTTCTTCGACATCGTCGCCAACCACACCGCCGACCTCATCGAGTACGCCGAAGGCCGGTACGACTACGTCCCGACCGACGTCGCGCCCTACCTCGACCCGTCCGGGAACCCCGTCGCCATCGCCGCCATCGCCGGGCGGGAGGACTTCCCCCGGCTCACCGGCCCGTACACGCCGGTCGTGCGCGGGCGCAAGGCGCCTGCCTGGCTGAACGACCCGTCGCTGTACCACAACCGGGGCAACTCGACGTTCAGCGGCGAATCCGCCGAGTACGGCGACTTCGCGGGCCTGGACGACCTGATGACCGAGCACCCGGCGGTCGTCGCGGGCATGAAGCGCATCTTCACGAGCTGGATCGACACCCTCGGCATCGACGGCTACCGCGTCGACACGGTCAAGCACGTGAACATCGGGTTCTGGCAGGCGCTCGCGCCCCACGTGCGGGAGTACGCGGCGCAGCGCGGCAAGGAGGACTTCTTCGTGTTCGGCGAGGTGTTCGACGCCGACCCGGCGGTGACGTCCCGCTACACCACCACCGGTGGCATCCAGTCGGCGCTGGACTTCCCGTTCCAGGCCGGTGCGACGGCGTTCCTGTCCGGTCGCGGCGCGGAGCGGCTGGGTGAGGTGCTGGTGGCCGACGACCGGTACACCGACGCCGACTCCAACGCCTCGTCGCTGCCGACGTTCCTGGGCAACCACGACCTGGGACGCGTCGCCTGGGCGGTGCGGCACAACCGGCCCGGCGTGGGCGAGGCGGAACTCCTGGAGCGGCTGGAACTCGGCAACGCGCTGATGCACCTGTGGCGCGGCAACCCGGTCGTGTACTACGGCGACGAGCAGGGGTTCGCCGGTAGCGGTGGCGACAAGCCGGCGAGGCAGGACATGTTCGCGTCCGAGACGCCCGAGTACCGGGCGGAGGACCTGGTCGGCAGCGACCGGACGGGAGCCGTGGACAACTTCTCCACCGACCACCCGCTGTACCGGCAGCTGCGCGACCTGGCGTCGTTCGTCGACGCCGATCCGGTGTGGCGCGTCGGGAACCAGACCCTGCGGTACGCGTCGGGCGACGTGCTGGCGTTCAGCCGGGTGGCCGCCGCCGAGCAGGTCGAGCACCTGGTGGTGGCCAACGCCGGGACGTCCGCGGCGTCGGTCGAGGTGCCGGCGGCCAGTGCCGCCCTGTGCCCGGTGCGACCGGCGGCGGCTTCGGTGACGCCCGTGGTGGGCGGCAGGGCGCGGGTGACGGTGCCGCCGCTGTCGGTGGTGGTGCTCCGGGGCACCGACCGGCTGCCGTCCGCCGTGCCCACGCCGACCCTGGTCCTGCCCCCGGTCGGGACCGCGCTGGACGAGCGGGTGGAGCTGCGTGCGGACGGGATCACGGCGCCGTTCGCGCAGGCGACGTTCGCGGCGAGGGCCGAGGGCGCGCCCGACTGGACCGTGCTGGGCACCGACGACACCGCGCCCTACCGGGTGTTCGCCGACCTCGCCCGGCTGCCCGGCGCGGCGGCGGGTCGACAGGTCGAGGTGCGGGTGGTGGCGAAGGGGGCCGGCGGTCTTGTCGGGGCGGACGGCGCGGTGCTGTCCCTGGTGCCCGCGGACCGCTGACCGCCGGTCGGCGGTATTCCATTCCAGGCGGACATGTGATCAGGGATGTGGCGGCCTTGAGCGCGCAAGTCCCGACGGATGACGATCGAGCATCCCGACGTTCATCGCTATCAGCCGATGGTGTTATGCGGGTACCGACCGTGTATTTTCGCCGGGCTATGGCTGCGATGACGTCGCTTGAGTTCGCTCATTTGGCCTATCAAGGCGTTGTGCCGTCCAGTTCAGCGGACTCGGCAGACCGCTGGGCGTTCGAATTGCACCGCCCGGCGTTCGGGTCGAACGCGGACTTGCTAGCGTGTTGGTAGCATGTGGGAGATGGTCGCACTTGGTGCACACCAAACCCACCAAGGAATAGCAAGTCAGGGTGGTGGTTGGTAGTCGCGATGGTGAACCCGACACCAGAGGTGCCCTGAGGCGGCCCATTGAACGGGTTGAAGGTGATGTGCGTGGTACACGACGAGTGTGTGGGAAGGCGAGTGGAGAGCAAGGGTGTCGGTCCGGCTCGACGACGAAGACCGAGTGCGCGGCGGCAACGCTGCGCGGAGCTGACGGACGGGATGTGGGCGGCCTCGGGACGCGAGGTCAGATGATGATGATGCGTGAGGTTTCCCCGTCGCGGCGCAGCAGGATTTCGTCACCGTTCACGGCGACGGTCTCATAGAGGACCCTGCCGTACCCGACCATCCGCCGGACCGCTTCGGTCATGGTGATGCCCTCGCGATCGACGATCATCTGGAGCGCCTCTTCGGTGGCCGGGCTGATGTTGACGCTGAGCCGGGTGGGCTTGTCGGCCGACTGCGGGTTCTTGTCGGTCGGGTCGTCGCCGGACTTGCCCTTGGCGCCTCGTCGTTCGGCTCCACCTGCTGTGTGGGTCGTCATGCGATCCTCCTCCTCCAGGCGGACTGGTGTCCCCAGGGCCCGTGGCCCCGAACTTTCAAGATCATTATGGCATCGAGCCAGGGTGACCGGACAGCACCAGGTTCGGTGCCCGAGTGACGTTCGCATGGGCTGTGGGCGAACGTTGCTCCACTGGTGCAGTTCATATGAAGATTCGTGGTGTCGAGTGGAAGTTGTGTGACATGCTTTTGTTGGAATCCTCTCGCATGCAGCTCGTGCGGCGAGTGGGAGTCATGTGCATCAAGGGGGACGCGTGAACGGCTTACCTCCTCGCCTGTTCCGGCGCGGTCGCCGTCCCACCTCGGCGAACGGGCCGGCCCGACGACGATCCGGTGGCAGCGGCAGTTCCCCTCCGCCCCGCGGGGCCCGGCATGCACACAAGACACCACCGGAAAAGGCGCCAGTGAGTCCTCGCGATCCCGAAGATCGGCCTGACGAGGTGGGCCCACCTCGTTCGGCGGCCGACGACCTGCACGAACGCCCGTATCGAGAAGCGGGCCGCCATCGCCGCGAAATCGATGAGGACTTCATTCCGGCGGATCGCCCGCTGGTGCGTCTCGAGAAGGTCGTCAGGCATCGGCGGCTGACCGTGGTGCTGTTCGCCGCGGCGTTCATCTCACTGGTGGCCCGGATCGTGCTCGTGATGTCGGGCCTCGACGGAGGGCTGTTGGGCGCGACTCTCATCGCCATCGCCCCGCTCCTGTTCTTCGCTGCCCTGTGCCGAATCCTCACGAATCGCCCCCGGCACCGTCGTTGAGGCGGTGCGTCGGGAAGCCGCCATGCCATTGGCCATTGGCTCCATCCGCCGGATGTTACAACTTCGTGTTGTCCATCAGGTGTTCACCGGTCAGGCGTGAACCCCTTCGCATCCGGGAGGCGGCTGCTCGAATTCAACCAGATGGATTAGCGCGGATAGTCCCAGGGGTCGCTTGCGCTTGTGCGTGACCCTCACTTTCCCTGACAGGAGGAATATCCCGGCATTCATCGGTCGCCGCAGGTCGCCGATGCCGCCGAGCCCGCGACCCGGTGCCGGGTGTGCCTCGGCCTCGGCACCGCTGACCCGAACGCGGTGGTCACAACTCGACGCCGGCACGCGTCCGGCTACCCTTCACGCATCCCGACTCTTCTTGCCAGCACCCGTACGAAGGAGTACAGACGGCCGTGAGCGAGCGCACTCTGGTCCTGGTCAAGCCCGATGGCGTCAGCCGGGGCCTGGTCGGCGAGGTCATCTCCCGCATCGAGCGCAAGGGCCTCACGCTGGCCGCCCTCGAACTGCGCACGGTGGACCGCGCGACCGCCGAGCAGCACTACGCCGAGCACGACGGCAAGCCGTTCTTCGGCGACCTGGTGGAGTTCATCACCGGCGGCCCGCTCGTCGCGCTCGTCGTGGAGGGCACCCGCGCCATCTCGGCGTTCCGCCAGCTCGCCGGCGGCACCGACCCGGTGGAGAAGGCCACGCCCGGCACGATCCGCGGCGACTTCGGCCTGGAGGTCCAGTTCAACCTGGTGCACGGCTCGGACTCGCCGGAGTCGGCCGAGCGCGAGATCAAGCTCTGGTTCCCCAACCTCTGAGCACCGAGCACCGCCGTCACGGCCCGGACCGCCCGCGCGGTCCGGGCCGTGCCACGTCTTGCCCTCGCGGCCGGTCGCGCTTGGGCGGCTCGGCCGGTTGCTGACCACCTGACCTGGTTGAACACTGGACGGACCGCACAACCAGGAGGTCGTCATGGACGTGATCGCACTGATCGGCCGGATCCTGTTCGTGGTCCTGTTCTTCGGCTCGGCCGTGGGCCACTTCACCCAGACGGAGGCGATGGCCGGCTACGCGGCGTCGAAGAAGGTGCCCTCGCCGAAACTCGCCACGCAGCTCAGCGGGGTCGTGATGGTCGTCGGCGCGCTCATGGTGCTGCTCGGCGTGTGGGCCGACCTCGGTGCGCTGTTGCTCGCGTTGTTCCTGTTGCCCACGGCGTTCCTGATGCACGACTTCTGGGCGCAGACCGACCCGCAGGCCAAGCAGCAGGAGATGATCCAGTTCAACAAGAACCTGTCGCTGGCCGGCGCGGCGCTGCTGTTCTTCGGCGTCTACGCCGGACCGGGCTCCGACCTGGGCCTGACGGTCACGGGACCGCTGTTCGGATAGCACGCCGGGATGCCGTTACCCTGGGAACGTGAGTGTCGAGTCGGTCTTCCCCGCGTTGGAACCGCTGCTGCCCAGGGTCTCCAAGCCGGTGCAGTACGTCGGCGGGGAGCTCAACGCGACCGTGAAGGACTGGGACTCCGCCGCCGTGCGGTGGGCCCTGATGTACCCGGACGCCTACGAGGTCGGGCTGCCCAACCAGGGCGTCATGATCCTGTACGAAGTCCTCAACGAGCAGCCCGACGTGCTGGCGGAGCGGACCTACGCGGTGTGGCCCGACCTGGAGCGGCTGATGCGCGAGCACGGCGTGCCCCAGTTCACCGTGGACGCGCACCGGCCGGTCGCGGCGTTCGACCTGCTCGGCGTCAGCTTCGCCACCGAGCTCGGCTACACGAACCTGCTCACGGCGCTGGACCTGGGCGGCATCCCGATCCACGCGGCCGACCGCACCGACGCTCACCCGATCGTGGTGGCCGGCGGTCACGCGGCGTTCAACCCGGAGCCGATCTCGCCGTTCGTCGACGCGGCCGTGCTCGGTGACGGCGAGGAAGCCGTCCTGGAGATCACCGACCTCGTGCGGGCGTGGAAGGCCGAGGGCAGCCCCGGCGGGCGGGACGAGATCCTGACCCGCCTCGCCGAGACCGGCGGCGTCTACGTGCCCCGGTTCTACGACGTCGAGTACCTGCCCGACGGCCGCATCCAGCGCGTGGTGCCCAACCGCGAACGCGTGCCGTACCGGGTGTTCAAGCGGACCACGATGGACCTCGACGCGTGGCCGTACCCCAAGCAGCCGCTGGTGCCGCTGGCGGAGTCCGTGCACGAGCGGATGAGCGTCGAGATCTTCCGCGGCTGCACGCGCGGTTGCCGCTTCTGCCAGGCGGGCATGATCACGCGGCCGGTGCGCGAGCGCTCGATCGAGGGCATCGGCGCGATGGTGCAGCGCGGCCTGGAGGCGACCGGGTTCGAGGAGGTGGGCCTGCTGTCGCTGTCCAGCGCGGACCACTCGGAGATCGGGGAGATCACCAAGGGGCTCGCGGACCGGTACGAGGGCACCAACACCAGCCTGTCGCTGCCGAGCACCCGCGTCGACGCGTTCAACATCGACCTGGCCAACGAGCTGTCCCGCAACGGTCGTCGCTCGGGCCTGACGTTCGCGCCCGAGGGCGGCAGCGAACGCATCCGACGCGTGATCAACAAGATGGTGTCCGAAGAGGACCTGATCCGCACCGTCAGCGCCGCGTTCAAGGCGGGGTGGCGGCAGGTGAAGCTGTACTTCATGTGCGGGCTGCCCACCGAGACCGACGAGGACGTCCTGCAGATCGCGGAGATGGCCAAGAACGTCATCCGGGCGGGGCGGGAGGTCAGCGGTCGCAAGGACATCCGCTGCACGATCTCCATCGGCGGGTTCGTGCCCAAGCCGCACACGCCGTTCCAGTGGGCGGCGCAGTGCGATCCGGCCACGGTGGACAGTCGACTGAGGAAGCTGCGCGAGGCCGTCAACTCGGACCGCTCGCTCGGGCGCAACATCGGGATGCGCTACCACGACGGCCAGCCGTCGCTGATCGAGGGATTGCTGTCGCGCGGCGACCGGCGGGTCGGGCGCGTGATCGAGCGGGTGTGGCGCGAGGGCGGTCGGTTCGACGGGTGGTCGGAGCACTTCTCGTACGAGCGGTGGGTGACCGCGGCGGAGGCCGAGCTGTCGCCGCTGGGCGTGAGCCTGGACTGGTTCACGACCCGTGAGCGGGAGGAGTTGGAAGTCCTGCCCTGGGACCACTTGGACTCGGGTTTGGACAAGGAATGGCTGTGGGCCGACTGGCAGGACGCGCTGGACGAGCGGGAGCAGGACGACTGCCGCTGGACGCCGTGCTTCGACTGCGGTGTGTGCCCGGCGATGGGCACCGACATCGAAGTAGGCCCGACCGGCCGAACCCTGCTGCCGATCGCCCCGGTGGGCAAGGGCTCGCCAACCCGCAACCCAGCACTAACCCCAAACACGACCGGGTGAACCAGGGGGCGGACATGTACGAAACACGCGCCGCCCCCACTCGGTAATACAAGGAAGCCGCGCGACCACCCACACCCGTTCCCTCACAATCCTTCGAATCCCCGCCTCATTGCCCTCAAGTCCCCGGCCCCAACCACCCATGAACCCAGCTCCGACCACGTAGCCGTAGTCCGCACTGGACGATGCGGCAGAGCCCGTGCGGCGTGGATGCGGGCACTGGTGCGCCTGCCTGCCGAACGCGAGGTCGAACACGGGCATGAGCGGCAGCACCGGTGAACACGAGGGGAAGCGTCGGTGCAGCGGGCCGGTCCGGTGGCCCTGACTGCGCTCGGTCGGAGTCGCGAGCGGCCCTGATCGCCGACTGCGAAGAACACCGCCTCGGAACCCCCGCCCCAGCGACACTGCCCCCGCAGCCCCGCAGCCCCGCAGCCCCGCAGCCCCGCCCGCACCCCGGCTGCGTAGGTGCCGGACAGCGGCCGCGGGCTTGCAGGTCACCGAGCCGGCACCGGGCCTTCCAACCCGTGCCTTCCCAGCACCGCGCCTCCCGGTGGCGGGCTGAAAGGTGCCTCGGCCAGCGGTTGAAAGGCGTATTTCAGAGGCCACCTGCCGGCGACCAAGGAGGCGAGCGTCAGAGGCCGCTGTGGTCGTCACCACGATGAGCCGACGCCTGGACGCGTGGCAGACCGGGTGGAAAGGACGACCGGGTCGTGTGGCGTGAGGGTGCCGAATCCGGAGGGTGGCTTCAGACTGGTCTGGTCACTCGGACGTGGGTCACCTAGTTGGCCGCGTTCCCTGCGACGCCCACCTTGCCGCCAACGCCCATTTTGCCGTTAGTGTCCGATTTGCCTTCAGTGTCCGGCTTGCCACCCGCGTCGGGTTTCCCGCCGGCATCCGCCTTGCCCCCGACCTCGGCCCCGCCCCCGATCGCAGCGCCGCCCTCGGCCTTCCCATCGTCCTTCACCGTGCCAGGCCCCTGCACTGCGGCCTCCGCGTTCACCAACCCGTGCCCGTAGAAGCCGTTGTACTCCGAATACCCGGTGCAGTAAGCGTCCTGCACCCCGGTCCCACTGAGGTCGTAATCGGCCGGGCACGGGAGCGTCTCCGCCTGCGAGTTCAGCATCCGGCTCAACTCACCCACCGTCGCGCTCGGGTGCGTCGAAGCTAGCAACGCCGCCACCCCGGAAACATGCGGCACCGCCATGGAAGTCCCGCACGAGTAGTCATAACCCGAAGGCACGGTGGACAGCACGCAAGCGGGCCCCTCCTCCGGCGACTGCTTGCGATCGCCGCCGGGAGCCGTCACATCGACCGCGCCCAGCCCGTAAGAGCTGTACCCGGCCTTCACCTTGGCCGTCCCGACCGACGACACGGCCACCACGTTCCGCAACTGCGCGGGCAGCACCAGGCACGTGTTGTCCACCGGCCGCGGCTTGAGGTCCTCCGGAGCCGCGTTGGTGGGGCTCTGGGTGTCCCGCCCGGACTTGGACAGGTCGACGGCCCCGTTGCCCGTCGCCGCCACGGTCAGCACGCCGCGCCCGTTCGCGTAGTCGACGGCCCGCCGCACGGCCTCGTACACGACCGCCTGGCCGGCCTGGTTCTGGCAGGTGAACACCCAGGGGTCGATGAAGTAGCTGTTGTTGGTGATGGTCATCCCCTGTGCGGCAGCCCACATGAACCCGCACACCGCGTACTCGGGGTAGATGAACCCGTCGTCGTCCACGACCTTCACCGACGCGATCCGCACGCCCGGCGCCACGCCCGTGGTGCCCAGCCCGTCGTCCGCCGCCGCGATGGTGCCCGCCACGTGCGTCCCGTGCGCGGACGTCGTGGGCGACCAGGCGGCGGGTGCGGGATTCGCCACACCGGTCGTGCAGCCCGCCGACAGCGCCGGGTCCAGTGCGCCCACCAGGTCCGGGTGGGTCGGGTCGATGCCCGAGTCCAGGACGCCCACGACCACGTCGCGGCTGCCCCGGCTGATCGCGTGGGCCTCGGCGGCCCGGATCATGTCCATGTCCCACTGCTGGGCGGTGAGGTCGGCCGCACCGGTCGGGAACGACCTGGACGCCGACGTCTCGTCGTCCTTCTTCCGGGCGGGCGCCCCGGTGTGCTTGGACAGGCCCTCGGCCTGCGCGCTGTAGGCCCGGCCGAAACCGATCTTGCGGCCGAAGCCGGGGTCGGCCGACACCGCCACGGCCACGCCGATCTGCGGGTAGTAACCGGTGATCAGGCCGCACGCCCGCGTGATCGCCGCGTCGGCCAGCGGCTCGGCGGTGCCGGGCGCGAGCACCACCAGGTACCGCAGCGTGGGACCCGGTTGGACGCAGCCGGAGACGGCGGACGGCTCGTGTTCCGGCACGGTGGCGTGCGCGGGCGTCGCGGTGCTGCCGGTCGCGAGCAGCGCCGCGCCGACCGCGACCGCTCCGACGCGGCGGAGCAGAGGCACGGGGGACCTCCAGTGCTGGGCCACCGATCGACCACGGCGGCGGCCGTCAACGGGATCTCTGTCGCCGGACGGTAGCCAGGCGCGGCGAACCAGACAAGCTCAACGGTGTCGAAGGCCACCAAGGTACCGTCCCGCTGGAGTAGAAGCGTGGACCGTTGGGGTGCTCACCCCGACGGATCACCACCCGTACCCAAGGGGAGTAGCACTGAGCCGCCAGCAGCAGCCCAACCCGTCGGCCGCACCGGTCCAGAAGCTCCGGCTGCGCTACGCCAAGCGCGGTCGGTTGCGGTTCACGTCGCACCGCGACATCGCGCGCACCTTCGAACGCGCCCTCCGGCGGGCGGGCGTGCCGATGGCCTACTCGCAGGGTTTCAGCCCGCACCCGAAGGTCTCCTGGGTCGGCGCCGCGCCGACCGGCGTGGCCAGCGAGGCCGAGTACGTCGAGGTCCAGGTCGTGGAGCCGGTCGACCCGGACGCGCTGCGGACCGCGTTGGACGCCGTGCTGCCGCCGGGCCTGGACGTGGTCGAGGTGGTGCAGGCCGCGGGCGGCACGCTGCCCGAGCGCATCGAGGCGAGCGCCTGGCAGGTGGAACTGCCCGGCATCTCACCCGAACAGTTGAACGACGCCGTGACGGCGTTCCTCGCGGCGGACTCCGTCGAGGTGGAACGGCTCACGAAGGACGGCAAGAAGGTGATCGACGTCCGGCCCGCCGTGGTGTCCGCCACCGTGCGGTCCGCCGAGCCGGAGGCGCCTGGGTCACCCCAGGTCGGGGTGCATTCGAGCGACGCGGGACACGATGCACGGGATTTGTCACAACCGTGTGGGATACTCGTGACGGTCGTACGGCAGACAACGCCTACCGTTCGACCCGACGACGTGCTGAGCGCGCTCCGAGTCGTCGCCGACCTGGTTCCGCCGGTGCCCGCGAAGGCGACCCGGATGGCGCAGGGGCGGCTCGACGACCAAGGCCACTTGGTCGACCCGCTCGCCCCTGACCGGGCGGCGGAGGTCTGATCCGGCTGCCGCCGGAGCGGCGCTGACGGCGTCGTCGCGGGAGAAAGGCCCTGCTGTGCCGTGCGCACAGCGTGAAACACAGGATTCCCGCCGCCAGCCGCGGCGGTGAGTGGACAAGAGAGGCCCCTGCGCGGCCGCGTCTCCCCAGACGCGCCCGGGGGCGGAGGAGCTGCATGTCGAACACGAACAAGCCCGCCGGCGCCGGCGGGGGTAACGCCACATCCGCGCACCCCGCGCTGGCGGATCTGCCGGCCAAGCTGCGCGTGCACGCGCTGGCGAAGCTGCTGGGCACCAGCAGCAAGGACGTCGTGGCGGCGCTCGCCGACCTGGGCGAGACCGTCAAGGGCGCCCAGTCCAGCGTGAGCCGCGATCTGGCGCTCAAAGTCGCCGAGAGCCTGCTGAACTGGGACGACATCGTCACCGGCGAGGTCGACGAAGCCACCGAGGAACCGGCCGTGCCGGTCCGCGAGGCCGCCGCGCTCGCGCCGCTGTTCGCGCCGCCGTCCGCGGTGTTCCTGCCGCCCACCCCGGTCGCCGCCCCGGCGCCCGTCGTGGTGGAGGAGGAGCCCGAGGAGGAGCACGCCGAGGACGCGTCCGCCGACGACGCCGGTGACGAGGGCGAAGGCCGCCGCCGCCGTCGTCGTGGCCGGCGTGGTCGCGGTCGGGGCAAGGGCGTGGGTGAGGACGGTCACGGCGACGACGAGTCCGCCGAGGAGCCCGCCGAGGCGGAGGCCGAGGAGCCCGCCGCCGAGGAGGAGGGCCCGTCGGACGAGGAGTCGGACGGCGGCACCAGCCGTCGCCGCCGCCGTCGTCGGCGCCGCAAGGTCGGCGCGGACGACGAGGCCGCGCCCAGCGAGGACGACCCGCCGAACACCGTCGTGCACGTCCGCGAGGTCCGCGACGCGCGGGACGACAAGGCCGACTCCGAAGCCGCCCAGAACGAGGTGCGCAGCGTGCGCGGCTCGACCCGGCTGGAGGCCAAGCGCCAGCGCCGCCGGGACGGCCGCGAGGCCGGTCGCCGGCGTGCCCCGGTGCTGTCCGAGTCCGAGTTCCTGGCGCGCCGCGAGGCCGTCGAGCGCACGATGGTGGTCCGCGAGCGCGGCGACCGCACCCAGATCGGTGTCCTGGAGGACGGCGTGCTCGTGGAGCACTTCGTGACCTCGGCCGGCACCGGTTCGCTGGTCGGCAACGTCTACCTGGGCCGCGTGCAGAACGTCCTGCCCTCGATGGAGGCGGCGTTCATCGACATCGGCCGCGGCCGGAACGCGGTGCTGTACGCGGGCGAGGTCGACTGGGACGCGGCCGGCCTGGAGGGCAAGGCGCGCAAGATCGAGCAGGCGCTCTCCACCGGCGACAGCGTCCTGGTGCAGGTCACCAAGGACCCGGTCGGCCACAAGGGTGCCCGCCTGACCACGCAGATCAGCCTGCCCGGCCGGTTCCTGGTGTACGTGCCGGGCGGCGGCGCGACGGGCATCAGCCGCAAGCTGCCCGACAACGAGCGCAAGCGGCTCAAGGACATCCTCAAGCGCGTCGTCCCCGAGGACGCCGGCGTGATCATCCGCACCGCCTCGGAGGGCATCGCCGAGGAGGAGCTGGCCCGCGACGTGACGCGCCTCCAGGCGCAGTGGCAGGTCATCAAGGAGAAGGCCGACGTGCCCAAGGCGCAGGCGCCGCAGCTGCTGTACGAAGAGCCGGACCTGCTGGTGAAGGTCGTGCGCGACCTGTTCACCGAGGACTTCTCGGCGCTCATCGTCCAGGGTGCGGACGCGTGGGACACGATCGACGCCTACGTGCGCCACGTGGCGCCCGACCTCCAGGACCGGCTGCGCAGGCACGTCGGCAACAACGACGTGTTCGTCGAGCACCGCATCGACGAGCAGCTGCTCAAGGCGCTGGACCGCAAGGTCTGGCTGCCGTCCGGCGGCTACCTGGTGATCGACCGGACCGAAGCGATGACGGTCATCGACGTGAACACCGGCAAGTTCACCGGATCGGGTGGCAACCTCGAGGAGACGGTGACCCGCAACAACCTGGAGGCGGCGGAGGAGATCGTCCGCCAGCTCCGGCTGCGGGACGTCGGCGGCATCATCGTGATCGACTTCATCGACATGGTCCTGGAGTCGAACCGCGACCTGGTGCTGCGCCGGCTGACCGAGTGCCTCGGCCGTGACCGGACGCGCCACCAGGTGGCTGAGGTGACGTCGCTCGGCCTGGTCCAGATGACCCGCAAGCGGGTCGGTACGGGCCTGCTGGAGGCGTTCTCGACCACGTGCGAGCACTGCCGCGGGCGTGGCCTGGTCGTGTCGACCGAGCCGGTCCACTCGCACGGCCCGGCCAACGGCCAAGGCCAGCAGCAACAGCAGCAGGGCGGTCGCAAGTCCCGGCGCGGCAAGGCCGTGGAGGCGCCCGAGCCGGTGGCCGAGGTCGTGGTCGAGCCGACGGAGGAGCCCGAGGCGGTCGCCGAGCAGCCCGCGTCGGAGGAGCCGATCGCGGCTGTCGTGGAGGAGGCGGCCGTCGAGCCCAAGCGCGAACGCCGCCAGCGCCGCCGCGCCCGCCGGGAGGCCGGTGCGGTGGTCCGCCACGAGAGCGCGGGCGGGCAGCCCGTGGACGCCGGCACGACTCAGGCGGACGCGGAAGCCCAGGCCGGGCGGGGGACGGACGAGCCCGGTCGGGCCGCGCGGAGCGAGGGCGAGCGCCCGGCCGCCGAGCCCGCTGTGACCGAGCCCGCTGTGACCAAGCAGACTAAGCAGGCTGTGACCGAGCAGGCCGTGACCGAGCCGGTGGCCACCGAAGCTGCGGCTGTCGAGCCCGCCGCTGTCGAGCCCACGGCCACCGGGTCCGCGGCCACCGGGTCCGAGGCGGTCCGGCCCGGCGCCGAGCCCACCGCGGTCGAACGGCCCGAGCCGGTCGCGGCCCGGACGGACTCGCCGGCCACGTCGGCCGCCGAGCCTGGTGTCGTCGCCGAGCCCGGTGCGGCCCAGCCCGCCGCAGGCGAGTCCGCCGCGGTCGAGTCCGGTGTGACCCAGTCCGGTGCGACCCAGCCCGGCTCGGTCCAGTCCGGGCCCGTCCAGCCCGTCGCGCCCGCTCGGCAGGAGGTGGCAGCGGCCGAGGTCCCGCCCACCGCACCCGAGCCGTCCGTCCGGCCCGACGCGGGCGAACCGGCGGCCGAGCCGCACATCGCGCCGCCCACCCAGGTCGGCACGGCGGAGGCCAACGCGGCCGACCAGTCGCTGAACGGCCACGGCGAGCCCGTGGCGGCCACCCGCCGCCGTCCGCGCCGAGCCGCCTCACGGCCCGCCGGCCCGCCGCTGGGCGCGGTCAAGGAGAGCTGAACCGCCACCGGGTGTGGCCTCGGGGAACCGGGGCCACACCGGCGGTGAGCTGCGCGAACGGGTCGGACCCACCCCGGTTTGACCCCGCAGTCCACCGCCACGTAACCTGATACACGGCCCGCCGTCCGGTGGGTCCTGTCGTGCGAAGCCCAGTTTCCGCGAATATCCGTGGCACTGCGGCGCGCGTGGCCCCGTCCCGTCGAGTAGCAGGAGACTTCCGTCCCGATGTACGCGATCGTCAAGACCGGCGGCAAGCAGTACAAGGTGGCTGTCGGCGACGTCATCGAGGTCGAGAAGCTCGAGGGCGAGCCGGACACCGAGATCACGTTCGCGGCGCCGCTCCTCGTGGTGGACGGCTCTGACGTCACCTCCGCCGCCGACGCCCTGGCGAAGATCTCGGTGACCGGCAAGGTCGTCGAGCAGACCAAGGGTCCCAAGATCCGCATCCACAAGTTCAAGAACAAGACCGGCTACCACAAGCGCCAGGGTCACCGCCAGAAGCTGACCCGCGTCGAGGTCACCGGCATCACCGGTAAGTGAGGATCTGACTAGCCATGGCACACAAGAAGGGTGCATCCAGCTCCCGCAACGGCCGTGACTCGAACCCCCAGTACCTCGGGGTCAAGCGGTTCGGCGGTCAGGTCGTCAAGGCCGGCGAGATCCTGATCCGCCAGCGCGGCACCAAGTTCCACCCCGGCGTGAACGTCGGTCGCGGCAAGGACGACACCCTGTTCGCCCTCACCCCCGGTGCGGTCGAGTTCGGCGTCAAGCGCGGCCGCAAGACCGTGAACATCGTCCCGGTCGAGTCCGCCGCCTGAGTACGTCCCTTCTGAGCGCCGTGTGTCCGCGGGAATGCGCGGACCACGGCGCTCAGTAGTGTTTAGAGAGTCAGTCCGCACCTAGCGCTTGGAAGTGATTCCCGTGTCCCGTTTTGTCGACCGGGTGGTGATCCACGTTGCCGCCGGCGATGGCGGTAACGGGGTCGCCTCCGTGCACCGCGAGAAGTTCAAGCCGTTGGGCGGCCCCGACGGGGGCAACGGCGGCAAGGGCGGCGACGTCGTCCTGGTCGTCGACTCGCAGGTGCACACCCTGCTGGACTTCCACTTCCGCCCGAACGCGTCCGCCGGCAACGGCAAGGGCGGCCAGGGCGGCAACCGCGACGGCGCGAACGGCGCGGACCTGGAGCTGCGCGTGCCCGACGGCACCGTGGTCCTCACGCCCGAGGGTGAAGTCCTGGCGGACCTCACCGGCGAGGGCACGCGGCTCATCGCCGCCCAGGGCGGTCGCGGCGGGCTGGGCAACGCGTCCCTCGCCTCCAAGGCGCGGAAAGCCCCCGGCTTCGCCCTGCTGGGTGAACCCGGCGAGGAGCACGACCTCGTCCTGGAGCTGAAGTCCGTCGCCGACGTCGGCCTGCTCGGCTTCCCGTCGGCGGGCAAGTCGTCGCTGATCTCGGTGCTGTCCGCGGCCAAGCCGAAGATCGCCGACTACCCGTTCACCACGCTGGTGCCCAACCTGGGCGTGATCACCGGCGGCGACACCATCTTCACGATGGCCGACGTGCCCGGCCTGATCCCCGGCGCGTCCGAGGGCAAGGGCCTCGGCCTGGACTTCCTGCGCCACATCGAGCGCTGCGCGGTGCTCGTGCACGTGGTCGACTGCGCCACCTACGAAGCCGGCCGCGACCCGCTGTCCGACATCGACGCGCTGGAAGCCGAACTCGCGAAGTACACCCCGTCGCTGGCCGACGACCTGGCCGAGCGCCCGCGCGTGGTGGTGCTGAACAAGATCGACATCCCGGAGGCGCGGGACTTGGCGGAGATCGTGCGCCCCGACATCGAGGCCCGCGGGCTGCCGGTGTTCGAGGTGTCCACGGCCAGCCGGGAGGGCTTGCGCGAACTGACCTTCGCGCTGGCCCGCGTGGTCGAGGAGTACCGGGCGTCGCGCCCCAAGCAGGAGGCGACCCGGATCGTGCTGCGGCCGACCGCCGTGGACGACGCGGGCTTCACCGTGGTCGAGGACCCGCAGGAACCGGGCGGGTTCATCGTGCGCGGCGAACGCCCCGAGCGGTGGATCCGCCAGACCGACTTCAGCAACGACGAGGCCGTCGGCTACCTCGCGGACCGGCTGGCCCGGTTGGGCGTCGAGGACGTGCTGGTCAAGAAGGGCGCGGTGCCCGGCTGCCAGGTCACCATCGGCGACCTGGTGTTCGACTGGGAACCGTCCACGCCGGCCGGTATCGCGATGACGATGACCGGTCGCGGCACGGACGCCCGGCTGGAGGCCAACCACCGCGTCGGCGCGTCCGAGCGGTTGGCGGCGAAGAAGGCGCGGCGGCTGCCCGGCGACTATGAGGACTTCGAAGAGGACGAGTGATCGGGTCGGAGTTGTCCCTGGCCCGGCAGGCTGTGTCGGCGGCGGGCCGGGTCGTGGTGAAGGTCGGGTCGTCGTCGCTGACCACGGCCGAGGGCGGCCTGGACCGCTCCCGGCTGGACGCCCTGGTGGACGCCGTCGCCGCCCGCTGCGCGGCGGGCAGCCAGGTGGTGCTCGTGTCGTCCGGTGCGATCGCGGCCGGCCTGGCGCCCCTCGGCGTGCCCCGGCGGCCCCGTGACCTGGCGACCCAGCAGGCGGCGGCGAGCGTCGGGCAGCTCACGCTGGCGCACGCCTACGCGAACTCGTTCGGCCGGTACTCGCTGACCGTCGGCCAGGTCCTGCTCACCGCGGACGACGTGGTGCGCCGCTCGCACTACCGCAACGCGCAGCGCACCTTCTCCCGCCTGCTGGCCCTGGGCGCGGTGCCGGTGGTGAACGAGAACGACACCGTCGCCACCGAGGAGATCCGGTTCGGCGACAACGACCGGCTGGCCGCGCTGGTGGCGCACCTGGTCGGGGCGGACGCCCTGGTCCTGCTGTCCGACGTCGACGCCCTGTACGACGGCGATCCCCGGCTCCCCGGCGCACAACGCGTTACCGAGGTGACCGGCGCGGCCGACGTAGACGGTGTGCGGGCGGGCTCGGTCGGCGCGTCCGGTCTCGGCACCGGCGGAATGGCCTCCAAGCTCGCCGCTGCGCGCCTGGCGGCGTCGGCGGGTGTTCCGGTGCTGCTCGCGGGTGCGGCGGACGCCGTGCGAGCCCTCGGCGCGGCGGACGTCGGCACGGCGTTCGCGACCACCGGACCACGGCTGTCGGCGCGCCGCTTCTGGCTCGGCCACGCCGCCGACGCGACCGGCCGGCTCACCCTGGACGACGGCGCGGTGGCGGCGGTCGTCGGCCGCCGCCGGTCACTGCTCGCGGCCGGCATCACCTCGGTCGAGGGCGTGTTCGAGGCGGGCGACGTGGTCGAGCTGGTCGACCTGTCCGGCCGGGTGGTCGCGCGCGGCGTGGTCGGCTTCGACGCGGGTGAGCTGCCCGCGCTGATCGGCCGGTCGAGCCACGACCTGCCCGCCGAACAACGCCGCGAGGTCGTCCACGCCGACGACCTCGTCCCGCTGCCGACGCAGTAGCGAACCCTCTGACGGCGCTCGCGGAAAACACGAACAGCGGCCCGTTCCGGCCGACCTTGGCGCGCTGATCGGAACGCGGGCGAGGACCGTGCCCGTGGAGGCGCCCGGTGCCGGCGACCGGGTGCCGGGAACCCGCCACGACGTGCCGGACCTGAGGGGCACGCCTCAGCGCAACTCGCTGTTCCTCGTTTCGGGCAACGTGAGGATGACCGCGAACGCGATCGCCGCGGCCACCGCCACGTACCAGAAGAACGTCGTGCCCGGCAGGATCTTGATGACCAGCGGAGCCGTGCCGCCGAACAACGCGACCGTCAGGTTGTACCAGGCGCCGATCCCCAACCCCCGCAGCTCGGTCGGGAACAGCTCGCTCATCACGGCGGGCGCGATCGACGTCATCGCCGTGTAGAGCCCGAGCCCCACGCAGAACACCACGACCAACCCGCCGAGGCCGGGCCCGATCAACGCCGACAACGGCACGACCAGCGCCGCCGTCGCCGCCGACCACACCAGCAGCTGCGGCTTGCGCCCGATCCGGTCCGACAGCGCACCCATCGGGTACTGGAGGGCGATGAACAGGACCGTGGCGATGGACAAGGCCAGGAACACGTCCACCGGGTCCGCCTTGCGCGTGGTCACCGCGAACGGCGTCAGCGCGCTGAAGAACGTGTAGTAGCACAACGTGGACAGCATGCTGAAGCCCACCAACCGCCCCACTGCCTTGGGATGGTGCCGCAACGTCGCCACCAACGGCCGCCGCAGCTGCACGGCCTTGCCGCGGTTGTGGGAGAACTGCTCGGTCTCCTCCAGATCCCGCCGCAACCACAAGCCGACCAGGCCCAGCACACCACCGACCAGGAACGGGATCCGCCACCCGTAGGACGCGAGGTCCGCGTGGTCCATCGTCCGGGCCAGCGTGAACCCGAGCAACGAAGCCACCAACAACGCGACACCGGTCGAGATGTAGAAGAACGCCGAATACCGCCCGCGTCGCTCCGGCGGAGCGATCTCGGCGAGGTACGCCGACGCGTTCGACACCTCACCGCCCAGCGAAAGCCCCTGGGCGATCCGCGCCACCACCAGCAGGGCCGGTGCCAGCCACCCGACCTGGGCGTAGGTCGGCAGCACCGCGATCGCCACCGACCCGCCCGCCATCAGCACGATGGTGAAGATCATCGCCGTGCGCCGCCCGCGCACGTCGGCGAACCGCCCGAGCAGGTAGCCGCCGAGCGGCCGGAAGAAGAACGCCAAGGCGTACGTCGCCAGGGTGTTGATCAACGCCAGTTGCTCGTTGTCCTTCGGGAAGATCTGGGTCGCGAAGTAGATGCTGAAGGTCGCGTAGATGGTCCAGTCGTACCACTCGATCGCGTTGCCGATGCTCGCCGCGACCAGCTTCCGGACCGGCAGCCGGTGCCGCGCCGAGCCCACCGTCGTCTCCGTCACCACCGGGCCCCCTTCCGGCGTGCGGAGGAGGAGCGCGGTCGGCCGACCGGGCCGGCCTCACGACTCCCGGCTGCCCGCCCGGCGTCGCGCGCCACCGGATCGCGCCCGATCCCCGGCACGACGATCGTGCGGACCGCTGGTCGGGTGCTCACCTCGATGGCTGCCATAGTGGGACACAACCACAAAGCATTCGCAGTGGGTAGATCCTTCACCGATTCCGTTCGATGGTCCTCCACTCCCGGTCGAGCAGGCCGAACAGCAGGTCATCGGTCCACTCGCCCTTGGCCCAGGTGTGCTCGACCAGGGTCCCTTCATGCCGGAAACCCAGCCGTGCCAACAGCTTCGCCGATCGTTCATTGCGTGCGTCGCACTCGGCGGACACCTTGTGCAGCCCGCGGTCCACGAACAGGTGCTCCAGCACGCGCCCGACCGCTTCGGTCGCGTACCCCTTGCCCTGGTGGGCCGTGGTGATGGTGTAGCCGATCTCCGCCTGCCGCCGGTTCTCGTGCAGGTTCACGCCGACATCACCGATCAGCATCCCGCCCACGTCGATGGCGTACTGGAACCAACCCGGCTCGACCGGGTCCAAGCCCGCCATCTCCCGCATGAACTCCTCGGCCACCGCCGGCGGGAACGGTGGTTCCCACGATTGGTAGCGCGCCACCTCCGGGTCCGACCGGTACGCGGCGAACGCCGCAGCGTCGTCCGGCCGGAACCGGCGCAGCGCCAACCGGTCCGTCCGCAGCGTCACGCCGTCACCGCCAACGCGAACGGCAGCACGGCCGGCGCTCCCGCCCGCCGCAGCAGCCGCGCCGCGACGGTCATCGTCCAGCCGGTGTCGATCTGGTCGTCCACCAACAACACCGGTCCGTCGACAGTGGACAGATCGGGCGCATCCGTGGATCGCACCAGCCCGGCCAACCGCTGCGCGCTGTTCGCCCGTCGCGGAGACTCGCCCAGCCACACCTGGCCCAGCAGCGGCAACCGGCCGACGGTCGAGATGCGCCGCCCGAAACTGCCCACCAACTCCGGGCGACCGCGCGAGCCGACCGTCACGACACCCACCGGCCGCTCCGACCAACCCCATGCGGACAACACCTTCACGCACGCGGCGAAAACGTCATCCGGCACCTCCTGGTCCTCGCCCGCGAACAGCGACCGCAGCCGGTTACCCCACCCGATGTCGGTCAGCCGCCCCAACGCCCGCCCCGTCTCGGCCGCCTCGGTCGCGGGGATGCGTCCGGACAGTCCCACCCCGACCGCCGCCATGCCGGTCGGCCACTGCTTGCGCGGCTCGACCTCCACACCGGGGCGCAGCAGCCGCTCCCGCGCCGCCGACGCGGCATCCGAGGACACCTCCGCCGACCACCGCCGCCCGGTGCAGTTGTCACACCGGCCGCACGGTGCCGCGTGCGGATCGTCCAGCTGCCGCAACAGGAACTCCATGCGACAGCCGGTGGTGGCGAGGTAGTCGAGCACCGCCTGCTGCTCGACCTTCCGCGCCTCCTCGATCCGCGCGTACCGCTCGGCGTCGTAGGACCACGGCCGCCCGGTCGACTCCCACCCGCCGCGCACCCGCCGCACCGCGCCGTCCACGTCGAGCACCTTCAGCACGACCTCCAGCCGGGTGCGCGACAACTCCACCAACGGCTCCAAGGCCGCCGTGGACAACGTGCGCCCCGCCTCGGCCAACGCGTCCAGCACCTGCCGCACGACCCGCTCCGGCGGGAACGCCAGCGACGCGAAGTACGCCCAGATGTCCCGGTCCTCAGGCCCCGGCAGCAGCAGCACCTCGGCCCGCTCCACCCCGCGGCCCGCACGCCCGATCTGCTGGTAGTACGCGATGGGGGACGGCGGTGCGCCCAGGTGCACCACGAACCCCAGGTCCGGCTTGTCGAACCCCATGCCCAGCGCCGACGTCGCCACCAACGCCTTGACGCGGTTGGCCAGGAGGTCCTCCTCGGCACGCTGCCGCTCACCCGGATCGGTGCGCCCCGAGTACGCCGCCACCGCGAACCCGCGCTCCCGCAGGAACGCCGCCACGTCGTCGGCGGAAGCCACCGTCAGCGTGTAGATGATCCCCGAGCCGGGCAGCCGCTCCAACTGCTCGGCCAGCCACCCCAACCGGGCCTCCGCGCTGGGCAGCCGGACCACTGCCAGCCGCAGGCTCTCCCGGTCCAACGGACCACGCAGCACCAGTGTGTCCGAGCCGGCTCCCAACCCGAGCTGGTCGGCCACGTCCCGCACCACCCGGTCGTTGGCCGTCGCGGTCGTCGCCAGCACCGGCACCCCAGCCGGCAGCTCCGTCAGCAACGTCCGCAGCCGCCGGTAATCGGGCCGGAAATCGTGGCCCCAATCCGAGATGCAATGCGCCTCGTCGACCACCAGCAGCCCTGCCGATGATGTCAGAGCGGGTAGGACGGAGTCACGGAAATCGGGATTGTTCAGCCTTTCCGGTGAAACCAGCAGCACGTCGACCTCACCGGCCGCCACCCGGTCCTGGACGTCCTGCCATTCGTCGGTGTTCGCGGAATTGATGGTGGCCGCGTGCACCCCGGCCCGCGCCGCCGCGGTGACCTGGTTGCGCATCAACGCCAGCAGCGGGGACACGATCACCGTGGGCCCCTCGCCCAAGGCCCGCAGCAACGCCGTGGCGATGAAGTACACCGCGGACTTGCCCCACCCCGTCCGCTGCACCACCAGCGCCCGCCGCCGCTCGGCGACCAGGGCGTGGATGGCCGCCCACTGGTCATCGCGCAGCACGGCCTCGGGGCCCGCCAGAGCCCTGAGTCGTTCCTCGGCCAGTTCGCGCAATGCCATTTCGTCCACGCGACCACGATGGCAGAGGGGTACGACAGATTCGAATCGCCGTGCTCCGCCGGTCGGCTTCCCGGCGGCTGGGAACCTCGACGACAACCACCAACGGGTGACCGTAGTCTGATTCGCGTGACTGACGACCTGCGCGAACAGGTGCACGCCGCCGCCCGGCGCGCCCGCGTCGCCGCCGATGAGCTCGTCCTGGCCACCCGCGAGCGCAAGGACGCCGCGCTGCACGAGATGGCCGCCGGCCTGCGCGCCCGTGTCCGGGAAGTCCTCGACGCCAACGCCAAGGACCTGGAAGCCGGTCGCGCGGCCGGCCTGTCCCAGGGGCTGCTGGACCGCCTCGCGCTCGACGAGAAGCGCGTCGACGGCGTCGCGAAGGGCCTGGAGACCGTGGCCGGGCTGGCCGACCCGGTGGGCGAGGTGCTGCGCGGCTCGATCCTGCCGAACGGCTTGGAGCTGCGGCAGGTGCGCGTCCCGATGGGCGTCGTCGGCATGGTCTACGAGGCGCGTCCCAACGTCACGGTCGACGCCGCCGGCCTCGCGCTGAAGTCCGGCAACGCCGTCCTGCTGCGCGGCTCGTCCTCCGCCGAGCACTCGAACGCCGCGCTGGTCGCGATCCTGCGGGACGCGCTCGAAGCCGCCGGTCTCCCCGCCGACGGCGTCCAGCTGCTGCCGTGCCACGACCGCGCCTCCGTCCGCCACCTCATCACGGCGCGCGGCCTGGTCGACCTGGTGATCCCGCGTGGCGGGGCCGGTCTGATCAACGCGGTGGTGGAGCAGGCGACCGTGCCGACGATCGAGACCGGTGTGGGCAACTGCCACGTCTACGTCGACGCGGCGGCCGACCTCGACGTGGCCGAGCGGATCGTCCTCAACTCCAAGACCCGCCGCACGAGCGTGTGCAACGCGGCCGAGTCGCTGCTGGTGCACGCGGCGGTGGCGGACGAATTCGTGCCCCGCATCACCGCCGCGCTCCAGGCGCACCGGGTCACCATCCACGGTGACGACGTGTTCGCCCGCCAGGACGGCGTCGAGCGGGCCACCGAGGAGGACTGGGGCACCGAGTACCTGTCGTCGGACATCGCCGCCAGGGTGGTCGACTCGCTGGACGAGGCCGTGCGGCACATCGCGGCCCACGGCTCCGGCCACACCGAGGCGATCGTGACCGGTGACGTCAACGCCGCACGCCGGTTCACGGCCCGCGTGGACGCGGCGGCGGTCATGGTCAACGCCTCCACCGCGTTCACCGACGGCGCGGAGTTCGGCATGGGCGCGGAGATCGGCATCTCCACCCAGAAGCTGCACGCGCGCGGCCCGATGGGGCTGTCCGAGCTGACCTCGTCGAAGTGGATCGCCTGGGGTGAGGGGCACGTGCGGCCCTCATCGTGAGCTTCGGAGCCGTAGCGGCATCACCCTGACGCGTGGACGGTGGGGATCGGCCCTCCATAGGGTTGCCGGCAAGCCTTCGCTTGCCTGGGGGTCCTCCATGGAGATCCGGCCCTACCCGTTCCCCGACCCCGACGATCTCGGCGTCAACGAGACGTACCTGGCACTCCAGCGGGACGACCCGGTGGTCCGGGTGCGGTTGCCGTACGGCGGCGAAGCGTGGCTGGCCACCCGTTATGCCGACGCGAAGGTCGTCATGGGCGACCCGAGGTTCGTCCGCGCGCCGGTCATGGACCCCCACCGGGACCCGCCGCGGACCATGCCGGAGGTGCCGCAGGTCAGCACCATCCTGAGCATGGACCCGCCGGAGCACACCAGGCTGCGCCGCATCCTGGCGAAGGCGTTCACGGCCCGCCGCACGGCGCAGTTGCGCGGGCGCGCCCAGGAGATCGTGGACGACCTGCTGGACCGGATGGAGGAGCAGGGCCCGCCCGCCGACCTGGTCGACGCGCTCGCCATGCCGGTGGCCATCACGCTGATCAGCGAGATGCTGGGCGTGCCGCGGCTGGACCGGGCGCAGTTCCGCGAGTGGTCGGACGCGGCGGTCGCGATCACGGCGTTCACCGTCCCGGAGATCGAGGCGGCGGCCGCGTCGCTGCGGGCCTACATCCGCGACCTCGTGGAGGACAAGCGGAGGAACCCGGCCGACGACATGCTCACCGTGCTGGTCACCGCGCACGACGAGGAGGACCGCCTCAGCGAAGAGGAGCTGGTGTCGTTCGGCGTGACGCTGCTCATCGCGGGCCACGAGACGACCGGCAGCGAGATCGGCAACTTCGTCTACCAGCTGCTGACCAGGCCCGAGCGGCTCGCCGAGGTGCGCGCGGACCCGTCACTGCTGCCTGCGGCGATCGAGGAGCTGCTGAGGTTCACCAAGCTCTCCGGCGCGCCCGCGTTCCCCCGGTTCGCCACCGAGGACGTCGAACTCGGTGGGGTGACCATCGCGGCGGGCGAGGCGGTGTTCGTGGACGGGCTGGTCGCCAACCGCGACCCGTCGGTCTTCGAGAACCCCCACGAACTGGACTTCCACCGCTCCGAGAACCCGCATTTCGCCTTCGGTCACGGCGTGCACCACTGCATCGGCGCGCCACTGGCGCGGATGGAGCTCCAGGTTTCCATCAGCACGCTCCTCAGGCGGTTCCCGAACCTCCGTTTGGCGGGTGACGTGACCATCAAGAAGGGCAGACTGGTCCGCGGACCGCACAGCCTTCCGGTGAGGTGGTAGCCCGATGGGCAGGTGGAGCGTCGAGGTCGACAGTGCCGCGTGCATCGGTTCGGGGATGTGCGCGGGGATGGCGCCGGACCACTTCCGCCTGGAAGGGAGCACCGCCACGCCGGTGAGCCGGTTGGTCGAACCGGACGACGTGGTCGTCGACGCGGCGGAGTCGTGTCCGATGGAGGCCATTCTGGTGCGTGACTCCGACGGCTCGAAGCTGGCCCCGTAAGGCCCTGTGACCAGCGTCACCTCGATTGGTCGAAGAATCTCGCCGGGCTGGCGTCATGTCCGCGCGCCGGCCGTATCTCACTGTTGCGCGGCTCTGATTCGGGGTGGGCCGCGCTCCGCGGAGGCGGCCTCCTCCCCTAGGGCCGCAAACGGGGAGCTGAGTGCGCGGGCGGTCGTTCGGGGAGTGACTCGGTCGCCCGCGCACCACCCGAACTAGGCTCACCTCCCATGTCCAACCGCCGGATCGGCGTCATGGGTGGCACCTTCGACCCGGTGCACCACGGCCACCTCGTCGCGGCCAGTGAGGTCCAGGCGCGGTTCGAACTCGACGAAGTGATCTTCGTGCCGACGGGTCAGCCGTGGCAGAAGAGCGACCGCGAGGTCAGCGCCGCCGAGGACCGCTACCTGATGACGGTCATCGCGACCGCGTCCAACCCGAGGTTCTCCGTCAGCCGCGTCGACATCGACCGGGGCGGGCCGACCTACACGTTCGACACGCTCAACGACCTCAAGGCCACGCACCCGGAGGCCGACCTGTTCTTCATCACCGGCGCGGACGCGCTGGAACAGATTTTGTCCTGGCGACGTGCCGACGACGTGTTCGGCTTGGCCCATTTCATCGGCGTCACCCGACCGGGTTACGACCTGGACGACACCCACCTGCCGCCCGGCGCGGTGTCCCTGGTCGAGGTGCCCGCAATGGCCATCTCGTCCACCGCCGTGAGGGCGCGCACGGCCTCCGGCCTGCCGGTTTGGTACCTCGTGCCGGATGGCGTTGTGCAGTATATCTCGAAGACCGGGCTTTACTCGGTGCCGGACTGACGCCGGACGCCGGTACCCTCATTGACTCGTGCGGGCGTATCGGCGCCCGCCGAGGTGATGAGGAGAAACGTGGCAGCCACCGACGAGGCACGACGGTTGGCGCTGGTCGCCGCTAACGCGGCGGCCGACAAGAAGGCGCACGACGTGATCGTGCTCGACGTGTCCGACCAACTGGTGATCACGGACGTCTTCGTGATCGCGTCCGCTCCGAACGAGCGGCAGGTCGGCGCGATCGTGGACAACATCGAGGAGAAGCTGCGCGAGGCGGGCCGCAAGCCGGTCCGCCGTGAGGGCGCGCGCGAAGGCCGCTGGGTCCTGCTGGACTTCGTGGACGTCGTGGTGCACGTCCAGCACGTCGAGGAACGCAGCTTCTACGGCCTCGAACGGCTGTGGAAGGACTGCCCGCGCATCGAGTTCGACGCCGGGCCGACGGCCGACGAGGCCGCCGAGGCATGAGCCTGGACCGGCTCGTGCTGTGGCGGCACGGTGAGACCGACTACAACGCGACCGGGCGCATGCAGGGCCACCTGGACTCGGCGCTGACCGAGACCGGCTGGAACCAGGCGCGGTTCGCGGTGCCGGTGCTCGCCGGGTTCGCCCCCGAGTTGGTGGTGGCCTCCGACCTGCGGCGGGCGCGGGACACGGCGACCGTGTTCACCTCCGCCACCGGTATCGGGCTGAGGATCGACGAGCGGCTCCGGGAGACCAACCTCGGCAAGTGGCAGGGGCTGACCGGCGACGAGATCGAGGTCGAGTGGCCGGGACTGCTCGACGCGTGGCGCGCGGACGGGACCCTCGCCCCGCCTGAAGGCGAGACGCGGGTCGAGGTGGCCGAGCGCGCGCTCGCGGTGGTCGAGCAGGTGGACGTGGAGTGCTCCGGAACCGTGCTGCTGTGTGCGCACGGGGGGCTGATCAGCGCGTTGACCGGGCGGTTGCTGGAGCTGCCGGTGGACCGGTGGGCGTTGCTGGGCGGCATCGGGAACTGCCACTGGACGGTGTTCACGCGGCGACCGCAGGGCGACGGCCGTTGGCGGCTGTCGTCGTACAACGCCGGCACCACCAGGTGAGGCTGCTCGTCCTCGGTGACTCGCTGACGTTCCACGGCCCGCAGGGGCCGCTGCCCGCCGATCACCCGCGGTTGTGGCCCAACGTCGCCGCCGCTGCCTTGGACGGGCACGCGGAGCTGGCGGCGGGGTTCGGGTGGACCGCTCGGGACGCCTGGTGGGCGTTGACCGGTGACCCGCGCGTTTGGTCGTTGTTGCCGCGCACCGACGTTCTCGTGCTGGCGGTCGGGCACATGGACACGCTGCCCTCGCCGTTGCCGACGTTCCTGCGCCAGGGGTTGCGCTACCTGCGTCCCGATGGCCTGCGCCGGCGGGCCCGGAGTACCTACCGCGCACTCCAGCCTGGCCTGTCGCGGCTGTTCGGGGGCTTCCCGGTGGCCTTGCCGCCGCATCTGACGGTGCGGTACCTGGACTCGTGCGTGCGTTCCGTGCGCGCGTTGCAGCCCGGTATCCGGGCGGTCGGGATGACGCCCTCGGTGCACCGCTCTCCGGCTTATGCGAACGTGCACACAGGGCGTTCGGCCGGCGAGCGCGCGGTCCGTGCGTGGGCCTCGGGGGCCGGCGTTCCGCTGCTGGACGTGCCCGCGCTGGTGGGGGAGCACGTGCGGACCCGGCGCGGCAACCCGGACGGCATGCACTGGGGCTGGGAGGGGCATGCGCTGGTCGGCGCGGCGATGGCGGATCTCATCAGGTCCGTGGCGGTGAGCCGTTCGGGTGCCGACGAGCCGTAGTCTCGGCACTCGTGTCCACCACGATCGTCACCGACTCCACGGCGTACCTGCCGAAGGGGTTCGCCGAGCGGTACGGCATCCAGGTCGTCCCGCTGCACGTCGCGGTGGACGGCCGGAGCAGGCTCGACGGCGTCGACTTCGGTCCGGCGGAGCTGGCGGCGGCGCTGGGTGGGCACCGCCGCGTCACCACGTCCAGACCGACGCCCGGCGAGCTGGCGGAGGTGTACCGGTCGGTGCTCGGGCGGGGCGCGGAGCGGATCGTGTCGGTGCACCTGTCCCGCGAGCTGTCCGGGACGTGGGAGGCGGCCCGGCTGGCGGCCGAGGAGGTCGATCCGACGCGCATCCGCGTGGTCGACTCGCGGGCGACCGGGATGGGGCTCGGGTTCGCGGTGCTGGCCGCGTGTGCGGCGGGCGACGACGCCGAGGAGGCCGCGAGCCGCGCGGCCGAGCGAATCCGCATGTTCTTCTGCGTGGAGACCCTGGACCACCTGCGGCGGGGTGGGCGGATCGGTACGACGGCGGCCCTGGTGGGCACGGCGCTGGCGGTCAAGCCGCTGCTGCACGTGGACGACGGTCGGATCGTGCCCCTGGAGAAGGTCCGGACGACGAGCCGCGCGATCGGCCGCCTGGTCGACCTGGCCGCTTCGGCGGCGGGTTCCGGCCCGGTCGGTCTGGCGGTGCACCACCTGGCGGCTCCGGAGCGGGCGGCGGAGCTGGCGATGCTGCTGGACGAACGGGTCCCGGCCTCGTCCGGCTGCCTGATCTCCGAGGTCGGGGCCGTGATCGGCGCGCACACCGGCCCCGGCGTGCTGGGTGTCGTCGTCCTGCCCGGCGGGTACGAGTAGCCGAGTTATCCACAGCCCTGGACTTTGTCCACAGATCCAAAACCACCGCTGTGCCCCGCCCCGCCCCCTCCCTAATGTCGACCACATGTTCGACAACAACCCGGATCCCACATCAGCCCGACTCGACGCCCTGATCGCCAAGGCCAAGGGCAGGCACCGAGCCGAGGACGGCCCACTGGTCGTCTTCGCTTCCTCGGCCGGCGGAACCGATCCGCCCGGTCGGTTGCGCGGTCTCCTGGGCCGCCTGCCGCGCCGTCGGCTGTCCGTGCCACCGTCGATCCGCCGCCCGGCCGTCTACGCGGGGTTGCTGGCAGGCGTGGCGCTGGCTGTCGCGCTCAGCCTGTGGTGGCAACGTCCCGAGCCCGAGCCGCCACCCGCTCTCGCGGTCGCCGCGGCCGAGGTGACCAAGGTGCCCGAGCACGTGGTGGTCAACGTCGTGGGCGAGGTGCCCAAGCCCGGCCTGGTGACGGTCACCAGCGGTGCGCGCGTCGCCGAGGCGGTGCTGGCCGCGGGCGGTGCCCACCCCGACGCCGACCTCCGCGGCCTGAACCTCGCCCGGCGCGTCACCGACGGTGAGCAGATAGCCGTCGGCATTCCGGTCGAGAGCCAGGCTTCCCACCCGGCACCCGTCAGCCTCAACACCGCGACGAAGGAGCAATTGGACGAACTGCCCGGCATAGGGCCGGTGACCGCTCAACGAATTGTGGAACGCCGCCTGAAACGCGGCCCGTTCACCGCCATCGAACAATTAGGTGAAATCGAAGGAATAGGAGACGCCAAGCTGGCCAAACTGAGCGCCCTCGTCCGCCTCTGACCCGTCTGTCCCACCCCGCCACCTTTCCGCCAGCCCAGAGTCACCGCACCCGCCACCTTGTCCCGACCCATCACGAGTCCCGACTACCACCGCCCTGCCCGACCCCAAGGCACGGCGGCACATCCCAACCGCCGCTCGCTCCACCCGATCGTCCGTCCACTGAAGATCAGTACCGCCTATCGGAGCAACCAGGAGGAAAACCATGACACAGGCACTGCCGGCCGTGACTCGCTTGATCGTGCGGCGAGTCCATCACCACTCGAAGTGCGTCGATCACAGCCCTGACCGGCGAACCGGGCCGTGAGCTCCCGCGCCTACCTCGTCCCCGCAGCGCTGGCGGTCTGGGCGACCGCGCTGGTCGGTCTGCTGTGGACCTGGTGGGCAGGTGCGGCGGTCGGCGTGGCCGCGGCTGGGATTGGCGGCGTGCTCCTGCGCCGTTGGCGGCCTGCCGCGGCGGCGATCGCCGTGGTCGGGCCGGTGGCGGCGTGCTGGATCGGCGTGCAGTTGCACCAGTCGGCCCACCACCCGCTCCGCGCCGAAGCCGAGCGCGGTGGTCCGACCACATTGCGCCTGGCACTGTCCGACCGGCCGCGCGGCGTGCGCACGAGCGGGTTCGGCTCGCGGGCGAGTGGCGTCGACCTGGTCCTAGCCCAGGCTGCGCTTGAGGACGGTGGCCGGATCACGGTGCTGGCACCGGCGAAGGAGTGGCGTGAGTTGCTGCCAGGGCAGGAGGTGCTGGCCCGTGGCACGTTGGCTCCCGCCAGACCGAGCGAACTCGCCGTCGCGTTGCTCCGCGTCCGAGGGCCTCCGCGCGAGGTGACACCGGCGCCCGTCTGGCAACGGGCCGCCGAGTCCTTGCGGGAGGGGCTGCGGGCGGCGAGCGGCACCCTCGACCCCGAGCCGGCCGGTTTGCTGCCCGCGCTGGTGGTCGGCGACACGTCCGGTCTGTCGCCGCGGATGGTGGACGAGTTCCGCACCGCGGGATTGGCTCACCTGTTGGCGGTCAGCGGCGCGAACTTGGCGATCCTGTGCGGCGCGGTGCTGCTGTTGTTGCGGCTGCTCTGGCTCGGGCCGCGGGTTTGTGCAGCGGGCGCGATGGCCGCGCTGGTCGGGTTCGTGGTCCTGGCCGGCCCGGAGCCGAGTGTCCTGCGGGCGGCGGTGATGGGTGCCATAGCCCTGCTCGCCCTGGTGCTGGGACGGGAACGGTCGGCGTTGCCGGCGCTCGCTGCCGGTGTGGTCGTGCTGGTGCTGTACGACCCGGAGTTGGCGGTCGACCCCGGGTTCGGGTTGTCCGTCGCGGCCACGGCGGCGCTGGTACTGGTCGCGCCCCGCTGGGCGGCCTGGTTGCGCGACCGGGGCGTGCCGGTCGGGTTGGCGGAGGCGTTGGCGGTCCCCGCCGCGGCGCACGTCGCCACGGCTCCGCTGGTCGCCGGGATCTCCGGCCAGGTGAGCCTGGTGGCGGTGTTGGCGAACCTGCTCGTCGGGCCGCTCGTGGCGCCGGCGACCGTGCTCGGGGTGTTGGCGGCCGTCATCGCCCCGGTCCACCTGGGTGCCGCTCGGGTGGTCGCGGAGGTGGCCGGTCCGGCGGCGGACTGGTTGATCGTCGTCGGACGGCACGCGGCGGCGGTGCCGGGTGCGGCCGTGTCCTGGCCCGAGGGCTGGCTGGGCGGGGCGTTGCTGGCCGGTGCGGTGGTGCTCGCGTACGGCGTGTTCCGGCTGCGCCGGGTGCGGGTGCTGGTCGTGGCGGCGGTGGTCGGGGTTGTCGTGGTCCTGGCGCCGCTCAGCGTGGTCGTGCCTCGGTGGCCGGTGCCGGGCTGGGCCGTGGTGGCGTGCGATGTCGGGCAGGGCGACGCCGTGGTTCTCGCGACGGCGGAGCGCGACCGGGCCGTGCTGGTCGACACGGGGCCCGATCCGGTGCCGTTGCTGGCTTGCCTGCGGCGGTTGGGGGTGCGTCGCATCCCGTTGGTGGTGCTGAGTCACTTGCACGCCGATCACATCGGCGGGTTGGCGGCGGTCCTCGCGGAGCGGGGAGTCGGCGCGGTGGCCGTCGGGCCGTCACGGCAGCCCGAGTGGGCGTGGAAGGAGGTGCGTGCGCAAGCGAGCGCCGCCGGGGTCCAGGTGGTCGAGCTGGGTGTCGGGCAGCGGTTGAGCTGGCCGGGGCTGGAGCTGGATGTGCTGGGGCCGCGAGTAGTGCCGCGAGGGGAGGAGAACACCGCGGTCAATGACGCGTCGGTGGTACTGCGGGCGACGACCGCCGCTGGGCGGGTGTTGCTGACCGGTGACGTCGAGTTGGCTGGGCAGGCCGGGCTGCTCGGTGAGCACGTCGACCTGCGGGCCGAGGTGTTGAAGGTGCCGCATCACGGGTCGCGGTACTCGTCGCCCGCGTTCCTCGCGGCGGTGCGGCCACGGGTTGCGCTGGTCAGTGTCGGGGCGGGCAACCGCTACGGCCACCCCAGCGAGGTGCTGGTCGATGCCCTGGGGGGTCAGGGCGTGCTGGTGCTGCGCACTGATCGGGACGGCGACACCGCCGTCCTGCCCGGCCCGGAGGGGCCGCGGGTCGTCCGCCGGGGCGATCCGCTGAAGAAGAGCCGTTGAAGAAGAGCCGTTGAACGAAGAACAGCCGTTGAACACAACGAAAGGGAGCAAACCATGAGCAACGACGACACGTGGGTCCGACTGCACACCGGCTGGGAGCCGCGTGAGCTGGGGTGGGCACTGTGGCAGCCCGGTTACGTCGCCCACCCCTGGCCGCGCGAGGAACTGCGGACCGGGTTCGCCTTCTACATCTGCCAGGAGATCCCGGCCGGTGGACGGGGCATCGTGGCGCGGGCGACGGTCACGAAACTCGTGCGCACCACGGAGGTGAAGTCGCCCGAGGATGCCTATCAGCGGATCGCCGACACCTTGTTCGACGACGACCTCACCATCCCACCCGAGGATTGGCGGGCCAATCGGTACAACGGGCACAAGACGGCTTCGCCGTGGCCGCAACAGCTCACGGCGTGGCGGTCCGAGACCGAGGAAGTCGGCCCCTACGTGTTGCCGGAGCTGTCGTCGTTCCCGCGGAGCGGCTGGCTGCACACGTCCCGCATCGCGTTGTGATCGGCAGCCGCGCGTCGTGACCACCGTGGTGGGGTGGTCGGGTCCGGCCGGAAGACCGGCTCACCCGCCATGAGCCGAGCGGTCATGTCAGGTGAGCCGGTCTGTCCGGGTCGGTGCTGAAGGGAGGTCGGGCGGTCAGTCCTTGAGGGCGTTCAGCACGGCCTCGGCGGACGGCGGGACGTTGGCGCGCGGGCCGATGCGGTCGCCGAGGGCGTCGAGGGTCTTGAGGCCGTCGCCGGTGATCAGCAGCACGGTCTCGGCGTCGGGGTCGAGCTGACCGGTCTCGATGAGCTTCTTCGCCGTCGCCACGGTGACGCCGCCGGCGGTCTCGGCGAAGATGCCCTCGGTGCGGGCGAGCAGGCGGATGCCCTCCACGACCTCTTCGTCGGTGACGTCCTCGATCGCGCCACCGGTCCGGCGGACGGCGTCGAGCACGTAGGGGCCGTCGGCGGGGGCGCCGATCGCCAGCGACCGGGCGATCGTGTCCGGGCGGACGGGGGAGATCACGTCGTGGCCTGCCTTGAACGCCGCCGCCACCGGTGAGCAGCCGGTGGCCTGCGCGCCGAACACCTTGTACGGGGTGGCGTCGACCAGGCCGAGCTGACCGAACTCGCGGAACGCCTTGTCGACCTTGGTGAGCTGCGAGCCGGACGCGATGGGCACCACGATCTGGTCGGGCAGTCGCCAGCCCAGCTGCTCGGCCACCTCGTAACCGAGGGTCTTCGAGCCCTCGGCGTAGTAGGGGCGGACGTTGACGTTGACGAACGCCCAGTCCTCGTGTTCGGCGGCCAGTTCCTGCGCGAGGCGGTTCACGTCGTCGTAGTTGCCGTCGACGGTGATCAGGTTGCCGTCGTAGACGGCGGTCATGAGGATCTTGGCGCTTTCGAGGGAGGAGGGAACCAGCACGACGGACTGCCAGCCGGCTCGGGCCGCCGCCGCCGCGACGGCGTTGGCCAGGTTGCCGGTGGAGGGGCACGCGAGCACCTTGAAGCCCAGTTCGCGGGCGGCGGCCAAGGCGACGCCGACGACGCGGTCCTTGAACGAGTGGGTGGGGTTGCCGGTGTCGTCCTTCACCCAGACCTTGCGCACGCCCAGCGCCTTGGCCAGGCGGTCGGCCTCGACGAGGCGGGTGTTGCCGGGGTTGGTGTTGGGGTGCGACTCGACGTCGGAGGGCACCGGGAGCAGCCCGCGGTAGCGCCAGATCGACCGGGGACCCGCCTCGATGTCCTCGCGGCGGACGCGGCCGAAGTCGTAGGCGACTTCCAGCGGGCCGAAACACTCCAGGCAGGCGTATTCGGGCGCGAGCGGGGTCTCGTGGCCGCATTCACGACACGACAGGGCACGTGCCGGACCGAGGTCGAAGGAGGTGGTGGTGGCCGAAGGCGCACTGACGGCAGTCATCGCGAGGTATCTCCTCATCTTTCCCGCGTCGCGGGTCGGAATTGGCACCGTGGTCGCGGGCAGCGGACGCTGCGCGACGGGTTGCCGGGGCTTCTTCGGGCCGATCCCTCTGCCCCTCTGGATGAGCGGTATTCGGTTGTGGGTGCCAACTTACGGCACGGTCCCGGCCTTCAGCCAGATCCGTCCACCATCCGGACGCGGCCGACCTCGTGGGAGGATCGCTGCCGTGAGCCCGTCCGCAGTGTCGCCAGACCCCGTGCACCTGGTCGTCGGCGAGGAGGAATTGCTGGTCGAGCGCGCGGTGCGCGGTGCGCTGGCGGCTGCGCGCAAGGCCGATCCGCAGGCCGACCTGACCCGCGTGAAAGTGACCGAACTCACCCCGCCTGAACTCGCCGAACTGGTGAGCCCGTCGCTGTTCGCCGAGGGGCGGGTGGTGGCCCTGGAGGCGGCTCAGGACGCCGGCAAGGAGATCGCGGAGGCGGTCGTCGCCTATGCCAAGGCTCCCGCGGACGGGGTGACGCTGGTCGTCGTCCACAGTGGTGGTGGGCGCAGCAAGGTCGCGAAGGAGCTGCCCGCGGCGCTGCGCAAGGTGGGTGCGGCCGTCACCGAGTGCCCGAAGATCACGAAGGCGGCGGACCGCGAGGCGTTCGTGCGCAACGAGATCCGCGCGGCGGGTGGCAAGGCGGACCCGGACGCGGTGGGCGCGCTGATCGAGGCGGTGGGGTCGGACCTGAGGGAGCTCGCGGCGGCGGCGTCCCAGTTGGTGTCCGACACGGGTGGCAAGGTCGACGCCCACGCCGTCCACCGCTACCACCGCGGGCGGGCGGAGGTGACCGGGTTCGCGGTGGCGGAGAAGGCGGTGATGGGCGACCGCGCCGGTGCGCTGGAGGCGCTGCGCTGGGCGATCCAGCTCGGTGTGCCGCACGTGCTGGTCGCGGACGCGTTGGCGGACGCCGTGCGCACCATCGCGCGGGTGTCGGCGGTGGGACGGGGCGACCCGTTCAAGCTCGCCGGTGAACTGGGCATGCCGCCGTGGAAGGTGAAGAAGGCGCAAGGGCAGGCGCGTGGCTGGGACGGTGACGGCCTCGCGGTCGCGATGTCCGTGGTGGCGGGGCTGAACGCCGACGTCAAGGGTGTCGCGGCCGACTCGGGCTATGCGCTGGAGCGGGCCGTGCTGAGGATCGTCGCCGCTCACGGTCGCCGCTGATGTCGCCGCCGATGCCGCTGCTGATGTTGCCGCTGATCCGGGACTGCTGACGATCCGGCCGCCGATGGGTGCGTGGAGGCGGCTGTGTCGGTTGTGGGCTGTGTCGGTGTGAGCTGTGTCGGGTCGGTTGTGAGCTGTGTCGGGCGCGGTCGGCTGTGTGGGGCGCGTGGCCGTGCACGTGGCCGGTGGGGAACGCGAAACGCCGCCCCCTCGGGTGAGGGAGCGGCGTTTCGGGAGATCCGGACTCAGATCTGGTTGGCGCGCTTGGCCAGCGCCGACTTCTTGTTGGCGGCCTGGTTGGCGTGGATCACGCCCTTGGTGACCGCCTTGTCGAGCTTGCGGGAGGCTTCGCGGGCGAGGGCGGTGGCCTTTTCCTTGTCGCCGGCCTCCGCGGCCTCGCGGAACTTGCGGATGGCGGTCTTGAGGGACGACTTGACGGCCTTGTTGCGCAGGCGCGCCTTCTCGTTCGTCTTGATCCGCTTCAGCTGGGACTTGATGTTCGCCATGCGAAAGCCACCTTCTCCTCGGTCTGGGGTGTACCGCGCCTGGTGATCGGCCCCACCGGTGAGTGGGTTTCCTCCATTGCGGAATGCCGCGCGGGTACGACTGGGAAGGATATCAGGGCTGCTCACGGGACCGTGAATCCGGGCCTTGGCGAGTGGTGCCGGTCTCGTGGCGCGCCGAGCCGGCTTCGGGTCCGGTACGGCGGGTGGGGGCGGGGTGCGGCCGGGTGGGTGGCACGGCAGTGAGTGGCACGGCAGTGAGCGGTGGCGCGAGGGGAGTGGCGTGGCCGGCGGGATGGCGCGGCGGGGTGGCGCGGCCCAAAAAGCAGTACGTCTGTCCGGTTACGCTGATCGGGTGACGAGCGCTCTCGACTGGCCCGGCTTCGGCCAGGTCTCCCTCGCCGGTCTGCTGTTCCTCTGCCTCGCCGCGGCGTTCGCCGGTGCGGTCGACGCCGTCGTCGGCGGGGGAGGGCTCATCCAGGTGCCCGCCCTGCTCCTGATCGGGCCCGGTGGGCAGCCGTTGTACGCGCTGGCCACCAACAAGGTCGCGTCGGTCGTCGGCACGGGCTCCGCCGTCGTGACCTACGCCCGGCAGACCACGGTCGACTGGGGGTCGGCGCTGCCCATGGCGTTCGCCGCGTTCGGTGGCGCCGTCGGCGGTGCGGCGTTCGCCGGGGCGCTCCAGCCCTCCGTGCTGAACGCGGTCGTGCTGGTGGCGCTGGTCGGCGTCGGGCTCTACACGTGGCGCAAGCCCGAACTCGGCGTGGCGGAGACGCCGCGGTTCAAGCGTGTCGCGCAGATCGCCATGATGGTGCTGGGCGGCGGGCTGATCGGCTTCTACGACGGGCTCGCCGGGCCGGGCACCGGGGCGTTCCTGGTGTTCCTGCTGGTCGGCCTGCTCGGGTTCGCGTTCCTGCGCGCATCGGCCACGGCGAAGGTGGTCAACGTCGCGACGAACCTGGGCGCCCTGCTCTACTTCATCCCGGCGGGCAAGGTGCTGTGGGGGCTGGGGCTCGTGCTCGCGGCGTGCAACCTGGCCGGTGCGGTGTTCGGCGCCCGGCTCGCGGTCCGGCGCGGTTCGGCGTTCGTGCGGCGCGTGTTCCTGACCGTCGTGGTGGCGTTGGTGGTCAGCCTCGGCTGGAAGGCGGCGCTTGGATGACCTTGAACGTCGCGCCCATCGGGTCGCCCAGGGTCGTGAAGCGGCCGAACCGGGACTCGGCGATCCTCCCCACCGGGATGCCGCCCAGCTCGCGGGCCCTCGCCACCACGTCGTCCACGTCGGACACCGCGAAGTAGGTCATCCAGTGCGGTGGGATCTCGGGCGGGATGGCGTCGTCCATGCCGAAGATCCCGCCCACCGTGCGGCCCTCGACCTGGAGCTGCTGGTACGGGACGTCCGCCATCGGTTCCAGGCCGAACCCGAAGACCTCCCGGTAGAACTCGGCCGCGCCGTCCGGGTCGCGGGTCGCGAGCTCGTTCCAGACCACCGCGCCCGGCTCGTTGACCACGTACGCGCCGATGTGCGTCCCGGCCTCCCACAGGCCGAACGCCGCGCCGGTCGGGTCCACCGCGACCGCGCCCCGGCCGGGCCCGCCGGTGTCGTACTCGGGCACCAGCACCTTGCCGCCGCGGCTGTTGACCAGCGCCAGGGTGTCGTCCAGGTCGTCGGTGGCCAGGTAGGTCGTCCAGACCACCGGGAACATCGCGTCCCGCGGCATCTCGCCGAACCCGGCCACGGGCTTCCCGCGCACGAGCGCCATCGTGTAGTAACCGGTCTCCGGGCCGCCGATCTCGAAGTCCCAGCCGAACAGGCCGCCGTAGAAGTCCATGGTGGCCACCCGGTCGGTGGTCATCATGTCCACCCACGCCGGCGTGCCGGGTGCGTACGGGGCGTTCAGCTCGCTCATCGGGTCAACGGTCGCATCGGCCGGTCACGCCCGCGAGTTGATCACCGTCCGAAGTGGATCGCCGCCGGGGGCGGTGGTGTGCCGTGAGGACGGACGGCGAACGCCCAGCCGCCCCGAGGGGAGACGGCTGGGCGTTCGGGACCGGTCGCGCGCCGGGTCCGCTACCCCGGATCGGGCGGTTCGTCGGTGGGCGCGTCGCGGGGTCGAGCGTCCTTGCGGGGACGGCCCCTCCTGGGCGGGGCGGAGGCTCCCGAGGGCAGCCGCCCCGCCTCCGCGAGCGCCCGGCGCAGGATGAACTCGATCTGCGCGTTGGTGCTGCGCAGCTCGTCGTTCGCCCACCTGGTCAGGGCGTCGTGCACCGCCGGGTCCAGGCGGAGGAGGACGCTCTTGCGCTCCGCCACGTCAGTGGTACAGCGACCCGGCGTTCACGACGGGTTGCGCCGACCGGTCACCGCACAGCACCACCAGCAGGTTCGACACCATCGCCGCCTTGCGCTCCTCGTCGAGCTCCACCACGTCCTGCTCGGCGAGCCTGGCCAACGCCAGCTCCACCATGCCCACCGCGCCCTCCACGATGCGCTGCCGCGCCGCCACCACCGCGCCCGCCTGCTGCCGCTGGAGCATCGCCTGGGCGATCTCCGGCGCGTAGGCGAGGTGGGTCAGCCGGGACTCGATCACCTTCACCCCCGCCGCCTGCACGCGGGCCGCGATCTCCACCGACAGGGTCTCGGTGATCTCGTCCGCGTTCTCCCGCAGCGACAGCCCGGCCTCGTCGTGGTTGTCGTACGGGTAGCTGGTCGCGATGTGGCGCACGGCGGTCTCGGTCTGGATGCCGACGAACCGCACGAAGTCGTCCACCTCGAACTTGGCCCGCGCCGTGTCGTCCACCTGCCACACGACCACCGCCGCGATCTCGATCGGGTTGCCGTCGGCGTCGTTGACCTTGAGCGTGGCCGTCTCGTGGTTGCGGATTCGGGTCGACACCTTCACCTTCGTGGTGAACGGGTTCGCCCAGCGCAGGCCGTCCTGGCGCACCGTGCCCGTGTAGCGGCCGAGGAATTGCAGCACCCGCGCCTCGCCCGGCGCGACGGTGAACAGCCCGCTGCTCGTGATCGCACCCGCGGCGGTCAGCAGGGCGCCGCCGACGATGATCGACACGCTCGGGTCGCCGTCGGGGACCAGCCCGAGGAGGGCCACCGCCACGCCGACCACGATGAGGCCCGCACCCACGGTGAGCATCGCCCACCCGGACACCTCCGCCGCCCTGCGCTCTCGCACCGCGGGCGCCGGCATTCGCACGCTCACCTCTGTCGACGCGTCCATCGTCCCCACCCCTCATCGATCCATCCCGTGCTTAGCAAAGTGATATCACTTTTTCGGCGAGGGTCACAACTCGCCGCCCATCGAGGACCGGAACTGCCCGCGATGGGCGTGGCAGCTCGTGCCGGACTTCGGCGACGGCCGGTCGCCGAGGTCGTCTGCCGCACCGGGCCGCGCGAGGTCCTGAAGGGGGTGCCGCTGGTCCGGTTCGCCGGCGAGCGCCCCGCCCGGCGCGCCCCGCCCGCTGAACCTCCCCTGGCCCCACGCGTCCTGCGAGGCATGGGGAGCATCACGATCCGGACGCCCGTCGAGGCCGACTCGGCGCGCATCGTCGAAGTGCACATCAAGGCGCGGCGCAGCTACTACGAGGGCCACCTGCCCGAAGCGGAGCTCGCCGAGTGGGAGGCGGCGGTCCGGGCCGACGGGTACCGGTTCGACACCACGGACCGCGCGTCGTGGCTGTGCGCGGAGCTGGACGGGGTCGTCGTCGGTTTCGCGCTGGTGATGGGGGACGAGTTGTTGCAGGTCCAGGTCGATCCGGCGCACTGGGGACGGGGCGTGGGCGGTGCGCTGCTCGACGCGTGCACGGCGGTGTGGCGCTCGGCCGGGGTGCGGACCGCGCACCTGGAGGTGTTCGCGCCCAACGATCGCGCCCGCCGGTTCTACGCCGGTCGCGGCTGGCGCGAGCTGGGCGTGGCCGACGGCCCGCACCCGCACGTCCGGATGGCGTACGACGTGCCGGAGAGCCCCTGGCGGGAACCGGGCCGCGACCGCTGATCCCGCACGGCCCGCGGGCGGTGGCGCCCGGGTGGGGGTGCCCAGGCGGGGGGGCTCGGGTGGGCGCGCTCGGGTGGCGTGGAGCGCCCGAGCGTGGTCGGCTGGGGTCGTGGAGGTGCTGAGCTCACGGGTCCTGCTGAGGTCCCGCGACCCTGAGCGGGCGCGGGCGTTCTACCGCGACGTGCTGGGGCTGGCCGTGTACCGGGAGTTCCCCGGCGGCACGGTGTTCTTCCTCGGGCACGGTTTCCTGGAGGTGTCGGGTCGGTCCGACAGCGCGCCGACCGAGGCCGTCCAGCTGTGGCTCCAGGTGCGCGACCTGCGCGCGGCGGCCGACCGGCTGGCCGCGCACGTGGTCCGGCCGGCGCGCCGGGAGCCGTGGGGGCTGGACGAGCTGTGGGTCGAGGACCCGGACGGCGTGCGGATCGTGCTCGTCGAGGTGCCCCCGGAGCACCCGCTGCGCCGGGACGCGCGCGACTAGCCCCACCGTCGACGGCGTCACGCCGCCGTGCCGCCACCGGCCCGTGCGGGCGGCCGTGCCCTCGCGCAGCTCGGCGCGGCCCGCGATCGCCCGGAGGCGCCGCCCGTTCCACCCTGGTCCGGGCGCTGCGGTGGAACCCGTGCGGGCCCGCCGGGCGGAACCGCCACGCCGAGCGGCCGGATGACCCCGGTCACGCCCGGGTGGAACGGCACGTCGGCTTGACGTGAGATGATTGGGCCGACCCCTTCTGCCCGTCCCGTGCGAGGAACCTGAGTGAGCACGTTCGCCGATCAGACGTTCACGCCTCCGGAGCTGATCCGGAACTTCTGCATCATCGCGCACATCGACCACGGCAAGTCCACCCTGGCCGACCGCATGTTGCAGCTCACCGGCGTGGTCGAGGAGCGGGCGATGCGTGCGCAGTACCTCGACCGCATGGACATCGAGCGGGAGCGCGGCATCACCATCAAGGCGCAGAACGTGCGCCTGCCGTGGCAGCTCGACGGCCGCGACCACGTCCTGCACATGATCGACACCCCCGGCCACGTCGACTTCACCTACGAGGTGTCGCGGGCGCTGGAGGCGTGCGAGGGCACGGTCCTCCTGGTCGACGCGGCGCAGGGCATCGAGGCGCAGACGCTGGCCAACCTGTACCTGGCGATGGAGAACGACCTCACCATCATCCCGGTGCTGAACAAGATCGACCTGCCCGCCGCGGACCCGGACAAGTACGCCAAGGAGCTCGCCCACATCGTCGGGTGCGACCCCGACGAGGTGCTGCGGGTCTCGGCCAAGACGGGGCTGGGCGTCGGCGACCTGCTGGACGAGGTCGTGCGGCGCGTCCCGCCACCGGTCGGCGAGGCCGACGCGCCGGCCCGCGCCATGATCTTCGACTCGGTGTACGACACCTACCGGGGCGTGGTCACCTACATCCGCGTCGTGGACGGCAAGATCACGCCGCGCGAGCGCATCAAGATGATGTCGACCGGCGCGAACCACGAGATCCTGGAAGTCGGCATCATCTCGCCCGAGCCCAAGCCGAGCCGCGGCCTGGGCGTCGGCGAGGTCGGCTACCTCATCACGGGCGTCAAGGACGTGCGCCAGTCGAAGGTCGGCGACACGGTCACCTCCGAGCGCAAGGGCGCGACCGAGCCGCTGGCCGGTTACCGCGAGCCGCGGCCGATGGTGTACTCCGGCCTGTACCCGGTGGACGGCTCGGACTACCCGCTGCTGCGCGAGGCGCTGGAGAAGCTCCAGCTCAACGACGCCGCGCTGACCTTCGAGCCGGAGACGTCGGCCGCGCTGGGGTTCGGCTTCCGCTGCGGCTTCCTCGGCCTGCTGCACCTGGAGATCACGCGCGACCGGCTGGAGCGCGAGTTCGGCCTCGACCTGATCTCCACCGCGCCCAACGTCGTCTACCGGGTGGTGATGGAGGACGGCACGGAGCACGTCGTGACCAACCCGTCCGACTGGCCCGAGGGCAAGCGGGCCGAGGTGTACGAGCCGGTCACCAAGTGCACGATCATCGCGCCGAGCGACTACATCGGCGCGATCATGGAGCTGTGCCAGGCCAAGCGCGGCCAGCTGGGCGGCATGGACTACCTGTCCGAGGACCGCGTCGAGCTGCGCTACACGATGCCGCTCGGTGAGATCATCTTCGACTTCTTCGACTCGCTGAAGTCCCGCACGCGCGGTTACGCGTCGCTGGACTACGAGGAGGCGGGCGAGCAGGACGCCGAGCTGGTCAAGGTCGACATCCTGCTCCAGGGCGAGGCGGTGGACGCGTTCAGCGCGATCGTCCACAAGGACCACGCCTACGGCTACGGCACCAGGATGGCGACCAAGCTGCGCGAGCTGATCCCGCGGCAGCAGTTCGAGGTCCCGATCCAGGCCGCCATCGGGTCGCGCGTGATCGCCCGCGAGACCATCCGCGCGATGCGGAAGGACGTGCTCGCCAAGTGCTACGGCGGTGACATCACCCGCAAGCGCAAGCTGCTGGAGAAGCAGAAGGAAGGCAAGAAGCGGATGAAGATGGTGGGGCGCGTGGAAGTGCCCCAGGAAGCCTTCGTCGCCGCGCTGTCGACCGACGACTCGGGCAAGGACAAGAAGAAGTAGCGCGCTCCGGGGCGTCCGGTCCGAGCGGTGGCACCGCCCGGACCGGCGCTCAGGAGAGCGCGTCGAGCAGGTCGAGGGCGCGGGCGTACTTGGCGCGCAGCCGGGCCCGGCTGGGCGGGTCGAGCAGGGCCATCCGGGGCGGCGAGGTGTTGTCCGCGATGTCCGCCCGCTTCACCTCGACCGCGACCGGGTCGGCGGCCACCCGTCGCAGGTAGTCCTCCTGCGGCTCGCCCGGCCGGTGGGTCAGCGCGACCACGGTGCCCACGACGTGCGCCGGGCAGCCCGCCGCGCGCAGGTCGTCCGCCGTCACGGCGGTGTCCTCCACGACGTCGTGCAGCACCGCCGCCATCCGGGCGTGCTCGCCGGACACCCGGCCCATGACCCGCAGCGGGTGCTCGACGTACGGTCGGCCGGACTTGTCGACCTGCCCGTCGTGCGCGGCGCGGGCGATCCGGACGGCGTCATCAACGGTGAACGTCACACCGCTCATGGTCACACCCTTGACAAGCCGCAGTGGTCTAGTCCATTTTGCCAGTGGCCCACGTCACCTGCTGGGCAAGGCCGCCGAATGGACTTCGTGGAGGTGGACGTGGCTTCGAGGACGAGACGCGCCCTGGGCGCCGTGCTGGCCGGCTTGCTGGCCCTGTCCGGGCTGACCCTGGTGGTCGTGGGCAGCGCGTCGGCCGCCAACCTGGTCGCCAACCCCGGTTTCGACGAGGGCAGCACCAGCGGCTGGACGTGTTCCGGCACGGCGAACGTGGTCACCACGCCCGTGCACAGCGGCTCGCACGCGTTGTCGGGCGCGCCGGCGGGCGCGGACAACGCCCGCTGCTCGCAGACCGTCAAGGTGCGGCCCAACAGCGCCTACAAGCTCACCGCCTGGGTGCAGGGCAGCTACGTGTACCTGGGCGTCACCGGGACCGGCAGCGGCGACAAGAGCACCTGGACGCCCGGCTCCAGCGGCTACACCCAGCTGAGCATCGACTTCACCACCGGCGGGTCGGCGAGCAGCGTCACGATCTACCTCAACGGCTGGTACGGCCAGTCCGCCTACTACGCCGACGACGTGAGCCTGGACGGTCCGGGCGACCCGCCGACCAGCACGTCCACCAGCACGTCGACGTCCACCAGCACGTCGACCAGCACGTCGACGACCACCACGACCACCACGACCACCACGACGACGACCAACCCGCCGAACCCGGCGCTGCCGAAGCACGTGCTGACCGGCTACTGGCACAACTTCGACAACGGCTCGCGCCTGCTCAAGCTCGCCGACGTGCCCACCACGTACGACATCGTGGCCGTGGCGTTCGCGGACGCCGTGCCGTCGACCAGGGGCGCGGTGGCGTTCAACCTGGACCCGACGCTGTCGAGCAAGCTCGGCGGCTACACCGACGCCCAGTTCAAGGCCGACATCCGCACCCTCCAGGCCCGCGGCCAGAAGGTGATCATCTCCGTCGGCGGTGAGAAGGGCACGATCTGGGTCGGCGACTCCGCGTCGTCCACCGCGTTCGCCAACAGCGTGCGCGGCCTCATCGCGAACTACGGGTTCGACGGCGTCGACATCGACCTGGAGAACGGCATCAACGCCACCTACATGGGTTCGGCGTTGCGCAGCATCCACGCGGGCGGCGGCAAGGTCATCACGATGGCGCCGCAGACCATCGACATGCAGTCGACCGGTCAGGAGTACTTCAAGCTCGCGCTCGCCGTGAAGGACATCCTCACGGTCGTCAACATGCAGTTCTACAACTCCGGCACGATGCTGGGCTGCGACCAGAAGGTCTACTCGCAGGGCACGGTCGACTTCCTGGTCTCGCTGGCCTGCATCCAGCTCCAGGGCGGCCTGCGGCCCGACCAGGTGGGCCTGGGCCTGCCCGCCTCGCCGTCCGGCGCGGGTGGCGGCTACCAGTCGCCCGCCAACGTCAACAAGGCCCTCGATTGCCTGGCCAAGGGCACGAACTGCGGCTCGTTCAAGCCGTCGCAGACCTGGCCCGGCATCCGCGGCGCGATGACCTGGTCGATCAACTGGGACGCGTCCAGCGGGTGGCAGTTCTCCAACACGGTGGCGCCGCACCTCGACACCCTGCCGTGAGCCGGTGGTGCTCCCCGCCGTGCACAGCGGCGGGGAGCACCACCCCACCGGTGCGCGGCCGGTCACCGCGCGCCGTCACCACCGCCGGGTCCGCACGGGTCGGCTCCGGGCCGGCCGGGTCCGGCAGGTGGTGGGTCGTGATCTCCGCCAAATGGCGGGTTATCGTCGGTGCCATGCTCGACCGACTCGAAGTGCCCGTCATCGCCGCGCCGATGGCGGGCGGCGCGTCCACCCCCGAACTCGTCGCCGAGGTGGGCCGCGCGGGCGGCCTGGGCTTCCTGGCGGCCGGCTACCTGTCCGTCGAGGCGGTCGCCGACCAGCTGGCCGCCACGACCGCGCGGACCGACCGGCCGTTCGGCGTCAACCTGTTCGTGCCCGGCCCGAAGTCCGCGGCGGACCTCAGCGGCTACCGGGACCGCGTGCGGGCGCGGTCCGGCGCGGAACCGGGCGAGCCGCGCTGGGACGACGACGCGTACGCCGCCAAGCTCGAACTCGTGATGGCGATGCGCGTGCCGGTGGTGTCGTTCACCTTCGGCCTGCCCGACCCGCACGACGTGCGGCGGCTGCACGCGGCGGGGTCCACGGTCGTCGTGACGGTCACCACGCCCGAGGAGGCCGCGCAGGCGGCCAGGGTCGGCGCGGACGCGTTGTGCGTCCAGGGCTGCGACGCGGGCGGGCACCGCGGCACGTTCTCCGACGACGGCGTCTCGCCCGGTGGCGGCGAGCTGTTCGGCGTACTGGCCGCGCTCCGCCTGGTCCGCGCCCGGGTGGACCTGCCGCTGGTCGCCGCCGGCGGCCTCGTGCACGGCGCGGACGTGGCGGCGGTGGTCGCGGCGGGCGCGGTCGCGGCGCAGCTCGGCACCGCGTTCCTGTCCTGCCCGGAGGCGGGCACCTCGGCCCCGTACCGCCGAGCGCTCGCGGAGGGCACCCGCCGGACCGCGCTGACCAGGGCGTTCAGCGGACGTCCCGCGCGCGGGCTGGTGAACCGGTTCCTCACCGACAACGGGCCGCACGCGCCGGCCGCGTACCCCGACGTGCACCACCTGACCAAGCCGGTGCGCGCCACCGGCGACCCGGAGCTGATGTCGCTGTGGGCCGGGCAGACCTACGCGCTGGTCCGACCGGCTCCGGCCGCCGAGGTGGTGACCCGGCTGCGCGCCGAGGCGAGCGCGGCGCTGTCCACCGCGCTCACCCGAATTCCGCCGCGGTAGCAACGGTTTCGCGCGCCAGAATGGCGGGATGACGACAGCGCGCGAACTCGCCGACGACCTGCTGGCCGTGATCCTGGACGCGGATCCGGTCACCGCGACCCTGCTGGGCGTGCCCGGTCGCGACGACCGGCTGCCGGACCCGAGCGCCGCCGCGGACCGGGAGGTGCGCCGCCGCGCCGAGGCGATCGCCGCGCGGGCGAGGGCCGGGGAGGACGACCCGGTGACCCGCGCGGTGGTCGCGCAGCAGGCGGACGCGCTGGCGTGCAAGGCGAAGTCGAACCTCGTCGAGCACACCTACGCCGAGGGCCTCAGCGCGCCGGTGATGCTGCTGCTGGGCGCGCTGCCGCTCACCCGGCCCGCCGACGAGCGGGGCGCGCGGGACTACCTGACGCGGCTGGCCGGCCTGCCGGGCTACCTGGACGCGCTGGCGGACCGGCAGCGCGGTTCGCGCCGCCGCCCGCTCGCGCACCTGGTGGCGGCGGCCGTCGACCGGCTGGACCGCCACCTCGCCGAGGACGTCGACCCGTTGGCCGACCCGGTGCGCGGCACCCGGTTCGCCGCCGAGTGCGCCGACCTGCTGGTCACGTCGGTGCGCCCGGCGTTCGCCCGCTACCGGGACTTCCTGCGCGCCGAGGTCGGGCCGCGCGGGCGCTCGGCGGACGAGCCCGGCCTGTGCTGGCTGCCCGGCGGCGACGAGGTGTACGCGGACCTGGTGCGCTCGTACACGACGACCGACCACACCGCCGAGCAGCTGCACCGGATCGGGCTCGACCTGGTCCGGGCGCTGGACCGGGAGTACGAGGAGATCGGCGCGCGGGTGTTCGGCCCGATACCGGCGGCCGAGGTGCGCGCGCGGCTGCTGGCGGACCCGGCGCTGCGCTGGACGGGCCCGGACGAGATGCTGCGGCTGGCCGAGGACGCCATCGCGCGCGCCGAGCGGGTCGCGGGCGACTGGTTCGGCGCCGTGCCGGACGCCCGGTGCGAGGTGCGCGCGGTGCCCGAGGCGGACGCGCCGAACGCGCCGCTGGCCTACTACCTGGACCCGGCGCTGGACGGGTCCAGACCGGGCACCTACTTCGTCAACACCCACCAGGCCGAGCAGCGCGACCGGTTCAGCGCGGAGGCGACCGCGTTCCACGAGGGCGTGCCCGGCCACCACTTCCAGCTCGCGCTGGCCCAGCGGTTGACGGACCTGCCGCTGCTGCGCCGGTTCGCGTCCATCGAGGCGTACCTGGAGGGCTGGGCGCTCTACACTGAGCGGCTGGCCGACGAGATGGGCCTCTACAGCGACGACGTGGCGCGGCTGGGGATGCTCTCGGGCGACTCGCTGCGCGCCGCGCGGCTGGTCGTGGACACCGGCGTCCACGCGCTGCGCTGGACCCGGCGGCAGGCCGTGGACTACCTGCGCGCCAACGCGGTGCTGCCGGACGTCGACATCGACTCCGAGGTGGACCGGTACATCGAGAACCCCGCGCAGGCGCTGGCGTACATGGTGGGGCGGCTGGAGATCCAGCGCCTGCGCGGTGAGGCGGAGCGCCGCCTGGGCGACCGCTTCGACATCAGGGCCTTCCACGACGTCGTGCTCGGCGACGGCCCGCTGCCGATGGCCGTGCTCGCCGACGTGGTCGACCGGTGGTGCGACTCACTCGGCTGACGAGCCCGCGTCCTTCTTCTCCAGCGCGGAGTTCCGCTTGCCGTAGGCGAAGTAGACGATCAGGCCGATGGCGAACCAGATCCCGAACCGCAGCCACGTCTCCGGCGCGAGGAACGTGATCAGCCACAGGGAGAACACCACGCCGATGATCGGCACGACCGGCATGCCGGGCGTCTTGAACGTGCGGGGCAGGTCCGGCTGCTTGTAGCGCAGCACGATCACCGCGACGCAGACCACCACGAACGCCAGCAGGATGCCGATGTTGGTCAGCTCGGCCGCCTCCGCGATGGGCAGGAAGCCCGCGATGAGGGCGGACGCGACGCCCAGCACCCACGTGGTGCGGGTGGGCACGTGCTTCACCGGGTGCGTCTTGGCGAACCACTTGGGCAGCAGGCCGTCGCGGGACATCGAGTAGCCGACCCGCGCCGCGCCCAGGAGGAACGTGAACAGCACGGTCGTGATGCCCAGCACCGCGCCGACGGAGATGATGATGCCCAGCGCGGGCAGGCCGATGTCGGAGAACGCCGTCGCGAACGCGCTCTCGGCGTCCACGGCCTGGTAGTTGACCATGCCGGTGAGCACCAGGCAGGCCAGGACGTAGAGCACCATCGAGATGCCCAGCGAGTAGATGATCGCCTTCGGCATGTGCCGCTGCGAGTCCTTGGACTCCTCGGCGGCGGTGCTCATCGCGTCGTAGCCGAACACCGCGAAGAAGACGGTGGCCGCGCCCGTGAACGCGCCCGACAGCCCGAACGGGAAGAACGGGTTGTAGTTGTCGGTGTCGATGTGGAACACGCCGACGACGATGACCAGCAGGACGATGGCGACCTTCAGGTACACCAGGACCGTCTCGAACCGGGCCGCGTTCTTCATGCCCAGGTTCAGCACGTAGGCGATGAGCAGGCAGAGGACCACCGCGAACAGGTTCACCTTGTAGCTGCCCGCGGCCACGTCACCGGTCTCCGTGCCGGGTGCGCCGAGCATCCACACCGGCAGGTCGAGGCCCAGCAGGTTGAGCAGCTCGTTGAAGTAGCCCGAGATGCCGATCGCCACGACGGCGACGATCGCGGTGTACTCCAGCAGGAGGTCCCAGCCGATGAACCAGCCGACGATCTCGCCCAGCACGGCGTAGCCGTAGGTGTAGGCCGAACCCGCCCTGGGGATCAGGCCCGCGAACTCGGCGTAGGAGAACGCCGCCGCCGCGCTGGCGATGCCCGCGATCAGGAACGAGATCAGCACGGCCGGGCCCGCGGTCTTGTTCGCGACGGCGCCCGCCAGCGAGAAGATGCCCGCGCCGATGATGCCGCCGACGCCGATCGCGGTGAGCTGCCACAGCCCGAGGGTGCGGGTGAGCGCGGTGTCCCCGTCCTCGGATATCTGCTCGATGGGCTTGCGGCGGAAAACGCCCGAGCCCTGGCCGAAGCCGCTCTGCGCGGAGGTCATTCGCTTGCTCCCTCGGTGGTCGTGTGCGGCGAACCGTACGCCCGTCAGCCGGCACCGGGTTTGTCCGCTCGTACCACTTGGGGGGCTTTTTCTTGTCCTTTCGGACGAGCGGACGGCGCGCGAGCGAGTAGCACGCCCGCCACCACGATCGCACCGCCGACCACGGTGTTCCAGCCCGCGGTCTCCGACAGCAGCAGCACCCCCAGCGCCGTCGACCACAGCGGCGTCACGTAGGTGACCGTGGACGCGACCGTCGGACCGGCGTCGCGGATCACGTCCAGGTTCAGCACGTACGCGAAGCCCGTGCCCACCGCGCCCAGCACCCCGAGGGCGGCGACGGCGGTCGTGCCGGGCCACGTGGGCAGCCCGCCGATCACGGGTGCGGCGACGGCGAGCTGGGCCGTCGCGCAGGTGATCTGCACGGCGGACAGGGCGGTCGCCGAGTGCGGCCCGGAGGAGAAGAACCGCCGCGTGTAGGCGAACCCGGCCCCGTAGCAGGTGATCGCGGCCAGGCACGCCAGGCTGCCCGCGACCAGGTCGCCGGACAGGCCCTCCCACGCGCCCAGCACCACCAGCACCCCGGCGAAGCCCACCGCGAGGCCCACCGCCCTCGTCCACGTGATCCGCTCGTCCGGCACGATCAGCAGCGCGAACACCAGCGTGGTCAGCGGCGTGATGGCGTTGAGGGCGCCCGCGAGCACCGAACTCACCAGCGTCTCGCCGTGCGCGAGCAGCGTGAACGGCACGCTGTTGAGCAACGCGGCGACGACCAGCGCGTGCCCCCACGTGCGCCGGTCGCGCGGCACGCCGCCGCGCCCGACCGCGCAGAGCAGCCACAGCGTGAGCGCGCCGAACAGGCAGCGGAAGAAGGCCACCCAGACCGGCGGCACGCCCGCGTCCACCGCCACCTTGATCAGGGTGAAGCTGCTGCCCCAGATCGCCGACACCACGGCGAACTTGCCCATGCCCCGCTTTCCCATCGGTGCATGCTCCCGAGACCGGGCACAATGAGTCCAACAAGTGATCCGGCGGGCGGTATGAGAGCGGCTCATGGCGTTGAACTTCGCGCAGCTCCGCGCGTTCCTGGCGGTGGTCGACGAGGGCGGGTTCGGCGCGGCGGCCGACGCGCTGGGCCTCACGCAGTCCGCCGTGTCGCACGCGGTCGCGGCGCTGGAGCGCACCCTCGGGCACCCCGTGCTGCACCGGCGTGGCGGGCCGCGGCCGACCGCGTTCGGCCGGGAGGTGCTGGGCCACGCGCGGTCGGCGGTCGCCGCGTCCGCCGCGATCACCGACCTGGCCGCGCGGCGGGGCGGTCTGGCCGGCGGCACCGTCCGGCTCGCCGCACCGCCCACGGTGTGCCAGGGGCTGCTGCCGGACCTGCTCGCGCGGTGGCGGGACGAGCTGCCGCAGGTGCGGGTCAGGGTGTTCGAGGGCGAGGACGACGAGGTCGTCGACTGGCTGGCCAACGGGGCGGTGGAGGTCGCCGTCGCGGTCGACCCGCCGCCGGGTCGCGGTGTCGTGGTGGGCGAGGACCCGTTCCACGCGTTGCTGCTCGCCGACCACCCGCTGGCGCGCGAGGAGTCCGTGCACGTCTCGGACCTGGCGGACGACCCGTTCCTGCTGTCCTGCGGCGGGTGCGAGCGGCACGTCCGGCAGGCGCACCGGGGCGTGCCGTTCGACCCGGTGCACCGGGTGCGCGAGCTGGGGACGCTGCTGGCGATGGTGCGGGCCGGCGTCGGGGTCTCCATCGTGCCCGGCCTGGTCCGGGCCATGCTGCCGCCCGGCCTGGTGCTGGTACCGCTGCGGCCGGTGGTGGCCCGCCGCTTGGTGCTCGGCGGTCCGCCGGACCGCGAGTGGCACCCCGCGGTGACCGCGCTGGTGGCCTCGGTCGCGTGAGCCGCCCAGTCGCGCATGACCCAGTCGCGGGTGACCCCGCCGCGCGGGACGGCCACGGCCGCGCGGGTCCTAGCGGGTGAAGACGATCTTGCCGGCGGTCTCGCCGTCGAGCATCGCCCGCAGGCCCTCCTCGGCCCGCTCCATCGGCAGCACGGACCCGATCCGGGGGCGCAGGCCGTTCAGGGCGCAGAACGCCAGCAGGTCGCCCAGCTCCGCCCGCGTGCCCATCGTGGAGCCGACCACCCGCAGCTGGAGGAAGAACAGCCGCTGCAACTCGGCCGCCGTGGCGTCGCCGCTGGTCGCGCCGGAGACGACCACGATGCCGCCGGGCTTGAGCGACTTCATCGAGTGCGACCAGGTGGCCCTGCCGACCGTCTCGAACACGGCGTCGACGCGCTCGGGCAGCCGCGCGCCGGTCTCGAACGCGGCGTGCGCGCCCAGGGCCTCGGCCAGCGCCCGCTTCTCCTCCGTGCGCCCGGTCACCCACACGCGGAAGCCCGCCGCGCGGCCCAGCTGGACCAGCGCGGTCGACACGCCGCCGGACGCGCCCTGCACCAGCATCGTCTGCCCCGGCCGCAGCCCGGACTTCACGAACAGCATCCGGTACGCCGTCAGCCACGCCGTGCCCATGCACGCGGCCTCCTCGAACGACAGGTCCGCCGGCTTGGGCAGCGCGTTGCGCGCCGGCACCACCACGTGGTCGGCGAACGTGCCCTGGTACTTCTCGGTCAGCAGCGTCCGGCCGGGGTCGAGGGTCTCGTCGCCGGACCACGCCGGGTCGCCGATCACCGAGTGCAGCACCACCTCGGTGCCGTCGTCCAGCACGCCCGCGCCGTCGCAGCCCAGGGTCATCGGGAAGCGGTCGGCCTTGATGCCCACACCCCGCAGCGTCCACAGGTCGTGCATGTTCAGGCTCGCCGCCCGCACCGCGACCCGCACCCAGCCGTCGGGCACCTCCGGTTCGGGTCGCTCGCCCACGCGCAGTGCGGCGATCGGGTCCTCGGGGCTCGGCTCGGCTGCGTAGACGGCGAACATGACCCGGAACTTACCGAGAGGTAGGGACACCTGTGCGGTGAACCACGTCACGGCGCTAGGCTCGGTGGTGTGCTGGAGGCGATCGCGCAGTGGTGGGACGGGGTGGAGCTGTGGCTCGCCCAGTTGCCCTTCCCGTTCCAGTTCGCGCTGCTCATGGCGGTGCTGCTGCCGCTGTGCCTGGGCGCCGCGCGCCTGATCGACCGGCTCGTGGACAACGTGTCCTCGCGGTTCAACCCGGCGCCGCCGCTGGACGTGCCCGCCGAGCCCGACAAGGTGGACGCGGGCGTGCCTTCGTAGGCTGGCGCACGTGACTCCCGCCCGGCGCCTCACCGCCGCACTCCTGGGCCTGATCGCGCTGGTCGTGATCGGCTACTTCGCCAAGGACCTCGGGGACTCCCCGGCCCCGGCGCCCACCACCGCCCCGAGCGGCCCCAGCGCCTCGGCGGGGTCGGTGCCCGGCGCGGCGTCCGGGTTGCCGGTGGAGCGGCTGTCCGGCCTGCCCGCCGAGGCGGCGGCCACCTGGCGGCTGATCGAGCAGGGCGGGCCGTTCCCCTACCCGCGCAACGACGGCGTGACCTTCCGGAACCGGGAGAAGCGGCTGCCCGCCAAGTCCGGCGACTACTACCGCGAGTACACCGTGCCGACGCCGGGCAGCGACGACCGCGGCGCCCGCCGGCTCGTCACCGGGTCGAGCGACGAGGTGTACTACACCGGTGACCACTACTCGACGTTCGTCGTCGTGGACGTGACCCGATGAGCACCCACCGGCACGTGGTGCGGCCCGGCGCGCGGTCGAAGTCGGCGGCGCTGGCCGCCATCGGCGAGGCGATGGCGTTCCCCGACTACTACGGGCAGAACCTGGACGCCCTCTACGACTGCCTGACCGACCTGTCGTGGCTGCCGCCCGGCGAGCACGTCCTGGTGTGGGAGGGCGGCGACGAGGACGTGGCCGCGGTGCTGGCCGACGCGCAGGCGGCGATGTCGGAGGGGCGGCGCAGGTTGAGGGTGTGCTTGACCGGCTGTGTTTAATGGCCCGACTCCGTCGGGCGGCTCGGCCGCCTGGGAGTCGGCGGCTCGCGGGGCGGTTTCCGCCGATCGAAGAGCGTGATCGGCGGAAACCGCGCCGTGAACCACCGACGCGGCCTCGCTGTGTTGGATTGGCCCGACTTCGTCGGGCGGCTCGGCCGCCTGGGAGTCGGTGGCTCGCGGGGCGGTTTCCGCCGATCGAAGAGCGTGATCGGCGGGAACCGCGCCGTGAACCACCGACGCGGCCTCGCTGTGTTGGATTGGCCCGACTTCGTCGGGCGGCTCGGCCGCCTGGGAGTCGGCGGCTCGCGGGGCGGTTTCCGCCGATCGAAGAGCGTGATCGGCGGAAACCGCGCCGTGAACCACCGACGCGGCCTCGCGGGACTGTGGGTGCGGGGGTGACGGTGGTCAGTCCTGCGTGGGTACCCAGGACGGGGTGCGCTTGGCTGTGAAGGCCGCGATGCCCTCCTGGCCCTCGGGGCCGCCGAAGTGTCGTGCGGACAGTTCCAGCATGTCGGCGAACACCTCGCCGAGGTTGGCGCGTCGGGGCTCCCGCAGCATCCGCTTGGTGGCGGCCAGGGCGTTCGGCGCGCCCAGCGCCAGCATGTCGGTGTAGCGCCGGACCTCGGCGTCCAGCGCCTCGGCGGCGACGGCCGCGTTGACCAGCCCGATCTCCCTGGCCCGCGCCGCGTCGAACGTCTCGCCGGTCAGGAACAGCTCGTGCGCCGCGCGCGGCAGCAGGCGCGGCAGCACGGTCACCGAGATGACGGCGGGCACGACCCCGATGCGGACCTCGCTGAACGCGAACGTCGCCGTGTCGACGGCCACCGCGATGTCGCACGCGGCCACCAGCCCGACCCCGCCCGCCCTGGCCGGCCCGGCGAGCCGCGCGACGACCGGCTTCGGGCTGGTCCACAGCTGTTCGAGGATGGCGGGGAACTCGTTGACCCCCTGCTGGTCGGGGCTCGCGCCACCGGCCTCCTTGAGGTCCATGCCCGAGCAGAACACCGGCCCGGTGTGAGTGAGCACGACCACGCGCACGCCGTCGTCGCCGACGGCCGTCGTCAGGTGCCCGATCAGCTCGGCGCGCAGCTGCGCGGACAGGGCGTTGCGGTTGCGGGGGGAGTCCAGCGTGATCGTCGCGATGCCACGCCGCACCTCGTAGTGGACCAGCTCGTCTGCCATGAGCCGCACTCTAACGAGGGTCCGGTATTTGACAGCGTGCTGTCAAAATGACATGATACTGTCATGACACCGCAGACGGTCCACCTCGCGCTCTACGACACGCTCGCCGACTGGGAGTTCGGCTACGCCACCGCGCGGCTCAACGACCCGCAGTTCCAGCGCGAGCCCGGCCGCTACCGGGTGCGGACCGTCGCCGAGACGCTCGACCCGGTCACCACGAAGGGCGGCGTGCGGATGCTGCCCGACCTGCTCCTGTCCGACCTCGACCCGGCCGACAGCGCGATGCTGGTCCTGCCGGGCGCGGACACCTGGCTCGACGGCGGCAACGCGGCGTTCGGCGCGGCGGCCCGGCGCTGGCTCGACGCCGGCGTGCCGGTCGCGGCCATCTGCGGCGCGACCGTCGGCCTGGCCGCCGAGGGCCTGCTCGACGACCGCCCCCACACCGGCAACGCGGTGGAGGAGCTGTCGACCGCCGCGGCGTACGCCGGCGCGGCGCACTTCAGCACCGAGCGCGCCGTCCGCGCGGGCGGGCTGATCACGGCGGGCGGCGCGAGCGCGCTGGAGTTCGGCCGCGAGATCCTCGCCGAGCTGGACGTCTACGAGCCTGCGGTCCTCGACGCCTGGTACGGCCTGTTCCGCACCGGCGACCCGGAGTGGTTCGGCAAGCTCGTCGCCGCGGTGTCGTGACCACCGACCCCGGCACGGAGTGGGGCGACGTCCTGACCGACGTGGTGATGCGGACGTTCCGCCTCTACGGCGGCTTCCTGGAGGCCGCCGAGGTGCTGACGAAACCCGTCGGCCTGACCGCGGCGTGGTGGCAGGTGCTCGGCGCGGTGCTGCGCCGGCCCCTGCCCGTCTCCGGCATCGCCCGCGAGATGGGGCTGACCCGGCAGAGCGTGCAGCGCATCGCGGACCTGCTGGTGGACCGCGGCCTCGCCGAGTACCTGCCCAACCCGGCGCACCGGCGGGCCAAGCTGTTCCGCCCCACGGAGGCCGGGCAGGCGGCCGTCGCCGGTCTGGAGCAGGCGCAGCGCGCCTGGGTGGAGCGCATCTCGGCGCAGGTCGACCCGGACGAGCTGCGCACCACGCTCGCGGTGATGGAACGCCTCATCGCCGCCCTGGACGCCGACGCCGGGCGACCCGTCGCGGGGCCGCCCGGCGGTCGGCCGGGTGATCGGCGGGCTCCGGCGGAGTCGGAGCCCGAGCGGAGCTGACAGGGGTCGGGGCCGCCCGGCGCCGTGCGGAGTCGGGACCGGGCGACGGGTTTCAGGCGGACCGGACGGCGAGTGCCGCGCCCACCGCCGCGTCGAACCGGTGCAGCACGAGTTCCGCCACCTCCGGGTCCGGGCCAAGCGGTGGCGCGACCACCGCGTCCGGGCCGGCCAGGCGCGCCACCCGGTCCGGCAGCAGCCCGGGCGCGAGGAACCACGACGCCACCGCGATGCGGCGGGCCCCGCCCGCCCGGAGCCGCGCCACGGCCGTGGGCACGTCGGGTGCCGCGGTGGCCGCGAAGGCCGCCGTCACCCCCGCCCAGCCCGAACCGCGCGCCCACCGCCGGGCGATGTCCGTCACGAGGGCGTTCGCCGGCGCGTGCGACGAACCGGCGCCCGCCAGCACGACACCCCAGTCGCCGCCCGCGTCCACCCCGGCCGACGCGAGCCGGCGCAACGCCGCCGACTCCAGGCGCGGGTCGGGTCCGAGGACGTCGGCGATCGCCACGTCCAGCGACGGCAGCCGCGCCGCGACCTCCGCCACCGCGCCCGGCACGTCCACCCGAGCGTGGAACGCCTTGCCCAGCAACAGGGGCACCACGACCGCCGACCGGTGCCCGGCGGCGTGCACGGTCCGCAGCACGTCGCCGAGCCGGGGCGCGGACAGGTCCAGGAAGGACGCCCGCACGTCCAGCGAGGGCCGCAGCACCCGCACGACGTCGAGCAACTCGTGCACGGTCGCCGCCGACCGCGGGTTCCTGCTGCCGTGCGCCACGGCCACCAGCGCCGTCACAACGCCCCCGTCAGGCCGCGGGCGCGCAGCACCGCCCGTTCCAGCGGTCGGAACACCAGCAGTTCGATGCCGATGCCCACCAGCAGGATCAGGAAGATCGCCGCGATCACCACCGAGATGTCGTTGAGGGAAGACCCGTTGTGCAGGTACTGCCCCAAACCCTCGCCCAACTGCGGCGAGGTCGCGATGATCTCCGCCGCCATCAGCGAGCGCCACGAGAACGCCCAACCCTGCTTGAGCCCCGCCAGGTAACCGGGCAGCGCCGCCGGCAGCAGGATGTGCCTGGCCGCCGCCAGCTTGCCCGCGCCCAGCGCCTGGCCGACCCGCGGCAGCAGCGGCGGCACCTGGTCGACGCCCGCCACGAGGCCGTTCGCGATGGACGGCACGGAACCCATGAGCACCACGAAGTAGATGGTCGACGGGGTCGCGCCGAACCACAGGATGCCCGCCGGCACCCACGCCACCGACGGCAGCGACTGGAGGCCGGTCAGCAGCGAGCCGATCGCCGCGCGCACCACGCGCACCTTCGCGATCAGCAGGCCGAGCGGCGTGGCGATGACGACCGCGGTCAGGAAGCCCAGCACGGCCCGGTGCACCGACGTCCACAGCACGTCGAACGCCCGGCCGGTCTCCACGGCCTCCACCACCGACGCCCACACCGACGCGGGTGACGGCAACTGGTACTCCGGCCAGAACGCCGCCGCCCACAACGCCTGCCACGCCCCGAGCAGCAGGGCGAACGCGATCAGCGGCGGAACCGCCGTGCGCACGAACCGCTTGCCGAGCGACGGTCGCTGCTCCTGCGACGGCGCGTCGAGCGCGTCGAGGCCCGCGCCGACCGCCGCGAGGTCGTTGTCAAGCCGCGGCGTGGCCACTGATCACCTCCCGGAGGTGACCGGTGATGTCGTCGATGAGGGCGGGCTCGTCACCGTCCACCGTGGACCACTCGCGGACCACGCGACCGGGCCGGGAGGACAGCAGGATCACCCGCTGCGCCAGCCGCACGGCCTCCCGCACGTCGTGCGTGACGAACAGGATGGCCGTCGACGTCTCCCGCCACACCCGCACCAGCTCCGCCTGGAGCACGTCGCGCGTGATGGCGTCCAGCGCCGCGAACGGCTCGTCCATCAGCAGCAGGCCGGGCGTGCCCTGCTCGGCGCTGCCCAGCGTCGACGCCAGGGCGCGGGCCAGGGCCACGCGCTGGCGCATGCCGCCGGACAGCTCGTGCGGGCGCTTGTGGCCCGCGCCGTCCAGGCGCACCAGCGACAGCAGCTCGCTCGCCTTCTCCCGGCGCTCGCCGCGCCGGACGCCCGCGAGCCGCAGCGGCAGCTCCACGTTGCGCGAGGCGGTCAGCCACGGCATCAGCGCGGCTTCCTGGAACATCACGGCGGGCCGCGACGTGGTCAGCTCGATGGTGCCGGAGGTGGGCGCGTCCAGCCCGGCGACCAGGTTCAGCAAGGTCGACTTGCCGCAGCCGGAAGCGCCCAGCAGGCACACGAACTCACCCGGCGCGACCCGGAGGTCGACCCCGTCGAGCGCCGGCACCGCGCCGGCGCCGTGGCCGAATGTCTTGCGCACCCCGGACAGGGTCACCGCGGCATCCACTGTGGACCCCGGTGTGTTCTCAAGCGTGGCGGTCATGGTGTGCCTGCCTTCCCTGAGTCACTTCTTGTCGAGTCCGGCGGTGTCCACGGTCGGCTTGCCCGCGGCCGAGAGCACCTTGTTCAGCAGCGTGAAGTCCACGAGCCCGGCCACGTCCGCGGCCTCCTTGGCGACGCCCGCGGCGACCGCGTCCTGCGCCAGCCGCGGGAACGCCTTGGCCTGCGGGTCCATCGTCAGCTCGATGTGGTCGAACGCCCGGTCGAGCACCGGTTCGCCGAGCGACTTCCCGGTCAGCGCCTTCAGCGCGCCGTTCACGACCTGCTTGGCCTCGGCCTTGTTGCCCTGCGCGAAGTCGGTGGCCGCGAGGTGGCCGCGCAGCAGCTGCTCCACGGTCTCGGGGTGGTCGCGCAGGAACTCGGTGCGCACGACCAGCACCGTGGTCGGGAACCGGCCGCCCTCCCACAGGGACTCCTCGTCCAGCAGCACCTTCGCGCCCGCGTCCAGCACCAGCCGCGACGACCACGGCTCGGGCGCCCACGCGCCCTGCACGTCGCCCTTGCGGAACAGGTCGAGCGACTGCGCGTTCTCCGTGTTGGTCACGTTGACCTGCTCGGGCGCGGTGCCGATGCCCAGCTTCTGGTCCGACAGCCACTTCTTCAGCGCCACGTCCTGCGTGTTGCCCAGCTGCGGGGTGGTGACGACCTTGCCCTTGAGGTCCGCCGCCGAGCCGATCTCCGGCTTGACCACGAGCTGCGCGCCGCCCGACGTCGCGCCGGCCACCAGCCGGATCGCCTCGCCCTTGGACTTGGCGTAGGCGTTGATGACCGGGCCGGACCCGATGAACGTCGCGTCCAGCGACTCGCCCAGCAGCGCGTTCACCGCGTCGGGACCGGCGTTGAACGTCTGCGTGGTGAGCTTGGTGTTGCCCAGCTCCTTGGCGAACAGGCCCTTGTCGACGCCGATCAGGGCGGCGGCGTGGGTGACGTTGGGGAAGTAGCCCAGCCGCACCTCGGCGGCCGGGCCCTTGCCCCCGGTGGGTCCGGCGGCGGTGTCGCCACCGCCCGCCCGTGAGCACGCGGCGAGCGCGAGCAAAGCGGTCAGTGCGGCCAGTGACTTGGTCAGGGTTCTGCGCTGGGTGCTCACGGGGGCGGTGGCCTTTCTCGGGTCAGGGACCGGGGGAGACGAGGGCGTGGCTGTCGGTCGGCGCGCTGCCGCCGCCCTCGGTGGCGGCGGTCACGCCGTCGGGCACCGGCAGCGGCGCACCGACCAGGCCGGCGGCCAGCGTGCCGCCGTCCGAGGCGTCGATGACCAGGAAGGCGCCGGTGCGGCGGTCGTGGGTGTAGTCGTCGACGGGAACGGGTTCGGCCGTGCGCACCACGACCTGGCCGATCTCGTTCAGGGCGAGGGAATCCGGGCTGCCGGTGCGGCCGAGCCGCTGCTCGTCGAACCGGTTGCGCAGCTCGGTGACGATGGCCTGGACGGTGCGGGTGCCGTGCTTGACCAGCACGCGCGCGCCGGGCAGCAGCGGCTTCTCGGCCAGCCAGCACAGCGTGGCCTCGAACTCGTCGGTGACCCTCGGCGGCGTGCCGCCCGCGATCAGGTCGCCGCGCGAGATGTCCAGGTCGTGCTCCAGCAGCAGGGTCACGGACTGCCCGGCGGCGGCCTCGTCCAGCGGGCCGTCGGCGGTGTCGATCCCCGTGACGGTGCTGCGCAGGCCCGAGGGCAGCACGGCGACCGGGTCGCCGACGCGCACGGTGCCGGCGGCGACCTGGCCCGCGTAGCCGCGGTAGTCGGGGAACTCGGCGGTGCGCGGGCGGATCACGTACTGCACGGGGAAGCGGAGCGGCGCGTCGTGCGGGTCCGCCTCCACGGGCACGTTCTCCAGGTGCTCCAACAGGGTCGGCCCGGTGTACCAGGGGGTGCGGTCCGAGCGCTCCACCACGTTGTCACCCGCCAGGGCGGACAGCGGGATGCCGACGACGGCGTCCCCGGGGAACCCGAGCGCGGTGGCGTGGGCGGTGAACTCCGCGGCGATGCGGGAGAACACGGCCTCGTCGTACCCGACCAGGTCGATCTTGTTCACCGCCAGCACCAGCCGCGGCACGCCCAGCAGCGCGAGCACGGCGGCGTGGCGGCGGGTCTGCTCGACCACGCCCTTGCGGGCGTCCACCAGCAGCACGCCCAGCTGGGCCGTGGACGCGCCGGTCACCGTGTTGCGCGTGTACTGCACGTGGCCCGGCGTGTCGGCCAGCACGAACGACCGGTTCGGCGTCGCGAAGTACCGGTACGCGACGTCGATGGTGATGCCCTGCTCGCGTTCCGAGCGCAGGCCGTCCACCAGCAGCGACAGGTCCGGTGTGGCCAGACCGCGGTCGGCGCTGGCGCGGTGCACGGCGTCCAGGGTGTCGGCGAGCACGGACTTGGTGTCGTAGAGCAGCCTGCCGACGAGCGTGGACTTCCCGTCGTCCACGCTGCCCGCGGTCGCCAGCCTCAACAGGTCGCTCATCTAGAAGTAGCCCTCCCGCTTGCGGTCCTCCATGGCGGCTTCCGACAGCCGGTCGTCGGCGCGCGTCGCGCCGCGCTCGGTCAACCGGGACGCGGCGACCTCCGCGATCACGGCCTCGATGTCGGCGGCGTCGGACTCCACCGCGCCGGTGCACGAGCCGTCGCCGACGGTGCGGTAGCGCACGGTCTTGGTCACCAGCTCCTCACCTCCGCGGGGTCCGCCCCAGGGGCCTTCGGCCAGCCACATCCCGTCGCGGAGGTAGACCTCGCGCCGGTGCGCGTAGTAGATCGACGGCAATTCGATCCCCTCTCGCGCGATGTAGTGCCAGACGTCCAGCTCGGTCCAGTTCGACAGCGGGAATACCCGCACATGTTCCCCCGGGCGGTGCCTTCCGTTGTAGAGGTTCCACAATTCGGGACGCTGGCGCCGCGGCTCCCACTGCCCGAAGGCGTTGCGCAGGCTGAAAATGCGCTCCTTGGCGCGGGCGCGCTCCTCGTCCCGGCGTCCACCGCCGAAAACGGCGTCGAATTTGTGAGTGGTGATCGCGTCCAACAATGGAACGGTCTGCAATGGATTCCGCGTGCCGTCGGGGCGTTCCGCGAGCCGGCCGTCGTCCAGGTAGTCCTGGACCCGTGCGACCTCCAGCCGCAGCCCGTGCCGCGCCACCACGCGGTCGCGGAACTCGATGACCTCCTCGAAATTGTGGCCGGTGTCCACGTGCAGCAGCGGGAACGGGACCGGGGCCGGCCAGAACGCCTTCACGGCGAGGTGCAGCAGCAGCGTGGAGTCCTTGCCGCCGGAGAACAGGATCACCGGCCGGTCGAACTCGCCCGCCACCTCGCGGAAGATGTGGATCGCCTCGGATTCGAGGCGCTCCAACGTGTCCAGCGGCGATGTTCGCGCACCCGAACCGGTGCGCAGGTCTTCGACAGTCATCCGTGCAACCCGCATTCCGTCTTCGCCAGGCCCGCCCACCGGCCGCTGCGCGGGTCCGCGCCCGGCAGCGGCTTGGCGGTGCACGGTGCACACCCGATGGAGGGATAACCCGCCTGCACCAACGGGTTCTCCAGAATCCCGTGTTCCGCGATGTAGGCGTTGAACTCGTCGTCGGACCACGCGGCGATGGGGTTGACCTTCACCAGCCCGTTGCGGTCGTCCCACTGCACGACGGGCGTGTTGGCCCGCGTCGGCGCGTCGACCCTGCGCACACCCGTCACCCAGGCGTCGTAGTTCGCCAGCGTCCGCCGCAGCGGGACGACCTTGCGCAGGTGGCAGCACCGGCTCGGGTCGGTCCGGTTCAGCGGGCCGAACTCGCGCTCCTGGTCGGCGACCGACTGCTCGGCGGCGGCGTCGACGATGCGCACCTCCGGGTAGACCAGGTCGACCGCGTCGCGCGTGCCGATGGTCTCGGCGAAGTGGTAACCGGTTTCCAGGAACAGCACCTCGACGTCCGGCTTCACCTTGGCGGCCAGGTCGATCAGCACGGCGTCCTGCATGTTCGACGCGACGATCCAGCTCTCGCCGAACGTCCGGGCGGTCCACGCGAGCGCTTCGTCGGCGGTGGCGTCAGCCAACTCGACCGAAGCGGCCCGCGCGATCACCTTCAGCTCCTCGACCTTGGTCGGGGCGGTCATCGCTGCACCTCCTGAGGAAGGTTGAGACCCACGAACTTCACGGTGAACACGCGGCGGCAGGAGGCGCACAGCCACGAGTGGCTCGGCTCCTCCTGCGGCCTGAGGTCCTCGTCACCGCAATAGGGGCAGTAGAACGGGGTGGCCCGCTCGCTCATCGTCGCTCCTCCTCGGACGCCGACGCGATCGCCCGTCCGGGCCAGGTTTCCGACGTTCCGGACGACACCCGGTTGGCCCACGACGATCGGCTCACTTCAAGTCCGCTTCATCCGCGCGCGCGACCCACTGCGCGAACCGCTCGTCGTCCGCGCGCCCCGCAAGGAAGTTCCGTACCACGCGCTCGACGTAGTCGGACAGCTCGGCGGCGGTCACCTTGTGGCCGCGCAACTTCCGGCCGAACCCGGCGTCCAGGCCGAGCCCGCCGCCCAGGTGCACCTGGAAGCCCTCCACCTGGTTGCCGTCCGCGTCGGTGACGATCTGGCCCTTGAGTCCGATGTCGGCGGTCTGGACGCGGGCGCACGAGTTCGGGCAACCGTTGATGTGCACGGAGATCGGGGCCGTCACGCCCGACACGACGTCCGCCAGCCGCGACTCCAGCGCGGCCACCAGCTCGACCGCGCGCGCCTTGGTCTCGACGATGGCGAGCTTGCAGAACTCGATGCCGGTGCACGCCATCACGCCGCGCCGCCACGGCGACGGCTCGGTCTGGAGTCCCAGCTCCGCCAGGTCCGCCTGGAGCCCCTTGACCTCGGACTCGGGCACGTCCAGCACGATCAGCTTCTGCTGCGGCGTCAGGCGCACCCGGCCCGAACCGGCGCGGTCCACCGCCTTCGCGACCTCCACCAGCGTGGAGCCCGAGACGCGGCCGGCGATCGGCGCCGCGCCGACGTAGCACAGGCCGTCCTTCTGCCGGTGCACGCCGATGTGGTCGTGCGGCACGGCGGGCACCGCGGGCGCCGGGCCGTCGAGCAGCTTCCGGCCGAGGTACTCGTCCTCCAGCACCTGGCGGAACTTCTCCGCGCCCCAGTCGGCGACCAGGAACTTCAGCCGCGCCCGGTGCCGCAGGCGGCGGTAGCCGTAGTCGCGGAAGACGCTGATCACGCCCTCCCACACGGCGGGCACCTCGGCGAGCGGCACCCACGCGCCCAGCCGCTGGGCGATCATCGGGTTGGTGGACAGCCCGCCGCCGACCCACAGGTCGAAACCCGGACCGTGTTCCGGGTGGACGACGCCGACGAACGCGACGTCGTGGATCTCGTGCGCCACGTCCGGCAGGCCCGAGATGGCGGTCTTGAACTTGCGCGGCAGGTTCGCGAACCGGGGGTCGCCGATGTAGCGGCGCAGGATCTCCTCGATCGCGGGCGTGCCGTCGACGACCTCGTCCTCGGCGATGCCCGCGACCGGCGAGCCGAGCACGACGCGCGGGCTGTCGCCGCACGCCTCCATCGTGGTCAGGCCGGCGTCCTCCAGCTTCCGCCAGATCGTCGGCACGTCCTCGATGCGGATCCAGTGGTACTGGATGTTCTGCCGGTCGGTGATGTCGGCGGTGTCGCGCGCGTAGGTCTGCGACAGCTCGCCGATCAGGGCGAGCTGCGCCGTGGTCAGCCGGCCGCCGTCGATGCGGACGCGCAGCATGAAGTACTCGTCGTCCAGCTCCTCCGGCTCCAGGGTGGCCGTGCGACCGCCGTCGATGCCGGGCTTGCGCTGGGTGTAGAGCCCGTACCAGCGGAAGCGCCCGCGCAGGTCCGCCGGGTCGATCGAGGCGAACCCGCCGGCGGCGTAGATGTTCTCGATCCGGGCGCGGACGTTGAGCGGGTTGTCGTCCTTCTTGCTCCGCTCGTTGGGGTTGAGCGGCTCGCGGTAGCCCAGCGCCCACTGCCCCTCACCTCGGCGTTGCTTGGCACGCTGAGGCGTCGTCGTAGGGGGGACCATCCTCGTCCTCCGGGGTTCGGGGCGCCGGTGCGCGTGGGAGTCCCGGTGGATCGGTGGTCGGGGGCCCGTCAGCGCACCCGGCGCCGACAGGATCGAAAAGTCGGGCGCGGGTTATGCCGAAGGACGGCACATCGCGCTGGAGACACGACGGAAGTCGACGTGGCGGCGAACCACCAGGCGCACTCCGTTCGAGGTCATGGCAGTCAGCGTGCCACGCGTCCACCCCGTGGTCCACCGCCATCCGCATCCTGGGACGACCCCGCGGTGCTGCTAGAACCCCCACTGCTCTCCCTGGAGCCCCCGCCCCTCTCCCTCCCTCGCCCACTCCAGCTCCCTCCTTCGCCCACTCCAGCTCCCTCCCTCTCTCCGCTCCCTATCCCGCCCCCGCGCCGCGAGGCCGCCGTCGGGTTGTCGCGCCTCATTTCCCGCCGATCACGCTTTTAGATCGGCGGGAAATCAGGCGCGACGGCCCGACCACAGGGCGGCCGAGCCGCCGCGACGGAGGAGCGGCAAATTCAACACAGCTCTACGCCTGTGTCACCGCTCCCGCCCTGACCCAGTCGCCCTCGCCCCTCCGACCCCTCGCCCCTCCGACCCCTCGCTCCGCCGACCCCTCCCACCTCTCACTCCGCCCACCCCTCCCTCCGGTCCTGCCTCACACCCCCGTACCGCACACTGGGTGTCATGCCTTCCGCGTTGCCGACCGGTGAACCCGCGCCCCCGGACGGTTCACTGCCCGTGACCGCCCTCCAGGGCCTCGGCACGCGCCCGTTCGGCGTCTACGTGCACGTCCCGTTCTGCGCGACCCGGTGCGGCTACTGCGACTTCAACACCTACACCGCCGGTGAGCTGGGCACTTCGGCGTCGCCCTCCTCGTGGCTGGAGGGGCTGCGCCGCGAACTCGACCTGGCCGCGGCGGTGCTGGGTGCACCGCCTGCCGCGGACACCGTGTTCGTCGGCGGTGGCACTCCGTCGCTGCTGGGCGCGGACGGCTTGGCCGACGTGCTGGCCGCGGTCCGGTCGTCGTTCGGCTTGGCCGACGGCGCGGAGGTCACCACCGAGTCCAACCCCGAGTCGACGTCGCCGGGGTTCTTCGCCGCCATCCGTGACGCGGGTTACACGCGGGTGTCGCTGGGTATGCAGTCGGCGGCCCGGCACGTGCTCGCCGTGCTGGACCGGGCGCACACGCCGGGACGCCCGCCGGAGGCGGCCCGAGAGGCCCGCGCGGCCGGGTTCGACCACGTGAACCTGGACCTCATCTACGGCACGCCCGGCGAGACCGCGGACGACCTGCGCGCCTCGCTGGACGCCGTGCAGGAGGCGGGCGTGGACCACGTGTCGGCCTACGCGCTGATCGTGGAGGAGGGCACCGCGCTGGCACGCCGGGTCCGGCGCGGCGAGCTGCCGATGCCCGACGACGACGTGCTGGCCGACAAGTACGAGCTGATCGACGCCGCGCTGACCGCCCGGGGCCTGCGCTGGTACGAGGTGTCGAACTGGGCGGCCGGCCCGGCGTCGGTGTGCCGGCACAACGTCCTCTACTGGCGGGGCGCGGACTGGTGGGGCGCCGGGCCGGGCGCGCACAGCCACGTCGGCGGCGTCCGCTGGTGGAACGTCAAGCACCCGGCCAAGTACAGCGAACTGCTGGCCGCCGGCCGCTCGCCCGCCGCCGGCCGCGAGGTGCTGTCCGCCGACGACCGCCGGGTGGAGCGCGTCCTGCTGGAGCTGCGCCTGGCCGAGGGGCTGCCGGTCGACGTGCTCGACGCCGGCGGCCGGGCGGAGGCGAAGACCGCGGCGGCGGACGGCCTGCTGGACCCCGACGCGCTCGCCGCCGGCCGCTGCGTGCTCACCGACCGGGGCAGGCTGCTCGCCGACGCCGTGGTCCGCAGGCTCACCTGAGCGAGATCGCCGCCGACTCCCCGATGGTCCGGTAGCCGATCGGGCCGTAGAGGCGGCCGGCCTTGCCGTCCGGCTCGGTCTCCAGGAACGGCGTGAGCCCGGCCGCGAACACCCGGGCGGTCAGCTCGCCGCAGATCGCGCCCGCGATGCCCCGGTTGCGGTACTCCGGCAGCACGCCGATCCCGGCCACCTGCGCCAGGCCCCGCTGCGGCGCCGTGTGCGCGCCCGCGCCCACCGCGATCCCGTCCGCCACCGCCAGCACCAGCAGCCCGCCCTGGTCGAGCAGCGCCCGCTGCCGCTCGATCGCGACCTCGCGCGTGACCGATTCCACACCGAAGGCCCGGTGCTGCACGTCGGTGAGGTCCGCCAGCTCGTCGTCGGAGGCCGCGTCGACCAGCGCCACGCCCTCGGGCACGTCGGGAACGCGCAGCGCGGCCCGCTCCACGGCCATCATCGGCAGCAGCTGGTCGACCGCGAACCCGGCCTCCGCCAGCGCCGCGTCCACCGCCGGGAACGGCCGCAGGTACTCCAGCCGCGGGGTGCGTGACCTGGCCCGGAAGGCCGCGACGAGCCGGGCGACGTCGTCGGCGGTCGGCGTGGCGTCGGCGTCGGGCACCGCGTAGTTGAAGAACACGTTGTCGGTGTGGGCGTCGAAGCGCACGAGGAACGGTCCGACGCGTTCGGCCTCGCCCCGGATCGAGTCGCGGAGGGAGTCCTGGATGACGGCGAGCACACCGGAAACTAGCCGTGCGGGGCGAACCGGTGCCACCGACTTTCCCTGCGGGGCGTCACAGCTCCGTAAACTCGTGGTGGTCCAGACCGTGGTAGTGGAGGTGACGCGCGGTGAACGCCGATGAGCGCCGGTTCGAAGTGCTGCGCGCGATCGTCGCCGACTACGTCTCCAACCAGGAGCCCGTCGGGTCGAAAGCGCTGGTCGAACGGCACAACCTGGGTGTGTCCAGCGCGACGGTCCGCAACGACATGGCGTCGCTGGAGGAGGACGGCTACATCACCCAGCCGCACACCAGCGCGGGCCGCGTGCCCACCGACAAGGGCTACCGCCTGTTCGTCGACCGGCTCAGCGAGGTCAAGCCGCTGTCCCCGGCCGAGCGCAAGGCCATCCACAGCTTCCTGGAGGGCGCGTACGACCTGGACGACGTGCTGCGCCGCAGCGTCCGGCTGCTCGCCCAGCTGACCCGCCAGGTCGCGGTCGTGCAGTACCCGACGCTGAGCCGGTCCACCGTGCGGCACATCGAGGTGCTCGCCATCACACCGGCGCGCCTGATGCTGGTGCTGATCACCGACACCGGCCGGGTGGACCAGCGCTCCGTCGACCTGGGCGACGTGATCACCGAGGAGAACGTGGCGCGGATGCGCACCATGCTCAACTCCGCGCTGGTCGGCAAGCGGCTGTCCGACGCCTCCGCCGAGGTCGCCGAGCTGCCCGACCGCGCGCCCGCCGAGCTGCGCGACGTGGTGCTGAGGGTGAGCACGGTGCTCATCGAATCGCTGGTGGAGCACCCGGAGGAGCGGTTGGTGCTGGGTGGCACCGCGAACCTCACCCGGAACGTGGCAGACTTCCCCGGTTCGCTGCGCCAGGTGCTGGAGGCGCTGGAGGAGCAGGTCGTGGTCCTGAAGCTGCTGGCCGCGGCCCGCGACCCCGGCACGGTCCTGGTGCACATCGGCGAGGAGAACGAGGCGGCCGAGATGCGCAGCACCTCTGTCGTGTCCATCGGTTACGGCAGTCGGGACAACCTGCTCGGGGGCATGGGCGTGGTGGGCCCGACGCGGATGGACTACCCGGGGACGATGGCGGCCGTGCTCGCGGTCGCCGGCTACGTCGGGGAAATTCTGACTTCACGGTAGCCGGGGGAACACCGAAGGCCCACAGGACGTTTCGCAAGCGAGCGAGCGCGTGCTCGACGCGCCCGCAGGAGGACACACGGTGGCGAGGGACTACTACGGCACGCTCGGGGTCTCCAAGAACGCGACACCCGAGGAGATCAAGCGCGCCTACCGCAAGCTCGCGCGCCGGCTGCACCCGGACGTCAACCCCAACGAGGAGGCGCGCTTCAAAGAGGTGACGGCCGCCTACGAGGTGCTGTCGGACCCGAAGAAGCGCGAGATCGTCGACCGGGGCGGCGACCCGCTCCAGCCCGGCGGCGGTGGCGGCGGGGTGCACGACCCGTTCTCGGGCTTCGGGCTCGGCGACATCATGGACGCGTTCTTCGGCGCGACGGGTGGCGGCGGGCGCGGTCCGCGGAGCCGGGTGCAGCCCGGTTCGGACGCGCTGATCCGGCTGGCCATGACGCTGGAGGAGTGCGCTGCGGGCGCGTCGCGGGAGCTGACCGTGGACACGGCGATCCTGTGCGACCGGTGCGTGGGCAGCGGCTGCGCCGAGGGCTCGTCCCCGGTGCGCTGCGACACCTGCGGCGGGCGCGGCGAGGTGCAGTCGGTGCAGCGCTCGTTCCTCGGCCAGGTGGTCACGGCGCGGCCGTGCCCGGTCTGCCGCGGGTTCGGCGAGGTCATCCCCGAGCCGTGCCTCCAGTGCGCGGGCGAGGGCCGGGTCCGGTCGCGGCGCACCATCTCGGTGCAGATCCCGGCCGGGGTGGCCGAGGGGATGCGGGTGCGGCTGGCGGGCCAGGGCGAGGTCGGCTCGGGCGGCGGGCCGGCGGGCGACCTGTACGTCGAGGTCGAGGAGGTGCCGCACGAGGTGTTCGAGCGGGACGGCTCGAACCTGCACTGCTCGGTGCGCATCCCGATGACCACGGCCGCGCTGGGCGCGGTGCTGCCGCTGCAGACGCTGGACGGCGAGGAGGAGCTGGAGATCGAGCCGGGCACCCAGCCGAACACCGAGCTGGTGCTCACCGGCCGCGGCATGCCGCGGCTGCGGTCCTCCGGCCGCATCGACGGCCGGGGCGACCTGCACGTGCACCTGGAGGTCGTGGTGCCGACCAAGCTCGACGCGCGGCAGGCGGAGCTGCTGCGGGAGCTGGCGGTGCTGCGCGGCGAGGAGGAGCCGACGCTCGCGCACAACGGCAAGGGCGGCGGGGGCCTGTTCTCGCGGCTGCGGGCCGGCCGCGGCAACCGGTGACGCTGCCGGTCTTCCTCGTCCCGGCGCTGCCGCCGGGCCCGGAGGCGGTGCTGGACGGCCCCGAGGGCAGGCACGCGGCCACCGTGCGGCGGCTGCGCGCGGGCGAGGAACTGGTGCTGTCCGACGGCACCGGCGCGCAGGTCCGCTGCGTGGTCGAGGAGGCGTTGAAGGACGCGCTGCGGCTGCGGCTGGTGGAGCGCTGGGTCGTGCCCGAGCCCGCGGTGCGGGTGGTGGTCGCGCAGGCGCTGGTGAAGGGCGACCGGGGCGAGCTGGCCGTGGAGCTGGCGACCGAGGCGGGCGTGGACGGCGTGGTGCCGTGGCGCGCCGCGCGGTGCGTCGCGAAGTGGGAGGACGGCCCGCGCGGGGCGAAGGCGCTGGAGCGCTGGCGCGCCACCGCGCGGGAAGCCGCGAAGCAGGCGAGGCGGGCCCGCGTGCCGTCGGTCTCCGAACCGGTGGGCACGCCCGCGCTGGCCCGGTTGGCGGGGTCCGCGACGGTCGCGCTGGTGCTGCACGAGTCGGCGACGGCGACCCTGCGCTCGGCGCCGCTGCCCGACGCGGGCGAGGTCCTGCTGGTGGTCGGCCCGGAGGGCGGCGTCACCGACGACGAGCTCGCGGTGCTGACCGCGGCCGGCGCGCACCCCGTCCGACTGGGGCCGACGGTCCTGCGGGCGTCCACGGCGGCGGCGGTCGCGTTGGGAGCGCTGGGTGTGCTGACCGATCGCTGGGCGTGATCACCGCTGTTCTCGGCTGGCGGACCTCCCGGTTAGGAGTTACCCTCTTGGCCTGAGGGGTTGCATTGGTCTAGTCGCGATCGGCCCTTCAGACCACAGACTCGCCGGACACCTCCCCCCTCGGTCCGGCGTCGCCGCGTCGCGGTGGGGCGACCCCCAGGTCCCATCGCGACGCGGCCCTTTCTCGTCAGGGGTTTTCCAGGTGCGGCGGATCGCTTACGGCGGGCACGCGAGCCAGTTCGGCGAGCTGTCGGCACCCGAGGGCGCGCCGTCGTCACCGGTGGTCGTCGTCATCCACGGCGGGTTCTGGCACCAGGACTGGGACCTGGAGCTGGGCCGGCCGCTCTCCGCCGACCTGGCCGCGCACGGCGTGCCCGTGTTCAACGTCGAGTACCGGCGGGTGGGCGGTGGCGGCGGGTGGCCGCGGACCGGCGACGACGTCCTGGCCGCCATCGACGTGCTCGACGCCGACGTCGTCACCCTCGGGCACTCCGCGGGCGGCCAGCTGGCCGTGTGGGCGGCGGCCAGGCACCCGCGGGTCGTCGGGGCCGTCGTGCAGGCCGGTGTCCTGGACCTCGTCCGCCACCCGTCGATCACCCGGCGGGTGACCGGCCTGCTCGGCGGCACGCCGGAGGAGGTGCCCGAGCGGTACGCCGACGCGTCGCCGGCGGCGCTGCTGCCCATCGCCAAGCCGATGGTCCTGGTGCACGGCGAGGACGACGAGGACGTGCCGGTCGAGCAGAGCACCGCGTTCGCGGCGGCCTCCGGCGCGGAACTGGTCACGCTGCCCGGCGTCGGACACATGGACCTGATCACGCCGGGCACCGCCGCGTGGGCCGCCTGCCGCGCCGCCGTGCTGCGGCTGGCCCGCTAGCCTGCGCGCCATGTCCGACTGCCTGTTCTGCCGCATCGTCGCGGGCGAGGTCCCGGCGACGATCGTGCACGAGACCGAGACGACCACCGCCTTCCGCGACATCGCGCCGCAGGCCCCGACCCACGTCGTGCTGGTGCCGAAGCTGCACTCGCCGGACGCCGTCGCCCTGGCCGCCGCCGCGCCCGGCGTCCTGGCCGACCTGTTCCGCGCGGCCGGCGAGGTGGCCGCCGCGGAGGGCGTGGACGAGAGCGGGTACCGGTTGCTGTTCAACACCGGGCCGGACGCGGGGCAGACCGTGTTCCACGCCCACCTGCACCTGCTCGGGGGCGGTGAGCTGGGCTGTATCTGATGGCCCGACTCCGTCGGGCGGCTCGGCCGCCGGGGAGTCGGCGGCTCGCGGGGCGTGTTCAGCCGATCGAAAAGCGTGATCGGCAGAACACGCGCCGCGAACCACCGACGCGGCCTCGCTGTGTCTGATGGCCCGACTCCGTCGGGCGGCTCGGCCGCCTGGAAGTCGGCGGCTCGCGGGGCGTGTTCAGCCGATCGAAAAGCGTGATCGGCAGAACACGCGCCGCGAACCACCGACGCGGCCTCGCTGTGTCTGATGGCCCGACTCCGTCGGGCGGCTCGGCCGCCGTTTAGTCGGCGGCTCGCGGGGGTGCGTGCGAGCGGTAGCTAGTGGGAGGGGCAGGGAGAGCGAGAGGGAGGGGAGGGGGAGGGTGGGAAGGGGGAGGTGGAAAGGGGAGGTGGGGGCTAGAGGGACTGTGGGAAGGCCAGTACGTGGTCCGGGTCGTAGCGGCGGGCTACCTGTTGGAGTCTTGGCAGGTTGGGGCCGTAGTAGGCGTGTCGCCAGTCGGGCATCTCCGGGTCGATGTAGTTCACGTAGCCGGTGTCCAGGCCCATCCCGTCGCGGACGGTGGCGACCTGTTGTCGCGCCTGTGCCTCGGGCACCCCGGCGGCGTCGACGTACACCTGTGCGCTCGCGATCGCGTCGCGGTGCGGGAACGCCGTGTCCGTCGCGCCCACCCGCGCGATCGCGCCGCCGAACGAGTCGAACAGCACCGACGTGGACCGCGCGCCGTCCAGCAGCCCGACCGCCCGCGCCGGGTCGAGCGGTCGCCGCAGCATCCGCGACGAGGCCACGAAGGGCGTCCCCGCGAACGGCGGGCACCCCTTCAGGCAGTTCGCGTAGTGCCGCATGGCGGTCGGGTAGTCCATCGGCCGGAGGTCGCGCCGGGTCACCGGGACCTTCGCCGCGAACCGGTCCAGCACCGGCGTCAGCGACTCGGGCGTGCCCACCCAGCAGCCGGACACGACGGCCGTGGTCCGGCGGCCCGACGACAGCCGGCACGCCGCCCACAGCTCGTCCGGCTGGTCGACCACCCACTCCTGCCACGCCCCGAACACGTCCACCGCCGCGCCGGCCGGGGTGCGCAGCTCGAACGGCACCAGGTCCCGCGCCTCGTCGGTGGCGAACCGGAACGACGTGACGATCCCGAAGTTGCCGCCACCGCCGCCCCGCAGCGCCCAGAACAGGTCCGGCTCGTGCTCCTCGTCGACCACGCGCACCGAGCCGTCCGGCGTCACCACCCGCGCACCGCGCAGGTGGTCGCAGGTCAGGCCGTACTTGCGGCCGACCACGCTGATGCCGCCGCCGAGCGCCAGCCCGCCGATGCCGACGCTGCGGCACGTGCCGGCGGGCAGCAGCCGCCCCGCCGCGCCCAGCCGCTCGTACAGGTCGATCAGCGCGATGCCGCCGCCGACCACCGCCTCCGGGCCCGGCCGGACCTCGCGCAGCGCCGCCACGTCCACCACCAGGCCGTCCTCCGGCGCCGAGTAGCCCGCGTAGCTGTGCCTGCCGCCGCGCGCCGCGACCGGCAGGCGCTCCTCCGCCGCGAAGACCAGGCACCGGGCCACGTCCGACTCGGACGCGCACAGCGCGACGGCCGCCGGCCGCCGGGACGCGTAGACGGTGTTGTACGGACGCCGGGCGGTGTCGTAGTCGGCGTCGCCGGGCAGCACCAGCCGGCCGGTCAACGCCCGGCGCAGCCGGTCCCAGTCCCGGTCCCGGCCGGTCCACCCGCCCAGCACGGCCAGGCCGGTCGCCCCGAGGAAGGTCCTGCGATCGAATCCCACAGCGCTCACCCCCACCGACATGGTGAACCCGAGCGACCTCCGACACAGCCGTCTATCGGGTCATCCCAGCGCCTGCATGACCGGCGCGTACAGCCGGTCGCGGGCGCCGGCCGGCTCGCCGCGCACCATCCGCGCGACGTCGAACCGGGCGGGCATCCCGTGCGCCGCCAACCACGCCGCGAGGTCCGGGTCGGCGACGTCCACCCGCGCCGGCCCGGCGCCCGCCACGTCCGCGATCAGGGCTTTCGCCACCTCCACCGAGTCGGCGACCACCGGGCCGACCACCAGGCGGTCGGTGTCGCGCCAGGACGCCGCGAACCCGCCCTCGGCCACCCGCACCTCGTGCGCGAAGTCGAACAGCTCCGCCCACAGCGCCGACCGGTCCGCGCCGAACACCTCCGCGTCCTCGGCCACCAGCCGCGCCCGGTCGGCCCGCGCGGCCGGCCTCGTCGCGCCCGACGGCGGCGCGGTCAGCACGCCGAAGTGCCCGGCCAGCCGCCCGACCTCGCGGAAGCCCAGCTTCTCGTACAGCGGCCTGCCCAGCGGGGTCGCGCACAGCGACGCCACCGGCGTGCCCGCGAACGCCAGGGCGTGCGCCACGACCCGCCGCCCCAGCCCGCGCCCGCCGTGGCTCCGCGCGACCAGCACCATGCTGAGCACCGTGTGGATATCACCGAACCGGGTGACGATCGCGGTGCCGACCAGGCGTTCGCCGTCGAACGCGCCGAACCCCGAGCCGACCCGCAGCAGGAACCGCCACTTGGCCTCCTCCCGCGGCCAGTCCCGGTCGGCGGCCAGGTCGAGGCAGGCGGGCAGGTCGGCCGCGGTGAGCGCGCGCAAGGTCTCCATGCCCCCGAGTACACCCGGCGTGTCCACCGCGTTTCGCGCTCGGCGTTCTTACTCCGGTGCGGAGTGTCGGTGGTGGCGGCTAGCATCGGTGGGAAACCGATCCGAGTTCGGCGCGAACGCGCAGGAAGCAGGCCCGAGGCCACGTGGCCGACACCGCTGACACCACGCCGCAGGCGGGCCACGCCGCGGCTGACGCCCAGTCCAAGTTCGCCGTGCCCGACGGCGCGGTGCTCGCCCTGCTCGGTTCGCGCGACGAGAACCTCCGGCTGGCGGAGGAGCTGCTCGACGCCGACGTGCACGTGCGCGGCAACGAGATCACCCTGACCGGCCCGCCCGCCGACGTGGCGTTCGCCGAGCGCGTGTTCGGCGAGCTGATCACGCTCGCCGGCCGCGGCCAGGAGGTCGGCCCGGACACGGTCCGCCGCACCGTCGCGATGCTGTCCGCGGGCACCACCGAGTCGCCCGCCGAGGTGCTCAGCCTCGACATCATCTCGCGCCGCGGCCGCACCATCCGCCCGAAGACGCTGAACCAGAAGCACTACGTCGACGCGATCGACCAGCACACCGTGGTGTTCGGCATCGGGCCGGCGGGCACCGGCAAGACGTACCTGGCGATGGCGAAGGCCGTGCAGGCGCTCCAGGCCAAGCAGGTCAACCGGATCATCCTCACCCGCCCGGCGGTGGAGGCGGGCGAGCGGCTGGGCTACCTGCCCGGCACGCTCTACGAGAAGATCGACCCCTACCTGCGCCCCCTGTACGACGCGCTGCACGACATGGTGGACCCGGAGTCGATCCCGCGCCTGACCCAGGCGGGCACCATCGAGGTCGCGCCGCTGGCCTACATGCGCGGCCGGGCGCAGCCGGTCACCACGAACGTGCTCACGCCCGACGGCTTCCGGCCCATCGGTGACCTGGCGGTCGGTGACCTGGTCATCGGGTCGAACGGCGAGCCGACGCCCGTGCTGGGCGTGTACCCGCAGGGCGAGAAGGACATCTACCGCGTCTCGGCGCAGGACGGCGCGTCCACCCTGTGCTGCGGTGAGCACCTCTGGACCGTGCGGACCGCCGCCGACCGCCGTCGCGGCAAGCCCTGGCGCGTCCTCGAAACCAGGGAGATGATCGGCGACCTGCGCGCGGCGCACGCCCGCCGGTACGAGCTGCCGCTGCTCACCGCACCGGTCCGCCGGCCGGCGCGCGAGGTGCCGGTGGACCCGTACGCGCTCGGGTTGCTCCTCGGCGACGGCTGCCTGACGGGGAAGACCGCGCCGGCGTTCGCCGGCCGGGACCCGGAGCTGATCCCGGCGCTGGAGGCGGCGCTGCCGGGCGTCGGGGTGCGGTGGCACGGGCGCGCCGACTACGCGCTGGACCGCGTGCGGTCCGCCGGCGACGTCGTCACGCTGGAGAACCCGGTCACCGGGGCGCTGCGCGCGCTCGGCCTGCTCGGCGCCCGCGCGCACACCGAGTTCGTCCCGCGGGACTACCTCGACAACAGCCCGGAGGTCCGGCTCGCGGTCCTCCAAGGGCTGCTCGACGCGGCCGGCGGCCCGGTCGCGCAGCTCGGCCGCACCCGCCGCGTGCAGTACACGACCACCTCGCGCGCGTTGCGGGACGACGTGCTCGACCTGGTCCGGTCGCTGGGCGGGGTCGCCTACGCCCGCCGCCGCCCGGCCGCGGGCCGGTCGCCCGGCCGCGTCGCGGGTCGCCCGGTGGCGCACCGGCACGACACGTACGTCCTCGACATCCGGCTCCCCGACGGCGTCGAGCCGTTCCGCCTCGACCGCAAGCGGCGGAAGTACCACGCGTCCGGCGGCGGGCGGCCGATGCGGTTCATCGACGCCATCGAGCCCGCCGGGCGCGCCGAGGCGGTGTGCATCCAGGTCGCGGCGGCCGACTCGCTGTACGTCACCGAGGACTACCTGCTGACGCACAACACGCTCAACGACGCGTTCATCATCCTGGACGAGGCGCAGAACACCACGCCCGAGCAGATGAAGATGTTCCTCACCCGCCTCGGGTTCGGCTCCAAGATCGTGGTGACCGGCGACATCACCCAGGTCGACCTGCCCGGCGGGCAGCGGTCCGGGCTCAAGGTCGTCAAGGACATCCTCGAAGGCGTCGACGACGTCCACTTCTCCGTCCTGACCAGCAGCGACGTGGTCCGCCACCGGCTGGTCGCGGACATCGTGGACGCCTACGAGAAGTGGCAGGTCGAGCAGGACGAGCGCGACCTGGGCGACGACCGGGCGCACCACGCCGGACCCGGTGCGCGGTCGCGAGGGCACCGCCGGGGACGATAGGCGCCGTGAGCATCGAGATCGCGAACGAGTCGGGCGTGACCGTGGACGAGCCGTCCATCGTCTCCGCCGCCCGATTCGCGCTGGACCGGATGGGCGTGAGCCCCTTGGCCGAGCTGTCCGTCCTGCTGGTGGAGCTGGACGTGATGGCGGACCTGCACCAGCGGTGGATGGACCTGCCGGGACCGACGGACGTCATGGCGTTCCCGATGGACGAGCTGGACTCGGCCCGCCGACCCGACGCGGCGGGCCTCGGCCCGGCGCTGCTCGGCGACATCGTGCTGTGCCCGGCGTTCGCCAAGGACCAGGCGAAGAAGGCCGGCCACAGCCTGCTCGACGAGCTGCACCTGCTCACCGTGCACGGCGTGCTGCACCTGCTGGGCTACGACCACGCCGAGCCCGCCGAGGAGCGCGAGATGTTCACCCTCCAGAACCGCATCCTGGGCGACTTCCGCACCGCGACCGCCGAGGCCGAGCGCACCGCCGCGCAGCGCGAGGCCGATTCCAAGCTGCTCGGGGCGGTGGGCCTGGAGGACTCCGACAGGCCCGACCCGACCGCCTGAGGCGGCCACCGTGTCGGGGGACTCCACCAGTCTCATCGCGCTGGCGGTCGCGCTCGTGCTGGCGGCGGGCGCGTTCGCGGGCGCGGACGCCGCGCTGGGCACCGTGTCGCGGGCCCGCGTCGAGGCGCTCCAGCGGCAGGGCCGGTCGGGCGCGCGGCAGCTCATCCAGGTGCTCGCGGACCGGCCGCGGCACGTCAACCTGCTGCTGTTGCTGCGCCTGGGCTGCGAGCTGTCGGCGACGGTGCTGGTGACGGTCGTGTGCCTGCGCCTGATCGCCACCGGCTGGGTGGCCGTGCTGGTCGCGGGCCTCAGCATGCTGGTCGTGTCGTACGTGCTGGTCGGCGTCGGCCCGCGCACGATCGGCCGCCAGCACCCGTACGCGGTGAGCCTGGTCGCGGCGGCGCCGATCCGGGTGCTCGGCCGGGTGCTGGGACCGCTGTCGCGGCTGCTGATCCTCGTGGGCAACGCCATCACACCGGGTCGCGGCTTCCGCGAGGGCCCGTTCTCGTCCGAGGTCGAGCTGCGCGAGCTGGTCGACATGGCGCAGGAGCGCGGCGTCGTGGACGAGGGCGAGCGCGAGATGATCCACTCGGTGTTCGAGCTGGGCGACACGATCGCGCGCGAGGTGATGGTGCCGCGCACCGAGATCGTGTGGATCGAGCAGATCAAGTCGGTGCGGCAGGCGCTGGCGCTGTCGCTGCGCACCGGCTACACGCGGGTGCCGGTGATCGGCGAGAGCGTGGACGACATCGTCGGCGTGGTGAACCTGAAGGACCTGGTGCGGCGGACGCTGGCCGAGGAGCCGAACGGCGCGGTGGTCGCGGACGTCATGAAGCCGGCCTCGTTCATCCCCGACTCGAAGCCCATCGCCGACCTGCTGCGCGAGATGCAGCTGTCCCGCAACCACCTGGCGATCGTGGTGGACGAGTACGGCGGCACGGCGGGCCTGCTGACCATCGAGGACATCCTGGAGGAGATCGTCGGCGAGATCACCGACGAGTCGGACACGGACGACCGGCCGCCGGTGGAGCACCTGACCGACGGCTCGGTCCGGGTGAGCGCCCGGCTGCCGGTGGACGACCTGGACGCCCTGTTCGGCACCGAGCTGGACGACCACGAGGTGGAGACGGTGGGCGGGCTCCTGGCGCAGCGCCTCGGCCGGGTGCCGCTGCCCGGCACGGAGGCGGAGATCGCGGGCCTGCGGATGCGGGCCGAGGGCGGCAAGGACGAACGGGGGCGGATGCGCATCACGACGGTGCTCGTCCGCCAGGTGAACGGCGACCACGGCGCGGAGGGAACACCCGGTGACTGACCTGCACCCGCTCGACCCCGAGGACGAGAAGATCATCACGCTGGCGCGGTCGGCGCGGGCCCGCACGGGCGCGGCGGAGGGCGCGGCGGTCCGGGACACCGACGGCCGCACCTACGCGGCGACCACGGTGGGCCTGCCGTCCCTGCGCCTGACGGCGCTCCAGGCGGCGGTGGCGGCGGCCGTGTCCAGCGGGGCGGAGGGCCTGGAGGCGGCGGCCGTGGTGACGGCGGCCGACGCGGTGGACGCCGGCTCGGTGGCCGCGGTGCGCGACCTGACCGCCACCGCGCCCGTGTTCCGGGCCGACCCGTCCGGCGCGCTGGTCGACACCGTGGCCGTGCCGGACGCCGGGTAGTGGCGCGGGTGGGTCGTGCGGTGGCGCACGTGACGGTGTGCCGCGCCTGCTGCTGCGGCACCGTGAAGAAGCACCCGGACTACGACCACGAGGGGCAGCTGCACCGCCTGCGCGCCCTGGCCGCCGGGTCCGGCGGCCGGGTCCGCGTGCGCACGGCGGACTGCCTGGACACCTGCGAGAACTCGAACGTCGTCGTGGTGAAGCCGCCGGGCGGGCAGCCGGTGTGGCTGGGGTTCGTGCTGCATGACGCGGTGATGGACGACCTGGAGCGCTGGCTGGCCGACGGCGGCCCGCTGCCGGCGACCCTGGAGCTGAACCGCATCCCGTCGCCCGCGCGGCGGGGCTGAGGCGGTCACCGGCCCGGTCCGGGCGGCTCGACGGGCGCGACGCCGGCCGACCCGGCGCGGTGGCGGCCCGGCGCCCGCGAGGGGCGGAGGGGCCGCGCTCGACGGCGGCGGGGACAATGGGCGGATGGATGGTTACCGCTCCGGGTTCGCGTGTTTCGTCGGCCGCCCCAACGCCGGCAAGTCGACGTTGACCAACGCGCTGGTCGGCACCAAGGTCGCGATCACCTCCAGCAAGCCGCAGACCACCCGGCACACCATCCGCGGCATCGTGCACCGCGCCGACGGGCAGTTGGTGCTCGTGGACACGCCCGGCCTGCACCGGCCGCGCACGCTGCTCGGCCAGCGGCTCAACGACCTCGTCCGCGAGACGTGGTCCGAGGTCGACGTCGTCGGCTTCTGCGTGCCCGCCGACCAGAAGGTCGGCCCCGGTGACCGCTTCATCGCGGCCGAGCTGGAGAAGATCGCCAAGCGGACGCCGGTCATCGGCATCGTCACCAAGACCGACCTCGTCGGCCAGGAGCAGGTGGCCGAGCAGCTGCTCGCGCTCCAGCGGGTGATGGAGTTCGCCGAGTTCGTCCCGGTCTCCGCGCAGCGCGGCTACCAGGTCGACACGCTGGCGGACCTGCTGGTCGGGAAGCTGCCCGAGGGGCCGCCGCTGTACCCGGACGGCGAGCTGACCGACGAGCCCGAGCAGACCCTGGTCGCCGAGCTGATCCGGGAGGCCGCCCTGGAGGGCGTGCGGGACGAGCTGCCGCACTCGATCGCCGTGGTCGTGGAGGAGATGCTGCCCCGCGAGGGGCGGGACGACCTGGTGGACGTGCACGCCAACGTGTTCGTGGAGCGGCCCAGCCAGAAGGCGATCATCCTGGGCCACCGCGGCGAACGCCTCAAGCAGGTCGGCATCACCGCGCGCAAGCACATCGAGAAGCTGCTCGGCACCCGCGTGTACCTCGACCTGCACATCAAGATCGCGAAGGACTGGCAGCGCGACCCCAAGCAGCTCCGTAGACTGGGCTTCTGAGGACCGGGCCGCCGGCGGGGCGGGGCCGCGGGGTGAGGGGCGACCGCGGGTCGCGACGGCTGAGGCGACTGGGGTTGCGACGGGATCATGGCCAACCTGTACCGGGACACGGGAGTGGTCCTCCGGGTGCAGAAGCTCGGTGAGGCCGACCGCATCATCACGCTGCTGACCCGGAAGCACGGCAAGGTGCGCGCGGTCGCCAAGGGCGTGCGGCGCACGTCCTCGCGGTTCGGCGCGCGGCTGGAGCCGTTCGGGCACGTCGACGTGCAGTTCTACCCGGGCCGCTCGCTGGACGTGGTGACGCAGGTGCAGACGGTGGACGCGTTCGGCGTCGACCTGGTGGCCGACTACCAGCGCTACACGGCCGCGTGCGCCGTCCTGGAGACCGCCGACCGGCTCACCGCCGAGGAGGGCGAGCCGGCGCTGCGCCTGTACCTGCTGGTCACCGGGGCGCTGCGGGCGCTCGCCGCCAGGGAGCGGGACGCCTCGCTCATCCTCGACGCGTTCCTGATGCGCGCGATGGCGTTCGCGGGCTGGGCGCCGGCCGTGGACGAGTGCGCCCGCTGCGGCGACCCCGGGCCGCACCGGGCGTTCAACGTGCACGCGGGCGGCCTGGTGTGCCCGAACTGCCGCCCGGCGGGCAGCGCCGCGCCCAACCAGGACACGCTGCGGCTGCTCGGCGCGCTGCTGCACGGCGACTGGGACGTCGTGGACGGCATCCCGAACGCCCAGCGCCGCGAGGCGAGCGGCCTGGTCGCCGCGCACCTCCAGTGGCACCTCGAACGGCAGCTCCGGTCGCTGCCGTTGGTCGAGCGCAAGGCGCCCCTGACCGACGGATAGAGTCGCCTGCCGCACGCAACGCACGCGTCCCGGCCCGCACTCCGGGACCGCCTCCGCCCCAGACCTCCGAGAGGACCGCCATGCTCCGCCGACGGCGGGCCGAACGCGTCCAGCGCGTTCCCCGACCCCCGGAACCGCACCCCTCCGGCGCGACCCCGCCCGCGATCCCGGCCGACCTCGTGCCCAAGCACATCGCGATCGTCATGGACGGCAACGGGCGCTGGGCCAATCAGCGCGGCCTGTCCCGCATCGAGGGGCACAAGCGCGGCGAGGCCGTCGTCGTGGAGGTCGCCAAGGGCGCGATCGAGCTGGGCGTGCGGTGGCTGTCGCTGTACGCGTTCTCCACCGAGAACTGGCGGCGCAGCCCCGAGGAGGTCCGCTTCCTGATGGGCTTCAGCCGCGACGTGATCCACCACCGCACCGACGAGCTGGACGAGCTGGGCGTCCGGGTGCGCTGGGCGGGCCGCCGGCCGAGGCTGTGGCGCAGCGTCATCAAGGAGCTGGAGGTCGCCGAGGAGCGCACGCGCGACAACACCGTGCTGAACCTGGCGATGTGCATCAACTACGGCGGGCGGGCCGAGGTCGGCGACGCGGCCCGCGAGATCGCCCGGCTCGCCGCCGCCGGCCGGATCAACCCGGAGAAGGTCGACGAGCGCACCGTCGCCAAGTACCTGTACCAGCCGGAGATGCCGGACGTGGACCTGTTCATCCGCCCGTCCGGCGAGCAGCGCACGTCGAACTTCCTGCTGTGGCAGTCGGCGTACGCCGAGCTGGTGTTCCAGGACATCCTGTGGCCCGACTTCGACCGGCTGGACCTGTGGCGGGCGTGCGAGCAGTTCGCGCGGCGCGACCGGCGGTTCGGCGGCGCCGTCGACAAGCCGGACGACCCCCTGTTCGACGAGCCCGCCGACGACCCCGCCGACGACCCCGAGGAGAACCGGTGACCGACGACGACGCCGCGGTGACGGCGGAACTGCTCACCGCCGCCCGCGAGGCGCTGGAGATGTTCCACGAGGTGCACGTGGACGACGACGGCGCGCTGAGCTTCCGGCACGGCGAGGTGCCGTGCGCGGTGCAGGCGATGCGGCTCGCCGAGGGGCTGACCGTGCTGAGCCTGACCTGCGTGGTGGCGTGGGACCTGCCCGAGGAGCCGAGGCTGGCCGTGTCGGCGGCCGAGCGCGCGGGTCAGGGCCTGTTCGGCACGCTGGGCGTGGTGCACACCGCGCGGGGCATGGACGTGACCCTGCGGTACGCGTTCCCGGCGGAGGGCCTGCGCGCGGAACCGCTGAGCACCCTGCTCATGCTGGTGGTCTCGACGGCGTCCCAGCTGCGCGCGGAGCTGCTGGCGAGCGTGGAAGGCGGAGCCTGATGGGCGGCGTGATCGTGTACGAGCCGGACGACGACACCGACGTCGCGGGCCTGCCCTGGGCGATCACCTTCGAGGCGTCGGCGGGCGAGGACTGGGACTCGTTCGTGTGCGGCCCCTACGAGCGCGACGAGGCGGTGGCGCTGGCCGAGTCCGTGCTCCAGGAGGGCCGGGGCGTGACGGCCGTCGTGGAGCCGCTGCTGCCGGTGCGCAGCGCGATGGACGTGCTGTCGACCATCGACGAGCTGCGCGAAGAGGTGGAAGACCCGACGTAGGCGGGCGGTTCGCGCGCGGGGACGGCGCTCGGCGGGCGGCGGGGGACCGACGGAGGTCGGTTCGGCGGCGCGGGCGGATCCTGGCATCATCTCGAAAGTGACAATCACTGGCGAGATCCGGGGGTCGCGGCCGCGCCGCACACCGCCCCGCCTGCGGGTCACCTCCCTCGAAGTGCTGTGCGTGGTGCTCGTGGTGGCCCTGGTGTTCCAGGACTGGCTGGTGGCCGCGCTGGACGCGCCGGTGCTGCGCACGGCGTCCACGGTCTTCGTGGCGGTCTGCGTGCAGGCGATGCCGTTCCTGGTGTTCGGCGTGCTCATCAGCGGCGCGATCGCGGCGTTCGTGCCCGCGAGCGCCCTGCGGAGGCTGCTGCCGAAGAAGACCGCGCTCGCGGTGCCCGTGGCCGGCGTCGCCGGTGTCGCGCTGCCCGGCTGCGAGTGCGCGTCGGTGCCGGTCGCGCGCCGGCTCATGCAGCAGGGCGTGGCCCCCGCGGTGGCGCTGTCGTTCCTGCTGGCCGCGCCCGCGGTGAACCCGATCGTGCTGGTGTCGACCGCCGTGGCGTTCCGGGACGCGCCGCTGATGGTCCCGGCGCGGTTCGTCGGCTCGCTGCTCACCGCCGTCGTCATGGGGTGGCTGTGGACGCGGTTCGGCAAGGCCGGGTGGATCGCGGAACGGGCCCTGCGCCGGCTGCCGGACCGCGACGGCACGTCCCGGTGGGTCGTGTTCGCCGAGACCGCCCGCCACGACCTCGTGGAGGCGGGCGGGTTCCTGGTGCTCGGCGGCGTGTTCGCGGCGGCGTTCAACGTGCTGGTCCCGGCCGCGTGGCTGGAGGCGCTGGGCGCGCAGCTCGTGCTGGGCGTCCTGGTGATGGCGCTGCTGGCGGTCGTGCTGGCGCTGTGCAGCGAGGCGGACGCGTTCGTGGCGGTGTCCATGACCGCGCTGCCGCTGCTGCCCCGGCTGGTGTTCCTGGTGGTCGGCCCGGCGGTGGACGTGAAGCTCGTCGCGCTCCAGGCGGGTGCGTTCGGGCGGTCGTTCGCGGCGCGGTTCGCGCCCGTGACGTTCGTCGTGGCGATCGCGAGCGCGCTCGCGGCGGGGGTGGTGTTCCTGTGAGGCGCGAGACGCAGAACGTCCTGCTGGTGCTGCTCGGCGGCGCGCTGCTGAAGCTGGCGCTGACCGGCACCTACCTGCGGTACGTCAAGGAGTCGCTCCAGCCGTGGCTGGTCGCGACCGGCGCGGTCATGATCCTGCTGGCCGCGGTGGCGATCGTCCGGGACCTGGCCGGGCAGCGCCGGAACGCCGCGCCCGCGGCCGACGCCGGGGCTGCGGGGGGCGGTGCCGACGCCGGGGCTGCGGGGGGCGGCGCCGGGTCGGCGGGCCACCACGAGGGCCACGAGCACGGCTCGCGCAGCCCGTGGCTGCTGCTGCTGCCCGTGCTGGCGGTGTTCCTGATCAGCCCGCCCGCCCTGGGCGCGGACACGGTGAACCGCACGGACCGCAACGCCGCCCAGGAGTCCAGGGCGGGCAACGGGTTCGCGCCGCTGCCCGCGGACGCGGTCATCCCGCTGACCATCACCGAGTTCGTCACCCGCACCGCCTGGGACGACTCCGGCTCCCTCGACGGCCGGGCGGTCCGGCTCACCGGGTTCGTGGTGCGCAAGGAGCAGAACGTCTACCTGGCCCGGCTGACCATCTCGTGCTGCGCCGCCGACGCCGCGCCGGTGAAGGTGCTGATGGTCGGGCAGGACTTCGGCGCGCTGCCGACCGACCAGTGGGTGGAGGCCACCGGCCGCGTCGTGCCGGGTTCGGCCACGAAGGAGACGGCCTACGTGCCCACGTTCACGGTCGAGGGGATCACGCCGATCGTCCCGCCCGAGGACACCTACGAGGGGTGAGGTCCGAGGGCCGGCGAGGGTCCCCGGCCCCTGGGTGGGGCGGTGGCGCGGCGGCCCCCGCCCGTGCGCCGCGCGGCTAGCGCGACTTGGCGCAGTCCGAGCAGGTGCCGAAGATCTCCACGGTGTGGCTGACCTCGGAGAAGCCGTTCTCCGCCGCCACGCGGTCCGCCCACTTCTCCACCGCCGGGCCCTCCACCTCGACCGTCCGGCCGCACGTGCGGCACACCAGGTGGTGATGGTGGTGCGCCGAGCAGCGCCGGTAGATGGCCTCGCCCGAGTCGGTGCGCAGCACGTCCACCTCGCCCGCGTCGGCCAGCGACTGGAGCGTCCGGTAGACCGTGGTCAGGCCGATGCCCTCACCGCGCTTGCGCAGCTCCTCGTGCAGTTCCTGCGCGGACCGGAACTCGTCCAGCGAGTCGAGCAGCTTGGACACGGCGGCGCGTTGCTTGGTGGATCGCAAACCGGGCACAGCGGTGTTGGGGCGCTCGCTCGTCGTCACAGGTCCTCCGTCCCGAGTCCTCCGGAGTTGATACCACGCGGGCCTTCGTCCACGTGCGCCACCGCGTCCACCACGATGTGCGCCAGGTGCTCGTCGACCAGCCGGTAGACGACCTCGCGCCCGTGCCGCTCGCCGTGCACGACACCGGCCGCCTTCAGCACCCGCAGGTGCTGGCTGACCAGCGGCTGGGCCAGGCCGAGCGCCTCCACCAACTCGTGCACGCACCGGTCGGCCTCGCGCAGCTGGAGGACGATCGCGATCCGGACGGGCGCGGCCAGCGCGCGCAGCAGCTCCCCGGCGGCGGACAGGGTGTGCGCCGGCCGCGGCGGTACCGGCCGCGCCGCGCCGCGCAGGGGGGAGTGCACGTGCTCGCTCCGCACTTCGACCGTCACGGCGCCTCCAGGTGGTATGGATTTTCACCACCGATACTACGGTCAGAGCACCGAAACGGTGACGAGCACGAGCACCCCGAGCACCAGCACCCGCAGGACGCGCGCGCCGGGCGCGAGGAACCGCCACGTCACGGCCAGCAGCGCGGCCACCCCGAGGGCCAGCGCGCCCAGCAGCAGCGCCCCCACCGGGCCGCGCACCAACACGCCGAGCCCGAACAGCGCCAGGACCAGCAGGAACACGGCCGGGGCCGGCACGCGGGCCAACGGCCCCGAACCGGGGATCAGCGTCCGCTTCGAATCCGCCACCGTGGCATCCTTGCACCGTGCTGCTCGTCTGCCGGTTCACCGTGCCCGAATCCGCCGCCGAGCCGTTCACGGCGCGCGCCACCAGGGCGCTGGAACTGCTCACCGCCCAACCCGGCTGCCGCCGGGGCGCGCTGGGCCGGTCGACCGACGAGGCCGACCTGTTCGTGCTGACCGTCGAGTTCGACTCGGTGGTGGCCTACCGCCGCGCCCTGTCGCCGTTCGAGGTCCGCGAGCACGTCGTGCCGCTGCTGTCAGAGGCGTCGGCGGAACCGTCCGCGTACGAGCCGCTGCTGGTGGCGGGCGACGGCTCGGTGGAGCGGCTGACGAGCCTGGTCGCGCGGGACGCGGGCACCGTCCGGCTGGGCGAGGCGGCGGGTCCGGCGACACCGCGGTAGCGCCCCGGCCGCGGCGCGGTCCCCCGATGGGGGCCCGTCGTCGGGGACTACCCTGGCAAGCCCGTTTTGTTCGTCCTCCGATGGAGTGTCCGTGGCAGCCGATCGCATCGAGACCGTCGTCAGCCTGTGCAAGCGCCGTGGGTTCGTCTACCCGTGCGGTGAGATCTACGGGGGCACCAGGTCGGCCTGGGACTACGGTCCGCTGGGCGTCGAGCTGAAGGACAACATCAAGCGCCAGTGGTGGAACTCCGTGGTCCGCGGGCGCGACGACGTGGTCGGCCTGGACTCGTCGGTGATCCTGCCGCGCGAGGTGTGGGTCGCGTCGGGCCACGTGGAGGCGTTCGTCGACCCGCTGGTGGAGTGCAACTCGTGCCACAAGCGGTTCCGGCAGGACACGCTGGCCGAGGAGTACGCCGAGCGCACCGGCAAGGACGTGGCCGAGGGCGACGTGTCCGACGTGCCGTGCCCGAACTGCGGCACGCGCGGCCGGTACACCGAGCCGAAGATGTTCAACGGACTGCTCAAGACCCACCTCGGCCCGGTGGAGACCGAGGAGGGCCTGCACTACCTGCGCCCGGAGACCGCGCAGGGCATCTTCACCAACTTCCTGAACGTGCAGACCACGTCGCGGCGCAAGCCGCCGTTCGGCATCGGCCAGATCGGCAAGAGCTTCCGCAACGAGATCACGCCCGGCAACTTCATCTTCCGCACCCGCGAGTTCGAGCAGATGGAGATGGAGTTCTTCGTCGAGCCCGGCACCGACGAGGAGTGGCACCAGTACTGGATCGACGAGCGCACCCGCTGGTACACCGACCTGGGCATCTCGAAGGAGAACCTGCGGCACTACGAGCACCCGCGGGAGAAGCTGTCGCACTACGCCAAGCGGACCGTCGACATCGAGTACCGCTTCCGGTTCGGCGGCCAGGAGTGGGGCGAGCTGGAGGGCATCGCCAACCGCACCGACTACGACCTCACCACGCACTCCAACCACTCGGGCGTCGACCTGTCGTACTTCGACCAGGCCACCAACTCGCGGTACCGGCCGTTCGTGATCGAGCCGGCCGCCGGTGTCGGCCGGCCGATGATGGCGTTCCTGCTGGAGGCGTACACCGAGGACGAGGCGCCCAACGCCAAGGGCGGCGTGGACAAGCGCGTCGTGCTGCGCCTGGACCGCAGGCTGGCCCCGGTGAAGGCGGCGGTGCTGCCGCTGTCGCGCAACGCCGACCTGTCGCCGAAGGCGAAGGACCTGGCCGCCGCGCTGCGCAGGCACTGGAACGTGGAGTTCGACGACGCGGGCGCGATCGGCCGCCGCTACCGGCGGCAGGACGAGATCGGCACGCCGTTCTGCGTGACGGTCGACTTCGACACGCTGACCGACCACGCGGTGACCGTGCGGGAACGCGACACCATGTCCCAGGAGCGGGTGTCGATGGACCAGTTGGAGGGCTACCTGGCGGCCCGGCTGATCGGGGCCTGACGCGTGCGGGACCTCGCCCCGCCGCGCGAGCCGGTGGGGGCGGGTCGGCCGTGCCCGGTCGCGGGCGGTGGTCCGCGGCCTGCGGTCGTACCCGGCGGTGCCTCGCGGCCGGTGCGCGCGCACCGGGCCCCGGCACGCGACGGTGGCGGTCCGGTCAGGCGGTCCGGTCAGGCGGTCGTCCGGTACCCGGACGGGCTCCGGCCGCGGACCCGCCCGAAGGCCGTGCTCAGCGCGAACGGCGCGCGGTAGCCGACCCGCCGGGCCGCGGCGGCGACGGTCACCGACGGGTCGCGCAGCAGGTCGGCGGCCAGGGTGAGCCGCCAGCCCGTCAGGTGCGCCATCGGCGGCTCGCCGACGAGGTCGGTGAACCGGCGGGCGAACGCGGCGCGGGACGCGCCCGCGGCGGTCGCCAGGGACGCCACCGTCCCCGGTTGGGCGGGGTCGTGCTGACCGCCGCCTACCACGTGCCGCGCAACCGCGCGTCGGAAGAGCGCGGGTCCTCGGAGTGCTGGGCGCGCTATCTGCGGGAATGGGTGCCGGCGAACCACGTGCGCGCGATCACCTGTCTCGGTGCGGCGGCGTTCCTCCTCGCCGCTACTGAGCTGTGATCCGGCTGCGCCGCCCGGAATCCCGTCACAATGAGTAATGCTCATGTTTTTGAGTGCGAAAAAGGGGTTCAAACGGGTGAATATCGGGCAAAAGTGATGAAACCGCCTCACCATTAACCTTGACGTCACCGCGCGCTGTGAGACTGGGACCACGAGCGCGGATCATCGGGGGGTGTCATGGCGCGTGCAGTGGTCGCGGCGGTGCTGTTGGCGCTCGTCGCCGTGCTCACGCCCGCGCCGTCTGGCCCGGAGCACGTGCTCCTCACCGCCGTGCCCGGCAACCGCGCGCCCACGCCCAACGAGGCGCTGTCCGAGGAAGAGCCCAACCGCGAGCACCGCAAGGGCCCGGAACCGCGCACCCTGTCCTCCGCCCAGCGCGCGGGCCACCAGCACCGCGCCTGCCCCTCCCTCCGGCCGGGCGCGGCGGCCTGCGCCAGGGTCGAGCCGCCCGAACCCGTGCCGCTCGACCCCGCCACCGACCACCTGCACACGCGGCTGACGCCGTCGACGCTCCAGGTGTTCCGGAACTGACCACCCCCGCTGTGCCACAACCGCATCCTCGCCACTACTGACCAGTGAGGAATCCGATGGAATTCCGTCACCTAGTTCAGCACGCCCGGACGCATTCGCAGCGGCGCTCCCCCGAAACGGGGCGCAGGCTCGCGGCCGGCCAGTCACCGACCGCCTTGTTCATCACCTGTGCGGATTCGCGCATCGTGCCCGCGGCCATCACCGGCGCCGAACCCGGCAGCCTGTTCGAGCTGCGCACGGCGGGCAACGTGATCCCCGCGTTCTCACCGCACTCGGCGTCCAGCGAGATGGCCACCATCGAATTCGCCGTGGTGCAACTCGGCGTGGCCGAAATCGTGGTGTGCGGGCACTCGCACTGCGGCGCGGTCAACGCCCTGCACCGCGGGCGGCGGTCGCTGGAGCACCTGCCGACCATGCTGCGCTGGCTCGCCTCGCACGCGCCGCTGCGCACCTCCGCGCCCGCCGACCCCGGTCTGCGGGCCGAGGGGCAGGAGCACGTGCTGGCGCAGCTGCGCACCCTTGAGGACTACCCGTTCGTGCGCGAGCGGATCGCCTCCGGCGACCTGCGCACCCACGGTTGGTTCTACGACATCGAGTCCGGCGAAGTGTCGGCGTTCGCCGCCGACCGCTTCCAGCCGCTCTAGGAGCTTGGCGTGACCATGCACATCGAAGAACCCGTGTCCCGCTCGTCCGGCGGGACCTCCTCCTACTGGCCCGACGTCGGCGCGTCCCTGGTGGTGTTCCTGGTGGCGCTGCCGCTGTGCGTCGGCATCGCCGTCGCCTCCGGCGTCCCGGCCGAACTGGGCATCATCACGGGCATCGTCGGCGGCATCGTCGTCGGCCTGCTGCCCGGCAGCTCGCTCCAGGTCAGCGGTCCGGCCGCGGGCCTGACCGTGCTGGTCGCCGACACGGTGGCCGCGCACGGGCTCGCCGCCCTGGGCGTCATCGTCCTCGGCGCGGGGCTGCTCCAGATCCTGATGGGGCTGCTCCGCCTCGGCCGCTGGTTCCGGGCCATCTCGCCGTCCGTCGTGCAGGGGATGCTCGCGGGCATCGGCCTCGTGCTGGTGCTCAGCCAGCTCTACCCGTTCGCCGGGCGGGCCGCGCCCGCCACCACCGCCGAGAAGGTCGCCGGGCTGCCCGGCCTGGTGGTCGGCGCGGTCACCAGCCCGGCCGCGATCGGGGTCGGCCTGCTCACGCTGGCCGTCGCCGCGCTGTGGAAGCGGTCGCGGCTGCGGGCCGTGCCCGGCGTGCTGGTCGCCGTGGTGGTGGCCAGCGCGGTGGGGCTCCTGCTGCCGCTGCAACGCATCGAGGTCGGACCGCTCACCGACGTCGTCGCGCTGGTCGACCTGTCGGTGCTCGACGCCGGCCTGATCGGCGCGATCGTGACGTTCGCCCTGGTCGCGTCGGCGGAGAGCCTGTTCAGCGCGGCGGCCGTGGACCGGATGCACAGCGGTCCCCGCACCCGGTACAACCAGGAGCTGGTGGCCCAGGGCGTCGGCAACGCGGTGTGCGGCGTCCTCGGCTCGCTGCCGATGACGGCGGTGATCGTGCGCAGCTCGGCGAACGTCCAGGCGGGCGCGCGCACCAAGGCGTCCCGCGTGCTGCACGGCGTCTGGCTGCTGGTGTTCGTCGTGGCGCTGCCGGGCGTCCTGGCGTACGTGCCGCTGGCGGCGCTGGCCGCGGTCCTGCTCCAGGCGGGCTGGAAGCTGCTGGAGCCGCGGCGGGTGGCCGAACTGGTCCGCACCGACCGGGCGGAGAGCGCGGTGCTGCTGCTCACGGCCGGGCTCATCATCACCACCGACCTGCTCACCGGCACCCTGGCCGGCCTGCTGGCGGCCGTGGTGAAGACGGCGTGGGACGTGTCGCGGCTGTCGGTCAGCGTCACGCCCGACGGGCAGGAGCACGAGCACGTGACGCTGCGCGGCAACGCGACGTTCCTCCGGTTGCCCCGCCTGCTGGAGGCGCTGGAGTCGCTGCCGGTGACCAAGCACGTGCGGGTGGACCTCAGCGGCCTGCGCCACCTGGACCAGGCGTGCCATCAGGCGATCGAGCACTGGGCGGACGCGCACCGCACCGCGGGTCGCACGGTGGACCTGATCCGGCCCTCGGCCGGCTGATCCCGCTCGACGCACCGGTCCGGGTGGCCCCGCGCGGGGCCACCCGGACCGGGTCAGCGCTCGGCCAGCCCGGCCAGCAGGTCCCGCGCCACGCCGGTCAGCAGGTCGCCCGCCGCGTCGACGGCGGTCCCGTGCCGCGACAGCAGCGCGACGGCGTAGCGGCCGTCCACGACGCCCGCGCTGTGCAGGTACAGGCCGGCGGGCTCGTACCACATCCAGCCCTGCTTGGCGTACGCGCCGAGCCCCGGCGCGAGCAGGCCGAACGCCTGGTCGAACCCGTCGGCGGCGACCTGCGGCGCGGCGGACAGGGCGGCGACCAGGAAGTCCCGCTCAGCCTCGGGCAGGGCGGTGAGGACGTGCCGGTAGAGCAGCGCCAGGTCGTCGGCCGACAGCTCGACCTCGCCCCACTGGGTCCCGTCCGCCGGCGCGCGCGTCCTGGTCAGCCCGACGCGCCGGGCGACCCGGCCGACCGCGCCGTAGCCGTCGTGCCGGGTCCACAGGGCGTTCATCGCGTCGTCGTCGCTCGCGCCGAGCGCCCGGCGGAGCAGCTCCCGGTCCTCCTCGTCGACCTCGCCGGAGCCCAGCACGTCGACGGCCACGAGCAGCTTGCTCAGCGACGCGGAGGGGAACGCCACGTCGCCCCGGTGGTCCGCGCGGGCGCCGGTCGCCAGGTCGAGGACGGACACCGCGACGTCGGCCTCACCCGCCGCCTCGACCGCCCGCGCCACCGCCGCCGACAGGTCGGGCGCGCCGACCGCGTCCCCGGCGGACACCGTCGGGGCGTCGCCCGCGTGCCCGGTGGCGGGGTCCACGGACAGCGCCGTGTGGGTGCTCGGGCTCGTCATGGCCGCTGCGGCGACGCACACCCCGGCGATGGCCAGCGCCAGCCCGCCCAGCCACCCGCGTCGTCCCACAGGGCCAGGATCGGTTCACAACCGCCTGATGTCGAGCGTTTCCTCCTGTGCGATTCCTGAAGACTCCTCGCGGCGCACCACGTACGCCCCGCCGCTTCGGCGCTCCGAAACGGCCTCCACGAGTTCGGTGCCCCGGTACAGCAGCCCCGCGCCGTCGTCGGTGCAGTAGGTGAGGGGCAGCGCGCCCGACGCGACGGCCGCGTGGATCGTGGGCCGGCGCAGCGCCTCCGAGTCGTAGTGCACGCCGTTCCCGTAGGGCAGCAGCCCCAACCCGTTGGTCACGACCCGCAGCTCGGGGCCGAACGAGTCGGTCGAGCCGCCGACGTGCCAGCAGATCGACCCCGCCGACACCCCGCCCAGGACGACGCCGGCCTCCCACGCGCGGCGCATCGCCGCGCCCAGCCCGTGCACCTCCCACACGGCCAGCAGGTTCGCCACGCTCCCGCCGCCGACCCACACCACGTCGTGCTCCAGCAGGAAGCCGGCGAGGTCGGCGGTGGGCGGCATCGTGAACAGGTTGAGGTGGCTCACCTCCCAGCCCGCCACCCGCCCCGCCTCGTCGACGTGCGCGTTGAACGACCGCTGGTCGCCGCCCGCGGTGCCGACGTGGCACAGCCGGGGCCTGGTCGCGCCGGACAGCTCCACCGCGAAGTGGACCAGTCGGTGGAACTCCAGGTGCGTGCGCGCGCCGGGCCGGTAGCCGCCGGACGTGGCCAGGATCGTGGGTCGCTCTGCGGGCATCCCCCGATCCTCGCAGCCCGCCGGCCGGGTGTGGGATCATCGTCGGGTGACCTTCCTGGCCCGGCTCCGCCGTCTGGTCCAACGCGCGCTGATCGGCGCCCTCGTGGTCGGGTTCCTCGTCGTGGGCGGCACCGCGTTCCGCGTGTGGCAGGTGGCGCGCGAGGACGACCGGACCCACGCCGACATGGCCGTGGTCCTCGGCGCCGCGCAGTACAACGGCGTGCCCTCGGAGGTGCTGGAGGCGCGGCTGGAGCACGCGCGCCGGCTGTTCCGGCAGGGCGTGGTGGAGTACATCGCCACCACGGGCGGTCGCCAGCCCGGCGACAACTTCACCGAGGGCGAGGCCGGCCGGATCTGGCTGGAGGAGCACGGCGTGCCCGCCGACCGCATCCTGGAGGTCGGTGAGGGCGCGGACACCCTGGGCAGCATCCGGGCGCTGGCCGCGGCGGCGCGGGCCAAGTCGCTGAAGACGGCGGTGATCGTGTCCGACCCGTGGCACTCGCTGCGCGCCCGCACGATGGCCGAGGACGAGGGCCTGGACGCGTGGACCTCGCCGACCCGCAGCGGACCCAACGTGCAGACGCGGGAGACGCAGCTGTTCTACATCCGGCGCGAGACCGGGGCGCTGCTCTACTACCACCTGATGAAGGCCCCGGTGGACGCGTTCGACGGCATCGTGCTCTGACGTGGCCCCGGCCGGATCGGGTCCGCGCGGCTCGGGCGCCTCGGCCGGCCGGACCCGTGCGCGCCGCGCGCCGGTGGTCCTTAGGCTTGGTCGATGAGCGATCGGTACACCGAGCACGACTCGGCTCGGATGGTCGTCGAAAGACCCAAGGAGGCGACGCTGGCCGGCGTGCGGGTGGAGCGGCGCACGCCGTTCGCCCGCGACCGGGCCAGGGTGCTGCACTCCGCCGCGCTGCGGCGGTTGGCGGGCAAGACGCAGGTCGTCGGACCCGGCGAGGGCGCCGAGGTCACCGGTGTGCCCCGCACCCGGCTCACGCACTCGCTGGAGGTCGCCCAGATCGGCCGGGGCATCGGGGAGGAGCTGGGGTGCGACCCCGACGTGGTCGACACCGCCGGGCTCGCGCACGACATCGGGCACGCGCCGTTCGGGCACAACGGCGAGCGCGCGCTGAACGACCTCGCCGGTGCGTGCGGCGGGTTCGAGGGCAACGCGCAGACGTTGCGCATCCTCACGCGCCTCGAACCCAAGACCGAGCGCGGGCTGAACCTGACCAGGGCCTGCCTGGACGCCGCGACGAAGTACCCCTGGCCGCGGCGTCCCGGCACGGCCAAGTTCGGCGCGTACCAGGACGACCTGGAGGTCTTCGACTGGGTCCGCGACGGCGCGCCCGGCGACCGGCGGTGCCTGGAGGCCCAGGTGATGGACTGGGCCGACGACGTCGCCTACTCGGTGCACGACGTCGAGGACGGCGTGCTCGGGCACCGGATCAGCCTCGCGTCGCTGGGCGACCCGGAGGAGCGCGCCGCGATCGCCGAGCTGGCCGCCAAGCACTTCTCCGACCAGCCGGTGTCCGCGCTGGAGGCCACGGCGGACGAGCTGCTGCGGCTGCCGGTGATCGCCGAGCTGGCGGATTACGACGGGTCGCCGCGGGCCCAGGTGGCGCTCAAGCGGCTCACCAGCGAGCTGGTCGGGCGGTTCGCGTCGGCGGCGGTCAGCGCGACCCGCGACGTCCACGGTGACGGGCCGCTGTCGCGCTACGCGGCCGACCTCGTGGTGCCGCCCCTGGTCGCGGCCGAGGTCGCGCTGCTCAAGGCGGTCGCCGTCCGGTACGTGATGAGCGACCCGCACCGCCTGCGGATGCAGGAGCGGCAGCGCGAGCTGATCACCGAGCTGGTGCACCGGCTGCTGGACCGCGCGCCCGAGGCGCTGGACGCCGCGTTCGCGCCCGCCTGGCACGCCGCCGCCGACGACGCGGCCCGGCTGCGGGTGGTGGTGGACCAGGTCGCCTCGCTCACCGACGCGCAGGCCGTGGCGTGGCACCTGGCGAACGGCTCCTCCGTTCCGCTGTGATCGGTGGCACACTCGGGGTATGGCCGAGGAGTCCACGCGACCGCCGGGCCGACCGTGGCCGTGGCGCAGACCAAGCCGCGACCCGGTGTACGCCGGCGACGTGACCGACGAGGGCTGGACCGACGACCCGGACGACGGGTCCGCCGGGGTGCGCGAGCCCCGGCGGCCCAAGCCGCTCGGGCCGTCCTCGGGCGCCGGGGAGCGCCCGATCCCGGACGACCCCGTGGCGGTGGAGGCGAGCCAGTGCCTGATCGAGCGCACCTGAGGTTCGTCCTCGCCCTGCACGACGCCATCGCACCCGATCGCGGTCGCAACGCGTGCTGGTCGCCGTACTCGGTGGCCGCCGCGCTCGGCATGGTCGCCCGCGCCGCGCGCGGCACGGCGCGGCGCGAGGTCGTCGCGCTGCTCGGCGAGGACCACGCCGACCTGCTCAAGGCGTCCGACGTCGGCGACGACGCCGAGTCCGCCGTCGCGAACACGCTGTGGGTGTGGGAGGGGTTGCCGCTGCGCGAGGACTTCCTCGCGGAGGTGGCCGGGTGGCCGGGCGGGCGGGTCCGGTCCGCGCCGTTCCGCGCCGATCCGGGTGGCGTGCGCGAGGTGATCAACGCCGACGTCGCCGACACCACCAGGGGCCTGGTGCCGCGGCTGCTGCCGCCCGGCGCGATCACCGCGGACACGGTGGCGACGCTGGTCAACGCCCTGTACCTGAAGTGCGCGTGGGCCGAGGAGTTCCCGGCGCGCGACACCGCGCCACGGCCGTTCCGGGGCGCGGGCGACGTGCCGACGATGCGGCTGGAGACCACCCTGCGCTACGGCCGGACCGCCGGCTGGGAGGCCGTCGCGCTCGCGGCGCGGGGCGGCGTGGAGGCGGTCGTGCTGCTGCCCGCCGGCGACCTCGGCTCGACCGAGGGGGTGCCGGGGGTGCTGGACGCGCTGGACCGGCAACGGGTGGAGCTGTTCCTGCCGAAGCTGGACCTCGCCGTGCCGACGGCCCTGGGCGACGCGCTGCGCGCGGTCGGGGTGCGCGCGGTGTTCACCGAGGACGCCGGGCTGACCGGGCTGAGCCCCGACCCGCGGCTGCGCGTGGACGAGGTGCTGCACGAATCCGTGCTGCGGGTGGACGAGCAGGGGTTCGAGGGCGCGGCCGCGACCGCCGTGACGATGCGCCTGACGTCGGTCGTGGAGCACCCGCCGGCGCGGACCGTGCGGGTGGACCGGCCGCACCTGCTGCTGGTGCGGCACGCCGGCACCGGCGCGGTCTACTTCCTGGCCCAGGTCGCCGCGCCCTGATCCGGGAAGCGGAGCTGGAGCCGCATCCCCTCGCCGTCGCGGCCGGGCAGCGCGCACAGCAGGACGGAGCCGCGCTCGCCGTGGCGGACCCGGACGGCGCACGAGTCGCCCGCCAGCAGGGTGCCCGCGAGCATTCCGGCGGCTTCCGGGTCGAGTTCCAGGGTCAGACTGGTCATGGGAATCGACGCTATGCCCTCCGTCACCACCAACCCAGTCACCTGAAGGTGTCACGTTCCGCGCGCCCGTCCCGTCCCCGGTGTGGAACCGAGACAGGAGGGGACATGCCCAGGATTCCGTTGCTCACGACCCGAGAGGCGAACCCGCTGGTCAAGCTGGCGTACTGGTTCTCAAGGCGGAAGTTCGGCGCGGTGCCGGAACCGGTCGCGGTGACCGCGCACCACCGCAAGCTGATGATGGCGAGCGCGCGTCACGAACTCGGTGTCGAAGGGGCCGCGAAGACGCTGCCGGCGTCGTTGCGGGACCTGGTGGTGTACGCGGCGGCGGCCAAGCTCGGCTGCTCGTGGTGCGTCGACTTCACCGCCATGCTGATCAAGCATGAGGGGCTGGACGTCGACCGGCTGCGCGAGATCCACACCTACCGGTCGTCGGACAAGTACACCGAGCTGGAGAAGCTGGCGCTGGCCTACGCGGACGCGATGACCGAAACCCCCATCACGGTGACCGACGAGCAGGTCGCCGAACTGGAGGAGCGGCTGGGGCGCGCCGGTGTGGTCGAGCTGACCTACCTGATCGCGCTGGAGAACCACCGCGGCCGGTTCAACTCGGCGCTGGGGATCACCGACCAGGGCTTCACCTCCGGCGACGCGTGCCGGGTGCCGATGCCGTGAGCGGGCCGGGTGCGGTCGGCCGTGCCTGCCGGACGGCCGACCGCACCCGGCTGATCGCGTTGTGGACACACGCTCCCGTGTAGCGCTGATCACAGTCGTGCACATCACAGTTGTGCACATCACGGCCGAGCACCGCCACGGTCGCGCACCGCCGGGTCGAGCGGTGCCGGACCGGGTGCCGCCGGGACGATCAGAACCGGACGTGCTTGAGCTTGTCCGGGTTGGCGAAGTCGTAGAACGCGGCCACCTTGCCGTCGCGCACCACGAACGTGCTCACGCGGGCCGCCAGGTCGTCCCGCGCCCGCACCTTGATCCCCAGCTCGCCGTTGACCAGCACCGCCTCGCCGCCGTGCAGGCCCCCGTACCGCCGCACCAGGCCCAGCGCGAACCGGGCGACCTTCTCCGCGCCGGTGATGACGTTGATCGCCGTGCGCGCCTTGCCGCCGCTGTCGCCCACCACCACGGCGTCCGGGTGCAGCAGGCCGACCACCGCGTCCACGTCACCGGAGGCCAGCGCCGCCAGGAACCGCTCCAGCACCTCGCGCTGCTCGTCCAGCGCGACGCGGGGCGGCGGGGGAGCGGCCGACGCCGCGCGCCTGCCCCGCGAGGCGTGCTGGCGCGCCGTGCCGACCGTGCAGCCCAGCGTCTCGGCGATCGACTCGAACGGCACCCCGAACGCGTCGTGCAGCACGAACGCCACCCGCTGCTCGGGCGTGAGCCGGTCGAGCACCACCAGCGCCGCCATCCGCACGCCGTCGTCGCGGACCACCGACTCCAGCGGGTCGTCCTCGAACGACGTGACCAGCGGCTCGGGCAGCCACTGGCCCACGTACTTCTCCCGCCGCACGGCCGCCGACCGCAGCCGGTCCAGGCAGATGCGCCCCACGACGGTGGTCAGCCAGCCCCGCAGCTCCTGGATGTCCTCCCGCGCCCGGTCCGACAGCCGGGTCAGCCGCAGCCACGCCTCCTGCACCGCGTCCTCCGCGTCGGCGACGCTGCCGGTGAGCCGGTAGGCGACGCCGATCAGGTGCGACCGGTGCTCGGTGAAGGTGGCGGCCAGGGTCTGCTCGGCTGCGGTCACGCACCCCAGTCTGCCGGCACTAGACTCGCCCACCGTGGCAGGACGAATCCGGGACAGCGATATCGCGTTGGTGCGGGACCGCAGCCGGATCGACGAGGTCGTCGGCGACCACGTCTCGCTGCGGCGGGCGGGCGGCGGCGCGCTGAAGGGCCTGTGCCCGTTCCACGACGAGAAGTCGCCCAGCTTCAACGTGCGGCCCACGCACGGCACGTTCCACTGCTTCGGCTGCGGCGAGGGCGGCGACGTGATCGCCTTCGTGATGAAGATCGAGCACCTGGGCTTCGTGGAGGCCGTCGAACGGCTCGCCGACCGCGCCGGCATCCAGCTCACCTACGAGGGCGGCGGCGCGACCATCCAGCGGGACCGGGGCACCCGCAGCCGCCTGATCGAGGCGCACCGGGCCGCGGCCGAGTTCTACGCCGAGCAGCTCGCGACGCCGGAGGCCCTGCCCGCCCGCGAGTTCCTCGCGCAGCGCGGGTTCGACGAGTCCGCCGCCCGGATGTTCGGCTGCGGTTTCGCGCCCGCCGGGTGGGACCGGCTGACCAAGCACCTGCTCGGGCGCGGGTTCGAGCTGACCGAGCTGATCAAGGCGCAGCTGTCCAAGGAGGGCAGGCAGGGCCCGATCGACCGGTTCCACCGCAGGCTGCTGTGGCCGATCCGGGACATGGGCGGCGACGTCGTCGGCTTCGGCGCGCGCCGGATCTTCGACGACGACCAGATCCAGGCCAAGTACCTCAACACCAGCGAGAGCCCGATCTACAAGAAGTCCCAGGTGCTGTTCGGGCTCGACCTGGCCAAGCGGGAGATCGCCAAGCGCAGGCAGGCCGTGGTGGTCGAGGGCTACACCGACGTGATGGCCATGCACCTCGCGGGCGTGCCGACGGCGGTCGCGTCCTGCGGCACGGCGTTCGGCGCGGATCACATGAACGTGCTGCGCCGCCTGCTGATCGACGACGACCTCAACGGCGAGGTGATCTTCACCTTCGACGGCGACGCGGCCGGGCAGAAGGCGGCGCTGAAGGCGTTCGAGGGCGAGCAGCAGTTCTCCGCGCAGACCTACATCGCGATCGCGCCCGACGACATGGACCCGTGCGAGCTGCGCCAGGCCAAGGGCGACGTGGCGGTGCGGGACCTGGTGGCGCGGCGCACACCGCTGTTCGAGTTCGCGATCCGGACCCAGTTGCAGGCGTACGACCTGGACTCGGTGGACGGCCGCGTCGAGGCGCTGAAGAAGATGGTCCCGTTCGTGGCGCAGATCAAGGACCGCGCCAAGCGGGACGGCTACGCGACCAAGCTCGCCTGGTGGGTCGGCTGGGACGACGAGTCGGCCGTGGTGCGGCGGGTGCGCGAGACGGCCACCGGGCGGGCGCCGGCGAAGGGCCGGTCGCGCCCGGTCGACCCGAACCAGGGCGCGCTCGCGGTGGAGGTCGACGGCCCGGCGCGGCCCGACCCGCGCGACATGCGGCTGTGGCACCAGCGCGAGGCGCTCAAGGTCGCGTTGCAGCTGCCGGAGATGGCCGGGCCGTACTACGACTCGCTGCCCGACGAGGCGTTCACGCACCCCGTGTACCAGGCGCTGCACCGGGCGATCCGGGAGGCGGGCGGCGCGTCCGGCGGCCTGTCCGGTCCGGCGTTCGTCGACGCGGTGAGCAGGCAGTGTGACCAGCAGGCCGTGCGGTCGGTGCTGACCGAGCTGTCCGTCGAGCCGTTGCAGGTGCGGGCGGACGACGAGTACCGGTACGTGCAGAGCGTGCTGACCCGGTTGCAGCAGCTGCTGGTGGCCGCGCAGATCGTGGAGATCAAGTCGCGGCTGCGGCGGGTGTCGCCGGTCGAGGAGGCCGACGAGTACCGGGCGCTGTTCGGCGACCTGATCGCGCTGGAGGCGTACCACAAGGAGCTGGGCGAACAAGCGGTGGGCGGGCTGTGATGGGGCTGTGGCGCAGGCTGTTCGGCACGGGCGCGCCCGACGGGTTCACCGGTGCGCTGGCGTCCGACGAGCGCGTGCTGGCGTCGGCGGCGACCGGTGACGGGTTCCTGGTCGCGACCACGCTGGGGCTGTGGCTGCCCGGACCGCGGCGGCTGGGCTGGCACCTGGTGTCGAAGGCCACGTGGAGCGGCACGGCGTTGACCGTGGTCGAGGCGGAGGAGGACGGTGCGGCGGGCGAGGCCGTGCTGCTGCGCGACCTGCCGCCGCACCGGTACGCGCTGACGTCGCCGGGCAAGGTGCCCGAGGTGGTGCACGCGCGGGTGACCGGGTCGATCCGGTCGCGCGAGCGGAACGACGGGCTGGGCGCGTGGTTCGTGCAGCGCAAGGTGCCCGGTCGGGACGGCGTGGTGCTCCAGGTGCGGCCGGACGAGGGCGCGGACGTGGCGCGGGTCCGGCAGGTGGCCGCCGAGGTGGCGGCGAAGATCGCGCGGTTGAGGGCTGCCGGCCGGTAGCAGTACGGGCGTACTGTGAGGGGCGTCCGCAGCGCTACGGGGGGTGCCCATGTGGAGTCCGGCGAAGTACCTGGCGTTCGGCGACCACCGCGCGCGACCGTTCCACGACCTGCTGGCCGGGGTCGGCGCGGAGGACCCGCGCCGGGTGGTCGACCTGGGCTGCGGTCCGGGGACCCTGACGGCCGTGCTGGCGCGGCGGTGGCCGTCGGCGGTGGTGGAGGCGCTCGACTCGGCGCCGGAGATGGTGGCGGCGGCGCGGGAGCGCGGGCTCGACGCGCGGGTCGGGGACGTGACCACGTGGCGGCCCGCGCCGGACACCGACGTGGTGGTGGCCAACGCGGTGCTGCACTGGGTGCCGGGGCACGAGGACCTGCTGCGGCGGTGGGTCGGCGAGTTGCCTTCCGGGGCGTGGCTGGCGGTGCAGGTGCCGGGCAACTTCGACGCGCCTTCGCACGCCCTCACGCGCGCCTTGGTGGCGTCGTCGTGGCCGTCGCTGGTCGGTGTGGTGCCCGAGGCGCCGGTGCTCGACCCGGTGGGCTACGCGGGCGTCCTGGGCGCCGCGGAGGTGGACGCCTGGGAGACCACCTACCTCCAGCGGCTGGAGGGGCCGGACGCCGTGCTGGAGTGGCTCAGCGGGACGACTTTGCGGCCCGTGCGCGCCGCGCTGGACGACGCGGGGTGGGCGGAGTTCCGGGGTCGGTTGGGGCCGTTGCTGCGCGAGGCGTACCCGGAGCGGGCGGACGGGACGACGTGGTTCCCGTTCCGCCGCGTCTTCGCCGTGGCGCGGGTGCGCTGATCCGGTGTGCGCTGATCCGGTTTGCACTGGTGCGGCGCACGCTGCCCCGTGCGCGGCCGTCCCCGGCCGGGTGCCGCTCGATCGCCGTCGCGCCGGTTCCGACGCCGCTCAGGTGGCGTTCGCGCGCGGGATCACGGGGTCCGGCCGGTGACCGTTGGTACGGGCCTCGGACCGCCGCCCGAACCCGGTCTTCTCGCTGACCTTGGCGCGCACGATCCCGGCCGCGCCCTGCACCGCGGGGTGGTCGGCGACGGCGTGGAACGCCCGAGCGATCTGCTCGTACCGCTCACGGCCCGCCCGAGCACCGAGCACGTAGCCGACGGCCGCCCCAAGCAGGATGCCCTTCATGAGGTCTCCTCTCCTCCCGTCGTGCCTGGTCACACCCCATCCCGTCGCAACAGGAGGGGGGTGTGCACGAGCACTGTTCCAGATGCGCTAGAGTTGTGTCCCGTCAGGCCGAGAGGCCCGGCGCGACAACCGAACATTCCCCCTTAGCTCAATGGCAGAGCATTCGACTGTTAATCGAAGGGTTACTGGTTCGAATCCAGTAGGGGGAGCTTAGCCCCAGGTCAGCACCCGTCCACTGTGGACGGGTGCTGACCTGTCTACGTCCAGCCCATGCTTTACCCACACCCTTGGTGACGACTCGGCGGCTCTGCGATCACCTCCAGGATGGCCGCCGCGCCCGTCCGCGAAACCTTCCGCTTGAAGTACCTGTCCTGGGTCATGGACACCTTGGCGTGGCCGAGCTGGTCCGCGGCGGCCCGAGCGGACAGACCTGCGTCGTCCATCATCGACGCCACGGTCTTGCGGTAGACGTGGCTCGTGACCCAGGCGTAGCCGGCCGCCTCGAACACCTCCTTCAGGTCGGCGTTGGTGTTGGACGGGTCACGCAGGCCACCTCTCGGGGCGGTGAACACCGGATCACCCGGCTGGGCGTCCGCCGGGCGACGCGCCCGTAGCATCGCCACCGCCCATGAGGGCAACTCGATCGTCCGGTAGCCGCTCTTGCTCTTCGGCGCGGGTTTGATGATCAGTCCCACGCCTCTCACCCGTACGACCGTGCCGCGCACTTCGACCGCGCCCGCGTCGAGGTCCACCGCGTCCCACACGATGGCTGCCCTCTCGCCGATCCGGAGACCACTGGCGGCCATCATGTCCGTGAAGTCCGGGAGGTCTCGGGCGACGGCTTTCTTGTCCGCCGCGATCTTCGCACGCAGTTCCCGAGCCTGATCGATTTCGAGAGCACGGGCGGGTTTGTCAGTACTCTCGATAGAGGCCGTGAGCCGCACCGACCACCTCAACGATCCGGACGCGCCCCAGGCGACCAGCATCCGCGTGGCCGTCAGCGCGGTAGTCCGCGACCAGGCCGGGTGCGTCCTGCTGATCCGGCGCACGGACAACGACAAGTACGCCATCCCCGGCGGCGGCCAGGAGCCGGGCGAGACCCTGACCGAGGCGGCCGTCCGCGAGGTCTTCGAAGAGACCGGCGTCCACGTCGAGGTCACCACCCTGGTCGGCCTCTACTCCAACCCCGCCCACGTCATCGCCTACGACGACGGCGAAGTCCGCCAGGAATTCTCCATCTGCTTCCGCGCCCGCCCACTCGGCGGCGAGCCGCGCACCAGCGACGAGTCCAAGGAAGTCCTCTGGGTGAAGCCCACGGATCTGGACGACCTGGACATCCACCCGTCGATCCGCCTGCGCATCGCCCACGGCCTGACCGACGACCGCGACCCCTACTTCACCTGAGCGCCCCGCAACCGAGCCTCGGTACGCTCCACAGCCGCCACCAACTCCGGCCGGGCCTCCCGGATGAACCGAGTAACCAGATCATCCGGCCCGTACCGCCGCTCGATCTCGGCGATCCGTTGCTGAACGTCGACCAACCCACCATCCGGCCCGGTCGTCATGTCCGCCCACCACAACGCATCCCGAACCGCCGTACCCTCATCCGCCCAGGCCGCCAAGTCCTCCGACAACCCCCGCGACGACGCCTCCCCGCGCGCGCACGAGTGGTGAGCCACCAGCCCACACACCCGCTCAGGCATCCCCAGCTCGGTGAGGTACAACGCCCCGTCGACCGGATGAAACCCGGTCCGCGCGATCGCAGGCGCGTAACCAACGTCGTGCAACACCGCGGAGGCAACCAACACATCGAGGTCATCACCCTCGAACAACCCACCGGCCCGCCGAGCCCGCTCCGCAACAGCCCGCACATGCACCCACCGCCGAGGCACCACGTCCTGCAACAGCTCGCCGGCCACCGAGTAGGCCCAAGCCACAAGCTCCACGCCGACAGCGTATGGCGTACCCGCAATCCCACCACACGGCACTCACCGCGTGCACTGACGAATTCAGCTTTATGGGATCAAGGCGCGCCGCCGGCGGCGGCGCGCTGGGCAGTCGCGTCACGCAGTCACCGACTCACGTTGGCACCGACTCCCCGCATCGCGGCCCGCCGGGCTCCCGCTCCGCTCCGCCCGGCGGCCGCGCGCGGAGTCGATGCACGCGGCTAGGTCCAGCACGCCACCGCAGACGGACCACCCACGACGGCGACAAGAACCCGTCCACGAACAGATGACGCACGCTCACGACCCACCCCCGCGTGCGCGGGGAGACTTGCCGCCAGCGGTGCGGGTCACCGTGCCGCCGGGAACACCCCCGTGTGCGCGGGGAAGACCGTCAGGGCCACAGTGGAGTCGCCGGGCGGGATGGACCACCCCCGCGTGCGCGGGGAAGACCCGAAGGTGACTTCGATGAGCACAGCCACCTGGGGACCACCCCCGCGTGCGCGGGGAAGACCTTCGGCGGGACCGGGAGCTGCACGACCGTGGCGGACCACCCCCGCGTGCGCGGGGAAGACACTTCGCCACCAGCGACTTTAGACCAGCCTCCACCCGTTTTCATTCGGTGCATCCCAGTTTCGAAATCACGTGTACCGGGACCACCCTCCACCCCGCCGATGACGAACTCGCCGTGCGGACGGCCGACCTGCCGGCGAACACGAACAGCTTGCGCGGGCTGTCCCCACGGAGGCCCTGGGATTTTTTAACACCGCGCCGACGGCATCAAGGGCGCTGCGCGTCGCTGCGCGATGGCCTGCGGCCACCCTTGACACCGTCGACCCGACGCTAACCGCGGCAAGGGCCGGGGGACAGGGGGCGACAAGCCCACCAACACCACCGGACCCGTTGTCGACAGGCGGTTAGGAGGCGGCAATGCGCGGCACCAGGATCAACAGCCCCGGACAACTCGCACTCTGGGGACGCTACGAGCTGGAGGACCAAGCCGTAGGTCACGCCAGCCGACGCCGTTCCGCCCTGCCGGCGCCCAGCCAGACGGGACAGCAGCAGCCGGCCATGCGGGTCGCGGCTCCGCGAATGGCGCTGACTCCGACGTTCCGACAGCCGGTCAGCCTGACGCCTCTGTTCCGGGCACCGGCAGCGCCGCACCCATCGGCCATGATCGTCGCGATGCTCAACCCGGTACAAACGTCGATAGACAACAGAGATCAACGGTCTACAGTGTCCATTTGCTGGCGCGAAGCGCCCAGGTCACGGCAAGTGACAGCGCATGACGACAGAAATCAAAAAGAGTGGATCTTAAATCGAAGGGTTACTGGTTCGAATCCAGCAGGGGAGCCACGGCCCAGGTCAGCGACCTGGGCCGCAGTCGTCTCAAGCGCATGGTCCGGTGTACCCCGCGGAAACCCCGGCGGAGTGTCCTTGGGCCGCTGGAAACCACCCGATCGTCACTGCTCGACGGGTGACGTGTGCGGCACCCTGGCACCATGCCGGACCGTTTCGCCAACCTCCGCCTCATCAGGTCCCTGGACCCCGAACGCGACCACCAGCGCATCCTGCGCTTGTCGTCGGGCTACGAGTTCCCGTGGGACTACGTCCGGGCGTTGGAGTTCGCCCTCTTCAAGACCTACTGCGTGCCGTCGATCTCCGGGCTGCTGGCCGAGACCGGCGAGTTCGAGCGGCGGGCGCAGAAGCGTTACGACGACACCGCGCTGCTGATGGCGGAGCTGGTGGACCACGGTTACGACTCGCCGCGCGGCAAGGAGGCGTTGCGGGTCGTGAACCGGCTCCACGGCCGGTATGACATCGCGAACGACGACATGAAGTACGTGCTGTCGACGTTCGTCTACGAGCCGATCGACTGGTTGACGCGGTACGGCTGGCGGCTGTTGACCGAGCAGGAACGGCTGGCGGCGTTCCACTTCTACCGGGCCGTGGGCGCCCGCATGGCGATCCGGGACGTGCCGGACACCTACGAGGGGTTCCGGGCGTTCAAGCGGGCGTACGAGCAGGAGCACTTCGTCTACCACGACACCAACCGGCGGATCGGTCAGTACACGGTCGACCTGTTCTGCTCCTGGTACCCGCTGCCGAAGGCGTGGACGTCCGGAGCGGTCCGGGCGCTGCTCGACGACCGCATGGTGAGGGCCTTCGGCTTCACCGCCGCGCCACCGTGGCTGGGCCCCCTGCTCCGCACCGCCCTCCACCTCCGCGCCCGAGCGGTCCGCCTCCTGCCACCCCGCAGGACACCACGCCTGACCAACGACCCGGACAACCGCACGTACCCCGGCTATCCGCGCGGCTACCGGCCGTCCGACCTCGGTGCCCCGTAGCGGGTTGCATACGGCTTGGTCACGTGGTGCCGGGTTGTCGAGACGCGGCGACCGCTGATCTGTACTCTCCTGAACCGCACATCAGGGGCTGTAGCTCAGCTGGTCAGAGCAGCGGACTCATAATCCGTCAGGTCGTGGGTTCGAACCCCACCGGCCCCACCGTTTCGGCTGGTGGCGATGGTGGCGTTGATCCCTGTCATGATCAACGCCGCGCTTCTGCCACCTTCAACCCGGTTGCGGAGCTCGTGCCGAGTCACCGTGTCGGGCCCGCCCCTGAGCACGTCGCCGATCGACAGGGTCGCTGCCGCGAAGCCGGATCACGGGGTGGTCGAGCGGGCAGCTGTTCTCCGAAGACGGGGCCTGCGTCGGGCTGCTGCGGCTAGGTTGGCGCTGTGAGCGGTAGGACGTCCGACGAAGTGTTCGACGCCTGGAGGAGGGCTCTCGGCGAATCGGCCTCGACCAAGGAAGCCGCGGAGGCTTGGCGGCACCGCCGGTACCGGTTCGCGCACCGGTTGGGCGCCGCGTTGGTGGGTGCGCAGGCCGACGGCCGGCCCTCGGTGGTCGGGCATGTCGTGTACGGGGTGTGGCTGGAGTGGGGGTTGTTGTACGTAGGGCAGACGGGCAAGGCGGAACGCCGGTTGCGGGATCTTGCGGTCGGGGAGAGCCACCACCTCGCGAACACCTTCCCGCCCGAGATCTGGCACCGGGTGGTCGTGGTGTCCTGGCCGCGGTTGCCGGAAGCTGCCGAGTTGTCCGGGGTGTTCGGACCCGGCGACATCAGCCTCGGGCTGGAGCACCGCTTGCAGGCGTGGCTCGGCCCGTTGGCGAACGCGTCCCGCCGGACGTCGGACGGTCGGTGGCGGTCGGTCGACTGGGTGCGCAGCGACTCCGTCGGGGCACGGGTCGGTCGCCGGATCGACCGCCTGTTCTCGGCTGTGCAGGACGTCTGGCAGGAGGCGTCCCGAGCCGAGGCGAGCACCGGCGACGGGGCCGGCGTCTACCGGGTCGTCCGTCCGGCCGCCCTGCTGGCCGAGTGATCCCGTCGCCACGCCGACCGGCACGGACCGCGTTCAGGCGGCGTCCTTCGGCGTCAACGTGAAGAAGCGGCGCTGCCACAGGGTGATCAGCTCGGCCCGCATGGCCGGTGTCAGGGGGGTCCACGTGTTCAGCGGGCTGGTGCCGTCCGCCTTCGACAGCAGTTCGAACACCTCGGCGGAGACCTTCGCCCGCGGTCCCGCCGAGTACGCCAGGTAGATCTCGCCCTCCGGCTCGGTCCCCGGCCGCCAGTCCTTGACCAGCCTCGTGTCCGGGCGGAACTCCAGGATCAGGTCGTCGAGGGCCTCGGGTAGCGGGGTCCGGCGTCGGATGAGGGAGTTCTCGACCACCAGGACGTCGATCTCCGTCGTCAGGAAGGTCGTCACGGCGTCGTCGACCGTCTGGACGATCGGCTCGGCGTTGTTGTTGAACGACGTGTTCAGCAGCACCGGCGTCCCGGTCAGGGCCCCGAAGCGGGTGATCAGCGCGTGGAACCTCGGGTTGGTGTCCTCGTGCACCACCTGCACCCGCGCGGTGCCGTCGACGTGGGTCACCGCGCCCAGCCCGGCGCGGTGCGGTTCGCGCACCCGCACCACGAACGACATGAACCCGTGGTCGGCGGCGGTGTCGGTCAGGTCGAAGTAGGTGTTCGCCGCTTCCGCCGTCACGGCCGGCGCGAAGGGGCGGAAACCCTCCCGCTTCTTCACCATCGCGTTGATCCGGTCGCGGTTCGCCGCGGGTCGCGGGTCGGCGATGATGCTGCGGTTGCCCAGCGCCCTCGGCCCGAACTCCGAGCGCCCGGCGGCCCAGCCCACCACCGCGCCCCCGGCCAGCAGCTGCGCCGTCGTCGCCACGATGTCGGCCGGCCGCTCCACCGCCACGACGCCCGACCACGCGGCCAGCCGCCGCTCGACCTCGTCCGCCGTACCGAGCGACGGGCCCAGCGACGCGCCGCGCAGGCGGGTCGGCGTGTGCGGCCTGCCCAGGCTCCGTGCGGCGACGATGGCCGCGCCCTCCGCCGCCCCGGCGTCGTGGGATGACGGGTGGACGAAGACCTCTTCGAACAGCCCCGAGCGCAGGATGCGGCCGTTCAGGCTGCTGTTGTGCGCCACGCCGCCGGTGAAGCACAGGCGGGTCGCGCCGGTCCGCCGCGCCCAGTGCGTGATCACGTGCATCGCCAGCGTCTCCAGCGCTTCCTGCAACCCCGCCGCGAAGTCCTTGTGCTGCCCGGTCGGCTCCTCGCCGGCCCGGCGCGGCCGGAAACCGATGTCCTCGAACGGCCACAGCGTCGGGTTGATGTCCGGGATCGACGGCGTCAGCGTGTAGTCGCCGTCGTCGTGGAGGGTGTAGAGGCGGCGGAACAGGGAGCGGTAGGTCGCCGGGTCCCCGTACGGAGCCAGGCCCATCACCTTGTACTCGTCGCCGAAGCCGTAGCCGACCTGGCCGATGGCGTCCTGGTAGAGGATGCCCAGCGACTGGGGGATCGAGTACGTCCGCAGCTCCGTCAGCTCGCCGCCCTCGGCCCGGTAGACCGTGCCGGAGGCCAGCTCGCCCCGGCCGTCCATGACCACGACCAGCGCGTCGGACATGCCGGAACGCCCGTAGGACGACCACGCGTGCGCCAGGTGGTGCGGCGTGAACAGCACGCGGTCCTCGGGCAGGTCCCACGCGAACCGGTCGCACAGCAGGCCCCGGATGACCTCACGGGCGTAGCGGATCGGCTGGGTGGGGGTGACCGCGTGGTGGTTCGCCAGCGCCAGGTCGGCGAACCGGTGGTCGAAGTAGTAGCTGATCGCGTCGACCTCGTGCGGTCGGACGCCCGCCACGTCCAGGCAGGCCCGGATGGCGCCGGCGGGGAAGCGGTTGGTCTTCTTGATGCGGTTGAAGCGCTCCTCCTCGGCCGCGGCCACCAGTTCGCCGTCTGCCACCAGGCACGCCGCCGCGTCGTGGGCGTAGTTGTGGTAGAGCGCCGGCACCAGGTCGAAGTGACCACTGATCCCCAGAGTCAGCATGGAGCCACCGAACCACGGGTGTCGGGGGTGGTCACTCCGCTGATCGGCTCGCCGCCGGTCGTCCGGCGCGGCGCGCTTCGGCATGGCGAACCGGCCGGTCGGACCGCGTGCCCGGCGCGGTAGTCCGACGGGAGCGCCCGCCGGGCGTGGCGCTCCGGTTCGACCGTGCGGCCGGTCGGACCGGGCTCAGCGCGGCGGCGGTACGCCCAGGTGGATGCCGCCGTGCACGTCACCCGCCTGCACGCCGTAGAACGACCCGTTCACCACGTTCACCACCCGCCCGTGGCCGGCCGGCGGCGTGCCGGTCGGACCCGGCTGCGGCGCACGCGTGTCGTAGCCCGGCACGCGCACCCACGCCGTCGCCGAGAACTCCTTGTCCCGCACCGCGAGCGGCGCGAAGTCGGTTCGCCGGACGTGCCTCGTGTAGTCACCGCCGAACGCCGCGCGCAGCACGCCGTCGGACACGATCAGCGCCGTGGCCGCCCCGGCGCACCGCGCCACCAACTCCTTGAACGCCGGCGCGTCCAGCAGCCGGCACAGCGCGATCTTCGCCGCGTAGAGGCCGGGCCGAGGCCCGACCGGACCCACCTCGACCGCCAGCCGCAGCCGGATGTCGGGCTTGCGGTGCCGGTTGTGCTCCGCCGCCGACCCGTCCAGGTGGTGCGCCGCGTCCAGCACCGCGCCCAGTCGCCTGCTCGACAGCGTCAGCAGCGCACCGTCCCCGGTCGGCTCCCACTCCACCACGTCGGACCGCCCGACACCGGCGGTGGCGAGCGCGGCGCGGACCATCCCGTCCACCGCCGCCCGCACGGTGTCGAGGTGGTACCCCTCGTTCCGCGTCGAACCCACCACGTCGACGCCCAGCAGCGCGCGGTGCTCAGGAACCTCCATGCGGGTGATTTTCCGCCCGGACCGGGCCGTCGTTCTCCCGGAAACTGCGGACATCAGCGGTCCAGCGCGCGGGCCAGCGCCGCCGGGTCCGTGAGGGTGAAGCTCAGCCGCGCGGTGCGCAGCAGTCCCTTCGCCCGCAGCGAGCCCAACGCGGTTTCGACGCTCTTCTCCGACGCGGCCACGGCGTCCGCGAGGTCGCGCTGGCTCAGGCCGTCCAGCCGCAGCCCCGCGTCGGTCGGGCGGCCCAGCTCCGTCACCCACTTGAGGAGCACCGACGCCACCCGCGCGGGCACCTCGCGAGTCTGCGCGAGCTGGCGCTCGTCGGCGTCGCGCTGCCGCTTCAGGATCGTCTGGTCGACCAGGGCGCGCACGTCGTCGCTCTGCGCCCGCAGGCGCACGAAAGCGCTTGCGGCCAGATGCACGGCCCGACCGGGGGACAGCGCGACGACGTGCGCGCTGCGCGGCCGCCCGGTGATGACGCCGAGTTCGCCCACCATCGCGCCCGGCCCGAGCAGGCTGACCAGCGGTTCCACGCCGGGCCCCGGCAGCAGCGCCTTCACCAGGCCGGACTCGATCAGCAGGACCTCGTCACTGTCCGTGCCGGCGGTGATCAGTCGTTCACCCTTGCGGAACGGGGCGGACCGCCCGGCGGCGCGGATCTCCGCTCGGCCCCGGTCGGGAGCGTGGTCGGGCATGACGCACCATCGTGCCGATGCCCGTCGCCGTCGTGGGTCGGAATCCACCGCGTTCACACGTTCAGGTGAGAGATTCGCCCGGAGCGCCCAACGCGGAGCCGGTGCTGCGGGCGGCCGGCCCGGACGGGCACCGCCGGCCGCGGCGAGCACTTGATCGGTCCGGCGCCCGCCACCACGATGGTGCGGTGACGAACGGACGACCGCCGGTGACCGTGCTCGGCCTCGGCCTGATGGGCGCCGCGCTCGCCGCCGCCTTCCACCGCGCCGGGCACCCCACGACGGTGTGGACGCGCTCGGACCGGCCGGGCCCGGACGGCACGGTCCGGGCGGCCACGGCGGCGGGCGCCGTCGCCGCGAGCCCGCTGGTGGTGGTGTGCGTCCTGGACTACCGGGCGGCCGAGCGGGTGCTCGACGGCGACCTCGAAGGCAGGACCGTGGTCAACCTGACCACCGGCACGCCGGAACAGGCGCGCGAGCTGGCCGCGCGGGTCGCCGGCCGGGGCGGCGCGTACCTCGACGGCGCGATCCTGGCCAACCCGTCCGGGGTCGGCTCGCCCGCCACCCCGGTCTTCCACAGCGGACCACCCGAGGTGTTCCGGGCGCACGAGCGGACCCTCGCCGCGCTGGGCGCCTGCACGCACCTCGGCGCGGACGTCGGCCTGGCCGCGCTGTACGACACCGCGCTGCTCGGGATCGTGTACCCGGCGGTGACGGGGTACCTCCAGGCGCTCGCGCTGCTGGGCCGGGAAGGCGTGTCCGCGGCGGAGTTCACGCCGCTGGCGCAAGGGGTGCTCGCCGCCTTCCCCGCGCTGCTGCCCGCGATGGCCGCGCAGGTGGACAGCGGTGACTACGTGACGGGGGAGGCGCGGCTGGACATGCAGGTGGCCGCCGTCGAACCCCTGATCGAGGGCGGGCGGGCGCGCGGCGTGGACACCGGGCTGCTGGAGCACGTGCGGTCGCTGATGGCGCGGGCGGTGGCGGCGGGCCACGGCGCGGCGGACTACTCCGCCGTCGTCGAGGTGCTCCGCGCGCCCTGAGCGGACCCCGCTCGCGCCGAGCGGCGAAAGCCCCGCTCGTTCCCCGTGCGGTGCGGGACCCGCTCGCCCCGGAGTCACGAGCGGCCCTGACCGAGGCCGCCGACAGGGGGCTGCCCGGAACCCCGGTCGAACGCCGCGACGGGGCCGCCCGAACCCCGCGAGCGCAACCGGCCGCCCGAACCCCGCGAGCGCAACCGGCCGCCCGGTCGCGGTCGGGTCAGTCGACGCACGGGATGTCGTCGGGGACGGCGGCGGCGGACGGCGGGGTGGGCTCGGCCGCGGTGGCGGTGCTCGGCGGCGCGGGCTCGGACGTCGACGGTCGCGGCGGGCTGGCCGTCGCGGCGGTGCGCGTGGGGGAACGTGGCGGCGGAACAGGTCTTCGTCGACGAGAGAGGCAGACGTCGCGGGCTGATGGGCGTGCTCGGCTTCGGCCGCGCTGCCGGGCTGCTGGGCTTCGCGGGCGTCATCGCGGCCACGGTGTTCGAGCACCTGCCGTGAGGGCGCACTGGGTCTCGCTGCTGGTCGGGTTGGTGCTGCTGCCGTTGCTCGCGCCCGCGTTGGACGTGTTCGTGGTGCACGGGGCGTTCATCGCGGACGCGCCCTGGGCGATCGCGGTGTGGGGCGGCTTCATGCTGTGGTGGTGAAGTCGCTGGTCACCGCCTTGCACGGTACGCCGGTGCGGTGGCAGTCGGTGCGGGCTGGCCGAGGTGGGCGCGCGGTAGTGCCGGCGGGGTGGCCCGCCCGTCGGGAGAGGGTCGCCGGAGCAGGGCGCCGGCGACCCGTTCGCCTACTCGATCACGCGGATGGCGCCCGCGGGACAGAGGTGTGCGGCCTCCCTCGCCTCCTTCTCGTGCCCGACGGCGGTCGGGTCGAGCAACACCACGGTGCCGTCGACCTCGTCCTGGTCGAACACGGCTGGATCGGTGAGCGCGCACATGCCGGATCCGGCGCAGCGGTCCGGGTCGACCTCGATCATCATGAGAACTCCACTGGCAGACGGTGTACGCCGTAGATTCCCATGTCGGTCCTCATCGGCACCTCCGACGCGGGGATCGCGAGCCTCAGGTCCGGGAACTCGGTGAACAGCGCCCGGAACGCCACCCTCATCTCGATGCGCGCCAGCTGCTGCCCGAGGCACTGGTGCACCCCGTGGCCGAAACCGACGTGCCCGGTGGCGGGCCGGTGGATGTCCAGCTCGTCCGGCCGGTCGAACCGGTTCGGGTCGCGGTTGGCGGCCGGCACGGAGATCACGACCGACTCGCCCTCCTTGACCGTGACCCCGCCCAGCTCCAGGTCCTCCAGCGCGGTCCGGATCGGGCCGAGCTGGATGATCGACAGGTAGCGCATCAGCTCTTCGACGGCGTTGTCGACCAGGCTCGGGTCCGCGCGCAGCTCCGCCAGCTGGTCCGGGTGCTGGAGCAGCGCGAGCGTGCCGATGCCGAGCATGTTCGCCGTCGTCTCGTGCCCGGCGACGAGCAGGAGGAGCCCCATGTTGGTGACTTCCTCGTCGTTCAGCTCGCCGCTCTGGATCAGGCCGGTGAGCATGTCGTCGCCGGGGTCGTCGTGCTTGCGCCGCACGAGGTCGGCGACGAACGCCTTGATCCGGTTGAAGGCGGCCTGGATCTCCTCGAAGTCGTTCGACAGCTTGAACGACGTGCCCGTGTCCCGCTGGAACCCCTCGCGCTCCTCGTACGGCACCCCCAGCAGTTCGCAGATCACCATCGACGGCACGGGCAGCGCGAACGCCTGCACGAGGTCGACGCCCGGGCCCGCCTCCCGCATCGCGGCCAGGTGGTTCGCGACGATCTGCTCGATCCGGGGCGTCAGCTGGTTCATCCGCCGGACGGTGAACTGCCCGGTGAGCAGCTTGCGGTACCGCGAGTGCTCCGCGCCGTCGGTGGTGATGAACATGCCCGGCTCGGACGGTGGCGACGGCGGGACGACCTGGCCGCCGATGCGGATCGGCGAGTGCTGGAGCTCGGGCCGGTTGCTGAACCGCTGGTCGGCCAGCACGGCCCGCGTGAGCGAGTGGGACGTGACGAGCCACCCCAGGTGCCCGTCGGGGAACTGGAGCCTGCTGATCGGCTCGGTCTCGCGTAATTCGCCCAGCCTGGTCGGCGGGTCCAGCGGGGAGCTGCGCTCCATGGGCAGCTCGGGATGCAGTGTTTCGGTCATCTCGCACACCTCCCAGTGCGTTCGGGGACCTCCTTTGCAAGCTACAGAAGTTTCACGAACCCGTGAAGTAAATATGCCGTAAGGATGATGGCTAGTACGGCTGATAGCAGGTGTGCTACAAACTGGCCTGGAACTTCTACAGGGGGAGGTGGGTGTCCTGGTCATCGAGGTGCGCGACCTGCGGATGCGTTACGGCACCGCGGACGTGTTGCGCGGAGTGGACTTCACGGCCGGGCGAGGTGAGGTGGTCGCGCTGCTCGGGCCCAACGGCGCGGGCAAGACGACCACGATCGAGATCCTGGAGGGCTTCCGGGTGCCCTCCGCGGGGCGGGTGCGGGTGCTCGGCGTCGACCCGGCCAAGGGCGACGAGGCGTGGCGGGCCAAGCTGGGCGTGGTGCTCCAGTCCTGGCGCGACCACTCGCGGTGGCGCGTGCGGGAGCTGCTGGACCACCTCGGCCGCTACTACCAGCCCTACGGCACGCCGGACCGCGCGCGGCCGTTCGACACCGACGAGCTGATCCGCACGGTGGGCCTGGAGGAGCACGCGCACCAGAAGAGCGCCAAGCTGTCCGGCGGCCAGCGCCGGCGGCTGGACGTCGCGATCGGCATCGTCGGCAAGCCCGAACTGCTGTTCCTGGACGAGCCGACGGCCGGGTTCGACCCGCACGCGCGGCGCGAGTTCCACGACCTGGTGCACCGGCTGTCCGACCTGGAGGGCATGACCATCCTGCTGACCACGCACGACCTGGCCGAGGCGGAGAAGCTCGCCGACCGGATCCTGGTGCTCGCGGGCGGCCGGATCATCGCCGACGGCAGCCCGGACCAGCTCAGCAGGCAGGTGTCCGGGCAGGCCGAGGTGCGCTGGACCGAGCACGGCGAGCGCCACGTGCACGCCACCGACGACGCCACCGGGTTCGTGCGGACGCTGCTCGCCCGGCACAGCACCGGCATCTCCGACCTGGAGGTGCGCCGCAGCACGCTGGAGGACACCTACCTGGCGCTCGTGCACCGGCACGAGAGCGGCCAGGCGGACGTGGAGGAGGTGGCCGCGCTGTGAACGCCGACCTGCACGCGTTCCGGCTCGGGGTGGACCGGGGGTGGCGCGAGTTCCGGCACTCCCTGGGCAGCTCGGACCAGTGGTTCAACGTCGTCATCGGCATCGCGTACCTGACGGTGCTGCTGTTCCAGCGCGGCTCCGCCGTGGACGGCACCACGCTGTCGCTGGCCGCGCTGACGCTGCCGAGCATGGTGGGCATGTCGGTCGCGTTCGGCGGTCTCGTCAGCCCGGCCGGCCAGCTCGCGCTCAACCGCGAGGACGGCACGCTGCTCCGCGCCAAGGCGATCCCGCACGGCATGGTCGGCTACCTGGTCGGCCGGGTCGTGCAGACCTCGCTGGACATCTTCCTGGCCCTGCTCATCGTCCTCGTCCCCGGCCTGCTGGTGGTCGAGGGGCTGTTCCGGACCGGGCTGGGCGGCGTCCTGCTGCTGGTCGCGGTGCTGGTGGCCGGGTTGCTCGCGACCCTGCCGTGGGGCGCGGTGGTCGGCTCGCTGGCCAAGAGCCCCCAGGGCGCGGCCGGCCTCACGATGCTGCCGATGATGGGCATCGTGGCGATCTCCGGCATCTTCTACCCGATCACGGCCCTGCCCGGCTGGCTCCAGTGGGTCGCGCAGCTGTTCCCGGTGTACTGGACGGGGCTGGGCGCGCGGTCCGCGCTGCTGCCCGACTCGGCCGCGGCGGCCGAGATCGGCGGCTCGTGGCGGACGCTGGAGACGTTCGGCGTGCTGGGGGTGTGGGCGGTGGTCGGGCTCCTGCTCGCGCCTGTCATCCTGCGTCGGATGGCCCGGCGCGAGTCGGGCGCCGACATGGAGCAGCGCCGCCAGGCGGCGCTGACGAGGGGCATGGGGTGAGCGAGACCGTCTTCAACCGGATCGCGATGCTGCGCGCGGAGCGCGGCGTCTCGCGCCGGCAGCTGTCCGAGGCGTTGGGCATCCACTACCAGACCGTGGGCTACCTGGAACGCGGCGAGTACAGCCCGAGCCTCTACCTCGCGCTGCGCATCGCGCAGTACTTCGAGGTGCCGGTGGAGGTCGTGTTCTCGACCGACCCGTTCCCCCGGCTGGGCAGCGAGGAGCGGTCCGCCTGAGGCGGAGGGGGCGGCGCCGACCGGCGCCGCCCCCGTCCCCGTGCTCAGCCCAGCGCTCCCTCGATCACGTCGGCCGCCGCCGCGGTGCCGCCCGCGGCCCGGACCTCCGCCCGGAACGCCGCCAGGCGGGCCGCGACCTGCTCGTCGCCGGCCAGTTCGAGGACGGCGGCGCGCAGCGCCTCCGGGGTCGCCTCCTCGCGCGGCAGGTGCCGGCCGAGGCCGAGCTCGGCCACCCGCACGGCGTTCATGACCTGCTCGTCGATCGTCGGCACGCCGACCATCGGGACGCCGTGGTAGAGCGCCTCCATCGTGCCGCCCATGCCGCAGTGGGTGATGAACACCTTGGCGTGCGACAGGATGTCGAGCTGCGGCAGCCAGCGGTGCAGCTCGACGTTGGCCGGGATCCCGCCGAGGTCGGCCGGGTCGACGTGCTTGCCGATGTTGATCACCACGTGCCAGTCGAGGTCGCCGAACGCCGCCAGGCACGCCCGGTAGAACGCCGGGTCGTCGGTGTAGGCCGAGCCGAGCGAGATCAGCAGGACCGGCCGGCCGTCGGCGGGCGCGTCCCAGCCGCCCTGGAACGACCGGTCGCCGATGCACGGGCCGACGAAGGTGTACTTGTCGGCCACCCGCTCGCCGTACTGGAACGACCGCGCGATGCTCACGACGGCCCGGTCGGGGTCGCCCACGAACGCCTGCGGGTCCATGTCCACGCCCTCGGCGCGCAGCCACGCCCCGATCTCGGCGTGGACCGCCTTCATCTCGGGCGTCTCGTTGACCTCGCCCATGTCCTCCTCCCAGCCCTCGTAGGCCACGAAGGTGGGGGAGAACTGGATGGCGGGCACACCCCAGCGGGCGGCGAGGACGCGCGCGGGCCACGCGCCGATGTCGTACACGACCACGTCCGGGCGGTCGTCGGCGTAGGCCGCGGCCAGGACGGGCAGCAGGGCGACGGCCTCGTCCAGGAACAGCTTCATGGCGGGCGCCATCCCGGTCGGCCACTGCCCGTCCTCGGCGGGCAGGGTGGTCGGGTAGGCGACCGGCGTCGCGCCGGCGTGCTCGACCGCGGCGCGGAAGGCCGCCGGCACGGCGTAGGTGACCCGGTGGCCGCGCGCGACGAGTTCCGCCACGACGGGCAGCGTCGGGTTCACGTGGCCGTGGCCGGGGATGTTGAAGAAAGCGATGTGCGACAAGGATCTCTCCGGTGATTCCGAGGATGGCTCAGGAGCCCCGTCACGCGGTGCGCGCGGGGGCGGGCGGCTGAGCCGGAATCAGAGGTAGAAGACCTTGAACGCGAACATGGGCCAACGGTAGCGCGGCCGTCGAATCATTTTCCGAGCACCGCTCGCAACGCGATCCGGACGGCGTCGACGAGCTCGGCCCGGCTCTCCGGCGTGCCGGGCGCGGGCGCGTGCGCGGCGCCCGCGCCGACCAGGCGGTCGAACAGCAGGCCGTCGAGGAACGCGACCAGGTCGCGCCCCCTGCGGTCGGCGTCCGGCACGCCCGCCCGTTCGAGCAGCTCCCGTGCGCCGGCGCGCACCCGGTCGCCGTGCGCGAGGATGCCGCGCAGCTCCGGGTGGCGGGTGGCCTCCAGCAGGCACGCGTACCGCGCGAGGACGCGTTCCCGACCGGTGGTCATCCAGTGGTCCAGCAGGTGCCCGATGGACCGGGCGAACGCGTCGGCGTCCACCGGGCCCGGTCGGTCGGCGTCGGCCGCCTCCGCCTCGTCCTGCTCGGCCAGGCGCGCCACCACGCCCTCGACCAGCGCCTTCCGGGTGCGGAAGTAGGCCGAGGTGGACCCCTGCGGCAGGCCGGCCTCGGCGTCGACGGCGCGGTGGGTCAGGCCGCGCATGCCCCGCGTGGCGACCACGTGGACGGCCGCGTCGGCGATGGCGGTCATCCGGTCGGACACGGACCACCTTCCCTTCTACACCTGTAGAGTACGGGTCCTCTACAGGTGTAGAAGCGGGGGCGGTCATGCGTGCGGTGGTGGTCGGTGGTGGTCTCGGTGGTGTCGCGGCGGCGGTGGCGCTGCGCGTGGTCGGGTGGGAGGTCGTCGTGCTGGAGCGGGCGGCCGAGTTCGGCGAGGTCGGCGCGGGTGTGGGCGTGATGCCGAACGCCCTGCGGGCGCTGCGCGCGCTGGGGCTGGAGGACGCCGTGCGCGCGATCGGCACGCCGCGCGTGTCGAGCGGCGTCCGGGACCGGCGGGGCCGCCCGCTGTTCCGCGTCGACGCCGCCGAGGCGGAGCACGTCGTCGCCGTGCACCGGGCGGACCTGCACCGGGTGTTGCGGTCGGCGCTGCCGGCGCGGTGCCTGGTCACCGACACCGAGGTCGCCTCGGCGGACGACGTGGACGCCGACCTGGTGGTCGCGGCGGACGGCATCCGCAGCCGGCTCCGGGCGGAGCTGTTCCCCGGCCACCCCGGACCGGTGTACGCGGGCACGACGGCGTGGCGCAGCGTGACCGAGGCGCGGTTCCCGCGCGACCTGGAGCTGAGCCAGACGCTCGGGCCGGGCACGGAGTTCGGCGTGCTGCCCTTGGGCGACGGCCGGGTGTGCTGGTACGCGGCGACGGTCGCGCCGGAGGGCGGGCGGGAGGCCGACGAGTTGGCGCGGGTGCGCGAGGTGGTGGGCGACTGGCACGACCCGATCCCGGCCCTGCTGGCCGCGACACCGCCCGAGACCCTGCTGCGGCACGACATCCACGAGCTGGCCGCGCCGCTGCCCGCCTTCGTGCGCGGCCGGGTGGCGCTGCTCGGCGACGCCGCCCACGCCATGACGCCCTACCTGGGGCAGGGCGCCTGCATGGCCTTCGAGGACGCCGTGGTGCTGGCGGCCGCGTGCGCCCGGCACACCGCGGTGCCGTCGGCGCTCGCGGCCTACGACCGGGCGCGCCGGCCGCGCGCGCAGGCGATCGTCCGCGCGTCGCGGCTCGCCGGCCGGTTCGGGCACCGGCTGCGCCACCCGCTGGCGGTGGCCGCGCGGGACGCCGCCGTGCGGGCGATCCCGACGAGCGTGACCCTGCGGGGCGCCGAGCGGTTCCTGGCGTGGGAACCGCCGGCCCTGTCACCCGATCGGTGAAGCCTTGGTGATGTAAATCACGGATCACCACCGTGATTCGGGCGAGTAACGATCCGGTAACACTCGTTTGCCCAGGGTCGCTCACACTTCCGCGCGATCAAGCACTCACCGTGTGGTGTCGATCGCCCGGCGTGGTGGCTCCCCGTGATCGACACGGCGGTGCGGGCACCGCCGCCGGGCAACTACGGTGTCGCGGCATGGCCCCCGTCCCCTCGTGCCCGACTGAAGCCATCCCCCTGCACACCACCCGCGTCGACCTCGCCGAGGCCGTCGACTTCGTCCGCCTGCACCACGCCGAGCACCCGGAAGCAGGACCCGTCGAGCGCCGGTTGGCGGCGGTGCGCGCGGAGGTCGCCGCGACCGGCACCTACCGCCACACGCCCGCCGAGCTGGCCTTCGGGGCGCGCGTCGCCTGGCGCAACAGCGCCCGCTGCATCGGCCGCCTGTACTGGCGCAGCCTCAAGGTCCGCGACCTGAGGGACCTGCGCGACCCGAAAGAGGTCGCCGACGAGTGCGTCGAGCACCTGAGGCTCGCGACCAACGGCGGTCGCGTCCGCCCCGTCATCACCGTGTTCGCCCCCGACGAGCCGGGCAGGCCGGGCCCGCGCATCCGCAACGACCAGCTGATCCGGTACGCGGGCTACCGGGGTCGGGACGGCGGCGTGCTCGGCGACCGCCGCAACACCGCCCTGACCGACGCCGCCCTCGCGCACGGCTGGCGCCCGCCGACGCCGCGCGGGCCGTTCGACGTGCTGCCGCTCATCGTCGAGCGCGAGGACGCCGAGCCGGCGGTGGTGGAGCTGCCCCGCGACGCCGTGCTGGAGGTGCCGATGAGCCACCCGGAGTACCCGTGGCTCGCGCGGCTCGGGCTCAAGTGGCACGCCGTGCCCGCGATCAGCGACATGCGGCTGCGGATCGGCGGCGTCGACTACCCGGCCGCCCCGTTCAACGGCTGGTACATGGGCACCGAGATCGGCGCGCGCAACTTCGCCGACACCGACCGCTACGACCTGCTGCCCTACCTGGGCAGGCGGATGGGGTTGGACACCTCCGACGTGCGGACCCTGTGGAAGGACCGGGTGCTGGTGGAGCTGAACCGGGCGGTGCTGCACTCGTTCGCGAGCGCGGGCGTCACCATCACCGACCACCACACCGAGTCGGACCGCTTCCTGACGCACCTGCGCCGGGAGGAGGAGGCCGGCCGGTCGTGCCCGGCCGACTGGACGTGGATCGTCCCGCCCCTGTCCGGCGGGATCACCAGCGTGTTCCACCGGTACTACGACAAGGGCGAGCTGGTGCCGAACTTCTTCCCCGCCGGCACGAAGGGCGTCTGCCCGGTCATCCACTGACGCCGCGCCGCACCCGCCCGCAGTACGTCCGTCCGGTTAACGTCAACGGCGTGGTGTGGTGTGGATCACCTTTGATCGACTACTGTGCCGTTTCGTGAGAGTGGGCATTCCCGCGGAGTCGCGGCCCGCCGAGCGCCGCGTGGCAGGTCTACCCGAGACGGTGGCCTCGCTGATCGGCGCAGGTCTCGCGGTGGAGGTGCAATCCGGCGCGGGCGCGCACGCCCACGCCTCGGACGCCGCCTACCGCTCGGCGGGCGCCGAGATCGTCCCCGACCACCCCGCCGGCCGGGCCGACGTCGTCACCTCCGTGCAGCCGCTGGACCCGGACCGGGCACGGCTGCTGCGCGCGGGCGACATCACCGTCAGCTTCCTCCAGCCGGCCGCCGAGCTGGACCTCGTCCGCGTCCTCGCCGACCGCGGTGTCACCGCGTTCAGCCTGGACCTGCTGCCCCGCGTGACGCGGGCGCAGAGCGCGGACGCCCTGTCCTCGCAGGCCCTCGTCGCGGGATACCGGGCGGTCCTGCTGGCCGCCGGGCGGCTGCCGCGCTTCCTGCCGATGTTCACCACGGCCGCCGGCACCGTGCCGCCCGCCAAGGTGCTCGTGCTCGGCGCGGGCGTGGCCGGCCTCCAGGCCATCGCCACCGCCCGCCGGCTCGGCGCCGTCGTGGAGGCGTACGACGTGCGCAGGGCCGCCGCCGAGGAGGTGCGCAGCCTCGGCGCGAAGTTCCTCGAACTCGACCTGGAGACCCAGGACGGCGTCTACGCGGCCGAGCAGTCCGAGACCCACCTGGAGCGCCAGCGCGAGCTGATCGCGGAGCGCGTCGCCGCGAGCGACGTCGTGATCTCCACCGCCGCCGTGCCGGGCCGCAAGGCGCCGGTGCTGGTCACCACCGACATGCTCAAGGCGATGGCGCCGGGGTCCGTGGTGGTCGACCTGGCGGCCGAGTCGGGCGGCAACGTCGTGGGCTCCGCGCCCGGTGAGGACGTGTGGGTCGGCGACGTGCTGGTGCACGGCGCGCGGAACCTGCCGAGCGGGATGCCCGCGCACGCCAGCCGCCTGTACGCGAAGAACGTCGCCAACCTGCTCGCCCTGATGACCGCGGACGGGCGGGTCGAGCCGGACCTGACCGACGAGGTGCTGTCCGGCGCCTGCCTCACCCACGCCGGCGAAGTCCGGCACGCGCCCACCAGGGAGCTGCTGTGATCGACCTGCTGACGATCTTCGTGCTGGCCGTGTTCGTCGGTTTCGAGGTGGTCTCGAAGGTCTCGACGATCCTGCACACCCCGCTGATGTCCGGCGCGAACGCGATCCACGGCGTGATCCTGGTCGGCGCGATCCTGATCACCGGCCAGGCCGACGGCGGCGTCGCGCTCGCCCTCGGCCTGCTCGCCGTCTTCCTGGCCACGGTCAACGTGGTCGGCGGGTTCGTCGTGACCGACCGGATGCTGGAGATGTTCAAGGGGCACAAGCGATGAACTGGGTCCAGCTCGCCTACCTGGCCGCCGCCCTGTGCTTCATCCTGGCGCTGAAGGGCCTCAGCACGCCGAAGTACGCCCGCGCGGGCAACCTGGTCGGCGCGGCCGGCATGGCCCTGGCCGTCGTCACCGCGTACACGACGATCGAGCGGAACGGGCTGCTCGTCCTGGTCGCCGTGGCGGCGGGCACCGCCGTCGGCATCCCGGCGGCCCGGCAGGTCAAGATGACCGCCATCCCGCAGATGGTGGCGCTGTTCAACGGCGTCGGCGGCGCGGCGGCGGCCCTCGTGGCGCTGGCCGAGTTCGTGGCGGTCGGCGGGGCGGGCGTGCTGTTCGCCGTCGCGACCGTGCTGACCGTCCTGATCGGCGCGGTGAGCTTCTCCGGCAGCGTCGTCACGTTCCTCAAGCTCCAGGAGGTCATGACCACCCGACCGGTGCTGCTGCCCGCCGGGCAGGTGCTCGGCGTCGGCGTGGCGGTGGTCAGCGCGCTGCTCGCGCTGGCCGTGCTGGTCACCGGCTCGGGCCCGCTGCTGGTGCTGCTGGCCGTCGCCGGGCTCGCGCTCGGCGTGCTGTTCGTGCTGCCGGTGGGCGGCGCGGACGTGCCGATCGCGATCTCGCTGCTCAACGCGTTCACCGGGCTCGCGGTCGCCGCGTCCGGCTACGTGCTGGGCAACACGCTGCTGATCGTCGCGGGCACGCTGGTCGGCGCGTCCGGCACCATCCTGACCCGGCTGATGGCGCAGGCGATGGGTCGCTCGCTGCCGAACATCCTGTTCGGCGCGTTCAAGGCGACGCCGCCCGGCGCCGCGTCCGGCGAGCAGCGCACGGTGCGCGCCGGCACGGTCGAGGACGTCGCGATCCTGCTGGGCTACGCGCACTCCGTGCTCGTGGTGCCCGGCTACGGGCTGGCCGTGGCGCAGGCGCAGCACGCGGCGCGGGAGCTGGCCCAGCTGCTGGAGTCGCGCGGCATCACCGTCGACTACGGCATCCACCCGGTGGCGGGCCGGATGCCGGGGCACATGAACGTGCTGCTCGCGGAGGCCGACGTGCCCTACGAGCACCTGAAGGAGCTGGACGACGTCAACCCCGGCATCGGCAGCGTCGACGTGGTGCTGGTGGTCGGCGCGAACGACGTGGTCAACCCCGGCGCGCGGGACGAGCCGTCCAGCCCGATCTACGGGATGCCGATCTTCGACGTGGACCGGGCGAAGGCCGTGGTGTTCATGAAGCGCTCGATGCGGCCCGGTTTCGCGGGCGTGGACAACAGCCTGCTGTACCACCCGAAGACGACCCTGCTGTTCGGTGACGCCAAGGACTCGCTGACCAAGCTGCTGGCGGCGGTGAAGCAGGTCTAGCGGCCGGCGCGCGGTCGGGAGCCCCGGAACGCGGTGGCGCTACAGCTCGTAGCCCGGCACGGCCGGACCGGTGAACGGCCCGTACGCGCCGTCTGCGCCGAGGTCGCGCCACCACCCGGCGATCTCCCTGGTCGGGACGTCCGGCACGTGCACCGCGACACCGGACTCGCGGATGGTGCGCACCAGGCCGGCGATCGCCCGGTGCGGCGGCGACCCGCGCCGCTCGGCGAGCCGGCGCACCACGGACGGCGCGAACACCACCGCGTCGACGGACAGCTCGTCGAGCAGGGACAGCTCGGCCTGACCGCCGTTGAACCCGGCCAGCCCGACCGCGATCCCGTTGTCCCGCAACACCTGCGCGTTGTCGCCGCCCTCGGCGAGCATCGACCGGGTGTCCAGGAGCAGCCGCAGGTCCGCACCGGGTAACCCGGTGCCGTCCAGGGTGCGCTTCACCGTGCCGACCAGGTCCTCGTCGCGGGACTGCATCGGCGACAGCTCGACGTGCAGCGGGCCGGCCGACCACCCGGCGGCGGCCTCGGCCGCCTCGCCCAGCGCCCACTGGCCCAGCGCGAGCGACAGCCCGTTGGCCTCGGCCAGGTCCACGCAGTCGGCGTGCTCCAGCTCGTCCCACCGCAGCCTGGCCAGGTGCCCGAACGGCTTGCCGGACACCAGGTCCACCACCGGCCGGAACTCGACCTCCAGCTCGCGGTCGGCCAGCGCGCCGGGCATCCGCGCGGCACGGGCCAGCCGCGCCCGGCTCCGCAGGTCCTCGTGCCGGTCGTAGGGCAGCCACTGCCGCTTGCCGTTCGCCTTCGCCCGGTGCAGGGTCGCGTTCGCCGCGCGCAGCAGCTCGTCGACGCCCCAGTCCGCCGACGGCCGGTCCACGACGCCGATGCTCGCCGACAGCGCCGCGCCGCACTCCATCGGCACGGCGAGCGCGGCGTTGATCCGCTCCACCACCTCCGGCACGCCGGGCGTGGTCGGCGCGTGGGACACCACGACGGCGAACTCGTCGCCGCCGATCCGCGCCACCACGGCGTCCTCGCCCGCGAACACGCCTTCGAGCCGCCGGGCGACGACGCGCAGCACCCGGTCGCCGACCACGTGCCCCAGGCCGTTGTTCACCACCGAGAACGCGTCCAGGTCCAGGTGGTACAGGGTGATCCCGTCCCGCGCGGACCCGTGCATGGCCTCCAGCCTGGTCACGAAGTGCTGCCGGTTGGACAGCCCGGTGAGCGAGTCGTGCAGCAGCTGGAAGTCGAGGCTCTTCTGAAGCAGGTGCAGCTCGGTGACGTCCTCGGCCATCGTCACGTGGTACGCGGGCCCGCCGTCCGCGTCCCGCAGCAGCGACACCGCCAGGTGCACCCACACGGGTTCGCCGTCGGCGCGCACCAGCCGCCGCTGCTCGCGGAACCGGTCGAGCCGGCCCGCGGCGGCGGCCCGGTACCCGGCCGACAGCGCCTCCGCGTCCGCCGGGTGGAACAGCTCGGTCAGCCGCCGACCGGTCAGCCGCTCGTGCGGGGTGCCGAGCATCTCGCCCAGCGCCTCGTTCGCCTCGACGCACACCCCTTGCAGGTCGGTGATGGCGATGCCGAACCCCGACGTGGTGAACAGCTCCCGGAACCGCGCCTCGCTGACCCGCAGCACGCGCTCCACCCGCCGCTTGGCCGCCAGCAGCGCCCACTTGACCTCTTCCTGCTGGTCGAACGCGTCCATCCGCATGGCGTTGGCGAAACCCGCGCCGACGCCGCCGAGGATGGCGACGACCCGCTCCGCCAGCCGCGGCACGTCGCGCAGCTCCGGCGCGAGCAGCAGGGCGCGGCCCAGCACGTCGACCGTGCGGCGGAGGGTCTCCCGGCCGGTGAAGCGCTCGCGCACCAGCCGTTCGCCGACCGGCTCGACCGGGTCGGCGGTGAACGGCTCGGCCCGCGCGGCGTCCGCGACCACGTCCACCAGGTCGAGCAGGAGCAGCTCGATCTCGGTCGGCGACAGGGGCACGTAGGCCGTCGGGTACACGGCCCGCATCCAGTCCCGCGCGAGGTCCCGCCGCCATGATCTAGCGGGTGGGGGCATGTCGGCTCACTTCTTGTGACCCACCCCGGCGAAGATGCCCGCGTGGCCGGGGTCGCCGTCCTCGACGGCGCCCTCCTCCGGCCGCCACAGCGGCAGGGGCACCACGCCCGGCGGCACGATGTCGAAGCCCTCGAACAGCTCGGTGATCTCCGCGTGGGTGCGCGGGTACATCGGGTCCGAGCTCTTCTTCATCACCTCGACGATCCCGGCCATCTCGGCGGGCTGGAGGTCGGAGGTGAACTGGGACAGCGCCAACCCGCTGCCCGGCGCGACGGCGTCCCGGTAGGCGGCGACGACCCCCTTCGGGTCCTTGTCCGGCGGCACGAAGTGGAAGACGCCGACGGTGAGCACGCCGATCGGCTCGGCGAAGTCCAGCAGGCCGGTGGCGTCGGCGGCGGCCAGCACGGCGTCCGGGTCGGTCATGTCCTCCTGGAGGATCGTGGCCAGGGGGTCGTCCTTCAGCAGCATCCGGCTGTGCGCGACGGCGACGGCCTCGTAGTCGACGTACACGACCCGCGACTCGGGCGCGGCCTTGCGGGCGATCTCGTGCACGTTGCCGACGGTCGGGATGCCCGAGCCCAGGTCCAGGAACTGGCGGACGCCGTGGTCGACCAGGTGCAGCACGGCGCGCCGCAGGAACGCGCGGTTCAGCCGGGCGATGGTGCGCGCGTTGGGCTGGGCCAGCAGGAACTTCTCGGCGAGCGCGCGGTCGGCCGCGAAGTTGTGGCCGCCGCCGAGGAGGTAGTCGTAGAGCCTGGCGGCGCTGGGCAGCCCGACGTCGACGCTGTCCGGCACCCACTCCATGCGTTCCGACACGCCCGCACCCCATCCGAATTCCACGTCGGCGGGACCAGCCCCTGCTCCCGCGCGTGGAGGTTACTGAGGGAAGCCGCGCCAGGGCAGTGCCCGACGGCGCTTCGCCCTGAACGGCGTAGTGCCGGGACGGGTTTCCCGCGATGCGGACACCCCGTCCGAGGCGTGCGAAACCAGTACCATTTGCGCATGTCAGACGAGGCACGCACGCTCACCGACGTCGTCACCAGGCTGCGCCGGGCGCTGCGCACCAGCATCCGGTCGGAATGGCCGTGGGACTCGCTGCCGATGGCCCAGGTGGAGCTGCTCCAGACGCTGGCCGAGCGCCCCCCGATGCGCGTCGGCGACCTCGCGGCGGAGCTGCGGCTCGCGCCCAACACCGTGAGCGGGCTGGTGGGCCAGCTCATCGAGGGCGGTCTGGTGGCGCGCGGCGGCGACCCGTCGGACCGGCGCGTGGCGCGGCTGTCGGTGACACCGCTGGGCCACGAGCAACTGGCGGTCTGGCAGGCGGCGCACGAGAAGCGCATCGGCTCGGCGCTGGACCGGTTGGAGCCGGGTGAGCGGGACGACGTGGTGCGGGCGTTGTCGGCGCTGGACCACCTGGTGGACCACCTGCGTGCCCACTGAACCCGGACGTCCGGGCCCGGCCGGCGGTGCCGACCGGTCCGGCGGTGCGGACCCGGCCGGCGGCGTGGAGGCGGCTGGTGGTGCGGAGGCGGCCGGTCCGGGCGCGGCCGGCGGCGCGGGGCCGGTCGGTGGTCCCGCGCCGGCGGGCGGCTCGGCGCGCGTGCTGCTGGTCGTCGCGCTCGGTGGCGGACTGGGCGGCCTCGCCCGGTACGCGTTCGCCGGACTCGGCACGGCCGGGACGATCGCGGTCAACGTCCTCGGCTCGGCGCTGATCGGCGTGCTGATGGTGCTCGTGCCGCGCCTGCACCCGCTGGCGCGGCCGTTCCTCGGCGTCGGCGTGCTCGGCGGGTTCACCACCTTCTCGGCCTACGCCCTGGACGCGGTGCGGCTGGGCGGGCTCCGCGCCGCCGCCTACCTCCTGGCGGTCGTCGTCCTCGCCGTCGCCGCCACCGCGCTCGGCGCGGCCGTCACCCGGCGGGTGCTCCGGTGACGGTGCTGCTGGTGTTCGCCGGCTCGGCGCTCGGCGCGGTGGCCCGGTACCTGACCGACCGGTTCGTGCGGGGCAGGACCCGCGCGACCTTCCCGTGGGGCACGCTCGCCGTGAACGTGGTCGGCTCGTTGCTCCTCGGCTGCGTGGCCGGGGCCGACCCGGCGTGGGCGGCGTCGGTCGGCACCGGCTTCTGCGGGGGGCTGTCCACCTACAGCACGTTCAGCCACGAGACCGTCCGCCTGCTGGAGGACGGCCGGCACGGGCAGGCGCTGGTCAACGTCGCGGCGAACCTCGGCGCGGGCGTCGCGGCGGCGGCCGTCGGCTGCCTGCTCACGCGGTGACCGTCAGGCGGTGGCCTTCAGGCGGCTGAGCACCGGGGGCAGCTCGCCCTCGTGCACGACGCCGAGCCGCTGCGTGGCGCGGGTCAGCGCCACGTAGAGGTCGCTCGCGCCGCGGGGCGACTCGGCGAGGATGCCCGCCGGGTCGACCACCAGCACGGAGTCGAACTCCAGGCCCTTCGCGTCGGTCACGCCGAGGACCACCACCTGCGCCTCCAGGTCGTCCGACGCGCCGGGCACCAGCGCGCGCAGCGCCGCGACCGAGCCGGCGGGCACGATGACCGCCAGCTTGCCGTCGCCGATCGCGGCGACCTCCGCCGACACCAGCTCCGGCAGCGCCTCGGCGGCCGACGCGACCCGTCGGCTCCACGGCTCGTGCCCGCTGTCCCGCACGGACGTGGGCGGCACCAGGTCGGGGTCCACGCTCGCCAGCACGTCGGCGGCGACCGCCATGATCTCCGACGGCGTCCGGTAGTTCACCGTCAGCTCGGTCAGCTTCCAGCGGTCCATGACGTACGGGGACAGGACGTCGTGCCAGGAGGACGCGCCCGCGATGTCGCCGGTCTGGGCGATGTCGCCCACGACCGTCATCGACTTGCTGGGGCAGCGGCGCATCAGCGTCCGCCACGCCATCGCCGACAGCTCCTGCGCCTCGTCCACGATGACGTGCCCGAACGTCCAGGTCCGGTCCGCCGCCGCGCGTTCCGCCGCCGTCTCGTAGCGCTCGACGCCGTGCCGCTCGGCCAGCCGGTAGGCGTCCACCAGGTCGGTCGCCATCAGGATGTCCGGGTCGGCGTCGTCCTCCAGGTCCAGGATGTCCAGCACGCCCTGCGCGTAGTCGATCGCCTGCCGCCTGCGGCGTTCCGCCCGCGCCTTGGCCTCGGTGTCGTCCTCGCCGAGCAGCTCCGCCGCCTCGTCCAGCAGCGGCACGTCGGCGGGCGTCCACTCCGCGCCGCGCGGGCGCGCGAGCAGGGCGCGCTCCTCGGCGGTCAGCTTCGGCGTCGCCTTCGCCAGCAGCTTGGGCGTGGCGTACAGGTCCTCCAGCAGCTGCTGCGGGGTGAGCGTCGGCCACAGCCGCGCCACCACCGCCTGCACCTCGGGGTCCTCGCGCAGCTCGCGGCGGATGTCGTCGACGTCGGCCTGGTCCAGCAGGTGGCGGCCGAGCCGGGCGACGGCCTGGGCCGCCAGCGCCGAGATGATCTCCCGCTGGAACGTCCGGCGCGCCTCGTTGTGCGGGCGGCGGGTGCGCCGCGCGCGGCCCCGCGCCGCGGTGATCGTCCGGCGGTCCAGGCGCAGCACGTCCTGCTCGAAGGGGACCTCGACCAGGGCGGGCGCCTCCTGCCGGTCCTTGATCGCGTGCGCCACCACGTCGGCCATCCCGATGCGGCCCTTGAGCGCGGCCGTCTCGGCGGACTCGCGGCCGACCGCCGTCAGGCCGGGGAACAGCTCGCCCACCGTCGACAGCAGCACGCCGGTCTCGCCCAGCGACGGCAGCACCTGGGCGATGTAGCGCAGGAACGTCGCGTTCGGACCCACCACGAGCACGCCGCGCTTGGCGAGCTGCCTGCGGTGCGTGTAGAGCAGGTAGGCGGCCCGGTGCAGCGCGACCGCGGTCTTGCCGGTGCCCGGACCGCCCTGGACGACGACGACGCCGTTCAGCTCGGTGCGGATGATCCGGTCCTGCTCGGCCTGGATGGTGGCGACGATGTCGCCCATCTGGCCGGTGCGGCTCGCGCTCACCGCGGCCAGCAGGGTCGCCTCGCCGGTCAGCCCCTCCGAGGGGCGTGACGGGTCGACCGAGTCGATGTCGAGCACCTCGTCGTCGAACCCGACGACCTTGCGCTGCTTGGTGCGCAGGTGCCGGCGGCGGCGCACGCCGTCCGGCGCCGCCGCGGTGGCCAGGTAGAACGGCCGCGCGGCGGGCGCGCGCCAGTCCATGAGCAGCGGCTCGTACTCCTTGTCCTCGTCGAACAAGCCGATCCGGCCGATGTAGAAGCGGTCGTCGGTGTCGAAGTCCAGGCGGCCGAAGCACAGCCCGTTCTCCACCGCGCTGTACTGCGCCAACTGGTCGGAGTACAGGGCCACCGAGGTGTCCCGCTCCGAGCGCATCTGGTGCGTGCCACCGGTCTCCCGCAGCGCGCTCGCCAGCCGCTTGGAGCTCTGGTCGCGGAGGTCGTCCAGCCTGCCGTACAGCATCGACACGTATTCCTGCTCCGACTCGATGTCCGCGAGTCGGAGGTCGTCGGAGGGGCTTGACAACGTGCCTCATTTCTGGATAGCGTGTTTTATCGGGCTGTGTCGCAATCGCCTGATTCTTCTGCTTGCGCAGAAACTCCAATCTACACGGTCGGGTCGCGCTCCGCTGCCAGGTATCGCCGTCCCGCCGCCCCGTCCGGGGAGCGCCGGCAGCGCCACCGCGCGCGGGCCACGATGCACCCATGCGCCACGACCCGATCTCGGTGCTCGGCCTCGGCGCGATGGGGCGGCCGATGGCCCGCAACCTCGCCCGCGCCGGCTTCCCGGTGACCACCTGGAACCGCACGCCCGGCCGCGACGGGGAGGTCCGCGCCGCCGGGTGCCGGGCCGCGGCCACACCCGCCGACGCCGCCCTGCCCGTGGTGCTCACCGCGCTGCCGGACCTGCCGGACGTGGTGGCGCTGCTCGACCGCGCGGACGGCCTGCTCGCCGGGTGGCGCGCGGCGCGCGTCGAGCGGCCGCTGCTGGTGGTGGCGGGCACGCACGCGCCCGACGCGGTCCGGTCGCTCGGCGCTCGGCTCGCGGGGGAGGGCGTCGGCCTGGTCGACGCCCCGGTCGGCGGCGGTGAGGCCGAGGCGGACGCGGGGACGCTGACCGTCATGGTCGGCGGGCCGGCGGAGGACGTGCTGCGGCTCCAGCCGTACTTCAGCGCGCTCGGCGGGACGGTCCGCCACCTGGGCCCGCTCGGCGCGGGCCAGCTGGCCAAGGCGTGCGACCAGGTCGCGGTGGCGGCGGTGCTGGCGGGCGTGGCCGAGGCGCTCGCGCTGGCGGCGGCCGGCGGGCTCGACCCGGAGGCCCTGCTGGACGTGCTCGGCGGAGGGCTGGCGGGCGGCGCGGCGCTGGCGGCCAAGCGCGACCGGTGGCTCGCGCGCGACTTCTCACCCGGCGCGCGGGCGCGGCACCAGCTCGACGGCCTGGTGCTCGCCCTGGCGGCGGGCCGGGAGTCGGGCGTGCCGCTGCCGGTGACGGCCGCTGTCGAGCAGGTGTACAGCGCGATGTGCGCGCTGGGGTTCGGCGACGACGACCACAGCGGCGTCTGCCGGGTGTACGAGGTGCTGTCCCGGACGCACCGGCGGTGACGCGTGGCGCGGCCGTCGGCCCGGCGGCGCCGCGCGGTGCGGTGGTGCGGCGCGGTGCGGTGGTGCTGCGCGCGGGCTCGGCACGGCGGGTGAGGGCGCGCACCCGAAGAGCCGCACTCGGCGGGCACGTGGGTGAAAGCGGGCGCACCCGTGCGGTCGGCCCGGCACCCTGGGCAGGGTGAAGGAGCATCGCCGGGAACTGGTCCGGCTGAGCAGGCTCGCGGTGGACCGGCCGCGGTGGCAACTCGTCCTCGCCGCGCTCGTGTCGGCGTGGTCGCTGGCGTGGGTCGCGGGGCAGCCGTTCGGCGCGCCCGGACCCCTGGACGTGCTGGCGCGCCCGGTCGCGTGGGCGGGGCTGCCGACCGGGTGGCTCGACGCCGCGAGCGCGTGGTGCCAGGGCCGGACCGGGTGGCTGGCGGTCGCCGGCGGGCTGCTGTGGGCGATGACGAGCGCGCGGCAGCAGGTGTCGGCGCTCGGCGGGTGGCTCGCGGTGATGTGCGCGGCGGAGTCGGTCGGATATGGCGCGGTGCACCGGGCGCTGCTCACGTTCGCGGTGTTCCTCGTGGTCGTGGGGTTGGCGTCGATTCCGGGGCGGCGGGCGTTCGTGGTGGACCGGATCGCGATCATCCCGAAGGACGTCGCGCGGGCCGCCGCCACGGCGCTCGCGTTGTCCGCCGTGGTGCCGTTGATCGCTCCCGGCTTGCTGATCACCGGATTGCTGAAACCGTATGTGACGAGACCGCCACGCTCCCGTTCTGAACCGAAAGAACCGCCGGGGAAGTCAAGGTTCGATCACGCTTTGCCGACGCCGCGCGGCGAGGTGGGCGCCCCGGCGGCGGCGGGTTCGCGTCGGTCGCCCGGCTAGGCGCCGATCGCGGAGCGGCCGGCGATTGTCCGGTGGGCGATCGTTTCGTCGGCAATTGCTTTGCCGCATGGCCGGTGGCGGCGTTATTCGTGCGGCGCGGGATCGATCGAAGGTGAGTGTTTCTCACATGGTCGACCGCAGTCGTGCAGGTACGTGCGACGATCCGTGATGAAGCTGTCGCCAATCCTGTGTTTGGGCTTACCGGGCCGTATCCATCAAGATGATGGAGTGCATGAAAATCCCGCCGAAAACCGCTTAGCCAAGGTGATGCGCCGTCAGCCTGTCCAGCAGCGTGGCGCGGCCACGGTGACCGCCATTGTCGACGCGTGCGCGCAGCTGCTGAACGAGTACGACTACGACGACATCACCACAGCCCGGATCGTCGAGCTCGCCGGGGTGCCAATTGGATCGTTCTACCAATACTTCCCGGACAAGCGTTCTGTCGTGCACGCGTTGGCGCTGCGCGGCATGGAGGAGTACCTCACACGAGTCGAGACCCTCTTCACGGAAGGACAGTTGGCCGCGAACTGGCGGGAAGCGGTGCAGCAGGTCGTCGGCGTCTACCTGCGGATGCTGGCCGAATTGCCCGGTTTCGGCCGAGTGCGGTTCAGCGACCTGTTCGACGGGCACCACCTCGACGCCAGCGTCGACCAGTACGAGTTGATGGCGGAACGGCTCCGCGACCTGTTCGTCGACCGGTTCAAGGTGCGTGGCGACGCACCGGTCGCGTTGACGTTCCGGATGGCCACCCAGACCGCCGATGCCATGTTCAAGCTCGCCGAACGCGTCGAGCCCGACGAGCGCCAGGTGGTTCTCCGCACCGCCGACGGCGTGATCCTGCGCCTGCTCGCGGGCGTGTTCGACCCAGCTTGACACCGCTGCACCCCGCGTACGACTCCGCGTGACTTGCCGCCCCGGTCCAGGTGGTGTGGGGTGGACCGGTGGACGACTTCGACGTGATCGTGATCGGCGGCGGACCGGTGGGCGAGAACGCCGCCGCCCGGACCGCCGCCGGTGGCCTCCGGACCGCGTTGGTCGAGGCCGAGCGCTTCGGCGGCGAGTGCTCGTACTGGGCCTGCATGCCGAGCAAGGCGCTCCTGCGGCCCGGTCACGCGCTCGCCGCCGCCCGGCGCGTGCCCGGCGTGCCGGTCGGCGAGCGGCTGGACGTCGCGGCGGTGCTCGCGCGGCGCGACGCGTTCACCTCGAACTGGGACGACTCGGGCCAGGTCGAGTGGGCCGTCGGCGCGGGCCTGGAGGTCGTCCGGGGCCGCGGCAGGCTGGTCGGCGAGCGGCAGGTGGAGGTCGACGGGCGCGTGCTGACGGCGTCCCGCGCGGTGGTCGTGTGCACCGGCAGCGTGCCGCGCACCCCTCCGCTGCCGGGGCTGTCCGACGTGCCGCACTGGACTTCGCGGGACGCGACCTCGGCGCACGAGGTGCCGTCGTCGCTGGTCGTGCTGGGCGGTGGCGTGGTCGGTGTGGAGATGGCGCAGGCGTGGGCGCGCCTCGGCTCGGCGGTGACGCTGGTCGTCTCCGGCGAACGCCCGCTGCCCAGGTTCGAGCCGTTCGCGGGCGACCTGGTGACCGAGGGGCTGCGCGCGGACGGCGTGACCGTGCGCACGAACGTCCGCGCGACCGGCGCGTCCACCGCGGGCGGCGAGGCGGTGCTGGCGCTGTCGGACGGGTCCACCGCGTCCGGCGCGCACCTGCTGGTCGCGACCGGTCGGCAGCCCGCGACCTTCGACCTGGGCGTGGAGCGGTTCGGCCACACCGCGGGCGAGGCGCTGCCGGTGGACGACACCGGCCGGGTGGCGGGCCTGGACTGGCTGTACGCGGCGGGCGACGTGACCGGTCGCGCCCAGCTCACCCACCAGGGGAAGTACGCGGCCCGCGCCGTCGGCACGGCGATCGTCACGGGCGCACGGTCACCGGAGCCGTGGACCGCGCCGGTGGCCACCGCCGACCACACCGCCGTGCCGCAGGTCGTGTTCACCGACCCCGAGGTGGCGTCGGTCGGCTGGACCGAGGCGCGGGCGCGGGACGAGGGCCGGGACGTCCGCGTGGTCGACCTGGACATCGCGGTGGCGGGCTCCTCCCTGCACGCCGACGGCTACCGCGGCAAGGCGCGGATGATCGTGGACGAGCGGACCCGGACCCTGGTGGGCGTGACTTTCGTGGGCCCGGACACGGCCGAACTGCTCCACGCGGCCACGATCGCGATCGTGGGCGAGGTGACCGTGGACCGGCTTTGGCACGCGGTTCCCGCTTATCCGACGATCAGCGAGGTGTGGTTGCGCCTGTTGGAGGCGTACGGGCTCTGACGATTCCCGGTACCGCCGTCCAGCCGGGTGTGGACGGCGGGTCGGGCGGCGGCGTGGTGTTTTCGTTGACAATGCAAAAAGGTGGCCACGTCCGGTAGAACGCCGGTCACCCGCCGAAAGCGGCGTTGGGCCGACCGATGTACGGTTTCTGCGCCATTGGGTGTCAGATCCGAGAAGCGAGGGCTCCGCTCATTACACTGCGGAAGTGACCAGAGGAACCGTTGCCCTCGCGACCGCGGCGGTCCTGTGGTGCGCGTTCCTCATCGGCACCGCGTTCCTGCCCGACACCCCGGACTTCGCGCCCATCGCGGTGCACCTGCCGGGATTCCTGATCGTGCCGGTGGTGGCGTTCACCCTGTTCCGCGCGCGCAAGAACGCATTGCTGTGCCTGGCGCAGGTGCCGAAAGCGGTGCTGGGCCTCGGGTTCGCGATCGCCGTCGCCGGCTGGCTGTTCTGCTGCGGCGCGCTGTCGGGGCGGCCGGGTACGGAGATGCTGTGCACGGTGGCCGGCCTGGCGATCGTGCTGCACGTGGCGTTCGGGCTGATCGCCGTGGGCCTCGTGCGCGCGGGTCGCTGAGCGCCCGCGTCACCACGCGACCGCACGCCACCGCGCTCGAACTCCGGCTCGTCCCGGCGGTACGCCACCCGCTTGCCGCCGGCTCACCGCCGTGGTCCGGCGCGCCGCACCGGTCGCGGTCACCCGCCCCGCTCCGGGCACGCGGTCACTGGGTCGTCGGCAGGCGCAGCGCCTGCTCGACCAGCGCGGCGAGCCGGGGGTCGGCGGGGTCGGAGTCGCCCTCCGCCCACACCGCCTGGGTGATCCGCACCTGGGCGTTCTTCAGCGTCGCCCGGATCGCCGACCGGTCGAACGAGGGCGGGCCGCCCGGCCACGCTCTGCCCTCCTTCACCAGCGCGGTGATCCCGCCCGCGCCCGCCGTCGACGCGACCCGGTGGAACTCGCCCGCCCGCGCGGCGTCCGGCAGGTTCAGCTCGGCCACCGCCACGCCGACCCGGCGCCCGTCGACCGCCGTCTCGTACTGCGCCCGGCGCAGTTGCAGGCACAGGTGCCCCGACAGCCACGCCTGCACGTCGCCGAACGCGTGCTTCGCGCAGTCCTCCGTCCGGTCCGCGCCCTTGGGCGCGAAGTTGCGGCCGTCCACCACCACGGTGGTCGGCCGCGGCGTCGTCGGTGCGGCGGAGGAGGCGGCCTCCGGCTTGCCGCCCGCGGTCAGCGTGAGGACCAGGGCGATCACCACCAGCACCGCCACCACGGCCGCCACCGCGTACGGCAGCCACTTCGGCTTCCGGCGGGCGGGCGCGACCCTGGGCAGGTACACGGTGCTGGCCGACGCCAGGTCCGCCGCCGCGTCGGGGAAGCCCTCGGCCCGCAGTTGCCGGGTGTCCGGCGGCGTGCCGGTGGGCGCGAGCACGGCGAGCAGCCTCGCCGCGTGGTCGGCCGAGCAGGGCCGGTCGCTGGTGGCCAGCTCCCGCGCCGCCGCGAGCAGCGTGGTCGGCTTGGGGTGCAGCACGCGCACACCCCGGTTGAGGTCGACGGTCGGCTGCACGACCTGCGCCACGTAGGGCCCGACGGCCACCACGGTGGTCACCGGCAGCGGCTCGCCGCGCATCTGCTGGATGCGCCGGGCCACCGCCGTGGTCGCCGCCAGCGCCTCGGCGGCCGGGTTGGTCGCGCCGTCGGGACGGGTGAGCGGCCAGCCGTCGATCTTCCACTGGCCGGTGAGCGGCGCCTCCAGCCGCATGGCGGGGTCCGGCAGGTCGACGCCGACCACGACGAGCACCCCGCGCGGCAGCACGACCAGGGCGTCCAGCGCGCGCGGGCAGTCCGGTGGCGTCACGCCGAGCATGGCGACACCGCCCAGCACGGAGTCGCCCGCGCCGCACGTGCTCAGCGCGGCCCGCACGTCCACGCCGACCTGGGACGGCTCGGTACCGAGCCGGATCAGCCGCACAAGATCACACCGTTCCACACGGTCGAACACGGTAGCGCCGCAGGGGGCGCCTCGGCCGTTCGGATCGCGGGATGACACTTCCCGTGACCGCCATCACCGGAATGGACGTGTGCCGGGCCCTGACCGGCGCGACCGGCCTGCCGCTGGGCGGCGGCGACGTCGCCGGCACGGTGACCGACGGCCCGGCCGACCCGAGCGGGCCGCGTGGACGGGGTCGCGGCGGTTACCACTTCGAGGGCCATTGATCACGTGAACGTGTCGGAGTGATGTCGGAATGTGACCCTGTAGACCCCTCGGCGGGGTGCGGGGTCGCACATTAGGGTCGAAAGTCCTGTATCTGACCCGCCTGGGTGATGGACGTGCTGGTTCTTCTGGCGGACCGCTCCCACAACGGGCAGAATGACCAAGTCGGGAATTCGCAAGATCGTCCGCGCATCGACAGGCCGTAGGGGAAGACGTCCCTCGTCGAGTAGCGGAGGTCAGCTGTGAGCACCCGTGGCAGCACCAGTGGCGTGGTCTACGTCCACTCGTCGCCGTCTGCGGTCTGTCCGCACGTCGAGTGGGCGATCTCGGGCACCCTCGGCGAGCGCGTGGACCTGAAGTGGGCGGCGCAACCGGCCGCGCCGGGGCAGTTGCGCGCCGAGTGCGCCTGGACCGGCGAGGCCGGCACCGGCGCGCGGCTCGTGTCCGCGCTGCGCGCGTGGCCGATGCTGAGGTTCGAGGTCACCGAGGACCCGAGCCCCGGTGTCGACGGCGTCCGCTACTGCTTCGCGCCCGTGCTGGGCCTGTGGCACGCGCGGACCAGCGCGAACGGCGACATCGTCGTGTCCGAGGACCAGTTGCGGGCGTTGGCGGCGCGCAGCCGGGGCGGCGAGTCCTTCGCCCACGGCGTGGACGAGATCCTGGGCGCGGCCTGGGACGACGCCCTCGAACCGTTCCGGCGGGCGGGCGACGGCGCGCCGGTGACCTGGCTGCACCGCGTCGGCTGAGCACCGGCCGGACGCCCGCGCGCCACCCCGCCGACGGGGTGGCGCGCCCGCGCCGGCGTGGGGGAACCCAGTGGGACCTGCGGTCTTCCAGCGCGCCCACAGCACCTCGAACCCACCCCCGCGCCGCCACATCGATGCTGTTCCGCTGGTGCCCGCGCCGCCGCACCGGGCCCGCTGGTGCCCGCGCCGCCGCATCGATGCTGTTCCCGCTCGTGCCCGCCCGCCGCATCGGGCCTGCTCAGCCCCTGGTGCGCCAGGCACCTGCTCCGCCCGGCACCCGCTGAGTCCGGTACCGGGTGCGCCCGGCACCTGATGCGCCCGCGCCTGCACGCCGTCGCTGCCGCGCCGGCTGTCCGAGCGGCTCGACCGGGACCCGGTCGAACCGCGTCGCCCGCGCCGGCGCGCTGCAACCCCCGCACCGCCTGTCCGCGTCCCTGCCCCCGCTCGACGGGACGAGCCGGGGCGGAGCACCCCACGAATCCCGCCGGCCGTGCGCCCGGAAAAGCGCGCGGTACCCACTTGAGTGCCTTCTCAAACTTGCTCACCGGTTTTTGTCGGTGCCGGCCGGTAGAATTGATACCGGGGGCGGCGGCCCGCAAACCAGGCGCAAACCGACCGCAAACTCGGGGCCATCCGCAAACCCGCCGCCCCTATCGGCAAACCGCGCGCAACCACTCGTGAACCGCCCGTCACCGCCGGCGAACCGCCCCCGAACGCCCCGCAAACAACCGCACACCGCGGCATCCCCGGCACGGCGAGCCGGCAGCACGGGAAGCCGGCAGCGCAGGGGCCGGCAGCGCACGGGCCGGCAGGACACGGGCCGGCAGGACGCGGCCCGGCAGGACGCGGCCCGGAAGCACGGCGGGCCACGCGGTCACCCCGCCGCCACGACCGGCTGCCAGGCCGCCATCAGCTCCGCGTAGGTGGCGGACTCCGCCATCAGCCGCTCGTGCGAGCCGAGCAGCGGCGCGCCACCGTCCATCACCAGCACCCGGTCCGCCCGCAACGCCGAGGACAGCCGGTGCGCGATCACGACCAGGATCCCGCCCCTGGCCGCGAACGCCTGCTCCACCACGGCCTCCGCGGCCGGGTCCAGGTTCGACGTCGCCTCGTCCAGCACCACGACGTCGGCCTCGCACGCGTAGACCCGCGCGACCGCCAGCAACTGCGCCTCACCCGCCGACAGGCCCGCCCCCGCGTGCCCCACCGCGCCGTCGAGCCCGCCGAGCCGCGAGACGACCGCTCCCGCGCCGACCGCCGCCACCGCCGCGAGAAGGACGTCGTCGGAGGCCGTCGGCGCGAACAGCGCCAGGTTGTCCCGCACGGTCCCGGTGAACAGGTAGGTCTCCTGCGGCACCAGGGCGATCCGCCGGTGCCGCTCCGCCGGCCGCACCTCCCGCACCGGCACGCCGCCGAACAGCACCGCACCGGCCTGTGGCGCGACCAGCCCGGTGATCAGCCCGGCCAACGTCGACTTGCCGATCCCGCTCGGCCCCACCACCGCCAGGTGCGACCCGCGCGCCAGCACCAGGTCCAGGTCGCGGACGACCGGCTCGGCGTGCTCACCCCACCCGAACGTCACACCGCGCAGCTCGACCCCGTCGCCACCCGGAACGAGGTCGCCCGGCTGCTCCTCGACCTCCGGCGCGGCCTCCGCGAGCCGCCGCAGCGCCACCGCCAGCCGCAGGACGACGGTGCTCGTCGTGTCGGCCAGCCGCCGCAGGGCCGGCTGCACGCTGGTGCTCAGGTACACCACGGCCGCCAGCACGTCGCCGACGGTCAGCGTGCCCGCCGCGACCATCGTCGGGGCCAGCACCAGCAGCAGCGCCAGCGGCAGGAAGCCGCCGACCGAGATCACGACCCCGCGCGACGCCGACGCCCAGGCCATGCGCACGGTCGCCCGCGCCTGCCGGTCGACCTGCCGCAGCACGTCGGCCGAGGCGTGCGACCGCGCGTCGCAGGCCACCACGTCCCGCATGCCCAACAGCACGGTGCCCGCCACCTCGGCGGCGCCCTCGTCGGCGAGCACCAGCTCGCGCTGACCGCGCGCCAGCGACGGCAGCAGCAGCCCGAACAGCGCCAGCGCCGCCACGACCGGCAGCACGACCAGCCACGCCAGCGAGGACACCGTCGTCGCCAGGCCCACCAGGGCGGCGGTGGTCGTCACCAGCAGTGCCCGCGCCTGCACCAGCAGCCCGGCGGTCGCGTCGCGCACGACCTCCACGTGCCGGGTGATCCGGGCGACCGCGCCGGCGTCCGGCTGCCGCCGGTGCGACCGGCCGTCGTGCAGCACGCCCCGCACGACCGCCGCCACCAGGGCGTCCCGCAGTGGCTCCACCACGTCGCCGAGCCGCGTGAACACCTGCCGCAGCCCGAGCCCGCCGAGCACCGCCACGAGCGCGAACGCCACCAGCCACCCGACACCGGTCCGCACGTCGCCGACGGCGAACCCCCGGTCCACCGCCAGGCCGACCAGCCGACCGGACAGCAGCGCGGGCACGCCCTCCAGCACCGACCAGCCCAGCAGGGCCAGCACCGCCCGCCGCCGTCCCGCCAACGCCCGGAAGTAAGCTCCCATCAGCCGAACACCGCCCGGTAGTCCGCGTCGTCCCACAGCGCCCGGTGCGGCGCCACCGCCCGCACCCGGCCGTCCTCCAGCCACACCACGAGGTCCGCCCGCCGCGCCGTCGCCGCCCGGTGCGTCACGACGACCCTGGTGCGGCCGGGCAGCGCCGAGGCCAGGGCGTCCTCCACGGTGGACTCGGTGACGGTGTCGAGGCTGGCCGTCGCGTCGTCCAGCACGAGCACGCCGGGGTCGCGCACCACGGCGCGGGCCAGCCCGAGGCGCTGCGCCTCGCCACCGGACAGCGGCGTGTCGGCCACCGGCGTGTCGTAGCCGTCGGGCAGCCGCACCACCACGTCGTGCACCTGCGCGGCGCGGCACGCGGCCACCACCCGCTCCCGGTCGGCGGACGTGCCGTAGCCGACGGCGTCCGCGACGGTCGCGCCGAGCAGCGCGGGCCGCTCGAACGCGTACCCGACCGACCCGCCGCGCAGCACCTCGCCGGACGCGGGCGCGGTCAGCCCGCCGAGCACGGCCGCCAGCGCCGACTTGCCCGCGCCGGACCGCCCGACCACGGCCAGGAACGTCCCGGGTGGCACCACCAGGTCCACCTCGTGCAGGGCGTCCGGCACCGACACGCCGCGCAGCTCCACCGAACCGGCCGGCGCGGTGGCCGGTTCGGCGGCGTCCGGCGCGGTGGCCGTCAGCACCTCGTCGATCCGCGCGGCCGACGCCCGCGCCCGCTGCACGGCCGTCAGCACGGTCGCCTGGCCGACCACGGCCAGGCCGAGCCCCGCGTAGCCGAGCGCCGCCAGCACGTCACCGACGCTCAGCCTGCCCGCGACCACGCCGAACCCGGCGGCGGTCAGCACGGCCAGCTCCACGGTGGGCAGCAGCAGCCCGGCGCGCCAGATCATCCGCGCCTGGGTGCGCCACATGCCGACGCCCGCCGCCGCGAGCCGGGGCAGTGGCCGCAGCACCCGCGCGGCCTCCTGGTCGGCGCGGCCGGACGCCGCGATGGTGCGCAGCCCGCCGACCGCGTCCAGCAGCCGCGCGGACAGCTCGCCGGAGACCTCCTGGTAGGTGGCCACGTCCTCGGCGGTCAGCTTCAGGTGCGAGCGCACGAGCAGCAGCGCGGGCGGCACGCTCACCAGGAACACCACCGCGAGCCGCCAGTCCAGCAGCGCCAGCGCCACCACCGCGCCGCACGCCGTCGTCACCGTGATGCCGAGGTTCACCAGCAGCACGGCGTACCCGCCCGCGATGGCGCTGTCGCCGGTCAGCCTGCTCACCGCGTCACCGGCCTCGAACCGGCCGGGGTGGCCGAGGTCCAGCAGGCGGGCGGTCAGCCGGCGGCGCAGCCACGCCGTGCCGCGCGCGGTGATCGCCGCCGCCAGGACGACGCCGATCGCGTCGCCCACCACCTCCACGCCCGCCAGGCCGACCAGCCACAGCACGGTCGCGCCGGTCGGCCGCCCGGACAGGACGGCGTCCACGGCGTCGGCCAGCGCGGTCGGCAGCAGCAGGCCCGCGGCGGTGGCCAGCAGCGCGTTGAGCGCCAGCAGCAGCCAGCGCGGGTCGCGGAGGACGACCGATCTCAGCAGCATTCGTGCTCCAGCGGGTCGGGGCCCATCATGGGTGAGGGCCCGGCGCCGGCCACCCGGGTGCGAACCGGGCGACCGCCGCCGGACCCTCGTGCGGTGGTGAGCGGCGCACTTCGCCTGCGCCGCTCACCGCCTGCTCAGCGCGGCTCCGTCAGCAGAGGACGAGGCTCACGGTGGAGTGGCTGCAGGGCAGCAGCAGGGACGCGTTGGAGGCGGTCGTGCTGCCGCCACCGCCGCCGCTGCTGCCGCCGCTCGCCATCGCGTTGGCCTGGACCTCGGGGGTTTCGAGGTCCTGCAGGTCGAGGATGAACTCCATGTCGACTCCTTGGATCTTCTTCGGGGGAACGGTTACTGCGACCGACCCGGAGGGGCCGGGGTCCGGAGGAACGGCAGCACGGGTGCTCCGCTCGTGGCGGTCGCGAGCGCCATCAGCACGCCCGCGCCACCGGTGTTGAGGTCCATCGACAGCCGGCGCAGCTGGATGCCGGGGAACGCCAGGCCCTCCTGGTAGGGCACGGCGTGCCAGGACAGCGCCGCCAGGTGCCGGTCGACGGCCGCGCGCGGGCCGCCGCCGTGCACGAGCGCGGCCAGCAGGCCCGCCCGGCCGAGCATCAGCGCGGGCTGGATGACGAACTCGCCGGTGAGGCCGCCGACCAGCTCGGGCAGCCGGGCCGAGCACGGCGCGTCCGGCGCGACCCGCGCGAACTCGGCGAGCACCAGCGCGATGCCCGCGCTGCCCACGCCCACGTACGGCAGGGTGCGGAAGTTGCCGTCGCGGACCTGCGTCGAGCCGTCCAGTGCGGTCATGCACTCGGCCAGGTCGCGCTCCAGGGCGCGCTCGGCCTCGGCCAGCCACCGCCGGTCGCCCGTCCGCTCGTGCAGCCGGACGAACAGCAGCGCCGGTCCGGACCAGCCGTGCAACAGGCCCGCGCGGGCCTTGTCGCCGGGTGGCGGCGCGTCCGCGAGCATCGCCGCCAGCCGGTCGCCGAGCCCGGCGGCCCGCGCGGCGTGCGCCTCGTCGTCGCGGGCGTCCGCGAAGTGCAGCAGGTTCAGGGCGACGCCCGCCAGCCCGGACTTGAGCCCGTGGTCCCTGGTGGCGGGCACGATCTCGGCGTACGCGCGGACCAGCTCGTCGGCCTCGTCGTGGTAGCCGAAGTTCTCCAGCACGTGCGCGATCCCGTGCGCACCGGTGAAGAACCCGACCTCCTTCGGCGGGTCGCGGCGCAGCGAGTCCAGCAGCCACCGCTCGTGCTCCGGGTAGCGGCCCTCGCCCGCCGCGTCCAGCGCGTGCAGCACACCGGCCGCGCCGTAGGCGAAGCACGCGCCGCCCACCTCGAACTGCTCGACGTCGCCGGGGAACAGCCGGTCCGCGCGGTGCGGCGTGGCGGAGGCCAGGATCGCGGCGGCGACGGACTTGCGGACGACCTCCCAGTCCGGCTCCGGCTCGTCCAGCGCCGTGACGACCGGCGCGGGCGGGTCCACGCGCGGGGTCAGGGTGGCGAGGATGCCCTCGCAGTACTCGTCGGGCAGGTCGAACCGGCGGCGGATGAACTCCACGTGGGTGCGCAGCTTCACGGGCGCGAGTTCGACCACCGCGTTGAGCGGCAGGAACACGTACAGCCGCAGCGCGGCCAGCGCGTACTCGTCGATCTCGAACCCGGAGCGGTCCGGCGGCGCCTGGAAACCGGGGGAGCCCAGCGTCGGCTTGCGGTCCTCCTCGACCGGGAACGCCAGCTCGAAGTCGATCAGGGACACCGAGTCGTCGTCGTCCACCAGCACGTTGAGCGGGTGCAGGTCGCTGAACACCACGCCGCGCCCGTGCACGTCGGCGATGATCCGCTCCACGGCCGCGACGACCGCCATCGCCCGCGCGGCGTACGCGGCGAGGTCGCCGACCTCGTGGTGGGTGAGCGGGTAGTGCTGCCCCAGCCACTGCCCGATCGGGCGGCCGGGCACCGGCTGCATCGCGACGAACTCGTGCTCCCACGCGGTGAAGTGCTCGTACACCTCGGGCACGCCCGGCACGCCCGCGAGCCGGGTGAGGATCGCGTGCTCCCGGCGCAGCCGCGCCACCGCGTCGACGTTCTCCCGGTCCAGCCCGGCGTGCGGGCGGGCTTCCTTGAGCACCACCTGCGCGCCGTCGGACTTGCGGGTCGCCCGGTACACGCCGCCGCCGTTGGAGAAGTGCAGCGACTGGGTCACCCGGTAGGGGAACGACTCCGCGTCACCGGCCTTCCGCGCGGCCAGGTGCTCCTCCAGGCACCGGGGCAGGGTGATCCAGTCCGGTACCCAGAACGTGGGTTTGCGCTGGTCGGGCACGAGTTCGCCGGTGGGGCCCCCGATCGCCAGGACGCGCTTGCCGTCGACCTCCAGCCACTGCTCGACGAATCCGCCGTACCGCACGAACAGCGGTCCCCGGCCGTACCGCAGGTCGCTGAGGATGTACGCGCCGGGCTTGCCCCCCAGCAGGGCGTCGAGGTCGCGCAGGACGGTTTCGAGCTGGTCGTCGTCGGCCGGGTAGATCGTGATGAGCTTGCCGCTGGCCTCGCGCGGCGCGTACTTCGAGTTGCGCGCCAGCACGATCGACCGGGTGCGCAGGTACTTGAACGGGATGCGGTGCTCGACCAGGTAGTCGTAGGCGGTCAGCAGGACCTCGCCGGCGTTGCGCACGGTGGCCGACACGTGGATCTTCCAGCCCTGGCGGGGCACCTCCGCGCCGGCGGGCTGGAGGTAGCGCCAGATCGTGAGATCAGTCTGCGACCAGTCTTCCGACAACGGCGGGAGCACTCGCGAAAAATCGTCGTCCGCGGTTTTCGTCGAGCTTTGCACGTCGTAGAAGAGGCGGTCCGCGAAGCAGTAAGCCTCATAGCGGAGGTCCACGGGAATTCGCCTCCCTGTAATTGTTCGACCGGCATATTCCCGCACAGCGGCTTCGTGGGCGCCATCCGCCATCTCGGGGAGCCCGTTGCTCCATCCGTGACGCCGCAGGTGGCGTTGAGCAGCACTTTCGGTGTCATTAGCAGCAGTCGAACCACCCGGATGCGAGGTTTGAGCCCGGATAGAGTGCACTTCGGCGGGCATTGTCGCTAAACGACACCGGATCGTTCAACAGTGGCACGTGGGCTCACCAGGGCGGTCGCGCGCACTTCCGCTATTCTGCGGTTCGCCGGCCGGCGGGCGGCGCGCTACTCCTTCCGGGTGGCCATCCCCCGCACGGCGTGGGAATAGTCCGATAGGACGTGTGATGTCGGCCGAAAATTGGGTTTGCGCATTTATGGCAACCGGCCGCGGACGGGCGGGACCGCCCGGATCGGGTCTGCCGCTGCGCCGTTCGGGTGGTGCTGGGCGTGTTCCGGGGGATGTGGCACGCTCGTCGGCGTGTCACTCCGGCTGCTGCTGCCCGCCGTGCTGGTGGCCGCGGTGTTGACCGCGGTGGTCGGCGTGCCGGTGCGCGAGCTGTACCAGCGGCCCGTGCGCGCCGCCGCCGAACCGGTCGTCGCGCCGTCCTCGTCGGTGCCGCGCGACGCCCAGCCCGGCAGCCCGGCGGTGCGGCTCAGCGTCGACGCGGCCCAGCACCCCGACGGCGCACGCGTCCGCGACGTGCTCCAGGACCACTTCGACGCCATCAACGCCCACGACTACGCGCGGTGGACCAGGACGGTCACCGCGGAGCGCACCCGGCGCACGCCGCGCGCCCGCTGGGAAGCCGAGTACGAGTCGTCGCGCGACGGGACGATCCAGGTGCTCCGCGTCGAGACCGCGTCACGGACCCGGCTGCGCGTGCTGATGACGTTCGTCAGCACCCAGGACGTCGCGAAGGCGCCACCGGACCTCCGCAGCGATTGCATCACGTGGCGGGTCGTCTACCCGATGCAGGTGGAGGCGGGCGGCCTGCGGGTCGACTCCGGCACCGAGGGCGCCGGCTCCCAGGCGGCGGCCTGCTGAAGCGCCCCCCGGCTCGCACCGGCACCGGTCCGCCGATCGCGGGTTCCCGCGGGCACCGGAACAACGACCGCGGCCGTGGGTTTCGCGGGCACCGGTCCGCCGGCCGCGGGTTCCTGCGGGCACCGGTCCGCCGACCGCGGCCGCTTCGGCAGGCCGGGAGGCCCGTTGACGGCACGAGGCCGCCTCCCGCGCCGGGAAGCGGCCTCGTCGGACCGGGGAACGGCCCCGGTGGGGTCGGGCGGTCAGGCGTTGGTGAAGACCAGCGACACGTTGTGCCCGCCGAACCCGAACGAGTTGTTCACCGCCGCCACCAGGTCCACCTTGCGCGGCTCGCCGGTGACGACCTCCAGCTGCACCCTCGGGTCCTGGTCGACCAGGTTCAGGGTCGGCGGCACGACGCCGTCGCGCACCGAGAGCAGCGTGGTGATCGCCTCCACCGCGCCGGACGCGCCCAGCAGGTGGCCGTGGTTGCCCTTGGGCGCGGTCAGCAGCGGGTGGTCGCCGATCGCGCGCCGCACGGCCTGCGGCTCGATCACGTCGCCCACCTGGGTGGACGTCGCGTGGCAGTTGACGTGGCCCACGTCGGAGGGGTCGACACCGGCGCTGCGCAGCGCCGCCGCGATGGCCCGCGACTGGCCGATGCCCTCCGGGTCGGCCGCCGTGATGTGGTGGCCGTCCGAGCTGGTGCCGATGCCGGCGAGCCTGCCGTAGACGCGGGCGCCGCGCGCGCGGGCGAACTCCGCCCGCTCCAGCACCATGATCCCGGCGCCCTCGCCGAGCACGAAACCGTCCCGGTTGACGTCGAACGGGCGCGAGGCGCGCTCCGGGTCGTCGTTGCGGGTGCTCATGGTCCGGGCCTGGATGAAGCCCGCCATCGTGATCGTGGTGATGCACGCCTCCGCGCCGCCCGCCACGACCACGTCGGCCTCGCCCGCGCGCAGCATCCGCCACGCCCACGCCAGGCCCTCCGCGCCGGACGCGCAGGCCGACACCGGCGCGTGCACGCCCGCCCGCGCCTTGAGGTCCAGGCCGACGTGCGCGGCCGGGCCGTTGGGCATGAGCATCGGCACGGTCAGCGGCGACACCTTGCGCAGGCCGGCGGTCTCGATCAGGTCGTCCTGCTCCAGCAGCGTCATCGCGCCGCCGATGCCCGTGCCGATGACGACGCCGAGCCGCTCCGGGTCGACACCGCCCTCGCCGAGGCCGGAGTCCGCCCACGCCTGCCGGGCGGCGACGACCGCGACCTGCTCGCAGCGGTCCAACCGGCGCGCCTCGACGCGGGGCAGGATCTCGGTCGGCTCGACCGCGAGCTGCGCGGCGATGCGCACCGGCAGCTCGAACTTCTCCGCCCACTCGCCCACCAGCGGCCGGACGCCGCTGCGGCCGGCGAGCAGCGCGTCCCAGGTGGTGGCGACGTCGCCACCGAGCGGGGTGGTGGCACCCAGCCCGGTGACGACGACGTCGTTGTCAGTGGTCATGCGTTGCTGGCGATGTAGTTGACCGCATCGCCCACGGTCTTGAGGTTGGCCAGCTCGTCGTCGGGGATCTTGACGCCGAACTTGTCCTCGGCCTGCACGGCGATCTCCACCATGGACAGCGAGTCGATGTCCAGGTCGTCCACAAAGGACTTGTCGACCGTCACGTCGGCCGCCTCGACGCCGGCGACCTCCTCGACGATCTCGGCAAGCCCCTTCTGGATGTCCTCGTTGCTCACTGGAATTCCCTTCCTTCTGGCGTCCGCCGGCTGGGCTGTCCCACCGGAGTCTGGTGTCGGATCACGGCAGTCGGACGACCTGTCCCGCGTAGGACAGGCCGGCGCCGAAGCCGACGAGCAGCGCCACGTCGCCGCTGCGGACCTCGCCCGCGGCGCGCATGTGGTCCAGCGCGAGCGGGATGGAGGCCGACGACGTGTTGCCGGAGTCCACGATGTCACGGGCGATCACGAGGTCCTCGCGGGCGCCCTTGGCGCGCAACCGCTTCGCGATCGCCTCGATGATCCGCAGGTTCGCCTGGTGCGGCACGAACACGTCCACCTCGGACACGTCGATGCCGGCCAGTTCCACCGCCCGCAGCGCGATGGGCGCGATCTGCGTGGTCGCCCAGCGGAAGACCGACTGGCCCTCCTGGAAGATGAACGAGCTGCGGTCGGCCACGTGGATCATGTCCACCAGGTCTCCCGCGCTGCCCCAGGCGACCGGCCCGATGCCCGCCTCGTCCGCCGGCCCGACGACCGCCGCGCCCGCGCCGTCGGCGAAGATGATCGCGGTCGACCGGTCCGTCGGGTTCACCCAGTCGGTGAGCTTCTCCGCGCCGATCACCAGCACGTGCCGCGCGGTGCCCGCGCGGACCAGGTCGGAGGCCGTGGCCAGGGCGTAGCAGAAGCCCGCGCAGGCCGCGTTCAGGTCGAACGCGGGCGCGGCGCGCACGCCGATCCGGTCGGCGACCTGCGCCGCCGCGTTCGGGATCATCGACGGCATGGTGCAGGTCGCGACCAGCACGGCGTCGATCTCCGACGGCGTGAGCCCGGCGTCGGCGACGGCCTTCGCGCCCGCCTCGATCGCCATGTCGACGAGCTTCTCGTCGGGCTTGGCGAACCGGCGGTTGACGATGCCGACGCGCTCCCGGATCCACTCGTCCGAGGTGTCCATCGTCTGCGCGAGGTCGTGGTTGCTGACGATCGTCTCGGGCTGGTAGCTGCCCAGCCCGAGGATGCGCGTGCCGGCGGTGCCGGTGTGCGCCGCGAGGGAAGTCATGCGGAGACCTCCGCGAGCAGCGCCACGACCTGGTCGAGCTGGTCGGGGGTCTTGAGAGCCAACGTGGGGGTGCCCTTCAGTTCGCGCTTGGCCAGGCCCGTCAACGCGCCCGCGGGCGGCAGTTCCACCACCGCGGACACGGCGCGCGCGCCCAGCGTCGCCTGGCAGGAGTCCCACCGCACGGGGCGGGTCACCTGGGAGATGAGTCGGTCCAGCACCTCGGGGCCGGAGGTCACCTCGGCGCCGTCGGCGTTGGACAGCAGGGGCAGCGTGGGGTCGGCCACGGTGATCCCGGCGGCACGGGCGCGCAACGCCTCCTCGGCGGGCGCCATGTACCCGGTGTGGAACGCGCCCGCGACCTGGAGCCTGCGGACCTTCGCCCGCTCGGGCGGGTCCTCGACCAGCTTGTCCAGCGCGTCCAACCGACCGGCGGCGACGATCTGCCCCGCGCCGTTGCGGTTCGCGCCGACCAGCCCGAGGTCGTCGAGCCGGGCCAGCACGGCGTCCTCCGCGCCGCCGAGCACGGCCACCATCCCGGTCGGCTCCAGCGCGCACGCGGCGGCCATCTCGGCGCCGCGCACGGCGGCCAGCGCCACGGCGTCGTCGGCGGAGAGCACGCCCGCGATCGCGGCGGCGGCCAGCTCGCCGACGGAGTGACCGGCCACGACGGTGTCCGCGGGCAGGTCGACCCGCTGCCGCAGCGCCTCGTGCGCCAGCAGCGCGAGCGCCACGACCAGCGGCTGCGTGACGGCGGTGTCCTTGATCTCCTCGGCCTCGGCCGAGGTGCCCAGCCGCTTCAGGTCGAGCCCCGTCGCGTCCGACCACGCCGCCACCCGCTGCTCGGCCCCCTCGACGTCGAGCCAGGGCGCCAGCATGCCGGGTGTCTGAGACCCCTGTCCGGGGGCGAGGAGCGCGATCACCTGCTCACTGAACACGTTGCCGGCGGTCGCCGGGGATGCTGCCACTGACGAAACGCGGCGGTGCCTGTTGTAGGGTTCCTACAAAGGTGACTCAAAGATGAACGTAGAACGACCCCGCGTGTTGTCGATGACGGCCCATATGACCCCAAACGGGACGTGCGTAATGCGTCACACCCGAACGAGGGTCACCACAACCCGCGAGCCCGCGCGAGCCTGCCGACCGACAGCGCGACCCGGAGCACCAGCGCGTCACGGGGGTCGTTCGCGTTCCTCCCGGTGAGCTCCGTCGCGCGCCGCAGCCGGTAGCGGACCGTGTTCGGGTGGACGAACAGCTTCCGCGCGCACGCCTCCAGCACGCCACCCACCTCCAGGAACGCGTCGACCGTCTCCAGCAGCGCGCCGCCCGCCTCCTCCAGGGGCCGCGCCACCCGGTCCACCAGCTGCCACTCGGCCTCGGGGTCGCCGGCCAGCGCCCGCTCCGGCAGCAGGTCCAGCGACCGCACCGGCCGGGGCGCGGCCGGCCAGCCGACGACGGCCCGCAGCCCCGACAGGGCGTCGCCCGCGCTGCGGTGCGCCTCGGCGAGGCTCGACACGGACGGTCCCGCCACCACCGGTCCCGCGCCGAACGCGTCCGCCAGCCGCACCAGCGCGTCCCCGGTCTCCGTCTCGCCGCCGAGCACGACCACCAGCCGGGAACCCTGCACGCTCAGCAGCACCGGCCGGGAGATCCGGGCCGCCCGGCTGCGCACCTCGAAGACCACCGCGGGCGGGTCGTCCGACGGCGGGTTGCCCACCAGGACCGTCGCCTCGGCCGCCGGGTCCCAGCCCAGCGCGGTGGCGCGCGACAGCAGCGACTCCTCGGCGTCGCCGCGGACGATCCCGTCCACCACCAGCGCCTCCAGCCGGGCGTCCCACGCGCCGCGGGCCTCCGCCGCCGCCGCGTAGGAGGTGGCGGCCGAGAAGGCGATCTCCCGCCCGTACCGGAGCACGCCCTCGGTGAGCAGCGCGCGTTCGGCCTCGTCGGCGGCCAGCTTCGGCAGCAGCTGCTCGAACAGCTCCAGGGCGATGCGCACCAGCTCGACGGTCTGGCGCAGGCTGACCCAGCGCGAGATGTCCTTGGGCGCGGACCGGAACGCCTCGGCCGTGAGGCGGATGGCCTGCTGCGGGTCGTGCAGCCAGGAGACGAACCCGGCGACCCCGTTCTGGATCAGCAGCAGCACGCCCGCCCGCTGGTCGGCGGGCATCCGCCGGAACCAGGGCAGGCGGGCCTCCATCTCGGCGACGCTGGCCGTGGCGAGGTCCCCGGAGGCCCGCTGCAAGGTGCGCAGCGTCTCCCGCGACAGCGTGGGCAACACCTCGGCTGAGCTGCTCATACCCCCACCATCGCACACCCGGCGGGCCACCCACGCGGCCCGCTCTCGGCCGTGCGGGCGGGCGGGGAGCGGGGCCGTCCACCCTCGCCGGTCGACGTCCGGGGCGGTGCGCGTGCGGGCGGGGCGCCGGTAACCCGTCGGCCCCCGGAGCCGCGTGCCGGGGCTGCCCGGTCGGCCCCGTGCGCGGCCCGTCGGACCTCGGAGCCGCCTGCCGGTCACCGGTGGCGGTGCGCTGCCGAGGGCCCCGCGCGGGCCTTCCCGGTCACCCACACCAACGAGTGACTCGACCTGTCGTCGCCTCCCGATCGACCTACCTTCGGGAGCACCCACCACCACACGGGAGGTCGCCCATGCGCAGAATCCTGTCGGTCGGTTTGGCGACGACGCTGTTGTTGTCGACGGCGGCGGCACCTACCTTCGGCACGTCCGGCTCACCACCGTCCGTCGACCCGCTGGCACCCTTCACCGGCCAACAACTCACCTGGAAAGCCTGCCACGACGGTCTCGAGTGCGCGGACCTCGTCCTGCCGCTGGACTACACCCGCCCCGCGGCCGACCGGATATCGCTGCACATCAGCCGCCGGAAGGCCACCGACCCGGCCCGCCGCCGCGGCATCCTCGTCCTCAACCCCGGAGGCCCCGGCGGCTCCGGGATCACCATGCCCAAGTTCCTGGCGAAGTCCGCCGCCGCCGCCGTCTACGACCTGATCGGGTTCGACCCCAGGGGCGTGGGCGGGTCGACCGAGCTGAACTGCCGCACCGGTCCCGGCTTCGCGGTCGCCGACACCCGGCCGATCGACGCGGACTTCCCGAAGTGGGCCGCCGAGGCCCGCGCGGCCGAGGACGCCTGCCAACGCGCGGGCGGCGGCATCCGGCCGCACGTCAACACCCCGAACACCGCCCGCGACATGGACGTCGTGCGCGCCGTGCTCGGCGAGGAGAAGCTGAACTACCTGGGCTACTCCTACGGCACCTACCTGGGCGCGGTGTACGGCAGCCTCTTCCCGGACCGCCTCGACCGCAACGTGCTCGACTCCGCCGTGCACCCCGAGTGGGTGTGGCGCGAGCAGTTCCGCGCGCAGGCCGTCGCCTACCGGCGCAACGTCGAGCAGTGGGCCGACTGGGTCGCCGCCCGCAACGACCGGTTCGGGCTCGGCACGACGGCCAAGGAGGTGCTGGGCGTGGTGGAGCGGATCGCGGCGCGCCTGGCGGAGCACCCGGTCGGCGAGCAGACCCGGACGGCGTTCGACGCGGCGGTCGGCGTCGGCGCGCGCTACCGCCCGCTGTGGTCGGAGATCGCGGCCACCGTCCAGCAGCTCAAGGGCGACCCGGCCGCCACCGCCGAGTCGGGGCTGGTGATGGCGCGGGCGGCCAGGAAGGAGCTGCGCTCGGGCGTGTTCGACACCGTGACGTGCGAGGCGGACTGGCCGACCGACGTGCAGACCTACTTCGAGGACATGCGGGTGTTCCGCGAGCGCTACCCGTACGGGTTCGGCGTGGCCCGCGCCGCGCCGACGACGTGCACCTTCCGCTCGTTCACGCCGCCCGAGCCGCCGGTGGAGCTGCGCCGGGACGGTTACCCGATCGGTGTCGTCGTGCAGGCCGAGGGCGACACCCAGACCCAGTACGAGAGCGGGCCGGCGATGGCGTCGCGCCTGGGCCACAGCCTGATCACCGTCCGGGACGAGGGCAGGCACGGCATCTACGGCGGCGCCAACAAGTGCGTCAACGCGGCCGTGGACCGCTACCTGGTGGACGGCGTGCTGCCGGACAGCAGCTCGGCCTGTCCGGGCGACCCGCGGCCGGTGACCGACAAGCCGCCCTCGGCCGCCTTCGTGCAGTCCTATCTGGACGGTCGCGGGATCGCGGCCTGGACCGAGCGCTTCTAGCGCGCGGGAACGGAAACGCCCGACGCGCTCACGAGCGCATCGGGCGTTTCCCTCTCCCCGGTCCCCACCGGTGATTCCACTCTGGACTGTTCGCGGGGATCGCGCCACGCGAGTCACCCTTTCGTGCCACAGCTTCAGGTTGCCGGGTGATGCGGCCTGGGAAACGATCTCCCCAAGCGACACCGTGCGACTCCCGAGGAGGGACGACGACGTGGGCTCCCAGATCACCGACGGGCTCGGCCAGGCGTGGGCGATGGTGGCCACGTTCGTGCCGAAGCTGCTCGGCTTCCTGCTCGTGCTGCTGATCGGCTGGCTCATCGCCAAGGCGCTCGCCAAGGCGGTGGGCTTCCTCCTCGAACGGGCCGGGTTCGACCGGCTGGTGGAGAGGTCCGGCCTGGGCGGCGCGATGAGCCGGTCGCCGATCGACGCGTCCGTCCTGATCGTCAAGCTCGTCTACTACGCCGTGCTGCTGATCGCGCTGCAGCTCGCGTTCGGGGTGTTCGGCGCGGGCAACGCGGTGAGCACCCTGCTCAACGAGGTCATCGCGTACCTGCCGCGCATCGTCGTGGCGATCGTCCTCGTCCTGGTCGCCGCCGCCATCGGGAAGGCGGTGCGCGGCCTGGTCGCGGGCGCGCTCGGCGAGCGGCCGTACACGCGGGCGCTCGGGGGCACCGCCTACGGCTTCATCCTGGCGCTCGGCGTCATCGCCGCGCTGAACCAGCTCGGCATCGCGGTGTCGGTGACCATGCCGGTGCTGATCGCCGTCCTGGCGACGGTGGCGGGTGTGGTCGTGGTCGGCGTCGGCGGCGGCCTGGTGCGGCCCATGCAGGAGCGCTGGGAGGGGTGGCTCCAGCGGGCGCAGGAGGAGGCCAAGGCGTCCGCGCCCGAGCCGCGCCGGTCGCAGGAGCCGGTGACGTCCTCGGCCCGCGCCGGGGAGCCGGTGACGTCCTCGGCCCGCGCCGCGGAGCCGGCGACGTCCTCCGCCCGCGCCACCTCCACGTGGCAGGCGCAGATGGACCCGCCCACGCCCCCGGCGGGGCTGCCCCGGCCGCCCCAGCCCCAGCAGCAGTCGCAGCCCCAGCACCAGGCGCAGCACCAGTCCCCGCCTCAGCCCCACCAGTCCCAGCCTCAGCACCAGTCCCAGCCCCAGCACCAGTCCCAGCCCGGCTGGCACCCCGGCCCCGAGCGGTGACCGGGACGGCGCCGCCCGACCCGCCCCGCTCGCCCCCGGATCACCCGATCCGGCCAGCCCGACCCGCTCGACCGACCCGACCCGGTCCGCTCGGCCCGGCGCCGGACGACGGAGCCCCGCCCACCGTGGGCGGGGCTCCGTCGCGTGTCGGGGCCGCCCCGACCCCGCCGTCGCGGCGCCCACGGACCGTGTGGGCCGCGTTACGTCGGGAATCCGGCGACGCCGGCCGGTGTTCCCCGCGAAGAGACGATGGGAGAACGCGATGCGCGTCCTGGTGGATCACGGCTTCACGGTCTTCGGCCAGCAGGTGTCCTACGCCGAGTTCACCGGTCAGGTGTTCGCCCTGGTCGTGGTGTACCTGGCGCAGCGCCGGTCGCTGTGGACGTGGCCCGTGCAGCTCCTGTCGGTCACCCTCCTGTTCGTCGTCTACGTCTCCGCGCACCTCGGCGGCACGGCGTCCCGCCAGGTCGTGATCGCGCTGATCACCCTCTACGGCTGGTGGGCGTGGACCCGCCGCCGCGACCCGGTGTTCGGCGTGGTCGTGCGCAGGGGCACGGTCCGCGAGCGCGTCGCCGTCGGAGCGGCCTTCGTGGTGGGCACGTCGGCGTTCGCGCTGGTCCTGGACGCGCTGGACGCGTCGTGGGCACCGTGGCCGGACGCGGCGATCTTCGTCGGCACGGTGCTCGCGTTCGCGCTCCAGGGCCTGGGCCTGGTCGAGTTCTGGCTGGTGTGGCTGGTGGTGGACGCGATCGGCGTGCCGCTCCAGCTCCAGTCCGGCCTGTACTTCAGCGCGCTGGTCTACACGGTGTTCGCCGCGCTGGTCGTGCGCGGCTGGGTCGACTGGAACCGCGAGGCGAAACGAGCGGCCCTGGCCGCGGCCGCGCGCTGACCGCGCGCCGGCGCTACCGGCCCGCGCGCGCACGCCGGACGCGGTCGGGCAGCTGTCTCAGCTCGGCCTTCAGCGACTCCGGGTTGCGCAGCGCGCTGTGCAGGGCGCGCTGCATCACCTTGGTCACCTCGTCGTAGTGGGCGGAGACCGGTCGGTTGCGCGCGTTGGCCACCGCCGCCCGCAGCACGGCCAGGTGCGGCAGCCGGGCGTTCAGGTCCGGCTCCTCGTACAGGCCGCGCAGCGTCGGCGGGTAGCCGGCGTTCTCCAGCAGGAACCGCTGGCTCTCGTCGCCGGTCAGGAACCGGATGAACTCCCGCGCGGTCCCGCGGTGCGCCGAGCACCGGGAGATGGCGAGGTTCCACCCGCCCAACGCGCCCGCGCCGGGCAGCGCGGCCACGCCGTAGCGGTCCCGCAGCGGCGAGGCGTCGAGCCGTGACCGCGCGAACGGCCAGTTGCGCAGGAACAGCGCCCGCCCCTCGGCGAACTCCGCCAGGCTGGCCGTCTCGTCGTAGCCGAGCGCGGCCTCCGGTATCCAGCCCCGCCGGATGCCGCGCGCCAGCATCCCGACGCCCGCCTCGGCCTCCGGCGCGTCGAGCCGGTCCGCGTCGCCGCCGTGGCCCCACACGGCCTCCAGGGCGTTGACGGTCAGCCCCTCGTAGTGGTTGAGCTGGGCGACGTACCCCGCCAGCCCGTGCTTCGGCCCCAGGGTGGCGGCCAGCTCCTCCAGCTCGGCCCACGTCGACGGCGGACGGCGGCCCTCGGCGGCCAGCAGGTCCGCGCGGTAGTAGAGCATCCCGACGTCCGCGCGCCACGGCACCGCCCACAGCTCGTCGCGGATGGCCGGGTCGTCGCGGGTGGTCGAGGACTCCACCGCCGCGGGCATGAAGTCGTCGACGCGGAACTCGGCGCGCGACAGCGGCACCAGGTAGCCGGACGCGGCGAACCCCGCCGTCCACACCGAGTCCAGGGCCATCACGTCGTAGCACTGGGACCGGACGTCGCCCCGCGCGCCCGCCAGGTCCTGCGCGCGGGCCATCAGCTGCGCGCGGTACTCGTCGGTCGACCTGGGCATCGACACGTAGGTCACCTGGTCGTGGCGGGTGTTCCGCTCGTTCCACTCGTCCACGCGCTGCTTGATGTACGGGTTCCGGGACAGGTCCTGGCTGTCCACGAACGTGATGCGGCCGTGGGCGCCGTCCGCCGGGTCCACCGCCGGGACGCCGCACGCGACCAGGAGGCACAGCAGCCACAGGCACCTAACCACGCGCACCCCACAACTCCTCCGCCAGTGCGTCCAGCGCCCGGTCCACGTCCGGCTCCTCGTGGCAGTTGCCGCGGTAGGCGGACCGGAACGCGCCGAGCTGGTCGGTCGCCGAGCACGCGCCCGGCGCGAACCCGACGCCGAACACGGTCACCGGCGCGGTCGACACCTCGCGGCGCGGCACGGCGGGCCGCGGCACGCCGCTGAGGACCACGACCGGCGGGTCGGCGCCGTGCGCGTCGACCGCGCGCTCCACCACGGAGGCCAGCTCGGCGGGGGAGAAGTCCAGGCGCAGCACCTCGCCGCGCGCCGCGACCCGCTCGGTGAGCAGGTCCGCCAGCCGGACCGCGCGTTCCGTGCCGTCCACGGCGAGCACCACGCGGCTCGGCCGGTTCGCCGCCTGCCACGCCGGGCGCAGGGCCTCCGGCTCGACGGTGACGGCCAGCTCGCGCTGCCGCTCGCGCGGGACGTCGGGGTGCGGCTCGGGCGTCCAGTCCCGGTCCCGGAAACCGGCCAGCCGGAACGCCTCCTGGGCCGGCTGGGCGAACAGGTGCTCCCGGAACAGGCCGACCACCCGGTCCCGCCGGGCGCTGCGCGGCCGGTCCGGGCGGCGCACCGAGACGAACGGGTGGTCCAGGTGCAGCGTGCCCTCCGCCGCGTACAGCGGCACCAGGCACGTCAGGTCGCGGACGGTCTTCTCCGAGGCGAGCACCGCCCGGTCGGCGGCCGGGCACACGTCGCCGCGTGACGGCGCGGTGCGCAGCGCCACGTCCCGCAGTCTGCGCGCGACGCCCGCACCGCGCAGCGCGCCCGCGTCCAGGGCGGTGACGCCCAGCGCCGACCGCGCCAGGGCGGCCGCCGCCGCCAGGTCCGCGCCGGAGTCGGCCGCGTCGACGGCGGCGAGCGGCCGGAACGCCGCCAGGTCGCGCCACTGGAAGGTCCGCTCGCGGGCGCGGGCCGGCGCGACGCCCAGCACCAGCGGCGAGTGCGCGACCGCGCCCTCGGCGGTCAGCTCGACGTCGGTGCGCCCGCCTGCGGCGAGGGTCCGGCGGACCTCCTCCACCTCCCACTCGGTGTCGGGCAGCCACACGTGCGGCTCCGGGCCGGCCAGCGCGAGGTCGTCGTCCGGCCACCCCCGGCTCAGCACCGCCGCGACCGTGGCCGAGTCCTCGTCCGTCACCTGCACGTCCGCCTGCTTGCAGCCGCTGTCGGCCAACCGGCCCGAACCGTCCTCGAACGCGGCGGCCAGTTCGCGCACCACGTCCTGCTTCTCGGTGGAGGTCAGGACGTTGAGCTGCACCGGCTCCGGGCAGGGCGCGGGCGGCACGGGCGCGGCGAGCAGCGCGTCGCAGAGCAGGGGGAGGGCCAGCAGCGCGGTCAGCGCCGACACCGACCACCTCGGCCGGGCCCGCCTACCCGGCGGCGGCGGTGGTGGCGGCGGGTGGTCCGGGCGGCAGATCCACGCCGTGCCGCGGACCTCCTTCACGTCCACCGCGACCTCGCCGTACGAATCCGGGTCGCACGCCGGGTCGGGCCGGACCACGTCCTGGAAGAACCGGTCCGACACGATCAGCGCGAGCACGCCGGGGTGCTGTGCCAGCTCGGCGCGCAGCGGCGCGCAGTCCAGCAGCCGGAACGCCAGCACCAGGCCGTCGCCCATCACGCCGTTGCCGTCGTTGAGCACCTCGCCCGCGGTGATCGCCGCCCGGAGCCGGATGCGCGCCTCCGGCGCGGACGTGGCGTTGTGCCTGCGGAGCCGGCCGACCAGCGCGTGCGGCAGGGTGCTGACCACCCGGCTGTTGGGCACCCCGGCCGGCACGAGCACGAACAGCCCGTCGCCCCGGTCCTCGTGGTAGGTGCCGTGCCAGTCGTCGGTCCACTCGACGCCGCACTCGGCGAACGCGCCCACCAGCGCCTCGTACAGGCCGTGCCGGATGGCCTGCTGCTGGCTCAGGTCACGCGCGCCGAACCCGGACACGTCCACCGCCAGGATCGTCCGGTGGACCGCGGGCCGCGGCGTCCCCATTGCCCCCCTCATCGGAGTCTCGCGCCGATTCTATGGTGTCGGTCACACCCGGCGAGGCATATCGGGCGCGGCGGCGATTCCCGATCCCTCCGCGCCGGCCGTGCGGGTGCCCGGCACGCGGCCCGCGCCACCCGGCCCCGCGTCGCCGCCCCCCGTCGCCGCCTCGCGGGACCTCGCGCGCCCGGTGAGGAACCGCCGAGGCACCGTGCCGACGGCTCGCGGGACCGCGTGCCCCCTCGACCGCGGACCGCCGGCCACCACGTCCCCGGCGGTGTGCCGCAGATCGTAAGAGCGGGCCCACCGCCCCGAACCGCAAAAAGGCGTGTGGGGCCCCACCCGTTCGGGTGGGGCCCCACAGGGGTGAAACCTCAGGCCAGGCCCGCGTCCGTCGTGGACGGGCCGGCCGCGCCCACGTCGTCGATGCGGTACTTGCGCGCCGCCTGCACGACCAGCGACTGCTGGACCTCGCCGCGCTTCGCCAGCGCCGCCAGCGTCGCCACCGTGATCGACTCCGCGTCGACCAGGAAGTGCCGCCGCGCCGCGGGCCGCGTGTCGGAGAAGCCGAAGCCGTCCGTGCCCAGCGTCGTCATGTCGGTCGGCACGTACGGCCGGATCAGGTCCGGCACGGCCGTCATCCAGTCCGACACCGCCACCACGGGGCCCGCCACGCCGGACAGCGCCTGCGTCACGTACGGCACGCGCGGCTCCTCGTCCGGGTGCAGCAGGTTGTGCCGGTCGACGTCAACGGCCTCGCGGCGCAGCTCCGAGTACGACGTCGCGGACCAGACGTCGGCCTGCACGCCCCAGTCCTCGGCCAGCAGCCGCTGCGCCTCGATCGCCCACGGCATCGCCACACCGGACGCCAGCACCTGCGCCCGCGGGCCCGAGCCGGGCGCCTGCTGGTAGCGGTAGAGGCCCTTGAGCAAGCCCTCCACGTCCAGGTCCGCCGGCTCGGCGGGCTGCTGGTACGGCTCGTTGTAGACGGTCAGGTAGTAGAAGACGTTCTCGGCGTCCTCGCCGTACATCCGCCGCAGGCCGTCCTTGACGATGTGCGCCACCTCGAACGACCACGCCGGGTCGTAGGCGATCACGGCCGGGTTGGTGTGCGCGAGCAGCAGCGAGTGCCCGTCGGCGTGCTGGAGGCCCTCGCCGGTCAGCGTGGTGCGGCCCGCCGTCGCGCCCAGCACGAAGCCGCGCGCCATCTGGTCGGCCGCCGCCCACAGGCCGTCGCCGGTCCGCTGGAACCCGAACATCGAGTAGAAGATGTAGATCGGGATCATCGGCTCGCCGTGCGTGGCGTAGGACGTGCCCGCCGCCGTGAACGACGCGGTGGAACCGGCCTCGTTGATGCCCTCGTGCAGGATCTGGCCCTGCTCGGACTCCTTGTAGGCCAGCATGAGCTGCGCGTCGACCGACGTGTACAGCTGCCCGTTCGGGTTGTAGATCTTCTGCGCCGGGAACATCGAGTCCATGCCGAACGTGCGCGCCTCGTCCGGGATGATCGGCACGATCCGGCCGCCGATCTCCGGGTCCTTGGCCAGGTCGCGCACCAGCCGGACGAACGCCATCGTGGTGGCGACCTCCTGCTTGCCCGAGCCGCGGCGCACCACGTCGTAGACCTTGTCGCCGGGCAGCACCAGCGCCTTGGACTTGGTGCGGCGCTCCGGCACGAAGCCGCCGAGCTGCTTGCGGCGCTCCAGCAGGTACCGGATCTCCGGCGCGTCCTGGCCGGGGTGGTAGTACGGCGGCAGGTACGGGTCGAGGTCCTTGTCCGCGATCGGGATGCGCAGGCTGTCCCGGAACAGCTTCAGGTCCTCGTGGGTCATCTTCTTCATCTGGTGCGTGGCGTTGCGCCCGGCGAAGTGCGGGCCCAGGCCGTAGCCCTTGATGGTCTTGGCGAGGATGACCGTCGGCTGGCCGTGGTGCTCCGAGGCCGCCTTGTACGCCGCGTACACCTTGCGGTAGTCGTGGCCGCCGCGCTTGAGGTTCCACACCTCGTCGTCGGTCATCGGCGCGACCAGCTCCTTGGTCCGCGGGTCGCGGCCGAAGAAGTGCTCCTTGACGTACGCGCCGTCGTTCGCCTTGTACGTCTGGTAGTCGCCGTCCGGCGTCTGGTTCATCAGGTTCACCAGCGCGCCGTCGCGGTCGGCGTGCAGCAGGGCGTCCCACTCGCGGCCCCAGATGACCTTGATGACGTTCCAGCCCGCGCCGCGGAAGAACGCCTCCAGCTCCTGGATGATCTTGCCGTTGCCGCGGACCGGGCCGTCGAGGCGCTGGAGGTTGCAGTTGACCACGAAGGTCAGGTTGTCCAGTTGCTCGTTCGCGGCGATCTGGAGCAGGCCGCGCGACTCCGGCTCGTCCATCTCGCCGTCGCCGAGGAACGCCCACACGCGCTGGTCGGTGGTGTCCTTGATGCCCCGGTCGCGCAGGTAGCGGTTGAACCGCGCCTGGTAGATCGCGTTCATCGGGCCGAGGCCCATCGAGACGGTCGGGAACTCCCAGAAGTCCGGCATCAGCCGCGGGTGCGGGTAGGACGGCAGCCCGCCGCCCGGACCGGCGTGCGAGAACTCCTGGCGGAAGCCGTCGAGCTGCCGCGCCGACAGCCTGCCCTCCAGGAACGCCCGCGCGTACACGCCCGGCGAGGCGTGGCCCTGGATGAACACGTGGTCGCCGCCGCCGGGGTGGTCCTTGCCCCGGAAGAAGTGGTTGAAGCCGACCTCGTAGAGGCTCGCCGACGAGGCGTAGGTCGAGATGTGGCCGCCGACGCCCACGCCCGGCCGCTGGGCGCGGTGCACGGTCATCGCCGCGTTCCAGCGGATCCACGCGCGGTAGCGGCGCTCCACCTCCTCGTCACCGGGGAACCACGGCTCGCGCTCGGTGGGGATGGTGTTGACGTAGTCCGTGCTGGTCAGCGACGGCACGCCGACGTGGTTCTCCCTCGCCCGCTCGAGCAGCCGGAGCATCAGGTAGCGGGCGCGCTGCTGACCGCCGCCCTTGAGCGCGGCGTCGAAGGACTCCAGCCACTCCGCGGTCTCCTCCGGGTCGATGTCCGGGAGGTGGGCGGCCAGGCCGTCACGGATGACGTGCACCCGTTCGGGAGTGTTCTGGGGGCTCAAGGGATCTCCTCGTTCCGGGGTCTCTGACTCCCATCGTCACCTTCGGGAGCTGATCCGTCACCGCTACCGGTGGGTAATTTGGACCGTGTCCCTCGCGCGCGCGAATAGGAGGTATGTAGAGCGTGCCTCATCCGGATGGCGCAACGCACCCGGGGGTACCCGATGCGGCGTGTCTTGGCCCTTACGGTTGCGCTTAGCAGGCCCGACAGTGTTCGCTAGCCGCGACTGGTAGTGACATCGCGCGGCAGTCGAACCCCGGCTGCCGCTCTTGTGTACTTGGAGGAGTGGAAGCCGTGGTCGCCGCGGAAGACGCCGGCAAGATCGGTGTCGCCGACAGGCTCGGGATCGAACCGGGCAGCGTGGTCCAGGAGATCGGCTGGGACGAGGACGTCGACGACGACCTCCGTGCCGCGATCGAAGAGCGCATCGGCAGCGATCTGCTCGACGAGGACGTCGACGAGGTCGTGGAAGTGGTCCTGCTGTGGTGGCGCGAGGATGACGGCGACCTGGTCGACGCACTGATCAACGCCACCACCTCGCTGGCCGACGACGGCGTGATCTGGGTGCTGACGCCGAAGACCGGTCGGACCGGCCACGTCGAGCCGAGCGACATCGCCGAATCGGTGTCCACCGCGGGGCTCGCCCAGACCTCCAACGTCAGCGTGAGCGCCGACTGGATGGCGACGAGGCTGGTGGCGCCGAAGTCGGCCAAGTCCAAGCGCTGACCCGACCGCCCGTCGCCGGTGCCGCTAGGCTCGCGGACGGGCTCCGCACGCGTGGAGCCCGTCTTGTCGGGTGCACGAGTTCCGGTGGAAGGGCTAAGCATGGCGGTCGAGGTCGGTTCGGAGGCTCCGGACTTCACGCTGAACGACTACAACAAGCAGCCGGTGGCGTTGTCGTCCTTCCGGGGCAAGCGCAACGTGCTGCTGGTCTTCTACCCGTTCGCGTTCAGCGGCATCTGCACCGGCGAGCTGTGCCAGGTGCGCGACGAGCTCGCGGCGTACGAGGACGAGAACGTGCAGGTGATCGGTGTGTCGGTGGACACGCCGTTCAGCCTGAAGGCGTGGGCCGAGCAGGAGGGCTACCGCTTCCCGCTGCTGTCGGACTTCTGGCCGCACGGCGAGGTGGCGTCCCGGTACGGCGTGTTCAACGAGGCGGCGGGCCTCGCCAACCGCGGCACGTTCCTGGTGGACCTCTCGGGTGTCGTCCGGTACGCCGAGGTCAACGGGCCGGGCGAGCCGCGCGACCAGGAGGCGTGGAAGAAGGCCGTGGCCGCCCTGAAGTCCTGATAGCGTTGCCGGCGTCACCCCACGGTCGGGTGACGTCTCCGGGCGTGTAGCTCAGCGGAAGAGCACTCGGTTTACACCCGAGCGGTCGCAGGTTCGAACCCTGCCGCGCCCACCCCGTCGTGCCGTGGCGGCCGGGCCCCGTGGTGCGGGTTCCCGCACCGACCTCGCCAAGCCGCCCGGCCGGCCCGTAGCTTGTCGCCATGTCACCCAGGACGGTCGCCGCTGTGGTGGGGGTCTCGTTCTTCCTCGCCGGGCTGCTGATCGCGCTCGTGCCGACGGCCGCGGACGCGCCGTCGGGCCGGGCGGTGCCCTGCGGCAACAGCCTGGGCGGTGGGTTCGACGAGGTCGGGGTCAGGGCCGAGAGCCCGGCGCTGGTCGGCATCTGCGGCCGGTTGCGGAGCGAGCGGCTGGCGTGGGCCGCGCCGGTGACCGGGGTCGGGCTGGTGGTGGTCGTCGGGTCGCTCCTGGTGCGCCGCGGTTCCTCGGGCGGTGCGGCGGCGTGACGGCGGCTCACACCTCGCCGGAGGTCTGCGCGGCGGCCAGCAGGCAGGCCACGAGGACGAGCTGCGGGTCCTGCACGCCGTCGGCGGTCAGGCCGGTGACGCACTTCTCGGGCGACTCCTCGCCCGCCTTGCAGGCGTCGCGCGTCGCGTCGGTGATCTTGTGGCCGGCCTGTTCGAGGATGGCCGTGCACTGCTCGGCGGACGCCTGAGCCGGGGTGGCGGCCAGCGCGGGCAGGAGCGTGGCGGCGGCGAACGTGGCGGCGGCCAGGGCGGCGGTGCGGAACATCGCGGGATCTCCCGTCTCCTCGGTGCGGCGGCGCCCCCAGCGGGACGACCGCGCTCGACCACGCCGAACTACCCGGCAGGGGCGGGGGGAACCGCCCGCCATCCCATCGTGTGACCGGATCGCCCGCGCTTCGAGGCACGATGGTCGAATCGACCACGGGCAGGCCGACGAGCCGGGGAGCACCGACGTCGGACTACCCGAGGCGGGCGGAACCAGGCGCCGGGGAGGTCGTGACCGCGGGGGCAGATGTCCGGATCGGGTCATGTCCCGGTCCGGTGCCGGTCGTGGTGTCCGGAGCAGCGCGGGTGTCCCCTGTAAGAGCAGGCCAAGCCGTCGCGCCATCGGGTTGCACCGGGTATCCGCCCGGCCCACTGTGGTAGCCGGCGATCGGGGGTTGAGACGCACAGGCAGGAGGCACGATGCCCGGACCGCTCACCGGTCGCACAGTCCTTGGTCTGCTCATCAGGCAACGTCGACTCAGTGTTGAAGAGTTCACCGAGCAGCTTGGGGGTTTCGCTCGGGAACACCGGGAAGTCGGCACGCTGAGCGTTCGGCACATGCATCGGATAGTGACTGGAAGAGTCACGGCGAACCAGTTGCGCCCGGCTACCGTTCGCCTGCTGGAGGGGTTCCTCGGGGTGCCTATCGAGGAGCTTCTGACGCTGACCGGGCTTGGCGAAGAAGCTCGGAACGCGACTGCTCCCGTCGCGGACAAGAGCGATGCGGACGTCGTCAGGGCTGATCAGGCTGAGTGGCTGCGGGTGCGTGGTGTTCCCGGTGTGCGTGGGCGGGAGTTGTCCGAGTCGGCCGCGTGGCTGTACCCGGATTCGGTGCGTGCGCCCGGTGGCCATGTGCTGGCTGGGCCCGGCTGGCTGGTCGAGCGGCCGGTCGAGTTGGACCTTGTCGAGCTGGAGTGGGCGGGCGACTCCCCGTGCTACGCGTTTCCCGCACAGGTCGACGTGACCGGTCTGCTGCCGTTGAGCGACCAGGGTGTGCGGTACCGGGACTACAGCCGTGCCGTCCGCGACCTCGTCCGGCCGAGGTTGCTGGAGAACCGGCTGAGCTATCGCCTCACCGGCGTGGCCGCCGGTCGTGGCGGTGGGTTGCGCCTGCGCTTCGGCCGGACGACCTTCTTCGAGGGCTTCAACCTGAGACAACTGCTGGCCCACGAGTTCAAACGGGCCTGGCTGGTCTCCGGCCGGGCCACCCCGCGAATAGCGGACCTGCCCCTGCGGCAGGCCGTCGGGGACCCGTTCGACCCGGAGCGCCTGCTGATGTCGCCCGGCATCACCACGCTGACCATCCGGCGTGGCGGCATCGGCGAGGGCGCGAGCTTCGTCCTGCACGAGCGGGACGGCGGCAAGGTGGCGGATGGTGGGGGCTTGTGCCACCCGATGCCCGCCGGGGAGTTCCAGCCGTCCTCGAGCGCGCCCGAGGACGTCGAGCGTGACTTCTCGCTGTGGCGGAACATCATGCGCGAGTACTCCGAGGAGTTCCTCGGCAACCCCGAGCACGACGGCGGCGGTCCCCGGTCCATCGACTACGCGCACGACGAGCCGTTCGCGCGGTTCGAAGCGGCGCGCGGGCGCGGGAGCTTCCGCGTGTGGCATTGCGGCCTGGTGATCGAACCCCTCGAACTCAACGTCCAGCAGTTGACGGTGGCCGTCATCGACGCGCCCGAGTACGACGAGCTGTTCGAGGGCGTGGTCGCGGTCAACGACGAGGGGTGGATCGTCGGGCAGGGTGACGCCAGGCACATCCCCTTCACCCCGGACGCCATCGACCGCCTCGAACCGCGCCTGTCGGCCGGTGGGCTCATCCTGCTCCGGTTGGCGTGGCGGCACCGACGGGTGATCCTCGGAGGCTGACCGGCGCACACGGCCCGGAGCCCAGGAGCGGCGACGAAAACGCCCGGCACCTCGTCGGGTGCCGGGCGTCCTCGGAGAGCTTCCCTAGCGGGACAGGAGCGACGTGATCTCCTGGGCCGCGCCGCCCGCCTCCAGCAGGTGGCGGAGGTTGTCCGGCAGCACGTCCCCGCGCTGCTGCACGGCCTGCGCGTAGAGCCGGCCCGCCCGGTACGAGGAGCGGACCAGCGGGCCCGCCATGACGCCGGAGAAGCCGATCCGCTCGGCGGTCTCCTTGTGGGTCACGAACTCCTCGGGCTTCACCCAGCGCTCCACCGGGTGGTGGCGCGGCGACGGGCGCAGGTACTGCGTGATGGTGATGATCTCGCAGCCCGCGTCGTGCAGGTCGCTCAGCGCCTCGGTGACCTCGTCCGGCGTCTCGCCCATGCCCAGGATGAGGTTCGACTTGGTGACCAGGCCGGCTTCCCTGGCCCTGGTGATGACCTCCAGCGACCGCTCGTAGCGGAACGCCGGGCGGATGCGCTTGAAGATCCTCGGCACCGTCTCCAGGTTGTGCGCGAGCACCTCGGGGCGGGAGTCGAAGACCTCCGCCAGCTGCTCGGGCACCGCGTTGAAGTCCGGGATCAGCAGCTCGACGCCCGTGCCGGGGTTGAGGGCGTGGATCTGGCGGACGGTCTCCGCGTACAGCCACGCGCCGCCGTCGGCCAGGTCGTCCCGCGCCACGCCGGTCACCGTCGAGTAGCGCAGGCCCATCGCCTGGACGGACTCGGCGACCCGGCGCGGTTCGTCGCGGTCGAGGTCGGCCGGCTTGCCGGTGTCGATCTGGCAGAAGTCGCAGCGCCGGGTGCACTGCTCGCCACCGATCAGGAAGGTGGCCTCCCGGTCCTCCCAGCACTCGTAGATGTTGGGACAGCCGGCCTCTTCGCACACCGTGTGCAGACCCTCGCGCTTGACCAGGCCCTTGAGTTCACGGTACTCGGGGCCCATCTTCGCCTTGGTCTTGATCCACGAGGGCTTCTTCTCGATGGGCGTTTGACTGTTGCGGACTTCCAGTCGCAGCAGCTTCCGACCCTCAGGTACGACGGTCACGTCACCAACCCTACGTCACGGTGGAGTGTGTTGGATTTCCTGTGTTGGATTGGCCCGACTCCGTCGGGCGGCTCGGCCGCCTGTTAGTCGGCGGCTCGCGGGGCGGGTTGCGCCGATCGAAGAGCGTGATCGGCGCAACCCGCGCCGCGAACCACCGACGCGGCCTCGCTGTGTTGGATGGCCCGACTCCGTCGGGCGGCTCGGCCGCCTTTCAGTCGGCGGCTCGCGGGGCGGGTTCTGCCGATCGAAGAGCGTGATCGGCAGAACCCGCGCCGCGAACCACCGACGCGGCCTCGCTGTGTTGAATGGCCCGCCACCGGCGGGGTTGTGCGCGGGACCGGCGTCGGGGCGGTTAGCTTGTGCCCGTGGAACTGGAACTTCGCATCTTCACCGAGCCCCAGCAGGGGGCCTCCTACGACGACCTGCTGCGCGTCGCACGCGCTGCCGAGGACGCGGGCTACGGCGCGTTCTTCCGTTCCGACCACTACCTGAAGATGGGGCCGGGCGACGGGTTGCCCGGACCCACCGACGCGTGGATCACGCTCGCCGGCCTCGCCCGCGAGACGAAGACGATCCGGCTCGGCACGCTGGTGACCGCCGCCACGTTCCGCCACCCCGGACCGCTCGCGATCGCCGTCGCGCAGGTGGACCGGATGTCCGGCGGCCGGGTCGAGTTCGGCCTCGGCTCGGGCTGGTTCGAGGAGGAGCACACCGCATACGGCCTGCGGTTCCCGCCGCTGGGCGAGCGGTTCGGGGTGCTGGAGGAGCAGCTCGAGATCATCACCGGGCTGTGGGCCACGCCGGTCGGCGAGCGGTACTCGTTCAAGGGCGAGCACTACGCGCTGGTCGACTCGCCCGCGCTGCCCAAGCCCGCGCAGTCGCCGGTGCCGGTCGTCGTCGGCGGCACGGGCGCGAAGCGCACGCCCGCGCTGGCCGCCCGGCACGCCACCGAGTTCAACCAGCCGTTCGTGCCCGTCGACGTCGCCGCGCGGCAGTTCGAGCGGGTGGACGCGGCGTGCCGCGAGATCGGCCGCGACCCGGCCACGATGACCCGCTCGGCGGCGCTGGTCGCCTGCGTGGGCCGCGACGACGCCGAGGTGGCCCGGCGTGCGGCGGCCATCGGGCGCGAGGTGGCCGAGCTGAAGGAGAACGGCCTCGCGGGCACGCCCGCCGAGGTCGTCGAGCGGCTCGCGCGGTGGCGGGCCGAGACCGGTGTCAGCCGGGTGTACCTCCAGGTGCTCGACCTGGCCGACCTCGACCACCTGGAACTGGTGGCGGCCGAGGTCGTGCCCCAACTGCGCGGCTGACCCGCCACGGGCAGGACGGGCGCGGGAGCCACCGACCGCGGCCGTCCCGCCCACCGCGCGGAGTCGCGGTGGCGGTCCCCCTACGCGAGGGCGGCCTGGAGCTCCCCGAGCGCGGCGGGGTCCAGCAGGGCCCGCCGCACCAGCTCGACCAGCCCTCCCGCTGTCCGGGACCACGGCTCGTCGGCCTCCTCGACGAGCACGGTCGCCGTGCCGACCCGGCCGTCCGGCCACCGCACCCGCAACCCCGCGGTGACGACGCCGGGCAGCGAGCCGCCCTGGAAGCCGACGGCGTCGGGAACCTCCCGGCCGCGCTCCAGGCGCGCCACCGCGCCGGGGAAGCGGTCCAGGGCGCGGTGCAGCCGGTGCAGGCCGGCGGCGGTGCCCCGCCACGTGTCGCGCGCCCAGGCGCGTCGGCCGTCGTAGGTCTTCGGCACGTCCGGCAGGTGGCCGACGACCTCCAGTTGGAGCCGCGGGTCGTCCAGGTAGCGCTCGACCTCGACCCGGCGGCCCAGGACCAGCCGCAGGCCCTCGCCGAGGTAGGACGGCACGGGCGCGTCGGGCCAACCCGCTCGGACGGCGGCCGGGCGCACCAGCCCGGCCAGCCGGCGTCCCAGGTGGTCGGCGGCGGCGTGGTCGCCGTGCCGGAGCAGGACGCCCACCAGGTCGTCCAGCGTGAGCACGGCGTGCGGGTCGTCGGCGGTGACGCCGTTGGTGGACGCCAGCCCCAGCGTCCGCAGCGCCCGCTGGTGCGCGCCGCCGTCCAGGCCCGCGCCGAGGTGGTGCGCCTCCCACTCGCCCGCGGTCACCCGGTCGTCCGGCGCCACGACGCCCCGCTCGACCGCGAGCGCGTACGCCGCGAGGTGCAGGACCTGCACGGCGGAGCCCAGCGGTTGGCGGGCGTGCGGCCGGTGGGCGAGCCGCCCGCCCCGGCCGTCGTCCACCACCGCGGCGACGTGCCGCCGGTGCGCGCGCAGCCGGCCGAGCCAGTCGTCCGGGTCGCCGCCGCGGGCCGCCGCGGGCGGGCCGGGCAGTAGCAGGGCGCCGCCCACCGCGCCACCGGCGGAGAGCAGGTGCCGTCGGGTCAGGGGCACGACGAATCTCCCCTCTGGTAGTCCGTCCTGCCGGACACTAGAGAGGAGCGTCGGGCTTGTCAGCCGGTCCGCACCGCGAAGCTCACGCCCGCCGCCGCGGGCTGCGCGCGGACGAGCGTGCGGTCGGTCAGCGGGAGGTCGCCGTTCAGGGCGTCGATCACGGCCCGGCGCGCCAGCGGGCGCACCTCCGCCACCGTCACCTCGCGGCCCAGTTCCCGCGACAGCGACGCCACGCCCGCGTCCCGGATGCCGCACGGGATGATCGCGTCGAACGCGGACAGGTCCGCGTCGCAGTTGATCTCGAAGCCGTGCATCGTCACGCCGCGCTGCACCCGGATCCCGATCGCGGCGACCTTGCGCTCGACGCCCCGGTCGTCGGCGGGCACCCACACGCCGCTGCGGCCCTCCACGCGGCCCGTGCGCACGCCGAGCTGGTCGCACACGTGGATCAGGGCCTGCTCCAGGCGGCGCACGTAGTCCACGACGTCCAGCGGCTCGCTCAGCCCGATGATCGGGTAGCCGACCAGCTGCCCCGGACCGTGCCAGGTGATCTTGCCGCCGCGGTCCACGTCGATGACCGGGACGTCGCCGCCCGCGGGGCGCTCGTCGGCCTCGGTGCGCCGGCCGCACGTGTACACCGGCGGGTGCTCCAGCAGCAGCAGGGTGTCGCCGAGGCGGCCCTCCGCGCGGGCCTCGGCCAGCTCGCGTTGCAGTTCCCACGCGGCCAGGTAGTCGATGGTGCCCAGCTCGCGCACGTCGATCGGGTCCGTCGAGGTGCGGCAGGAGAGGTCAAGGCTGCTCACCCTTCGACCCTACGCCCACGGGCAGCAACCGGAGGGCCAGGGCCGCGAGCAGCCCGACGCCGGTGGTGGCCAGCACCGCGCCCACCGTGTCGGTGAACCAGTGCATCTCCAGCACGACCCGGCTGGCGGCGGTCAGCACGACGGCGACCACCGCCACCCCGACGGCCACGCGCAGCAGCCGGGGCGCGAGGTGCGCGCACAGCACGACACCGGTGAAGGCCACGGCGGTGACTGCGGTGACGTGCCCGCTCGGGTACGAGGGCAGGTCGTACTCCACCGGTCGCACCCGGCGGTAGGCGAAGCGGGCGAGGATCGTCGACCAGGCGACGCCCAGCAGGACCGCCGCCTTGAACACCAGCACCTCCCCGGCCAGCAGGGCCCGCAGGACGAGCGAGACCACGGCGATCGTGGCCAGGCCGGGGCTGAGCAGGAAGCTGACCACGGCCGCGGCCGAGACCAGGTCCGGGCCGCACGACCCGGCGGCGTCCCGCAGCGCGGCGTCGAACGCGGGCACGTCCCGGTGGACCGAGAACCCCAGCACCACCGACGCCAGCGTGAGCACCGCGCCGACCGCGGCCGGGAACCACCGGCTCATCCGCGCACGGCCGCCGCCACCGCGGCGCCCAGGGCGGGGTGCAGGAACTGGAAGCCGTTGCGCTCCAGCACCTTCGGCACGGCCCGCTGACCCGCCAGGACGCCCTCCTCCGCGATCTCGCCGAGCACCGCCCGCAGGGCGAACGCGGGCACCACCCACGGCGTCGGGCGGTGCAGCGCGTGGCCCACGGTGCGGGTGAACTCGGCGTTGGTCACCGGGCTCGGCGCGGTCAGGTTGACCGGGCCGTCGATCGACTCGTGCTCCAGGACGTGCACCATCCCGGCGATCACGTCGTCCAGCGAGATCCACGGCAGGTACTGGCGGCCACTGCCGAGCCGACCGCCCAGGAAGCACTGGAACAGGGGCTTGAGCTTGCCGAACAGGCCACCGGACGGGCTGATCACCAGGCCGATGCGCAACCGGACGACGCGTGCGCCCGCCGCCGGCCGGGTGGCCGCCTCCCACTGGCGGCACAGGTCGGCGAGGAAGCCCGTGCCGGACGGCGTGGACTCGTCCACCACCTCGTCGCCGGTGTCGCCGTAGTAGCCGACCGCGCCGGCGTTCACCAGCGTCGGGACGCCGTGCTCGGCGACGGCCGCGGCGAGCACCTCGGTGGGCACCGTGCGGCTGTCCAGCAACACCTGCTTGCGGGCGTCGTCCCACCGCTTGTCGGCCACGCCCGCGCCGCACAGGTTGACCACGGCGTCCGCGCCGGCCAGGGCGTCGGGCGCGATCCGCCCGGCGGGCGGTTCCCACTCCCGCTCGTCGGGCGCGGCGGGGCGGCGGCGGACCAGGCGGACCACCTCGTGGTCCGCGGCGCGCAACGCGGCCACCAGGCTGGTGCCGATGAAACCGGACGAACCCGCCACCACTACCCGCATGGGTTGATCGTCTCGCAGCGCGCGGGCTGTTGCACAGCGGTGGTTCGTGTCATGCGCGCCACTGGACGCCACGACGCGCCGGAGACGCGCCCGAGCACGCGGTGGAGGCCCCGCCGTGCGACGCGGACCGTCCACCTCGTAGCGCGGACCGCCCCGGAGCGCGGCGCGGGCCCGCCCACCGTGCGACGCGAGGCCGTCCACGACGCGACGCGGGCCGCCCACCTCGCGGCACCGGCTGCCCGCGACGCGGCGGAGGCCGCCCCCGATCGTGCCGGGGACGGCCTCCGCCGCGTCGTGCTCCGGGCCCTACAGGCCCAGGTCGGCCTCGAACGCACCCTCTTCGAGGCGGTTCTTCACGGTGGTGAGGAATCGGCCCGCGTCCGCGCCGTCCACCAGGCGGTGGTCGTAGGTCAGGGCCAGGTAGGCCATCGACCGGATCGCGATGGTGTCGTCGCCGTTCTCGTCGGTGATCACCACGGCGCGCTTCTTGACCACGCCGACGCCCAGGATGCCGACCTGCGGCTGCTGGATGATCGGGGTGTCGAACAGCGCGCCGTTGCTGCCCAGGTTGGTCAGCGAGAACGTGCCGCCGGTCAGCTCGTCCGGGGTCAGCTTGTTCGCGCGGGCCCGCGACGCGAGGTCGCCGATCTTGTGCGACAGGCCGGCCAGGTTGAGGTCGCCCGCGTTGGCGATCACGGCGTTGAGCAGGCCGCGCTCGGTGTCGATCGCGATGCCCAGGTGCTCGGCGCCGTGGTAGACGATCTCCTTCTTCTCCTCGTCGATGGACGCGTTGAGCACCGGGTGCTGCTTGAGCGCCTCGACGGCCGCCTTGGCGAAGAACGGCAGGAACGTGAGCTTGACGCCCTCGCGCTGCTCGAACGCCGCCTTGGCCTTGTTGCGCAGCCGGGCGATCTTGGTGACGTCCACCTCGAACACCTGCGTGAGCTGCGCCGAGACCTGGAGCGACTCGCGGGTGCGCTGCGCGACGATCTGGCGCAGGCGCGGCAGCTTCTGCACCGTCCCGCGCTTGCCGCTGGTGTCGGCGGCGGGCGCGCTCGCGACCCGCTGGGCCGGCGCGGGCGCGGCGGGGGCGGACGGCGCGGGCGCGGCCGGTGCCGGCGCCTTGGCGGCCTCGACGGCGGCCAGCACGTCCTGCTTGCGGATGCGACCGCCGACGCCGGTGCCCTTGACCGAGGCCAGGTCGATGCCGTTCTCCGAGGCCAGCTTGCGGACCAGCGGCGTCACGTACGGCGCGCCGTTGGTGTCCTCGCCGGACGAGGGCGCGGCGTGCTGCGGCGTCGACGCCGGTGCGGCCGGCTGGGGCTCGGGCTTCGGGGCCTCCGCAGCGGGCTTCGGCTCGGGCTTCGGCGCTTCCCGCGCGGGCTCGGGAGCCTCCTGGGCCGGCTTGGGCGCTTCCGGCGCGGGGGCCGGCGCGGACGGGGCGGGCGAGCCGGAGCCGATGACGGCGAGCTGCCCGCCGACCTCGACGGTCTCGTCCTCGCCCGCGCTGATCTCCAGCAGGGTGCCCGCCACCGGGGACGGGATCTCGGTGTCGACCTTGTCGGTCGAGACCTCCAGCAGGGGCTCGTCGACCTCGACCGAGTCGCCGACCTGCTTGAGCCAGCGGGTCACGGTGCCCTCGGTGACGCTCTCGCCGAGCGCGGGCATGGTCACCGGCGTGCCGTCGGCGGAACCGCCGGACGGCGCGGACGCCTCGGCCTTCGGGGCCGCCTGCGGCTCGGGCTGCGGGTCGGGCGCGGACTGGGGCTCCGGCTGCGCTTCCTCGGCCGGGGCGGTCCCGCCGCCGGAGGTCGAGTCGTCGCCGCCCGCGGCGCCGTCGCCGATGACGGCGAGCTCGGCGCCGACCTCGACGGTCTCGTCCTCCTGGGCGACGATCTTCTGGAGGACGCCCGCCGCCGGTGAGGGGATCTCGGTGTCGACCTTGTCGGTCGAGACCTCCAGCAACGGCTCGTCGACCTCGACGCGGTCACCCTCCTGCTTCAACCAGCGGGTGACCGTGCCCTCGGTGACGCTCTCGCCGAGTGCGGGCATTTGGACGGAGAAGGCCATCGTTCGCTGACTCCTCGTGCGTAAGTCGGGTATCGGCTGACTGGGGTGCGACGGTCAGCCGTGCACGTGCAGCGGCTTGCCGGCCAAGGCGAGGAATGCCTCACCGAGGGCTTCTGTCTGGGTCGGGTGGGCGTGGATCAGCGGAGCCACGTCCTCGGGGTAAGCCTCCCAGCTGTAGATCAGCTGCGCCTCCCCGATCAGCTCGCCGACCCGCTCGCCGACCAGGGTGACACCGACCACCGGGCCGTCCGGCGCCTTGACCAGCTTCACACCGCCGGCGGTCTTCAGGATCTGGGACTTGCCGTTGCCCGCGAGGTCGTAGACGAACGTCTCCACCGAGCCGTACTTCTCCTTGGCCGCGGCCTCGGAGAGGCCGACCGACGCGACCTCGGGCTTGCAGTAGGTGACGCGCGGGATGCCCGCCTCGTCGATGACCTTCGGGTGCTGCCCGGCGATCTCCTCCGCGACGAAGATGCCCTGCTGGAAGCCGCGGTGCGCGAGCTGGAGGCCGGGCACGATGTCGCCGACGGCGTAGACGTTCGGGACGCTGGTGCGCAGGCGCTCGTCGGTGACGACGAAGCCGCGCTCGATCGCGACGCCCACCTCCTCGTAGCCGTGGCCCGCGGTGTTGGGCCCGCGGCCGACGGCCACCAGCAGGAGGTCCGCGTCCAGCACGTCGCCGGACTCCAGCGTCACGGAGACGCCCGCGTCGGTCTGCGTCGCGCCGGTGAACTTCACGCCGGTCTTGAACTTGATGCCCCGGCGGCGGAAGGCGCGCTCCAGCTGCTTGGACGCGTACTCGTCCTCGGCGGGCACGAGGCGGGGCAGCGCCTCCACGATGGTGACCTCGGCGCCGAAGGAGGACCAGACGCTGGCGAACTCGACGCCGATCACGCCGCCGCCGAGCACGACGACCTTCTCCGGGATGAAGTCCAGGTTCAGCGCCTGGTCGCTGGTGATGATCCGGCCGCCGATCTCCAGGCCGGGCAGGCTGCGCGCGTAGGAGCCGGTGGCCAGCACGACGTTCTTGCCGGTGTAGCGCTTGCCGTCCACCTCGACGGTGTTCGGGGCGACCAGCGTGCCCGCGCCCTCCACGAGGGTGACCTTGTTGGCCTTCACCAGGCCCTGGAGACCCTTGTAGAGCCGGCCGACCACGCCGTCCTTGTACGAGTTGACGCCCGCGATGTCGATGCCCTCCAGCGAGGACTTCACACCGAACTGGTCACCCTCGCGGGCGTTGTCCGCGACCTCCGCCGCGTGCAGCAGCGCCTTGGTGGGGATGCAGCCGCGGTGCAGGCACGTGCCCCCCAGCTTGTCCTTCTCGACCAGGACGACGGACAGGCCGAGCTCCGCCGCGCGGAACGCGCAGGCGTAGCCGCCCGAGCCGCCACCGAGGATCACAAGGTCGGCGGAGGTGTCGGTCACGGGATCTCCCTGGAGAGCTTGTTGCCTTACTTCGCGCGGGTGCGCGCGGGTGATTGCCATCTTGTCACTAGTTCACGGGCGACGGCGACGCGGTGTCCTCTTGGGATGATTTGGCCACACCTTCACACCCCCGCCGGCAGCATGGTCGCCACGATCCCCGACAGGAGGTGGCCCGGTGGGCCTGTTCGACCGTTTCCGCAGGAAGCAGCGGCCCGGCGTGCTCCGAACGGCCACGTCCACCGACACCGGGCACCTGGAGCAGTGGGCGGCGGCGCGGCGCGGCGTCGAGGCGTACGTCGAGCCCAAGACGACCGTGACGGACACCACGGTCGTGCTCGTGGCACACGACGGCGAGTGGACTCGCAGACGCATAGACGGCACCGAGGGCGCGAAGAAGCTGGCGAAGAAGCTGGGCATCCCCATCTACGACGCGGGCATAGTCGGCTACCCGAAAAGAATGCGCGAGTACACCCGCCGCAAGAACCAGAACGGCTGACCCCGCACGCACACACCAGGCACCCGCCGCACAGACGTCTGGCCTCGTGTTCTCCCCGTATGGCCTGCCCGCAGGGAACCGCGCTTGTCAGGGCAGGTCAAGCACGCTTTCCGCTTGACCTGCCCTGACAAGCGCGGTTGTCTTCAGACCAGGCCATACGGGGAGAACACGACGCCCTTGAGCTTTTCCTCCCCGGCGGCCTGCCCAGCGGCGAGCGCCGCTTTTCCGCTTTTCCGTTTTCCCGCTTTGACGCTCTGGCGCTCTTCAAGCTTTGACGCCTTCGACCGAACCTCCGGCCTTCCAGCGCCAAAGCCCAAAGCCCCGTTCGTCACCCCGCGACCGGAATCAGCCCTTCGCCGCGATGTCCGCCAGCACCGCCGCCAACGTCCGCACCGGAACCCCGGTCCCGCCCTTGGTCGTGTACCCGTAAGGGGCACCGGTGTGGTACGACGGCCCCGCGATGTCGACGTGCGCCCACGGCACGCCCTCCGCCACGAACTCCCGGAGGAACAGCCCGGCGGCGAGCATCCCGCCGAACCGGTGCCCGGCGACGTTCGCGATGTCGGCCAGCCGCGAGTCCAGGTCGCCCCGCAACTCCTCCGGCAGCGGCATGGCCCACGCCTGCTCGCCCACGGCCCGGCCCAGCGCGGCCACGCGGTCGCGGAACTCGTCCGACCCCATGACGCCCGACGTCCGCTTGCCCAGCGCCACGATCTGCGCGCCGGTCAGGGTGGACGTCTCGATCAGGTAGTCCGGGCCGTCCTCGCACGCCCGGACGATCGCGTCGGACAGCACCAGCCGGCCCTCGGCGTCGGTGTTGAGCACCTCGACGGTCTTGCCGCCGTACATGGTCAGCACGTCACCCGGCCGGTACGCGGTGCCGGACGGCATGTTCTCGGCCAGCGGCGCCCAGGCCGTGACCTCCAGCGGGTACTTGAGCTTGGCCGCGAGCACGACGGTGGCGATCACGGCGGCGGCGCCGCTCATGTCGGAGGTCATCTCGTCCATGCCGGCGGCCGGCTTGATCGAGATGCCGCCGGTGTCGAACGTGATGCCCTTGCCGACCAGCGCGACCTTCTTGGCGGCCTTGGGGCCGCGGTAGGTGATGCGGACCAGGCGCGGCGGGCGGGCCGAGCCGCCGCCGACGCCGAGGATGCCGCCGAAGCCCTGCTTGCGCAGCGCCTTCTCGTCCAGCACCTCGACCTCGACGCCGTCGAGGCCCTTGGCCAGCGCGGTGGCGCGCTCGGCGAACGACGCCGGGAACAGGTCGTTCGGCGGGGTGTTGATCAGGTCGCGGGTCGCGGTGACGGCCTCGGCGATCGCGGTGGACGCCTTCACGACGGCGCGGTGCGCCTTGGTGGTGCCCTCGGCGGGCGCGAGGAGGTCGACGCGGGCCACCGGCGCGTCGCCGTTCGAGGACTTGTAGGCGGTGAACTGGTACGCGCCGAGCAGCGTGCCCTCGACGGCCGCGCCGAGGTGCAGCGCGGACAGCGTCGTCACGGCGCGCTTCTTGCCGGTCAGCGCGCGGGCGGCGGCGCCGGACGCCCGCCGCACCTGCTCCTCGTCCACGACGCCGTCGGTGGGCTTGCCGAGGCCCACGGCGATGAGGACCGGCGCGGTGAGCTTGCCGAATGTGGGCAAGGTCACGACCTCGTCGGCCTTGCCGGTGGCGCCCACGGTGCCGAGGACGTCGAGCAGGCCGCCGTCGAACGCGGCGTCGACCGCGTCGGCGGCGCCCGTGAGGGCGAGCCCGTCCGGGCCCTGGATGGTGCCCACCACGACGACGTCGGCGGTGGTAGTGCTCGGGTCACTGTCGGTGATGGCCAGCTTGGGCGCGGTCACTGCGGCTCCTTGACGTGGTCCTCCCGGCACTTCCTGGTCGTGCGGCGGGAACGTGGGTGGATCGTGACGAATGCTAAAGGTCTCGTTGACCGGGGTGACCGCGGTCCCTTCGATAGCGGGGAGTAACAATTAACACGATCGTTGGACAACCGGGTGGGCGTTCGCAGTCACCCTGTCCGTATGTCACCGTGGTGCGGTGACAGTCACGCCCCGTGCCGGGGCCGTCGTGCTCGGACTCGGCGCGACGCTGGGAGCCGGCATCCTGCTCGGGTTCGCGCCCGCCGCCGCCCTGGCGGGCCCGTGGTTCCCGCTCGCGTCGGCCCTCGCCGCCCTCGCCGCGCTGTGCTGCGCGTACTCCACCGCGGACCAGCACCGTGCCTACCCGGACGCGTCCGGCGGCTACGCCTACATCCGCAACCAACTCGGGCCGTGGCCTGCCCGGCTCGGCGCGGGCGCGCACCTGATCGGACGGGCGGGCCTGGCCGCCGCGATCGCCGGCGCGTTCGGCTCCTACGCGCTGCCCGAGGACCGGGTGCTGGGTGGCGTCGTCCTCCTGGCGGCCACGGCGCTGGCCGGCAGGCACCTGCGCGGGCTCGTCGGGTGGGCCTCCGCGCTGCTCGTGCTCGGTGTGCTGGCGATGGTCGCGCTGGTGTGCTTCTCGGTCGCGCCGCCGGTCAACCCGACGCCGGTCGACGGCTCCGGCTTCGACGGGGTCATGGGCGCGGCCGGCGTGCTGTTCGTCGTGTTCACCGGGTTCGAGCGGGTGACCGCGCCGGCGCGCGGCGACCGGGTCTTCCCGGCCCGCGCGCTGCGGGTCGCGCTGCCCGTGCTGATCGGCGTGGTGCTGCTGGTCGCCTCGGCCGTCGGGGCGGCCCTGCTGCGCCAGCTCGGCGCGGCCCGGCTGGCGCTGTCGCCCGCGCCGCTGCGGGACGCGCTGATCGCCGCCGACGGTCGTGCCCTGGTACCGGTCCTGGCCCTCGGCGTGACCGTCGCGAGCGCGTCGGCGCTGGTGTTCGTGCTGGCCGGCGCGCGGCGGACGCTCGCCGGGCTGGTCGAGACCGGTGACCTGCCCGCGCTGCGCGGGCGGTGGCCGCTGGACGTGATCGCCCTCGCGCTGTCGCTCGGCGCGTTCCTGCTGCTGACGCCGACCACGGCGCTCGCCGTCGGCGCGTGCGGCACCGCGTTCTACTACGGCTTCACGAACGCGTCCGCCCGCGTGCTGCTCCAGGAGGACCGGACGTGGCCCATGCGCACGGCGTGCCTGGGCCTCGGGCTGTGCGTGCTGCTCGCCATGAACGCGCCCGCCGACGCCTTGGTCGTAACCGGGGTGGGGACCCTGGTGGCGGCGGGGCTGCTGGGCGTCCGGGCGCGCCAGCCGGTGGGGTAGCCGGGCGTCCGGCGCGCTCCCGATCGGGTGCCGCGAGGGTCGTCCGGGGCGTGGAACCGTGCCGGTGCGCCCCGCGCCGGGTCGTCCGGGGCGTGGATACCGTGCCGGTGCGCCCGCGCCCGGTCGCCTGGGGTGGGGACAGCGTGCCGAGGGCACCGCCCCCGGAGCCGTGCCGCGCCCACCGCGCATTCGGCCGCCCGAGCGCCGGGACGACGATTTTCCGATGTCGCGGCGCGGGTTACTGTGCTGGCATGACGACCGCGTTGCCTTTCACCCGGACCACCAACCCGCAGCCGGCGACCCCGGAACGGGTCGCGGAGGTACTCGCCGCACCGGGCTTCGGGCAGCACTTCACCGACCACATGGTGACGATCCGCTGGAACCGCGACCAGGGCTGGCACGACGCCGCTGTCGAGCCCTACCACTCGCTGGAGCTGGACCCGGCGGCCATGGTGCTGCACTACGGCCAGGCGATCTTCGAAGGGCTCAAGGCGTACCGCCGGCCCGACGGCTCGATCGCGTCCTTCCGCCCGCAGGCGAACGCCGAGCGCTTCCGCGCGTCGGCCCGCCGCCTCGCCATGCCCGAACTGCCCGACGAGCTGTTCCTGGGGTCCATCCGCGAACTGCTGGCCGTGGACGGCCGGTGGGTGCCCTCGGTCGCCGAGGAGTCGCTGTACCTGCGGCCGTTCATGTACTCGACGGAGGCGAGCCTGGGCGTGCGGCCCGCGAACGAGTACGCGTACGTGCTCATCGCGTCGCCCGCCGGGTCGTACTTCGCGGGTGGCCTCAAGCCGGTGACGGTGTGGCTGTCCACCGAGTACGTGCGCGCGTCGCCGGGCGGCACGGGCGCGGCCAAGTTCGCGGGCAACTACGCGGCGTCGCTGGTGGCGCAGGCGCAGGCCGCCGAGCAGGGCTGCGACCAGGTGGTGTGGCTGGACGCCGTCGAGCGCCGCTGGGTCGAGGAGATGGGCGGCATGAACCTGTTCTTCGTCCTCGGCTCGGGGCCGGGCGCGCGGGTCGTCACGCCGGAGCTGTCCGGTGCGCTGCTGCCCGGCATCACGCGGGACTCGCTGCTGCGCCTGGCCGCCGACCTCGGGTACGGCGTCGAGGAGCGCCGCTTCTCCACCGAGGAGTGGGAGAAGAAGGCGGAGTCGGGCGAGCTGACCGAGGTGTTCGCGTGCGGCACGGCGGCGGTGATCACCCCGGTCGGGCACGTCAAGCACGCCGGGGGCGAGTTCAGCGTGTCGGGTGGGGCCACGGGCGAGGTGACGCTGCGCCTGCGGGAGCGGTTGACCGGCATCCAGCAGGGGCTGGTCGAGGACCCGCACGGGTGGATGACCGCGCTGGGCTGACCCGCCGCGGGGTCGTCGCCGGTGGGTCGACGCGGCTCGACCGACGCCGATCGGTCAGCGCAGGGCGCAGACGGCGAGCACCACGAGGCTCGCCGTCTCGCACGCCGCGCCGAGCACGTCCCCGGTGATCCCGCCGAACCGCCGACCGGTGTGCCGGACCAGCAGCAGCACCAGCGCACCGGCCAGCGCCACCGCGATCGGGCCGTGCCAGGGCGCGACGAAGAACCCCGCCACGGCCAGGGCGAGCCACCAGAGCAGCGCGGTGTGCGGCGGCTGCGTGCCCGCCACCAGCGCGCCCAGCCCCTCCGGACGGGCGGCCGGAACGCCCCGCAGGCAGCACAGGGCGAACGCCGCGCGCCCGGTCGCCGCCGCCAGCACCACGGCGGGCCACGGCGCCGCCGGCAGCGCGGCGGCCTGCCCGCCGAGCACCACCAGCAGCGCCACCACCGCGAACGGTCCCGCGCCGCCGTCCTTCATCACGGCCAGGGCCCGTTCCGGCGGTCCGTAGCAGCCGAGGCCGTCGGCGGTGTCGGCCAGGCCGTCCAGGTGCATCCCGCGCGTGGCCAGCGCCAGCCCGCCGACGGTGAGGAAACCCGCGAGCAGCGCGGGCGCGCCCAGCCACACCAGGCCGTGGAGCACGCCCGCCGCCGCGAGGCCGAGCAGCGCGCCGACGAACGGCGCGCACGTGATCGCCCGCCGGGCCGCGCGCCCGTCGACCGCGTCGACCCGGACGGGCAGCACGGTCAACCACGACAGCGCCAGGCGCATCAGGCCGGCCCGGAGACGCCCGCGCCGTCGAAGGTCGCCATCTCCGCCAGGACCTTCGTCGCCATCGCCACCAGCGGCAGCGCGGCCACCGCGCCGGAACCCTCGCCCAGGCGCAGGTCGAAGTCGAGCAGCGGCTCCAGGCTCAGGTGGTTCAGCGCGAGGGCGTGCGCGGGCTCCGCCGACCGGTGCCCGGCGACCCACCACTCGCGCGCGCCCGGCGCGAGCTCCTCCGCCACGAGCGCCGCCGCGCCCACCACCACGCCGTCGAGGACGACCGGGGTGCGCCGCACGGCCGCCTGGGCGAGGAAGCCCGCGATGGCGGCCAGGTCCGCGCCGGAGGCGGTGGCCAGGAGCTGCACGGGGTCGTCGAGCACCGGGCGCGCCCGGCGCAGGGCGTCGCGGATCGCCGCCGTCTTGCGCATCCAGCCGCGGTCGTCGATGCCCGTGCCGCGGCCGACGACCGCGACCGGCTCCGCACCGGTCAGCGCCGCGATCAGCACGGCGGCCGGGGTGGTGTTGCCGATGCCCATGTCGCCGGCGACGAGGACGTCCGCCCCGCCGTCGACCTCCTCGTCCGCGAGCCGGCGGCCCAGCTCGACCGCCCGCTCCGCCTCCTCGCGGGTCAGGGCGTCCTCGCGGTCGATCGACCCCGAGCCCCGGCGGACCTTGTGGTCGCCCACGGCCGTGTCGGAGTCGACGGCGACGTCCACCACGCGCACCGTGGCGCCCGCCACGGTGGCCAGCACGTTCACCGCCGCGCCGCCGGCCAGGAAGTTGGCCACCATCTGACCGGTGACCTCGGCGGGGTAGGCCGACACGCCGTGCCGCGCCACCCCGTGGTCACCGGCGAACACCACCACGCGGGGCCGCGTGAACGGCCGGGGCGGGCACTCGCCCTGGCACGCGGCCACCCAGACGCCCAGCTCCTCCAGCTTGCCCAGCGAGCCCGCGGGTTTCGTCAACGCGGCGTGCCGGGCGACGGCCTGGCGGCGGACGTCCTCGTTCGGCGGCTCGACGGACGGGAACACGATGGTCACCGACTACCTCCGGCTTCGCGCAGTCGCAGTGGGATTCCGGCGACGACCAGCAGCACCTCGTCGCAGACCTCGGCCAGCCGCGCGTTGAGCGAGCCGAGGTGATCGCGGAAGAGCCTGCCAGAGCGGGTGCCGGGCACCACGCCGAGGCCGACCTCGGCGGACACCAGCACCAGTCGGGCGCGGGTCTGCGACACGGCGTCCACGAGGGCCGCGCAGTGCTCGTCCACCTGGTCGGAGCCGCGGCCCTCCCACGCGCCCGCGTCGTCCAGCGCGCCGGTCAGCCAGGTCGCCACGTCGTCCACGAGGATCGCCGGATCGGTCTCGGCGGTGGCCGTGAGCAGGGCGACGAGGTCGCGGGGGGCCGGTGCCTCGACGGTGTGCCAGGTGGCGGGGCGGCGGGCCACGTGCCGGGCGATGCGCTCGTCCCAGTCGGCGTCGTCCGGGTAGCGGCGGGCGGTGGCGACGTAGGTGACCGCGTCGTCGGTCACCAGCCCTTCGGCGTGGGCGGACTTCCCCGACCGCGCACCGCCCAGCACGAGTGTCCGACGCGTCACACCGCGCTCCATCCGGGTTTTCGAGGGACCTAGCCTGACCGGTGAACGTTACCCGGCGGGACAGCACCGAGGAGGCCGTCATGGAGTACCGCTGGCGGTACCAGGACGAGCAGGGGCGGGAGGTCGACGGGCCGGCGGAGGTCTTCGCGGACCAGACGGCGGCCGAGGAGTGGTTCAGCTCGGTGTGGCAGTCGCTGGCCGAGGCGGGGGTGGCCCAGGTGACCCTGTTGCGCAGCGAGTCCGAGGTGTACGGGCCGATGTCGTTGTCCCCGGCCGAGTGAGCCTTCGGCTCGCCCGGCACCGGAGCGTCGGGCATTGGTTCGGCGGCATTGGTTCGGCGGGCTTTCGCCGAGGGTGAAAGCGCCGCTGACGCGTCCGGCTTGTGGGCGACCGGGCGCGTCGGGCTTCAGATGGCGCGCACGGTTTCGAACAGGCCATTGGATTCCACTGGTGCCAGGGCTGTCAGCGCGCCCCCGATGAAGGCCGTGCCGGGTCGGAGCCCGTCGTTGTCGGAGGTGTGGCCAGCGAGCAGTACGGCTTTCAATCGTGTGCCGCATTGAAGACCTGTCGAAGCTCGCACGCGCTAGTCGACGAACTGTGGATCGGCGAATTCGTAGATCCCGTCTGGGTTGACCTGCGACCTGAACGTGGCGTCGCTGTAGACCTTGAGGTGCGTAGAGTGATTGACGCCGCTCTCGCTATGCATCGTCATCTGTCGGCAACCTTCTTTCGAAGTGGGTGCGGGCCGGGGAGCGGCTGTTGCGGCCGCGAGGCAGTACGCCGGCTACTCCCTCACCCGTTTGGCTCAGGCGACCAGCTATTCGAAGTCGTACCTCGGGCTCGTCGAAACCGGTTTGAACCCGGTTACCCATGAGGTGGTAGCGGCGTACGAACGAGCATTGGGGGTCGGTGTGTACCGCCCGGACATCAACCATCCGAGACTGATCAAGATCGAGGGCCCCGAGCACCTGCGGCACATCAGAGAGGCGGTGGAGGCAGGGGAGCCGGACATCTTCGCGCAGGGTCCGACGTCGAGTTCGATCGACGCGGCAGTGGCGCCCGTCCTGGGGGAGGCGGCCATCGAGAACTTCCGGCGGTGGGCCGTGAGCGGGGAGACCTCGACGCTGAGGGCCAACGCGGTGAGCATCCTGGGTTTCCTGCCGGGGCGGCGGAACGCCGACGTGGTCGTCGCCGTGCTGGAGTCGGACGCGGTCGTGCGGAGGTTGTGCCTGGCGTCGGAGGTCTCCCGGCTGACCCAGTGCGGCTGGGAGACCGCCCTCCAGGTGGCGGACGACCCCACCACCGCGCCCGAACCCAGGAGGCTCGCCGGCAAGCTCGCCAAGGAAGCCGTCGACCCGAAGGACACCGAATCGCGCTGGTGCGCCGGCTACCTGCTGCAGCGGATGGCGGCGGTCCTCGGCGCTGAGGACTGAGGGCCGGAGCCCGCGAGGCCCGCCTCCGCCCGTCGACGTGAGGGCGGAGGCGAGCCGGGCGGGATCAGGGTGAGACGGTCAGCCGGGGGTCGGTTTCCACGACGCCGTCGAGGATCTCGTCGATCTTGGCGAGCAGTTCGGCTTCCAGCTTCACGCCGGCTGCCTTCACGTTCTCGTGCACCTGCTCCGGCCGGGAGGCCCCGATGATCGCCGAGGCGACGTTCGGGTTCTGGAGCACCCACGCGACCGCGAGCTGCGCGAGGCTGAGACCGGCCTCCTCGGCGAGCGGCTTGAGCTGCTGGACCCTCGTCAGCACCTCGTCGTCGAGGAAGCGCGAGATGAACTTCGAGCCTGCCTCGTCGGTGGCGCGCGAGCCGGCCGGCACGGGCCGGCCGGGGAGGTACTTGCCGGTCAGCACGCCCTGCGCGATGGGCGACCACACGATCTGGCTGATGCCCTCGCGCTCGGAGGTCGGCACGACCTGCGACTCGATGACCCGCCACAGCATCGAGTACTGGGGCTGGTTGGAGATGAACGGGACGTTCAGCTCGCGGGCCAGCGCCGCGCCGCGCGCGATCTGGTCCGCGTTCCACTCCGACACGCCGATGTAGAGCGCCTTGCCCTGGCGGACGATGTCGGCGAACGCCTGCATCGTCTCCTCCAGCGGGACCGTCCGGTCGAAGCGGTGGGCCTGGTACAGGTCGACGTAGTCGGTCTGGAGGCGCTTGAGCGAGCCGTTGATGGACTCGTGGATGTGCTTGCGGCCGAGGCCCTTGTCGTTGGGGCCGCCGGGGCCGGTGGGCCAGAACACCTTGGTGAAGACTTCGAGCGACTCGCGGCGCTCGCCCTTCAGCGCGCGACCGAGCACCTCTTCGGCCTTCGTGTTCGCGTACACGTCGGCCGTGTCGAACGTGGTGATGCCGGCGTCCAGGGCGGCGCGGACACAGGCGGTGGCCTGCTCCTCCTCGACCTGGGAACCGTGGGTGAGCCAGTTGCCGTACGAGATCTCACTGATGTTGAGGCCGCTGCGGCCGAGGCGTCGGAACTCCATGTCCCGGAGTCTAGAGGTCGTTTGTGCTGCTAAATATGTTGAGGGGATGTGAGATGTGCTGTGCGCGGGTGGGTGTGTCCTGCGAGGTGGTGCGGTGCGGGGGTCGGGCCAAAGCGTGAAGGGCGTCCTCGCCGGACGGGCCGGCCGCCGAGGACGGGGGCACTGCTTCAAGCTTCGCTTGGAGCAGTGGTCGTGTGAGGTGTGCGCGTGGCGCGGTTTGTCGGGTGTCGCGTAGGCGTTCCAGGGCTGAGGATCAGACCTTGGCGCCGTAGGTCACGCGTGGCTTGGGGACGCGCAAGCGGCGGAGCTGGCTGGCTCGGATGAAGGAGTACCAGCCGATGGACAACCCTCGGGTGGTGTCCTGCGGGAACTTGCGTCGCACGCGCTTGGTCACCAGGCGGCCGAGCACGATGCCCTCCACGACCATCGCCAGCAGCATGAACGTCGTCAGGAGGGTCGCGTACTGCTGCACCTGCGGCGCGGGCACCAGCAGGGCCACGAAGACCAGGATCGCCAACGGCATGAAGAGGCCCATGAGGTTGCGCCGGGAGTCGACCACGTCCCGGATGTACGCCTTCACCGGGCCCCGGTCGCGGGGCAGGAGGTACTTGTCCTCGCCGGCCATCATCCGCTGGCGGCGCTCCACGGCGGCGGCGCGGCGTTCTTCCTTCGACGCCTTGTTGCCGCGCATCCGCTTCAGCGCCTCGCGCTGCGTCCTCGGCGGCGGGGGGACCGGGCCCCGGCGCTTGCCCTCCGCCTCGCGGCGCTTGGGGGTGGGCTTCCCCTTGCCGGGGGTGCGCGCCGGGTCGACGGCCGTCACCTCCGCCGGGGTCTCATCGGCGGTCGGGGTGGCGTCGGCGGCGTTGCGGCGCAGGAACCTCACGCCTCAAGAGTAGGAGATGACCGGTTCCGTACCCTGCGCGAGGTGCGAGTTGTCATTGCTCCGGATTGTTTCGGCGGGACGTTGAGCGCGCGGGAGGCCGCCGAGGCGATCGCCACCGGCTGGCGGCGGGCCGCGCCCGCGGACGACCTCGTGCTCCGCCCGCTCGCGGACGGCGGACCGGGGTTCGTCGACGTGCTGCACGGCGCGCTGGGCGGGACGGTGCACGCGACCACCGTCACCGGTCCGCGCGGTGAGCCGGTCCCCGCCGCGTGGCTGGAGCACGACGGCACCGCCTACGTCGAGTCGGCCCAGGCGTGCGGGCTGCACCTGGTGCCCGAGGCCGAGCGGGCGGTGACGGTGGAGAGCGGCACGACCGAGGGGGTCGGCGAGTTGATCGCCGAGGCCGTCGCGCGCGGTGTCTCGCGGGTCGTCGTCGGGTTGGGCGGGTCGGCGACCACGGACGGTGGCGCGGGGTTGCGCGCGGTCCTCACCTCGGTGGACGTCGAGCTGGTCGCGGCATCGGACGTGGTGAACCCGCTGCTCGGGCCGCACGGCGCGGCGCACGCGTTCGGTCCGCAGAAGGGCGCGTCGCCGGAGGCCGTCGCACGCCTGGAGGCACGGCTCGCGGCGATGGCCGAGCTGGCGCCGGTGCGCGACCTGCCCGGCGCGGGCGCGGCGGGCGGCCTGGGCGCCGCCCTCCTGGCGATGGGCGCGGAGGTCACCTCCGGGGCGGGGCTGGTGCGGCGGCTCACCTCGTTGGACGGGGCGTTGGACCGGGCCGACCTGGTGCTCACCGGCGAGGGCAGCTTCGACTGGCAGTCGCTGCGCGGGAAGCTCGTCACGGCGGTCGCCGGCGGCGCGGCCGAGCGCGGCGTGCCGTGCCTGGTGCTGGCCGGGCAGGTCGCCGTGGGACGCCGGGAGGCGGGCGCGGTCGGCGTCCAGGAGGCGTACTCGGTGGCCGAGCACGTCGGGTCCGTGGCGGGGTCGCTGCGCGACCCGGCGGGGACGCTGTCCGACCTGGCGCGAGACGTCGCGAGGCAGTGGTCACACCGCCGCACGTGACCGCTGTGCGACCATGGGGTAAGGAACAAAGCGGGTACCGCCCGTGTTTGCAGGGAATAGATGCCCGCAAAGGACCTCTGAGGGAGAGCTATGACGACCGCTCAGGATGCAGCGACCCCGACTCCTGACGCACCGCCCACCCACGGCGTGACGCTGACCGACGCGGCGGCCGTGAAGGCCAAGGCGCTGCTCGACCAGGAGGGCCGCGACGACATGCACCTGCGCATCGCCGTCCAGCCCGGTGGCTGCGCTGGCCTGCGCTACCAGCTGTTCTTCGACGAGCGCACGCTGGACGGCGACGCCCTGCGGGACTTCGGCGGCCTCAAGGTGGCCGTCGACCGCATGAGCGCCCCGTACGTCGAGGGCGCGGTGATCGACTTCGTCGACACCATCGAGAAGCAGGGCTTCACGATCGACAACCCCAACGCGGGCGGTTCGTGCGCCTGCGGCGACTCGTTCCACTGAGTCACCAGGCTCCCCGAGCGTCGCGGAGCTTTGCGAACGGCCCCCGCCGAACGGCACGTCGCCGGTGCGGGGGCCGTTCGCGTGTCCGGGGGCCTGAGCGGCGTGGGGCTCGGGTCGATGCGGGGTGGCCCGCGTGGATGTCGGCCCGCGTGGATGTCGGCCCGCGTGGATGTCGGCCCGCGTGGGTGTGGGGCGTGCTGGGCCTGGGGTCGTGTGGGCCTGGGTCGCGCCGCGTGCGGGTGGGTTCGTGCGAAGGCCCCCGTCCGGTGGGCGGGGGCCTTCGCGTGGTCGGGCTCAGACGTAGGCGTCCAGGTCGTCCACCTGCGCCGCGCAGGCGTCGGTGACCTGCCAGGGGGACGCCGCCCCCGGTGCGGGCAGGGCCTTGGCCGTCGGGCGCAGTTCCGCGGGCAGCGCGGTGCAGTCGTCGATCAACTCGTCCAGCGTGTCCGCTTCTCGGTTCCTCACGTAGGCGACCGTAAGCGCACCCCGGCCTTGACAACAGCCCTACCGGGCGGTAGTCGCAGCCGGCCGGTCCGACGGCGTCAGACGTGCGCCAGGGTGGTCGGCACGGGTGCGGCCGGTGCCGCCCCGCGCCGCGTCAGGCGGCCGATGACCAGCGCCACGAGCACCCCGACGACGGTCGGCACGGCACCCACCGCCGCGACCCACTGGAGGCCGGGGCCGCCGGCGATGACCGCGCCGCCGATCATCGGGCCGAGCGCGGCGGCCACGTTGAACGCCGAGATGTTCACCGACGCCACCAGGCCGGCCGCCGGGCCCGCCTGGCCCATGAGGAACGTGTGCAGCAGCGGACCCGAGGCGAACGCGCTCGCGCCGAGCACGAACAGCGCCACCACGGCCGTCACCTTGGTCTCCAGCAGGAAGCCCTGCGCCAGCAGCAGCACGGTCAGCGCCGCCAGCGGGATGGGCAGCACCTTCGGGATCACGTGCGGCGGCACGCGCCCGGCGATCGTGCTGCCCACCATCGTGCCCAGGCCGTAGACCAGCAGGACGCCGGTCACCCAGGCCGGGTCGAAGCCCGTGATGTCGGTCAGCGCGGGCGCGACGTAGGTGAACGCGGTGATCATGCCCGTGAAGGACAGGACGGTGGTCAGCAGGCCGAGCAGGACCGTCCGCTTGCCGAACGCGAACAGGCTGGCCCGGACGCCGGGGTCGGGCTCGTGCTCGACCTTCGGCGCGCCCAGCACGACACCGACGAGGCCGAGCAGGGTGAGCGCGGCGACCAGCGCGAACGACGCGCGCCAGCCGTAGTTCTGGCCGATCAGCGTGCCGATCGGGATGCCGAGGACGGTGGACAGCGCCACGCCGTTGACGACCTTGGCGATGGCCGCGGTCTGCTTCTCCGGTGGCACGGCGGCCACCGCGACCTGCGAGGCGACCGCGAAGAACAGGCCCTGGGCCAGCGCCGCGACCATGCGGGCCGCCATCAGGGTGGTGTAGTCGCCGGCCAGCGCGCACGCCGCGGACGCGAGCAGCGCGAGCACCATGACGGCGATCAGCAGGGACCGGCGCGGCAGGCGGCCGGTCAGGACGGTGAGCACGGGTCCGCCGATGGCCACGGACACCGCGTACGCGGTGACCAGGAGGCCGGCGGTCGGCAGGGCCACGTCGAGGTCCGCGGCGACGTCGGGCAGCACGCCCACGACGATGAACTCGGAGGTGCCGACGGCGAATGCGCACAGCATCAGGACGAGAGCGATCACGGGAGCGACCGTAAAGTGTGACACTGACGTCAGGGTCAAGCCTGGGTGATCGACGGCTCTTTCGCCCCGAGGAGGGAATACGTGCTGATCGGCGAGTTGAGCGAGCGGACCGGCGCCACCGTGCGGATGCTGCGCTACTACGAGCAGCAGGGCCTGCTGCGGCCCCGGCGCACCGGGTCGCGCTACCGCGTCTACGACGAGGCCGACGTGGAGCGGGTCCGCAGCGTCCGCTGCCTGATCGGCTCGGGCCTGAACGTCCGGCTCGTGCGCCTCGTCCTCGCCCACGCGTTCGGGGAGCAGGTGGACCTGCCCGCGGACGAGGCGCGTTGCGTGCCGCTGCTGGAGATGCTCCAGGACGAGCTGGGCAACGTGGCGCAGCGCATCGAGGCGTTGGAGCGGACGCGCACCCACCTGTCGCGGCTCGTCTCGGACGTGGAGGTGATCCTGGCCGCGCGGCGTGGTGAGGGAGTCGATGGGGAGGCGTGCTCCGGGCTGACGGCGGGGGCGGTGCGGGCCCACGTGGAGGAGGCCGGTGGGGAACAGGCCGGCTTGGCGCGGGCCGGAATGGCTCGGGCCGATGTGGTGGGCGCTGAGGTGGTGGGTGCCGACGTGGTGGGCGCCGAGGTGGTGGGCGCTGAGGTGGTGGGCGCTGAGATGGCGCGTTGAGGCGGTGGTCGACCGGCCGACGCGGGACGGCCCCCGGCGGGTGCCGGGGGCCGTCGCGGGGTCAGAGCTTGACCGGGTAGTGCGGCTCCGGCACCTGCGGCCGGATGCGGCCCTCGATGAAGATGCCGTGCCAGATCATGAACACCAGCAGCGCCCAGATGCGGCGGCTGTTGTCCGCCACCCCGGACCGGTGCTCCTCGATGACCCGCAGCACCGCGGTCTTGTCGATGTACTGGTCGGTCTGCGACTGGCGGACGATGTCGATCGCCCACTCGTGCATCTCGTCCTTCAGCCAGTGCCGGATCGGCACCGGGAAGCCCAGCTTGCGCCGGTTGAGCACGTGCGCGGGCACGATGTCGCGGATCGCCCGGCGCAGCGCGTGCTTGGTCGTCTCCTTGGTGAGCTTCAGCTCCGACGGCACCTGGGAGGCGATCCGGAACACCTCGGGGTCCAGGAACGGCACCCGCAGCTCCAGCGAGTTCGCCATCGTCATCTTGTCGGCCTTGACCAGGATGTCGCCCCGCAGCCACGTGAACAGGTCCACGTGCTGCATCCGCGTCACCGGGTCCCAGCCCTGCGACTCGCGGTACGGCTGGGCCGTCACGTCCTGGTGCGACACGTTCGGGTCGTACGTGCGCAGCACCTGCCGCAGCTGGTCGTCCAGGAAGATCCGGGCGTTGCCGTAGTAGCGCTCCTCCAGGGTCAGCGCCCCCCGCCGCAACAGGTCCTTGCCGCGCACGCCCTGAGGGATCTTGGTGGACACCCGGCCCATCGCCTTGCGCAGCGCGCCCGGCACCTTCTCGAACGGCGCGAGCGACAGCGGCTCCCGGTAGATCGTGTAGCCGCCGAACAGCTCGTCCGCGCCCTCGCCGGACAGCACCACCTTCACGTGCTCGCGCGCCTCGCGGGCGATGAACCACAGCGGCACCAGCGCCGGGTCCGCCACCGGGTCGTCCAGGTACCACGTGATGAGCGGCAGGGCGTCCATCATCTCCTGCGCCGTCACCGCCCGGACCACGTGCTTCACGCCGATCGCCGCCGCCGACTCCGCCGCCACGTCGATCTCGGAGTACCCGGCCCGCTCGAAGCCGGTGGTGAACGTGATCAGGTCCGGGTTGTGCTCCTTGGCCAGCGCCGCGACCACCGTCGAGTCGATGCCGCCGGACAGGAACGAGCCGACCGTCACGTCCGCCCGCATGTGCTTGGCCACCGAGTCCCGCAGCGCCTCGGTGATCTCGTCGTACAGGCGGTTCGCGTCCGCGTCGCCGTGCACCGCGCGCGGCCGGAACGTCGCCGGGAAGTACCGCTCGACCACCGGCTTGCCACCGGGCGCCACGGTGAACGACGTGCCGGACTCGATCCGGTGAACCTGCCCGTGCAGCGACTCCGGCTCGGGCACGTACTGGAGGATCAGGTAGTGCTGGAGGGCCTTGCGGTCCAGTTCCGGCCGGATGCCCAGGGTCGGCGCCAGCTCCAGCACGGACTTCTTCTCGCTGGAGAACGCCACGCCACCGGGGCCCGCCGCGTAGTACAGCGGCTTGATCCCGAACGGGTCGCGCGCGCCGAACACCACCTTGCGCTCGGAGTCCCAGATCAGGAACGCGAACATGCCTCGCAGCTTGGCCACCGCCGCCGGGCCCCAGTAGTGGTAGGCCGCGACGATCGTCTCGGTGTCGCCGTCGGTCGCGAACACCGCGCCGAACTGCTTGGTCAGCTCGGCCCGCAGCTCGACGTAGTTGTAGATCTCACCGTTGAAGTTGATGGTGTACCGGCCGGGCAGCTCCGGGGGACCCCAGTGCAGCGGCTGGTGGGAGTGCTCGATGTCGATGATGGCGAGCCGGTTGAAGCCGAACACGACCTCGCCGCCCTGCCAGGTGCCCGTCTCGTCGGGCCCGCGGTGCCGCTGGCAGCGCATCGCGGCGGCCACCGCCGAGCGCGCCTGCTCGGCTTCGTTCTCGCCAGGGCAAACCAGTCCAACCAGGCCGCACACGCCGTTGCACCTTTCGTGGGGTGTGGAGAAGTACCCAGTATGCCGGGAGTGCTTTGTGTGACCGAAACTGCACCATGCGCGAGCCGCCCCCGAGGGGTGAACACCCACCGGCTGAGCTACGCTCCCGCATGATCCGGCAAGGAGGCGAAGGCCGCCCTTGCCTGCTTTCTGATTGCCGCCTCCGGCGGCGGTGAGCTTTCAACGAGGAGGCGGCGAGCAGTGGGCCTGAAGGAGGGCACCAGGGCAGCGCGGCTGGCGAAGGTCGCCGGGCTGGTCGGCCTGGTCGGCGTCGGGGCCACGGGTTGCTCCACGGATGAGGTGCTGCGCTTCGGCTGGCCGGTGGCCGTGACGCCGCAGGCCGAGCGGATGCGCGAGCTGTGGACCTGGTCGGTCGTCGCCGCGCTCACGGTCGGTGTGATCGTCTGGGGGCTGATCCTCTGGTCGATCGCGTTCCACCGGAAGAAGAGCGAGGAACTGCCCCGCCAGGTGGCCTACAACCTGCCGCTGGAGCTCGTCCTCATCGTCGTGCCGACGATCATCGTCGCGGTGCTGTTCTACTTCACCGCGGTCACCCAGAACTACGTGACGAACAAGTCCGACGACCCGGACGTGACGGTCGACGTGATCGCGTTCCAGTGGAACTGGGAGTTCAAGTACCCGGAGTACAAGACCGACCGGGACGACCAGCCGGTGAGCACCGTCGGCACGTCCGGCGAGGTGCCGCTGCTGGTGCTGCCCCAGGGCCGGTCCGTCCGGTTCAACCTGGAGTCCACGGACGTCATCCACTCGTTCTACGTGCCGGAGTTCCACTTCAAGCGGGACGTCTTCCCGGCGCCGAAGAAGAACAACCAGGACGACTCGTTCGAGATCACCCAGATCGACCGCACCGGCTCGTTCGTCGGCCGCTGCGCCGAGCTGTGCGGCGTGTACCACGCGGTGATGAACTTCGAGGTCCGCGCGCTGGAGCCGGCCGTGTTCGACCGGTACATGTCGCTGCGCGAGAAGAACAACCCGAAGACCGGTCGGCCCTACAGCGCCGCCGAGGCGCTGACCGAGCTGGACTGCGGTGAGCTGTGCACGCCGCACGCGGTCACGACCAAGCCCTTCGACACCGACCGGACCGTCCGCGAGGCGTCCGGCGGCGGCAGGTAGGAGGACGCTGCGATGAAGGTCGAAGCGCGCATTTTTGACTTGGTGATGGCGTTCTCGTTCCTGGTGTCCGTGGTGTACGGCTACTGGACGTGGGACGCGACGGGAGCCGTCGAGCCGACCGGCACGGTGGCCCTCGCCCTGACCGGTGGCCTGGCCCTGATCGTCGGCACGTACTTCCGGTTCGTGGCCCGGCGGATCGAGGTGCGGCCGGAGGACAACGCGGACGCGGAGGTGTCCGACGGCGCCGGTGAGCTGGGCTTCTTCAGCCCCGGCTCGTACTGGCCGATCGCCCTGGCGGGCGCCGCCGCGCTCGCGGGCGTGGCCCTCGCGTTCTGGCACGTGTGGATGCTGGTGGTCGGCGTGGTGCTGGTGCTGATCGCGGTGGGCGGACTGGTGTTCGAGTACCACACCGGGCCGAACCACGACTGACGTCCGGAGTTCGTTCGGGGCCGTCTTCCCTGGTGGGAGGCGGCCCCGGCGCATTGTCGGGGGTTGCGCCACGACGTCGGACGCGCCGCGCCGTCGCGGGTCACGCCGCCTTGTCGGAGCCCTGGTAGCTGTCGACGTACTCCTGGCCGGACAGTTCGAGGATGCGGTACACGACCTCGTCGGTGACGGACCGCAGGACGGGCAGCGACTCGTGCATCCCGGTGTACCGGGAGAAGTCGAGCGGCTTCCCGAACCGGATGGTCACGGGGCGGATGCGAGGCAGCTTCGCGTCCACCGGCTGGACCTGGTCGGTCCCGATCAGCCCGACCGGCACGACCGGCGCGCCCGACTCCAGCGCCATCCGCGCGACACCCGTGCGACCCCGGTGCAGCCGGCCGTCCAGCGACCGCGTCCCCTCCGGGTAGATCGCGAACGCGCCACCGCCGGCCAGGATCTCCGCCGCGGTGTCCAGGGAGGCCCGTGCGGCCCTACCGATACCCCGGCGTACCGGAACGTGGCCCAGGGAGCCGAAGAAGTAGCGGGAGAGGGCGCCCTTGACCCCCGTGCCCTCGAAGTACTCGGCCTTGGCGAGGAACGAGACCCGCCGCGGCACCACCATCGGGATCACGATGCTGTCGATGAACGACAGGTGGTTCGGTGCGAGGATCACCGGCCCGTCCGCGGGCACGTTCGCGAGCCCCTCCACCTCGGGGCGCCAGACCAGCCGTGCCGTCGGCGCCACCACGCGCTTCATCACCGTGTAGAGCATGGGAACAGCATTCCTTGTCCTCGTTACTGGGCAGTAAAAAGGTGGCTGAAACCTCACTGGGGCGAGGTGTGGGGACGTGCATGGGGGATGGGGAGCGGTGGGCGGAGTGAGCGGTAAGGGCGGAGAGGAGTGAAGGGAGCAGGGGCGCGTGAGGGAGAGGTGCCGGGAATGTCGTACCCCGGTGGTTGGCTGTGTGTCGGGGGCCCCGGAGGCAGGGGACGCCCGCGTTCGCGTGCCCAGCGTGGCGAAGCGGTGCGGTGCGGGGTCGAGTCGAAGATCAAAGCGTGAAGGGCGTCCTCGACGGACGGGCAGGCCGCCGAGGATGACCTCTGGGCGTGCCTTCGGTGCGGCGCGGTGCAAGGGCAAAGCTTCTCCGAAGCTCTGCTTCGCGTGTCATCCCCGTATGGCCTGGTCAAAGACCACACGCCTGGTCAGGCAGGTCAAGCGAAGGGCGTGCTTGACCTGCCTGACCGAGCGTGGACCCCTGCGGGCAGGCCATCCGGGGATGACACGCTCGGGTGAGGTGTGCGGGGGCGTCAGGCGTCGGGTAGTTGGGCCTTGAGTTCCGTCGAACGGGTGGCCCAGCGGCGGAGCAGGTCGGCTGCCGCGCCCGAGTCGATCGCCTCGCCCGCCCGGCCCAGTGCCGCCGCCAGGTCCGCGTGCAGGTCGCCGCTCAGGCCGCTGTGCGCCGCGATGGCGCCGGCCGCGTTGAGCAGCACCGCGTCGCGCACCGCGCCCGGCTTGCCGGTCACGAGTTCGCGCACCACCTCCGCGTTGACGGACGCGTCGCCCCCGCGCAGGTCGTCCGGCAGGGCCGGCTCGACGCCCAGCGCGGACGGGTCGATGCGGTCGGTGCGGACGGTGTGATCGTCGGCCACCCAGACGGCCGTCGTGGTGGTCGTCGTGATCTCGTCCAGGCCGTCCTCGCCGCGCACGACGAGCGCCGTGTGGCCCCGCCGGGCCAGCACGCCGGCGATCAGGGGCGCCGCCGCCGCCCGCGCGCAGCCGATCAGGCCGACCGTCGGCTGCGCCGGGTTGGTCAGCGGGCCCAGCAGGTTGAACGACGTCGGGATGCCCAGCTCCCGCCTCGGCCCCAGCGTGTGCCGGAACGCCGGGTGGAAGACCGGGGCGAAGCAGAAGCCGATGCCCAGCTCCTCGACGGTCGTCTGCACGCCCAGCGGCGGCAGGTCGATCGCCACGCCCAGGGCCTCCAGCACGTCGGCCGTGCCGCACTTGGACGACGCCGCGCGGTTGCCGTGCTTCACGATCGGCACGCCCGCCGACGCCGCCACGATGGCCGCCATCGTCGAGATGTTGACCGACCCGGAGTTGTCGCCGCCCGTGCCGACGATGTCCGCCGCCCGCGCGTCCACCGTGAACCGCCGCCCGTACTTGAGCATCACGCTCGCGAGGCCGTCGACCTCCTCGGGCGTCTCGCCCTTCGCCCGCAGCGCCACCGCGAACGCGCCCACCTGGGCCGGTGTCGCCGCGCCGGACATGATCTGGTCCATCGCCCAGCCCGTGTCGTCCTCGGAGAGGTCGACGCGGTCGATGAGCTGGTTGAGCAGTAACGGCCAGGTGCGCTCCGCCGCCATCGCCCTCAGCCCCGCACCGCGGGCACGGCGGAGGACCGCAGCACCTCGGCCACGGTCTCGGCGGCGGCCAGCGGGTCGAGCGGGTGCACCAGCACCGCGTCCGCCTGCGACCACGTCGCCAGCCAGCGGTCGTCCTTGCGGCGCACCGCCACCACGATCGGGGGACAGTCGGCGATCTCGTTCTTGAGCTGCCGGGACAGCCCCATGCCGCCGGTCGGCTGCGCCTCGCCGTCCAGGATGGCCAGGTCGACGCCGCCCTTGTCCACCTCGTAGAGCACGTCGGCGATCGTGCCCGCCTCCACGTACTCCACCCGGCCCAGATCCGGCGCCGGGCGCCGCCCCACGGCAGTGATGATCGTCTCACGCACCTCGGGGCGGTGGCTGAACACCAGGAGCCTGGTCGTCTGCGTGCTCATCTGCGTGGTCCTCCGGCGGGTCGGGTGCCAGGTGACCTTGATGTTATCCGGCCCACCTACCCGGCCCCTTGCGGGACCTGGAGAGCGTCCCAGCCGATCCAGTCGCCGCCCAGCCGCTGCGCCAGGCTCGCCATCCGGGACCGCTCCTGCGCGCACGACAGCGCCGTCAGCACCTGCACGCGCAGCGCGTGGCAGTGCTCGCCCGCGCGGAGTTCCCAGCCGTCCGGCGCGAGCAGTTCCCGAGCGCGTTCCACCTGGTCAGGGGGCAGGACGAGGTGATGGCGCAGCACCGCGGGCGCGGTCGGGCGCCACCGCGGCGACCGGGCCAGCGCCGCCGAGTCCGCCTCCGCGACGTCGAACGCCTCCACCACGACCACCAGCCCCGGCGAATCGACCTCCGGCGTCGGTTCGGCGCGCCGCGCCCGACGATCGCGCCACCGGCTCAACAACCCCATGAGGACCTCACCGCCCGTGTGACCAGGATGACCGGTCGATCAGCCCCGGACCCGATGGGCGGAGCGAAAACCTGCAAGCAATAATGCGTCGTGTGACAACGGCAGCGCCCTCCATCGGCCAGCGCGTGCACTCGCTGAACCGCCCGAACATGGTCAGCGTCGGCACGATCGTCTGGCTGTCCAGTGAGCTCATGTTCTTCGCGGGGCTCTTCGCCATGTTCTTCACGGTGAAGGCCCAGAACGACGGACCGTGGCCCCCGGCTCCGACCCACCTGAACGTGCCGTACGCACTGTTCTTCACGATCATCCTGGTGGCCTCGTCGTTCACCTGCCAGTGGGGCGTGTTCGCCGCCGAGCGCGGCGACGTGTTCGGCCTGCGTCGCTGGTACCTCGTGACGCTGATCATGGGCGCGATCTTCGTGGCCGGTCAGGCGGGTGAGTACTTCAACCTCGTCCACGAGGGCACGACCATCCCCGGTTCCGCCTACGGCACCGTCTTCTACCTCACGACGGGCTTCCACGGCCTGCACGTGATCGGCGGCCTGATCGCGTTCGGCTACCTGCTGGTCCGCACGAAGCTGAGCAAGTTCACCCCCGCGCAGGCGACCTCGGCGATCGTCGTGTCGTACTACTGGCACTTCGTCGACGTCGTCTGGATCGGCTTGTTCGCCGTCATCTACATCGTGCCCTGACGACCAGCACGAACCCCGAACTCACACCAGCAAGGGTTGCCGCACACATGACCACCAACACCACACGGGCCCGGAAGCGCAGCACGAAGCTGCGCAGGCGGATCTCGGGCCTGCTCGCGCTGGGCTTCGCACTGCTGGCCGCGGGCTTCCTGTTCAGCGCCCTCGCGCCGCAGCCGCAGACCGCGCAGGCGCAGGACGACCCGGCCCAGGTGCGACTGGGTGAGCAGCTCTACAACAACACCTGCATCTCCTGCCACGGCAAGAACCTCGACGGCGTCGAGGACCGCGGCCCGAGCCTGATCGGCGTCGGCGAGGCCGCCGTCTACTTCCAGGTCTCGTCGGGCCGGATGCCGATGGCCCGCCAGGAGGCGCAGGCGCAGCGCAAGCCGGCCGTGTTCACGCCGGAGGAGATCGACGCGCTCGGCGCGTTCATCCAGTCCCGCGGCGGCGGCCCCCAGACCCCCGAGCTGCGCGGCGAGGCGCTGCGCGGCGAGGACCCCGCCCGCGGCGGCGAGCTGTTCCGGCTCAACTGCGCGGCGTGCCACAACTTCACCGGTCGCGGCGGGGCGCTGTCGTCCGGCAAGTTCGCACCCCAGTTGGACGGCGTGACCGAGGAGCAGCTGTACACGGCGATGCTCACCGGTCCGCAGAACATGCCGAAGTTCTCCGACCGGCAGCTCACGCCGGAGGAGAAGCAGGACATCATCGCGTACATCAAGTCGGTGACCGACGGGAAGAACAACCCCGGCGGCGCCCCCCTCGGCGGCTTCGGGCCGGTTTCGGAGGGTCTGATCGCGTTCATCGTGGGTATCGCCGCCCTGATCGGCGTGACCCTCTGGATCGGAGCCAAGGCATGAGCGGCGAGAAGCCGAACGACCTGCCCGACGAGGCGGCCCTCGCCGGGATGAGCAGGGACGAGCTGGTCAAGCTCGGGACGAACCTCGACGGCGTCGAGCTGGTCCACTACGAAGAGCGGTGGCCCGTCAAGGGCACCCGCGCCGAGCGCCGGGCCGAGCGCACCGTGGCCCTGTGGTTCGCCATCGCCGCCCTGTCCGGCCTGGCGTTCCTCGCCGCGTTCCTGTTCTGGCCGTGGAAGTACCAGGCGCCGAACACCCCCGACCACTTCGTGTACTCGCTGTACACGCCGGTCATCGGTTTCACGCTGGGCCTGTCCATCCTCGCCCTGGGCGTGGGCGCGCTGCTGTACACGAAGAAGTTCATCCCGGAGGAGCTGGCCGTCCAGCAGCGCCACGACGGCGGCTCGTCGGAGGTCGACAAGGCCACCGTCGTCGCCGAGCTGGCCGACGCGGGCAACCGCTCCGGCATCGCCCGCCGCTCGCTGATCAAGCGCACCGCCGGCCTGGGCGCGGGCGTGTTCGGCCTGGGCGTGCTCGCCGTGCCGCTCGGCGCGCTGGTCAAGAACCCGTGGTCGGACAGCGAGACCAAGAACTCGCTGTGGCACACCGGCTGGAAGTCCGAGAACGGCGAGAAGGTCTACCTGCGCCGCAGCACCGGCCGGATGCACGACGTCGCCCTGGTCCGCCCCGAGGACCTGGACGCGGGCGGTTTCGAGACCGTCTTCCCGTTCCGGGAGTCCGAGCGCGGCAACGAGGAAGCCCTGGTCGCGGCGATGAAGCGGGCCGACACGCCGGTCATGCTCATCCGCCTGCGCCCCGGCCAGCAGGTCACCAAGCGTGCGGGCCAGGAGGACTTCAACTACGGCGACCTGTACGCCTACTCGAAGATCTGCACCCACCTGGGCTGCCCGACCTCGCTGTACGAGCAGCAGACCGGTCTGCTGCTCTGCCCGTGCCACCAGTCGCAGTTCGACGTCTTCCACTACGGCAAGCCGCGGTTCGGCCCCGCGACCCGAGCGCTCCCGCAGCTTCCGATCACGGTTGACGAAGACGGATACTTGATTGCCCGCGGTGACTTCATCGAGGCCGTGGGTCCGGCGTTCTGGGAGCGTAAGTCATGAGCGGCATCACCACGCCGACAAAGCGGCAGAACGCCGCCGCCAGGGTGGCGGGCGGTGCCGCGAAGTGGGCTGACGACCGGTTCCACATGGCCGGTGGCATGCGGAAGCAGCTGAACAAGGTGTTCCCGACCCACTGGTCGTTCCTGCTCGGCGAGATCGCGCTGTACAGCTTCATCATCCTGCTGCTGTCGGGCACCTACCTGGCGCTGTTCTTCGACCCCTCGATGGAGGAGGTCATCTACCACGGCAGCGTGGTGAACATGCAGAACATGGAGATGTCGCGCGCGTTCGAGTCGACGCTCCAGATCTCGTTCGACGTCCGCGGCGGCCTGTTCGTCCGCCAGGTGCACCACTGGGCGGCGCTGCTGTTCATGGGCGCGATCGTGGTCCACATGTTCCGGATCTTCTTCACCGGCGCGTTCCGCCGGCCGCGGGAGATCAACTGGGTCATCGGCATCGTGCTGTTCATGCTCGGCGCGATCGAGGGCTTCCTCGGCTACTCGCTGCCCGACGACCTGCTGTCCGGCACCGGCCTCCGCGTGATGGCGGCCCTGCTGATCTCGTTCCCGGTCATCGGCACGTGGCTGAACTGGCTGGCGTTCGGCGGCGAGTTCCCCGGCACGGAGATCATCCCGCGCCTGTACACGCTGCACATCCTGGTCATCCCGGCGGTCATCCTGGCGCTGATCGCCGTCCACCTCGGCCTGGTCTGGTACCAGAAGCACACCCAGTTCCCCGGCGTCGGGCGCAAGGAGACCAACGTCGTCGGCGTCCGCATCATGCCGGTGTTCGCGGCCAAGGGCGGCGGCTTCTTCGCGGTCGTCGTCGCGGTCACCGCGATCATGGGCGGCATCTTCCAGATCAACCCGATCTGGAACATCGGCCCGTACAACCCGTCGCAGGTGTCGGCGGGCTCGCAGCCCGACTGGTACATGGGCTGGACCGACGGCCTGGTGCGCATCTGGCCGGCGTGGGAGGCGTACCTCGGGGACTACACGATCCCGGCGCCGTTCTGGCCGTTCATGCTGGGTCTTCCGCTGCTGACGGGCATCGCCGCGGTGTACCCGTGGATCGAGCGCAAGATGACCAAGGACTACGCGCACCACAACCTGCTCCAGCGCCCGCGCGACGTGCCGGTCCGGACGTCGCTCGGCGTCATGGCCATCTCGTACTTCATGGTGCTGCTGGTCATGGGCGCGAACGACATCTTCGCCTACCAGTTCGACATCTCGTTGAACGCGACGACGTGGATGGGCCGGATCGGCCTGTTGGTGATCCCTCCGGTCGCCTACTTCCTGACGTACCGGATCTGCATCGGCCTCCAGCGCAGCGACCGCGAGGTCCTGGAGCACGGCGTGGAGACGGGCATCATCAAGCGCCTGCCGCACGGCGAGTTCATCGAGGTCCACCAGCCGCTCGGCCCGGTGGACGACCACGGCCACCCGCTGCCCCTGGCGTACCAGGGCGCGCCGGTGCCGAAGAAGATGAACAAGCTCGGCTCGGCCGGCCACCCGGTGCCCGGCAGCTTCCTGACGCCGGACGCGCCGGAGGAGACCGCGGCGCTCGCTCGGGCCCGCCAGGGCTCGGGCGCCCCGAAGGACGCGCTGACGGGCGAGAACAAGCCGTCGGGCGAACTCGCGGGCAAGCCGGCCCAGCCGGAGTCCTGACCGATCGCGAAAGGCCCCGCACCCTGGTGGTGCGGGGCCTTTCGCTGTCCGGGACGGCCGGTCGGCGGGGCCGCGTGCGTCGGCCGGGCACCGCGCCGAACGGGTGGCTCGGGCGTGCGCGCCCCGGCGGCTCGGGGGCCCCGGTGCGGAGCGGCTCGGGCTGGAGCGGTTCAGGCCGGGGCGGCTCGGGCTCGGGTGGTCCGGGCTCGGGCGGCCGGCGATCAGGCGTCGTCCAGGCCGACGGCGAACGCCGCCTCCGTGTCCCGCTTCGAGTAGGACCGGAACGAGATGTGGGTGTCGGTGTTCAGCACGCCGGGCACCTTCGAGATGCGACCGGGCACGAGGTCGGCCAGGTCCTCGTGCCGCGCGACCTTCACCAGGGCGATGAGGTCGACGTCACCCGCGCACGAGTACACCTCCGTGACGCCTTCGATGTCGGCGATCGCCTGTGCCGCGTCCGGAATGGTCTCGGCGGCGGCCTGGATCAACACGATCGCGGTGATCACAGCGTCCTCCTTGGTCATGGTCGGGTGGTCCACATGCTAATGGCCGGTGATCCGGTACTGGTCGCGGCCGGCTTCCGCGCGCTCCACCCAGGCGCGCCACGACCCGGCCGCGTGCGCCGGCGACGTCCACGGCCGGTCGCAGCGCACGAGCCGGGTGCCCGGCCGGTCGAGCCAGCGGAGGATCACCGACGCCTCCTCGGGCGGCGCGCCGTGCAGGGGGCCGGGGCCGGGCAGCACCGTCTCGGCGGACGCGACGAGGGCGTCCACCACGGGCATCGGCGGCACGCCCCGGCGCGCCACGCCCGCCGACGCCAGCCGACCGTGCCGGACCACGGCGAACTCCCAGCCGCCCGACCCGTCCGGCCGGGCCGCCACCAGTTCCGGCAGCGCCGCCAGGCCGGCGAGGCGCTGGCCCCGGTCGAGCGACCGGACGAGGCCCGCCAGCCGGTCCCGGTGGGCGGCGGCGTCCTCGAACCGCTGCGTGCCGGACAGCTCGGCCAGGCGGTCGGCCGCGACCCGCAGCGGGGCGGTGTCGGCGCCGTCCACCAGCGACCGGAGCGCGTCGACGGCCGGCGCGTAGTCGGCCGCGGACTGCCGCCCCGCGCAGGGCGCCCGGCAGCGGTCGAGCTCGTGCAGCGCGCAGGGCGTGCCGCGCGGGTTCCGCGCCGGGATGCGCTGGGAGCACGCCCGCAGCGGCACGGCGTCCAGCAGGGCCTGCTGGGCGGCTTCCGCGAGGCGGCGGGACCGGAACGGGCCGATCGCGCCGGCGCGGGGCACGCGGACCAGGGAGAGGCGGGGGAACGGCTCGTCGGTCAGCGCGAGCCACCACCAGCCGCCCTGGTTCCTGGAGCGCCGGTTGTAGGCGGGCTTGTGCGCCGTGAGCAGCCGCAGCTCCCGCACCTCCGCTTCGAGGGCGTGCGCGCACACCACGCCGTCGACCCGGACGGCGAGGGCGACCATCTCGCGCAGCCGCCGCCTGCCCTCGGAGGCGGTGAAGTACTGGCGGACCCGCTTGCGGAGGTCCGAAGCGGTGCCGACGTAGAGCACCTCCTCGTTCGGGCCCCGGAACAGGTACACGCCCGGCGCGGACGGCAGGTGCGCGGCCAGTTCGCGCTTGCGCCGCTGCTCGGGCGTCACCTCGGGCAGGTAGGCGAGCAGCTCCTCCAGGGAGTGGACGCCGACCGGGCCCACCCGCTCCAGCAGGTGGTGCAGCACCTCCACGGTCGCCCGCGCGTCGGTCAGCGCCCGGTGGTTGGGCGCGGTGTCGACGCGGAACAGCTCGGCCAGCGCGGAGAGGCGGCAGCTGGGCGCCTCGTCGCGGGACAGCACGCGGCGCGCGAGCTTCACCGTGCACAGCACGGTCGGGCGGGGCCAGCGGTAGCCGTGCCGCTCGCACGCGGCCTTCAGGAAACCCACGTCGAACCCGGAGTTGTGCGCCACGAGCACCGAGCCGGCGGCGAACTCCAGGAACGCGGGCAGCACCGCCGTCAGCCGGGGCGCGCCCGTGACCATGAGCTGGGTGATCCCCGTCAGTGCCACCACCTGGGGTGGAATTCCGCGCTCCGGGTCGACCAGGGTGGCGAAGGTGCCGAGCACCCGGCCGCCGCGCACCTTCACCGCGCCGATCTCGGTGATCGCGTCCTCGGCCGCGCTGCCACCGGTCGTCTCCAGGTCGAACACGACGAAGGTGGTGTCGCGCAACGGGGTGCCCAGCTCGTCGAACGACAGCTGGGAGGCGGCCGAGGTAGTCATCGCCGGGCACGGTAGCGCCGGGGTACGACAATCTTCGATTCCCACCGGCCCGCCGGTGCGGCGACGGTGGTCGGTGTCAACGGTCACGGGGCCGTAGCCTGTACGGGTGCAAGACCCGATAGCGCCCGAGGACGAGCTCGTGACCGGAGAGCCGGACGCGCCCGTCGAGTCCACTGTGGACTGGGGCGCGCTGCCGGAACCGCTGCGCGCCCGCCTGGCGGAGCTGAGCGCGGACGCCCTGGGCGACCTGGCGAAGGTCGACGTGCCGCAGCCCCTCCGGGCGGTCGCGCGGTTCGCGCCGACCAAGCGCGCCCGGCTGGGCGGCCCGTCGCTGCTCGGCGGCCTGCGCACCTCCTCGAACTTCCGGATGGCCGTGGTGGAGTGGCTGCGGCGGAACCGGCCGTCCGCGCTGGAGGTGACGGCGCCGGACCCGGTGGCGGCGGGCGCCGCCGCGATACTCCTGGGCGAGGAGGTCGCGGCGCACTTCGTCGAACTCGTGGCGCGGCGGGCGACGGAGGCGGCGCTGCGGGGCGAGCGCGACACCGCCGTGCAGCGCGCGGAGCGCCTGGAGCTGGAGCTGGCGCGGCTCCGGGCCGAGCGCGCGGAGTCGACCGGCCTCACGGACAAGGTCCGCGAGGAGGCCGAGGTCGAGCTGGAGCGGCTGCGGAAGCGCCTGCGGGAGCAGGGCGTGCGGCTGCGGGAGGCGAAGGACCGGGCCGAGACGGCGCAGGCGGAGGCCGAGCGGGCGCGGGCGGAGGCCGAGGCCGAGGTGCGCCGGATCACCGCCGAGCGCGACCGCGAGCGCGAGCGGGCCGAGCACGAGCGCGCCAAGGCGCAGCGGGCCGTGGCCGACGCCGAGGTCGCCCGCCAGTCGGCCAAGGAGGCCCGCCAGGCCGACGAGGTGCGGCTCGCGCTGCTGGTCGACACCCTCGACGGCGCGGTGAACGGCCTGCGGCGGGAACTGGCGCTGGGCGGCGCGGGCCCGCGGCCGGCGGACCTGGTGCGCGGCGCGAGCGCGGCGCAGGGCGCGGTGGGCCGGGTGGAGGACCCGGCGGCGCTGGACCGGTTGCTGGCGCTGCCCGCCGTGCACCTGATCGTCGACGGCTACAACGTCACCAAGACCGGCTACCCGGAGCTGTCCCTGTCCGACCAGCGCGACCGGCTGGTGCACCAGTTGGCGGTGCTGGCGGCGCGCACCGGCGCGGAGGTGACGCTGGTGTTCGACGGCGCGGGCGTGGTGGCGGTGCCGACCAGCGCGCCCAGGGGCGTGCGCGTCCTGTTCAGCGATCCGGGCGTGCTGGCCGACGACGTGATCCGGGCCCTGGTGACGGCCGAGCCGGAGGGCCGACCGGTGGTCGTGGTGACGTCCGACCGGGCGGTCGCGGACTCCGTCCGACGGCGGGGCGCGCACCCCGTGCCGTCGGCGGTGCTGCTGGCGCGACTGGGCCGGGTGTGACGCGCGTCCTGTTTTTCACACCACTTGTGGTCACAGCGCGAGGTCACGGCTCGACCGATCGTGGATCGTTGTCAACCTGAAAGGATTTGGGGCCGCTGTGGGTGGACGCGGAGGCTCACCTTTCGTAACCTGGCCGAGACCTCGCGGCGGTGCAGTCACCCATCCTGGGTGGCGACGCGAGTTCCCGCCGAATCGGCCTGTCGGGGTGCCGAGCCGGAACTACCGAATCTGCCGGGCAGCCGCGGACACGCGCGCCCGACCGGTAGGCGGTCCAGACGTGAGGAGTGACACGCGACTGTGGCGTCGCAACGACTCAAGCACGGTGTGCGCGGGGCGATCGCCGCGACGGCGGTGGCCGCCGCGGCGGTGGGCGTCATGCCCGTTCCCGCCGGAGCTCAGCCGAACACGGCTTCCGATGCGCTGAAGAGGTACAACGAGCTGGCCGAGCAGGCCACCAAGCTCAACGAGGAACTCCTGCGCGCGGAGGAGCAGCGCAACGCCAACCAGGGCCTGCTCGACCAGGCCAACGCCGACCTGGCGCAGGCCGCCCAGGCGGGCGACCTCGCCCGGCAGGACGAGGAGACCTTCCGCGGCCAGGTCGACAAGCTGACCGAGGCGTCGTTCGAGGGCGCTCGGTTCAACCAGCTCTCGGCCCTGCTGGTGAGCGACTCGCAGCAGGACTTCCTCAACCGCATGTCGGCGCTCGGCGTGCTGGCGGCGGACAACGGCGAGGCGCTGAACCGGCTCTCCGGCGCGGTGAGCGCGGCCGACGCGGCGAAGACCGCCGCCGCGGACGCGCAGAGCCGCGCGCAGCGGGCGTCCGACGAGTCGACCAAGATCGCCGACGACATCAAGAAGCGCCAGAACGAGCTGAACGGCCAGATCGAAGAGGTGCGCGCCCAGCTCAACCGGCTGAACGCGACCGAGCGCAGGACGCTGACCGACCCCGGTGACCGGTCGCAGATCGCGGTGCCCTCGGGCACGGCGGGCCGGGCGCTGGAGTTCGCGCTCCAACAGCGCGGCGACATGTACCTGTACGGCGGCAACGGCCCGGACCGGTGGGACTGCTCGGGCCTGACCACCGCCGCCTACGCGGAGGCCGGTGTGCGGATCCCGCGCACCAGCGGCGGCCAAGCGGGCGTCGGGCGCGCGGTGTCGCGCGCCGAGGTCACCGCGGGCGACCTGGTGGTCTACAACGGCGGCAACCACGTCGGCATGGCGGTGGACAACGCGCGCGTCGTGCACGCGGCCACCGAGGGCGTGCCGGTGAAGATCGTGCCGCTGGAGGCGCCCGGCTCCATCTACGCGATCCGCCGCGTCGAGGGCTGACCGGTGACCGGCGGGGCCGCGCCGCGTGGCGGTGGCCCCGCCGACTACCTTGGCACCGCGTGAGCCGCTTCCGGGTCCTGCTGGCCGCGCTGACGGCCGCGGCGTTCCTGTGCGGGCTGGCGGTGGCCGTGTCGCCGGCCGACCCACCGGCCGCCTCGACGGCGGCCGGGGAACCCCGCGCGCGGGCGGTGCGCGACCTGCTGGACCGCCGGGCCCGCGCGGTGCTGGCGCGCGACGAGGCCGCGTTCACCGCCGACCTCGACCCCGCCGCCGACGCGGGCTTCCGGCAGCGGCAGCACGACCTGTTCCGCAACCTCGCGGCCGTGCCGCTGGACGGGTGGGAGTACCGGCTGGCCGGCGACGGCGACCTCGGCGGCGTACGACCGCCCGCCGCCGACGAGTCGTGGGCCCCCGAGCTGCGGCTCGCCTACCGGCTGCGCGGCGTCGACGCCACGCCCAGCACGCAGGTCATGGCCTACCTGTTCACCCGCCGCGGCGACCGGTGGTACCTCAACTCCGACACCGCCCTGGAACCGGCGGGCAGGCGCACCTGGCGCGGGCCGTGGGACTTCGGGCCGTGCCACGTGCTGACCGGTGCGGGCGGGTTCGTGCTCGGCCACCCCGGCAGCGAGCCGCTGGCCGCGCGGGTGCTGGCCGAGCTGGACACCGCCGTCGCCGCGGTGACCGAGGTGTGGGGCCCGTCCTGGACGCGGCGGGTGGCGGTGCTGATACCGGCGGACGCGCGGGAGTTGCAGGCCCTGGTGGGTCCGGCGTTCGCGGACGGGACGATCGCGGGCGTCGCGGTCGCCGACCGGGTGGACGCCGGCACGCGCACCGCGCAGGGCCAGCGGGTGGTGCTCAACCGGGACAGCGCGAGCGCCCTGTCCCCGTTGTCGCTGCGGGTGCTGTTGCGGCACGAGATCACGCACGTCGCGGCGCGCGGCGAGACCGCGGACGGCGCGCCCCTGTGGCTGCTGGAGGGTTTCGCGGACTACGTGGGTCACCGCGACGGCGACGTGCCGCCGCGCAGGGCCGCGCCCGCGCTGGCCGAACGGGTGCGGACCGCGCCGCCGACCGGGCTGCCGCCGGACGCGCGGTTCCAGGGCGGCGACCGGGAACTGGCCTACCAGGAGTCGTGGTCGTTCCACCTGTACCTGGCGCGCCGGCTGGGCGAGCCGCGCCTGGTCGAGACCTACCGGCGCGTGGCGGGCGCGGGGCGGGTCACCGACGAGCGGCTGGACGCGCTGGTGCGGGAGGCGACGGGCGTCGGCGTCGAGGAGCTGGTGCGGGGCTGGCGGGAATTCCTGCCGGCGACGTTCCCGTAACCTCAGGCGGGTGCGTCGGACCCTCCTGGTGACCAATGACTTCCCGCCCCGGCCCGGTGGCATCCAGTCCTACCTGCACGCGCTGGCCATGCGGCTGCCGGACCTGGTGGTCTACGCGCCGTCGTGGGAGTCGCCGTCGGGCTCGCACCCGGAGTTCGACGCCGTGCAGCCGTTCGAGGTGGTGCGGCACCACGGGACGCTGATGCTGCCGACGCCGGACGTGCTGGCGCGGGCGTCGGACATCGTGCGGTCCCGCCGGTGCGAGGCGGTGTGGTTCGGCGCGGCCGCGCCGCTGGCGCTGCTGACGCCGTGGCTGCGGGACGCGGGCGCGCAGCACGTGGTGGCGTCCACGCACGGGCACGAGGTCGGCTGGTCGATGCTGCCGGGGGCCCGGCAGTCGTTGCGCGCCATCGGGTCCGCCGTGGACGTGGTGACGTTCGTGAGCCGGTACACGAGGTCGCGGTTCGCCGCCGCGTTCGGGCCGATGGCCGCGCTGGAGCACCTGCCGTCCGGTGTGGACACCTCGGTGTTCGCGCCCGACCCCGCCGCGCGGCGGGAGATCCGCGCCCGGTACGGCCTGGGCGACCGGCCGGTCGTGGTGTGCGTGTCGCGGCTGGTGCCGCGCAAGGGCCAGGACGTGCTGGTGCGGGCGCTGCCGGAGATCCGGCGGCAGGTGCCCGGCGCGGCGCTGCTGCTGGTCGGCGGCGGCCCGCACCGGAAGGCGTTGGCGCGCTTGGCCTCCTCGGTCGGGGTGGCGGACCACGTGGTGCTGACCGGTTCCGTGCCGTGGTCGGAGCTGCCCGCGCACTACAACGCGGGCGACGTGTTCGCCATGCCGTGCCGCACGCGCGGTCGCGGGCTCGACGTCGAAGGGCTCGGCATCGTCTACCTGGAGGCGTCGGCCACGGGGCTGCCCGTCGTGGCCGGCCGGTCCGGCGGCGCGCCGGAGACCGTGCGGGACGGCGACACCGGCACCGTGGTGGACGGCCGCTCGGTGCCCGCCGTGGCCGCCGAGGTCGGCCGGCTGCTCGCGGACCCGGACCTGGCGGCGAAGATGGGCCGGGCGGGTCGGGAGTGGGTGTCCCGCGAGTGGCGCTGGGAGGACCTGGCCGCGCGCCTGGCCGGGCTGATCGACGGCTGACGACGCCCGCCCGCGTGGTGGGCCGCTCGGACGCGCCAGCCCGCCCGGCCGCTCGGGTGCGGCGGTGCTTCGGGCGGCTCGGGCGCGGCGGTGCTCGTCGGGCGGCTCGGGCGCGGCGGTGCTTCGGGCGGTGCGGTCCCGCTCGGGCGCGGTGGCGGTCGGTCCCGGCGGTGCCCGGCGCGCACCCGGGCCTCGGCGGTCGTGCGGGCGCGGTGCTCAGTCCCGCGGTGCTCGGTCCTGGCGGCGACCGGGCCCGCCCGGCGCGCGTCCGCACACCTCGCCCGGAGCGCCCGACCCGGCGGCGAGTTCGGCCCGCGCCGCGCGCTCGACGATCCGCAGCCCCTGCCGCGTGGCGAGGGCGAGGGCCTCCCCGCACAGCGCCGCGGCCTCCTCCGGTTCGCCCCGCAGCCGCCGCACGCCCGCGAGCCCGACCAGCGCGTTGGCCTCGCCGAACCGGAACCCGATGCGCCGGGCCTTGGTGAGCGCCTGCTGGAACTGCTCGTCGGCGGTGCGCAGGTCGCCCAGGTCCCGGTGCGCCGACGCCATGACCACCAGCACGTTCGTGGTCACGCGCTGGTCGCCGTCGTCCCTCAGCTCGGCCAGCGCCCGCTCCGCCGACGCCAGCGCCGCCGCGGGCTCGCCCAGGTCCAGCCGCACGGCGGCGACGGCTTCCAGCGCGCGGGCGGTCGCCGTCCGGAACCCCGACTCGCGGCTGAGCCGCAGCGCCTCGGCGAGCTGCTCCAGCGCGCGGCCCGGCTCGCCCCGGAGCCGGGCCGTCACGCCGAGCAGGGTGCGGGCGGCGATCTCGCCGGCGCGCAGGCCGTCCGCCGTGCTCGCCGCGAGCGCCTCGCCGAACAGGTCCTCCGCCTCGGCGAGGCGGTCGGCGTCGATCGCCAGAACGCCCAGGCCGGTCAGCACCGCCGTCTCACCCGACCGCGGCCCGCCGGACCGGCGGTTGAGCGCCAGGCACGCCTCCAGGTCGGCCCGCGCGCCCGCGAGGTCGCCCGCGTCCAGCCGCACCAGCCCCAGCGCACCGCGCACGCCCGCCTCGGAGGTCCGGTCGCCGGACGCCCGGTGCAGCTCGACCGACCGCTCGTACTGGGCGATGGACGTCTCGAAGTCGCCCAGCCGCCAGTGCAGGGCGCCCAGGTTCTGCCGCATCGCGGCCTCGCCCGCCCGGTCGCGCTGCTCGTGCGCCGCGTCCAGCCCGTAGTGGGCGGTGGTCAGCCACTCGGTGACGTGCTTGCCGAGCCACAGGTAGCCGCGCAGGCCGTCGGCCAGCCGCCACGAGACCTCCGCCGGACCGCGCTCGGCGGCCGACCGGATCGCGGCGGTGAGGTTCGCGCGCTCGGCGTCCAGCCACGCCCTGGCCTGCGCGGCGGTCTCGACGCGGGGCAGCCGCACGGCCCCGCCGTCGGTCGCGGGCAGCCGCATGAGGTCCGGGTAGAGCAGGTCGGCGCAGTGGTCGACGGCGCGCACGTAGAACCGGAGCAGCCTGATCCGCGCCTGCGTGGTGTCCTCGGCCGGTTCGGCGGCGAACCGCGCCGGCTCCTCGTGGAACGCGTACCGCCCGCCGTGCGCCCGCAGCAGCCGCGCGGCGGCGAGCTGGGCCAGCAGCGCGGCGGCGGTGTCCACCGGCAGGTCGGCCGCGTTCGCCGCCGCCTCGGCCGTGAAGTCCGGCCCCGGCACCGCGCTGAGCAGCCGGAACAGGCGGCGGGCCGCGGGCGGGAGGTCGGCGTGCGCGAGTTCGCGCGGGTGGCGGTCGCCGAGGCGGTCCAGGTAGCGGGCCACCGAGCCGCCGCCGATCGACGCGGCGGCGATGCGCAGGGCCGGCGGCAGGCGGCCGCAGCGCTCGGCCAGCTCCTCGGCGGGCGCGCCGGTGCGGCCCAGCAGCTCCAGCGCCTCGGCCGTGGTCAGCGGCTCCAGGGCGATCCGCCGCGCGCCGTCCACGGCGATCAGGCCGCGCAGGTCGTCCCGGCTGGTGATCAGCACCGGGCAGCCCGCCGCGCCCGGCAGCAGCGGGCGGACCTGGTCGGGCGCGGTGGCGTCGTCCAGCACCAGCAGCATCCGGCGGCCGGCCAGCAGCGAGCGGAACAGCGAGCCCTGCTCGTCGTGGTCCACCGGGATCTGCTCCGGCGGCACGCCCAGCGCCCGGAGGAACCCGGTCAGCACGTCCGCCGCGGCGGGCGCCGGACCGGGCGCGTGCCCGCGCAGGTCCACGTACAGCCGGCCGTCCGGGAACCGGTGGCGCAGCCGGTGCGCGAGCCGCACCGCGAGCGCCGTCTTGCCCACCCCGGCCACGCCGGTCAGCACCACGATGGGGACCGCCGTGCCGGTCTCGTCCGGCGCGATCAGCCGGGTGATCCGGTCGGCCACCTCGACCCGCCCGACGAACCCCGGCACGTCCGGCGGCAGGTCGTCGGGCACGTCCGGGTCGACCCGCTCGGCGGGCGCGGCCAGCGCCGGGTCGCCCACCAGGATCGCCTGGTGCAGCCCGCGCAGCTCCGGGCCGGGCTCGATGCCCAGCTGGTCGCCCAGCAGCCGGTCGACCCGCCGGAACGCCTCCAGCGCCTCGGCCTGCCTGCTGCACCGGTACAGGGCGACCATCAGCTGCGCCCAGAACCGCTCCCGCAGCGGGTGGTCCGAGGTCAGGCCGCGCAGCACCGGCACCAGGCGCTCGTGGTTGCCCAGGGCGAGCTCGACGTCGTTGCGCTCCTCGTGCGCGACCATCAGCCGCTCGGTCAGGCGCGGCACCTCGTCGTGGCGCAGCGACTCCGACGGCACGTCGGCGAGCGCCGGACCGCGCCACAGGTCCAGCGCGCCCGCGTACAGGTCGGCGGCGCGTGCCGGCTCACCCCGCCGCGCGGCCTGGCGGGCCAGGTCGGCGGCGGTGGCGAAGCGGTGCACGTCCACCTGCTCGGGCGTCACCACCAGCCGGTAGCCGTCGGGCGTGGTGCGGATCAGCGAAGGGTCGCCCAGCAGTTGCCGCAGCCGCATGACGTAGGTCTGGAGGGTGCCGCGCGTCCGCGCGGGCGGATCGGCGCCCCACAGGAACGCCACCAGCTCGTTCACCGGCACCACCCGGCCCGCGCGCAGCGACAGCGCCGCCAGCAGCGCCCGGTGCTTGCCCGCGCGCACGGCGACGTCACGGCCGTCGATGCGCACCGCGAGGGGACCGAGCAGCCCGACCGACGGACCCGATCCCATCCTCTTCTCCTCGGCCGGCGCGTACCGCGTGCCCCCAGCCGGCCACCGCTGACGGCGCGAGTCACCGCCGCGTCAGCGATACGACAGCGCGCTCGGGCAGTCTTGGGACGTCCCGGTTGGGGGACCGGGACAACAGAACTTCTCGAATCCGCGCCAGCGGATGACGATCACTGGGGGTCGAGTGGCCCGCACCGGGTTCCGGTGCGGGCCACTCGTCTGTCCGCCAGCACTCTAGGCCACCGGGCCGGGCCGTGTCTCAATTCGCGTAAATCGCCTCGATGTCCTGCTTGTAGGTGGACGCCACGACCGAGCGGCGCAGCTTCAGGCTCGGCGTCATCTCACCGCCCGCCTCGGTGAAGTCCACCGGCAGGATGCGGAACTTCTTGATCGCCTCGGCCTTGGACACCGCCTCGTTGGCCTCGTCCACGGCCGCCTGGATCACACCGCGCAACGTCTCGTCGTCGAGCAGGTCCGCCACGGTCGCCGACGTCGGCTTGCCGTGCTGCTCCTTCCACGCCGGGAAGAACTCCGGGTCGATGGTGATCAGCGCGCCGATGAACGGCTGCGCGTCGCCCACCACCATGCACTGGCTGATCAGCGGGTGCGCCCGCAGGCGGTCCTCCAGCAGCGCGGGCGACACGTTCTTGCCGCCCGCCGTGACGATGATCTCCTTCTTGCGGCCGGTGATCCGCAGGAAGCCGTCCTCGTCGAGCTCGCCGAGGTCGCCGCTGTGGAACCAGCCGTCCTCCAGCGCCTCCTCGGTGGCGGCGGGGTTGTTCCAGTAGCCGCGGAACACCACGTCGCCCTTGACCAGGACCTCGCCGTCCTCGGCGATGCGCACCGCGGTGCCCGCGACCGGGCGGCCGACCGTGCCCACCCGGAACGCCGCCTCGGTGTTCACGCACGCCGCCGCGCTGGTCTCGGTCAGGCCGTAGCCCTCCAGCACCGGCACGCCGACGCCGCGGAAGAAGTGCGCGAGCCGGTCGCCCAGCGGCGCGCCGCCGGACACCGCCGCGATGCACCGGCCGCCCAGCGCCGCCTGGAGCTTGGCGTAGACGAGCTTGCCGAACAGCGCGTGCTTGAGCTTCAGGCCGAGGCCGGGTCCGCCCGCGTCCAGCGCCTGGCTGTACTCGACGGCGGTCGCCTCGGCGGCGTCGAAGACCTTGCCCTTGCCCGCCGCGTGCGCCTTCTGCTTGGCGCCGTTGTAGACCTTCTCGAACACGCGCGGCACGGCCACCACGAACGTCGGCCGGAACGACTGGAGGTCGTCCACCAGGTTCCGCACGTCCGGGGTGTGCCCCAGGGTGACGCGCGTGTACACGCCGCACAGGGCGATCGCGCGGGCCAGGATGTGCGCCAGCGGCAGGAACACCAGCAGCGCGTTACCCGCCTGCATGAGCTGCGGGAACGCCGCCACGTCCGACCGCACCTCGGACAGCAGGTTGTGGTGGGTCAGCTCGCAGCCCTTGGGCCGGCCGGTGGTGCCGGAGGTGTAGACGATGGTCGCGGTGTCGTCCGCGCCGACCTCCTTGCGCCGCGCCCGCGCGTCGTCGTCGGACACGCCCGCGCCCAGCGCGGTCAGCTCGTCGATCGCGCCCGCCGCGTCCCCGCTCGGGCCCTCGACGCGCCACACGTTGCGCACCTCGGGCAGCCCGGCCACCACCGAGTCGACGGTCGCGTGGTGCGCGGCGGTCTCCACGAACACGGCCTTGGCCGACGAGTCGGACAGGATCCACTCGACCTGTTCGGCCGAGGACGTCTCGTAGATCGGCACCACCACGCAGCCCGCGTGCCAGACCGCGAAGTCCAGCAGCGTCCACTCGTAGCGGGTCTTGGACATCAGGCCGACCCGGTCGCCCGGTCGCAGGCCCGCCGCGATCAGGCCCTTGGCGACCGCCAGCACCTGGGCGGCGAAGTCGCGGGCCGTGACGTCCACCCAGGTCCCGTCGACGCGGCGGCGGAAGCTGACGGCGTTGCCGAAGCGCTCCGCGTTCGCCCACACCATGTCGGTGAGGTTCTCCTCGGCAGCCACAGTGGCGGTGGCGGGGACGCTGAACTCGCGCACGTCGACCTCCGGACGTTGTTTGTTACCGGTGGGGAAACCTAGCCTGTGATTCCGGCGATACACCAGGCCGGTGGGGTGTTCCGTGACCGTGTCGTGGCACTCTTCCCAGCCGTGCCGAGCGTGGACGTGGTGGACGAGACATTCCTCGCAGTGCCTCCCGAGGTGGTGGCGGCGGCCTTCGCGGAGCCGTCGTCGTGGGCGCGGTACTGGCCCGACCTCATTCTGGACGTCTACCTCGACCGGGGCGCACGGGGACTGCGCTGGACGGTCGACGGCGCGTTGGTCGGGACGATGGAGGTGTGGCTGGAGCCGGTGCTGGACGGCACCCTGCTCCATTACTTCCTGCGTGCGGACCTGCGCGGCGAGGCGTCACCCGGACGCGTCCGAAAGGAGGTGCGCCGCCGCCAGTTGGCCGCCAAAGAGGTGTCGCTGGGCCTGAAGACGACCTTGGAAGGCGGGCGCGCACCCGGCGAGCCGCCCGCGCTGCCGTAGATTTCGAGGTGTGCGGGTTCACGTCGTCTCGGATGTCCACGGCAACGCGGAAGCCCTCGCCAGGGCGGGCGACGGCGCCGACGCCCTCGTGGTCCTGGGTGACCTGGTCGACTTCGTCGACTACCACGACCACGGCAAGGGCATCCTCGGCCGGGTCTTCGGCGCGGAGAAGGTCGAGGTCTTCGCCCGGCTGCGGCGCGGCCGGGCGGGCACGGAGACCGTGCGCTACATCCGGTCGCTGTGGGACAGCCTGGACGACGCGGCGTCCGTGGTGCGGGAGGCCGTGCTGGAGCAGTACGCCGAGCTGTTCGCCGCGATGAGCGCCCCGACCTACGCGACGCCGGGCAACGTGGACAGCCCCGAGCTGTGGCCGCGGTTCGCCCACGACGGCGTGCACGTGCTCGACGGCGACGCGGTGGAGATCGGCGGCCTGCGGTTCGGGTTCGTCGGCGGCGCGCTGCGCTCGCCGGGTTTCGTGCGGCGGCCCGGCGCGCCCTGGTACCCCTACCTGCGCACCGAGGAGGAGTTCGGCGCGGCGCTCGCCCGCGTGGGCGAGGTGGACGTGCTGTGCACGCACATCCCGCCCGCCGTGGCGGAGCTGACCTACGACGTGGTCGCGCGCCGGCCCGAGCTGGGCTCCACGTCGCTGCTGGAGGTCATCGGGCGGACAGGGCCGCGCTGGTCGGTGTTCGGGCACGTGCACCAGCCGATGGCGCGCCGGGTGCGCGTCGGGTGGACGGAGTGCGTCAACGTCGGCCACTTCCAGCGCAGCGGCACGCCCCACGTGTTGCGCTGGTGACCGCGGCCACCGGGTAGCCTCCCCGGCATGGCCGACGAGTCCACCCAGTCCATCGTCATCGACGCGGCGCCCTCGGAGATCGTTGCGGTGATCGCCGACTTCGACGCGTACCCGGCGTGGGCCAACGGGATGAAGCGCACCGAGGTGTTGGAGACCAGGGCGGACGGCTACGCGGCGCAGGTGAAGTTCAACATCGACCAGGGCCCGATCAAGGACGAGTACGTCCTCGCCTACGACGAGTGGTCGCCGCGGCGGATCTCGTGGCACCTGGTCAAGGGGCAGATGCAGAAGTTCCAGGAAGGCAGCTACGTCTTCACCGAGCGGGGCGGCTCGACCGAGGTGACCTACACGCTGTCCGTGCAGCTCGTGGTGCCGATGATCGGCCTGTTCCGGCGCAAGGCCGAGAAGATGATCATGGACACGGCGCTGAAGGAGCTCAAGCGCCGCGTGGAAAACGCTGGATGAGCGCACGCCTGCTGCTGTTCACCGGCAAGGGCGGGGTCGGCAAGACCACCCTCGCCGCCGCCACCTCGGCCGCGTTGGCGGCCGGCGGGCGCAAGGCGCTGGTCGTGTCGACCGACCCGGCGCACTCCCTGGGCGACGCGTTCGGCGTCACCCTCGGCGTCGAGGCCACCGAGGTCGACGCGGGCCTGCACGCCGCGCAGGTCGACCCCCGCGCCCTGGTCGACGGCTCGTGGCGGGAGCTGCGCGGTCACCTGCGGACCGTGCTCGCCGGCGCGGGCGTCGACGAGCTGGCCGCCGAGGAGCTGACCGTGCTGCCCGGCGTGGAGGAGCTGCTGGCGCTCACCGAGGTGCGCCGCCTCGCGGTGACCGGCCCGTGGGACGTCGTGGTGGTCGACTGCGGCCCGACCGCGGAGACGCTGCGGCTGCTGGCGCTGCCCGAGGCGGTCGGGTCCTACCTGGAGCGGCTGTTCCCGACCCACCGCCGGGTGGTGCGCGGCCTGCTGGCCGGGCTCGCGGGCGGCGCCGCGTCGGTCGAGAGGTGGGACGCCACCGCCGACGCGCTCGGCCGGCTCGCGGAGCGCCTCGACCAGCTGCGCGGCCTGCTGACCTCGGCGGACACCAGCGTCCGGCTGGTGCTGACGCCCGAGCGGGTGGTCGCGGCCGAGACCAGGCGCACGGTGACCGCGCTGGCGCTCCAGGGCATCCGCGTCGACGGCGTGGTGGCCAACCGGCTCGTGCCCGACCCCGGCGGCGACACCGGGCAGGCGGCGGCGTGGCTGCGGACCCGGCGGACCGAGCAGGAGGCCGTGCTCGCGGCGCTGGCCGACCTGGGACCGGTGCGCACCGTCGAGCACCGGGCCGCCGAACCGGTCGGCGTGCCCGCCCTGCTGGCCGTCGCCGACGCCCTCTACCGGGGGGCGGACCCGCTGGCGGGCGACGGCGCGGACGAGCCGCTGATCGCCGTCGACCGGGTCGGCGACGAGTACGAGCTGCGGCTGTCGCTCGCCGTCGGCGACTCCGACCTCGACCTCGCGCGGGTCGGCGACGACCTGGCGGTGACCGTCGACGGCCGGCGCAGGCTGATCGCCCTGCCGTCGCTGCTGCGGCGCTGCGAGGTCGTCGGCGCGGAACTGGACGACACCGGGTTGGCGGTGCGCTTCCGCCCCGACCCCGACCTCTGGATGCGGTGATGGACGCCAAGCTCGCCGAAGAACTGCGCCTGCTGCTCGACGCCGCCGCCGACCGCGCCCAGCCGTGGCTGCACAGGCTCGCCGCCGACGGCGGGCACGACGCCCGGACCTGCGGCTGGTGCCCGCTGTGCAACGCGGTGGCCCTGGTCCGCGGCGACCGCTCGGAACTCGCGGCCCGCGCCGCCGAGCACGTCTCCGGCCTGATCGCCCTGCTGCGGGAAGCCCTGGCCGAACCGGTCGACCGGCCCGGCGGCGCGGACGAGCAGCCGCCCGCCGAGCCGCGCGTGCAGCGCATCCCCGTGGTGCGGTCGGCGGGGACCCGGCGGACACCGTGCTGACCGTCGGCGTCGACGTCGGCGGCACGAGCGTCCGGGCCGGCGTGGTGGACGCCGACGGGGCGGTCCTCGACACGGCGCGCGCACCGACCCCGTCCGGGGAGGAGTCGCTGGAGGAGGCCATCGGCGCGGCCGTGGCCGAGGTCGCCTCCCGCCACCGGGTCGGCGCGGTCGGGCTCGCCGTGGCCGGGTTCGTCGCGGCCGACCGGCGGCGGGTGCTGTTCGCGCCGCACCTGGCGTGGCGGCAGGCGCCGGTCGCCGAGCGCATCGCGCGCCGCGTCGGGCTGCCCGTGGTGCTGGAGCACGACGCCAACGCGGCGGCGCTGGCCGAGCACCGGTTCGGGGCGGCGCGGGGCGCGCGCATCGCGTCCCTGGTGGCCCTCGGCACCGGCATCGGCGGTGCGCTGCTCGTCGACGGCGAGGTCTTCCGGGGCGCGCACGGCGTGGCGCCCGAACTGGGGCACCTGCGGCTGGTGCCCGACGGTCGGCCCTGCCCGTGCGGCAGGCACGGCTGCTGGGAGCGCTACTGCAGCGGCACGGCCCTGGCCGCGACCGCCGTGGAACTGCTGGCCCGCCACCCCGGTGGGTCGACCCTGCTGGCGCGGGAAGCCCTGGGCGACTCCCGCGCGGTGACCGGGCGGCGGGTGGCGGCGGCGGCGCGCGACGGCGACCCGCTGGCGGAGCGCGCCATGTCCGACCTGGCGCGCTGGCTGGGCGAGGGGCTGGCGCTGGTCGCCGACGTCTACGACCCCGAGGTGGTGGTCATCGGCGGCGGCGTGTCGGAGTCCGCGCCCCTGTTCCTGGACGAGGCGCGGGAGCGGTACGCGTCCGTGGTGACCGGGGCGGGGCACCGGCCGCTGGCCCGCATCCGGACGGCCCAGCTGGGTGACGACGCCGGCATCGTGGGCGTGGCGGTCCTGGCGCGTGAGCTGGTCGCGTCGCGCTCGGTCCGCAACGGCTGTCGCTGACGTTCCGGGGCCGGCCGATGGCGGGGCCGTCGTTCCGGGCGTCGGCTGACGCCTCCGGGCGTGCGGTGGGCGGGTCGTCGTTGCGGGCGTCGGCGTCGGTGGCCGTGGTGGGCCGCCCGGACTGCTTCCGCCCGCCCTTGGACGGCCTGCCGTTGCGGGGGACCGCCCCGCCGCCCTAGAGGACCGCCCCGTCGTCCCAGCCCGAGTCCGGCGGCGGGTTGTTGCGGATGCGCAGCACGAGCCAGCCGACACCCGAGCACAGCACGGCCAGCGCCAGCGGCGTGCCGATCCGCGAGGACAGGCCGAACAGCCCCGGGAACAGCAGCAGGACCAGGCCGAGCAGGACCAGCGCGAGCGCGGCGATGGTGCCCGCCCGCAACGCGGGCAGCGGCGGCGGTTCCGGCGGCACGAAGTGGTCGTCCGGGTCGTCGTCCTGGTCCTCGTCGGCCGTCGCCACGGTGCGCCTGCCCTCCGGGCGGGACGGCTTGACGGGCTCCGCCTCGTCCTCCGGCTCGGCTTCGTCGTCCGGCCAGGTCTTGCCGACGCCTTCGCGTGCCAGACCGGCCACGATCTCGGCGAAGGTGGCGTCCACGTCCTCCGGGCCGTCCGTCGAGTCGCGTCGGGAGTTCATCGGCGTGCTCCAGCCCTCCGGTCGTGCAGGCGAGGTCCCTCTGCCGGCACCCATCGTCCCACGAGCCGGTTGTGTTGCGGATTACGGCAGCCGGTGGCACTTGGGGCCGCACCGCCCGAACGCGGGTCTTCGTTGTGCCCCGTGCCGTCGGCTCCGTACCCTGACGCCGGGGATCAAGCACGTCGAGGAGGCGCTCCCAGCAGTGCTCTACTGGTTGATGAAACACATCTTTCTCGGGCCGCTCCTGAAGCTGTTCTTCCGACCCCGGATCATCGAGGGCGCGGAGAACATCCCCAAGGAGGGCGGCGCCATCCTGGCCTCCAACCACCTCGCGGTCTCCGACTCGTTCTTCCTGCCGCTGAAGCTGTCGAGGCGCGTCACCTTCCCGGCGAAGATCGAGTACTTCACCGGCAAGGGGCTCAAGGGCGCCTTCCAGCGCTGGTTCTTCGCCGGCGTCGGCCAGGTGCCGATCGACCGGTCCTCGGCGTCGGCCGCCCAGGGCGCGCTGGACACGGGCGTGCGGATCGTCCGGGAGGGCAAGCTGCTCGGCATCTACCCCGAGGGCACCCGCTCGCCCGACGGCCGGCTGTACAAGGGCAAGGTCGGCGTCGCGTGGATCGCGCTGGAGTCCGGCGCGCCGGTCATCCCCGTGGCCATGTTCGGCACCGACAAGGCCAACCCCATCGGCTCCCGGATGTGGCGACCGCACCCGATCCGCATCAAGATCGGCAAGCCGCTGGACTTCTCCCGGTACGCGGGGCTGTCCGGCGACCGGTTCGTGCTGCGGTCCATCACCGACGAGATCATGTACGCCCTGATGGAGCTGTCCGGCCAGGAGTACGTCGACGTGTACGCCGCGAAGGCCAAGGAGGTGCAGGGCGCGCCGCCCGCGAAGGACGTCGATCGGTTGCCCGGAACGAAGGCCGGCTGAACCGCACCCCTAAGGTGGGCGCGGTGCGGTTCTTCTACGACTGTGAGTTCATCGAGGACGGGGTGACGATCGACCTCGTCTCCATCGGGGTGGTGGACGAGGAAGGCCGCGAGTTCTACGCCGTGTCGACCGAGTTCGACCCGGAGAAGGCGGGGCCGTGGGTCCGGGCCAACGTGCTCAACCAGCTGCCGCCGCCCGCCGACCAGGCGTGGCGCAGCCGGGAGCGCATCCGCCACGACCTGCTGGACTTCCTCGGCGGGCCCAAGGCCAACCGCGACGACATCGAGCTGTGGGCCTGGTTCGCCGCCTACGACCACGTCGCGCTCGCGCAGCTGTGGGGCCCGATGCCCGCGCTGCCGCGCTGCCTGCCGCGCTTCACCCGCGACCTGCGCCAGCGCTGGGAGGACGTGGGCAAGCCCCGCCTCCCGACGCCGCCCGCCGACGCGCACGACGCGCTCGCCGACGCCCGCCACAACCTGGCCCGGTGGAAGGTGATCGAGACCGAGCGCCTGCGCCGCGGGTTCGCCGTCCGCTGAGTGGACGCACGCTTGCTGCACCGATCCAGGTCGTGACAGTCTTGGGTGACCCACGCCACGAGGAGATTGGCTAAGCAGATGCGTATTGGTGTGCTCACCGGCGGTGGTGACTGCCCAGGGCTGAACGCGGTGATCCGCGCCGTGGTCCGCAAGGGCATCGAGGTCCACGGGTGGGAGGTCGTGGGCTTCCGCAACGGCTGGCAGGGCCCCGTCGAGGGGTTGACCAGGCCGATCGGGCTCCCCGACGTCGAGGACATCCTGACCAGGGGCGGCACGATCCTCGGCTCGTCGCGCACCAACCCGTACAAGCTGGACGGCGGCGTCGACAAGATCCGCAAGGTGCTGGCCGACGAGGGCGTCGACGCGTTGGTGGCGATCGGCGGCGAGGACACGCTGGGCGTCGCGAAGCGCCTCACCGACGACGGCATCGGTGTGGTCGGCGTGCCGAAGACGATCGACAACGACCTGGGCGCGACGGACTACACCTTCGGCTTCGACACGGCCGTGCACATCGCGACGGAGGCGATCGACCGGCTGCGCACGACCGCCGAGTCCCACCACCGCGCCCTGGTGGTCGAGGTCATGGGCCGGCACGCGGGTTGGATCGCGCTGCACTCGGGCCTGGCCGGCGGTGCGAACGTGATCCTCGTGCCGGAGCGCGAGTTCAGCGTCGCGAAGGTCGTCGAGTGGGTGGAGCGGCGGTTCGAGAAGCAGTTCGCGCCGATCATCGTCGTCGCCGAGGGCGCGGTGCCCGAAGGCGGGGCCGAAGTGCTGCACTCCGGCGAGAAGGACGCCTTCGGCCACGTCCGCCTGGGCGGCGTCGGCACCTGGCTGGCCGAGGAGATCGCCCAGCGCACCGGCAAGGAGTCCCGCGCGGTCGTGCTCGGCCACACGCAGCGCGGCGGCATCCCGACGGCCTACGACCGGGTGCTGGCCACGCGCTTCGGCCTGCACGCGGTCGACGCGGTCGCCGAGGGCGACTTCGGCGTGATGGTGGCGCTGCGCGGCACCGACATCGTGCGCGTCAAGCTGTCCGAGGCGACGGCGGAGCTGAAGACCGTGCCGCTGGAGCGCTACGCCGAGGCCGAGGTCTTCTTCGGCTGAGGAAGCTGAACACGGCACGCTGAACACGGCACGCTGAACACGGCACGCTGAAGGCGACACGCCGGGCGGGGACCGCCGAGCGGGGAACGCCGGGCGTGCCGCGCCCGACGCCGAGGCGCTCCCGGACGGACTCGATCCGTCCGGGAGCGCCTTCGTCGCGTTCCAGGGAGAGCCGTGCCGGTCGATGCCGTGCGCGACCGGGTTGTGCGTGCCGGGGCCGTCAGAACGCGCCGACGCTCAGGTAGGCCGCGAACGTGCCCAGCCAGTGCTCGGCGTAGTACCCGTGGCCGAACACGTGGCGAAGGCCGGCCTCCCGGTGCGCCGCGGCGGCGGCGCGGGACAGGTCCGCGTAGCGGTGGTCGGGCGGCAGGGCGTCGGCGATCGACCGCCAGTGGCACGCCCGCGACAGCGCCAGGCCGGCCAGGTGCGACCCGTACGGGTCGTCCGGGTGGTCAACGGGCACGGGTTCGCGCAGGGACTTCCACCGCGCGTCGTCGAGGTCGGGCAGGAAGCGCTCGAACCACACCGGGAAGTCGCCCGGCGACAGCACCCGGCGCATCAGGTCGGCCTCGGTCAGCGCGGGCGACAGGAAATCGGCGGCATCCGGCTCGAACCCGCCGTAGGCCCGGTCGTCCAGGTGCCACCGCGCCGCCGCCTCCGCGCACACCCGCGCCAACTCCCCGTCACCCACGGCCTCCGCCGCGTCCAGCACCAGACCGGTGGCGAACGCGGTGTTCGCATGGGTGCCCGCGCGGACCGGCAGCCGTGCGGCGGAGGCCCACTCCAGGTAGCGGTCGCGCAGGACGGCGCTCAGGGGGCGCAGGTTCGCCGCCCACCGGCAGACCGACTGGTCGGACGCCTGCCGCTGGAGGGCCGATGGGGCGGACGGCCGCCGGGTCGTCGGGTCCGGCAACGGGGCGGGCGGCGGCGCGGCGGGGTTCGCCGGCGGCGGCGCGGGCGACCCCGCTGCCGGGCCCGACCCCGCTGCCGGGTCCGACGGCGCCGCGGGCGGGTTCGGCGACCGGACGTGCGGCGGCACTGCCGACGGACCGGACGACGAAGCGGTCGACGGCTGCGCCGGCCGCTGCACCGACGAGGCCGGTGAGGCGTCGCCGTCGGGTGGCGTCGGGGGCCCACCCGCGTGTGGTGCCCGTGGTCGGTCCGCGTGCGGTGGCCGGTCGGGTGGTGGCTGGTCCGGTGATGGCCGGTCGGGTGGTGGCTGACCGTGCGGTGGGCGCGGCGTCGCGGCCCACGTTCGCAGCTCCGCGTCCAGCGCCAGCAGCCATGCCCAGCCGTACGGGCGTTCCCAGAACGCGCCGCTCGGGCCGCCGAAGAAGTCGGCCTCCGCCCGGCAGCCCTCCGCCGTGATCAGCCCGTCCAGCGCCCGCCGCGCCTCGTCGGCACCGGGCAGGTGCGGGCGCAGGCGCAGCAGGCGCACGGCCAGCCACGTCTGGTGCACGCACGAGTGCCAGTCGAACGCCCCGGCGAACACCGGGTGCAGCACCCGCTGCGGCACCAGTCGCGCGTCGTCGGACACCACGTGCGACCAGAGCACGGGGTGGTCGCGCCGGACGTTCGCCACCGCCGTCGACAGCAGCCGGGAGGCGGTGCCGTCATCGAGCGGTATGTCATCCGTTCGGGCGGTCGACATGCTCTCCATGATGCACAGGCCAACCCGCCCCCGTCTCGCCGTGCGGACCGCCTACGCTGGACACGTGAACTGGACCGTGGACGTGCCCGTCGACACGCTTCCCGAGCTCCCGCCCCTGCCGCCCGAGCTCCGCACGCGCCTGGACGACGCGCTGGGCCGCCCGGCTGCCCAGCAGCCGGAGTGGCCGGACGCCGAGCAGGCGCGCCGGGTGCGGGCAGTGCTGGAGAGCGTGCCGCCCATCACCGTGCCCGCCGAGATCGACCGCCTGCACAACAACCTCGCCGAAGTGGCCCGCGGCAAGGCGTTTCTCCTCCAGGGCGGTGACTGCGCCGAGACGTTCGCGGACAACACCGAGCCCCACATCCGCGCCAACGTCCGGACCCTGCTCCAGATGGCCGTCGTCCTGACCTACGGCGCGAGCCTGCCGGTCGTGAAGATCGGCCGCATCGCCGGTCAGTACGCCAAGCCGCGCTCGTCGAACATCGACGCGCTCGGCCTGCCGTCCTACCGGGGCGACATCGTCAACTCGCTCGTCACCACGCCAGAGGCACGCGTGCCCGACCCGTCGCGGATGATCCGGGCGTACGCGAACGCGGGCGCGGCGATGAACCTGCTGCGGGCGATGACCACCGCGGGCATGGCCGACCTGCACCGGCTGCACGAGTGGAACAAGGACTTCGTCCGCACCTCGCCCGCCGGTGAGCGGTACGAGGCGCTGGCCGCCGAGATCGACCGGGGCCTGCGGTTCATGTCGGCGTGTGGCGTCGAAGACTCCTCTCTGCACACCACGGAGATCTTCGCGTCACACGAAGCGCTCCTGCTGGACTACGAGCGTGCGCTCCTGCGCCTGGACACCAACGGTGACCGGCCCAGGCTGTACGACCTGTCGTCGCACTTCCTGTGGATCGGCGAGCGGACCCGGCAGCTGGACGGCGCGCACATCGCGTTCGCCGAGCTGCTCTCCAACCCGATCGGCCTCAAGATCGGCCCGACCACCACCCCGGAGATGGCGGTCGAGTACGTCGAGCGGCTCGACCCGTACCACCAGCCCGGCCGGCTGACGCTGATCAGCCGCATGGGTAACGGCAAGGTGCGCGACGTGCTGCCCGCGATCGTCGAGAAGGTCACCGCGTCCGGCCACCAGGTCATCTGGCAGTGCGACCCGATGCACGGCAACACCCACGAGTCGTCCACCGGCTACAAGACGCGGCACTTCGACCGGATCGTGGACGAGGTGCAGGGCTTCTTCGAGGTGCACCGCAGGCTTGGCACGCACCCCGGTGGCATCCACATCGAGCTGACCGGCGAGGACGTCACCGAGTGCCTGGGCGGCGCCCAGGAGATCTCGGACACCGACCTGGCCGGCCGCTACGAGACCGCCTGCGACCCCCGGCTGAACACCCAGCAGTCGCTGGAGCTCGCCTTCCTGGTCGCGGAGATGCTGCGCAGCTGACCCACCCCGCCCCGACCGTGCCCCGGCGGCCCCGGACCCAGCTCCGGACCGCCGGGGCACGGTCGTGTCCGAGGCCCTGAGCGGTCCGCGCACCGATCGCCGCACCAACCGCCGAGGCCGGCTGAGACCGCCGCGACGGCCGAGGGCGACCGGGCGGGACGGGAACCCGGCCGCGGGCCGCCCGGTGGGCGCGCACCGGGCGGCTGCCGAACGGCCGGGCGCGACCCGGCGACCCTCCTCCCGGAGGTGATCGGGCGACGGGACGGACCCCCGGGGCGCGCGACGGCCGGTGAGCGGGCAGTGGCCGGACAGCGGGCTCTGGCCGGAGCGCTCTGCCGGGTGCACGCGGCAGGGCAGCGGCACGAGGCAGGTCGCGCGAGGAACCGCGGGTGGAGTCGCGGCTCGCACCGGTGGCACGTGACCCGAAGGCGGGACACGGCCTGCCGGCGGAGCGCCGCCGGACCACGGCACGCGGCCGGAAAGCAGGAGGCGGACCGGGGGCGGACGGCGGGCAGGACCAGGGAGGACGTGGCCGGCACGGGAGCGGTGATCGTATCCATGCCGCCACGCTAGCCCGAACATGCGTTCGAAACGAGGGCTGGACACGATCGTGTCGGAAGGACCCCCGATCAGGGGGTCCAGACGGCGATGATGGTGATCTTCGTGCCCTTCGGCACCCGCTCACCTGCCCTGATCGACTGATTGATGACCCTCGCCCGGTCGCGCCCGTGGAGCTGGACGTCCACCTCCAGACCGGCCTTCTCCAGGGTCTCCTTCGCCTCCCTGACCCGCTTGCCCTCCACGTGCGGCACGGTCACCCCGCGATCCGCCGCGATGATCACGGTGACCCGCTTGTCGGTCCCGAGCGCCGTGCCCGCCGCCGGGTTGGTGCGGACCACCCGGCCGCCGTCGACCTCGCCCGACGGCTCCTCCGGACCCTCGACCGGCTCGAACCCCGCCGCCGACAGCTCCGCGAACGCCTCGTCCTTCGTCTTGCCCTTCACGTTCGGCACCGGCTTGGGCTCGACGCCCTTGCTGAGCACGACGACCACCGTGCTCCCGATGTCCACGGCCGTGCCGGGCGCGGGCTTGAGCGTCACCACCTTGCCCTTGGGCACCCGGTCGTCGAACACGTCCGCCCCCGCGTCGAGCCGCGACCGCAACCCGACGGAGGTGAGTTCCCGTTCGGCCGCCGACGCGTCGGAGCCGGGCTGCACCTGCGGCACGACGGGCTTGCCGCGCGACACGACCACCCGCACCAGGTCGCCCTTGGTGGTCTCGATCCCGGCGGCCGGGTCGGTGCGCAGCACCTGCCCCCTGGGCACGCTGTCGCTGTTCTCCGTGGTCACCGCCGAGGTCAGGGAGGCCCCCTCGATGACGGCGACCGCGACGTCCTCCTCCTTGCCGATGACGTCGGGCACGGTGGCGACCCGGCCGATCGTCAGCCACCAACTGGTCAGGCCGATGAGGACCGCGGCGACCAACACGACGCTGAGCCACGTGATGAGCTGCTTCTTGCTGCGCGCCCGCATCTCCTCGTAGAGCTGCTCGGGCGTCTTCTTCTTCGGCGGCCGCCTGGGCCGCGCGGGTCTGGGGCGCGCCGGGCCGGAACGGGCCGCGACCTCCGTCCGGGGATCGCCGTGGGCCGCCTCCGCGACGGGCAACCCGCGTGGCAGCGCGCGGGTGCCCCGGGGGCCGACGGAGGCGGGCCTGTGCACCGGCACCGTCGCCTCGGGGTGCGCGACGGCGCCCACGCTCACGGGCAGCACGCGCTCGGTCTTCGGGTCCACGGCCGCCGACCCCGCCGCGGCCTGCGAGAACGCCGGCACCTCCGGGGCGCCCGGCGCGGCGTCGACGGCAGGCACGTCCGCGGACGCGATCCCGAGCCGGGCCCGCACCGTCTCCACCTCGGACAGGAACGCCTCGGCGTCCGCCGGCCGCAGGAACGGCTCCCGCCGCGTCGACCGGCGCACCAGCTCGGCCACCTCGGCGGGCACACCGGTCACCGCGGGCACGTCCTCGTTCACGTGCCGGTAGGCCACGGAGATGGCCGTCTCGCCGACGTAAGGCGGCGCGCCGGTCAGCATCTCGTACAGCAGCACACCGGCCGAGTACACGTCGCTGCGCGCGTCGGCCGTGCCGTTGGCGACCTGTTCGGGCGACAGGTACGCGACCGTGCCCAGGATCGTGGTGTCGCTGGTGATCCCCGGCGTCGCCACCGCCCGGACCAGCCCGAAGTCGGCGACCTTCACCGCGCCGCCGCGGCCGATCAGCACGTTCTCCGGCTTCACGTCCCGGTGCACGAGCCCGGCGCGGTGCGCGGCGGCCAGCGGCGACAGGACCCGCTCCAGCACGGTCAGCGCCAGCGGGACGTCCAGCGTGCCCCGCGCGGTCAGCAGGTCGCGCAGGGTGCCGCCCTCGACCAGTTCCATCACCAGGTAGACGCGGTCCTCGTCGACGCCCTGGTCGTGCACCGCGACGACGCCGGGGTGGTGCAGGCCGGCCGCCGCGCGGGCCTCGCGCTCGAACCGGGCCACGAACTGCGGGTCGGACGAGAACCGGGGGTCCATGACCTTGATCGCCACGGGCCGGTCCAGCCGCGTGTCGACACCCCGGTACACGGTGGACATGCCACCTCGTGCCACCAGGGCGCCCACTCGATAGCGGTGTTCGAGCAGCCCGCCGATCACGTTCGTCGCCGACCTTTCCACAGCCGTGGATCGTACGGTGGGGTCAGGTTGACCGGTGCCGTGCGCCGGGGCATGCCGGGGCGCGCGTGGGGTCCGTGTCAAAGTCCCATGAAACAGGGGGTGTCCGGCAGTCGACCTTCGGGTGTACCGCCACCACCCGGTTGGCGCAGGGCGTTGCTCCCGGCGTTGTGGCATCGTGGCGCACGTGAGTGCGATTCCTGCCGCTGCGGATGTGCTGGCTCCCGACCTGGAGGTCCTGGACCTCGCCGAGGTCGCCGAGCGCCTCGACCTGCCGGTCAACCGTGTCCACCAGTTGCTGCGCGACGGTCAACTCCTCGCGGAGCGCCGGAACGGTGTCCTCGTCGTCCCCGCCCAGTTCCTCGCCGCCGGAGGCGTGGTGAAGGGGCTGCCCGGCACCATCACGGTGCTGCGCGACTCCGGCTACTCGACCGATGAGATCCTCCGGTGGCTGTTCACCGAGGACGAGACGCTGCCCGGCACGCCCATCGAGGCGCTGCGGGGCGACCGGGGCCGCGAGGTGAAGCGGCGCGCACAGGCGATGGGCTTCTAGATCCGACCGGTCGCGTCCGGGCGGTGCCAGACCAGCCGCCCGGACGTGGCACGGGCCGCCCGCGCGGCCACCAGGCCCGGCAGCGCCACCGCGAGCCGTCGCGCGTTCGGCACCACCACGCGCTTGTCCAGCACGTGGTAGTCGACGGACGCGATCCCGTGCAGGATGTCGCGGTACAGCGTGAGCGCCGTGCGCACGCACGGTCGGGCGACGGGCTGGAGCAGCCGGATGCCCTCCTCCGCCTCCCGGTACACCGCGAAGGTCACCGCCGCGAGGTGCGCCATCGCCCGGCGAACCCGCTGGTCCGGCTTCCCGGTGCGCCGCGACCACGCCAGCAGGCCCCGGTCCACGTCGTAGGCGCGCAGGACGTCCTGCGGCAGGTAGACCCGGCCGCGGTCCAGGTCCTCGCCCACGTCGCGCAGGAAGTTCGTGAGCTGGAACGCGCGCCCCATCGCCGCTGCGGCCGGCTCGGCGTGCCGCTGCGGCGCGACGGTGCCGAACACGGGCAGCAGTTGCAGCCCGATGACGGCCGCCGACCCGTGGATGTACCGGTCGAGTTCCGTGAATGACGCGTACTCCGTCACGTCCAGGTCCATCCGCATGGACGCCAGGAAGTCGGTGAACAGCACCGGGTCGATCCGGTGCCGTCGCGCGGTGTCGGCGAGCGCCGCGAGCACCGGGTGCCCGGTGGGGCGTCCCGCCAGCTCGTCGCCGAGCTGCCGCTCCAGCGCGGCCAGCTCGCGCGCCGGGTCGTGGGACGTGCCGCTGTCGACGATCTCGTCCGCCCACCGCGCGAACCCGTACAGGGCGTGCACGGCGGGTCGCTGCGCGGGCGGCAGGAGGCGGGTGGCGAGGAAGAACGTGCGGCCGTGCCGGGCGTTCAGCTCGCGGCACCGGGCGTAGGCCGCGGCCAACGGGGTCACGTGTGCCCGCCGGGCCGCGGCGGACCGGGTCGCCCGGATCCGACGGGTGCGGCGCTCGAACCGGGGTGCAGGGGAGTCGCGGCCATCGCCACGACATCGTCGCACAACGCGGGTGCCCGCCGGCACGTCGCGCCGGCCACACGGCCCGCACCGGGACGCCGGTCAGCGCGTGCTGCCCACGCGCGGTCTCACCGCCGGCCGCCGCCGCGCGCCGACCGGCCCGGTGATCCGCTGCGCCGCCAGCTTCCCCGAGATCAGCACCGGCGGCACGCCCACGCCCGGCGTCGTGCCGCACCCGGCCAGCACCGCGTTGTCCAACACCAGGTTGCGCGGCCGGAACGGACCGGTCTGGGCGATCGTGTGCGCGGCGGAGAACGGGGTGCCCGCGGCCAGCCCGAGGCCCGCCCAGTCCTTCGGCGTGACCAGCGACTCGACCTCGATCGAGGCGCCGAACCCGGTCAGGCCGCGCTGCTCCAGCACCCGCACCAGCTCGTCGCGGTAGGCCGGGCCGACGCGTGGCCAGTCGATCGGGCCCACCCGCAGGTTCGGCACCGGGGCCAGCACGAACATCCCCCCGCCCGGCGGGCTGGTGACCAGCAGCGACGGGTCGCTCATCAGCGTGCCCCGGCGGGTCAGCTCGTCGAACGTCCGCTCCCACGCCCCGCCGAACAGCAGGGTGTGGTGGGCCAGCTCCGGCCACGTCCGGTCGACCCCGGCGTGCAGCACGACCGCCGACGGCGACCACTTGATCGGCACGGGCCGGCGCGGGCGGTGCCCCAGCAGGCGGTACGACATCGGCAGGTCCGGCGTGAGCACCACGGCGTCGCAGGGGATGCGCTCGCCCTGCGCCGTCCGCACGGCCGTGACCCGGCCGCCGATCCGCTCCAGCCACGCCACCTTGGTGCCGTAGCGCAGGTCGGCGCCCGCGTCGCCGGCCGCCGCGGCCAACGCGTCGGGCAGGGCGCGCATCCCGCCACGCGGGTAGTAGACGCCCGCGACGGTGTCCATGTACGCGATCACGGCGTACGCGGCGAGCGCCTTGCGCGGCGGGACACCCGCATAAAGCGCCTGGAACGAGAACACGCGTTGCAGCCGCTCGTCCTTCAGGAACCGCGCCACCGACGGCCCCAGCCGCGAGAAGCCGCGCAACGCCGCCAACCGCGCCAGGTGCGGCGTGAGCAGGCTCAGCGGCGAGTCGAAGTTCGCCCCGATGAACGCGTCCTTCTCGGTTCGGTACAGGTCCGTCAGCCACGTCCGCAGCGCGCGGTACCCGGCGGCCTCGGCCGGTCCCGCGAACCGCCGCACCTCGGCCTCCATCGCGTCGGCGTCCGCGTGCACGTCGAGCACGCCGCCGTCGGCGAACCGGGCCCGGTAGGCGGGCTCCACGGGCATCAGGTCGAGCCGGTCGGACAGGTTCTCGCCGACCGCGGCCAGCGCGTCCTCGACCAGGTCGGGCATGGTCAGCACGGTCGGCCCGGTGTCGAACCGGTAGCCGCCGAGGTCCAGGCGGCCCGCGCGCCCACCCGGCACGTCGTCGCGCTCCAGCAGGGTGACCCGGCGGCCCGCGCCGAGCAGGTGCAGCGCGGCGGACAGGCCGGCCAGGCCCGCGCCCACCACGACGACGTGGTCCGTGCGTCCGGTGACCGTGCGCATTTCAGTAGGTCCGTTTCGTGGCGCTGATCGCGAGTTCGGCGAGGCGTTCGGCGGCGGCGGGCTCGGTGACCGGCGCCTTGTCCAGCGCCGCCAGCGCGGACTCGGTGAGCGCCGCGATGCGCTCCTCCACCGCGGCCACCGCGCCGACCTCGACCAGCCTGGACCGCACCACGTCCACCGCGGCCACGTCCAGGTCGGGCCTGCCGAGCGCGTCGTGCAGCTCGTCCGCGCCGAACCGCATGCCCAGCGCGACCAGCAGCGTCCGCTTGCCCTCGCGCAGGTCGTCGCCCGCGGGCTTGCCGGTCACCGCCGGGTCGCCGAACACGCCGAGCAGGTCGTCCCGCAGCTGGAACGCCACCCCGATGTCGGTGCCGAACGACCGCAGCCCCTCGACCAGCTCCGGCGACCCGCCGCCGATCGCCGCGCCCATGTGCAGCGGGCGCTCCACGGTGTACGCGGCGGTCTTGAGCCGGTCGATGCGCAGCGCGGCGTCCGGCGAGGCGTCGCCGCGGGCCTGGGTGAGCACGTCGAGGTACTGGCCGGCGAGCATCTCGGTGCGCATGTCCCGCCACGGCAGGCTCAGCCGCCGCAGCGCGTCGTTCGGCAGGCCGGCGGCGAACAGCATGTCGTCGGCCCAGGCCAGCGCCACGTCGCCGATGAGCACCGCGGCGGCGAGGCCGAACCGCTCTGGCTCGCCGAGCCAGTCGTGGGCGCGGTGCCGCCGCGCGAACCGGACGTGCACGGTGGGTCGCCCGCGGCGGGTTTCCGAAGCGTCCATCAGGTCGTCGTGGATCAGCGCGCACGCCTGGATCAGCTCCAGCGAGCTGACCGCGGTGAGCACGGCCTCCGCGAGCGGGCTGTCCGGGTCGCCGCCCGCCGCGCGCCAGCCCCACCAGGCGAAAGTGGGTCGAATCCGCTTGCCGCCGCCCAGGACGAAGTCGGCGAGGGCGTCCACGGCGCCCCCGAAGTTCTCCTCCATGCGCGCACCCAGGTCGCGGCGGTCGGCGAGGTAGCCTGCGAGCGCTGCGTCGACGTGCTTGGGCAGGTCAAGGTCCAACGGGTGGGGCGGCACCCGTCTATGGTCACCTCTGGCCCGCCCGCCCGCCCAACCGGGGGGCTGGTCCCATCCAGTGAACCGACCCTCCCACTGGCCGGCACGGGCACTACGCTGGTGGCATGACGACCGTCGTCGAACGCCTGACCGGGGGGAACCCCGTGTTCTCCGTGGAGTTCTTCCCCCCGCGCGACGCCGCCGACGAGCTGGTCCTGTGGCGCGCGATCCGCGAGCTGGAAGCGCTCGACCCGGCGTTCGTGTCGATCACCTACGGCGCGGGCGGCTCCTCCCGCGACCGCACCATCCGCACCACCGGCCGCGTCGTCCAGGAGACGACCCTGGTGCCGATGGCGCACCTGACCGCCGTGGAGCACTCGGTGGCGGAGCTGCGCAACGTGATCGGCTGGTACGCGGCGGTCGGCGTGCGCAACATCCTCGCGGTGCGGGGCGACCCTCCCGGCGACCCCAACGGCGACTGGGTGCGCCACCCGGAGGGCCTGACCTACGCCGAGGAACTCGTGCGGCTGTGCCGCGAGCTGGGCGACTTCTGCGTGGGCGTGGCGGCGTTCCCGTACGGGCACCCCCGGTCGGCGGACCTGGACACCGACACCCGGTACCTGGTGGCCAAGCTGCGCGCCGGCGCGGACTTCGCGATCGCGCAGCTGTTCTTCCGCCCGGACGACTTCCTGCGGATGCGCGACCGCGTCGCCGCCGCGGGCTGCGACACCGTCCTGCTGCCCGGCCTGATGCCGCTGACCACGCCGCGCACCCTGGCCAAGACCGTGGAGCTGTCCGGCGCGCCGGTGCCGCCGGAGGTGGCCCGGCGGCTGGAACCGCACCTGGACGACGCGGCGTCGTTCCGGAAGGCCGGGATCGACCTGGTGACCGAGACGGGGGAGCGGCTGCTCGCGGAGGGCGTGCCGGGGCTGCACTTCTACACGTTCAACCGCTCCAAGGCGACCCGCGAGGTGGTCGGGCGGCTCGGGCTGGTGCCCGCCCGCGCCTGACGCCACCCCGCCTGACACCACCGCGCGGGGCGACGAGGCCGTCCGCGACGGCCTCGCCCCTCGCGACCGGCGGCGGCGCGGTCGGTTCGGCGCGGCCGTTCAGCGCGGTGGGTTCAGCGCAGCCGGCTCTGGGTCGCCGAGTCCATCGTGACGCCGATGCGGTTGAAGGCGTTGATCGAGATGATCTGCGCGAGCAGCCCGGCGACCTGCTGCTCCTCGAACGTCGCCGCCACCTTCTCCCACACCTCGTCCGGCACGCCGTGCTCGCCGAGCCGTGTCACGGCGTCGGTGAACTCCAGCACCACCCGTTCGGTGTCGGTGAAGAACTTCGACTCGCGCCACACCGACAGCGCGAACAGCCGCTGCACGTGCTCACCGGCCTTGATCGACTCGGCCGTGTGGATGTCGACGCAGTACGCGCACCCGTTGAGGATCGACGCCCGGACCTTGATCAGGTGGGCGAGCGCGGGATCGACGTGCTGCTGGGCGTAGGACTCCAGCTGGAGCAGCGGTTGGTAGACCTCGGGTGCGACCTTGGCGAGATTCATCCTCATGCCAGGGGGACGAGGCGGCGCGCCCGGACGTGACGGCGTCGCGTGCGACCCCCGTCACCACCGGCCCGGCCTCAGGCCAGCTGGCTCCGGCGGCGCGCCACGACCGCCAGCACCACGACGATCAGCGCCGCGCCGCCGGTCAGGCCGGCGACCAGCATCGTCCACGCGAAGTACGAGGGCGAGTTCTCCCCCGCGTACCTGATGGTGGCGCTGAGCATGGTCGCCTCGCCGGGTTTCGGCGACCACGCGATGGTCGCGCCGTCCTCCTCCCGCCCGTTCGTGTCGACGACCTCGCCCGGAAAACTGATCTTGACCTGGATGTCGGCGCGCTCGGGCGGCACCTGGGTCAGGTCGACCGAGCCGTTCAGCGTCACCAGGTCGCCGGACCGGCGGAAGCCGAGCTGGTAGCGGCTGGACGAGGCGCTGGTGGCGATCGACAGCGCGCGGACCTCGTCGAAGGTCAGGCCGTTGAAGAACACCTGCGTGCCGGCGTACTTGTCCGCCCGGTACGGCTGGGTGGTGACCCGGTCCGCCAGGTCGTCGGGCACCTTGAGCTGGGGTCCGGCGTCGTTGTCGTCGGTCTCCGGTGTGGCGGCGACGACCTCGCCGGACACGCGGTCGTCCGGCCCCACCGCCATCGCGGCGTGCAGTCGGACGCACCCCGTCAGCGCGAAGGCCGCGAGGAGGAACACCGGCAGGAGGAGCGCGGAGGCCCTGGGCACCTGGCCATCCTGCCGGCCGGGTCAAAAGTTGACCGCTCGAACGCGGTCGTGAGCCTGGCTAAATACCTGTTGGAGGGACGTGACCCGGAGGTAACGTGCGGCGCATGTCAACCTCTTCGGCCGGCGTGCACGGCATCAGCAACCAGTTCGTAGCCGACTACGCGGCGGCCGACCCGTTGATCGCGACCTTCATCGGCGTTCCCGGCCACGACGACCGGCTGACCGACTACTCGCCCGACGGCCACCGCGCCCGCGCCGAGCTGGCCGCCCGCGCCCTCGCGGACATCACCGCCGCCGAACCCGCCGACGAGTCCGAGGCCGCCGCCAAGTCGGTGTTCCTGGAGCGCGTCGGGCTCGACGTCGAGATCCACGAGGCGGGCCTGTGGGACGGCGCGCTGAACGTCATCGCGAGCCCCGTGCAGAGCCTGCGGGAGGCGTTCGACCTGATGCCGACGGCGACCGCCGAGGACTGGGCGACCATCGCCAAGCGGCTCACGGCCATGCCCGAGGCGGTGGCGAACCTGCGCGCGGGCCTCGCCCACTCCGCCGACCGCGGCCAGGTCGCCGCGCTGCGGCAGGTGATCCGGGTCGCCGAGCAGTGCGACACCTGGTCCGGCCGGTCCGGCGGCAAGTCCTACTTCGCGACGCTGGTCGAGGGCGCGCCCGCGGACGCCGCGCTGCGCACCGACCTGGCGGCGGGCGCGAAGGCCGCCGCCGAGGCGTACGCCGACCTGGCCACCTTCCTGCGCGAGGACCTCGCGCCGAAGGCGCCGAAGAAGGACGCGGTCGGCGAGGACGTCTACCGGCTGTGGTCGCGCCACTTCACCGGCGCCCGGCTGGACCTGGCCGAGGCGTACGAGTGGGGCTGGGCCGAGTTCACCCGGATCGAGACCGAGATGAAGCAGGTGGCGAACCGGGTGCTCGGCGGCTCGGGCGGCACCCTCGCCGAGGCCGCCGCCGTGCTCGACGCCGACCCGCGCTACCTGGTGCAGGGCCAGGCCGGGCTCCAGGCGTGGATGCAGCAGCTCTCGGACAAGGCCCTCCACGACGTCCGCGGCGTGCACTTCGAGCTGCCCGACGAGCTGATGCGGCTGGAGTGCCGCATCGCGCCGCCCGGCGGCGGCGTCGGCGCGTACTACACCGGTCCCACCCCGGACTTCTCGCGCCCCGGCCGCATGTGGTGGTCGGTGCCCGCGGACAAGACCGAGTTCTCCACCTGGCGCGAGGTCACGACCGTCTACCACGAGGGCGTGCCCGGCCACCACCTCCAGGTCGCCACCGCCGTCTACCAGGCGGAGAAGCTGAACAACTTCCAGCGGCTGATGTGCTGGGTGTCCGGGCACGGCGAGGGCTGGGCCCTGTACGCCGAGCGGCTGATGCGCGAGCTGGGCTACCTGGAGGACGACGGCGACCTGCTCGGGATGCTCGACGCGCACCTGTTCCGCGCGGCCCGCGTGATCATCGACATCGGCATGCACCTGGAGCTGGAGATCCCGCGCGGCACCGGTTTCCACGAGGGCGAGCGCTGGACGCCGGAGCTGGGCCTGGAGTTCATGCTCACCCGGACCATCACCGACCCGGCGCACGTGCGCGACGAGATCGACCGCTACCTGGGCTGGCCCGGCCAGGCGCCGTCGTACAAGCTCGGCGAGCGGCTGTGGCTGGCGGCGCGCGACGACGCCAAGGCCCGGCACGGCGACGCGTTCGACCTCAAGGCGTTCCACAAGGACGCGCTGGAGATGGGCGCGATGGGCCTGGACACGCTGCGGGAGCGCCTCGCGCGGCTCTGAACGGCGCGACCGTGCGCCCACGGCCCCGGTGACCGCCCTTTACGGCGTCGTCACCGGGGCCGCTGTTGCATATGCTGCGGGCACTTCAGGGGAGGGGGACGCATGGCCAGACGTCTCGGGCGGTCCGCGTCGGTGGTCGCGGCGGTGGGTGCGCTGCTGTTGTGCGCCGCTCCGGCGTGGGCGCAGGACGACATCGCCGACCCGGCCGAGTGGCGGGTGCGGCAGGAGATCGTGGACCACGCGTTCAGCCAGGTCGGGGCGCGGGAGGACGGTCCCAACGGCTATCCGCGGCGGTACCAGGACATCGATCCGGCCGTGCGGCGCCCCGTGGAGTGGTGCGGGGTGTTCGTGAACTGGGCGTGGACGAAGGCCGGTGTGCCGCAGCGGCCGTCGATGCAGGCCGCGCCCGGCGCGCCCGCCGTCGACCAGGGGCACTGGGCGACCTACTGGCAGAAGTGGGGCCAGGCCAACGGCCGCTGGAAGCCGCTGGCGGAGCGGGACGTGGAGATGGGCGACGCCATCGTCTACGGCAACTACCCGTCGATGGTCGCGCACGTCGGCGTCGTGGTGGAGGTCAACTACGACCGCACCGGCCGGAAGGCCACCCACGTGCGGACCGTGGAGGGCAACGTGAGCGACCGGGTCGTCTACACGAAGTGGCGCAAGCTGTCGGACCTGAACGCGGGCGCGGGCCTCAAGGTCTCGGGGTTCGTGTCGCCGTTCTAGCCGGACCGGTTCCGCCGAGCGGGTCGGGGGCGGTCGTCGCGCGACGACCGCCCGGCGCCCCCTACGGCGGCGGGTTCCCGGTCAGTCCAGCGGCAGGGCGCGGCCCAGCACCGCGAACGGGCGCGGGTCGCCGGTGAACTGGTAGTGCCGCAGCACGTCGGTGAAGCCCAGCCGCCGGTACAGCCGCCACGCCTTGCTCGGCCCCTCCGGGGTGGACAGCAGCACGTGCGACGTCGTCACCCCGCCCAGCAGGCTGCGCAGCAGACCTTCGCCGATGCCCCGGCTCTGCGCGCGCGGCAGCACGTGCAGCTCGGTCAGCTCGAAGTAGTCGTGCATCCACTCCTCGACCGCCTGCGGCCCGGCGACCAGGGTCAGGCCGTGCCGCACCTGCTCGTGCCACCACTGGCCCACCGAGCCCCGGTAGCCGTAGCCGATGCCGACCAGCTCGTCCTCCTCGCCCAGCGCCACCACGCAGCGCCAGCCGTCCCGCAGCATGTGCGCCAGCCACATCGGCGCGCGCTGCTCGGCCGTGCCGGGCGGGTAGTTCATCGCGCTGACGTAGAGGTCCAGCGCCTCGCCGAGCCGGGAGTTCAGCTCGCGGGCCGACAGCTCGACCAGCCGCTGCGACGGCGCGGCGGTCATCGGGCGACCCTCGCCGGTGTGCCGCCGGTCAGGGCGACCAGGCCGGCGTAGGTCGTCGGGAACACGGCGTGCGGGTGCCCGGCGGCGGCCCACACCACCTCGTACCGCTCCAGGTCGACGTCGACGAACGTCGGGATCGGCGCGGGGTGGCCGATCGGCGAGACGCCGCCGATGACCTGGCCGGTGTGCTCGCGCACGAAGTCCGGCTTGGCCCGGTCGATCCGGTCCGCGCCGGCGAGCTCGGCCAGCAGGTCGGTGTCGGCCCGGTGCGCGCCGGAGGTGAGCACCAGCAGCGGGGTGGCCACGCCGTCCCGGACGGCGGCGAACACGAGGCTGTTCGCGATGGCCCCGACCGGCACGTTCACCGCCGACGCGGCCTCGGCGGCGGTGCGGACGGCGTCGGCCAGCACGCGGATCCCGTCCGCTGCCTCGTGGTGGCCCGATTCGGACAGGGCCGCCGCCACCTTGCGGATACCGGGGTGGTCAAGTGCGCTCACCTGTTCATGAGACCACGTGCGGCCGGGTTGAGGAGTGCCGGGTTGACGGGTTACGCTGACCGTGCTCGAACACGTGTTCGAGTTATGCCTTGGTGGTGGGGCGGGGGAAGCGCCCCACCACCAAGTGCCGCCGTCTCCCCGCGGCGGTCGTCGCTGTCCCGACGCCGCGAGGAGGCCGCCGATGTCGACTTCGACCGACTTCCCCAGCGCCCGACGGGTGCCACCACCCCCACCACCGGCCGTCGACCTGCTCGCCCGGGCGCGCGACCGCGTGCGGGAGGCGGAGCACGCGGCCGAACCCGTCGACCGGTTCACCACCGCCTACCTGGGCGCGCTGTGCGCCGCGGCGGCCGTCCTGGCGGCGCGCGGTCGGCCCCGCCGGGGACTGGTCGAGCCGGCCGGGGTGTGGGTGCTGCTGCCCGTGCCGGCACCCGGGCTGCGCGAGTGGGCGGAGTACTTCGCGTCCTGCTCGGCGGTCGACGCGGCGGTGCGGGCGGGCGTCACCCGGCACGTGGACCGACGGGCCGCCGACGACCTGGTGCGCCAAGCGGCGCAGTTCATCGGGCTGGCCGACGCGATCGTGCGCGAGGGCGGACGGTGAGCAGGGGACTGGTCGACTACGGCCGGCTGATCGAGACCGTGGCGGCGGAGGCCGAGTCGCTGGCGTCGGCGGCGGAGGGGCAGCGCCCGGAGCGCCAGGTGCCCGCGTGCCCCGGCCTGAACCTGGGCGAGACCGCGCGGCACGTGGGCAGCACGTACCGGATGGTCACGGCCTGGCTCCGCGAGGGGCGGCAGCCCGTCGCGTGGCAGCAGGACCCGGCGCGGGGGCAGACGCTGTCCGACTACCTGCGGGAGGGCGTCGAGCCGCTGGTCGACGCGCTGTCCGAACGCGAGCCGGACGACCCGTGCGAGACGTGGTGGCCGGCGGAGCGGACGTGCCGCTTCTGGGCGCGGCGGCTCGCGCACGAGTCGACCGTGCACCGGATGGACGTGCAGGCGGCGGCCGGGCTGCCGCTGGGGCCGGTGCCCGACGACATCGCCGAGGACGGCGCGGACGAGGTCCTGTCGCTGTGGCTCGGCCACCGCCTGGACGTGCTGGGCGTGCGGGGCACCCGCGAGGGGACGGTGGCGGTCCGCACCGGCGGCCGGGTGTGGATCACCCGCACCGGGCCGGAGCCCGCGACGACGTGGGAGGCGTCGCCGGAGGAGGCCGCGTCGGCGGACGCGGACGTCAGCGGGCCGCCCGTCCGGGTGTACCGGTGGTTGTGGGGCCGCATCCCGGACCGCGAGGTGGAGACGACGGGCGACCACGACGCGATCGCGCAGCTGTGGGCGTTGCTGCGCCTGGCGACGAAGTGATCCCCGGTTCGCCGCGGCGTCATCCGGCGCCGTCGGCCGCTCCCGCGGTCTTCCGGGCGTCGCCTCGGCGGGCGGCCTCCTGGCGGGGCGGTTCCAGGCGGGGTGCCGCGCCGGCGTTCTCAGCTCGCGGCGGCCGTCCTGTCGGTGGCCCCTGGCAGGATTGGTCATCGGGGGGCCCTCACCCTGCCCTCGGAAGCCCTCACCCCGCCCGTGGCCTCACAGCGTGAGGTCGGCGCTGCCGACCAGGCCGTCCGGGGTGGCGGTTTCCAGTCGGTAGCGGGCCTTGCGGCCGACGATCTCCAGGACCGCCACCGAGTTGCCGAAGTGCGGACCGCTGATCTTGGTCCACGCCACGGGGTCGGCCGGCACGCCCGCCCGGTCGGCCCAGCGGCGCAGCAGCCGGGCCAGCGGCCTGGACCAGGACAGGCGGAACACCGGGCGGAAGATCCACGGCGGGTCGTTGTGCACCGGTGAGCAGACCAGTTGCAGCACCTCGGAGCGCGTCGGCTCGGCGAACTCGGCGCGGGCCGCGTAGCTGTGGTGGACGTCCCCGGACAGCACGCAGACGGTGCCCGGCGCGGTCGGGCCGGAGCCGATGCGGTGGATGAGGCGCGAGAGGCGCTCGAAGGACGCGCGGAACGCGGGCCAGTGCTCCAGGTCGCCCGCCTGGCGCACCTTCTCGGCCAGCCGGCCGCGCGGACCGGGGCGCGCGGCGGCGCGCTCGTTGATGGACTGGAAGTGGCTCAGGCCGTGCGGCATCAGCCACGGCAGCGACGACCCGATCAGCAGGTGGTCGACGTCGCCCTCGGCGTTGCGCTCGATCCAGTCGAACTCCTCGTCGCCGACCATCAGCCGCTCCGGGCCGTCCAGGATGCGCCCGCTGCGGGTGTCGACGACCAGCAACCGCACCCGCCCGAAGTCGCGCCGGTAGCTCCACCGGGTGGACTTGCGGCCGTCCACCTCCCGGTCGGCCTGCTCCGCGAAGTCCTCCAGCAGCGGCTGCACGTCGTGCCCGGCGGCCAGCACCGCCGCGAACAGCTCGTCGCGCGCGAGTTCCGCCGGCGAGAGGTTGCCCAGGTGCTGGTACACCCAGTACGACGCCAACCCCGCGCGGATGCGCTCGCGCCACCACGGCTTCCCGGCCATCTGCGCGCGCCAGGCCCGCGAGGTGTTCCAGTCGTCCCGGATGTCGTGGTCGTCGAAGATCATCGAGGTCGGCAGGACGGACATCAGCCAGCGGATCTCCGGGTCCGCCCACGACTCGTGGTACAGCTCGGCGTACTCGCGGAACGACACCACCTCGCCCGCCGGCTCCGGTCTGCGGCGGGCCAGCCACTCCCGGACGCGGGGCGTCGGCTCGTCCGCGTAGACCTGGTCCCCGAGCAGCAGCAGGGCGTCCGGCCACCGCTCCTCGGGCCAGTCCTTCATCCGCAGCGCGAACGCGTCCAACGCGTCCGGGCCCAGCTTGTCCGCCGTCCGCTGGTCGGGCCCGCCCGCCTTGGCGGCCCGGCACGACCCGAACACCAGCCGCGTCACCCGGCCGGTGCGGATCCTCGGCGCCGGGAACGACGAGCCCGGCTCCGGCCAGACGACCCGGCCGTCCAACCGCACGTCGTAGCGCGTGGTGCTGCCCGGTTCGAGCCCTTCGACGACGACCAGCGCGAAGTGCTGCTCACCGACCTGGAACGTGGGGGCGCGGTTGCCCGCGACGGTGACCTCGCAGGACGCGTCGGTCTCCACCCAGACGGTGGCCGACGTGGCGTCGACGTGTCGCAGCACCGGACCGAGCACCAGTTGCGCCATGGGCGCAGACGTTACCTTCGAGGCATGGCGACGAGGTTGTACGACGTGGTCGTGGATTCCGCCGACCCGGCCCGGCTGGGGCGGTTCTGGTCGGCGCTGCTGGAGCGGGAGATCACCGGCGAGAGCGCGGACGAGGTGGACGTGGCCCTGAGCCCCGGCACCGAGCTGGTGTTCGTGCCGGTGCCCGACCCGAAGACGGTCAAGAACCGCGTGCACCTGGACCTGGCGTCGACGTCGGCGGACCACCAGGCGGCACTGGTCGCGCGGGCGCGGGACCTGGGCGCGCGGCCGGTCGACATCGGCCAGGGCGCCATGCCGTGGGTGGTGCTGGCGGACCCGGAGGGCAACGAGTTCTGCGTCCTGGAGCCCCGCGACGAGTACCTCGACGTCGGTCCGGTGGCGGCGGTGGTGATCGACGCCCTGGACCCGCGGGCGCAGGCGGCGTTCTGGTCGCACGCCACGGGGTTGCCGGTGGTGCGCGAGCACGCGGAGTGCGCGTCCTTGCGGCAGGAGTCGGCGTTCTGGCTGGAGTTCGTGCGGGTGACCGGAGCGAAAGCGGTGAAGAACCGGGTGCACCTGGACGTCGTGCCGCCCGCGGACGGCGACCTGCTGATCGAGGTGGCGCGCTTGGAGTCGCAGGGGGCGGTGCGGGCGGACGTGGGCCAGAGCGCGGTGTCGTGGGTGGTGCTGGCCGACCCGGAGGGCAACGAGTTCTGCGTGCTGACCCCGCGCTGAGACGCGGCCGGCCGGGACCGCGCCGGGCCTTCGGGCAAGTCGCGCCGCCCGCCACACCTGTAGCGGCGAATCCCGCGCCCGCCACGCCACCAGCGGCACATCCCGCCGCTCGCTACGCCCGCAGTCGCAAACCCTTCGGCGTGGCGCGGAATCCCGCCTCCTGGAGGACGCCGGCCAGTCGCGAGCCCAGCGCCACCTCCCCGTCCGCCCGCTGCACCGCCAGCTGCCCGAGCCAGCCGTCGCGCACCGCGCGACCCAGGGCCTGGGCGGCCGCGCGCAGCACGTCGTCCTCCTCGCTGAACGACAGCAGCGACCGCCCGCCGCGCTCCACGTACAGCGCCGCCACGCCGTCGACCAGCACCGTCAGCGCACCGGACTTCCGACCCGGCCGGTGCCTGCCCTCGCCGACCGGGTCGGGCCACGGCAGCGCCGCCCCGTACGGCTGGGCCGGGTCGGCGGCGGCCAGCACCACGGCCTCCGGCGCGCCGACGTGGTCCTGGCCGGGCGGGCGGGACAGGGCGCGCAGGCGGTCGACCGCACCGCGCGCCGCGAACTGCGCCGCGCCCAGCCCCTCGACCACGTAGCCGCGCACCACCTGGCCGGACTCCTCCATCGCCCGCAGCACCCGGTAGACGCCGCTGAACCCGCCGGTCACCCGCTCCGTGTCCAGCGCGCCCCTGGTCAGCACGCCGTGCCGCTCCAGGAACGCCTCCGCCCGCGCGTGCGCCCGCCGCGTCGGGTCGGCCGCGGGCACCACCGCCAGCGACCAGCGCCCGCCCGCGGTCGGCGGGCCGGTGCGGCTGGGCAGGTCCGGTCTGCCCGTCCGCATCCGCGCGTACCGGCCGCGCGGCGCGGTGCGGCGCGGTTTGTGCGCGGCGCCACCGCCGGAGACCAGCGCGCGCAACGGCGACAGCGTGTCGTTCGTGACGACACCCGCCCACACCAGGTCCCACAGCGCGCCCACGACCTCGGCGTCCGTCGTCGGTCCCTGGAGCGACACCCGGTCGACCACCTGCCGGAAGAACAGCGCCCCGCCGCCCAACGCCTCCACCACGGCCGTGTGCAGCGAGGAGTCCGGCGTCGCCTCCGGCACCAGGTCGGGCAGCAGCAGGTCGGCCACGTCGGCGGGCGCCAGCGCGATCCAGCCGTCGCCGCCCGCCAGCGAGCCGCAGCCGGTCCACGTCACCTCGCCGGACGCGGTCAGCTCGTCCAGCAGCGCCGGGCGGTAACCCGGCAGCCGGGCGGGCAGCACCAGCGACTCCACGGCGCTCGCCGGCAGCGGCGCGCCCGCCAGCTGCTCCACCACGGAGTACACGTCGTCCACCGTCGGCGCGCCGCGCGGCCTGCGGCCGACACCGTGCCAGGACGGCAGGAACCGGCCCAGCGCCGCCGGTTCCACCGGCTCGACCTCGGCGCGCAACCGGGCCAGCGACGCCCGCCGCAGCCGCCGCAGCACCTCGGCGTCGCAGTACTCGGTGTGGGTGCCGCCGGGCCGCAGCTCGCCGCGCACCAGGCGGCCGGCGGCCGCCATGCGCTCCAGCACGCCGGTGACCACCGCGACGCCCAACCCGAACCGCTCCGCCGCCTCGACCGCCGGGAACGGCCCGTGCGTCCGCGCGTAGCGGGACAGCAGGTCGCCCAGCGGGTCGGCCACCGGCTCGGTGAACGCCTCCGGCACGCCCACCGGCAGCGCCACGCCCAGCGCGTCCCGCACCCGGCCCGCGTCCTCGATCGCGAGCACCCGCTCCTCGCCCGCGATCCGCACCCGGATCGCCCGCCGCTGCGCCACGAGGTCGGCCAGCCACTCGGGCCGGATGCCGCGCTCCAGCGCCTCCGCCTCCGACAGGTCGCCCAGGAACCGCAGCAGGTCGGCCGCGCCCTCGGCGTCCCGCGCGTGCCGGTCCGGGACGAGCCGCTGGAGGCTGCGCTCGACCTCCTCGACCACCTCCGGGTCCAGCAGCTCCCGGATCGCCTCGGCGCCCAGCAGCTCCGCCAGCAGCGCCGAGTCCAGCGACAGCGCCGCCGCCCGCCGCTCGGCCAGCGGCGCGTCCACCTCGTAGAGGAACATCCCGACGTACCCGAACAGCAGGCTGCGCGCGAATGGCGACGGACCCGGCGTCTCCACCTCCACCACCCGCACCCGCCGCGCGCGCACCTCGGCCATCAACTCGCGCAGGCCCGGCACGTCGTACACGTCCTGGAGGACCTCCCGCATCGCCTCCAGGACCACCGGGAAGCTCTCGTACTTCGCCGCCACGGACAGCAGCTGCGCCGCCCGCTGCCGCTGCTGCCACAGCGGGGTGCGGCGCTTCGGGTCGCGCCGGGGCAGCAGCAGGGACCTCGCCGCGCACTCCCGGAACCGCGCCGCGAACAGCGCCGACCCGCCGACCTCCGCGACGACGACCTGCTCGACCTCCTCCGGGTCCAGCAGCACGTCCTCCGCGCTGGCCACCACCTGCGCGCCGTCCAGGTCGACCGCGTCCGGCAGCCGCACCACGATCCCGTCGTCGGAGTGCGCCGCCTGCACCTCGACACCGCGCCGCTCGCGCAGCCGGGCCGCGATCGCCAGCGCCCATGGGGCGTTCACCTGCGCCCCGAACGGCGAGTGCACCACCAGCCGCCAGTCGCCCAGCTCGTCGCGGAACCGCTCCACCAGCACGGTCCGGTCGTCGGGCACGTGCCGGGTCGCCTCCCGCTGCTCGGCCAGGTACGCCAGCAGGTTCGAGGTCGCCCACGCGTCCAGCCCCGCGTCGGCGGCCCGGCGCGTCGCGCCCTCCTCGTCCATCGAGGACACCTCGCGGAGGAACCTGCCCAGCGCACGCCCCAGCTCCAGCGGGCGCCCCGGCGCGTCGCCCTTCCAGAACGGCATCCGCGCGGGCCGGCCGGGCGCGGGCACCACGATCACGCGGTCGTGCGTGATGTCCTCCACCCGCCACGACGAGGTGCCCAGCAGGAACGTGTCGCCCACGCGCGACTCGTAGACCATCTCCTCGTCCAGCTCACCGACCCGCGAGCCCGGACCCCGTTCCGACGGCGGTGTCATGACCGCGAACAGGCCGCGGTCCGGGATGGTGCCGCCGGAGGTGACCGCCAGGCGCTGCGACCCCGGCCGGCCGCGCAGCTCGCCGTTGACCCGGTCCCACGTGACGCGGGGCCGCAGCTCGCCGAACTCCTCGCTCGGGTAGCGGCCCGCGAGCATGTCCAGCACCGCCTGCAACGCCGACTCCGGCAGCGCCGCGAACGGGGCGGCCCGCCGCACCAGCCCCGCCAGCGCCTCCACCGTCCACGGCTCCATCGCGACCATCGCCACCACGTGCTGCGCCAGCACGTCCAACGGGTTGCGCGGGTACCGCACCGCCTCGATCGCGCCGTCGCGCATCCGCTCGGCGACCACCGCGCACGACACCAGGTCGCCCCGGAACTTCGGGAACATCACCCCGCGCGACACCGCGCCCACCTGGTGCCCGGCGCGGCCGACGCGCTGCAGCCCGGAGGCCACCGTCGGCGGCGCCTCCACCTGCACCACCAGGTCGACCGCGCCCATGTCGATGCCCAGCTCCAGCGACGACGTGGCCACCACGCACGGCAGCCGCCCCGACTTCAGCTCCTCCTCCACCGCCGTGCGCTGCTCGCGCGACATCGAGCCGTGGTGCGCGCGGGCGATCGTCGGCGACCGCTGGGTGGTCAGCCCCGACTGCCCGATCGCCTCGGCCGGGAACCGCTCCAGCTCCAGCGCCTCCTCGGCCAGCTCGTTGAGCCGGGCGGTCAACCGCTCCGCCAGCCGGCGCGAGTTGGCGAACACGATCGTGGAGCGGTGCTGCCGGACCAGCTCCAGCACCCGCTGCTCGACCGACGGCCAGATCGACGCCCGCTGCTCCGCGCCCGACGCCGGCCCGGACACCTCGCCGGTGGGCTCCCCGAGCGCGGACATGTCCTCGACCGGGACCTCGACCCGCACCTCGATCGTCTTCGCGGTCGCCGGCTGGACCACCTTCACCGGCCGGCCGCCGGCCAGGAACGCGGCCACCTCCTCGACCGGCCGGACCGTCGCGGACAGGCCGATCCGCTGGGCGGGCCTCGCCAGCAGCGAATCCAGCCGTTCGAGTGACAGCGCGAGGTGCGCGCCCCGCTTGGCGCCCGCCACGGCGTGCACCTCGTCGACGATCACCGTCTCCACGCCGCGCAGCGACTCGCGCGCCGACGACGTGAGGATGAGGAACAGCGACTCCGGGGTGGTGACCAGCACGTCCGGCGGACGGCGGGCGAACGCGCGCCGGTCCTCCGCCGGTGTGTCGCCGGTGCGCATGCCGACCGAGATCGCGGGCTCGGGGAGGGACAGCCGGTGCGCGGCCTGCCGGATGCCGGCCAGCGGCGCGCGGAGGTTGCGCTCCACGTCCACGGCCAGCGCCTTCAGCGGTGAGACGTACAGCACCCGGCAGCGCTGCCGTGGCTCCTCGGGCGGTGGCGTCGACGCCAGCCGGTCCAACGCCCAGAGGAACGCGGCCAGCGTCTTGCCCGAACCCGTCGGTGCGATCACCAGCGCGTGCTCACCCGCCGCGGCGGCCTCCCACGCGCCCGCCTGCGCCGCGGTGGGCGCGGCGAAGGCCCCGGCGAACCACTGCCGGGTGGCGGGCGAGAAGGCGGCCAGAGCATCCATGCCGTCCATACTGGACCAGGGGTACGACAGTGTTGGATGGCCGCGACTTCGTCGCGGCGGCTCGGCCGCCATTTTGTCGGGCTGTCGCGCCTGATTTCCCGTCGATCGAAAAGCGTGATCGACGGGAAATGAGGCGCGACAGCCCGACGCGGCCTCGCGGGGCGGCGTGTGACAGCCCGGCGTGGCCTCGCGGGGCTGCGTGTGATAGCCCGGCGTGGCCTCGCGGGGTGGGGTGTGATAGCCCGGCGTGGCCTCGTGGGCGGGGCGGTCGTGTGCGGGTGAAGTGTTGTTCGCGGGTGTCCGGGTCGGGTGTCCGGAGACGTCGGTGAGATCATGGGCCCGCGAGGCCGTGACCTTCAGGCGGCCGAGCCGAGGCAGTCCAACACAGCGCGATTCCACACACGAACCTGAGGGGTGGCCGTGCGCGTCCTGTCCGTTGACCTGGGCACTTCCAACACCGTCGCGGTGCTCGCCGCGCACGGCAGGCCGCCCAGGGTCGTCGAGGTGGACGGGTCCGCCACCATGCCCTCCGCCGTGTACTGCGAGGAGGACGGCTCGCTGGTCGTCGGCCGCGACGCCGAGCGCCGCGCCCGCCTCGACCCGTCCCGGTTCGAGCCCAACCCCAAGCGGCGCGTGGACGACGGCGCGCTGCTGCTGGGTGACAACGTCGTGCCGGTCGCGGACGCCCTGGCGGCCGTGCTGCGCCGCGTCCTGGACGAGACCACCCGGCAGCTCGGCGGCGAACCGCCGGACGAGGTCCGCCTCACCCACCCCGCCCAGTGGGGCAGCACCCGGCGCAACGTGCTGGTGTCCGCCGCCCGGCTCGCGGGCGTGACCGGCGACGTCGTGCTGGTGCCCGAACCGGTCGCCGCCGCGTCCCACTACGCCTCGCTGTCGGTCGGCCAGGCGCTGGCCGTGTACGACCTGGGCGCGGGCACGTTCGACGTGGCGATCGTCGGCGCGACCAGGGACGGCTTCACGGTGCTCGCCGAGGACGGTCTCCAGGACCTCGGCGGCCTGGACGTCGACCAGGCCCTGCTGGAGCACGTCGGCCGCCAGGTGTCGCACCGCGACCCGGCGAGCTGGCAGCGGCTGCTGCGCCCCGAGTCGACCGCCGACCGCCGCGCCCGCCGCGCGCTCCAGGAGGACGTCCGCGCGGCCAAGGAGTCGCTGTCCCGGCACGCGCACACCGAGGTGCCGATGCCGGAGCCGTTCGAGGACGTGCTGGTCAACCGCTCGGACCTGGAGGCGCTGGTCCGACCGAGCATGTTGCGCAGCGTGGAGCTGCTGGCCTCCACCATCCGCTCCACCGGGCTCGCGCCCAACCAGCTCGCGGGCATCTACCTGGTGGGTGGGTCGAGCCGGATCCCGCTGGTGGCGACCATGATCGCCGAGCAGGTGCGGGTGGTGCCGACGAGCCTGGACCAGCCGGAGACGGCGGTGGCGCTGGGTGCCCACCACGTGCCCAAGGACGGCGTGACGCCGCGCACCAAGGAGCCGGTGAAGGTCTCCAACGAGCCCGCGACGGTCATCACCAAGCCCGTGACGGGGCCGAACCCGGTGCGGAACCCCACCACGAGCGGCCGGTACCAGACGAACCCGGCGGTGAGCGGTCCGTACCCGGTGACCAACCCGGCGGTGAGCGGTCCGTACCAGGTGAACAACCCCGCCGTGAGCGGCCCGTACCCGGTGGGCAACCCGGCGGTCAGCGGTCCGCACCAGGTGAACTACCCGCAGACCGGGCCGCAGCAGTTCAACTTCCCGAGCGTCACGCCGAGGCCGAAGCAGCCGCAGAAGAAGAAGCCGGGCAAGAACGTCCTCATCGCGGCGGGCGCGGCCGTGGTGCTCGTGCTGGCCGTGGTGGGCGGCGTCCTCGCGCTCGGCGGCTCGGGCGTGCCGAGCCCGCAGGACTGCAAGAACGACACCGAGAAGGACGCCCAGGGCTTCACGCAGTGCCTGCGCCAGCTCGCGGGCGCGGTCCCGGAGGGCCACACGTGCAAGGCGGGCGGCTCGGCCGGCGTGTCGGGCATCAGCGCCATCAAGGGCACCGTGGTGAGCTGTTCGGTCAAGGACGACTACTCGGTGCAGTACATCCTCACCGAGACGGTCACGGGCGCGCAGCAGGGCGCGGAGGCCGTCGTCCGGTCGCTCAAGGCCGACGTGGTGCAGGCGGAGTGGGCGGGCAACGGGCTCAAGGGCAGGTACCGGGCCGCGGCCGACGGCGGAGTCGGGCTGCTGGCGTTCACCGCCGACGAACGGCCGCTGCTGGGGATCGTGACCAAGAGCGGCGGCGGGGACCTGACGGCCGACATGGTCGCGGACTTCTTCGAGAACGCCGTCCAGCCGGGCACCTGACCCGGAGGGGGCGCGGCTGCCCGCGGTGTCGCGGCGGACGTCCTGATCAGCGCTTGTGGTGGTACCACCAGGCGCGGATGCCGACCACGATCGCCGCGACCAGCCCGGCGATGATCACGATCTGGCCGAGCGGCGACGACAGACCTGTTGGGTCATCCATGCTTCGAGGCTAGCGCGCGGCGGCGGCGAACTCGCGCACCCGACCGGTTTCGCCCGCCGTGCGCCAGACGAGGCCCCATTCGACCTCGGGGGCGTCCTCCAGCGGCAGGAAGGTGACTCTCGGCCGGGCGAAGTAGCCCGCCGCGTGCGCGCCCAGCGGGCACACGCCCTCACCGTTGGCGATCACCGTCATGAGTTCCTGGAACGTCGTCAGGGCGCGCCCGCGCTCGACGGGACGCCCCAGCGGGGTCGTGTCCCGCCAGTAGGCGGCGCGGAAGACCGTGTCACGGGCCAGGTCCTCCAGCGTCACGCGGCGCTGCCTGGTGAACGGGTGGGTGTCGGCGACGGCCAGCACCATCGGCTCGCGGAAGACGACGGGACCGGCCGTCAGGTCGGGCTCGGCCACCGGGAACAGCGTGACCAGCACGTCCACCTCGTCGTCCCGGAGCAGCGCGAACGGGTCCGCGAGGGCGGCCTCGCGCACGCGGACCTCGCTGCCGGGGTGACGGGCCCGGTAGCGGGCCAGGACGTCCGGGATGAGGTCGGCCACCGCCGGGGCCTCGAACCCGACGCGCAGCAGGCCCGTACCCCGACCGGCGGCGATGGCGCGTTCGACGCCTTCCCGGATGCGCTGGTACGCCGGCGCCACGTCGTCGCGCAGCCGCCGCCCGATGGGGGTGAGGGCGACGCGGCGGCTGGTGCGCTCGAACAGGGGCGCGCCGATGCGGCGCTCCAGCTGCTTGACGGTCTGGCTGACGCGGGCCTGGGAGACGTGCAGGCGCTCGGCGGTGCGGCTGAAGTGCAACTCCTCCGCCAGGGTCAGGAAGATCTCGATGTCCCGCCGTTCCATAACCCGGAGGTTATCGTTCGATGCGTTACCGGCCGTTGTCGGGCGGGTCGGACCGGACGATCGTCGTACCCATGGAAAACGCGCTGCTCGTCCAGGCCGTGAAGCCCGAGAAGCTCACCGCCGACCCCGCCGCCGTCGTCACCCTGCTCGCCGACCTCGACGGGCTGACCGCCAACCGCTCCACGTTCCTCGACGGCGCGGACGGCGCGCCGCCGCACTTCCACACCCGCGCGTCGGAGCTGTTCTTCGTGCTCGACGGGACACTCCAGGTGCTGCTCGACCAGGACGTGGTCACGCTGGAACGCGGTGACCTCCTCGTGGTGCCGCCCCGCGTCCCGCACGCGTTCGGCGCGCCGCGGGGCGCGGACGCCGACGTCCTGTTCGTCTTCACGCCGGGCATGGGGCGGTTCGACTACTACCGCCTGCTGGACCGCGTGCAGCGCGGCCTGGCCGACCCGGCGGAGATCCGCGCGTCGCAGGACCGCTACGACAACCACTACGTCGACAGCCCGGTCTGGGCCGCGGCGCGCTAGCCTGGGACGGATGCGCAACACGGTGTTCCGCAAGCTGATGGCGAACGAGTTCGGCCAGGTCAGGGCGGAGATGGTGGCCAGGGACCACGTGCTGTCCGCCCTCGGCGGGCGGACCCCCGACCAGGCACTGGAGGCGGGGCAGCCGCCCAAGGAGGTCTGGCTCGCGGTCTGCGAGGCGTTCGACGTGCCCGAACACCGGCGGTGACCGGGCGCGTCGACCGGTGGTCGAACACCTGTTCGGCTATAGTCCCCGACACGACCGGGTGACAAAACCCCGCGGGTGACCCGGTCCCCGCCGAGAAATGTCGTACCCCGCCCGTAACGTCGGCCCCGACATCGCTCAGCGAACCCGACACACACCGAGGTGGACTCCAGATGGCACCACAGGCACCCGACCGGGACAAGGCCCTCGAACTGGCCCTGGCCCAGATCGACAAGCAGTTCGGCAAGGGCTCGGTCATGCGGCTCGGCGAGGAAGGCCGCGCCCCGATCGAGGTGATCCCCACCGGCGCGATCGCGCTCGACGTCGCGCTCGGCATCGGCGGTCTGCCGCGTGGCCGCGTCGTCGAGATCTACGGCCCGGAGTCGTCCGGTAAGACGACGGTGGCGCTGCACGCCGTGGCCAACGCCCAGCGCAACGGCGGCATCGCGGCGTTCATCGACGCCGAGCACGCGCTGGACCCGGAGTACGCGAAGAAGCTGGGCGTCGACACGGACGCGCTGCTGGTGTCCCAGCCGGACACCGGCGAGCAGGCGCTGGAGATCGCGGACATGCTGGTCCGCTCCGGCGCGCTGGACATCCTGGTGATCGACTCGGTGGCCGCGCTGGTGCCCCGCGCCGAGATCGAGGGTGAGATGGGCGACAACCACGTGGGTCTCCAGGCGCGGCTGATGAGCCAGGCGCTGCGGAAGATCACGGGTGCGCTGAACTCGTCCGGCACCACCGCGATCTTCATCAACCAGCTGCGCGAGAAGATCGGCGTGATGTTCGGCTCGCCGGAGACCACGACGGGTGGCAAGGCGCTGAAGTTCTACGCGTCGGTGCGCTTGGACGTGCGGCGGATCGAGACGCTGAAGGACGGCGGCGAGCCGGTCGGCAACCGGACGCGGGTCAAGATCGTGAAGAACAAGGTGGCCCCGCCGTTCAAGCAGGCCGAGTTCGACATCCTGTACGGCCAGGGCATCAGCCGCGAGGGCTCGCTCATCGACATGGGCGTCGACCAGGGCATCCTGCGCAAGTCGGGCGCCTGGTACACCTACGAGGGCGACCAGCTGGGCCAGGGCAAGGAGAACGCGCGGAAGTTCCTGCGCGAGAACCCGGACGTGGCCAACGAGATCGAGAAGCGGATCAAGGACAAGCTCGGCATCGGGGCGACCCTCGACGCCGACGAGAGCGCGCCCGCGCCGGTCGACTTCTAGCGTGGTGGGGCGAGGCGGCCGTGGTCGCGGGGCGCCCCGCGATCCCTCGGCCGACCCGTTCGAGGTCGTGGACTCGCCGGCCGGTCCGGCGGTGCCGGGTGACGGTCACGCCACGTCGGTGGCGGGGGCCGAGGCCCGCGCCGCGTCGGCGGGGCGAACCCGCGACGAGTCGGTGGCGGACACCGGGTCGGTAGTGGGCACCGGGTCGGTGACCGATACCGGGTCGGTGGCGGGTGTCGGGTCGGTGGCGCGCTCCGGGGTGGTGCCGGGCGAAGGCGGCTCCGCCGGGGTGGCGGACGGCGACGGTTCCGGGTCGGTGGCAGCGGGCCGGGGTGGAGCGGGGTCGGCGGAGGTCGATCCGTTCGAGGCGTGGGGCGGGCGCAGGAGCGCGACGGGCGAGGCCGTGCCGATCAGGTCCGCGCGCGGCGGGGCCAGTCCGTCGGCCGACCCGTTCGAGGACTGGGGTCGGCGCAGGACCGAGTCGGGCGAGGCAGTCCCGATCGCGCACGCCGAGGTCTTCGCCGACGCCCCGGTGGGCGGCTCTGCCGACGACCTGGCGGGTGGTCTCGCCGTCGAGCCGGTGAGCGGCCAGGCCGACGGTTCCGCGAGCGGACCGGCGGACGGTCCGGGCGGTGGCTCTGGCGGTCGTCCAACGGGCGGTTCGACGAGCAGCTCGGCGGGTGGCTCGACCGATTGCGGTGCGGGTGGCTCGGCGGGCGACGTCGACGGTCCGGTTCCGGTAGGGCGGGGCGTTGCCGACGGCTCGGCTGGTGACCTGTTCGAGGAGTGGGGGCGGCGGCGGGGCGCTGCCGGTGAAGCGGTTGCCCGCGCGGGCCACCGGGGTGGTCCGGTGGCGGCTGATCCGTTCGAGTCCGCGCGGCCGTCCGAGGGCGAGGAGCGGCGTCGGCGTGGTGGTGGGAGCGGTGGTGCCCGTCGGGGGTCCGGTCGTCGGTCCGGTTCCCGCGCCGGCGGGGAAGCCGACCCGGCCGTCGAGGCGGCCGAGCCGGTCGACCCGGCGAAGGAGCAGCGCAAGGCGACCGACCTCTGCTACGCGTTGCTCACCGCTCGTGCCCGCACGCGGGTGGAACTCAAGGAAGCCCTGCTGCGCAAGGGCATCCGCGAGGAGACCGCCGAACTGGTGCTCGGGAAGTTCGACCGCGCCGGGCTGATCGACGACGCCGCGTTCGCCGAGGTCTGGGTCCGGTCCCGGCACACGCACCAGGGGCTGGGTCGGCGGGCGTTGGCCAGGGAACTCCGGCGCAAGGGCGTCGCCGACGAGGTGGCCGCGGAGGCGGTCGCCGCCGTGGACGACGAGGCCGAGCAGGAGCGGGCGCGGGAGTTGGTGCGCAAGAAGCTCCGGGCGATGTCGGGGCTCGACGACCAGGTGAAGATCCGCCGGCTGGTGGGCGCGCTGGCGCGCAAGGGGTACGGCGAAGGCATGGCCTACCGGGTGGTCCGCGAGGAGCTGCGCGCCGCGGAGATCGAATCCCCGCTGGACGACTACCTGCCCGATTAGCCACCGGTACCCGCGCCGTGCACGCCGGCATCCCGTCGGGTCGCGGGGCGGGCCGTCGCGTTCCGGGGGTGGCCGCCCCGGTCGGGAGCTAGTCCTGCTCGCCCTGCTGGCTGAGCCGCCAGAACTGGCGCTTGCCTTCCTCCCGCACGACCACGCCGATCCGGGCCAGCTCGGTGCGCAGCTGGGCCACGTCCTCGGTCTCGCCCTTCTTCAACGCCTTGGCCCGCGCCCGCAGCAAGGCGTTGGCGGCGGGCGGCACGCCCGGCATGTCCTCCACCCATCGGCGGTACTCGTCGCGGTACGGGTCCTCGGGCAGCCACGGGTAGCCGTGGCGCTGGAAGGCGTCCGCGAGTTCGGCGGTGGGGAGGTCCGAGCTCTCCCGCGCCAGCTCCTCGGTGCCCAGCCCGAGCACCACCAGCTTCTTGCCGTCCAGGAACACCCCGGAGATCCGGGTGCGGTCGAGGGCGCGCTCGTCGCCGCCCCGCTTCAGGACCACCGCCTCGTCGGCCACCTCGACCGACAGCCGCTCCGCCGCGGCGAGGAACGCCACCACCAGGCCGACCAGCACACCCAGGCCGAGCGAACCCAACGTCGCCTGCGGCTCGGGGATGGAGGCGACGAGCCGGAACGGCCCGCGGAACGGCGCCCACGGCAGCGACACCACCCAGTCGGCGATGGCCTGCACGCCCCACAGCACGGCCGCGCCCAGCACCGGGAAACCGACCCACACGAGACCGACCTGCCAAGCCGGTTCGGTGACCGGCGTGGTGCGACGCGCGTTCATCCTCGACACCCCTCCCCAAGTGCGACGGCCAACCTATCGCACGCGACCGTCCTGTTCGGACCGGACCGAGCCGGTGGCGCGCTGATCAGCGGATACCGGCCGAGGCGGCTCGGCGACCGATCACCCGCGGCGACGGTGCACCGACCCGCCGCGGTCGCCGACCGCCCAGGAGGCGCGACCGAGCCGGGTGCCGACCGGCCGGTGAGCGGGCGGGGGTGCCCTCCCCGGTCGAGCGGGAGGGCACCCCCAGGAGGTGGGCACCCCGGACGGCCGCGCGCCGTCCGGGGCGGTGTCAGAGCGCTGCCGCCGCCTTGGCCAGCGCCTCGATGCGGTCGAAGTCGCCGGCCGCCAGCGCGTCCTTCGGCGTCAGCCACGACCCGCCCACGCAGCCCACGTTCGGCAGCGCCAGGTAGCGCGGCGCGGTGTCCACCGTGATGCCGCCGGTCGGGCAGAAGCGCAGGCCGGGCAGCGGGCCGCCGACCGACTTCAGGTGGTCCACGCCACCGGCGGCCTCGGCCGGGAAGAACTTCAGCGCCGTCAGGCCGCGCTCGGCCAGCCGCATCGCCTCCGACACGGTCGCCGCGCCCGGCAGGAACGGCAGCCCCGTGTCCTCCACCGCGTCCAGCACCCGATCGGTCGTACCCGGCGTGACCAGGAACGACGCCCCGGCCCGCGCGGCCTGCTCGGCGTGCTCGGGCGCGGTGACGGTGCCCGCGCCGAGCACGATGTCGGGCACCTCGGCCGCGATCCGCTCGATCGAGGACAGGGCGGCGGGCGTGCGCAGGGTCAGCTCGATGACGCGGATGCCCCCGCGCAGCAGCGCCCGCGCCAGCGGCACGGCCTGGGCGGCGTCGTCCAGCACGACGACGGGGATGACGGGGGACAGCTCCAGCAGATCCGCGCTGGTGGTCACCGGGTTACCTCCTGGTTCGCGCGGCCCGCGAAGTGCGAGGCCGCGATGGGGCCGAAGACGCTCGCGCCCCGGTCGGCGGGTCCGACCGACCGGCGCAGCGCGGCGAACAGCTCACGTCCGGTGCCCGTCCACGCCTGCGCGTCCGGCGGGAAGTCCACCAAATCGCGGGCGGCGAGTTCCGCCGGGTCCACCAACGCCTCCAGCGTGCCGCTCTCGGCGTCGAGCCGCAGCACGTCACCGTCGCGCACCCGCGCCAGCGGACCGCCCACGGCCGCCTCGGGCGTGAGCTGGATGGCGGCCGGGATCTTGCCCGACGCGCCGGACATCCGCCCGTCGGTGACCAGCGCCACCCGGAAGCCCCGGTCCATCAGCACGCCCAGCGCGGGCGTCAGCTTGTGCAGCTCGGGCATCCCGTTGGCCTGCGGGCCCTGCTGCCGCACCACGACCACGACGTCCCGCTCCAGCTCACCCGCCTGGAACGCGGCGCTGAACGCCTCCTGCGAGGTGAACACGCGCGCCGGCGCCTCCACGACGCGGTGCTCGGCGGCGACCGCCGAGACCTTGATCACCGCGCGGCCCAGGTTGCCGGACAGCATCCGCAGCCCGCCGTCGGCCGCGAACGGCTCGGACACCGGCCGCAGCACGTCGGTGTCCAGCGAGCGGCCGGGGCCGTCGCGCCAGGTCAGCACGCCCTCGACGAGCACCGGTTCGCGCCGGTAGCGGTCCAGGCCCGCGCCGGCGACGGTGCGCACGTCGGCGTGCAGCAGACCGGCGTCGAGCAGCGTGCCGACCAGGAACTGCACGCCGCCTGCGGCCTGGAAGTGGTTGATGTCGGCGCTGCCGTTGGGGTAGACGCGGGCCAGCAGCGGCACCACCGCCGACAGGTCGGCGAAGTCGTCCCAGCCCAGCTCGATGCCCGCGGCCGACGCGATCGCCACCAGGTGCATCGTGTGGTTGGTCGAGCCGCCCGTCGCGAGCAGCGCGATCACGCCGTTGACCACGGCCTTCTCGTCCACGACGTGCCCGATCGGGGTGTACTCGTCGCCCCGGCTGATCTCCACGGCCCGGCGCGCGGCCTCCTCGGTCAGCGCGCGGCGCAGCTTCGTGCCGGGCGGGACGAAGCTCGCGCCCGGCAGGTGCAGGCCCATCACCTCCACCACGAGCTGGTTGGAGTTGGCCGTGCCGTAGAACGTGCAGGTTCCGGGGCTGTGGTAAGAGGCGGCTTCCGCTTCCAGGAGGTTCTCCCGCGTCGCCTTGCCCTCGGCGAAGAGCTGCCGCACCCGCGACTTCTCCGAGTTCGGCAGGCCCGAGCTCATCGGGCCCGCGGGCACGAGGATCGCGGGGAGGTGCCCGAACGCCAGCGCCCCGATCAGCAGCCCCGGCACGATCTTGTCGCACACGCCGAGCAGCAGCGTGGAGTCGAACATGTCGTGCGACAGCGCGATGCCGGTGGCCATCGCGATCACGTCCCGGCTGAACAGGGACAGCTCCATGCCCGCGCGGCCCTGGGTGATGCCGTCGCACATCGCGGGCACCCCGCCGGCGAACTGCGCCACGCCGCCCACCGCGCGGGCGGCGTCCTTGATCCACGCGGGGTACTGGTCCAGCGGCTGGTGGGCGGACAGCATGTCGTTGTAGGCCGACACGATCGCCACGTTCGGGCGACGCAGCGCTCGCAGCGCCTCCTTGTCACCCCCTGTGATGCCCGCGAAGCCGTGGGCCAGGTTGCTGCACGCGAGGTCCCGGCGGACCGGGCCCTCGGTGTGGGCGGCGGCGAGTCGTTCGAGGTAGGCGGACCGGCTGGCGGCGCTGCGGGCGGCGATACGGGCCGTCACCTCGGCGACGACGGGATGCACGCTCATGGGTTCGCTGTCTCCGGTGGGGATCACGGGCTGTGGTGAGCCCGGTGGGACGACAGCGCTGGCGTCGCACGGACGGACGTGACAGCACCCACACTATGTCACGACGCATGATCCTCACAAAAACGATTCAGGAGTTGAGACGCGACGCGGCGCCTTGTGGTGCTTGTCACAAGCGCCCGGAGCGGGCAGAGTCGGCACACGGACTCCCAACGGAGGTGCTGCCATGACGTCCTCGGAGATCGTGGAGCTGCGCCGAGCGCTCGGCCAGCTGCGTCACTGCGTCGGTTCCCTGCGCACTCGGTACGGCGACATCGCCGCCGTGCAGCGCCTGGCCAACGACGTCGAGCGGATGGACATCGACGCCATCGAGCTGATGGAGCTGGACAGCACGCCCCGTCCCCGTGAGGCGCCCAGGGTGGAGCGCGAGGTGGTCGTCGTGCCCGACACGCCCTACGACCCCAAGCTCTGGCACGACGCCGACGACGAGGGTCTCGGCGGTTACCGCCACACCTGAACGACCGCAGGCCGGCCCCCGCGACTCGACACGCGGGGGCCGGTTTCGGTTTTCCCGACCCCGACCCCGACCCCGACCTGATCCGACCCGATCCCGGCCCAGCCCCGCCTGCCGCGGCCGTCCGACCCGTCCGACCCGTTCGACCAGGCCGGTCGAGCCGACCCGTCCGAGCCGCCCCGCCGGACGCCGGCCGCCCCGATCGACCGTCCCGACCTGTCCGACCGTCCCCGCCACGACGATGTGGAACCGAGGTGAGGTATGAGGGCGCAGATCGCCCGGCGCACGCTGCGCACGGACCGGTGGTGGCTCCCGCCCCTGGTCACGTTCGCGGGACTGCTGCTGATCTCGATCTACGCGGCGGTGCGCACGTTCATGGGCGACTACTACTGGGTGGACGAGTACCGCTACCTGACGCCCATGTACTCGCCCTGCCTGAGCGAGGAGTGCCTGCCCGCGGCGGCGCACTTCGGTCGCCCGCTGCCGGAGCTGCCGGGCTTCCTCACGCCGCCGGTGGTGATCATCCCGTTCCTGCTCGGCTTCCGGGTGACCTGCTACTACTACCGCAAGGCGTACTACCGGGCGGCGTGGCTGTCCCCGCCCGCGTGCGCGGTGGCCGAACCGCACGCCAAGTACACCGGTGAGACGCGCTTCCCGCTGGTCGCGCAGAACCTGCACCGCTACTTCTTCTACGCGGCCTCGCTCCTGCTGCTGATCAACGTCTTCGACGCGTTCTACGCCCTGAGCGCCGGCCTCGGGCTGGGCAACCTCGTGCTGCTGGTGAACGTGGCGCTGCTCGGCGCGTACACGCTGTCGTGCCACTCGTGCCGGCACATCGCGGGCGGGCGGCTGAAGCACTTCTCCCGGCACCCCGTCCGGTACCGGGTGTGGACGTGGATCTCGAAGCTGAACGCCCGCCACATGCAGCTGGCGTGGGCGTCGCTGATCTTCGTCTGCGTCACCGACCTCTACGTCGCGCTGGTCGCCTCCGGGACGATCGCCGACCTCCGGATCATCGACTGAGGAGCTGGTCTTGCCCGAGGTGGAACGGCATTCGTTCGACGTGCTGGTGATCGGCGCGGGTGGGGCCGGCCTGCGCGCGGCGATCGAGGCGCGCGAGAACGGGATGCGCACGGCGGTCCTGTGCAAGTCGTTGTTCGGCAAGGCGCACACGGTGATGGCCGAGGGCGGCATCGCGGCGGCGATGGGCAACGTCAACGCGGGTGACAACTGGCAGGTGCACTTCCGCGACACGATGCGGGGCGGGAAGTTCCTGAACAACTGGCGGATGGCCGAGCTGCACGCCCGCGAGGCGCCCGACCGGGTGTGGGAGCTGGAGACCTACGGCGCGCTGTTTGACCGGACCGGGGACGGGCGGATCAGCCAGCGCAACTTCGGCGGCCACGAGTACCCGCGCCTGGCGCACGTCGGCGACCGCACGGGGCTGGAGCTGATCCGGTCGTTGCAGCAGAAGGTCGTCTCCTTGCAGCAGGAGGACTTCGCGGCGACCGGCGACTACGAGTCGCGGTTGCGGGTGTTCCAGGAGTTCACCGTCACGGACCTGGTGCAGGACGGTGGCGCGGCGGGTGTCGGCGCGGGCCGCGGCGGGCGGATCGCCGGCGCGTTCGGCTACTGGCGCGAGTCCGGCCGGTTCGTCTTGTTCGAGGCGCCGGCGGTGGTGCTGGCCACCGGGGGCATCGGCAAGTCGTTCAAGGTGACGTCGAACTCCTGGGAGTACACCGGCGACGGCCACGCGCTCGCGCTGCGGGCGGGCGCGTCGCTGATCAACATGGAGTTCGTCCAGTTCCACCCGACGGGCATGGTCTGGCCGCCGTCGGTCAAGGGCATCCTGGTCACCGAGTCGGTGCGCGGCGACGGCGGCGTGCTGCGCAACTCCGACGGCAAGCGGTTCATGTTCGACTACATCCCCGAGGTGTTCAAGGACAAGTACGCCGACAACGAGGGCGAGGCCGACCGCTGGTACGCCGACCCGGACCACAACCGCCGACCACCCGAGCTGCTGCCGCGCGACGAGGTGGCGCGGGCGATCAACTCGGAGGTCAAGGCGGGGCGCGGCACCGAGCACGGCGGCGTGTTCCTGGACGTGTCGACGCGCCTGCCCGCGGAGGAGATCAAGCGCCGGCTGCCGTCGATGCACCACCAGTTCAAGGAGCTGGCCGACGTCGACATCACCGCGCAGCCGATGGAGGTCGGGCCGACGTGCCACTACGTGATGGGCGGCGTGCAGGTCGACCCCGACACGGGCGCTTCGTCGGTGCCCGGCCTGTTCGCGGCCGGCGAGGTGTCCGGCGGGATGCACGGCTCGAACCGCCTGGGCGGCAACTCGCTGTCCGACCTGCTGGTGTTCGGCCGGCGCGCGGGTGAGGGCGCCGCCGCCTACGTGACCGGTCTCGCCGACCGCCCGGTGTGCTCGGCCGAGGCGGTCGCCGAGGCGGAACGCGTCGCGCTGGCCCCGTTCGCCGGCGAGGGCGGCGAGAACCCCTACACGCTGCACGTGGAGTTGCAGCAGGCGATGAACGACCTGGTCGGCATCATCCGCCGCGCCGAGGAGATGGAGGAGGCGCTGCGGCGCTTGGCCGACCTGGGGCGCCGCGCGCGGTCGTTGACGGTGGAGGGCCACCGGCAGTTCAACCCCGGCTGGCACCTGGCGCTCGACCTGCGGAACATGCTGCTGGTCAGCGAGTGCGTGGCGCGGGCGGCCCTGCTGCGCACGGAGTCGCGCGGCGGCCACACCCGCGACGACCACCCCGGCATGGACGCGGGCTGGCGGCGGAAGCTGCTGGTGTGCCGGCTGTCCGGCGACGGGGTCGAGGTCGCCGAGGAGCCGCAGCCGCCGATCCGCGCGGACCTGCTGGCGCTGTTCGAGTTCGCCGAACTCCGGAAGTACCTGACCGCCGAAGAGCTGGAGGGCTGACATGGGGTACCAGGGGCGCTTCAGGGTGTGGCGCGGCGATGCGGACGGGGGAGGGCTGGAGGACTTCACCGTGGAGGTCAACGAGGGCGAGGTCGTCCTCGACGTGATCCACCGCCTCCAGGCGACGCAGGCGGCGGACCTGGCCGTGCGGTGGAACTGCAAGGCGGGCAAGTGCGGTTCGTGCTCGGCGGAGGTCAACGGCAGGCCGCGCCTGCTGTGCATGACGCGGATGTCGGTGTTCGCGGAGGACGAGACGGTCACCGTGACGCCGATGCGCACGTTCCCGGTGATCCGCGACCTCGTGACGGACGTGTCGTACAACTACGCGAAGGCACGCGAGATCCCGGCGTTCAGCCCGCCGAAGGGCGTCGCGCCGGGCGACTACCGCATGTCCCAGGTGGACGTGGAGCGCTCGCAGGAGTTCCGCAAGTGCATCGAGTGCTTCCTCTGCCAGAACACGTGCCACGTGATCCGCGACCACGAGGAGAACAAGGCGTCCTTCTCCGGTCCCCGGTTCCTGATGCGGGTGGCGGAGCTGGAGATGCACCCACTGGACGAGGCGGACCGCGTGCCCGCCGCGCAGTCCGAGCACGGGCTGGGGCTGTGCAACATCACCAAGTGCTGCACGGAGGTCTGCCCGGAGCACATCAAGATCACCGACAACGCCCTGATCCCGATGAAGGAACGGGTCGCCGACCGCCGCTACGACCCGATCGTCTGGCTGGGCAACAAGCTGTTCCGGAGGTCGTGACGGAGGGAGATCCGGGGATCGGATGCGGGGGCGAAGCGCCCTGCGCCGAGCGCGTGCTGACGGTCACCGGCACCCGGTGACCGCGCCGTGCCGCCCGTCCGGGGCGGGCCGGGAACCGGGCGTCGCGTGGCACCGCGACACGGCCTGAGGTGTGCGCGGCGAGGGGCTTCGTCCCACGGGGTTCGCGGTGCCGACGTTCTCGTAGACTCCCCATCCGGATTTCCGGATGACCTGGGGGAACGATGACGGCGGAGACGCACGCCACCGCGATCGCCGCCGCACCCGTGCCGCGGCACCCGGCACCCGGCCGGGCCTTCCGGACCGACATCCAGGCGCTGCGCACCATCGCCGTGATGGCCGTCGTGCTGAACCACCTCTCGCCGACCTGGCTCACCGGCGGCTACGTCGGGGTGGACGTCTTCTTCGTCATCTCCGGCTTCCTCATCAGCTCCCACCTCGACCGGGAGATCGCGCGCACCGGCCGGGTCCGCCTCGCGCGGTTCTACGCGCGCCGGATCCGTCGACTGCTCCCGGCGGCGTTCCTGGTACTGGGCGTCAGCCTCGTCGCGGCCTACTTCCTGCTGCCTTACGACCGCTGGGAGACCAACGCGCACGAGGCGCTGGCCGGTGCGCTGTACGCCGAGAACTGGCTGCTGGCGATCAACTCGGTCGACTACTCCGCGTTCACGTCGGTCGCGAGCCTGGCGCAGCACTACTGGTCGCTGTCGGTGGAGGAGCAGTTCTACCTGCTGTGGCCACTGCTGTTGGTGCTGTTGTTCAAGACCGGGCGCCGCACGGCCCAGGTCGTCGGCATCGGCGCGGTGGGCGTGGCCTCGCTCGCGTTCTGCGTCTACTTCACCGAGGTCTCCCAGAGCCAGGCGTACTTCGTCACACCCGCGCGGGTGTGGGAGTTCGCGATCGGGGCGCTGGTCGCGTTCGGCGGGTCGAGGCTCGCGCTGCCCCGCGTGGCCGCCGAGGCGGCGGCGTTCGCCGGCCTGGTGATGATCGTCGGCTCGGCCGTGCTGTTCGACCACGACACGGCGTTCCCCGGCTTCCTCGCGCTCGTGCCGACCGCGGGCACGGCGCTGGTGATCATCGCGGGTGCCGGGGGCGGCCGCCAGTGGCACACCCCGGTCTCGGCCTCGACGCCGTTCCAGTTCCTGGGCGCCACCAGCTACTCCCTGTACCTGTGGCACTGGCCGCTCATCGTCCTCGCGCCGTTCGCGTTCGGGGGCACGCTGGACGAGGGCAGGCTGACCCTGGTGCACCGGCTCGTCATCCTCGTGGTGGCTGTCGTGCTGGCCTGGCTGTCGAAGGTCCTGGTCGAGGACCGGGGCATGGCCTGGGCACCGCTGGCGGGCAGCACCCGGAACACCTTCGTCGCGATGGTCGCCGGCATCGCCGCCGTCGGCCTGGTCGCGGGCACACTGACCTGGACCTACGAGCGGCACGTCGCCCAGGCGGCCAGGGATCTCCGCGAACAGGTCCTGACCGCGTGCCACGGCGCCGCCGCGCTGTTCCCGGAACGGCACTGCGAGGACCCGTTCGGACCGGCCAGGATTCCCCACCTCGGCCCGGCGAACGCGCCCTGGGGCGCGGGCGCGGAGTGGTGCGCGGACGTCGACCGACACCTGGCCGGCGGCCGCAAGACCACCTCGGTGTGCGACTTCAGCGGCGGCGCGGCGGACCCGACCGTGGTGTGGCTGGTCGGTGACTCGCACGGCGAGCAGTGGCAGGCGCCGCTGCTCGACCTGGCGCGCGAGCGGAAGTGGGTGGTCAACATGAGCCTGCTGGGCGGCTGCCCGTTCGCGCGGATCCCGTTCGTCGGGTACCGGGGCGCCGAGTCGCCCGAGATCGTCAAGCGCTGCACGGACTGGGTCGCCGAGGTCGCCGCGGACATCACCGAGACCGCCCCCGACACGGTCTTCATGTCGTTCTACGCCCGCAGGCAGCTCGCCGGCGACACGTCGGGCCGGACGCAGACCGAGTACTACCGCGACGGCCTGGAGCCGTACTGGCGGCAGTGGACCGACGCGGGCGCCAAGGTGGTGGTGCTGGGCGACCCGCCGCTCAACCACGAGGTCAGGGCGCCGGACTGCGTCGGGACGAACCCCGGAAACCCGGCGGTGTGCGCGGTCGACCGGGATCGGGCCCAGCCCGCCGACCCGCTGGCGGAGGCCGCGCGGTCGACCGGGAACACCGGGGTCACCTACGTCGACATGACCGACTACTTCTGCGACGCGCGCAAGTGCTACGGCGTCGTCGGTGGCGTCGTGGTGTACTTCGACGCCAACCACCTCAACCGCGAGTTCAGCCGCACCTTGCGCCCGGTCATCGCCGAAGCGCTCGGGATCGCACCGCGGTAGGCGGCCGCCTCGGGCTCGTCGAGGCCGGCACGGGAGATCCGACGCGCCCGCGGACCTCCGAGGGCGCCTGTGCGCGGGGCCTCGAACCGCGTTCGGTTCGAGGCCCCACGTTCCGCCAGGGAGCTGTCCGGCCGTCAGGGGCCGTCGAGCACCGCGGTCAGCTGCAGCCGGACGTCGAGCCGCAGCCCTCGCACAGGTAGCAGGAGCCCGCCGGGCGCATCTTCGTGCCGCACGTCATGCACAGCGGCGCGTCGGCGGTCGTGCCCAGGTGGAGTTCGAGCAGTTCCGTGGAGCTGCCGACCTTGACGTCCTGCTGGGGCTTCTTCTTCTCCTCCACCTCGGCCGCGGCCTTGGTGGAGGTGGCGTCCACGGAGGTCCGCAGGCCCTCCAGGTCGACGTCACCGCTGCCGTAGTCCTGCGCCACCTGCGCCGTGCGCTCGTCGGCGGTGAAGATGCCGAGCTGGGCGCGCTTCTCGAACGGCAGGTAGTCCAGGGCCAGGCGGCGGAACAGGTAGTCCAGCACGCTGGTCGCGATGCGCACGTCCGGGTCGTCGGTCATGCCGGCCGGCTCGAACCGGAGGTTCTGGAACTTGGAGACGTAGAACTCCAGCGGGATGCCGTACTGGAGGCCGACGGAGATGGACATGGAGAACGCGTCCATCACGCCGGCCAGCGTGGAGCCCTGCTTGCCGAGCTTGACGAAGATCTCGCCCAGGCCGTCGTCCGGGTAGGAACCGGCGTGCAGGTAGCCCTCCGCGCCGCCGACGGTGAACGACACCGTCTGCGACGGGCGCTTCTTCGGGAGGCGCTTGCGGACCGGGCGGTACTCGACGACCGTCTCGGTCTTCGCCTCCGCGGACGCCTTCGCGGCCTTGCCCGCCGACAGCGGCTGGCCGACCTTGCAGTTGTCGCGGTAGATCGCGAGCGCCTTCAGGCCCAGCTTCCAGCCCTGGTAGTAGATGCCCTCGACGTCCTCCACGGTCGCCGACTCCGGCATGTTCACCGTCTTGGAGATCGCGCCCGAGATGAACGGCTGCACCGCGGCCATCATGCGCACGTGGCCCATCGGCGCGATGGAGCGGTCGCCCATCGCGCAGTCGAACACCTCGTAGTGCTCCGGGCGCAGGCCCGGCGCGTCCACCACGTGGCCGTGCTCGCCGATGTACTCGACGATGGCCTCGATCTGCTCGGCCTGGTAGCCGAGGACCTTCAGGGCGCGCGGCACGGTCTGGTTGACGATCTGCATGGAGCCGCCGCCGACCAGCTTCTTGAACTTCACCAGCGCCAGGTCCGGCTCGATGCCGGTCGTGTCGCAGTCCATCATCAGGCCGATGGTGCCGGTGGGCGCGAGGACGCTGGCCTGCGCGTTGCGCCAGCCGTTGCGCGCGCCGATCCGGATGCAGTCCTGCCACGTGCGGGTGGCGACCTTCTGCACCGCGGCGTCGTTGGCGTGGTAGGTGCGGAGCATGTCGTTCGCCGCCGAGTGCTTGCGGATGACCCGCTGGTGCGCCTCGGCGTTGCGGGCGTAGCCCTCGTACGGGCCGACGACGCCCGCCAGCTCGGCGGAGCGCTTGTACGCCGTCGCCTGCATCAGCGAGGTGATGGCCGCCGCCAGCGCACGGCCGCCCTCCGAGTCGTACGCGTGGCCGGTCGCCATCAGCAGCGCGCCGAGGTTGGCGTAGCCGATGCCCAGCTGGCGGAACTTGCGGGTGGTCTCCGCGATCGGCTCGGTCGGGAAGTCCGCGAAGCTGATCGAGATCTCCATCGCGGTGATCACCAGCTCGACCGACTTCGCGAACAGCTCCGCGTTGAACAGGCCGTCGTCCTGGAGGAACTTCATCAGGTTCAGCGACGCCAGGTTGCAGCTGGAGTTGTCCAGGTGCATGTACTCCGAGCACGGGTTCGAGGCGGTGATCCGACCCGACTCCGGCGTGGTGTGCCAGTCGTTGATGGTGCCGTCGTACTGGATGCCGGGGTCGGCGCACTCCCACGCCGCCTGCGCCAGCTTGCGGAACAGCGCCTTGGCGTCGACGGTCTCGATGACCTCGCCGGTCTGGCGGGCGCGCAGGCCGAACCGGCCGCCGTTCTCGTACGCGTGCATGAACTCGTCCGACACGCGGACCGAGTTGTTCGCGTTCTGGTACTGCACGGACACGATGTCCTTGCCGCCGAGGTCCATGTCGAACCCGGCGTCGCGCAGCGCGCGGACCTTGTCCTCCTCGCGCGCCTTGGTCTCGATGAACTCCTCCACGTCGGGGTGGTCGACGTCGAGGACGACCATCTTCGCCGCGCGGCGCGTCGCGCCACCGGACTTGATGGTGCCCGCCGACGCGTCCGCGCCGCGCATGAAGGACACGGGGCCGCTGGCGGTGCCGCCGGAGGACAGCAGCTCCTTCGAGGACCGGATCCGGGAGAGGTTCAGGCCCGCGCCCGAGCCGCCCTTGAAGATCAGGCCCTCCTCGCGGTACCAGTTGAGGATCGACTCCATCGTGTCGTCCACGGCGAGGATGAAGCACGCGCTGACCTGCTGCGGCGAACTCGTGCCGACGTTGAACCACACCGGGGAGTTGAAGCTGAACACCTGGTGCAGCAGCATCCAGGTCAGCTCGTGCTCGAAGACCTGAGCGTCCTCGTCGGCCGCGAAGTAGCCGTGCTTGACGCCCGCCTCGGTGTAGGTCTTCACCACGCGGTCGATCAGCTGGCGCAGGCTGTGCTCGCGCTGCGGCGTGCCGACCGCGCCGCGGAAGTACTTGCTGGTCACGATGTTCGTCGCGTTGACCGACCAGAAGTCGGGGAACTCGACACCGCGCTGCTCGAAGTTGATCGAGCCGTCGCGCCAGTTCGTCATGACGACGTCGCGGCGCTCCCAGGTCACCTCGTCGTACGGGTGCACGCCCTCGGTGGTGTAGACCCGGTTCACCGTGAGGCGCTTGTCCCCCGCACCGTTGCGGGTGGCCGTCTTCTTGCTGGAGCCACCAACGGTCTCCGTCATTCCCCGTTCCTCTTTCCGCGCGTTGTCGAAATTCCGGTGTGCGACCCACGTCCGGGCTTCCGTCCGAGGCGGTCGCGGCAGGCTTGCGAGCCGAGTTCGTGTGGTGCTGCGGCCGGGTCGGGACCCGGCGAAGCGCGGTTCGGGCATCGTCGGCCGGGCACGGCGAACGGGGTTTCCCGCTCAGGGGCCGCCCCGCCCCGGAGGCGCCGTGCCCTGGTCGTCGCGCCCTAGCCGCGTTGCGCGTTGCGCAGGTCGGCGATCTCCTTCTCGAAGTCCTCCACCGAGGAGAACGAGCGGTACACGCTGGCGAACCGGAGGTAGGCGACCTCGTCGAGTTCTCTCAGCGGACCCAGGATCGCCAAGCCCACCTCGTGGCTGGGTATCTCCGCGCAGCCGGTCGAGCGGATCGACTCCTCGACGCGCTGGGCCAGCAGGTGGAAGGCGTCCTCGTCGACCGGCCGCCCCTGGCACGCCCGACGGACGCCGTTGACCACCTTGTCCCGGCTGAAGGGCTCCGTGACCCCCGACCGCTTCACCACGGCGAGCACCGCTTCCTCGACGGTGGTGAACCGCCGCCCACAGCTGGAGCAGGACCGCCTGCGGCGGATCACCTGGCCCTCGTCGACCTCGCGCGAGTCGACCACGCGGGAGTCCGAGTTGCGGCAGAACGGACAGCGCACGACTGGTCACCCCTCCCCGGCGCAGCACCCATCGCGTTAGCCGACGTGGCGAGGAAAACCCCAACCTGTGGACTAACTACAACGGTGTAACCACTAGATGTAGGGGTCAACCTATGCCTGTGGCCCACGTGGTGCAAGTTGGGGTCCGGCGTGTCGCGGACGACACGGGTGGGTGAAACCGGCTGCGACGTGGCGGTTACGCGGCGGGTGTGGTGGTGGTCGCTCGGGCGTGGCGTGGCGTTCTTCGGTGCGAGCGTGCACCCGGTGCCTCCGGTGCGCCCGGTGCGTCCTGCGCGAGTCGGTGCCGTGCGGCTCGGGGTCAAAGCTTCAAGAGCGTCCTCGCCGGACGGGCAGGCCGCCGAGGATGAGGGCGAAGCTTCAAGCGAAGCTTGAAGCTTCGCGTCGCGTGTCATCCCCGTATGGCCTGGTCAAAGACCACCACGCTGGTGCGGCCAGGTCAAGCGAAGGGCGTGCTTGACCTGGCCGCACCAGCGTGGTTGCCCTACGGGCAGGCCATACGGGGATGACACGCTCGGGTGGAGTGTGCGCGGTGGCGCGGTGGCGTGGGTGGGTTGGGTTGTGGCGTGGGGCGGCGGCGTGAGGAGGTGAGGCGTGAGTGGGCGAGGCGTGAGTGGGCGAGGCGTGAGGAGGTGTCGAGGGGGTCAGGGGGAGGTGGTGCCGCCGTCGGGGACCACCAAGGGTTGGCCGGGGGTGATGGAGGTGGTGTCGAGGTCGTTCAGTTGCCTGATGCGGGCGACCACGGCTTCCGGGTCGCTGTTCGGCGCGGTGCGTTCGGCGATGTCCCACAGGCTGTCGCCGATCTGGACGTGGACCACGGTGGTGCGCTCGGGGACGGTCGTGGCGCCGGAGCCGTGCAGGTAGAGCAGGCTCAGGGTGACGGCGGCCACCACGGCCAGGATCGTCTGGACCGCGAGCTGGACGGCCGGGTGGCGCTTGTCCTCCCGCACCCGGCACGCCGCCGCCTCGGGCGCGCCGTGGACCGCCAGGGGGCGGGCGCGCGGGGTGTGCGGGCGGCGGGTGTCGGCGAAGCTGCGCAGGACCCTCGGTCCGGGCCGCAGTGGCTCGCCCCGGCGCACGTCCTCCGCCGCGGCGCCGTCGACCAGCTCGAATCCCGCCCGTGTGCCTATGACCACCACCATGACGTCCTCCACCGCAGGTCAGCAGATCATGATCGAACTGGTGTTCGATCGAACATCCGTGCGATTGTCTACCACCTCGTCCGGCGAAACGCGAAGGACACGCCGACACTTACTTCGAACAGGTGTTTGATCTGGACGTGGAGTGCGGCTACCTTCGACAACTGAAGATCGACGTAACAGCCGGCCTGGGCGATCGGGACCGGTGAGGAGGGGAAGCACAGTGGCTCGCAAGACCGACGACGACCTGCGCACGGCCGCCGATGCGCCCTCCGTGCCCGAACCCGGGGACATCGCGGGCAACGCCGGGTTGACGCTGCGGCAGCGCAAGGTGCTCGACGTGATCCGCGACTGGTTGGACCGTTTCGGTTACCCGCCCAGCGTGCGGGAGATCGGCGAGGCGGTGGGCCTCACGTCCACCTCCTCGGTCGCGCACCAGCTGCGGGCGTTGGAGCGGAAGGGTTACCTGCGGCGCGACCCGAACCGGCCGCGCGCCGTGGGCGTGCTGCCCACCGAGATCGTGACGGGGCTCGACCCGGCCTCCAAGCCGACCCCCGCCTACGTGCCGATGCTGGGTCGCATCGCCGCCGGTGGCCCGATCCTGGCGGAGGAGTCCATCGAGGACGTGTTCCCGCTGCCGCGCGAGATCGTCGGCGAGGGCGAGGTGTTCCTGCTGAAGGTCGTCGGTGACTCGATGGTGGACGCCGCCATCACCGACGGCGACTGGGTCGTGGTGCGGCAGCAGCCGACCGCCGACAACGGCGACGTGGTCGCGGCCATGATCGACGGCGAGGCCACGGTGAAGACGTTCAAGCGGCGTGACGGGCACGTGTGGCTGCTGCCGCACAACCCCGCCTACCAGCCGATCCTCGGCGACGAGGCGTCGATCCTGGGCAAGGTCGTCGCCGTGCTGCGCCGCCTCTGAGCCGGGTCAGGCCCCGCGCCTGCGGGAGCGGCGGACCAGCAGGCCCGTGAGGGCCAGCGCCGCCGCTCCGGCGCCGATGACGCCCCACGGCAGCGGCCGGTCCTCGTCGGTGGTGGGTGGGGCCGCCGCCGGGTCGCCCTGCGGCGGGGGCGGCGGCGTGGTCGTCGTGGGCGGTGGCGTGGCGAGGGCGGTGGCGTTGGCGACCGCCCGGACCGTCGAGCCGGTGCCCCGGTCGCCGAACTCGGACGCCGAGAGCAGGGTGCCGTCCGGGTCGAAGGCGATGGCCTCGCCCTGCGGCTCGTTCGGCAGCGGGACCCGCACCGGGTCGGACTCCAGGGCCTTCGCCAGGTCGCCGTCGGGCACCGGGAACAGGTAGGCGTCGGTGTAGGTCCGCAGCGCCGCCACCTTGCCGTCGGCGGACATCGCGCCGCCCGTCACCACGCGCGTCACCACCGAGCTCTGCAGCGGGCCGCCGGGGGTGTCCGTGCCGCGGATGCGGACCTTCGCCACCTGCTCCATCGGCGTCGGCGCGCCGACGTCCAGGTCGCCCTTCGGCCGGTAGACCAGGGGCGAGCCGATGGACTCCTTCGTGACGACGTGCGGCACCCCGCGCGCGTCCAGCAGCAGCGCCTCCGCGTCGTGCTTCCCGTCCGGGTAGGTCAGGCGGTAGAGCCTGGACGTGCCGTCCGGGGCGACGGCGTGCAGCGCCACCGTCTCCCGCGACCTGCCGTTGTCGCCCGTGTCTGCCAGCCACAGGGTGCCGTCCGGCGCGAGGGCCAGGTCCTCCACGTCGAACGGGTTGGCGGGCGCCTCGATGGTCCGCGTGATCGCGCAGGTGCGGTCCAGGACCTGGATCTCGACGTGCCCGTCGTCGCTGTCGTTGACCGCGTACCAGCGCTCGCCGTCGGACGCCAGCCCGGACAGCTCCTGGAGCCGCTGGTCCGAGATCCGGCAGACGTCGACGACGGCCGGCTCCGCGAGGGCGGAACCGGCCGTCAGGGCCAGTGTCAGCAGTGCCGGCAGCAACGGTCAGGCACGGCTTCCGTTCACGGCGAACTGCTCCAGCACCCCGGCCAGGTCGGGGCGGACCCTGGCGCTCAGCTCGGTGCCCTCCTCGGTGTGCCGCTCCTTCAGGATCTCGCCCTCGCGGTACACGCGGGCCACGATCTCGCCCCGCGCGTACGGCACCAGCGCGTCCACCACGACCTCGGGGTGCGGGATGAGGCTCGCGACGCGCTCCCGCAGCTCCGCGATGCCCTCGCCGGTGTGCGCGGACACGAAGACCGCCGTCGGGAACAGGTGGCGCAGGCGGGCCAGGCCCAGCTCGCCGACCGCGTCGATCTTGTTCACGACCAGCAGCTCGGGCGGCATCGGGTCCTCGCGGCGCTCGCTGATCTCCGAGATCACCTCGCGCACGGCCGTGACCTGCTTCTCCGGCATCCCGTCCGAGCCGTCGACCACGTGGACCAGCAGGTCCGCGTCGGCGACCTCCTCCAGCGTCGACCGGAACGCCTCCACCAGCTGGTGGGGCAGGTGCCGGACGAAGCCGACGGTGTCGGTCAGCGTGTAGGGCAGGCCGTCCGGCGTCTGCGTGCGCCTGGTCGTCGGGTCCAGGGTGGCGAACAACGCGTCCTCCACCAGCACGCCCGCCCCGGTCAGGGCGTTGAGCAGGCTCGACTTGCCCGCGTTGGTGTAGCCGGCGATGGCCACGTTCGGCACCGCGTTGGCGACCCGCGCGCCGCGCTTGGTGTCCCGGATGACGCTCATCGCGGCGATCTGCCTGCGCAGCTTCGCGATCCGCGCGCGGATGCGCCTGCGGTCGGTCTCCAGCTTGGTCTCACCGGGACCGCGCAGACCCACGCCGCCGTTGCCGCCGCCCGCCCGGCCACCGGCCTGCCGGGACAGCGACTCGCCCCAGCCGCGCAGGCGCGGCAGCAGGTACTGCAGCTGCGCCAGCTCGACCTGCGCCTTGCCCTCCTTGGAGGAGGCGTGCTGGGCGAAGATGTCCAGGATCAGCGCCGTCCGGTCGACCACCTTGACCTTGAGCTTCTCCTCCAGCTGCCGCAGCTGGCCGGGGGACAGCTCGCCGTCGCAGATCACCGTGTCCGCGCCGGTCGAGATCACGATGTCGCGCAGCTCGGCGACCTTGCCGGAGCCGACGTAGGTGGCCGGGTCGGGCCGGTCGCGGCGCTGCACGAGCCCTTCGAGCACCTCGGAGCCCGCGGTCTCGGCGAGCAGCGCCAGCTCGGCCAGCGACGCCTCCGAGTCGGCCGCCGTGCCCTCGGTCCACACACCGACCAGCACGACCCGCTCCAGGCGGAGCTGCCGGTACTCGACCTCGGTGACGTCCTCAAGCTCGGTGGACAACCCGGCGACTCGGCGGAGCGCCGCGCGGTCGGCGAGGGCCAGCTCGCCGGCGGACAGCTCGTCGTGGTCGAGCCAGTCGCTGCCGTGGTGCGTGTTTTCCGTCATTTGCCTCTTATCGTCGCACGTGCCGATGCGGGTGCCGAGTGGTCAATCACCCGGGTACGTCGCCAGGTAGATCGCCACGCGTTCCCCGGCCGGGTCGTCCGGCTCGGCTTCCAACTCATCCAACAACGAACGGAGCCGCCGTTTTAGTTCCGCGGGGTCCACGCGGACCACGAGCCTGCTCTGGCTGAGCCTGCCCGGCGGCACCTCGGCGACCTCGGCGAGGAACGCCTCCAGCACCGCCTCGCGGGTCTCCTGCCGTTGTCCGCCGGAGATCTTCCACGACAGACCGGTCGACAGGTAGGGAATTTCGCGGGCGCCCCGGTTGCCGGTGCGCGCGGGCTGGGGCTCCAGGAAGCCCGTGGCGACGAGTTTGCGCACGTGGTGGAGGGTGGTGGCCGGGTCCTTGCCGAGCCGCGCCGCGATCTCCTGGTTCGTCAGGGCGCGGCCGTGGGTCAGCCGGATGATGCGCAGCCGCACGGCTGAGGAGAGCGCGGCGGCCTCCGCCTCGCTCGCGGGACGTCTGTGCACGGGGACAGCATAAGTGATTGACAGTTTCCAATCACTTCGGCGAGACTCGCCCACCGTGTCCCTCTGGTTGCACCGCGACTTCCGGCTGCTGTGGGCGGGCGACACCGTCAGCCAGTTCGGCTCCACCATCGGCCAGACCGTGCTGCCGCTGCTCGCCGCGGGCGCCCTGGCCGCCACCCCGTGGCAGATGGGGCTGCTGACGGCGGCGAACTCGGCCGCGTTCCTGCTCATCGGCCTGCCCGCCGGGGTGTGGGTGGACCGGATGCGCCGCCGCCCGGTGATGCTCGCCGCCGACGCCGTGCGCGCCGCCCTGATGCTGTCCATCCCGCTGGCCTGGTGGCTGGGCACGCTGACGTTCGCGCACCTGGTCGTGGTCGCGCTGCTGGTCGGTGCCGCGACGGTGCTGTTCGACGTCGCCTACCAGTCCTACCTGCCCGCGCTGGTCGGGCGTGACCAGCTCGTCGAGGGCAACTCCAAGCTCACCGCGAGCCACTCCGTGGCCCACGTGTCCGGGCCTGCGGCGGCGGGTGGTGTCGCGCAGGCCGTCGGCGCGGCCAACGGCGTGCTGGCCACGGGCCTCGGCTACCTGTGGTCGGCGCTGTTCCTGCTGCGCATCCGGGCGGTGGAGCCCGAGTCGCCCGCCGCGGCGGACCGGCCGGGGCTGCGGTCGGAGATCGCGGAGGGCCTGCGGTTCGTGTTCGCCGACCGGTCGCTGCGCGCGATCGTCTGCACCACCGGGACGGCGAACTTCTTCGACGCGGTCGGCACGGCCGTCATGGTGCTGTTCCTGTCGCGGGCGCTCGGGCTGTCGGACGGCGTGATCGGGCTGCTGTTCAGCGCGGCCGGCGTGGGCGGCGTGCTCGGCGCGCTGACCGCGAGCCGGTGGAACCGGCGGTTCGGGCTGCGGGCGGTCTGGCTGTCGCTCCTGGTCACCCAGCCGTTCGGGTTGCTGCTGCCGTTCGCGGGCGCGGACTGGCGGCTCGCGCTCGTCGTGGTCGCGGACTTGGCGCTGGCCTACGGGGCGACCGTCTACAACATCGTCCAGGTGAGCTACCGGCAGGCCATCTGCCCCGACCACCTGCTGGGCCGGATGAACGCGTCGGTCCGGTTCGTGGTGTGGGGCGCGCTGCCGCTGGGCGGGCTGGTGGGCGGCCTGCTGGGCGAGCAGGTGGGGATCATGACGGCGCTGTGGGTGGCGATGGTCGGCCGGGTGCTGGCCGCGGGGTGGGTGCTGTGCTCGCCCCTGCGGAGGCGTGACGCCGTGCCCGCATGACGCCGTGCCCGCGTGACCCCGTCCGCGGTGGCGGGTCCCGCTGTCGGGCGCGGGCGTCACCACTGCGGGCGATGCGGTGGCGGACCGGTGATCACTAGCGTCGAGGGGCATGGCGGACACCACGGTCCTGCGTGAGGGCCTTCGGTTCGGCGAAGGGCCCCGGCACGGTCCCGACGGCCGGTTGTACTACTCCGACTTCTACGACCACGAGGTGCGGGCGCTCGACCTCGACACCGGGGACGAGACCGTCGTGTGCACGGTGCCCGAGCAGCCGTCCGGCCTCGGGTGGCTGCCCGACGGGCGGCTGCTGGTGGTGTCCATGAAGGACCGCTCGGTGCTGCGGCTGGAGGGCGGCGCGCTGGTGCCGCACGCCGACCTGGGCGGCATCGCCACGTTCCACGCGAACGACATGCTGGTCGACCGGGCCGGCCGCGCCTACGTGGGCAACTTCGGGTTCGACCTGCACGCGCTGCTCGCGGAGGGCGGCGAGCAGCGGCTGCTGGAACCCGGCTGGACGGCGCCGGGCACGCCGCTGGCGCTGGTCCGGCCCGACGGGACGGTGTCGACGGCCGCCGAGGACCTGAAGTTCCCCAACGGCATGGGCTTCCTCGGCAACCGGCAGGAGGGTCGGCCCACGCTCGTCGTCGCCGAGACGCTCGCGTTCGCGCTGACGGCGTTCGACGTCGCCGACGACGGCACCCTGTCCAACCGGCGCGCCTGGGCCTCGCTGCGGGACCACTACATCGCCCCGGACGGGATCGCCACCGACGACGAGGGCGGCGTGTGGGTCGCGCCGGCGCTCCAGCCGTACGCCTTCCGGGTGGTGGAGGGCGGGGAGATCACCCGGAGGGTGGAAACGAGCCAGGTCTGCTTCGCGGTGGCGCTGGTCGGGGACCGGCTCGTGTGCTGCACCGCGCCCACCTCGCAGCCGGAGGTGGTCGCCGCCGACCGGCTGGGCAGGCTGGAGGTCGTCCGGCTCTGACGGGCGTCTCGCGGGGGTCCGGCTCTAGAGGGCGTCCCACCAGCCTTGGTCGAGTTCCCCGCGAGCGAGCAGCACCGCCGGGCCGGTGAGCGTCGAGCCGTCCTCGCGGACCACCACCGCGACCCGCCCGCCGGGGACGTCCACAGTGGCCTCCCCGGTGGTCCGGCCCTCCTCGTGCAGCCACCCGGCGACCGCCGCGACCGTCCCGGTGCCGCACGACCTGGTCTCGCCCACGCCGCGCTCGTGGACGCGCATTCGCAGCGCGCCGTCGCCGAGCACGTTGACGAACTCCACGTTCACGCCGCGCGGGAACACCTCGTGGTCGTAACCCGGCTGGTCGCGCAGGTCCAGCGCCGCGACCGGGGTCGACGTCACGCACGCCAGGTGCGGGTTGCCGACGTCCACGGCCACGCCGCCGAACGCCTGGCCGCCGACCCGCGCCGAGGACGCGCCGGTGACCCGCGCGGGCCCCATGTCCACGGTCACCGTGCCGTCCTCGTGCGCCACGACGTCCCGCCGACCGGCGCGCGTCGCCACGGCGATCGTGCCGAGCGGGGCCAGGCCCGCCTCCACCAGGTACCGGGCGAACACGCGGACGCCGTTGCCGCACATCTCGGCGATGGAGCCGTCGGCGTTGCGGTAGTCCATGAACCACGGGCCGAGGTCGGGCCGCACGACCCGCAGCACGCCGTCCGCGCCCAACCCGCGCTGCCGGTCGCACAGCGCCCGCACGCGCGACTCCGTCAGGTCCAGCACGCCGTCCGGGTCGGGCAGCACGACGAAGTCGTTCTCGGTGCCGTGGCCCTTCAGAAACTCCACTCCCACGACGGCCAGGCTACTTCGCCACCAGTTCGAGGACGTCGTCGACCAGACCGTCGGCGCCCGCGTCGAACCAGGTGACCCGCCGGTCGCGGCGGAACCAGGACCGCTGCCTGCGCACGAACCGGCGGGTGGCCTGCGCGGTCTCGCGCGCGGCGGTCGCCAGGTCGTACTCGCCGTCGAACGCCGCCAGCACCTGCTGGTAGCCCAGCGCCCGCGACGCCGTCCGCCCGTCCCGCAGGCCGACGGCCTCCAGCGCGCGCACCTCCTCCACCAGCCCGGCCGCGAACATCCGGTCCACGCGCCGGTCGACCCGCTCGTCGAGCTCGGCCACCGCGCGGTCCAGCCCGACCAGCACGGTGCCGTAGCGGGCCGGACCGGGCTTGGGCAGCGTCGCCGAGAACGGCTGCCCGGTCAGCTCGATGACCTCCAGCGCGCGCACCACGCGCCGACCGTTGGTCGGCAGGATCGCCAGCGCCGCCGCCGGGTCCAGCTCGGCCAGCCGCGCGTGCAGCACCTCGGCGCCGAACACGGCCAGCTCGCCCTCCAACTGCGCGCGGACCCGGTCGTCGGTGCCGGGGAACACCAGGTCGTCCAGCACCGCCTGCACGTACAGGCCGGACCCGCCGACCAGGATGGGCACCCGGCCGGCGGCCAGCACCGACTCCACCACGGCGCGGGCTTCCCGCTGGTAGACGGCCACCGACGCGGGCTCGGTGACGTCCAGCACGTCCAGTAGGTGGTGCGGCACGCCCTGCCGCTCCGCGGGCGTCACCTTCGCGGTGCCGATGTCCATGCCCCGGTAGAACTGCATCGAGTCGGCGTTGACCACCTCGCCGCCCAGGGCGACGGCGAGCCGCACGGCGAGGTCGGACTTGCCGGTGGCGGTGGGGCCGACGACGGCGATCGGGGCGTTCACGCCGTCAAGCCTCCCAGACGGCCACGTGGTAGCCGACGCCGAACGGGACCAGCAGCTCCGACCGGGCGCACCGCCAGGCGCCCGGCACGCCCGCCAGCACCTGCCAGGCGGCCCGTCCCCGCGCACCCAGCTCGTCGGCCAGCGCCGGGTCCAGCGCCGTCAGCGCCGCCGCGTCCGCGCCGGCCAGCGCCGCGCGGACGGCCTCGTCGAACGGCCCGGCCCGGTCGTCCGGCCGGCCCACGGCGGCGTCGCCGTGCCGGTGCGACCCGTCACCGAGCACCAGCAGCGCCCGTCCGGGTGACGCGGACGCCGCGAGCCGGGCCCCGAACGCCACGCAGTCCGCGGTCGGCAGGTCCGGCGGCACGAGGTGCACCCGCACGCTGCGCGCCCCCGCGTGCTCCCGCAGCCACCCGGCGACCAGGGCGGGCAGCGGCAACCCGACCTCCACAGAGGACGGCCGCCGGGACAGCGAGACGGGCACGTCGACGCCGTAGCCACGAAACGATCCGGCAACATTTTCCACCGTTCGGGGACCCGTCGGGTCGACCGCCACCGCCGTCCAGTCGGGGTCGTGTTCTGCCAGTTCCCGTGCCGCGGCAAGGCACGCGGCCCGCACCGCGGCGGTCTCGTCCACCGCCCCGCCGACCAGTTCGGGCACGAGCAGCGGGGGGTGCGGCACCACGGCGACACGCGAGATCATGGCAACCAACGCTACTCATCGGCCACCACCAGTACCGATGCGAGCCTTGACCTGTTTGAATGCGCGCGGGGTACTGGGGACTGTCGAGGAGTCCGCGAGACCGGCACGCAGGGTCGAGCTGACGCCCCAGGTACTCGGGTGCTGGGCCCCGCCATCGGCGGGGCGCCCGTGGTCGGCACGGGCACCACGAAGTGGGCAGGCGAGGAGGAAGCCGGCGATGACGGAGCACGAGACGACACCGGAAGCCACTGGCGACAGTGGCACGGGGGCGGTGGTCGAGGAGACGCGGACGGTGAACACCCCTCCGCCGGTCCCCGTGGCGTCGGACCACCCTGACCGCTGGGGGCGCGTGGACGCGGACGGCACCGTCTACGTCAAGACGGCCGACGGCGAGCGGGTCGTCGGTTCCTGGCAGGCGGGCGAGCCGGCCGAGGGCCTGGCGCACTTCGCGCGCAGGTTCGACGACATCCGCACCGAGGTCGAGCTGCTGGTGACCCGGCTGTCGTCCGGGGCCGGCGACCCCAAGCACGCGCTGACCAGCGCCAAGCACGTCCAGGAGAGCCTGGCGGACGCGGCTGTGGTCGGCGACCTGGCGGCACTGGCCGCGCGCGTCGAGTACGTGCTGGCCAAGGCCGAGGAGGGGCTGGAGGCGGCGAAGGCGGCCAAGGACGAGGCGCGTGCCCAGGCGGGCGCCCGCAAGCTCCAGCTGGTGGAGGAGGCCGAGACCCTGGCCAACGAGTCCACCCAGTGGAAGGCCGCGGGCGACCGGCTGCGGGCCATCCTGGACGAGTGGAAGACCATCCGCGGGGTCGACCGGAAGACCGACGAGCAGCTGTGGCGGCGGTTCTCCAAGGCGCGGGACGCGTTCAACCGCCGGCGCGGTTCGCACTTCGCGGACCTGGACCGGCAGCGCAGCGTGGCCAAGACGCGCAAGCAGGAGCTGGTCGAGGAGGCCGAGAAGCTCGTCGACTCCGACGACTGGGGCCCCACGGCCGGTCGCTACAAGGAGCTGATGGTCGAGTGGAAGGCCGCCGGGCGTGCGCCCAAGGAGGCCGACGACGCCCTGTGGCAGCGGTTCCGCGCGGCGCAGGACGCCTTCTTCGCCAAGCGCTCGGAGGCGTTCTCGGAGCGTGACGCCGAGTTCGCGGCCAACGCCAAGCTGAAGGAGGAGCTGCTCGCCGAGGCCGAGCACATCGACCCGTCCCACGACCTGGAAGCCGCGCGGCAGCAGCTCTACAAGATCCAGGAGCGCTGGGACGCGATCGGCAAGGTGCCGCGCGAGCGGGTCCGTGAGCTGGAGGGCAAGCTGCGCGCCATCGAGGAGCGCGTGCGCGGCGCGGTCGACGCGCAGTGGCGGCGCTCCGACCCGGAGGCGGAAGCGCGGGTCGCGCAGTTCCGCGAGCGCGTCGAGCAGTTCGAGGCGCAGGCGGCGAAGGCGCGCTCGGCGGGCGACAAGCGCCGGGCGGAACAGGCCGAGGCGCAGGCGAAGCAGTGGCGCGAATGGCTGGCGGCAGCCGAACAGGCGGTAGCCACGCGCTAGTCACCACAAAGCCGGACCCCTTTCCCGCCACCGACGGGAAAGGGGTCCGACTTCGTTCAGGGGCAGGCCGACCCGGCCACCCGACAGGCACACCACGGCCGGCTGCGTGTCATCCCCGTACGGCCTGCCCGCAGGGCAACCACGCTTGTCAGGCCAGGTCAAGCACGCCCTTCGCTTGACCTGGCCTGACAAGCGTGGTGGTCTTTGACAGGCCGTACGGGGATGACACGCAGCCAAAGCTTTTCAAGCTTCGAAGAAGCTTGAAAAGCTTGCAAAGCTTCGAAGAAGCTTTGCCCTCATCCTTGGTGGCCTGCCTGTCCGGCGAGGACGCTTTTGTTCGGCTGAGATCCGCGCGGAAGTTCTTCGGTTTTGGCGGGTCAAAGCGGAAAAGAAGGGCGCTCGCCGCTGGGCAGGCCGCCGGGGAGGAAAAACAAAAGCCAAGGCGTCGTGTTCTCCCCGCATGGCCTGTCAAAGGCCACCACAGTCGGTCAGGGGGCGCAAGCGGTGAAGCGTGCTTGCGCCCCCTGACCGACTGTGGTCGCCCTGCGGGCAGGCCATACGGGGAGAACACGAGACCACGGGTCTGTGCTGCGCGGTGCAGTGGGTCCGGGTCGGTGCTGCGCGGTGCGGTGGGGCTGGGCCGGGGTCTGTGCGGGGTGGTCCTGGGTCGGAGGTCGGTGTCGGGTTGTGCTACGGAAGGCCGGCGCGGGAGGCGGCTATGCGCAGCCATTTCACCAGCAGCACGACGATGGCGATCACGGCCAGGATGAGGCCCAGTCCCGGTCCCGGTCCGGGTTGGTGGCCGGTGGTCGTCTGCGTCATCCAGATCGACAGCACGCCGCTCACCGATGCCGCGAACGACGCCAGCGCGCAGACCCAGGCGAGTGCCCAGCGCCGAACGGCCAGGGTGATCGCGGGCAGCAGCACGCCGGCCAGCAGCGACGCGTAGGAGAAGAACTTCGGCATCGCGTCCGCCTCGCCGAGCAGCACCCGGAGGCCCGTGCTGTCCCCGACCCAGGGCAGGACGAGGGACAGCAGGATCGCCAGCACGGCGACGGCGATGGTCAGCGCGCCGGTGCCCGGATCGAAGCGCCGCGCCGCCGAGCGGCCGACGCGGTCGATCTCGTCGCGCAGGCCGGCCAGGTCGTCGGGTTCGTCGCTCATCCGGCCGAACACCCGCCGACGGCGGCCGGCAGGGGCTCCGGTGCGCCGAACTTCGGGAGGCCGAGGGTCACGCCGGCGGTCTTCGGCTTGATGCCCGCCTCGGACCGGTCACCCGCCTTGGTGCGGCGGTGGCTGATCAGGTCGCCGTCCGCGATGAGGTTGTGCGGCGCGGCGTAGGTGATCACGGTCTCGACCACGTCGCCGGGGCGGATGTGGGCGTCGCCGGGTGCGAAGTGCACGAGGCGGCCGTCCCGCGCGCGGCCGGACAGGCGGCGCGTCTCCGCGTCCTTGCGGCCCTCGCCGTGCGCGACCAGCACCTCGACCGTCCGGCCGACCTGGAGCTTGTTCTGCTCCCAGGACAGCTCGTTCTGCAGCGCCACGAGCCGGTCGTACCGCTCCTGCACGACCTGCTTGGGCAGCTGGTCGGGCAGGTGGGCGGCGGGCGTGCCGGGGCGCTTGGAGTACTGGAAGGTGAACGCGCTGGAGAACTTCGCCTCGCGCACCACGTCCAGGGTGGCCTGGAAGTCCTCCTCGGTCTCGCCGGGGAAGCCGACGATGATGTCGGTGGTGATGGCCGCGTCGGGCATGGCCCGCCGCACGTTGTCGAGGATGCCCAGGAACTTCGCGGACCGGTAGGAGCGGCGCATCTCCTTGAGCACCCGGTCGGAGCCGGACTGGAGCGGCATGTGCAGCTGGTGGCACACGTTGGGCGTCTCGGCCATCGCGGCGATGACGTCGTCGGTGAAGTCCTTCGGGTGCGGCGAGGTGAACCGGACGCGCTCCAGGCCCTCGATGCCGCCCGTGGCGCGCAGCAGCTTCCCGAAGGCGTAGCGGTCGCCGAACTCGACGCCGTAGGAGTTGACGTTCTGCCCGAGCAGCGTCACCTCCAGCACGCCCTCGGCGACCAGCGCCCGCACCTCCGCCAGCACCTCGCCGGGACGGCGGTCCTTCTCCTTGCCGCGCAGCGACGGGACGATGCAGAACGTGCACGTGTTGTTGCACCCGACGGACACCGACACCCAGCCGGAGTAGGCGGAGTCGCGGCGGGCGGGCAGGGTCGACGGGAAGGTCTCCAGCGAGTCCAGGATCTCGACCTGGGCCTCGCGGTTGTGCCGGGCGCGTTCCAGCAGCACCGGCAGCGACCCGATGTTGTGCGTGCCGAAGACGACGTCGACCCACGGGGCGCGCTTGACGATCTCGCCCTGGTCCTTCTGCGCGAGGCAGCCGCCGACGGCGATCTGCATGTCCGGGTTCGCGCTCTTGGCGGGTGCGAGGTGGCCGAGGGTGCCGTAGAGCTTGTTGTCCGCGTTCTCCCGGACCGCGCACGTGTTGAACACCACCACATCGGGTGGTGTGTCGCCGTCCGCGGGCGTGTAGCCCGCGTCTTCGAGCATCCCCGCGAGGCGCTCGGAGTCGTGCACGTTCATCTGGCAGCCGAACGTGCGGATCTGGTAACTCCGGGTCACTGCACCTAGTCCTTCCGTCGGAACCCAGGGTAGAGCGTGGGCGTGGGACGATGCGCGGGTGTCGGGAACGCTGCCGCGCGTGCGCGCCGTCGGGGTCGTGCTGGCGCTCGCCGCCCTGTTCGTGACGGCCTGCGGCCGTGAGTTCGACCGCGTCGAGCTGACGATGGCGGCGGGCAGCGACACGGGCGTGTACTACAAGCTCAGCTCGGTGCTGGCCGACAGCTGGACGCGTGATCCGGGCATCCCCCGGCCGCGGGTGGTCGAGACGGCGGGGTCGGTGGACAACCTGGAGCGGTTGCGGACCGGCCAGGCGCAGGTGGGCTTCTCGGCGGCGGACGCGGCGGAGGACGCGCAGGGGGCCGCGCAGGGGGGCGCGGGCGGCCACCGGCTGTACGCGCTGGCGCGGATGCACGACGACTACCTCCAGGTGGGCGTGCGCGCCGACCTGGAGGTGCACACGCTGCGGGACCTGAAGGGCCTGCGGGTCTCGATCGGCGCGCGGGACTCGGGCGTGAAGCTCATCGCCGAACGCCTGCTGCGCTCGGCGGACATGTCGCCGACCGAGGACCTGGATGTCCGGTACCTGGACCTGAACGCGACCGCGGACGCGATGCGGAACGACCAGCTCGACGCGTTCTTCTGGTCGGGCGGCGTGCCGACGGCGGGCGTGACGACGCTGGCGTCGACGGTGCGGATCCGGATGCTCGACCTGCGCGACGTGCTGCCCAACCTGCGCCGCCTGTACCCCGTGTACGGCTCGGCGACGGTGCCCGCCTCGGCCTACGAGCTGCCCGGCGGGCCGGTCACCACGCCCATCACGACGCTGGTCGTGCGGAACTTCCTGCTGGTCACCGACGCGATGCCGGCGGACGTGGCGGAGGCGCTGCTCCGGGGCCTGTTCCACGCGCAGCCCGCGCTGGTCGAGGCCAGCCCGGTGGCGAGGTCGATCGAGGTCAGGTCGGCGATCGAGACGACACCGCTGCCGCTGCACCCCGGCGCGGAGAACTACTACCGGGACGCGAAGGTCTGAGGCAGGGGCCGGCGCCGGGGTCCTAGGCGGTGGGGAACGTCACCGTCACCCGCAACCCGCCGCCCTCGGGCAGCGACAGCCGCACGACGCCGTCCACCCGTTCCACGATCTGCCGCACCAGCGCCAGCCCCAGGCCCGAACCCTGGATGTTCTGGTGCGCCGGTGAGCGCCAGAACCGGTCCGTGGCCCGCTCCAGCTCCTCCGGCGACAGGCCGGGCCCCTCGTCGCGCACCGACAGCTCCACGAACGACGACCGCCGTCGCACGTCGACCCGGACCAGGGTGTCGTCGGGCGCGAACTTGAGCGCGTTGTCCAGCAGCGCGTCCAGCACCGCCTCCACCCCGCGCGGCGGGGCGAGCGCCAGGCCGGCGGGCTCACCGTCCAGCACCAGGTGCACCGACCGGGACGCGGCGGCGGGCTGCCACGCGGACAGCCGCCCGGCGACGGCGCGGTCCACGTCGACCACCACCGGGTCCACCGACGGCGAGCCGGCGCGGGCCATCGACAGCAGCTCGTCCAGGATGCGGTTGAGCCGGTCCGCCTCGTCCAGCGCCGCCACCTGGTGCACCACGGCGTCGCCCGACACGTGGCCCTCCAGGTTGGACAGCCGGAGCTTGAGCGCGGTCAGCGGGTTGCGCAGCTGGTGCGACGCGTCCGCCACGAACGCCCGCTGCGCGGCCAGCACGTCGCCCACGTTCGCCGCCATCTGGTCGAACGACCGGGACAGCTGCCGCAGCTCCGGCGGGCCCGACGACGACCCCACCGGCTGCACGGGCCGGCCGGACACCACGGCCGCGAGCAGCGCGCCGGTCGCGTCGTCCAGCCGCCGCACCGGCCCGAGCGTCCACCGGACCAGGGGCAGCGCGGCCAGCACCGCCAGGGCCAGCACCAGCAGGCTCGCGCCGAGCAGCACGCCCCACCACATCAGCACCTCGGACCGGGTCTTGTCGGTGGGGGAGAACGTCACGACCGCGCCGCGCACCTCGCCGTCCACCAGCACCGGCTCCGCCAGCACCAGCTCCGCCGAGTCCCACGGCATCAGCAGGTCGGGCGCCGCCGGCTGCCGTCCCGCCAGCGCGCCCCGGACCAGGTCGGACACCGGCTCCGAGGTGACCTCCACGCCGGGTCCGGACGCCGCGACCACCAGCCCGGCCCGGTCCAGCAGCGCCACCTTGATCCCGTACAGGTCGTGGTAGCGGGCGAACTCGCGCTCGACCAGGGTGGGCTGGTCGTCGGTCAGCGGTCGCTGCGCCACCGACGCGAACCGGGCGGTGTCGGTGAGCCGGTCGAGGAACATCTCCTGCTGCTCGGCGGCGGCCACCCCGCGCCCCAGCGGCACGCCCATACCCACCAGCACCAGCACCACCAGCGTGAGCACGATGCCCAGCAGCCGCGACCGCACTCAGCCCCCGCTCGAACTCAACCGGTAACCGACGCCGCGCACCGTCTCCAGCAGCGCGGGCCGCCCCAGCTTGGTGCGCAGCGTGGCCACGTGCACGTCGAGGGTCCGGTTCGCGCCCGCCCAGGTGCGGCCCCACACCTCGGCCAGGATGCGCTCCCGCGTGCACACCGCCCCGCCCGCCGCCATCACCAGCGCGAGCACCTGGAACTCCTTGCGCGAGAGCGCCACCGGTTCACCCGCCACGGTGACCTCGTGCCGCTTGAGGTCCACCCGGACGTCCGCCGCCTCGAACACCTCGGTGCCGGTGCCGCCGAGGCCGACCGGGTCGCCGCGCCGCCGCCGCACCGCGTGCACCCGCGCCACCAGCTCGCCCACGTCGTACGGTTTGACCAGGTAGTCGTCCGCGCCGGCGTGCAGGCCGAGGATGCGGTCGTCGATCTCGCCGCGCGCCGACACGACGATGATCGCCACGTCGCTGGCCGCCCGGATCTGCCGGCAGAGCGTGACGCCGTCGATGTCGGGCAGCCCGAGGTCGAGCAGCACGACGTCGACGCCGGCCAGCCGGTCGAGCGTCCCGCGCCCGGTAGCCTGGCGGTCGACCGTGAAACCGCGGCGGGCCAGGGCCGGGACCAGCGCTTCCGCGACGCGGTCGTCGTCTTCGACCAACAGCACCCGCACCGGCGTCCTCCCGAGTTATCGTCGCCTGCCTGTGACAGAGTTGAGACCCTAAGTCTTGCTCAACCGCCTGGACTGGTGTGGTGGCGCACACCTAGGTTTCCGCCAACGTCCGAGGAACCCCCACTGGAGGACTTGATGACCGGCCCCACACCTGCTCCGCCGATGATCCGGATGGCGGGCGTGGACAAGTTCTTCGGGCCGCTCCACGTGCTCAAGAAGATCACGCTGGAGGTGCCGAAGGGCCAGGTCGTCGTCGTGCTGGGCCCGTCGGGCTCGGGCAAGTCGACCCTCTGCCGCACGATCAACCGCCTCGAACCGGTGGAGGACGGGACCATCGAGGTGGACGGCCAGCCGCTGCCCGCCGAGGGCAGGGAGCTGGCGCGGCTGCGGGCCGACGTCGGCATGGTCTTCCAGTCGTTCAACCTGTTCGCCCACAAGAGCATCGTGGACAACGTGATGCTCGCGCCGGTGAAGGTCCGCAAGACGCCCGCCGCGCAGGCCCGCAAGACGGCGATGGAGCTGCTGGAGCGGGTGGGGATCGCCAACCAGGCGGAGAAGTACCCCGCCCAGCTGTCCGGCGGGCAGCAGCAGCGGGCGGCCATCGCCCGCGCACTGGCGATGCGACCCAAGGTGATGCTGTTCGACGAGCCGACCTCCGCGCTGGACCCGGAGATGGTCCAGGAGGTGCTGGACGTGATGACCACGCTGGCCAAGGAGGGGATGACCATGCTCGTGGTGACGCACGAGATGGGCTTCGCCCGCAAGGCCGCCGACCGCGTGCTCTTCATGGCCGACGGCGAGATCGTCGAGGACTCGACGCCGGAGCAGTTCTTCTCCGCGCCGAAGTCCAACCGCGCGAAGGACTTCCTTGGCAAGATCCTGACCCACTGAAGTCCCCTGACCGCGGCGCTGAGCCTGGCGCCGCCAGACCCCGAGGAAGAGCAGGAGAAGCACGATGAGGGTACGCACCCTTGCGGTGGCGCTGCTGGCGGGCGGCCTCGCCCTGACCGCTTGCGGCAAGGAGGGCACCCCCGGTGGGTCGGCCGCGGCTCCGACGCAGCAGGTCGCGAGCGACGTCAAGGTCGAGGGCTCCAAGACGTTCGAGGCCATGACCAAGCGCGGCAAGGTCGTCATCGGCGTCAAGGACGACCAGCCGGGCCTCGGTGTCCGGGACGCGACGACGAACAAGTACAGCGGTTTCGACATCGAGATCGCCAAGCTCGTCGCCGCGCGGCTCGGCTTCGACGACACGAAGATCGAGTTCAAGGCCATCGCGTCCGCGGGCCGCGAGCAGGCGCTGATCAACGGCGACGTGGACTACTACGTCGGCACGTACACGATCAACGCCGGCCGCAAGGAGAAGGTCGGCTTCGCCGGCCCGTACTTCACCGCGGGCCAGGACCTGCTCGTGCGCAAGGACGACAACTCCATCACCGGCCCGGAGACCCTGAAGGGCAAGAAGGTCTGCTCGGTCACCGGCTCGACCCCGATCAAGAACGTGAAGGAGCAGGGGCTCACCGAGGCGGAGAACATCAGCGAGTACCAGAACTACTCGCAGTGCGTCGCCAAGCTCGCCGAGGGCGCCATCGACGCGGTGACCACCGACGACGCGATCCTGAAGGGGTACGCGGCCGAGGAGCCCGACAAGTTCAAGGTCGTCGGCAAGCCGTTCTCCAACGAGCCCTACGGCATCGGCCTGGCCAAGGACGACAAGCCGCTGCGCGACAAGGTGAACGACATCCTGGAAGCCGCGATCAGCGGTGGCGACTGGCAGAAGGTCTACGACGCCACGCTCGGCAAGTCCGGTTCCCCGGCGAAGAAGCCCGTGATCGACCGCTACTGATCGCGGCACCGCGTCCCTGATCCAGCCGGACGCCACCGATCAGCACTGATGGTGGCCGGTGACCTCGCCCCCCGCGGCGGGTCGCCGGCCACTCCCGTGACGTCCCTCGGCGAGGAAGTCCCATGAGCGTCCTTTCCACCTACTCCGACCTGTTCCTCAGGGCATTCGGCACGACGATCCAGCTGTTCCTGTTCTCCGCGGTCGGGTCGCTGGTGCTGGGCACGTTCCTGGCGATGCTGCGGGTCAGCCCCGTGCCGGTGTTCCGCGCGGCGGGCGCGGTCTACGTGACCCTGGTCCGCAACACCCCGCTGACCCTGGTCTTCTTCTTCTTCGCGTTCGCCTACCCGCTGCTCAAGATGCTGCGGCTGGAGCCGTTCCAGGGCGCGGTGGTCGCCCTGACGCTGTACACCTCCGCGTTCATCTGCGAGGTGGTCCGGTCGGGCATCAACACGGTGCCGGTCGGGCAGGCGGAGGCTTCCCGCGCCCTGGGCCTGACCTTCGGGCAGATGTTGTTCAACGTGGTGCTGCCGCAGGCGCTGCGCACGGTGGTCCCGCCGCTGGTGAGCACCCTCATCGCGCTGCTGAAGAACACCACCATCGCGGCCGGCTTCTCGGTGTCCGACGCGGGCTCGATCAGCTACGTGCTGTCCGAGGAGGGCGCGAACATGCTCGTCGGCCTCTCCTGGGTGGCGTTCTTCTTCGTCCTCCTGGTGATCCCGTTGACCCTGGTGCAACGCGCCCTTGAGAAGCGCTGGAGCGTGGCCCGATGAGTTCCGTCCTGTTCGACGTGCCCGGACCGAAGGCGCGGCTGAGGCACCGGCTCCTGGCCGTGGTGGGCGTGCTCGCGGTGGTGGGCGTCGTCGGCTTCATCGGCTACCGCTTCTACGACAGCGGCCAGTTCGAGCCGCGGCTGTGGGAGTGGCTCCAGTACGAGACGGTCCAGCTGGAGCTGCTCGCGCGGCTGGGCAACACGCTGAGGGCGTTCGCGGTGGCCGCCGTGCTGGCGGTCCTGCTCGGCGCGGTGCTGGCGGCAGGCCGGCTGTCCGACCACGCGGTGTGGCGGGTGCCCGCCACGGTCGTGGTCGAGGTCTTCCGCGCCATCCCGCTGCTGATCATGATCTTCATCTTCTACTTCGGCCTGCCGACGGTGGACATCAAGCCGTCGCAGTTCGTCGCCGTCGTCGCCGGCCTGACCCTGTACAACGGGTCGGTGCTGGCGGAGGTGTTCCGCGCCGGCGTGCTGTCCCTGCCGCGCGGGCAGGCCGAGGCCGCGTACGCGCTGGGCATGCGCAAGACGCAGGTCATGGTGCAGGTGCTGCTGCCGCAGGCGCTGCGGGCGATGCTGCCGACGATCGTCAGCCAGCTCGTGGTGCTGCTGAAGGACACCGCCCTCGGCTTCATCATCAACTACAAGGAGCTGCTCGACTACGCGAAGTACCTCGGCACGCAGGGCCAGTTCGGCCGCCCGCTGGTGCCGATGACGATCGTGGTCGCCGCGGTCTACATCGCGATGTGCCTGCTGCTGACGTGGGTGGCGGTGTCGCTGGAGAAGCGCAACCGGCGCAACAAGAAGATCGTGGAGCCGGAGAACCGGGCCGCCGAGCAGGTCGTCCTGTCCAACGCGTCCGGCGTCTGACGGCGTACGCGAAGGGGGGCGCACCCGGCCGGGTGCGCCCCCCTTCGCGTACGCGAGGTCGTCAGTGGCGCAGCAACGCGCCCACGCCCTCCCACAGCTTCGTCTCGTCGGTGACGAGGACCTGCGCGCCGGTCGCCGTGGCCGCGCCGGTCAGCGCCTCGTCGGCGGGCAGCTCGTCCACGTGGTCGACGCCGAGCGCCCGCAGGTCGGCCTCCCGCACCGCGACCATCGCCGGGTCCTCGGCCGCCCACACCGTGCGGCGGCCCAGCGCCTGGTCGGACACCAGCAGCGTGGCGACGTTCGCCTCGCGCAGCGCCGCCACGACGCGCTCCATGCCCTGCACGGCCCGTCCCTCGTCCCGGCCGGACTCGGCGGTGAACTCCTCCACCACGTCGTTGTCCAGGTCGTGCTGGTACTGGGCCACGAGCGACCGCACGGCCGCGTCGAACGAGTCGTCGTCGGCCCCGTCGGCGAGGCTGCCGCTGTCGACCTCGATCAGGACGTCCCGGCAGCGGGCGCTCAGCTCCTCGCGGACGTCCGTGCGGGCCTGCACCTCGCCGCCGAGCACCAGCAGCCGCGCGTTGAGCGTGGTCACCAGCCGGTCGACGGCCTCGGCGACCAGCGCGGCGTTGCGCTGGGCGGTCTCCTCGACCTTGTTCTGCATCCGGCGGTGCGACCAGCCGCCCGCGCGCACCTTGTGCAGCGGGTGCGTGTCGCCCTGCACCTCGGTGGCGACCTCGCCGTGGCCGTCGTAGCCGTGCAGGTCCGCGCCCGCGCGGTCGACGACCACGACGACGTGCGGCAGCGCCGTGCCGAGCAGGTTCGCCAGCGGCAGCAGGTGCGGCAGCCGCGACCAGCGCGCCGTGTCGGCGGCGGGTGGGCGGGGCAGCACGCGGTTGAGCAGCAGCTGCCCGTGCGCCGCGATGAGTGCCCGGCCGGCCTTGCCCACCGCCGGCTCCAGGGCCGCCGCGTCGAGGGCGGCGAGCGTGTCGCCGTCCGCACCCTGCCGCGCCAGGTTCTCGCGCAGCCCGCGCCAGCGCAGCTCCAGCGCCTTGGCCGCGTCCTCCGTGTCGTGCGAGGCGTCCAGGTAGACCGAGGCGAACGGGCCGCGGTCCCGGACGAGCTCTCCCAAGGTGGACATGTCCATGCCTCACGGCTACCCGCGTCGTCCCCGCGTAATCTCGGACCCATGGCCGAGGAACCCGGTGCACTGGTGCAGGCGCGACAGAGTGCGGTGGACCACCTGCTGCGGGTGGGCATCGAGGGGTTCGGACCGTTCAAGAGCGCCCAGCAGATGGCCCGTGACCTGCTCGAAGACGGTTTGACGCGGGACGAGGCGGTCCGCGTCCTCGTCCGCAGGCACGTGGCGGCGGCCGGCATCCAGGGCTTCGCGACGAACCTCGGCGGCCTCATCACGCTGCCCGTGACGCTGCCCGCGAACGTCGCCGCCGCGTACCTGGTGCAGACCCACCTGATCGCGTCCATCGCGGCCGTGCACGGGCACGACCTGGAGAGCGACGAGGTGCGCACGGCGATCCTGGTGTGCCTGCTGGGCAACGCGGGAACCGAGCTGCTCAAGAAGGCGGGCATCAAGGCGGGCTCGAAGCTCACCATGAACCTGATCCAGCGCATCCCGGCGCAGCTGATCCGGGAGGTCAACAAGCGGGTCGGGTTCACGCTGCTGGCGAAGTACGGGACGTCGCGGGCGAGCATCACGCTGGCCAAGGGGGTGCCGCTGGTGGGCGGCGTCATCGGCGGCGGGTTCGACGCGGTGACCACGCGCGCGGTCGGCGGTTTCGCGCGGCGCTTCTTCGCGTCGCCGCCGGCGGCCCCGGAGGTGGTGGAGGGCCGGGTCGTGGAGCGCGAGGTGCTCGACGGCGAGGTCCTCGACGTGACCGAGCACGACTGATCGCCGGGCGAGCCGGGGCTTCGCACGCGGGATCGCCGTCCGCCGGCGCGGTGGCGTCGGGGATCGCGCCCGCACCGTCCTGAGTGGACGGTGCGCCGCGCTGTGGTGTCGATCTCCGGGAAAACCCTTGGCAGCGCCGGTGGGACGCGCTAATGTCATCGGCATGTTCTTCCAGATCTACTCCTGAGGACTTCTTCCTCTGCTGCGCCGCACCCGGCCGTTGAGCGGGTGCCGAGCGCTCATTCCCTGGTGGCCCTAGCGGCTCTTTGACGACCCCCTTTTTCTGCTACGGGGTCGTATGCCTTTTGCACGCCTCGAAAATTTCCAGGAGGCGGTCGTATGCCCACCATGCGCACTGAACCACCCGGCGACGGTCAGCCGAACAACCGGCGAGCCCGGCGTTCGCACGGCGCGTCCCAGCCGCGATTCGGCGGCGGACGAGCTGTCGTCAACCCGCGCCACTACGCCATGCGGCGTCGCTGACCAGCGACTTCGCCCACCTCAGGAGGGGTCCGATGATCAACCAGCAGAACGTTCCCGGTGACGACGAGCAGCCCGAACCGGAGCAGCGCGTCGTCCAGAACCGCCGCGAACGCCGCGGCCACGCCAAGAAGAACGCCGGCGTGAACGTGATCCCCGGCCGGCCGCACCAGGCGAATTTCGTCGGGCGCAGGGTGTTCCGCCGCACCGGCGGCTGAATCCCGCCGCGATTCCGGCGCCGCGACATCGCGCGGTGCCGGTGTGCGCGGAATTCCCGGCCGCTCGCGGCCGGCCTTCCCCTCACCGTCGGCGCCGTGCCGAGTCGCGGCGTCGACGGTGAGTTCGCCGTGCCCACCGTTTCGCGGTGGGCTACCGGCGTTTCCGGCTTTCCCTTCCGGGTTCCGGGTCGTCCGGGTGCCGGCGGGTGTCGGCCCGGTGGGTTCCGGGCCCTGCCGCCGGGGCCGCGCGCGAACTAGCCTGGGGCGGGTAGCACCTGGCCGAGCTCGGGGAGGCGCCGCATGAGGATCGCGGACGTGTTGCGGAACAAGGGTTCGGCGGTGGCCACGGTCGGGCCGGGGGCCACCGTGGCGGACCTGGTGGCGGGGCTGGCGGAGCACAACGTGGGCGCGCTGGTCGTCGTGGGCCCGGACGGCGTCGCCGGGATCGTGTCGGAGCGGGACGTCGTGCGCCACCTGCGCGACCGCGGCGCGGACCTGCTGGGCGCGCCGGTCGCGGAGATCATGACCACCGAGGTGCGCACCTGCTCGCCGCAGGACTCGGTGGACAGCCTGACGGTCCTGATGACCGAGCGCAGGATCCGCCACGTGCCGGTCGTGGCGGACGGCGAGCTGGTCGGCATCGTCAGCATCGGTGACGTGGTCAAGAGCCGCATCAGCCAGCTCGAAGAGGACCAGGACCAGCTCACGGCGTACATCGCGCAGGGCTAGCGCTCCCTCTCCCGCTTGCGGTAGTGCCTGCTGACCCTCGCCCGGTTGCCGCACGAGGGCTTGCACCACTGCTGCTGCGGGTGCGCCTTGACGAAGTACCTGATGCACCGGGGAGCGGGGCAGGCGCGCAGTGCTGCCCGCTCCTCGCTCGCCAGGAACTCGATCACGGCCGTCGCGAGGTCGGCCAGGAGCCGCTCGCCCGGCGTCGCCGAGTCGACGTAGCGCACGCGCGGTTGCCCGTCCCACTCCAGCCGCGCCACCCTGGGCACTCGCGCCGCCGCCCCGTTGACCAGGCGCAGCGCCTCGTCCGGCGGCACGAGGTGCGGGGTGTCCATCCGCTCGCCCGCCGCCGCCGCCCGCGCGAACAGCGACCGGACGGCCCAGCGCAGCGCCACGACCTCCTGCCACAGCTCCTCGCTCGCCGCGTCGAGGCCCGCCCACTCGGCCAGGCCCGCCGGGGTGGCGAGGTCGTCGGCCAGCCCGCCGTGCCCGTCGTGGCGGACGGTGCTCGCGAAGTCCAGCGCCCGGTTCATCCCGGCATCCTAATGGACTTCACCCGATCACCCCGCTACTCTCCCTAACGGACTGAGCTACGTAAACCATTAGGGGGAGTCTTGCTGACCGACCACGACGTGACCGCCGCCGCGCTCGACGCGCACCGCAGGCTCGCCGAGGCCATCGCGGGGTTGACCGACGAGCAGGTCGCCGGCCCGTCCGCGCTGCCGGAGTGGACGCGCGGGCACGTGCTGGCGCACGTCGCGAACGTCACCGCCGCGATGGCCAGGCAGGCCGAGCACGAGGGCACGAAGATCGAGGTCTACGAGGGCGGCAGGCCGGCGCGCAACGCCGCCATCGAGGCCGGCGCGGGCCGCTCGGCCGCCGAGCACCGCGCGGCGATCGAGGCCGCCGTCCGCCGGCTGACCGCGGCGTGGGAGGGCGTGCGCGACTGGGGCTCGCCGATCGCCTACCGCGACGGCACGCTCCTGGACACCGCGTACGTGGTCTGGCGGGAGGCGGAGATCCACGCCTCCGACCTCGACCTCGGGCCGTTCCCGTGGCCGCCGGCGTTCCACGACCACGTGGTGGACTTCCTGTCCTCGCGCGTCCCGGACGGGGTGCGGCTCACCCTGGCGTCCACCAGCGACAGTCGTGAGTGGACGATCGGGTCCGGCGCGCCCGTCGTGCTCCGGGGCCGGTCCGACGACCTGGTCGCGTGGCTCGCCGGCCGCACGCCGAAGGGCGAGCTGACCGGCGAGCCGCCCGCGCTCAACCCGTGGCCGTGACCGGCAGTTCGAGGCCGAAGTCCTCGCGCAGCGCGGTGGCCAGCTCGTCGGGGGTCAGGCTGCGCTTCTCGGACCCGCCGTGCGGGGTGGCCACCGTCAGCTGGTGGTCGGTGATCGCGTAGCGGGCGCGTTCGTCGGTGCGCTGCACCAGCAGCCTGCCGACGAACGCGCTCGCCGGGTTGGTCGACAGGTAGTAGCTGAGGATCGCGTAGTCGGCGGGCGTGCGCGGGTCCTCGGTGAAGGCGTACAGCGACACCCACTCGCCGCCCTGGAACGACTTCAGCGTCCAGACGTCGTCGTCGAGGTCGAGCCGGAACGTCCAGTCGCCCTGCTGCTCGAAGGCGCCCTGCGCCAGCGGCAGCGGCGTCAGCAGCCCGCCGCCGCCGAAACCCACGTCCACCAACCACTTCCGGTCGACGCGCAGCAGCGCGTGGGTGCGCGGGATGTCGCCCTCCCGGCCCAGCAGCACCCGCGCGGCCAGTCCCGTGACCTCGTGGCCCAGCCGCTCCAGCACCGCCGCGAACAGCAGGTTCTGCTCGAAGCAGTAGCCGCCGCGCCGGCGGCGCACCATCTTGTCCTGGAGCGACGGCACGTCCAGCGCGAGCGACGCGCCCGCGCCGATGTCCGCGTTCTCGAACGGGATCGCGCCGAGGTGGGCGCGATGCAGCTCCCGCAGGGTGGTCGCCGGGTCGGCCTCCGGGTCGAGCCGGTGGCCGACGCGTTCCAGGTAGGCGTCGAGGTCGAGCAGTTCACCGTTCCACACCCGGCCAGCATGTCAGCTCGCGGTCGGCGCGGCGGATGCGCTGGATCACAGGTGCGCCCGTGCCGGACCGTTGACAGTGCTCGGTGCGCGGTGGTCTGATGCGTGCGATTGGCAGGTGTCTTGCCGAACCGCCGCCACTGCCCGGTCCCTCGCGGTGGAAGGAGCACGACGTGGGCATCACCCGTCGTTCGATCTTGGCGGGCGCGGCGACCGCGCCGCTGCTCGTCGGTGCGGGCGGCGTCGCCTCGGCCGCCTCGTGGCGGCCCAAGTGGCGCGCCCGGCCCGACGTCGACGGCCTCGGCGCGTTCGAGAGCGTCGAGGACGACCGCGCGGACTCGCACCCCGGTGTCCGGCACATCCACGCGCAGGGCGCGCACTACCGGTTCGACATGCACACGCGCGACCGCGACACGTCGACCGACCGGCAGCGCAACGAGGTCGCGGGCATGAGGACCGACGGCGCGGCCGTCGTGCTGCGCGAGGGGGAGCGGTGGCGCTTCACCTACTCGATGTTCATCCCGTCCAGCCTGCGCGCCACCTCGACGTTCACCCACGTCATGCAGACCAAGATGCCCGGCGTGGGCTCGCTGCCGGTCACCGTGATGTCGTTGCGCCGCACCGGCGGCGCGTCGCGGGTCGAGTTCAAGGTGGTGGAGGGCGACGTGCTGGTCGGCGCGACCGACCTGGCCCCGCTCCAGGACCGGTGGATCGACACCTCGGTCGAGATCCGGATCGGTGACGGCTCGGCGGGTCGCGTCCGCTGGGTGGTGCGCGACGGCGGCACGACCGTGCTGGACAAGACCAAGTCCGGCGTCGACACCTGGCTGGGCGACCGGTTGCGCCCCAAGTGGGGCATCTACCGCTCGCTCGGCGACACCTCCGGCGCTCTCCGCGACTGCCACCTGCTGCTGCGCGACCTGCGGGCGGACAAGTTCGAGTGATGCCGCACCAGGTCGCCGAGGCCACCCGCGGCCTGCCGGGGGTGGGGCGCCGGTGACGCCCGAGGAAGCGGTGGCCGAGCAGGAGCGCCTGCGGCCCCTGGTGCGGACGACGACCGATCCGGAGCTCGTGGTGCGGCACGTGGCCGGGCTGGACGTGTCCTACGCCGACGACGACCGGCTGGCGGCCGCCGTCGTGGTGCTCGACGCGGCGACGCTGGAGACGGTCGACTCCGCGGTGTTCCTGGGCAAGGCCGAGTTCCCGTACCTGCCGGGGCTGTTCGCGTTCCGGGAGCTGCCGCCGCTGCTGGTCGCGCTGGACCGGCTGGCGGTGCCGCCGGACCTGCTGGTGTGCGACGGGCAGGGGCTGGCGCACCCCAGGCGGTTCGGGCTGGCCTGCCACCTCGGGGTGGTGACCGACCTGCCGAGCGTCGGGGTGGCGAAGACGCCGATGGGGCGGTTCGACCAGCCCGCCGACGAGCGGGGCGCGACCACGGACCTGGTCGAGGACGGCGAGGTCGTGGGTCGGGCGCTGCGGACGCGGGTCGGTGTGAAGCCGGTGTTCGTGTCCGTCGGCCACCGCGTCGACCTCGACCGGGCGTGCGCCGAGGTGCTGCGGCTGTGCGTCACGCGCCTGCCGGAGACGACCCGCCGCGCGGACGCGTTGGGGCGTGCTCAGCTCAGGTAGGCCAGTCCGGGGTGCCGTCGGACGTAGGTGTCGAGCAGGCTCCGGGCGGCCGCCAGCGAATCGACCAGGGGGTGCACCGCGAACGCCTTCAGGGCCGAGCGCCGGGTGCCTTCCATGACCAGCCGGTCCACGGCCTTGACCGACAGCACGAGCCCGGCGGCGTGGTCGGGCAGCGGGCTCACCGGCAGCGGTGTCGCGCCGGTCGAGTCGACCGTGCACGGCACTTCGACGACCGCATCGGCGTCCAATGTGGACAGCGTGGAGCCGTTGCGGACGTTGAGGATCAGCGTCGCGCGCTCGTTGTTCGCGATGGCGTGCATGAGTCGGAGGGCGACGTGCTCGTACCCGCCGCCCTCCAGCGTGTCGCGGTCCTGCTTCATGTACGTCGCCTCGCGCTCCAGCCGCGTGGTCTCCCAGTCGACCTCGCCGTCGTAGAAGCGCTGCTGCTGCCGCAGCAGGTACGCGCCCCGGTCGCCGCCCAGCGCGTCCCGCGTGTCGTAGTAGTAGTGCAGGTACTCGTTCGGGATCACACCCAGCGCCTGCAACCACTCCACCCCGAACAGCCGGCCCTCCTCGAACGACCCCAGCGCCACCGCGTCGGCGAGCAGTCGGGGCAGCAGGTCCTCCCCGTCCCGGTGGACGCCCTGCAACCAGCCGAGGTGGTTCAACCCGGCGTAGTCGAACCGGGCGTCCTCGACGCCCAGGGCGCCGGCCACGCGGCGGCACAGCCCGACCGGCGAGTCGCAGATGCCGATCACCCGCGGGCCCAGGTGCTCCGCCATGACCTCGGTGATCAGGCCGGCGGGGTTGGTGAAGTTGATGACCCACGCCTCCGGCGCGAGCCGTGCGACCCGGCGGGCGATGTCGCGCGCCACGGGCGCGGTGCGCAGGCCGTACGCGATGCCGCCCGCGCCGACCGTCTCCTGGCCGAGCACGCCGTGCTGGTGCGCGACCTCCTCGTCGATCGCCCGCCCGGCGAGCCCGCCGACCCGGATGGCCGAGAACACGAAGTCCGCGCCGCGCAACGCCTCGTCCAGGTCGGTGGTGGTCTCGACGCGCGGCCCGCCGCGCAGCACCGACCGGATGGCGGCGAGCCGCGCCGGGTCGACGTCGTGCAGCACGAGTTCGGCCACCCGCCCGTCCGCCACCAACGCCCTGTGCACCAGCGGCACGCGGAACCCGCCGCCGCCCAGGATCACCAGCCTCATGCGTCCCATCCTGCCCCGACGAGCAACCCGATGAAGGCCGACGTCAGCGGATCGGGGTCCTTATGGCAGTACGCGACGAGTTCCCGCCGCACCGGCGGGTCCGGGCGCAGCACGACACCGTCGAACCGCTCCGGGAGCACGTTGCGCGGCACCAGCGCGGGCCCGAGGCCGGCCGCGGCCAGCACCGGCACCGTCGCGGTCTGCTCCGTCCGCACCGCCGCCCACGGCTGGAACCCGCGTTGCCGGCACGCCTCGTCCACCACGTCCGCGAGCCCGTTGTCGGGTGCGTAGTGCACCCAGCCCTGGTCCGCGAACGCCCGCAGGTCGACCGGACCCTCGTGCGGCGAGTCCGGCGGCAGGACCAGCACGAACTCTTCCACGCCCAGGCGCCGGACGAAACCGGGCCAGCCCGCGGGCGACGGCCCGATGGCGACGTCCGCCTGGCCCTCGGCCATCGCCTCCCGCAGCTCGTCGGCGTGCCGGTGCTCGAACAGCCTGATCCGCACGTCCGGGTGCCGGGCGCGCCACGCGCTCAGCACGGGCGGCAGCGCGCCGAGGGTCAGCGAGTACACCGTCGCGACGTGCAGCTCACCGCACTCCAGGCCGCCGGCCCGCCGGGCCGCCGTCAGCGCGCGGTCGGCGTCGGCCAGCGCGGCTCGGGCGAACGGCAGCCAGGCGCGCCCGGCGGGCGTCAGCCGGACGGCGCGGGGCAGCCGGTCCAGCAGCGGCGTGCCGACCGCCCGTTCGAGCGCCCGGATCTGGTGGGACAGCGCGGGTTGCGTGACGTGCAGCAGCTCGGCGGCGCGGGTGAAGGAACCCTCGTCCACGACCGTGACCAGGTACTCGAACTGCCGAAGTGTCATGAGTGCAGTTTATGCTTCCAACAAGCAACATGTCTTGGACTTATGGACCGGTCCGGCCGACGATCGTTTCATGGCACTGAACGAGCAAGCCCGCGCGGCGCTGGAGAAGATGGCGGGCGCGCCACCCGTGGAGGAGTCGACCGTCTACGACGCGCGGCAAGCCTTCCTGGGCTACAAGGAGTTCCAGAGCGAGCCGCTGCCGACCAGGATCGAGCACCTGTTCGTGCCCGGACCGACGGCCGACCTGCCCGCGCGCGTCTACTACCCGCCGGGTGACGGTCCGTTCCCGGCCATCGTGTTCCTGCACGGCAGCGGTTTCGTGATCGGGAACCTCGACGTGTACGACGTGCCGCTGCGGGCGTTGGCGCACGCCACCGGGCACGTGGTGTTCGCGGTGAACTACCAGAAGGCGCCCGAACACCCGTTCCCGGTCCCGCTGGACGACTGCTACGCGGCGACCCGGTGGTTCGTCGACCACGCGCGCGGGCTGGGCGTCGACCCCGGGCGCGTCGGCATCGCCGGTGACAGCGCGGGCGGCACCCTCGCCGCGGCGGTGGCGGTGAAGGCGCGCGAGGAAGGCCCGGCGCTGGCGTTCCAGGTGCTGGTGTACCCGCCGCTGGACACGGACTTCACCACGGAGTCCTACGTGGACGAAGGTGGCGGGTACGGGTTGTCGCGCGAGGGGATGCGCTGGTCCTGGTCGCACTACCTCGCCGGCCGGGAGCCGACCGCGCTCGCCGCGCCGCTGCGCGCGTCGGCACACGGGTTGCCGCCCGCGTTCGTGGCGCTCGCGGAGCACGACCCGGTGCGCTCGGACGGCGAGCGGTACGCCGAGCGGCTGGCCGCGGCGGGTGTCCCGGTGCGGGTGCGGCGCTTCGCCGGGACGATCCACGCGTTCATGCTGATGGACGCGGTGCTGGACGAGTACTCGGTGCTGCTCGGCGAACTCGCGGCCTGGCTGGGTGACCTCTGATGCCGCCGGCGCTGGTCGCGCTGGCCGTCGGGGCGTTCGGGATCGGCACCACCGAGTTCGTGATCGTCGGCCTGCTGCCGCAGGTCGCGGCCGACCTCGGCGTGTCGATCCCGTCCGCCGGGCTGCTGGTCTCGGGCTACGCGCTCAGCGTGGTCGTCGGCGCGCCACTGGTCACCGCCGCCGGCTCCCGGTTGCCGCGCAAGCGTTTGCTGGTCGGGCTGATGGGGTTGTTCATCCTCGGCAACGCGGTGTCGGCGGTCGCCGACGGCTACGCCCTGCTGATGGTCGGCCGGGTGGTGGCGGCCCTGTGCCACGGCGCCTTCTTCGGCGTGGGCGCGGTCGTGGCGGCCGGGCTGGTCGCGCCGGACCGGCGGGCGCGGGCGATCGCCCTGATGTTCACCGGGTTGACGGCGGCGAACGTGCTCGGCGTGCCGATGGGCACGGCGCTGGGGCAGGGGTTCGGCTGGCGGTCGACGTTCTGGGCGGTCGCGCTGCTCGGTGTCGCGGGGCTGGTCGGGATCGTCGCGCTGGTGCCGCCGCAACCCGCGTCCGACGGCCTGCGCGGCGAGCTGGCGGTGTTCCGGCGGCCGGGCGTGTGGCTGGCGCTGGCCACCACGGCGCTGGGCTTCGGCGCGGTGTTCGCGTCGTTCACCTACCTCGCGCCGATGATGACCGAGGTCGCCGGGTTCGCGCCGGGCGCGGTGACGTGGCTGCTCGTGCTGTTCGGGGCGGGGCTGTGCGCCGGGAACGTGCTCGGCGGGCGGGCGGCGGACCGCGACCTGCTACCGAGCCTGTACGCGATCCTGGCCGTGCTGGTGGTCGTGCTCGCGGTGTTCGCGTTCACCGCCGGGTGGCAGGTGTCGGCCGCGATCACCGTCGCTCTGCTGGGGGTGGCGGGGTTCGCGACCGTCGCGCCGTTGCAGACCCGTGTGCTGCAACAGGCCGAGGGCGCTCCGGCGCTGGCGTCGGCGGCGAACATCGCGGCGTTCAACCTGGGCAACGCGGTGGGCGCGTGGCTGGGCGGTGTCGCCATCGACGCGGGGTTCGGCTACACCTCGCCGAACTGGGTCGCGGCGGCGATGGCGCTGGCGGCGCTCGGCGTGGCGGTGGCCGGCGGCCGGGTCGGGATGCCCGCTCCGGCGCGGTGATCGCGGGGGAGGGGCCCGGTCCTGTGCCGGCCGGGCTCCTCGCCGGGCGCGCGGCGTGTTCGGGATCGTCGGTGTGGGGACCAGGGGCCTCCCGCGAGGCTTACCCGTCCCAGTGAACGTGTGGCTCCGCCCGGCGGTGAAGCGGTGATGGGCCCACGCGGGGGCGTGGGAGTCTGCATGCCCCGTCGACGCTGGTCAAGGGCCGATCGGCGGGTCTTCCGGGCCGGTCCACAGAGGACTTTCACGACCACTTGACACATCTTGCGGGGTCGGGGAAGGGTCTGCACAAACCTGTCCTGGACATGATGGGGGAACACCCGTGAAGCGTGTTCGGAGAGCCGTGGTGCTGGCGGCCCTGGCCACCCTGCCGCTGGGCGTGCTGCCCGCGGCGGCCACGGCCGCACCGGAGGGCCCGGTGTTCAAGGATGGCGAGGCGCAACCCGTCTTCGACCCGAAGGACGTGGTGAAGGAGAGCGTCTGGGTGCGCGCGCCGGTCGACAGCGACCGCGACGGGCGTGACGACGAGGTCTACACCGAGGTGGTGCGGCAGAAGGCCACCGACCGGGGCCTCAAGGTGCCGGTGGTGTTCCTCAACAGCCCGTACTTCTCCGGCGGCAACGACGTGGCGAACCACAACGTCGACGTCGAGCTGTACGTGCCGAACAAGCGCGGCGGCCACGACAAGCGCGACGGGTCGGTGTTGAAGGCCGAGGCGGACGAGCGGATCGCGGCGGCCGTCGGTCCCCACGCCGGTCCCATCACCTCGACGCGGTACGAGTCCTACTTCATCCAGCGCGGGTTCGCCGTGGTGTACGGGGAGTCGCTGGGCACCGGCAAGTCGTCCGGCTGCCCCACCTCGGGCGGGCGCAACGAGACCATCGGCTCCAAGTCGGTCGTGGACTGGCTCAACGGCCGCGCCACGGCGCGTGACGCGTCCGGCGCCGCGGTGGCGGCCTCGTGGTCCACCGGCAAGGTCGCCATGATGGGCGTGTCGTACAACGGCACCCTGCCCAACGCGGTGGCTTCCACCGGTGTCGAGGGCTTGGCGGCGATCGTGCCGATCGCGGCGATCTCCAGCTGGTACGACTACTACCGGGCCGACGGCGCGGTGGTCGCGCCCGGCACGTTCCAGGGCGAGGACCTGGACGTGCTCGCCGAGTACGTGTACACGCGGTCGGATCGGGAGATCTGCAAGCCGGTGATCGCGGAGGTCGCGCGGAAGCAGGACCGGGTCACGGGTGACTACAGCGAGTTCTGGGACGAGCGGAACTACGTGAAGGACGCCTCCAAGGTGCGTGCGGCGGTGCTCGCCGTGCACGGGCTGAGCGACTGGAACGTCAAGACCAAGCACGTGGCGCAGTGGTACGAGGCGCTGCGGCGCAACGGGGTCGAGCACAAGATCTGGCTGCACCAGTCCGGGCACACCGACCCGGACACGCTGCGGTCCGCGGAGTGGCGGCGCACCCTCAACCGGTGGTTCAGCCACTACCTGTACGGGATCGACAACGGCATCGAGAAGGAGCCGAAGTCGACCATCCAGCGCGAGGACAAGACCACGTGGGTGGACGAGGCCGACTGGCCGGCTCCCGGTGCCGCGACCGCGCGGCTGCACCCGTGGGCCGGTGGTTCGGCCAAGGGCGCGCTGCGGTCGTCGTCGGTGCCCGGCCGTCCCGTGGTGGAGTCGTTGCGCGACGACTCGTCCAAGCTCGCCGAGGACCTGATCGACCTGCCGAGGTCCGGCAACCGGCTGTCTTACGCGACCCGTGCGTCGGCCACGCCGCTGCGGCTGTCCGGGACGCCGCGGGTGGAGCTGGCGGTGTCGTTCGACCAGCCGGCGGCGAACGTGACGGCGCTGCTGGTGGACCGTGCGCCGGACGGGACCAGCCACGTGATCACGCGCGGGTGGACCGATCCGCAGAACCGGGTCGACCCGGCCAAGACCAAGCCGATCGTTTCGGGGCACACGTACCGGATCGACGTGGAGCTCCAGCCGCAGGACTACGTCGTGCCCGCCGGGCACTCGCTGGAGTTCGTGCTGATCTCCAGCGACTACGACTACACGCTGCGGCCCAAGCCGGGCGCGGGCCTGTCGATCGACCTGACGTCGACGGTGGTGGAGCTGCCCGTGGTCGGTGGGCAGCCGGCGTTGCGCCGTTCGGTTGGTTAGGAATTATTTCACCATCTCAAAACCTGGTTAGTCTTCCACCTCGACGGCTGGGCGTGGTCCGATCACCACACCAGTCGTCAAGGAGGTTGGCAGATGCGCCGCGTGCTCGTCACGGTCCTCGTCACGCCGCTGTTCGGCCTCGTCCTTACGCAGGGCGAGGCGTCGGCGGCGCCGAACTTCCAGCTGCCGTTCCCGTGCAACCAGGTGTGGGAGGGGCAGACCCGCACCAACCACAGCCCCGCGAACTCGGTCGACTTCAACCGCGCGAACGACGACGGCGACCCGGTCGTCGCGTCCGCCGCGGGCACCGTGACCAGGGTCGCGAACGAGGGTGGCACCAGTTACGGCCGTTGGGTGGAGATCGACCACGGTGGCGGCTGGCGGACCCGGTACGCGCACCTGTCCGCGCAGCGGGTGACCGTCGGGCAGTCCGTCCGGCTCGGGCAGCAGATCGGCAACGTCGGCACCACGGGCGGATCGACCGGGCCGCACCTGCACTACGAGCAGCGGCTCAACGGCGCGGACCGGAAGGTCGTGTTCAACGGTGCCGGGGCGTACTACTGGGGTACGCGCAGCTACACGAGCCGCAACTCGTGCAGCGGGGTCACCGGGACCGTGGGGACCGACAGCGGGTCGTCGGTGACCGTGCGGTCGGGGCCCGGCACGGGTTACGCGGCCGTGGGTTCGGTGGCGAACGGCTCGTCGGTGACGATCCGCTGCCAGGTCAAGGGGCAGAGCGTCACCGGCAAGTACGGCACGACGGCCTTGTGGGATCAGATCGGGTCCGGCTACATCTCCGACGCGTACGTGTACACCGGTTCCGACGGTCAGGTCGCGCCTGCCTGCTGACTTAGCGTCCTTCACGCCTCCTTACGGACTCCGTAAGGGGGCGCTTTTCCTTATACGGCACCACCCGAACGGGTGACCGGCCTGAGTTATCCACATTTTCCGATCCGCCAGTGGCCCCTCCACCCACCCCAACCCAAGATCGACCCATGACATCCCTCACCGCCCCTACCAACCGCCTCCACACGCCGGGCGACCTGGTCGCCGCACTGCCGTACCTGCTGGGCTTCCACCCCGTCGACTCGCTGGTCCTCCTGCTGCTGGAGAACGGGACGATCGCGCAGACGCTCCGCGTCGACCTGCCCCCTGAACGCAACGACCGCAGGGTCGCCGAAGAACTGGCCGCGCCGCTCGAAGGCCAGTCCCACTTCCGGGTGGTGGCGTTGGTCATCGGCGGCGGGCGGGGCGACCCACCCGAGGAGTTGCCCCGCGAGCACCTCGTGGCGCACCTGGTGGCGGCCCACGCCTGCGCGGGCGTTGCCGTGACGCGCGCCGTGTGGTGCCCGGCCACCGCCAAGGGCGCGCGGTGGTTCGACTACCACGACCTGGGGGAGACCGGAGCCGTGCCCGACCCGATGGCCACGGCCGTCGCCGCCAAGGCGGTGGCGCGCGGGTACGTCACCCACCGGGACCGGGAGGCGCTGGCCGCCACCCTCGCACCGGACTCGGAGGAGTCGCTGTCGCGGAGGTCCGCCCTGCTCGACCACGTGGTGGCGGAGGCGGAGGCGCACGACTACGACGACCCCGGAGTCATGGTCCGCCACCGCGAGCTGGTCCGGCGGGAGGTGGCGAGGGCGCAGGAGCGGACGTGCCCGCTGACCGATCGCGAGATCGTCGACCTGGCCTACGCGCTGTCCGACCCGTGGGTGCGCGACGCCAGCCTGGCCGAGGCGATCGGCGGGCACGCCCTGGGCGCCGAGCGGCTGTGGACGGAGCTGACGAGGGCGACACCGCACCCGGAGATGGCGGAGCCCGCGGCGCTGCTCGCGTTCACCGCGTACATCAGGGGAGACGGTGCGCTGGCGCGGATGGCCCTGGACCGGGCACAGGAGGCCCTGCCGGGCCACCGGCTGTCCGTGCTGCTGCGCATGGCCCTGGACAACGGCATGCCCCCGTCCACCGTGCGCAACCTCGCCGAACGAACCGCCGACGCACCGTGGTTCCCCACCACCCCCACTCGACCCCCAACACCCACACCCACCCCGCCGTCCACACCACCCGCACCCGCTGCACCGACGCCGCCCGCAACGTCAACGCCGCCCTCGGTGCCGCCGCCTCCTGCCGCTCCGCCGCCGTCCTCGGCATCGACGCCTCTCACCGCTCCGCCACCCCCTGCCGCTCCGCCGCCTCCCGCTGCGGCAATGCCGACCGGTGCATCGCCGACACCCACCACCGCCCCCGCTACAACCACTGCCTCCACCACGACCAGTGCCCCGGCGACGGCCCCTGATCACACCCCGACGACAACACCGACCCCAGCCACCGCGCACATCCCAACGAGCGCGCACCACCCACCGGACAACCGCCACCACCCCGCCGCTCCACCGGCGGTCACCAACTCGACCTCAACTGACTCTGGCGCGAACACCGACACCACCACCGAGGCCGCGACCGCAACGGAGAAAGGCGCGACCAAGGCACCCTCCGCTCCCACCACCAACCCATCAGTCAACCCCGCCCCGACCCCGGCCAACCCCGCCTCCACCCCGAACGCTGCCGGTGAGGAGCCCCAAGCCACCTGACCCACCCCGAGGCCCGGCCTCGCGGCTTCCCCCATCCGCGAGGCCGGGCAGTCCCCAGGACGTGGGCATGCGAGGTGGGGCCTTGGCCCTGGATGTCGGACACCGGGCACACTCCGATCCGGACGATCCGGGTGGACAGGAGTCCCGTTCAGACGGCGATGAAGCACCATCCGCCGGAGTTCAAGGCCGAGGCGGTTGTGCTCTACCGGTGCCGCCCCGGCGCGGCGACCACATCGGTGGCCGACGACCTCGGGATCAACCACGAGACGCTGCGCAACCGGATTCGCCTCGGCGATGCACGATGCACCGGCCCCCACACCGCCGTGGCCGTGTCGCCGTCGGGTTCACCGGAGGACGAGAACGCCGCGCTGCTCAGGCGCATCCGCGAACTGGAGAAGGAGCGCGACATCCTGTGCAAGGCGGCCCGGCACTTCGCGGGCGAGACGCGCTGGTGAGCCGCTTCCAGTTCGTTGACGATCACTGGCACCACCACGGCGTGGAGCGGTTGTGCCAGGTCATCGGCCTCGCCCGGTCCAGCTACCACCGCTGGAAGGCCACCGCGCCCGATCGAGCTGGCCGAGCCGCCGCCGACGCGCGCCCGGCCGCCCGCATCCGGGTGATCCACCGCGAGTCGGCCGGCACGGACGGCGTCTCGCGGATCACCGCCGAACTGCACCACACCCGACACCGCGTCAACCACACACAGGCCGCCCGCGTGATGCGCGAGGTCGGCCTGGCCGGGGTGCGGCTGCGCCGCCGGCACCGCACCACCCGCCGGAGTTCCGGGCCGAGGCGGTCGCGCCCTTCCGGTCCCGCCCCGGCGCGACGATCACATCGGTGGCCGACGACCTCGGGATCAACCACGAGACGCTGACAACCGAATCCGGCTCGACGATGCGCAAAGCACCGGATCGTCGATCGCACCTCAGACCGTGCCGCCGTAGGGCATTGCGCGGGAGAGACGTGCTGGTGAACCGCTTGCAGTTCGTTGAGATCATCGGCGCCGTCACGGCGTCAAGCGGCTGTGCCGGGTCATCGGGGTCGCACTGGGTACCGCGTCAACCACAAGCGCATCGCCTGGGTCATGCGCGGCATCGGCCTGGCGCTGCCGCTGCGCTGCCAGCACCGCCGACGGCACCTGCCTTCACCTGTGCGGTGGAGGCCCCAACGCCGCGAACCAACACGCATCCGCCGCGAACGGCATCAACCCTGGACCGAGCACGTGCGGCCTGACCAACCCGGCGGACGTCCCTGGCCACCGACCAAGAACGTTCACCCGGAACGGCGAACCGACCAGGCGGCACCCGCTCCAAGGCCGTGCTCACCGACGTCGGTCCGGTGCAGATCGACCAGTTGACCACCGGAAGGCTGAGCGGTCGACGTGCGATTCATGAAGCGGTCTGGCCGGCCTGTCGACGGGTGCTGTCCGAGCTACCCGTCGGAATTGATGCGTTGGTGGCTTGCGGCCAGTACCGCGTCGGCCAATTCGGCCGGGGTGAGCCGGTCCGAGCGCAGTACGAGCGTCCCGGCCGGCTGGCGGGCCGCAGCGGCCGGGTCCAGGCGGCTCAGGGCCCACTCCAGGGCCGACGAGCCCGACTGCGGGTTGCCGGGGATCGGTGCGCGGGCGGTGATTCGCTTTTTCAGCACGTCGGCGTCCGCTTCCAGGAAGACGTGCAGGATTTCCTCGCCCGCGTCGGCCAGGCCGCCGAGGATTTCGGCCCGGTAGGCGTCGCGGAGGAGCGACATCGGCACGATGAGCGTCTCCGCGTGGTGCCTGCGCAGCGACAGCGCCGTCGCGACGACCAGCTCCCGCCAACTCGGCAGGTCCTGGAAGTCGTCGTTGGGCGGCACCCACTTCCACAGCGTGATGCCCAGGTCTTCCGGGTCGTACACGACCGCGGTCGGGAGTCGCCGGTGCAGTTCCTGCGCCAGCGTCGTCTTTCCCGCCCCGAACCCACCGTTGAGCCAGATGATCATCCCGGCAACGTATCCAGATCGTCCGCGACACCGCCACCTTCTCCCGACGTCCGCCACGCCCGGACGCCTTTCGCGCGTCCGCCGGGAATACGGGCGAGAGCAGGCGGGAACGGGCATTGGGGTTCGGCGGCGTGGCGGATCGAGGGATCGTTGTTCAGGATGGGCGGGTCTCGCGCTCTGCCGGGTGGTGGAGCCCTGAGGCCGCCCACCTCGCGTGGTCACGGGGTCCACGTGGTGGGCGGCCGTCGGAACGTGCCGCGTGGCTGTCGGCGCAGGTCTCCGCTGGGGTGACCGGCCACCGCTGAGGCAACCGATCACCGCTGGGACAGCCGGTGGCCGGTGTGGTGACCGGCCACCGGCTGATCGCCTGTTAGACGAGGTCCGGGCGTTGCCAGGGCTCGCCCAGCACGTGCTCCGCCAGGAACGCGTAGATCGTCTCGTACCAGACCTTCGCGTTGCCGGGGGTCAGGATCCAGTGGTTCTCCGTCGGGAAGTACAGGAACTTCGCCGGCACGCCGTGGCGCACCAGGTCGAAGTACAGGCGCTGACCCTCGCTGATCGGCACCCGGTAGTCCTTGTCACCGTGGATCACCAGCATCGGCGTCTTGATGTCGGCCACGCCCAGGTGCGGCGAGTTCGCGCTGAGCTGCTCGCGCTGCCGCAGCGGGTCGCCCATCTCGCGGATCCAGTAGTACGAGTCGTCCGTCGTGCCGGTGAACGCGTCCAGGTGCCACAGCGACGCGTGGGTCACGATGGCCTTGAAGCGGTCCGTCCTGGTCGCGATCCAGTTCGCCATGTACCCGCCGAACGAGCCGCCCATCGCCGCCGTCCGGCTGTCGTCGATGTCGTCCCGCCGCACCGCCACGTCCGTGATCGCCATGAGGTCGGTGTACGGCTTCGCGCCCCAGCTGCCCCAGCCCTCCCGGATGAACTCGGGGCCGTACCCGGTCGACAGGGCCGGGTCCGGCATCAGCACCGCGTAGCCGCGCGCCGCCATCAGCCACGGGTTCCAGCGCCAGCTCCAGCCGCTCCAGCTCATCACCGGGCCGCCGTGCACCCACAGCAGCAGCGGCGCGGGCTGGTCCGCCGAGCAGCCCGTCGGCAGCACCAGCCAGGCGCGCACCGTCCGGCCGTCGGCGACCACGGTCTCGATCTCGGTCAGCGTGCCGGGCAGCGACTCGACGACGCCCGGCGCGGGCAGGGCCACGGCCTCCTGGTCGGGCTCGGCCAACGCCAGGCGCACGGGCTGCGCGGGCTGGTCGACCGCGTTGCGCAGCGCGTAGACGTGGTCCCGGCCCACCTGCACGTCGGTGTACGCGCCGGTCGCCGTCAGCTTGATCAGCTCACCCGACGCGAGGTCCAGCCGCCAGATCGGCTGGTGGCCCCGGTACGAGCTGGTGAAGTACACCGCCGCGCCGTCCGGGCTGACGACCGGGTGCTCGGCCTCCTCCGCGAAGTCCGGCGCGAGTTCGGTGATCGCGCCGTCCAGGGAGATGCGCACCAGCGCGTTGCGCCACGGCAGGCTGGGTGTCGAGTCGAACGAGCGGATCGCGATCACGCCCGACGAGTCCGGCAGGAACGCCACCTGCGTGAACGAGTGCCCCTCGGCGTCGGCCAGCACCCGGCTCGACGAACCGTCCGCGGCGGCCACCCGCAGCCGCACCCGCGGGCCGTAGGCGGCGCTGACGTCCACCCGCTCGGTGTGCACCACCCACCGGCCGTCGGGGCTGATGACCGCGGGGTCGTCGAGCCTGGTCGCCGCCTCCGGCGTCAGGTCGACCAGGCCGGTCGCGTCCAGGCGCTCGGCGTCCGGGTCGAACGAGCCGGTGAGCAGCCGCGGGTAGGTCGGGCCCAGGTCCACGTCCCAGTACCGGGTCGGGTACGACTCGTACAGGATCGCGGTGACGCCGGCGTCCTCGCGGGCCTTGCGCAGCGCCTCGTCGGCCTCGCCGAACTCCGCCGTCGGGTGCGCGCCCGCCGTCAGCAGCAGCGTCCCCGCGTCCCGCGCCACCGCCACCCGCTCGACACCGCGGGTCGGGCGGCACAGCTCGCGGGCCTCGCCGACCGGCGGCAGCACCCACAGCGCCGTCCGGTCCTTCTTCTTGCCCTCGTCGGGTTTCGCCGCCTGGTCCGGCCGCGCCGACAGGAACAGCAGCGAACCGTCCGGGGTGAACACCGGGTTCGACTCGCCCTTCGCCGCGCGGGTCAACCGACGCGCCGGGCGCACCCCCGCCGGGTCGACCTCCCACAGCGCGCCCTGCCACGCCTTGCCGTCCGGTGTCAGCTCCGCCACCACGGTCACCAGCCGCGTGCCGTCCGGTGACAGGGCGAGCGACCCCAGACGGGGCAGCGCGGCGTACGCGGACAGGTCGGCGAAGTCGGTCGCCTGGATCGTGCCGCTCATCAGACCTCCTCCCTGGACTGGGTGAACTCCCACGCGTCGCGCACGATGCCGGCCAGGTCCACGCGCTCCGGCTTCCAGCCCAGCTCGGTCCGGGCCTTCTCGCTGGACGCGACCAGCACGGCCGGGTCACCCGAGCGGCGCGGCGCGACGTCGGCCGGGATCGCGTGGCCGGTGACCTCGCGGCACGCGTCGATCACCTGGCGGACGGAGAAGCCGAGACCGTTGCCCAGGTTGTAGATCCGGTGCGTGCCGCCGCTCGTGTGCGCCAACGCCTTGAGGTGCGCGTCCGCCAGGTCCGCCACGTGGATGTAGTCGCGTACGCAGGTGCCGTCCTCGGTCGGGTAGTCGTCGCCGTACACGGCGACCTTCTCCCGCTTGCCGGACGCGACCTGGAGCACGATCGGGATCAGGTGCGTCTCGGTCGTGTGCCGCTCGCCGAACCGCCCGTACGCGCCCGCGACGTTGAAGTACCGCAGGCTCACCGCGGCCAGGCCGTGCGACGTGGCGTAGCCGGTGATGGCGTGGTCGATCGCGAGCTTCGTCGCGCCGTAGGTGTTGGTCGGCCGGGTCGGCGCGGTCTCCACGATCGGCGACCCGTCCGGCTCGCCGTAGACGGCGGCGGTGGAGGAGAACACCAGGCGCGGCGTGCCGTGCTCGCGCATCGCGTCCAGCAGGCGCAGGGACGTGACGACGTTGCCCTGCCAGTACTTGGCCGGGTCCTGCTGCGACTCGCCGACTAGCGACTTGGCGGCGAAGTGCAGGACGCCGTCGAACCCCTCGGCGAGCACCGACCCGATCGCGTCGTCGATGTTCTCCGCGATCAGGCGGACGCCGTCGGGGACCGCGTCCGAGTGACCGGTGGACAGGTCGTCGAGCACGACCACCTCGTGCCCCGACTCGACCAGTCGGGCCGCGCACACGCTGCCGACATACCCCGCACCGCCCGTGACGAGCAGCTTCACCGTGATCCCCGCTTTCGTTTGTGCCTGGCTTCTTCCGTGCGCTTGCTGTGGTCGTGCCGGTCGGCGTCGGCCCCGCCGCCCTCCGCGTGGGCCGGGGCTCGCGTTCACCGCGTCCCGGTGCGCCGTGACCCGGTGCGCGGCGTCCCGGCGCGTCGCCGCCGGGTGCGCGTGGCCCCGGTGCGCGTGAACCCCGTGCGCGGAGGTCCGGCGCGCGAAGGTCCGGCGCGCGGGCTGCTCCGGGGCCGCGGGTCAGGCGTCCCGACCCGCGCCGGCCGACGGCACGGCCGGGAACGTCCTGGGTGTGGGCCAGCCGCGCTCCGCGTACGTGGACCGCACCCGGCGCACCACCGCGTCGTGCCGGTCCACGGGCACCAGCGCGATGGCCGACCCGCCGAACCCGCCGCCGACCATCCGCGCGCCCAGCGCGCCCTCGGCCAGCGCCGACCCCACGGCCACGTCCAGCTCCGGGCACGACACCCGGTAGTCGTCGCGCAGGCTCTCGTGCGAGGCGAGGAGCAGCGGCCCGAGGTCGGCCACCGCGCCGGCGCGCAGCGCGTCGACCGCGCGCAGCACCCGCTCGTTCTCCGTCACCACGTGCCTGACCAAAGGGCCCAGCTCCGCGGGCAACCGGGCCAGTGCGCCGGGCAGCTCCCCGCCGGTCACGTCGCGCAGCGCGGGCACGCCCAGCAGCGCGGCGGCCCGCTCGCAGCCCGCCCGGCGCGCCGCGTAGCCGCCGTCGGTGTTCGAGTGGCTCGCCCGCGTGTCGATCACCAGCACTTCGAGGCCCTGCGCGGCGGCGTCGAACGGCACCTGCTCGGACTTGCCCGACCGCACGTCCAGGAACAGCACGTGCGCCTCGGTGCACAGCAGCGAGGCCGTCTGGTCGAGCAGCCCGGTCGGCGCGCCCACGAAGTCGTTCTCCGCCCGCTGCACCCAGCGCGCGATCTCCGGCCGGTCCTCCGGCACGTCGGCCAGGCCCAGCAGCGCCAGCGCCACCGCGCACTCCAGCGCGTGCGACGACGACAGGCCCGCGCCCGCCGGCACGTCGCCCGCGACGACCAGGTCCGCGCCGCCGGTGACGCCCTGCGCGCGCAACGCCCACGCCACACCGGCCGGGTACGCGGCCCAGCCGCCCACCCGACCCGGTTCGAGGTCCGCGACGGCGACCGGGTCGGCGTGCCGGAACTCGCCGTCGTCGCCCAGCGTCGACACCGCCAGCACGCCGTCGGCGCGCGGCGACGCCGCCACCGCCGTGCGGTGGGGCAGCGCGAACGGCAGCACGAACCCGTCGTTGTAGTCGGTGTGCTCCCCGATCAGGTTGACCCGACCGGGCGCCGACCACACGCCGCGCGGCGCGCCGCCGTGCAGCCGGGCGAAGGCGTCCGCGGCACGCCGGGCCTGGTCGTCGCGGCCCGGACTCACCTGGCCTGCACCAGCACCGCGTGCGCGACCGACGGCTCCAACTGGGCCGTCGCGCCGGTGCCGCCGCGCACCTGGACGACCCTCGCCCCGGCCAGCGCGTGGACCTCCACGGTGTTGCCCGGCACCACGCCGGCCGCCTTCAGCTCGGCCATCAGCTCCGGGTCGAGCTGCACGTGCTCGGCGATCCGCCGCACCTCGACCTTGCCGCCACCGCGCCGCGCCACCTCGTCGACGCGCACCAGGTCGGCCTCGGCGGGCGGAGCGGGCTCGCCGTCGCCCAGCTTGTCCAGACCCGGAATGGGGTTGCCGTAGGGGGACGTCGTGGGGTTGCCCAGCAGCTTGACCAGCTTGCGCTCGACGGCCTCGCTCATGACGTGTTCCCAGCGGCACGCCTCCATGTGGACCTGCTCCCACTCCAGGCCGATGACGTCGACCAGGAGGCGCTCGGCGAGCCGGTGCTTGCGCATCACGGCGATGGCCAGGCCGCGCCCCTGCTCGGTCAGCTCCAGGTGGCGGTCGTCGGCGACGACCACCAGGCCGTCGCGCTCCATCCGGCCCACGGTCTGGCTCACCGTGGGCCCGCTCTGGCCCAGCCGTTCCGCGATGCGGGCGCGCAGCGGCACGACGCCCTCTTCTTCCAGTTCGTAGATCGTGCGGAGGTACATCTCAGTGGTGTCGATGAGGTCGTTCACACCCGCTCCCCTTACGTATGGTGCCAATGCTAGTCGCCCGTTGACGGGTGCAGGATGGTGCCGTGCATCCACTGATCAGCACTGAAACCCTGGCCGCCGCGCTGGCCGGCGCCGTTCCCCCGGTGGTGGTGGACGTCCGCTGGCGCCTGGGCGGACCTCCGGGACGTCAAGACTACGAGGTCGGGCACCTGCCCGGTGCGCACTACCTCGACCTGGACACCGACCTGTCGTCCGCGCCGGGCGCGGGAGGGCGCCACCCGCTGCCGTCCGCCGAGCACCTGCAGCGCGTCCTGCGCTCGGTCGGCGTCCGCGAAGGTCACCCGGTCGTGGCATACGACACGGGTGACGGGTCGGTCGCCGCGCGGCTGTGGTGGCTGTTGCGGTGGGCGGGCCACACCGAGGCCGCGGTGCTCGACGGCGGGTTCGCCGCGTGGGTCGCCGAGGGTCGCCCGGTGACCACCGAGGTGCCGTCGGCGGAGGCGGGTGACGTCGTGGTGCGGCCCGGCGGGATGCCCGTGGTGGACGCCGAGGAGGCCGCCGCGCTCGCCCGCGACGGGGTGCTGCTGGACGCCCGCGCGCCGCAGCGGTACCGCGGGGAGGTCGAGCCCGTCGACCCCCGTGCCGGGCACATCCCCGGCGCGTTGAACGCGCCCTCGTCCGGGCACGTGGACGGCGGGGGCCGCTGGCTCGGGCCGGCCGCGCTGGCCGAGCGGTTCCGGGAGATCGGTGTGCGGCCCGGTGCGCGGGTGGGCGCCTATTGCGGGTCCGGGGTGACGGCGTCGTCGGTCGTGCTCGCGTTGGAGGTGGCGGGGGTCACGGGGGTCGACCGGCCGGCGGAGCTGTACGCGGGGTCGTGGTCGCACTGGTGCGTCGATCCGGCTCGGCCGGTGGCGACTGGGGATGGTGTTGAAGGGGGCGGCGAATCGGAGCGGTCCTGAAGTGAGTTGATGCAGGAAGAAAAGAGGGTGCTCGCCGCTGGGCAGGCCGCCGGGGGAAAGCGAAAAGCGCCGCGTTCTCCCCGTATGGCCTGGTCTGAAGACCAGCGCACTTGGTCGGGCAGGTCGAGCGGAAAAGCGTGCTCGACCCGCCCGGCCGAACGCGGTTCCCTGCGGGCGGCCATACGGGAGAACGCTCTGCCGGAGGTGTGGTGTGGGATGGCCGCGTTTCGTGCGGGGTTTCAGGCGTTGGGGATTTTCTCGAAGCCCTTGGTCGCCAGTTTGAGGGCTACTTCGCACGGGTCGAAGGAGTCGATCGGGGTCACGCTGGCCAGGAAGGCGGGGGTGATCTCGGACGGGTCGTCGGTCAGCATGACGACGACCGAGCAGTCGCCGCCCTTCTCCTTCACCTCGTACGCGGTGTTGCCGCCGACCTCGATCTCGCGCGCCTCGCCCTCGTACTCGGCGAACGTCACCATGAACAGCACCACCGCGAACGGGCTCTCCGTGCTCTGCACGCAGCCCTTCTCGCCGGCCTTCTGCGCGCCGATGGCGCCGGCCACGTCCTCGGGGGACAGGATGTCGCAGTCCTCGTAGCCCGAGGTCTTCTTCTTGGTGCCGATCTTGACCTTGCCGGCGGGCTTGGTGCTGCCGGACTCGGGCGCGCCCTTGGTCGAGGTGTCCTTCCGGTCGCCCGTCGACGACGGCTTGGTCGACGTGGGCTTGCCCGAACCGGTCCGCTCGCCGGTCGCGCCGCCCGCCACCGGCACCGCCGAGCCGGTCACCGTCGTGGCGCACGCGGAGAGGCCGAGCGTGGCGGCCAGGGCCAGCACGGCCGTCAGGGCGGAGGCTCGTCGCAGGTGCATGTCTGTCTGACCCCGTTCCGACGCGCGGGGTTCCATCCTCGATGGCCGCAACCTGGCCCGCCTCGTCCAACCAGACTCTAAGACCTCCCGCGCGGGTGGTCCGCGCGCGTCCACCAAGCTGTGATCACACCACCGGGCGTGCCTTGGGTTAGGTTGCCGGACATGGGCGTCGAAACCGGTCCCGAAGCCGCTGTCGTCTGGGACGAGTCGTTCCTCGCCTACGACCTGGGCGGCGACCACCCGCTCAACCCCGTCCGGCTGGACCTCACGGTGCGGTTGGCGGGTGCGCTGGGCGTGCTGGACGGGGTGGGGCTGGTGTCGCCGTCGCCCGCGCCGGACGCCGAGATCGAGCGCGTCCACGAACCGTCCTACCTGTCGGCCGTGCAGGCCGCGCCGCTGGCCGGCTGGGACGTCGGGCACGGCCTCGGCACGTCCGACAACCCGGTGTTCGCCCGGATGCACGAGGCGTCCGCGCTGGTCGTCGGTGGTTCGCTGGTCGCCGCGCGGCAGATCGCGTCCGGCGCGGCGCGGCGTGCCGTGAACATCGCGGGCGGGCTGCACCACGCCATGCGCGACCACGCGGCGGGCTTCTGCGTCTACAACGACTGCTCGGTGGCGATCTCGTGGTTGCTGGACAACGGTTTCGACCGGATCGCCTACATCGACACCGACGTGCACCACGGTGACGGCGTGCAGGACGCGTTCTACGACGACCCGCGCGTGCTCACCGTGTCGCTGCACCAGAACCCGCTGAGCCTGTGGCCGGGCACCGGACGGCCCTCGGAGCTGGGCGGCCGGGGCGCGGAGGGCACGGCGGTCAACGTCGCGCTGCCGCCCGGCACCCGCGACCCCGGCTGGCTGCGGGCGTTCGACGCGGTGGTGCCGTCGCTGCTGCGGGCGTTCCGGCCGCAGTTGCTGGTCACCCAGTGCGGGGTGGACACGCACCGGGAGGACCCGCTGGCGGACCTCGCGCTGTCCGTCGACGGGCACCGCGAGATCTACCGCACGCTGCGCGCGCTGGCCGAGGAGGTCACCGACGGGCGGTGGCTCGCCCTGGGCGGTGGTGGGTACGAGCTGCTGCGCGTGGTGCCCCGTTCCTGGACGCACCTGCTCGCGACCGTGCTGGACCGGGACGTCGACCCGCGCACCCCGCTGCCCGCCGACTGGGTGGCGCACGCGTCCGGCCGCGCGCCGGACTGGCCGCTGCCGACCACCATGTCCGACGACGCCGACGTGGCCTTCGAGCGGTGGGACGGCGACGCGCGGTCGCCGTTGGACGTCGCCGTGCGCGAGACGCGCCGCGCGGTGTTCCCCCTGCACGGCCTGGACCCCGACGACCCGAGGGACTAGCGGTGGACCCCTACGACTACCCCCGGCACTGGGAGGCCGACGTCGTGCTCACCGACGGCGGCACCGTCCACCTGCGACCCATCACGCCGGACGACGCGGAGAAGCTGCTGGCGTTCCACGGCCGCCTGTCCGAGCGCACCCGGTACTTCCGCTACTTCGGCCCCTACCCCCGGATGCCCCGCCGGGACGTCGAGCGCTTCACGACCGTCGACCACGCCGACCGGGTGGCGTTCACCGCGCTGCTCGGCGACGACATCGTGGCCGTCGGCCGCTACGACCGGCTGGGCGGCGGCGGCTCCGCCGAGGTGGCGTTCGTCGTGGAGGACGCCCACCAGGGGCGCGGCCTGGGCTCGATCCTGCTGGAGCACCTGGCGGCCGCGGCGCGCGAGCGCGGCCTGAGCCGGTTCACCGCCGAGGTGCTCGCCGAGAACGGCCAGATGGTGCGGGTGTTCCGGGACGCGGGCTACTCGGTGAGCCGGGCGTTCGAGGAGGGCGTGCTGCACCTGGAGTTCGACATCGACCCCACCGACGAGTCGGTGGCCGTGGCGCGGGCGCGGGAGCAGGCCGCCGAGGCGCGCAGCGTGCACAACCTGCTGCACCCCCGGTCGGTGGCGGTGATCGGCGCGTCCACCGACCGCACCAAGATCGGGCACGCGGTGCTGACCAACCTGCTGGCCGCCGACTTCCACGGCCCGGTGTACCCGGTGAACGCCGAGCACCGGTCCGTGCGCGGGGTGCGGGCCTACCCGTCGGTGCTGGAGATCCCGGACGACGTGGACCTGGCCGTGGTCGCGGTGCCCGCCGCGAGCGTGGACGAGGTGATGGACGCCTGCCTCGCCAAGGGCGTGAAGGCGCTGGTGGTGGTGACGTCCGGGTTCGGCGAGACCGGGCCGGGCGGGCTGAGCGCCGAGCGGCGGCTCGCGGCCGAGGCGCGGGCGCACGGCATGCGCGTGGTGGGCCCGAACGCGCTGGGCGTGCTGAACACCGACTCCGCCGTGCGGCTCAACGCGACCCTCGCGCCGAGCCTGCCCAGGCGCGGCCGGACGGGGTTCTTCTGCCAGTCCGGCGCGCTGGGCACCGCCATCCTCGCCACCGCCGCGTCGCGCGGCCTGGGCCTGTCGACGTTCGTGTCGGCGGGCAACCGGGCCGACGTCTCGGGCAACGACCTCCTGCAGTACTGGGAGACCGACCCGGCGACCGACGTCGTGCTGCTGTACCTGGAGTCGTTCGGCAACCCGCGCAAGTTCGCCCGCCTGGCGCGCAGGCTGGGCCGCACCAAGCCGATCGTGGCGGTGAAGTCCGGGCGGCACGCGGTGACGCCCGCGCTCGCGGCGACCTCCGTGCCGGTGGACGAGTCCAGCGTGCAGGCGCTGTTCGAGCAGGCCGGCGTCATCCGGGTGGAATCGCTGGCGCAGCTGTTCGACACCGCGCTGCTGCTGGCGCACCAGCCGCTGCCGTCGGGGCCGCGCGTCGCCGTGGTGGGCAACTCGACGGCGATCGGGCTGCTGGCCGCCGACACCGCGCTGGCGCAGGGCCTGGAGCTGGCCGGCGACCCGGTGGACGTGGGCGCGCAGGCCGGGCCGGAGGCGTTCGCCGAGGCCGTGCGGGAGGCGCTGCGCAACCCGGACACCGACGCGCTGGTGGTGGTGTTCGTGCCGCCGCTCGCGGTGCCGGGCGCGGCGTTCGCGCGGGCGCTGCGGGACGTGGCGGGCACCAAGCCGATCGTGTCGACGTTCCTGGCGGTGGAGGGCGTGCCCGACGAGCTGGCCGTGCCGGGACCGGGCGGCGTGCCGGGCCGAGGGTCCGTGCCGTCGTACCCGAGCCCGGAGCGGGCCGTGCTGGCGCTGGCGCGGGCCACCCGGTACGCGCGGTGGCGGTCCGCGCCGCAGGGGCGCTTCACGCGGCCGGACGGCATCGACACCGCCGCCGCGCAGGCGCTCGTCGACTCGCTGGAGCCGGCCCGCGACGGCGAGGTGCGCGCGGACGACGACACCGCCGTGCGGCTGCTGTCCTGCTACGGCGTGGAGGTCGTGCCGTTCCGGGTCGTCTCGTCGGCCGAGGCCGCGGTGGCCGCGGCGGCGGAACTGGGCTACCCGGTGGCGGTGAAGTCCACCGACGAACGGCTGCGCCACCGCACCGACCTGGTGGGCGTGCGCCTGGACCTCACGGGCGACGACGCGGTGCGCGCGGCGTTCGAGATGCTCGCCGAGGTGTCCGAACGGCCCGACGTGTACGTGCAGCGCATGGCGCCCAAGGGCCTCTCCTGCGTCCTCGGGCTCCAGGACGACCCGTCGTTCGGCACGCTGGTGTCGTTCGGCCTGTCCGGTGTCGTCAGCGACCTGCTGGGCGACCGCGCCTACCGCGCGGTGCCGCTCACCGAAACCGACGCGAAGGCGTTGGTCCGCGCGCCGAAGGCCGCGCCGCTGCTGGCGGGCTACCGCGGTGGCGAGTCCGCCGACCTGCCCGCGCTGGAGGACCTCGTGCTGCGGCTCGCGGCCCTCGCCGAGGACCTCCCCGAGGTGCGGGAGCTGGCGCTGGAGCCGGTGCTGGCCAGCGCGGCGGGCGCGTACGTCAGCAGCGCCCGGCTCACCCTGGGCCCGCCGCCGTCCCGGCACGACACGGGTCCGCGCCGACTCCGGTCACCCGGCGCACCGCGCTGATCGCCCAGTGTCAGACCAGGCGGGCCGGCATTGCGCCAGGTGCCGAGCTGAACCGATCCCGGTCGCGCGATGTTGTCCGTTTCCCTGGACGGAAACCTTGTCGGAGCCTAGGTTTCCGGCATCTTACGAGGACCCGAAAAGGGGAAGAATGGCACTGGCATCGCTGCGCGCCGCGGCTGCGGCGGTGTGCTCCACCGCGCTGGTCCTCGCCTCCTGCTCACCGGGCGACGACACGACCGTCCTCGGCAAGGCCCGCGCCGACCGGTTGGTGATCGCCGTGAGCTACGACCAGCCCGGCCTCGGCGTGCGCCGGCTCGACGGCGTCTTCAAGGGGTTCGACGTCGACGTGGCGCGGTACGTGGCCAGGGAGCTCGGCACGGAGAACGTCACGTTCGTGGAGGCCACCCCGTCCCAGCGGGAGAAGTTGCTCACCGAGGGCCGCGCGGACCTGGTCGTCTCCACCTACTCGATCACCGACAAGCGCAAGGAGGTGATCGACTTCGTCGGGCCGTACTTCGTGGCGGGCCAGGACCTGATGGTCAGGCTCACCGACACGCACATCACCGGTCCGGAGTCGCTCACCGCGGGCGTGAAGCTGTGCTCGGTGGAGAACACCACCTCGGCGCAGCACGTGAAGGACCGGTTCGCCCAGTCCGTGGAACTGGTGAATTACCCGAACTTCAGCGACTGCGTCACCGCCCTGCTGGCCGAGCAGGTGGACGCGATGACGACCGACGACGTGATCCTCGCGGGCTACGCGGCGCAGAACCCCGAGCTGCTGCGAGTCGTCGGGAAGCCGTTCAGCGAGGAGCGGTACGGCATCGGCCTCCGCCGCGGCGACGCCGCCGGGAAGGCGAAGGTGACCGCGGCCGTCCAGAAGATGATGGATTCCGGCGAGTGGCGCAGGTCACTGGAGGAGAACGTCGGCCAGTCGGGCTACGCCATCCCCGACGCGCCCAAGATCGTCCCGTGACGCGCGACCACCCCGATAGCGGTCTGACCGGCGCGTTCGAGGTCGTAGGCTCGCCGGGTGCCTGCTTCTCACTTCGTTCCCCAGTACCGCGCGGACGGGCCGGTCCGCGCCGGTATCCCCGAGCACGGCCGGATACCCCGCTACTACGCGGTGAAGACCGAGTTGTTGTGGTTGATCGAGGCACTGGGGGAGGGCACCGCCCTGCCGTCCGAGCGGGAGCTCGCCGAGCGGTTCTCGGTGTCCCGCGTGACGCTGCGCCAGGCGGTGGGCGAGCTGGTGCTGGAGGGCAAGCTCCAGCGCCGCCAGGGCAGCGGCACCTACGTCGCGCCCCCCAAGCTGGTGCAGCCGCTGTCCCTGGTCAGCTACACGGAGGGGATGCGGCGGCAGGGCGTGGCCCCGGCGCGCAGCGTGATCACCGTCGAGCACCTGCCCGCGGACGACGTGCTGGCGCGCGACCTGCGCATCACCCGCGGCGACACGGTGGTGCACCTCGAACGCGTGCTGCTCGCCGACGACGAGCGGGTCGGCCTGGAGTCGACCTACCTGCCCGAGGCGCGCTTCCCGACGCTGGTGGAGGTGTTCGACCCGACGACGTCGCTGTACGCGTGCCTGACCGACCGGCTCGGCGTCGTGTTCGCCGAGGCGGAGGAGCGGGTGGAGACGGTGCTGACGACACCGCGCGAGGCGTTGCTGATCGGCACGAACCCGGCGCTGCCGATGCTGCTGCTGCACCGCGTGTCGTACGACGAGGACGGCGCGCCCATCGAGCGCGTGCGGTCGCTGTACCGGGGTGACCGGTTCAGCTTCGTCGCGCGACTCCGCGCGGAGGCATAGCTTCCGACGTTCGGCCGAACGTCGGGCCGAACAGGTCACGGACCGGTAACCCATCTAGTCCACATCTCCAGTTCACTTCCGCGTCGCAGTGGGGACATGGTCGGTTCGTCACGACCACGCACCGTTCGCGGCGTGCGAGTGCTCATCGTTGGTGGTGGCGTGCTGGGGACCATGCACGCCTGGCAGGCCGTGGAACGCGGCCACGAAGTGGTCCAACTGGAACGGGAACCCGAGGCGCGAGGGGCCTCGGTGCGCAACTTCGGCCTCGTGTGGGTCGGCGGGCGCGCGGCGGGCGCGGAACTGGACGTCGCGCTGCGCGCCCGCGAGCTGTGGGAGCGGATCGGGGAACGGGTGCCCGCGCTCGGGTTCCGGGCCAACGGCTCGCTGACCGTGCTGCGGACGCCCGCGGAGGTGGCCGTCGCGGAGGAGACCGCCGCGCGGGCCGACGCCTCCGAGCGCGGCCTGAAGCTGCTCGACCCCGCCGAGGTCCGGGCGCTGAACCCGGCGGTGCGGGGCGACCTGCTGGCGGCCCTGTGGTGCGAGCGCGACGGCGCCGTCGAGCCGCGCACCGCGCAGCCGGCGCTGCGGGCCGCCCTGGAGGCGTCCGGCCGCTACACGTGGCTGCCCGGCCGCGAGGTCCGGTCGGTGTCCGCCGGCCGCGTCCGGGACGACCGGGGCGACGAGCACCGCGCCGACGTGGTCGTGCTGTGCACGGGCGCGTGGCTCGGCGGCGTGGTCCGCGAGCTGACCGGCGGCGTGCCGGTGCGCCGGGTGCGGTTGCAGATGATGCAGACCGAGCCGCTGGGCGAGCCGTTGACGACGTCCGTCGCGGACGGCGACAGCCTGCGCTACTACCCGGCCTACCGGGGTGCGGCGCTGGACGCGTTGAACAGCGGCCAGCCCCAGCCCGACGTGGCCCGCGAGCACGCCATGCAGCTCCTGGTGGTGCAGCGCCTCGACGGCGGGCTGACCATCGGCGACACCCACGCGTACGACGAGCCGTTCCCGTTCGACACCGAGGACGCGCCCTACGACCACCTCGCGGCCGTCGCCGAGCAGGTGCTCGGCCGGCCGCTGCCCCGCGTCGCCCGCCGCTGGGCGGGTGTCTACGCGCAGTGCCGGGACACCTCGCGGGTCGTGCACCGGGAGCAGGTCGAGCCGGGCGTGTGGCTGGTGACCGGCCCCGGCGGGCGCGGCATGACGTGCTCGCCCGCCATCGCGTCCGACACGGCCGACGAGGTGGGCCTGTGACCTCCCTGGTGGTGTTCGACATGGCCGGTACGACCGTGCTGGACGACGGGCTGGTGGAACGCGCGTTCCGGCGGGCGCTGCCGGGCGCGACGCCCGGCATGGTGGACTACGTCCGGGCCACGATGGGCCAGTCCAAGATCGTCGTGTTCCGCGCGCTGCTGCACGACGAGGCCGCCGCGCAGCGGGCGAACGCGGCGTTCGAGGAGGCGTACGCGGCGCTGGTCGCGGAGGGGCGCTGCGCGCCCGTGCCCGGTGCGGCCGACGTGATCGCCGACCTTCGCTCGAAGGGCGTGAAGGTCGCCTTCAGCACCGGCTTCTCGCGCGCCACGCAGCACGTCATCCTCTCCGCCCTCGGCTGGACCGACCTGGCGGACTTCACGACCACCCCGGCCGAGGCGGGTCGGGGCAGGCCGTACCCGGACATGGTGCTCGCCGCCGTGCTCGGCCTGGGCCTGCCCGACGTCCGCGAGGTCGCCGTCGTCGGCGACACGCCCTCGGACGTGCTGACCGGCCTGCGCGCCGGCGCGGGCGTCGTGGCCGGCGTGCTCACCGGCGCGGGCACGCGCGCCGAACTGGCCGCCGCGGGCGCGACCCACGTCCTCGACTCCGTGCTCGACCTCCCCGCCGTCCTCGAAGGGTTGTGACGACAGTGTTCCCGAAGGTCCCCGGCATCCCGAAGGTCCGGGGCGTCCGCGCGCTGCCGGCCGTCGGCCTGCTCCTGCTCACCACCGCCTGCGGCGGCACGGCCGGTGGCGGCACGGCCGACGACCGGACCGTCACCGTCTACACCGTCGACGGGCTCGCCGGCTGGTACGGCAAGCGCGCCGCCGAGTTCGAGGCCAGGACCGGCATCGCGGTCCGGCTCGTGGAGAGCGGTTCCGGCGAGGTCGTGACCCGCGCCGAGCGGGAGAGGGCCAACCCGCAGGCCGACGTGCTGGTGACGCTGCCGCCGTTCATCCAGCGCGCCGAGGCGGCCGGGCTGCTCGCCGAGTACGCGCCCGCCGGCGCGGACCGGGTCGCCGAGCGCACCGGCCGGTACACCGCGATCGTCGACAACTACCTGGGCTTCATCCGCAACCCGAAGCTCGCCGTGCCCGCGCCCACGACGTGGCAGGACCTGCTCGACCCGCGGTTCCAGGGCAAGCTCCAGTACTCCACGCCCGGTCAGGCCGGTGACGGCACGGCGGTGTTGTTGCAGCTCAAGCACGTCTACGGCGACCAGGGCGCGCTGGACTACCTGGCCAGGCTGGAGAAGAACAACGTCGGGCCGTCGTCGTCGACCGGCAAGCTCCAGCCGAAGGTCTCCAAGGGCGAGATCCTGGTGGCCAACGGCGACCTCCAGATGAACCTCACCTCGATCCGGGACGACAAGTCCGAGTTCGAGGTGTTCTTCCCGGCCGACGAGCGGGGCGTGCGCTCGACGTTCGCCATCCCGTACTCCGCCGGGCTCGCCACCGGCGCGCCGCACGCGGACAACGGTCGGAAGTTCCTGGACTTCCTGCTCTCGCCCGAGGTCCAGCGCACCGTCGCCACCGACGCGATGGGGCTGCCCACCCGCTCCGACGTGCCCGCCGAGGGCCCGATCGCGGAGCTGCTCGCCGGCGTCGAGGTGTGGCAGCCGGACTGGACGGCCGTGGTCGCGACCCTGGACGCCGACCTCGCGGCGTACGCCAAGGCGGTCGGCCGGTGACGCCGGCCGTCGAGCTGCGCGGCGTATCCGTCCACTTCGGACGGACCGTCGCGCTGCACGGCCTGGACCTAGCGGTGGCGCCGGGTGAGACCCTGGCGCTGCTCGGCCCGTCCGGCTCCGGCAAGTCGACCGCGCTCAAGGCCGTGGCCGGGTTCCTCCGGCCCACGTCCGGGCGGGTGCTGCTGGCCGGGCGGGACGTGACGGACACCCCGCCCAACCGCCGCGGGCTCGGGGTCGTCGTGCAGAGCTACGCGCTGTTCCCGCACCTGAAGGTCGCCGACAACGTGGCGTTCGGGCTCCGGGCCCGGCGCATGCCGCGCCGGGCCGTCGCCGAGCGCGTGGAGGAGGTGCTGGACCTGGTCGGCATGGCGGGCTTCCGGGACCGCTACCCGCGCCAGCTCTCCGGCGGCCAGCAGCAGCGGGTGGCCATCGCCCGCGCGCTCGCGATCCGGCCGCCCGTGCTGCTGCTGGACGAGCCGCTGTCGGCGCTGGACGCGGCGCTGCGCGAGGAGATGGTCGCCGAGCTGCTGCGGCTGCGGTCGGAGCTGCCCGACACCGCGATCGTGCACGTGACGCACGACCAGGGCGAGGCGCTGGCGCTGGCCGACCGGATCGCCGTGATGCGGGACGCGCGGCTGGTGGAGGTGGGGCCGACCGAGTCGCTCTACCACCGGCCGGCCGAGGCGTTCACCGCGTCGTTCCTCGGCGCGTCGAACCTGCTGCCGGTGGAGGTGGTGGACGCGGACACGGTGCGGCTCGGCGACGTGCGGCTGGCCGCGTCGTCGGGCGGGCTGCCGCCGGGCGAGGCCGTGGCGCTGGGCGTCCGGCCGCACCGGGTCGGGGTGCGGGAGTTCACCGGGCACGGGCTCGCGGCGCGGCTGGTCGCCGTGCAGTGGCGCGGCACCGGTTTCCGCCTCGACCTGGACTTGGAGCTGGGGCACCGGCTGCGGGCGGAGGTGCCCGCCGTCGAGGGCCTGGCCGTGGGCTCCCGCGTCGAGGTGTCCATCCCGGACGGTTGTCCGCTGGTGCGGGTGGCGTGATGCGGCGGTTGGTCTGGCTGCTGCCGCCGGTCGCGGTGCTGGTGGTGTTCTTCGGCTACCCCCTGGCGCTGGTGCTGCACCAGTCCTTCGTGGCCGACGACGGCGCGATCGGCCTGGCGACCTGGCGGGAGGTGCTGACGTCGGCGGAGTTCGGGCGGGCCCTGGGTCGGACGGCCCTGCTGGCGGTCGCGGCGACCGTCGGGTGCCTGGTGCTGGGCGTGTTCCTGGCCCTGGTGATCGCGTTCGCGCCGTTCCCCGGCGCGCGGGCCGTCTCGCGGCTGGTGGACGTCGTGCTGGCGTTCCCGTCGTTCCTGATCGCCCTGGCGTTCACGTTCCTGTACGGCAGCGCGGGCGTGCTCAACGCCGCGCTGGGCAGCGGGTCGGTGGACTTCCTGTACTCGCCGTGGGGCGTGCTGCTCGCCGAGATCACGTTCTACACGCCGTTCGTGATGCGGCCCGCGTTGGCGGCGTTCAGCCAGGTACCGGGCGCGCAGCTGGACGTGGCGGCCAGCTTGGGCGCGTCGCCGTGGCGGGTGCTGCGGCAGGTGGTGCTGCCCGAGGCGCTGCCCGCGCTGGCGTCCGGGGCCTGCCTGACCCTGCTGCTGTGCATGAACGAGTTCGGGATCGTGCTGTTCGTCGGGGCGAAGGACGTCATCACGCTGCCGATGCTGGTGTACACCAAGGCGATCGTGACGTTCGACTACCCGGCCGCGTGCGTCGTCGCCGTGGTGAACGTCGTGTTCTCCGGCGCGCTGTACGCCCTGCACCGGTGGGTGTTCGCGAAGGGAGCGGGCCGTGCTGCTGTGGACGCGGCGTAGTCGCGCGCTGGCCGTGGCGGTGTTCGCGGTGCTGTTCACGGTCGTGGTGGTCGCACCACTGGCGATGATCGTGCTGGCGTCGGTGGCCGGGTCGTGGAACGGCGTGCTGCCCGCGGAACTCACCGGCGCGCACCTCGCCTCCGCCGTCCGCGGCGACGCCGTGGCCAGCGCGGTGGTGAGCGCCCAGACGGCGGTGATCGCGGCGTTGGCGGCGGTCGTGCTGGGCACGTGGTTGGCGCTGGGGTCGGAACGCGCGCCCGGTCCGGTGCGGCGGGTGGTGGACGCGGCGGCGCACCTGCCGCTGGCCGTGCCGTCGGTGGTGGTCGGGTTGGGTCTGCTGGTGGCGTTCAGCCGGCCACCGCTGCTGTTGAACGGCACGCGCTGGATCGTGCTCGTCGCGCACCTGGTGATCCTGCTGCCGTTCACCTTCAGCGTCGTGTCCGCGGCGCAGCGGCGCGTGGACCCGCTCGTGGCGGCCGTGGCGGCGAGCCTCGGCGCGTCACCGGCGCGCGTGCTGTGGCAGGTGCGGCTGCCCGCGCTGCTGCCCGCGATGTCCGCGTCCGCGTCGCTGGGGCTGGCGCTGTCGATGGGCGAGGTGGGCGCGACGATCATGCTGTACCCACCGGACTGGCGGACGCTCCCGGTGAGCGTGTTCGCGCTGACCGACCGGGGCCAGGTGTTCGCGGCGTCCGCGTCCACCGTGCTGCTGCTGGGCATCACGCTGGTCGGGTTGGTGGCCCTGGGTGCGGTCCGGTCCCGCGCGGCGGAACGCTAGCGACGCGGAACGCCGTCGGCGCGGAACGTTAGCGAAGCGTGAGGTGATAGCGGCCATTGGCAGGCACTGCGGCCTGCCCTTGCGGTAGTACCGTTGGTGCTCGGGAAGTGAGTCCTCCTCACCCGCAACGGCGCGGGGGAAGCGGGGGTGCGCCGTGACGTTCAAAGAGGAGTTCCTGGCGGAACTCGAAGACTGCCTGCGCGGCTACGGCGCCGTGCCGGTGTGCGACCCCGGTGCCGTCGCCCGGTTCATCGACTACGTGCGGCGGCTGCCCGAGGACGACCAGCGGCTGCGGTGCCTCGCGGGCGTCGACCAGGGCTCGGGCTCGTTCTGGAACAACCCCGCCGTCTGGTGGGAGCAGGTGCCGAGGTTCGGTGTCGCGGCGCACGACTGCTCCGACCTGCTCGACCGGATGCTGGACGAGGCGATCAGCGACGAGATCGACGTGCTGGAGATGGAGATCCGGGAACTGCCCGGCTGAGCGCGGAAACCACCCGTGGTGCGTCCGGGTCGCCGGACGCACCACGGGGCGTCTCACACCGACAGCAGGCGGTCGAAGAACGAGCGGTAGCGCCGCAGCGCGAGCCTCAGCTCCTCGGTGTCGGCCTCCCCGCCCGCCTGCCACTGGCCCTCCAACGAGCGCTTGTGCTCGGCGAACGTGGTCGCCAGGCTCTGGATCACCTGCGCCACCAACTCGTCCGCGCGGCGCACCGCGTCGCGGGGGTCGTCCACGAAGTCGGCTTGCAGGGCACGCCACTCGCCCTGGAAACCGTCCGCTTCCCCGGTGGTGAACAGGGGTTCGTCGTCATCGCCGCGCGGCGCGGCACCCGTTCCGGGAGCGGTCGCGTCCCGGTTCTCCGCCGTCCTGTGGTGCCCGGCGGTGGCGTCGGCGGGCTCCGCCGCACCCGTCGTGGTTCCGGCCGTGTCGGTGGTCCCGGTCGCGTCCGGGGAGCCGGACGTCCGCGCATCGGCGTCGTGCTCGTCCACGACCCGCTCGGGCCGGTCCTCGTCCGTGACCCGGTCGGCGGCGCCCATACCCGTCGGGTCGGGGAACCGTTCGCCCGTCGGGGATTCACGGTGACCGCGCTTCTCCGGCGGCACGAAATCGTCGGTGGTGAGGCGATCGGTCATCACCGCGCTCCTTCCGCGCGGTCCCGTCGACCGGCGTCGCGGTCGTCCGCGCTGTTCACCAACAGGTCCTCGAACAGGGTGCGGTAGTGCACCATCGCCGTCCGCAGGTCTTCCGTGGACGCCTCACCCCGGTCCTGGCGCTGGGAGATCGCGTGCGCCTCCCGGTAGTGGTCCAGGGTGTTCGCGTGCTCCACCGAGAGCAGCGAAGCCTGGTGCTCGTACCCCTCGGTGGGGTAGCCGCGCTCGGCCATCAGGTCGGTGACCAACCGGTCCGCCTGGGCGACCGCGGTGGTCGGCGCGTCCACGAACTGCTCCTGGATGCGGGTCCAGTTCCGCGCGTAGCTCTCGCGCGTCACCGGGGTCAGCGGGCGGAGTTCGAGCTTCGCGTGCTCGCGCTCCCGCTCGACGAGCTCGCGCTCCGCCGCCATCCGGTTGTCGCTGCGCGCCAGGGCACGGTCGTACTCCGGCCCGAACTTCGTACGCAACCTCTTGCGCTGCAAGAGGAATCGCAGCAGCACGATCGCCGCCGCGACGACCAGCACGACGACGATGACGCCGATGATGGTGCCGGTGGACATCTGTGCCTCCTCGGGCTTGGCTGTCCACCGGGTTCCCTTGCCGCGCAGGGACAAACCTGCCCTAGCCCTTGACGCACACCACCTGCTTGAGCCTGGTCACGACCTCGACCAGGTCGCTCTGCCGCGCGATCACGGCGTCCAAGTCCTTGTACGCGCCCGGAATCTCGTCCACGACGCCGACGTCCTTGCGGCACTCGACGCCCGCCGTCTGCGCCGCCAGGTCGTCGGCGGTGAACGTCTTGCGCGCCTTGGTCCGCGACATCCGCCGCCCCGCGCCGTGCGACGCGGACTCGAACGAGTCCGGGTTGCCGAGACCGCGCACGATGTACGAGCCGGTGCCCATCGAACCGGGGATGATCCCCAACTCGCCCTTCCGCGCGCGGATCGCGCCCTTCCGGGTCACCAGGACGTCCTCCCCGAAGTGGTGCTCCTCCGACACGTAGTTGTGGTGCGCGCTGATCGGCTCGTCGAACGTCACGTGCGGGAAGTGCGCGCGCAGCACGTCGCCGACCAGGTCGGTCATCGCCGCCCGGTTCCGACGGGCGTACTCCTGCGCCCAGTACAGGTCGTGCCGGTAGGCGGCCATCTCCGGCGTGCCCGCGAGGAACACCGCGAGGTCCGGGTCGGGCAGCTCGGCGTTGTGCGCCAACTCCCGCGCGACCGCGATGTGGTGCTGCGCCAACTGGTTGCCGACACCGCGCGACCCGGAGTGCAGCATCACCCAGACCCGGCCGTCGGTGTCCAGGCAGATCTCCAGGAAGTGGTTGCCGCCGCCGAGCGTGCCGACCTGCCGCACCGCCTTGTCCAGCTTGAGGGACGGCGTCAGCCGGTCGAACGCGTCCCAGAACGCGTCCCGCGCCACGACCGGCTCCTCGTGCATGGCGAACCCGACCGGCACCGCGGCCTCCAGGGCGGTGCGCAGGGGCAGCAGGCTGGCCGGCAGGTCCTCGGCGGTGAGCGAGGTCTTCACCGCCGTCATGCCACAACCGATGTCCACACCGACCGCGGCCGGCGACACGGCGTCCTTCAACGCGATGACCGACCCGACCGTCGCACCCAACCCGTAGTGCACGTCCGGCATGACGGCGACGTGCTTGACGGCCCAGGGCAACGAGGCGATGTTGCGCAACTGCCGGAGAGCCTGCTCCTCGACCTCGGCCGGGTCGGCCCAAAGACGGATGTCGACGCGCGCGCCGGAAATCGTGGTAGCAGTCATGGCACAAATGCTAGGTCCAGGCCACTCGACACGCGATCCGATTTACCCGGCCACACATCCCGGCCAAGCACACACCGAACAGGCACCACCCCTGCTCACGCCGAACAGACCCCGACCCCTGCTCATGCCGGACAGACCAAGACCCACCGCACCGCGCAGCACAGACCTGGTCCCTGCACCGCGCCGCGCAGACTTCTGGTCTCGTGTTCTCCCCGTATGGCCTGCCCGCAGGGCAACCACAGTCGGTCAGGGGGCGCAAGCACGCTTCACCGCTTGCGCCCCCTGACCGACTGTGGTGGTCTTTGACAGGCCATGCGGGGAGAACACGACGCCTTTAAAGCTTTTCCTCCCCGGAGGTCTGCCCAGCGGCGAGCGCTTCTTTAAAGCTTGTGCGGGCGCCTTCCGCGCGGAGGTTCTTCGGTTTGAGCGGGTCAAAGCTTAAAGAAGGGCGCTCGCCGCTGGGCAGGCCACCGAGGATGGGGGCAAAGCTTCTTCGAAGCTTTGCAAGCTTTTCACGCTGCGCGTGAAAAGCTTTGGCTGCGTGTCATCCCCGTACGACCTGTCAAAGACCACCACAGTCGCCGAAGGGGCGCAAGCGGTGAAGCGTGCTTGCGCCCCTTCGGCGACTGTGGTCGCCCTGCGGGCAGGTCGTACGGGGATGACACGCAGCCGCCCGAGGTGTGCCCAGCGGGCGCACCTCGGGCGGTGGTGTCCGGTGTCAGCGGCTGACCGCCTTGCGGTACTGGCGGGTCGCCAAGGGGACGAAGACGACCAGGAAGATCACCACCCAGATCAGGGTGGTGAGCACGGGGTGCTGGAGGGACCACACGTCGGGCGGCGGGAACGCCGGGTTCGTGTTGCCGAACAGTTCTCGGGCCGCCTGGGTGACCGCCGAGACCGGGTTCCACTCGGCGAACGTCTTCAGCACGCCGGGCAGCTTGCTCTCCTGCACGAACGTGTTCGCGATGAACGTCAGCGGGAAGATGGCGATGAAGCTGGCGTTGTTGAACACCTCCGGGCTGCGCACCATCAGGCCCACGATCGCCATGCCCCACGACACGGCGTAGGCGAACAGCAGCAGCAGCGCGAAGCCCGCCAGCGCCTCGAAGAACGACGAGTTGATCCGCCAGCCCACGATGAGACCGGTCACCGACATCACCAGGATGACGATGACGTTGTTCGCCAGGTCCGACGTCGTCCGCCCGATGAGCACCGCCGAGCGCGCCATCGGCAGCGAGCGGAACCGGTCGATGACGCCCTTCTGGATGTCCTCCGCCAGGCCGCTGCCGGTGATGGTCGCGCCGAACACCACGGTCTGCGCGAAGATGCCCGCCATCAGGAACTCGCGGTAGTCCATGCCGGGGATCTGGATGGAGCCGCCGAACACGTACGCGAACAGCAGCACGAACATGATCGGCGACAGCGTGGAGAAGACCAGCAGGTCCGGCACGCGCTTGATCTTGATCAGGTTGCGCTTGGCGACGACCGCGCCGTCACCCAGCGCCTGCACGATGGTGCTCATTCCCCCTGCTCCTCCTGCTTCTCCTCGGCCGCGTGCCCGGTCAGCGCGAGGAACACGTCGTCCAGCGTCGGCCTGCGCAGGCCGACGTCGAGCACCTTGATCGCTTCCGCGTCCAGCCTGCGGATGCCGTCCACCAGCACCTCGGAGCCACCGGAGACCGGCACGGTCAGCCGGTGGCCCCGCTCGTCCACCACGAACTCGCCGATCGCCAGCGGGGCCAGCACTTCCCGCGCCCGCGCCACGTCCTGCGCCGAGCCGAGCGACAGCTCCAGCCGCTCGCCGCCGACCTGCGCCTTCAGTTCGTCGGCCGTGCCGAGCGCGATGACGTGGCCGTGGTCGATGACCGCGATCTTGTCCGCCAGCCGGTCGGCCTCCTCCAGGTACTGCGTGGTCAGCAGGAGCGTGGTGCCGCCCGCGACGAGTTCCTCGATGACGTCCCACATGCCGAGCCTGCTGCGCGGGTCGAGGCCGGTGGTCGGCTCGTCCAGGAACAGCACGCTCGGCTTCGCCACCAGCGCGCCGGCGAGGTCGAGGCGGCGGCGCATGCCGCCGGAGTAGCCCTTCACCGGCCGGTCGGCGGCGTCGACGAGGTCGAACCGGTCGAGCAGTTCCCGCGCCCGTTCGCGGGCGCGCTTCTTGCCCAGGTGGTAGAGCCGCCCCACCATGTCGAGGTTCTCGAAGCCGGTCAGGTTCTCGTCGACCGCCGCGTACTGGCCGGACAGGCCGATCTTGCGGCGCAGCGCCTTGGCGTCGGCGACGACGTCCAAGCCCGCGACCGTGGCCCTGCCCTCGTCGTGCTCCAGCAGCGTGGTGAGCACGCGGACCGTTGTCGTCTTGCCCGCGCCGTTGGGCCCCAGCAGGCCCATGATGGTGCCCTCCGGCACCACGAGGTCGAGCCCGTCCAGGGCGACGACCGACCCGTAGCGTTTGACCAGTCCTTCGGCCACGATTGCGTCTGCCATGACGGTCATGATGGACCTCGGGTACGACAGTCACGCGGCAAATATCACTCTTCCAGCGGAAGTTTTCCCGTGACCAGCGCTTTTCGTGACGCTGGGACACCCCTCGACGTCCCCCGCCCGGCGCAACGCGACCGGAACAAGTTGCGGCGTGAAGGCAAACGGTGTGCGCTGCGTGGGTGACGATCCGCCGAGCATCCACATCGGACCTCCCCGCGATCCTGCCCCTCGTGCGCGAGTTCTACGGCGTGGACGGGCACGACTACGACGAGGAACGCGTGACGGCCGCCCTGGGGCCGCTGCTCGCGGACGACCGGTACGGCCAGGTGTGGCTGTTCGACACCGGCTACGCCGTGGTGACGTGGGGCTACTCGCTGGAGTCCGGCGGCCGGGACGCGCTGCTGGACGAGTTCTTCGTGCGCAACCGGGGCGGCGGCGTGGGCGGGCGGGTCATCGCCGAGCTCGTGGCGGCGTGCCGGGCGGCGGGCGCGCGGAAGGTGTTCCTGGAGACCGAGGCGCCCAACGACGCGGCGCGCCGCTTCTACCGGCGGCACGGCTTCGAGCCGGAGGCGTCCACCTGGATGAGCCGGGTGCTGTCAGACCAGTAAGCGGTCCCGCAGTTCGCGGTCGCGCAGCAGGGACAGCACGGGCTCGTCCAGCACCCGCGCCGCGCCCGGCATCAGGGCCAGCCGCAGCATCGACTGGCACACGTCGGCGAACGGCTGCCACCGCACGGTCAGCACGGCCTCGCGCATCTCGTCGGCCGCGCCGCGGTCCCGTCCCCGCGCCCACCGCAGCAGGCTCGCCACCACGACGCGGCGCGCCTGCTCGCGACCGCGCGTCAGCACCGGCCGGTTCAGCCCGCACACGTCGATGGTCGCCTGCCCCTTGGGCGTCAGCGCCACGTACGTGCCGAGCGCGAGCGTGAGCAGCAGGTGGTCGAACGGGTCCTCGGCGGTCGGGTCGACCAGGAGCGGGGTGCCGTCGCCCGCCAGCGGGAACCGGTCGCGCTTGAGGTTGCTGTTGCACGTCGAGCAGGCGAGCAGGTGGTTGAGCCAGTCGAAGGTGCGCAACGGGTTCCGGGACAACGGCTCGAAGTGGTCGATGTCGGTGCCCTGGCTGTCACCGCAGTACATGCACCGCTGGTGGCCGGGCGCCATGTCCTCCAGCAGCCGCCGCAGCGGCGCGTGCACCGAACGCCGCACCGCGGCCCGCTTCCACGCCGCCCGCGCCGTCCGCACCCGGTCCGGCGCGGCGGTGATCTCGTCGGTCAGCGGGACCAGCCGGCCCGCGAGGTCGTCCGGCAGCGCGGTCCGGGACAGCCGGATCACGGCTCCTCCCGCGCGATGCGGGTCAGCACCTCGTGCGCCCGCGCCACCGGCGAGCTGGTGAGCATCCGCTTCAGCTTCTCGTAACGGCGCACGGCGCGGGCGTCGGCCGTCCCGCCGAGCACGGCGACCTCCAGCGCGACCAGTTCCGCGCGCAGCCGCTCCGCCCGTTCGGAGTAGGGCGTGTCGAGCCCGAACAGCTCGGACAGCACGGCGTCGTCACCGCTGCCGTACACGATCCGCTCGTGCAGCGCCCGGTCGACGACCCTGGGCGGCTCCTGCTGGTCCGGGCCGGGCAGGCGGACGAGGCCGCCCGGATCGGCCGCCTGGCACAGGTACGGGCTGTGCGTGGTGACGATGAACTGCACGTTCGGGAAGTGCTCCTTGAGCCACCCGCCGATCCGCTTCTGCCACGACACGTGCAGGTGCGCGTCCGCCTCGTCGATGATGACGACGCCGGGCGCGGTCAGCGCGAGCCCGCCCGCCTTCGTGGGCTCGGTCCGCAGCGCGCCGTAGGACTCGTAGAGCTGCTTGATGAGGTCGACCACGAGCGAGGCCACCGTCCGGTAGCCGTCGCTCATCTCGCGCAGCGGGAAGCGGTGGTCGCCGTTGTGCACCCACAGGCCGTCCGAGTCGACGCCCTCGATGCGGTAGTCGTCGGGCAGCAGGCCGTCGGACAGGACCGCGAGCGCGACCGTCTTCAGCTCCTCAGCGCCCTGCCTGCGCTCCAGCGACCGCAGGTGCTGCTCGATCAGCCAGCCGACGCCCTCGGCGAGCGAGGCGTCCTCGTGGAACAGGGTGGCCAGCCGGGACACGGGGCCGGAGTTCGACATCAGCCGCTGGGCGTCGTTGGTGGCGCCGACCATGCGCCGGAACGGCCCGTAGGCGGCGCAGAACCAGCCGGTGGGGTTGTCCTGCCACGGACCGCGCGTCGCGGCCGTCCTGCTGCCCTCCAGCTTCTCCCTCAGCGACGGCTGGAGGCCGCGCCGGTAGCCGCGCGGCTCGTCGTCCGGCATCGTCCAGACCAGGCCGGCCCAGAACTCGCCGGACGGCCGCCTGCCCTTGCCCGACCAGCGCTCGGCGTGCTCGTCGCGGGTGAACCGGACCTGGGCGACGGCCTCGCGCCGGCCCGCGGTCACCCAGTTCTCGAAGTCCGGGACCAGGTTGCGGGCCACCGCCGGACCGCCGAGCGCCAGGGCGATCGCGTGCAGCAGGGAGGTCTTGCCGGAGCCGTTGCGGCCGGCGATCACCGTCCAGCCGGGCGCGGTGAGCTTGAGGTCCACTTCGCGGGCGCCGTGAAATCCCTTGATGTTCCGCAGCCGGACCTGCGAGATGTACATGCCGCCGACTGTAGTGGGGAGGGGGGTGGCTACCGTCGGCGTCGCGGGCCGGTGGGGCCGTACGGCGTGGCATGCGTCGCGGGCGCCCGAACCCGCGACCGCGCAGCCCCACCGGCGGGGCTCATCTTATCGGGTGAGTATGCACCTTATGAACGTTCGAACGTGTGAACCGGGAAAGGGTGCGCGCGCCCACTAGGGTGTTCGCAGTTCTTTTCAGCGAGGAGCGATCCGAATGGCAGCTGTCCAAACCCGACGCAAGCGCAAGCTCGGGCAGTTCCTCAACGCGCTGCGCAAGCGCGCGGGCAAGACCGAGATCGACTACCACGCGTTGACCCGCAAGACCCAGTCGACCCTGTCGCGTATGGAGAACGGGTACATCAGTCCGAGTTGGACCGAGCTGGGCGCGCTGCTCGGGCTCTACGGCGCGACAGACGACGAGCGGCGCGAGGCCGAGGCGCTGTGGGAGGACGCGAAGCAGGACAGCACGAGGTTGGCCAACGCCGCCGCCTTCACGCCCGAGGCGCGCACGTACGCGCGCCAGGAGGCGGACGCGGCGGAGGTGCTCACGATCGAGATGATCGTCATCCCCGGACTGCTCCAGACCGCCGCGTACGCCGCCGCCGTCCGCCTGGCGGGCCGGCGGTTCCTGGACCCGTCGGTACCGGTTGACCAGGCGGTCGCGGCGCTGGCGAGCCGCCAGCGCCGGCTGCCCGGACTGCGGCTGCACGCGGTGATCGACGAGGCGGCGCTGCACCGCGCCGTCGGCGGGCGCGAGGTCATGCTCGACCAGTTGTCGCACCTGCTGGAGATGGCCAAGCAGCCCAACATCACCATCCAGGTGATCCCGTTCGGCGCAGGCGCGTACGGGACCATGTCGGGCGGCGGCGCGACCGCGCTCAGGTTCGACGCGGGTGATCCCTCCTCCGTGTACCTGGAGTACGCCGGTGGAGGCAAGTGGGTGGACAATCCCGCCGATGTGGAGAAGTACCTGCTTCACTTCGAGGACATGGCAAGCGAGGTCGCTCTGTCGCCCAAGGAGTCGGCTTCACTGATCAGAAAACTGGCAACCGCACTGAAGGAAACATGAACACGACTAAGACGTGGCGTAGAAGCTCTCATTCAGGCGCGGGCAACAACTGCGTCGAGCTGGCCGTCGACCGCGCGGTCACCGTCGTTCGTGACAGCAAGCGTCCCGGCCCCGAGCTGGCCTTTGCGGACCGTCCTTTCCGCGCGTTCCTCACCGCACTGCGGCATACCTGACCGGCTCACCCCTCCCGCCGACCGCCCGCGGTGCCGCGACCACGCGTCCCGCGGAGCGGGCGGCCCGCACAGTGGACGGTGCCGGCACACCGGCGTCCCGTCCGCGTCCCGTAGGACCGCCCACCTGACCCGGGGGCGGTTTTCCCCGGCCGGTGCCGGTTCCGTCCGGCGACGACGTACCCGGCCGACCGCCCGCGTGGTCGCGCCGACGGCGTCGTCGGGGGCATCCCGCGCCGGGTCGCCGGCGACCGCGGTCGGTTCGAGGTTCCGCAGGACCTCGACGGCCGTGGCGTCGGCCCCGGAAGGCCGAGGCGGGGACCGGACCCACTCCGCGTGACGTCGGACCGCGCCCCGATGGGCCGTTCGTGGCGCGCGTCGACCCCGATGGCTCCGCGCCGCCCGGCGTCCGCCGACGCGCCCGGTCGGGTGATCGCCCCTTCGCCCGGCGCCCCGACGGCCGCGATCGGCTTACCCCACGCCATCGCGAGGACTGCTCGCATCAAAGGGCGTGCGCCGTCGCGGTGTACCCGTTGTCGTCCACAGTGGACTCCGGATCGGTCGGCGGGACGGCGCCGGCCACGGCCCGGTGCCCGCCGAGCGTTCCCGGTGCGCGCGAGGTGGTATGGGTGAGCGGTGCACGACGAGCAGCGGGCCGGGACGCCCGGCGGAGGCGGCGGGCCGGCCGGGCGCGCCCGCGGCGTGCCGCCCGCGCCGCTCACCTCGGTCGCGCCGCCGCTCAAGCGCCTCACCGGTCCGGTGCGCGGACGTGCCGACCTGGTCGCCGCCGTGACCGCCGTGCGCGGCGGCGCGGTCGCGGTGCTGTGCGGCGCGGGCGGTTTCGGCAAGACCACGGTCGCGCTGGAGGTGGTGCGCGGGCTGCCGGACGTCTGGTGGGTGGACGCCTCCTCGGCGGGCAGCCTGTCGGCGGGCCTCGCGGAGGTCGCGCTCCAGGCGGGCGCGGACCCGACCGGCGTGCGGGCGGCCTGGTCCGGCGGTGGCGGTTCGGCGATCGAGCTGCTGTGGCGGCACCTGGACCACCTGACCCGCGACTGGGTGCTCGTGCTCGACGGCGCCGACGACCCCCGGGTGCTCGCGGCGGACGGCCACCGCGTCGGCGACGGCAACGGGTGGCTGCGCACCCCGGACGCGCACGGCACGATCCTGGTCACCAGCCGCGCGAGCGCCGGCTGGCCGCCCGACGCGAAGGTGTTCCCGGTGCGCGGCCTGCCGCCCGCGGACGGTGCGCGGGTGCTGCTGGACCTGGCCGACGCGGGCTCGGCCGCGGACGCCGAGGAGCTGTCCCGCCGGCTGGGCGGCCTGCCGCTGGCGCTGCGGGTCGCCGGGTCCTACCTGGCGGTGGCGGCGTCGGCGCTCGCGCTGCCCGGCCTGGAGGCGCCGACGACGTTCCGGGACTACCGGGCGAGGTGGGAGGAGCGGTTCGCCGAGCTGGCCGACGACGAGACCGCGCCGGCACGGGAGTCGCCCGCCCGCACGTGGGAGATGTCGGTCGACCTGCTCGCCGACCGGGGCCGGCCGCAGGCCCGACCGCTGCTGCGGCTGCTGTCGACGTTCGCCGACGCGCCGGTGCCCGCGTTCCTGCTGGACGCGACCGTGCTCGCCGAGTCGGGGCTCCTGCCCGGTGTGACGGCGGCCAGGCTGTCCGTGCTGCTGCGGGCGCTACAGGAGGTCGGCCTGCTGGACGTGGTCGCGGAGCCGGCCCAGTGCCTGCTGGTGCACCCGGTGATCCGCGAGGCCAACCGGCACCGGCCCGACTACGCCGAGCACCGGGCGCGGTACCGGGGCGTCGCGGTGGACGTGCTGGCCCGCGCGGTCGAGCCGCTGGTCGACGGCGACCCGGCCGCGTGGCCGCGCTGGCACCTGCTGCTGCCCCACGTGGCGGCGCTCGCGCCCGTCGACGACCCCGCGCGCGACCTGGCCGCCGCGGCGCTGCTGAGCCGGGGCGCGGACTTCTGCGCCGAGGTCGGCCGCACCGCCGTCGCCGAGTCGCTCTACCGGCGGTCCATCGCGCTCGGCACGGCGGCGGCCGGCGTCGACCACTGGCACGTGTCGAGCGCCCGCCACGCGCTGGGCCACGTGCTCAAGGCGCGCGGCGACCCGGCCGGCGCGGAGCGCGAGCTGCGCGCGCTGGCCGCCGACCAGGCCGAGCGGCTGGGCGCGGCCGACGCGGCGACCCTCAACACCCGCAACTGCCTGGCCAGGGCGGTCCAGGACCAGGGCAGGTGGGACGAGGCGGAGGCGGAGTACCGGCAGGTGCTGGCCGAGCGGGAACGGGTGTTCGGCCCGACCTCGCCCGCCGCCCTGTCCACCCGGCACGACCTGGCGCACCTGCTGGAGGACCGGGGCGACCTCGCGGGCGCGGAGGCCGAGCAGCGCGTCGTCCTCGCGGCGCTGCGGCGGCGGTGCGCCGAGCACGACGCCGAGGTCGTGTCGGCGCGGTCGCGGCTGGCGGACCTGCTACGCCGGCGCGGCCGGTGGGACGAGGCGGAGGCCGAACTGGTCGACCTGCTCGCGCTCTCGCGGTCGGTGCGCGGCGCGGAGCACCCCGACACGCTCGGCGTGCTGCTGGGACTGGCGGCCCTGCTGCGCGAACGCCGCCGGGTGGACGACGCCGAGCGGCACTACCGCGACCTGCTGGCGGCGTGCACGCGCGTGTTCGGCCCGGAGCACCCGCGCACGCTGACCGCGCGGCACGGCCTGGCGCACCTGTGCCAGGAGCGGGACGACCCGGCGGGCGCGGAGGCGGGGCACCGCGCGGTGCTCGCGATCCAGGAGCGGACGGCGGGCGCGGGCGACCCGGCGACCCTGCGCACCCGGAGCTGCCTGGCCCGGCTGCTGGTGGCGCGGCGGCGGTTCGCCGAGGCGGAACGGGAATTCCGGGCGGTGCTGGAGCACCGCGAACGCGCCTACGGCCCGCGGCACCTGCTCGTCCTCGCGGTGCGCCACCAGCTCGCGCACGTGGCGGAGGCGCGCGGCGACCTCGCGGCGGCCGAGGCCGGGCACCGCGCGGTGCTGGCGGACCAGTCGGCGGCGCTCGGCCCGCTGCACCCGGAGACGCTGATGAGCCACTTCTGCCTGGCGGGCCTGCTGCGCGAGCGCGGGCGGCCGGTGGAGGCGGAGGCCGCGTTCCGCGCGACCGTCGAGCTGGAGACGCGGGTGTACGGGGCGGAGCACGCCAACACCCTGGTGAGCCGCCGCTCGCTGGCCGGCGCGCTGGCCGACCTCGGACGGCACGAGGAGGCGCTGGACGCGTACCGGGAGGTGCTGGCCGCGCAGGAGCGCACACTGGGTGCGGACCACCCGCAGACGGCGCGCACCCGCGACCAGTTGGCGGCCCTGCGCGACCAGGGCGGCGCGCCGGCCTGACTCCCGGCCGAAATCCCCATGACCGTCCTCGGTGGACGGTGCGAGGTCAGTGGCCGACCCGGCGGAGCAGTTCGGTGACGGTGCGCGCGCCGTGCAGGAGCGCGTCGACGACCCTCCGCTCGTGCTCCGGGTCGAGCCTGCTCAGCGGCACCGAGCAGCTCATGGCGTCGAGGACGGGGGAGCGGTAGGGCAGCGCCACCGCGAAGCAACCCACGCCCGGCGTGTTCTCCTCGCGCTCGTGGGCGTAACCGGCGGCGCGGACGTCCGCGAGCTGGGCGTGCAGCGCCTGGTGGTCGACCACGGTGCCGGGGGTCAGCGCCGTCAGGCGCGCGGGCAGGATCGCGTCCACCTCCTGCGGCGTGCGCGCCGCGAGCAGCGCCTTCCCCGGCGACGTCGAGTGCGCGGGCAGCCGCCGGCCGACCCGCGAGACGGCCCGCAAGTGCTGCTCGGACTCCCGGCCGGCGAGGTAGACCACGTCGGAGCCGTCGAGCCGGGCGAGGTGGACGGTCTCGTCGACCTCCCGCCGCACCTGCTCCATCACCCGCGTGGCGACCCGCACGACCGGGTCGTGGTCGAGGTAGGACGTGCCGACGAGCAGCGCGCGGACACCGATGCCGTAGGCGCCCCGCACGGGGTCGGGCTCGACCCAGCCGCGGGCGACGAGGGTCTGCACCAGCATGTAGAGGCTCGACTTCGGGTAGCTCAGCCGCCGGTGCAGCTCGGTCAGCGTCAGCGGGCGGTCGGACGCCGACAGCACTTCGAGCAGCTCCACGGTCCGGTCGGCCGATTTGACCGCGTTCGGCCGGGCGGGTGGCGCGGGGTCGGTCACCGGTCCTCCACGGGGATGTCGGGCGGCTGAGGACACGTCGCTGTGACGATCCTGACAGCGCCGTCCCGAGGTTCACAACCACGCCGCGCGTTCAGGTACGTGAAGGCGGAAGGGATCTTCCGCCGGCCCGTCACCACGGCCGTCCCGTTCGCCTGAACGGGTAAACCCGCGTTCGCCTGAACGGGTAACTGTCAAAAGGGCGGGGCAACCCCGCCGCGCGGTGGCTCCGTCCTCACCACATGAGAAGCCTAGGAACCGCGATCGGTGCCGGTGCGCTGCTGCTCGTCGTGCTGACCGGCTGCGCCTCGACCCAGCCCTCGCTCGACGCGGGCAGCGGCGGTCCGACGCTGACCACCGCACCGTCCAGCCCATCGCCCACCACGGAACCGGAGTTCGAGAGCCCCGTGCCGCCGGGCGCCAAGGAGGTGCCCCCGGACAAGCTCGACGCCTCGGCCGTCCCCGAAGGCACACCGCGCACGGTGTGGAGCGAGGGCGACGGCAGCACGCTGGGCCTGATCGGCCAGGAAGGCGGCTGCGGCAAGGCCGGCGTCGAGATCGCCGAGCAGGGCCCGCAGACCGTCAAGCTCGTCATGGTGGAGACCACGCCGGCGGACGCGGAGGTCTGCACGATGGACATCCGCTACCCGCCGCTGACCGCGCAACTGGACGCGCCGCTGGGCGAGCGCTCCGTGGTGCTCAGCACGCGGCAGGACACCAGGTAGACGTTCACCCCTCCCCCCGGTGCCCGGTCGGCCTGCCCCGTCGGCCGGGCACCTCCCCGTGCAACCACCGGGCGCGGCAGTACCGTCCTACCGCTATGAGGAACGTCAGAGCCGCTGTGGTCCTCGCGGCGCTCGCCGTGGCGGGGTGCGGTGGCGACGGGTCGCCCTCGGCCCCGCCCCCGTTCTCGCCCAGCCCGTCGTCCACGCCGTCGGCCGCGCTGCCGACATCGTTGTCACTGCCCGGCGTGCCGACGGCCCAGCCACCGCCGCAGTCGACCGCGCCGCCGTTGCCGCAGGCCAGGCAGGTGCCCGCGGACCGGGTCGACGCCGGCGCGCTGTCCGACGCCTACCGGCGCGACGTCTCGGTGTCGGCGGACGGCCGCACCGTGCAGGTCTTCAGCGTGTCCGGCGGGTGCAAGCGGGCGTCGGCGGAGGTCGAGGCGCAGTCGGCGGACCAGGTGCTGATCACGCTGGTGACGACGTACTACCCGGCGAGCGGCGAGGTGTGCACGGAGGAGCTGTTCGCCGTGCCGGTGGACGTGGTGCTGGACGCGCCGCTGGGTGAGCGCCGGATCGTGCTGGAGGCGCGTGAGCGGACCGGGTGACCGGTCGGGCGCGCTCCTCGCCGTGCGGCACCACCGTTCCCCGGACGGCGGCGCCGTTTCCCGGAAAGCCGGTCGGTGCGGGAAGCCGGTCAGCGCGGGGAAGCCGGTCGGTGCCGGGAACCCCGCCGCACCCGGACACCGCCGCGCCGAATCCACCGCCGCGTCGAATCCACCGCCGCGTCGAATCCACCGCCGCGTCGAATCCACCGTCGCACCGAATCCACCGCCGCGCCGAAACCCGTCCGGTCCGCCGAAGCCGGGCCGAAGCTCCTCCGGCCCGCCGAAACCACGCCGGAAGACTTCGGCACGACCCGACGTCGCCGGAATTGTCGGTACCCCCGTGGGACAATGGAAACCGGGGGCCGGAGGCCGACCCCCGCTGCCCCGAACCCCTACTTCCGGAACGAGATCTGGAGGGTCGGCGTCGAGGTCTCCGCGAAGAAGTCGTTGCCCTTGTCGTCCACCACGATGAACGCCGGGAAGTCCTCGACCTGGATCTTCCAGACCGCCTCCATCCCCAGTTCGGGGTATTCCAGCACCTCGACCTCGCGGATGCAGTCCTGCGCCAGCCGCGCCGCCGGCCCGCCGATCGAGCCCAGGTAGAAGCCGCCGTGCGCCTGGCAGGCCGCCGTCACCTGCGCCGACCGGTTGCCCTTCGCCAGCATCACCATCGAACCGCCGGCCGCCTGGAACTGCTCCACGTACGAGTCCATGCGGCCCGCCGTCGTCGGCCCGAACGAGCCGGACGCGTAGCCCTCCGGCGTCTTCGCCGGACCGGCGTAGTACACCGGGTGGTCCTTCAGGTACTGCGGCATCGGCTCGCCCGCGTCGAGGCGCTCCTTGATCTTGGCGTGCGCGATGTCCCGAGCCACCACCAGCGGACCGGTCAGCGACACGCGCGTCTTCACCGGCAGCCGGGACAGCGTGGCGCGGATCTCCGACATGGGCCTGGTCAGGTCGATGCGGACGACCTCGTCGGACAGGTCCTCGTCGGTCACCTCGGGCAGGTACCGGGCCGGGTCGCGCTCCAACTGCTCCAGGAAGACGCCCTCCGGGGTGATCTTCGCCTTGGCCTGGCGGTCCGCCGAGCAGGACACCGCGACGCCGACCGGGCAGGACGCGCCGTGCCGGGGCAGGCGGACCACGCGCACGTCGTGGCAGAAGTACTTGCCGCCGAACTGCGCGCCGATGCCGAAGTTCCGCGTCAGCTCCAGCACCTGCCGCTCCAGGTCGAGGTCCCGGAACGCGTGGCCGGCGGCCGAGCCCGCGGTGGGCAGGCCGTCGAGGTACCGGGCGGACGCGAGCTTGGCGACCTTCAGGTTCTGCTCGGCCGACAGGCCGCCCACGACCACGGCCAGGTGGTACGGCGGGCACGCCGCCGTGCCCAGCGAGCGCAGCTTCTCGTCGAGGAACCGCGCGAGCCGCGTCGGGTTCAGCAGCGCCTTGGTCTCCTGGTACAGGAACGTCTTGTTGGCCGAGCCGCCGCCCTTGGCCATGAACAGGAACTCGTACTTCGGGGCCGTGCCGGGCGCGGCGAACAGGTCGATCTGCGCGGGCAGGTTCGTCCCGGTGTTCTTCTCGTCCCAGAACGTGACCGGCGCCATCTGCGAGTAGCGCAGGTTCAGCTCCTGGTACGCCTCGAAGATGCCGCGCGACAGCGCCTCCTCGTCGGCGCCGCCGGTCAGCACGGACTCGGTGCGCTTGCCCATCACGATCGCCGTGCCGGTGTCCTGGCACATCGGCAGCACGCCGCCCGCGGAGATGCACGCGTTGCGCAGCAGGTCCATCGCCACGAACCGGTCGTTGCCGCTGGCCTCCGGGTCGTCGACGATCGCCCGCAGCTGCGCCAGGTGCGACGGTCGCAGCAGGTGCTGGATGTCCCGGATCGCCTCCTTGGCGAGCAGGGTCAGCGTGGCCGGCTCGACCTGGAGGAACTGGCGTCCGGCGGCCTCGACCACGGACACGCCGTCCGGCGTCACCAGCCGGTACTCCGTGTGGGTGTCCTCGGCCAGCGGCAGGACGTCGGTGTGGTGGAAAGCGGTAGCCAAAGGCACGTCGCGGGCTCCCTTGCGCGCGTTCGGGTTCCGACGAACCTATACCGCGCGGTGCCGTCCGACGTGCCGGCCGGGGTGTGATTCGCGTCGTGGTCGACCCCGGCGCGACGCACCCGCGCGCACGGGGGTTCCCGCCCGCCGACGCGGCTCGCGGGGGCGGGTGAACGCGGAAGGCCGGGCCGGCCCCCGACCGCCCCGACCTTCCTCAGCGTGCGACGACCTCCACGTGATGGGGTGGAGGAGGTCGCATGGCTCGTGTAACACGCGACCGTGCCGTGAGCGCGGTCACAAGTCAATCCGGCCGAACGGGTGAAGCGACGCCGACCCGCGACGCCGACCCGCGGCCCGGCGCGTCCCCGGTCCGCCGACCCGGTCGACCCGCGAACCCGGCGGCCCGGTCAGCGCACGCGGCCGCTGGCCCGTGACCCGGCGCGGGCGCGGAGCCCGGCGGCCCGGTCGACCGGCGCGACCGCGACCCGTCAGCTGGCGTAGGCGCGCAGCTTGGCGGCCCGCTCACCCTGCCGCAGCTTGGACATCACCTCGCGCTCGATCTGCCGCACCCGCTCGCGGGACAGGCCGAACTGCTTGCCGATCTGGTCCAGCGTGCGCGGCTGCCCGTCCTCCAGGCCGTAGCGCAGCCGGATCACCGCCTGCTCGCGCGGCTCCAGCGTCGCCAGCACGCGGCGCAGGTCGTCCTGGAGCAGGCCGGAGATGACGGCGCTCTCGGCGTCGGTGGCGTCCGAGTCCTCGATGAAGTCGCCCAGCGGGGCGTCCTCCTCGGTGCCGACCGGCATGTCCAGGCTCACCGGGTCGCGGGCGTGGTCGAGCAGGTCGGACACCTTGTCCGGCGTCAGGCCGGATTCGCGGGCCAACTCGTCGTGCGTCGCCTCGCGCCCCAGCTGCTGGTGCAGGTCGCGCTTGATCCGCGCCAGCTTGTTCACCTGCTCGACCAGGTGGACGGGAAGGCGGATGGTGCGGCCCTGGTCCGCCATTCCCCGGGTGATCGCCTGCCTGATCCACCACGTCGCGTAGGTCGAGAACTTGAAGCCCTTGGTGTAGTCGAACTTCTCGACCGCGCGGATCAGACCCAGGTTGCCTTCCTGGATCAGATCCAACAGCGGCATTCCACGGCCGGTGTATCGCTTGGCCAGCGAAACGACCAGCCGCAGATTCGCTTCGAGAAGGTGGTTCTTTGCCACGTGGCCGTCGCGGACCAGCGCGCGCAGTTCCTCGCGGCGCGTCGCGGACAACCCGGAACCCGTCTCCAGCATGTGCTGGGCGAAGACCCCCGCCTCGATCCGCTTGGCGAGTTCCACTTCCTCGGCCGCGGTGAGCAGCGCTGTCTTGCCGATCCCGTTCAGGTAGACCCGAACCAGGTCGGCGGCCGGTCCCTGGGCGTCGAGGTCCAACTCGGCGCTCGTGGTGGTCGTCTCGTTCCCGACCTCGCGGTCGAGGACCTTCGGGACGGTCATGGAGCTCCCTCCCCCTTGTCGCGGGCTGGCAGTGCGGTCACGCTTCCCGCGCTGCGCCGCGCGGCGTCGCCTTTCGGCCCCTGTCACTGGGGGAAACGTCGACCGGATCGAAATGGTTCCCGTCTCCCAGCACTGAAGACGTCACTGCCGTCACAGCGGTTGCGCCGCGAATCCTGAGGATTGGCTGAGAAGGACCTAGAGTTCGACCAACACGGTGAACGGACCGTCGTTCGCACTCCGCACGGACATCATCGCGCCGAACCGCCCCGTTTCCACTCGCGCGCCCTTCCGGCGCAGTTCCCGCACCACCGCCTCGACCAACGGTTCGGCGTCCTCGGGCCGGGCGGCGGCCGTCCAGGACGGCCGCCGCCCCCGGCGCGTCTCGCCGTAGAGGGTGAACTGGCTGACGACCAGCAGCGGCGCGCCCGTCGTGGCGCACGACTGCTCGTCGCGCAGGACGCGCAGCTCGTGCAGCTTGCGGGCCATCAACGGGGCCTTCTCCGCCGTGTCCTCGACGTGGATGCCGAGCAGCACCAGCAGGCCCGGCTCGTCGATGGCGCCGACCCGCTCGCCGTCGACGGTCACCTCGGCCTCCGTGACGCGCGCCACGACCGCCCTCACGCGGGGACCACCATGCCGTGCCGCACCAGCTCGCGGACCACCGGCAGCGCCGCGCGGGCCAGCGCGTCGGCGTCCAGGTCCTGGGCGTACGCGAGCAGCGTGACCAGGTCCGCGAGCGGCAACGCGCCCCGGAACCCCGCCAGCAGCCGGGCGGCGGTCTCGTCCAACTCGTGCTGCCAACCGGGCCCGTCGGTGCGGTGCAGGCGGCGCACGACCGGCTCCCAGCCCTCGTCCGACGGCGCGGAGACCTCCTCCAGCAGCACGCTCCCCGGCACGGTGAACCGGGTGGCCAGCAACTGCTCGTCGTCGTGCTCGCGCAGCCACCGCACGCGGTCCAGCCACGCGGCGGACTCCGGGCCCAGCGGGTCGTCATAGGCGTGGCGCAGGTCCTCGCACACCACCTCGGGGTGCGCGACGTCGGTGCGGCGCAGGGTGACGAACCCGAAACCGACGCCCTCGACGTCGTTCGCGGCGAACCAGTCGAGCCACGCGTCGGCCTTCGCCCGGCCCTCGGCCGACCGGGGGTCCACGCCCGCGTCCCGCAGCCACGTCCCGACGTACAGCGCGGGGTCGGCCACGTCCCGCTGCACGAACCACGCGTCGACGTGCTTGGGCAGCCACCCCGACACCCGGTCCGCCCAGTCCTCGCCCTTGCGGTGCAGCCAGGACGCGAGCAGCTGGCCGACGCCGCCCTCGTTCAGGAACGCGGGCAGCTGCCGCACGACCAGGGCGCTGGCGTCGTCGCCGCTCAGCCCCGAGTCGCGGTAGACGTAGTCGACGCGCGGCGGGCCCACCACGAACGGCGGGTTGCACACCACCTGGTCGAACGACCGGTTGCGCAGCGGCGCGAACCACTCGCCCCGCCGCAGCTCGACGTCGACCTCGTTGAGCCGGAAGGTGCCCTGCGCGAGCCGCAGCGCCCGCTCGGACAGGTCGGTCGCGGTGATCCGCTCGGCGTGGCGGCTCGCGTGCAGCGCCTGGACGCCGCAGCCGGTGCCCAGGTCGAGCAGCGTGCCCACCGGGCGGCGGGAGGTGGCCCTGGCCAGGCTGATCGACGCGTGGCCGACGCCGAGCACGTGGTCGGCGGGCACCGGTCCGCCGCGCTGGTCGGCGTCCAGGTCGGCGACCACCCACCACGAGCCGTCGTCGTCGCCGTACGGGCGGATGTCCAGCCCGGCCCGCAGCCGGTCGCCGGACCGCACGAGCACCTGCGCCGCCAGCGCCCGCTCGACGTCCAACCCGTCCAGGGCGGCGGCGACGTCGGCGGGCCGCTCGGCGTCGCCGAGCAGGAACAGCCGGATCAGCGTGCCCAGCGCGCCGGCGTCCCGCGAGACCCGCCGGGCGGCCTCCGGCTCGCCCCGGCCCAGGGCGGCGTGGGCCTGCGGCCCGAGCACGCCCACCACCCCGTCGGCGTGGTACCCGGCGGTCAGGAATGCGTCGCGCAGCCGCGCGGTCAGCTCAGTGGAGAGATCAGGAAGCACAGCCAATCCTCCCGCGCCCACCCGCCCGTCGCCGGCGAGGGTGGCCGCGCGCCGCCACCGGTCACCCGGCGGCCGAGGGGCGGCGCGCCCCGATCGCCAGCGTGATCGCCATCGCCAGCCGCTGGTCCGGGTCGTCCAGCGGCAGCGAGGTCACCTCGGCCATCTTCTGCATCCGGTACCGCAGCGTGTTGGGGTGCACGGACAGCGCCTTCGCCGCCTCCCTGGCGTCGCCCTGCGCGGCCAGCCACGCCTGGAGCGTCATCGCGTACTGCGTGCCGAACGCCCGGTCGTGCCGCACCAGGTCGGCCACCGGCCCCCGGCCGGGCAGCCGCCCCGACTCGGCCACCGCCGCGAGCCTGCGCAGCAGCACCTGCGCCCACGCCTGGTCGTAGACGACGGGCTCACCGGACGCCAGCGCCAGGCACTCGTCGGCCTCGTGCCGGGACGCGGGGAGCTGCGCCGCGTCGGCCCGGCCACCGATGCCGGCCGCCACGACGGCCTCCGCGGGCAGCTCGCGGATCAGCGACCGCACCCACTCGACCGCGATCACCGGGTCCTCGCCGCACGGCAGCACCGTGTAGAGGACGTTGCCGAACAGCGCGCTGCGCCCCGGCCGCGACCAGCCGAACCCCGCCGTGGCCCGCTCGAACGCGAGCAGCGCCGCGCCGTGCTCGCCCTCGCCCGCGTGCGCGTGCACCGCGATCACCCGCAGACCGGTCGACGGCAGCCCGAGCCTGGTGAGGTTGGCCGGCACGCCCTGGTCCAGGACGCTGATCACCAGGTCGGCCTCGGCCTGCCGTTCGAGGTCCGCGCCCGCCCGCGCGCGCAGCAGGTGGAGAGCGGCGGTCCGCGCGCCGTCCTGGAGCGCGGCGTGGCGGCCCGCGTCGACGTCGGCCTCCACCTCGACCCAGATCGAGCCGAGCAGCTCCCGGCCCGCCCGGACGGCGACGACCAGCCGACCGCCGAGCTGGTCGGTGAGCTTGGGCACGAACAGCGGCTCGTCGCTGCGGGTGAGGTGGGTGAACACGCCGTAGTCGTCCAGCGCCTGCCGGGCCTCGTCGGGCACCCGGCGGCCGAGGATGGTCTGCACGCGCACCTGGTCGACGCCCTGCTGCCGGTAGGAGTAGGCCAGCACGCGCGACTGCTGGTCCTCGATCGTCACGGGGCCGCCGACCACGGCCGCGATGGCGTCGGCCACGGCGAACAAATCGCCCGAGCCCTCCCGCTGCCCGCTGAGCACCAGCGTGTGCGCGACGTTGGCCAGCTGGCCCCACGGCACCGACGGGTCCACCAGCAGCACCGCCGCGCCCGACCGCCGGGCCGCCGCGACGATCCGCTCGTCCAGCGGGGGAGCGCCGTGCAGCACCACGGCCGCCGCGTTCGTCGACCCGACCAGCCGGGCCGCCGCGGCGGGCGAGGGCACGCCGAGGCCGAGCAGCACGTCGTCCGGTGCGACGGTGGTGTGCTCGGTCGGGTCGTGCAGGGCGACACCGCGCAGCTCGACGTCCCGGCCGCGCGGCGCGCAGCTCAGGTGCGTGCCCAGGCTGCCGAGCACGTCCACGAGCCGATCAAGGGCCACCACGGTCGGATCCTACGGTCGGCGCGGTGCCGGCGCGGTCGAGTGGGACCGATCGTGGGCACGCGTCGCGCGGCGGGCGACGGGCCCACCGGGATCGCGCGGGTGACAACGGCTTCCGCGACGGCTTCCGCGACCCGCCGCCGACCGTGTGGCCGGTCACCGCGGGCGGAATACCTCGCCCGGCAGGTGTCGCCCGCGACCGCGGAGTGGGACGATGGAACACATGGTCGACCACGAGCGCGACGGGGCACCGGTGCTCATCACCGAAGCGGCGCCTTCCTACGAGGACCAGCACGCCGCGCGCAAGCGCAAGTACGCGATCATGATGGGCGCCCGCATCCCGTGCCTGGTCCTGGCGATGGTGTTCTACCAGACCTGGTGGCTGGCACTGGCGTTCCTCGTGCTCTCCGTGCCGCTGCCGTGGATGGCGGTGCTCATCGCGAACGACCGCCCGCCCCGCAAGGCGGAGCAGGCCAACCGGTTCGTCAAGGAGCGGCGCGCCCTGGAAGCCAGGGGCCATCAGGTCATCGAGGGCTGAGCACCCACCGCGGCCACGGCCCGCGCCGCCGCCGTCACCCCGCCCGCCAGGGCGTCGTGGCGGGACGCGCCGGCCAGCCACGCGGCCAGCAGCCCGGCGTCGAACGCGTCGCCCGCGCCGGTCGAGTCCACGCACTCGACGGGCAGCGCGGGCACCGACACCACCCCGTCCCGGTCCACCCAACTGGCCCCGTCCGCGCCGGACGTGAGCGCCACCGCGCCCACGACGTCGAGCAGCGCGGACGCCGACGCGGGCGCGGCCGACCCGGTGAGCGCGACCAGCTCCTCGGTGTTGGGCAGCAGCAGGTCGACGCCGCGGACGTCGTCGAGGAAGCCGTCGTAGATCAGCGCGGCGGACTGCGGGTCCACCGACGTCGTCAGCCCGGCCCGGCGCGCCGCCTCCAGCACGGCCAGCCCGGCGGGCCGCGACGTGGCGTCCAGCAGCACGTACCCCGACAGGTGCAGGTGCGCGGCCCCGACGAGCAGCCCGGCGTCCAGGTCGCCGGGGGAGAACCGGGCGTTCGCGCCGCGGTCGGGCAGCATGGTCCGCTGCCCGGCGTCGTCGACCAGCACCACGACGCAGCACGTGGCCGCCTCGGTGTCGACGGCGAACGCGCAGCGCACACCGGCCGACGTCAGCTCGGCGTGCACCTGCCGCCCGGCGGAGTCCGCGCCCACCCGCGCCACGAGCGTCGGCGACGCGCCGCAGGCGGCCAGCCACACCGCGGTGTTGGCCCCGGCCCCGCCGGGCTCGATGGTCACCGACGCGCGCGAGTCGCCGCCGTGGACGATCGGTCCGGAGTGCCGCGCGACGACGTCGAGCCCGGCGTCGCCGACCACGACGATCCCGGTCACCCGCGCAGCTCCACGGCCACCTGCGCGGCCAGCGCGGCGTTGGCCAGCACGAGCGCCTCGTTGGCGTCCAGGCTCGCGCCGCCGCTCGCGCCGTGGAAGTGCTCCAGCAGCGCGGGCGTGACGTCCTTGCCGTGCACGTCGCGGGTCAGCTCCAGCCCCTCGGCCAGCAACCGGTCGTGCAGCTCGGCGGCCATCTCGGACCCGGACGGGATCGGGTTGGCCAGCAGCACGCCCGACGCGCCCGGCACGGACGCGCGGTGCGCGGCCACGACCGCGGCGGCCTCCGCCGGCGTGTCCACCCGCCACGGCACGCGGTGGCCCGACTCGCGCCGGTAGAACGCGGGGAACTCGTCGGTCCCGTAGCCGAGCACGGGCACCGAGCGGGTCTCCAGCAGCTCCAGTGTGGCCCCGATGTCCAGGATCGACTTCACCCCGGAGCACACGACGAGCACCGGCGTGGACGCCAGCACGTCCAGGTCGGCGGACACGTCCCAGGTCTCCCGCGCGCCCCGGTGCACCCCGCCCAGCCCGCCGGTGGCGAACACGTCGATGCCCGCGGCGTGGGCGAGGGCGGCGGTGGCGGCGACCGTCGTCGCACCGTCCCGCCCGAGCGCGAAGGCGGCGCCGAGGTCCCGCCGCGACAGCTTGACCAGGTCGTTGGCGGGGTCGCACACGTGGTCCAGCTCGGCGTCGGTCAACCCGACCCTGGCCACGCCGCCGAGCACGGCGATCGTCGCGGGCACCGCGCCCGCCTCGCGGACGACGGCCTCGATCCGCGCGGCGACCTCGCGGTTGCGCCCCGGCGGCAACCCGTGCGACAGGATCGTGGACTCCAGCGCGACCACGGGCCGGTTGCCGGCCAGCGCGGTGCGCACCTCTGGGGTGATGCTCGGCGTGCTCACGAGGGGCCATCATCCCAGGTAAGCTGGGGGCGTGAGCACGCAGACCCTCCCTGACGTCGAGACCCGGCCCGAAGGCACGGACCACACCGGGGACGACACCCCGAAGATGTTCCACTACGTGCGCAAGGCGAAGATCGCGGAGAGCGCGGTCATGGGCACGCACGTGGTGGCCCTCTGCGGCGAGGTCTTCCCGGTGACGAAGTCGCCCAAGCCCGGCTCGCCCGTCTGCCCGGAGTGCAAGAAGATCTACGACGGCCTGCCCAAGGGCGGCGGCGGCGAGTGAGCTGACCACCGCACCACCACTGCCCCGACACCCCGCGGTGGGTGCCGGGGCACGACGCTGTCCGCGCCCCTCCGGCGGGCGCGGTCGTCAGCCCACGGCGCCGCCGACGTCCTTGAGCCGGGCCGCGCCACCGGCGTCCGCCCCGTCACCGTTCGCGGACGTCTTGTCCCCTGGCCGCCCCGACGCCCCGCCGGGAGCCTGACCGGGCTCCTCGCCCGACACCCCGTCCGACACCCCGTCCGACGCCTCTCCCGACGCCTCGGGCCGCGCACCGCCCCGACGTGCCCAGGCGGCCTTCCCCTCGTCGGCGCGGATCCGCTCGGCGGCCCGCTCCAGCTCCAGCCGCCGCCAGCGCCGCCGCTGCCGGCGCGTCATCCGGGCCGGCCACATCTCCTGGATGGCGCTGTTGAAGTACGCGCCGATGGTGATCGCCAGCCCGATGAAGAACGCGAACAGCAGGAACGCGATCGGCGTCGCCAGCGCGCCGTAGGTGTACCCGGTGGTGGTGATCCACCGGATGTAGAGCCGCAGCCCGATCGACGACAGCACGAACACGGCCATCGCCAGCACCGCGCCGGGCACCAGCCGGTGCCACGGCAGCTTGTTCGGCAGTGACACCTTGTACAGCGTCGCCAGGGCCAGCACCAGCAGTACCGCGATGCCGGGGTAGTAGAACGCGCTCAGCCAGAACTCGATCGTGGGCCGCCACCCCGTGGGGAACAGCAGGAGCAGCAGGTCCGGCCCCAGCGCCAGCACCGGCAGCCCGACGATCAGCAGCACCAGGCTCGCCACGTACAGCAGCAGGGCGAAGATCCGCTGCCACACCTCGTTCCGCACGCCGTACTGGTCGTGCGCGGCGGTGATCGCGTCCACGAAGGACGACATCGCGGACGACCCGGCCCACAGCGAGATCAGGAAGCCGACCGAGACGATCTCGCCCTTGCCGGTGGTCAGGATCTGGTCGACGGTGGGCGCGATCACACCGCTGACGACGTCGCCGCTGAAGATCGTCCGGCAGAACGAGATGATCCGGTCCTTGACGGCGCTGACCACCTCGGGCCCGAGCCAGTCGCCGAGGTAGCCCATCGACCCGAGCAGCCCCAGCAGCAGCGGCGGCAGGGACAGGGTCTGCCAGAACGCCGCCTCGGCGGCCTCCGAGAAGATGCTGCCCTCCCACGCCTTGGACAGCGTGCGCGCCAACAGCCGCAGGGCGCCCTTCCGGGGCGCGCTGCGCGTGTTGCCGTGTGGTGTCTCGTCGGTAGGCGAACCCATCGCAACGTCCAGCATGGTGCATCGCGGGTGATTTCGCGGCATCGGCGCCGTGGTGTCGCGACCGCAACGGGTAGGCTGTCGGTGCCCTCGACGGTGACCACCACGAGGGCATTCGCATGTCCGCGCGCGTCCGGACGCCGCTGAGCCGGAGAGAAGGGGTTCGAGGTTTGTCGCAACCGCAAGTCGCCACGACCCGTCCCCTGCGCGCGTGGCAGCGCCGCGCGCTGACCAAGTACCTCGCGGCCAAGCCGAAGGACTTCCTGGCGGTGGCCACGCCGGGCGCGGGCAAGACCACGTTCGGCCTGCGGGTCGCCGCGGAGCTGCTCGCCGACCGCACGGTGGAGGCCGTCACGGTCGTCACGCCCACCGAGCACCTCAAGCACCAGTGGGCGCAGGCGGCGGCCGAGGCGGGCATCGCGATCGACTCGAACTTCCGCAACACCAACGCCGTCACGTCCCGCGACTACCACGGCGTCGCGCTGACCTACGCCCAGGTGGCGGCGCACCCGACGCTGCACCGGGTGCGGACCGAGCAGCGCAAGACCCTCGTCCTGCTCGACGAGATCCACCACGGCGGCGACGCGAAGTCGTGGGGCGACGCCATCCGCGAGGCGTTCACGCCCGCCGTGCGCCGGCTGAGCCTCACCGGCACGCCGTTCCGCAGCGACGACTCGCCGATCCCGTTCATCACCTACGAGCCCGGCCCGGACGGCACGCAGCGCAGCAAGCCCGACCACTCCTACGGCTACTCCGACGCGCTGAAGGACGGCGTCGTCCGCCCGGTGATCTTCCTGGCGTACTCGGGCGAGGCGAGCTGGCGGACCAGCGCGGGCGAGGAGTTCTCCGCGCGCCTCGGCGAGCCGCTGACCCAGGAGCAGACGGCGCGGGCGTGGCGGGTCGCGCTGGACCCGACGGGCGAGTGGATGCCGTCCGTGCTCAAGGCGGCCGACCAGCGGCTCACGCAGCTGCGCAACGGCGGCATGCCGGACGCGGGCGGGCTGGTGATCGCGACCGACCAGACCGTCGCCAAGGCGTACGCCGAGATCCTCAAGCGCGTCACCGGGCACGACGCCACGCTCGTCCTCTCCGACGACCCGAAGGCGTCGGGCCGCATCGCGGAGTTCTCGCGGTCCACCGAGCGCTGGCTGATCGCCGTCCGGATGGTGTCCGAGGGCGTGGACGTGCCGCGGCTCGCGGTCGGCGTGTACGCGACGAGTTCGTCGACGCCGCTGTTCTTCGCCCAGGCCATCGGGCGGTTCGTGCGGCAGCGGGCCAAGGGCGAGACGGCCAGCGTGTTCCTGCCCAGCGTGCCCGTGCTGCTCGGGCTGGCCAGCGAGCTGGAGCAGCAGCGCGACCACGTCCTGGGCAAGCCGCACCGGGAGAAGGACGGCTGGGACGACGAACTGCTGTCGCAGGCGAACCAGGTGCAGGACGAGCCGGGCGAGGAGGAGCGGGCGTTCACGGCGCTCGGCGCGTCGGCGGAGCTGGACCAGGTGATCTACGACGGCTCGTCGTTCGGCACGGCCGCGTTCGCGGGCAGCGAGGAGGAGCAGGAGTACCTGGGCCTGCCCGGCCTGCTGGAGCCGGACCAGGTGCGGGCCCTGCTGCGCCAGCGGCAGGAGAAGCAGCTCATCGAGGCGGGCAAGAAGGCGGCGCCGGTCGCGCCGCCGCCACCGCAGCCGGCCAGGCCCGCGAGCGTGCAGGAGCGGTTGGGCCAGCTGCGCAAGGAGCTGAACACGCTGGTCGCGATGCACCACCACCGCACCAAGAAGCCGCACGGCAAGATCCACAACCAGCTGCGCGAGTACTGCGGCGGCCCGCCGACGGCGATGGCCAGCATCGAGCAGCTCGAAGAGCGCATCGCCACGCTGCGCTCCTGGTGACCGGTCGCCCGTGACGGACGCGGGCGACTGATCCGTTCGGTCCAAGCATCATTACTCCGGGTTATCCGCTCGTTAGCTCATCGTGGTGACTTGATCGGTCCAGTGCGCTTCCGATGACCGCCTGCCGAGGCATACGTTGTGCGCCACAACATTTCCCTCGCAGCTCGGGAAGGGATGGCGGATGCGCAGCAGGAGCCTCGCCCTCGTCGCCGTCGGCACCGGCCTCGCCGTGGCCTTGACGGCGTGCGGCGCCAACACGTCCGGCGGTGGCGGACCCTCGGGAGCCACCACGAACAGCGGGTCGGGCGGCGCGAAGGTCGGCGTCATCCTCCCCGAGACGGCGACGTCCGCGCGGTGGGAGGGCTTCGACAAGCCCCTGCTGGAGCAGGCGCTCAAGGCCAGGGGCCTCGACCCCGACATCCAGAACGCGCAGGGCGAGGTCCAGAAGTTCACCACCCTCGCCGACGGCATGATCAACGCCGCGGTGAAGGTCCTGATCATCGCCGCGCCCAACAGCGAGGTCGGCGCGGCGGTCGCGAAGAAGGCGCAGGCGCAGGGCATCCACGTCATCGACTACGACCGCCTCAACCTCGGCGGCAGCTCGGTGTACCACGTCTCGTTCGACAACGTGAAGGTCGGCGAGCTCCAGGGGCAGGGCCTGGTGCAGGGCTTGGCGGAACTCGCGCCCGGCAAGAAGCCCGCCGAGGTCATCGAGATCGAGGGCGCGCCCACCGACAACAACGCCACGCTGTTCACCGAGGGTCAGAAGAAGGTGCTCCAGCCCAAGTACGACGCGGGCGACTACGAGCTGGTCCGGTCGCAGCCCATCGAGGGCTGGGACAACCAGAAGGGCGGCACGACCTTCGAGCAGATCCTGACCGGCAACGGCCAGCAGGTGGACGGCGTCGTGGCCGCCAACGACGGGCTCGCCGGCGCGGTGATCACCGTGCTGAAGAAGTTCGGCCTGAACGGCAAGGTGCCCGTCACCGGCCAGGACGCGACGCCGGAGGGCCTCCAGGCGGTGCTGCGCGGCGACCAGTACATGACCGTGTTCAAGCCCATCGCCGAAGAGGCGGAGGCGGCGGCGAAGCTGGCGGACGCGCTGGCCAAGGACGACACGGCGGCGGCCGACGCCCTGGCGACCGGCGTCAGCAAGGACCCGAAGAACAACCGCGACGTGAAGTCGATCCTGCTGACCCCGCAACTGATCACCAAGGACAAGGTCAAGACCGTGGTGGACGCCGGCTTCGTGAAGGCCACCGAGATCTGCACCCCCGAAACCCAACCCACCTGCACCACCCTGGGCATCAACTAACCCCACCCACCCTTCCAGTACTCCGCCTTCCCTTCCCCTCCCTCCGCCCCTTACCTCGATGTCGCGCAGCGACGAGCCCCCCGCCTTCCTCCGCTTCTTACCTCGATGTCGCGCAGCGACGAGCCCCCCGCCTCGCGAGGCCGCCGTCGGGTTGTCGCGCCTGATTTCCCGCCGATCACGCTTTTCGATCGGCGGGAAATCAGGCGCGATGGCCCGACCACAGGGCGGCCGAGCCGCCGCGACGGAGTCGCGGCCATCCAACACAGGAGCCCAAGTGACCGAGCCGATCCTCGAACTGCGCGGCGTCAACAAGAGCTTCGGCCCCGTGCACGTCCTGCACGACGTCGACTTCGCCGTCCGGGCGGGCGAGGTGACCGCGCTGGTCGGCGACAACGGCGCGGGCAAGTCGACCCTGGTCAAGTGCATCGCGGGCATCCACCCGGCCGATTCCGGCGAGGTCCGCTTCGCCGGCCGCCCGGTGCGGGTGAACGGGCCGCGCGACGCCGCCGCGCTCGGCATCGAGGTCGTCTACCAGGACCTCGCGCTGGCCGACAACCTCGACATCGTCCAGAACATGTTCCTGGGCCGGGAACGCGGCCGGTTCGGGTTGCTGGCCGAGGCGGAGATGGAGCAGGCCGCCCGCAGGACCCTGACCTCGCTGTCGGTCCGCACGGTCAAGTCGGTGCGCACGCAGGTCGCGTCGCTGTCCGGCGGGCAGCGGCAGACCGTGGCGATCGCCAAGGCCGTGCTGTGGAACAGCAAGGTCGTCCTGCTGGACGAGCCGACCGCGGCGCTGGGCGTCGCGCAGACCCGCCAGGTGCTCGACCTGGTGCGCAGGCTCGCCGAGCAGGGCCTCGGCGTGGTCCTGATCAGCCACAACATGAACGACGTCTTCGAGGTCGCGGACCGCGTCGCGTGCCTCTACCTCGGTCGGATGGCGGCCGAGGTGCACACCAGGGACGTCACCCACGGCCAGGTGGTCGAGCTGATCACCGCGGGCCGCTCGGGCGAGCTGGGCATCGCCCGCCCCGAATCCGCGACCATCTGAAGGACCGGCATGACCAACTCCACCAGCGAGACGCCCGCGCAGGACATCCCCGCGCCGGGCGCGATCTCCGACTTCGGCATCGACACCACGTCGCGGTCCACCGGCGAGGCGGTGCGCGACTACGCGGCGCGGCTGCGCGGCGGCGAGCTGGGTCCGCTGCCCGCGCTGCTCGGCCTGGTCACGCTGCTGATCGTGTTCAGCTCGCTCGGCGACACGTTCCTGACGCTGGGCAACATCGCGAACCTGCTCGCGCAGGGCGCGAGCATCACCATCATCGCGATGGGCCTGGTGTTCGTGCTGCTGCTGGGCGAGATCGACCTGTCCGCCGGCACGGCGTCGGGCGTCGCCGCGGCCGTCATGGCGCTGCACCTGGTCAAGGGCGGCAACCTGCTGGGCGGCATGGGCGACGTGGTGTTCGCCCTGTACTGCGGGCTGCTGGCGCTGGCGGTGGTGCTGGCGGCGGTGATGCGGATCTGGCCGGGCGCGGTGCTCTCCGCCGCGGCGCTGGTGATCTCGCTGATCGGCGTGCCGCCGGACCCGTGGGTCGAGATGCTGCTCGCGGTCTGCGTCGGCGCGGCGATCGGCTGCCTGACCGGGTTCCTGGTCGCGAAGGTCGGCATCCCGTCGTTCGTGGTGACGCTGGCGCTGTTCCTCGCGTGGGGCGGCGTGGTGCTCCAGCTCATCGGCCAGGGCGGCACGCTGGGGCTCGACGACCAGGTGCTGTTCGAGGTCGCGAACGGCAACCTCACCACCGCCGGTTCCTGGGCGCTCTTCGCGCTCGCCGCCGGGGGTTATGCTGCCGTCGTGCTCGGCAGGCATTTCTCCAGGCTGCGCAAGGGCCTGGTGGCCCCACCCACCCCGATGGTGCTGGCGAAGGTCGGCGCGGTCGTCGTGCTCGCCGCCGTCGGGACCCACCTGCTGACGCTCAACCGCTCGGTGTCGAGCCTCGTGGTGATCCAGGGCGTGCCGCACGTGGTGCCGATCGTGCTGGTGCTGCTGGTGATCGGCACGTTCGTCCTGGAGCGCACCAGCTACGGGCGGCACGTGTACGCCGTGGGCGGCAACCAGGAGGCGGCCCGCCGCGCGGGCATCGACGTGGCGCGCATCCGCATGAGCGTGTTCGTGATCTGCTCGACGGCCGCCGCGCTCGGCGCGATCGTCTACTCGTCCAAGGTCGGCTCGGTCGCCCCGAACGCCGGTGGCGGCAACACGCTGTTGCTGTCGGTCGGCGCGGCCGTGATCGGCGGCACCTCGCTGTTCGGCGGCCGGGGCAGGCTGCGGGACGCGGTGATCGGCGCGGCGGTGCTCGCGACCATCGACAACGGGATGGGCCTGCTGGAGCAGCCCGCCGCCGTCGTCTACGTGGTGACCGGCCTGGTGCTGCTGCTGGCCGCGGGGGTCGACGCGTTGTCCCGTCGCCGGGCGGCGGTCGCCCCGCGTTGACGTGACGACACCGCCCACCACCGGCGCGCGCCCCGACGAGGCCCGCAGGCACAACCGGACGGCGCTGCTGCGGAGGCTGCACGTGGACGGCCCGGCCACCAGGGCGTCGCTCGCGGCGGAGCTGGGCCTCAACCGCAGCACGATCAAGGCCCTGGTGGACGGCTTGGCGGAGGCGGGCGCGGTGGCCGAGCGCCTGCCCGCCCAGCGCTCGGGCGCGGGCCGTCCGTCGCTGCTCGTGCTGCCGAGGCCGCACGCCGCCGTGGTGATGGCCATCGACATCCGCGTCGAGCAGGTGGCGATGGCGTTCGTCGGCCTCGGCGGCGACATCCTCGGCCGCCACTCGTGGAACCTGCACCGCCGGTCCCGCGAACCCGGCGAGGTGATCACGCACATCGCCGACACCGCCAAGCTGCTCGCGGACGAGCTGGACGTGACGGCGGTCGGCGTCGGCGTGTCCGTGCCGGGGGTGGTGCGGCGGTCGGACGGGCTCGTGCACGAGGCGCCGAACCTGCACTGGACGGGCGTGGCGCTGGGCGAACGGCTGTCGGCGGTGCTGAGGGTCCCGGTCGGGGTCGGCAACGACGCCGAGCTGGGCGCGCTGGCCGAGCACGTGCGCGGCGCGGCACGCGGCTCGTCGGACGTCGTCTACGTCTCCGCCGACGTCGGGGTGGGCGGCGGCGTCATCTCGTCCGGGGCGCCGCTGCGCGGCGCGGGCGGCTACGTGGGCGAACTGGGGCACATGGTGGTGCGGCCCGGCGGTCGGCAGTGCTACTGCGGGTGCCGGGGCTGCTGGGAGACCGAGGTGGGCGAGGCGGCGCTGTGCCGGGCGCTGGCCCTGCCCGAGGACGCGCCGCGCGGCGCGGTGGTGGCCGAGCTGCGGTCGCTCGCGGCCTCGCCGGAGGCCGTGGAGCACCGCCTCGGCGAGTTCACCGAGTGGCTGGCCACGGGCCTGGTGACGGTGGTCAACGTGCTGGGACCCGAGCAGGTGGTGCTCGGCGACCTGTTCACCGCGCTGCCGGAGCAGGTGGTGGACCGGGTGCGCGAGGTCGTCCGGGTGCGCAGCCTGGTCAGCCGCGCCGTCGGCGGCACGCGCATCGTGTCGTCGCCGCTGGGCCGCGACGCGAAGCTCGTCGGCGCGGCCGAGCTGGCCTTCGAGCCGGTGCTCGGGGTGATCTGAGAATGCAGGGGGGCGGAGACCCATCGGATCTCCGCCCCGGACGGCCAGGGTGCTCGCGGACCTCGCGGTCCGCGCGTGTTCAGCCCTGCTGCAGTTCAGCAGCGAGTTCGCGCAGCTTCGTGCTGTGCTCGCGGGCGTGGTGCCCGCAGAACAGCAGCTCGCCCCCGGACGGGAGAACGGCGCGCACCTGGGCAGCAGCCCCGCAGCGGTCGCAGCGGTCGGCAGCGGTCAACTCGGGGCGGGTGAGCGTGGTAGTCATGGAAATCTCCCTCCGTCCCGGCACCGGGGATCGGTGCCCTCACACCTAGCTGCGACCACTCCGCAACTGGCTGGTGCGTCGTGTTCGCTGGCTCCACTCTTGCAGACGCACGGGCGTAAGTCAGTGTTCCCTGGGCCGTGGCGACCCGCGTCACTCCTGATTTACCCGCGCACCGCGTCACTCGAACCTGGGAATTCCACCGGATCGCCGCGCGCGTGCTCACGTTCCGCTGTCGCGCCAACGCTTTCAGACCTGCGGTTACGGTGTCGGGCGCACCTGCGCTGGGCCGAAAGGTGGGCGACCGGAAGGCGCAACTGTGATCGGTAACACTTTGGTCAGCCCAGAGCGAACACGCGGTCGATTCCACGATACGGACGGAACACGTCCAGTTCACCAGCTCGTCAGTTCACGCGGTCATCACACGGTGATCACCTGTGGTCACAGCGCCATCGCGCACCGTTGTCGTTGCCGCGACGGCAAATGCCGGTGACCCGCAGCGGGGTCACCGGCATTTCCGGGTCCGGGGCTCAGTCCAGGTAGTCGCGCAGCACCTGCGACCGCGACGGGTGGCGGAGCTTGGACATCGTCTTCGACTCGATCTGGCGGATGCGCTCGCGCGTCACGCCGTAGACCTGGCCGATCTCGTCCAACGTCCGCGGCTGGCCGTCGGTCAGGCCGAACCGCAGCCGCACCACGCCGGCCTCGCGCTCGGACAGCGTCGCCAGCACGGACTGGAGCTGGTCCTGGAGCAGCGTGAACGACACCGCGTCCACGGCCACCACGGCCTCCGAGTCCTCGATGAAGTCACCGAGCTGGCTGTCGCCCTCGTCGCCGATCGTCTGGTCCAGCGAGATGGGTTCACGCGCGTACTGCTGGATCTCCAGCACCTTCTCCGGCGTGATGTCCATTTCCTTCGCCAGCTCCTCCGGGGTGGGCTCGCGGCCCAGGTCCTGGAGCAGCTCGCGCTGGATGCGGCCGAGCTTGTTGATGACCTCGACCATGTGCACCGGGATTCGGATGGTGCGGGCCTGGTCGGCCATCGCGCGGGTGATCGCCTGCCGGATCCACCACGTGGCGTACGTCGAGAACTTGTAGCCCTTGGTGTAGTCGAACTTCTCCACCGCGCGGATCAGGCCCAGGTTGCCCTCCTGGATCAGGTCCAGGAACGCCATGCCGCGGCCCGTGTAGCGCTTGGCCAGCGACACCACGAGGCGGAGGTTCGCCTCCAGCAGGTGGTTCTTGGCGCGCTCGCCGTCGCGCACGATCCACCGCAGGTCGCGGCGCAGCTGCGGGGTGAGCTTCTCGCTCTCCTCCTCGGCGCGGCGGACCCGCTCGGCGGCGTAGAGGCCGGCCTCGATCCGCTTGGCGAGCTCGACCTCCTCCTCCGCGTTGAGCAGGGCGACCTTGCCGATCTGCTTCAGGTAGGCGCGGACCGAGTCGGCGGAGGCCGTCAGCTCGGCGTCCTTGCGCGCCTGGCGCAGCGCCTCGGACTCCTCCTCGTCCCAGACGAAGTCGCCCTCGCCGGGCTTGGCCTCCTCCTCGGCGGGTTCGTCCTCGACCGGCTCGTCGATCAGTTCGACCTCGTCCACCAGGTCTTCGTCACCGGGAACGCCCTCGAGGTCCTCCGGCTCGTCGCCGTCGCCCGCCTTCTTGGCCTTCACCGGGCCGGCGGCGGCCTTGGCGGCCGTCTTGCGCGGCGCCCGCGTGGCCGTCTTGCCCGCCGCGGCGGTCTTCGCCGCCGGCTTCTTCGCCGGGGCCTTCCTCGCCGAGGTGGCCTTGGGCGTCTCCTCGGCGTCAGCCTTAGCTGCCTGAGTCGTCTTCGCGGCTGCCACGTACGCCCTTTCGCGACTGTCGATCAAGGCAAACCGAAGGGCGCGAACCTCGGTCGCCGGAGTACGGGGGAGAGCCCGCCGGACCGTTCGTCAGCGGGGCACCGTTCCATTGTAACGACGAGAATCACCGACGGATGCGCATCACCCGGTTCTGGTGCGCGTCGTCGGGCGTTCCCGCAGCTAGGAGGCTTGCGAAAATCAGTGGCGCAGACCGTGCGCGGCGGCGACGGCCGCGCCCACGATGCCCGCGTCGTTCTTCAGCGCGGCGGCCACCACCTCGGTGCGCACGTCCAGCAGCGGCAGCCACTTCTCCGCCTTCTTGCTGACCCCGCCGCCGACGATGACCAGGTCCGGCCAGACCAGGTTCTCCAGCACGCCCAGGTAGCGCGACACGCGCGGCGCCCACTCCGCCCAGGTCAGGCCCTTGTCCTCCTTCACGGAGGCGGCGGCGCGGGTCTCGGCGTCGTGCCCGTCGACCTCCACGTGCCCGAACTCGGTGTTCGGCACGAGCTTCCCGTCGAGGAAGACGGCGCTGCCGATGCCCGTGCCGAACGTCAGCAGCACGACCAGCCCGTCCCGGCCGCGGCCTGAGCCGAACCGCATCTCGGCGGTGCCGGCGGCGTCCGCGTCGTTGAGCACGACGACGTCCTCGACCGGCCTGCCCAGCCGCCCGGCGAACAGCGCGGCGGCGTCCGTGCCGATCCAGCCCTTGTCCACGTTGGCGGCGGTGTGCGCGACACCTCGCTTGACCACGCACGGGAGCGTGACGCCGAGCGGACCGTCCCAGCCGAACTTGTCGACGATCTCGGCCACCACGTCGGCCACCGCGTCCGGCGTCGACGGCTGTGGCGTCGGGATGCGCAGGCGCTCACCGTCCAGCGCGCCAGCCTCCAGGTCCACCAGCCCGCCCTTGATGCCCGAGCCGCCGATGTCCACGCCGAACCCGCGGGTCATGCCCATCCCCGTGGCCCTTCCTGTTCGATTCAGCAACCGTGGCCGCAGACACTAGCCTGCGGTTCCCCGATAGTCCCGTGCGAGTGACCCAGGAGGAACAGTTGCGCTTCGATCCGGACGCGTTGGTGGACGTCGCGGTGCGGGTGGCCCGTGAGGCGGGCGACCTCGTGCGGGTGACTCGGGACTCCGCCGTGTCGGACGTCGACACGAAGAGCACGATCACCGACGTCGTCACCGCCGCCGACCGCGCGGCCGAACGGCTGGTGCGGCGGCGGCTGGCCGAGCTGCGGCCCGGCGAGCCGGTCGTCGGCGAGGAGGAGGGCGGCGCGGCGGTCGAGGGGCTGACGTGGGTCGTGGACCCCATCGACGGCACGGTGAACTACCTGTACGGGATCCCGCACTACGCGGTGTCGATCGCGGCGCAGGTCGACGGGGAGTCGGTGGCGGGCGCCGTGGTCGAGCCGGCGACCGGGCACGTGTGGACGGCGGCGCGCGGTGGGGGCGCGTGGTTGGACGGGCGGCGGCTCACCGCTTCGGGTGCGACCCGGTTGGAGGTTTCCCTGCTGGGTTGCGGGTTCTCCTACCGGGCGGAGCGGCGGCAGCGGCAGGCGGAGGCGCTGGCGGGCCTGGCGACCGTCGTCCGGGACTTCCGGCGGGCCGGTGCGGCGTCGTTGGACCTGTGCTCGGTGGCGGCGGGGCGGTTGGACGCGTACGCCGAGCACGGCCTGGGGCGGTGGGACTGGGCGGCGGGGATCCTGCTGGCCAGCGAGGCCGGTGCGGTGGTGTTCACGCCGGGGCAGGCTCCCGAGCTGGGCGTGGACGCGACCTTCGCCGCCGCGCCGGGTATCGCGGACGCGTTGTTCGCGGCTCTGGTGGAGCACGGGTTCGGGAAGGTCTGAGGGCCGGCCGTGCCTTTGCGGCGCGCGGTGGTGCGGGGTGCCGTGCCGTGCCGTGGTGCGGGATGCCGGCCCGTGGTGCGCTGAGGCGTGCCGTGGTGGAGCGGTGCGGTGGTGGGGCTGAGGGGTCGAGCGGAGAGGTCGGGGGGTGGCCTCCGGCCCCCGGCTCCATGATCTCACGCGGCACCGACAATTCCGGCGTCAGCGCAGCTCAGGCGCGACGGAACGGCAGCGGTGATCGTCGGTCAGCCGTGCACGTCCAGCCGTGCACGTCCAGCCGTGCACGTCCAGCCGTGCACGTCCGGCGGTGCACGTCGGTCAGCAGTGCACGTCCCGCGCGCCCTTGAGGTTGTCCGCGTTCAGCGTCGGCGCGCCGCGCTCCGCGACCTGCCCGCCCTGCTGGTCGGGCTGCTGCTCGGCCCACGCCGCGAGCTGGTCCAGCACCTTCCGCGCGTCGGCGTTCGGCTTGACCTCGGTGAACTTCTTGCCGATCGAGAGGTCCACGGTCGCGTCCTGGCGCTCGTCGCGCACCAGCTCCAGGCACGGCTCGACCAGGCTCAGCGTCCGCGCCGCGCTCGCGCCCGGCGCGCCGAACCGGATCTGGCCCCGGCAGGTCATGTCCTGCGCCGGGTAGACCGGGTCGTTCGTCGGCTCGGCCGCCTGCTTGAACCCCAGCTCGGTCAGCGTCGTCGCCACGAACCGGGCCTGGTTGCGCTGCGTGCTCGCGTTGAACACGCGGAACTGCACCTCGCCGACCGGCACCGGGTCGGTGCGGTCCAGGGCGTCGTGGGTCAGGACGGTCCCCGCCGGGACCGCTCCCGCCGACGCGCCGCCTTCCGGCGCGGGCACCGCGGCCGACGACGGCACCCGGCCGGGCGGGTCGCACTTGATCGCCGCGTCGACGTCGTCGGCGTCCGCCAGCACGCGGTTCCAGACCACCACCGCCGTGACGGCGAGCACCAGGAACAGCACGAGCGCCGGCACCGGCCGCCGCCTCCGGTACCGCGACGACCCGCCGTTGTCGGAACCGGGCCTCACGTCCGCCGACCTCCCCTTTGGCGTAGTGCTGTTGTGATCAGGCTATGCCGCGTTCCCCGATCCCGCGCCTCGGGCCCCGTGGTAGCCGGACGCGATCACCCGGTCGCGGACGGTCAGCGGAACTCGGGGCGTCACACCACGGTCGCGTCGGCTGGGCGGGGTCCTGTCCGAAGCCTATCGGGCCAGCGTGCGAAGGGCCTATCACCCGTCTGCTCAATTAGGGGGAACCCGGTGCACGGCCCCTCGGACGATGAGCTACCCTCTCGGCGCTCCGCGCGCTCCCGGACAGCCTGATGCGTCGACGTACAGGGGGTTGGCGCCCGGCCGCGCGGGCGAGACCTCCGTCACTGGGGACGGAGGGCACAAATAGGGGCGCTGGTGCGTTTACCAGCGACACGAACAGTCTCCGTTGACCGCAGGGGTGAAAGAAGATGGCGACCGACTACGACGCTCCGCGTCGCAGCGAGGCAGACGAGCTCGCTGAAGACTCCCTTGAGGAGCTGAAGGCGCGGCGCAACGAAACGCAGTCCGGGGTCGTCGACATCGACGAGGACGCGTCTGCCGAGAACTTCGAGCTGCCGGGCGCCGACCTGTCCGGTGAGGAACTGACGTTCAAGGTCCTGCCCAAGCAGGCGGACGAGTTCACGTGCTCGAAGTGCTTCCTCGTGCACCACCGCAGCCGCCTCGCCGAGGAAGTGAACGGCCAGTACATCTGCCGCGACTGCGCCTGACCAGCGCGGGCAGCGGCCGGCCGGGTGGCGTGACGACCCGGTGGCACGACCCGTTCCTGGGCGCTCACCCCATCCGCCGGGGTGACGCCCAGAGGCGTCCGGCGCAGAAGCGTCCGGGTTCGGCCGGCGCCCGACGGGCCATCCCGGTCCCGCACGACGGGACCACGCAGCACCAGAGCGGGAACCCCGAAGCGGGAACCCGCAGTCATCCCGGACCGCGGCCGAGCGGTCAACCCTTCAGGTCGGTCAACCCCCCAGGGCTGTCAACCTTTCAGGGCTGTCAACCTTTCAGGGCGGCTACCAGCTTCTCCGGCGAGCGGACGCTGAACAGCCAGTACGGCGTCGGGTCCGCGGGGTCGGTGAGCGTGATCTTGACCATCGGACCCACCCAGCCGCGGTGGGTGACGAACGCCATCGGGTCCAGGTTCGGGCCCATCGCCTTGCGCTTGGTCTTCGCGTCGAACACCTCGACCTCGCCGAGCAGGTCCACCGGCACGTGCGCCTGGCCGACCCGCAGCTCGCCGCCGGACACCTCGACCTTCGTCGAACCCATCCGCCACAGCAGCAGCAGCGCCAGCGGCACCGTGACCAGGTACGGCAGCCACGACCGCACGCCGGGGAAACCCATGTGGATCTCGGCGGCCAGCAGCGCCGCCGCCGCCAGCGGCAGCGGCCAGCCCCACCAGGGCACGAACAGCCGCTCGCGGAAGGTGGTCGGGGCGGTCACAGCAGTCTCGCTCACGACACCAGGGTAGTCTCGCGCGCCGTGCCCAGCGTGGAGGTCCTGCTGTCCCGGCTCGATCCGTCCGTCCCGCTCCCGTCGTACGCCAGACCCGGCGACGCGGGCGCAGACCTCGTCACGACCACCGACGTGGTGATCGAACCGGGGGAGCGCGCCGTCGTGGGCACCGGTGTCGCGATCGCCCTGCCGGAGGGCTACGCCGGGTTCGTGCACCCGCGCAGCGGCCTGGCGGCCAGGGTGGGGCTGAGCGTGGTCAACACGCCCGGCACGATCGACGCCGGCTACCGGGGCGAGATCAAGGTATGTCTGGTGAACCACGACCTGCGCGCGCCGGTCGTGCTCACGCGCGGCGACCGGATCGCCCAGCTCGTCGTGCAGAAGGTGGAGCACGCGGTGTTCCGCGAGGTCGAGGAGCTGCCCGCCTCCGAGCGGGGCGCGGGCGGCTACGGCTCTACAGGCGGGCACGACGTGCTCGCCCGGACGGAGGGGTAGAAGCGATGTTCGGAAAGCGCCGCAAGCGCGGTAGGCACTCCGCGAACCGGGGGACGGCGCAACCGGAGGTCGAGTCCGGCCAGGAGGTCCCCGAGGAAGGCCCGTTCGACGAGTCCCAGGCCCCCGACGACGGCCTGACCAGGCTCGACCTCGGTTCGATCCGGCTGCCGGTGCCCGACGGCGCGCAGCTCCAGGTCGAGATGGACCCGGCCGGCGCGGTGCGCGCGGTGCACCTGCTGACGACGGCCGGGCAGCTCACGGTCAGCGCGTTCGCCGCGCCGAGGTCGGACAAGCTGTGGCCGGAGGTGGGCGCGGAGCTGATCGCGCAGCTCAAGGGCGACGGGTTCCGCATCAACCGGGAGAACGGTGACTGGGGCGAGGAGATCTCCGCCCGCAACAACGAGGTGCACCTGCGGTTCGTCGGCGTGGACGGCCCGCGGTGGATGCTGCGCGGCGTCGCGGCGGCCCCGTCGGAGCAGCAGGCGGCGCAGGCCGTGGAGGCGCTGTACGAGCTGATGCGCGGCACCGTGGTGGTGCGCGGCACGCAGCCCATGCCGGTGCGTACCGCGCTGCCCATCGAACTGCCCGAGGCGATCTCCCGGCACATCGCGGCCCAGCAGCAACAGCAGGGCTAGGCACCCGACCCCGAGGCGTCCCACGCCTGAGCGTCCCAGCCTGGGGCGTCCCAGTCAGGGATGTCCCAGTCGGGGACGTCCCGGTACGGGACCTCACAGCCCGGCACGCCCCGCCCTGGAGCCTCTCGTACCGGGGGGCTCGGCGGGACGTCGGCCCGCGGCGAGGTAGGCGTCGAGCGCGGCGCGGCCCAGGGCTTCCCGGTCCGCGCCCAGCGCCGCGAGCGTCGTCGTGCGCAGCGCCGCGCGCGGCAGGGCCTCCACCCACTTCCGGGCTACCTCGACCGGGTGAACCTGATCGTCGGTGCACGCCGCCACGCCCACCGGGACGGCCAGTCGGCGCAATTCACCCGAAGAGGGGGCGTGGAACGCGGCGGCCTCGCGCAGCACCGCCGCCAGTCGCTCCCCGTAGCGAGGCCAGGCGCGGCGCAGTTCCGCGCCGAGCCACCCGTCCACGCCCGCCAGGGCCGCGGCCAATCCTTCACTGTCAACCACCGCGGCACTCGCGGAGGCGGCCAGCGCGGCGGGCGCGCCCGCAGGGTCGCCGACCCAGGCGGGCAGGGCCGCCAGCACGCCCGCGCACCGCTCGGGGTGCCGCGCCGCCCACGCCGCCGCGATTTGCGCGCCGAGCGAGACACCCCCGACGACCAGCGGTTTCCCGGTCCAGGCCGCGTCCAGCGCGGCGAAGTGCCCGGCCACCGACCGCGACGCGGGAGCCACCAGCGCGAGCCCCGCGCGCGCCAGCGGGCCGGCGAACACCGAGCGGACGAACACCTCGTCGGACGCGGTGCCCGGCAGCAGGACGGCGGTGGTCGCGGTGTCCGACGAAAGCATGGTCGGAGCATCCTCCCCCAGTCGGATACCCGGTCGGGTGCACCCGGTTACGCTGGACTGAACACGGGCTTCGTGGTCGAGGCCCTACGGATGCACCCAGGAGTCGGGGATGACCAATACTGGGGGCGGCTACTGGCGCCGCCTCGTGCGTCGGCTCACCACCGACGTCAGCGAGTTGGACGCCGACGACCTGTCGCGAAAAGCCGTGGAGGTCGGGGCCGTCCGGGCGTGCGACTGCAAGTCCGGCGAGGAGGTGACGGTGCTCGGCAGGTTGCGCAGCGTGGAGCTGTGCCCCCGTGACGCCGCCGCGACGCTGGAGGCGGAGTTGTACGACGGCACCGAGGGCGTCACGCTCGTCTGGCTCGGCCGCAGGCGGATCGCGGGCATCGAGCCCGGCCGCACCATCAAGGCGCGGGGCCGGATCGCCGTCCGCGACGGCCGCAAGGTGCTCTACAACCCCTACTACGAGTTGCAGAACGCTTCATGACGACAACCGGATCAGAGCAGCAGCCGACCATGCTGGAGCAGATGGGCGGGGTCAGCGGTCTGCTGCTCTCGTCGTTGCCGGTGGTGGTCTTCGTCCTGGTGAACGCCTTCGCGGGGCTGATGCCCGCGATCTGGAGCGCGCTCGGCTCGGCCGTGGTGATCGGCGTCGTGCTCGCCCTGCGCAAGGGCTCGATCCAGCCCGCCGTGTCGGCGGTGTTCGGGGTCGGCATCGCGGCCTTCATCGCCTACCGCACGGGCGACGCCAAGGGCTTCTTCCTCTTCGGCATCTGGCAGAGCCTGGTCTACGGCGGGGTCTTCGTGCTCTCGATCCTGGTCCGCTGGCCGCTCGCGGGCGTGGCCTGGAGCTTCCTCAACGGCCAGGGCACGGCGTGGCGCAAGGACCGCGCGTCGGTCCGCGACTACGACATCGCGACGCTGGTGTGGGCGCTGGTGTTCGGGTCGCGGTTCGTGGTGCAGCGGTGGCTGTACGACGAGGCGTCGGTCGGCTGGCTGGCGGCGGCGAAGCTGGCGATGGGCTACCCGCTGATGGCCGTGGCCCTGGTCGCCACGGTGTGGGCGGTGCGCCGGTCGGACAAGCGCCTCAAGGCCGCCCAGGAGCGCGAGGAAGAGGAGAACCGCGAGGCGGAAGCCCGCCTGCGCGCCCAGTCGCCAGGTGTTCAGCCTCAGCCCGCTGCCCAGCCTCAGCCCGCTGCCCAGCCTCAGCCGGCTGCCCAGCCTCAGCCGGCTGCCCAGCCTCAGCCGGCTGCCCAGCCTCAGCCGGCTGCCCAGCCGCACCCCACCACGGCCGACGAGCACTGACCGGCCGCTCCTGTCCCTGGTTTCCCGCGCGGCGTCGACCGGATGGTCGGCGCCGCGTTCGGCGGTGGCCTCAGGAGCGCTTGAGCGCGGTCCTGAACGCCGCGAAGCTGGCCATGGGGAAGGTGAGCGCCGGTCCGGCGGTGTTCTTGGAGTCCCGCACGCCCGACACCCGCCCGGTCAGCATGATTTCGACGCAGTTGTTGGTCTGGTTGCTGCGGCTGCTCTTCCGCCATGCGTTTTTGCTGGTCACTTCATCTCCTTGGCGATCTCCCCGATGAACGCCAGGGAGTCCGCCGGGCTCAGGGCCTGCTCGGCCGACTCGGCATACGCGACGGCGTACTCGCGGACCTGCTGACGCCGCTCCAGGAGCGTGGTCGAGGTCAACGTCTCCTGATATACCAGCTCAGGCAGGTGCGGTGAAGGAAACGCCAGGACGTAGAACGACCCGCCCAACGCCGGATAGCCGCCCGTGCCGAACGGCAGCACGCGGACCTCCACCCGGCCGGCCATCGAGGCGAGGTGCTCCAGTTGGCCGCGCATGACTTCTGGCCCGCCGATGCGCTGCCTGAGGGCGGCCTCGCTCAACAGGACCGACAGTTCGATCCGGTCGTCGCCCTCCAGCCTCCTTCGCCTTGCCAGCCGCGCCTCGACGCGTGGCTCGACCTCCGTCAACCGGTTGTAGGGTGACCCGGTCGTCATGGTCGCGACCGCGTACGCCTCGGTCTGGAGCGGGCCCGGCACGAAGCAGCTCTCGTAGACGCGCAGGCCGGCCGCCGCGTGCTCGAAACCGAGGTAGCGGAGGAAGTCCTCGCCGGGATGGTCGGCGCCGCGTTCGGCGGTGGCCTCAGGAGCGCTTCAGCGCCGACCTGAACGCCGCGAAGCTGGCCACGGGGAAGGTGAGCGCCGGTCCGGCGGTGTTCTTGGAGTCCCGCACGCCCGACACCTGCCCGGTCAGCACGACCTCGACGCAGGCGTTGGTCTGGTTGCTGCGGCTGCTCTTCCGCCATGCGCTTTTGGTGGTCACTTCATCTCCTTGGCGATCTCCCCGATGAACGCCAGGGAGTCCGCCGGGCTCAGGGCCTGCTCGGCCGACTCGGCATACGCGACGGCGTACTCGCGGACCTGCTGACGCCGCTCCAGGAGCGTGGTCGAGGTCAACGTCTCCTGATATACCAGCTCAGGCAGGTGCGCAGAAGAGAAGGCGAGCAGGTGGAAGGCCCCTCCCAGCGCGGGGTACCCGCCGACGCCGAAGGGCAGCACGCGGATCTCCACCAGCTGTGACATGGCGGCGAGGTGCTCCAGTTGGCCGCGCATCACCCCGGTCCCGCCGATGCGCTGCCGCAGCACCGCTTCACTCAGCAGCACCGACAACCTGATCGGGTCATCACCGGTCAGCCGTGCTCGTCGGGCCAGTCGGGCCAGTCGGGCTTCGACGCGCGGCTCGACCTCGGTCAACCGGTTGTAGGGCGAACCCAGCGTCATCACTGCTGTCGCGTACTCCTCGGTCTGGAGCGCGCCGGGGACGAAGCAGCTCTCGTAGATGCGCTGACCGGCCGCCGCGTGCTCGAAACCGAGGTAGCGGAGGAAGTCCTCGCCGAACAGCCAGGAGTACCGGTGGTACCAGTCGCGCTGCTCGGTGCGCGCCCGCAGCGCGCACAGCTCGCCGACCTCCTCGTCGGTCAGCTCGAAGAGCTTGCCGAGCTTGAGCAGGTTGGCCTCGGTGATCCGCTTCCGGCCGGTCTCGACGGCGGACAGGTTGGGCTGTTGCATCCGGACGGCCTTGGCCGCGCCGCCCACCGAGAGCCCGAGCTGATCGCGTCGTTCCCGGAGGCGGAGGCCGAGTTCCCACGCGGACGCGACTGCCGAAGATGCCATGATCGAAAGTGTGGCGGCTTACCGCAGATACGGATAGTCACCCGATCGTGTCATGGATTCGGATATGTATCGAACCTACCCTGAGTCCATGTACATCGGAATGGGATCGGCCAGGGTGTCCGCCAGCATCGACGTCCACGGCGACACCGCCGTGACCTGCACCGTCGACCCGGACGGCCACGTCGAGATCGGCCTGGGCGAGGACTCCTACCTGTTCCTCACCCGCGCCGGGGCGACCAGGCTCGTCACCGCCCTCGCCACCGCCGGGCTGGTCGGCGCGCCGGTCAGTAACCCAGCGACGACCTGATCTCCCGCTCCACGTCCGCCGCCGCCACGAACAGCAGCTCGTCACCGCCCTCCAGCGTGTCGTCGGGCGTGGGCACGATGACCCGGCCGCCCCGCAGGATCGTCACCAGCGCGGCGTCGCGGGGCAGCGCCAGCGAGTTCACCGGGGAACCACCCAGCGGCGTGTCCTCCGGCAGGGTGATCTCGACCAGGTTCGCCTGCCCCTGCCGCAGCGTCATCAGCCGCACCACGTCGCCGACCGTCACGGCCTCCTCGACCAGCGCCGACAGGATGCGCGGCGTCGACACCGCGACGTCCACGCCCCAGGACTCGGTGAACAGCCACTCGTTGGTCGGGTTGTTCACCCGCGCCACGACCCGCCGCACCGCGAACTCGGTCTTGGCCAGCAGCGACACCACCAGGTTGACCTTGTCGTCCCCGGTGGCCGCGATGACGACGTCGCACAGCTGCATGCCGGCGTCCTCCAGCGACGACAGCTCGCACGCGTCGGCCTGCACCCACTCGGCCTGCTCGACGGTGTGCGGCTCGAAGTGCGCGCGGTCCCGCTCGATGAGCATGACCTGGTGCCCGTCGGCGACGAGTTCGGCCGCGATGGACCGCCCCACGGCCCCCGCGCCCGCGATGGCGATGCGCACGTCAGCCCTCCTCGGGTGCTTGGGCCGCCGCGGCGGCCACGTCGGTCACGGTCCCGGACAACGCCGCCACGTAGACCACGTCGTCGGCCTGCAACAGCATCCTGGAGTCCGGCAGGACCCCGGTGCCGAACCGCATCACGAACGCCACGCGGCAGTCGGTGGCCTCCTGGAAGTCCCGCACCGAGTGCCCGACCCAGTCCTCGTGCAGCTCCAGCGGCAGCACGGCCACCGACCCGGACGGGTCGCGCCACGCGGTCGCCGCGCCCTCCGGCAGCAGCATCCGCAGGAACCGGTCGGTCGACCACGGCACGGTCGCCACGGTCGGGATGCCCAGCCGCTCGTACACGGCCGCGCGCTTCTCGTCGTAGATGCGGGCGACCACGGCCTCCACGCCGAAGGTCTCCCGCGCCACCCGCGCCGAGATGATGTTCGAGTTGTCGCCGCTGGACACGGCCGCGAACGCGCCCGCCCGCTCGATGCCCGCCTCGATCAGCACCTTCTGGTCGAACCCGTTGCCGACCACCTGCTGACCGTGGAAATCCGCGCCGAGCCGGCGGAAGGACTGCACGTCCTTGTCGATCACCGCGACCTGGTGGTCGAGGCGTTCCAGGGCCTTGGCCAGGGACGAGCCCACCCGGCCGCAACCCATGATCACCACGTGCACGAGTGCCTCCTGAACGACGCCTGGGGAGAACCTACCCACGACTAGCCCGACCAGGGGACCTGACCCCTTACGCTCTCCATCCGTGTCCAAGCTCGCAACCGCGGCCAAGCGCCTCCTGGTCGGCCGCCCCTTCCGGAGCGATCGACTGGCGCACACCCTGCTGCCCAAGAGAATCGCCCTGCCGGTGTTCGCGTCGGACGCCATGTCCTCCGTCGCGTACGCGCCGGAGGAGATCTTCCTGGTCCTGTCGATCGCCGGGTTGAGCGCCTACGCGTTCGCGCCGTGGGTCGGCGTCGTGGTCGTCGTCGTCATGCTGACCGTCGTCGCGAGCTACCGCCAGAACGTGCGGGCCTACCCGTCCGGCGGCGGCGACTACGAGGTGGCGACGGTCAACCTGGGCCCGCGGGCGGGCCTCACGGTGGCCAGCGCGCTCCTGGTCGACTACATCCTCACCGTCGCGGTGTCCATCTCGTCGGCGGCGGCGAACATCGGGTCGGCCATCCCCTTCGTCGCCACCCACAAGGTGGAGTTCGCGGTCGCGGCGATCGTCGTGCTCACCGCGATCAACCTGCGCGGCATCCGCGAGTCCGGCTCGGCGTTCGCCGTCCCGACCTACGCGTTCATGGCGGGCATCCTGCTCATGATCGGCTACGGCCTGGTCCGCGGCCTGGTCCTGGGCGACGAGATGCGCGCCGAGAGCGCCGGCCTGGAGGTGCGGGCCGAGGACGACCACCTCATGGGCCTCGCGTTCGTGTTCCTGGTGCTGCGCGCCTTCTCGTCCGGCTGCGCCGCGCTGACCGGCGTGGAGGCCATCAGCAACGGCGTGCCCGCGTTCCGGAAGCCGAAGTCGCGCAACGCGGCGACCACCCTGCTGATGATGGGCCTGATCGCGGTCACCATGCTCATGGGCCTGATCGTCCTGGCCCAGATGACCGGGGTGCGCATGGCCGAGGACCCCGCGCGGCAGCTCGTCAACGCGCCCGAGGGCTACGAGCAGAAGACGATGGTCGCCCAGATCGCCGGCGCGGTCTTCGACGGCTTCCCGGCCGGGTTCTTCTTCATCACGGTCGTCACCGCGCTGATCCTCGTGCTGGCCGCGAACACCGCGTTCAACGGGTTCCCGGTGCTCGGCTCGATCCTCGCCCAGGACCGCTACCTGCCCCGCCAGCTGCACACGCGGGGCGACCGGCTGGCGTTCAGCAACGGCATCCTCTTCCTGGCGGGCGCGGCGATCATCCTGGTGGTGGCGTTCGACGCCGAGGTCACCAAGCTCATCCAGCTCTACATCGTGGGCGTGTTCGTGTCGTTCACGATGAGCCAGACCGGCATGATCCGGCACTGGAACCGGCTGCTGGCCACCGAGACCGACCAGGCCGCGCGGGCCCGGATGCGCCGCTCGCAGGCGATCAACGCGTTCGGCCTGGTGATGACCGGGTCGGTGCTGGTCGTCGTGCTGATCACGAAGTTCACCAAGGGCGCGTGGATCGCGATCGCCGCGATGGCCGCGATCTACGCCCTGATGACCGCGATCCGGAGGCACTACGACCGGGTCGCGGAGGAGTTGCGCCAGCAGGAGCGGCAGCGCCTGCTGCCCGCCCGCAACCACGCGATGGTGCTGGTCTCGACGCTGCACATGCCGACCCTGCGCGCGCTCGCCTACGCCAAGGCCACCCGGCCGGACGTGCTGGAGGCCGTCACCGTCAACGTGGACGACTCCGACACGCGCAAGCTGGTCCTGGACTGGGAGCGGGAGAACTTCAAGGTGCCGCTGAAGGTGATCGAGTCGCCCTACCGGGAGATCACCAAGCCGGTGCTCGACTACGTCAAGCGCGTGCGCAGCGACAACCCGCGCGACGTGGTCACCGTGTTCATCCCCGAGTACGTGGTCGGGCACTGGTGGGAGCAGGTGCTGCACAACCAGAGCGCGCTGCGGCTGAAGGGCAGGCTCCTGTTCCAGCCGGGCGTGATGGTGACCAGCGTGCCGTGGCAGCTCGCGTCGTCGAAGAAGGTGACCCACCGGGACGTGGTCGCGCCGGGCGCCATCCGGCGGGGGCTGGACAAGCGCGGCCGGGACAGGGGCGGTCAGGACAGGGGGCGCCAGGAGGGACGCGGTCCGGACGAGCGCGGTCCGGACGAGCGCGGTGGGCACGGGCGCGGCGCGGACGACCGCGGCGCGGACAGGCGTGGCGCGGACGACCGCGGCGCGCGGAAGCGGGACGACAAGTGACGGTCACCTGGAAGCAGCGGCTCATCGAGGTCGAGGTCGGCGCGGTCGCGCACGGCGGGCACTGCGTTGCCCGGCACGAGGGCCGCGTGGTCTTCGTCCGGCACGCGCTGCCCGGTGAGCGCGTCCGGGTGCGGGTCACCGAGGACACCGGCGGGTCGTTCTGCCGCGGCGACGCCGTCGACGTCCTCCGGGCGGCACCCGATCGGGTGGAACCGCCGTGCCCGTTCGCCGGGCCCGGCCGCTGCGGCGGCTGCGACTGGCAGCACGCCTCGTGGGAGGCGCAGCGCGAGCTGAAGGCCGCCGTGGTGGCCGAGCAGCTCCAGCGGCTCGCGAAGCTGGACCGGGAGGTCGTCGTCGAGGCGCTGCCCGGCGGGCCGGCGGACTGGCGGACCCGGATGCGCATGGCGGTCGGACCGGACGGCCGCGCCGGGTTCCGCGCCCACCGCAGCCACGCGGTGATCCCGGTCGACCACTGCGTCATCGCCGTGCCCGGCGCGCTGGACGGCGTGGTCGACCGCACGTGGCCGCCGAAGTCCGAGCTGGTCGTCACCCGCGACGCGGCGGGCGGGGCGCACCTGACCGAGGTCGGGCCGCCGGTGGTGCGGCGCGGCCGCCCGGTGCCCGGACCCGCGCGCCGCCGGGCGGGCAGCGGCACGGCCACCGAACTCGCCGCCGGCCGCACGTGGCGCGTGCGCGCCGACGGCTTCTGGCAGGTCCACCCGGCCGCCGCCGACGCGCTCGCGTCCGTCGTCCGGGAGTGGGCGGACTGCCGCCCCGGCGACCGCGCCTGGGACCTCTACGGCGGCGTCGGCCTGTTCGCGTCCGTGCTGGCCGAGCAGGTCGGCCCCACGGGCGCGGTGGCCGTCGTCGAGTCCTCGGCGGGCGCGGTGGCCGACGGGCGGGCGAACCTGTCCGACCTGCCCCAGGTCGGCTGGTACACCGGGCGCACGGAGGCCGTGCTGGGCACGCCGGACTTCACCGACCGGTCGCCCGACGTGGTGGTGCTCGACCCGCCGCGCAAGGGCGCCGGCCGGGCGGTGGTCGACGCGATCGCCGGCCACCGACCCGACCGTGTGGTCTACGTCGCGTGCGACCCGGCGGCGCTCGCCCGCGACATCGCCGGGTTCGCCGGGCACGGCTACGAGTTGGCGCAGCTCAGGGCGTTCGACGCGTTCCCGATGACGCACCACGTCGAATGCGTGGCGCTGCTGCGACCCGTCGGCTGAGCGTCACCCCGCCGACGGCACCGCCCGTTCGCTGAGCGCCGTCTCAGCCAGTGGTCCGTAGACTGACCGGACGATCGGGGAGCCAACCACAGGGCGAGGTGGAGCGGTGACGCTGCTGGAATCCGTATCCGGACCGGCGGATCTGAAACGGCTGGAGCACGACGAGCTGGTGCGGCTCGCCGAGGAGATCCGGCGGTTCCTGGTCGACAAGGTCTCCCGGACCGGCGGGCACCTCGGGCCCAACCTGGGTGTCGTCGAGCTGACGATGGCCGTGCACCGGGTCTTCGACTCGCCGCGCGACCCCGTGGTGTTCGACACCGGGCACCAGAGCTACGTGCACAAGATCCTCACCGGGCGGCGCGCCGAGTTCGACACGCTCCGGCAGCGGGGCGGCCTGTCCGGCTACCCGTCGCGGGCGGAGAGCGAGCACGACGTCGAGGAGAACAGCCACGCGTCGACCGCGCTGTCCTACGCCGACGGCCTGGCCAAGGCGTTCCAGCTGACCGGCCGGCCGGGCCACGTCGTCGCGGTGGTCGGCGACGGCGCGCTGACCGGCGGCATGTGCTGGGAGGCGCTGAACAACATCGCCGCCGGCCGCGACCGGCCCGTGGTGATTGTCGTCAACGACAACGGCCGGTCCTACTCGCCGACCATCGGCGGCTTCGCCGACCACCTGGCGTCGCTGCGCCTCCAGCCCGGCTACGAGCGGGCGCTGGAGCGCGGCAAGAACGCCCTCCAGTCGGCGCCGTTCGTCGGCAAGCCCGTCTACGCGGCGCTGCACGCGGCCAAGCGCGGCATCAAGGACGCGCTGAGCCCGCAGGCCCTGTTCGAGGACCTGGGCATGAAGTACATCGGCCCGGTCGACGGCCACGACCACCTCGCCCTGGAGTCGGCTCTGCGCCGCGCCAAGTCGTTCGGCGGGCCGGTCATCGTGCACACCGTCACCCGCAAGGGCAACGGCTTCGCGCCCGCCGAGAACCACGAGGCCGACCAGATGCACGCGACCGGCGTCATCGACCCCATCACCGGCGAGAACGTCGGCCCGGCCAAGCGCACCTGGACCCACGTGTTCGCCGACGAGCTGGCCGCGCTGGGCGGCGAGCGCCCCGACGTGGTCGCCATCACGGCCGCCATGCGCGGCCCGACGGGCCTGGACAAGTTCGCCGGCCTGTACCCCGACCGGTGCTTCGACGTGGGCATCGCCGAGCAGCACGCGATGACGTCGGCGGCCGGCCTCGCGATGGGCGGCCTGCACCCCGTCGTGGCGATCTACGCGACGTTCCTGAACCGGGCGTTCGACCAGCTCCTCATGGACGTGGCCATGCACCGGCAGGGCGTCACCGTCGTGCTCGACCGCTCCGGCATCACGGGCCCGGACGGCGCGTCCCACCACGGCATGTGGGACCTGTCCATCTGCGGCCTCGTGCCCGGCATCCACGTGGCCGCGCCGCGCGACGCGGCGACGCTGCGCGAGGAGCTGCGCGAGGCGGTCGGGATCGCCGACGCGCCGTCCGTGGTCCGCTACCCGAAGGCGTCGGTGGGCGATGACCTGCCGGCCGTGGAGCGCCTCGGCACGGTCGACGTGCTCAGCCGCGCGGGCGACGCGGGCGACGTGCTGCTGGTCGCGGTGGGCGCGTTCGGGTCGCTCGGCGTCGCCGCCGGGCAGCGGCTGGCCGACCAGGGCATCGGCGTGACGGTGGTCGACCCGCGCTGGGTGTTCCCGGTGTCGGCCGACCTGGTGGCGCTCGCCGCCCGGCACCGCCTCGTGGTGACGGTGGAGGACGGTGGCAGGCACGGCGGGTTCGGCTGGGCCCTCGCGGCGGCGCTGCGGGACGCGGACGTCGACGTGCCGCTGCGCGACCTGGCCATCCCGCAGGAGTTCCACCAGCACGGGGAACGCGCGGAGGTGCTGGCCGACCTGGGCCTGACCGCGCAGGACGTGGCGCGGCGGATCACCGAGTGGGTCGTGGCGGGCGAGCCGGCGCGCGTCGGCGCCACGGCGGAGAACTGACCGACCACCGTCGCGCGCGGTCCGCGCCGGCCGCGCGACGGGGCTGAACCAGGCACGACCCCGGCCGCCGAGGGGCGGAGGCCACGCCTCCGACCCCGCGGCCGGGGTCGCGGCACGTCCGACGGGCGCACGTCCGACGGGCGCACGTCCGACGGGCGCGCCGGCGTCACCCCGCGCTCACGGCCACCCCGCGCCACCGTCCGCCGGGCACCGCCTGCCGCTACCGCCGGGCCGCCCAGCTGGGCGCGGTCCGGCCGGCCGGACCGCGCCGCCCTGCCGCGCCCCACACCGCCCGAGCACGCCCCCTGAGCAGCGCCGATCACCGGCCACCGCGCCGGTCGCCCGCAGCGCGCCGACCCCGAGCGCTAAGCGCCTTCTCAGGGAGGTGTGGCACCGTTGTGGGGTGCGGATTCTGGTAGTCGAGGACGAGGTGCCGCTGGCCGACGCGATCGCGCGCGGGCTGCGGCGCGAGGGCATGGCGGTGGACGTCGCCTACGACGGTGAGACCGGCCACGAGAAGTCGACCGTGACCCGGTACGACGTGGTCGTGCTCGACCGCGACCTCCCCGGCATGTCCGGCGACGAGCTGTGCAAGGAGATCCTCAGCTCCGGCGCCCTCACCAGGGTCATGATGCTCACCGCCAGCGCCGGTGTCGACGACCGCGTGGCGGGCCTCTCGCTCGGCGCGGACGACTACCTCGCCAAGCCCTTCGCGTTCCCCGAACTGGTCGCCCGCGTGCGCGCGCTCGCCAGACGCGCCACCCCGGCCACCCCGCCGCTGCTCACCGCGCACGACGTGGAACTCGACCCGGCCCGCCGCACCGTGCGGCGCGGCGGCCGGCCCGTCGAGCTGACGCGCAAGGAGTTCGGCGTCCTGGAAGTGCTGCTCGCGGCCAAGGGCTCCGTGGTCAGCAGCGAGGAACTGCTCGAACGCGTGTGGGACGAGAACGCCGACCCGTTCACCACGACCGTCCGCGTCACCGTCATGACGCTGCGCAAGAAGCTCGGCGAGCCCGGCATCATCGACACCGTGGTCGGCTCCGGCTACCGCGTGCCGACGGCTGCCGGCGTCCAGGGGGAAGGCGCGCGCTGAACACCGGGCTCCGCCGGCGCGGACCTGGTCTCCGGGTCCGGCTCACGCTGCTCGCCACCGGCCTGGTCGCGTTCGTCAGCGGCCTGCTCCTGCTGCTCGGCTGGCTGCTCGTCGGCAAGGTCGTCTCGTCGTCGCCGAGGTTCCCCGACGGCAGCACCGTCGCGGTCGACGGCGTCGAGGTGGACGCGGGCGTGCTGGCCGACGTCCTCGGCCAGCAGGCGCGCGACGACGTGCTGCGCTCCGGTGCCATCGCCTACCTGTGCGTGGTCGCCGCGGCGGCGCTGCTGGCGTGGGCCATCACCGGGCGGGTGCTGCAACCCGTGCACGACGTGACCGAGGCGGCGCGCAAGCTGTCCGCCGAGTCGCTGGGCGAGCGGCTGCGGCTCGCCGGGCCCCGGGACGAGGTGGCCGAACTCGCCGACACGTTCGACGAGATGCTCGACCGGCTCCAGGCGGCGTTCGACTCGCAGCGGCGATTCGTCGCCAACGCCTCGCACGAACTGCGCACCCCGCTGTCGGTGATCCGCACCGAGCTGGACGTGACGCTCACGGACCCCGACGCCGACGAGGCCGAGCTGCGCCGGATGGCGTCGGTCGTGCGGGCCGCGACGGAACGGGCCGAGCAGCTGGTCAGCGCGCTGCTGCTGCTCGCGCGCACCGACGGGTTGGGCTTGGCCGTGCGGGAGCCCGTCGACCTGAACGCGGTGGTGGAGTCCGCGTGGAGGGCGGTGCGGGCCGAGGCAGGCGAACGCCAGGTGCGGGCGTCGTTCGTGACCGGACCCGCGCCCGCCGTCGGCGATCCGGCGCTGCTGGAGCGGATCGCGGGCAACCTGCTGGAGAACGGCGTGCGGCACAACGTGCCCGGCGGGTGGATCGAGGTGCGGACCGAAGGCGGCGCGGAGTGGACGACCCTGCGGGTGTCCTCGTCGGGGCCGGTCATCGCGCCGGACCGGGTGGACGAGCTGTTCGAGCCGTTCCGGCGGGGCGGCACCGACCGGACCGCGCGCACCGGCACCGGGCTGGGGCTGTCCATCGTGCGGGCCGCCGTCGCAGCTCACGGGGGTCGCGTGCACGCCACGGCGATCCCCGGTGGGGGGTTGTCGGTGGTCGTCCTGCTGCCCTCGTCGCCGCACTGAAAACTCATTCGCGTGGCCCCGGTCACACGTGATCGGGTTTGAGGGTGTCTGCACCGCCTCCCACCTGCGCGAACGGGGGTCGGCACCCCCGATTTGTCTCCGCGTTGGGCGGCGTGTAACTTTCTCTCTGCCAGCGCGGAACGGGCCGGGAAAACCGGAACGGAGCGCGGCGCACAAGCCCCGGAGCAAGTCACTCGGACCGAGTGGGTTACGATGGTGAGCGCGTGTTCTTTGAGAACTCAACAGCGTGCCGAATAGCCAGTAAATTTATGAACCTCGTCAAGAGGTTTCCTTTGAGATTGACTGGACAACTGGCAATGTCACGGACCATATTCCGGTTCGTGTGTCAGTGTTGTTCGAGCGATCAACACAATCCTTATTGGAGAGTTTGATCCTGGCTCAGGACGAACGCTGGCGGCGTGCTTAACACATGCAAGTCGAGCGGTAAGGCCCTTCGGGGTACACGAGCGGCGAACGGGTGAGTAACACGTGGGTAACCTGCCCTGTACTCCGGGATAAGCCTGGGAAACTAGGTCTAATACCGGATACGACCTTCCATCGCATGGTGGGGGGTGGAAAGTTCCGGCGGTATGGGATGGACCCGCGGCCTATCAGCTTGTTGGTGGGGTGATGGCCTACCAAGGCGACGACGGGTAGCCGGCCTGAGAGGGTGACCGGCCACACTGGGACTGAGACACGGCCCAGACTCCTACGGGAGGCAGCAGTGGGGAATATTGCACAATGGGCGAAAGCCTGATGCAGCGACGCCGCGTGAGGGATGACGGCCTTCGGGTTGTAAACCTCTTTCAGCAGGGACGAAGCGTGAGTGACGGTACCTGCAGAAGAAGCACCGGCTAACTACGTGCCAGCAGCCGCGGTAATACGTAGGGTGCGAGCGTTGTCCGGAATTATTGGGCGTAAAGAGCTCGTAGGCGGTTTGTTGCGTCGGCCGTGAAAACTTCACGCTTAACGTGGAGCCTGCGGTCGATACGGGCAGACTTGAGTTCGGCAGGGGAGACTGGAATTCCTGGTGTAGCGGTGAAATGCGCAGATATCAGGAGGAACACCGGTGGCGAAGGCGGGTCTCTGGGCCGATACTGACGCTGAGGAGCGAAAGCGTGGGGAGCGAACAGGATTAGATACCCTGGTAGTCCACGCCGTAAACGGTGGGTGCTAGGTGTGGGGGGCTTCCACGTCCTCCGTGCCGCAGCTAACGCATTAAGCACCCCGCCTGGGGAGTACGGCCGCAAGGCTAAAACTCAAAGGAATTGACGGGGGCCCGCACAAGCGGCGGAGCATGTGGATTAATTCGATGCAACGCGAAGAACCTTACCTGGGCTTGACATGCACCGGAAACCTCCAGAGATGGGGGCCTCTTCGGACTGGTGTACAGGTGGTGCATGGCTGTCGTCAGCTCGTGTCGTGAGATGTTGGGTTAAGTCCCGCAACGAGCGCAACCCTCGTTCCATGTTGCCAGCGCGTGATGGCGGGGACTCATGGGAGACTGCCGGGGTCAACTCGGAGGAAGGTGGGGATGACGTCAAGTCATCATGCCCCTTATGTCCAGGGCTTCACACATGCTACAATGGCCGGTACAGAGGGCTGCTAAGCCGTGAGGTGGAGCGAATCCCAGAAAGCCGGTCTCAGTTCGGATCGGGGTCTGCAACTCGACCCCGTGAAGTCGGAGTCGCTAGTAATCGCAGATCAGCAACGCTGCGGTGAATACGTTCCCGGGCCTTGTACACACCGCCCGTCACGTCACGAAAGTCGGTAACACCCGAAGCCCGTGGCCCAACCCGTATGGGGGGGAGCGGTCGAAGGTGGGACTGGCGATTGGGACGAAGTCGTAACAAGGTAGCCGTACCGGAAGGTGCGGCTGGATCACCTCCTTTCTAAGGAGCATTCTGCGGGTGCATCTCGGTGTGCTCGGAGAACCACGCGGTCGGCGAACGATCGATCGGTGGTTGCTCGATGATGTGGATGCTGGCTATTGCAGGGCTTGTTGTTGTCGCACGAGTTAGTACTGCTCTCCGGAGTGTGGAAGGGTCGTGTGGGGGTGATGGGTTTCTGTTCGGTACGCTGTTGGGTCCTGAGGGAACACGCGTGTTGTGTTTCTTTCAGCGAGGAGACGGCAGGGCTTCCTTAGCCTTCGAACCGCCTGGGTTGCCGGGTAGGCGTTGTGCGTGGTGGGGAGTGTCTGGTTGTTCTTTGAGAACTGCACAGTGGATGCGAGCATCTTTGTGGCAAGTTATTAAGGGCATACGGTGGATGCCTTGGCACCAGGAGCCGATGAAGGACGTAGGAGACTGCGATAAGCCTTGGGGAGTTGTCAACCGAGCTGAGATCCAAGGATTTCCGAATGGGGAAACCCGGCCCCAGTCATGTGGGGTCACCCACGCCTGAACACATAGGGTGTGTGGAGGGAACGCGGGGAAGTGAAACATCTCAGTACCCGCAGGAAGAGAAAACAACCGTGATTCCGTGAGTAGTGGCGAGCGAAAGCGGAAGAGGCTAAACCGTATTCGTGTGATACCCGGCAGGGGTTGCGTGTGCGGGGTCGTGGGACCTACTGGTCAGTTCTGCCGGACTGGCAAAGAGTCAGAAAACGTTGTGGTTAGCGGAACGTGTCTGGAAAGCGCGGCCGTAGAGGGTGAGAGTCCCGTACGTGAAAACCCGGCGTCTCTTTGTAGTGTTCCCAAGTAGCAGCGAGCTCGTGGAATTTGCTGTGAATCTGGCGGGACCACCCGCTAAGCCTGAATACTCCCTGGTGACCGATAGCGGACGAGTACCGTGAGGGAAAGGTGAAAAGTACCCCGGGAGGGGAGTGAAATAGTACCTGAAACCGTGTGCCTACAATCCGTCGGAGCCTTTCGGGGTGACGGCGTGCCTTTTGAAGAATGAGCCTGCGAGTTAGTGCTGCGTGGCGAGGTTAACCCGTGTGGGGTAGCCGTAGCGAAAGCGAGTCCGAAGAGGGCGGTCCAGTCGCGTGGTCTAGACCCGAAGCGGGGTGATCTAGCCATGGCCAGGGTGAAGCGTGGGTAAGACTGCGTGGAGGCCCGAACCCACCAGGGTTGAAAACCTGGGGGATGAGCTGTGGTTAGGGGTGAAAGGCCAATCAAACTCCGTGATAGCTGGTTCTCCCCGAAATGCATTTAGGTGCAGCGTCGTGTGTTTCGTGCCGGAGGTAGAGCACTGGATGGTCTAGGGGGCCCACAAGCTTACCGAAATCAACCAAACTCCGAATGCCGGTACGTGAGAGCGCGGCAGTGAGACTGCGGGGGATAAGCTTCGTAGTCGAGAGGGAAACAGCCCAGAACGCCGGCTAAGGCCCCTAAGTGTGTGCTAAGTGGGAAAGGATGTGGGGTCGCCCAGACAACCAGGAGGTTGGCTTAGAAGCAGCCATCCTTTAAAGAGTGCGTAATAGCTCACTGGTCAAGTGGTCCTGCGCCGACAATGTAGCGGGGCTTAAGCACACCGCCGAAGCCGTGTCATTCAGCAGTGATGTTGGATGGGTAGGGGAGCGTCGTTCAGCCGTGGAAGCGCCGGAGTGATCCAGGTGTGGAGGCTGGACGAGTGAGAATGCAGGCATGAGTAGCGAAAGCAGAGTGGGAAACTCTGCCGCCGGATGACCAAGGGTTCCTGGGCCAGGCTAATCCGCCCAGGGTAAGTCGGGACCTAAGGCGAGGCCGACAGGCGTAGTCGATGGACAACGGGTTGATATTCCCGTACCCGTGTGAACGCGCCCATGGCGAACCTTGTGATACTAACCGCCCGAAGCCCGCACCTGATCCTTCGGGTGATGGTGTGACGTGGAGCGCGGGACCTGAACTTGTAGTAGTCAAGCGATGGGGTGACGCAGGAGGGTAGCTCCGCCAGTGAGTGGTAGTACTGGTGTAAGCGTGTAGGCTGTCTGGTAGGCAAATCCGCCAGGCGTTGAGGCTGAGACGTGATGCATAGCCGATTGAGGCGAAGTAGGGTGATCCCATGCTGTCGAGAAAAGCCTCTAGTGAGTGTTCATGCGGCCCGTACCCCAAACCGACACAGGTGGTCAGGTAGAGAATACCGAGGCGATCGGGCGAACTGTGGTTAAGGAACTCGGCAAAATGCCCCCGTAACTTCGGGAGAAGGGGGGCCGAGGGATTTGAAGCCCCTTGCGGGCTAGGATTTTTCGGCCGCAGAGACCAGCGAGAAGCGACTGTTTACTAAAAACACAGGTCCGTGCGAAGTCGCAAGACGATGTATACGGACTGACGCCTGCCCGGTGCTGGAACGTTAAGGGGACCGGTTAGCTCTTCGGGGCGAAGCTGAGAACTTAAGCGCCAGTAAACGGCGGTGGTAACTATAACCATCCTAAGGTAGCGAAATTCCTTGTCGGGTAAGTTCCGACCTGCACGAATGGCGTAACGACTTCTCGACTGTCTCAACCACAGGCCCGGCGAAATTGCATTACGAGTAAAGATGCTCGTTACGCGCGGCAGGACGGAAAGACCCCGGGACCTTTACTATAGCTTGGTATTGGTGTTCGGTTCGGCTTGTGTAGGATAGGTGGGAGACTGTGAAGCGGCCACGCCAGTGGTTGTGGAGTCGTCGTTGAAATACCACTCTGGTCGTACTGGATGTCTAACCTCGGTCCGTGATCCGGATCAGGGACAGTGCCTGGTGGGTAGTTTAACTGGGGCGGTTGCCTCCCAAAGGGTAACGGAGGCGCTCAAAGGTTCCCTCAGCCTGGTTGGCAATCAGGTGTCGAGTGCAAGTGCACAAGGGGGCTTGACTGTGAGACCGACGGGTCGAGCAGGGACGAAAGTCGGAACTAGTGATCCGGCCATGGCTTGTGGAAGCGTGGTCGCTCAACGGATAAAAGGTACCCCGGGGATAACAGGCTGATCTTGCCCAAGAGTCCATATCGACGGCATGGTTTGGCACCTCGATGTCGGCTCGTCGCATCCTGGGGCTGGAGTAGGTCCCAAGGGTTGGGCTGTTCGCCCATTAAAGCGGTACGCGAGCTGGGTTTAGAACGTCGTGAGACAGTTCGGTCCCTATCCGCCGCGCGCGTAGGATACTTGCGGAAGGCTGTCCCTAGTACGAGAGGACCGGGACGGACGGACCTCTGGTGTGCCAGTTGTCCTGCCAAGGGCATTGCTGGTTGGCTACGTTCGGAAGGGATAACCGCTGAAAGCATCTAAGCGGGAAGCTCGTTCCTAGATGAGGTATCCCACCCTTTGTGGGGTAAGGCCCCCAAGAGACTATTGGGTTGATAGGCCGGAGATGGAAGGTCGGTAACGGCTGGAGTTGACCGGTACTAATAGGCCGAGGACTTGTCATGAAGGTGCTACGCATCCACTGTGCGGTTCTGAAAGAACCGAACCGGACCATCCCCCTGGTGGTTCCAGACTGTGTCTGGGGCTGTGGGGGGTGCCGTCGGGTTGGTAATTTCATAGTGTTTCGGTGGTCATGGCGGAGGGGGAACACCCGGTCCCATTCCGAACCCGGTAGTTAAGCCTTCCAGCGCCGATGGTACTGCACTCGTGAGGGTGTGGGAGAGTAGGACGCCGCCGAACATTCTTTCCCTCAGGGGTGCCCGGTTTATCCGGGTGCCCCTGAGGGCTTTTTGCGTTGGCCCATCCGCAGTGGATGGTGGGCAGGCCCTCCGGACACGTGGACGTCGAGCTGGCGCTCGGTCGTCGGTCCGCCCCTCCCAGCACGCGGGGCCCGTTCGAGGACACGCACGGTCACTCCTGTAGGGGCGCGTAGCCCTGTCCGGGGCAGTCCGGCGATACCCGAGCCGGCCACCGTCACCTGCGGAACAGTCCATCCTGGCCCCCGTCACGGTTCCGGCGGCGCGTACCGCTGTACGAGCGATGCCGGTGGAGCGTCCGAGTGACGGCGAGATCGCCCGGCCCCCCTCTCCCTAGCGTTGGCCGCATGGACGGTCAGGGCTGGGACGTGGTGGGTGGCGGGGAGGCGGCGGTGCGCTGGCGACCGCGGAGACGGCGGCAAGGCAGGCACAAGCGGGCGAGGCCGCCGTCGGCCTCGCCCGCGTGGGTGTCCGTGCTGCTCGCCCTGATCGTGCTGGTGTCGCTCGTCCTGCTGTTACTCACCTACGTGTAGCGGACGGCGTCCGGCCGAGGTATCCCTAGCGGGACTGGAGCGCGTCGACCGCGACGGCCTGGGCGATGACGAGGCGGCGGTCGATGGTCGGGTCCGGGATGCGGATCAGGTAGTGGTCGCGCAGCCAGGTCTTCTTGTCCACGCTGAACACCAGGGCGCCGTCGCGGACGAAGTCGAAGTGGTACCGGAACGGGAACGGCAGGTCGTTCACGAACGGCAGGAAGCCCCAGATCCGGCGCAGCACGGCGATACCCTGGTTGCGCTCCCGGCCGGTGGTGGTGGCGGCGCCCGCACCCTCCAGGTGCCACGTCGAGTTCACCAGCGACTTGCCGAAGTCCTTGCGGAACAAGCCGATGGGTTGGCCGTTGGCGTCGAGGACGTCGTAACCGCTGCCGAGGTCGATGACCTTGCGCGCCTTGAACCCGGCGAGCACGGACTGCCGGTTGGCGTCGGTGTAGATGGTGACCTGTTCCTTGAAGGCCAACCGCTTCTGCTCGACGAACCCGACGAGCTGACCGGGTTCGCCGTTGCCGTCGTCGGCGAACGCCTCGTAGCGGTTCACCATCATGGTGATCTTCTGGTGCAGGTGCAGCGTGTCCAGGGACTGTAGGTCCACCTGGCCCCCTCATTCGACTGGCCGGAGGTCTCCGGTCGGGAAGCGTCGTTCGTTGCGGTCGATCTTCGCGAACGCGGCGTCCACCAGGTCGACGTCCAGCTTGTCCGCGAGCCGCACGAGGTAGTGGACCACGTCGGCGAGTTCGTCGTGGACGTTCCACGCAAGTTCGGGGTCGCGCATGGCCTCGGCGGCTTGTTCGGGGGTGAGCCACTGGAACAGGTCGGTCAGCTCGCCGACTTCCGCGGACAGCGCCATCACCAGGTTCTTGGGCGTGTGGTAGGCGTCCCAGCCACGGGCATCGGCGAAACGGCGCAGCGCGTCCCTCAACTCGTCCAGGCTCTTGTCGCTCATACCGCCAGAGCTACCACACCGCGACCGGCCGGTCGCCCGTCGCGCACCCGTTCCACATCGGGCGGATTCGCGGACCACCCGGTGGAACGGAATCCGACCGGGCCCGGTCACCCGGTGGCGGCCAGCAGTTCCGACACGGACTGGACGAGGCGGTGGTGGTCGGCCGGGCTCAGGGTCGACCAGTCACGGCCATCGGGGGAGGGTCGGCGGGTGAACTGCCAGCGGCCTTCTTCGGTGTCGTAGAAGGAAACGGCGTACGGCCCGCGCCGCCGCGGCCCCGGCGCGCCGTTGCGGGGCGGGCGGATCGCCGCGCCGAACTGCCCCATCCGCACGACACCGCCCAGCACCGAGGCGACCTTCTGCGCGTCCGGCCGCGCGACACCGTGGTCGCGCAACGCCAGCGCGAGGCGGGTCGCCGACTCGCCCGCCGCCTCGGCGGCCTTCTCCAGGTCGGCGGAGGGCAGGCTGATCGACCGCGACCGGGGCGCCTGGTGCGGCGGCAGCAGGGCCACCACGGCGTCGGCGAGCATCGTCTCGTCGATCCGGCTCAGCGTCAGGCTTTCCGCCGTGAGCACGGCCAGCACGGCGTGCCCGCGCCGGGCCGCCGCCACCGCGCGGACGCGGGGGCCGTCGTCCAGCCGCAGCCGGGCGTCGACCTCGCGCTCGGGGCGCGCCAACAGGTCCAGCCACCCCGCCAGGCGCGGGTCCGGTTCGCCGCGGTCGAGGAGGCCCCTGGCGGCCAGCGCGCGCCGGGCGTCGTCGAGCAGCGCCCGGCGTTCTTCCGCCGTCGAGCCGTGCGAGGGGATCGACAGGATCGTGGGTTGTTCGCCCAGCCCCAGGTGGTCCCAGCACAGGTCGTACTCCAGCCGGGACAACGTGAACCTCACCTGTCGTCTTCCCCGATCACCGGCGGCGCGACCCGCGGGCCGTCCTCACCCCACACGTCGGCCAGCTCCTCCAGGTACGGGGCGGACTTGTGCTCGACGTCGTCCTCGCCGCGGCCGCGCTGCGGTGCGCCCGCCATGCCCGCGGCCATCGGCGTGATGCCCGGCGGCGCGCCGCGGACCGGGTTCGTCGCGGGCGTGCCCGCGCCGCGGTTGGCCGGTGCGTCGGGGGTGATGCCCGTCGAACCGCCCGGTGCGGACGGCTGACCGCTGACCGGCCTGCCTTCGCCGAACCGGGGCGTGCCGCCGGTCGGCGAACCGCCCTTGGTCGGGCCGAGGGGGAGGCCGCCGATCCCTCCCGGACCGCGGCTGCCGCGGGCCTTGTCGCCCGGTGGGCGGGTGATCGGCCCGCGACCCGGCGGCTGGGTGCGGTGCGGTGGGACCGGCTTGCCGATCGGGGTCGGGTACGGGCCGCCGAACGGCGGCGGTGCAGGTGCGCCGACGGGTGGCGGGACCGGCGCGGGCGTCGGTCGGGGCGCGACGTCCGTCGGCGGGTGGGCGGTGGATGTCCTCGTGTCGTCGCCGAGCGGGGCGACCGCAGGCGGGGTGGCGGCCGGCGGCTGGGCGGTCTGGTGCTGCTGCCGCTGGGTGGACGTGGTGTCGGCGGTGTGGCCGTCGTGCAGTTGCGGCGTGTACCGCGGATGGGCTTCGGACTGCTGGAAGGTCGGCTCCGACACCTGCGTGACCACCTGCGGGGGCGGGTCGAACGTGCCGAGCGCGTCGACCGCGGACGCCGCGCCGTCGCGGTAGCTGTTCATCACCCGCACGGCTTCCCGCTTGGCCTCGTTGGCCTGCTGCTCCTGGACGTCCTGGTCGGTCTGGCCGCCGACGAGGTGCGTGAAGCCCGCCGGGATGCCCCAGTAGTCGTCGTTGGCGGTGGAGGTCACCTGCACCGGTTCGGGCATGGTCGTCTTGGCGCTGCCGTAGTAGGAGGCTTGGGCGGAGAAGGCGTTGTGCGTCTCGACCCCGGCCGTGCGGGCGTCCTCCGCCCACTGCACCAGGGGCGCGGCGCTGCCGGTGAACTGCTCGCCCGCCGCGCCGATCCAGACGGCTCCGGCGTCGCGGACGGCGGACTCCAGGTCGGCCTTGGCATTGCCCATGACGGCCCGGAAGGTGTTCCAGGCGTCCTCGACGGCCTGTGCGGCGGCGTAACCGGGGCCGCCGTGTATCCGCTGGTAGAGCTGCTGGTGTGACTGGGCGTCGAAGTTGTAGTCCTTGATCGACATCAGTGGTTCCCCTTCACTTCAGCAGGTTCTGCATGGCGGCTTCCGCCAACCGCCGCGCGCCGTCGCACGGTTTGGGGAACTGGTCCACGAAGCTCGGGCTGACGGTGAATGCCGCGACGAGGTACTGGCCGTCCGTGGTGTCCACCATCACGTCGCAGTGCCGCTCGTCCGAGGGCAGGGTCACCGTGATGGCGGCGAACCCGAGTATCGGGTCGATCTTCGCGGGCCGCCCCGTGCGGCTGCCGCCGGACCACACCCCGATACCTTCCTTGGTGACCGGTACGAGCCGGTTGTTCGCTCCGTTGACGGTCCAAGTGCACCCGGTGGATTCGTAGGTCTCGCTCGCGACCTCGCGGCCGGGCCGGTCGATCCTGAGCGCGGACAGTTGCTGCGTGGTCAACAGGTCACAGGGCTTGACGTGGTCGAGCTTGACTTCACGGGGGCGGGGCGCATTCGACGTCGAGGGTGTCGTCCTGCCGGATGTGGTGTTGTCGGTCGACCGTTCCGGCGTCGGGGTGCCGGGTTGTCCGCCGCACCCCGCCGCGAGGACGAGCAGGACGATCAGACCGGGGAGAGATCGCCGCATCGCTCTCAGATGCCCCTGGCCTGCGACTGCATCGACTGCGTATTGAGCTCCTCGACGAGCTTGTACGTCTTCGCGGCCTGGTCGAGTTGTGCGATGTTCAGCGCCAACTCGTTGACGAATCGGTCCACGACGTCGATCGCTGTCGTCGCGTTCTCGGTGAATACCTGCGCCGCGTCCCGCGAGACGTCATCGTCCGCGAGCGGTCGGGCGCGCAGTGCATCTCGGTTCCGGTCGAGGAAGTCCTGGACCGTGTCGCGGACGGCCTCGTAGCGGGCCTTCAGGGCCAGGATCTGGTCTGGTTGGACCTGCATGGTCACCGGAGCGGCTGTTCCGCCGCCGCCGCCGCCACTCGCCAGGAACGGCATGGGACTCCTTCGCCTCGCGCCCACGACTACGGTCTGCTGACGGGGTGTCGCTGTCCGTGTCCGACTACTCGCATGGTGAATCGGGTGTTCGGTTGGGAAAGCGTGCCCGCGAACGCAGTATTCCGGCCATCGGTGCACGGTGAACGCAAACCGGCGCTTCGCCCTCCGAATTCACCCTGATGACGTAAGCGCGCCCAGAAGACGCGAGCAACGCTCAATAGCACTTCCGTGGGCGTGTTGCGCAATCCCCCATATCGGCCAGTTTACTGCGCGGTTCGCCGCAAACGGGCTGATGTTGCGAGAATGCCTCGTCAGGCCGAAAACAGTCAACTGGTGACGTGGCGTTCGGCGACCGAACCACATCCCCGAACGGCCGCGGTTCACCCGCCTCGGCGTCAACGGATTCGGTATGCGCTGGAATCTTCCCCCATTGCGGTCAGGGGCCCCAGACCTGAATGGCCCTCACCACGAACGGCGCGTCGGGGACGTAGGTGCCCTTGCCGGGGTAGGTCGTGAACTCGGCTTCCGTCGAGCACGCCGCGCCCTGGAAGACGGTCGTGTCGCGGGTCAGGTTGTTGACGAACGAGCGCGCCACCAGGCCGTCCCCGAGCGGGATGCACTCGCCGGGGTTCGCCGACTCCAGGTCGAGGCGCCGGGGCTCGCCCGCGTAGTCGCGGTCGGGCCACGCGCAGAACTCGCCCCGGTCGCACCTCGGCCCCGGTTGGTCGGCCGTCGCGGTGCCGCCCGAGGCCAGCGCCGCCGCCGTGATCGCCACGGCGGTCCACAGGGCGCGCGTCGCCATCCGGTCACCTCCCAGCGCCCCGATTCTGGGGCGCGGCCGGGGAACCGGCCACTCGACCACCCAGTCGGGTGGCCAGGGCGATCGCGTCCCTCGGCGCCATCACCTTCGCGTCGTTGTCGAAGTACGCGTAGACGTCGTGCTCGCGCGACCACGCCCGGATCTTCGCCGCCCACCGGTCCAGCGCCCGGTCGGTGTAGCCGCTCGTGTACAGCTCCTCGTCGCCGTGCAGCCGGACGTAGACGAAGTCCGCCGTGACGTCCTCCAGCTCGACGAACGTCTTCGCGGTGTCGGCGACGACCAGGGCCACGCCGTGCTCCCGCAGCAACGCCGGGAACGCCGGGTCGCGGAACGAGTCGTGCCGGACCTCCAGGGCGTGCCGCAGCGGCCGTCCCTCGTGGTGGCGGGGCAGCGCGCCGAAGAAGTCGGCCAGCAGGGCCGGGTCGTAGGGCAGCGTCGGCGGCAGCTGCCACAGGAACGGACCGAGCTTCGGACCCAGCGTGAGCACCCCGGAGTCGAAGAACCTGCTCAGGGCGTCACCGGGGTCGCGCAGCCGCTTCATGTGGGTGATGAAGCGGCTGCCCTTGACGGCGAAGACGAAGTCGTCCGGGGTCTGCGCCGACCACGCCTGGAAGCTCGACGGCTTCTGCAACGCGTAGAAGGTGCCGTTGATCTCCACCGAGCCCACCTGCCGCGACAGGTACTCCAGTTCGCGCTTGCGCGGCCACCCCTGCGGGTAGAACACGCCCCGCCACGGCGGGTACACCCAGCCCGACGTGCCGATGCGGATCACCACACCATTGACCTCCAGCGCCCTCGAACGTGCAAGTTTGTCCCCATGGACCCACAGACCGTCGACGCCTACCTGGACCGGATCGGCGCCTCCCGCGACAGCACCCTGGTCGAACTGCAGGAGCGGCACGCGTTCGCGGTGCCGTTCGAGAACCTGAGCATCCACCTCGGCGAGCCCATCACCCTGTCCGAGGACGCGCTGGTGGACAAGGTCGTCCGCCGTCGCCGGGGCGGTTTCTGCTACGAGTTGAACGGTGCGTTCGCCGCGTTGCTGACCGCGCTCGGGCACGACGTGCGGCTGCTGGCCGCCAGGGTGTGCAACGACGGCGCGTTCGGCCCGCCCTTCGACCACATGGCGCTGCGCGTGGGCGACCTGCTGGTCGACGTCGGGTTCGGCCGGTTCTCGCTGCGCCCGCTCGACCTGACCAGCCGGGCCGACCAGCGGGACGCCGCCGGCGTGTTCCGGCTGGTCGACGCGCCCGAGGGCGACGTCGACGTGCTGCTCGACGGGGTCGTGCAGTACCGGCTGGAGCTGCGCCCGCGCGCCCTGGACGAGTTCCGCGCGACCTGCTGGTACCAGCAGACGTGGCCGGGGTCGGTCTTCCGCCGGGCCGCGACGTGCTCGCTGCCCACGCCGGGCGGCGGCCGGGTGACCGTGGCGGGCGACAAGCTCATCGTCACCGAGGGCGGCGTGCGCCGGGAGGAGCGGCTCGACGACGCCGGGGTCATCGAGGCGCACGCCAGGCACTTCGGGATCGTGCTGGACCGCGTGCCCCGGCTCTGACGGCGTCAACCGAGGCGCGCGGCGAGCGACCTCGCGTCGTGCGGCGCCGCGCCGCGCATCGTGTTGTCGAAGTACACGTACACGTCGCGGTCCCGCGACCACGCGCGGACCTTCTGCGCCCACCGGTCCAGGGCGGCGGCGGAGTACCCGCTGGCGTACAGCTCCCGGTCGCCGTGCAGCCGGACGTAGGCGAAGTCGGCGGTCAGCTCCTCCGGCTGGGGGAAGCGGCCCGCCGACTCGGCGACGACCAGCGCGACCCCGCGCCGCGTCAGGGCGTCGATCAGCTCCGGCACCAGGTAGGAGGGGTGGCGCACCTCCAGCGCGTGCCGGACGGGCGGTCCGGGCAGGTGCCGCAGGAACGCCGCCACCCGGTCGGGGCGGTAGGGCAGGGTCGGCGGCAGCTGCCACAGGACCGGCCCGAGCTTCTCACCCAGGTCGAGGACGCCGGAGGCGAAGAACTCGTCGACGGCGCCCTCGGCGTCGCGTAACCGCCGCAGGTGGGTGACCTCCTTGTGCGCCTTGACGGCGAACACGAAGTCGTCGGGTGTGCGCACGCGCCACGAGCGGTAGTCGGCGGGCTTGCGCAGGCCGTAGAACGGTCCGTTCAGCTCCACGGTGTTCAGGGTGCGCGACAGGAATTCCAGCTCCAGGCGCTGTTGGAGACCTCGGGGGTAGAAGTCGCCCCGCCACTCGGGATAGCGCCAGCCCGACGTGCCGATCCTGATCTCACCCATAGTGGTGATCTGTTGCCCGGACGAGTGACACCCGAAACGTGCGGCACGCCGGTGAACCCTCCCGCGGCCACGACGCGCCCGACGCCCGAGAGCCCCGCAAGCCGGCGGCCTCGCCGGACCCGCCGCTAGAAGCCCGCGCCGTCCAGGGCACCGGTCACCACCCGGTCGACGCTCACCTGGCGCGGGTCGCGGGCCAGGGCGGCGGTGCAGGGGCACTGCGCCAGGTCGTTGCCGCACAGGTAGACGCCCAGCACGCGGAGGCTGCGGGCGGTGTGGCGCAGGCGCGCCGCGCCCCGCAGCGGCACTTGGCCGTACACGGCCTTGGCGAGCTGGTAGGGCGCGCCGGGGCCGAGGTCCACGCACGCCTGGCTGTCGAGCTGGTCCGCCACGTGCGCCAGCGGGCGGCAGCCGCACGACTTGGCGGAGCGCACCAGGCGCTGGTCCAGGCGGGACACCAGGCGGCTGGCCACCTCCTCCCGCCACGAGCGGTCGCGGCGCAGGAACTCGACCAGTTCCTCCACGCGCACGGGGTCGGGCAGGGGGCGGCGGACGCGGGCTCTGCGGCGGTGCGGAGTCATCCACACAAGATCGTCCACGCCCGTGCGGTGTGAGCGATCCTCACCCGCCTGCGCGCGGAGGAGCACACGTGCGTCGCAACACCCCGGTGACGCAGTGCGCCCGGCTCCCCGCGCGGGGAGCCGGGCGCACCGGTGGACTGCCCGGTCAGGCGGGCACGGACGCCACACCCGGCGGCAGGAACCGCCGGCCGGTCACCTTCTCGGCGACACCCGAGCGGTCGAGGTACGGGGTGATGCCGCCCAGCCAGAACGGCCAGCCCGCGCCGAGGATCATGCACAGGTCGATGTCCTGCGCCTCGGCCACCACGCCCTCGTCGAGCATGAGGCGGATCTCCTCGGCCAGCGCCTCCAGCGCCCGCGCCTTGACCTCCTCACCGGTCAGCGGCCGGTCGCCCGCCCGCCACAGCGCCTGGACCTCGGGGTCCACGGTCTGCTTGCCCGAGGAGTCCCACTGCCAGACGGCGTTCTTGCCGGCCGCCACGAACGCCTTCATGTTCTCCGACACGCCGAACCGGTCGGGGAACGCCGCGTGCATGGTCTCGGCCACGTGCAGCGCCACGGGCGCGCCGACGAGCTGGAGCAGCACCAGCGGCGACATGGGCAGGCCGAGGGACTCGGTGGCCTTGTCCGCCACCTCGAACGGCGTGCCCTCGTCGATGGACTTCACCACCTCGCCCATGAACCGGGTCAGCAGGCGGTTCACCACGAACGCCGGCGCGTCCTTCACCAGCACCGACGACTTCTTCAGCTGCTTGCCGACCGCGAACGCCGTCGCCAGCGTCGCGTCGTCGGTCCGCGCGGCGCGCACGACCTCCAGCAGCGGCATGATCGCCACCGGGTTGAAGAAGTGGAAGCCGACGACCCGCTCGGGGTGCTTGAGGCCGGCCGCCATGTCCGTGATGGACAGCGACGACGTGTTGGTGGCCAGCACCGCCTCGGGGGAGACGAACTCCTCGACCTCGGCGAAGACCTTCCGCTTGACGTCCAGGTCCTCGAACACGGCCTCGATCACGAAGTCGGCGTCGGCGAACGCCGCCTTGTCCAGCGACCCGGTCACCAGCGCCTTGAGGCGGTTGGCCTGGTCGGGCGACACGCGGCCCTTGGCGAGCAGCTTGTCGACCTCGCCGTGCACGTAGCCGACGCCCTTGTCCACGCGCGCCTGGTCGATGTCGGTGAGCACCACCGGCACCTCCAGCCTCCGCGCGAACAGCAGCGCCATCTGCGACGCCATCAGGCCCGCGCCGACGACGCCGACCTTGGTCACCTTGCGCGCCAGCGACTTGTCCGGCGCGCCCGCGGGCCGCTTGGCCCGCTTCTGCACCAGGTTGAACGAGTACAGGCCCGCGCGCAGCTCGTCGCTCATCACGACGTCCGCCAGCGCCTCGGTCTCGGCCGCGTACCCGGCGTCGAGGTCGTTCCCCCGCGCCAGCTCCAGCAGCTCCAGCGCCTTCAGCGCGCCCGGCGCGGCGCCCTTGGTCCGGCCCTCGACGATGGCGCGGGCGCGGGCCACGGCCGCGTCCCAGCCGGCGCCGCGGTCGATCTCGCGGCGGGTGGGCGTCACCTCGCCGCGCACCACCGACGCCAGCCACCGCAGCGACTGCTCCAGGTAGTCGGCCGAGTCGAACAGCACGTCCGCGATGCCCAGGTCGAGCGCCTGCTTCGGCTTGAGCATCCGGTTCTGGTTCAGCGCGTTCTCGAAGATCACCGTGACGGCGGCGTCCGGGCCGATCAGGTTCGGCAGGAGCTGCGTGCCGCCCCAGCCGGGGAACAGGCCGAGGAACACCTCGGGCAGCGCGATGGCCGCCGCGTTGGACGCCAGCGTCCGGTAGTGGCAGGACAGCGCCAGCTCCAGGCCGCCGCCCATGACCGCGCCGTTGACGAAGGCGAAGGTCGGGACCTCCGACTCGGTGAACCTGCGGAACACGTCGTGGCCGAGCCGCCCGATGGTCAGGGCCTGCTCGCGGGAGGACGCGCCCTCCACGGCGGCGAGGTCCGCGCCCACCGCGAAGACGAACGGCTTGCCGGTGACCGCGATCGCCACCGGTGACGCCGCGGCGGCCTCGTCGAACGCGGCGGCCAGGCTCACCAGCGACTGCGGGCCGAACGTGGACGGCCGGGTGTGGTCGTGGCCGTTGTCCAGGGTGATCAGCGCGACCCGGCCGGTGAGGCCGGGCACGGAGACCAGGCGGGTGCGGGCCGTGGTGACGACCTCGTCGGGGAAGAGGGCCTTGGCCTCGTCGGCGGTCAACGCGGTCACTTGGCTTCTCCGTTCCAGTGCGGGTTCTCCCAGATCACGGTGCCGCCCATGCCGATGCCGATGCACATCGTGGTCAGGCCGTAGCGCACGTCCGGCCGCTCGGCGAACTGCCGCGACAGCTGGGTCATCAGGCGCACGCCGGACGAGGCGAGCGGGTGGCCGGTCGCGATCGCGCCGCCCCACTGGTTGACGCGCGGGTCGTCGTCGGCGATGCCGAAGTGGTCGAGGAAGGCGAGCACCTGCACCGCGAACGCCTCGTTGATCTCGAACAGGCCGATGTCGGAGATGGTCAGGCCCGCGCGCTTGAGGGCCTTCTCCGTGGCGGGCACCGGTCCGACGCCCATGACCTCGGGCTCGACGCCCAGGAACGAGTAGCCCACCAGCCGCATCCCGATCGGCAGGCCCAGCTCGGTCGCGGTCTCCTCGTCGGCGAGGATGCAGCCGGTCGCGCCGTCGTTCAGGCCGGCCGCGTTGCCCGCGGTGACCCGGCCGTGCGGCCGGAACGGCGTCTTGAGCTTCGCCAGGTCCTCGACGGTGGTGCCGGGTCGCGGCGGCTCGTCGGCGGTGGCCAGGCCCCAGCCGTGCTCGGCGGACCGGGTCGCGACCGGCACCAGCTCGGGGCCGATCTTGCCGTTCTTCACCGCGTCGGCGTACTTGGCCTGGGAGGCGGCGGCGTAGGCGTCGGCGCGCTCCTTGGTGATGGCCGGGAACCGGTCGTGCAGGTTCTCCGCCGTCGAACCCATCACCAGCGCCGAGGGGTCGACGATCTTGTCGGACAGGAAGCGCGGGTTGGGGTCGACGCCCTCGCCCATCGGGTGGCGGCCCATGTGCTCGACGCCGCCCGCGATCACCACGTCGTACGCGCCGAACGCGATGCCGCTCGCGGCGGTCGTCACGGCCGTCATCGCGCCCGCGCACATGCGGTCGACGGCGTAGCCGGGCACCGACTTGGGCAGGCCCGCGAGCAGCGCGGCGGTGCGGCCGATGGTCAGCCCCTGGTCGCCGACCTGCGTGGTGGCCGCGATGGCGACCTCGTCCACCCGCTCGGGCGGCAGCTCCGGGTGCCGCCGCAGCAGCTCGCGGATCACCTTGACCACCAGGTCGTCGGCACGGGTCTCCGCGAAGATTCCCTTGGGGCCGGCCTTGCCGAACGGCGTGCGCACGCCGTCCACGAAGACCACGTTCCGAACGCGTGCCGGCGCTACTGGTGCGGCCACGGCGTCTCCTCCACATGTGGTGACGAATCCTGCGACCGGGGACGCGACTCCTACCGATCGGTAACACAACTCTAGCGCCTGTTACTCGTCGGTAACCACCGCGGTCGCCCTGTCGGGTCGGTCACAGCGCGCCCGGACCGCCAGGAACAGCGCGAACCCGAACGGGGACAGCACGATCGTGAACACCAGCAGCGGTCCCATCAGCAGCGGGTGCAGGCCCAGCCGCCTGCCCTCCCGGTACATCCAGGCGCCGACCAGCAGGTCCCACGCGAGCACCTGCGCCCACACCGCCGACGCGCCCCGGGGCGTGTTCAGGAACTCCCGCAGCGTGCCCAGGTCCGGGCTGCTCATGGTCGCCCACAGTTCCGGCAGGTGCCCGGCGACGAGCACCGCGTAGACCACCAGCGGCGGCACGGCGATCAGCGGTGACGAGACGATGCGGTGGGTCCGGGGCGAGGTCGGGGCGAACACCATCAGGGCCCAGAACGGGACCGTGAGCCAGAACGTGATCTCGAACAGGAAGCCGGTCATGCCGACACCGCCTGCCCGGTCGGCGCGGTCGGTCGGCTCGGCGCGGTCGACCGCGTCCGCAGCGCCCACGTCGTCGCCGCGCCGGTCCACGTCGCGACGGCCAGCGCGCCCAGGCCGGTGAGCAGGTCGGGGCGCAGCGGCGGCTGGCCGCGCAGCGCCTGCCACAGCGTCAGCGCCGTCAGGCCCGCGTACCCGATCGCGAGCACCCACGCCAGCCTGGTGTTCGCGCGCCGGCCGAACAGCAGGATCGCCAGCGGGAGCACCTGGATCGCGTGGATGCCCACGAAGTGGGGCACCCGCAGGTCGCCGCCCGCCGCGCTCCACCCCGTGATCGGCAGGTAGGGGCCGCCGTCGGGCAGGCCGACGGTGTGCGCGCCGGCGACGCCCTCGATCCCGGTCGGGCCGGTCATCAGCGTCCCGAGGGCCAGGCCGACCAGGGCCAGCGCCAGGCCGAGCCGGATGGACAGGCCGACCGCCCGGTCCTCGAACCGGGTGAACGCCAGCACGAGGGCGATCACCGCGTGCATCACCCACACGACGAGGATGGTGGTGCCCATCAGGGCGAACAGGCGTGCGTCCAGCGCCGTGGCCGTGTTGAAGTGGCTCTGCCTGCCGCGCAGGACCTGACCGACGACGATCACCATCTCGACGGTGCCGCCGAGGGCGACGACGGCGCCCGCCCACCAGCCGACGCGCCGGAAGCGGGTGGCGAAGGTGAGCATCCAGGCCAGGGCCACGGCGTACAAGCCGAGGGAGACGCCGAACTTGAACGGCTTGAACCAGATGGGGGAGCCGACCAGAATCCGGTCGTCGACCACCAGGCCGACCAGCGAGACTACCGTGACGGCGGCCATGAGCAGGGAGAACAGCACCAGCGGTGGGTGCCACCGGAGGAAGCGGGTCACGTGGGCTCCTTGAATGGATAGTGACACTTTCTACTATCGGATAGCCACAGTATCCATACTGGAGGCCGTCCAGGGAAGAGGACGATGCGCATCGCCGAGCTGAGCCGCCGAACGGGCGTGCCAGTGCCGACCATCAAGTACTACCTGCGGGAGGGCCTGCTCCCGGCGGGCGAGCTGACCAGCCCCAACCAGGCCCGGTACGACGAGGCCCACCTGCACCGGCTGCGGCTGGTGCGGGCGCTGGCGGAGGTCGGCGGGCTGTCGATCGCCGCCGTGCGCGAGGTGCTCGGCGCGCTGGACGACCCGGAGAAGTCGCTGCACAAGGCGATGGGCACGGTGGAGGTGGCGGTCTCGTCGCCCGTCGCGGTGGCCGAGGACGCGGTCGCGCACGCGCAGGCCAGGGAGTTCGTGGAGCGCCAGGGCTGGACCTACCGACCGCGCTCGGACGCGTTCCAGTCGCTGGTCGGCGTGCTGGCGACCGCGCGCGAACTCGGGCACGAGCGGTTCGTCGGGCAGCTCGACGGGTACGCGCGGGCGTGCGGTCCCCTCGCCGAGCAGGACCTCGACTACGTGCTGGGGGCGCCGACCAAGGACGCCGCGCTGGAGGTCGTGGTGGTCGGGACGGTGCTGGGTGACGCCGCGCTCGCGGCCGTGCGGCGGCTCGCCCGGCGGGAGGCGTCCGGGCGTCGGGAGGACGCCGAGCGCGGGTCGGCGGCCGGGGAAGGGGACCGCGAGGCGGCGGGCGGTGCGGCCGAGGGCGACGCCGATTGCCGGTGACCCGGTCGCGGCGGGCTCCGCCGCGACCGGGTCCGGCTAGTCCTGCGGCGCCGAGGAGAGCGCCTCCGACAGCGCCGTGGCGGTCAGCTCGACCTGCCAGTTCCGCGCACCGCCCTCGCGGAGCACCGCCGCCACGCCCTCGGGCGAGGTGTCGGCGGGCGGCTGCCAGCACGTGCGCCGCACCAGGTCCGGCAGCAGGAGGTTCTCCACCGGCAGGGTGTTCGCCTCCGCCACGGCGGTGAGCGCCGTTCGCGCGGCGGCCAGCCGTGCCGCCGCGGCCGGGTCCTTGTCCGCCCAGCGGTTCGCCGGGGGAGGCCCGTCGTGCTGCTGCGACGAGTCCGGCAGCTCGTGCCGGGGCAGCGCCGCCGCCCGGTGGAGCGCTCCCAGCCACACCGCGACCATGCGCCGCTGCGCCCGGCCGCGGAACACCGGCAGGGCGAGCAGCGCCGCCTCGTCGGGCGGGTTGCGGACCGCGGCCTCGACCAGCGCGCTGTCCGGCAGCACCCGGCCCGGCGCGATGTCGCGTTCGCGGGCCAGCGCGTCGCGCGTCTCCCACAGCGACCGCACGGCCGCCAGCTGGCGGGGGCTGCGGATGCGGTGGATGCCCGACGTCCGCCGCCACGGCTCGGACCTCGGCTTGGGCATCGGCGCGGTGCGGGCCGCCTCGAACTCCTGGAGGGCCCACTCCAGCTTGCCCTGGCGCTTCAGCTCCTGCTCCAGGACGTCCCGGAGCTCCACCAGCAGCTCCACGTCCAGGGCGGCGTAGTTCAGCCAGTCGGCGGGAAGGGGCCGGCGCGACCAGTCGGCCGCGCCGTGCCCCTTCTCCAGCCGATAACCGAGCAAGCGCTCCACGAGCGTGCCCAGCGCCACCCGTTCGAAGCCGGCCAGCCTGCCCGCCAGCTCGGTGTCGAACAACGCGCTCGGACGCAGGCCGAGTTCGGCGAGGCACGGCAGGTCCTGGGACGCCGCGTGCAACACCCACTCGGTCCCGTCCAGCGCCTGGACCAGCGGGTCGAGCCGACCGCCGAGGGCGATCGGGTCGACCAGCACGGTCCCGGCGCCCGCCCGGCGCAGTTGCACCAGGTAAGCGCGTTGCGAGTAGCGGTATCCCGAGGCTCGCTCGGTGTCCACCGCAACCGGACCGGATGCTCCGGCGAGCGCGTCAGCGGCACGCCGGAGCGCCTGAGCGTCGGCTACCACCGGCGGGACCCCATCAGCGGGTTCCGTCAGCGGGACCGGATCGGCTCCGGTTGGTTCGGTTGGCTCGTCGGAGGGTACGTCCACGGCGGAAGACCCTACGACGAACGCACCACTCGCGGGTGTGTTCGGCCCGTTCAGTGTGGCGACCCGGTCAGCGGATCACGCCGGCACGCATGGCCAGCGCGACCATCTGAGCCCGGTCCCCGGTGCCCAGCTTGCGCCCGATCCGCGACAGGTGGCTCTTCACCGTCAGCGCGGAAAGGCTGAGCGCTTCGCCGATCTCCTTGTTGCTCTGGCCATCGGCGACCAGCTGGAGGACCTCGACCTCACGCGCGGACAGCTCCCGCGGCGTGTTGTCGGTGCCCGGTACCCGGGTGCCCGCGGCGAGCACGGGCGCGACGCTCGGATCCGCGTAGACGCCGCCGTCGAGAACCCTGCGCACCCCGTCGGTGACCACCATCGGCGAGGCGGACTTCAGGAGGTACGCCTGGGCGCCCGCCTGGAAGGCCGACCTGACCGCGTAGGGGTCGTCGGAGGACGCGAGGACCACGATGCGGGGCCAGCCCTGGGCACGGAGTTCCGTGACCAGGTCGATGCCGGTGCCATCCGGCAGGCCCAGATCGAGGATCGCGAGGTCGCACGGTCCGGTTGCGAGTGCCCGCGCCCGAGCCTCCGCGACCGAAGCCGCCTCATGCACTGTCCCGGCTCCCATCTGGGTGAGCCGAGCCGATATCGCCTCCCTCAGCAGTGGGTGGTCGTCGACCACCAGCACTGAAAAAGCTCCTCCCGCGGGTGCGGGACCATGTTCGCCGGCAACGAGCCGGCTGGCGTGGTACGAACGGCCTGACCTAAGCCGACGGCAGCCACGTCACTACCTCCCTGGAGTCGGTCGTGCCCCCCGACCGGCACCGGGACTTTCGTCCAATCAGCCGCGCCACTGATCGACCGAAAGTGGTGTCGTCTGGGGCAGCGTAGCCGCCCAAGCGGGTCTACGGGACGATCAATCGGGTATCTATCCCGAATGAGTTGTGACCGCCGGCCCTTGTTGTCACACGATCGGCTGACAACTGGATAGGGCGCGTAACGCGAGTCCGTCTCACGACGACACAGAGGAGTTGCCGGTGGCGAGCACCGCAGAGCGAGGCCGGGCCGAGGAACTGCTGGCCCGCACCCCTCTCGTCGACGGGCACAACGACCTCCCGTGGGCGCTCCGCGCCGCCGCCACCGAGGCGCAAATCGGTGAAAAGTCAACGGGCCTGGACGTGTCCTCAGTCGCCCGGCACGTGGACCTCACGACGCCGCAACCCCGATTCCAGACCGACTTTTTGCGGTCTCGGCAGGGCCGGTTGGGGATGCAGTTCTGGTCCGTGTGGGTCCCGTGCCGGCTGGCGGGCGACGCAGCCGTCACCGCCGTGCTGGAGCAGGTCGAGTTGGTCCGCGAGCTGTGCGCGGTCCACCCGGACGTCCTGGGCTTCGCGACCACGGCCGACGAGGCCCTGGCGGTGTTCGGATCCGGCCGCTTGGCGTCGCTGGTCGGCGCGGAGGGCGGGCACGCCATCAACTCCTCGCTGGGCGTCCTGCGTGCGCTGCGGCGCCTCGGGGTGCGGTACCTGACCCTCACCCACAACGAGAACACGCCCTGGGCGGACTCGGCCACGGACGAACCCGGCTGCGGCGGGCTGTCCCCGTTCGGCGTCGAGGTGGTGCGCGAGATGAACCGGATCGGCATGGTCGTCGACCTCTCGCACGTGGCGGAGACGACGATGAACGCGGCGCTGGACGCGACCCGGCGGCCGGTGCTGTTCACCCACTCCTCGTGCCGCGCGGTGGCCGACCACCCGCGCAACGTGCCGGACGCGGTGCTGGAGCGGCTGCCCGCCAACGGCGGCGTGTGCATGGTGACGTTCGTGCCCGCGTTCGTCTCGGCCGCGTACGCGGAGTGGGACGCCCGGTTGAAGGACGCGATGGCCGCGGCGGGGCAGCGGCACAACGACCTGGAGGCTCGGGAGCGGTTCCAGGACTCGTGGGACGTGCCCCGGCCCCGGGTCACGGTGGAGGACGTGGTGGCGCACCTGGAGCACGCGCGGGAGGTGGCCGGGATCGACCACATCGGGCTGGGCGGGGACTACGACGGGGTGCGGGAGCTGCCGGACGGGCTGGAGGACGTGTCCACGTACCCCGTGCTGGTGGGGGCGCTGCTGGGGCGTGGGTGGAGTGAGGACGACTGCGCGAAGCTCGTCGGGGGGAACGTGCTGCGGGTGTTGCGGGACAACGAGTAGCGAGCCGGGGCGGTGCGGCTCAGGGGCAGAGCTCGAAGGGCGTCCTCGCCGGACGGGCCGGCCGCCGAGGACGGGGCGCAGCTTCAAGCGTTGCTTGCAGCTTCGCGTCGCGTGTGCGCGTGGCCTGGTGGAGGGTGCGGAGCGTCAGCGGAGGGCGCGGACGCCTACGGGGGGTAGGCCGACGGCGGTGGCCATGACGTCGTAGAAGGCTGTGCCGTGGGCGGTGAGGTCGGCGTCCCTCGCGGTCCAGGAGGCGCGCAGTTCCAGGTCGTCGGTGCGGGCCGGGCCGGCTATGTCGCCGAACCTGGCCGACGAGGTCTGCGTCACCGTGCCGCCCAGCGCCAGGAAGTCCGCGCCGGCGGTTTCCAGCGCCTCCACCAGCCACGACCAGCCCACCTCCGGCAGGAGCGGGTCGGCGGCCAGTTCCGGGTCCAGTTCCACCCGCACGTAGGCCACCAGGCGGAAGACGCCGGACCACGCGTCCACGCCGGCCGGGTCGTGCAGGAGGACCAGGCGACCGGTCGAGAGCTCGTCCGCCGGGCCCGTCGCCTCGGCCGTCAGGGCGAAGGCCCAGGGCGCCAGGCGTTGTGGCGGGCGCACCTCGGTCAGCTCCAGCTCGGGTCGGGTGCGCACCGACCTGAGCGTGGCCACCGCCCGCCGGAACAGTTCGGGCTCCGCCTCCAGTCCGGTCACACCACGGACTGTATGCCCCCCGGCGTCGTCGGGTGGGCGCGGCGCGCCGGACCTGGCGGCGTGCGGTTGGCCGCTCGTGGGAGCATGGCAGCGAGATGAGCGACAACACCGACGCACCACTGCTGGTCGCCGCGCGCGGCGGCGTCCCCTCGCGCACCCCCGTCTGGTTCATGCGGCAGGCGGGGCGCTCGCTGCCCGAGTACCGCGCGCTGCGCGAGGGCACCTCCATGCTCGACGCCTGCATGGACCCGGAGATGGTCTGCGAGATCACGCTCCAACCGGTCCGCAGGCACGACGTGGACGGCGCGATCCTGTTCTCCGACATCGTGGTGCCGTTGAAGGCGGCCGGTGTCGACCTGGACATCGTGCCCGGCACCGGGCCCGTGGTGGCCAAGCCGATCACCGGGCGCGGCGACGTCGACGCGCTGCCCGTGCTGGAGGCCCACCAGGTGCGGCCCGTGGCCGACGCCATCGGCCTGCTCAACGCCGCCCTCGGCGACGTGCCGCTGATCGGGTTCGCGGGCGCGCCGTTCACGCTGGCCTCGTACCTCGTCGAGGGCGGGCCCAGCAAGCACCACGAGCGCACCAAGGCGCTGATGCACGCCGACCCCGACCTGTGGCACGCGCTGCTGGGCCGGATCGCCGACATCACCGCCGAGTTCCTGCGGGTGCAGGTGGAGGCGGGCGTCAAGGCCGTCCAGCTGTTCGACTCGTGGGCGGGCGCGCTGTCCGAGCGGGACTACCGGGAGTTCGTGCTGCCCCACTCGGCGCGCGTCCTGGGGACGATCGACTCGGTGCCGCGCATCCACTTCGGCGTGGGCACCGGCGAGCTGCTGCCCGCCATGCGCGAGGCGGGCGCGGACGTCGTCGGCGTCGACTGGCGCACCCCGCTCGACGTCGCCGTGCGGCGGCTGCGGGACGCCGCGCCGGACCTGCCGCCGCCGGTGGTGCAGGGCAACCTGGACCCGGCGCTGCTGTTCGCCGGCGAGCGGGCGCTGCGGCGCGAGATCGAGCGGATCGTGGCCGAGGGCAAGGCCGCCGCCGGCCACATCTTCAACCTGGGGCACGGCGTGCTGCCGGACACCGACCCGGACATGATCACGAAGGCCGTCGAGTGGGTGCACCGGGCGGGATGAGCGCGTCGCACGTCGCGGTGGTCGGTGGTGGCATCTCCGGCCTGGTCGCCGCGTACCGGCTGCGCCGCCTGCTCGGGCCCCTCGCCCGGATCACCCTGCTGGAGCAGGCCGACCGGCTGGGCGGCAAGCTGCGCACCGCCGAGGTCGGCGGGCGCGCCTACGACGTCGGGGCCGAGGCGTTCCTGCACCGCAGGCCGGAGGCGGCCGAACTCGTCGCCGAACTGGGGCTCGCGCACGACCTGGCCCACCCGACGCCCGCCCCGTCCGGCATCCTCGCCGGCGGCGTCGTCCGGTCCATCCCCGCGCACACGCTGCTGGGCGTGCCCGCGTCGGTGGAGGCCGTCCGGCCGGTGCTCAGCGCCGAGGGGCTGCGCCGGGTCGCGGCCGAGCCCGACCTGCCGCCGATCGACCTCGGCGGCGCGGACGTGACCGTCGGCGCGCTGCTGCGCGAGCGGTTCGGGCCGGAGGTCGCGGACCGGCTGGTCGGGCCGCTGCTGGGCGGGGTGTACGCGGGCCGGGCCGACTCGCTGGGGCTGCGGGCCACGCTGCCGCGGCTGGCGTCCGCGCTGGACTCCGGTGTCGGCTCGCTGCTCGCCGCGGCGGCCGCGGCGGTGCCCGCGCCGCCACCGCCGGACGCCCGCCGGCCACCCGTGTTCGGCACGCTGACCGGTGGGCTGTCGACGCTGGTCGACCGGCTCGCGGAGGTCGCCGCGCCGGAGGTGCGGCTGGGGCTGCCGGTGCGCGGGCTGGCGCGCCGCGAGCACGGCTGGCGGCTGGAGGTCGGGCCCGCCACCGCGCCCGCGCGCCTGGACGTCGACGGCATCGTGCTCGCCGTGCCCGCGCCCGCCGCGCGGAAGCTGCTGGCCGACGTCGCGCCGGCCGCGTCGGCGGGGTACGCCGAGGTCGAGCTGGCGTCGATGGCCGTGGTCGCGCTCGCGCTGCCGCCCGGTACCGCGCTGCCCGAGCGGTCGGGCGTGCTGCTGGCCGAGGGTGAGCGGCACGCCGACGGCACGCCGTTCACCGCCAAGGCGTTCACCTTCTCCAGCCGCAAGTGGGCGCACCTCGACGGCGGCCCGGTGCTGGTGCGGGGCAGCGTCGGTCGGCACGGCCAGGTCGAGGTGCTCCAGCGCGCCGACGAGGAGCTGGTCGCCGCCGTCCGGGCCGACCTGGCCGAGCTGACCGGCGTGACCGCCGCGCCGGTCGACACCGCGGTCACGCGCTGGGGCGGCGGCCTGCCGCAGTACGGCGTAGGCCACCTGGACGTCGTGCGCGCCGTCGAGGAGGCCGTCGCCGGCCTGCCGGGCCTGGCGGTCGCGGGCGCGACGCTGCACGGGGTCGGCATCCCCGCCTGCGTCGCGACCGGCGACGCGGCGGCGGCACGGGTCGCCGCGCACGTGCTCGGCCGGGTGAGAGGATGAGGGCATGGGCCGCCTGAACTACAACGAGCTGAACGACACCATCCGCTACACCATGTGGTCGGTCTTCCGGGTCGAGCCCGGCCGGCTGCCCGACGACCGCGGCCCCGCCGCCACCGAGGCGCAGGAGTACCTCGACGGCCTGGCGGCCAAGGGCACCGTGGTGCGCGGCGTGTACGACGTGGCGGGCCTGCGCGCCGACGCCGACTTCATGATCTGGTGGCACTCCGAGGAGGTCGAGCAGGTCCAGGCCGCCTACACCGGGTTCCGGCGCACCGCGCTCGGGCGCGCGTCGACGCCGGTGTGGAGCCAGGTCGCGCTGCACCGGCCGGCGGAGTTCAACCGCAGCCACATCCCGGCGTTCCTGGCCGGCGAGGACCCGCGCAAGTACATCTGCGTGTACCCGTTCGTGCGGTCCTACGAGTGGTACCTGCTGCCCGACGAGGACCGCCGCCGGATGCTCGCCGACCACGGCAAGGAGGCCCGCGACTACCCGGACGTGCGGGCGAACACCGTGGCGTCGTTCGCGCTGGGCGACTACGAGTGGATCCTGGCGTTCGAGGCCGACGAGCTGCACCGGATCGTCGACCTGATGCGGCACCTGCGCGGCACGGAGGCGCGGCGGCACGTGCGCGAGGAGATCCCGTTCTACACGGGCACCCGGGTCGCGGCGGCCGAACTGGTCACCAACCTGCCGTGACGGCGGGTGCGAGGGGGCGCCCGCCGCGCGGACGCCCCCGGCGCGCCACTACTTGATCCGGTACGCCCTGATCAGGGTGTGCTCGAACGTGTTGCCCGCGCTGTCGGCGCCCTTCACCCGCAGCGAGGCGAACCCGCCCGCCGCGCCGTTGCGCACCAGGGCGGTGCGCCCGGTCACCGGCGCCTTCGACCACGTCCTGCCGTCGTCGAACGACACCTCGACGTCCAGCCGGCGCACCTTGCCGTCCGCGCCGCCCTTGTGCTGCTGCACCTTGAGCGGCACGCGCAGCACCCGGTCGGCCGGCGCGGCGCCCTGGTCGTCCAGCTCCGGCTCGAACCGGACCACGGTCAGCGGCAGCGCGCGCGGCGTGGTGCCCGGCACGGTGTCCGAGCGGAACGTCCAGGTGCCCGCGACCTTCGTGCTGAACTCGGACGCGCCCGGCACGCGGACGCCCTCGGTGTCCACCTTGAACTCGCCCGCGCCCGGCGCCACCTCGAACCGGCCGTTGGCCGCGTTCGGGTACTCGCCGACCTTCTTGCCGTCCCGGTACAGCGTGGTGCGGGCGGAGGTGGTGTTGGAGTCGCCGATGTTGCCGTAGCCGTCGCCCCACAGCGGCAGGGCGAACGAGATGGCGTCGCCCAGCCTGGACGAGTACGGGAAGGGCGAGTCGGGCAGGATCGGGCCGAACACCGGCCTGCCGAACCGCTGCCGGTACTCACCGCCCGCGCGGTAGCCGCGCTCGGGCGAGCGCAGCAGCACCTCCGTCGTGTTCCGCTCGTCGACCTGGAGCACGAGCCAGACCCAGTTCATGCCCTTGGCCAGCACGTAGTCGACGGCGTCGCCGTCCGGGCCGGTCGCGGACAGGACGCCGCTGCTGGACCCGCCGTCGGGCGGCACCGGCAGCCCGCCGTAGCGGTAGCTCCGGCCCGTCGGCCGGGGCCCGATCGCCGTGGTCACCTTCGCCAGCTCGTCGCGGGCGGGCGCGCGGGTGAAGCCGGTGGGCACCTTGCCGCGCTCGGACCACGCCGCCCGGTAGTTCACCGGGGTCGTGCCGACGGGCGCGCCCTTGGCGTTGGCGGACACCGTGGTGGTCAGCTCGTCGGCGGGCAGCGCGGGCCCGAGCTGCGCGAGCGACACCGCGCCGCGGAAACCGCCGAGGAACACGGTGGTCGCGCTGACCGTCCGGTCGCCGACGGTCCGGGTCAGGCCGATGCCGCCGAACAGGTCCTCGGCGTCCGGGTCGGGGAAGGTGACGGCCACCGGCTTGGCGAGCCGGGCGTCGGCGTCGACGGTGACCTCGCCGGCGACCCGGAGCAGCGGCTGCGGTAGCTGCGCGATCCGGTCGCCGGTCAGCACGTCGTTCAGGGCCAGGTAGTCGCCCTTGGGCAGCCGGGCCTCCGCGGTGCCCGCCGAGCTGACCGGGAACACCACGGCGTCGTTGGTCAGGCCGATCACCAGCGACGAGGCGCGGTCGGCCGGCTTGCCGTCGGCGTCGGTGTACTTGAACCCGACGTCGTAGCTCTCCACCTCGCGGTCGAGGCTGATCGGCGTGCGCAGCCCGGTGGAGGTGACGACCGCGCCGACGTGCGCGCCGTCGGTCGCGGCGGCCTTGGCGTCACCGGTGACGGCGACCCGGGCGGCGCCGCCCGCCGGGACGGTGACCGTGGTCGGCGCGACGGTGAAGACACCCGCCGGCGCGGGCTTGCCGTCCGGGCCGCGCGCGTCGACGGTCAGGTCCAGGGTGACCGGCGTCGGGCCCGTGTTGCGGTAGGTGAGCTGCTTGGTGACCGGCACGTCGTCGTCGTGCGGCCACGGCTGGTGGCCGAGGGCGACGCTGACGGGGTCGGAGGTGAGCGTGGTGGTGATGGCCTTGGCCAGGTCGACCCGGCCGGTGCCCTGGTCGAGCGGGCCCAGGTCCGGGTTCGGCTTGGCCGACGCCACCAGCGCCGCCTTGAGCTGCGCGCCGGTCCAGTCCGGGTGCTGCTGCGCCAGCAGCGCCGCCGCGCCCGCGACGTGCGGGCTGGCCATCGACGTGCCGGACAGCGCCACGTGGGTCTCGTCCACCGGCGTGCCGATGTTGCCCTTGCTCGCCTTCGCGGCGGCGATGTCGACGCCCGGCGCGGTCACGTCGGGCTTGACGCCGCCGTCGCCGGCGCGCGGGCCGCGGCTGGAGAACGGCGCGATCCGCTCGTCGCGGCCGACCGCGCCGACGGCCAGCGCGGCGTCGGCGGTGCTCGGCGAGCTGACCGTGCCCGGCCGGCTGCCGGAGTTGCCGGCGGCCACCACGAACAGCGCGCCCGTCTTGGCGGACAGCCGGTTGACGGCCTCCTCGACCGGGTCGACCTCGGGGGTGTCGGTGCCGCCCAGGCTCAGGTTCACGACGTCCGCGCCCTGGTCGGCGGCCCACTGGAGGCCGTCGAGGATCCAGGACTCGCGGCAGCCGCCCCGCGAGCACACCTTGCCGTCGAGCAGCTTCGCGTCCGGCGCGACGCCCCGGTACTTGGCGTGCCTGCTCGCGATGGTCGCGGCGACGTGCGTCCCGTGGCCGTCGAGGTCGGTGGCGTCGGGGTCCTCGGTGAAGTTGCGCTCCGCGACCTCCTGGCCCGCGAGGTCGGGGTGCGCGCCGTCCACGCCGCCGTCGAGCACCGCGACCTTGACGCCCTGGCCGGTGTAGCCGGCCGTCCACGCCGCGGGCGCGCCGATCTGCGCGGTGCTGCGGTCGAGGCTGGGCAGGCGCACGCCGTCGAGCCACACCTTGGTGACGTCCGGGTCGGTGACCAGGCTGTCGAACAGGCCGGCCGCCCCGACCTTCTCCGCACGCACGGCGACCGCGCCGACGACGGGCAGGTCGGCGGTGACCGAGGCGCCTGCCGCGGTTCGCGCGCCGCTGCCCGTGACGATGAGCGGCACGTCGGTCCGGCGGGCGTCGTCGTAGCCCGCCTCGACGAGCCCGGTCACGTCGAACAGGCGCAGGTCCAGTTTGCCCTCGGCGAGCGGTCGCACCGCGTCGCGCGGGACGACGTGCAGGCGGCCGGCGCGGTGGAACGCGTGGAACGCGGCCCCCTCGCGGCCCGGTCCACCCGTCACCGAGCCGAGCCGGTCGCCGTTGAGCAGGACGCGGTCGCCCGTCACCAGGGTGACGGTGCGCGTGCCCGCGGTGGTGGTCGTGGCGCGGTCGGCCGCCTCCGGCGCGGCGGTGGCCGCACCCAGTCCCGAGGCGAGGAGCCCGACGGCCAACGCGGCGGCTCCCCATGCGCCGCGTTTCCCGGATGTCGACACAGATACCTCCCGATCTGGTGGTGCGCGCTGTGGATCGCGCAGTCGGAAGGCGTCCGGCCACTCGGTGGCGGCGGTTCACCGGAAGTGACGAAGGCCCCCAACAGGCTCGACGCTATCCACCCCTCCGAGTGAGATCAGCGTCTCATTGAGGGATGTTGTCCGCCCGTTCAGGTTGGCGAGCGCGTGACGCAGCGTTAGTCGTTGATACGGAACGTGTCGGTCGCCGAAAGGCGGTCCGCCACCCGCCACCGGTCGCCACGAGCGCCGATCGCCGCGGTGCCGCCGCGCCGCGAGCCGGGGGAGCGGTCAGGCCGCGCGCCGCCGCCACCGGCGCTCGGGGCGGTCACGGAGTGCGCCGCTCCCACCGGGCCTTCGGAGCGTTCGGCCGGTCGCGGTCAGCTCGTGCGCCGCCGCCACCACCGGGCCTTCCTCGGCGGCGGCAGCTCGCCCCGCGCCACCGCCCAGTCGGCGAACGCGGCGGCGTCCTCGCGGGCCCGGCTGCCCGCCCGGCGGGGGTGCTCGCGCGCGTAGTCGGCGAACAGCGGGCGGAACCGCTCGCCCAGCGCGTCCGCCACGTCCGGCCGCAGCGCGGCGACGATGCCGCGCCGCTTGTTCAGCAGCGCCCGCGCCTCCACCCGCAGCCGGTCCGGGTCGAACCCCGCCGGCGGCTCCCCGCCGCCCAGCAGCGCCCGCAGCAGCTCGGCCTGCGCCGCCGCCAGCCGGTCGCGCTGCGGCCGCGTCACGCCAGCACCGCCCGGATCGCGGCCAGCTCACCGGCCAGCTCGGCGTCGGCCGGGTAGTCGTCGTCGCGCTCCAGCAGCACGCCCGGCGGGTCGACCCGGTCCCGCAGCCGCGCGAGCACGTCCAGCACCTCCGGCAGCACGGCGTGGGCGTGCGTGTCGTGGTAGACGCCCTGGTGCTCCTCACCGCCCGCCACGTGCACGTAGGCCAAGCGCTCCAACGGGATCTCGTCGAGGAACCGGTCGACGTCGGTGCCCAGGTTGCGCGCGTTCGCGTACAGGTTCGCCACGTCCACCAGCAGGTGGCAGCCGGTCCGCTCCACCAGCTCCGCCAGGAACTGCCCCTCGGTCAGCTCGCCGCCCGGCCACTCCAGCAGCGCGGCCACGTTCTCCAGGGCCAGCGGCACCGGCAGGTCCGCCTGCGCGTCCCGCACGTTGGCGACCAGCACGTCCAGCGCCTCGCGCGTGCGCGGCAACGGCATCAGGTGCCCCGAGTCGAGCCCGCCCGCGCGCACGAAGCACACGTGGTCGCTGACGAGCGGCGCGTCCAACGCCTCCGCCAGCGCCCCGAGGTGCGCGACCCGGCCCGCGTCCACCGGCTCCGCGCCGCCCAGCGACAGCGACACGGCGTGCGGCAGCACCGGCACGCCCCGTTCGCGCAGCAGCACCACGGACTCCGGCAGGTGCCCGACGTGCAGGTTCTCCGCGACGACCTCGACGAAGTCCACGTCGAGCCGTTCCACGGTCAGGTCGATCTCCGGCCGCCACCCGATGCCGACACCGAGCTTCCGCACCCCGTACCCGCCTTCCCTCGCCATCGCGCCCGGCTCCTCCGAGCACCCGGACACCGCCGCGCCGCCCACACACCGACGGGGACCCTGCCCGTGCCACTTGCCCACATCCACTTGCTCGGGGGCACCCGCCCGGCGTCACTCGCCCCCGCCGCCACCGCAGCCACCCGAGGAGTCGCCACCGCCGTCGGACCCCGACCCGCCGCAACCACCGCACGACGAGCCACCGTGCCCGCCGCCCGACCGCGGGCGTCGTCGCAACTTCGCCGCCGCCTCGGGCGCGATGCCGAGCCGTTGCCACGTCGGCAGGCCCGCCACCGTGCCCAGCAGCCCGTAGTAGGCGACCAGCGACACCCGGTCCGCCGTCGTCGCCACCTCGCCCAGCCGGCGCACCACCGCCCGCCCCGACCCGGTCAGCGGCCGCCCGGCGCGCCGGGCCAGCAGCACCAGCGACACCAGCACCGCGAACACGACCGCGCCGTGCCAGAACGTCAGGTGGTCCTGGAAGCCGAGCACCAGCACCACCGTCACGCCCATGAGCAGCAGCGGCGCGGCGTCCAGCGCCCTGCGCAACCCGATCGGCCGCAGGTGGCCCCGGGCGAGCAGCCGCTCCCGCAACGCCGCGGTCTCGGGACCGCCCGCGACCGTCGTCACCAGGTCGCCCAGCCACCGCGGCGAGGAGTTCAGCACGCGCGCCTGCAACGGCGTCGACGCCCGGCCGCGCGCCGACTGCACGGCGCTCACCAGGCCGTCGCGCGAGATCCGCGCCGCGCCCACCTCGACCAGCGACACCAGCGCCACCTCGGCCGCCCGGCCGGGCCCGCCCGCGAGGAACGCCTGCTCCTCCGGCGTCACCAGCTCACCCGCCGAAGTCGCCGAATCCCGTGTCCACGACGTCATTCCCGCCCTCCCCCTCCAACCACTCCGAGGCCAACCACCCGCCGGCGAGCCAGCCGCCCGCGGCGAGCCACCCGTTGCGCCGCCGCCACCCCCGCGGCTCGGCGACCACCACCGGCCGCCCGCGCCGGGGGAGCGACCGCTGGGACGGTTCGGCGGACCCGATCGGTTCCGCCACCCGGCCGTCGAACACCGCCGTGTCCGCCCGTGGCCGCCCGGCGGGTGGCTCGGGCGCGACGGCGGCGCGCACCAGGCCGTAGCGGGCCGTCACCTCGGCCGGGTCGACCGGCGCGAGGCCGGCCGTGGCCTCCGCGTACGCCCGCGCGCCGCGCCGGGTCGGCACGGGCGGCGGGCCCAGCAGCAACAGCACGGCGCACGCACCCGTCGCCGCCCACGCGGTGCCGGCCACCCAGCCGCCCGGAGCCGCGACCGCCGCGACCAGGCCCAGCGCCACCACCGGCGTCACGGACGCCACCGCCCGCCACAGCCGCCGCCGGGGCGACACCAGCAACCCGCCCGAGACCAGCCCCTGGCCGAGCCGCCGCGCGGGCCCACCGGTGGCCGCCTCCGCCAGCAGCCCGTCCAGGTCGCGCGGACCGGCCAACCGGGCCAGCAGGAACGCCTGGAGCCCGGTGGCCGCGCCGCCCGCCTGCGCGGGCACCGCCGTCACCGTCGTGCCGGACACCCTGGCGAGGTTCTCCGCGACCAGCGCCGCGAGCGCGACCTCCGCGGCCCGCACCGGCCCGCCGCCGAGGTAGCCGACCTCCTCGAAGGTCAGCGGACGACCCGGCGCGCGGCCCGTGACCCGCTTGAGCAGCAGGCCCAGCACGAGCGCGAGCACCAGCGCCGGGCCGTACCACCACAGGAACGCCATGTCCGCACCCTATGAGTCGCCGGCGTGCGTCGAACCGGGATCACCGGCACGCTGCCCGAAAGCACACCCCGGACCGCACCACCGGCCACCACCCGGCCGGGGCTCAAGCGCCGCCACCGCCGCACCCGCCACCGCCGCCGCACGACGACCCGGAACCACCACCGCACGACGACGACCCGGAGCCGCACGACGACATGGTGCTCCCGGCCGCCAGGAACGCCGTGCTGCCGTTGTGGCCCACCGGTCGGCGCGTCCGCGCGGGCCCGCGCGCGGCGGCGCGCAGCGGGATGTTCGGGTGCGCGCGGAAACCGTCGAGGGCGACCACCCCGGCGTCGCCCTCCAGGCCGAGCACCCCGGAAGTGGCGGTGGGCCCGGCCGCGCGGGCCTGCGCGACCGCGCGCGCACCCAGCGCGGTGCGCGTCGACGCGGGCGCCTTGACCAGCACGGGGATCAACACGCCGGTGAGCGCCAGTTGCAGCGTCAGCCACCCGACGGGCGCGCCGATCACGAGCCCGTTCACCCACCGCACCAGGCCGACGAGGAGCAGCAGCGCCATCGGGAGCACGCCCCGGCGCAGCCACCGCCCGGCGGTCGACGGCGCGACCAGGTAGCCGCGCCGGACGAGCCGGTCGCCGACGGCGCGCGGCGCGTCGTGCTCCGAGACGGCGGTGAACAGCAGCGCGAGCGTGCGGTGGCGGTACCGGGCGGCGTCGGCCAGCACGGCCCGCTCGACGGGGTTGTCCGACCGGGGCGAGCCGACGACCCGGACCGCGCCGTCACGCGCGGACCGCAGCGCGCCCGACCCGATCAGCGCGGCGACCGCCGTCTCGACCACCCGGCGCGGTCCGCCGGTCAGGAACGCCAGGTCGTAGCGGTCGAGCACGCCCGCGGGGACGCTTCCCCGCGTCCACCGCGGGCGCACTCGGGCCGCGATCGCGAAGACCAGCGACACGGCCAGCGCGATCCAGTACAGCTGAAGGAATTCCGGGCCTGACAAACCCCACGGTCGCTCCACGGTCCACCCCCTGTGGGCCACGGCGGACGGGGTCCGCCGGCGGTCGGGAGGCAATCGTGTGTGCCGGGCCACATCCCGGCAAGGGGGTTTGAGCAAGCCTTAGGGTTGCCCCGCCACCGGTCTCAGGACGACGACGCGCCGTCCACGCCGCCGGAGCCCTCGCCGTCGGTGCCCTTGAAGATGCGCATGGTTCCTCCTCGTGTGGATACCTTCGTCATTCGGAGTAGCGCCCTCAGTCTGTCGGACCGGTGGGGTTTTCGACCAGACGCAAACTGACGCTGTTGATGCAGTAGCGCTGGTCCGTCGGAGTGGCGTAGCCCTCACCCTCGAAAACGTGGCCGAGGTGGCTGTGGCATGTGGCGCAGAGCACTTCCGTCCGCACCATCCCGTAAGCGCGGTCTTCCCGCAGAATTACGGAATCCGCGGCCAGCGGTGAGAAGAACGACGGCCAGCCGCAGTGCGAGTCGAACTTGGTGTCGCTGCGGAACAACTCGGCGCCGCAGGCGCGGCAGGAGTAGACGCCCTCGGTCTTGGTGTCGGTGTACTCGCCGGTCCAGGCCGGCTCGGTGCCCGCCTCGCGCAGCACCGCGTACTCCTTGGGGGTCAGGATCTCCCGCCACTCGAACTCGGAGTGGACCACCTTCGGGGTGGCGCCGACGACAGGTTCCATACCTCCACGTTAATCGAAGAACGTGGACACGATCTCGCCGAGGCCGAACCAGACGCTGACCGCCACACCCAGCAGGATCAGCAGCACCACGGCGACGGCGGTGAGCCTGCGCAGGCCGCCCGCGCGGTTCGCCGAGTCGGCGAAGTTCTCCACGCCCGCGAGGTAGCCCTCGACCGTGAACGCCGGCTGTTGGCGCTGCATCCGGTCGAGGTGCTCGGCGAACGCCCTGGTCTCCGGGTCGTCCGGGTCGAGCCCGATGAGCTCGTCCTCGACGCTGGGCGGACCCTCGTCGGGTCGACCGCCGGGCCGGTCGTCCTCCGGGATGTCGGCGGCGCGGGAACTGGCCATGCGGCAAGCGTAGTGGCCGGCTCAACCGGTGGGCGCGCCCGTTCGCCCGGTCGCACCGACCGGGCGAACGGGGCCCGGCCGGCGGCCCGCCCCGGTTCCGCCATCGGTGGCGGGTCCGCGCCGATCGGACGCCGGGTGGGGGGACGCCCGACGGGGGGCCCGCACCGGGCCGTGCGCCGGCGATCGGGCGGGCTGCGCGCGTTCGGCGGTCCGAACCCGGCGGTGGTGTGGATGCGGCGGTGGGGCGCGGTGATGGTGCGGTGCGGGTGCGGGTGCGGTGGCGGTGCGGGGTGGCAGCGGGCGGTCGGGCCGCGTCAGCCCGTCAGCGCGCTCGACGGCCGGATCGCGCCGACCGGACGGCCGTGCCCGAGCACCGGCACGGTGGCCAGGTCCTCGGGACCCTCCACGCCGAGCCTGCGCAGCGCCGCCACCAGCACCAGGGCCCTGGCCCGGCCGCTGCCGTCGGCGATCTTGCACGCCACCGCCTCGCCGGTGGGCAGCCCGATCGCGTAGACGCCCTCCGCGCCGTCCTTGGCGACCGCGCCGGGCAGGGCGCGCATGAGCCGCGTGACGTCGCGCCCGGTGCCGCCCACCCACTCCGGGTGCTCGCTCATGGCCCGTGCGACGCGGCGCTCGGGCCCGTCCTCGGCGGTGGCGATCCGGGCGAACGCGCGGGCCAGCCCGACCAGGCTGATGCCGAACAGGGGAGCGCCGCACCCGTCCACGCCCTCCGCGCCGACGGGTTCGCCCGCCAGCTCCTCCAGGGTGTCCCGGACGGCGCGCTGGAGCGGGTGGGCCGGGTCGAGGTAGGTGTCGGTGGGCCAGCCGTTGACCACGCAGGTGGCGAGCATGGCGGCGTGCTTGCCGGAGCAGTTCATGTACCGGGGGGCCGGGCCGCGCCCCGCCGCCAGGTGCGCCGTGCGGGCGTCCTCGCCGATGGGCAGGTCCGGGGTGCAGCGCAGGGCGCTCTCGGGCAGCCCCGCGCCGTCGAGGATGCGCAGGACGCCGTCGACGTGGAAGTCCTCGCCCGAGTGGCTCGCGCAGGCGAGGGCGAGCAGCTCGCCGTCCAGCGGCAGGCCGTGCCGCAGCATGGCCAGCGCCTGCACGGGCTTGTTCGACGAGCGCGGGTAGGCGACCTGCTCGGGCTGCCCCACCAGGAGTTCCGCCCGGCCGGTCGGGTCGAGCGCGACGACCGAGCCGTGGTGCACGGACTCCAGGAACTCGCCGCGCCACACCTCGGCGACCAGCTCGTGCGCCATCGTGCGTCCCCCTCCGGTAGCCTGCTTACTGTCGACAGTCAACAGCCCGCGCCGCGGTCGCGCCAGGGAGACGTTCGTGACACCACCGCTGCACCTCAGCCTGGCCGGCCAGGCCGTGGAAGCGCTGCGCGAGCTGGTGCTGACCGGCGAGATCACGCCCGGCGCCCGCGTCAACGAGGTGGAGCTGGCCGCGCGCCTGGGCATCAGCCGCGGCCCGCTGCGCGAGGCGATCCGCCACCTGGCGTCCGAGGGCCTCCTCGTCCTGGTGCCGCACCGGGGCGCGCACGTGCCCGCCGCGAACCCGGCGGACGTGCGTGCGCTGTTCGAGCTGCGCACCGCCCTGGAATGCGCCGCCGCCGAACTGGCCGCCTCGCGCCGCACCGACGTCGACGTGGCCAGGCTGCGGGAGGTGTGCGCCGAGTCGCGCCGGTCCTACCAGGCGGGCGGTCGCTTCCCGTACCGGCTGGACCTGGCGTTCCACCAGGCGCTGCTGGACGCGGCGCGGTCACCGGACATCGCCGGGCAGGTCAGGCTGGCGCAGCAGCGGGTGATCCTGCTCCGCGCCGGCGTCCGCGACGACCCGCCCCACCAGCAGGCGTCGCTCGACGACCACGACGCCCTGGTGGCCGCCGTGGCGGCGGGCGACCCGTCCCGCGCGTCCGAGGCGATGCGCAAGCACCTGGCCCGCGTCTGCGCGCAGATGCTGACCAGCCTGGCCTGACACGCGCGAGGCGCGTCGCGTTCCCGTCCCGTGCGCCGCCGGGCCCGGCGTGGCGGACCGGTCTCACCCGAGGCTGCCGGTGACCTTCGCGTGGCCCTTCAGCAGGTTCCGGGCGATGGTCCGGCGCTGGATCTCGTCCGTGCCCTCGTAGATCCGCAGCAGCCGCAGTTCGCGGTACCAGCGCTCGATCGGCAGCTCGCGGGTGTAGCCCATGCCGCCGTGGATCTGGAGCACGCGGTCGACGATCTCATTGGCCTTGATGCCGCCGTACAGCTTGGCGATGCTCTGCGCCTGCCGCGAGTCGGCGCCCTGGTCCACCAGCCACGCGGCGTGCAGCACCAGCCAGCGCAGCGCCTCGACCTCCACCGCCGAGTCGGCCAGCATCCACTGGATGGCCTGGTACTCGGCGATCGGCTGCCCGAACGCCACCCGGTTGCGGGCCTGCTCGACGGCCATCTCCACCAGCCGCTCGCACGAGCCGAGCGCCCGCGCGGGCAGCAGGTAGCGGCCCTGGCCGATCCACTGCATGGCCAGCCGGAAGCCCTGGCCGACCTCGCCCAGGACGCTGCCGTCGGGCACCCGGACGTCCTCGAACACCAGCGCCGCCGGACCCCACTGCCCCATCGTGGGAATCGGCTCGGACTTCCAGCCCATCTCCCGGTCGACCAGGAAGCACGTGACGCCGCCGTCCGCGCCCTTCGCCTGGTCGGTCACCGCGAACACCATGACGAAGTCGGCCTCGTGGCCATGGGTGATGAACGTCTTCTCGCCGTTGAGCACCCACTCGTCGCCGTCCCTGCGGGCGGAGGTGCGGATCGCCTTGGCGTCCGAGCCCGCGCCCGGCTCGGTGATCGCGAAGCAGGACACCCGCTCGCCGGAGATGGTGGGCAGCAGGTAGCGCCGCCGCTGCTCCTCCGTCCCGTGGAACAGGATGTTGTCGGCGTAGCCGCCGAACCGGAACGGGACGAAGCTGCGCCCCAGCTCCTGCTCGACCAGGGCGGCCGGCAGCGCGCCCAACCCCATGCCGCCGTACTCGCGCGGGGTGAGGACGCCGAAGAACCCGGCGGCCTTCGCCTTGTCCTGCAACGCCTTCAGCTCGTCCCGCCGCAGGCCGGGCTCGCCCGAGCGCTCGCGGCGCAGCACCTCCGGCTCCAGCGGCACGATCTCCCTGCGCACGAAGGTCCGCACCCAGTCGCGGACCGCCCGTTGCTCCTCGTCGAGCGCGAAGTCCATGACGCCTCCTATCGCGCGAACGCGTTGACGCCGGTCAGCGCCCGGCCGATGAGCAGCTTCTGGATCTGGCTGGTGCCCTCGTAGAGGGTGGTGACCCTGGTGTCGCGCAGGTGCTTCCCGACCGGGTACTCGTCGGTGTAGCCGTAGCCGCCGAAGACCTGGACGGCCCGGTCGGCCACCCGCACGGACGCCTCGCTGGCGAACAGCTTCGCCATGCTCGCCTCGGTGCGGAACGGCTCGCCGCGGTCGGCGAGGTCGGCGCAGCGCCACGTGAGCAGGCGCGCGGCGTCGGTGTCCACCGCCATGTCGGCCAGCAGCTCCTGCACCAGTTGGAAGCCCGCGATGGGCCGGCCGAACTGCTCGCGCTGCCCGGCGTAGGCCAGGCTCGCCTCCAGCGCGCCCCGCGCCGCGCCGACGCACCCGGCGGCGACGGACAGCCGGCCGCGGTCCAGCGCGGCCATCGCGAGCGCGAAACCGGCGCCCTCGTCACCGAGCCGGTCGCCGTCCGGTACGCGCACGCCGTCCAGCACCAGCTCCGCCGTCGCCTGGCCGCGCATCCCGAGCTTGCCCCTGATCTCGCGGGCGGTGAAGCCGGGCGAGTCCGTCGGCACCAGGAACGCCGTGATGCCCCTGGGCCCCGGCCCGCCGGTGCGGGCGAACACCAGCGCCACGTCCGCCCACGTGCCGTTGGTGATGAACACCTTCCGACCGGTGATCAGCCAGTCGTCGCCCGCGCGCACGGCCCGCGTCGCCAGGGACGCCGCGTCCGAACCGGTGCCGGGCTCGGTGAGGCCGAAGCAGCCCAGCGCCTCGCCCGCGCACAGGCCGGGCAGCCACCGCCGCCGCTGCTCCTCCGTGCCGTGCGCGGCGATGCTCTTGGCGACCAGGCCCAGGGAGACCGAGACGATGCCGCGCACCGCCGAGTCGCCGCGCGCCAGCTCCTCCAGGACGAGGCAGTACGCCAGGTGGTCGCCGCCGGAGCCGCCCTGCTCCTCGGTGACGCCGAGGCCGAGGAACCCGACCTCGCCCAGCGCGGGCACCAGGTCGCGGTCGATCGCCTCCTCGCGGTCCCAGCGGGCGGCGTGCGGGACGATCCGCTCCTCGGTGAACCGGTGGGCCAGCTCCCGCAGCTGCCGGTGCTCGTCGGAGATGCTCAGGTCCACCCGGTGACCTCCCCTTCCGAACGGTGTTAGGTTTCCCAACGTAGGCGCGGGGTCGAACCGGGGGCAAGAGGAGCCGCCATGCCGAGGAACCCGGTCCTGGACGCCTCGCGGATCCGGGCCGCCGCACTGCACATCATCGACCGGGACGGGCTGGCCGGCCTGTCGATGCGGAAGCTGGCCGCCGAGCTGGGCGTGCGGGCCGCCTCGCTGTACGGGCACGTGGCGACCAAGGACGACCTGCTGCACGAGGTGGCCGGCGCGATCCTGGAGGAGGTCGACGTCGGCGGCTTCGCCGGCGGCGACTGGCGGCACGGCCTGGTCACGTGCGCCCGCTCGTACCGGGCGGCGCTGGCCGCGCACCCGAACATCGTGCCGTTCCTGGCCTACGGGCCGGCCCACCGGGAGGCGTCGCTGCGCCGGCTGGACGTCGTGCACGGTGCGCTGGTCGCCGCCGGCTGGACGCGCCGGGAGGCGACGATGATCGCGGCGTCGCTGGTGTACCTGGTGCTCGGCGCGGCGCTCAGCTCGTTCTCGCGCGGCTTCTCCGCGGACCGGGCGCGGTACGGGGACCGCTACCCGAACCTCGACAAGGCGCACCTGCTGCCGTCCGTGGCGGCCGAGCTGGACCACGACAGCTTCGAGCTGGCGCTGGACGCCTTCGTGACCGGCCTGGGGCAGCGGGCGCGGGGCTGAGGCGGTCGCTGCGGGAGTCGGGTGCCGCGCGGGTCGGGCGGTGTGCGCCTCGGTGCGCGCTTCGGTGCGCGCTTCGGTCGCCGCGCGGGTCGGGTGGCGGGCACGGCCGGTTTGCCGGGTCCGGTCGGCGTCGGCGGGCTAGGCTCGGCGCGTGGCACAGGCTCTCGAACTGACCGTCGGCGACCGCGTGGTGCGGGTGTCCAACCCGGACAAGCTGTACTTCCCGGACCGCGGCATCACCAAGCGGCAGGTCGTGGAGTACTACGTCGCCGTCGCGGAACCCCTGCTGAACGTCCTGCGCGACCGCCCGACGACGCTCAAGCGGTACGTCGACGGCGTCACGGGCGAGGCGTTCTACCAGAAGCGGCTGCCCAAGGGCGCGCCCGAGTGGGTGGAGACGGCCCGCATCAGGTTCCCGTCCGGCCGCCCGGCCGACGAGGTGTGCCCGACCGAGCCGGCCGTCCTGGCGTGGGCGGCGAACCTCGGCACGTTCGACTTCCACCCGTGGCCGGTCCGCCGCGCGGACACCGACCACCCGGACGAGCTGCGCGTGGACCTCGACCCGCAGCCCGGCACGGACTTCGCCGACGCCGTGCGGGTGGCGCTGGTGCTGCGCGAGGTGCTGGCGGAACTGGGCATGACCGGCTACCCGAAGACGTCCGGCGGGCGGGGCGTCCACGTCGCCGTGCGCATCCGGCCGGAGTGGGACTTCGTCGACGTGCGGCACGCGGTGATCGCGCTGGCCCGCGAGGTGGAACGCCGCCTGCCCGACCTCGCCACCACGTCGTGGTGGAAGGAGGAGCGCGGCGAGCGCGTCTTCCTGGACTACAACCAGGCCGCCCGCGACCGCACCATCGCGTCGGCGTGGTCGGTCCGGGGCACCCCGCGCGCGACCGTCTCGACCCCGGTCACGTGGGAAGCGCTGTCCACAGTGGACCCGGACGACTTCGACGTGCTCACCGTGCCGGGTTACCTGGCCGAGCACGGTGACCCGCACGCCGGCCTGGACTCGGCGGCGTTCGGCCTGGAGACGCTGCTGGAGTGGTACGCGGCCGACGAGCGCGGCGACCTGCCGTACCCGCCGGACTACCCGAAGATGCCCGGCGAGCCGCCGCGCGTGCAGCCGTCGCGCAAGCGCGATTAGGGACCGCGCCGGCGATCCGCCCCACGTCGGCGACGAGCGGTCGGCGCGACCGTGGGTGGGCGCGCTGTGAGTCCTCTGCCGGGTTCCGGGCACGGCCTGCGCGCCGGAGGGTGCGCGCATTCGGACATTCGCGTGAAATTCCCGCTCCAGCGGCCACCTGGGACGAACCGGCAGGCCGCCGGTTTAGTCCAACCGGCTAGATGTCGCCGCAGTTCAGCCGCGATCCGACTGCACCTCTCGTACCATGAACGACGACGCCGAGCAGAGGGAGGCCAGTGATGACGAGCGCGTACGTGGTGCGGTTCGTCGGCGGACCCCTCGACGGCCGCGTCGACTCGGTCACCCGGCCGGACGCCGCGCCCAAGCCGACGGTGACGCACGTCCACCTGCACGCCGGGCCCAAGATCGTGCACCACTACGACCTCCAGTACGCCGTCGAGTACGGCTGCGAGTACCGGTTGCGCGTCGAGGACGAGCCCCGGCCGTAGCCCGGCGTCGCACGACGGTCCACAGTGGACGGGTGGCTGCCCGTGGGCGGCGGCGACCCCGTGCCGCTGTACGCCGGACGCCCGTCGGGTGCAGGATCGTCCGATGGACCGCGCCACCCGCCTGCCCGCCGTGCTCGGCACGCTCGCCGTCGTGGCGGTGGCCGTGTCCGCCATCCGCCCCAGGAGTTGGCTCACGTGGGCGCTGGAGGTCGCGCCGATCCTCCTCGCGCTGCCGGTCCTGGTGCTGACCCACCGGCGGTTCCCGCTGACCGCGCCGGCGTACTGGCTGATCTTCGGGCACGCGCTGGTGCTCGCGCTGGGCGCGCACTACACCTACGCGGAGGTGCCGCTGGGCGAGCTGCCGTGGTCGGAGCGCAACCACTACGACCGGTTCGCGCACTTCGTCCAGGGTTTCGTGCCCGCGATCGTCGTGCGGGAGGTGCTGTTGCGCCGCACCCCGCTCCGGCCGGGCGGGTGGACGTTCACCCTCGTGTCGGCCGTGTGCCTCGCGATCAGCGCGTGCTACGAGCTGCTGGAGTGGCTGGGCGCGGTGCTCGGCGGCGAGTCGGCGCAGGACTTCCTTGGCACGCAAGGGGATGTGTGGGACAGCCACTGGGACATGCTGCTTGCGCTCGCGGGCGCGCTGGTCGCACAGTGGGTGCTCGCTCGCGCGCACGACCGGCGGCTCGCGGAATTGTCGGTGCCGTAGGGCAAGCTGCACGCGACGGATCTTGATCGCAGCGGAGGTGCCCGATGGCGAAGGCGAAGCAGAACTCCTTGTCCCCGGAGGACCTGGACCACCTGCGGGCGGAGCTGGACGCGGGCCGCCCGCCCGCCGTCTGGTTCACCGCCGCCGCCGTCGGCGTGGAGGAGGGCCGCTCGGCGAAGGTGCTGGCGCTCACCGAGCCGCAGGAGGGCGACTTCATCCAGGTGCGGCCGACGGGCTCGCGGGACGAGCTGTCGTTCTCGCCCGCGGAGCTGACGCTGGAGAAGCCCGCGCCGCGCAAGCGCACCCCGCCACCGCCGCCGGCGAAGGCCGAGCCCGCCCCGGTGGAGCACATCTACACCCCGGAGCCGAAGCCCGCCAAGCCCCTCGCGCCGGCGAAGCCCCTCGCGCCCGCCAAGCCGCCCGCGCCGAAGCCCGCCGCCCGACCGGAGCCCGCCGCCCGACCGGCCGCCCGGAAGAAGGGCGCCGCCGCCGAGGTCACCGTGACGCTGACGTCGACGGCCGAGGGCGAGTGGACGGTCGACCTCCAGACCGGCGCCAAGCGGGTGCTGAAATCCGCGCCGATCGCCGCGTCCGCGGTGGCGCAGGCCGCCAAGCTCCTCCCGCCGGAGGTGGACGAGGCGGTGGAGGCGGTGCTGAGCGCCGCTCGGGAACGCCACCTCGCTCGCGTCGAGCAACTCCGGGCGGAGTTGGCCGAAGCGCAGCGCGCATTGGATGAGCTGACCGGCTGAATTGCGGGCACGGAGTGCGACATTCCGCTGATTAATGTTCCGCGATCGGGTGACAGCACTTCCCCTGGCCGGCGGTAGGGCGCATTGTGGGGGCCGTCCTACCGTGCCAGTGCTGGATGTCCGCGCAATCATCGGAGGCCATGATGGCGGTTGAGATCACGACGACGGAACAGGCCCAACTCGGCGGCACCTGCGGCTGTTGCGGTGGCTGCACCGGCCCCGGCTGCGGCTGCTGCTCGAGCTGCTGACTCCGCGCACGACCGGCGACGGCCCCCGGACGCACCGGCGTCCGGGGGCCGTCGTCCGCGTGCGGTCGGACACCCGTGTCGATCATTTCACCGGTGAATCCGAAAACCGAGAACATGTCTTGTCCGGTCGCCGGCGGGTGGCCCGGTGCATTTATCGGAAAAGAATGCGCTCAGGGCGGGCAAACCGTGCCGTTGGTGGGCACCCGCGCGTTGACGAGGAATTCCTCCGCCGCTTGTGACGCGCACGCGGACTGGCCCAGCGCGCCGTGCCCGCCGCCCTGCCACCCCACGACGACACCGGCCGGCAGGGCCTGCGCCGCGCGCTCGCTGCCGCCCTGCGGGGTCACCGGGTCGGTGGCGGTGGTGAGCACCAGCACCGGTGGCGCGCTGGTCAGCTTCGGCGCCCGCTCGGGCTGCGGCACGGGGAACGGCCCGCACAGCAGCAGCCGCCGCGCGTGCCAGGCGCCGAACAGCGGGTGCTTGGCGCGCCAGTCCTCCGTCAGCCCGGCCACCAGTTCGGGTGGGATCCGGGTGGTCGTGTCGTTGCACCCGGTGACGATGCCGGGGTCGAGCCGCGGCGGGTCGTCGTGCTCGTCCACGACCTGGGGCAGCACGAAGGCCGTCAGCGGCGCGGCGTCGCCGTTCTCGGCCGCCACGATCGCGTCGGCCAGCGCGGGCCAGCGGGAGCGGTCCGCCAGGGCGGCCAGCGCGGCGCTCGTGGCCGTGCCGGGGGTCAGGTCCAGGTCCGGGCCGCGCAGCGGCTTGGCGCGCAGGGCCGTCAGCAGCGCCGTGAAGCGCTTGGCGGCGTCCGCGCCCAGCGCGCACGACCGGAGCACGCAGTCCTTCTCGAACGCGGCGAACGTCGCCTCCGCCGCGACCGCCCGCGCCTCGGCCGCGCCCGGCACGTCCAGCGCCGGGTCCGGCGCGCCGTCGAACACCATCCGTCCCACGTGGTCCGGGTAGCGGCTCGCGTAGAGGGTGAGGACCTTCGAGCCGTCGCCGATCCCGATCGCGTTGAGGTGGTTGACGCCCAGGGCGAGGCGCAGCTGCTCCAGGTCGGCCGCCGCGCGCCACGAGTCGACGGCGGTCAGCCGGTTCTCCAGCTCCAGCACGCACTCCTGGCTGGCGCGGCCGATCGACTCCAGCAGCCGGTCCTGCGAGGTGGCGTCCGGATCGGACTCCACGATGCCCGCCCGCGCCACCTCGGGCACGCACTCCACGCCGTCGGACTTGCCGGTGCCGCGCCGGTCCACGCCGATCAGCGTGAAGGTGCTCAGCACGGCGGGCGGGAGGGACGCCGCGAGGCGCGCGGCCCTGAGCGTGCCCGGCTCGCCGTCCGGGTCGCCCACCACGACCAGCGCGCTGCCGCCGGTGCCCACCCGCAGCAGGGCCATGCCGAGGTTGCCCCGGCCGGGGCGGCTGGGCGCGTCGAGCGTCACGGTCAGCCGGGCGCACTCGTAGGAGTGGTCGCCCGCGGGCGCGGTCGAACCCATTCGCGCCCTGGTCTGCTCGGTGCACGGCGACCACGTCGTGGTCGTCCGGTAGTTCTCCAGCGGCGGCACCTCGCGGGCGCCGGTCGGCGGCGCGGTCGGCGTCTGCCCGCCCTCGCCGCGCACGGCGATCACCGGGCGGGTCGACGGCCCCGCGCTGCACGCCGTCAGCGCGCTCAGTGCCACCAGCAACAGGGCGGCGAGACGCCGACGCGGCACGGTTGTCCTCACTCTCTTCCCGATGGCTCGTGCAAAGCCTCACACAGCGCAGGTGAGACTTCGGTGAGCGGCTGGTGGAAGATGGTCGACGTGGTCATGGTGCACGTCGAGGGCAGTCCCGAGCGGCGGCTGCCCGCTTCCGGGCCGTTCGCCGCCGCGGCGCGGGCGTTCGGCGCGATCCCGCCGCCCGCGCTCGTGCTGCTCGGGGTGGTCAGCGTCCAGGTCGGCGCGGCGGTGGCCAAGCAGCTGTTCACGCTCGCGGGCCCGGCGGGCACGGTGACGCTGCGGCTGGTGCTCGCGGCCGCGGTGCTGCTGGTCGTGTGGCGGCCGTCGTTCCGCGTGGACCGGCGCACGCTGCTGGTCGTCGCCGGCTACGGCGTGGTGCTCGGGGCCATGAACCTCACCTTCTACCAGGCCATCGAGCGCATCCCGCTGGGCGCGGCGGTCACCATCGAGTTCCTCGGCCCGCTCGCGGTGGCCGTGCTGGGGTCGAGGCGGTGGCTCGACGGCCTGTGGGCGCTGCTCGCCGCGGCCGGCGTGCTGCTGCTCACCAGGGCCGACGGCGGGCTGGAGCTGACCGGCGTGCTGTTCGCGCTGGCCGCCGCCGCGTGCTGGGCCGGCTACATCCTGCTGGCCGCCGCGCTGGGCAGCCGCACGTCCGACGGCAAGGGCCTCGCGCTGGCGATGGTGTTCGGCTCGGCGCTCGCGCTGCCGTTCGGGATCGCCGACGCGGGCGCGGCGCTGCTCGACCCGGTGGTGCTGATCGCCGGCGCCGCGGTGGCGCTGCTGTCGTCGGTCGTCCCGTACTCGCTGGAGCTGGAGGCGCTGCGCCGCATCCCGCCGCGGGTGTTCGGCATCCTGATGAGCCTGGAGCCGGCGGTCGCGGCCCTCGCCGGCCTGGTGGTGCTGCACGAGGCACTGCGCCCGGCGCAGTGGGTCGCGGTGTGCTGCGTGGTCCTGGCCTCAGTAGGCGCAACACGCGGTGTTTGATTTGCCCGACTCCGTCGGGCGGCTCGGCCGCCTGGGGGTCGGCGGCTCACGGGGCGTGTTCCGCCGATCGAAAAGCGTGATCGGCGGAACACGCGCCGTGAACCACCGACGCGGCCTCGCGGGACGGAGCGTGGGCGGTGCGGGGTGTGTTGCGCCGACGCGGCCTCGCGGGACGAGTGTGGGCGGTGCGGGGTGTGTTGCGCCGACGCGGCCTCGTGGGACGAGTGTGAGTGGTGACGAGTAGGTCAGGCGCTTACCCCGGTGGGCGTGTGGTTTCGTTCGGGTCTTCCGTGCCCAGGTGGCCGTCTACCAGTTCACGGCCGCGTGCCTCGAAGATCGTCGCGTACTGCGCCGAGTACTTCTCGTACACCGCGATGACGTCCCCGCCCCTCGCCACCTCGGCCCGGAACTGGTCCCGCAGCCGCCGCATGGTGTTGACGTCCGCCCGCCGCTTCTGGCTGTGCAGGTACGGCTTGAACGTGACGTTCAGACCGCCCACCACGGCGGCGGCGAGCAGGAGGACCTTGCCCAGCGCCGTCTCCGAGGACGTGAAGCCGACCGCCAGCACGGCGGGCACCAGGATGAGCACGATCGTGTAGCCCACGCCCGTGGTGCGGTGCACCTGCCGCCACATGGTCAGCCGCTTGCAGTCCTGGAGCATCCGGGCGTCGAGTTCCTCGACCAGCGCGTCCACATCCGCCACGGCCGCTCACGGTACGCGGCCGGCCGGTCGCCGCGCGGCGTTTCGCGGTTTCCCGAGGACCGGACCACCCGATCACGCCGGTCAGGCCGGCCGCACCTCGCCGCGCAGGACCGATTCGACGTCGTAGCGCGCGGGCTGGTCGAGCTGGTCGTAGCCGCACGACGCCGGGTCGCGGTCCGGCCGCCACCGGCGGAACTGGCCGTTGTGCCGCAGCCGCGCGGGCGCCGCGCCCTCGGTCTGCGCGTAGGCGATCTCCAGTACGCGTTCCGGGCGCAGCGGCACCCAGTCGGCGTGCTTGCCGCGCCACCGGTTGATCTCACCGGGCAGCCGCCGCCCGTCCGGCTCCACCAGCCACGGGTGGTCGCCCTCGGTGACGAGGTCGGCCAGCTCCCGCGCCAGCGCCCGCCGCTCGGCCGCCTTGAACGAGCCGACCACGCCGACGTGGTGCAGCACGCCCCGGTCGTCGTGCAGGCCGAGCAGCAGCGAGCCGACGGCGGTGCCGGGCTCGGTGTCCTTGTGCCAGCGCAGGCCAGCCACCACGCACTCGGCCGTCCGCGCGTGCTTGACCTTGATCATGGTGCGCTTGCCGGGCGCGTAGCCGGCGGACGCGGGCTTGCCGATCACCCCGTCCAGCCCCGCGCCCTCGAACAGCTCGAACCACTGGAGCGCCAGCGCGCGGTCCGTCGTGGCCGGGGTCAGGTAGAGCGAGTCGCCGGGCGTGACCAGCTCCGCCAGCCGGGCCCGGCGGCGCGTGCCCGGCTGGTCCAGCAGCACCTCGTCGCCCACCGCGAGCAGGTCGAACGCCACGAAGCTCGCGGGCGTCCGCTCGGCCAGCAGCCGCACCCGGCTCGCGGCCGGGTGGATGCGCTCGGACAGGGCGTCGAAGTCGAGCTTGTCGTCCTTGGCGACGACCAGCTCGCCGTCCAGCACGACCCGCTCCGGCAGGGTGCGCAGCAGCGCGGCCACCGCCTCCGGGAAGTACCGGTTGAGCGGCTTGCCGCTGCGGGACTGGAGGACCACGTCGTCGCCGTCGCGGAACACCAGGCAGCGGTAACCGTCCCACTTGGGCTCGAACACCCAGTGCGAGCCGGTCGGGATCTCGTCCACCGCGGTGGCCAGCATCGGCTGGACGGGCGGGGTCAGCGGAAGCACCACGCGCGCCATCCTGCCTGGTGGACCCGGTCAGCGCACGCGTTGCCGGTCACGTGCCGCCAGGTCGAGCCGCACGGCCGCGGGCAGCACCCGCACGCCCAGCGCCTCCCTGGCCCGGCCCAGCACCCCGTCCAGCTCCTGCCACACCGCCCGCACGTCCGCGCCCTGCCGCAGGGTCAGCTTCAGGCGCAGCGCGGGTTCGCCGATCACCTTCACGGCGGCCGACGACACGCCGTCCACCTGCTCGGCGTCGGCCCGCACGGCGTCGGCCAGCGCGTCGGACGTGACCACCACGCCGTCGGCCAGGTCCAGGTCGGGGTGCTTCTCGGGGGTCACGGCCCGCCACGCCCACCACAGGCCGACCACGACCAGCAGCAGGCCGAGGAGGAGCGCGGCGAGGCGGGTCGCCAGGAGGTGGTCGCGCAGCCGGTCGAGGACGTCCGGGTCCAGGACGGGGCGGTCGACGCGGGCGAGGTGGAGGGCCAGCGCGCCGCCGCCGACGAGCAGGGCGACGAGGCCGAGCGTCGCGGCGCAGACGCGTTCCAGGCGGTAGGACCGGGCGATCATCGGCTTTCCTCCGGTCGACTGCGCGTCCCGCGCTCGGGCGTCGTGCGCTCGCTGCCCGCGTCGGCGCGCGGCGCGTCCTCGTGTGGGTCGTGCTCCGCGTGCTCGCGCTTCTGCGACTCGCGGTCCACGGGTTCGCGCTCGTGGGGCCAGTGGCCGGACCGCCGCCGCGGCTCACCGCGGGGGTGCTCGCGGTCCTTGGGCGAGTCGACGACGACGGACACCTTGGGCGGTGACGGCATCGGCAGGTCGCGCACCACCGCGCGGGCCGCGTCCAGCAGGCGCGGGCGCAGCGCCGCCTCGTCGTGCCGCCTGCTGGTGGCCCGGACGCGCACCCTGCGGCGGGACGCGGTGACCGACGCGCCGCTGACGCCCTCCACGGCCCGCACCCGGTGGCCGACGACCCGCGCCAGCGCCGTCGGCGTGGTGGTGACGACGACGCCGTCGGCGGGCGCGTGCAGCCGGACGTCCTTCCGCCGCGCCGCCATCGCCAGGACCAGCAGCAGCAACCCGGCGACGGCGGTGAGCAGCGCGGCGGTCCGCACGCGCTCGTCGGTCCAGGTCAGCCCGGTCGGCCACCAGGGGAGCAGGCGGCCGCGCCCGGCCCAGCGCCAGGCGACCTCGGCCACCAGCAGTCCGCCGGCGCCCGCGACGGCCAGCCCGAGGAACGGCGACAGCAGACGCAGCAACACGCGCACGGCTTCACTCCACTCGTGGTCGGAGGGCGGACCGCAGCGCGGACACCGTCACGGCGACGTCCAGCACCCGGCGCCCGGTGATCCGCTCGACCTCGTCGGCGACCGACCGCCGCACGTCCGCCGCCGCCGCCCGGATCGGGGCGGGGTAGCGCAGCCCGACCGTGACGGCGACCTCGACGTCCGCGTCGCCGCGGTCCCGGACCTTGACCGACGCGCCGGGCAGCGTGCCCGGCACCCGGTCGACGGCCCGCGCGGCGACCTTCTTCACCACGGACGGGTGAACGTCGAGCCGCCCGCGGTCCCGCGCGTCGCGGTCCTCCCCGGCCGGGCGCGCGACGTCCGCGCCGCGCGGGGCGGCGTCGGCGAGGGTCACTTGTCCCGCCCCCGCCCGATGAGGTCGCCGAGGTCCAGCTCGCCGTCCAGCACCCGGCCGACGACCAGGCCGATCACGCCGACCGCGAGGGTGACCAGGAACGCGGTGAAGCCACTGGTGGCGGCCAGGCCCAGGACGAGGCCCGCCAACAACCCGGTCTGAGTTCCGCTCATGCCTGCACTCCTAAGGCTGTTAGATCAGGTCGCGCCGAACCCGGCGCTGGAACAACCGCCGCTAGGACGGGCGGCGCACCACCACGACGGGCGCGTCCCACCGCGGGTCGCGGTCCGCCCGCCCGGACGGGTCGACCGGTCGCGCGCGGCGGCGCAGCTCGGCCAGGCCGCGCGCGAACTCCTCCGGGTCGCCGCCCACGTCGGGGTGGTTGGCCCGGACGAACGACGCGAACCCGGCCGGCCTCCGGTCGCGGCTCACGGGTCCTCCAGGTCGGCCACGACCACGTCGACCGGCACGTCGCCGGCCACCGCGCCGACCGCCGCGCGCAGCTCGGCCACGACCTCGGGGATCGGGCGACCGGCGCGCAGCACCACCGACACGCCCACGCGCCGGTCCTCGGTCCGCACGCCCACCACCCGCCGCCCCGGCAGGTACGACGCGTACCGGCCGTCGAGGCGGACCACCGACGGGTGGGCCAGCAGGGCCGCCGCGAGCCGTTCGGCCGGGTCCATCACTCGACGCGGGACTGGACCGGTTCCTGGTCCTCCTCGTCCTCGGGCAGGTGGATGTCGTTGACGGCGATGTTGACCTCGATGACCTCCAGGCCGGTGATGCGCTCCACCGACGTGATCACGTTGCGGCGCACCGCCCTGGCCAGGTCGACGATGCCCGCCCCGTACTCGACCACGAGGTCCAGGTCGATCGCCGCCTGCTTCTCGCCGACCTCCACGCTCACGCCGCTGGTCGCCGAGGTGCCCGCGCCGGGGATGCGTTCCCGCAGCGCGCCGAACGCCCGCGAGACGCCGCCGCCCAGCGCGTGCACGCCGGAGATCTCGCGGGCCGCGATGCCGGCGACCTTCTGCACGACCGACGACGCGATGGTGGTCTTGCCCTGCGCCGTGTCGTCGGCCAGGCGGGCGGGCACGTTGCCGCTGTCCGGCTTGGTCGCTGTCGTTTGCGCCATGAGTGGTCCTCCGAATGCCTGGCGGATCGTCTTGCACAGGTTCGGATGCGGACGGCGCTCGGACCATCACGGTGATGTGACGCGCATCACAAAGGAGGGGTGGTGGCGCGGCTACCCGATGTCGATGAGGTGCACGTGGACCACCGGCGCGGCGTCGCCCAGTTGCGCGCGCAGCTCGTGCGCCAGTTGCGCCCGCAGCTCCTCCGACACCGCGACGGCGGGCATGGGGTAGCGGGCGGCGACCAGCACCTGGAGCCCGCCGTCCGCCACGGCTGTGCCCCGCACGTGCAGGCCCAGGCGGGTGGCGAGGTCCACGGCCAGCCGACGGCACACCGCGAGCACCGCGCGCTCGGACACGCTGACGCGCCCGCCGTCCTGGTCGAACTCGACCGGCGGCGAACCCGGCCGGGGCCGCACGCCGTGCACCGCGGCCAGCACCCGCGACACCAGGCCGGGCGGCGTCGGCACGGGCGTCACCGCCACCTGCCGCACCGCCGCCCAGCGGGCCTCCAGCTCCGCCAGCTCGGCCGCGCAGTCCGGGCAGCCGGCCACGTGCGCGCCGAGGTCCGGGTCCTCCTCCCGGTCGACCAGGTAGGCCACCAGGTCGTCCACCGAGCGCCCGCAGGGGAGCCGGCTCATCGCTGCTCCCTCAGCTTCGCCATGAGGGCAACCCTCGCCCGGTGCAGCCGCGCGCGCAAGGCCGGTACCCCGATGCCCAGCACCTCGGCCACCTCCTCGTAGCTCAGCCCCTCCAGCTCGCGCAGCACCAGCGGCACCCGTTGGCCCGGCTCCAGGCCGGCGATGGCACGCAGCACCACGTCCGCCGCCTCGCCGCGCAGCACCGCCGCCTCGGGGCCGTTGTCCGACCTCGGCTCCGGCGCGGACTCCAGCGGCACGGTCGGCTTCCTGCGCCGCAGGTGCAGCAGCGCGGCGTTGGTGACCACCCGGTACAGCCAGGTGGACGGCGCGGCGTCGCCGCGGAACCGGGGCAGCGCGCGCCACGCCGAGATCCACGCGTCCTGCACCACGTCCTCGGCCTCGACCGGGTCGCCCACGACGCGCAGCGCCACCCGGTACATCCGCCCGGTGTGCCGGCGGACCAGCTCGTCGAACGCCGCCGTGTTCCCGCGCACGGCCGCGTCGAGCAGGTGCTGGTCCGCAGCGGTCACGTGCCCGCCCGGACGTACCTCAGCAGCAGCGCGCTCTCGTGGCGCAGGATCGACGCCAGCTCCAGGTCGCGCGGCGCGGCGGGCAGCGGCCCGGTCGCGATGCGCCCCGCGTCGCCGCCGGTGAGCAGCGGCGCGAACGTCACGCACAGCACGTCCACCAGGTCGGCGGCGATGAGCGCGCCGAACAGCGTCGGCCCGCCCTCGCAGTCGACGCGGCGCAGGCCGCGCTCGTCCAGCGCCGCGAGCGCCGCGCGCAGGTCGACCTCGTCCTCGCCGGCCACGACGACGTCCGCGCCCGCGTCGGCGAGCGCGTCCCGGCGGTCGGCGGGCGCGGAGGACGTGGTGAGGATGATCGGTCGCGCGGAGGTGGCGGTGAGCAGCGGCGACGTCGGCTCGACCGAGCACCGCGCGGTCACGACGGCGATCGGCGGCACCTCGGCGAGCCCCAGGCGAGCCCGGCGCTCCCGCCGCACCTCGCCCGCCTTCACCCCCTGGTAGCCCTCGATCAACGCGGTCCGCGCGCCGACCAGCACCACGTCGGCGAGGTCGCGGCCCAAGCCGAACACCTTCTTGTCCGCCGGGTTGCCCAGCCCGCCGGACTTGCCCGCGACGGTGACCGCGCCGTCCACGCTGGACACGAAGTTGACCTGCACCCAGGGCCGGTCGAGCCCCGGCGGGTAGTCGTAGAGCCGTTCCAGCTCGGCGTCGGTGATCCCGGTGGTCCCCGCGCCCGGGGAAGGTGTCGGCCACAACATCTGCACCTGCCCATCCCAGCACGCCGTTACCCTTCAGGCATGCCAGCCCCGCGCCTGTCCGACCGCGACCCCCGCGTCGAGGCGGACGAACTGGTCGGGGCGATGGTCCCGCCGCCCCGGTTCGACGCCGTCCGGTTCGACACCTACCTGCCCAACCCGGACGAGCCGAGCCAGGCCGCGGCGGTGGCGGCGTGCCGGTCGTTCGCCGAGCAGGTGGCGCAGGGCCCGAAGGGCTGGTTCGGCTCGCTGTTCCGGAAGACCGAGCGCGACAAGCCGGGGCTCTACCTCGACGGCGGGTTCGGCGTCGGCAAGACGCACCTGCTCGCGTCGATCTGGCACGCCGTGCCCGGACCCAAGTCCTACGGCACGTTCGTGGAGCTGACCAACCTGGTCGGCGCGCTGGGCTTCGCCGAGACGGTCACCCGGCTGTCCGGGCACCGGCTGCTGGCCATCGACGAGTTCGAACTCGACGACCCCGGCGACACGATGCTGGTCACCCGGCTGATCAAGGAGCTGACGGCGGCGGGCGTCGCGGTCGCGGCGACCTCGAACACGCTGCCGGACAAGCTGGGCGAGGGCCGGTTCGCGGCGGCCGACTTCCTGCGCGAGATCCAGTCCATGTCGGCGAAGTTCGCCGTGGTGCGGGTGGACGGGCCGGACTACCGGCACCGGGGCCTGCCCGACGCGCCGGAGCCGATGACCGACGAGGAGCTGACCGCGAAGGCGGAGAGCACGCCGGGCGCGACCCTGGACGACTTCGCCGACCTGTGCGCCCGGCTGGCGCGGCTGCACCCGTCGCGCTACGGGCGGCTGCTCGACGGCGTGACGGCCGTGCACCTGCGCGGCGTCGAGCCCGCGCCGGACCAGGCGGTGGCCCTGCGGCTGGTGGCCCTGGGCGACCGGCTGTACGACCGCGACATCCCGGTGGCGGTGTCGGGGCAGGCGCTGTCGGAGCTGTTCACCGCCGAGATGCTGCGCGGCGGCTACCGGAAGAAGTACCTGCGCGCGGTGTCCCGCCTCGTCGCCCTCTCCCGGTGAGCCGCGGGACGGCGGGCCGAGCAGGGGCCGCACCCACCCGGCGTTAGCCCGTTCGAGGGTGCTCGCGCGGTGTCGGCCGGGGCGGTGTTCGCGCTGGTTTTCGGGGGTTTCGGCCGGGTATCCCAGCCGCGTGATGAGCGATGCGGAGCGCAGGACGCTCAACGAGATCGAGCACAGGCTCGCCGTGGAGGAGCCCGCACTGGCCAACGCGCTGGTCGCCGGTCGCCCCCGCCACCCCGTCCGGTCCCACGCGCTGGCCGTGACGTTCGGCGCGCTCGGGCTGCTGCTGCTGACCCTGGGCTCGCTCGGGCCGGCGCTGGCCTCGTTCGGGTGCGCCGCGCTCGCCGTGCTGTTGCGCGGCGTCACGATCCGGTAGGGGCGTCGCCCGGCCCGGACCGCCCTGCGCTCCCGCGCGAAACCCGGTGGCTTCCCGGCGCGGGTCCGGGCGACCATGCACCCGTGGGATTCCTGGACGCGAACGGCCTCGCCTTCCGCCTGCCGGACGGGCGCGAGCTGTTCCGCGACGTGTCGTTCAAGGTCGGGTCGGGCTCCGTGGTCGCGCTGGTCGGCGCCAACGGCGTGGGCAAGACGACCCTGCTGCGCATCCTGTCCGGTGAGCTGGCGCCCGCCGCGGGCAGCGTGCGGGTCCAGGGCGGGCTGGGCGTGATGCCCCAGTTCGTCGGCTCGGTGCGGGACGTGAGCACGGTGCGCGACCTGCTGCTCGCGGCGTCGCCGAAGCCGCTGCGGGACGCGGCGCTGGAGCTGGACGCCGCCGAGCTGGCGCTGATGGAGGCCGACGACGAGCCGACCCAGCTGCGCTACGCCGACGCCCTGGCCGCCTGGGGCGAGGCCGGTGGCTACGACGCCGAGGTGCTGTGGGACACGGTGACGGTGGCGGCGCTGGGCGTGCCGTTCGACCGGGCCCGGTTCCGCGAGGTGCGCACGCTGTCGGGCGGCGAGCAGAAGCGGCTGGTGCTGGAGGCGCTGCTGCGCGGCCCGGAGCAGGTGCTGCTGCTGGACGAGCCGGACAACTACCTGGACGTGCCGGGCAAGCGCTGGCTGGAGGGGAAGCTCGCGGAGACCGGGAAGGCCGTGCTGCTGGTCAGCCACGACCGGGAGCTGCTCGACGTGGCCGCCACGCACGTCGTGACGGTCGAGGCCCACTCGGCGTGGACGCACAGCGGCTCGTTCGGCACCTGGCACGCCGCGCGCGCCGCACGCATCGAGCGGCTGGCCGAGCTGCACCGCCGGTGGGAGGAGGAGCACCAGCGGCTCAAGGAGCTGGTGCGCACGCTCCAGGTCCAGGCCAGGATCTCCGAGGCGATGGCCCAGAAGTACCGGGTGCAGCGGGCCAGGCTGGAGCGGTACGAGGAGGCCGGGCCGCCGCCGGAGCTGCCGACCGACGAGAAGGTCGCGCCCCGCCTGCGCGGCGGGCGGACCGGGGTGCGGGCCATCACCTGCGCCGGCCTGGAGCTGACCGGCCTGATGAAGCCGTTCGACGTGGAGGTCTTCTTCGAGGACCGGGTCGCGGTGCTCGGCTCGAACGGGTCGGGCAAGAGCCACTTCCTGCGGCTGCTCGCCGGCGACGAGGTCGCGCACACCGGCTCGTGGAAGCTGGGCGCGCGGGTCGTGCCCGGCCTGTTCGCGCAGACCCACCAGCACCCGGAGTGGATCGGGCGGACGCTGGTGGACATCCTGTGGCACGGCGACGACGGCCGGGCGGGCCGGGACCGGGGCGCGGCGATGGCGGCGCTCGACCGGTACGGCCTGGCGCGCGGCGGCGACCAGCGGTTCGAGTCGCTGTCCGGCGGGCAGCAGGCGAGGTTCCAGGTGCTGCTGCTGGAGCTGTCCGGCGCGACGCTGCTGCTGCTCGACGAGCCGACCGACAACCTGGACCTGACCTCGGCGGAGGCGTTGCAGGACGCGCTGGCCGGGTTCACCGGCACGGTCGTGGCGGTGACGCACGACCGCTGGTTCGCCCGGACGTTCGACCGGTTCCTGCTGTTCCGGTCGGACGGCGAAGTGGTGGAGGTGGACGAGCCGGTGTGGGACGAGCAGCGGGTGCGGCGCGCCCGCTGAGGCCGCCGGTGGACCGCCCCGGCCCGACGGGCGCGGTCCACCGGCGTGCTCACCCGACGTGCGCGGGCAGGCGGCCGGACCGGACGGCCGCGACCAGTTCCTCGTGGTCGGCGGTGGTCCGGTCCGCGTAGTCGACCGCGTATCGGGTGAACGCCTCGTCCAGGCCCTCGCCGTCCGCGCAGTACCCGGCCAGCAGCCGGGGGTCGACCGACCGCGAGTGCGCCCGCGCCAGCAGCGCGCCCGCGAACCGGCCGTAGTCGTCGAGGTCGTCGCGCTTGAGCGTGGTCGCGTCGATGCCGCCCTTGCGGTTGCGGAACTGCCGCACGATGAAGTGCCTGCCCCCGATGGTCGTCCACCCCAGCAGGATGTCGGTCTCGGCCTGCACGAGCCGCGCGCCGTGCACGACCCGCTTGCCCTCGTGCTTGGCCTCCGGCACGTCCAGGAACGGCGCGAGCGCCGACCGCCTGGCCTCCTTCGCCTGGAGCACCAGCGCCTCCTTCCCGTTGCCGTGCAACAGGATCAGGTAGTTGCGCAGCCCGACGCTGCCCGTGCCGACCACCCGGAACGCCACGTCGGACACGCCGTAGCGCATGATGAGGTTGTAGCGGGACTCCCGCAGCGTGTCCACGTAGGACGGCAGCGCGTCGACCACGGCCCGCGCCTCGGCGTCGGGGATGCGCGTCAGGACGGGCGGGTCCTCGATGAACCGCCAGTGCTCGCCGTCCCGGCGGGTCCACTTCGCCGCCACCTTCGCGCTGGTGTTCTTGCGCGCCTTGGACGCGGCCTTGCTGAACTCGTCGAGCAGGTCGTCGGCCTTCGACTTGGACAGCACCGACTCGTCGCCCAGGGCGCTCCACGACTCCAGGAACGGCAGCTCGGCCAGGTGCCGCGCCGCGCCCCGGTAGGCGCGCACGGCGTCCGACGCCGCGTCCCGGCAGCCCCGCTCCGACACGCCGCCCTCGCGGCCCGCGAGCACCAGCGACGTGGCCAGCCGCTTGAGGTCCCACTCCCACGGGCCGGGCAGCGTCTCGTCGAAGTCGTTGATGTCCATGACGATCCGGCCCTCGGGCGTGCCGTAGAGGCCGAAGTTCGCGGCGTGCGCGTCACCGCACAGCTGGGCGTCCAGCCCGCTGCGCGGACCGGCGGCGAGGTCGCCCGCCATCAGCCCCGCGCCGCCCCGGAAGAACGAGAACGGCGAGGCGAGCATCCGCCCGACCCGCAGCGGCGCCAGGTCGGGCAGCCGCCCCTGGTTGGACGCCTCGATGAAGTCCGCGACGGAGGGGCGGTCGGCCGCGAGCGCCATGCGCCGGTGCGCGTCGTGCGGCACCGCGTCCCGCAGCGCGCGCCCCCGCGCCAGGACCTCCTCCGGCTCCGTCCACCGGCCCAGCGCGACGGCCGCCTCGGCCCGCCTGTGTTCACCCATACGGGGAATGATGCCCGGTCGGCGCCCCGGATACGTTCCCGCCACGAGCCGCTGACCTGCGGAATCGGGCTGTTCGCGCAATTCGGGCACGGCCGGGTGCCGACCGTGCCCGAGCGGTCGCGGACGGTCTACCGGGCGAGCACGCGCGCGATGGCGTCGACGCCCCGGTCCAGTTCGGCCTCGGTGATCACCAGCGGCGGCGCGACGCGCAGCGTCGAGTCCTGGGTCTCCTTGCACAGCACGCCGAGCCGGGCCAGCGCCTCGGACGCCTCCCGGCCGCGCGGACCGCCCGGCGCGATCTCCACGCCCGCCCACAGCCCGCGCCCGCGCACCTCGGCCACCCCGCGCCCGACGAACTCGCCGAGCCGGGCGTGCAGGCGTGCGCCCAGCTCGCGGGACCGCCGCTGGTACTCGCCGGTCGACAGCAGGCGCACCACGGCCCGGCCGACCGCGCACGCCAGCGGGTTGCCGCCGAAGGTCGACCCGTGCTCGCCGGGTCGCAGCACGCCCAGCACGGCCCGGCTGCCCACGACCGCCGAGACCGGCACGATGCCGCCGCCCAGGGCCTTGCCCAGGGTGTACAGGTCGGCCCGCACGCCCTCGTGGTCCAGCGCCAGCAGGTCGCCGGTGCGGCCGAGCCCGGACTGGATCTCGTCGGCGATCAGCAGGACGTCGTGCTCGTCGCACAGCGCCCGCACGCCCGCGAGGTAGCCGGCGGGCGGCACGACGACGCCCGCCTCGCCCTGGACGGGCTCGATCAGCACGGCGGCGGTGCGGTCGGTGATCGCGTCGCGCACCGCGGCCAGGTCGCCGTACCGGACCACGCGGAACCCGGGTGTGAACGGGCCGAAGTCGGCGCGGGCGGTCTCGTCGGTGGAGAACGACACGATCGTGGTGGTGCGGCCGTGGAAGTTCGCGCCGGCGACCACGATCTCCGCGGTGCCCTCGGGCACGCCCTTGACCCGGTAGGCCCACTTGCGGGCGACCTTGATCGCCGATTCGACGGCCTCGGCGCCGGAGTTCATCGCGAGCACCATCTCGGTGCCGGTCAGCTCGGCCAGCTCCCGGCAGAACGGGCCGAACTGGTCGTGGTGGAACGCGCGGCTGGTCAGCGTGACGCGGCCGAGCTGGGCCGCGGCGGCGGCCACGAGGTCGGGGTGGCGGTGCCCGAAGTTGAGCGAGGAGTAGCCGGACAGGAAGTCCAGGTAGCGGCGGCCCTCGACGTCGGTCACCCACGCGCCCTCGCCGTGGGAGATCACGACCGGCAGCGGGTGGTAGTTGTGCGTGCTCCACTGCTCGTCGAGCGCGACGAACTGCTCCGTGGTGGGCGCGGCGGTGGCGGTCATGTCACCAGGCTAAGGGGCCCGACCCGGCGATTTCATCCGTGAGGTGTTGCGCATCCGGCATGTTCGTTGCGCAGATCGTGGGTAACCCGGCGATCTGTTGTGCACCCGGCAGGGTGAAGATCCCGCGGTTAGAGTCCGACGATGGCGAAGAAGTCCGCGCGGTCCCCGTCGGTCCGCGACGCCTTCCGCGTCGTGCCGGGCACGTTCGACGTCACCGCGCTCGACCCCGCCGCCACGCCCGTGGGGCCGAGGTCGAAGTCGGCCGCCGCGCGGGACGCGGTCGAGGTCGGCGCGCGGCTCGACCGGCTCCAGGAGGCCCTCTACGCCGAGGGCGCGGGCGGCGGGCGGCGGAGCGTGCTGCTGGTGCTCCAGGGCGTCGACACCTCGGGCAAGGGCGGCACGATCCGGCACGTCGCGGGCCCGCTGAACCCGCAGGGCCTGCACGTCGCGTCGTTCAAGAAGCCGACCCGCGCCGAGCTGCGGCACGACTTCCTGTGGCGCGTCCGGCGCAGGCTGCCGGAGCCGGGCCGGATCGGCGTGTTCGACCGTTCCCACTACGAGGACGTGCTGGTCGCGCGGGTGGACCGCCTGGTGCCCGCCGCCGAGTGGCGCCGCCGCTACCGGTTGATCAACGAGTTCGAGGCGGAGCTGGCCGAGAGCGGGGTGACGGTCGTCAAGTGCTTCCTGCACATCTCGCCGGAGCGGCAGCGGCAGCGCCTGGTCGCGCGCCTGGAGAACCCGGCCAAGCGGTGGAAGTACGACCCCGCCGACCTGGCCGCGCGGGCGAAGTTCTCCCAGTACTCGGCGGCCTACCAGGACGCCCTGGTGAAGTGCTCGACGCAGGCCGCGCCCTGGTTCGCGATCCCGGCGGACCGCAAGTGGTACCGCAACTGGGCGGTCGCCAACGTGCTCCTCGAGACGTTGCAGGAGCTGGCCCCGCGGTACCCCGAGCCCTCGTACGATCCCCTGGTCGAATTGGCTCGTCTCCAGGAGGCCGACCCGTTGCACTAGACGCAATCTTCATTGCACCTATTGCCCTGCCGGAGTGGTCTAGTCCACTGTGGGAATCGCTGCGGGCTCGGTGGAGCGGAGGTCTGGCGTGACAGTGGACAGGCGACGGTTCCTGGGGGCCGTGGGCGTTGGAGCGGGGTTGCTGATGACCGAAGGTGTCGCCGAGGCACGCGCGGAGGTCCGCGTCTATCTGGGCACCTACACCACCTGGGCGGGCGGTGGCGCCGGCATCGGGCTGGCCTCCTACGACGCCGCCACCGGCCGGCTGCGGTCGACCGGCGTGGTGAAGGGCGTGCCCAACCCGTCGTTCGTGATCAGCGCGGGCCGGCGGGTCTACGCGGTCAACGAGCAGTCGCGGGGCACCGTCACGGCGCTGGACGTGGGCGCGGACGGCGTGCCGAAGGTGATCAACACGCAGAGCACCGGGGGAGCCGACCCGTGCCACCTCGTGCTGCACCGCGGGCACGTGCTGGCCGCGAACTACAGCTCGGGCAGCGTGTCGGTGCACCCCGTGCGCGCCGACGGCGGCCTCGGCGCGCGCACGGACCTGGTGCGGCACCAGGGCTCCGGCCCGGACCCGGACCGGCAGGAGGGCCCGCACGCGCACCAGGTCGTGGTCGACCCGGCGGGTGAGTTCGTGCTCGCCGTGGACCTCGGCGCGGACGCCGTGTTCGGCTACCGGCTCGACGGCGGCCGGCTGACCCGCGTCTCGGCGGCCCGGCTGCACCCCGGCGCGGGGCCGCGCCACCTCGCGTTCCACCCGTCCGGGCGATTCGCCTACATCGCGAACGAGCTGGACTCCACGATCGTGGTCGCGGCCTACGCGCGCGGCGCGCTCACGCCCGGCCGCAAGTACGGCACGCTGCCCGCCGGCGCGCCCACCACGCCGCGCAACTACCCGGCCGAGGTCGTGGTGTCGGCGGACGGCCGGTTCGTCTACCTGTCCAACCGGGGCCACGACAGCGTGGCGGTGTTCGCGGTGGAGGAGGACGGCGCGGCGCTGCGGCTGCTGGAGGCGGTGCCGGTGGGCGGCGACTTCCCCCGGCACATCACCCTCGACCCCACCGGGAAGCTGCTGTTCGCGTCCAACCAGAACTCGAACACGGTGACCACGTTCGCGGTGGACCAGGCGACCGGGAAGCTCAAGCACACGAGCACGTTCCCCGCGCCGATCCCCGTGTGCGTCGCTCTATAGGGGCACTTTCCGGGCGTCCCACCGTCCACAGTGGTAACTGTGCTGCATGAACCTGATGGCAGCACTGTTGGTGGCGGCCCTGACCCCGGCGCCCGCGCCCGCCGCGCCCGAGTACGTCGCACTGGGCGACTCGTACGCGGCGGGCGTCGGCGCGGACCGGGCGTCGTGCGGACGGGATCGCAACGCCTACCCCGAGCTGTACGCCGCGACGCACCGCCTGGAGCTGGAGTTCGCGGCCTGTTCCGGGGCGACCACCGGCGACGTGGCGCGGCAGGCGGAGCGGATCACGGGGGAGACCTCGCTGGTCACGGTGACGGTGGGCGGCAACGACGCCGGCTTCAGCGACGTGCTGACCACGTGCGTGCTGCGGAGTGAGGAGAAGTGCCTCCGCCGGGTCGACACCGCCGAGGAGTTCATCGAGGACGAGTTGCCCCGGCGCCTCGACGCCCTGTACCGGTCGGTGCGCGAGCGGACGTCCGCGCGGGTGGTCGTGCTGGGCTACCCGCACCTGTTCGACACCGACGGCCGGTGCGGGATGAGCAAAGCCAGGCGGGAGGCGCTGAACGGGGCCTCCGACCGGATCTCGGAGGTCCTGCGGGACCGCGCCGAGGCGGCCGGGTTCGCCTACGCCGACGTCCGGGACGAGTTCGAGGGGCACGGCGTGTGCTCCGACGACCCGTGGATCCACGACCTGACGTTCCCGGTCGGCGACTCCTTCCACCCGAACGCCGCCGGCCACCGCCACGGCTACCTGAAGGCGCTCACGCGGGCGACCGCGTGACGGAGCACCACCGCGGCCCGCGAGCGGCCCGTCGGTGGTGACCCGCGCGACCCCGCCGGCCGCCGCGCGAGGGCCGGCGGGCAACCCGTTGACGGCGACCGGCCGCGACCGGCGATGATGCCCGGCGTGAAACCCACGAACGGGCTGCGCGCGGTCGCGGCCACCCGCTACGTCACGCCCTTCCGGGAGGGTGGCTCCCTGCCGGGCCTGGTGGAGGCCGACGACCTCGGCATGTACGTCCTGAAGTTCCGGGGCGCGGGCCAGGGCGTCAAGGCGCTGGTCGCCGAGATCGTGGTCGGCGAGCTGGCCCGCGCGCTGGGCTTCCGGGTGCCGGAGATCGTCCTGGTCGACCTCGACCCGGAGCTGGCGCGGTCCGAGCCCGACCAGGAGGTGCAGGAGCTGCTGCGCGCCAGCGGCGGCGTCAACCTGGGCCTGGACTACCTGCCCGGCTCGTTCGACTACAACCCCGCGGTGCGCCCGCCGTCGCCGGAGACCGCGGCTCGCCTGCTGTGGCTGGACGCGCTCACGCTCAACGTGGACCGCAGCTGGCGCAACCCCAACACCCTGCTGTGGCACCGCGAGCTGTGGCTGATCGACCACGGCGCGTCGCTGTACTTCCACCACTCCTGGCGGCCCGACCGCTTCCCGGCCCCGACCTACCGGTTCGACGCGGCCGACCACCTGATGCTGCCGTTCGCGGGCCCGCTGGCCGACGTGGACGCCGAGCTGTCCGCCCTGGTGACCCCGGAGCGGGTGCGCGGGATCCTGGCGCTGGTGCCCGACGAGTGGCTCGCCCGTGACGAGTCCTTCGACACACCGGACCGGGTCCGCGCGGCCTACGAGCAGTTCTTCGCGACCCGTCTCGCCCGGCCGCGCGCCTGGGTCGACGCACTGGAGGAGACCCGTGCCGCACGTGTTTGAGTACGCGCTGCTGCGCGCGGTGCCCAGGCAGGAACGGGGCGAGTTCGTCAACGTCGGGGTGCTCGTCTACTGCGCGCCGCTGGACTTCCTCGGCGCCCGCGTGCACGTCGACGAGCGGCGCCTGCGCGCGCTGGACCCGTTCGTCGACGTCGACCTGCTGGCGGCGAACCTGGCGCACCTCGGGGTGTCCTGCGACGGCGACCCGCAGGCCGGGCCGGTGTCCAGGACGCCGCCCGGCAAGCGGTTCCGCTGGCTGACCGCGCCGCGCAGCACCATCATCCAGACCTCGCCCGCGCACACCGGCCTGACCGACGACCCGGAGGCGTCCCTGGACCACCTCCTGCGGACGCTCGTGCTGCCGCCCGAGCACTAGTCTGGCAACCTCTCGTCGCACACCGCGTCCTTATGTGTGCGAGCAGCAGGCCAACAAGACGGGATCGGGGTCGCGGACATGAGCGCCGGCTACCACCAGGGTTACCAACAGCGGGGCGGCCACCGGCCGGCGCCAGGGCGCCGCAAGCCCAGGATCGGCCGGATCATCGCGGTCGTCCTCGTGCTGCTGCTGGCGTTCGCGATCGCCCTGTGGATCTACGTCGACTCGTCGCTGCGCCGCATCGACGCGCTGCCGGACTACCAGGGCCGCCCGGCGGACACGCCGGGCACGAACTGGCTGCTGGTCGGGTCGGACGCGCGGGACGACCTGTCCGAGGAGCAGAAGGCCGCGCTGGCCACCGGTGACGCGGGCGGTCGCCGCACGGACACCATCATGATCCTGCACATCCCGGACGGCTCCGGGAAGTCGACCCTGGTGAGCGTGCCGCGCGACTCCTACGTCGACATTCCGGGCAACGGCAAGAACAAGATCAACGCGGCGTTCGCGTTCGGCGGCGCGCCGCTGCTGGTGCAGACCGTCGAGGGCGCGACGGGCCTGCGGATCGACCACTACATGGAGATCGGGTTCGGCGGCTTCGCGGGCATCGTGGACGCCGTGGGCGGCGTCGACATGTGCATCAAGGAGCCCATGAACGACCCGCTCGCGGGCCTGGACCTCCAGCCGGGGTGCCCCCAGGAGCTGGACGGCGCGCAGGCGCTCGGCTTCGTCCGCACGCGGGCGTTCGCGTCGGCCGACCTCCAGCGCGTGCAGAACCAGCGGGAGTTCCTGTCGGCGCTGTCCGACCGGGCGACCAGCGTCGGCACGCTGATCAACCCGTTCCGCGCGTTCCCGCTGCTGTTCGCGGCGACCGACTCGATCTCCGTGGACGACGACGACCACCTGCACAACCTGGCCGGCATGGCGTTCGGCATGGGCGGCGGTGTCGACAACGTGACGGTGCCGGTGGGCGGCACGCCCACCGTGGCGGGCGCGGGCTCGGTCGTGCAGTGGGACCGCGCCAACGCCCTGCGCCTGTTCGGCGCGCTGGAGAAGGACGAGCCGGTGCCGTCGGACCTGTTGGCGCAGCCGAAGTAGCGGTCCTCGGCGGTGTGCTGCCCGGCACGTCCGGGCAGCGCGCGCGACCGGCCTCCACCGACGTGGCGCGCGGCGGGTGGCTCGACGGGCGCGCGGCGGGCCGCGCGAAGGCCGTCGTCGACGCGTTCGCGGGTGGGCTCCCCCCGACCGAGCCCACGCACGCCGCCGTCGCCGGCCCCCGGGTCAGTCCCCGGTCTCGGCGGGCGCGGCCCCGGCGTCGTGGGCCCTCAGGTCCCCGGTCCTGGCGTCGTGGGCCTCGATGTCCCCGGCCTCGATGTCGGCGCTGGCCTCGATGATGCCTTCGAACTCGCGCAGCAGGTCGTCGTAGATCGGCGTGAGTGACACTTGGTAACCCCCACAGTCTGGTTCGTCCCCCGATCGGGCCAAAGCAGCCTACTCACGATCCGCAGTCCACTTCACTCGGTATTGGCGGATTGCCGGCGTGGGTTGCTAACTGTTGGCTAAACACATCGCGAACCCGCAGGTTGTGTAGCGCGCCGACATGGGCGGTGACCCGGCTCCCGCCCTAGCGTGAACGGCCATGAACAGTGTCCCCGGTCACAGCGGCGAGCTGGCCGGTCGCACCGCCCTGGTCACCGGGGCGGGCAGCGGCATCGGGCGGGCGTGCGCCGCGGCGCTGGCCGCCGCGGGCGCCCGCGTCCACCTGGTCGACCGCGCCGAGGCGGTCCTGGCGGCGGCCGACGACGTCGGCGGCACGGCCCACGTCGTGGACCTCGCGCGGGACGACGCCGCGACCTCGCTGCCCGCCGCCGTCGACATCCTCGTCAACAACGCCGGCCTCCAGCACGTCGCCCCGGTGCACGAGTTCCCGCCGGAGAAGTTCGAACTCCTCCAACGGGTCATGGTCACCGCGCCGTTCCGGCTCGCCCGGCACGTCCTGCCGCACATGTACGGGCGGGGGTGGGGCCGGGTCGTCAACATCTCCAGCGTGCACGGCACGCGCGCGAGCGCCTTCAAGTCCGCCTACGTCGCGGCCAAGCACGGGCTCGAAGGGCTGAGCAAGGTCATCGCGCTGGAAGGCGCGGAGCACGGCGTCACCAGCAACTGCGTCAGCCCCGGCTACGTCCGCACCCCGTTGGTGGAGAACCAGATCGAGGACCAGGCGCGGGCGCACGGCATCGACCCGCGGCGCGTGCTCACCGACGTCCTGCTCGCCCGGCACGCCGTCAAGCGACTGGTGGAACCGCACGAGGTCGCCGAACTGGTCCGCTGGCTGTGCGGCGACCAGGCGCGCCACGTCACCGGGTCCACGTTGCCGATCGACGGCGGCTGGACCGCCCAGTAGGCCGGTCCCGTCGCCGAGAACCCCTGCCCCGCAACACGTCCCCGATGAAGTGGTGACCCGCCATGACCAACGCCGCTGCGCCCCGGCAGAGCTTCACCAAGGTCGTCGTAGCCGGCCTCGTCGGCACCACCGTGGAGTGGTACGACTTCTTCCTCTACGGCTCGGCCGCCGCGCTGGTGTTCAACAAGCTGTTCTTCCCCGACTCGGACCCGCTCACCGGCACGCTGCTCGCGTTCCTCACCTACGCCATCGGCTTCCTCGCCCGCCCGCTCGGCGGCCTGGTGTTCGGCCACTACGGCGACAAGCTGGGCCGCAAGAAGCTGTTGGTGCTCAGCCTGCTCCTGATGGGCGGCGCGACGTTCGCGATGGGGCTGCTGCCCACCCACGCCGCGATCGGCGTCGCCGCGCCGCTGCTGCTGACGTTCCTGCGCCTGGTGCAGGGGTTCGCGCTGGGCGGCGAGTGGGGCGGCGCGGTGCTCATCGTCTCCGAGCACGGCACCGCGGCCCGGCGCGGGTTCTGGGCGTCGTGGCCGCAGGCGGGCGCGCCGATGGGCAACCTGCTGGCGACCGCGGTGCTGGCGGTGCTGGCGTCGGCGCAGAGCGAGGCGGCGTTCCTGTCGTGGGGCTGGCGGGTGCCGTTCCTGCTGTCCGGCGTGCTCGTGGTGGTGGGCCTGTGGGTCCGGCTGAGCGTGTCGGAGTCGCCGATCTTCCTCGCGGCGCGGGCGAAGGCGGAGGCAGCAGCCCAGGTCAGGCGGAAGCCGCCGGTCGTGGCCGTGCTGCGCGACCACTGGCGCGAGGTGCTGATCGCGATGGGCGCCCGCATGGCGGAGAACGTGTCCTACTACGTGATCACCGCGTTCATCCTGGTCTACCTCTCGACGTCGCTCGGCCTGCCCCGCTCCACCGGGCTCAACGCGGTGCTCATCGCGTCGGCCGCGCACCTGCTCGCGATCCCCCTGTGGGGCGCGCTCTCGGACCGCATCGGCCGCCGCGCCACCTACGTGCTCGGCGCGGTCGGCATGGGCGCGTGGATGTACCCGTTCTTCCTGCTGCTGGACACCAGGTCGTTCGGCGCGATCACGCTGGCCGTCACCGTCGGCCTGGTGCTGCACGGCGCGATGTACGGTCCGCAGGCGGCGTTCTTCGCGGAGCTGTTCGGCACGGAGGTCCGCTACTCGGGCGCGTCCATCGGCTACCAGCTCGCGTCGATCGCGGCGGGCGCGCTGGCCCCGATCGTCGCGACCGCGCTGCTGCGGGACTTCGGCGGCCCGTTCCCGATCGTGCTGTACGTGGTCGCGATGTGCGTGCTGACGGTCGTCGCGGTCCTCGCCGCCCGCGAGACCAGGGGCAGCTCGCTGGACCGGGCCGACGGCGAGCACACCGCGGTGTCAGCATGACGCCATGACCGAGGCCGACGCGGCGGAGCACCTGCTGGAGCTGCTGGACCTGCTCGCGGCCGACGCGAGCAGCGAGCGGCTCGCGCGGGTGCTCCCCGCGGCGCGCGCGGCGGGCGTCGGCGGCGGGGACCTGGACCGGCTCGGCCGCGCCACCGAGCGGGCGCTGCGCATCCGCCGCACCCTCACCGCGCACCGCCGCCGGGAAGCCGAGCTGGAGGCCCTGTTCGACACGGCGAGCGACCTCGCGGGCGTGCGCGACCCGGACGGCGTCCTGCGGTCCATCGTGCGCCGCGCCCGGCTGCTGCTCGGCGCGGACACCGCGTACCTGAGCATGAACCAGCCCGACGAGCGCGGCACCTACATGAGGGTCACCGACGGTTCGGTCTCGCTGGAGTTCCAGCGGCTCCGGCTCGGCCTGGGCGAGGGGCTGGGCGGGTTGGTCGCGCAGACCGCCCAGCCCTACGTGACGGCCGACTACGCCGCCGACGACCGGTTCCACCACACCCCGGCCATCGACTCCGCCGTCCGCGACGAGGGCCTGGTCGCCATCCTCGGCGTGCCGCTGAAGCTGGGCAGGCGCGTCATCGGCGTGCTGTACGCGGCGAACCGCTCGCCCCGCCGCTTCCCGCCCGACGAGGTGGCGCTGCTGTCGTCGCTGGCCGACCACGCGGCGATCGCGCTCGACACCGCCCACCTGCTGGAGGAGACCCGCGCGGCGGGCGAGACGATCCGCGCGCACAACGAGGCCATGCGCCGCGCCGAGGACGCGCACGACCGGCTCACCGACCTGGTGCTGCGCGGCGCGGACGTGCCCGAGGTCGCGGCGGCGGTGGCGGAGGTGCTCGGCGGCGGGATCGTCGTGCACGACCGCGAAGGCGCGGAACTGGCCCGCACAGGCGGGGCGCAAGCGCTCGCGCCCCGGTCGGCGGTCACCGCGTCGCGCGCGAGCGGCCGGGCCGTCCCGCAGGACGGCGCCTGGGTGTGCGCCGTGCTCGCCGGCCCCGAGCTGCTCGGCAGCATCGCGCTGACCGGCAGGCGCGACCTCGCCGACGCCGACCGCAGGCTGTTCGAACGCGCCTCGGTGGTCACCGCGCTGCTGTTGCTGCTGCGCCGCACGGTCGCCGAGGCGGAGCACAAGGTGCGCGGCGAGCTGATCACCGACCTGCTCACGACGCCCGACCCGGACGCGGTGGCGCTGCACGCCCGCGCCCGCCGGATCGGGGTGGACCTGGCCGCGCGGCACGTGGTGCTGGTCGCCGACGGCCCGCGCGACCGGCTGCTCGCCGCCGCCGCGCACCACGCGTCCACCGGCCGCGGCCTGGCCGGCGCGCACGGCGAGCACGTGGTGCTGGTGTTGCCCGGCGACGACCTCGCGGGCGCGGCGGCGGAGGCGGCACGGGTGCTGGGCCAGGCGGCGGGCACGCCGGTGACGGTGGGCGCGGGCGGACCCGCGGCCGGGCCGCGCGAGGTCGCCGCCGCGCACGCGGAAGCCGTCCGCTGCCTGCGCGCGCTGCTGCTGCTCGACCGGCGCGGCACCGGCGGCACCCTGGCGGACCTGGGCTTCGTCGGCGTGCTGCTCGGTGACCGGGCCGACCTCGGCGGGTACGTGCGCGCCACCCTCGGCCCGCTGCTGGACTACGACGCGAGCCGGGGCACCGAGCTGGTGCGGACGGTCACCGCGTACTTCGCGTGCGGCCGGCACCTGGGCCGGACGAAGGACGCGCTGCACGTCCACGTGAACACCGTGGTGCAGCGCCTGGACCGCGTGGCCGGCCTGCTCGGCGACGACTGGCAGTCGCCGGACCGCGCGCTGGAGGTGCACCTGGCGCTGCGGCTGCTGAAGGTCCTGGGATGACGGTCCTCAGCCGCAGGTCTTCGGCCGGGGCCTCGGCTGCGGGCCCCGGCCGGCGGTTCCTGGCCGGCGGTTCCGATGGCGTTCCGGCCGCGCTTCGCGCCGGCGCGACCACCGACAGGGCGGAGACCGGGTCGAGCTACCCCCGCAGGGATTACCTGAGCCACAGCCGGTCACCGTTGGCCGGAACCCGTGCCGTCACCGGTATGGGTCACGGCCAACCGGTCGATCGGGGGCTGCGCCGGCCTCGGCGGGCACCGTCCGCGGCGCTCGCGGGGGGCGTCGGCACCGGTCCGGCACCGGACCTCGCTCGCAGGTCGCGGCGGGTTCGCACGATGGGTGCGTTTCGGCCCCGACCGGCCGGGGTACCCGCCCTGACCCAGCGAAGTTCGCACTCCCAGGTGATTTACCTTCACCCGGCGTGAGGTGAACGCTTCCGGGGTGACTGAGCAACGGCGCTCTAAGCCCATCGACCGGGAGTCGGACCTCATCCGACGCATCCAGAACCTGGCGCACCGCGCCGAACGCACCGCGTTCAACCACTCGAACCTGGTGGGGCCGCCCCCCTCCCAGGAGCACCTGGACATCCTGGCGGAGATCCGCGCGCTGACCGAACAGGCGGTGGCGGCACGACTCGGCCGCACCACGAGACTGCCCCGCCAGGCCGACGCGGTGGAGAACGCACCCCTGCGCGCGCCCGCCCTGTAGCACCCGGAGCGGGCCGGGCCCGCACCCGGCCCACCGCTGCCCGGTGCCGGCCGCCACTCCGCAGGGAACGGCACCCCGCCACGCGCCCGCGCCCCGCCGCGGGGCTTCGGCGTGACCCGACCGCGTGAGCCCGCAGCGCACCCCCGCCGCCCGCGCGACCCCCGCTCCCGCCGGAGTCGTCGCAGGTCAACCACCGCCCCAGGGCATCAGCGCTGGTCAACGCCGGTGCCGGTCGGCGCCCCGGCTCAGGCGGGCGGCCCGGACCGGGTTCCGCCCCACCGTGAAAAGTCAACCGGGTGACGTGCGGAACGTTGGGCCCGTGCCGTACGTTGCCGTGCCGTGACGACTCTCCTGGGACGGTTCAAGCAGCAGCTGCGCCGCTTCGCGCAGAAGCCCGGCTCCGCCGACCTCTCGCCGTACCGCAAGCTGCTCGCCGAGGTGAACGAGCAGTCGGACCGCGTGGGCGCCCTCAGCGACGCGGAACTCACCGCGGCGGCGGCCGCCCTCCGGGAGAAGTCCGAGTTCGGGCGACCCGAACTGGTGGAGGTCTGCGCCCTGGGCCGCGAGGCCGCCGACCGGGCGCTCGGCCTGCGGCCGTTCGACGTGCAGATCCTCGGCGCGCTCGGCCTGCTGGAGGGCCACGTGGTCGAGATGGCCACCGGTGAGGGCAAGACCCTGTCGGGCGCCATCGCCGCCGCCGGGTTCGCGCTGCGCGGCGACCAGGTCCACGTGGTGTCGGTCAACGACTACCTGGCCCAGCGCGACGCCGAGTGGATGGGCCCGCTGTACGAGCTGCTCGGCGTGTCCGTCGGCTGGCTCAGCCAGAGCAGCAAGCCCGAGGAGCGCCGCGCCGCGTACGAGGCCGAGGTCACCTACGCGTCGGTGTCGGAGATCGGGTTCGACGTGCTGCGCGACCGGCTGGCCGTGGACGAGGCCGACCGGATCGTCCCGCCGCCGCGCGTGGCCCTGGTCGACGAGGCCGACTCGGTCCTGGTGGACGAGGCGCGCGTGCCGCTCGTGCTGGCCGGCTCCACCGCGGGCCCCGCCGTCGACCCGGCGCTGGCCGACCTGGTCAAGCGCCTCCGCCGCGACCTGCACTTCGAGGTCGACGACGAGGAGCGCAACGTCTACCTCACCGGCGCGGGCTCGGAGCTGGTCGAGCGCGCCCTCGGCGGCATCGACCTGTACTCCGACGAGCACGTGTCCACGACGCTGAGCAAGGTCAACGTGGCGCTGCACGCGCAGGTGCTGCTGCACCGCGACGTCGACTACATCGTCCGCGACGGCAAGGTGCACCTGATCAACGACACGCGCGGGCGCATCGCCAAGCTCCAGCGCTGGCCGGACGGCCTCCAGGCGGCGGTCGAGGCCAAGGAGGCCGTGCAGACCACCGACTCCGGCGAGGTGCTCGACTCCATCACCGTCCAGGCGCTGCTCAGCCGCTACCCGACGGTGTGCGGCATGACCGGCACGGCGGTCGCGGTGGCCGAGCAGCTGCGCGACTTCTACCAGCTGGAAGTCCTCGTCATCCCGGCCAACGTGGAGTGCGTCCGGGAGGACGAGGCGCCCCGGCTCTACACCACGCTGGAGCTGAAGGAAGCCGCCATCGTCGAGGAGATCAAGAAGGTCCACGAGACCGGGCGGCCCATCCTGGTCGGCACCCTCGACGTCGCCGAGTCCGAGCGGCTGTCCCGCAAGCTCGCCCAGGCGGGCCTGGAGTGCGTCGTCCTCAACGCGAAGAACGACGCGGAGGAAGCGGCCATCATCGCGGACGCCGGGTCGTACCAGCGCATCACCGTGTCCACCCAGATGGCGGGCCGAGGCACCGACATCCGCCTCGGCGGCCACGAGTCCACCGACCGCGAGCGGATCGCGGAACTCGGCGGGCTCTACGTCATCGGCACCGGGCGGCACTCGTCGTCGCGCCTGGACGACCAGCTGCGCGGCCGGGCGGGCCGCCAGGGCGACCCCGGTGGTTCGGTGTTCTTCTCGTCGCTCCAGGACGACCTCGTGGCGCAGTACGTGCCGGACCACGACGAGCCCACCGAGGTGGCCGAGGACGGGCGCGTCACCGACTCCGGGACGCTGCACACGGTCGAGCACGCGCAGCGCGTGGCCGAGGGCGTGCAGCTGGAGATCCACCGCAACACGTGGCGGTACAACAAGCTCATCGAGCACCAGCGCACCCTGATGTTGGAGCACCGCGACAAGCTCCTGCTGACCGACGCGGCGTGGGAGGAGCTGTCCCGACGCCGGCCGGAGCGCGCCGAGGAGCTGTCCGACATCCCGACGGAGGTCAAGGTGAGGGCGGCGCGCCTGATCGCGCTGCACCACCTCGACCAGCGGTGGAGCGACCACCTGACGTTCCTGACCGACCTGCGCGAGGGCATCCACCTGCGGGCGCTGGCGAGGCAGAACCCGCTGGACGAGTTCCACCGCGAGGCGATCCCGGCGTACCACAAGATCGTGCCCGACGCGTGGGACGAGGCGGAGGAGACGTTCGCCAAGGTGAAGATCGACGAGGAGGGGGCGCACCTGGCGGCGGCGGGCGTGCAGCGGCCGAACACGACGTGGACCTACCTGGTCAACGACAACCCCTTCTCGTCGGGGTTGGAGGAGACCTTCAAGGGCTTGGTGAAGCTGGTCCGCCGACGCTGATCCCCGCCGTTGGTGGCCCATCGAACGGTCCCTTGATCGCTCGATCGGGCGAACTGAACGGAGATCGCGGATCTCGCGGCACTTTTCCGGCGCGGATTTCGTTGCCGTGAGAGTAAGGAGCGGCGCGGCGGGAGGAGAGCGGGCAGGGCGCGGGCAGACGCCAAGCTGAAGGCTGCCCGCACTCGGGGCCAAGGGCCGAGGCCCACCCTCGGAGGGCGCGGGTCGCACGCCGGTCCACAGTGGACCCGACTCGTCCGCTTCGTCACCGACCCCCACCACCTGCACGTGGTGCTGGAGGCGGGCCGCCGCAGTGGGTTGTTCCGGCAGGGCGGTGACACGTTCGGGCACTTCGCCATGTCCCACGATGAGGTGATCCGCACGGGCTGGGCCGGGTCCTCCACCAGTGGCTGGACCAGGTGGCCGGGCGGCGATCTTCGCACGGTCACGGCCTGCACGGCGGGCATCACGGTAACCACCACGGGGGTCACCACGGCGGGGGAATCGGCGTGGGCGGGCTCGTCGCAGGCGCTGCGGCCGGCGTGTTCGGTGGGATGATTATCGGCGAGGCCCTCGGCGAGGTCGGGGACTTCTTCGAAGGCGACTAACCCCGCAGGAGGCATCGTGGGCATCGGCGGTGTGATCAGCGCTCTGATCGTGGGTCTCATCATCGGGTTCCTCGGCAGGCTCGTGGCGCCGGGCAAGCAGGCCATCCCCGTCTGGCTGACCATCGTGGTCGGCATCGTGGCGGCTTTCCTGGGCACGTTCGTGGCCCGAGCGCTCGGAGTCGAGGACACCCCCGGCATCGACTGGATCGAGATCATCGTGCAGGTCGTGCTGGCCGCCGTCGGCGTCAGCCTGGCCGCCGGCTTCTGGGGCAAGAAGCAGGTCCGGTAGCGGCGCGCGCTCGAAGGGCCTTCCGGTGAACCGCCGGAGGGCCCTTCGCCTTTCCGCGCCTTTTCCGCGCGGTGCCGGCTCCCTATCCTGGTTCGGCGGATCACCGCGCCTGGTTCGGCGGCTCACCGCGCCGAACGCACCCAGGGGCCCGCCGAACGAAGCCCCACGACCCGCACCCGGAACTCCGCCGTCACCGGACGCCGCCGCCCCGAAACCCGCCGAGAGCCGAGAGGCGATCACATGGACCTGGTGTTCACCGTCGACGGACCCGCCGGCACGGACGAGTTACGCAGCCTGCACCGCACGCTGTCGCGGGAGCCGGACCTGCGCGGCCTGGTCCGGTTGCGGCAGCGCCCGCCCGCGGGGGAATCCCTCGGACCGGTCGTCGAGGCGGTGGAGGTCGAGCTGGCGCCGGACGGCCCGCTGACCGTCGTGGCGGGCGCGGTCCTGGTGTGGCTCAGGCACCGGCACGGCTCGGTGAAGGTCAAGGTCACCAGGGGTGCGGACGCGGTGGAGGTGGCCGCGCAGCGCATCCGCGACCTGGACGCCGCGTCGGTGCGACACCTGGCGACCGAGATCGTCACCGCCCTGGACGGCAAGGCCCAACGGCAGAGCTGACAGCAACGCCAGAGCTGAACGGCAACGGCGAGGCACGGCAACAGCAAGCACGGCAACGGCAAGACCGAGCGGGCAGGTCCACCCGAAGCCGCCGGCGGAGGCGTCAAGCGCCCAGCATCCGCCGCACGAGGTCGGCGTGGAGCGCCCCGACAGCAGCCGGCGTGCGACGCCCACCCGGCCGGTACCAGCGGGCCACGTCGACGCACAGGGACAGCACCGCGAGGGTCGCCCCGCGCACGTCGGGCACCTCGAACGCCCCCGTCGCGACGCCGTCCTCCAGCATCCCCCGCACGGTGGCCTCGATCCGCCGCCGCAGCGCGCCGACCTCCGCCAGGTGGTCAGGCGTGAGGGCGCCCAGCTCGTACTGCACGACCCGGGCCGTCGTGTGGTGCTCGGCGTGCCACGAGGCGAACGCCGCGACGGCCGCCGACATCCGCTCGACCGGGTCCTCGCCGGTCACGGAGGTGAGGAGGTCGAGCGAGGCGGCGTGGCCGATCCGGGAGATATGGAACAGCAGCTCCTCCTTCGACCGGTAGTGGATGTAGACCGCCGCCGGGCTCATGCCCGCCCGCGCGGCGATGTCCCGTGTCGTGGTGGCGTGGTACCCGCGCTCGGCGAAGGCTGCGGTGGCCGCGGCCAGCATCCGGCGTGCGGCGGGCGGGGTGACGTCGCGCCACGTCCGTTCCAGCGGCCCGGACTCGTCCGCGGCGGTCATCGGGGTGCCTCCTTGACAGCGGCGGCGAGCCTAACGCAGGCTGGGCACGCGCAGGTTCTAAGCAACCGCTTAGTACGGAAGCGTACCCGCGAGGGACGCGCCGGGACCGGTGCGAGGCACGCGAAGGCGTCGGAACGGACGATGTGAGGCGTGCGGCGCACCCGAACCCAGCATCGGGAACCAGCACCCGGAACGAGCGCCCCCGAACCAGCGCCCAGGACGAGCGAAAGGCCGTGCCCACAATGGGAATCCTCGACAAGTTCCGCCTCGACGGCCAGGTCGCGATCGTCACCGGGGCGTCGTCCGGCCTCGGTGTCGCGTTCGCCAAGGGCCTGGCCGAGGCGGGCGCCGACGTCGTGCTCGCCGCGCGGCGCGTCGAACGGCTCCGGGACACGGCCGCGCTGGTCGAGGCGGCGGGCAGGCGGGCGCTGGTCGTGCGGGCCGACGTGGCGCGACCCGAGGACTGCCACGAGGTGGCGCGGGCCGCCGCCGGCTTCGGCCGCGTCGGTGTGCTGGTGAACAACGCGGGTGTCGCGTCGGCCGTCCCGGCGACCCGCGAGACGCCCGAGCAGTTCCGCGGCGTCGTCGACGTGAACCTCAACGGCGCGTACTGGATGGCGCAGGCCGCCGCCGCCGTGATGACCGGTGGCGGGTCGATCGTCAACGTCTCCAGCGTGCTCGGCCTCGTGTCGGGCGGCCTGCCGCAGGCCGCGTACTCGGCGTCGAAGGCGGCCCTCCTCGGCCTGACGCGGGACCTGGCACAGCAGTGGACGGGCCGCAAGGGCATCCGGGTCAACGCGCTCGCGCCCGGCTACTTCGCGTCCGAGATGACCGACCAGTACCCGGACGGCTACCTGGACGCGCACATCGCCCGGCTGCCGATCGGCCGCGTGGGCGACCCGGAGGAGCTCGCCGCGGCCGTGGTGTTCCTCGCCTCGGCCGCGGGCGGCTACACCACCGGCGCGACGTTCGTGGTGGACGGCGGGGCGACCATCGGCAGCTGATCGATCCGATGACCCGGCTCGCTCGGCGCACGACACACGACTGATCGGCCCCGTGAACCGGTGTGCTCGGCTCGACTACCTCGTCCACCAGCTGAGCCGGCTCGACCGCACCGGGCAGCCGCACCGGGAACGCGTGCTGCTCTACCCGGAGGCGCAGCACGAGACCGTGCCCGAGCTGCTCGCGTTCACCCTGGCGGGTGGGCGGCTTGGCGAGCTGGTGTCCCAGCACTGGCTGCCGGTGCCGACCAGCGGCGTCGGTGATACCGGGACGTGGCTGCCGTCGCGCGAGCTGTTCGAGAGGATGGTCGTCGAGATCGGTGGCTGCCCATGAGGCTCCTGATCGCGCTGTCGGAAGCGGTGAAGGAGATCCGTGGCTGTCGATAGGGCGCTGTGGTGGTCGGCGCGGGAACGGCCGTCCTCACCTCGGCGGTGGGCGCGGACGACGTGCGCGTGCGGATCGAGTGCCGGTCCGACGACCTCGACTCGGGCGTGGGCGAAGGCCCGTTCGACGCGACCTGCCTGGGCCGCGTGCAGGCGTGGCGCCCGGCGTCGCGGGAGCTGGTCGTTCGACCGATCGCGTTGTTCCAATGACGTTTAAGCTGCTCCGCATGGGTACCGTGCCGGAGCGCCTGATCGAGGCCGCCACGAGGCTGTTCGCCGACAAGGGCTTCGACCGCGTGGCGGTGCAGGAGATCGTCGACCTGGCCGGCGTCACGAAGGGCGCGATGTACCACTACTTCGGCTCCAAGGACGACCTGCTGCACGAGATCTACGGGAGCCTGCTGCGGATGCAGACCGAACGGCTGGACCGCTTCGCGTCCGGCCCGGCCCCCGTCGCGGACCGCCTGCACGCCGCCGCGCTGGACGTCGTCGTGACGTCGGTGGAGAACTTCGACCAGGCCAAGGTCTACTTCCGCTCGGCGGACCAGCTGGCGGAGTCCCAGCGCCTGGCGATGCGCGCGGAACGCCGGCGCTACCACGAGCGGTTCCGGTCCCTGGTGGAGGAGGGGCAGGCCGCGGGCGTGTTCCGGACGGACGTGCCGGCCGACCTGACGGTGCACTACTTCTTCGGCGCGGTCCACCACCTGGGCGCCTGGTACCACGCCTCGGGCACCCTGTCGGCCAAGCAGATCGGCCGCCACTACGCGGACCTGCTGCTGTCCTCCCTCCGAGCCTGACCCCTCCCGCTCCCGTCCCCGTCCCCGACCGGGCGGAGTCGTGCCTGAGCCGGGAGGTCGTGCGCGTCCGCCGCGAACGGGTCACGGGACGAGCAGCACCACCGTTTCGGCCACGCACGCGGGTTTGGGGTGGTGCTCGATGTCCACGACCACCTTGACCACCGCGTGCTTCCCCCGCGCCACGTCGGTGACCCCGACCAGTTCCGCCCCCGCCCGGATCCGGGACCCCACGGTCACCGGGCTGGGGAAGCGGACCCTGTTCAGCCCGTAGTTCACGCCCATCGTCAACCCGCGAACGGTGTAGATGTCGCGGACCAGCAGGGGGATCAGGGACAGCGTGAGGTAGCCGTGCGCCACCGGTGCACCGAAGGGCCCGGCCGCCGCCCGTTCCCGGTCGACGTGGATCCACTGGTGGTCGCCGGTGGCGTCGGCGAACAGGTCGACCTCCGCCTGCGTCACCTCGTGCCAGGAGCCGTGGCCCAGGTGCTCGCCCACCGCCGCCGCCAGCTCGTCGAGGTTCGCGAAGGTCCGCACGACCTAGTCCTTCGGCCCGCCGGCGACGTAGACGACCTGGCCGGAGACGTACCCCGCGCCCTCGCTCACGAGGAACGACGCCGTGTGCGCCACGTCCTCCGGCGTGCCGATGCGCCCGACCGGGATCGTCGCCGCGACGCCCTTCTTGAAGTCCTCGAAGTCCACGCCCACGCGCGCGGCGGTCGCCGCGGTCATGTCGGTCGCGATGAAACCGGGCGCGATGGCGTTCACCGTCACGCCGAACTTGCCCAGCTCGATCGCCAGGGTCTTCGTGAAGCCCTGCAACCCCGCCTTGGCCGCCGAGTAGTTCGCCTGCCCCCGGTTGCCCAGCGCGCTCGTGCTGGACAGGTTGACGATGCGGCCCCACCCGGCCTCCGTCTGGAACCCCTGCACCGCCCGGCTCATCAGGAACGCGCCGCGCAGGTGCACGCCCATGACCGCGTCCCAGTCGTCCTCGGTCATCTTGAACAGCAGGTTGTCGCGCAGGATGCCCGCGTTGTTCACCAACACGGTCGGCGGGCCCAGCTCGGCGACGACCCGCCGCACGGCCGCGTCGACCGCCGCGGCGTCGCTGACGTCCGAGCTCACCGCGACCGCCCGGCCGCCGGCGGCCACGATCCGCTCGACCACGTCCGCGCAGGAGCGCTCGTCCAGGTCCAGCAGGGCGACGGACAGGCCGTCCCGCGCCAGCCGCGTCGCCACGGCCGCGCCGATGCCGCGCGCGGCTCCCGTGACGATGGCCACCCGTGCGTCGGTCACGAAGTCCTCCTCGGAAAGCCGGGCGGTGGGCGCTGCCGGTGCGGCTTGACGCCACCACCGGGCGGGACGACCATACCGACTGGTCGGAATGCGCGCCAGCGGTCGAGGAAGGGCTTGCGGTGGGGCTGGAGTTCGAGGACAGGGTCGTCCTGGTGACCGGGGGCGCGAACGGCATCGGCGCGGGGGTCGCTCGGAAGCTCGCCGGGCTCGGCGCGCGAGTCGTCGTCGCCGACGTCGACACCGCCGGGGGCGAGGCCGTCGCGGACGCGGTCGGCGGCCTGTTCGTGCCCTGCGACGTGCGCGACCCGCGCGACAGCGAGGCGGCCGTGGCGGAGGCGGTGCGGGCCTGCGGCGGCCTGGACGTCGCCGTGCTCAACGCCGGGGTCGCCACGGGGTTCGGCCTGGGCGACGACTTCGACGCCGAGCGCTACCGCGCCGTGATGGGCGTGAACCTCGACGGTGTCGTGTACGGCGTGCACGCGGCCCTGCCGGAACTGAGGAAGCGCGGCGGCCACATCATCGCGACGGCGAGCATGGCGGGGCTGATGGCGATGCCTCTCGACCCCGTCTACGGCGCCAACAAGGCCGCCGTCGTGGCCCTGGTGCGCGCGCTGGGCCCGGTGCTGGCGGCCGACGGCGTCAGGGTCAACGCGGTGTGCCCGTCGTTCGCCGACACCGCGATCATCGCCGGGTTCGAGTCGGTACTCCGGACCTCCGGGATGCCGGTCCTGACCGTGGCCGAGGTGGTGGACGCCTACCTCGCCGTGTTGCGCGCCGGCGGAACCGGGGAATGCTGGTACGTGCAGGCGGGGCGGCCCAGCGAGCCGTTCAGGTTCCCCAACCCGCCCGGTCCCCGCGCGGACGGCGGTGCGCCCGTGGCCCTGCGCGACCCCTCCCAGGAAGGTTGAACCCGTTGCGCGCGATCCAGATCACCGAATTCGGCGGACCCGAGGTGCTGACCGAGGTCGAGCTGCCCGACCCGGTGGCGGGCCCCGGCGAACTGCTCGTGGAGGTCGACCGGGCCGGGCTGAACTACGCCGACACGCACCAGGCGGAGAACTCCTACCTCGCCCGGATGAGCCTGCCGATGGTGCCCGGCGGCGAGGTCGTCGGCCGCACCCCGGAGGGGCGGCGCGTGGTCGCCCTGGCCAACTCCGGCGGCTACGCCCAGAAGGCCGTCGTGCCCGAGGCGACCGCGTTCGACGTGCCGGACGGCGTGGACGACCTGACCGCGCTGAGCATGGTCATCCAGGGCGCGACGGCGTGGGTGCTGCTGCGCCGGAACACGCACTTGGAGCCGGGGGAGAGCGTCGTCGTCCACGCCGCCGCGGGCGGGGTCGGCACGATCGCCGTGCAGCTGGCGAAGAAGTGGGGCGCGGGCCGGGTCATCGCCACCGCCAGCAGCGCCGCGAAGCGGGAGCTGGCGCTCGACCTCGGCGCGGACGTCGCCGTCGACTCGACCTCGGCGGACATGACCGCGGCCCTGCGGGAGGCCAACGACGGGCGGCCCGTCGACGTCGTGCTGGACATGACCGGCGGCGCGGTGACCGACCAGAGCGTGGCGGCGCTCGCGCCGTTCGGGCGGCTCGCGTTCTACGGGATGGCCAGCCGGGAGCAGCCGTCGCCGGTCGACCTCGGGGCGCTGATGCGGCACTCCACCGCCGTCTCGGGGATGTGGCTGCCGCACGCGTTCAAGCTGCCGGGCCGGGTCGTGCACCGGGCGATGGCGGAGCTGTTCGAGCTGGTGGTGGCGGGTGAGCTGCGGGCCGTCGCGGGCGGCGAGTACGGGCTGTCCGAGGTGCGGCGCGCGCACGAGGAGCTGCGGTCCCGCCGGACGACCGGGAAGCTGGTGCTGGACCCGTCGAGGTGACGGGCGGGGCCGCCCCGTCACCCGGTGGCGGCCCCGTCGGGTCACTCGCTGAGTTCCGCCAGCGCGGCCTTGACCTTCGCCAGCTCGGCCTCCAGCTCCTCCATGCGGGTGCGGTGCTGGGCCCGCGCGGCCTCGATGACCTCGTCGATGCCGCCGGCGATGTCCTCGTGCAGCTCCTTGGCCGCCTTGGACACGGCGGCGGCGGAGATGGACAGGCCCTGCACGACCCGCTTGGTGCCGTGCACCAGGTCGGCCTGCCACTCGCCGTCGGCGGTGCCGGTGACGGTCAGCGTCAGCTCGACCGTCCGCGTCTTCTTGGCCGTGCTCTTGGGCGCACGGGTCTTCGCCGGCTTGGCCGGGGGCGCTTCCTCCTGCTGCTGCGGCGCGGCAGGCTTCTCCTCCGGCTGGGTCGCGGCAGGGGCCTCGCCCTGCTGCACGGGTGCGGCGGGCGCCACGGCGTCCACCTGGTCTTCCTGCTCCACGAGCGTGTCCGCCTGCACGTTCTCGTCCTCTCTGCGCATCCGGCTCGACCCGGGCGCGAATCATAGAACACTTGTTCGATGGTGGGTCGAGCGCCCCGCACAGCGTAGGGTGTCGGGCTTGTGAGCGGATGGCGGGACATGTCCGCCCGCCGGTTCCTGGACCGGCTCGGTGGCGAAGTGGGAATGGCGGCGGTACTGCCCGTGGGTGTGCTCGCGGCGGTGGACCAGCACTCGGCGGCGGTGCGCGACATCCTCGCGTACGGCGCGCCGACGGCCGCGGCGGTCGTCCTCCTGGCGGGTTACGCCAAGGGCGTGCTGGACGAGGCGGCGGCGCACGGCTGGAGCCTGCCGCCGGTGGTCGAGTGGCCGCGCGCGGACTGGACGACGCTCAGGCTCGCGGCCGTGTGCGCCCTGGCGCGCGACGCCGACGTGCCGGCGCTGGAGGCGTGAAGGAGGGAGGCGGCGGCTCCGGGCGGGCCACCGCCTCCCTCGACGACCGCCCTACTGCGGCGGACGTTGGCCGGGGTTCGGTTGGGGCTGAACCGGGTTCCCGACCGGCGGAGTTGGCATGGTGGCGGCGTGCGCGGGCGTCTCGGACACCGGGCGCACGTGCTGTGTGGGCGCCTCCTGGGTGCGCCGCACGTCCTCACGGCCGCGCTGGTACGCCTCGGCCTGGGCCTTCGCCTGCGGCACCTCGTCCTCCGCGCGCGACAGCCAGCCCTCCCAGCGCTGCTGCATCGGCCGCACCAGGCCACCGCCGACGCCGACGACGGCGATACCGCCCGCGGTGGCGAGGATGGTGATCAGGATCGGCAGGGTGACCGCGGTGGCGACACCGATCTGGTTGAGCGCGGCGATGACGCCCAGACCGATGATGAACCAGGACACCACGTTCGCGACCGTGCGACCGTAGGACAGGCCCCCGAGCGCACGTCCCACGAGGTCTCGCACCGCGCTCGCGATGGCCGTGGCCACGACCACGATGACGATGGCGACGATCGCCCGCGGCAGCCAGGCCACGATCTCGGTGAGCAGGTTGCTCACCGGGTTCGACCCGAACAGCCCGAACGCGATCTGGAGCGCGATCAGCAGGATGCCGTAGTACACGATCTGGGCGACGAGCCCGGACGCGTCGAACTTCGACCGCGCCATGGCCGCGCCGATGCCGCCGCGCTGCACCGCGCGGTCGAAGTGCACGCGGTCCAGCACCTTGTGGACGGCCGTGCGCAGCAGGCGGGCGACGATCCACCCGATGAGCAGCACGACGAGGAAACCGACGAGTTTCGGCAGGAACGTCACCACGGACCGCAAGGCGTCGCCGGTCGCCTCACCGATGCCTTGAGCCTGCGCCGATTGCACGGCGAGCAGGGCATTCATCGTTCGACCTCCTCGGGGAGTGGTTCGTCTCACGGACCGGTTACCCCGAGTGCCCCCGCCAAACCACCTGCTTCACGCGGTCGGCGACCCCGGCGGGAGCCCCACGACGCGCTGGGTCTCGACGTCGGAGACCCCGGGCACGGACCGCAGCGAACCGACCGCCTCCGGGGCGGCCGAACCCGTGACCACGCCCAGCGCCTCCAGGACGTCGTCCACCACCAGCCCGGCCGCCCGCAGCGCCGTCACGACGGCGGGCAGGTCGGACAGGTTCTCGTCGGCGACCGAGACCACGACCTTGTGCACGGGCGCCTCCGGGTGGGATCAGGGTGCCTGCACCAATCCTGCACCGACATCCGTGGAAGGCAACCCCAGTCGGCGCGCGGACTGCATCAGCCGCGCCCACAGCTCCCAGCCGCGCGCGTTGTGCTGCTGGGCCAGCAGCGCCGCGATGCCCGCCACGTGCGGTGTCGCCATGCTGGTGCCCTGGATGCGCTTGTGCCTGGTGTCGGGCGTCGTGCCGTTCCAGCAGGAGTGCACGTCGACGCCGGGCCCGGCCACGTCGACCTGGCCGACGGTGTCGACCGTGCCGCACGAGAAGCGCGCGGTGGCCCGGTCGACGTCGATCGCGCCGACGGACATGATCGACGGGCAGTTGGCCGGGTGGCCGACCGGCGCGACCTTGGCCGGCCGTTGGCTCTCGTTGCCCGCCGCCGCGATGATCAGCGTGTTCCTGGCCAGGGCGCGCTGCGCGGCCTGCTCGAAGATCTGCGAGTGCGGCGTGCCCGGCTTGACCGCCGCGCCCAGCGACATCGACACCACGGCGCAGCCGTTGGCGACCGCCCAGGCGATGCCGTTGAGGATGCCGCCGTCGTCGCCGAAACCGGCGTTGGACAGCACCTTGCCCGCGTAGATCTCGGCCTCGTAGGCGACGCCGTAGCCGGGACCGCCGGAGGCGGGCTCGCGGGGACCGGCCGCGGACCCGATGCAGTGCGTGCCGTGGCCGTGCGCGTCGTCCACGGTCTCGCCCTTGATGAACGAGTTCGTGAGCACCGTGCGGCCGGCGAAGTCCGGGTGGTCGACGGTGAAGCCGGTGTCCAGGACGGCGAGCCGGATGCCCGCGCCGGACGCGGAGCTGAGCGTGGCGCCGACGGCCTGGAGGCCCCAGGTGAACACGCTCTCGTCGACCTGCGCCGCACCGGTCTCGCCCTGCACGGGCGTGGCGAGCGCCCGCACGATCCGCTCGGGTTCGACCACGGAGATCGGGCCCGGCTCGTCGACCGCCCGCGCGAGGCGGTTGACCTGGTCGGGCGCGGCGTTGACCACGGCCACGCCGAGGTCCTGGAAGATGATCCCGTCGGACGCCTCCAGGTCGGCGGGCGTCACCGACTCGACGGCGCCGGCGGCGTTGATGCCGGCGACGCGGTTCATCTCGCGCGCGCCGGCGGCGGCCGAGTTGTCCTCTAAGAGCACCAGGTAGCGGCCGGTCGTGGTGGTGGTTTCCTCGGGCATGACGACCCCCTCGGGGTTGGCGGCACTCAGGTGTAACCCCGAGGGGCGTCGGTGCTCAAGCGTCCGAACGTGGCTTTTCCCGGTGACGGAGGATCATCGGCGGCCGATCGACCGCGGCTCAGGCCGCGACGGGCTCCGCGCCGCGCTTGCGGACCAGCCGCGCGAGCGGTTCGACGACCCGCGCCGCGACCGGCCCGAGCACCGCCATCAGCAGCACGTAGGCCGTGGCCAGGGCGGCCAGCTGCCCGTCCACCGCGCCGGAGGCCACCGTGAGGCTCGCGATGACGATGGAGAACTCGCCGCGCGCCACCAGCGCCGCGCCCGCCCGCGCCCGGCCCAGCCTTCCGATGCCCTGCCGCCGCGCGGCCCACCACCCGGTCGCCACCTTGGTCAGCGTCGTGGCCACCGCGAGCGCGACCGCCAACCCCAGCACGGGCGGGATGGAGGCGGGATCGGTGTTCAACCCGAACACGACGAAGAACATCGCCGCGAACAGGTCCCGCAGCGGTTCCAGCATCCGCGTCGCGTTCTCCGCGGTGGACCCGGAGATCGCGATGCCGAGCAGGAACGCACCCACCGCCGCCGACACCTGCAACTGCGAGGCGACGCCCGCCACCAGCAGCGCCGCACCGAGCAGCTTGAGCAGGAACACCTCGGGGTCGGGGCTGTCCACCACGGCCGACACGTACCGGCCGAACTTCAGCGCCACGACCAGCACGACGGTGATCGCCGCCAGCGAGATGCCGACCGCGCTCAGCCCGCCCAGGAAGCTCACGCCCGCCAGCACGGCGGTCAGGATGGGCAGGTAGACCGCCATCGCGAGGTCCTCGAAGACCAGCACCGACAGCACCACCGGGGTCTCCCGGTTGCCCAGCCGGCCCAGGTCGCCCAGCACCTTGGCGATGATCCCGGACGACGAGATGTAGGTGACGCCCGCCATCGCGAGCGCGCCCACCGGGCCCCAGCCCAGGACGAGCGCGGCGATCGCGCCGGGCGCGGCGTTGAGGACGATGTCGACCAGGCCGGCCGTCCAGGACCGCTTGAGGCCGGTCATCAGCTCGGCGGCCGAGTACTCCAGGCCGAGCAGGAGCAGCAGGAGGATGACGCCGATCTCGCTGGAGATGTGCGAGAAGTCCTCGATGCCGTGCAGGGGTACCAGGCCGCCCTGCCCGAAGGCGAGGCCGCCGATCAGGTAGAGCGGGATCGGCGAGATGCCGATCCGCCACGCCATCTTGCCGAGCAGGCCGAGGCCGAAGAACACGGCGCCGAGTTGGACCAGGGCGATCGCTGTGTCGTGCAACGGCTCAGCCGCCCAGGATCTCTGTCGTCTTGGCCAAGCCGTCCGCCGTGCCGACGACGACCACGAGGTCACCGCCCTCGAACAGGAAGTCCGGGCGCGGCGACGGGTGCACCGAGCCGGCGCGCACCACGGCCACGATGGACGCGCCGGTGCGGCTGCGCAGCTCGGTCTCGCCCAGCGTGCGGCCGTCGAACCGGGAACCGGGGACGATGGGGAACTGCCTGGTCGAGATGCCCGCCACGTCGCGGTGCTGCTCCTCCAGGTGGGCCACCAGCTGCGGCGCGCCGAGGAGGCCCGCCAGCGTCCCCGCCTCGGCCGGGCTGAGCGCGATGGAGGCCGAGCAGTCGTCCGGGTCGTCCTTGCGGGACACGATCAGCTCGAACTTGCCGTCGCGGTGGGTGATGACCCCGATGCGGCGACCCGCGCGGATCATGAAGTCCTGACGGGTGCCGATGCCTGGCAGGGGCGTGACCTCGACGTTCATGGGTTCATGATAATCGGCATGACTGATCGGGTACGGGCGGTGCGCAGGGGCTGGGTGGTCCGCGACGGGGTGCCGGGGCCGGACGTGGACGAGTTCGCCGAGCCCGAGCGGGTCGTCGAGGCGCTGGCCGCCGCGCGCGACGGCACGCTGCTCGCGGTCCAGCACCCGCACCGCACGCCGGCCGCGCTCGCCGCCGGGCTGGGCCTGCTCGACGCGTTACCGGGGGCGCGCGCCGACCTGGCCCGCCTGTGCCGCACGGCGTACCGGCCGGTGTCGGACGTCGTCGCGCCCTACCGCGTGGACGGACCGGACGGCACGGCGCACGGCCTGCTGTGCCTGGTCGACCCGGCGGCCGTCGGGCACACCGAGGAGGTCTACCCGGACGTCGTGGCCGAACGCGCCGCCGTGCTGGCCGGGCTGGGCTGCGTGACCAGCGCCGCGTTGCTGGTGCCGGTGCCGGCCGACGCCGCCGGGCGGCGGGAGCCCGCTGACGCCGTGGGGCGGCCGGTGGCGGGCGACGCCGTGGGGCGGCGGGTGGTCGGCGACGCCGCCGGGTGGCCGGGGCGGGCCGTCGTCGAGGTTGAGCCGTCCGAGCTGACCAGGCTCGTGGCGGAGGTGGACGAGGAGCCCGCCGTGTCGGTGGTCGACCCCGGCGGGCGGCGGCACGAGCTGTGGCTGGTGGGCCCCGGCGACCGCCAGGACGCCCTGCTGGCCGCCGCCGGCGCGCACCCGCTGATGGTCGCGGACGGCAACCACCGGGTGGCGGCAGCGGCGGCGGCCGGGCTGACCGGCCTGCTGGCGCTGGTCGCGGCCGGACCGGACCTGCGCGTCGGGCCGATCCACCGCGCCCTGGTCGGCACCGGGCTGACCCTGGACGCGCTGGCGGCGGCGTGGCGCGGGCGCGGGCTGCGGGTGGACGCCGTCGACGGGTCCGCGCGGCCGTCGCCCGGCGTGGTGGTGGCGGTGTCCGGCGCGCGGGCGCTGCGCGTGGCGCTGCCGTCCACCGGCGTCGACCACGCGTCCGTCGAGTCCGACCTGCTGGCGGCGCTGGGCCTGGACCCGGAGGGCCCGCACGTGCGGCCGGTGACCGGCGGCGCGCCGCCGGCCGCGGACGCGCTGCTGCTCATCGCGCCCGTCCCGGTGGCCGACGTGCTGTCGGTGCACGCGGCGGGCGGTCGGATGCCGCGCAAGAGCACCTACTTCACCCCCAAGCCGCGGAGCGGCCTGCTGCTGGCCGAGCCCGGCTGAGGCCGACCGGGCTCCGCGCCGCGCCCTGGTGCGGGTGTGATGGGCCACACCAGGCACAATAGGAGGTTGACGGTCCGGTCGCGTTGAGGAGGAAACCCCGGTGGCACACGGTGAGCTGCGTGGCGTGGTGGCCCTCGACGGGCCGTCCGGCACCGGCAAGTCCTCCGCCGCGCGCCGACTGGCGGCCTCGCTCGGCGCGCGCTACCTGGACACGGGCGCCATGTACCGCGCGGTCACGCTGGCCGTGCTGCGCGCGGGCGTCGACCCGACCGACGCGGAGGGCGTCGCCGCGGTCGCCCGCGCCGCCGGGCTGGCGCAGGGCGACGACCCGGAGCACTCGACCACGACCCTGGCCGGCGTGGACGTCGGCGCGGACATCCGCGGCCCCGAGGTGACCTGCGCGGTGTCCCCGGTGTCGGCCGTGCCGTCGGTGCGCGAGCTGCTGGTGGCGCACCAGCGCGCGATCATCGCCGCGGCCCTGGAGCAGGCGGGCGGCATCGTCGTCGAGGGCCGGGACATCGGCACGGTCGTCGTGCCGGACGCCGCGCTGAAGGTCTACCTGACCGCCGACGCGGAGGCCCGCGCGCAGCGGCGCGCCAAGCAGGACAGCGACTCCGGCCGCGCGGCCACGGTCGACGCGACGCTGGCGGACGTGCGGCGGCGCGACGCCTACGACTCGACGCGCGCCGTGTCGCCGCTGCGGCCCGCCGAGGACGCCGTCGAGCTGGACACCACGTCCCTCGACCTCGCCGGCACCCTCGCCGCCCTGCTGGAGCTGGTCGAGCGGCGCGGGCTGCGCGTGGTGGCGGTGGGTGGGTGAGCGGGCAGCTGCCCGAGGGCGCGCTGCCCTGGCTGCTGGACTTCGGCCGGTGGTTCGCCCGCGTCCCGTTCGCGTGGGCGTTCCGGGTGCGCGTGGCCGGGCGGTCCAACCTGCCGCCCACCGGTCCGGTCGTGGTGGTCGCCAACCACAGCTCGATGGTGGACGGACCCGTCCTGTTCGGCGTCCTGCCGCGCCGGGTGGTGTTCCTGATCAAGCAGGAGATGTTCCGCGGCCCCGCCGGGTGGGGCCTGCGGCGGATCGGCCAGCTCGCCGTGCGGCGCGGCGTGCCCGACCGCGCGCCGCTGGTGGCGGCTCAGAAGGTGCTCCGCGCGGGCGGCGTCGTCGGCGTGTTCCCCGAGGGCACGCGCGGCGCGGGTGACGTGGCGCAGGCGCAGCAGGGCGCGGCGTGGCTGGCCCGCTCGACCGGTGCGGTCGTGGTGCCGGTCGCGTGCCGCGGCACCCGGCGCCCCGCCGGTGCCCGGCGCCGGTTCCGGCCCGTGGTGGACGTGCTGGTCGGCGAGCCGTTCGAGGTGCCCGGCGACAAGGGCAGGCAGGCGCTGGAGAAGGCGACCGAGCAGGTCCGCGACCGCTTGGCCACGCTGGTGGCCGAGCTCGACAGCAAGCGAAGCGTGAGTGGAGAAGCAGGATGACGGACTTGGACGGCACCTGGGCGGACGAGTCCGACTGGACCGCGTTCGACGGCGGTTCCGGCGACGGTGACGAGGTCGCGATCGTCCCGCAGCCGGTGCTGGCCGTCGTCGGCCGGCCGAACGTGGGCAAGTCGACGCTGGTCAACCGCATCATCGGCCGTCGCGAGGCGGTCGTGCAGGACGTGCCGGGCGTGACCCGCGACCGCGTCGCCTACGACGCGCTGTGGAACGGCCGGAAGTTCACCGTCGTCGACACCGGCGGCTGGGAGCCCGACGCCACCGGCATGATGGCGTCGGTCGCCGCGCAGGCCGAGCTGGCCATCGCCACCGCCGACGCGATCCTGTTCGTGGTCGACGCGACGGTCGGCGCGACCACCACCGACGAGGCCGCCGTGAAGGTGCTGCGGCGCTCCAAGCGGCCCGTGCTGCTGGTGGCGAACAAGGTGGACGACGAGCGGCTCATGGCCGAGGTCGCGTCGCTGTGGTCGCTGGGCCTGGGCGAGCCGATCCCGGTCAGCGGCCTGCACGGGCGCGGGTCCGGCGACATGCTGGACAAGATCCTCGCGGCGCTGCCCGAGACCCCGCGCGACACGTTCGCGTCGACCGCGGGCGGTCCCCGGCGCGTCGCCCTGGTCGGCCGGCCGAACGTGGGCAAGTCGTCGCTGCTCAACCGCCTGACGGGGGAGGAGCGCTCGGTCGTCGACGCGGTCGCGGGCACCACCGTGGACCCGGTGGACTCGCTGGTGGAGCTGGACGACGAGGTGTGGCGGTTCGTGGACACCGCCGGCCTGCGCAAGCGGGTGAACTTCGCGTCCGGGGCCGAGTACTACGCGTCGCTGCGCACCAAGGCCGCGATCGAGTCCGCCGAGGTGGCGATCGTGCTGCTGGACGCGTCCGAGCCGATCAGCGAGCAGGACCTGCGGGTGCTGACGATGGTCGTGGAGTCGGGCCGGGCGTGCGTGCTGGCGTTCAACAAGTGGGACCTGGTGGACGAGGACCGGCGCAACGCGATGGTGCGCGAGCTGGAGCGGGGCCTCGTGCGCGTGCCGTGGGCCGAGCGGGTCAACATCTCCGCGCTCACCGGGCGCGCCGTGCGCAAGCTCGCGCCCGCCCTGCGCACCGCCCTGACCTCGTGGGACACCCGCGTGCCCACCGGACGGCTGAACTCCTGGCTGAACGACCTCATCCAGGCCACCCCGCCGCCGGTGCGCGGCGGCAAGCAGCCCAAGGTGCTGTTCGCGACCCAGGCGGGCACGAGGCCGCCGACGTTCGTCCTGTTCACCACCGGTTTCCTGGAGGCGGGCTACCGGCGGTTCATCGAGCGCAGGCTGCGCGAGGAGTTCGGCTTCGAGGGGAGCCCCGTGCGGATCTCGGTCCGGGTGCGGGAGAAGCGCCCGAAGAAGTGATCGGTTGCCCCGGCAGGCCGAATGCGGTTGCCTGACGTCGTGCCGGTGCGATTGGTCCTCGCGGACGACGAGGCGCTGCTGCGGCGGGGGCTGCGGGTGCTGCTGGAGGCCGACGGCCGCGTGCGGGTCGTCGCGGAGGCGGCGGACGGCGCGGCCCTGCTGGAGGCGGTGCGCCGCCAGCGGCCCGACGTGGCGCTGGTCGACGTCCAGATGCCGGGGATGGACGGGCTGTCGGCGCTGCGCGCGCTGCTGGCGTGGACCGACCCGCCCGCCGTGGCGGTGCTGACGACGTTCGACCTCGACGACTACGTGGCGACCGCGCTCGAACTGGGCGCGCAGGGCTTCCTGCTCAAGGACGCCGAACCCGAGGCGCTGGTCCGGGCCGTCGTCGACCTGGCGGCGGGCGGCGCGGTGCTGGACCCGAGGATCACCGCCCGCCTGCTGCCGAGGCTGCGCGCCGCGGGGCGGCTGCGGGAGAACCCGCAGCTCAACACGTTGAGCGCGCGGGAGAAGCAGGTGCTGGCGCGGATCGCGAACGGGCAGTCGAACAGCACCATCGCGGCCGGCCTCGGCTTGAGCGAGGCGACGGTGAAGAGTTACGTGTCCACCGTGCTGACGAAGCTCGGCGTGGAGAACCGCGTGCAGGCGGCGCTGGTGGCGCACCAGGTCGGTGGCGCGTGGTGATCGTGCTGGAGGTGCTGGCCGTCGCGGTGCCCGCCGCGATGGTGCTGCTGGCCGACGTCGCCCCGTACGCGTGGTCCATCCCGACGGCGCTGGCGGCGTGCGCGCTGCTGCCCGTGCGCCGGTGGTGGCCGTGCGCCGCGGTGCTCGCCTGCCTGCCCGCGCTGGCGGGCGGCCTGGGCTGGCCGCCGACCGTCGTGGCGCTCTACCGCGTCGGCCGGACGTCGTCCGTGCGGGTCATGGTCGTGAGCGCGGCGGTGACCACGGCGTTCCCGGCGACGGTCGTCGTGGCGACCCAGCACCTGACCGTGGGCGGCGTGCTGCTCACGTACGCGTTCAGCTTGTTCATGTCCGGGGCGCCCACGGCGCTGGGCGCGCTCATCACGACCCGGCAGAAGCTGACCGAGAGCCTCGCGGAGGCGTCACGGGCGCGGGAGGCGGAGCTGGAGGCGCGGGAGGCCGGCGCGCGGGCGTCGGAACGGGCGAGGATCGCGCGCGAGATCCACGACGCCGTCGGCCACCACGCCACGCTCATCGCGGTGGAGTCGGCGGCCCTGGCGGCGACCACGGACTCGCCCGAGGTGCGGCGGACCGCGCGGCGGCTGCGCGGCCTGGCGAAGGACGCGCTGGCGGAGATGCGAGCGGCCCTCGGCCTGCTCAACACGGAACCGGCCCAGGGCCACGAGGACATACCGCACCTGGTGGACCGGGCAAGGGCCGCCGGCCTGACCATCCGCTTGGACGACAAGGTCGACCACCTGCCGCCGTCCATCAGCCGCGCGGCATTCCGCGTGGTGCAGGAAGCCCTGACCAACGTGACCAAACACGCGCCCGGCGCGGCCGTCCAGGTGCGACTGTCGAAAGCGGACGGAAGGGTCAAGGTCTCGGTGGTCAACGGCCGGCCACTCCACCCGTCGACCGCCGAGCCGGGCGGCAGCGGCCTCCACGGCCTCTCCGAACGCATCCGCCTGGTGGGCGGGACCCTCACCACCACGCCGCGGGCGGACGGCAGCTGGGAGCTGGAAGCCGACCTACCCTCCGGTCCGTCGAAAGTTGACGCAGGTGACTCGACTTCAGGCGGTAGTGCGCACAACGCGGCGAACGCATAGTGGCAGGCGTCGACGCTCGGGGGAGCGGTAGGTCGACCGAGGGGAACGCGGAGGCCCGCCCCGGCGGGTCTCCGCCAAACGCCCAGCTCAGCGCTTTGATCGGCGAACACGGGGGGCCGTGACGGGGGTCGTTGTCGGGTGCGCTAAGCTATGCGCGCACCCCCGGAACGGGGATGTGGCCGGGACGTGGCGCAGTTTGGTAGCGCACTTGACTGGGGGTCAAGGGGTCGCAGGTTCAAATCCTGTCGTCCCGACGGTCGATAGAGGGCGTAAGCCCAGATCAGGGCCTTGGATCACTTCGGTGAGACAAGGCCCTGACCCGTTTCAGGGCAGCGCTATCTCACAATTTCTCACGAACGCTCGTACTGCTTGCTTCAGCCCAGGAGTTCGTCGAGCTGGTCGGCCGCTTGGCGCAGGTGCTCGACGTCGGGGTGGATGTAGACCCGCTTGGTGAAGCTGAGGTCCGCGTGGCCAGCCCAGGCGCTGACGATCACATCGGGGACGCCCGAGGTGGCCAGGTAGGTCAGGCAGGCGTGGCGGGCGTCGTAGGGCCGGACCTTCCTGACCTTCGCCTCGGCCATCAGCTTGTAGATGGCCCGCCGGAGCCGGTCGGTCTTCCAAGGCTGGCCCAGCTCGTCGACCAGCACGAACCCGGACCGCTCGTACAGCTCACCGGCTTTGATGGCCTCTGCGGCCTGCCGGGCCTTGAACGCCTTGAGCGCCGCGTGCAGGGGCTTGGGGAGCGGGAGCTTGCGCTTGCCCTTCTCCGACTTGGGCCCCTTCTCCTCGACTTCGCCCTCGACCAGCGTCCTGGTCAGCTCGACCGACAGCGTCCCGGCGTCGAGGTCGACGGCGCTCCACCTGAGCCCGCACACCTCGGCTGGCCGCATCCCGATCAGCGCCAGGAGCACGGGCGCGTGGAGCCGGTGGTCGCGGATCGAGGCGAGGAACTCTCTCACCTCCGTCTCACTCCACGGCACCCGCTGGGCCGCCGCAGCCGCCGCCTTGCGCCGTGCTTCGCGTGGGATCTGCGTGTACTGGGCGACGTTGCGGACGACCAGCCTGCGCCGCAGTGCCACGTTCAGCGATGACCTGAAGCGGCCCAGCGTGAGCTGGACGGACCGGACGCCGAGCCCGCTGCCGACCTTCCCGCCGCGCTTGCGGCCGGAGGTGAGCATCCAGCTCACCAGATCGTCCACGTCTTCCTCGGTGACCGCTTGGAGCCGCTTGCCGCCGAGCCGCTCGCGTACCGGCAGCAGCGCGTCGGCGTAGTTGGCGGCGGTGGCCTTCTCGACGTCGACCGTCGTGGACTTCAGCCACGTGTCCAACCAGTCCGACACGGTCGTCTTGTCCGGCACGACGAACGCGCCCTCGTCGGTCTGGTGCTTGATCTTGGCGTACTCGGCGCGGGCTTCCTTCTTGGTGCCGTAGGTTTTGGTGAGCTGCCTACGCTTGCCGGTCGCCGGGTCGCGCCCGATGTCGATCACGAACCGGTACCTCGTCGTGCCGTCCTTCAACTCGACCTTCTTGATCGGGTCCCCCACTGCGGTGGTGCTCCTTCGTTATCGGTCCCCCTCTGGTGGACCCAGAGGGGGCAACAGGCCAAGCTCACGAGCTCTGCGGATGTACCTCGCCACCTGCGGGCGAGAGCGGTTCATCGCGTGCCCCACCATGACCGCGGGCGACTTGCTGCCCGCTGCCAGTGCCTCGGTGTAGATCTGTGCCGCCGTGTGCGCGTCCCGGTCGGCTTGGCTGAGGCTGTCCAGCACCGGCGCCGTACCTGTGGATACGGCGCGTTCGCGATGTTCGGGCGGCAACGTCGCCAACCACTCCTCGCGAACCGAAGCCGGTACCACCGCTGCGTTCATCGCTTCCCGCAGCAGTTGGTCGACCAGTACCTGCCTCAGCACGGACGTGGTGATCGGTGACCGGCTGTTCGACCTGATGCTCAGTTCGACAATCGCCGGTCCCGAATCCGCCGTCACCTGCACCTCGATCCTCACAGCCGCCGGCGGGTCACCGAGTTGGATGTGGGCATCGAAGAAAGCGGGCACAGCGGTGTCGGGACCGGCTGGCAGGTATCCCCTGGACTCCACCGGCTCGACCGACACCCAGTCGATTCGGAAGTTCTTCGGCAGGCGAGGCACGACAGAACGATACGCATCCCTTCATGAGCGCTTACACCTCGTGACGATATGGCTGTGACAGTGACATGTCAACGCAAAGGATCTATCTTGGCGGCATGAGTACGGGGGGATTGACGCTCGCGGACCGCGTTGCGGAGCTGCGCGAGTGGATCACAACTGGGTATGCGCGCGACCTACGTGTCGCTGCTGGACTGAGCCAGGCGCTGGCGGCTCAGGACTGCGAAGTAACGGCGTCCACTGTGCACCGTTGGGAGACTGGCGACCGGTTGCCGCGTGGCCGCAACATCACCGCCTACCACGCCTTCCTGGCTCGCTTGGTCGAGCGGCAGCGGCAAGGGGGCGAGTCCGGTGGGGAGTAGGCACGAGGCCAAGCGACGTCCGACCCTGGCGGAGATCAAGGCGACGTGGCCACCGGCCGTGGACGTTCCGACCGCTGCGACAGCGTTCGGGATGAGCCGTAGCAAGGCGTACGAGCTCGTCGCGCGCGACGAGTTCCCCGCCAAGGTGGCCAAGTACGGCGGCCGGATCATGGTGATCACGGCGTCGCTCGTGCGCACACTGTCCGCTGAGGACTGACGTCATGGCTGAGTTCGGGGGACAAACTCCGCCTGGCGCGCACGAGGAACCACCGACCCGGCGCCTGCGGTTGAGGTCGGCGAACGAGGTCGAAATCAGGCATACGCGGTTCGCGTGGCGGGAGTACCTACCTGTCGGCGAGGTCGCCCTGCTGGTCGGCAAACCCGGCGTCGGCAAGAGCACGGTCGTCGCGGACCTGGCGGCGAAACTGACCACAGGACAGCTCGACGGCGACTTCACCGGCGAGCCGCAGCACGTCCTCTACTCCATCACGGAGGACTCGGAATCCACGCTCAAGGCCAGGCTCATCGCGGCTGGGGGAGACCCGCAGCGGCTGCACCTGGTCGACGTCGTCTACGGCGATTCACGCGACGGCACGCCGCTCATCGTCAACCTCGACCTGGATGCAGTGCGCGAGGTCGTCGAGGCGCGGAGGCCCGCTCTCCTCGTGCTGGACGCGCTCAACTCGTCCCTGTCCGGACAGCTCAACGACAACTCCGTCGTGCGCCCGCAGCTGGAAAAGTTGAGGCTCCTGGCGCACCAGACCGGCACGACCGTCCTGGGCATCGGGCACTTCCGGAAGGCGACAGCGGGCGTCGATCCGGTCGACGCCATCGGCGGAGCCGGGGCCTACACGCAGGTTGTCCGGCACGCCTTGGGATGCGCTGCGGAGGACGAGGACAACTTCGTCCTGTCGGTCATCAAGTCGAACGTGGTGTCCGTGTCCAGCGTCCCGTCGCTGTCCTACAGGACCATCTCCGCCACCGTCATGGCCGACGACGGCGGTGAGACTGCGGTCGGTCGGATCGTCTGGCAGGGGCACTCGACGGCTTCGGTCGTCGACCTCCTCCAGCGCTCCGCGTACGACGACGGGGACGAGCGCGCCGATGCTGCCGCGTGGCTCACCGACTACCTGAGGGAGCGCGGTGGTGAGGCGCCGGTGCTGGAGTTGTTGGACGAAGGGCACCAGGCCGGCTTCTCCAAGGACGCCCTGAAGCGTGCCAAGACCAGAGCCAGAGTGCGCTCCGAGAAGGCCGACTTCGGTGGCGGCTGGGTGTGGCGGATTAGCCAGACAAGGCACGAAGGGAGCACCCAAGGGAGCGAAGGGAGCAGTACCGGCGACACCGCTCCCTTCGCTCCCTTCGTGCGCTCTTCGCAGCACGACGACGACCAACTGCCGCGGTCAGCAAGTTAGGGATCCGGTTACCGGATTCCGATGCCGCAGCCAAGCGCTGCGGTCGGCGTCCCGGCCGTGCAGGGGGCACGCCCGGCTACTCATCGGGGGAACTGATGACGCAACGGAAGGCGCGGCGGCAGCGTCGCGTGACGGGCGGCTCGGCCGTCAGCATCCACGTCCGAACTACGGTCACGACGTACACAGCTCTCGTCGCACGTGCGGCGGTCGCGGGCCTGTCGATCCTGCGCTACCTGGTGGAGTCCGCGCTGCGCGACTCGACCACCGGCTGGAGCTTGCGCGAGCAGCGCTGGTGGGCTGAACGACTCGACACCGTCGAAACCCGGCTCATTCGCATCGGCACCAACCTCAACCAGATGGCCACCGTCGCCAACAGCACCGGCGACCTACCACCGGAGCTACCCGTCGCGCTGGCCTACTTCACCGCGACGCTGGAGCAGCACCGGGCCGTGCTCGCGGCTATCGACCCGGCCGACTCGTCACGTGAGCGCGAGCTGTGATTGCGAAGGCTCCGGCGAAGGGCAAGTACGGCAAGGACACCTACGGTCTGCTGCGCTACCTGTTCGGTCCCGGCAAGAGCAACGAGCACACCGACCCACACCTGGTCGCGACGTGGGATCCGGAGTGGCTGGAGGGTGGCGCGTTCGCCGAGCGTCACCGCGGCTGGCTAGCCCGCCTCGCCCGTGAGATCGACGCGCCGATGACCGGGCACGAGGTGGACCTGGAGGGTGGTCACGTCTACCACTTGGTGTTGTCCATCCCCAGCCAGGATGGCCGGCTCGGCGACACACGTTGGCGCGAACTGGTAGAGGAGGCCATCGACCGAATGGGCTTCGGTCCGACCGACGACGGCCGGGCCGGGTGCCGTTGGGCCGCGGTGCACCACGGCCCGAGCAAGGAGGGCAACGACCACGTCCACGTCGCCATCAACCTAGTCCGCGGTGACGGCACGGTCGCTGGCACCTACCGCGACTGGCCGCGCTGGCGGCAGTGGTGCCTGGAGGTGGAGCAGCGCCTCGACCTGACCCGGACCTCGCCATCGGACAAGACTGCGGCAGTGCGTCCGACTCGTGCGGAGGTGGAGAAGGCGGCTCGGACCAGACGGCCAGGTGCGAGCCGCGACGCACTGCGCAAGGCGGTCCGTGCCGCCGCTGCTGAAGCAGCCTCTGCTCGCGAGTTCATCGCGCTACTGGAACAAGTGCCCTTGGTCTCGGTGCAGGCTCGATGGAGTTCGACGGGTGAGCTGACTGGCTACCGGGTAGGGATGTTCGCGGACCGGAGCACTACCTCCGCCGACGGCAGGGTGTGGTTCGGCGGTGGCAGTCTCGCGTACGACCTGTCCGCGCCGATGCTCGTCGCACGCTGGGCCGGCGTTAACGACTCGACCACCGTGTCCCTTGCGACGCGCCGTGACCGAGACGTCGTACTGCTCAGAGCAACCCAGGTGGTGGATGCCGCACAGCAATACTTAGCGGCAAGCGTGGCGGCTGGTGACGTATCCATTGCAAGCGACGACGGCGACATCATCCATGCCACGGAGGACGTGCTGATCGCCGTGGCTAGATCTCTCAGTGGTCCGAGTTCCAATGCTATCGCCGAGGCGGCCGATGCCTACGAGAAGGCGGCTGTGGCACCACGGCGACTGGGACCGCCGTACTGGTCGGGCATGGCCGCTGACCTCCGCGCGGTCGCCCGCGATGTGATCAGGATAGGGCTGCAGAGCAAGCGAGTTACCACAGGAGCACTGGTTACGGCACTGTTGTCAGCGCTTATGTCGCTGGTGCTTGAAGTGGCGACCTGGTGGCAGCTCAGCCACCGACCGGCGCAAGCTGCTGCCGCCCACAGTGCTGCCGTCATGATCGAGGATCACGGCGCAACTCTTCCTACGTGGCAAGTCTCGAACCGGAGCAGCCTCGGAGCATCTCGACCAACTGCAGCACTGAAACGTCCAGACCTCCTGCCTCGCGCGCCAAAGCCGACTCTTCGAGATCCGGGTCTATCTCCGAGACGTACGCGCTGAGCTGCATGTGCACTGAAGCAGATGATGTTGAGGTCGTAGCTGCCAGTTGCTGACCATCGGACGATATGGGCCCGAGCAGGTGGAATTGGATAGATGTATAAAGCATGTATTCCGCGTTAGGGCGACTGAACGGAATTGTCGGTGGGGGGTCGTATGCTCGCTGCGTCCGCGCCAATCCCCGACCCTGGGCGCGACGGGACGACTACAGATGATCTTGAAAGGTGTGAAGTGGCGGCTCGCGATTATCTTGAGGCAACCAAAAAGGCTCTGTTTGCTCTCAGTCTCGGGCGGTGTTACGAGCCGAAGTGCGACAAGCAAGTCGTGAGAATGGCCGACGACGGCACCCCCATACTCCTGGTGCAAATAGCGCACATACGTGCGGCCAGCAAAAATGGTCCCAGGTATGACGGCGGCATGAGCGACGACGAGCGTCGCTCTTTTCCGAACCTTCTCCTCCTTTGTGCATACCATCACGGCTTGGTGGACGGCAAGCAGACGGGGTTGAAATACTCCGTAGAAGAACTCGAGCGCTGGAAAAAGGAGCGTGAAGGAAATCTGGCGAAAGATTTGAAGTCGCTTACCGAGGATGCGCTTGGTGAACTGCTCAGCAAAAGCCTGACCGAAATAATGAGCGAGACTAAGGCTGTATTGCTGGATGCGATTGCAAAGGTCGAGGATGTTACGGGCGAAAGCGTTGAGTTGCTTCGCATCCTCGTCGAGGAAACTTTCAATCGCCCATATCTTGACTCCGATTCGATTGCTTCCTTGGCTTCCTCTGCTCGCGTTCTTGAAACTCTTCCGGACTATATCCCGGCTCTGCAAGAGTCGTCGTATTCGCTTCGCTCGCTGCCTGATTATGCGTGGATGCTAGTCGACTCTTCTGGTGGCCTGCACAATCTGCCTGACTATGTTCCCATGCTACTGGAGTCAACGGAGAAGCTGTCAGTTCTCCCTGATTATGCCCACATTGTGGCGGATTCTGCGAAGATTCTCGTCAACCTTCCGGACCATGCCACTCTGCTGGAATCGGCAGTTGAGTCAATGAACAGGGCGGCTAATCGCATCGAGAATTTGCTGTATGCTGCCAGTAATCTGGAAAATCCAGACTACCTTCAGAGACTTGATGTGGCGGCGAATGTGCTAACGGCGACCTCCTCTAAACTCAAGGGCAACGTCGATGAGATGCGCAGTGCTGCGAAGTTGGCACTGGATGCGACAACCGTCAGAACTCCGGACCGGTTCGTGTATTTTCGCAACGGCGCGATAACGGGTGCGGTGCTGATGGCCCTGATTTTTGGATTTATATGGTACATGGTTACGCACCCGGCTTGATTGCAAGCTCACGTCACGGGAGACCACGCCCAAGGTCGAGCTGCCTTCTTTCGCAGGCAGCTAATGCGTAGGTTGGCCTCTTCGTGTGCCGCGGGGTACCCAGCTGCGCGCTGAGCGACGTACAGCGCCATGCGCAGTTCGCGGATGTCGCGGAGCAGTTCGAAGCCGGACCACGTGGTGACGTCGTGGCCGTAGCGGTCGCAGAAGTCGCGGTAGTTCTCTGCGGTGATCCAGTCGAAGCTGGTGTGCTTGATCGCGGTGCTGACGAGGTCCCACTCGGGTGGGCCGACGGAGCAGCGTTCGAGGTCGAGAAGCACCACCTGTCCGTCGTCGGTGGCCACCACGTTGCCGACCCAGGCATCGCCGTGCACGACACAGCGCGGCAGGCCAGGAGGCAGGTTGGCGTAGCGGGTCTGGAGCGACACAAGGTGTTCGCGGAGCCAGGTCCGGTCTTCGTCGGTGAGCGTGGTGGCCGCGTCGATGCGCTCGGTGAGCCGGACGAACGGGTCCAGGTCGCCGATGGGCAGGTCGGTGGGGACGGGGAGGTCGTGGAGCCGGCGGATCGCTGTGGCGACCTCAGCGGGAGTGCCGTGTCGGTGAGGAGGCAGCTCCTCCCAGAAGGTCACAGCCCTGCCCTCCGCCTGCACCGGCTGTGCGATGTCCTTCAACGCTCGGACGGCCGGGATCTCGTGCTCGGCAAGCCACTGCGCGATGCGGACCTCACGAGTGGCGGCGGCGAGCTGGCCGGGCCTGGCGATGCGCGCCACGACGCCGCCTGGCAGGCGGAACATGGCGTTCTCGCCCAGCCGGATCGGCTCGGCGTCGGTGTGGTCGAGGCCGACCTCTGCGCAGGCAGCGGCCAGCACGGACGAGTGGTCGCTGCTCATCGTGCCACCACCAAGGTCGTGATGCGGTGCCGCAGGGCCTCAACCGCGGGGATGCTCCGGTGCCGCTGGCCGTAGCGAGCCAACTCCCGCAGGTCGTCCATGGCGCGGTTGGAACGGATGGTTCCGGCGGCGTCCAGTGCCGCTGAGCCGATCACCGCGGCCTCGCGCGGGTCGCCGGTGGCCATCGTCAGCGAGGCCAGCTTGATCTGCGAGATGGTGCGCGAGCGGGCATAGGCAGCGGTGTGCCCAGCCACGGCCGTGGAGAGCCGGGCGGTGGCTTCGGCGGGGGAGCGGCCCTGGACGGCGATGTCGAACAAGGCGTGGCCGGTGTCGCCCGCGTGCTGTGCGGCGTCGTAGTACCGCATCCACGACGCGTCGTTGCCCGGGTTGCTGTGGGTGAAGTGGTCGTCGGCGGTGCCGACGGCGACGAGCGTCTCCCGGACGCGGCCCATCTTGGCCAGCGCTCGGGCATGGGCGGTGTGGAGCATGGCCCGCTCGGTGGCAGTGAGCCGGTCGGAGCGGACGAGGGCGTGCTCGGTGAGCGTCAGGCCCTCGTCGGGCTTGCCGATCCAGATGGCTTGCCGGGCCATCGAGGAGAGGATCTTGGCGCGGAGGTGCCAGTCCTCGGCCTCCTCGGCGCAGGCCAAGGCGAACTGGAACACGCGGCGGGCGTCGTCGTGGGCGTAGGCGTCGAAGGCCATGAAGGCGCAGGTGTGGGCGAGGTAGCCGACGGCGCTGTGCAGCGGGCCGTGCAGCTTGGCGGGGTAGTTGGCGCCGAGCAGGTCGGCGGAGAAGCGGAGTTGGGCGAGGACGGCTTCGCGGGCCAGGCCGCCGCCGTAGGTGTGGTCCCACCCGGCGAACACGCGTGCCGCGGTGTGGATCTGCTCGATCTCGGTCTGGCCGACACGGGCGGGGGCCGTGGTGGGCTGGGTGCCCTCCAGCAGGGCGGCGACCGGGGCGAGCGCAAGGGAGCCGACGCCGAGGGCGGCGGTGCGCAGGAACTGCTTTCGGTCCACGGTCGCCAGCTTTACCACCGTGCGACGGCGATTGCTGAAGCCCAGTGCGGCGTCGCTGGAGGCACCCAGGGTGACGCGCAGGGCCTCCCGGTAGAGCGCGCTCGGCCAGCGGATGTCGCCGCGTTCGAGCTTGCCGATGTAGTTGGCGTCCAACTCCACCTTGCGCTGGTGGTGGTGCCAGACGTAGGCGTTGACCAGGTCGGCAAGTTCCTGCCGGGACAGGCACTCGTCAGGCTGAGTGGGCGAGGCGGTGCGTTCCCGCGCCTGCCGCAGCCGATCGTTCGCCTTGGGCACTGGTCCAGCCTCCCCGAGTGTGACCCGGGCCATCGTGGCACGCACCGTGATCTGACGGGTACTGCTCCCCAGAAGGGGAGGATCGCAACCCTCCCCGAATCCTCCCCTTGACATCCTCCGTTCCCGGTGCCCGCATCGGTGCTGACAGCGGGCACGGTTGGTGGCATGACGGAGACCCCGCTTGAGCAGGGCAGGACGATGAACGCTGCCGGCGTCATCCCGCGCGCCTCGCTGGTAATCCGGGCCTTCAGCAGTCCCCGCGAGGTCGACGGCGATCACCCGGTGCTCGCCGTGGGGGCGTACTTGGGAGCTGAGCACTGGGCGCGTACCGAGGCTCAGCGGATCGTCAGCGACCCGTGCAGCGATGACCATGCGATCGCCGCAGCTCTCCGCGCTCTCCATGACCACGACGTCACCCGATCGAGGCTCGCCGAGCAGATCGACGTCTGGGCGACCGGGCAGTTCGGCGAGTCCGGCGCGCGGCTACTGCACACCGAAAGTCTCGGGCAGTTGGTCGACCGGCTGGCCGCACTGTGGGCGTGGTCCCGGCTGTTGGCCGAGGACGACGACCCGGCCGCACGCGATCCGGCGAAGCTGGTGCTGCACCGGCTGGGCGAACTGTGCATCGGCTACGACGACCTGGTGACCGATCTGTTGAGCGGTCGGCGGCGGCTGCCGGTCTACCAGGCGCTCACTGGCCATGACGTGGCCGCGTGAGGCATGGACGGGACACGCGGTGTCGTCGCAGTCGTCGTGGCGACCGACAGCCCCGCCGGCCGTGTCGCAACGGCCATCGACGACCTCACCGCTCACCTGCCGACCGCCGGCCAGCAGTCCTCCTGCTCTGTCTGCTCAGCCCGGTCGTGGCCGTGCCCTCCGTTCCACGACGCGGCGCATCGGGTGATCGCTGCAGGCGTCCGGCTCGCTGACTTGGTGCCGGTCGACCTCCACGCGCGGCTGTGGCCGCCGACTGCTTCGCAGCAATCCCGCTGGTTCAACGAGGAGAACCCCGATGTCTGAAACGCAGGTCACCGTTGGCGGCGCTCCGACTGGCGTCGAATACGGAGATCAACATGCGCGGCGTGGACCACCGCCCAACGCAGCCGGTAGCTGACGGGCCTCCCACGACCGCGAACGGCCGGCACGCGGCAGCTGGCCGGCGGTCGCCCGTCGCCCTGCCGAGGGCCACATGAGCGTGGACGCGTCGACCTCGACGCGGCGCGTCCACGCTCCGATCCGCAAGCCCCCCGCTCACCAAGAAATGACGGTCCGGTCATCCGTGAGCCGTCACACCGATTTCCACATCCGCACAACCTTTGGAGCACATGATGACGGCACTGGCTCTCGTCCCCCCGATCGACACCGCGGTGACCGGCGCGGCGAACCTGGACCCCGAGTTCGACTTGGACCTGCGGGTGTCCACCGACGCGTTGCCCGCCGGCGTCGGCAGGTGCGCGACCGACGACGGGTGCGACCCGACCTGCGCCTCGTCCTGCATCAGCAACGCATGAGTTGAGTCGTCGCGGTCGGGCTGGGCACGGGTTGCCCGGTCCGACCGCCGCCTTGGAGGGCCAAATGCCCACTTCGAACACAACTCCGCTCTACCGGAACCAAGGGGTTGGCCTGCTGCGCGCGGCGGCGATCCCGTTGCACGAGGTGCCGTCGCGGTGGCCCAACCTGGTCGACACCGAGATGTGCAAATCGTGGCTGAGTGAAATCTGGTCACGACCGGACTTGGCCGAGGCAATCGGTGCCGCCAGTCCTGGGCTGGCAACGCGGGTTCAAGGTTTACGCGAGAACCCCGCCGCTACGAGCAAGCAGGTGCGCCGCGCCACCCTGGCTACGGTTCGATATTTGCTGCGCGCGGTCAGCCGGCACACGCCGTTCGGGCTGTTCGCAGGCGTGGCACCGGTCGCGCTGCTCGACGCGTCGTCCAGCGGCGTGCAGACGCGTTGGGGAGGCGCTCACCGCGTGATCGCGCGCGTCGACACAAGCTGGCTGGCCGACGTGATCGACCAGCTCGAAGCGCGACCCGAGCTGGTGAAGCGCCTGGACGTGGTGTTCACCGATCTCGCCGCCGAACGCGGTCTTCGGTTGGAAGCACCGCATGGGCCTGCCAAGACCAGCATCCGCCGCACCCGTGTCGTCGACGTGGTCCGTGAGGCCGCCTCCAAGCCGATCAGCTTTGGCGAACTCGTCACCACGGTGCTCACCGCCTTCCCACAGGCCGATCCCACCGTGGTCAACGACACTCTAGTCGCGCTGGTCCACAAAGGATTGCTCATCACGTGCCTACGCGCCCCGATGACGATCACTGATCCACTGGAGCACTTGGTTCGCCGCCTGAGGGGAGCACGAGCTGACACCCTGCCCGAGACTGCACCCGTGCTGCGTGAGCTGGAAGCGATCCACTCCGAACTCGTTCGGCACAACCAGGCGGGTGCCACACGTGCAGCGCAGGTCTCCATGCGGGCGAAACTCAGCAGCCGCATGAGGACGATCTCCTCAGCCGGGCGAGTTCCCTTGGGACTCGACCTGCGCCTGGACGTCGGAACAGCCCTGCCTGAACAGGTGGTCAACGAGATTGAGCGCGCCGCCGACGTCCTGGTACGGCTGAGCAACCAGCCAACTGGGCAGGCCGTGTGGCACGAGTACTACACCGCGTTCTGCGCTCGCTACGGGACCGGAACCTCGGTGCCGCTGACCGACGTAGTCGATCCGGATGCCGGGCTCGGCTTCCCAGCCGGCTACCTCGGTAGCCCGCACCCCATGCCGCCGGACTCGGGATCACCACGCCACGAGATGCTCTTGACGTTGGCTTGGAACGCGGTCGTCGACCGCGCCGACGAGGTGGTCCTCACCGACGAGATGATCGACGCGCTGACCGTGGGAGGCAGCTCTGCGCAACGCCGCATCCCGCCGCATGTCGAACTCGCCGCCCGCATACAGGCCACCGGTCCGGACGCGCTCCAGCGCGGCGACTACACGTTCACCGTGGCGCCAGGCCGCTCGGCTGGGACGTTCACCTCCCGATTCACCGGCGTGATCGACGGCTCCCAGCTGAGTACGACGTACGCGACCATGCCGACCGCTGTGGAGGGTGCCCTACCGGTGCAGCTCTCGTTCCGGCCGGTCTTCCCGAACGCCGAAAACGTGTCGCGCGTCCCGGTCTACCTGCCGCACGTGCTCCCGCTCGGCGAACACGGCGGGAGCAGCCACGCCGCAGTCGTGAGCCTGGACGAGCTCGCTGTGACCGCCACCCACCACGGCCTCCACCTGGTCAGCCGGTCGCGGAACGAGGTGGTCGAACCGCAGGTGTTCCACGCGCTGGCGCTGGACAAGCAGGCCCCACCGCTGGCGCGGTTCCTGGCCCACCTGCCTCGTGCGCTTACCGCAGCGTGGCACGAGTTCGACTGGGGACCGCATGCGGACCGGCTGCCGTTCCTACCCAGGGTGCGCTACCGCCACGCTGTGCTCAGCCCAGCGCGCTGGCGCCTCGGCACAACCGACTTGCCCAGGACCACCGACAACGACCAGTGGAGGACGGCGCTCGAACACTGGCGGCAACGCTTGCGCTGCCCCAGCACGTTGGAGTTGCGCGACGGTGACCGCTCGTTGCGGCTCACCCTGGATGAGCCGGTGCACGCCGAGGTGCTCCGCACCCACCTGGCCCGCCACGGGCAGGCGATCCTGGTCGAAGTCGCCGACCAGACCCTGCTCGGCTGGGCGGGCGGCCACGTCCACGAGATCGCTGTGCCACTGGCCTCCATGCGACCACCGACACCCTCTCCGCACGTCGCAGCCTTGCCACTCGTGACCAACAGCGACCACGGGCATCTCCCCGGCACGGCGGACTGGCTGTACGCCAAGCTCTACACCCATACCGACCGAGTGAACGAGATCGTCGCCCACCGGTTGCCACAGCTCCTTAAAACCACCGGATCGGCAGCACGAGCGTGGTACATCCGCTACCGCAGCCCGCAGGAGAACGACCACCTGCGGCTGCGCCTGCGCACCTCCAGCCGGGAAGAACACCTGCGAACCGTGGCTGCGGTCGGTGAGTGGGCTCAGCAACTCCGCCACGACGGCTTCGCCTCGCGCCTCGTCCTGGACACCTACTTGCCCGAGACAGGTCGTTACGGGCCCGGCCCGGCGATGGAAGCGGCCGAGGAGGTGTTCATCGCCGACTCGACTGCGGTCTCCAGCCAACTGCGGCAACTGCCTGACGCCGTCGTCGCTCCCGCCGTCTTGGCCGCAGTCGGCATGATCGCCATCGCGGACGGTTTCCTCGACAGCCGTGAACGGGCTCTGCGCTGGCTGCTCGACCGTCCTGCGCCGGGAACTGCGGACCGTCACCACACGGTGAGTGTGATCCGCTTGGTCTTGGCCGAGAACCTTCGCGAACTGCCGGGTTGGACGGATGAGCTGACTCAGGCGTGGAAGGTCCGAGCTGCTGCCATTGCCGCCTATCGCAAGCAGTTGCCCGCTGAGATCGACGCCGATGCGGTGCTGGAGTCCTTGCTGCACATGCACCACAACCGGGTTCTCGGCGTTGATCGAGTGAGCGAGGCATCCTGCCGCCGCGTGGCCCGCCAGGCCGCCTTGGCTTGGCGCGCCCGAGGTGTTCGGTGATCGCATTGACCGATACCTCGCTGCTGGCCGCGCAGCCACGTTGGGGACAGGACTTGAGCAGAGGTGCGGCGGGAATCGCCCTCCTGCACCTGGAGAACCGTCAGTGGGACACCGCTCAGCCGTGGCTGCGCATGATGACCGAGCACCCCGTAACTGCTAATCCCGCCTCCTCCGGCTTGTACCGAGGAGGACCAGCAGTCGCCTTCACCCTGCACGCGGCTCGTTGGTCGGTAGGGAGACCGATCTTTCCGACTGCACTGCAAACCCTCGATGAGCACATCAGGACCCTCGCGCAACAGCGCCTCTCCGTCGCTCATGACCGCATAGATCGTTGCGAGCTTGGCGAGGTCCGCGAGTTCGACCTGATCAGCGGTCTGACCGGGATCGGCGCGTATCTCCTGCACGCCCACGGCGACACCGACCTGCTGCGCCAGGTATTGGCCTACCTCGTTCGGCTGACTGAACCCGTGGTCGTCAACGGCGAGCAGATGCCTGGCTGGTGGAGCAACGGGCCAGGTGAGCACCGAGAAGACCGTTGGTCGGGCGGGCACGGCAACCTGGGCATCGCCCACGGCATCACCGGCCCACTCGCCTTGCTGGCCATCGCCGCGCGACGCGGCACCGCGGTCTCCGGTCAATTCGAGGCGGTGGAGCGGATCTGTACCTGGCTCGACGACCTGCGCCAAGGCTCGATGGACAACCCGTGGTGGCCTGGCATCGTGTCCCGCGCCGAACACCGGGATCGCACCGTTCGCCAGCGCGGTCCACAGCGCCCGTCCTGGTGCTACGGCACGCCGGGCATCGCCCGTGCCCAGCAGTTGGCAGCCCTCGCCTTGGAGGACCAGGCTCGCCAACGCGCCGCTGAACAGGCCCTCGTAGGTTGCGTAAACGACGAACACCAGCTCGCGCAGCTGCACGACGCCTCGCTGTGCCACGGCTGGGCCGGACTCCTGTACGCCGCTTGGCGCATGGCAGCGGACGCCACCGACGATCGCTTGGCCGCCAGCCTGCCCGCGCTGCGCACCCGTCTGCACAACCACCTCGACCACCACGGTCCGCCGACCGCACCCGGCCTGTTGGAAGGCATCACCGGAGTTCTCCTGGCCGCCCGAGCTGGCACTGCACCAGTCACCCGATGGGATGCCTGCCTGCTGCTCAACGGTTGACACCCGCCGCAACCCAGCGCCGTGCCCGGCGCACGCCGCTACCATCCGCCCGCCCGCACCGAGAAGGAACTGATGAACACCACCACCGACTCCTCGCATGAGGCCCTGCGCGCCGCGATGGTCGACCGCATCAAGGCCGCTGGCCACGCCCGCACCGCCGCGGTGGAGCAGGCCCTGCGCGAGGTTCCCCGGCACCGCTTCGTGCCCGCCACGCAGCTCACCGACGCCTACGCGAACCAGGCCGTGATCACCAAGCGCGCCGCCGACGGCGCCGCCCTGAGCTGCGCATCCGTGCCCACCGTGGTCGCCATGATGCTCGACCAGCTCGACGTCCAGCCCGGCCACCGCATCCTGGAAATCGGCGCCGGTACGGGCTACAACGCCGCCCTGCTCGCCACGCTGACCGGCCCGACCGGTCACGTCACCACCGTCGACATTGACCCAGAGGTCACCGCAGGTGCCCGCGCGGGCTTGGGCGTCACCGGCTTCGCCGATGTGGAGGTGATCACCGCCGACGGCTCCCTCGGGGCACCTGACAACGCACCCTACGACCGGATCATCGTCACCGTCGGGGCGTTCGACATCCCACCCGCATGGCGCGAACAGCTGGCTCCCGGCGGTCGCCTGGTCGTCCCCCTGCGCTGGCGCGGCCAGACGCGCAGCGTCGCCTTCGTCCGCGACGACGACCTGCTGCGGTCGGACTCGGTCAAGCTGTGCGGCTTCGTGCCCATGATCGGCCAGGACAGTGAGCGCTCCGCCCACCTCGACGACGATGAGCAGGTCACCCTGTACTGGGACGCCGACCAGGACATCGACCCCGAACTCCTGCACGGCGTCTTGAGCACGCCGAAGACCGAGGTCTGGTCCGAGGTCACGGTGGGCGACTCAGAGCCCTTCGACGGCGTCTGGCTCCGCATGACCGCCACCGAACCAGCCACTTGCCGCATCGCCGCAGGCCAGACCGCGGTCGACAGCGGCGTGTGCACTCCCGCCATCCCCAGCCGCAGCCCCGCTCTCGCCGAAGGCGACTCTTTGGCCTACTTCACCTACCGGCGCGTGGACCCGGATCAGAGCGGCGGCGCCCGCGCCGAACTCGGTGCGATCGGCCACGGTCAAGCTGGGGAACGCCTCGCGCGGAAGCTGTCCGATCAAATCCGCGCGTGGGGTACCAATCGCACTGGCGAGCCGGTCGTGATCGCCTACTCCGGTGAGCACCCCGTAGAAGGTCTTGTCATCAACAAGCGGTGGACTGAATTGATCATCGAATCCTGATTCGTGCACTCTTGAGCCGACGATGTGCCTGCAGGTGCAGCGGCCTGATCTGCGTCTTCTGGCGTGAGGCAGCCGAGGTGACCCGTAGCGCGGCTCGTGGGTTCTAATGTTGTAGTGCTGGCGCCGTGCTTTGGGTGTCCGGTGGAACCGCCCCGACTATTCGAACCTTCGACGTATCGAAACTTGCATGTAGAGCAATCATTTTGATCTTGCAGAGTTTGGGCGGCGCAAAATTGTCGGGGGTCGTGTTTATCGTCATCCCGTGATGCAACACGGCCGACTTGCGTTCGAGGAGATCCCTGCTCCCGTCGCGGTGACGGCTCGTGCGGATACGTCAACGAGATGAGGCGCAGTAGTGGACCTGACCAAGGCTTTCGACACCTTCCAGCAGACTGTCAACGCCGACATCGAGCAGGTGAGGCTGGCCCGCGAGCGACGGGATGCCTTCAAGGGCGCGCTCAAGGGGGAACCGGGTGTACTGGAGGTGTTCGGTTCCGGCTCGTTGGCGCGCAGCACCCAGCTCAAGCCCGTGCACGACGTCGACCTGATCATGGTCTTCGACGCGGCCGCGTACCCGGAGTGGGGGCAGCCCGGCGACTCCTCGGCGGGTGCCTTGGAGGTGGTCCGCGAGATGGTCAAGAGGTTGTTGGGCGATAGCGGCGGGACCGTCGAGGAGCTCGTCCGCTTGGCCAAGCCGCGCGATCGCGCCGTCAAGTGCTTCATCGACCCGCCTGAGCAGGATGACGCGTTCACGGTGGACGTCATGCCCGTGTTGCGCCAAGCGGACAACACCCTACTGGTCCCCAGCAAGCGGAAGGAGTGCTGGAGCACTGCTGACCCGGAGTACCTCATTGCGCAGGTCAAGGAACGACAGGAGAACTGGTCGTACTTCCGCCCGACGGTGCGCGTGCTCAAGCTGTGGCGCCACGGCGTTCCCACCAAGGTCAAGTCGCTGGTCATGGAGGTGCTCGCCCTGAAGTGCCTCCCCACTGACACGACGCGGCCACAGGCGTTGAAGGCGTTCTTCACCGCCGCCGCGGTCGAGGTCAACTATGGCGTGGTGGACCCGGCCGGGCACTGTGGCGTGATCCAGCCTGACCTCGACACCGAGGCGCTCCGCACCGCCTTGGAGTCCGCGCGTGACATCGCCGAGGAGGCATGTGCGGCCGCAGCCGATGGCGACAGCGACGGAGCGGCGTTGCTCTGGCGGGAGTTGTTCGGGGATGACCTCCCAGCCCCGGAGGAGAAGAGTTCGGGGACCGCTGCCGGTTCCTTCCTGTACGTCCCGCGGCCGGTCGTGGACGCGCCCCAGGGCTAACCGATGAACACCAACGGCGAAGTACCCGTTTCCTGGTGGGAGTGCGAGCCCCGGCGCCTGGCTCGTGATCAGCACGAAGTGGCCAAGCTGTTCCCCGAGCTGACGTGGTGCGGTGAAGGAGCTGGCCGCTGGGAAGGGCGGCTGCCCAGGTGGCCGTTCCACCGGCCCGAGCCCACAGGCCTGGCTGAACTGGTCGGGCAGGACGGCATGCCGATCAGGGTGCAGTACGGACATGCCTACCCGATGGTGCCACCGGCGATCTTCCCGCTCGACCCGAAGCCCGAACTGATCGAGTACAGGCAGACCCGGTTCCACGTCATGGGTGATGGCAGCCTGTGCCTGTTGCAGGACTACTCGACGTGGACCGGCCGGCAGTCGGTGACCGAGCTGCTGCTGAAGGCGGCGGGCTGGCGCGTCGAGTACGCGCTGCTCAAGAGCGGTGTCATCGAATCCATGACGATCAACGGCATCGTCAACGACGCCAGCCGCGATCACCTGGTCGAGCAGGCGCTCGAAGAGCTCTCCCCTGGTGGAGGTCAGGCGTGAACGACCTGCTCGTGCTCGTCCCGGGCGAAGCGGCTCGCCGCATGAAGGAAGGTGGTCAGTGGGGCCAGATCACCTTCCGGGTATCGGATCCGGACAACGTCGGCGCGGTGATCGCGGTGTCGGACGGCTTTAACCCGGTGATGCCCACCCCGCTGCATTCCGCCAACCACTTCCTCAGCGCTGGGGACGCCCGAGGGCAGCACCGCTGGTACCGGGCTGCGCCCGCGCTGCACCTCCTGTGGTGGCACGCGCGCAACACCGGCCGGGAGATCTCCCTCAAGGCTTTCAAGGAGAACGTCTTCGGTCGCTGGTTGAACCCTTCGGCCGTCGAGGACTACGTGGCGTTGACCGTGTCAGCGGAAGCACCGGCTGAGTTCCCGGACATCAACATCCCCGAAATGGTTGCCTGGTACGTCATCCCGGCCGCCGCACGCCCGGTAGCCATAGACGTGGTGTCCGCTGAACACGGCTTCCCACAGCTGGCCGGACACTGGCCGGTTGCCCACTTGGAAGAGAAGTCGGTCATGCTCGTCGGGGTGGGCAGCATCGGCGGAGCCGGCGCCCACGCCCTGGCCAGCTACGGCGTCGGGCGCATCGTCCTCGTCGACCCCGACCGCCTGCTCAGCCACAACGTGGTGCGCCACGTCTCCTCGGTCAAGCACGTCGGCAGGCTGAAGGTCGACGCGGTCAAGCAGGAACTGGCCGAGGCGTGGCCAGCCACTCACGTGGACACGCTGCCCGTGGACGTCATCGCCGCGGCGCACCTGATCAGACCTCGTCTTCGGGATGTCGGCGTCGTGCTGTGCACGGCCGACGGCGTGGCAGCGCGTCGTGTCGTCAGCCACCTGGCGCGACGCGCACGGGACTGACGCCGTTCTCGCCTGCGTACTCCAAGACGGCGCGGTCGGCGAGATCATCCGGCTGCGCCCCTGGGCCGACCACGGCTGCCTGACCTGCCGTCGCGAGGCGCTCGTAGCCCGAGGAGCGGTGGATCCCGAACCCGCCCTCGACCTGGGGTACGGCACGGGGACCGCGCACCGGCCGATGACTGCCGTCGGAGGGGACCTGCACCTCGTCGGCCAGATGGCTGCCAAGGCCGCCGTGGCCACGGTGCTGGAACGGAAAGGTCATTCCGACCAGAAATTGCCCGGTGAGCACGCCATCTTCGGGCTGCGCCCGACACTCGGCTGGGCTCCCCCGTTCGACCTGGACCGCAACGGCGACATCCGCTGGCTGCCGCACAGCCCTCCTCGCCCGGGTTGCCCCACTTGCGAAGAGCCGTGAACGATGCCAACCCCGGTGCTGTGCGGCGGATCGTGATGGCTCCGGACAGCGCCCGAACCATCCGCCGGACCGTGACCGAGGCAGACGACGGTGCTGAGACCGGCGGGATCCTTTTGGGACGCGTCGAAGATGACGGCACGGCACACGTGCGGCAAGCAGGTACCCCTGGGCCAGCGGCGATACGGACCCCGAACTACTTCCTGCGCGACCTCGCGCATGCCCAGCACTTGGCGGAAGCCGCTTTTCGCACTGACGGCAGCATCTGGATCGGTGAGTGGCACACGCATCCCCGTGCGGACGCCGTGCCGAGCCCACGCGACCTCCTCACCTACTCCACCCTGCTGGCCGATCCTGCGCTCGCTTTCGACGTCGTGCTCGCCATCGTGATCGGCCCCCTCTTGCCGGCAGCGACCACCCGTGTTGTGGGTTGGGCCTGCACCACGACGGGGGTGACAGCTGTGCCGGTCGAATCCGAAGTCCTGCTCATCCCGGAGGAACTTCGAGGTACGTGACCGAGTGAAGCGGGTGGCCCGTCAGCTGTCCACCTCGAACGCCGTGGTGTACCCCCGGTGCCCGCCGAGGTGTTCGTAAACGGTGGTGACCCGCGTGCGGTTCCACCTGTGCCCGAGCAGGAGCGCGAGACCGCCTGGACCTGCCATGAAGAGGTGGATGCGTTCGGTGCCCGGCAACTCGTCGAGTTCCTCGCGGACCAGGTTCCGGATCGCTTCTGCATAGGCGACGGCTTGCCCCGCACCGGCGATGGACTGGTCGTCGCTCCCCCCACCTGGCTGGATGGTGAGCAGGCGGCTGGCTCGCACGCTGTTGTCCTTCAGGTACGCGATCACCGCTGAGGTCGGGTCGACGGCGACCCCGATGGCGACGGCCAGGTCGTTACCGAAGTCCAATTGTTGTCGTCGGAGTTGCGGCGCGGGGATGGCAGCCTTCAGTGCATCTGTGGACCACAGCTCGCCGCCCTGGAGGTATCGCAGGGTGTGGCCGCGTACACGGGGGAGCGCGGCGCCAACGCGGAAGAACGTCGCTTGGCGCATGGCACCCCCGATGAGGGTGGAGCGCCAACCGTCCCTCTCCAGTGCTGCGGCGGCGTCCATGATCTCCTGCTCCATCCGAGCCCAGTCCGAAGCGCACCGCGGTTGAACGCGAACCTGGGCGTTGTCACCGTCGAACAGATCCACCCAGTTCAGGGCGATGGTGGCGTCCTCGGCATGGGGATCGGCATCTATGGCTTGGACGAGCAAGATCGCTGATGGAGGCGTCGGATGCAGGGACTCCACCGTGCTTCGGATGTCCTCCTCGGGGATGATCCGCTTGCCGCCGGTAACCCAGCTCGCAACGGTGTTCAGCCCGTGCTGAAGGGAAGAGGCACTCCCGTCAAGGCCGGCGGCGACCATCAACGTGCGGACGTGGTCTTCCTCGGCGCTGACCGTCCTCCCGGTGACGAATTGCAGGTGCTCCAGCATCGAGAGCAGTTCGAGGCGGCTTGCACCGACGTGACCCGCCCATCGGTCCACAGCTCGCCCGGCTGCGCTCGTCAGCTCCGTATGGCCCGCGTACGGCATCAGCAGGTCGGTGCGGCCGTCGACGTGCCCGAGCAGCGGGTCGGCGTGATCCAGGGCCCGGTTGGTGATCAAGCGCAGGACGGGGGTTGCACCGCTGCCGCTGAGCTTGACGTAGCTGTCGTACATCTTTTGCAATAACGACTTGCTCTTGCCGGACGTGGCGGTGAGGTAGCCCTCGTTGACCAGGTCGGCTGGGTTGGTCGCCCACTTGACCTGCGCGAGAATGTCAGGCTCTCCGGTGCTGCTGCGCAGGACCACGTCGTCGAAGTTCCCCGCGTCGTTGATCTCCACCTCCACCTGCGAGAAGCGGCGCTCAGGGCCGATCACGCGCATGGCGGCCCCCCACACGAACAGGTCCTGGAACCTGTCCCCGTTGCGTCGAACGCCGGACCTGGACGGTGGACCCGCTGCTGGGCGCTGCCCGTTCATCAAGCCTCCTGTCCTTGCCGTGCCGCTGTCGGGGCACGAGTGGTGGGGTGCGCGCCTCGGTGCGCGACAGTGATCTCGATCAGGCCGTCGGTCCGGTGGACGACGAGGACCAGCGGCTGCTCGTAGGCGATCGACGCCCGCCGTATGGACGTCAAGTCCTGGCCGCTCGTCCCATGCCCTGCCGGGTGGCTGTGCCAGTCGCCCACGTACCCGAGCCACGGGTGTTCGTGCTCGGCAAGTGCCATGTCGAGGGCGGCCTGTGCTGAACTCTCGTCCCTGCTCCAGGAGTTCGTCGTTGCGTTGGGGTCGGGTACCTCGATGGCGTACCGGATGACCACTCGGCCGCTGACCCACCAGCCCAGCAGCAACCCCCCGGTCTCCCGCGGGTGCGCGGCTGAGGCCAACTCCGAGATCGTGGTCGCTGCGTCAGCGTGCACCTCGGCCTGGGCCTTCCGGGGCTTCATGACGCCGCATCTTGCAGGACGTCACTGGTCATCGTGCCGATCCGGTTGTAGAGCGGCTCAGGTTGAGGGCGCCGCACGACGGCAATGCTGGCGGGCAGTTCACACGTCAGCAAGGCAGCGCCGACGACGACCTGGTGCGCGAGTTCCGCTGCGGCCACCACCGCGCCTGGTGGCGTCGGCGAAACCGCGCTGCCGCAACCACGCTCTTGGAGCCGGGTGCCGCTGTCGAGGCGGGGAAGAGCGGGGAGGTACCTCTCGCCGCTGCGGAGCGGCATCCGATCCACCCTGAGGACGTCACCATCGCGCTGCACGCATGCCGAGACCACCGCGTGCCCCGTCGAACGGCCCATCGACTCGGCCGCCGTCGCCAACAGGCTGCTCGCATAGCCGCTGCCCGTGGCGTCCAGCACCACTTGGTGGTCGCGAATGAGGTCTTCCGCTTCCTCCAGGTCGTCAAGACGGCCCCAGGGGAGGTGGATACCGGTGACGTCGGGATCGACAGCCCTCAGACACGCCCGTACCGCTTCGGTTTTGAGCCAACCGACGTACCCGTTGCCAGCGAGGTGCCGCACCACGTTGCCGGGGCGGAGGCGTTCGCCGTCGACGAGCGTTAGCCTGCGCGCACCCGCGCGGAACAGCGCGTCGGCCGCGAAGGAACCTATTGCACCGCAACCGACGATAGCGATTCGAGTGGTCGACAGCTCCGGAGCAGCCGAGCCTGCACGCATCATGCGCGTCGCAGCGCTGACATCGGCGCTCTCACAGGCGGTCACCTGGATGGCGTCCGACGACTTTCGAACCCTCACCACGAGGACGCCTTGCCTCGTGCCGCGCACGTAAAGGAAGAGGATGTGGGTAACGACACCGACGGCGATCAACCGCCTCACCTCTACGGCACGAGGGCCGAGCGCGACGGCAACGTCGTCCCAAGACCGCAGGGGCCGCGTGATGCAGCCGATATCGGCCACCCATGCCAAATTGCGGTCCTTACGCCGCGCGTCGAGGTCGCCGACTCGCCGGCGCTCGTTCGTGATCGAGATCGTATGCGGGTTCGGTCCAGGCCCGGTGCGCACGGCGCGGTCGATTGTCAAGGCGGAAGCGTCGTAGAGCACCAGCCTGCGATCGGCGTGCTCCTGTTTCAGGTAGCGCTCCAGGTCGCAGTCGTCATCGCCGGGCCAACCGGCCGCAGTCTTGCAAAGCCAGCCACCGATGCGGTCCAGCAGTACGTCCGGGACCAACCAGGGAGCCTGGTCGACCGCCCAATCATCCGTCCAGAGGCACAAGGAGCCGTCAGCATTCGCGTGGAACGTGGTCTCGAACGGCGCTCCTGCGTCCAGCATGATCACCTTGGGAGGTAGGAATGGGAAGGTCGGCCCAGGTCGGATCTCCACACGAGCAATGTTCGTCTGGTCAGCCGTCGAGCGGTGCCACGGTACCGGGCCACAGAGGTGATCACCGTCGTCAGTGAACCCGAGTGCCACCAGTCCTTCCCGCCACTGGTCCGCAGCCGCCGCAAAGGGGCTGATCATGCGTACCGATCTTGCCCCGCCGGCACGGCCGGGGCTCCCTTGACCAGTGCGCGACCTGAAGACTTGGTGGACCCGTCGGGGTTGCAGTAGTCGGGTAGGGGGAACACGTGCTCGGGCTCTTCGATGTCCTGCGTTTCACCCAGCAGGTCTCGCCATAGCACTGCGGACTTACAGGGGTCCTCTTCTTCGAGTGCCTTCTTCGCCAACGCAGCCGCTTCAGCGATCCTCTCGGCCGCTGCCTCGATCTGCTCTGCCGTTGCCTTCGTCTTGATCGTGCGATCGTCGAGGGTGGGGTCGTCCGGTCCCTCATCCACGTAATCGGGTAGTCGTTCGGCGATCCCTCCCAGGATCACGGACAAGTAACTGGCGATCGTGCTCTCGTCGGGCTGCAAGTCTTGGAAGGCGTGGTAGGTGAGCACTTCGAAGTAGTAGCCGCCAGGCTGGTCGTCCACCCAGGTTCGCCGAACCTGTCGAATGAGCTTCACCATCGGCATGTAGATGCCGCTCTCATCGTCGTTCGGGTTGAGCAGGAAGTCTTTGTTCGCGGCTGTCGTGAGCTCAGCCATCTTGATCGGGTTGGTCTCGACCCAGCTCGCCCGACCGTCGTCTTCGATCTTCTCCGGGATCTGCCAGTGGTCATCCGGGTGGTACACGCAAGGGCGGGCGATGACTACGTCGACCGACAGGTCGAAGTCGGGGAACTTGATCATCACAGAGCGGTGCTGGCGCTCCACGCAGTCCGGGAAGGCTTCCTCCAGGACTTCGGTCACATGATCGAGTATGTCTCCCGGGCGCAGCGATGACGTCGCCTTGGTCAGCCGGGCGAATACGTCGACATCCTTGACCCGCTTGATCGACACGTGCCGACCGTACGACCCGATCAGGAACGTCGATACGCCCAACTTCTTCAATCGGTCGTCTGCCTCCAGCGCCTCGGTGACCTGCTTGTGCGCTTCCTGGGCGTTCTTCGCGTCCTCCTCCGGTTCGATCTGGCTCAGTGCAGCTTTGAACGACTTGGCGAGGTTTGCCACTCACTGCTCCCTCCCCTTTAGTGACACTTGCGATCGGGTGAGCGCAAGAAGTGTCACCGCTGAGTGGTTGCTTGATGATAGCGACGTCCTACGGCGATGCAATGGTCGTGACGCTGATCACATGGACGGATACGTAGGGTGAGGACGGATCGGTGTACATTATCCGGAATAGCATCACTCTGGTAATAGTGGTCAACTGTAGATGGCGATTATTATTGGTTGATCACCTCGGAGGGTGAACGATTGATCCGTTGTGATTGGTGCGGATGGACAGTCCAGAAGTGTCTGGGGTGTTTGCCTGCCATGATGATCGGCATGAGTTCGACAGCTACCCTCCGTGAGTCATCGGCGACAAGCAGCCGCTGTGCAGTCTGAACTTGGTTCGTGTCGGCCCTTGGCCGCTCGACGTGGGGATGAGCATGAGGGTCTTGATCTGGGCGGGGGATCGCATCTTCGGTGCCAGACGCCACCTGGAGAGCGTGTTCGTCGCAGTCCTGCTGATTCCCGTAGTGCCTGACCTGTTCGTCGACTGGCTCGGCGACCCCGGACGACCTCAACACAATGGTGTGCTGCGCGTACTGGCCGTGATCACTGTCTTCACCCTCGCGGTCCTGATCGGCGTCGCCAGCAACGCCTGGGTACGTCGTCGTGGCGAACGTGCTCGTAGGCCTTTCACCCCTCTACCAGCCGCTGACGTCTTGGTTCTGCCGATCAGCGCTCGTTCGAACCCGTACTTGCGCAACCAGCGCCGTGACCGAGCGCCGGAGGTCCCGGAGTTCCTCTGCGAGGAGAGCACGCCTAAGACGGTCGTCGGCATCTTGACCCCCCGAACCGCGCCGATGGCAGATGGCGTCGCGACCGAGTTGGCTGCTGACGGCATCGCGTTCCAGCCCGCCCTGATCGACGACGCACACAGCCCGGTCGCCGCGGTCGAAGACTGCGACAAGGTCCTCGACCAACTCCGCGCCCTTGGCGTCCCTGCCGATCGCGTGCTCATCGATGTCACCGGTGGCAGCGTCCCGCTCACCCTCGCGATGATGCGCGTCGCCGGGATCCTTGGTGCCCGCTGCGTCTACGTGTCCGCTGACGTTGATTCCGACGGCCGCCGCGTCCCCTACAGCCAACGTGGGCACGCCTTCGACCCTCGAGCCATCACGGGTGACGCCTGAGTCGTCGTACCTGGGCGAGCACCGAGTGGCGCGGTTGGCTGCGACGCCCCGTGTCCCGGAGCAGTCAGGTTGTCGGACGTCGTTGGCAACCTGAAGCGATGTACAGCTACTTGAACCCTGGGCCGACGCCTTCTGCTGCGAACCCCGCCACGGCGAAGCTGATGCGGCGTGTCAGGAGGTCGGGCACGAAACCGGAGTTGGCGTTGCGCAGCGCGCTGCATCGGAAGGGACTGCGCTTCGTCGTGGACCGCTCACCACCCGGGACGGATCGGCGCAGGCGGGTTGACATCCTGTTGCGCGGTGCCCGCATCGCCTTGTTCGTCGACGGTTGCTTCTGGCACTCCTGCCCGGTGCACGGCCAGCTCCCGCAGAGCAACCGAAAGTGGTGGAGGCTGAAGCTGAGGGGGATCGCGTTGCGTGACCGCGACACGGACGCCCGGCTCGCCAAGGCGGGGTGGTTGGTGGTCCGGGTGTGGGAACACGAAGACCTCGCGGAGGCCGCGCAACGCGTGTTCGAACTCGTCGCGATGCGCACCGCCCGGTCAGCCGTTGACCCCACTCATGCAGGTAGCTGAATTCGGTCCTCGCGCCTGCCAAGGGTGGAGGGGTGGTTTGGGGTCAGCCCGGCCCGCTGTGCCAACCTTCGGCGACGTGCTGAGGAGTCGGAGCAAGGCCCTCGACGGGCCTGTGCGGGACGTTCTTAAGCAGGAACCGCGGTTGATCGGCACAGTGGAACGTTCCCCGTCGTGCCAGGTCAATGCCGTTCCGGTCGTTGCTGCGGAGTTGGAACGGCCAGGCGGGGTCGGCACAGCTGTGCCGACCCCGTTCCGGCCTAAGCTGCCGTGGATGACAGCGCGGATCATGTCCAGGTCGGCCACGCTGACCGGGTTGTCGTGGCCCGGCATCCGTCGCTTGCCCGCTGAGGGAACTCCGGCGGCGCGCAGTGCCTCACCGAACGCCTTGACTTCCCAACCGATACGCCCGGCCAGCTCTGATCGAGCCACCAGGCCGTGTTCGTCTTCGCTGATCACCTTGGCCAGCAGCGTCAGCACTTCCGGTGATTCGCGTCCTGGCTCGGCACCTGCGAGTTCTGGTGCACCGGCGGTGGCGGTGGCAACCTCGGTGGCCAGGCGTGCGGCTGCCGTCGGATCGAGCACCGCCAGGTCGTGCTCTCCGGAGGCGTCCCCGGTCAGCGTCCCGGCCTGCTCGCGCAGCACTCGGCCGCGTTCGCAAGCGGCGCGGATCGCGGTGATGTGCAGCAGGTGCGTGCGCACAGTGACCGCCTCCCCGGCTGACAGCTCGGTCTCGCCATCGGCACCCAGCAGCAGGCCGACACCCTTGTGGCTGGTCAGTAGCTTGGAGGCGTCCATGCTGGCCCTGTAGGTGCCCGCGCCCAAGATGGTCTCCGATGCCTGCCAGGTCATGGTCTTCAGCGCGAATCGCGTCCCGAGCTGGCCGCGCAGCCCGTCTGGGATGACCTGGGCGTCGGGCTTCTGGGTGGCCAGGATCAGCGAGTAGCCCGCGGCTGGGCCGGTCTTGGCGATGTAGGTCAGGAGTTCGCAGATGCGTGCGCCCACTTTCTTGCCCTTGGGGTTGTCGTCGTCCAGCGGCACGTCCAGGCCGAGGAAGTTCTGGACCTCGTCGATGCCGATCACGGTCAGCGGCATCCGGTGGGTCGGGTCGCGGGTGATCTCCGGGGTGACCTTGGATTCGGGGCACAACTCGTCATCCATCTCGGCGAGCCGGTCGAACCGGTCGGCCACGTCCGCCGCGCACTCTTCCAGCACGCGAATCAGCCGGCGGGCGTCGGTCTCACGGGAGCCTCGGATGAAGCGGTGTGCCACCTGTTCGAACGGGCGGAAGTCCTTGCCGCCCTTGCCGTCGGCGATGATCAGTCGCACGTGCGGGTCCAACGCCGCGGCGGTGAGCGGCAGGCGGGCGACGAACGTCTTGCCCTGGCGAGGGATCGCGCCGATCAGCAAGGAAGTCCACACCACCGGCAAGTTCACGGTCGTGCCGCGGGCGGTGGTGCCGAAGGGCACTGGCTGCCACAGGTCCCAGCTGGGCGCTGACGCGAGGGGACTGGGGATCGGGTCGGCGGCGTACGGGTCGGCGTCGCCCACCCACAGCGCCAGTCGCCCGGCGTGGCCGTCGTCGCCCCGGACGCGTTCCACGATCAGCCGCACCTCGTCCACCGCCAGCGCCGAGGCCAGGGCTTCCCGCTTACCGATCACGTCGGACGCCTTGCGCGACGGCGGCAGGTCGAGAGTCAGCGCCCACCCGGCACCGTCGTGGCGCGGCGCCTTGACCAGCATCAGCGACTCGTCGCGGCCGATCAGCTTGGCGTCTCGGAAGGCCACCACCAGGTGGTCGCCGTTCATCAGCCACGCCAACGACCGGGAGCCCAAGCGGGTGCTGCGTCCACCCGCACCCTCCCGGCGTCGACCGGCCGCCGCCAAGACCACAGACATCACGCTGGCAGAGACCACCAGCGGCAAGGAGCCAACAGTCAGTTCAGCGACCAGGCTGGCAAGGCTGACCGCGCTCACCGCCACCAGGGAGATCACGCCCCGACGGCGGCGGACGACGGCGATCTCCTGCCACTTGTCGGCCAGCCGGTCGGCGGCCTTGGACGCCTCGTAGAAGTCCGTTACCCGTACCCACGCCCACCAGGCGCGGGCCGATACCGCCAGGCCGCGCCCAACCGCCGCCGGGTAGCGCATCGGCACCAGCAGCGCTTGGTTCACCAGTTCAACCCCGGCCTGGCGGGCAGACTCGGGGGTCTGCCACTGGGCGGGCAGGCGGGACACCGCCGACTCGGCCAGGCGGTGGACGCGGGAACGCTGGTACTCGGCTTCGGTGATCAGCTCGCCGTCCAAGGCAGGTACGGCTGCTTCCACCGCACCTGCGTTCTCGGCGTTCTCCTCGACGGGGGCGTTCGGGAACGGGATCAACTCGCCGCCCCTGTCGCCCTGCATCGTCAGGCTCATGCAGCACCCCTGCGGAGGGCATCACGGACTTCGCGGGCCGTGTCGGTTCCGCATCCCAGCGCCTCCCGCAGCCGCGTGGCGGACGGGTCGGCGGACAGCCGGCCGGAGGCGATCATCCACCGAGCGCGGTCTACCAGTAGGGCCACTCGGTCGCCGGTGGTCCCGCGCTGTGCCGCAGCGGTGCCAGGCGCGTTTTGCCTGTACTCCGGGCTGGTGGGGGTAGGAGTAGGGCCTACCGGTAGACCGTGGTCGAGGTCGGTGAACGCCGTCCAGATGATCGGCAGCACCGCCACGGCGCCGACCGCGACCAGTGGGCCGATGGCGTGGGCCAGGAGCTGCATCGGGTCGAACCGCGCCCACGGCACCGACACCCACGGCAGGTACGGCCACACGTTGAGCGTCAGCGTCACCGCCAGCGCCCCGTACTCGACCACCGCCAGGTGCGGATGGTGCAGTACCCGGCCACGGGTCGCGAGGAATGCCCGTGCGCCGACGACCACCAGCAGCACCGCCGAGATGACCGGTTCGACCGCCCACGCCCCCCACCACGCGGCGGTGCGCTCGACCATGCCGCGAGTGAGCGTGTGGTGCACGCCCGTAGTCGACCATCCCAATGCCCCGACCAGCGCGGCCAAGGCGACGACGGTGAGCACCAAGCGCACCCGTGACGCCTGCCAGGCCCGTGCGGCCGGGTCCTGGGCGAGGGCGTGGAGGCGGGCGGCCTCGGCGGCGCGCTTGCGGCTGCGTCGAACACGCCCGGTGTCCACCAGCAGCGGCGCCGCGTCGGCCTGCAACTCCAGCAGGACGTGGGCCTCGTCGACCTCGGCACGGAGGTCCCGGACCCGCTTGGTGGCTGGTGCGACAGCGGGTGGAGCCTGGTCGGCGGCGGCCGGGGCGTGGGCGGCGACGTACTTCTCCAGTTCGGCCACAGCGCCCTCCACGTCGTCGTCGTTCGGCTCGGGGAAGGGCATGGAGGTGTTCATCGCTGCACTCCGCAGTCCTCACCGGGGCACTCCACGATGTGCCAGGTGCGACGCGCGGCGGCGCTGCGGCCCGACAGCAGGTTGGTGGCGTCGCGCAGCCCCTCGGCGGCGGTCCGATCCTCCAGGCAGTGCGGCGAGGAACGCCAGCCGTTGGGGTGAGCGAGGCTCGGCGGCTCCTTGTAGAACAGGTGCACCCGGCTCATCGGGCACTCCCGTTTCGCGGTGGTGCACAGCGCGGGCACGGCACCGACCGCGTGCGGTCCTCGTCCAGCCACACGACGCGGGCGCTGACCGGGTCGGAGTCGCGGGCGTCACACTGCCCGCACACCGGTGGCACCGCCGAGCGCCCCGTCGGGGGCGCGCTCGGCGCGGGACGGTTATCTGGACGGTTGAAGGACGGTTTGTGCGTCGTGGTGACGCCCCCGCTGGTCGCTGCTGACGCCCCCAGGCGCTTCTGCTGACGCCCCCTGCTGGTCAGAGGGGCGTCATCCTGACGCCTCTCGCCAAGGGCTGTGGACAACCTGGTGGACAGCGCGAGGTTGTAGACCTGGGGTCGCGCGTTGGCTTCCGGGATCTTGGCGTCGCGCACGTGGGTGTTGCCCGGCCTGATCAGGCCCAACTCTTCCAGCGACCGCAGCGAACGCTGGATGGTACGTCGGGACAGGCGGGTGTAGCGCATCATCCGCTCGACCGACGGGAACGCGTCGCGACCGTCGGGGCCGGCGTGGTTGGCGAGTGCGATCAGCGTGATCGCCAGCGTCGAGGCGTCCTTGCGGTCGGTGGGGATGGGGGCGTGGTTGAGCGCCCAGCTGATGGCTTCGACGCTCACCAGGCACCGTCCACGGCGCGTGCGCGGTAGAGAAGGCTGGCGACGGTGCCGACCACCGAAATGTCGTGGGTGGCCAGCCATTCGATCACGTGCCGGTCGTGCTCACCCAGTTCGACGCCGTCCAGCGGCTCCAGGAGAGCGGTGACGCGGTCGGCGTGGCGATGAGCGTGCAGTTGGTCAGTGGTCTCGTCCGGCTGCTGGCTGTCGAAGGTCCCGCTGTCCTCCATGTCGAAGGGCGGGCGAAGGCGCCGCGGTGGCCGTCGGAGCGGCGTAGTCGTGGGGCTGGGGAAGTGGGTGGTGCTCATCGTGAACAGGACCTCTGGTGCTCGGGTCCCGTCTCACAGGCGTCTCACGGACCTGTTGGACGGGGCCGGACTGGAGGCCCTGACCTGGACTGCCGCCGGACTCGACCAGCCACAACGGACCGGGCAGGACCACTGTGGACACCCCTTGTCCCGCTGGGGGTCAAGGGGTCGCAGGTTCAAATCCTGTCGTCCCGACGGTCATGACCAGCGGGTTTGCCTTTCGAGGCAGACCCGCTGGTGTCGTTTTCGGCTGTTGTGGTCGCAATGTGGTCGCGCCCTGCGAGTCAGGCGACGTCGGCCTCGTTCAGGGCGTGGGCGACGGCGTCGTGGGCGACGTGGCGTAGCAGATGGCCGTAGATTTCGGTGGTGGACAGGGTCGAGTGACGTATCGCGCGGGAGATCACGGCGAGCGGCACGTTCGAGTTGAGCATGGTGGTGGCGGCGAAGTGCCGTAACTCGTGCACGCGGATTCTGGGTAGTCCGGCGGCATTGGTGAGTTGGTGGAAGTGGTGGAGTACGTATTCGGGCCGTAGCGGCCTGCCGTCGGATCGGTGGAAGACCAGGTCGTCGCCGGGTTGGCGGAGCCGTTGGTGGCGGAGGGCGGTGATGACGCGGTCGGACAGGCCGATCCAGGTGCGGCTGCTCTTGGTCTTGGGTGTGGTGAGGACCGGTGTGGTGTTGTTGATGTTGGACAGGGTGTAGCGGATGAACGCCACGTGGTCGTCGAGGCTGATGTCGTCCCAGTGCAGGGCCAGCGCCTCGCCTTTGCGTAGTCCGGTGCCGATGATGACCTCGAACAGGTCGGTGAGCGGGTCGTCGTGGTCGTGGCAGTAGCGCAGGAACCGTGCTGCCTCGCTCGGTGACCAGCAGGTGGGTTCGTACTTCGGTGGCCGCGGTACGAGGGCGTAGCGGGCTGGGTTGTGCGCCAACCGCCGCTGCCGGACGGCGTCGGTGAGGGCGCTGGACAGGGTGGCGCCGCAGCGCCGCAGGGTGATCGGACCTCGTCCGGCGGCCAGTTGGTTGTCGATGAACAGCGCGATGTGCTGGTGGTTGAGCGTGTCCAATCGCACCGCGCCCAGGGCGGGGACGAGGTCCTTACAGACGTAGTCGTGATAGCGCGCCGTGGTCGTCGGCTTGAGCGTCAACGTCTTGTCGTGCAGCCAGGTGGTCAAGTAGACGGCGACGGTCTGCTTGTCGTCGGTGACGATGCCGGTCCGCTCATACTCCAACACCTTGCCCAACGCCGCCTGAGCTGCTGTCCTGGTGGCGAAGCCGCTGCGCGGCATGGTCCGCCGACATCCGTCCAACGATGGCAGGTCGACCGCGAACGCCCATCATCCGTGCCTGCCGCCCGCCAGTTCGGGGCACCGGGCGCCGAGCTGCCTGCCTCCGTTATCCCGACAGCCGCACCGCCGGTACACACGCCCACGTTGAGGGTTACTCATCATGACCTTCTCTCGTGTTCCACCTCCCGTGTTGGAGGTGGAACACGAGCGTGCGCCGCATGCGACCACACCGCGACCACCGGCGTCGTCACTGCAGGTCTGGTTCACGACACTTGTCGACATGACAGCATCCGCTGGTTTCCGATGACATCGTTCGGGTCTTCCTCGTCGCGGGATGACGGCGTTACCGATGCGTGGTGAGGTGGCTGGCTGGGTTGACAATCCTGACGTAGACCCGCTTGAGGGTCACGGCGCAGTCAACGTTGAAGGAGTCGCAGGCCGACATGCCGGACGCCTGGGCGCACGCAGGAACCGCCACTTCCTCGCGACCAGGCGCCGGTGTCATCGCAGGATGGTTCCCGAGGTCACAACTTGTGCTCGTCCAGCAGTCGGGGGAGTCGGCATGGACAACCTCATCCGGGTCTACGCAGGTGAAGCCGGAGAAATGCCTTACCTCTCACAGTCACCGGTTGAGACCGCCTCCAGCTACAGCACGGAGGCCCGTTGTCCACGGTGACCAACGAGCCTCCGGCATGTGGAGAGACAGTCGCACCGAGCTGATCAGGCAACGCCAACACTTCGACAACCCGCGAAGCGTCACAACATCTCACTCGATCGAGTGAGGCGGGCGGGCTCTGACTGCGTGTCGCCACCAGATCAGCTGCGTTGGACTGCTACAAGCGAGTCCGACCTACCTGCCGCGACGACGCCGCACCACCCCGCACCGGCGGATCACAACGGTCTTCGCCTGCCTGCTGGGGTTGGCCGGGGCAACTTCCGGCCTACGGAACCCCCTCTTCGGCACCCCGCGCGGGGGCCACGACCGCTTGAGCCGCTTGCCGTTGGAGCAGGTTGCCCTGGTGTTCGTCATGGTTCTTCTCCTGGGATTCCTGGAATCGCCGACCGGTACAGGGTTGGACCGCGTCTTCCGATCGGCTCGGAGCGCAGCTTGGCACACCTACCGCCATCCGCACCCGCGGCAAGTATGGGTGAAGTATGGGTTGAGACTTCGGGTACCGGCTGCAGAATCTGGTCGTGTCACTCCCCAGCCTGTTGGAACAACAGATTCCACACGTAGGAGAATTAGTGCGGATCCACTTGCTCGGGCAGTTCTCAGTGCACCGGGACGGGGTGGTAGTCACCATCAGGTCCCGGCCCAGGGTCGCGCTCGTGATCGCCCTGCTCTCGCCGGGACAGGAAGCGCCGAACGCCCGGATCGCCAAAGCCTTGTGGCCGAACGGACCTTCCAAGTCGGTGTCCGACGTGACCCGGGAACTGCGCGAAGTCCTGCCCGAAGTCAGGCAGAAACTCCAGGTCCATGGGAGGTGCGTGTTACAGCTCAACCCCGATGACGTCGACATCCTCCGCGTCAGGCGCAACGTGACCGCGGCCAAGCGCACGTCCGGGCGCGAGCGGCTGGACCTACTCCGAACCGCTGTGGCGGAGTGGCAGGGGCTGCCGCTGATGGGCCCGGAGTGGGACGGCTACGACCTGGACGCTGAACGGGAGCTGCTCGACAACGAATGGCTGAGCACCGTCATCGACTTCCTCCACGCCCTACAGGGCTGCAATGAGGACCTGGAGTTCGACCGGGAGCTCCGAAAGGCACTGGACCAGTGGCCGGCTGCACCCGCACTGATCAAGCTCAAGGCGATGACCATGATCAACATAGGTAGACCGTCCGAGGCAGTGCAGTTCGTCCAGGACTGCATTCGTGACCACGGTGACGACCACGGTCAACTGGAGGAGTTGATGAACGAACTGACCCCGCCCGATTCCACCCGGCTCGAGCCGGTCGTGCCGAATCAACTCCCCGGGCAGCACGTGGACCTGCACTGCCGTGGACCGCTAGAGCAAGAACTGGACGACCGGCTACTCGGGGCAAACGAGCGCAGTGCCGCGGTTGTGGTGCTCCACGGCATGGCGGGGGTGGGCAAGTCCCAGCTCGCGAGGTCGTGGGCAGGTTCGAGGAGCGCACACTTCGACGGCGGGACCCTCTACGCCGAGTTACGGGGGTTCGGCCCCAAGGAAGCAGCCCGACCTCAAGAGGTGCTCGAGCAGTTCCTGGTCGAACTGGGGGTGGCCTCACCAGTCCGCACGCTGGACGGGATGATCTCCACCTTCCGCACGGCGACCGCAGGCAGGAACCTGCTCGTCGTCCTGGACAACGCCCGCGACGCCGACCAGGTCCGACCGCTGCTGCCCGGCATCGGCTGCACCGCCCTGATCACCAGCAGGATGCGACTCGACGGCCTCGTCGTGCACGAGGGAGCCGTGCAGTGCCTGGTCGAGCCGTTCGACGAGAACACCGCACGTGACGTTCTCGGACGCCTCGCCCGGCTCCAGTCCGACGGCAACCCGCTGGTGGCGGACATCGCCCGCTTCACGGGCGGACTTGCCCTCGCGCTCGCGATCGTCGCCGCGACGATCAGGACCCGGCCGGAGGACGACGGTGTGCTCCGGGGCATCCGCGACGGCTTGCGGGAGCAGCGGACCCGCCTGGACACGTTGAAGCTGGCCGGCGACGAGAACCTCGACATGCGTGCGGTCCTGTCGTACTCCTACGAACACCTGAGCGCCGACGCCAAGAGCTTGCTTTGCCTCATCGCCCATCACCCTGGCCCGACCATCGGCTCGGGCGCAATCTCCGCCATCGCCGAATCCGCCGTAAGGGCCAGGCTCGGCGAGCTCTCCGCACTGAACCTCATCGAAGAACCCGAGTTCGAGCGGTTCCGCGTCCATGACCTGATCCGGACGTTCGCGCTGGAGCAGATCGACACACTGGACAGCCAAGCACGGGATCGGACCAGCCAACGGCTGCTGAGCCACCTGCTGCAGAACGCATGGACCTGTGACCAGGTGCTAGTACCCGGCCGGAGGCTGCCGGTCGGCATTTCCGCCGACCTGCCCGTCGTCCGAGTCGCCACGATCGGCCAGGCGATCCGGTGGTTCGAGCAGGAACAGGCGACGATCAGCAGAGCCGTGGACCACGCCGTCGAGATCGGCGACGACCACCACACCTGGCTGCTCCCGACTGTCTTCGCCACCTACCTGTGGCACCGCAACCACTACCACGAGGCTGAACGCATCCTGGAACACGCGGGCATGGCGGTGGAGCGGCTACGCGGGGACGGTGGTGCGGGCGCAGTGCCGACAGCGGCAGACGAAGCCTTCGTGTACAGACTCCTTGCGGGCTCCCGTCGCGGGATGCGATCCCCTAAGGCTCGGGGAGCGCAGGCCAGGGCCCTCCAACTGAGCCGGGACGCGGGTGACCGCTATGGAGTGGCCTACGGGCACATCGGATTGGCGGTGCTGCGAGGCGAGGAAAAAGACTTCGCAGGTGCGGTGTCCGAGTACCGATTGGCGTTGGAAGCCTTCCGTGAGCTCGGCGAGCGGCTGGGCGAGGCTGATGCCCTTTCCGGATTGGCGATGACTCTCGTCGACCTCGGTCAGCTCACGGAGGCCGACGAGCACGTGACGGCGGCGCTGGCGATCTACGAACAGGTCCCCGACATCAATGCGCGGGCCAATGCCATGGTGGTCCTGGGAAGGGTGCACGCCGAGGAAGGCAACCTCGGTCGCGCCGCAGCTGTGTTCGACACGGCCGTCGCCGAGTACCGGAAGCTGGACCGGGCCAACCGCGAGGCGCCGACCCAGGTGCGCCTGGCCCAAGTCCTGCTCGCGGATCACCGGGCGGTCGAAGGACAGGCCGCTCTCGAACGTGCGCGCGAGCTCTACTCGGCACTGGCGGACGAGAAGGGGCTCGCCGAAGTCGAAAACCTCACTACGACATGGGGGCATGCTCCTGCCACTGGAGCTGCTCCCACCACCAACGCACCGGGTCGTGGCTCAGCCGAGGCGGAACAGGAGAAGACACGTTCGGCAGAACTGCAATGAGCTCATCGCGAACCTCGGCCGCCGTGGGCCGGTCTGCCGGATCCCATTCGAGCATCGCAACACAGACCCGCTGCACAACAGGGTCGACGTTCACGAGCTTGTCGACCGGAAGCGGGCGACGAGCCATCACGTGACCGGTCTCGTTGAGGAACGGAAATTCCATGGTCAACATCCGGAACAGCAAGCACCCAGCGGAGAAGATGTCGAGGCTGGTTTCGGCGACTCCATGGGAGGCAGCTTCCGGAGCGAGGTAACCAAAAGTACCCGCAGGCATCTCGGGCACTTCGCCAGAAGGCACGGAACTTCCCAGATCGATCAGAGTGACCACGCCCCGCCGGGAGATCAACGCGTTCTCCAGCTTGATGTCCCGGTGGACAAAGCCGCGCGAGTGGACCTGGTGCAGGACAGTGCACAACTGCACGAGCACCGCGGCCGAGCGAATCGACGAGACAGGCTGCGACCGGCCCACGAACTCACCGAGGTCGAACCCATCGACACGTTCCATGACGAAGTAGGTGCGCCCGAGGTGGTCCCCGAAATCGAGAGGAGTGACGACACCGCTGATTCCGCCGAGAGATGCGCCCAGTGCGAACTCATGGTGGACATCCTCGCCATAGAGACCGTAGGTGTTGGTGGACTCGAGATACCGAGGTTGCTGAATCTTCAGGGCCAGCACAGCACCTGATTGCAGGTCCAAGACTTCATACACCTCTCCACCGGATCCTTCTCCCAATTCGGAGCGGACGCGGTAGCGCTCGCTGATTACATGACCTGGCGTGAACAAGGTGAACGCTCCGTTTCCGAACTGTGCTCTCAGCACGCGAACCCTACTCGAAAGGTGTGCACATGACTGGGTGGCAGCCGCCTGACGGCGTGTCAGGCGACTACTCCGCTATCAAGGTCTCCGTAGGCATGCTCGGGCCTCCGCGCTTTCGTTGCCCCGCCCGTGACGCGATGGCGGCGCGGCAGGGGTTGCGCGCCGAAACGTTGGTGCGCCGGAAGCCCGAATACCTTGAAGACTTCGCGAACGGTCCCTTCATGCGGGCGATGGACCTGATCGAGTTCCATCGGAAGCCGGTCGACCAGGCGCTGCGGATGGCCTGCGCATCGACGGAGCCTGGCCGAGTAGTCCATGCATCCGTCGAACAGTGGGCCGCACACGGAGTCTTCAAGTACTTGCGATCCTTCGCCGACGACTTCGAGGTGGTACCGGCCAAGGAGAACTGGCGCTACTTTCGGGAATGGAGTACCCCCGACCAGCGGGGTGTCAAGCGGTACGCGATCTCGGTGTGGGGGCGCTGCTACACCTCGCAAGACCACCGACTCCGCGAGCTTCGATTGCTCAGCAACCGGGCGGATGGGCGGACGAGAACGGAGGCGGAAGTCGCCGTCGCGGCTCTGGTCCTCGCTTCGGCGCTGCCCCAGCCACTCCCAGAACACGTCCGGATCCGGCAGTTCGCACTGCTCGACGGCACGACGACCACTTTGTTCGACGGTTCGAGGCAGGCCGCGCTCGACCTCTACGACGTGGCGGGCAAGCCCGCGCTGGCAGGCATCGTGGACGCGCCTGGCGGTCTCGACTACCGGCCTGGCTCGGCCTGTGCGGACTGTCCGTTCGTGGCGGTGTGCCCTGTCCTGCCGCGCAGCGCGGGCGTGCTCGGTGTGCAGGACGACAGCAGACCACGGCGGACGTGGTCGCCGACGACCAGCCGCTCCTACCGGCGCTGTCCCGCACAGGAGTTCTCCCGCAGGCAGCGGCTACCGCTGGACCAGTCCATCGAACGAGGAGGATCCGCCGAGCGCGGTCGGGCCGTGCACCGGTACCTGGAGGACCTCCACAGTGCCGGAACAGCATCACGTTGCGACTCCCGGATCCCTGGCAACTGGGTTCCAGACGGGTTCGAGCTGTCCGACAGAGAACGCGAACTGGGCGCGGAATTGCTTCGGCACCATGCCGAGGTGTGCCCCCTCACGCTTGCATCGTCGCCGGCCGACGTGCGGGTGGAACCGGACATCGTGTTTCACGACACCGACGCGGACACCATGGTGTTGGCGAAGCCGGACCTGCTCTATCGCGGCCGGGGTGGGTGGGTGTGGCGCGAGGTTAAGACATCGACGTCGACCGTGAGGCCATCCCGGTGGTTCGACTACTACCCGCAACTGGCGCTGGCCGTGGTCCTCGCTGCACGCGGCGATCTCGGGCCAGGTCGCAGCAGGGTCGAACTCGAAGTGCTACGTCCGTCCGGAGTGGACCTTGTCGTGTTCGACCCGGACACCCGACGAGTCCGAGCGGAGGCGGAATCTGCACTGCGGGAGCAGTTCCGCCCATGGCACCTGGACGACCGGTTCGCGCCGAAACCCGACAACCACTGTCGTTCCTGCGAGGTCTCGCGCTGGTGCACCGCGGCAGACGAAGGGAGAACCGGCAATGATTGAATCCCCGACCGACGCCACCGGCCTGCTCACACAGATCGCACGCGGTGTGGTTGCGTTGTCCGAACACAGTGATCGCAGCGGCTCGACGCCTCCGCCCTACCCGCCTGAGACGCAGAGCGCCCTCGATCAACTCGTGTTGTGGGCCCTACGGGAGAATAGGACCCCACCAGCTGGTGTCCCGGATCTCGTTTCCTGGTGCACTGGACGGACTCTCTCTCAGTGGGCCGCGACGGGCATCGGAGGGATCGCTGAACCCACCCAGCGTCTCGTGCACGAGGTAGCACAGACACCTACTCGAGCCTGCATGGAGATCACCGGCCAGGCGGAGTTCGCCGACCGCCTATTCGGCACGGCCGTCGCCGAACTCGATGCTGCGGGTGTTGCCCGCGTGCGGTCGTTTCTGCAGCGCAACGTGGTAATGAGCAACACCGGGCACCGCGACCTCATAAACTTCGACCCGAGGTCGACAGCGGTGGTCAAGGTTGTCCGCCATCTCTATGAGCCCGTGCCAACTCGATTGATCTCGGCTGGTGAGATCGCCCTGTGTCCAACCTGTCGACTCCCCGCCCTGTCCGCGGACCTCCCCGAACACGGCACCATCTGGTGTGAAGCCGAAGTCTGCCCGCGTGACAAGCCGGTGACGTCCAGCCCGAGAGCAGCAGATGTCCTACTGCTCCACCGGGCACTGCGGCTGTTCCTCGCACTTCCCGGTCTGGTGGAACGAAGTTGCCTCGAACGGCTGCGGGACGCGGGCACGCCGCTGTCGCCGCGTACCCCCGGCACCTATATCGGCCGTCTCGACGGAACCGATGGCATAGTCCGCTTCTACGACCGCACGTGCGCCACCCACTTGGCCGGGCAGGTGGTCAGAGACCAGGTCACCGTCGCGGTGCTCCCGGCCACCACCCTCGATTACGGGTTCCGTCGGGCCTTCGAGAACTTCCTCCCCGACGACACGGAGATCAGCTTGCTCTCGGACGAGGAACTCGTCCTCCGGAAGACCACGAAGGAAAAGGCTGATGCGAAGCGGTAGGACCACCCTCAAGCCCTTAATCGACGAACTGAAGGAAAAGGGCGGGCTCCGGCTCAAGGACGCCGAGCGCCTGTGCGAAGTCGAACTCGGGTTGTACCTGCTCTCGAAGATCGCACCCACCGAGCCGGCCGTCAGCGCCTGGACGTTGTTCAGCGGGTACCCATACGCGGCGACGCGCGGCCTGACCACCGTCCCGGGTGCGGCGGAGGCGGTGCGGTCGGGACGGTTCGCCCTGTGGACGCTGTCCAGGCGGAGCTCCTGGCTCGAAGCCATGCAGCACTACCGCAACCTGAACGCGAACGTACGAGCGTTCAGCATCCCCTCCAACGAGACAGCCGCAATAGTGCGGTGCACGGCAGGGATCGGCGACGACCGCTGGGACCTCTACGACGAGCTTCTCGGCAACGCACCGCCGTTCGAGGGCGAAGCACCAACTTTCGCCACCGAGGGTGTGCATCGCTTTCTGGTCGGCAGGAGCAATCGCAAGGTGGTTCTGCCGGACATGTCGGCGCTCGACCGGCCAGCTGGCCACGACCTGCACCGTAAGCAGGTCAACGGAGGGGAGCCGATCCAGATCCTTTGGGAGGATCTCGAAGCCACCGCCGCGACGATGGATGACCTCGAAGAGATCCGGATCGCTGACGAGTCCAAGCGTGGCAGATGGGTGCAACGCCTCGGCGAGGTGGAGTTGTTCCTATCCTCGGGGAAGAGCTTCCGTAAGAGGAGGCCGCGCCAGAAGTTCACGATCGACCGGCTTCAGCACCTGCTCGGCATAGTCGGTGCGGGGAAGAGCACGCTCCGCGACATCCTGACCATCCACCTGGTCAACCTGGGCATGTGCGTCACAGTGGTGGTCGGCGATGTCGCCGACGTGTTGAAGCTCGTCCGGCTGTACAAGCTCCACACTGACGGCTCGGCGGCTCCCGTCCTGGGTGCGAACGGGAAGGACCGCCACGCACGGCGGCTCCACCGCAGGTCGACCGGGCGGGGCAAGCAGAACCTGCTGGCGCACGACGATCAAGGATTCGAGTACCTGAGCACTTCGTGTGCACTCAACGCCTTGCTGGACGATGACGAAGAACCACTGGCGTTTAACCAGGCTCCCTGCACCCAGCTTCAGGCGAAGGGAAAGACCGACGAGGACGCTTCGCACACCACCTGGCTGCGAGGCAAGCGCGTGTGCCCCTTTTGGGCGAGGTGTCCTCGCCACCGGAGTTCCCACGAGCTCGTGGAGGCCGCCGCGTGGGTGGCCACGCCGGCGGGGCTCGTCGATGCCCGGGTTCCGTGGCCTCAGAACGGCGAACGAGTTCGCTACCTGGAATTGGCGTGCAGGCGCAGTGACCTGGTCATCGTGGACGAAGCAGACCGGGTGCAGATGAACCTCGACGCGCTCTTCGCTCCGGCCGCGCCGCTGATCGGAGTCGGGGACAGTCGGTCGCTTTGGGATGACCTGATGAAGCACAAGACCAATCAACTCCAAGAAGGCGAGCGCACACAGCTGTCCAACTCGGACGTCGAGAAATGGACAGCTGCCGTCAACACGATCACCACCGCCACTGATCGCCTCTATGCGATGCTCGTGAGCAGCGAGGAGCTGAGGGAGTGGGTGCGGGTCGGTTACTTCAGCTCGTGGACCTTGCAGCTCCGGCTGATCGAGGAGCGCTACCCCGCGATGGTCAGGGCCGAGGGGAACCCGGTCGACCGCCTCACCCGGCTGCTCGACGAACTGCGGGACAACCCGTTCGGTGACAGGCGACGCGCCGAGGTGCCACGGCTCATCGCACTGATCGCCGAACTGCTGCACACCCAGGACGAGACCTACACCCGCGAGAAGCTGCGGGACGAGACGGTGCGGATTTTCGACCTCTCCCCCGAGGTGGAACGCCGGCGGGGACTGGACGCGGCACGTGGTCAGCAGTTGGCGCGGAAGGGGAAGCAGAAGCGGCCGAAGCAACCGCCGGACGCCGAAACCTGGATGAAGCTGATGGTGGAGCGGTTCGAGTTCACGTTGCTGTTGTGCGCGCTGGAACCCAAGTTGGCGCTGATGAACGCGATGTGGCCACGAGTCGAGTCGGTGCTCAAGCTCGACTTCAATGAGATGTATCAACGGCCGCGCGACTACGGTCCGATGGTCCCGGAGTCGCCGATGGGCAATCTGCTCGGCTTTCAGTTCATCCCGCACGGTCACGCCAGCGAGGGGGTGCAGAGCGGCGAGCTGCGGTACTTCCGGTGTAGCGGGGTCGGACGGGAGCTGCTCCGACGCATACCGGAGATCCCGGAGGCTGACGGGCACCCGCCGACCAATCTGCTGTTGATGTCCGGCAGTAGCTGGGCGGGCACCTCCAGCCGGTACCACATCCAGGTACCGGTGGGAATGATCATCAAACCTCCGGCGGCGACGGTCAAGGCAGTCGCGCGTGGCACCCACATGCGCGTAGAACTGCTCAAGGACAACAACGGCGTGCCGCTCAAGGTGTCGGGAGCAGGCGTGCTGCAACGACCCGAGGTTCTCCGCCGGATGGCGGTGAAGCTCGGTGAGGAGGATCACGGCGGTAGCAGACTCGAGCGCGAGCTCCGCTCGCTGCCCGAGAATCGGCGGCGGATCCTGCTCCTGGTTGGTTCCTACGAGGAGGCCGCGCTCGTCGCGGACACCCTGCACACCCTGACCCCTCGCTGGCGGGGGCAGGTGGTCCGCCTCGTATCCGACGACTACGAGACGACCGACGACCCCGAGGGCGACGACAATCACGCGCCTATCCTGCGCCGGGGTGACGTCGACACCCTCTTCGAAACATCGGCTCAGGTCCTCGTGGCACCACTGCTCGCCGTCGAGCGTGGGCACAACATCCTAAACGAGGATCAGGTGGCGGCGATCGGCACAGTCTATTTCCTCGCCCGGCCGAATCCACGCCCTGACGACCTGATGCTCGCGGTGCACACCGTCAACGACTGGATCCTGCGATTCGTCGCGGAGCCGACCGGCTTCGCGGAGGTGCTGCGCAACGCGACCAATCTCGCCGAGGGTGCGGCCGAGGTCCGCGCGCTGGGTCGGAAGGAGTGGTACAAGGCGCTCGCCCGACCCCTGGCCTGGAGCCGCCTCGGTGCACGACTGGACCCGGTGACCTGGGACCTGCTCGTCCTTACCTGGCAAGTCATCGGACGCCTGGTACGCGGCGGGGTGCCCGCCAAGGTGGTGTTCGTCGATGCGGCGTTCGTCCCGATGCACGCCGAGGGGCGGACGGCGGAAGAGGCACGTGAGACGAGCCTCCTGGTCAACATCCACCACGTGCTCGACCAATACCTCCGTCCAGGTAGCACCAACCGCGCCGACGAGCGCTTCATCGTCAAAGCCCTCTACCAGCCGCTGTGGGCCGCGTTGAGCAAATGCCTCGACTCCCTCACCGACTAGGACAAACCATGTACAACCAGATCAGGATCTGCGCGTTCGAGCACGATCCCTCGCGTGACCCGTGGGTCGAGCGATTTCACGTGGCGAAGTTCGCCGAGCAGTGGCAGACCGAACTGACAGACCTGTACGCCCTCGGCTGGCGTAGCGCGGAGGCCATGGTCGGTCTGCCGGTCAGGCGTCTGAACCAGGTGTTGCGCGCCGTGGCCCCCGGGGTGCTGGCGACGGGTCGCGGCGCGGCGGCCGACCCGTCGGCACCCTGGATTTACACCGACGGCGAGGTGCCCGCCGAGGTCGTGCGGGCAGCGTTCCTGACCTGGGTGATGTCACTGCGACCCGAGCCCGAGCACCAAGCCGCACTGGACCGAGTGCTCGACTCGATCAGTGGTACCGCCATCCAGTGGCTGCCGGTGGAAGTGGACCTCACCTCGGTCGACCTGTCCGAGGGGGGAACCGCGCTACCACCGAGGAGGCTGTACTCCCTGCTTCCCGAACTGGTCGCAACGCGCTTGGCGCGGCGGTCGTTCCGCGCTCGGAAGTCGGACGGTGAAACCCGGTTCCGGGTGGTCAACCGCGATCAGGGAACCGAACTCGTGGCGTGGCCTCCGAGGTTCACCCCGTTCGACGGGGGTGGGCACTTCTTCTCGGCGGTCGTCAGGATCACCTGTCACACCGTCCCGTTCACCGCCCGTCTGCGGGTGCATGTGTCCATGGGGATCCGGCGGTGGGTCGCGGGAGACCGGTTGTTCCTGCCGCACCGACGATCCGCGACCGCACTCGTGGACACCCCGTTGCCCTGGGGCGACGGCGGGTCTGCAGCTCGGACCCGATTGTCGGTCAACAACATCCGCTACGACGCGCGGCAAGGGCGGGTGGTCTGGGGCCGCAACAGCCCCGTCGGGCTGCTCAGCGACCTCGATGTCATCGGCAGCTACCCGAAGGCCGAGGAGGTGATCTCCTCTCCGACGGCATGGCTGACAGGCAGGGAGGGGAAGGCGGTGGGCATCGTGTACAGCACGGCGTTGGAGACGACCCACGCCGTCGGCACGGGACTGATGCCCGACGAGCGCGCAGAACTCGACGAGTGGGTTGCCGAAGGGTTGAAGCCCCTGCTGCGGCGGGTGCCGGATCTGGTCCGGGTTCCTCGGGTGAGGAACAAGCCCGCGCTGCTGCCGGCGGCACCGAAGATTAAACCCGAGCAGCGGGAGAAATTCGACCGGCAGGTTGAAGCGGATCGACGGCGTGGATTGCGGGCCGCGTTGACCGGTGATCCGCTGCACGTGGATGTCGTGACGATCTTTCCCGAGTCGGCGGACCGGATCCTGCGCGAGTTTGCCCGCCAGCTCGGCTGCCCCGAGGAGCAGGTCACCACTGAGGTGAGGCAGCGGTGGTTCTTCGACGGGCTGGAAGTACGGCTCACCGTGTCGTCCCTCGGTGATCTCGCCCGCAAAGTCGATGTCCCGAAGCGCGGAACACCACAGCGCCCCGCAGCCGTGCGGGAAGCTCACCGGGCTCGACGGCTGGCGGCCGGCGCGGCCTTCCCTCGGCTCGACGCCCCCGCCATCGCCTTGGTCGAACTACCCGGTGGTGACCGCTTCACCGAGCCGGACTCCGATCCGAAGTCGACACTTCGGCTCGGGTTCGCTGACAGCGGGCGCCTCACGCAGTTCATCCGCCCCCTACCTGGTTCGGGTGATGACGTCGATCAGCGAGTGCGGTCGGCATGCCTCGACGCATTCCGGCAGCTTGGCGTCTTCACCTCCGCAGAGCCGCGTACGAGATCACCGCTACCGACCGGCTTGCAATACGTCGGTCTGTGGGTCGTCCGAGGAGCGCACGGCAGGCGACTCGTAGCGGTCCGGGTCCGACCCGGTGAAGAGGTACACCAGGTCACCGCATGGGACGACAGGGTCAAGGACTGGGTTCCCTACCGGCGGTTCCTGTTGGCCTCGTCGACCGCAGATGCGTCGTTCGGCACCAAGGGCCAGCGGAACGCGAATGATGATCGGCTGGACGTGGAGCGGCGGATCAGGTCCATCCTGTACCAGTCCCGGGACCGCCCCACGTTGCTGTTGGTCAACAGTGGAAACCTCCGCGAGTCCTGGCCGTCGTTGGCCAACGGCTCTCTTATGAGGGACCACCTGGGTTTCACCGGCATCCAGGACCAGCGAGTGGGAGCATACGGCGATGAACTCAGAGTGGTCCTAGTGCGTGACCGGAACAGCCGGGAGGAAGTGCCACAGTGGTATGCACCCACCCCCGAGGGAAAGCCCGCAGGCTTCGCTAGCGGACTGTGGTACCCCGGAGATGCGGCAGGCGACAACCGGGTCTTCGCAAGCACCGCGGACCTTCCCCGCAGCTTCCCGAAGACCCCGAGAGGGCTTCGGAAGCTCGGCGACGATGTGTCGTCGCAATACGGCGCGACCGTCTCGGCGTGGAACCCGCAGTACCTCGAGATCACTTCGCTGTGTGTTGCATCGGGTGATGCACGCTCGCCGGACAGCGCGGCGGAGTGGGCATCGGTCGCCCATCAACAGCGCTTCCACGACGAGTACGACCCGCTGGCCCAGCCCTTCCCCGTACACCTGGCCAAAAAAGCAGGAGAGTACTGCTTCTCTACCGGGTCGAACGAAGACGAGGCGGAATAGTCGAGCCTGGCGGGGGCGAGCTGCCACGAGGAACCAGCTCGCCCTCGCCAGTGGCTCAAGGCGGTGCTGGCTGGTGGAAGCAGGTGCGACCCTGCCTGATGGTGCTGGTGCGAATGCTGGCTCTGCGCCGGGACTGGTGGCCACGGCGGCGCCTGCGCCGGGGCGGTCGTGGTAAACCCCACACGGCACCCAGTGAGGAATTTTCGCCAGGCCGGGCCGGTACGGCGTGGTGCCGGGTCGATGCCGGCGTCGTGCAAGATCTGCCAGACTGTCGAGCGGGCGTGTGGCCGAGTCCGGCCACCTCGCCCTGGATTCGGCGGTGACCTCATCGTGGGTTGTCCTTGGCGAGTCGCAGCACGAGCGACTTGACCGCCGCTCGTGTCGGTGGGCGTCCGATGCGTCGACGCGCGGAGTAGTCCACTTGCGGGCCACGAGTCTGCGGTGTCAGGCGAGCAGGCTGCCCGGAGTGACCCGAAAAACCTCCTACCACCAGCGGTGATCCACCAACCCGGACAGGTCGGCGAACCAGAACCGATCGGCGGGCTCGTAGCGGACCGGACCCGCGAGCTGCCGGCGCAGGATCGCGTTCTATGCCGCAATACGAGCGTTCAGCGTCCTTGTCACCTCTCTATGCAGCACTGCTGACGGGATGATCAGCAGCTTCTCGGTCAGCTTGTACAGCAGGGACACGATCACCCGAACGTGCTCTCAAAACGCTGAAGCCCTCGCTCTACCAGCGATGATGACTTTTCGAGCGGCACAAGGTGGTCGGCTGTTCACAGCATGACGGGATAGGGCGATGCGCCGTCACCGATGCAGCCGACGACGTCGCCGGACTCGTTGATGGCGAACGCTTAGGGAGGCACGACAGCAGGCGAGGGGAGCTTGCACTTCGTTGTGCTCGTTCCGGTCGTTGTACTGGCAATAGCATTAACAGCGATCATAACTTCAACAGGCCGTCTACTGGCTCGTGACGGCCGAGTGAGCTGCGGTTACTCGCGCCACCCTGATGAGGCAGGCGTGGGCAGTACTGTAGCGACGTAGCGCGCACTGAAGTGCGCACTTGCTGTTAACGGCAGCTGCCTCCTACGGTCATAGCCATTGGCGAGATGCGGCAGGGGGTGGGCACATGGTCGGGCAGCAGGCTGCCGATGGTCAACTGGTGTCGCGGGCTGAGGTGGCTCGGCTCGCGGGTGTCCGGCGGCCGGCGGTGACGAATTGGGAGCGGCGGCACGCGGACTTCCCCCGCGCGGTCCGGTCCGGGGAGAACGAGTACTTCCGGCTCGCGGAGGTTGTCGCGTGGTTGGCGGGGCGGCCGGTGCCGTCCGGCGCGCTGGCTCAGGGCGAGGCGCTGGGGACGACGTATGGGGACCGGGTTCGGCGCAAGCTCGGCGCGGCACCGGTAGGGACGGGATCCGCGCCGTCGGTCCTCGTGGAGGAAGCGAGCCAGGAGGATGTCGTCAAACTCATCGGACCGCTGGCGGCCAGGGTTCGGGGTGCCGCGCCGATGGCGGATTACCTCAGCCTGATCTTCGCGTTGCTGTTGCTCCGCTCCAACGCGGCGACTCCGCCCCCGGCAGGCGTCGACACGGCGGATGCCGTCCGGCGGTGGCTTCGGTTCGTCGGTGACGCTGCCGACAAGGAATTGCGTCAACGCGGTCTGCAACCCGGGATGCTCCTGTCGGTGATGCAGTTGCAGCCGCGCCGTGACGACCTCGCGGAGGTCGTTCGGTTGTCCAGCCGGCTCGGACCTGCCGGCTTCCGGCGGCTGCTCGACCTGTACGAGGCGGATCGCCGCATCCCGCCGAGGGCGTCGTTCACTCCGCCGGGTGTCACCCGACTGATGGCCGAGCTGGTGCTGCTCGACGCGGACGGTCCGGTCGACGTCTACGACCCGTATGTACGCGGTGGTGAACTGCTCGCCGCGGTCGTCGAGGCGAGCAGTGGCCGAGGCGGTGAGGTGCGGCCGGTCCTATTCGGGCGAGGCCGGAATGAGGAGTCACTCCGACTCGCCGGGGTAAACCTGGCCGTCCACGGCACCTCGGCGCAGCTCACGACCAGCGCCGGGGCTCCATGGTGTGACCACCGTGGTCGCGAGCGGAAGGCGCACCTGATCCTGACCAATCCGCCGTTCAACGACGATGAGACCGGGGCGGAGTGCGAGGTCGGCTGGACTTACGGCGATCCGCCGGCCGGCAACGCCAACTTCGCCTGGTTGCAGCACATCCTCGATTCCCTCGACGAGGGCGGTCGGGCCGTGGTGCTGATGCCCAACAACGCCGCCGTGTCCGAGCGCGAGCGGGTGATCCGGAAGGAGATGGTGGGGCGCAGTGTCATCGAGTGCGTCATCGCCCTGCCGCCGCAGTTGTTCACGGGCACACCCATTGCCGCGGCCCTGTGGTTGCTGAGGACTCCGGCGGCCGAGCCGCGCGAGGTGTTGTTCCTCGACGCCGGGCAGCGCGGTGTGAAGAAGGCCGGTCGACGCACCCTCACCGAGCAGGACGTGACGGACCTGGTCCGCGCAGTGCGGGCGTGGCGGTCCGACTCGGTGGTCGAGGAGGGCGTAGCGGGGTCGGCCGGCCCGGACCGGATCGAGCTGAACGGCTACTCCGTGCACCCGTCGGACTACGTGAGCACCGGGTCGGCACGTGCTCGTGCCGGTATCTCCGACGTGCACGGAAAGCTGTCCCGGCTGTACCACCTCGCGCGCGACGCCGACTCCCGGTTGGGCGAGCTGAACCTCGACCGTCTCGTCACCGGCCTGTCGAACCGCAACCCGAAGCCGTGGAAACGGGTGCCGCTCACATCGTTGTGCCAGATCCAGGCTGGGCCGTCCTATTCCCGGCTGGGTGCGCAGACGCGCACGGCGCAGGGCACGGTTCCGTTGGTGCTGCCCAAGCACATTCGTGATCGGCGCATCGTGGCCGCCGGTGACGAACTGGTCGGCGAGGAAATCGCGGTGCGGCTGCCGAGGTTCCGCCTGGCGGCCGGGGACATCGTCTGCGTGCGGACCGGTTCGACCGGTGCTTCCGCCCTCGTGACCGAGGACCAGGCCGGCTGGCTGTGCACGACCAACCTCCTGCGGTTGCACGATCTGGACAGTGAGATCGACTCCCACTACCTGCTCGCATACCTGTCCTCGCCCGAAGTCGTCGAGTGGATCAGGAACCGCTCCAAGGCCGCCTCCGCGGTCACCTCCATCAACGTCGCCACCCTGGGGCAGTTGCCTGTCGTCGTGCCCCCGGAAGAGGAGCAACGCCGTATCGGCATCGCATTGACCGTTCTCGACGAGCAGATCGCCGCGTACCGAGAGCTCGCGGACACGACGCGTCGACTGCACACCACCTTGTCGGATCACCTGCTGTCAACGCCGAACTAGGAAGGGCTGTCGTGTCAAACCCCAACTCGCGCCAGGTGCGCAACCTCTGGGTGCTGGTGTCCGTGCTCTTCTCCCTCCTGGTGGGTCTGGTGACCGGCGTGGTGAAGAACGCGACCGGTGCCGGTGTCGCCGAAGCTGTGCTGACCGGCGGATCCGCGTTCGCCGGCTCGATGGTGCTGTGCCTGGGCGTCCTCGCGTTCCTGCACCAGTTCGAGCACTGACCGGCCAGGGTCGGGGAAGCTCTACCCTTGGCCGGAGCTCCGGTCTGTCGGTTGTCCGGGATGGCCTGGGTCAGCGTTGATGTCGTTTCCCATTGGCCTGACCTGTGAGTTAGCCGCTGCGGTGCTGGCTCTTGGTCAAATCGTGTCGATGGAGGAAACGTGGTGGCCACAGCACTTCTGGTGGCGGTGACGACTCGGTCCCATTATTCCCACACGGGCGTTCGACGCTGGCCCGTCATGGGAGGAAGGTGGGAGGAAATTGGGAGAAGTCAAGGTGAAACAACAGGATCGAGCTGCGCTCAAGTGCATCTAACCGCACTGTCGCGACCTGTCAATTCGATGTCTTCGCAGGTCGGTCCATGATCTGGTCCACCCTGGGGGTCAAGGGGTCGCAGGCTCAAATCCTGTCGTCCCGACGGCCAGGAGGGTCTTCGCAGGTCAGATACTGCGAAGACCCTCTTCTTGTGATTTTGGTGAGTTCTTCGAGGTCGAGCACGTCGCTCAGCGACACCTTGACTCGGAAGGACTGCCGCGATGCCCCTGCTGGACCTGGACAAGATCACCACCGGCCTGTCGAAGACCTGGGCCGGCTACCTGCGGGACTGGGGCCGGACCCCTGCGTTCGGCCAACCACCCGGAGACGACCCGCTACAACTACCTGCTCGCCGCCGCCCAGTTGGCGCGGTACCTGGCCGAGCATTCGTCCGACGCGGATGCCGACGACGCGGCCGACAACCCGTGCGAGGTGAGCAAGGGCCACGTCGAGGCGTTCCAGGCGTGGATGATCGACACGCGCTCGGCGGCCACCGCGCTGAACCAGCACAAGGGCCTGCACAGTTCTTCAAGTGGCTCATGGTCGACGAGGAGAACACCGACCGCTCGCCGATGGAACGGGTCAAGCAGCCCAAACCGACCAAGAAGCTCATCCCGATAATCCGCGACGACGACACCAAGAAGGTCCTGGCGCCTGCAAAGCAAGGACTTCGTCCAGCTGCACGACGAGGCGATCATCCGCCTCTACTACAACACCCGGCGCGCGGCTGTCCGAAGTCGGCAACCTGACCCTGGCCGACCTGGACATGAACACCGACTCGGCGCACTACCACGGCAAGGGCAACAAGGACCGCCGCGTCCGCTTCGGCCCCAGGACCGCCCGCGCCCTGAGTCGCTACCTGTGGGCCCGCACCAGGCACAAGGGAGCCGACCTGTCCGACCTGTGGCTGGCCGACCGCGGCGTCCGCCGCCTGGCCCCCAACGGCATCAAGATCATGCTCAAGCGACGCGGCCTGGCCGCCGGACTGACCGGCGTCCACGCCCAACGCTGGCGCCACAACTTCGCCCATGAATGGAAGAAGGCCGGCGGAGACACCGGCGACCTCATGCTCCTGCTCGGCTGGACCTCCGAGGACATGCCCCGCCACTACGGAGCCGGCGCGGCAGCCGAACGGGCTCACGAAACGCAACTTCGGATGGGGATCGGTGAACGCGTCTGATACCCGAGGTCGCCTCGCATGGGTGCGCAGGTTCGAATCCCCGGCGGGAGCACCAAAGGATGGGAACAGGGTTGACCTTGGGATTCGTACTGGCAGCTTGGTTGTGGAGGCGCGCTTCGCGCTGGCGCGGCCGGATGTGTCAGGAGGCGGCGGAGGGTAGGTGCTGACCCGCTCGGCAGGACCAGTCGTTACGGACATGCCTAGCTCCGCGTGCCGTGAACGTCCGCTTCTGCCGAGGAGCGGATGTCCCTTGCAGCACCTGGCCCCGCTGCCCAGAGACGAATCGAACAAGTCCATGTCCTGCGCAGTAGGGGTTCGGAGCCGACTGGCACGGGGCCTTACCGATATCCGTCACACGCGGACGGGCTTCGTCGGGCCGAATCCGTGAGCCGGTTGGCCAGTTCCGCGACGAGGTCACGGAGCTCGTCCGGTTGCTCGATGACGAACGGCAGGTCCAGCGACGCGAGCACGGCGGGCAGCCAGTCGAGCCGTTCCGCGCGCAGTTCGACATGGGACCAGTACTGGGTCTCCGCGTCTGCGCTGCTCGCGGACGGCGACTCCGTCACGACCGCGACGCTGGCGGGAAGCCGGGTGTGGATCTGCTCGGCTGTCCCCTGGACCCACAGGGTCACCTCATACCGGTATGGAGCCGTGGCGAGTCCGGACAGGACGCGCCGCGCCGGATCGAGTCCGGCGGGCGGCTCGAACGAGCCGGGCAGGGTCCTTGCTCCGGCGATGCGATCCAGCCGGAACGTCCGGTCCTCGCCGATCGTGGCGTCCATACCGGTCACGTACCACCTGCCCGAGTGGGCGACGAGCCCATACGGGTGCAGCGTGCGCTCGCTGTGTCGGCCGTCAGCGGCGGTGTACCGGATCGAGACAGGCCGGTGGTGGCTGACCGCGTCGGCGATCGAGAGCAGGACTGCGGTCTCGGGGGCGGTTGACTCGCCGGACGGAGCCGTGAAGGCGAGAGTGCCGAGCACGCTGTCGAGTCTGCGGCCGAGCCGCTCCGGCAGCACCCGCCGGATCTTGGCCGCCGCGGTCTCGCTCGCCGTGCCCGTGGCCGTCAGCAAGCCGACACGCTGGCCCGCGACCAGGCCGAGCAGCACGGCGAGCGCTTCCTCGTCGCTCAGCATGAGCGGAGGCATGCGGTAACCGGAGGCGAGCCGGTAGCCGCCGTAGCGGCCGCGCACCGACTCGACGGGCACGTCGAGGTTTATGAGGTGGTCGACGTAGCGCCGCACAGTGCGCTCGTCGACCTCGAGCCGATCGGCGAGCTCGGCCACGGTCCGGATGCCGCCCGACTGCAGGAGCTCCAGCAGGGTGAGCACGCGGGCAATGGGTCGAGACATGCCCGCAAGTCTCCCCTGGATACCGGGCGGGTTCTGTCCGGTATCCATCGTAGCGTGCGGTCGCAAGCACCGAACACCAGGAGAGAACCCCATGGACTTCGTCTCGATCCGCATCATCACCGGCGACGTCGCCCGTCTTGTCGACTTCTACGAGCGCGCCACCGCAGTGCGGGCGAGCTGGGCCAACGAGGACTTCGCCGAGCTCAGCACCGCCTCGGCCACCCTCGCGATCGCCAGCACCCGCACCGTCGCCCTGTTCGCGCCTGGCGCTGCCCACCCGGCCGCCAACCACAGCGTCATCCTCGAGTTCCTCGTCGACGACGTGGACAGCGTGCACCAGAACCTCACCGGCCTCGTAGAGGACTTCGTCAACGAACCCACCACGATGCCCTGGGGCAACCGCTCGCTGCTGTTGCGCGACCCCGACGGCAACCTTGTCAACTTCTTCACCCCCGTCACCCCAGCCGCCATCGAGAAGTTCGCCCGCTGACACCAGCACAGCCGCGGCAGGCAGCGAGGCGGTCGCGCGGAAGAGGCACCCGCCGGACGAATAGCAGAACTCGCGACGCCCTGTCAGGGACTGTAAAACGAGCGCTGTAACTCGGGTTGAGGTGGGTTGCTTGCGTCCGGTGGCCAGGCGGCCGTCGAAGGCGATGTCGAAGGCGTTGAGGGCGGTCTTCCAGCGCATGGTCCAGCGTTTGCGGCCGGTGCCGGTCGGGTCGAGGCTCATGATTGCCGGGTGGACGCGTGTGAGCGCGGCCTGGTCGTCGGGGAGGTGGCCGCGGGCCTTCACGGCGCGGCGGATGCGGGCGTTGACCGACTCGATGGCGTTGGTCGAGCAGATCACCCGCCGGATCTCGACGTCGAAGGCGAGGAAGGGCACGAACTCGGCCCAGGCGGTTGCCCCACAACCGGACGATGGCCGGGTAGCGGGCACCCCATTCCCGGGTGAACTCGGCGAACCGTTCCTTCATCGCGGCCTCGGTCGGCGCGGTGTAGACGGGCTTGAGGGCCTTGGCCACGACGCCCCAGTGCCGGCGGGCGGCGTAGCGGAAGCTGCCGTGCAGCAGGTCCACGACGCAGGTCCGGGGCACCGCGCGGGGCCGGACGGTGCCGATGGCGTCGGGCAGGCCGGTCAGCCCGTCGCAGACCACCATGGGCACATCCGCCACGCCGCGATTGCGCAGCTCGGTCAACACGTGCAGCCAGTACTTGGCGCCCTCGCCGCCGTCGCCGGCCCAGAGCCCGACGATGTCGCGATGCCCCTCGCAGGTCACGGCCATGGCCATGTGGATCGGCCGGTTGACGACCTGGCCGCCGCGGATCCCGACGTGCACGGCATCGATGAACATCACCGGATAGACCGGGTCCAGGGGCCGGTTCTGCCACTCGACCATGCCCTCGGCCACCTTGTCGGTGATGGTCGAGATGGTCTGCCGGGAGACCTCGGCACCGTGGACCTCGGCCAGGTGCGCGCTGATCCCGCCGATGGTCAGCCCTTGGCCGACAACGGGATGACCATCTCGTCAACGCTGGTCAGGCGCTTCCGCCGCTTGGCCACAATCCTCGGCTCGAACTCGGCGTTGCGGTCACGCGGCACGTCGATCTCCACCGACCCGACATCGGTGAGCACGGTCTTCGAGCGGGTGCCGTTGCGTAAGTTCCCCGTTCCGCGACCAGCAGGATCGTGCTTGTCGTAGCCCAGGCGGTCGACAATCCCGCCCTTCCAGGGCCGACTCCAACAGCCGCTTCGTCAGCTGCTGGAGCACCCCGCCCTCACCGGTCAACTTCAGCCCGCCCGGCCCGAGCCCGGCTGACCAACCGGTCGACCAACCGCTCGTCCAAGCCCTCCAGGGCGGTCTCGGGCATGGCGTCCTCAGCGTGCTCCACGCCGGACACCATCCCGGTCATCAGGTGCGCATCCTTGAACAGGGGTTACACCACTTGCTTTACAGGTGCCGTTCGACCTGAAGTGCGGGGCTGAGGTTCAGGTGTGGAATCGGGTGGTCTCGTCGAGTTCGGCGCGTGGCATCGTGATGGTGTTCGCTGGCGCGGAGGTGTCGGCGTAGCCGAAGGAGATGCCGAGCAGGATCTTCCGGTCCTGGATGCCCAGTTCGGCGCGGATGGTGTCGGCGTAGAAGCTCAGGAGTCCTTGCGGGCAGCTGGCTATGCCGTACGCGGTCATGGTCAGCAGCAGCGTCTGCGTGTAGATGCCCACGTCGGCGGCCATGCGCACCTCAGCGTTGGGTGCGGTGAACAGCAGCGCGACGTGCGGGGCACCGTAGAAACGCAGGCTTTCGGCGTTGTAGGCATCACGTGCGGCGTGGTCTTCGCGGTGGATTCCCAGGGCCGCGTAGAGCCGTTCGCCCGAATGCTGGCGTCGTTGCTGGTAGGTGCCGCGGTAGAGGTCTTCGCTGTAGGGGAAGTCCAGGGAGAGGTTCTTCCGGGCGTGGGCGGTCACGAGTGCCTGCGCGAGGCGGTCCCGGGCAGCGCCGCTGACCACCTCGACGTGCCAGGGCTGGGTGTTTGAGTTGGACGGCGCCGCACCGGCCAGGGAGAACACGGCCCGCAGTGTCTGCTCGGGCACGGGGTCGGGGCGAAATGCGCGGGTGGCCCGGCGTCCCCGGATCAAACGTTCGGCGTACTCGGGCATGCAGTGGGTGACCACGGTCTCACTTCCACAGATCATCGTTCCTAAGTAAACGGTGCCGTTTACCTCCTGGGAGGCTACCAGGGAGGACGCGACGGAGGTAAACGGAGGCGTATACTCAGGTCGTGGTCGAGCGGAACCCGACTCCCCGCCGTGGACGCGGGGCACGCCAGCGCATTCTGTCCTCGGCCACGGCACTGTTCGAGGCGCAGGGGATCAACGCCACCGGCATGGAAGAGGTGGCGTCGAGGGCCCCGGTCTCGAAGCGCACCCTCTACATCCACTTCCCCACCAAGGACGACCTCGTGGTGGCGTACCTGCGGCACCTCACGGAGGCCGGACTCACGATCGAGAGCGTGCTCGATCGGCGGGATCTCACTGCCCGGGAGCGGCTGCTCGCGTTGTTCACCGTGCCCGACAATGGCACCGGGCCCATCCGGGGCTGCCCGTTCGTCGATGCCGCTGCCGAGTTCCCCGACCCGGACAGCCCGGCACACGGTTACACGCGCCAGCAGAAGCAACGCTTCACCCAGCGCATCGTCGAGTTGGTGAACGAACTCGGCGCAGCACACCCCGACATCCTCGGTGAGCAACTCGCGATCCTCGCGGACGGAGCCGCCACCAGGGCAATGGTGCTCAACGATCCCGCATGCGGTCGCCACGCCCGAGCAGCTGCGGAAGCCTTGCTCGACGCCGCCACCGCCTGACCTCGCCCGGGGCAAGGTCAGAACAACATCCGGTTGCCTCAAGCACGCACATGCCGCGAGCCGTGCGCCGGTGGCCTGGACTCCCGGTCGTGTCGAGGGGCGGTCTGCCGAGGGTTCCGCAGGGCAGTGGGCACGCGGTGTCCCGTCGCGTGGGGCAGGATCGATCCAGAGCATGAGTGACCTGGACCGGCTTGCGCTGCTGTGGGAGGAGCACGTGCGTGCGCCCTCGCCGCACCTTCGTGGCGTGGACGTCGAGGGCGAGGACATGGTGCTGCTCGACGCGGACTCCGCCGGTTGCGTCTCCGGGTCGCTGTCGCGATCCACAACCGACGCCACGCGCCGAGGCGCTCACCGGTGAGGTGATCGCCTGGATCGATCCGCGCGGCACCACACCCCTGTACCCAGGAAGGACACTGGTGCGGTACACCGAGGTCGAGCAGAAGTACACGTTGCCCGACGCCGACGCCCTGAACGTCCGCCTGGTCGAGCTGGGGTCCACCGCCGGTGAGCCGTCCCGGCGGGTCGACGCCTACTACAACCACCCGGCCAAGGACTTGGGCCCGGAGCGAGTCGTGGGTGCGGGGTGGTTCGGAAGCTGGAGCGTAACGTTGTCAGCGGTGTTGGCCGGTCTGCCGGCGAACCTGACCGGCGACGGCTCGAACGCAACGATCCGTCCGCCTGCCGACGCGGCCTTCGCGATGCACGGCGACACCATGCGAACCCGCATGGGCAGGCTCGCGACCGCTGGCCGATGTCAGTGGCAGGCCGGGCAATGTCACTGTCAACGGACAGGTGAATGCAGCAGAACTTCCATCTGCTGTCGTCCATGCCGGATCGAGTAGGTCTTGCCGGTGGGCGAGCGAGCTCGCCCACCGGCAAGACCGGGTGGTCAACCCCGGGTTTCGACGATGAAGCCCGTGTTCTGGACCAGGTGCTCGCCGCATTCTCCGTAGACGAGCCAGGGGTTCGGGCGGGCGCCGATCCAGCCGCCGACCCGGTTGGAGCCGTCGGAGCAGTAGGTGATGGTGCGGATCTGCCCTGACGCGACGGAACAGCCACCTGCCCACCGGTGGGGGTTGGGCTTGTGGAACCCGTAGCAGTTGTAGCTCGCGGCCGCGGTCGGCGGCGTGGAGGACGACGCCTCGGCGGGGCCGGCGACGGCCGGTGCCGCGCCGACCAGCGCGGCACCCGCCGTGGCCGCCAAGGCGAGTACGAGTTTGCGGTAGTTCATGGGACTGCCCTTTCGTCATCGGTTGTTCCGGTCCGGCCGCGTGGCCGGCAGCGGTGGTCGGCGATCGGCTCGACCTGTTTCGGCTACCGGCAGCGACCTCGTTGCCACCGTGCACGTCCGAACGTGTGAACTTTCGGTGTTTTCCTCAAAACCGAAGGTCGGGGTGGCTATCACGGTGGTGGGGGTGCGGGGTGGCGGATGTGCGGGTGTTGGGCGAGTTGGCTGTGCACACGGACGGCCGTCGGCTGGATCTGGGGCCGGCCAGGCAGCGGTGCGTGTTGGCCGCCCTGGTGATGGACGTCAACCACGTGGTGCCGGTGGAACGCCTGATCGAACGGGTCTGGGGCGTGGATGCGCCGGCGCGGGCCCGGCCGACGCTGTTGACCTACCTCTCGCGGCTGCGGCAGACGCTGGCGGGCGTGGACGCCGTGGAACTCATCCGGCGGTCGGGTGGCTATCTGCTCACGGTCGAAGAGTCCGCGGTCGACCTGTATCGGTTCCGCGCCCTGTGCGACCGCGCCCGCGAAGCAGAGAGCGCTCAGGCAGTGCGGTTGCTGAACGAGGCGTTGGACCTGTGGCGAGGCGAACCCTTGTCCGGCCTGGCCGGAGATTGGGCGCTGGCCGAGCGTGACCGGCTGGCCCAGGAGCGGCTGGCCGCCCGGCACGACCTGGTCGACGCGAGGCTCCGGGACGGTCAGGGCGAGGAACTGGTGGTGGAGTTGGCCGCGCGGTCGGCGGAGCACCCGTTGGATGAACGGGTCGCGGCCCAGTACCTGCTGGCCCTGTACCGCGGGGGCCGGCAGGCCGACGCCCTGGCGCACTACCAGCGGGTTCGGGAACGACTGGTCGAGGAGCTGGGCACTGATCCCGGCCCCGCGTTGCAGGAGTTGCACCGACAGGTCCTGGCCGCCGCCCCGGCACTGCTCGCCGCGCCGGCGCGCACCGCGGCCAAGCGGGCGGTCGTGCCCCGACAACTCCCGGCCGCACCGGCATCGTTCGTCGGTCGCCGGGAGCAGTTGGACCGGCTCGATGCGGCCCTGCGCGCCACTTCCACGAGCACGGTGGTCATCTCCGCGATCGCCGGCGCGGGCGGTGTCGGCAAGACCTGGTTGGCCTTGGCGTGGGCGCACCACCACCTGGACCGGTTCCCCGACGGTCAGCTGTTCGTGGACCTGCACGGCTTCAGCCCCGCCGGGGAGCCGATGGCACCGGAGGCGGCGGTGCACCGGTTCCTCGACGCCCTGGGTGTGGAGCCCGGTCGGATCCCACCGGACCCGGACGCGCAGGCGGCGTTATACCGCAGCCTGGTCGCTGACAAGCGGGTCCTGGTCATGCTGGACAACGCGGCCACCGTCGAGCAGGTCGTGCCGCTGCTGCCGGGCAGCCCGTCGTGCACCGTGCTGGTCACCAGCCGCAACCGGCTCGCCGGCCTGCTCGTCCGCCACGCCGCGCGGCCCCTGCACTTGGACGTCCTGTCCGACGCCGAGTCCCGCGCCCTACTGGTGGCGTCACTGGGCGAGACCCGGATGGCGGACGAGGGACCGGCCGTGGCGGAACTGATCGGGTTGTGCGGCGGGTTCCCGCTGGCGCTGAGCATGATCGCCGCCCATGCCGCCGCCGACCCCCGCGTGCCACTGGCCGACACCGTCGCCGAACTGCGCGAGTTCGGCCTGGACGCGCTGGACTCCGCCGACCCGACCGCGAGCCTGCCCGTCGTGCTGTCCTGGTCCCTGCGCCGACTCACCGAACAACAACGCACCGCCTTCGCCCTGCTGGGCGTCGCCCCCGGTCCCGACACCACCCTGCCCGCGACCGCCGCCCTCACCGGCCTGCCACCGACCGTGACGCGCAAAGCGCTGTCGGCGCTGGAGGAGGCGTCGCTGCTGGAACGGCGGCCGGGTGGCCGGTACGCGATGCACGACCTGGTCCGCGCCTACGCCGCCACCACCGCCCACACCCTGCCCGAGCACGTGCGGCACGAGGCCCTGGTGCGGGTGACGGACTTCCACCTGCACACCGCCCACGCCGCCGACCGCCTCCTGAACCCCCACCGCCCACCCGCGCGGCCCGACACGCCCGCGCCCGGCGTCCACCCGCACCCGCTGTCCGACGCCGCGGCCGCGCTGGCCTGGCTGGAAGCCCAGCACGCCACCCTGCTCGCCACCCAACGCACCGCCGCCACCCTGGGCCGCCACCACGTCGTCTGGCACCTGGCCTGGGCACTGGACACCTTCCACTTCCGGCGGGGGCACCGGCGCGATGCGCTGGCCACGTGGCGGGCCGCGCTGGCAGCCGCCGAACACCTGTCCGACCTCACCGCCCGCAGCCGTGCCCACCGCCTCTTCGGCAATGCCTGCGCCCGTCTGGGTCGGTACGGGGAGGCCGCCGGGCACTTGGACCGCGCCCTCGCCCTGGCCCGGCAGCACCACGGCCCCATCGAACAGGCCCTCACCCACTACGCGCTCACGGCCGCCTGGGAACGGCAGGGGGACGACCGGAGGGCACTGGAGCACGCCCGCCACGCCCTCGACCTCTACCGCACCCTCGACCTGCCGGTGTGGGAAGCGGACGCCCTCAACGCGGTGGGCTGGCTCGCCGCGCGGCTGGGCGAGTTCGACACCGCCCGCGACCACTGCCTCGCCGCCCTCGCCCTGTTCCGCCGCCACCGCTACACCGACGGCGAGGCGACCACCCTGGACAGCCTCGGCTTCATCGCCCACCGCACCGGCGACCACCAGCAGGCCCTGGACCACTACCACCAGGCGCTCACCCTGTACCGCGCCCTCGGCAACACCTACCACGTCGCCAACACCCTCGATCGCCTCGGCCAGCCCCACGCCGCCCTCGCCCGGACCGGCCAGGCCCAGGCGGTGTGGCGGGAGGCGCTTGCGCTGTACCGCGACCAAGGCCGCGACGACGACGCCGACCGCGTCCAGAAGCGACTCGACGACCTCGCCCACACCAGTCCGAACGAAAGCCCTTGACCAGGCCGCCGAAGCAGCCCGACCACCAGGGGAGGAGGCGCGAGGGGGCAAAGCGGCTTGACGGCAGAAGAGGGACCTCGACGCGACGCATGACGACAGCGGAAGTCCGGACTCAAGCCGGGCACACAAAGCAAAGGGGCCACATTTTCGGGGAACAGCCTGGTGCCGGGGACGGCTGCCCACGCAACACCCGGCACGCAACCGTCCTCTGGGTCTGCTCCGCCGTGCGGAACGACCGACCGTCCGATCGCCCTCGGCCGGGCAGTGCCAGCCTCAGCCGGTGGTGCCGGCGTCAGCCTGCGTGAATCGGCCCGCCAGCGCTGTCGCACCGGCCAGGTACCGGTCCGCCTCGGCATCCCTGCCAAGCCCCGACAGGCGTCACCGAGGGCACTCAACGCGGTGTACTCGGCCCACTTGTCCCCGAGCCCGATAGCCGGTTCGAGGGCGGTGAGCAGGTGTTCGCGGGCGCTGGTGAAGCGGCCCTCGCGGTTGTCCAGCCGACCGAGCCCGATGCGCACGATGGTCTCGCAGGAGGTGCCAACCAGCGCTGGGCCTTCCCGCTCAAGACGACCTGAATGCCGTTGTCGACCAGGTACAGGACGGCGTCGACGATCACCCGGCGGCACCGTCGCCAGCTCGCCCCCGTGTTCCTGGACCGGATCGCGACAGTGACCTACAACACACGAACACGTTCGTGACGATCTAGTTCGTAACGAACATGTTCGTCTAACCTGAGGTGCGTGAACTGGGAACCAGAGTCTCCGGGAACGTCCGGCGAAACCGGCACTGACCCCAACGACGGAAGGAGTTCCGTCATGACCACCACCACGCCGACAACCGAAACCACACCGGTGCTCGTGGTCGGCGGCAGCCTCGTCGGCTTGTCCGCCGCAGTTTTCCTCGCCTGGCACGACGTGCCGCTCGTCGTGGTCGAAAAGCACCAGGGCAGTTCACCGCACCCACGGGCGATCGGCTACACCACCCGCACCCTGGAACTGTTCCGCCAGGTCGGCATCGAGGTCCCGAGGTCGGCACAGGGCAGCGGCACACCGCGGCGCGCCCGAGTGGAGTCCCTGGCGGGCAAGTGGATCGAGGAATACCCCTGGAGTCCCGGCGGTGGCCCGAAGCCACGGGTCACGTACTCCCCGGTCGGCGCCACCGCCATCGCGCAGGACGAACTGGAGCCAATCCTGCGGGACCGGGCCCGCGACCTGGGTGCCGACCTGCGGCTGGGCACCGAACTGATCAGGTTCACGCAGGACGACGACGGGGTGAGCGCGACCCTCCGCCGCCGCGGTGACGGTCACGAACACGGGATCCGCGCCCAGTACGTGATCGCCGCCGACGGCGCGACCAGCCCGATCCGCGAAGCCCTCGGTATCGGCCGAGAGGGCGAGGGCCTGTTGTCGGTGCAACGCTCGATCCTGTTCACCGCCCCGATCGACCACTACCTGGAGAAGGGCGTGGTGCAGTTCGAGATCGCACAACCCGACCTTCAAGTGTTCCTGACCACCTACTCCGACGGCCGGTGGGTGCTCATGCTCGGAGACGATGTCGACCGCACCGAAGACGAGCAGAAAACCCTGGTGCGCCAAGCGGTCGGGATTCCCGACCTGCCCGTCGAGTTGATCACCACCGGGCGCTTCGAACTCGCTGCGTTGATCGCGAAGCGATTCTCGGCCGGGCGGGTGTTCCTGGCCGGCGACGCCGCGCACCAGCTGCCACCCAACCGCGGCGGGTTCGGCGCCAACACCGGCATCGACGACGCCCACAACCTCGCCTGGAAACTGGCCGCGGTCCTGTCCGGGCAATCGGACCCGCGCCTGTTGGACACCTACGACGCCGAGCGGCGGCCGATCGCCGAACTGCGCCACGAGCAGATCTTCGCCCGCGCCGACTACAAGGGCTACCTGACCACCCCGCGCTCGGACGTCCCGGTCCTGGACGACAACGCCATCGAACTCGGGCAGCTCTACCGTTCCGACGCCGTGGCCGGGGCCGGGCCCGAATTGCCGCCGGCGCAACGCCCGGACGAGTGGGCCGGTCAGCCCGGCACCCGCGCCCCGCACCTGCCGATCACCACCACCGACGGCCGGGGAACATCGACCCTTGACCTGTTCGGGCGCGGCTGGGTGCTGCTGTCGCAAGACCCGCGGTGGGCGCCCGCCACCCAGCAGACCGCCGACCACCTGGGCCTCCCGGTGCGTTTCGTGCACGTCGGCGCCGAGGTGGACACGACCGACCCACACGCGTTCCCGACCGCCTTCGGAACCGGTCCCCAAGGCGCCACGCTGGTGCGCCCCGACGGCTACATCGCCTGGCGCACGACCGATGTCCCGGTCTCCCCGGCCGAGACCTTGACCGACGTGCTCGCCCGGGTGGCCGCAGCCGGGTGAGCACTTCCCGTCCCGTCACGCCACGTCCACGGCGCGTGCCGGATCGGATGCCACGGATGCGCGGCGTTGTGCGCGCACGAGCAGCACAGCCAGCACCCCGGCGGCCACGAACGCGCCGGTGCCGATCCCGATGTAGCCGAACACACCCGTGGCCGAGTTCGCCGCCGCGCCGCCGACGTCCACCCGGGTGGACCTGAGCACGGCCGCGCCGACGAAGTTCAGGATCACCGAGCCGATCGCGATCATCACCATGACCAGGCTGGACACCACCCCCTGCCGTTCGGCGGGCGCGAGCGTCGACGCCATGTTGAACCCGGACGTCACCAGCGCGCCGGCGGTGAGGCTCAACAGGAAGGAGCAGACGACGGCGAGCGGGAGCGTCGCCACCGCGGCGAACAGCCCCAGCGTCCCCGCCAGCCCGAGCACGACACCGGCCACCAGCGTCGCGGCGGGTCCGACGCGGGTCGCGAGTGCGCCGGCGAGGGCGCCGCCGAGCACGATCCCGATGGCCGGTATGCCGTACAGCATGCCCAGCGCTCCCTCGGCGGCGAGCCCGTACCCGAGTCCCTCGTCGGCCGACACGTCGGCGAGGAGGCTGAACAGTTGCAGCATGCTCTGGTACGCGCCGGTGCCGAGGACGACCACCCCGAGCGTGAGCACCAGCGGCCTGCTGAGCTTGGTGATGTCCACCACCGGGTCGGGCGTCCGGTGTGCCAGCCTGACCCAGCAGGCCAGCGCCACGGCGCCGGCCAGGAGGATCGGCAACGGGATGGCGCCGGTCCAGCCGAAATCTCCGCCGAGGCTGACGTAGGTGACCACCGCCGCGATACCGCCTCCGAGGAGGAGCGCGCCGGCGATGTCGACCCGGCCCGGGGTCCTGACCACCGATTCGGGGAGGAAGAACCGGACGAGGAGCGCCCCGGTCGCCGCGAAGACCGCCGACACGACGAACACGACCCGGTAGCCGTAGGCGTGCGACAGCGTCTCGAAGAGGAACGGGAACGCGATGCCGAACACCGCGTTGCCGGTGGTCACGATGCCGGTGACGATCATTCCGATGCGGGTCTCGCAGATGTCCCTGACGATCCCGACGGTCAGGAAGAGCGACGCCACCGCCGCGCCCTGGACCACCCGTCCGAGCACGAACACCCACAGGCCGGGCGCGATCATGCACACCAGGGCGCCCACACCGGCCAGGACCAACGTCCACACGAGCACCTTGCGCTTGCCGTGGATGTCGGCGGTCTTGCCGAGCAGCGGCGCCCACATCGCCCCGGCCAGCAACGCGCCGGCGTTGAGCCAGGCGGGCTGGTCGGTGCCGAAGTGGTCGAGCATCTGCGGGAGGACGATGAGCGGCGCCGTGATGACGGTGTCCACCATGACGTTGACCAGGATCAGGACGGCCGCCTGGCCGACGAGGCGCTTGTTCCACCGCGTGTGCATCAGTAGGGCCTGACCCGGGTGCCGGTCGACCGGAACGGGGCCAGGTGCTCGATGACATCCTTCTCCCGGTCCGCGGGGACGCGGGCGATGAGGTACCCGTCGGTCCTGATGAGGATCAGCTCACCGGGGTGGGGGTGGTAGACGCGCTGGAACTCGCCCTCGCCGTCCACAATGGCGCTGTCCGAAGTGGATCCTATGCGGTGTACGTGCATGTGGGTCGGTTTGGCGTTGTCGAAGATGACCGGGTCGGTGTCCTCGTACGCGATCAGCGACCAGTGTGGTCCGCGCATGAGGTCGAACAGGTCGCCGCTGAAGCCCTCCCCCCGCAAGCCGCCGACGTTCGGCGCGCGATCACCCGGTACGGGGCCGGACGCGGGTCCACCGGGGTGGACGAGCGGGCTCGTGCGGTAGTGGATGCCCAGTCCGCTGTTGAGCGCACCGTCGCCGATCCCGGCGAGCGCCGAGCCCAGCCCGTCCTCCGCGCCGCGACCGGCCTGCGCCAGGGTCCTGGTCATCTTCTCCGCGCTGGTCTCCAGCACCGTGCGGGCGACCGGGATGCGCTCGGCGCCATACGTGTCCAGCAGGTGGATCCGCGCGCCGTCGAGGACGCTGGCGAGCTTCCAGCCGAGGTTGTAGGCGTCCTGGATGCCGGTGTTCATGCCCTGGCCACCCGCCGGCGGGTGCACGTGGGCGGCGTCCCCGGCGAGCAGCACACGACCGTTGCGGTAGTTCTCCACCATGCGGACGTTCACCTGGTACACCGACAGCCAGGAGGCGCTTTCCAGCGCCACGGCGCCCTTGCCTGCCCGTGCGTCGAACAGTTGCTGGTAGAACTCCAGGGACGGGGTCCCCGCGTGCTCGCCGGGCGGGATCGGGCTCTGGAACTGCCACAGGTCGTCGCCCAGCGGGGTGAGGCCGAGCATGCCGTGCTCGGACGGCCAGATGTGGATGTGGCCGCGGTCGAGGCCCGGCGCCGTGACGTCCCCGAGGTACCAGCGCTGTTCCTCGTAGGTCCTGCCGACCAGCGGGAGCCCGGCCGGCTTGCGGGTGGTGCTCTTGCCGCCGTCGGCGCCCACGACGAACCTGGCGCGAACGCCGCGCTCGCCGTCCGGTGTACTCAGGGTGGCGGTGACACCGTCGTCGTCCTGCTCGATCCCGACCACTTCCGCGGCGAACTCGACGTGTCCGCCGAGCTCGCCGAGCCGTTGCCGCAGTGCCTGCTCGACATCGAACTGACCGAGCCACAGCACGTCCGGGTACGGGGTGTGGAACTGCTCGTCCGCCCGCACCGAGATCGGCGGCTTGTCGACCACCGCGCCGGACGGCTCGTGGAACCGCACGGGCAGCCCGGCGACACCGCGCCGCAGGACGTGCTCGACGGCGCCGAGGTCGTCGAGCACTTCGAGCGATCGGGGCTGGATGGCCTTGGCCCGCGTGGCGCGGCTCGGCGCCGGGTCCCGTTCCACGATCCGGTGCGCGACACCGCGACGAGCGAGGTCGCATGCCAGGGTCAGACCGGTCGGCCCGGCTCCGATGATGAGAACGCTGGTGTCGAACGCGTCAGTCATGGCGTCCTTCCTGGGTTTGTTGAGCGACAACGGGGAGCGTGTTCTTGCGGATGACGCCCTGCTGTGCGACGACGACGATGTTCTCCGGCTTCGACAGCACGCCGATGTCCCGCAGCGGGTCGTCCGCGCAGATGACCAGATCGGCGAGCATGCCGGGCCGCAGTGTGCCCAGCCGGTCGTCGACTCCCATCAGGCGCGCGCTGTTCGACGTCGCGGCGCGGATGGCATCCATCGGGCTCATGCCCAGCTCCACGAGACACGACAGCTCGGTGAGGTTCTCGCCGTGCGCGGAGATGCCCGCGTCGGTTCCCGCGGCGATGTTCACCTTCCGCTCGATGGCGGCGGCGATGTTGCGCCTGGTGCGGTCGCGCCAGCGCAGCTTCTTCTCGTAGCGCCACGGCGGTACGGTGGCCGGATCGGGCGGTTTGACCATTGTGGACAGTGTCGGGACGAGGAAGGTCCCGTGCGCGCCGAGGAGGTCGCACCCTTCGTCGTCGATGCCGAAGCCGTGCTCGACCGACCGGACGCCACCGCGGATCGCGGCGAGGACCCCGGCCCGGCCCTGGGCGTGCGCCGCGACCGGACGACCGCCGTGCCGTCGTGCCTCGTCGACGACCGCCGCGATCTCCTCGTCGAGCAGGTCCTCGTCGTCGGGGTCGTCGGTCGCGCTGCTGATGCCGCCGGTCGTGCAGATCTTGACGACGTCGGCGCCGGCACGCAGCACCCGCCGCGCCGCGATCCGAGCCTCGCGCACGTCGTCGGCGAGCAGGCAGAAGTCGAAGCCGAGGTCCATTCCGCCGGGTAGCGTGCTGTCCGCGTGCCCGCCGGTGTGGCTGATGATGCCGACCGCGACCTGGAGTCGCGGACCCGCCAGCAGTCCGGTGGCGACGGCGTGGCGGAACCCCGCGGGCAGCGCGCCCAGGTCGCGTGCCGAGGTGACGCCGGACTCCAGGGTCCGCCGCAGCCGTTCGGTCGTCTGCAGCATGCGGACGACCGGGTCCGTCATCAGCGCCTCCTCGACGATGGAACGGTCGGACGGCATGCCGAGGTGGACGTGGCAGTCGAAGAACCCCGGGAGCAGGGTGCCGCCGCGGCCGTCGATCGTCCGGACACCCGGTGGGGCCGCGGGTGCGTGGCCCGCGGGTCCGGCGTAGACGATCCGGCCGTCGACGTCCGCCTCGAGCACGGCGTCGGGCACCGCTGCCGAGCCGGCACCATCGACCAGCGTGACGTTGTGCACGCGCAGGGCCGCCTTGCGCTCGATCTCCATGCCACCGAAACTATGGTTATCCTGCGAATGGGCCCGGATATCGCATGTTTCCTTCGGCAGTGGAGCCTTCGGTGCAGGAAACCTACGACGAACTCGACGTCGCCATCGTGGACGCCGTGCGGTCCGCGCCGCGCGCGAGCTGGCGGGAGCTGGCGCCGGTCCTCGGCATCGACCCGGCGACCGTCAGCCGACGGTGGTCGCGCATGCGCACCACGGGGGACGCCTGGGTCACCGCGCACCCGGCGGGCCGGGCGACCCCCTCGTGCGCCCTGGTGGAGGTCGACTGCACGCCGGGGCGCAGGGCCGACGTGGCGGAGGTCCTCGCCGCGGACGTGGAAGCCGCCACCGTCAAGTTGACCTCCGGCGCGCGGGACATCCTGGTCCTGGCACAGGCGCCGGACCTCGACGCGCTCTCCGCCTACCTGCTCGACCGCGTGGAACACGTCCCGGGTGTCCGAGGCGTGCGCAGCCATCCCGCGACCCGAGCGGCCCTGGAAGCCAGCCGGTGGCGGGAGGGCGCGCTCGACCTCGAGCAGCGCCGCCGCCTGCACGCCCGTGCCGGGAACCGCCGGGAGCGGGACGCGAACCTGACGACCGCCGACCGCGACATCATCCGTGCGCTCAACATCGATGGACGGATGTCGTTCGAGCGGCTCGCCGAACACGTGGGCCTGGGCCCCGTCGTCGTCCGGCGCAGGCTGACCCGCCTGGAGGACGCCGGGCTCGTCACCTTCCGGTGCGACGCCTCCCGTCGCCTGTCGGGACAGGCCGTCGCCGTCGTCTACTTCGGCTCGATCGACGTCCGCGACATCGAGCACGTCGAGGCCCGGATCCCCGCCCTGCCGGGTATCCGCGCGTGCAGCCTCGTCGCGGGGCCGTACAACGTCGTCATCGACGCCTGGCTCAGGTCGACGGCGGAAGCACACGACCTGGAGCGGAAGATGAGCCACGCGCTGCCCGGCCTGCGCGTGCAGGACCGCTCGGTGGTCCTGCGAACGGTCAAACTGCTGGGCCGCATCCTCGACGCGGAGGGAAGATCGGTGCGTTCCGTGCCACTACTGGCCGAAGGTCACTCCGCATCCGCGGGCAACGGGACGTCATAGGCGTTGAGCACCAGGGAAATACCGGTGTACTGGGCGATCAGGAAAACCAGCTCCGCCGTGCCCGCCGCACCGAGGCAGCCGACCGCGGCGCGGTAGAGCGCACCCGGCAGCGGGCCACCGGTGTAGAGGCACGCCGCCACGTCGTGGGCGATCTCCTGTTCCGGCGTCAGACCGGAAGGCCGTTGCCCCGCGACCAAACCCGCGACGACCGCGCTCGACAGCCCGATCGCCGACGCGACCCTGCTGTGGGAGTACAGCTCGTAAGCCGCGCCGTACCGTGCACCCGTGGCGAGGATCGCGACCTCGCGCACCCGAGCGGGAAGCACGGACTCGCCCGCCACCGTGGTGAACCACTCCAGCAACGGGCGCGCGAGCCGGGGAAAGCGCAGCAGCGCGGGAAAAGGGCCGACCAGCGCACCGTCCTCGTCCGTCGACGTGAACGGAACCCGCTGTCCGTCCATGATCCGCCGAGCTTGCTCGTCGAGCGGTCGCTGCTCGTCCGAGAGGTCGCCGGGCTTGATCGGGGGCATTCGCACGGTTGCTCCTGTCGAGGTCCGCTGTTGGCGACCAGCCTGCGACAAGGTCGTCCCGGAACTCGTCGATTGCACGTTTCCTGTCGCGAGGCGCTTGCACGCGCACGGCTCGAAGACGTGCGGCAGGTGTTCCGGCGCGATTCCGTCGCCGTCGTCGCGTACCGCGATCCTCACGTGCCGGTCCTGGGAGCCGGCTCGTGACCGGTGCGCCGGGCCGGGTGTGCTGCACCGCGTTCGCCGACGCCGTGCTCCGGTCGCTCGTGCGGCAGGTCCTTGTGGCGGTGGGACTCAGTCGTCGATCGACGGCCCTGGTCCGGTCACGGCGTACCGGGCGGCGATGGTGCGGACGGCCTCGTCGACCACCTGAGCGACGCGTTCGGCGCTCACCTCCCAGCCCGGCACCAGGAGTGTCGGCCAGAAGACGTAGTTGGAGATCATCCCCAGGAACTGGGTGGCTGCGAGGTCCACGTCCTCGATCCGCACCGTTCCCGCCTCGTGCTCAGCCAGGAGGTAGCTGCGCACGGACTGGAAGTAGGGCATCTTCCCGTGCGAGAACTGCGCGTGGGCCAGCTCGGGGAACCGCGGCAGCTCGGCGATGACGATCCGGAACAGGTCGGTCATCTGGGCGCGGCCCAGCAGCTCGGCGTAACGGCGACCGATGATGCCGAGCCCGTCGACGACGTTGCCCGCCGGCGGGGGATCCTCCTCGTCGGCGGTCGACCAGGACTCGGTCACGATGGCGTCGAACAGGGCGGCTTTGCTCGGGAACTGCTTGAACAGGGTGGCCCGCGAAACGCCCGAGCGCTCCGCGATCCGCGCCAGCGACGTCCGGTCGTAGCCCAACTCCAGGAACAGCGCGGTCGCGGCCGCCACGATCAGCGCGCGCTTCTCCTGGGCGACGCGCTGGTGGTACGTCGGTACGACCCTGCTCATGGACCGAGTATATGAGGTGAGTGGCTTGACTCACCACTGCCGCCCCCCTAGTGTCGAGGCAGTGGTGAGTCACTTGGCTCACCATCGGCCGGCCGTTCATCGCCTACGAGCCCGGTCGGTCACCCACGTACCGAGGGAACATCCGATGAACCGCTTCGACAACCAGACCGTGCTCGTGACCGGTGGGACCGGCGGCCAGGGATCGAGCCACGTACGCGCCTTCCACGCGGAGGGAGCGAACGTGGTGATCGGCGACATCGACACCGAAGGCGGCGCCGCTCTCGCCGACGAGCTCGGCACCCGCGCTCGCTTCACCCGCCTCGACGTCACCGACGAGAGCTCGTGGTCCGCCGCTGTGCTGGCCGCCGAGAGCGCCTTCGGCGCCCTGGACGTGCTCGTCAACAACGCGGGCGTCCAGAACCCGCCGGCGCTGATCGAGCAGACGGACCAGGCCACGTGGTCGCGCATCCTCGGCATCAACCTCACAGGGACCTTCCTCGGCATCAAGGTCGCCACCCCCGCTCTGCGCCGCGCGGCAGGGGGAGCCATCGTCAACATCGCCTCGACGATGGGCCTGGGCGGCACGGCGCACTACGCGCCGTACGTCGCCAGCAAGTGGGCCGTGCGAGGTCTCACCCGCACGGCGGCGCTCGAACTCGGCCGGGACCACATCCGCGTGAACACCATCCACCCCGGCGTGATCGCGACCCCCTTCATCCACGAACCAGCAGCCGGCGCCACCGCGGCAATCGCCGACTTCTACTCACCCGAGCCGTTCGCCATCCCCCGACTTGGAGAGCCGACCGACGTCACCCGGCTTCTCCTGTTCCTCACGTCATCGGACGCGTCGTTCATCACGGGGTCGGAGTACGTCATCGACGGTGGGCTCCTCCTCGGCCCCGCCCTTCAGGCCGAGACCGCGTGAGCAGTCCGGACGCCGATCGGGTCGAAAGACTCCGCACGGGACGAGTCTTCGTCCCACCTGCCCAACCACATCCGACGAGCCGTCGACTCCACCCCCGCCGCGGGGTCGCCGTTCCTCGTCGCGGAGCCAGTCCCGCCGGGAGTCTATTGCTCCAGATGGGACAGGAGGCCGTCCAATGCCTCCATGAGGGCTGCGGCGTTGGCCGGGTCGAACCACGTGGTGCGGATACGCTCGTTGTTCCCTTTGGGTGTCTCGTGATCGGCAGCGAGCTGGTGCAGAGGGCGGCTCTCGTCGTTCAGTGAGCGGCCGACGTTCTGGAACAGGCCGCGCACGTACCGATCGGCGGCGTCGGGGGCGATGCCGTGGTCGGTGGCCCACGAGGTGATCGTGGCGAGGTAGGCGTAGTGGGCGGTGAGGGTTCCGGTGAGTGCGGAGAAGACGTTGAAGGCGTTCTCGTCCGCGACCGGGAGCGCACCGCCCAGTTGTTCGAAGAGAGCGTCCACCGCCGGGTGCGAAGGGCAGGTCACGGTGACGGAGCGGCGCTCGCGCACCGCGGGCAGCGGGATGGCGCGGATGATGGGTGCGCCGGTGGCGAGGGTCCGACGCAAGTCGTCGATGGCGACGCCGGCCATCAGGTTGACCACAGGGCGGCGCGGAGGAACGCGAGGATCTCGGCTTGGGCGGCTTCGGCCTGTGGCTCCACGCCGGGCAGGGTGAGGAACGCGTGCTTCGCGCCCGGGTATTCGGAGAGCCGCACAGGGGGCCCTGCCTCGCTCAGCCGCTCGGCGTAGCGGCGGCCGTGGTCGGCGACCGCGTGCCGGGTGGGCACCACCACGAGTGCCGGGGGGAGCCCGCTCAGGTCGTCGGCGTACAGCGGCGAGACGGCGCCGGCATCGGCTCCCGGCGGGACGGCGAGCCGCTGGAAGAGCCGCAGCAGCGGCAGGGCCCGGCTCGGGCGGTACGCGTATTCGGTCATGGAGGGGTACTCGAACATCGTCCCGGTCACGTCGACCGCGGGGTTGACCAGCACCTGGGCCTTGAGTTCCAGGTTGGCCTCCCTGTCCCGGATGGCCGTCAGCGCGCTGATCAGCGCGCCGCAGCTCTCACCGAACACGGCCGCGTGCGCCGGGTCGACGCCCCACTGCGCGGCGTGCCGCACCACGTGCCGGAGCACGTCCCAGCCGTCGTCGGCGGCGTTCGCCAGCGGGCTGCCGGGGGCGAGGAGGCGGTGCTCGACCGAGACGACGAGGGCGGGCAGCCGCGCGGCGAGGCGGCTGTTCGTCCAGTCGCACTGCACCGCCGTGCCCACGAAGCCGCCCCCGTGGACGTGGACCACCAGTGGCAGGTCGCTTCGGGCCGCGGCTTCGCCGCCTCCCGTCACCGCCGGCCGGTAGACCCGGACCGGTAGGGCCGGGCAGTGCGATCTCCTGCCAATCGATCGTGGCGCCGGGGTCCGGCTCCCCGAGGATCGCCCGCGCCGCGCTGGAGGCCCGGAAGCGGTTCTCCGCCTCGCGGTAGGCCAGTAGTTCCTCGGTCGTCACCACCGAGTAGTCGGGCTCGGGCGGTCGCGCCGCTGCCGCAGGCCCGCGTCGGGACTCATGTCCCCCCCGGACCTGGCGGGTGGAGGCAGCGCTGGGACTCCGGTCCAGCGAGGACCTTCACCCGGTGAGCAGGCGTCGACACGTGGTGAAGTGCTCCGGTCACTTGATGCCCGAGGAAACGGGTGCTCCCCGCCCACAGCGTGGACGGGGAGCCCGTGGTCACATCGCTTGTCAGGCGACGTGGTGGACGCCGGACCAGGTCGGGTAACGCCAGTGCGCTCCCGTGTAGTAGTCGGTCTTCGTGTGGCCGATCACGTTGCCGTAGACCTGCAACTCGCCCCCTGTCGTGATGGCGGTCAAGTCCGCGAACCCGTCACCGGTGATGTCACTGAGACTGATGTCGTAGACGGTGTTCCATCCACTGACCACCTGCCAGGAAACATCCCAGAATGGAGTGCTTTCGCGCCCTGGCAGGAGGATTCCGTTGCCGTAGACTTGCAGCGACCCGTCGGTGCGGATCGCGGCGAGGTCGGCGTAGCCGTCGCCGGTCACGTCACCCAATGCGATGTCGATGACGTCCGTGCCCCAGCCCGATTCGTAGACCTTCAACGGGCCGGAGAACGGGGACTGGCCGTCGCCGACCTGCTTGGTGTTGAGGAAGACCTCCAACTTGCCGCTCGACGTCACCGCGGCCAGGTCCGCGAACCCGTCCTGGTTGATGTCGCCCGCGGCGATCTTCCGGTAGCCCGACCAGTTGTCGTACTGCCGCCACACGCCGGTGAACGGCGATTGGTCCGCGTTGATCAGTGACCCGTTGCCGTAGATCTGCAACTTGCCGGTGTTGGTCAGCACCAGGAAGTCCGCGAACCGGTCACCGGTCACATCGGCCGTCGTGATCGACACCGCGTCCTGGTTCCAGTTCGTGTTGTCCGTCTGCCACATCACCCCGTGGAACGGAACACCGTTGTTGCCCGGCACGAGAATCCCGTTGCCGAACACCGCCAACCGACCCTCGGCCGTCACCGTCGTCAGGTCGGCGTAACCGTCACCGGTGATGTCACCCTCCGACCGGTCACGGGGTGCCGGAGGCGTCCCGAGCCGGTTGACGGCGGCCTGCGCGCGGTCCAGGTACTGCTTGTACTTGCCGGTCTTGTACGTCACCCATGCCTGGAAAGTGCTGTTGCGGCCCAGGTAGATGGCGTACGCGGCGTTGGCGTTGCACTGCGCGTCGTACGTGCAGGCGTTGGAGAACTGGGTGTGGATGGAGTTGATCTGCCACAGGCCGCGGTCGATCGTCCCGTTCGTGTTGTGCCCGGTGGCCGCCGGGTTGCACCCGGACTCGGCCAGGGCGATCGCGACGGCCGTGACGAGGTTCCCCGTCCTGGTGAACCCGGCGTTATCGCCGACGGTGGCGCACAGGTCGGCCGGGGCGTCGAGCGGCGCGGCCACGGCGGGCGCGGCGGCGACCGGTAGCGCGAGGCCGATCGCGGCCACGATCCCGAGTGCCTGGTATCCCCACTTCATCGCTTCTCGGCTCCCTTCCGGATCAGGCGACGTGGTGGACGCCGGACCAGGTCGGGTAACGCCAGTGCGCTCCCGTGTAGTAGTCGGTCTTCGTGTGGCCGATCACGTTGCCGTAGACCTGCAACTCGCCCCCTGTCGTGATGGCGGTCAGGTCCGCGAACCCGTCACCGGTGATGTCACTGAGACTGATGTCGTAGACGGTGTTCCATCCACTGACCACCTGCCAGGAAACATCCCAGAATGGAGTGTTTTCGCGTCCTGGCAGGAGGATTCCGTTGCCGTAGACTTGCAGTGACCCGTCGGTGCGGATCGCGGCGAGGTCGGCGTAGCCGTCGCCGGTCACGTCACCCAATGCGATGTCGATGACGTCCGTGCCCCAGCCCGATTCGTAGACCTTCAACGGGCCGGAGAACGGGGACTGGCCGTCGCCGACCTGCTTGGTGTTGAGGAAGACCTCCAACTTGCCGCTCGACGTCACCGCGGCCAGGTCCGCGAACCCGTCCTGGTTGATGTCGCCCGCGGCGATCTTCCGGTAACCCGACCAGTTGTCGTACTGCCGCCACACCCCCGTGAACGGGGACTGGTCGGGGTTCAGCAGGAAACCATTGCCGTAGATCTGCAACTTGCCGGTGTTGGTCAGCACCAGGAAGTCCGCGAACCGGTCACCGGTCACGTCGGCCGTCGTGATCGACACCGCGTCCTGGTTCCAGTTCGTGTTGTCCGTCTGCCACATCACCCCGTGGAACGGAACACCGTTGTTACCCGGCACCAGGATCCCGTTGCCGAACACCGCCAACCGACCCTCGGCCGTCACCGTCGTCAGGTCGGCGTAACCGTCACCGGTGATGTCACCCTCGGAGCGGTCGATCGGCTTGAGCGGACTCCACCAGCTCGTCTTCTGGAGCGCGCCGCTCCAACTGAAGCTCAGGTGCACGTGATCGGTGTGCGCGCTCGCACCGTTGTAGGGCTTCCAGCTCAACGTGCTGGTCGACCAGATCTGGCGGTTCCAGATGATGTACATGATGCCCATGCGGCGGAGCAGCGCGTGCTGGTTGCCGTACTGGTCGGTCGCCAGCAGCCAGTTGACCAGGTCGTCGCCCTGCGCGCGCTGGCCGGCGTCGAACGCGTTGAACGGGTAGTCCAGCGCGCGTCCTTCCTTGTGCTCGCTGTTGCCGGGTTTGCCGCACTCCCGGCTGATGCCCGAGCTGGGGCGGCCGTAGGTGGACACGAGCAGGTTCTTGATGTCGACGACCCCGGGCTTGGGCGTCGGGTCGCAGGTGCGCTGCGGGTCGTTCGCGGCGTACGCGTCGATCTGCGGCCCGAAGCTCGGCGCGGGTGGTGCGGCGTGAGCCGCCGGTGCGACCGTGGCGCTGACGGCCGCGATCACGGCGACCCCCACGACGGCGCGCGCCATCGCTTTCCATCTGGACATACTTCCCCCAGTTGTCACTGAAGTAGAACTCGAACCCTCGTTCGATCACTTCATTAGTCCGTCGCAGCGTAACCACGGATGGCGAAGACAGTCAACAAGGTGACTTCGTGGCGCAGTACAGCCACTTCAGTGACTCACAGGCGGTCGAACGCGCTGCTCACGCGCGCCAGCCAGGCCGCGTCGGCGTCCAGGTCCGCTCCCGAGGTCAACGCGGGGGCGGCCCCGGACCCGAGCGGGGCACCGGCGCGCTTGCGCCCGATCGCGTCCGCGATGGCACGGGCTTCCGCGCCCGCGTCGCCACTCGACTCCGGCGCGCGCAGGAACGGGTGCAACGGGCCGATCAGCGCGTCCCGGATGCCGATGACGCGCTGCTGGTAGCGCACCTGGAACCGGAACGGGCGGTCACCGGTCACGACCTCCGGGCACGCCTCGCGCAGCGCGCGCTCCAGCGGAGCCATCCGCCGGTAGCGCCGCAACCGCGCCCGGCGACGAGCCACGCGCGGCCCCCACGACGGCAGCGTGATACCGACCATCAGCAGGAAGGTCGCCGGGATCAGCAGCACGGCCTGGATGCCGTAGGAACCGCTCTCCTGCCACGGGAGCCGCCCGCCCGCGTTCACCGTCACCTGGTAGGCGATCTTGTGCACGACCTGGAGCAGCGCGACCGCCGCGCCGACGGCCATCATCGTGACGCCGGCGCGCAGGTACTTCCCGGTGATCGCGGGCCGGTGCCACCACATCTGCACGATGTCGATCAGCACCAGGCACGTGTAGCTCTGCCACGCCAGCACGTAGAGCGTGACGCCGAAGTCGGCGTGGCCTTCCGGCGCCAGGATGGGCAGACCCAGTCGCAGCGGCCCCGCCGCGTAGCACGCGCCCAGCAGCACGAGCGCCCCGATCAGCAGCCGCCGCCGCAGCCGCACCCCGCGCTCGGGTCGCGCGGTGGCGACGCGGACCATGAACACCTCGGCGCAGTGCGCCATGAGCATGGCGAAGAAGTGCTGGACCAGTTGGGGCATCAGGGGAAGTTCACCCAGCACCCGGTGCACGGGCCAGTAGACCTGCGGCGATCCGAGCAGGAAGACCACCGTCAACGACAGCAGGCCGAGGAAGATCGCCCGCACGGTGGCGTCCCCGGGGTGACGGCGCACCGACCGCAGCCGGTACGCGCACGCGAGCCCGGAAGCGGCGATCAACCCGAACTGGATCCAGTTGGCCGGCGTCACCGCCTCAGTCCTCCAACGCTCGCCCGAGCCGGTCGGTCATCCCGTCACCACCGCCGCGCGGCCGGACCACGCGATCCGCCCGCGCCCGCACCTCGTGGGCGAACCACTCGGCCTCCGCCTCCTGCCCGCTCGTGTAGGCGTCGTGCCGTCGAGCCAGCATCCGCCCCACCACCGCCGGGTCGAGATCGGGGAACAACGCGGACAACACCTCGCCCGCCGGCCCGCCGCTGCCGTGCTCGCACAGGATGTGGCCGAGCTCGTGCAGGATCACATGTTCCCGGTGCGGCACGGAGGTGTTCTGCTCGTACCAGATGTAGTCGAGGGCGTCAGCGGCCATCCACAGCCCGGACACGCCGAGCGCCGCGAGGTTCGCGGGCACCAGCTCGATCGGCCGCCCCCTGGCCCGCCCGGCCCGGCGGCACAGCTCGGCCAGGTCGAAGGTGTCCGGGAAGTCCAGCCGGGCCACCACCCGACGGCAGCGACGACGCACCCGCCACGTGGACCACCACCTCAAGCGTCGTCCGCTTCCAGGCCCTCCAGCTTGCGAAGCTGCTCGGTCATCGCCTGCACCGCCTCCAGGCTGCCCTGCGACAGCCCGACCATGCGGGCGGCGACCTGGGCGATGCCCGCGTCGCGCAGCATGGCGGCGAGCGCGATCTGGGCGGTGACCTGGTCGGCGGTCTGCTCGTCGAAGAAGAACGCCTCGGGCACGCCGAAGAACCGCGCGAGGCGTTCGAGGGTGTCCTTGGTGGGGTTCTGGTTCTTGCCGGACCGCAACGCCGACAGCAGCCCGGTCGACAGCCCGGTCTGCTCGGCGATCTCGGGGTGCGTGTACGGCTTGCGCCCACGCGGGTGCACGTTGCGGATCAGGTAGTCGACCTTCTCCGGCAACGTCCGGGGCACCGGTCCCGGCTGCCCGTCCATGCTCCCTCCTCCCACCGCGAAGAGCGTACCCACCTGCGTTTTCGGCGAGAGTATCAACGCGCCCGATCCGCGCCGATTCCACCGTGGACCGCGCCGCGGCAGCGGCGCGGTCCCGTCGGTCAGGGTGAGCGGGGCGGTGCCGAGGTGGAGTTCGGCGCGGCGACGCTCGACGATCCGGGCGAGGAAGCCTCGCGTGTCACCCGACCACGGGACCGGCGGCGGTGAGCGGTGCGCTGAGGGATGGATGCTGAGGGATGAATCAGGCAGGGGTCAGGGGAAACCCTGATGGCAGGCGGTCCGACCGCGGGCACGCTGGAGGCGTCAAGGGATATCCGCAGTTCGAGGAGAGTCATGAGCGAATCCAAGCCCGAGTCCTCCCGCGCCGCCGTCGATGCCGTGGTCGACGCCGTTCGCGGACTGGTCAACGAGGGCATCAACCGCCGTGTTGTGGTGCGTGACAGCAAGGACGACGTGGTGCTGGAGGTGCCGGTGGCTCTCGGGGTGGTCGCGGCGCTGGCCGCTCCGGTGGCCACGACGATCGGTGCCGGTGTTGCGCTGGTCGGCAGGTGCGGGATCAAGCTGGAGAACCGCCAACGGCCCGGTAGCCGGCCCGCGACGACGGTCGACACCGGACAGGTGTAGCCGGCAGCCGCGGGTTACGTCTGTAGGGACGTGAATGCGGGCGGGGGCCGCATGCTGCTCGACATGGTCGTAGCGATTCCGGCAGGTACAGCTCGCGGTCGATCAGCATGCGACCTTCTACCGCAGATCCATCGGCACTATGACCCGACGACGTGCAGGTCGACGGCCGACAGCACTACGCGCACAACGACACCGTTCTCCCAGGCCGTCTCGCAGACGGTCGCCGAGGACGGACGGCTACGACTGCGTGGGTATGAGGTGTACCGGTTCGGCGGGCACGAACCGACCCACCCCGATGCGGGCTTGCGCCAGGTGGAGCCGACACCTCCCTGGCGGGAGCACAGCGCTACCGGCGGTTGTCGTACGCAGCGCGGGCGGCGTCGATGTGGGGCAGGTGCGTGATGCTCCATTCGAGCAGCGGCGCGGTGGCCTCGCCCAAGGTCCGGCCCATCGTGGTCAGCTCGTAGCTGACGTGCGGCGGCATGACGTCGCGGACCGTGCGCGTCAGGATCCCGTCGCGCTCAAGGTCGCGCAACGTCACCGTGAGCATGCGCTGGCTGATCCCGTCGATGGACCGCTTCAGCTCGGTGAAGCGCCGCGGGCCGTCCTTGAGCATGCGCACGATCAGCAGCGCCCACTTGTCCCCGACGATCCCCAGGACTTCGCGGGCCTGGCACGGGTCCTGCATGGTTACCTCCAGGGAACCGGGGCACCGGAAAGTGCCGTATTGCCCGGCGCGCGCCGGGTGGATCACGATGTGACCGGTTACCGAAGGATACCGAGGCACAAGGGGGAACCACCCGACCATGGCCACATTTCTGCTGGTACACGGCGCCTGGCACAGCGGGCGGAGCTGGGACCGCGTGGTTCCGCTGCTGGAATCGGCCGGGCACCGGGTGTTCGCGCCGTCGCTGACCGGTTACGGCGACAAGGCGCACCTGCTGAGCCCCGCGGTCGGGCTCGGCGCGCACGTCGACGACATCACCGGACTGCTCGACGACGAAGGTCTCGACAACGTCGTGCTCGTCGGGCACAGCTACGCCGGGATGGTCATCTCAGGGGTCGCCCACCGGGTCCCGGAACGGATCGCGCACCTGGTGTTCCTCGACGCGATGGTTCCCGAGGACGGTGAAACCGCGGTCGACGTCCTCCCCGTCACCAAGCAGCTCATCGACCACGCCGTGGACGGCTGGCGGGTGCCGCCGATGCCGGAGCAGCCACCACCGCTCGGCCTGTTCGGGGTCACCGATCCCGACGACATCGCCTGGTTGCGCTCGATGCTGTCGGACCAGCCGGTGCGGTGCCTGCTGGAGCCGGTCCGACTGGACAACCCGGCCGCGCGCACGATCCCGCGCACGCACATCCACTGCGTCGCGGACCGGCCGGCGGGCATCACCCGACGCCCCGTCCCGACCGGCGAACTGGTGCGAGAACTGCCCACCGGCCACGACTGCATGATCACCATGCCCGCCGAACTGGTCGAGCTGCTGATCGAGACAGCCTGGCGCCCGAGTCGTTGATTCGTGGCCACCTCGGGCCCGCAGCGCCGGAAGACGGCTCAAGGCAGGCCGGCGAGGTTCGCCGACAATCCGAGGCGGTTGCCACCCGCGACACATTTCCTCAAAACGTCACAGCGCGCGTTGCCGAGGTCTGTGCAACCGATGCGCGGTCGGCGTTACAGGTTGTGACGTACGGCATAGCCGGTTGGATTACCGTGCGCTGTCATCGATGATCTTCAGCTGCGGGGTGCCCCGGCACCTCGCGCGCGCTTCGTGCTCGAGCTGGATGAACGCACGTCACAGGCCCTACAGGGGGAAGCTTTGCGCAAACGATCCGGTATGCGGATTTTCGGCGTCGCGGCCGTTCTGGGAATGGTCGCGGGAGGCGCCGCACTCGTACTCGACAATACACCGTCCGCCGCTGCCGCCGCTGAGGAGACCCAGTCGAGCTTGGTGGAGACGTTCGACCACCCCGGTGCGGCGGCCATTGAGGAACGGCGTCATATTCGCCTGAAGAAGGGCGATGGGAACATCATGTTGGTCGAGTGCCGGGCGAACGCCAATCAGATCCGGGTGGAGAGCACCGCGTTCCTGCCGCCGGAGAACGTCTTCTGCTTCCAGGTCGTCGGTGACAAGGGCTCGCTGACCATGGAGATTCCCGAGGCGTTCCTGGTGTTCGGCAACGACTACCGCTCGGTGGCCTCGTGGACCACCGACAGCGGCGAGGTGCGGCAGACGGTCGTGGATCGGAAGGACAAGCCCTTCCCCATCGGGGAAGGTGTCACCGGGAAGCCCGGAGTGCTCATCGAGCTCACGGCCAGCCGCTGACCACCCACCGACCTGTGGTGGACCGGGCAGCGGGTCGTCCTCGTCCGCGTGCGGTCCCTTCGGACGCGGGCTATCGGCAGCACGGGTACCTGACGCCGGCCGAGGCTCCACTTGCCGAGGCGGTCGTCCTTGATGGCGTCCGAGTGAGAGTCTGGGGTGAGGCTGTGAAGAAGGTCGGGGTGCGGCTGCTTTGCGCGGCCGTTCTCACCGTGGTGACAGCGGGCTTGGCGGGTGTTCCCGCGGCGATCGCCGACGAGGGACCGCAACGCACGGATCGTGAGCGGGTCGTCGAGCTGATGCGGGTCGGTGGCCCCGTCGTGGCGCGCACGGCCGAGGCCGCGCTGCTGTCGTCGGACGCGGCCGTGCGCGAGTACTTGAGAACCGGTGCGAAGACCGCGTCGGAGTTCGACGACCGCATACGGGCGACGCGGATCATCGCGATCGGTGGGCGCAAGCTGCGGGAGGCGGCGGGCGCGGCGCTCGCGGGCACGCCGGAGCAACTGCGCGCCTTCCTGGTCGGCGGTTGGCAGGCGCCGTCCGCGCTGGATCAGCGGGTACGTGTCACGCAGATCATGAGCGCGGGCGGGTCGGTGGTGCGCCGCGAGGCGCAGCGGGCGCTGCTCGGCACGGACGACGACAGGGAGACCTTCCTGCTCTCGGGCCAGTTCGCGGCCCGCGAGGTGGACAACCGGCTCAAGGTCACGCAGATCATGAACGCGGGCGGTCCGGAGGTCCGGCGCACCGCCGAGGTCGCGCTCGCCGGTACCGGCGAGGACGTGCTGGACTACCTCGAAGTCGGCCGGCACGTGGCGCGCGAGCGCGACCAGGAGACGCTGACCATCGTCCAACTCGTCGACTTGGCCAAGGAAGCGGGCGCCACGGCCGCGGTCGAGACCGAGCGGGCGAAAGAAGCGTCCGAGCAGGCCGTGCAGGCGTCCGCGCTCGCCAAGGAGGCCGCGGAACGCGCCGCGCGGGAGACGGCCGCCGCCAAGGACGACGCCGAGCGCGCGTCCGCGGCGGCAGGGCGGGCGGCGGACGCAGCCGCCGGTGCCGCGAAGGCCGCGGAGGTGGCCATCGGTGCGGCGTCGGCGGCGAACAACGCGGCTCGCGTCGCGGCCAACGCGGCTGCCCGTGCCGCCAGTGCCGCGGTGCTGGCGGGCAATGCCGCGGCCGCCGCGTACCAGGCGGCGTCCGACGCGGCGACCAACCAGCAGGACGCCCAGCAGGCGCGTGAGGCGGCGGAACGCGCGCGGGACGTGGCCAGGGCGGCGAAGCTGGCCTCTGACGCGGCGCAGGCCGCAGGTGACGCGGCGGGCGCTTCCGGCAACGCCGCCAACGCCGCCGCCGCGGCCGCGACCAACGCCGATCGAGCCGCTGCCGCCGCCGCGGAAGCGGGCAACCAGGCCGGCATCGCGGACAGCGAGGCCGACCGTGCCAGGCAAGCCGCGGCTCGGGCGCACAACTACGCCCAGATCGCGACCCGTGCGGCGAGCGACGCGAACGGGTTGGCGAGCCGGGCCGCACAGGCCGCGTACGAGGCGCGGGACGCGGCCCGATCGGCGGCCGCGCACGCGGAGAACGCCGCTGCGGCCGCCGAGGAAGCCGCGGACCACGCCGGCGAGGCCGCCGACGCGGCGCGTCGGGCAACCGACGCCGCGAACAACGCGACCACCGCGGCGAACACCGCGACGTCGGCGGCGCTCAAGGCCAAGGACGTCGAGGCCGCGGCCCGCGAGGCGGACCGCGTGCGCTTGGCCACGACGACCGCCGTGCTGAAGACCGAGGCGGTCGAGGCGAGGGCGGAGCACGACGCGCAGCCGGTCGAACCCGCGTGGGACGACCCCGAGGACACCCGGATCACCGCGCGGACCCGTCAGCTGATCGCCGAGGCGACGGCCCCGGACGCGGTCCGGGAGGTGCGGGTCGCCAAGGGTCGCCAAGCCGCCGCCCAGCTCACCCGCACCGGCGGCGCCTGGACCAGGGAGGCCGCCTTCAACGCGTTGGGCGGCACCGAGGAAGAGGTGTTCGAGTGGCTCTCCCGGCAGAGGGCCGCCGCCGCTGAGCACGACGACCGCACGCGGGTCGAGCAGCTGCGCAACACCTCGGACAAACCGGCGCTGCGCACCGCGGCCGAGGCCGCGGCGCGGGGTGACGGCGCGGCGGTCCGCGAGTTCCTGCGGACGCAGCACTACGAGGGCAAGTACGTCGACGACCGGGTCAAGATCGCGCAGATCATGAACACCGGGGGCTCCGCGACACGTGCCGCGGCGCAGAAGGCGTTGGAGGGGACCGAACACGACCAACACGTGTTCCTCCGCACCGGGCAGTTCGCCGCGCGCCAGCAGGACGAGCGCGTCGCGGCGGCCCAGTCGCTGGACACGTCCCCGGACACCCTCACCGAGGTCGGCGCGGCGGCGGAGGTCGCACTGGCCGGTCCACCGTCCTCCGTCACGCGGTTCCTCCAGGTCGGCCTGGTCCAGGCGCAGCGGCGTGACCAGGACGCCGCGACGCACGCGGCACGTGTGAAGGGCTACGTGGCCGACGCGGCCCAGATCGCCGCGACCGCCCAGTCACAGGCGGCGGAGGCCCAGCGGGTGGCCGCGGTGGCCCGCCAGGCCGCGGCGGAGGCCGAGCACCACGCCCGGCAGGCGAAGGAATCCGCCGACCTGGCGGCGGGGTACGCGCGTGAGGCGAACCAGTCCGCCGAGGACGCTCAGCGGTCGGCGGAGCAGGCGGCCGCGTCGGCCAAGGCGGCCCGCGACGCCGAGGCGTCCGCCGCCGCGGCCGCACGGCAGGCGGCCGGTTCCGCGGCGTCGGCCACGGCGTCGGCCCACCAGGCGCGCGGCTACGCCGATGACGCGGCGGCCCTCGCCCGCGCCGCGCGGGCGTTGGCGGACATGGCGGGCCTCGACGCCAAGGCCGCGGCTGCGGCGGCGTCCGAGGCGTGGCAGGCATCGATCGACCTCCAGCGCCGTGAGAACGAGGACATCCGCCCGGGTGAGAACGCCCCGGCGATCGACGTGAGGGAGTACGGCAACTCCACGATCCTGATCAAGGGTCACGACGGCACCTGCTTCCTCAACGGCATCCAGCTCCCGCGCAACCTCGGCGGCTCGTGCGAACAGCTCGCGGAAGCTTTCGACGCGATGCTCGGCGACAACGCCATGTTCATCCAGTTCGAGGAGCTCAGGGGGCAGGACGACGCGCCCGCCCGACTCCTGAAGCTGTACTGCGGCAGCCGCGGCAACCTGTGCGGCCCGGACCTCACGAACATGCTGAAGGACTACAAGAAGGCCAGGATGATCCTGCCGGAGATGGGCGGCCCCGTCGGCGTTCCGGGCAGGATCGGTGGCGCGGCGGGCAGGGTGCCGAAGATCGCGGAACTCGCCAGGGGCAGCAGCCTGGTCAAGGTCGGTGACTTCCTCGACGACCTGAAAGCCTTCCAGCACTACGCCAAGCACGTCCAGGGCGTCATCCTGAAGAACGGGAAGTCGACGGTCAAGGCGGGCGGTCCGGACATGCCCGAGTTCGGCTCGTTCGCCGAGTACCGCACAGCGGCACGTGCGATGTTGGGTGGCGGTAAGCCCGAGCACGTCCTGGAGGGCGTGCGCAAGACCGACTGGTCCACCTGGCGGCTCGACCCCAACACCGGCATCATCGGGAGCAGGAGCAAGGACGGCGTGATCACGACTTTCTTCCGACCGACCGACCCCGCGGGTAAGGTCCCGCAGAAGGACTACGCCTACCAGTACTTCGTCAACGAGATCAACCGGACGAAATGACCACGTCGAACAGCCTGCTGGAGCAGTGGGAGCAGTTCGTGCAGCTCGTCGAGGAGTCCTACGACGACAACATCGACGAGTACCACTTCGACCTGCGCGTGCGGGACGCGTTGGAGACCGCGGTGTCCTCCGACACCGAACCCGAGTGGGTGATGGAGAAGCTGTCGTCACTGGACGAGCGGTTCCGCGCGTTGCTGCGGCCGGAACCGGTGCGTGACGACGTGCCGTGGTGGCGAGGTCGCGTTCCGCGCTACGCGGGAGAGGAACTCGCTGCCGCGTTCCGGCAGTGGTACGGGGTCGAGGTCGAGGTGCGCTGACGCCGGCCGGCAGCGGTTCGCCCCCGGGGGAGGAATCCCACCGGGGGCGAACCGCTTCCGTGCCGACGGGCGGCTGGACCGCTCGATCCTGCCGGGTTGGAGTCGCGGGTGGGAGCTGTGTGTCGACCGCCACCGACTCGTCGACGTGTCAGGAGAAGTGGGGGCCTTTCGACAGGAGGCGGTCCATGCACCGCTCCGCCAAGGCGGTGATGGTCCACGAGGGGTTGCAGCAGCCCGTGGAGCCGGGGATCAGCGCGGAGTCGACGACGTGGAGGCCGGGGTGGTCGTGCACGCGCCCGGCCTGGTCGCAGACCGGCCCGATGACGGCGCCGCCGAGTGGGTGGAGGGTCAGCGGGTAGGTGGCGGTGAGGTCGGCCGCGACACCGCCGCCGGCGTCGGTCAACCTGGCGACGGCAGCCCGGACAGCTCGTCCGGCGCCGCGGTCGGCGGCCCTCGGCCACGTCAGCCGGACCCTGCCGGTCCCGGATTCGTACCGGAACGCGCCGCGACCGTCGGACAGGCCCATGCAGCCCAGCAGCGCGCTCCTGGTTTCGACCCCGAAGGGCAGCGGGACGTGCTGCACGGTGACCGGCGTCGGGGACGACTCCCAGTCGTGCGCTCCCACGCACGCGGGTCCGCCCTGGTGGGGCAGGGTCGAGTAGGGCAGCAAGGCGCGCAGGTGGATACGGTCCCCGTTGTCGCCCCAGTGCTCGCCGACCTCATCGGGCAGATCGGGAAGTGCCCGCGTCGCCTTCGCGCGCACCAGCAGCTCGGATGTGCCGACCGAGCCGGCGGCCAGGAACACCGCGTCGGTGGTCACCTCGACGTGCTCCAGGACGGTGCCGTCGGTGGCGATCCGGTCGCACGTGAGGGTGTAGCGGCGGCCGGTGCCGCCGGTGAGCTCCCGGACGACGTGGAGGGGAGCGACCTCGCACAACCCCGTGGCTTCCGCGGCGGCCAGATAGGTCTTGTCCACGGAGTGCCGAGCGTCGTTGTTCACCCCGCAGTGGACCTCGCCCCGGGTGGACCAGGGTGGCAGCCCTCCGGAGAGTTCCCTGCGCACGACGTCCCAGTCCACCGGCTGCGGGATCCGGAAGGTCCGCAAGCCCGCTTCGCGCGCGTCGGCCAGGAACCTCCGGCTCGACGTGTACCGCTCGTGGCGCAGGACGTCGTCGGGGATGGGGGAGAGCCGCAGGGCGGCCGCCGCCCGCGGGTAGTAGGTCAGGTCCATCTCCTCGAAGTCGACGCCGGAGGGCATGACCCGGCCGAACAACTCCTCGCTGGGACGGATGGACGCCCCGCCGTAGTGCAGCGAGCCCCCGCCGACGCCTGCTCCGCACAGGACGCGTATCCCGCGTCCGACGACCTTCTCCACCAGACCTGCGTATCGCGGCAGCAGTACCGGCCGCGTGCCGTGCGTCGGGGGCGTGCGCGCCGACCAGCGCATCCGGCGGTCCGGCCGCCACAGCCGGGGGAACGGGTCGCCCGCCGGTCCACCGCGCCAACGCCGACCGCGTTCCAGCACGAGGGTGGCCACGCCGGCCTCGGCGAGGCGCAGGGCGGCGACCGCTCCGCCGAACCCGCTGCCCACGACGACCGCCTGGCGGTGTTCCTGCCGGACGGGTGTCCTGCCTGCCGGGCGCGCCATCACAGCTCCTCGAGTCGTCGGGGGCACCGGTCCGCACCGGCGGCCGCACGGTCGCACCGATGGGTCCATCCCGTCACACTCGCGGGCCTCCGGCAACAGTGCCCAACGTCCCGGACACCGCGACGGGGGCCTGCTCCGCCCGGAGTGCCCCGAAGGTCCCGGGGCGAAGTGCCGGTGGCCGCAGGCGGGGGTGTTCCCGACAATCGGGTGGATGTCCACGGGGGTCCCGAATCGAGGTCCCATGCCGACACCTCCCGCCGATCCGCCGTCCTGGGTCGCCGAACCCCGGATGAGCGAGATGGAGACGATGTTCTGGCGCGGTGAGACCGATCCCCGCATCCGCGTCACCGTTCTCGCGGTCGAGGTGCTGGACCGCGCGCCGGACTGGGAGCGCCTGGTGCGTCGACACGAGCTGACCAGCCGACTGGTGCCGAGACTGCGCCAACGGGTCGTCGAACCGCCGTTGCGGCTGGGTCGGCCCTGGTGGCGGGACGACCCGCTCTTCGACCTGGCGCACCACCTGCGCCGGGTTCGCTTGCCGGCGCCGGGCGCGACGCGGCAGCTCCTCGACCTGGCCGGGACCGCGGCTTCGGCGCCGTTCGACCGCACGCGACCGCTGTGGGAAGCGATCCTCGTGGAAGGGCTCGACGGGGACCGCGCCGCGTACGTGCTCAAGCTGCACCACAGCCTGTGCGACGGCATCGGCGCGGCCCAGCTCGCGGCGGTGCTGCACGAAGCGGCGACGCCCGACCACCCCGTCGGTCCCATCCGGCACCCCGAACCGCCCGCCGCCGACGGCGCGGTGTCGGAGAGGGCCCGCGCCGCGAAGCTGCTCTCCGCGGTCCTCGGGGCCCCGCGTTCCGCGCACGCCGTGCTCAAGGCCACCGTGCTGCCCGCCGCCGCACCGTCCCCCCTGCTGAGCGGGCGGAGCAGGACCCGGTCCCTCAGCACCATGACCCTGCCGACAGCGGACCTGCGCGCGGTGGGCAGAGCGGTCGGCGGCTCGATGAACGACGCCTACCTCGCGCTCCTGCTCGGCGCGTTCGGCCGCTACCACGAGCACTTCGGCGTCCGGCGCGCGGAGTTGCCGGTCCTCATGCCGATCAGCACCCGCACCGCGAGGTCCGCGCTCGGCGGCAACCAGTTCGCGAGCCACCGCCTGGCCGGCCCGATGTGCGGTGCGGGTTTCGCCGAACGCGTCCGGCTCGTGCGCGCGGCGGTCGCGGCGGTGCGCGGCGGCACGGCGCTGGGCGCGTTGGGGGTGCTGGCCCGTTGTGCCACGCCGCTGCCCGCGCCGGTCATCGCGGCGGCCGAGAAGATGCTGTTCCGGGGCAACGACCTGATCGCGTCGAACTTCCCCGGCACGCCCGAGCGCGTCCGGCTGGCCGGCGCCCTGGTCGAGGCGGTGTACCCGTTCGCGCCCGTGGTGCTCGGAGCGGCGAACGCGGTGCTGGTCTCCTATGCCGCCAACTGCCACATCGGGGTGAACCTCGATCCGGCGGCGATCAGGGAACCCCTGCTGCTCATGGAGTTCCTCCACCGGGAGTGGGAGGAGGCGCGGGAGCGGTTCGGCCGCGCGGGGTCGTCACGGGGTGCAGGCCCGCAGGGGTGACGGGGCCCAGCGGACACCGCCCAGCTCGACCAGCACCGCACCGTCGTCGTCGCACACCAGGACGTCCGCGGGGCCGCCCTGCGGGGTGCCGGTCACCAGTCCCCACATCGAGGAGGTCCAGCGGCCGACGACGGTGGTCCGCTCGACGGTGAGCACGGCGTCGGCCGCGTGGCGACCGGTCGCCGCCCCCAGCACCCCGTCCAACAGGTCCGGGGGGAACCCGAAGTCCACCTCGCCGGGTGCCGGGCCGGTCAACCGCAGCAGCACGGAGTTCCCGTGCCGCTCCGCGACGCGCACACCGGGGGACCGCGGGTCGGCGGCTGGTCCGCGTGGTCGCGCCGCGCCGCCACCGGTGCGCTGCACCCGGTGGCGCAACAGGGCGGGGAGATCGCCGGCCTCGCGCCGCCGCGACACGCGCGCGGTCCCCTCCGCCAGGCGGGCCCGTGCCGCCGGCCGATCGGCTCCGGGCGCTTCGGTGATGTGGAACCGCCAGCGGCCGGGCGGTCCCGCCACCCCGGCGGCCTCCAGCGCCGAGCCGTGCCGGAACGCCGGGTCGAGGACCACGCTCAGGTCCTCGACGGTGGCCGGGGCCGAGCCGCACAGGCGGTGGGCCACCGCCGCCGCCAGTTCGACCAGCCCTCCCGCCGTCGGAGCACCGGAGGTGCCCCGGTCCCCGGCGCCTCCACGGGGGGTGGCGGTGGTGCGCCACCGCACCCCGCGTTCCTCGGTGGCGTGGTCGGGCAGCAGCGGGTGGGCACGTTCGGCTGGTGCGCCCGTGGTCGGCGCCCAGTACCGCCGCCGGCGCCAGGGATAGGGCGGAAGGCTCACCTGCCGGCCGGCGGGCAGGATCCGCTCCCACCGCAGGGCGTGCCCGGCTTCGTAGAGGTCCGCCGCGGCGGCCACGAGGGACTCCCACACCGAGCCGGCACACCCGGCGGCGGGCGGGTCGCCCAGGAAGACCCCGGCCGGGGTGAGGTGCAGCACGAGGTCGTCGGACGCGGCGGCTCCCGGCGCGTCGACCCTGGTGACCGGGGGGAGCCGCGGTTCGGCCGCTCGGTCCGCGTCGACACCGTCGCCGGGCCGGCGCGCCGCCACGCTGCCGGGCGGGGTCGTCAGCCGCACGCCCCAGTCGCGCCACAGGGCGATCAGCCCCGCCGGCAGCGGCCTCGACGCGAGGTCCGGGGCGGTGGGGTGGAGCGGGCCGGCTGCTCGTCGCGGCGATGCCGCGCACTCCCGGACGGCGTCGCGGAACGCGTTGCTGCGTCGGGACAACTCCTCCACCACCGCGTGGTCGGTCGGCTCATCGCGGAGGACGAGCACCACACCCGGCGGGCTGCCCACCGGGGTGGCGCGCAGCGGCCGGGGTTCCCGCCGCAGGGCCTCCACCATGCCCGCGCGGTCGTGGGCCCGGAACGCGCGCCGGTAGGGGTGGTGCGCCCGGCGGACCGCCGCGGTGTGGCAGACGTCGGCGAGCGGCACCTCGGGCGAGGTCTCCAGGAACTCGGCGTGGGCCGCGGCGGCGGCGTCGAGGCTGTCCGGGTGCCGCGCCGAGAGCACCAGTGCGAAAGGACCCACGTCCGGTGCGCCACCCGGCACCGGGTGGTCGGCGGAACCCAGCACGGCGTGGACGTTGGTGCCGGTGACGCTGAAGGAGTTGACACCGGCGACCAGGCCGTCCCGGTCGGGCAGGGGCGTCGACCTCGTCACCACCGAGCAGCGCGACCCGTCCCACCGCAGCGCCGGCGTCGGCGTGGTGTGGTGCAGCGTCGCGGGGAGCAGCCGGTGGTGGAGCGCCAAGGCGGCCTTGAGCAGTCCGGTGAGCCCCGCGACCGGCTCCTGGTGGCCGAAGTTGCCCCGGACCGAGCTGAGCAGGACCGGGCGGCCCGGCGGCCGTCCGGGACCGAGCACCGACGCCAGCGCGGCGATCTCCACCGGGTCCCCGGCCGGGGTGCCGACACCGTGGGTCTCGACGAACGACACCCTGGCGGGCTCGACACCCGCGTCCCGGTAGGCCAGGCGCAGGACTTCCTCCTGCGTGGCCGCCGCCGGGGCGAGCATCGTCGGGCTCGCGCGGCCGTCGTTCGTGACGGCGCTGCCGAGCACGACCGCGTACACCCGGTCACCGTCCCGCCGCGCGGCGGACAGCGGCTTCAGCACGACGACCGCGCACCCCTCGCCCCGCACGAACCCGTCCGCCCCGGCGTCGGCGAACGCGCTGCGCCCCTTGGCGGACAGCACGCCGGCCCGGCCGTAGGCGATGGTCTCCTCCGGGGACAGGACGAGGTGGACCGCTCCCGCCACCGCCAGTCGGCATTCGCCGTCGCGCAGGCTCCGGCACGCCAGGTGCACGGCGGCCAACCCGCCCGAGCAGTTGGTGTCGACGGTCATGCTCGGGCCGCGCAGGTCGAACTGGAAGGACACCTGCCCGCTCAGGCCGGCGCTGCCGGCGGCCCCGATCACCGAGAACATGTCCAGCAGACCGTCCCGCGCCAGCAGGTGCCAGTAGTGCGACGCGGCCTTCGCCATGAACACGCCCGTCCGGCGCGTCGCCGTGCCGCCGGTGACGACACCGGCGTCCTCGAAAGCCTCCCACGTCGTCTCCAGCACCAACCGCTGCTGGGGGTCCATGTGCGCGGCCTGCCGGCGGCCGATGCCGAAGAAGTCGGCGTCGAACGACGAGACGTCCTCGATCGACGCCATGCGCGGGGCGGGTCGGTGCCGGCTGCCCTCGTCGGTGCCGGCGAGCGCTCGGAGGCCGTACCGGTCCGCGCCGATCGGGCCCACGACGTCGACCCCGTCGCACAGGGCCCGCCAGAGGGCCAGGGGTCCCCGGACGCGCGGGAAGCGGCACCCCGCGCCGACCACGGCGATCGGCTCGTCGTTCCCACGCGTCATGGCCGGCCCTCGCCTCGATCGAGTCAGGACATCGTCCGCGCGACCCGGCGGACGCCGCCAGTGCCGTACGTCCCGGGACCTTCGTCTCGGAGGCACGGGCGGCACCGACCGGGGACCATGGGGCCGGCCCTGACCGGTCGCGTCCTCGGCGGGAGGTGGAGCACGTGGTCGAAGACCTGCTCGCCAGGGTCGGGGCGACCGCGAACCGGTGGCGCCGCTGCGCCGGGTGCCGCAGGTGGTGGCCGCGTCGCGCACTCCCGCCCGCGTGGACCTGCCCGGCGTGCGCGGCACCGTTCCGGATGCCGGCCGCGGACCGGATCGCCTCCCTCGTGGACCCGGGCACCTTCCGCGAGTTCGGAGCGACGCTGACGCCGGGCGACCCGCTCGGTTTCCGCGACCGCGCACCGTACCCCCAGCGCTGCGCCCGGGCCCGCGCGCGGACCGGCCTGCGGGAGTCGGCGGTGTCCGGCACCGCCGACATCGCGGGCCGTCGGGTCGTCGTGGTCGTGTTCGACTTCGACTTCCTCGGGGGGTCCTTGGGGGTGGTGGCGGGTGAGAAGCTCGCCAGGGCCGCGGAAATCGCGTCACGCGAGCACGTGCCGCTGGTGACCGTGTCGGCTTCGGGCGGCGGGCGCATGCAGGAGGGCCCTTTCGCCCTGTTCCAGGGAGCCAAGACCGCGGCGGCGATCAGCGCTCTCCGGGACGCGGGCATCCCCTACATCAGCGTGCTCACCGACCCGGTGATCGGCGGTGTCCAGGTGTCCTTCGCCAGCGCCGGTGACGTCGTGGTGGCGGAGGAGGGCACCCGGGCGGGCTTCGCCGGCCGCCGGGTGGTCGAGCAGACCACCGGGCGCGCCCTGCCCGCCGACTTCCAGACCGACGCCTTCCTGCTGCGGCACGGGCACGTGGACATGGTTGCGCCGCGCCGGGAACTGCCGGGGTGCGTGGCCCGCCTGGTGGCGTACGCGGTGCCGGCACGGCGCGCGCAGGGCCGGGAGACCGGCGATCCGGTGCACCGCGCGGCGGCGCGCACACCACAGGACGACGCCGACCCCTGGGACGCGGTCGTCGCGGTGCGGGCGGCGCACCGCCCGCGACTGGCGCACTACCTGGCGGCGGTCTTCACCGACGCGGTCGAGCTGCACGGCGACCGCAGGCGCGGCGACGACGCGACCGTCTTCACCGGGTTCGCGCGGCTGGACGGGTACCCGGTGGTCGTCATCGGGCACAACAGGATCACCGAGGGCCCATCGCGCAACAGCGGGATGGCGAGCCCGGCCGGCTACCGCAAGGCGGCGCGCGTGATGCGCCTGGCGGCGCGGTGGTCCATCCCCGTGGTGACGCTCGTCGACACGCCCGGCGCGCACCCCGAGGCCGACGCCGAGGCCGACAACCAGTCCGCCGCCATCGCCGAGACCATGCTCACCGCCGCGCGCCTGCCCACTCCCGTGCTGTGCGTCGTCATCGGCGAAGGCGGTAGCGGCGGCGCCCTGGCGTTGTCCATCGGTGACCGGCTGCTCATGCAGCACAACGCCACGTTCTCCATCATCAGCCCCGAGGGGTGCGCGGCGATCCTGTTCGCCGACAGCGCCAAGGCGCCGGAAGCCGCTCGCGCGCTGCACCTGCGCGCCACCGACCTGCACCGGCACGGGCTGGTCGACGACGTCGTGCGGGAGCCGCCCGGCGGCGCGCACGCCGACCCGCCGCGCGCGGCGGACCTGCTGGCCGACGCCCTGCGCAGGCACCTGGCCGAACTCCGGGGGCTGGACGGCCGGCGGCTCGTGGCGCGCCGGAGCCGCCGGCTGCGGGCCCTGGGCGGCGACTGGTGCCTGCCCGGCGCCACCACCCTCCTACCGGACGAGGACGACCGTGGATGACCGACTCGCGAACGGGCCGAGCACACCGCACGACGACGCCTCGGCGGCCGTCGAAGCCGTCCGGAGGGTGCTGGCACTGCTCGGGGCCGCCCGGGCGGGACAGGTCCGGGTCCGCAACGGCCGGTTCGAGCTCGACGTCACGCTGCACCCCGGTTCGGCGGGTGTCCACGGCGACGTCGAACCCGCCGAACCCGGACCCTCCGAACCACAACCCTCCGAACCCCGACCCGCCGGCGCGGGCCCGGCCGAGGTCCGGATCACCGCGCCCGCGATCGGCGTCTTCCACCGGCGGTCCGCGCCCGGTGAACCGCCGCTGGTGCAGGTCGGTGACCAGGTCGAGGCCGGGCGCGAACTCGGCCTGATCGAGGCGATGAAGGCGTTCATCCCCGTCGTGGCGGACCGGCCGGGCACGGTCGGCGCGATCCACGTCGAGGATGCCGAAGTGGTCGAGTACGGGCAGGTCCTGATCGACCTGGTGCCCGACCCGGTCGGCGTACCGGAGCCCCGGGTGGGTGCCCCGTGATCGACACCTTGCTCGTCGGCAACCGCGGTGAGGTCGCCGTGCGGATCGTCAGGGCGTGTCGGCTGCTCGGCATCCGCAGCGTCGTGGCCCACTCGGCCGCGGACCGCGACACCCTGCCGGTACGCCTCGCGGACGACCGCGTCTGCCTCGGGCCCGCCCGAGCCGGGCACAGCTACCTGTCCATCCCGGCGCTGCTCTACGCCTGCGCCCGCGTCGACGCCGACGCCGTGCACCCCGGCTACGGCTTCCTCGCCGAGGACCCGGACTTCGCCGCCGCCTGCCGAGACAGCGGCATCGCCTGGGTCGGCCCGAGCCCCGAGCACGTCGCCCTGCTCGGGGACAAGATCGCCACGCGCGACGAGATGGCGCGGGCGGGGCTGCCCGTGGCACCGGGCTCGCGGACGCACGTGACGGACCTGGCCGACGCGACCCGCCAAGCGCGGGACATCGGCTACCCGATCGCGCTCAAGGCCGCGTCGGGCGGCGGTGGCCGCGGCGTCCTGCGCGTGGACGGCGACGACCACCTCGCCGAGTGCTTCGGCAGGGCCGGTGCCTCCGCACGAGCCCTGTTCCAGGACGGCCGCCTCTACGTGGAGAAGTGGGTCGAGCACGCGCGGCACGTCGAGGTCCAGGTCCTCGGCGACCGCCACGGCAACGCCATCAGCCTCGGGGAACGCGACTGCTCGGTGCAGCGGCGCAACCGGAAGCTCATCGAGGAGTCACCCGCGCCCGGCCTCGCGGTGGCGGTGCGCGAGGCGTTGGGCGACCTGGCGGTCCGCGCGGCGCGGCACCTCGGCCTGCGCAACCTCGCCACGGTCGAGTTCCTCGTCGACGACCGCGGCGAGTTCTTCTGCACCGAGATCAACCCGAGGTTGCAGGTCGAACACCCGGTGACCGAGTCGGTCACCGGGCAGGACCTGGTGGCCTGGATGATCCGCGAGGCGATGGGCGAGCCGGTGCCGTGCAGCCGGGACGACGTGTGGTCGCGCGGGCACGCCGTGGAGGCCCGGATCACCGCCGAGGACCCCGAGCGCGACTGGGCGCCCGGCTGCGGGACGGTGCACGACCTCGTCGTACCCGGCGGTCCGGGCATCCGCGTCGACACCTGGCTCACCCCCGGCACCGCCGTGTCACCCCACTACGACCCGCTCCTGGCCAAGGTCGTCTCGTGGGGACCCGACCGGGACACGGCCCGCCGCCGGTTGGTCCACGCGCTGGAGGAGTTCACCTGCGTCGGCGTCACCCACAACGCGGAGGCGCTGATCGCGATCCTGCGGCACGACGAGTTCTCCGGCGGGGAGCACCGGGCGGGGGTGGTCGACCGGGCACGCCCGCGCCGCACCGCGAGCGACGAGGGGGCACCCTGATGGCCGCGCCCGACACCACGGCGCCGCAGGGACGGGTCCACACCGCTCACATCGCAGGCCGCGACCTCGTCCTCCAGCAGGTCGTCCAACCCGTCGTGGCCTCCCTCTCGGCGGACCGGTCCGTCCACCGACCGCCGATCCTCGGCCGTTGCGCCCTCGCCGGCCCGGACGAGGTGCGCGCCGCCACCGCCGCGGCCGTGGCGGCGGCACCGCTGTGGGCCGACGTGCCACCGGCGGACAGGTTCGCGCTGGGGCCGGTCTTCTGCCGGCGGTTGGCGGACGCGGCCGGGGAGTTCACGGCCCTGCTCGTGGCCGAGGGCTGCCCGCGGCGCATCGCCGACTGGCTCCTCGACAGCATGTCGGGGATGTTCGACGCCGAGTCGTGCCGCTGGTACCTCGGCCTGGTGCGGCGCGAGTGGCGTGACGGCGACCGGCGGTTGGTGCTCCAGCACCACCCCGACGGGGTGCTCGCGATCAACCCGCCCGGCAACGCGGCCGCGTTCAGCGCCGCGACCGCGGCACTGCACGGGCTCATGGCAGGCAACGCCGTCGTCGTCCGCGTGCCCCGGCGCTTCCCGTCGAGCACGACGTTCCTGCTGCGCCACGTGCTCGTGCCGTGCCTGGAGGAGGCGCACGCGCCACCCGGAACGCTGAACTTCTTCTGCAGCGCACCGGATTCCGTGCTGCGGCACTGGCTCGACGACCCCGGCGTCGACGACATCCTGTACTACGGCAACAGCGAGCGCGGTCTGGGCTTCCAGCGCGCGTGCTCGGACCGGGGGAAGAAGGCCGTCCTCGAACTGTCGGGCAACGACACGGTGGTCGTGTGGAAGGACGCCTCGATCCCCGGCGCGGTGGAGTCCCTGGTGGCGGCTTTCCACGGATCCGGTCAGATGTGCATCGCCCCGAACCGCGCCGTGATCCACCCCTCGGTGGCCGACGACCTCATCGCGGCGCTGCGCGTGCGGGTCGCCGGGATCAGGCCCGGCAGGCCGGAGGACGACACGACGCTGCTCACCCCCGTGCCCGGTGACGCGCACGTCGCCGTGCTGCGGGAAGCACTGGCCGCCGGGGCGGTCCTGGTGTGCGGTGGCAGGCGGCTGACCCTCGCCGGCACACCGCACCCCGCCGGGCCGTTCCTGGAGCCCACCCTGCTCCGGGTCGACGGCCTGGGCACCGCGGCCGGCCTGAGCGCGGTCCGCGAGGAGACGTTCTTCCCCCTGCTGACGCTGGTCGTACCGCACCCGGAGGCCGACGACGGACGCCTGCTCTCGGACGTGATCGGCTTCCTCAACCGCAACCGCTACGGCCTCCGCAACTCCCTGTGGACCGGTGATCCCGCTGTAGCCGAGCGGTTCGTGGCCGGTGTGCGCAACGGCGCCATGCTCAAGGTGAACCAACCGCACCTCGACTTCGTCCACCTGCTGCCCAGCCACGGGGGGACGGGGCGGTCGGGTGGCGTCCACGGTGAAGCGACCTACGTGTTCCTCAAGACCAGCCACCTCCAGTCGGCGGTTCTGGGCCCGTGACCCCGGCGCGGTCAGAACCGCAGGCCGCCGTCGACCCGCAGGACCTGGCCGGTGATGCCGGCCGCCCGGTCCGACACCAGGAACCCCACCACGGCGGCCACCTCCTCGGGGGTGCCGAACCGGCCCATCGGGATGAGCGGCTTCCACCTGTCCTCGTAGGGAAGGGCGGTGCTGGTGCCGATGAAGCCCGGCGCCACGGCGTTCACCCGGACGCCGAACCGCCGCAGCTCCTTGGCCAGCGAGAGGGTGAAGCCGGTGAGCGCGGCCTTGGAGGAGGCGTAGTTGACCTGTCCGGCGTTGCCGTCCAGGCCCACCACCGACGACAGCGTGACGACCGCGCCACCGCGCCGACCCATCAGGTCCGGCACCACCTCGCGCGTCACCCGGAACGTCCCGGTGAGGTTGACGTCCAGCACCCGGTGCCACGCCTCGTCGCCCATCCGGGCCAGCCACCCGTCCCGCATGACGCCCGCGTTGTTGACCAGGACCGAGACGGGGCCCAGGGTGTCGCGCACCCGCTCGACGAACCGCCGTACCGAAGCGGTGTCGGTCACGTCGCATCGCGCGCCCAGCACGGAAGCGCCGGAGGGTTCCGCCTCGGCCACCGCCCGCCCCGCCGACTCGTCGTCGGACTCGTAGCAGAAGGCGACGTCGTGGCCGTCGCGCGCCAGGGCGGTCACCACCGCACGCCCGATACCGCGGGAACCACCGGTCACCACGGCCACCCGACGGCTCACGGCGAAACCGGGCCAGCGACGTCCCTGGCCGTCGACGGCACGGAGATGTAGCCGTGCCGGAGGGCGACGAGCACCGCCGTCGTCCGGTCGGTGACGGACAGCTTGGTGAACAACGAACTCAGGTAGTTCTTCACCGTTTTCTCCGACAGCCCCAGGCATCGGGAGATCCGGCGGTTCGACTGCCCCAGGCCCAGCAGTTGCAGGACCTGCCGTTCACGCGGGGTCAGGTCGTCGGCGCGCTTCCCGGGTGTCGGTTCCACCGCCGCGCGGATCCGGCCGGCGGGGTGCCGCTGCGCCGGGATGCCCGGCGAACCGTCGCGCCCGCTCCGCTGGGCCCGCCCCGCGGTCGCCGCCAACTCCGCTCCGGCCCGGTGCTGGGTCGCCATCCACTGGACCTTGGCGAGGGTCTCGTGGAGCGCCGCCTCCATGCGGCTGGACACCGCTTGCAGGAGCCGAGGGGGCATGGGCTCGGCGTGCTGGCCGAAGTGCAACCACCTCAGGCACGACGCGAGTTCGTCCCTGCTCCACCCGTGCAGGTCTGCCCGGCATTCGAGGTCGTGCACCACGTCCGCCGTGGTCAAACCGTTGATGTCCAGCCACCGCTGGAAGACGTGTGAGGTGTGGCCGGCGAGCTGCTCGGGTTCCGAAGCGGGATTCAAGTCGCCCATGGAACGAGCCCCCCACGTCGATGGTTGCTCTTCGTAGTTGCCAGGTTGCAGAATGTAGCACATGTCGATCCATCGGCACAGTGGGTCAAAAGGCCGAAAGCGCTGTCTCGACGTGCTGTTCACCGGTCGGCGTCGGCATTCGGCGGGAGCCGTCGGTGGTGCTCGTCCGATGGCGTCCGATAGGCGTCACCACTTCCGTGGTGACGAGTTCGCCGGGACGCGCGTGCGTGCCCTGTGCGCGGGCGACCGGCGGGCGGGACGACCGGTGGTGGTGTTCGTGCCGGCTCTTGGTGTCACAGAGGACTTGGTGAACCTCGCGAGCGAGTGCGGGACGTGGACGCGGTCGGTGCTGCTCGACGTGCTCGGGTCGGTCGGTCGTGTCGACCTGCCCGCGTTCGCGACCGCTGTGGCGCAGTGGTTGGAGGTCGCGGTGGACGCGCCCGTCGTGCTGGCGGGGCACTCCACGGGGGCGCAAGTCGCCCTGCGCGCCGCCGTCCAGGTGCCGGCAGCGGTGCGGGTGCTGGTCCTGATGTCGCCGACGTTCCCGCCTCGGCTGCGACGGGTCCCGGCCCTGGTGCGCGCGAACTTCCGCAACGCGGCGCACGAGCCGCTCGACGTGTGGAGGGCCGTCCTGCCGGGGTGCGCGAGGGTCGGGGCGGTGACGTTGTGCCGGCTCCTGCGGTCGGCGCAGCACGACCGCCCGGAGGAGATCGTCACCGACGTGCGGTGCCCGGTGCTGGTCGTGCGGGGGGAGCACGACGCGTTCTGCCCGGAGCCCTGGGCCAGCAGGCTGGGCGCCGCCGCTCGACGAGGTCGGTGCGTGAACGTCCTCGGAGCACACGGTTTCCCGCACCAGTACGACAAGAACACCAGTGCGCTCATCGCCGACTTCGCCGGCAGGAGCGGCTGACCCGGTTCGTCCGCCTGCGCGGTGCGTCGCCGCCACCCGAAGGTGTGAGATGTCCACGTCGGCGGAGGGGACCGCTGGCCCGTCCCCTCCCGCTCGCGCAGACTCGGGTGGCAGACCAGGAGCGGAAGGTCCCGGCACCGGGCTGACCGGCCTGCCTGCGTGAGGAGCCATCGGCATGAGACCACCGCGAACCCGGCCCGAGCTGGACGGTGTTCCCGAAACAGCCCTCTGGACGCTGTACATGCGCGCGTGGGAAGCACGTCGGCCCGACCGCCTGCTCGACGACCCGAAGGCCGTCGAGCTGGTCGACGCCCTCGACTACCCTTTTCAGGAGCGATTCGGCCCGGACAAGTGGGACTCGACCGTGGGCGAAGCGATCCGGACGCGGGTTTTCGACGACGAGGTCCGCCGGTTCCTCCGCGACCACCCGGACGGGACCGTCGTCGTTCTCGCCGAGGGGTTGGAGACGCAGTTCTGGCGCGTGGACAACGGACGCGCCCGGTGGGTCAGCGTGGACCTGGCGGAGGTGGTGGGACTGCGGCGGCGCCTGCTGCCGGAATCGACGCGGCAGCGGCTCATCGCCTGCTCGGCGCTGGACGAGCGCTGGATGGACGAGGTGGACCGCACCCGCGGAGTGCTGATCACCGCCAAGGGACTGCTCCAGTACTTCCGACCGACGGAGGTGCACCGACTCGTCGCCACGTGCGCGGAGCGGTTCCCCGGCGCCGCGATGGTCTTCGAGGCCCCGGCCCGCTGGCTCAGCGCCCTCATGGCCCGAGGGCGTACACGCACCCCCGCCGGGGTCCCGGTCCCTCCCGCGTACTGGGGGATGGACCCGAAGGAGGCCCGCAGGCTGCGGGCGGCCCACCCGGGGATCGTCGAGCTGGTGGACCTGCCCCTCCCCGCCGGCCGGGGGAGGATCTACGGCCGACGACTGCCGTGGATGGCACGTACACCCGTGGTGAGGAACTGGAAACCGGTCTGGATCATGCGCCTGCGCTTCGGCGACGGGTCCGGGACGGACCCGGCGCGAAACCCTTCCGGGTGACGCGCGGTGCGGAACGACATCGACGTGCCTACCGTTGCCCATGAGCCGCACCCGGCTCCCGGACGAAAGGTGGTAGGCGATGTCCGCCGCGCTCGCGACGTTCATGGAGGAGTTGGCCCTCGACCCGGTCAGGCGCCGCGCCTTCCAAGCCGACCGGCACGCCGTGCTCGCCGAGTCCGATCTCGACGACGAGCAGCGGGCGGTCCTCGCCGGCGGCGACATCGGCGCCATCAACGCGCTGCTGTCGCAGGAACACCCCGATCCCGTCCAGCGCAGCACGCGGGGCGCCCTCGCCCTCGTCGTCCTCGTCGTCGCCACCCCCGAGCAGTGACACCGGCTCGCCGCGGAGGACCCGACACCGTCCTGACGCGACGGTCCGGGGCGGGCGACCCGGAGCGGGGCGAGCTGATCGTCGTGGGCACCGGGTACCAGGCCATCGGGGACCTCACCCTCCAGGCCGAAAGGGCGATCCGCGCCGCCGACACGGTGTTCACCGTCCTCGACAACCCGCTGTGCGCGGAATACCTCTCGCGCCTGAACCCGTCGGCGCGCTCCCTGACGGACTGCTACGCGCGCGGCAAGTCCAGGATGGACTCATACCAGGAGATGAGCGACCGCATCCTGGCGGAGGTTCGCGAACAGCGCCTGGTGTGCGTGGCGTTCTACGGCCACCCCGGCGTCTTCGTCGCGCCCTCCCACATGGCCATCCGGCAAGCGCGCCGAGAGGGGTTCCCGGCGCGGATGCTGCCCGCCGCGTCCGCCGAGGACTGGCTGTTCGCCGACCTCGGCATCGATCCGGGGCCCGTCGGCTGCCAGACCTTCGAGGCCACCGACTTCCTCGTCCACCAGCGGGTGTTCGACCCCACCAGCCTGCTCGTGCTGTGGCAGATCGGCGCCATCGGCATGAGCGACTGGTCTCCCGAGCACGACCCCGCGCCCGGCGCCCGACTCGTGGTGGACGTCCTCACCACCACCTACGGGGCCGCCTACGACGTCATCATCTACGAGGCCACCCCCTACGCCGTCGCCGAACCCCGCATCGAACACGCACCCCTGGGTGAGGTCGCCGACAGCAAGCTGACCATGTGCTCCACCCTGGTCGTTCCCCCGCTCCCGCCTCGCCGCCCTGACCCCACGGTCGTCCAGCGCCTGCGCCGGCTGGACCAGAACCTCACCTGACCGCGCGGCGCGCCGGGGGAGCGCGAGGCGGTCCCGATCAGTCCGTCCTGGTCCGGTGGCCGGTGTGCCGCCACGGGACTGGCCGGTGTGCCGCCACTGGACGGTCCGGCGCACCCGCTCCTCGCCGCGGTCTACGTCGCTCCGCCCCTCGCGACAGCCTGGGCTTCCGCCTGGTCGACGAGGAAGTCCAGCAGCGACGGCCAGGTCCGGTGCACGGTCGTCGCTCCTTCCTTGTACCAGCTCAGCTCACCGGACGGCGCCAGCCAGTACAGCTCGTACCCCTGGTGCATGCCGACGACGACGGCACCTTCCGGCAGGAGGTCCGCCGCGTCGTTCTCGTCCAACAGCTCACGCCCGTCATCCGCCAGTCCCAGGACGGTCGGGTAGAAGAAGTCCGTGCCGCGAAGCAGGTCCCCCGCCTGACGACCGGCGGTGAGCAGGAACTCCTCGTACTGCGCGGGCAGCCACTCGACCCGCTGATCGGCGCGCACCTCCGCGACCTCCGCGGGCGTGCAGCCCCGGACCGTGTCCGCAGTGGCGATGCCGCTGTCGAGCAGGGTCGCGACGAATGACGACATGGTGTGGGGCATGGGTTTCCTCGTTCTCAGCGACCTAGATCGGAATAGGTCAGGTCGATGCCGGGGAAGGCTCTGCGGAAGTCGTCGATGACGACCTGGCAGGACGGGCACACCGGTCGCTCGGACGTGATGTGGATGCGGCCGGTGGCACCCGGCTGGAGTCGGCTGCCCAACTCCTCCAGGATCTTCCACTCGGAGTCGGAGTCGCGGGAGATGTTCGCCGGTCCTCGGCTGTACTGCGGTGACGTGGGCATCGGCGCGGAGTCGGGGTACTGGTGGCCGCCGCTGACGCCGATCCGCTCACCGCTCACCCCGTTGATCTCGTACTCGGCGACGGCGATGTTCCTCCGCCCACCGACGTTGTACCGCGACCGGAACTGGTCGATTTTATCCTTCGGGCACAACGCGAGGCCGAGAGGGTCGGCGCCGGTCGCCGGATCGGACGCGTAGGCGTGGGGGTCGGGTCCGGCCGCCGCGCCCATCGGGTCGGGGCTGAGGTAGCGCCCGATCCTCGGGTCGTAGTAGCGCTGGTTGTTGTAGTGCAGGCCGGACTCGGTGTCGTGGTACTGGCCGGGAAACCGCAGCGGGGTGTCAGCGGCGAACTCCAGGCGCCCGAGGGCCTCACCCCATCTCGTGGCCCGGCTCTGCCACACGACTGAGCCCAGTTCGTCCACAAGTTCGGTTGGCGTGCCGATCATGTCGGTGACGATGGAGTAGAAGCGCTGGTCCACCCATTCTTGCGTTTGCGGGGCGAGTCCCCGCTCGACTTGGGTGAGCGGCCGGAAGGTGCCGGGTTCCCAGTCCCACGTGGTCGCGCGGCCGTCGCCGATCTGCTCGGCCAGGAGCATGCCGTCCCACACGAACAGCAGCCGGGCGCTCACCTCGCCGGCGGCGTCGAGCCGCTCCTTGGCGATCCTCCGGCCGAGGGCGTCGTACCGGTAGCGCCATCGGACACCGTCCGGAGTGGTGAGCGTGACAAGGCGGTCCTCGCCGTCCCACGCGTAACGCCAGACGTCGGGCTTCGCAGACAGCCTCTTGCGGCGCGCTTGGACCACCCGGCCTTGGGCGTCGTGCTGGTACACGAGGCCACCCGCGCGCTGCTCCGGATCACCTTGAACCGCACCGGGATGGCTGCGTGTCGGGGCGACGCCGTCGTCGACGTATGCGCGCCGACCGTCCGCACGGTGGTGGAACCGGCGGTTCTGGACCGTCCGCCTGCCGACGGAGACGGTCTGCGCGGCGAGCCGGTGCGCGGGGTCCCACGCCTGGGCCAGTGCGACACCGGTGTCCAGGAGTCGTTCGACCTCACGGCCGGAGGCGTCGAAGGTGAAGGAAAGGGTCCTGCCGCCGCTATGGAGACCCACATGCCTGCCGCGGGCGTCGTAAGACCAGTTGCTCACCGATCCGGTGGGCGTGGTCCTCGACGTGCGCCTGCCCGCCTGGTCGTACACCGACGTGACCGCCAGTCCGTTGACCGTCTCCCGCACCACGCGTCCGGCGGCGTCGCGTTCGAACCACACGTCGGCGTCCGCGTTGACCGCGCGAAGCAACCGGCCCAGCGGGTCGTAGGTGAACCTCGCCTCGGAGCCCGCCGACACGGCCGCTATCCGGTTGCCCATCGGGTCGTACTCGTAACGCGTCGGCTCGCCCGCGCCGTTGATCCTCTCCACGAGTCGGCCGGCCGCGTCGTAGCCGTAGCGTTGTTCCCTGCCGGACGGGTCCACCTCGCGGACCAGCCGCCCGTTCGGGTCGTAGTCGAAGTGCCAGGCCGAGGCCGGGCCGTCCTCGATGTCGACCACACGGAGGTTGCGGTCGTAGTGGAACGTGGTCCGGACACCGTCCGGTCCGGTCCGCGTCGCCACCATGTCGAAGTGCGTGGTCGTCGTGCGCGTGACCCGGCCGAGCACATCGATATGCTCGATCTCGTTGCCCTCGCCGTCGTAGCGCCACCGCTCAACCGCACCGTCCGGCCGCGTGCGGCTCAGCAGCTTGCCCTCCACGGACCAGGTGAAGGCGCTCGTCGCGCCGCCGGGGTCCACCACGCGGGAGATCCGGCCGAACTGGTCGCGGTCGTAACGCGTGACCCCGTCGTGTTCAGCCACGGCGACCGGCAGTCCGGCGGGGTTGGTCTCGATCCGGCGGACGGCTCCGGTCGGTGTGGTGACCGTAACGGGACGGCCCCGGTCGTCGTATTCGTAGAGGGTGATCGCACCGGCGGGGTCGATGGTCCTCGTGAGGTTGCCGCGGTCGTCGTGGTCGCGCCGCCACACGCCGCCGTCCGGTGCGACGACGACGGTCGCCTGCCCGAGGCCGTTGTACTCGGCCAGCGTGCGGGAGGAGTCGGGGTGGGTGACGACCACGACGTTGTCGTTCTCGTCGTACTCGTACCGCGTCACGTTGCCCAGCGGGTCCGTGGTGGCGACGAGTCGGTCCTCGTCGTCCCACTCCTTTGTCCACGTGTTGCCGAGAGGGTCCAGTTCGGCGACCAGTCGGTTCCCGGCGGTGTACCGATAGGTGGTCACGTGGCCCAGCGCATCGGTGAACCGCGTGATGCCGGTGTCGTAGTCGAAGGAGCCGTCGAGCACCCCGCCCGAGCCCTCGTTGCGCACGCAGCGACCCTGCGAGTCGTACGAGTACCGGTACCACTCGCCCGTGCGGTCGGTCCACTGCGTCATCCGCCCGGAGGCGTCGTACTCGTACTCCATCGGCTGGCCCGAGGAGTTGACCACCGCCCTCAGGCGGCTATCGGAGTCGTAGTCGAACCGCGCCAGGGTGATCGGAGGTCCGGCGGGGTCGTGCAGGCGCAGTTCGGTGATCCGGCCGGACGCCGACCCGACGTCCACGCGGTAACCGCCGCTGTGGCGCAGCACGAGCGGCACGCCGTCGGGGCCGCGCTCGATGTCGATCCGGTTGCCGTTCCGGTCGGTGATCGCGGTGAGTCGAGCTTCGCGACCGGCTTCGGAGAAGTGCAGGATCTCGGGCGTGCCGCGGCGGACCAGCGCGTAGCCGTCATCCGTGCGGTGCAGGGGCCAGCGCGGCCCCATCAGGGGCAACACATCACCGGAGTGGGGCACTGCCGGGTAGATCAGCACCATGCCTTCATCGGCTACATACACGACGCCCAGATCGTCGAACTCCAGTCGCTGGTCCAGGGTCGCGGCCCAGTTCGGCCCGAAGCTCCTACCGGACCGGTAGGACGAGACATGGGTGCGGCGTAGCAGCAGCGGCAGCACACCGGCCAGGTCGACATCGGTCTCGCCCGCCACCACGTCGCCGGTGACCACGTCCACCGGGTCGTTGCACAGGTTGCGCGAGCCTTCAGGTGTCTTGGTCTTGTTCGGGTCGGTTGGCCGGCTCGTGCTGCCGGGAGAGGTCGAGTCCGGTGACTTGGGCTTGGGGGACGGCGTTGTGCCTGAGGCATCCGGCGTGGCGGTGCCGGACGGCGCGGTGCTGCCCGATGGGGTGGTGCTGCCCGAGGGCGAGGTCGTGCCCGATGGTGAGGTGGTGCCCGATGGTGATGTGGTGCCGGAGGGTGATGTGGTGCTGGAGGGGGAGGTCGTGCCGGATGGGTTGCTGGTGCTGGATGGGTTGGTGCCGTCTGCGCCTTTGACGGTGGGTGTGTCGGCCCTGGGTGTGCTGGCGGGGGTGGTGGTGTCGGGGCTGGCGGGTCCGTCGGTCTTGCGGCCGAGGGTGCTCAGCTTGTCCGTGATCTCGCCGAGTTTGTCCAGGACTTTGCGGATGCGGGGGGTGACGTTGGCGATGGTTTTGACGAGTTTGCGGACCAGGTCGGCGATGCGGTTGCAGACCTTGGTGATGGTGGAGACGGCCTGGGCGATGATCAACGGCGTGGCCAGGCCGAGGGTGGCGATGGCTTCCAGGGCCCAGGTGATGAGTTTGCCGACGACCTCGGCGACGAGGTCGCGGATGATCTCGCGGACGGCGGCGACGACTTCGCCCATGACCATCACGCCGGTGCCGACGCCTTCGGCCAGCGTGCCGGCGCCGGTGAGGGCGTCGGCGGTCTGGGCGGCGTGTGCGCGGTAGGTGTCGGCGGCGGTGCCCTGCCAGCCGGTGGCGTGCTGGTGTCCGAGGTCCTGGGCGATGGTGCGGACTTCGGTGGCGACGGTGGTCCAGGTTTCGCTGAACGAGCGGATGACGGGTGGGTCGCCGGCGAACCAGTCCAGGGCCTGCTTCAGGGGTTGGACGTGTTCGATGAGCCAGGACACGCCGTAGGAGGCGACGGTGCCGACGGGGTCGAGCACCATCGACAGCACTTCCAGTCCGACTCCGACCCCGCCGAGTCCGGCTTCGACCCAGCTGCCGTCGGAGATGCCCTGGGCCAGGTCGTTGGCCGACTCGGCGATACCGATCCCGGTCACCGCCGACGTGTCGTCCTTCGGCGCGGCCACCAGCGGGTTGGTCACCGGTTCATCCCGTCGAAGCGCGCGGACTCACCGGATTCCCGCGTGTCGTAGTCGCGCGAGGTCTCCCGCAACTTGGCGGCGTTGTCCGACACGGTCTCCGCCGCCTTGGTCAGCGCCTGCACGCCCATGTCCTCGAAGGGTTGGAGCAGCATGGCGAACGGCTGGCAGACCACGCCGTAGGCGGAGTCGTTCATCGTCACCGTCCGCGCCGCGTCCGCCGCCGCGCGCAACCGGTCCGCCAAGCCCTCCACCCGACCGGCCAGCGCGCCGATCTCACCGGTAACGACCTCGTACCCGCCGGTCATCGCGTCACCTCAGGTAGCTCTCGTCGGTGAAGTCCCCGTCGTCACCGGGCCGCCGGCGTGGCGCGGCGGGCGGCTGTGCGTCGGGTTCGGGCCGGGGGAAGTTGCGCTCGGCCACCGCCACGATGTGCTGCCCCGACGGCGTCCGGCCGACCGTCTCCCCGACGATCCGCGCCAGCTCGGCCGGATACCCGGCCTGGGCCTTGCCCATCGCCTCCATCACCGCCGCCGCGATCTGCTCGGGCCGCAACCGCGACACGCCCTCGGTCATCGTCACCGCGCTCGGGATGCCGTTGGGCCCCACGGTCACGCTCACCGCGCCATTCGCGGCCGACGCGGTGATGGAGATCCGCTCGACCTCCTGCCGCATCGACTCGTACCGCGCGGCCTTCTCCTCCGCGTTGCGCTCCCAGTCGTCCACCAGGCGCTGCACGTTGGCCAACGGATCGGTCATCGGCTCCCCCTCCGGTGAGCTGCGGACCGGGCCAAGCTACTGCCCCCGGGGCGACGCTCCGTGCCGATTCGTCCCGAAGATGACCGGTTCGGCCCAACCGGTTGACCCGGATTGCCGTACCCGCCCACCGAGTCGCCGTCTGGCGTGTCGTCGGCGCGTGCCCGCGGAACCTGGTCACTTCAGGCATGGCACCGCGATGACATGGATTCGCGAACCGGCGCATCGGGTGAGGCTGGTCCCTCGGGCTGATCGTGTCCCGTGCCGGGGGTGCTGATCGCCCCGAGGACCATGACGAGTTCTTCACGGCCGAGCGTCGGCACGTAATGCTGTCCGACGACTTCCGCTGCCAAGGCGATTCACGCCGTCTTGCCCGACCCCTTGCTGATGAGCGTCGGAATGGCGAGGGCTCAGGAAGTGGCGCGCAATTCCAGGACGGTCGACCACGGGTTGTCCGGGTCGCGGGTGATGTCCAGGTTGGTCCAGTTCTGGTTGCTCAGCGTCTTGGTGGTCGTCTGGTCGTTCGCGGTGACCTTCGCGGTGACCGTCCGGTCGTCGGCGCGGGCGTTGAAGGCGTTCTTCAGTTCCATCTTCAGGAAACCGTCGGGACCGGTGACCCGGAAGCAGTAGTGGCCGCGTTCGCCGTTGCTGTCCACCACCGTGTCCTTGTTGGCGTAACCGTCGGCGCGCACCTCGATGAGCTTTTCGTTCGGCGCGCAGTCGACCAGCACCAGGTGGCCGTCACCGGAGATCAGGGTGATGCCGCGCTTGGCCTTCACCTGCTCGGCGCCGGGGTAGCCGAAGTCCTCGATGAGCGACGACTGGCCGCCCGCGTCGTTCTGGTCGGAAGTGGTGGCGATCGCCGCCACGCCGCCGGACAGGGCCACGCCCGCCACGGACATGACGATCAGGAAAAGGGGAAGTCGTGGCACGGGAAACGCTCCTGGCGGCACATGGTCCGGTGGGTCGGCAGGGACTGTAGGCGACAAGATCCAGGTTCGCCCAGTTGATCTCGACGCGGTGTGATGCCTGTCGCAGCGCGCCGGGACGTCGGGTGTTCGCCGGATCACGCTTGTTCTTCCGGCGGCGGATATGTGGACGTTGATCGGTTACGGTTCGCCGGCTCGGTCCGCCGGAGCTGCGGACGAATACCAGGGCTTCGAGGAGGAGTCGGTGGGCAGAATGCGGTGGCACGCGGTGCGATCGCGGGTCGCGGTCGCGGTGGTGGCCGCGGTGGGCGCGGGTTTGATCGCGGTCCCCGACACCCCGGCCGTCGCGGCGGGCGAAGCCTCTCCCCAGCCCGGCGAGCGCGCCCGGGTCGTGGCGTTGTGGCACACCGCGGGTGCGGCGACCAAGCGCGCCGCCGGCACGGCGTTGGCGGGGTCCGACGAGGACGTCCACCGGTTCCTCACCGAGGTCGCGCCCCAGGTGGCCAAGGTCGACGACCGGATCAAGCTCCAGCAGCTGATCACCCTGGCCGGCCCGGCCACGCGCCGCGCCGCCGACCGGGCGATGTCCGGTTCACCCGCCGACGTGCGGGCGTTCCTGGACTCCGGTTGGCAGCAGACCGTGGACACCGACGACCGCATCCGGGCCACCGAGTTGGCGAGCACCGGCGGCCCTTCGACCAGGAGGGCCGCGAACGCCGCCCTGTCGGGGTCGGCGGCGGACGTGCGCGCGTTCCTGGACAGCGGCCAGTACGACACCGCGCGCTCCGACGACCGGGTCGAGGTCCAGCGGCTCGCCGACAGCGGTGGCCCGCTGGTCAAGGCCGCCGCCGACCGCGCCTTGTCCGGCACCCACGCCGACATCCGGGACTTCCTGGAGTTCGGCTACGCGGTGGCCGCCGAACGCGACCAGGAGACCGCTTCGGTGTCCCGGTTGGCCGAGCTGGCCACCGAGGCAGGCGCGCGGGCGTCGACCGAGACGCAGGCCGCCGCCGACGCCGCCGACCGCGCGGTGCAGGCCGCCGAGATCGCGCGCGCGGCCGCCGCCGAAGCCGCCGAGCAGACGGAGCAGGCCAAGGGCAACGCCGCCAGGGCCGCGGACGCCGCGGAGCGGGCCGCCGTCGCCGCCGACCGCGCCGCCGCCGCCGCCCGGGTGGCCATCGGCGCGGCCGCACGGGCCAACCAGGCGGCCCGCGTCGCCGCCAACGCCGCGTCGCAGGCGGCCACCGCCGCGTCGCTGGCCGGTCAGGCCGCCTCCCGCGCGCAGCAGGCCGCCGGTGCCGCGGCCGGCGACGCGACCAGGGCCGGTGAGGCGAACAAGGCCGCGCAGGACGCCAGGGCCGTGGCCGCGGCAGCCCGGCTGGCCGCGCAGGCCGCGGACGCGGCGGGCAACGCGGCCCAGGCCGCCGGTGAGGCGGCCAAGGCCGCGTCCAGCGCCGGCAACAACGCCCAGGCCGCCGCCGGCGCCGCCGACCAGGCCGCGGGCCACGCCCGGAACGCCGGCGCGCAGGCCGACCGGGCCACGCGTGCCGCCGCCGACGCCCGCCGCGCGGCGCAGCAGGCCACCAACGCCGTCAACGCCGCGGTGGCCCTCGCGAACGAAGCGGCCACCGCGGCCCGCCAGGCCAGGGACGCCGCCGACGCGGCCGCCCGCAACGCCATCGCCGCCGCCGAGGCGGCCGAACGGGCCGCCGCCGCGGCAGGGCAGGCGGCCGACGCCGCCGCCGAGTCCCGCAAGCACGCCGAGCAGGCACGCCAAGCCGCCGACCAGGCCACCGCCGCGGCCGACCAGGCCCGGCGGATCAACGAGATCGGCCGCCGGGCGGACCAGGCACGCCTGGACGCCTGGCGGGAGCAGCAGAGCGCCGCCGCCCGGGCCGCGCTGCACGCCGAGCGCGAGCGCTCGGCCGGCGCGGAGTCCACCACCGACCAGGTCTCCCGGCGCGACGCGGAGACGACCCGCCTGCTCGACCAGGCCCGCGACCCGCACACCCCGGTCGACGCGGCCGTCGGCCACGCGCGCCGCGCGGCGGTGAACCTGCTGACCTCGGGCGGCTACTGGACGCGCACCGCCGCCGCGGAGGCGCTGTCCGGCGGTCCCGCCGAGGTCCGCGCGTTCGCGACCACCGGCTTGGCCCTGGCGACCGAGCAGGACGACCGCGCCGCCCTGGAGGCCCTGGCCGCGACCTCGGGTCGCGTGAAGCTCAAGCAGGCCGCCCCCGGCGCCCTGGCGGGCTCGCACGACCAGGTGCTGGCGGTCCTGCGCGACCGGGCCTACGAGGGCAGCGAGATCGACGACCGCATCGAGCTCCAGCGGCTCATCGACACCGGCGGGCCGTCCACCCGGCGGGCCGCCAACGCGGCGATGTCCGGCTCGCCCGCCGACGTGCGCGACTTCCTCCTCAACGGCCAGTCGCAGACCCGCCTCGTGGACGAGCGCCTGGCCGTGCAGAAGGCCATCGACGCCGGCGGCCCGGAGGTCAGAGCCGCCGGGCAGGCGGCGCTCGACGGGCCGTCGTCCTGGCGGCAGGCGTTCCTGGCGAACGGCCAGTACTCGGCCGCCCAGCGCGACGCGGACACCGCCACCCACGCCGCGGTCATCGCCCGCCACGTCGCGCAGGCCGCGCAGACCGCCGCGACCGCGCGGGAGACCGCGGACCGCGCGGCCGAGCACGCCGCTCGCGCCGCCAAGGCCACCGCCGAGGCCGACGGTTGGGCGGAGCGCGCGGGCAACTCGGCGAAGGAGGCCGCCCAGGCCGCGAAGACCGCCGCGGAGTCGGCGGACGCGGCGCAGCGGTCGGCGGACCAGGCCGCGGCCTCGGCCAAGCAGGCGCGGCAGGCCCAGCAGTCCGCGCTCGCCGACGCCCGCGCCGCGGACGCCTCCGCCGCCGGCGCCCGCGCCTCGGCCGCCCGCGCGAACGACGCCGCCATCGCCGCCCGGGGTTACGCGGAGCAGGCCAGGGCTTCCGCGCTGGCGGCGGGCAAGAGCGCCGAGGAGGCAGCGGCGGCGGCCGAGGACGCCCGGCGGATCGCCGCCGAGAAGAAGAACCTGGAGGACCAGCTCAGCCGCGCCGGCAACCCCGAGGGGGCGAACGGCGGGACGCAGCCGCCGTCCTCCGACGACGAGGCGGCGCTGCGGGCGGCCGGCGGGCAGGAGGCGGTCGACCGGTACCGCGAGGCGCAGGCCACCCTGGAACACGGGCTCGTGGACTGGATCATCCAGAACGGCGGCCAGATCCTCGTCGACCTGTTCATCGGCGGCATCAAGGCGTGCGCCCAGGACCCCAGCCTGCTCAACTGCCTGATGGGCGCGCTGGACATCGCCTCCATCGCGGTCGGCGTGTTCAAGGCGTTCGAGGTCGGCCGCGCCATCTGGCGGGTCGTCACCGGCATCGGGAAGTTCATCGAGAAGTCCGCCGCCGCGCGACGGGTGGTCGAGGACGGGCGCAAGGTCATCGAGGCGGCCAAGGTCGGGAACTGCTTCCCGGCCGGGACCACGGTCGCGACCGAATCGGGCTCGGTGCCCATCGAGCAGCTTCGGGTCGGTGACCGGGTCTGGGCGTCCGACCCCGTCACCGGGGACACGCGGCTGCGCACCGTCACCCGGCTGTTCTCCAACCACGCCACCGAGCTGGTCGAGGTCACCGTCGGGGACGGCTCGGTGCGCGCGACACCCGGACACCCCTTCTGGGTGACGGGCAAGGGGTGGACCGACGCGGCGGACCTCTTGGCCGGCGACGAGCTGCGCACCCTGGACGGCGGCACCGCGCAGGTGCGGACCGTCGCCGTCGAGCAGACCTCCGCACCGGTCTACACCTTCGAGGTCGACACCGATCACGACTACTACGTCGACGTCGCCGGGCAGTCCGTCCTGGTCCACAACTCCTGCGCGTGGCGGACGGAGTTCGAGGCGCTCGCCAAGGGCAAGCAGGGCACCGTGCGGACCGTCCGCAACGAGGGCGAGCTGCGGACCGTGTTCGACCGGTGGATCGCGGGGGCCGAGAAGCTGCCGCCGCGCGGGGACAAGATCCCCGAGGTCTACAAGTTGAAGGACGGGACCGTGGTCCAGTGGCGCCTGGAGTCGGCGTCGGGTGGGGCCACGGTCGACATCACGGACGCGACGGGCAAGGTGCTGAAGATCCACATCGAGCCGTAGGGGCCGACCGTCCAGGATGGAGGCGTCCGACGCCCGGAACACGAGAGTGGGAAGCAGATGCTCCAGTACCGAGACCGCGTGCTCGTCAACTTCCGCGACTTCGCGTTCGCGGAGCGCGGCGGGCACGGGTTCCGCTGGGTCGACGTGAAGCGGTTCGGGACCTCCGCCGCGGCGGATCGGGAGTTGTTGCGGGCGTTGGTCGGTGATGTCCGGTTCCGCGACGACTACGCGGGTGGGGGCGTCGACCCGGCGGGCACGCGTCACGGCCCCTACTGGTTGGACCGGGTGACCGCGGAGGCGTTCGAGCCGGTGGCCGAGGCCGAGGCCGTCGAGGTGCTGGGGAACTGGGCGTCCGGGGGCGGCGAGGTGCCGGCGGACCTGGCGGAGGTGCTGGAGCGCGAGGTGTTCGGGCCCGTGCGGGAGGCCACCGGTCGGTACCGCCTGAAGGACCTGGGGCGGACGGCGTTCCACGACTGGGGCGGCGTGCACGGCGAATTCCACGAGTTCGTCCTGGTCGACCGCGCCGCCGGGAGCCTGTCCCTGCTCGTGGCCGCCGACGACTGAACCCGCGGTGCCACCGGACATCACCGGCCCACGTCGGCGCCGGCGCGGGACCGTCGCCCGCGAGCGCCGCGCCGACCTCCGGCCCGTACCGGCCCGGCACATCGTCGGCGGGCTCAAGCCCTGTTGCCGGGGAACGACTACGGCCGTCGGTTGCCGGTGCGCGGTGGCGCGGTGGGTAGTCGCACCGTGACGCGGAGCCCGCCACCGGGCCGTGGGCTCAGGGTGAGGGTTCCGTCGTGCGCCTGGGTGATGCTGTTGACGATGGCCAGTCCGAGGCCGACGCCTGCGTGGTGGGTGCGGTTGCGCTCGGTGCCGCGGTGGAACGGCTCGACGAGCGTGGGAACGAGTTGTGGGGCGAGTTCCTCGCCGGTGTTCTCGACCGTGAGCACCACGGTGTGGGGCTGAGCGCTGGTCGTGACCCACACGTTGCCCTGTGCGGGCAGGTTGTGGACGATCGCGTTGTGCACGAGGTTGGTCGTCATCTGCAGCAGTAGCGCTTGCGAGCCGACGGTGGGGGCCACCTCGCCGGAGGTCTCGACGGTGACGCCGTGTTGTTCCGCGAGCGGGAGGAGCGTTTCGGCCGCTTGTTCCGCCACGAGGGACAGGTCGACGTGCTCCCGGCTGAAGGAGCGCTGGTCGGCGCGGCTGAGCAGGAGCAGCGCCTCGGTCAGCTCGATCGCGCGCGTGTTGACGACGTGGAGGCGGTCGACGAGTTCGCCGGTGTCGTGGTTGTCGTCGTTGCGGGCCACGTCGAGGAGCGTCCGGGTGATCGCCAGTGGTGTGCGCAGCTCGTGGGAGGCGTTGGCCGCGAACCGCTGCTGTTCGGCCACGTGCGCTTCGAGCTGCGCGAGCATGGTGTCGAAGGCGTCGGCGAGTTCGCGGAACTCGTCCGTGCGGCCGGGCAGCCGTATCCGGTGGGAGAGCGATCCGCTCGCGGCCCTGCGCGTGGCGTCGGTGATGCGGGTCAGCGGGGTGAGCATGCGGCCCGCGAGGAGCCATCCCCCGACGAGGCCGAACACCAGCAGGAACGCCAGCACCACGACCGCGGCCGTGCTGAAGACGGCCGGGCCGAAGTTGGTCGGGTCGAACACGCGCCGGAGGTTGGAGAGCTTGGGCACGAGGGAACCGGCGGGCCAGAACCGCAGGACGAACACCCACACGGCAGTGAGCAGCAGGACACCGGCGAGCATGAGGAACCCGGCGTAGCTGAGGGTGAGCTTGAGGCGAACGCTCATACCAGGCGCCCTGTCCACGGTCTGCTCCCTCGTGTCCGGTGTCGAGTGCCGTGCCGATGCGGTGGCCGACGGCCACGGCGGTGCCGATCCCGGCTGCACCGGGGCGATCACCGAGGCGCGGGTGCGGTCGCCCACGTCGCCCTCGGTGATCACGCGCACACCCTCGGGATGAGGCTAACCGCAGGGGCATATCGTCGGCATATCGAAACCCGTACGTGCCGACAGCACCGCGCGACAACCGGCTCCGCGAGGACGAACGCCGGGACCGCGCCGCGGTCCCGGCGGGGTTCGTGCGGACCGATGTGGACACCGCCATCCGACCGTTCGGGGACCTGCTGCGCCACTGGCGGCGGCGCCGGTACAGCCGGCTCGAACTGGTCCTGGAAGCCGACATCCCGGCCAGGCACCTGAGCTTCCTGGAGGCCGGCCGCGCCCGGCCCAGCCGGGACGTGGCGCTGCGCCTGGCCGACCGGCTCGACGTGCCGCTGCGCGAGCGCAACCACCTGTTGTTGGCGCGGGCGCAGCGGGAGGGGGCGGCCGGCAAGCGATCCGTCGCCGGTGCCGGCTCGGCCCGCCCGCCTGCGGTCCGGGCTTCCCGAATGGCCGCAGGTGAAGATCAGGCGAACTCGATCATGCATTCTTTGCGCATACAACCTTCCGTTCGTACCGTGGCCGTGCGGGTGCCGTCCCGCCCGATCACTTGCAGGGGGTACTGTGTTTCGGTTCCGCAGAACGGTTTTCGCCGCCCTGGCGGCTGTCGGCCTCACCGCGGTGGCGACGCCGCCGGCCAGCGCGGCGACCTACTACAACCTCGTGAACTACAAGAGCAACAAGTGCATGTCCGTCGAGAACGGCGGCAGCACCGCCAACGGCGCCAAGGTGGTCCAGTGGTCGGCCAACGGCGGCGGCGAGCAGGGCTGGTACTTCGACGCCCGCTACATCGACGCCTGATCTCCTGTCACACCAACACGAACCCTGGGGGTTCAACCATGTTCCTCTCCGCTGTCAAGCGGATCGGCGTCGTGCTCGCCGCGGTCGCCGGCGCGGCCGTCCTCGCCGCCTCACCGGCCTCCGCCGCGCAGCAGTGCGGCGACCTGCGCGGGCCCGAGGGCGGCACGCTGCCGCTGTGCAAGTCCTGGAACTGGGACGGCAACGACTACGACGGCAAGTGGTGGACGAACGGCCCGTCCTCCCTGCCCTCGCACACCTACCTGCAGCGCTCCGAGGACGGTTCCGTGACGAACTCGTCGTTCTCCGGCAGCTACCAGGACGTCAAGACGATCCGCTTCCGCCTCTGCGACAGCTCGACGCGGCGTTGCACCGGCTGGTGGTGACCGAAGGGGCACGCTCCCGCTGAACCCCGTAGACCCAAGGCGCCACCGGGGCCTTGGGTCCACGGGTGTCACTCGTCGGCTTCGCGGGATTTTTCGGCGACGGACTCCTGGTAGACGTCCGAGTAGGTGCGCGAGTCCTTGATCAGGCCGTCGCAGAAGGCCGCGACGTCGTCGCCGATGAGGTCCAGGACCCCCTTGCCGGACGCCGCGCCCTCCTCGAAGAAGTCCACGATCCCGTAGAGCAGGGGACCGTCGAGCAGGTCGGTCGGCCCGACCTTGAAGAGGTACTTCTGGATCTCCTCGTAGACGATCCGGTAGTCCGGCGGGAGCGCCTTGGCCCGCGCGACGTGTGCCCGCCACTGCTTCTTGCCCTCGATCATGTCCCGGATGCCCATGTCAGCCTCCCAGCTGCCCCAGTTTGCGCGCCACGTTCCTGTTCAACTGCTCGCGCCAGCGGTCGCGGTAGCCCGGCGCCTCCTTACCGCCGGCCAGCGCCGCGCAGAAGCCCTTGACGTCGTCACCGAGCACGTCGCGGATGTCCTGCCCGTCCGCCGCGGCCTCCTCCAGCAGCGCCAGCCCGCTGTCGAAGATCGGCATCAGGTTGCGGCCCGTGAAGTCCGAGTAGGGCACGAGGTGGAGCTTGATCTCCTCCCACGCCGCCTGGTAGTCGGCGGGCAACGCCGCCGCCCTGGCGTCGAACGCCTTCACCTCCCTGGTGAGGTCGCTGCCGGTGATGGTTTCCCAGAAGCTCATGCCCCGCCCTCCTTGAGCTGGTCGATCCGTGATGAGACGTACTCCCACTTGGCCCAGAACGTCGCGAGCTCCGCGCGTCCGGCGTCGTTGAGCGCGTAGAACTTGCGCGGCGGACCCACGCCGGACGGTCGCTTCGTCACCTGGACGAGCCCGTTCTTCTCCAGTCGCAGCAGGATGGTGTAGACCGTCCCCTCGACGACGTCGGTGAAGCCGAGTTCGTTCAGCCGACGCGTGATGGCGTACCCGTAGGTCTCCTCGCGGCCGATGATCTGGAGCACGCAGCCTTCGAGCGTGCCCTTCAGCATCTCTGTCAGGTCGTCCATCGCGCGTTCTCCTCCGCCCCCAGGTACTGCGTACTGCTGGGTACCGGTACACAGTATCACAGAGTAGTGGCGGTGCGCACGTACCGGGCAGGTCGCCGGTCCGGGTGGAGGGGCCGGGTGCCCGCGGCGCTCCGGGGCGCGGCGGAAGCAGTTGCCCACAACGCGGAACTCCTGGTGTGCCGGCCGGTGTTCACCCGCCGTTCCACCAGGAGTTCCATTGTTGTCGTGCACGCCGCTCGCGGGCCGTGTCATCGCGATTGTCCGGTAATGCCGTCCGTCCCCGACTCGCGTCCGGAATCGCGCGTCAACGGGAATTCCCTGGATCAGGCGCCGAGCATGTGGGCGCCTTTCATCGACTCGTCGGTCGCGGTGAAGACGCCGCGCACGTTCGCGGTGAACTCGGCCTGGTCGACGAGGGCGTCGCTGTTGGCGTCCATCGCGGCGAAGGCGACCGCGGCCGTCTGCTCCGCGTCGCGCACCTCCGCGCTCCGGTACAGCGCCGCCAGCACGCCCTGGTCGATGCGGCCGTCGCCGTCGCGGTCGATCAACTCGAAGCACCTGTCGGACGCGGTGGCCCACAGGTCCGCCACCGCCGCCGTGGACAGCCGGCCCGCCAGGTGGGCCTGCTCGAACTCCTCCCGCGTCACGGCGTCGTCGCGGTCGGTGTCCGCCGCGCCGCGCACGTACTCCCACACGCGCCGGTAGGCCGCCAGCAGGCGCACGGCCTCGGGCGCGTCCGGCGCGACCGCGAACTCCCGGCTGATCGCGCTCGTCTTGTCCTCGAAATCGGCCCATTCCACCCGACCGTCGCCATCCAGGTCGAGCACCGCGAAAACGCGGTCGACATTCCTCGTCGGCAGTTGCTCGGACATGCGGATGCCTCGCCTTCGTGGTCGACCCTGCCTTTGGTCGGAGGGTAGCGAAAGCGCGAATCCGGGGCGTCGGGGAAACGGGTCGGTCGTTTCACTCGATGCGGTGGCACGCGAACTGCCCGACAACGACCGCCAGTGGCACTCGCACCGCCGACCGCGTGAATTCCGGGTTCCGCGCCGGCCCTGTCGACGGCCTGCCCGTCCGCCGAGAAGCGGTCAGCGGCGTCGGCCGGCTCAGTCGGTGGTGTCGCGCCGGCGGCGGTGGAGGAGGAGGAAGGCGCCGCTCGCGAGCACGAGCACCGCGCTCGAACCGCCGACGACCAGCCACGTCGAGGGCGGCACGTGCTGCTCCGCCTCCGTGCTCGGGGCGTCGTAGCCGCTGGAGAAGCCCTTGGTGTCGTACTCCGACCCCGCCTGCTTGTCGGCGTAGCGCTCCTTGACCAGCTTCTGGTAGTCGCTCAGCGACATCGACGCCTGGCCGCCCAGGCCCTGCCGTGCCTGGTCGTTGAGCGGCGTGACCGTGGTGACCTTGAGCTGGTACCACCCGCGGATCTGCGGTTCGGCGAACACCACGCTGCCCAGCTCGGCCTGGCCGGCGAAGGCGGCGTCGCTGTCGCCGTCGCGCACCGCCGCCAGGTGCCAGCCGCCGCCCTCGGTGGGGTTGAGCATGACGGTGGCCTGGCGGTCGTTGACGGTGACGCTCAACGACGACACCAGGCGGCTCAGCTTGACCGCCTCGGTGGGGATGGGCTGGGCCGTGCCCGCGGCGAAGCCCGGCGTGATCTCGTTGACCGCCAACGGGTCCTTGATCGTGAAGGTCGGCAGGCCCTCGCACGGGTCCGCCTTGTCGGGTATCGGCCGCGGTGACGAGGACCCGCCACGGGGCAACGGCACGCTCAGGAAGCGGCAGACGGCGTTGCGCACGGCGGGTGACTTCACCGCGTCGAGCGCGGCCTGGTAGTCGGGGATGTTCGGCAGCGGGTCCTCGGCCTGGGCCGCGTGGCCGGGGCCGGTCGCGCACAGCAGCGCGGTCGCGCCCACTGCCAGGACTGCGGTCAGGCGGGAGAGGCGTGGCGCCGTTCGCTCGCCGGATGTCGGTGTTTCGCGCATGACGCCTGCCTTAACGGGAGATGCCGATCCGGGAGTGGGTCCACTTGAACGAGTTGTTGCTGACGTAGTCGTTGTAGTTCCACCACGTGTAGGTGGTGGTGTCCGGCCAGGGGTCGGCCACGCCGATGGTGTTGTTGGACGTGTCGAAGCCGTAGACGACGTTCATGTGGCCGCCACCCGAGGTCCACCCGATGCGCGCGCCGAGCGGACGGGCCGCCTTGACGTCGGTGTAGACCTGGTTGAACGACGCCGCGTTGTTCAGGCCCGAGCCGGTGTGCGCCATGCCGAGGCTCTTCCACCCCTTGGCCATGTCGTCGAGGGTGGCGGGCTGGTTGTTGCAGCCGTAGTAGGGCTGGGCGCGGTTGCAGAAGTCGGCCTGCGTGCTGCCGTAGCCCTGGAACTTGGCGATCGTCAGGCCGGAGGCGACCCAGCACCACTGGGTCTTCTCCTGCTTGAGCATGGTGATCTCGTCGTATGCCGCTTCCGCCTGGGCCGTGCCACCGGCGGCCACGAGCAACCCGGAGGTCGTCAGCGCGATGGCCGACGCCGCGGCCGCGAACTTGAACCTGCCCATCTTCCTGCCTTCCCGTGCGCACGAGGAGTGCCGGGCGACCTGCATGGATATGACAGCGCGAAATGTCGTGGCCACACAGGGACGCGCGGGAATTACGCTCATAAGAGTGAACCGTCCCGGTCCTCTGTGGACCATGATCCGGTGACCTTCGGGCGACTCGCGTGCGGGCGCTGCCGGGCGACGAGCAGCTGGGAACGGCTCGCCGGGCTCAGGGCGAGGCGTCGGACGACCCCGTGATCCCGTGGTTCCCCGTCGTCGTGCCGGAAACGGCGTCGAGCAGCCGCGTGAGCGCCGGGCGGTCGTCCGGCGCCAGGCGGTCGGTGTAGGGCGCGAGGGCCGAGCGGATCTCCTCCTGCACCCGTTCCGCGAGTTCGCGCCCCTCCGGGGTGATGAACACGTCGACCACCCGGCGGTCCTCCGACGACTTGCCCCGTGCCACGAGACCCCGGCGCTCGGCCCGTTCGACGAGGCCGGACATCGTGGACTTGTCCAGCCCCAGGAAGGCGGCCAGCTCGGTCATGCGCGGTCGGCGGTCGCGCAGGAGGCCGAGCAGCCGCAGCTGGGTGAGGGACAGGTCGTGGCCGGCTCCGATGCGGGTGAGCACGGCCATCATCCGGAAGGACGTCCGGACCAGGGCGTCGTGGAGCGCGTCATCGGGCCTCATGCGGTGATCGTACTTGACATGGTTCGCACTACCAACCAAACTGCCATGTAGTTGGTAGTACAAACCATCGCGGGCTCGTCGCCCGCGCGCCACCGGTCCACCCGCACGAAGGAGAGCCGTGCCCGCCACCAACCGCAAGCGTTGCCTCGTCGTCGGCCTCGGCATCAGCGGTCTCGCCACCGCGATCCGCCTGCGCCGGATCGGCTGGGAGCCGGTGATCGTGGAACGTGCGCCGGACCGCCGGCCGGGCGGCTACTTCGTCGCCCTCTTCGGCGCGGGGCTGGCCGCCGCGCGCCGGCTCGGCTTCGACCACGCCATACCCGACCGGTCCGTGCCCGGCGGGCGGACCTTCACCGTCACCAGGGACGGCGACCGCGAACCCGGCCTGGGGTTCAGCGACCTCGCGGGCGACCGGCGGATGATGCTGCGCGGCGACGTCGAGAGCGCCGCGTTCGACGCGCTCCCCGCAGACGTCGAGATCCGCTACGCGACGTGGCCCACCAGGATCGAGCAGGACGGGTCCGGTGTGGACGTCACCCTCGAACACGGCGGCGTGGCCCGCACCGAGCGGTTCTTCCTCGTCGTCGGTGCGGACGGGCTGCGTTCCACGGTCCGCCGGCTCGTTTTCGGTCCGCACGAACGACATCTGCACCGGCTCGGCTACATGACCGCGGCACTCGCCCTGCCGGGCCCGCTCGGGGGAGCGCCGCCGCGCGACGGCATCAGCCTCTTCGAGCCCGGCCGCGCGCTGTGGCTGTTCCCCTTCGTGGACCGCCCCCACAGCCTGCTGTTCTCCTACCGCACCGACGACGTGGACGGGCAGTTCACCGGGCGGCCCGCGGATCGCGTCCGCGCCGCGTTCGGCCCGGAACCGGCGGGCCCGCTGCTCGGCCGGGCGCTGGACGAGCTGGACGACGCCGACAGCTTCCTGTTCGACACCGTGGAGCAGGCGCGGATGGCGGCGTGGTCCAGCGGTCGGGTGGTGCTCGTCGGCGACTCGGCGTGGTGCGTGGGCCTCTACGCCGGCATGGGCGTCTCCGCCGCGCTCGCGGGGGCCGACCTGCTCGGCACCGCGCTGGACCGCCACGCCGGCGACGTCCCCGGCGCGCTGCGGTCGTGGGAATCCCGGCTGCGCCCGTTCATCACCGGCTACCAGCGTACGGGCGTCCGGGGGCGGCTCTTCTTCACGCCCGACAACCAGCGGCAGATCGCACTCCGGTCGATCACCGCACGCGGCACCCGACTTCCCGTGATCGGCGACGCGCTGCGCTCCCTGCGGAGCAGGAGCAGGGTCAACCGGGAGCGCGACTTCGACATCGCGCGCGGCTCGTCGTCGGCGGCCTGACGGTCCGCGTGAGGACCGTCAGGCCACCAAGCCGTGCCGGTACGCGTAGACGACGGCTTGCACGCGGTCGCGGAGGTCGAGCTTGGTGAGGATGCGGGACACGTAGGTCTTGACGGTCTCGTGGCTGATCACCAGCGTCGCGGCGATCTCGCCGTTGGACAGGCCGTCCGCGATGAGGCGCAGGACTTCGAGTTCCCGCGCGGTCAGCGGGATGTCGTCCGGCGCGCCCCGCGCTGGCCGTATCCGCTCGGCGTACCGGCCGACGAGCTGACGGGTCACCTCGGGCGCGAGCAGCGCCCACCCGGTCGCGACCGTGCGGATGCCGTGCAGCAGCTGCGCGGGCGGCGCGTCCTTGAGCAGGAACCCGCTGGCGCCCGCGCGCAGCGCCTCGTACACGTACTCGTCCAGGTTGAACGTCGTCACGACGAGCACCTTGGCCGGGTTCGCGACGTCCGCGCCCGCCAGCAGGCGCGTCGCCTCGATGCCGTCGAGCACCGGCATCCGGACGTCCATCACCACCACGTCGGGGCGCAACCGCTCGGCGAGGTCGACGGCGGCGCGCCCGTCACCGCACTCGCCCACGACCTCAAGGTCGGGCTGCGCGTCGATGATCGTCGCGAACCCCGTGCGCACCAACGCCTGGTCGTCGCACACCAGCACCCGGACCGGTCCGCTCACGACGGGCTCCCCGCCGGGATGCGGGCGCGCACCACGAAGTCGCCGCCCCGCCTGCCCGCGCTGAACTCGCCGCCGAGCACGCCGACCCGCTCGCGCAGCCCGGCGAGGCCGCGTCCGCTCCCGCCCGGTGACGCGGCGGACGAATTCCCGCCCTCGGTGCCGACCTCCACCACGATCTCGCTCCCGCCGTGCCGCACGCGCACCGTGGTCCGGTTGCCGTGCGCGTACTTGAGCGCGTTGGTCAACGCCTCCTGCACCACCCGGTACGCCACCACCCTCGCGCTCCCCGCCGGCGGCACGCCCTCCTCGGTGAACTCCACCGGCTGCCCGGCGCGCCTGGTCTGCTCCACGAGCGCGCTCAGCTCGCCGACGGACGGCGCGCGCGGATCGGCGGCGTGGTCCGGGTTCAGCACGTCGAGCAGGTGCCGCAGGTCCGCGATGGACCGGCGGCCGGTGTCGGTGATCGCGGCCAGCGCCTGGTCGAGGCGCTCGGGGGACGCGGTCAGGTACCGCGCCGCCTCGGCTTGCACGACCATCGCCGTCACGTGGTGGGTCACGACGTCGTGCAGCTCGCGCGCGATGCGGGCGCGCTCGGCGAGCCGGGTGACCTCGGCCACGTGACCGCGGCGCTCCGCCTCCGCGGTCCTGGACAGCCGCAGCCACGCACCGACCGCCCACGCGGCGGCCAGCGCCAGGTAGAACGTCGTGAACCCGGCCACGCCCTCGGTCGACCCCTGCCGGTCGAGCGCGGCGGCCAGCGGCACGTACGCCGCGGAGGCCAGCACGGCGGTGGTGCGGCGGTGGTGGTCCAGGTGGAGCCCGGTGCTCAGCAGCGCGAGGGGGAGCGCGGTGCCCGCGACCGCGTGGTAGCCGAGGAGCTGGTCGGCCGCGAACCCCGTGCACACCAGCGCGAGGCACAGGAGCGGCCACCTCCTGCGCACGACCAGCGGCAGGCACTCCAGCGCGATCACGGCCACGGCCAACGCGTCCATCGGGCGGGTCGGGAGGTCGCCGAGCTGGGTGCCCCGGCTGTGCAGCGCGGGCACCAGCGAAGCGAGCGCCAGCGCGAGCGCGAGCGGGACGTCCCGGACCGTGACGTCGCAGCGCTGCCACAGGTCCGGGATCTGCCGGAGGCCGATCACCCGGCGAGCGTAGCGGCGGTGGCCGAACGGCGGGGCAGCGCCACCAGGTTGCCGCGCCGCCGGGCCAGCCACAGGAACCCGGCCGTCACCGCCACGCCCGCCAGCACCGAGTACCCGCTCGCCTCCGGGCCGAACTCGCCGCCGCTGAGCAGGAGCGGGCCGGACGTCACGCCGTCCAGCAGACCCTGCGGGGCGTCCTTGCCGGAGACGCTGGCGCTGAAGATGCCGCCCTGCGCGTAGTTCCAGCCGAAGTGCACGCCGATGGGCACCCACAGGTTCCGCGTGGCGGCGTAGGCGGCGGCCAGCATGAACCCGGCCTCGACGGCGATGGCGGACGCGGACCACAACGTGGCGTGCGGGTTGAACAGGTGCGCCGCGCCGAACAGCACCCCGGTGAGCGCGAGCGACGCCCACGTGCCGATCCGCTGCTCGACGATGCGGAACAGGATGCCGCGGAACAGCAACTCCTCGGTCACGACGGCGGCGGCCATGAACCCGAGCAACGCCGTCGCGCCCGCCGGCGAGCCCCACCCCAGCACCTCGTAGCCGCCGAGGAACGCGATGTTCAGGATGACGGCGGCGAACATGCCGAGGCCGATCAGCAACCCGCGCCCGAACGCGGGGCCCGCTCCCCGCAACGCCACCTCGACCGGTGCCCGGCGCTCGGTCCGCCGCACCACCTGGACGTAGGCGTACAGCGAGAGCGCCGCCGTCGCGAGGCCCAACGCCAGGGTGAGGGGCACATTCCACTGCACCGCGCCGACGATCGCGCTGCCGGCGAAAGCGACCAGGGCGACCACACCGAACTGCAACAACAGTCGCATGAACAATCCTTCGTTCGACATCGGCGGCCGGTTCGCCGCCGATGCCCGGAACGCTAGGGATTCGCCGGCCCGGAGTCGTCACCGCGCAGTGGACACCTGCGTGTAGCTCGCACGGGGGACAAGCCCGTGGAGAAGGCGGGATCGGGCCGTGACTCCCACCGGCGGAGGCTCACTTCGGTGACTCGTCCCCGTGTCCGGTCCTCAGCCGGCCGCGCGATCACGACGGGTACGGCAGGAGGTCGGCGTCGATCCGCTCCCGGTCGGCCCGGAGGTCGGCCAGCAGCTCCGGCTCGTGCCCCGAGCGGTCCGCGCACTCGCTCGGGTCGGCCACCAGGTCGAACAGCACGTCCTACCGCTGTTCGGGCGGATCTTCGCCGCGGTGGCGCGGTGGCGCTTCCACCTGTTCCGCCGCGGTGCCCGCTCGTCCCGCTGTCGCCAGAACAGGCCCGTCGTGGAGGGTCCTCGCCGCGCAGGAGGTGACTGGCGAGGCCGACGCCGTCCAGCGGCGTGCTCGGGTCGGGGTGCGCGCCGGAGACTTCGAGCAGCGTGGCGGTCCAGTCCGGCGTGCAGACCGGCACGTCGCTGACCCGCCCGCCGTCGACGCGGTCGGCCGGCGCAGCGAGACCGACCGGCTCGCCGTCGCCGTGAACGGCGCCTTCGACGCCCGAATCCGCGCCGAGCACAACGTCCGGGCCTTCACCGCCGACGCGTCCCACGAGCTGCGCACCCCGCTGGCCGCGATCTCCGGCTGGCTCGACCTCTACCACCAGGGCGGCCTCGCGGACGCCGACGCCCTCGACCGCGCGCTGGAGCGGGTCGACGACGAGGTGTGCCGGATGCGCCTGCTCGTCGCGGACGCGGGGGTCGTCGCGCCCAACTGCACCGTCCGCGTGCGCGCCGAACACCCGGTCCGGGTGCGCGGCGACGGGCCGAGGCTCGCGCGCGGGACGTCGTGCTGTCGCCCGTCGGCCGCTCCGACAGCTGGCTGCCGCGCGTCGACCGGCGCCACCCGGTCCTGTTCGACCACCCGGTGGACCACGTGCCGGGGATGGCGCTCCAGGAGGCGGGCCGGCAGGCGTGAGCACGACGTCCGTCTACGGCCTTATGTCCACAGAGGAGTGTCCAAACCGGACTTGCGGACCGCGCTCACCTAGCCGGCGTCCCGCAGCCGCCTTCGCGCCGAGCAGGCGGTGCGCGGGTCCTGTCCGGCTTGACGCGATCCCGTGGTCCGGCGGGGAGACCTACCACGTCAGCCGCCCGCGACCGGTCGGCTTCCGGTCGATCGTCCGGACGGTGTACCGGTCGCTGCGCCTCGACCTGCCGTCCCGCTCCCTGCCGGTCCGGGAGCACCGGGAGGCGACCCGCGCGGCGATGCCCGAGCTGACCGACCACCAGCACGAGCTGCTCGCGTCCGACCACTGGTACGACAGCAGCCGCATCCGGCGGGAGGTCGGGCAGAGCCCCGGTCCCGCCCGTCCGCCTGCTCGGTTCAGGGTGTGCGCATCCGCCGCAGGTAGGTCACGGCCGCCCAGGGACGGCGACCGGACGCGACGATCCGGCCGGTCGCGACGGCGGGCACGAGCCGCTTGCGGCGGAAGACGACGAGCATCAGCGCGCCCGGCTCGAACCGGACGCGCGCGTCCACCTCGCGCCCCGGCGGTTCCGCGCCGACCCGGCCACCACCGGACGCGAGCACGACCGGGGTGGTGTGCCGCGAGCGGAACTCCACGTGGACGCGACGCCCCTGCCCCGCGTCGTCGCCGAAGAGGCGGTCCGTGTCGCAGCCGAGCAGCGGCACGAGGAACAGGTCGAACGCGAGCGCGGCCTCGGCGGACGGCACCGGCCACGGCCTGGACATCGCCTGGGCGACGTCGAAGCCGTGCAGCAGCGTCTCGTTGAGCTGGTGGGCCAGCAGGGACGCGACCGGGAGCGGTGCGCTGCCCAGCCACGTCGCGGGGCCGAGCGGGTCGAGGTCGGCGCTGCGGTCCAGCAGCAGCGAGACGCCGGCGCGCAGCCGACGGGCGACCGCCTCCGGCGACCGCTCGGGGAACTCGCGCAGCGCGACGTCGTTGAGGTGGGCGAGGCCGCCGAGCGTGGTGGTCGTGGCGAACCGGTCGACCTCGGGGAGGCCGAGCGGGGCCGAGGGCGCGTGCAGCAGGCCGGCGTTGAGGTCGGCGACGATGGCGGTGTGCGCGGCCGTCTCGGCGGCGGTCCAGCGGCCGACCGCCTGGCGGTCCGGGGTCCGGCAGGCGAGGAGCAGCTCGACGAACCGGTCGGTCGCGGTGTCGAGCGCGGCCCGCAGTTCCCGCCACCGCCGGTCGGTGAGTTCGAGGTGCAACGGCCTACCTCCCAGGCACGACCCGCCACTCCGGTCGACGGTACTGACGAGGTGGTCCGCTCACAACGACTTCGGCGAAGGTGCGGGTTCCCGGCCACCGGATCGGCCCCTCCGGCTCCGAACCCTTGCGGGCGGGCCGGCGACGAGGTAGGCGGGCACCACCACCGGACCGGCGCATGGCCTTGCCGTGAGCCCAGGAGACCTCGATCGACCCGGCGGCCTTCGGCGGCTGCGGAGCCGTGGAGGCCGACCGCCGCCGTCGGCGCGCAGGATCGGTCCTCCCACCTGTTCCCGCCTTGACCAGCCGGCTGTGACGAGGTCGGTGGAATTTTCCACGCGTGCTGTGAGCAGCGTTACTTGACTCGGCGGTAACCACGAGCTGTACTCGTCGGTAACAAGAGTTCCCGCCCATCGCACAACCCCATCGCGGCGCTCGGATCGCGCCGCCGGTGCGGTATCCGCACCCCACCTCTCCCCGTGACACCGCGGTGCGCTTCAGCGCGGCCTCCTCCCGCCGGCCGCCGCACCGCAAGGAGTTCCCATGCGCTGGTTGAAGGCTGCCCCGCTGCTCGTCGCCGCCACGATCGCCGCGACGACCGTGACCCCGGCCCCCGCCGCGCTCGCCACCGCGGGCGCGCCCTCGGTCCGCTCGTTCTGGCTGCACCTCAACAGCAGCCCCACGTCGGAGAAGATGCTGCGCACGGAAGCCAAGCGGCGCGGCTACATCGTGCTCAACGCGTGGGAAGGGGCGCTCATCCCCACGCTGAAGGACGCCAACCCGGCCGTCCAGGTGTTCGTCTACAAAGACCTCAGCTCGACCCGCAGCTACGCCTGCCACGACGGCGCGGACGACCGGGAGCTGCCCACCGGCGTCGGCTACTGTGACGCGGACCGCAACCACCCGGAGTGGTTCCTCAAGGACGCCAAGGGAAAGCGCCTGGAGTACAGCGGCTACTCCGGTCACTGGCAGATGGACGTCGGCAACACCGCCTACCAGAAGGCGTGGGCGCGCAACGTCGTCTCCAGCAGCAAAGCCTCCGGTTTCGACGGTGTCTTCATGGACAACGCGCTGTTCCCGTGTGACGCCTACCACGATGGCGTGTGCCCGGCGGAGTACCGCACCGACGCGGCGTTCCAGGACGCCTACAAGTCGATGCTGGCCAACACCCGCGATTCGTTCACCTCGGCGGGTCTGAAGACCGTCGCCAACCTCTCCAACGCACGGCTGCACGAAGGCGCGTGGAACGCCTACACCGACCACCTCGACGGCGGTTTCGACGAGTGGTGGCTCACCTTCGACAACACCAACATGCTGTCCGAGTACCCGGAGGGCTGGAGCCGGCAGGTCGCCGAGATCACCGCCGACGAGGCCCGCGGCAAGATCACGTGGGTGCAGCCGCACTTCACGCCCGACGCCGACCAGCCATTCCACTACGCCTTGGCGAGCTACCTGATGGGCACCGGCTCGGCGGCGGCGATCTCGGAGATCGCCCGGACCGACCGTTACGACAACGCCTCGCCGTGGCACCCGGAGTACGACTGGCGGCTCGGCGCGCCTACCGGCGCCTACCGCTCGGTTGGCACGAACGTGTTCCGCCGCGACTTCGCCTGCGGCACCGTGGTGGTCAACGCCAACCGCACCGGTTCCGCCGCGGTGAAGGTGCGGCTCGGCGGCTCGTACGCCGACGCCAAGGGCTCTTCGGTCACGTCGGTCTCGCTGCCGGGCACGTCCGGCGCGATCCTGCGGAAGTCCTGCTGACCCGGAGCGCGTGCGGCCTCCGGTGGGGTCACCCCGTGCCGCGTTCGCGCCAGGTGACCGGCAGCCGTCGCGGTGACTTGACCGGCAGGTCGTCCTCCCACGACAGATCGGTCGGGTCGACCGCCAGCGCCAGGTGCGGGAACCGGTCGAGCAGGGCCGAGAGCCCGACCGCGAGCTCGGCGCGCGCCAGGTTGGCGCCGACGCAGCTGTGCGGGCCGCGACCGAACACGACGTGGGGGTTGGGCCTGCGGCGCAGGTCCAACCGGTCCGCGCCGGGGAACGCCCGCTCGTCCCGGTTGGCGGACGCGATGACGGGCAGCACGATCTCACCGGCGCGGACGAGTTGCCCGCACACCTCGACGTCCTGCTCGGCCAGCAGCACGATGTTGGAGTTCATCACGGGCAGGTAGCGCAGGAGCTCGTCGACGGCGGTGTCCATGACGCCCCGGTCCCGCCGGAGGTCGGCGAGCCGGTCCGGCTCGGTCAGCAGCACGACCAGCGCGTTGGCCAGGAACATCGTGACGGTCCGGTACCCGGCGATCAGCATGGACAGCCCGAAGTCGACCACGTCCTCGCGGCTCAGCTCACCGGCGTCCCAGCGGCGGACCAGGTCGGTGAGCACGTCCTGACCCGGCTCGCGGCGCTTGCGCTCCGCGACCTCCAGCACGTAGGCGCGCAGGAAGCCGGTGACCCGCCGGCTCTCCTCCAGGGTGGACAGCGCGCCCAGCGCGGCGTCCGCCGGCGCGAGGAACCGGTCCCGGTCCTCGTACGGGATGCCGACCACGTCGCACATCACGGCCAGCGGGAACGGCTCGACGAAGCCGAGGACCAGGTCGCCACGGCCCCGGTTGGCGGCGGTGAAGTCGTCGAGCACGCGGTCGGCGATCCGGCGGATGCGGTCGGTGCGCGCCTGCACCGCCCGCGTGCCGAACGGTTCCGCGATCGCCCGCCGGAGCTTCGCGTGCGCCGGCTCGGGCATCTCCATCATGGTGGTCAGCCCGACGTCACGGGGCCGCTCGCCGGTCGGGTGCGGGAAAATGGTGATGTCCGGCCTGGTGAACCTCGGGTCGCCGAGCAGGGCGCGGACGTCCTCGTACCGGGTCACGTACCAGGCGCTGACGCCGATGGGCAGCTGCACCCTGGTGATCGGGCAGTGGGCGCGCAACCGGGCGTGGTCCTGCGGCGGCCCCATCGTTCCCGGATCGGCCAGCGGCATGCTCGACGTCGTCTCGGTCATCGTCACTCCCCGCGCGGGTGGCATCGGTGGTCGGCCAGGCGGCCCGGTCGACGCGGGGCGTGGACGCCCCTCGGGCCCGCTTCGCCCCCCCCGACCAAGGATGCGTACCCGAACCACCCCTGGCGCGCTGCTTCACCCGAAGGGGACAACCGGGCCCGCGCGGACATCACCCGATCCGTTGCCCTGACTGCACCGACGACGCGGGCGAGCCGACGGCGGGCCGCACCGGGCGATGGTGGAAACATCCGCGGCGGAAGATCAGTTGCAGGGAGAGGACTGCACGGTTTCCGTTGCGGGCGCGCCGACCTGGGCCACATGTCGGACCGCGTCCCTGATAGCGCGTGAGGAAATGCATGGACAACCCCTTGCCTGTCGTCCTGGTGCACGGTTTCTGGCACGGCAGTTGGTGCTGGAGCCCGGTGACCGGAGAACTGGCCGCCCGCGGCGTCCAATCGGTCGCCGTCGACCTCGACGGACACGGCCTGCGCGGCCCCTCGCCACGCGCCCGCTGGGCGCGGCCGTTCGACGCCGAGGCGTTCGCCACCGCGCCGTCACCGGTCGCGGACGTCACGGCGTCCTCCGCGGCGGCCTCCCTCGCCGACCGGGTGCGCGCGATCGGCGGCGGGCGGCCGTGCCTCGTGGTGGCGCACAGCATGGGCGGCGTGGTCGCCACCGCGCTGGCGGAACTCGCCCCGGAACTGGTGGGCGGCTTGATGTACGTGGCCGCGCTCGCGCCGGTGAGCGGGATGCCTGCGGCCGCCTACACCACGTCCCCGGAGAACGCGGGGGAGAAGGTGGGGCGGCTCCTGGTGGCCGACCCGGAGGTGCTCGGCGTGGCGCGCATCGACGTCGGCAACCCGAGCCTGCGCGACCGGATCAAGGAGGGCTTCTACGGCGACGTCGACGACCGCACGGCGGATGCGGCGATCGGCCTGCTCAACTCGGACGCGCCGGCGGGCATCCCCCTGGAGCAGTTGACCGTCACCGAGGAGCGCTACGGCAGCATCCCGCACGCGTACGTGACCTGCGCACGGGACTACGCCGTACCGCTGGCGCTGCAACACCGCTTCATCAAGGAGATCGACGCGGTGTCGGCCTCGCCGACCGCGGTCACGGAACTCGACTGCTCCCACTCGCCGTTCCTGTCCCAGCCCGTCGCGCTCGCGGAGGCGATCGCCGAAGCCGCGAACGCCCACCGGGAAAGGGTGTGACGACGGGGTCGGGCTCCGCGGCTCGGGTGCCGCGGAGCCCGACCTCACGCGACCGCTGCCGGCGGGTCGGGCTCAGCTGACCGTGCACTCCAGGCTGCCGCGCTTCTCGACGCAGCGGACCGCGTGGTAGTCGCGGATCTTCGTCCACACGCCCTTGCCGACCGGGTCCTGGGTTCCGTTGTGCAATACCAGGTATGACCGCGTGTTGAAGGTGAAGGCGTCCACGTCGACGCCGTTTCCACCGCGCTTCTGGTCCCGGCCGAGAGAAACCTGCGTGCACTTCATGTAGGCCCAGTTGTAACCCCACGGGTCTTCGAGGGAACCGTTGTTGTTCCACACGTCGCAGCGGTCCTTGGCCTTGCTGCTGCCCAATCCCACGGTCGTGTGCATGGTGACGGGCGTGTTGTTGGTGACGTTCCCGCAGCCGAGGGCCGAGCACCCGCCCGCCGAGGCGGATTGGGGAACGGCCACCAGGGCGGTGGCCGCGAGCACGGCGAGGGTCGCCGCGCGGGCGGCGCTCCTGAGGGTTCCGCGAAGGGACATGGTGACTCCGATCTGTGCTGCGGGACCGGGGTGGTCCGGTGGGCTGAGCCATCCTCACGTGCCGGGGCCCCGGTGTGGGCCGGCTCGGCGTGCCATTGTCGGCTGGGACGTCGGCATGGCCCTGATCTGCGGTAACACCGACGGGATGGGACGTGCGTGTGCGATGCTGTCGCCCGGTTGCACCGCGGGGAGGGTTCGTGGACGGGTCGGGGGACGCGCGGGAGCTGGCGGCCGTGCTGGCACGGCTCAAGCAGCGCAGCGGGTTGAGCTACCAGGAGTTGGCCCGGCGCACGTTCACCAGCAGCTCGACCCTGCACCGGTATTGCCGGGGAACGGTCGTCCCCGGCGATTTCGGGATCGTCGCGAGGATCGCCGAGGAATGCGCGGCCGATCCCGACGACCTCGCGCGGCTCGTCCGGTGCTGGCAGGCGATCACCCGTCCCGCACCGCCCGCGGGCCCGCCGCCCGGGGATTCGGCACCAGCGGATTCGGCGCTCGCGGGTTCGGTGCCCGTGAAATCGGTGCTCGCGGATCCGGTGCTCGTGGATTCGGCGCCGGCGCCGAATCCCACCGTGCGGAAGGGGGTGTGGCGCGATCGCCTGGGCCGGGTGGCGTGCGCGCTCGTGGCGGTGCTGGTGGTCACCGTCGCCAGCGCCGCCGAGCCGGCTTTCACGGCCGCGCTGGACGCCGAGGTGTCGGCCGTACCGGACTGGGCGCAGGCGCCGGTGGCGGTGCCGTCGACGGCGTTCGGCGTCACGATGAACAGCGACACCGGCGCGATGCCTTCGTTCCGCGTCGGCGCGCTGCGGTTCTGGGACAGCGGGACCCGGTGGGCGCGGCTGGAGCCCCGGCGCGGCGAGTTCGACTGGACCACGCTCGACCGCCTGCTCGACGGTGCCGGGCGCGCCGGGGCGTCGCCGCTGTTCGTGTTCGGCGGCACGCCGGGCTGGGCGGCGCCGCGGGCGCGCAGGGCCGCCTACCCGGACGGTTCCCGCGCCGCGCCGCCGGACGACCTGGCCGACTGGGAGCGGTTCGTGCGCGCCCTGGTCGGCCACGCGCGCGGCCGGATCGACGCGTACGAGGTGTGGGTGATGGCCAACCACCCGCACCACTACGACGGGAGCGCGGAAACGCTGGTCGAGATGACCCGCAGGGCGAGCCGGATCATCCGGGAGGCCGCTCCCGCGGCGACCGTGGTGTGCCCGTCCGTGACCGGCCTGTGGGAGCCGGAGGGGCACGAGTTCCTGTCGCGCTTCGCCGAACTGGGCGGGTACCAGCACTGCGACGCGGCCGGGGTGAAGCTCTACCAGCGGCGCGTCCAGGACCCGCCGGAGACCGTGCTGGCCGCCGTGCGGTCGGCGTACCGCACGTTCCACCGGGCCGGGGTGCACCTGCCGGTGTGGAACACCGGGACCACCCAGACGCTGCCGCTGGGCGACCCGCTCGACGAGCGGCGCGCGGCCGACCACGCCGTGCGCTTCTACCTCGTCGGGCTGTACTCGCGCCGGTTCGGGGTGGAGCGGATGTACTTCTACGCCTGGGGAAACAGCACGCTGCCCATCGTGCTCCAGGCGGAGGGCAGGCCGCCCACCCCCGCCGGGCTGCACGTCGAGCGGTTGCAGCGGTGGCTGGACCGGGCGGAGATCCGGTCCTGCGGCCACGGCGGGCGGATCGGGATGCCGGACAACGTGTGGCAGTGCGAGTTCACCGTGCCCGGTGAAGACGGGCGTCCGAGCACGGCGTGGGTCCGGTGGACGCACGCGGGGGAGGCGCTGACCCCGGCCGGGCCGTCCGCGACGCACGTGCACCACCTGGACGGGTCCGTCACCGAACTCGACCGGTTCGGCGCCGGGCAGGTCCGGGTGGCCGAGCGCCCCGTGCTGATCCGGAGCACCGGTTGACCCACGTCAGCGCACCGTGGAGCCGCACTGACGACGTTGACGTGCCCGTTGGCGCTAAAGGGGTTCGATGCGCAACAGGCTCGGCGGCGGGAACTCGTCCGGGTCGGTCCCCCCGACACCCACCCACTCGATGCCGCCGAGAGCTTCCGTGCCCTCGAAGCCCTCAACCGTGTACAGGAACAGGCCGTCGTGGTCCGGGGTGGCTGCGTTGACACGGACGGCCATCCCACGGCCGTGCGTACTCCGGAAGTCGATCGACGGACATCCACAGCCGCACATACCGATGACCATCACCTCCGCCGCCTGACGCCGTAACACCTCGGCACCACGGAACTCGACAGCCAACAACGCCTCAAGCACCGCGCGCTCCCGCTCGGTCAACGGCCTGGGGTCCACGACGCCGATCGTTCCACAGACCGGCGTCAGCCTCCGTGGTCCACCACGGACTCCTCCTGGGGCCCTCGGACGATGAACACGGCCGCGCCCACCAGGCAGCAGCCGATCGCGAGAATCGCGGCGACACGGTCGGACTCGGGTGCCACCGCGAATGCCCACCACTGTGTGCCGGTCACACCGTCCGCGGCCGAGCGGGCCCTCGTGCCGAACAGCAGGCAGCCCATGAGGTGGCACAACGGCAACGTCCAACTCCGTGTGGCACCGGCCACCGTCGCGGCGATCAACGCGATACCGCTCAAGCCGAAGGTGTTGCGTAGCGCGATTGAGCCGCTCGGGATCAGCAGGCACGTCACGGTCGCCGTCGCCAGCAAGGTGCAGACCAGCGCCAGGCGTTGCGCCATCGCTGACCGGGGCACCACGCGGAACAACGATGTCGGTGTCCTGCTGTGCAGTCCCACGGCACATGCGACGACCAGTGGCAGCAGTTGCGCCAAAGGAACACTGAGCCTGCGGGCGGCGGCGAGCGACGGCACAGGAACGAGTTCTTCGCCGAACACCGCACCGACCAACGCCATCACGCCGCAGGCCGCCACCAGCGAGGGCCAGCGGTGGGCGCGCAGCCACAGCCATACGACGGTCACGGCAGCGTCGGGGGAGGTGTGACGCAGTCGCGGTGGGCAGTGACGAGCTGCCCGTACCACCGGCGTTGTTGGTCACCTGAACTGCTGATCAGCCGGTCGAGTTGCGCCACCTGGTCCGGCGGCACCAGCTGAGCGGCCGGCACGTCGGGGCGGATGCGCTTCGCCAACCATCCGTTGAGCAGCGCTCGGGTGGCCGCTGCCGGGTAGGGCCCGGCGCCTCGCCCGGTGGCAGCACATCGCGGCGGTGGCGGGACGAGTGCGCGCGCAAGCGCCGTCACCAGATCCGCTTCTGTCGTGCCAGGGCGAACAGGCCCGACCCGTTGTGCGGCGGCACCCGGCCGTAGTCCGTTTTCCAGGTGTAGCTGCGAATGTGCGTCAAGATCGGCGAACAGCACGCGATACCTGCCTGCCGCGTCCAACCAGGCGTCGACATCCTCGGCGTGCTCGGGCCACATGCACACCGTTACGTCGTCACGGCTTCCGCACACCTCGGCGGCGGGTGGGCGGGCCTCGGTCAACCGCGCTCCGGTGCTCTGGATCAGGGTCACCGCGGCCACCGCCGTCGCCACCGCCATCACCGCCGGCGGCACGGCACGGGCGGGGTTGGACAGGGTGAGCGCGGCCAAGGCCGCCACCGCCAGCGCGGTGATCCACAGCCACTGGCCCGTCACGGTGGCGGGCACCGGCTGCGAAGCGACGTCGCAGCACTCCCGGTGCACCGTGCTCAGCCGCGCCACCAACGGATCGGTGCTGCTGGAGCCGAAGGCCAAGGCCAACCACACTGCCACCGCCGAGATCGGCGCGGTCAGGTAACGCGGGAGGTACCGCCCGGCGACCGCGCCGACCAACACCGCGGGCACCAAGCAGAACGGTCCCAGGAGCACCACCGACCAGTGAGGACCACCCGTGCCCCGCACGTCCACGGCCGTGACCGCGAACGTGGCGACCCAGGCCGCGACACCGGCGATCAGCGCGCCGACGCAGTTGACCAGGAGCCACGCCAGTGGCGATCGCGGATAGGTGTGGACCAGCAGCGGCGAGCTGGTGCGGCGGTCGCGCGACATGTCCCAGCCGGCGAGGGTCGCGGTGAGCGGCACCAGCAGCACACCGTGCTGCTGCAGTTGTCCGGACGCCCTACCCCAGTCCGCCGACCAGCCGTCACCACGACTGCCGGCGCAGATGCCCAACAGGACCATGGCGGGCAACGCGATCGGAGTGCTGCCGCGTCGCAGGGCGATCAACAACGGCGTCATCGGTCATCCCCAGACTCCACCAGCGCTTCGTACGCCGAATCGATCTGCGCGGCCCCGTTGCCCTTGCCGCCGGTGAACTCGTCGACCGTGCCGCTGAACCGCACCACTCCCTCGTCCAGGACCACGACGCGGTCGGCGGTCGCGGCCAGGTCCTCGGTGAGATGCGTGCTGAGGACAACTGCCCGGTCCCGCCCGAGAGCGGGGATCAGCGCTCGCAGTGCGCGCCGCCGGCGGGGGTCGAGCCCGACGGTCGGCTCGTCGAGCAGGAGCACGTCGGGCCGGTTGACGATCGCCGGGGCGATTCCGACTCGGCGAGTCAATTCCACCGGACAACTGCGAGGTCCTGGTGTCGCGCCGGTCGGCCAGGTCCACCGCGTGGAGCGCCGCGTCCACGGCGGGCGCCCGCTGCCGCCGGGGCACGAGGCGTTGCCAGGCGGTCAGCAGGAGGAATTCGGCGACCGTCAGGTTCTCGGGCAGGGCGAAAGCCTGCGGAAGGAAACCGAGCAGGCCACCGGTAGCGCTTCCGGTCGCGGGCGCTGTCCACGCCGTTGACGCTCAGGAACCGGTCTGGATTCGCAATCCTGTCGACAGCAGCGCCAATAACGTGCTCTTACCCGCGCCGTTCGGCCCGAGAACGGCTGTCACACCGGTGCGGATCTCCAGATCGATTTGATGCAGCGCGATCACACCACCATAGCGGTGCGACACCGCCGAGATCCGCACAGAATTCCCCACTGTCCCGCCCTCCACATGCCGAATCGCGGTGGCGACCGACCCTAGCGGGCGAACACCACCGCGACGTGATCATGTCGGGTCGGACCGGGGAGGCCGCCGTCGGTGCGCTCACGTGGCAGACAGGACCGCGACCACGCCTCAGAAGACCAGGACGCCCTGTGCGGTGGGTTGCAGGGTGCCGACCTTGGCGCTGCTCACCTTGAGGCTGCCGGGGTCGGAGATCGGGCGGCCGTCGGTGCCGATGAGGGTCGCCTCCGCGGAGGCGCCGCCGGGCACCTCGACCTTCATCGAGCCGATCGCCGAGCCGCTCGCGGCGTCGCCCAGCGCCAGTTGCACCCCCGCGAACGCCGTCTGACCGGGCTGGAGGGTGATCGACGGTCCCTCGCCGGGGATCAGCACCTGCTCGACCGGTATGGCGGCGGGCGCGCCGGACAGGTTGGTGAAGCTCGGTATCGGCCAGCCCTGCACGGTGAGCGGCGTGGTGCCGCGGTTCGTCACCGCGAGCAGGCCGACGCCCGGCTTGTCCGCGCCCTGCATCGAGAACGAGGCTTCGATCGCCGCTCGGGTGGACGCGGGCGCGGACGCGGACGTCGGCGCGGCGGAAGGCGCAGAGGACGACGTGGGCGTGGGTGTCGAGGCCGTGGTCGGTTCGCTGGTCGTGGTCGGTGACGGGAAGGGTGACGCGCCCGAGTTCGACGACGCCGAGCCGCACGCCGTGAGAACGCAGAACAAGGCGACTGCCGAGCCGCTGACGACCACCCGCGTGGAACGCATGCGCACACCCCTTCGAATTCGCCGATCGACATCGCATCGGTAGCCCGCGTGCGCGCGGGTCAAACCTCGACGGCCTGCCGAGGCACCGTCGACATCGCCTCGATCGGTGGAGTGACGGTCAGGGCGGCCTGTGGTAAATCGGAGGACGGGTCGGGGGTCCGAATGGCTCATCGGTGCAGTGGAACGGCCCGACCGGGGTTCGGGGACGCCGAAGATTCCCCTTGTGCAAGTGACTTGCCACAGACATGATTCTTTCTCAGGTCGGGGGACCTGGGTCTGAGGCCGCAGTGTTGACGCGGCCGGGGGGTATCGTCTATGCGATCGCGCATCTCCGCGCGGGATTTCGTCCTGCGCACATTCGTCGCGGGTCTGGTGCTCGCCGTAGTGGGGGGTGGGGTTGCTGCGGTCCCGGCCGCGGTGGCGGCGTCCGCGGTGCCGGATACGGCGCCCGACGAGGCCACGGCGATCCGGTATGCCGCGCGGGGTGACAAGTCGGTGGTGGTGGAGTCGGCCACGACGGAGACCGAGGAGTTGCGGGCGAATCCGGACGGGTCGATGACCTGGGTCGAGCACGTGCAGCCGGTGCGGGTGAAGCGTGGCGGTGGGTGGGTGCCGGTCGATCTGACGTTGGAGCGCAAGGCGGACGGGACGTTCGGTCCGAAGGCGTCGACGGTCGAGGTCGCGTTCTCCGGCGGTGGCACGGGTTCCGGCGACGAGCCGTTGGCCAAGGTGGTGCAGGCCGGCCACGAGGTGGGTCTGGGCTGGTCGAGCCCGCTGCCGGAGCCGGTGGTGGACGGTGCGAGCCTGGTTTACCGGAACGTGTTGCCGGACGTGGACCTGAAGGTCGAGGCGCATCTCAAGGGTTTCCGCGAGCTGCTGGTGGTGAAGACCGCGGAGGCGGCGCGGAATCCGGAGTTGGACCGGATCACGTTCCGCACGCACGCCGAGGCGGTGCGGGTGGAGGAGGGGCCGTCGGCCGACGGCGGCCTGGTGGCCCGCGATCCGGAGGGCAAGCCGGTGTTCCTCGGTGACGCCTCGCGGATGTGGGACTCCTCCGGTGGGGCTGACGCGTCGCTCGACAAGGGCGACCGGCACGCGGCGATGGGGTTGGAGGTCACCCCGGACGGCGTGTCGATCGTGCCGGACCGGGCGTTCCTGGACAGCCCCGCGACCACGTTCCCGGTGTCGCTGGACCCGGAGTACTACTGCGGCAACTGCGGCAAGGTGCACCATGCGGTGGTGCAGGACCTGTGGGGTGACGCGCACAACTTCGACCGGACGTCGGCGCCGTTGAACGACTTGAAGGCGGGAAGGGTCAACGCGGCGGAGATGGAGGCGCACCGGGACGGGTTGTCGCGGTCGTACCTCCAGATGCACACCGGGCCGATCGCGGGCAAGTACATCCACGGGGCGACCTTGAAGACCAAGGTCGTGCACACGTACTCGTGTAACCCGTCGGCGACGGAGTTGTGGCTGGTCGACTGGATCGACTGGGGTACGACGTGGGACAACCAGCCACGTTGGCAGTACCTGTTGTCGAGCAACAACCGGGAGAACAACGCGGCTCACTGCCCGACGGATGGGAACGCGGGGTTCGACGCGACCAAGGCGGTGCGCGATGCCGCAGCGGGTGGTTGGACGTGGACGAACTTCATGCTCAAGGCCGAGCACGAGGGCCAGTTGGACACGTCGTGGCGGAAGTTCGACCTCAACCCGTACTTGGAGGTGCGGTACAACAGCTACCCGAACCCGCCGTCGGATCTCGGCATGGAGGGCTGGGGCCCGAACCCGTGGGACGCGCTGCCGTGCCGGTTGGGTCCGGATCGCGCGGTGGTGGGCACGCGGACGCCGACGTTGCGCGCGCGGTTGTCCGACCCCGATCAGGACGCGGTGCTGAAGGCGGGCTTCCGGGTGTTCGTGGGGCCACACGACAACTACACGTGGAACGAGAAGGAAGTCCACGTGCCCGACATCCAATCGGGAAACTTCGCGCAGACCACGGTGCCCACGGACTGGATCACCAGCGATGGCGTGCACAGCTGGCACCTGTGGAGCAACGACCACGAGTTCGAGAGCTGGTCGCCGTACTGCGAGTTCGAGGTGGACACGGTCAAGCCGAACACGCCGGCGGTGTCGTCGATCGACTTCCCGGACGTGGGTATCGGTGATGCGGTCGGTCGGACGGGCACGTTCACGTTCCGCACCAACGGGAACACCGGCATGAACGGCAAGATGGACGTCCGGAAGTACGGGTGGTCGTTGAACAACGACACCGCGACCACGCACACGGTGGACGTCCCGTCAGGTGGTGACGGGACGGTGACGGTGTCGATCACGCCGACCAAGGCGGGCACGAACGTCCTGTACGTGACGGCTTTCGACCACGCGGGGAATCGTGCGGCGGCCAACGCGGTGTACACGTTCCGGGTCGGTGAGCCGGCGGTGCCGAAGGCGTCATGGTCGTTCAACGAATCCTCCGGGTCGTCAGCGGGTGACGACTCCGGCGGCAACCGGCCGTTGACGCTGCAGGGCCAGGCTTCTTTCGCCCCCGGCTACGAGGGCAACGCGTTGACGCTCGACGGGACCTCGGGTCATGCCACTTCACCGTGGTCGCTCCTGGACACCTCGCGGGCGTTCTCGGTATCGGCGTGGGCGAAGGTGGATCGACTCGACGGCTACTACACGGTGGCAAGCCAGGACGGCGCCGTGGCCAGTCCGTTCTACCTGCAGTACAGCCGGGACGTGGACCGCTGGACGGTCTCCTGGACCGACTCGGACACAGCTGCTCCGGGACTCACCAGGGTGGCGTCGGCCGCACGGCCGCAGATCGGCGTGTGGACGCATCTGGTGGGTTCTTACGAACCGGACAGTGGTCTGGTGTCGCTGTACGTGGACGGAAAGCTCGAAGGCACCGGAACCGCACGGATGTGGACCGCCATCGGAAGTCTGGTGATCGGAGCGTCCAAATGGGACAGCCGTCGGGCGGACCACTTCCCCGGCGCCGTCGACGCGGTGCGGGTGTGGGACAGGGTGTTGTCCGCGGCGGAGGTCGCGGCGCAGGCGAACGTGGCGGTGCTGCGCGCGCGGATGGCGTTGGACGAGCAGGCCGGGACGACGACGCTGGAGCAGGTGTCCGGGCAGCAGGCGTCGTTGTCGGCTGGTGTGACGTGGGCCGGCACGCCGGTCGACCCGGACGACCCCAACCAGGTGCTGAAAGGCGAGGACAAGTGGCTGAACTTCGGCGCTTCCGGTCCACGTGAGGTCACCGCACCGCGTCCCGCGATCCTGCGTACGGACCGTTCCTATTCGGTGTCGGCGTGGGTGCGCCTGGAGAACGTCGACGCTGAAGCGGGTGCGGCGGTGAGCCTGGGTGACACGCACTACACACCGTTCCAGTTGCAGTACCGGCCAGAAAACAAGCAGTGGGCGTTTCTGATCAACCACTACGCGGACCGCGGTTCATGGCATGTGGCGTTGTCGGACAAGCCCGCGCAGGCTGGTAAGTGGGTGCACCTGGTCGGCATCTACGACGCGACGTCGGGCCGGATCGCCTTGTACGTCGACGGGGTCAGGCAGACGTTCAACTTCCTCAACGCGCCCGGCGGGGGTGGGGTGTCCAGCTGGAACGGCACGGGTCCGTTGTGGCTGGGGCGCGGGGTGTGGGGCGGCAAGAAGTCCGATCCGTGGCGCGGTGATGTGGACGACGCACGGGTGTACTCCGGTGTGTTGACTACTGACCAGGTCCGCGGGTTGCGCGAGTCGACGCCCCACCAGTAGCAGCACCTCCCTCCCCGGCCCACTCGATCCTCGTGAGGATTTCCTTGTCGTGAGTACCTTTGTGCGAAGATTGATCCAGAAAACAGTCGCGGTCGGTGTCGTGGCGGTGTTGACGACATCGACCGCGCAAGCCGTCGCCCATGCCGCAGGCGATTCCGAGTGGACGTTGCGGGAGTTGCAGCGGGAGAAGTCGGTCGACACGGCGTCGGTGGGCGTGGACAAGCTGCCGGACGGTCCGTCCCCGGCGGTGGTGGACACGCCGGCGGCATACACCTGGCCGGTGGCCGCGCAGGTGGAGGTGAGGCTCGACGGGGAGGTCGGTACGGACCAGGCGGCGGGTGAGCCGATTCCGGTGCCGGGGACTCCGATCTCGCTCGGCCTTGCCGACCAGACGGGGGCTTCCACGACGCAAGCAGGGGAGAGCCGGGTCCGGGTGGAGGTGCACGACCGGAAGGCGTCACCGACCGCCGTGGTGTTCAGCCTCGCCGACGCCGGTGGTGCGCAGGGCAAGTCGCTCCGAGTGGCATTGAACTACGGCTCGTTCGCGTCGGCCTTCGGCGGTGATTACGGTGGGCGGCTGAAGCTGGTGCACCTGCCGGCGTGCGCGTTGACCAATCCCGGCAACGCCGAGTGCCTGCGCATGACTCCGGTTCAAGGCGCGCAGAACTTCGTTGTGAGCAAACGCTTGTTGGGCACGGCGACACTGAACTCGTCGGAACGCACGGTATTCGCGGTGGTGGCGGCGGCCGGCAGCGACCAGGGCGCGTACTCGGCGACGTCGTTGTCGCCGGCGGGTTCGTGGTCGGCGGGTGGTTCGTCGGGTGGTTTCACCTACAAGGTGCCGATGCGGGTGCCGCCGGCGGTGGCCGGTGCGGCGCCTTCGGTGTCGTTGGGGTATTCGGCGCAGAGTCTGGATGGTCGGACATCGGCGACGAACAATCAGGCGTCGTGGGCGGGTGACGGGTGGGACATCTCGCCGGGTGGGTTCATCGAGCGGCAGTACAAGCCGTGCAGCCTCGATTTGGGCGGGAACAACGGTCAGACCAAGTCCGGTGACCAGTGCTGGGCGACCGACAACGCCACGATCAGCCTCGCCGGCGTGTCGGGGAAGTTGGTCAACATCCCTGGGACGCAGTCGTTCCGGGCGCAGGACGACGACGGCGCGCGGGTCGAGCGGTTGACCGGTGCGGCGAACGGTGACGACAACGGGGAGTACTGGAAGGTCACCACGACCGACGGGACGCAGTACTTCCTGGGCATGAACCGGTTGCCGGGGTGGTCGGAGGGCAAGCCGGAGACGCAGTCGGCGTGGACGGTTCCAGTGTATGGCAACCATGGTGGCGAGCCGTGCAACGCGGGGACGTTCGACGCGTCGTGGTGTCGGCAGGCGTACCGGTGGAACGTGGACTATTCGGTCGATCCGCGCGGGAACGTGACGACCTACTATTACAACAGGGAGTTCAACCACTACGGGCGCAACTCGGACGCGGGCAAGGGCACCGAGTACGTCCGGGGTGGTTGGCTGGACCGGGTCGAGTACGGCCTGCGGGACGGGGCGCTGTTCGCGCACCCCGGCGCGAAGGTGGAGTTCCAGACCGCCGAGCGCTGCTTGCCCGGCTGCAACCCGGGGCAGGCCACGACGACCCCGGAGTTCTGGCCGGATGTGCCCAACGACCAGATCTGCAACGCGGGTGAGCAGTGCACGCACCGGTTGACCCCGTCGTTCTTCACGCGCAAGAAGCTGACCAAGGTCGTCACCTACGTGGCGAACGGCACGTCGTCGTTCCAGGCGGTGGACTCGTGGGAGTTGAAGCACGAGTTCCAGGCCACCGGTGACGGCCTCGCGCCATCGCTCAACCTCAAGTCGGTCGTCCACACCGGACATGTCGGTGGTGACGCGGCGCTGCCGCCGACGGTGTTCAGCTACACCGCCAAGGCGAACCGGGTGAACACCAACGCCGACTTCCGGGCGCTGACGAGGAACCGGCTGACGAAGATCATCAACGAGGCGGGCGGCCAGACCGGTATCCGCTACAGCGAGGTGGACTGCCGGCCGGGCCGGATGCCCAGCTCGCCGGAATGGAACAACCTCCGGTGCTTCCCGACGTGGTGGACGCCGGAAGGCGCGTTGGAGCCGCGGTTCGAGTGGTTCCACAAGTACGTGGTCGAGGCGGTCATCGACACCGACGTGACGGGTGCGTCGCAACGGATTCCGACGACGTACGAGTACCTCGGTGACCCCGCCTGGCACTTCGACGAGGCCGAGTTCGCCGACCCGGAGCGCCGGACGTGGTCGCAGTGGCGTGGTTACGGCGTCGTGCGGACGAGCAAGGGCGACCCGAACGCCGGTCCGCAGACGGTGACCGAAACCGTGTACGGCCGGGGGATGAAGGGCGACAAGCTGCCGTCGGGCACGCGGGACGCCGTCATCGAGACCAGCGAAGGCGAGCCGGTGCCGGACGTGGACCGGCTGCGCGGGTTCGTGCGGGAGACCCGGCAGCTGGTCGGTGGGCAGATCGTGTCGGCGTCGGTGACCGACCCGTACCTGCCCGACACGCCGACCGCGACCGATGCGCTCGGCAACAAGGCGTTCGTGACCGGTGACGGGTCGGTGCGGGGCCGTACCAAGCTCGAGGACGGCACGTGGCGGCGCACGAAGGTGGTCAAGCAGTTCACCGCCGAGGGCATCGTCAACCGGGTGGAGGACCACGGTGACGTGGCGGTTACCGGTGACGAAACCTGCACGCGCACCACGTTCGCCCGTAACGAGACCGCATGGATCCTGACCGCGGCGTCGAAGGTGGAGACCGCGGTCGGTTTGTGCGCCGGGGAGGAGGCGTCGGCGGCCACGGTCCAGTCGTCGGCCCGGTCGTACTACGACGGCCAGGAGCACGGGGTGCCCCCGACCAAGGGGTTGATCACCAAGGCCGAGGTGTTGGACAAGTGGGACGCCTCCGGGCAGACCTGGGTGACCGCGTCGAGCACGTCCTACGACGACCACGGGCGTCCGCAGGAGGTGGTCGACGCGCGGGGTGAGAAGACGACGACGGCCTACACGCCGTCGACGGGTCCGATCACGGAGATCAGCAGCACCAACCCGTTGGGGCACGTTTCCAAGGAGTTCGTGAACCCAGCGTGGGGCACGTCGGTGGCGTCGGTGGACGCCAACAACCGGCGCGCCGACCTGTCGCACGACCCGTTGGGCCGACTGGTGGCGGCCTGGTTGCCGGGACACGACAAAGCGTCCACGGCGGCCGATGCGCTGTTCGAGTATCACTACAACACCGACAAGCCGGTCGTGGTGGTCTCCAAGCAGCGCCAGGACAACGGCACCTACCTGGCTGGCTACACCCTGTACGACGGGTTGTTCCGGCCGCGGCAGACCCAGGCCCCGGCGCCGGGGCCGGACGGCGGTCGGCAGGTCTCCGACACGATTTACGACTCGCGTGGTCTGCCGTTCAAGGTCAACGGCGCGTACTGGAACACCGGTTCGGCGAGCGGTGAGCTGGCCGGTGTGTTGGACTGGCAGGTGCCGGGGCAGACCATCACCGAGTACGACGGGATGGAACGCCCGACCGCGGCGATCTTCAAGAAACTCGGTACCGAGCAGTGGCGCACCACCACCGCCTACGGCGGCGACCGCGTGCACACCACCCCGCCGCAGGGTGCGGCGGCGACCACGATCGTCAGCGACGCGCAGGGCCGCACGACCGAGAAGCGGCAGTACACCAACGGGCTGGGCTCCGCGTTCGACACCACCGCCTACGCTTACAACACCGCTGGCCTGCTCAGTTCGGTCACCGACCCGGCGGGCAACGTCTGGCGCTACACCTACGACTTCCGCGGCCGCTTGGTGGCCACCGACGACCCCGACACCGGGCACTCGACCACGACCTACGACGTCGCCGGCCAGGTCCTGTCCACAACGGACTCGGCGGGCCGCACGGTCGCCAACCAGTACGACAAGCTCGGTCGCCTGGTCGGCAAGTACAAGGACTCGTTGACCGGCACCAAGCTGGCTGAGTGGGAGTACGACACCGCCGTCGGTGGCGTGGGGCTGCTCAAGACGTCCCGCCGGTTCGATGGCGGGGCGACCTACAGCAGGATCGTCACCGGCTACGACGCCGCCGGCCGCCCCAAGGGCGAGAAGGTCATCATCCCGACGGCCAGGGAAGGCGTGCTCGGCGCGACCTACGAGCTGAAGCAGACCTACACCGACACCGGCAAACCGGACCTCACCACCTACGTCGGCGTGCAGTCCGGAGGCAAGCAGACCGTCAGCGGGGAGGTCATCGCCTCCTACTACACGCCCGACGGCCGTCCGGACAGCACCAGGTCCAGCAACGCCGTCTACGTCTCGCAGACCGCGTACTCCAGCTTCGGCGAGATGCTTCAGATGGTGCACGGCAAGAACGAGCACAACGCCGAGAAGAACGTCGCCGTCACCAACCTCTACGAGATCGGCACCCGACGCCTCCAACGCACCATCGTCGACCGGGAGACCGACACCGACTTCGAGCTGTCCGACCGCACCTACGGCTACGACGCGGCCGGGAACATCCTGAAGATCTCCGACAGACCGGAGAACCGGCCGGCGGACGTCCAGTGCTTCGCCTACGACCACCTGCGCCGGATGAACCACGCGTGGACCCCGGCGTTGGGCAGCTGCCTGCCGGCGAGGACGGTCAACACACTGGGCGGCGCGGCACCGTACTGGCACTCGTGGACGTTCGACAAGACCGGCAACCGGCTGACCGAAACCCAGCACACCACCGCTGGCGACACGGTCCGCACGACCGCCTATCCGGCCGCCGGCGCGGCTCAGCCGCACACGGCGCTGTCGGTGACCACGGCCGGGCCGAACGGGACGTCGCTGGACACGTTCGGCTACGACCCGACCGGGCGCACCACGTCGCGCAGGATCGGCGGTGATGAGCAGAGGCTGGAGTACGACGCCGAGGGGCGCGTCTCCAAGGTCACGAACGCGGACGGCAAGGAGTCGACCTACCTCTACGACGCCGACGGCGGCCGGCTGATCAGCCGTGAGCCGTCCGCGACGACGTTGCACGTGTTCGGGCAGGAGATCCGCCTGGACAAGGGCACCTCGACGCCGTCGTGGACGCGGCGGTACTCACACGGTGGCCAGGTCGTGGCGGTGCGCAACAGCATCTCGGGGCTGAAGTGGTTGGCGGGTGACCACCAGGGGACCAGCCAGTTCTCGATCTCCCAGCACACGATGGAGGTCGTCCAGCGTCGCCAGACCCCGTACGGGGCGGCACGCGGCACCGCGCCGGTGTGGCCGGACAAGCTCGGGTTCGTCGGTGGTCGCAACGACGAGTCGGGGCTGACGCAGGTCGGGGCGCGCCTGTACGACCAGTCCTCGGGCCGCTTCCTGACCGCGGACCCGGTCATCGACAACAACGACCCGCAACAACTCAACGGCTACGCGTACGCCAACAACAGCCCCGTCACCTTCAGCGACCCCACCGGCCTGATCCGCGACTGCGGCCCCGACGGCGTGCTGTGCGGTCGCTATCCACAGTTGCACGCGCCCAAGGGGAGCGAGGGCGACCGGTACGAGGCCGAGCGGGGCTACTACCAGTGGCGTGAGCGGGCGTATCAGCAGCAGCAACGCCGGGTCAATGCCAACGTGTCGGCCGCCTTGGCGAAGGAGGGCATCAGCCGCGAGGACTACGAGCGCGCCCTGGCCGACGCCCACAAGACCAAGTGGGATGTGATCAAGGAGGTCGCCTGGGAGGTCCTGAAGGAGATCTCCGGGTGGAACGACATCGTCGACTGCTTCAGCGGCGGCGACATCTGGGCTTGTGCCGGTTTGGTCGCGGGTTTGGTGCCGTGGGGCAAGGTCGGCAAGATCCTGGAAGCCGGTGTCAACGCCTTCAAGGCCGTCAACCGCTTGGCCGGGATCATCGACAAGGCCAAGGGCGTCCTGCGCCGGGTGCAGTCCATCACCGAGGACGCGCAACGGGCGGCGACGGAGGCGTTCCAAAAGCTATCGCCGCCCGGCGCGGATTGTGTCCGACACAGCTTCGTCGGTAAGACATCGGTCCTGATGGCCGACGGGTCAACCAAACCCATCGCCGAGGTCGCCATAGGCGACAAGGTCAAGGCGACCGACCCGGCGACCGGGGAGACGACCGAGCGGGCCGTGGTCGCCACCATCGTCCATTCGGATGAGGGCGACATGACCCGGCTGACCGTCACCGGTTCGGACGGTGCGACGGGCACGGTGGAGGCCACTTCCTGGCACCCAGTCTGGGTCGACGCCGAAAGCCGCTTCGTCGACATCGGCAAGTTGACGCCCGGCCAACGCCTGACCTCCGCCGACGGCACCCAGCCGACCGTGTCCAAGGTCGACCGCTACCACCACTTCAAACCCGTGTACGATCTCACAGTCGACGGCATCCACACGTACTACGTAGCGGCCGATGCAATCGACATCCTGGTTCACAACTGCCGCAAGCCTGGCCACACAGTCGACGTGGACGTGCTGGATGGGGACGGCGAAGTTCGGCTGTCGTACTCTGTGGGCAGCGGCAACCCCTCCGATGCGGAGAAGGCTCTGGGTGGTGGGTACAACACTGAGGCGGCAACGCATACGGAGAACCGTGTCGCACGCATGTCGGGTGCTTCCTCCGGGAAAAGCCCCATCCCCGGCGATCAACATTCAGGGCTTATTCCGGTCGCTGCTGGGGAGAGCGTGCACATCACGGGACAGTTGCCACCATGCTTTCGGTGCAGAGGTGCGATGAATCGCATGGTCAATGAGCTTGGAGCAAGTGTGACATATTCCTGGAATGGCCCTCGGGGTAGCGGCCAGTGGATTGCCACCGGTGGGAGGCGGCGCTGATGGTTGAGTTCACCGCGCGGTCGTTCGGGTTTGAAGAGGACGAAGACGACGAGGTTCTCGAAGTCGGTGTGGCGGAGTCGGCGGACGGTGGTGGGGTCGTCCTCCTGATTCAGCGCGCCACTTATGACCCGGACGAGCAGGACGTGAACCTGGGTCTCGACTCCTATTGCCTGGTGAGTGACGGGAGGACGCATTACGGCGGAGTGGTGCGAGCGGCGCGGGTCGGGGAGGAGTTGCAGCTGGACATGTCGTCGGAGGCTGCCGACACGCTTGACCTGGATGCGCGGGTACGTATTCGGCTCGACGGGCCCGAGGAGCAGGTGGAGGTGTTCTTCCGAGGGCTCAGGACGGTTCTCGACTGGGGGCGGAGTGCTGACCGGCCGGAAATGGTGGGTTTCTGACCTCCGTATGACGGAGCTGCCCGTGGTGGCGATCGTGGGCCGGGCGGGCGCGGGGTCCGCCCTCGTGGGCTTGGCTTCTGAGGGTCTTGGGTAGCCCAAGTGGGTATGGTTGCCGTTGTTCGGGCCGGACCGCCTGGAGCTAAGCGGGGTCGAGGTGTCGGACGAAGGTCACCCGGTCGAGGGTGGGGCCGTCGTAGTCCTTGATCGGCTCGGAGCTGGTGAACCCCATCGACTCGTGAAACCTGATCGAGGTCGTGTTCTGCGGCGAGGTGAGCGCCCGAACCGTGGTGCGGCCGTGTTCGCGGGCCGTGGTGAAGAACCGCTCGTACAGGTCCTGGGCGAGCCCGGTCCGCCGCCACCTCGGCGCGATGCCGGTGAAGTGGATGTGCGCCTCGTCGGGCTGGGACGGGGACAGGAACCCGATCACGAAACCGGCCAGGTCCCCGTTGGCCTCCGCGACCAGGCTGGTGGCGAATGAGCACGCGGCGAACCGTTGACGCGGATACCCGGTGGCCGAGCTTGAGCAGCTCGCCCTGGATTCTGCGGTAGCCCCAGCCGGCGTTCTCGCGGGCCATCCGCTCGATCAACGCCGCGATGATGTCGTCGACAGGTGGGCGGCCCGTGCGGTGGGGGTAGGTCCACTTCTTCGCGACGAGGCGCCGGTGCCATCGAAGAAGGGTGCCTGGCGTCACCAATCGGTGCTCGCGCAGCAGTCGGGGGAGTCGGCGCACCAACGCGGCGAGCACTGCGCGATCGGCCCACTCCAGCCGCGGGCGGGGGTTGGTGCGGCGTAGTACGGCGACTTCGTGCCGTAGCACCAGCGGCTCCGCGTCCTTGGCCGCCGATGAGCGGCCGAGCAGAACCAACCAGCCGACGACCCGGACGAGAACCAGGTACAACAGTCGTAGCGCCACGCCTCGCGATCATGCCCCTACAGCCCACAGTGCGCGATCGCGGCAGGTCGGCACCTCAGCACAGAGTTCTGGCACCCCGCAGGGGCAAGGCCGGCAAAATCCTGGAAGCAGGCGTCAACGCCTTCAAGGCCGTCGATCGCCTGGCCGGCATCATCGACAAGGCCAAGGGCGTCCTGCGCCGAGTGCAGTCCATCACCGAGGACGCGCAACGAGCGGCAACCGAAGAGTTCCAAAAGCTGTCACCGCCCGGGGCGAGCTGTGTCCGGCACAGCTTCGTCGGCAAGACATCGGTCCTGATGGCCGACGGGTCGACCAAACCCATCGCCGAGGTCGCCATAGGCGACAAGGTCAAGGCGACCGATCCCAGGACCGGGAAGACGACCGAGTGGGCCGTGGTCGCCACCATCGTCCATGGCCGACGGCACCCAGTCGACCGTGTCGAGGGTCGCCCGCTACATCCGCCTCGAACCCGTCTACGACCTCACCGTCGAAGGCGTCCACACGTACTATGTGGTGCCCGGTAGGTCTGACGTCCTTGTCCACAACTGTGGCGAGCCGAGCGATGACCTGCTGGCCTACGCAGACGCTCACATCGATCAGACCAACGTTGCATCAGAGGTTACCGCCGTGAACGGGGTGACGGGCTACGGCATCAGCGTTAGCCGGACACTCGACGAGTTGACACCGGAAGTGCGGACCGCCGTGCAGATAACCGGGCACCACGGTGGTTGCGGGGAAATCGGCGGACTTTGCGACCTGGAGTCGCGTGGTCACTCGATCAGAGGTGCTGGTGCCACCTCGGTGGACGTCAAAGGCGGTTCCGAAGGTTATGGCTGGGAACGTCATGGCGCTCCACGAGCGATGTGCGGCTACTGTGTCGAATTGTTCAAGTTTTTGAACAGTTGACATTCGACTCCGATCATGGGGGTAGTGGTTCGGCATGTATGGGGATGGCTTCTCGGCGTCAGTTTCGGTGATCTTGGGCAGACTGGAGCGCCTGTTCGCGGAGCCGCTGCTCCGCCCTTCGGGATGTGTTCGGGCTTCGGGTGGGCGGCGGTTGGGGAGGCCGTTGTCGTCGGCGCGGGTCGAGGTTTTCGAGGACGTGCACGGCGTCCGCCTGCCGGCTGCCTACCGCACGTTTCTGGTGGAGGTGGGGGATGGGGGCGTCGGTCCGGGTTACGGGTTGCCGCCGTTGAGCCCCTGGCGGAGCGTCGAGTTGCCGGGAGGGCTTGCCGAGGTCGAGTTCGGGGGTCGTGTCCACCGGGCGGTGCGGGTGGCCGACCGGGGTGGTACCGAAGCGACGGCTTTGCTGCTGGACGGTGTCGAAGCGGGAAGTCTGGTGGACTTCCGTGAGAAGGGGGTGGGCGCGCCGCCGCGGTTGTGGCCGGGTGGTGATTTCCTGTCCTGGTACGCCGCCTGGTTGGACACGGTGCGGCCGGTGGCCGCCGAGCCCCGATCCGAGGCCGTGCTCGTCGGGGCGTTGGGCGGTTCGGAGGCGGGACAACGGGCGGGAGCGGTGTTCGAACTGGGGGCACTGCCGGTGCTGTCCGACTCCACGGTGGAGCGGCTGCGGGTGTTGGCGGTGCGTGATCCGAGTTCGGCGGTGCGGTACCAGGCGGTCGAGTTCTTCGGTGCTTCCGGTGTCGCGGCGGTGGACACGCTCGTGGACGCGGTGGGGGATGTGAGTCGAGCGGTCGGTCGTCGGGCGCTGGTGCACGTCATGCGGTTGGCGGGTGCGACCACGGCTTGGGCGGAGGCCCTGGAGCGTATGCGCTTCACTTCCGACGAGGTCGGTATCCGGATGGCGGAAGACCTGGAACAGCGTCGCCGATCGGGCGTGGTGCTCCCGGACTGAGGGCTCGACGCCGATCCGACGATCGCGGATGGGCTGAAGTCATATTCAAATATCCGTCGCAACCGTCCCACATGGGGTGAGTCCCGCCGCCGATATGCAGGGCTAAGGGATGTCACGTAACTGATCTTGTGGTTGGTGGCTCGGGTACTTCTCGGTCAGCCGGTGAGGGCGATGTTGTGGAGGTGGGCGATGCCGGAGGCTGTGGGGCGCTGGGTGTGGGCGGCGCGGAGGTAGTCGCGCAGGATGGTCCAGTTCTTCATGCGGGCCAGGGCGTGTTCGGGGCGGGCTCGGATCGAGAGGTGGATGGTGTTGAGGTCTTCCTGCCAGTCGGTGGGTTCGCCGCCGTCGCGGGGTTTGCGGTAGGGCGTGATCACTCCGAGGTTGCCCTGGTAGCCGCCGTCCGCCATCACCGTGCGTCCGACCAGGGTGTCGGCGATGCCGGAGTTGCGGTAGACGGTGCAGTCGTTACGGTTGCCGGGTTTCGACTCGCCGGTGGCGATCACGAGGCGGGTGTCGGCGTCGATGGCCACCTGCAGGTTCGTGAGTAGCGGTAGTTCTTCGACCGGGCGGCCAGGCGGTGGTCGCGAGTGGGCACCAGGGTGCCGTCCACGGTCACCCCTGGTCGACGCGGCGGCGCCGGACCGGGGCCAGCGCGGACAGCGGGCCGACGGTATCAATCACGCGGTGGGCCGCAGCGCGCGAGACGCCGAACAACGGCCCGAGTTGGCGCATGGTCAGGTTGGTGCGCCAGTAGGTGGCCACCAGCAGCACCCGGTCGGCCAGGCCCGGCGCCACTGCCGGCCGGGGCGACCGTCGGCGCTGGCATCACCGCCGCGCTCGGCCACGACCTTCACCAGCATGCGGAACTGCCCTGGCTGCAAGCCGGTGAAGGGTGCGATCCACTTCGACCGTTCGAGGAGCATTTCGGTCCTGGACCCAATATGAAGATGGTCCCGGTTCGGAATGGGAGATCCCATATGGGAAAATTGACCTCTTCAACAGTCTGACGCTGGGCAAGGAGAAGCTGTGGGCACCGTGGTAGGAGATCGAGACATCCATGATCTTCCGCTGTCGCAGTGGGGGCAGATGAGTGCCGACTTGGTTGGGCGGGTAGTCGAGGTTCGGATCTTGTGTGTTCACGCCTTCGGCGTAGGCGTAGAACTGACTGCGCAGGGTGTCTACGGCCATGTCAATTCTCCTCGCGTTACGGATGGTCGTTTCACGATCGAGGAAACGGCGAAGCGCATCGGCGAAGTCAAAAAAGCCCTCGTGCTGGCAGTGGACCCGGGTCGGCAGCCCACTCTGACACTTCGTCCGTCTGAAATACCGGCTTCCTGATATCTGCGCCAGTCCGTTCCTTGGGTGGAATGGGCTGGCGCATTTCCGGAATAGGATTGCGGCGGGAGGCTTCTGCACTGCGCTTAGGCTACTCCCGTCGGAAATCATATTGTCTACGAGTTGTGTGACAGGCTCTGGGCCACAGCCCCGTCACCTTCAGCGACCCCATCGGCCTGATCCGCGACTGCGGCCCCGACTGCGTGCTGTGCGGTCGCTATCACAGTTGCACGCGCCCAAGGTCAGCGAGGGCGACCGGTACGACGCCGAGCGGGGCTACTGCCAGTGGCGTGAGCGGGCTGTTCAGCAGCAGCGTCGGGTGAATGCCAACGTGTCGGCGGCCTTGGCCAAGGAGGGCATCAGCCGCGAGGACTACGAGCGCGCCCTGGCCGATGCGCACAAGAATCATGGGGTAGGGTTCGACATGTATGGCTTCTCGACGTCGCGATCCTGGACAGGGTGGAGTGCCTGTTCGCCGAGCCGCTGCTCCGTCCTCCGGGATGTGTTCGGGCTTCGCCGACGAGGTCGGCGTCCGGGTGGCGGAAGACCTGGAACAGCGTCGCCGATCGGGCGTGGTGATCCCGGGCTAGGACTCGACTTCTGGCTGTTGGCGCTGGTGGCGGTGTGGATGTCGTGGCGTGGTGCGGGTCTGGTGTCAGGCACTCTGGCCGGGCGCAACCGTTCGGGTGATTTGAGCACGCGGAAGGCGTGGCTGATGTTGAACTAGTGCGGGAACGCCTGCCAGGCCAGGTCCACCGCGGCGTAGTCGAGGCTGGTGCGGGAGTGCCACGGCCACACCGGTTTCGGGATGGTCCCTGACGGCCGGCGGTCGACCTGTGATCGGCAGGTTCCCGGCGTGGGCCCCAGGCGATGCGGTGGGTCGAATCTCGGGTGCGGCCGATCCTTTTGACGATGCTCGCCCACCAGGGACAGCTCCGCGATCGACCACATCGAGCCGGAGGTCAGGGGTGGGCACGGCGGCGCGCACAATGGAGCGGTGGCCTGCCGTCGATGCAACAGGCGGAAGTCCGCCGAGCTGCTGGAGGGTTGGGACGATGAGCTCAGGGAGCACCTCGAACCCCGGCGACGCCGGGTCAGTGGCGGAAGGTGAGCCTGAAAGGTTGTACAAAATCGCCTTCGACCTTCCTGATGCGACTGTCGCGTGGGCACGTGCCTCGGTGGAGCGGCTCTGGGCTGGAAAGACCTTGGTGAAGCTGGAGGTCCAGATCAGGAACACCCCGTTCTACGTGAAAGGCATCGCTTTCGGGGACGTGGTGCGGGTCAGAGCGGATCATGAGCGTAGGGAGTTCGTGTTCGAGGAGTTCGTGTCGGAGTCCGGGCACTCGACGGTCCGCATCATCCTCAAGGAGGACGATGCGGAGGAGATGGCAGACGCCCTGCTCCGCAGCTTCGGCTGTTCCTGGGAGACCGACGCGTCGGGATACCTGTGGGCGATCGACGTGCCGCCGCAGGTCGATTACGGCTCCATGAGGGATGCTCTCCTTCGTGTTGCGGGTGAAGGCAAGATCGGTATCGAAGAGGGTGCGCTTGCGACGGCTCACCGCCGTGGGCTCGGATAGCCTCGAACTGCTTGGGAGCCTGGAGATGAGTGACGGCGCTGTCGTCCAGTGCGATCGTAGTGCGACGGTCTGTCGATAGGGGTGTGGACGTTCGTTTCACGGTGGATCCGTCGGTGTCCGGCGTCGACCGATACCATGCGGTTCGCGGCGAGGATCGCTGGGATCTGCAGGAATGGCTTTACGGTTTCGACCCCGACCTGCGTCGGTGGCGGTGGTGGGATTTGAGCACTCTTGACGGGCGTGTGGCCTACCTGTGGCTCGACACCCGCGGTGAACCCGTCGTGCCATGCGAGGAGCTGTATTGGGCCGTGTTCGCCGCGGGTGCGCGAGAGGTGCGTGTGGTGCCACGGCTGTCCTCGGATAGTTGGCAGGGCCAGGTCAGCATGGGCCTCCTTCGGGGCACATGAGAGTCCTCTGCGGACCGATTGTCGGTGGCTCGGGGATGGAAGCTCGCTCGTGGCTCACCGCGATGCGCTCGGGCGGTCGTCGGAGCAGGAATCCCTTCTGCGTGGAACCGTTCGGGTCGACGGGGGTGGGCCTCCGTTGCCGGGGGTGGGCGGGTGCCTCGTGGGCTGGGATCCGGGGGGCTTCTGGTAGCCCAAGTGGGTATGGTTGCCGTCGTTCAGGCCGGGCTACTGGTTCGATGTGGGTGGCGCGGACGAGTGCCGCGCCACCCACACAGTCACTGCGTCAGGTCGACGATCTGCCCGATCAACGCCACGACCTGCACCAGTGCGCCCAAGAGGACGGTCACCCGATCGGAGTGCCACCTCCGGTTGGGTGGTCGGTCCTCGTCGCGTCGGGGTCCTTCGTCCTCGGCGCGACCGTCGGACGTCATCCCGCACCTCCCTCTGCCGACCTGCCGGATGGGGCGGGCGTCGGCTTTCCCGGCCCACGTGGTGCCGGGAAGCGCAGGTGAGAGGTGTTGCCGGGATCTTCTTGCGGGTGCCGCGACCGGGTGCCGCGGCACGCGATCGACTGTATCCGCCCACCGGGGCCCGTAGGACGATCAATCGGGTATCCATCCCGAACGAGTCGTCACGGAGGGCCCCTGATGTCACACGAACGTATGAATGTCAGGGGCTACCTGTAACGCTTCCGACCGGTCGCGCGGTAGATATGTCCGGCTCAAGGCGTGGAGCGGCCGGGCTGCCGGGGCTGAGCGGGGTCGAGGTGTCGGACGAAGGTCACCCGGTCGAGGGTGGGGCCGTCGTAGTCCCGGATCGGCTCGGAGCTGGTGAACCCCATCGACTCGTGGAACCTGATCGAGGTCGTGTTCCGCGGCGAGGTGATCGCCCGCACCGTCGTACGGCCGTGCGCGCGGGCCGTCGTGAAGAACCGCTCGTACAGGTCCCGGCCGAGCCCGGTCCGCCGCCACCTCGGCGCGACGCCGGTGAAGTGGATGTACGCCTCGTCCGGCTCGGACGGGGACAGGAAGCCGATCACGAAGCCCGCCAGGTCCCCGTCGGCCTCCGCCACCAGGCTGGTCGCGAAGAAGTGGCTGAGGAACAGCCTCGTGAGGTCGCGCGACGCGGGTCGGCCCCACCAGTCGTCGACCACGCCGACGATGCGGTCGAAGTCATCCGGCCTCGCGCTGCGGACCTCGATCCCGTCGGGCATCCCGGTCCTTCCCCCAGTGGCGCGGGCGCTCGGTGTCCCGGCCGGTTCAGCCCATTGTCGGGGAATTTCCCGGATGTGGTCGGCGCGGAGGAGCGCCAGGGTGGACGTGTGATCGTTCCGGGCGGTGCGGGTCGGGTGCCGGCCTCGCCGGCCCGGATTCCGCGACACCCGTGCACACGAGGAGAGACAGTCCGCAGTGACTTCACCAGTCGAGCAACTCGCTTCCGCCCTCACCGCGACCCTGGCCGACCGCACCCGACGCAGCCCCGAGGCAAGCCGGCCGCCGGCGACGGGCTGGCACCCCGGCGCGCGGATCGGCGCGACGGCGGCGCGTGGAGCGCTCGCGGCCTACCACGACTCCGGGGCCGCGGGGATCTGCGTCCTCCAGGACGGTCGCGGCGTGTGGCTGAACACGCAGAGCGCCGAGCGCTCCTGGGACTTCGCCCGACGCCCGTACGCGGTCTGGCAGTGGACCCCGTCCTACAACGGTCAGCCCACCTGGCTGATCGGGGCGCTCGCACCAGGAGCGGCCAGGGTGGAACTGGTCCGGGAGGACGGCGGGGTCGGCCGGGCCGACGTCGTGGACCGCACCTTCGCCGTGGAGATGGAGATCGACATGGTCACCCTGCGCGACGCGAAAGCGCGGCTGGAGGCCACGGAGAGCACGTCGGCGGAAGGCCGGGCCGAGTTCGAGAAGCTGCTGTCCGAGTCGCGGGCGGAGATGTCGAAGGTCCGGGTCCGGGTCTACGACGACGCCGACGCGCTCCTCTACGACGGCCCGTCGATCTCCTCCGACGACTGAGCGACGGTCGCTCCTCCGACGACTGAGCGACGGTCGCTCCTCCGACGACTGAGCGACGGTCGGCACGCCGTGGCGCGGTGGGCACCGCGCCACGGCGGGGACATCACCTGGTCCGACAGGCCCTCAGGGCCCACTCCTGCCGCCCGTACGCGTCGCGGAAGATCCGGTAGCAGGTGACGAGGGAATCGGAGTCGCAGGCGTGGTGGGCGACCCACACGTCCGCGTCGTTCTCGACCGCGATGTCCATGCAGTCGCCGAAACCGCGCGGCGTGGTCGCCGCCGACGCCGCCTGGGGGAGCAGTGCGCCGGCGACCACCAGCGCGATTCCCACCACCGAACTCCTCGACAGGAGTGCCTTCACCCTTACCTCCGGTACGTGTGCGTGGTCGTCATGTGCACCCAGTACACGCACCGCCCGGCCGGTCCGGCTATCGATCACCAGGGAAATCACCTGGACTGGCAACACTTTCCGCCTGTCGGTGAGCACCTCACCCCGATGTTGACCACTCTGCGTGCGGGGGCTGCCCCACGGCCGCGCACCGGCGTCCCTTCCGCCGCGCCCGCCACGGCCGGCAGAGTCGTCACCGTGCCGTTGGACGCTCTGCCGGACTGGCTGCCGGCCTGGTGCGCGGACCGCTTGGGTGACGAGCCGGTCGACGTGCTGTTCACGCGGCAGGGGATGTCGGCGGTGTTCGGGCTGCGGTTGGCCGGTGGGCGGGACGCCGTGGTGAAGGCGCGCGAGGACGACGGCCGGGCCGCGTCGTGCGTGGCCGCGCAGGCCCGGTTGGCGGAGCGCGGGTTCCCGTGCGCCCGGCCGCTCACGCCCGCGGTCCGCGTCGGCGCGCTGGCCGTGCACGCCGAGGAGTTCCGACCCGGCGGCGAGCCGCTGCCCGGCGACTCGCCCGAGGTCGCGGTGCGCTGCGCGGCGGTGTTCGCGAGGCTGGTGGCCGAACTGGCCGAGGTGTCCGTCGCGCCGCCGCTGCCGAACCCCCGCTGGGTGCGGTGGGACCACACCGGTCCAGGGTTGTGGCCGGCGATCGGGTTCCTCGACGACCGGGACCAGCGCGCGGTGCCCGCGCACGTCCTCGACGCGGCCCGCCGGGCCCGTGCGCGGCTGCTGGCCGCCGACCTGCCGCGCGTGCTGGGCCACGCCGACTTCGAGGCGCAGAACCTGCGCTGGCGCGACGGGGAGGTGCTGGTCGTGCACGACTGGGACAGCCTGGCGTGGCAGCCGGAGGCCGCGCTGGTGGGCGCGGCGTCCGGCGCGTACGCGAGCCACTCGCCGCCGACCCTCGCCCCGATCGCGGGTTCCGCCGCGTTCCTCGCCGCCTACCAGGACTTCCGGGGACGCCGGTTCACCGCGGCGGAGCTGGCGGTCGCGTGGGCGGCCAGCCTGTGGCCGGCGGTGCACAACGCCCGCTGGGAGGCGCTGCACGGCACCACGCCGCTGTGCTGCGACGCCGTCCGCGCGCAGGCCGCCGAACGCCTCCGCCTGGCCGGTGGGGCGGGGTCCGTCAGCGGCTCCGCCCGGCGTTGAGCCGGGTGTTGAGCCGAGCGGCCTGACGGGTCAGGTGGTCGCGTTCGGCGAGGTTGGACGCCTTCCGCGCCGCCTCGGCGTACCGCCGCGCCGCCGTCGCCAGGTCACCGTCGCGTTCGTGCAGGTACGCCGCCACCGCCGCGTAACGGGGCAGCGAGTCGTCCAACTCGGCGAGTGCCGCCAGCCCGGCGCGCGGCCCGTCCGCCTCGCCGACGGCCACCGCGCGGTTGAGCCGCACGACCGGGTTGTCGGTCAGGCGCGCGAGTTCGTCGTACCACTCGACGATCTGCACCCAGTCGGTCTCCTCGGCGGTGGGCGCGTCGGCGTGCAGCGCCGCGATGGCCGCCTGCGCCTGGAACTCGCCCAGCCGGTCGCGGGCGAGGGCCGCCTGGAGGATGTCGACGCCCTCGGCGATCGCCGAGGTGTCCCACCGGCCGCGGTCCTGCTCGGCGAGCGGCACCAGGCCGCCGTCGGGGTTGGTCCGGGCCGCGCGCCGGGCGTGGTGGAGCAGCATGAGGGCGAGCAGCCCCGCCACCTCGGGGTGGTCGATCGCCGCCGCGAGCTGCCGGGTGAGCCGGATCGCCTCGACGGCCAGGTCGACGTCGCCCGAGTAGCCCTCGTTGAAGACCAGGTAGAGGACGCGCAGCACGGTGGCGACGTCGCCGGGCCGGTCGAACCGCACGCCGGCGACGGTGCGCTTGGCCCGGCTGATGCGCTGCGCCATCGTCGCCTCGGGCACCAGGTAGGCGTCGGCGATCTGGCGCGTGGTCAGCCCGCCGACGGCGCGCAGCGTGAGCGCCACCGCGGACGACGGCGTCAGCGACGGGTGCGCGCACAGGAAGTAGAGCTGGAGCGTGTCGTCCACCGCGGCGCCGGAGCCGGGCGCCGGCACCGCGGGGTCGGCGCTGACGGCGTCCTCGCGCCTGCGGCGGGCCGCGTCCGCGCGGGCCGCGTCGAGGAACCGGCGCCAGGCCACGGTGACCAGCCAGCCCTTCGGGTCGTGCGGCGGGTCGGCCGGCCAGGCGCGGAGCGCCTCGACCAGCGCGTCCTGCACGGCGTCCTCGGCCGCCGCGAAGTCGGCTCCGCGGCGGACGAGGACGGCGAGCACACCCGGGGTGAGGCTCCGGAGCAGTACCTCGTCCACGGGACCGGTCACTCCGTGACGGTGGGCGGCTCGGTGAGGAACGGGCGCAGCTCCAGCCACTCGTGGATCGGCTCGCCGCCCGCGCCGGGCGCGGCCGACAGCTCGCCGGCCAGCTCGACCGCGCGCTCGTAGCTGTCGACGTCGATCACCATCCAGCCGGCGATGAGGTCCTTGGTCTCGGGGAACGGGCCGTCGGTGACCGGCGGGCGACCCTCGCCGTCGTACCGGACGTACGTGCCCTCGGGCGCGAGCGCCTGGGCGTCGACGAACTCGCCCGTCTGCTCCAGCCGGGACGCGAAGTCGCGCATGAACTGCACGTGCGCGGTGACCTCCTCCGGCGTCCACTGGTCCATCGGCACGCAGTTGACCGCCTCCGGCGCGCCGCGGTAGTGCTTGAGCAGCAGGTACTTGGCCATCGTGGTTCTCCTCGGTGCGGGTGCGACCCCATTCTGGTCGCGCTCATCCGGGGGACGGAGCCGGTTCCGCGATCTCGACATCGCCGGCCGAAGTTTTTTTCGGGCGTCCCGGCCGCGCGTGGTCCGGGGTGGCGGACGCGCCCCCGGACGGCCTCGGCGCACCCGGCGCCGGGTCCGGGGACCTCGGCCTCCCGCCACCAGCCCGGCGACCGCCGACCGGAGCCGCGCGGCCCACGTCCGCTCGAACTCGCGACCGGACTTCGCGAACAATTGCGGGAAATTGGACCCGGATTCTGTGGATCGCGCCCGGTCGGCGGTGTCGCCCCGCGCGTTACACGTTGTGAGATACCGCATAGTGAATTGGCATCCGTCGTGGTGTCGCTCATCATCGTTGCGCGCACCCGGCGCGATCTGCGACTCCGGTCGTCCGGGCGCTCTGCGTAATCTGCCCGCGCACCACGCGGGACCTGCCTGGGAGGATTTTTGCGGGTACTTTCCGGTGCGCGCTTCTCCAGCGTCGCCACCATTGTTTTCGACGGTCGCCGGGCGGCGCGTCGACAATTCCCCACCCCCGACCCGGTCACGCCGGCCAAGGAGATCCCGTGACGAACAGGTTCGCGGGCGCGGCCCTCGGCCTCCTGGTCGCGGCCGGCCTGGTCGCCGTGGTGCCCGCGTCCGCGGTGTCCTCCGGGACCACCGTGCCGGAGGGGCAGCTGACCCACCTCGCCAAGGTCGAACTGCCGGGCAAGGCGTGCTCGGGCGCCCTGGTCGGCCCGCAGTGGGTCGTCACGGCCGCCGGCTGCTTCGCCCCGGCCGACGGCGCGACGCCGCCGCCGGGGACGAGGGTGGTGCTCGGCGCGGAGACCGCCGAGGTGGCGGGCCTGGTCCGCCGCGAGGACCGCGACGTGGTGCTGCTCGAACTCGCGACACCCGTCACCGGCGCGACACCGCTCGGCGTCGGGGCGGCCCCGGAGCAGGGCACCGCGGTGAAGGCGGCCGGGTTCGGCCGCACGGCGAGCGAGTGGGTGCCCCTCCGCCCGTCCGTCGCGCCGTTCACGGTCACCGCGACCACCGCCACGACCCTGGCGATGACCAACGCGGACGGGAAGGACCTCTGCAAGGGCGACGCGGGTGGGCCGGTGACGCGCGAGGTCGACGGCCGGCTGGAGCTGGTCGGCGTCAACAGCACGTCGTGGCAGCACGGCTGCCTCGGCGAGACCGGCACGCGGCAGGGCAGCACCGCGAGCCGCGTGGACGACCTCGCCGGCTGGATCAAGGACACCGTCGACCCGAGCCGCGCGCGCTTCGGGCCGGTGAAGGTCGGCAACCTGTGCCTGGAGGTCGCCGACGGCCGCACCGAGGAGGGCGCGGCCGTCCGGATCGCCGACTGCGCCGCGCCCGGCACGCCGCGGCAGTCGTTCACCACGGGCCCGGAGGGCACGCTGCGGGTGCTCGGCAAGTGCCTGGACGCCGCGGGCCCGGTGTCCTCCTGGGGCATGAAGCACGTCCGCCTGCTGACGTGCGACGGTTCCGACCAGCAGAAGTGGCAGGCCGGCCAGAACCGCTCGCTGGTGTCGCCGTGGAACCGGTTCTGCCTGGACGGCACCGCGAACACGGCGGGCAGCGGCGTGACCACGAACCCGTGCCACGGCCAGGCGAACCAGCAGTGGACCGCGCCGGCGCGGTTCGCCCGGCTGGGCAGCCTGGTCGGTGACGGCGGCCTGTGCCTGGACGTCACGGGCGGCAACGCGGCCGACGGCGCGCTCCTGCGCACGGCGGACTGCATCACGCCCGCCTACGCGCCGACCGCCGCGCGCCAGGTCGTCACCTCCGCGCCCGACGGCACGCTGCGCGTGTTCGACAAGTGCCTGGACGCCGGCTCGACGACCGTGCAGCTGCGCACGTGCGACGGCACGGACCGGCAGAAGTGGACGGCACGGCCCGATCTCGGCTACGCGTCCGCGGTGAACGGCCGCTGCCTGGACGCGGCCCGCGACCGCGACGCCACCACGACCGAGTGCGCCGGCGGCGCCACGCAGCGGTGGACCCCGCGACCGGTGCAGCCGATCAAGGGGGGCAGCGACCGGCTGGTGCGCGGCGAACGCCTCTCCGCCGGCCAGTCCAAGTGGTCGCCGGACGGCCGCTTCCGCCTGACCATGCAGCCGGACGGTAACCTGGTGCTCTACGCGCAGGCGGACGGCGCCGCGTTGTGGAGCAGCGTCACCTGGGGCTCCGGCGCGACCCACGCGATCCTCCAGCCCGACGGCAACCTGGTCGTCTACACCGCCGCCGGTGAGGCCAAGTGGCACACGTGGACCTTCGGCACCGCGGCCGAGCGGTTCGTCGTGCAGAGCGATTCGAACATCGTCCTCTACGGCCCCGACGCGACGCCGTACTGGCACCGCTGGAAGTGACGCCCGATGGCGTCCGGGGTTTCCCGGACGCCATCGCCGCGCGCTCGACCGAGCCGGTCGGGCGACGTCCCGTCCGGGGTGGTCACATGGCCCCGCCCGGCACGGGCGTGACGTCGCCCGCCGGGTGGTCGGCGGTCAGCGGGGGCGCCACGCCGCGCAGCTCCGCCAGCTGCTCGGCGGAGAGGCAGAACACGCGGTTGCCGGCGGCCTCCGCCCACGCGGTCAGCTCCCGGTGGGGCAGCTCGCGGCCGGCGGCGGCCAGGACCACGTTGCCCGCCTGCCTGCCGAGCAGCAGGCCCGGTTCGGCGAGCAGCAAGACGTGCGGGAACACCTCGGCGAGGGCCGCCACGGCGCGCAGCGGCAGGGCCATGTCCGCCGCCGACCACATGTTGCCCACGTAGAGGCCGCCGGGGCGGAGCACCCTGGCGATCTCGCGCAGGAACTCGACGGCGGCCAGGTGGATGGTCACGGTGCCCGCCCGGAAGACGTCCATGACCACCACGTCGGCGGTCGCGTCGGGGGTGCGCCGGATGCCGGCCTCGCCGTCCTCGACGCGCACCCAAAGGTCCGCGATCGAGTCCAGGTCGAGGTGCTCGCGCACGAGGTCGACCAGCGGGCCGTCCAGCTCGTAGACCGTCTGGGGCGAGCCGGGGCGGGTCGCGGCCAGGTACCGCGCGAAGGTGAAACCACCTCCGCCGACCTGGACGGCGCGCACCGGCTCGCCCGCGGGCCAGTGCAGGTCCAGCACCCGCGCGAGCCACGTGGTGTACGGCATGTGCAGGTAGGTCGGGTCCGCCAGGTCCACGAAGGACTGGAGGGTGCCGTCGACCGTGAGCAGCCAGCCGGTCGGGCGGTACGGGCCAGGCGCGAGCCGTGCCGCGCCGAACTTCACCTGCCGGTCCACGGCCTCGCGGGATTCCACGTCGCCACCCTAGTCCTCCGGCCGGGCCGGGCGGCGGCACCGGACGCGGCGGGACCGGGGAGGGACCGCCGGTGCGGCAACGCGCCGCGCGCCGCGAGCTCGTCGAGCAGCGCGGCGTCCACCGCGTCGTGGAACGAGGCGGTCTCCTCGGGGGTGCCGTGCTCGGCGGCGTTGTAGGTGCAGGTGACCCACCGCGGCGTCAGCTCGGCGGGCGCGAGGTAGCCCGAGCGCACGTGCCCGACCGCCATGTCCGCCTTCCCGACGGTCTCCCAGCAGCTGTAGAGGGTGCCGTCGGCGTTGACCACCGCCCCGGTCCGACCGGACCGGATGGTGCAGAACTCGCAGTGGAACCCGGCTCGGGGCGGGCGCGGCCGGAAACCGAGGTCCAGGGCGTGGCGGTACCAGCCGACGACCTGCCGGGCGAGGTCGGCGGAGTGGCGCAACCGGTTGTCGTAGCCGATCCCGACGTCGTCGACCAGCGCGATGTGCATGCCGGCGGTCGAGGGTTCGACGTGGCGCGCGAGCCGGTCGAGGAGTCCCGGCACGGTGTGGGCGTTGCGGTGCGACACGTTGACGCGGAACTGCCAGGCCATCCCGACCGCGGCGGAGACGTCGGCGATGTTGCGCAGGATCTGGTCGAAGGTGCCGCGCCCGTTGCGGGTGGCCCGGATCAGGTCGTGGGTGTCGCGGTCGCCGTCGAAGGTGATCTGGGTCGCCCGCAGGCCGGCGTCGACGAGTTCGCCCGCCGTCCGGGCGGTCAGCAACACCCCGTTGCTGACCATCGCCGCGGAGGTCATCCCGTGCTCGCGGGCCCGGCGCAGGAGGGTGAGGCAGCCCGTGCGGTTGAGCAGCGGCTCACCGCCGAACAGCAGGACCTTGAGCTTGGTGAACCCCGCTGTGCCCATCATCCGGTCGGTGAAGGCGAGGATGTCGTCGATCGTCCTCGGCGACAGGTGCGCGGCCGGGATCCGGTCGGGCGCGGGGTTGCCGTCGTCGGCGAACTCGACGTTCTGGAAGCAGTAGCCGCAGCCCAGGTTGCACCGGGTGCTGGTCAGCACGGTGAGGCTGTAGCCGTCGCGCGGTCGTTCGGCGAGGAAACCGCCCTGGCGCAACGCGGTCCGGGCCGCCTCGACGAGGACGGGCCGGTCGGGCTGGTCGGGGTCGTCGGTCGAGACGGCGTCGAGGGGCAGCCGGGCGATCTTGCTGCCGTGCAGGCACCACCACGAGTCGTGGCCGCGCAGCAGACGCATGTCATCCGTCCTTCCGGGTGTGGGCGGCACCGGGCCGCGTGCGGGTGGGGCCGCCCCTGCGGAGGGGCGGCCCCGTCGATCACACGTTGGTCACGCAGAAGGCGGAGCAGAGATCGTCCGCCTCGGCGGTGTCGTAGATCTCGATCGCCATGTGCCGTTCACCTCCTCCTCGGTCGCGGCCGTGACGTCGCGGTCGCGGCCGTACCCCCGGCGCGGCGTTCCGCTCCTCGATCGTCGCGGGGCAGGCGGGTCGCGGCCGGCACCGGGCGGTGGGTGATCGACCGACCGGTCGGTGGTCGACAGCGGGGCGCGCTCGTGGTCCACGCGCGTTGTCGTGACACGCGTGTGAGCGCGACTGGCTTCGGGAGGTCAGCGCGGCGCGGCGGCGGGGTTCGGCGGTGGTCCGTCGTCGGCGACACCGGGCACGCCGGCGTAGATCGCGGCCAGCTCGGCGTCGAAGCCGGGCACCGCCAGGTCGAGGGCGGCCAGTCGGTCGGCCACCTCCTCCGGCGTGGTCTCGAACCACAGCGCCTGCTCCAGCACGTCCCTCGCCTTGATGGGCCGGGTGAGGTCCAGTCGGCCGAGCAGGTCCAGGTCGAGCCGGTCGAACCGCTCCGGCAGCCGGTCGGTCGCCGGCGGGGTGTAGCCGAGTGCCGACACCCGTTCCGCCGTGCGGCGCGGTGACGTGCCGGTGCGGCCGGCGGCGTGGGCCACCACCGCGAGCGGGGCGGCGCTGCCGGCGGGCGCCCGGCCCAGCGCACACCCCCGCGCGCTGAGCAGGTGGTAGTCGACTTCGAGGAGGTCGTCGTCCAGGTGCGCGACGTCGGGCACCTCGAACCCCATGCGTCGCAGGCGGTTCGCCACCCCGGCGATGGTGCCGCCCACCTCCCGCGTCGCTTCCAGCAGGGACTCGAACGTCCGGCGGTCCTCCCACCGCGGGATGGGGCGCAGCGGCGTGGAGAATTGCAACAACCGCTGGTCGACCCCGTCGAGGTCGCCGCGCCACACCTGCTCGTCGGGCAGCACGAAGCCGAGGTCGCCGAGCCGCGCGGCCGCCTCCGCCACCCGGACGCCCGCTCGTCCGGCGATGTCGAGCAACAGGCCGAGCGGGACGCGCACCGGACCGGGCGGCAGGTCCCGGTCGAGCCACTGCCGCGTCAGCAGCGCCGCGTCGCCGTCCGCCAGTTCGCGCGGGACCCGCCCGTCCGCCGGGACGGCGAGCCCGATCTCCGCGAACCTGCGGGCGACCTCCGCCGGCGGCACGCCCCAGAGCACCGCCGCTCGCACGACCTGGGACGGCGGCACCGCGTCGCCGTCCTCGACGGCGCAGTCCAGGAACACGCGCCCGAGCCCACCGCCGACCGTGCCCAGCCACTCGGGCGTGTGCCGGACGTCGGGCACCGGGAAACCCAGTTCCCGCAACCTGGACGCGATCGCGGGGGAGTCCCGCCGCAGCACGGCGGCGGCGAAGTGCACCCTGGCCGGCTCGACCGGCCAACCGTCGGGCAGCCACGGCCGGCCGCCGTCGACGTTCAGGCTGACCAGGATCACGTCGGACCGCGTCACGCGGGAGGGCAACCCGGCGGTGGACGGGGCGGAGAAGCCGAAGAACGCCAGCCTGTCCGCGACCGCGCTCGGGCTCGACTTCGCCGCGTGCGCGGCTGCGACGACGTGTCCGACGGACACCGGGGCGCCGGGCGGCAACCAAGGCGCGATGGCGTCGCAGTCTGCGCTCACCACGGTGAAGTCCGCTTCACCGGGCTCGTCCGCCAGTGATCCCCAGTCGACGTCCGGGAGCGCGTAGCCCAGGCGGGCCAGCCGATCGGCCAGTGCCACGACGCCGATCTGCGTGTCCTTCGCGACGGCGAGCACCAGCCCGACGGGGAGGTCCTGGCTGCCGGGCAAGTGGCTCCTGCGCTCGTACAAGTCCTCGATGATGGCCTTGTCCGACGGCGACAGGGGTGTCACCCCTGCTCGACCCGCGCGCGCCAGCGAAGTCCAGGCGAGGCTCACCGCACTGGCGCTCCGGCCTGCCCCGAACAGGTTCAGGCGCTCCGCGTAGTGGTCGTGGAGGCGGCGCACCAGGTCGAGGTCCGCGTAGGAGTACCCGCCGTCGAGGATTTCCGAGGACCCGATGAGGGCTCGCCACGGTCCGCCCGACGCCGCGACCTCGTCCGCGACGATGTCCGCCGTGCCCGGACTCGTGCGGGCCACCCGGACCAGCCACTCCAGCGACAGGAACAGCGGGTTCGCCTGCCGCAGGGCAGGCACCGACCGCCGCAGCAACTCCTCGACCAGGGGTGAGACGTCGTCCAACACCTTGCTGCGGTCGACCGTGAGCTTGGGCGCGCCCTTCCTCGTGAGGTTGACGACCGCGCCGTACAGGCTTTCACCGTACGCCGGCCCGGCGAGGACGCCTCTGCGCTTCAGGGGCTCCACGTGGATGCCGTCGACCAGCAGGCCACCGCCCTGCTCGCACCACACGACCTGACCGTGCTCGGTCCGCTCGCCGTGCACGAGCGCCCCCGAGGCGTGCAGGCCGCTCCCCCCGCCCGCGGGACGGGACTCCAGCTCGAACGGCCGCCACGTCGCGTCGTGGTCGCCGTGCACGGCGGTGGTCTCGAACTCGGCGATCCCGAGGATGCGTTGCAGCACGTCGACGCAGGACTCGGCGTCCGCGCCGGCCCGCAGGTACAGCGTGACCGCCGTGCCGGGCCCGATGTCCTCGGCCAGGGTCTCGATGCGGAACAGGTGGCCGGGACCGGCGATCATCACGCGCAGCGCCTCGCCGTGGTCGTGGCCGTTGGGGTGCATCCGGCGGGTGCGGATCTCGATCTCGTCGGCCAGCATGAAGTAGCTCAGCACGCCGATGCCGAACCGGCTGTTGGGGAACAGCTCGACGCCCGCCGCCTCCCACCTGGCCTGCTCCTCCCGGAACTCCGGGCGGTCGGCGAAGCGGACCCCCGCGCGGGAGAAGACCTCGCGCAGCTCGGCCCGGCCCATGCCCACGCCGTTGTCGGCGCAGCGCAGGACGTGGCGGCCGTGCTCGACACCCTGCGTGAACTCGATGCGGCCGGTCCACCCGATGTCGATGCCGCGCGAGGCGCGCAGGTAGTCGTGCCGCGCCTGGCGGTAGCGGCACGCGTCGAGGGCGTTCTGGTACAGCTCGCGGACGGCCAGGGACCGGTCGCCGTAGAGCTGCTCGCCCATCAGCAGTTCGCGGACCCGCGTCTCGTCGAGCCGGAACCGGGTCACCGGGGTGACGAACACCGGCCGCCCGTTCTCCTCGGCGGGTTGCACGCGGTCGGCCGACGCGTGCGGCGGCAGCCGCCGCAGCGGCTCCAGCCGGAAGTCCTCGGCCGCCTCCCGCACCGCCGACAGCACCGCGTCCACCCGCGCCACGTGGCTCTTCAGCGCCTCCAGCACGGCCTCGTGCCGGCAGTCCGCGATCAGCCCGGTCCCGACGCCCTCCACCGGCACCCAGGCCGCGTGCGCGATGGTCGTGCGCAGGTGGTCGAGCCGGACCGGGTCCGGTATGCCGAGGTGCTCCACCACCGTGATCGGCAGCGCCGTCAGCTCGACGGCCTGCTCCCACGCGACCACGAGCAGCAGCCCGACCAGCTCCTCCCGCACGACCTGCGGCGCGGTGGTGAGGCCGAGGTGCGTCTTCTCCGGGTGCAGGCGTCGTCGGTGCCGCAGGTCACCGGGTGTCAGGTGGAACAGCGCGGTCAGCCGGTCGAGGGTGGCGTACAGCTCGCGGGACGCGGGGTTCGGCACCGGTAACGCGCCGGCCTGCTCGTGGTCCGGGTGGCCTGCCGTCCACTGGTGGAACATCCACCAGCCGATGGGCGCCACCGAGTCGCCGCGCCCCGGCAACCCGGTCCGGGCGACCAGCCGCCCCTGCTCGGCGCCCGCGAGGAAGTGCTCGTACTCCCGCCGGTCCGCGCCCGCGCCGTCCTCCGGGCGCAACCGGGTCGGGCCGAGGTGGACGCGCGACGCCGCGGCCTCCAGCACGCGCACCCGGTGCAGCATCGGCGCGAGCACCAGCAGGGCGGCCTCGGCGCCGGTCGGCCGGAGGTCCACCAGCTCCACCAGGTCGGCCAGCCGCCGCTCGACGCGGTCGACGAGGTCCGGGTCGAGCCACGGCGACCCGGCGAGCGCGCGCTCGGCCGCCTGCCGCCGCCTGCCCAGGTCCGCCGCCAGCCGCACCACGTCGTCGCGGAACGCCGCCACGTCCGTCGCCCGCGCCCACACCGGGTGCGTCCTCGCCCGGTCGGGCCACCGGTCGGGCGCGGGCGGCGCGGGCGGCGCGGACTCCAGCGCGGCGTGCCTGCCGCGCCAGTACTCCACCGTCCCGTTGGGCGGGGCCACCTTCGCGGCGGCCAGGGCGGCCCGGACGATGGCGATGACGTGCTCCAGGTCCGGCAGCTTCTTGATCCGGCCGTTGAGGATCGCCGACACCTGGCTGCGCCCCGGCCCGCCGTGCGACGCCGGCGCGGTGACGACCGCGCCGGACCGCTGGAAGAACTCCCGCAGCTCGCGGCAGAACCCGGCCAGGTCCTCAGGCGTCATCCGGCGCCCCCTCCCGTGCGCGATGTCCGGACCGGACGTCCTCCGGACGGCCGCCACCAGCGGCGATGCCACTCGCAAGGGCCATTCTTCCGGTGCGTTCCGCGATCGGGGACACCGACCCGCCCGAACGGCGACCGTTCCACCGTCCTCATCGGCGACAACGGGAGCAGGTGCTGCAAGGTGGACTGGATCGCGCTGATCACGGCGGCGCTCGGCACCATCACGGCGGGTCTGGAACTGGCCAGGGTGGTGCGGCGGGAGCGGCGCGACGACGAGTGACGAGGTGTGCGGGCCGCTCGACCGGGGCCGGGTGCGGGAGGGGTGCCGGCCGGGACGGGCGGTGGGCTGCGGAGGTGAGCGGGTGGTGGCCGGCCGCACCACCGGCCGGCGGCGGCCCCTGCTCGGTGGCGTGGTGTCCCCGCGCGGGGAAGCTGTCGTCGGGGCGTCCGCGCGGCACACGATCGGGTGGTTCCGGGTGCACTGCTCGTCGCCGGTTCGGCCGTCCGTGGCGCTCCGCCCGGTCGTTGTCGCGCGAAAGCGCTGGGGGACAGGGCTTCCCGGTGGACTACGGCGAACGAGTGACCTGTCGGGACGGGCCGCCCGGTGGAGCTACAGTGCCGGCTCGGTGACTCCGGTGGAGGGGGTGCTGGGTGGTGGACGGGCACGGGATCAGTCGTCGTGCCCTGCTCGCGGGCGCGGGTGCGGGTCTGGCGGGTTGGGGGTTGCCCGGCGTGGCGGCGGCGCGCGGGACCGGCGGCACGGTCGCGGTCCTCGGTGGCGGGGTCGCCGGCCTCACGGCGGCGCACGAGCTGGCCGAGCGCGGCTTCGCGGTCACGGTCTACGAACGGCGCGCCCTGGGCGGCAAGTGCCGCAGCATCCCGGTGGACGGCACGGGGCGCGGAGGTCGGCGCGACCTGCCCGGAGAGCACGGCTTCCGCATCTTCTTCGGGTTCTACCAGGACCTGCCGGACACGCTGCGGCGGATACCGTTCCCCGGCAACCCCAACGGCGTGCACGACAACCTGGTCACCGCGACCGAGTTCCTGGCCTCGTTCGCCGGTGGGCGGGAGGACCTGCTCCTCCCGCTGACGCCGCCCGGCGGCCTGCCGGACCGGTTGACGCCGGAGCTGTTCCTGCGGCAGGTGCGGGCCGCGGTCGAGAGCGCCTTCCACCTGCCGCCGCACGAGGCGGCGGTCTTCGCGCAGCGGATGCTGGTCTACCTCACCAGCTGCGAGGAGCGCCGCCTGGAGCAGTGGGAGCACACGACGTGGCCGGACTTCCTCCGGGCGCGGGGCAAGTCCGAGGACTACCAACGGATCTTCGTGTACGGGCCGACGCGCGTGCTCAGCTCGACCAGGACGGACAACGCCAGCGCGCACACCGCGGGCATCGTGGCCGAGCAGGTGCTGTTCACCCTGCTCGGGCGCGGTGGCGAGGGCCCGCTGGACCGGGTGCTGAACCTGCCGACGAACGAGGCGTGGATCGACCCGTGGGAGCGGCACCTGCGGGGGCTCGGGGTCGGGTTCCGCCTCGGCTGGTCGGTCGAGGACCTGGTCGTGGACCGCGGCCGGGTCGCCGCGGCGCGCGTCCGCGACCCGCGGGGCCGCGCGGAGGCGGTCCACGCCGACTACTACGTCTGCGCCCTGCCCGTCGACCACGCCCGGCGCGTCTGGAACGCGGACCTCCTGGCGGCCGAACCGCGGTTGCGCGCGGCGGCGACGCTGGAGACGCAGTGGATGACCGGGCTGATGCTCTACTTCGACCGCCCGACCCCGTTGGCGCACGGTCACGTCTACTACATCCACGCGCCGTGGTCGCTGACGTCGATCAGCCAGGCAGCGTTCTGGCCGGGGCGGGACTTCCGGGCCGACTACGGCGACGGCACCGTCGCGGACTGCGTGTCCGTCGTCATCTCGGACTGGGACGAGCCCGGCGTGCTCTTCGGGCGGCCGGCCAGGCAGTTGACCGAGGAGCAGGTCGTGCAGGAGGTGTTGGCGCAGCTCGACCTGCACCTCAACGACACCGGGCGGCCGGTGCTCGACCGGTCCTCCCTGGTGACCTGGTTCCTCGACCCCGGCGTGAGCGGGCTGGGCGGGCCGAACCCCGTCAACGCCGACGAACTCGTCGTGCAGCCGGTCGGTTCGTGGCGTCGCCGCCCCACCGCCCGTACCTCGGTGCCGAACCTCTTCCTGGCAGGCGACTACGTCCGGGCGCCGATCAACGGGGCCAGCATGGAGGCGGCGAACAGCACCGCGCGCCTGGCGGTGAACGCGCTGCTGGACGAAGCGGGGTCGGACGCTCACCGCGCGGTGGTGCACGAGCTGTACCGGGCGCCCGAGTTCGAGCTGCTCAAGGCCGAGGACCGGGTGCACCACCTGCTGCGGCTGCCCAACGCGTTCGACGTCGTCCCGCTGCCCTGAGCGGGCGGGGTCACCCCGAACGGGTCCGCGGGTGACGGACCGCGACGCGGTCGGCCGGGCCGTTCACCGGGATCGGTACCGGGCGGGTCCGGGCAGGGTGACCGGTCTTCCGGCGGTCGGTCCGTGCGCCGAGGATGGAGGTGTCCGAGGAGGCGGCGGCGCGCCGTCGAGCGCGGGCGACTTCCGGGGACGACCGATCGGCGTCCCGCGCGGGCGGCGCACCGGAGGAGAGGAACAGCGACCATGCACGGACGGCAGCGGTTCGGGCGGCGGGGTTGGCGGGTGGCCGCGATCGCCGCCGCGGCGGCGGCGGTGATGACGGCGCAGGCGGCCCCGGCCGTCGCCGTGAACTACCCCGCGTGGTTCGTCGTCGAGGTCTACGAGACGCCCAAGGTCAAGAGAACCTTCCACAGCCCCGGTCAGTTCGACAGCCACGCCGAGCACAACGCGTGGATCAAGTCCTGCCAGGCGCAGCACCCCGGCAGCAGCCCGGTCGGTGATCCACGGCACGGCACGAAGCAGGGCTCGAAGTGCGGGAAGGGCGGCCGTAACGGCAACACCAAGTACGGGTACGGGATACAGGACTTCGACGTGCCTACCAGGAAGCGGATGGTGTTCCGCTCCAACAAGAAGGTCAACAACCAGGGCGAGGGCGACGCCTGGGTGGCGAAGTGCCGGCAGGAGCGGGAGGCCAAGGGTTTCCCGTGGGAGGGGCGGCCCGTCGGCCGACCGGAGAAGAAGCCGACCGGCAGCCCGTGCCTGCCCAAGGACGGGTGACCGGCCGGCGAGCCGGTGGACGCGCCTCGGCCGGGGGTGCGCGGGTCGTGACGACGAGGCGGGCTCGGCGCGGCGGGTGCCCGCCACCCACCGCGCCGAGCCCGCCGTCCGCAATTCGGTTGTGCGCCCGGCCCGTGCTCGACAGGCTTGCCCCGACGTCCCGATCGGTCGAGGGGGAGCCCGGTGGCACTGCTCTTCGTCACGCTGGCCGGGCACGGCCACGTCACGCCCACGCTGGCCCTGGTCGAGGAACTGGTGGGGCGCGGCCACGAGGTCGACTACGCGACCGGCGCGGAGCACGCCCGCGCGGTCACGGCGGCCGGTGCGCGCTGGGTGGAGCTGCCGGGGCTGCCGCCGTTCCGGCCGAGCGGCGGTGACCTCTTCGCGGCCTGGTTCCGGCACTACTTCGCGGCGATGCGCGCGGTCCACCCCGTCCTGCTCGACCGCTGCCGGACCCGCCGGCCCGAGGTGATCTGCTACGACGCGACCAACTGGCCCGCGCGGATCGTGGCCAGGCAGCTGGGCGTCCCGGCGGTGCGGTGCGTGCCGCACCTGGCGTCCAACGAGTCCTTCAAGCTGGTGGTGCCCGACGCGGCAGGGGTGATCGCGGACGACTGCGCGCGGTTCTCCGAGGAGCACGGCGTCGAGCTGGACGTCGTGAGCGCGTTCGACGTGCCCGAGGCGTTGAACCTGGTGTTCGTGCCGAGGGAGTTCCAGCCCGCCGGTGAGACCTTCGACGAGAGGTTCCACTTCATCGGACCGCTGCTCGGGCGGCGCGCCGCCGAGCCCTGGTCGCCGAAGCACCCCGACCTGCCGCTGCTCTACGTGTCACTGGGCTCGATCATGACCGACCCGGAGTTCCACCGGGCCTGCGTCGCGGCCTTCGCCGACGGGACGTGGCAGGTGGCCCTGAAGTCCGACGACGCGGGACCCGTACCGTCCACTGTGGACGTTCAGGGCTGGTTCCCCCAGCCCGCGGTGCTGCGGCGGGCGCGTGCGTTCGTCACGCACGGCGGGATGAACTCCACGATGGAGGCGTTGGGTTGCGGCGTGCCGCTCGTGGTGGTCCCGCAGACGCCCGAGCAGGAGGTCAACGCCGACCGCGTCCGGGAACTCGGCCTGGGTGAGCGCTTGGCGGACGTCGCGGACCTGCGGGCGGCGGTGGAACGGGTCACCGCCGACGGCGCGGTGCGGCGGAACCTCGACCGGATGCGGGCCGCCATCCGGGCCGGCGGGGCCGCTGAGCGCGGCGCCGACCTCGTGCTCGGGCTGGTGTCCTGACCCGCGCCTCGTCGCCGCTGGAGATCGCACGTGCGCGCCCACCGCCGGGCCCGTGCCCGCGTGCCGCCGATCCCGCGGGTACGTGCCGCTGAGCCCGCGAGTGCGTGCCGCCGAAGCGGGTCGTTCACCGGGACTCACCTTGCGCGGCACCGGTTCTCCCGGCCGGCAGGGTGCGCAACCCTTCGACGGCGCCTTGGTCGAGCACCGGCGCGGCCCGGTCGAGCAGCCGTCGCAACACCGGCAGCCGGTCCTCCGGCAGCTCGTCCGGGTGCGTGATCGTCGAAGGCGGGGCGCACCGGTCACGCGAACGCGCGTGGTGCACGACGACCTCACCCCTGCCGTTCGGGGCCGACCAACCGTTCTCTCTCGCTCTCCAGGACGTCGAGGTCGGTCAGGATCGCCAGGGCCGCGGCGCGGTGCCGCTGAGCGTGCTCCAGGGGCCCGCACCGCGCGACACCGGCGTGCGCGCGGGCCTGTTCGTAGTGGTGCGCGATCGCGTCGGCGCGTTCGAGGGCTTCCCCGTACGCGGCAGCGGCGGCAACGGGGTCGTGCAGGGCGCGGAAGGTGTCCCCGAGTTCGTTCAGCACCTCGACCTCGCCCGACCGGTCGTGCATCCGGCGCAGTTCCGCCAGGGACCGACGGAGGTGGTCGGCCGATTCCCTGGGACGGCCCGCTCGTCGGGTGACGATGCCGAGGACGATGAGGGAGTGCGCCTCCGCGTGGCGCAGCCCGCAGGCGCGTTGGAAGCGGAGTGCCCGGTCGCAGCGGTCCAGCGCCTCGGCGACCCGGCCGAAGTGGGCGAGCACCACCCCGCTGTTGGCGACGAAGCGCGACGTCGTCCCGGTCATCCGGTGCTCGTCGACCAACCGGACGGCGCGCTCGAACAGCTCCAGCGCCTCGGTGTGCCCGCCCTGGCGCTGGTGGATGATGCCGAGGTTGTGCAGCACCGCGGTCGCCGCCCGCCAGTCGCCCGCCCGCTCGGCCGACGCCAGCGCCCGCCGGTACCACCGGGTGGCCGCCCGGTAGTCGCCGTGCCAGAAGTGCGCGACCCCGAGGTGCTTCGTGATCGCGGCTTCGCCCGCCGCGTCGCCCACGCCGCGCGCCGCGCCGAGCGCACGGGTGAGCTGGGGGACCCAGTCCCGGCCGAGTCCCCGGCAGTAGCGGAAGAACCAGAGCGCGTCGGCGAGCTTCCAGGCGTGCTCTGGCCGGTCGTGCTCGACGGCGAAGTCACCGGCGGCGACGAGGTTCTCGTACTCGGCGTCCAGCCGGGTGGCGGCCATCCGGTCGTCGTCGGAGGTCGCTCGGACGGCGACGTCCAGGTAGTGGTCGAGCAGCCGGTCGACGGCCGCCCCGGCCTCGTCCCCGTCCGCGACCGCGCGGGCGAACAGCCGGACGAGGTCGTGGGTCCGGTAGCGGCCGGGCGTGCACTGCCGCACGAGGTGCGCCTGCTCCAGGTGGTCCAGCGCCTCGCGCGTGGCGCCCTCCGGGCGGTCGACGAGGCGGGCCGCCGCGTCCACCGCGATGTCCGGTCCGACCACGTGGCCGAGCAGGCGGAACAGCCTGGCCGGCTCGGGCGGCAGCACGCGGTACGAGCACGAGAGCACCGCGCGGAGGTCCGCCCGCAGGTCGCCCGCGCGGAGCGCGTCCAGCCGGGTGGGTTCCCGCGCGAGTTCCGCGGCCAGCAGGGCCAGGGGGAAGTCCGGTCGCCGCGCGGCGCGCGCGCCGAGGACGGCGAGCGCGAGCGGGAGCCCCGCGCAGTACCGGACCACCGCCGCCACGGCGTCGGCCTCGTCCGCCACCCGCCGCGCGCCGAGGTGCCCGCCGAGCAACCGGCGGGACTGCTCCGGGTCGAGCAGGTCGACGGCCAGCCGGCGCGCGCCGCGCAGGGCGACCAGCGCGCCGAGGTCGTCGCGACTGGTGACCAGCACGCAGCACCGCGGTCCGCCCGGCAGCAACGGGATGACCTGCGCGGCGTCGCGGGCGTTGTCCAGCAGCACCAGCACCTGCTTCCCGGCGAGCAGGCTGCGGTAGAGCGCCGCCTGCGCGTCGACGTCGAGCGGCGCGTCGGCCGGCCTCACCCCGAGCGCTTCGAGGAAGGACCGCACCACGACCGCGGGTGGCGTCGGCTCCTCGACCGGGTCGAACCCGCGCAGGTCCGCGTACAGCTGACCGTCCGGGAACCGCGCGACGTGGTCGTGCGCCCAGCGCAGCGCCAACCAGGTCTTCCCGACACCGCCCGCACCCACCATCGCGACCAGTGCGCCGCGGTCGGTGGCGTGCGCCTCCGTGAGGCGGGCGAGTTCGCCCGCCCGCCCGGTGAACACCGCCGGCGCGGTGGGCAGCTGGCGGGGCCGCGGGAAGCGACCGGCGGCCGGGGGATCGGCGACCGCGCCCGCCGACAGGATCTCCCGGTGCAGCCGCCGCAGCCGGTCGCCCGGACCGATGCCCAGCTCCCCGGCCAGGCGCAGCCGGGCCTGGTGGAAGGTGTCCAGCGCCTCGGCCTGCCGCCCGGTCCGGTACTGCGCGAGCATCAGCTGGGCGATGAGCTGCTCGTCCAGCGGGTCGTCCTCGATTTGCGCGGCCAGGCTCGGGATGAGCGCGGCGTGGTGCCCGAGGCGGAGCTGGAGGTCGGTCCACTCGCGCCGGGCCGTGCGGCGCTCGTCCGCGAGGGATTCCCGGAACAGGTCCAGCCATCGGCAGTCCACGCCGGTGAACGCCTCACCGCGCCACAGGGCGAGCGCGTCGGTCAGGAGGGCGCAGGTCCGCGAGTCGTCACCGCCCGCCCGAGCCAGGCCCAGCAGGCGGCGGAACCGGTGCAGGTCGACCGCGTCGGCGTCGACCGTGAGCGCGTAGCCGCCCGACCTCCTGACCAGGGTCACCTCGTCCGTGCCCGCCAGGCACTTCTTCAGGCGGGACAGGTAGCTGGACAGCGTGCCGCGCGCGCTGTGCGGCAGGCGGTCCGGCCACACCCGGTCGAGCAGCCGGTCGACCGGGAGCACGTGGTTGGCCTCGACGAGCAGCAGCACCAGGACGCAGACCTGCCGGGGTGGACCCAGGTCCACGAGCCTGCCGTCGACGGTCGCCTCGACCGTGCCCAGCAGGCGGAACTCGACCGCCATCGCGCGTACCGTGCCCTTCCCGCCGGTGCTGCCCGAGCGGAGCTGCGGATTCAAGGAGTCTGCAAAGACTTGTCGGTCCGGTCCAGTGCAATGGTCGGCGCGGTGCGGGATCGGGTGGGGCGGGACGCGGGTGGAGCACCAACCCCGTGGACCGAACGGGCCACCGGTCCCGCACGGCGTCCGGGCAGGGCGTCGGCGGACCCCGTGGGACGGCACGGTCCGCGCCCGGCCCGGTCGTTCCCCCGGGGCTACCCCGGACCACCACCCTCGTCAAGCGGGGCAACGCAAGGAGCGCGTCATGGGAGTGCTGGGCAGAACACTGTCCCTGGTGGCGGCGGCGGCCTTCGTCGTCGGCGGCGTCGTCGTTCCGCCGACCGCGTCGGGGCGGGCCGGGGAAGGGCAGGCGGCGGCCGTGCCGGCGGGTGCCGGCGACGTCGGCGCGGGACTGGCCGCGAACATCCGGTCCAACTACAACAACCGGTGCCTGGAGGTCCGGGACGGCAACCCCGGCAACGGCGCGATGGTCGGCATCTGGGACTGCACCAGCTGGCCGTCCGAGCTGTTCTTCTTCGACGGGAGCCAGATCCGCAACAGCATCAACGGCAAGTGCCTCGACATCGTCGCGTCGAACCACGACAACGGCGCGGCCGTCAACATGATCGACTGCCACGGCTGGGCGGCCCAGCAGTGGAGGTGGGACGGCTCCCAGATCCGCAGCAACATGAGCCACCGGTGCCTGGAGATCTCCGGCGCGAACTGGTGGGTCGGCGCGACCGTCCAGATGTGGGACTGCAACGGCGGCGCGCACCAGCAGTGGCGGCACGGGTGAACGGCCGGTGACCCGTTGACCGGGTGACCGGCCGGTGGTTCCGGGATGCCCGCCGGCATCCCGGAACCACTCCGGCGCGCCGCCGCGAGCCGGACCGCCGGTGGTCGGTGCGCGGGCACTCCGCCCTGGAGTCCACTGTGGACGGACGGGTCAGGTGCGCCGCCGCCCGCGCCGCGCCTGCCCGTCGGCGACCCGCGGCGACGGGCGGCCGGGTCCCCGCCCGCGGACTTCGGCCCACAGGTCCCGGTAGGCGCGGACGACCGGGATGAGGGCGCGGAGGAAGCGCGCAGTCGCGGCGGGCAGCCGGGTGAGGACGCCGACCGCCACGGCCGCGGTACCCGCCCATGCCATCACGTCCACCATCATCGCTCGCCTCCGGTCCTTCCCGCGTGCGGCCTGCCCGCAAGCCGTACTGTTGCGGTTCGCGGCTGGTCCCGCCCTTGTCCGGACTGGCAAGGTGTCCGCCGCGGACAACTGCCGGTTGTCCGCGGACGGGGACACGTGCGAGGTGAGGATGCGGTCAGGCCGCCCCTGGGGTGCTCTCAAAGGCGATGATCGGGCACGGCACGACCTCGCCAGGTACCTGCGGGGCCTGGTGGACCACTCGGGGCTGACGCTGAAGGTGATCGGCAGGCGCTGCGGGTGCAGCGACACGACGGTGTCGAAGCAACTGGCCGGCGAGCACCTGCCCCGGTGGGAGTTCGTGGAGGCCGTGGTCGAGGCATGCACCTCCGACGAGCGCCACTGGCCGGACCGCAAGCGCGCGGTCCGGGAGCTGTGGCAGCGCGCGGTGCACCCCAGGCGGCCCGACCCGCCGCCGGCCGAGCCGGGCCTGGTCGACGCGCACACGCGGTTGGTGCGCGCGCAGGCGGAGACCATCGCCACGCAGCGACGCCTCATCGAGGTCACCGACGAGTTGAGCCTCGCGCGTCGCCAACTGCTGGAGAGCGTGCAGGTCGAGCACCGCTCGTCCCAGGTCATCGCGGTGCTCCAGGTCGTCCTCCTGCGCCTGTCGGCGTTGATCTCCAACCTCACGGCGGAGCGCGACCGCCGCCTGTCCGAGGCGACCGGCTACCGGGCCGAACTGGCGCAGGCGCGCCGGAAGCTGTCCGACGCGGAGCGGGAGCGGGGCAGGGCGCGGAACCAGCTCGGCCAGGCGCGGGAGGAGCGCGAGCGGGCCTCGGCGCTGACCGAGCTCCTGCACGACCGGATCGGCCGCCTGGAGGACCGCCTGCGGCAGCTGGGCGTCGGCTCGCCCGACCCCGGCGCGGGCGACGTCGTCGCCCCGGGGCCGAACCCGTCGACGGCGGACGAGATCCTGCTCGACACCTCGGCCGGCCTGGACCGGTTGCAGCGCCTGCTGGACGAGCACGGCGACGAGCTGGCCGAGCTGGAGTCGGCCACGTCGGCGCAGGAAGCGCCGCGGGACCCGCTGTCCGGGCTGCTCGACGACCTCGCCTCGGAGGGGTTCGGCCCGCACGAGGCGGACGCCGACGAGGGCGCGGACCGCGCCGAGGGCACCTGGCAGCTGGTCGCCGAGCACATCCGCGGGCGGTTCGACGCCAACCGCGTGGTGTTGCGCCTGCGTGCCGACTCGCAGGCCCCGATGTGCACGCTGGTGGCGGGTGAGCCGTTGCCGTCCCGGATGCGCCGTGACGACCCGCGGCGGCTGCGCGAGGACGCGCTGCTCCGGTTCGCCGGCGCGGAGGTGCGGCGCTTCCGCGTGGCCGACGCGGACGGGGAGGTCGCGGAGGCGCTGGCCCGTCGTGACGCGCGGGAGGTGCTGGTGGTGCCGTTGCGCGGCGCGACGCAGCTGCTTGGCGCGGTCGAGGTGCACGACCGGCTCGACAGAGGCGGGCACGGCTTCCGCAAGGCCCACCTCGCGGCGCTGCGGGACCTGGCCGGTCGGCTGGCGATCGTCGCGGACAACCGGCGGCTGCTCGCCCGGCTCCGCCACGACGCCTATCGCGACCCGCTGACGGGCCTGCTGAACCGGCCGGGTTTCCGGGAGGCGGCGAGCGAGCCGATGCGGGCAGCGGCCACGGCGGTCGTGGTGCGGGTCGACCTGGACGTGCTGTCGGCGGTGTCCGACGCGCTGGGGCAGGCGTGGGGCAACCGGATGGTGGTGGCGGCCGGTCGACGCCTGCGCGACGAGCTGGGTCCCGAGGTGCCGCTGGCCCGGTTGGAGGGTGGCGCGTTCGCGGCGCTGCTGCTCGACCGGCAGGCCGAGCGCGTGAAGGAGGTCGCCGAGCGCCTGCACACCTCGTTGTCCAGGCCCTACCCGGTGGACCGGCTCACCATCGAGGCCGGGGTGGTGATCGGCTGGGCGTCCACCAGGGACTGCGAGGCCGACGACCCGGACGCCGACGCGTTGTTGCAGCGGGCGGATGTGGCGGTGCGGGCGACGTCGGAGGGTGATCCGCTGCGAGCGTACGCGCCGTCGATGGGGCAGATCTTCCTGCGCCGGTTCCAGTTGGTGACGCAGTTCCGGTCGGCGTTGGAGTCGGGGCAGGTGTCGGTGCACTACCAGCCGAAGGTGGCGTTGCCGAGCCGTCAGGTGATCGGGGCGGAGGCGTTGGTGCGGTGGCGGCACCCGGAGTTCGGGCGGGTGGACCCCGACGAGTTCGTGCCGGCGGTGGAGGCGACCGGGCTGGTGGACGTGTTGACCGACTTCGTGTTGGACAGGGCGTTGGAGCGGGTGCGCCGGTGGGTGGACCGGGGGTTGCGGATGTCGATCGCGGTGAACCTGTCGGTGCGGACGTTGGCGGACGAGGAGTTCCCGGACCGGGTGGGGGCGGCGTTGCGCCGGCACGGGGTGCCGCCGGAGTTGTTGACCTTCGAGTTGACCGAGTCGGGGGTGATGGCGGACCCGGAGCGGGCGTTGCCGGTGTTGCGGCGGTTGCACGCGATGGGGGTGGTGCTGGCGGTGGACGACTTCGGCACGGGGTATTCGTCGTTGGCCTACCTGCGGCAGTTGCCGGTGGACGAGGTGAAGATCGACAAGTCGTTCGTGCTGGGCATGGGCACCGACCTGGGTGACATGGCGGTGGTGCGCTCGATCGTGGAGCTGGGTCACTCGCTGGGGTTGACCGTGGTGGCCGAGGGGGTGGAGGACGATGCCGCGCGCGACCAGCTGGTGTCGATGGGCTGCGACGTGGCCCAGGGCTACCTCATCTCCCGACCGGTGCCGGACGAGGACCTGGAGGAGTGGCTGCGCGCGCGGACCGTGCAGGTCGAGCGGAACGGGACGATGCGGGTGGTGCTCAGGGAGTGGGGCTGAGGGGGTGGGGTTGGGCGGGGTGCGGGGCCCGGCGCATGATCTTCTCCGACGCCGAACGCGAGGGAGCGCTCCATGTCGCACGCCGCACCGACCACCCGGTCGCACGCCGTGTCCGGTGGCGTCCGCATCGCCTACCAGCAGGCGGGGGAGGGGCCCCCGCTGGTGCTGCTGGCGGGGCAGGCGAACGACCACCACTGGTGGGACGGCGTCCGCGCGGACTTCCACCCCGCGCGTCGCACGATCACCATCGACTACCGCGGCACGGGTGACAGCGACAAGCCCGAGCGGCCCTACAGCACCGCGGTCTTCGCCGACGACGTCGTCGCGGTGCTCGACGAACTGGGCGTCGAGCGGGCGGACGTCTACGGCACCTCGATGGGCGGGCGGGTCGCGCAGCAGCTGGCCGCGCGCCACGGCGACCGGGTGGGCGCGCTGGTGCTGGGCTGCACGTCCCCCGGTGGCGCGCACGGCGTCGAGCGGGACGAGGCCGTGCGCCGGTCCCTGGCCCAGCCGGAGCCGAGTGCGTTCCGACGGGCGCTGCTGGAGCTGATGTACACGCCGGGCTGGCTCGCCGACCACCCCGGTCCCCACTCCACCCTCGGCGACCCGGCGATGCCGTCCCACGCCCGTCGCGGGCACCGGCTGGCCAGCCACCGGCACGACGGCTGGGACCTGCTGCCCGCGATCACCGCGCCCACCCTGGTCGTGCACGGCGGCGACGACCGGCTGAACCCGGTGGCGAACGCCCCGCTGCTGGCGGAGCGCATCCCCGGCGCGCGGCTCCACGTGATCCCCGGCGCGCGGCACGCCTACTTCGAGGAGTTCCGCGCCGTGGCGAGCCCGCTGGTGCTCGACTTCCTCGTCTCGGCGGGCCGGTCCGGCCCCGTCGGCCGAGACCGAAAATAAAAGTTGTCAGGACAACTTGGATTGTCTTAGAGTTCCGGTCGGCACCACGACGAACGGAGACCGCGATGTCCTTCCAGGCGTACCTCGACGCCATCGAGAAGAAGACCGGCAAGACCCCGGCCGAACTGCTGGCCGAGGCCGGCGACCGGGGCTACGGCGCGACCACGAAGGCCGGGGTCGTCCTCGACTGGCTCAAGGCCGACTACGGCCTGGGTCGCGGCCACGGGATGGCGCTGTACCACGTGCTCAAGAACGGCACCGGGATCAGCGACAAGCACGTCGGCGGCACCGGCGCGCACCGGGACGAGTCCACGACGCTGCGCGTGGACGGGCTCGCCAACCGCTGACCGCGCCCGGCGCGCCGACGCCTCCGCCGGGACCGGCGGCGGTCCCGGTCGCCGTCACACCGCGACCGCCCGCCTGCGCCGGACGACGTTGACCGCCGCGAGCACGAGACCGAGCCCGGCCAGCACCAGCCCGCGCACCCAGACGCCGGCCTCCACCTGCGTGAACAGCAGCAGGCACGACCCGATGCCCAGGACCGGCACGACGACCGGCACGCGGAAGTGCTCGGCGTCGCCGGGCTCGCGCCGCAGCACGAGCACGGCGGCGTTGACGGCGGTGAAGACCACCAGGAGCAGCAGCACCAGCGTGGCCGCGAGCGCCTCGACCTCCCCGGTCAGCGCGAGGGCCAGGGACGCGCCGGAGGTGGTGAGCACCGCCACCCACGGCGTGCGGCGACCGGGCAGGACGCGGCCCAGCGCGGCAGGCAGGAGGCCGTCGCGGGCCATGCCGTAGGCCAGGCGGGAGGACATGATGCCGGTGAGCAGCGCCCCGTTGGCGACCGCCACCAGCGCGATGAGGCTGAACAGCCACTCCGGCACGCCACCGGCGATCCGGACCACCTCCAGCAGCGGCCCGCTCGACCCGGCCAGCTCGTCGGTCGGCACGGACGCGCTGGTGACCAGCCCGATGAGCAGGTAGACGACGCCGACGGTGGCCAGCGCGCCGAACAGCGCCCTCGGGTACGCGCGCCGCGGGTCGCGCACCTCCTCGGCCAGGTTGACCGACGTCTCGAACCCGACGAACGAGTAGTAGGCGAGCACCGTCCCGGCCAGCACCGCGCCGAACACCCCGTGCCCGGTGTCGAACTGCGCGAGCCGGGCGGGTTCCGCGTCGCCGCGCAGCACCACCCACAGGCCGAGCCCGATGACCAGCACCAGGCCGCTCAGCTCGACGAGCGTGGCGGCGGCGTTCGCGCGCAACGACTCCCGGACGCCCCGGATGTTCAGCGCCGCCAACCCGACCAGCAGCACCACGACGACCACGACGACCGGCACGGACACCAGCGCGCCCAGGTAGTCACCCGCGAACGCCCGCGCGAGCGCGCCCACGGACACGATCCCGCCCGCGAGCATGCAGAACCCGACCACCGACCCGACGGCGTGGCCGAACGCCCGCGTCGCGTAGTGCGCCGACCCGCCCGCCCTCGGGTACTTCGTGGCCAGCTCGGCGTACGAGGCCCCGGTGAGCGCCGCGAGCCCGAGCGCGCACAGCAGCGGCAGCCACACCGCGCCGCCGGTCCGGCCCGCGATCGAGCCGACGAGGACGTAGACACCCGCGCCGAGGATGTCGCCGAGGATGAAGAAGTACAGCAACCGCCCGCTCACAGCCCGCTTCAACGAGACCACCATGCCCGGTCCCGTACCCGCCGGCGGCGAACCCGAACCGGCGGTGTGGCCTTGGCCGCTGTGCGGGGTGGACGGTCGGCCGTCGCCCGGCGCGCGGGCGGGCACCGTCCGGAAGCGACGATCGCGCCGGTCGGCCTGCTCCGCCGCCGGGGCTCAGGCCGGTCCCGGTGCGGCCGCGTCGGACGGCGGCACGCAGCGCAGCGCCAGCTCGGCCGCGTCGCGCATCGCGGCGTGGGTCAGCGAGGGCGGGTCGCCGCGCTGGAGGCTGGCGACGGCGGCGGCGCTGATGGCGCCGGTCACCGCGCCGACGACGCCGGCCGCCGTGACCTCGTCGAGCGCGTCCGGGTACGCCTCGCGCAGGGCCGCCGCGATCCTGGTCTGCGCGGTGAACGCGGCGTGCAGCACGCGGGCCTGCACGGCGGGCGTGGTGACCACCAGTCGGGCGCGGAGCGCCGCGAGCCCGTTCGGCAGGTCGGCGTCGGCGGTGTCGGCGATCATCCGCCGCGCCGCCTCGGCCAGGACCTCGCGCACCGACGCGCCGGGCGGCCGTTCCGCGATGGCCCGCACGGCGAGGTCGACCCGCGCGCCGCCGTCGGCCAGCAGCACGTCCTCCTTGGTGGCGAAGTGGAGGAAGAACGTGCGCTTGCTGACGTCGGCGGCCTCGGCGATGTCGGCCACGCCCGTCCGGTCGTAGCCCCGCTCGGCGAACAGGCGGACGGCGGCGTCCACGAGCGCTCGGCGGGTGAGCTGCTTCTTGCGCTCGCGGCGTCCGGGTTCCTCTGGCACGCGACGAGCTTAGTGCACCTGGAAAATAGATGCACCTGATGCAATAGTGCACTCGGTGCAGTAACGTGGCGGCATGGGCAACGCGGAGAGGGGAGTCGCGGTGGGCGAGCTGGTCGGGCGGACGGTGCTGGTGACCGGTGCGGGTCGGGGGATCGGTCGGGCGGAGGCGCGGTACCTCGCGGCGGCCGGCGCGAACGTGGTCGTGAACGACCCCGGTGTCGCGATCGACGGGCACGGGCGAGACGAGGGGGTGGCCACCGCCGTGGTGGACGAGATCCGCGCGGCGGGCGGGCGGGCGGTGGCCGACACCGGCAGCGTCGCCGACTGGGCCGACGCCGAGCGCATGGTCGCTCGGGCCGTCGAGGAGTTCGGCGACCTGCACGCGGTGGTCAACAACGCCGCCATCGAGGTCGACAAGGGGCTCGAACGGCTCGACGAGGCGGAGTTCGACGACGTCGTCGCGGTGAAGCTGAAGGGCACCTTCGCGGTGAGCCGCTGGGCCGCGCGGTACTGGCGCGGCCGGGTGTCCGACGGGGTGCGCGCCGACCGCGCCATCGTCAACACCGCGTCGGGCTCGGGCCTGCTCAACCCGCTGCCCACGCAGACGAACTACGCGGCGGCCAACGCCGGCGTCGCGGCGATGACCGCCGTGCACGCGGTGGAGCTGCGGCGGCTGGGTGTCCGGGTGAACTGCGTCAGCCCGTCGATGGTGCGGACCCGGCTGACGACCCCGGTGCCGGGCATGGCCGAGGCGCCGTCGGGCGGTGGACCGGACCCGCGGGACCCCGTCGTGGTGGCGCCGCTGGTCGCCTACCTGGTCAGCGACGGGTGCCCGCTGACGGGGCAGGTGCTGTCCGTGCGCGGTGGCTCGATCGCGGTGAACCACGGCTGGTCGCGCGGTGCGCGGGTGACCAAGGAGGGTGCGCTCTGGACGGTCCCCGAGCTGGCGGAGCGGCTGGCGGAGCTGCCCCTGGAGGACCCGTTCGACCGGTTGGCGACCGCGCTCGGGGGCGCTCTGGGCGTCGAGGGCCGTGACCGGTTCGAGGCGGTGGTGAACGCGGAGCTGGACAAGGGCTGAGCGGCGTCCGCGTCGAGGGCGGTGCGTGCTGCCCGTGGTGGCGTTGCCGGTGGTGGCGCGGGCGCGGGCCGCCGGCGTGCGCGTCGGCCCCGGATCAGTCCGGGTTCTCGGTGCGCCAGTGCCGGCCGCGCTGCCGCGTCCGCCAGTGCCGCCCCCGTCGGGGGTCGACCGGACCGCGGTCCGTGCCGCGGTCCGGGTGGCGCGCGGCGAACTCCGCCGCCGTGATGCCCATCAGCACGGGGTACCCGACGCCGCCGCGCACCAGCTCGGTGTCCCGCGGCCGGCCCTCCTCGCGGAAGCCGAGCCCCCCGTGCAGCGCCAGCGAGGCGAAGTTGCCGCCGTAGATGCTGATCTCGCACTTGAGGTAGCCGTGCTGCCCGAACAGGAGGGCGAGCAGCGTGGTGATGGCGTCGCCCGCGTACCCGCAGCGGCGGTGCGGCGCCCCGATCCCGATGCTGTAGCTGAACCGGCGCGCGGCCGGGTCGGTCAGGATCCACATCGACCCGACCAGCGTCCCGCCGTGCAGCGCCTCGATCCCGACGTGGCGGTCGTCGCCGGAGCCGTCGGTGTCCGCCCGGTGCGCGGCCCAGTGCCGGTACCCGCCGATGTGGGGGTCGCCGCGGCCGGCGGCGTCCCGGTCGAACCCGATCAACGTGCGGCGGTCCGCGGGGCCGATCTCGCGCAGCCGCACCTTCCACCCGACCCGGCTCGCCCCGTCGACCCACCACGGACGACTGCCTGCGAGCTCCCGGTGGGGCACATCGATGATCATCGGCAGCGATCGTACCGGTTCCCGGTCGGGATGGGCACCCGTGAACCGGTTCCGGCACCTCGGCGCGCGCGTCGGGCGGCGGCGGCCGTCGGCGGCGCCGGCGCGCCGGGACCGGCACCCTCCACTTCGGACACCCGCGCGTCACCGGTCGTTCCCCGTTACGCGATATGGATCACCGGGTGTTGTGGCCCGGCTCACTGTCCGGGTCGGGTGGATCCGGTGAAGTCGCAGGTACGGTCCCACCGGACGCGGTCGACGGTGCGTCGGCAGCCGGGGACGACCGCGGGGGCCCCGTCGCGACCGGCCGCCCGGACCGACGTGGGCGGGGTGGCCGGCCGGTCGGCCGAGGGCGTGGGCACGCGGTGGCCCGTGCCCGCGTGGTCGACCTCCGCTCCGAACACGGAGTTGTCGCACCACCCCGAAGGACGAGGGATGAGGATGAAATCGTTGCGTGTGCGCACGGCCGCGCTCGCGGTCGGAGCGGTGGCGGGCGTCGGCATCGCGGTCGTGCCGGGCGCGCAGGCGCTGTCCGGTGGAACGGCCGTCCAGAACGGGGCCCACCAGTTCCTCGCCCGGCTGACCACCGGGACGACGGCGGGCTGCTCCGGCGCGCTGATCGCCCCGGAGTTCGTGCTGACGGCGGCGTCCTGCCTGCCCGCGAACCCGGCCGAGGTGCGCATCGCGGTCGGTCCGGTCGACCTGTCCACCGGCGCGGGCCACATCACGACCGGCGCGAAAATCGTCCGGCACGCGGAGCGGGACGTCGCGGTGGTCAAGCTCGCCGCCAAGGCGGAGGGCATCGCGCCGCTCAAGCTCGCCGCGACGCCCTTGGCGGCCGGCGAGACCCTCAAGGTCGCCGGGTTCGGCCGCACGGCGACCGACTGGGTGCCGAGCCGGCCGCGGATCGCGCCGTTCACCGTGTCCGCGCTGACCGCCACCGAGGCCGCGCTGACCGGTGACAAGGACACCTGCAAGGGCGACGCGGGCGGCCCGGCGTTCCGCGACGGCGTCGAACCGCAGCTCGTCGCGCTGAACAGGACGTCCTGGCAGCACGGGTGCCTGCTGGTCGACCAGCCCCGCAAGGGCAGCACCGAGACCAGGGTCGACGACCTGAAGGACTGGATCACCCGGCAGATCGTGCCCACGCCGGTCAAGTGCGAGCCCGTGCAGCTGTGGTCGGTGCGCCAGAACGGCGACCTGCACCGGTACGTGCACCACGACGCGGCCACCGGCGGCCTGTCCTGGAGCGGTGGCAACGCGGTGGGCAACGGCTGGTTCGGTCGCGCGCTCGCGGGTACCGGGAACGTGCTGTGGGACGTGCACAAGCGCATCGACGGCAACGACGCGGCCGGTGACGGCACCCTCAAGCGCTGGGTGTGGAACGACGGCACCTGGCTGGGCGGCGGCGTCGTCGGCAACGGCTTCGAGCGCTACTTCACGCCGGAGTACAAGAACCGCATCACGGTGGACAGCAAGGGCCGGCTGATCCTGATCGACGACAAGGGCCTGCTGCGGTACTACGAGTGGGACACCACGCGCGACACCTGGGTCGACTGGGGCGGCAAGACGCTGGACACCGGGTGGCACAGGTTCGACCTGATCACGGCGGCCGGCGACGGCGTGCTCTACGCCCGCAAGCCGACCGGCGAGCTGTACCGCTTCCAGTACGACTTCGCGACCGAGCGGTTCGTGCAGCGCGACAAGCCGGTCGGCTCGGGCTGGAACATGTTCTCCGAGGTCTTCTCGCCCGGCGGCGACACCCTGTACGCGCGCGGCGCGTGGGGCAAGGACCCGTGGGGCACCGGGTCGGTGCCGGTGCTGCGCTGGTACCAGCACCACGACAACACCGACACGTGGGAGCCGGGCGCGGCGGACGGCACCGGCCGCTCCATCGGCTCCGGCTGGAACACCGAGCGCACCGTCACCGCGCAGGCGGGGGCCTGCGGTATTTGATTGCCGCGACTTCGTCGCGGCGGGCTCGGCCGCCCTGTGGTCGGGCCATCGCGCTGTGTTGGATTGCCGCTGCTCCGCAGACGGCGGGCTCGGCCGCCATCAAGTCGGGCCATCGCGCCTCATTTCCCGCCGATCGAAAAGCGTGATCGGCGGGAAATGAGGCGCGACAACCCGACGGCGGCCTCGCGGCGCTGGGGTGGGCGGGTACCGGGGTGGGTAGGCCCGGAAGGGTCGGGTCGTCGGGTCACCGGAGAATGTCCTGCGGGTCGTTACCCGGAATCCGTCGGATCGAAACAATGAGTTTGGTCGAATTCTTCGACGGGCGTGGGTGGCCTGGTCGGCGGGAATTCTACGGTGCGGGAGGAAATGGTTCACTCGATTGGCGGGTAGACGGGTCGTCAAGTCCGACGAGAGACTTGTCGTGCGCTGATTGAAGCATTGTTTGAACCGTCTGTGAATGTGCGACATATCCCGGTATCCCGCACTGCCGTTCACCGCGTTTTCGGGGCGACCGCCGCGCCGTGGTGGCCACCCATGCGGTCGGGGAGTCGAGTGCGGGATCGCGTCGTGGCGGTGCCCGGCGGCGGGTGGCCGGCACCGTCGAAGTCGATTCCCGCGCTGCCTCCGACACGAGTCGAGCGATCGAGCACGTGCCCACGAGTCCTGTCGACGACCGAAAGGCTGCGACATGCCCGATGAAGAGCACGCCGACGGCGCAGGTGACAGCCCCGGCCGGGGCCCGCACGGTGTCGTCGCGGTCACCGGCGGCGCCGGGTTCGTGGGGCGGCACCTGGTGCGACGCCTCCGCTCGCTCGGGGCGGTGGTGCGGGTCGTCGACCTGGCCGCGGGCGCGGTGACCGGCGTTCCGGGCGTCGAGCCGGTCCGGGCGGACCTCCGCGACTTCGGCGCGACGCGCGCCGCGCTGCGCGGCGCGGAGGTCGTGTTCCACCTCGCCGGCAACGCCAGCGGCACGCTGTCGGTGGAGAACCCGCGGCTGGACTTCGAACTCAACGCGCTCGCCACCAGCAACGTCGGCAATGCCGCGCTCGAAGTCGGCGTTCGGCGATTGGTGTACCTGTCCTCCGCCGTCGTGTACGGGCGGCCGTGTGAATTCCCGATATCCGAACGGCACCCCACGCGCCCGTTCCTCCCGTACGGTGCGTCGAAATTGTCCGGTGAATTGGTCCTGCGCTGCCTGCACGACGCGCGCGGGCTGCCGGTGGTGATCGGCCGTTCGTTCGTCATCTACGGGCCCGGCGAGGACCCGCGGCGGGCGGGCGGGGAGGTGTCGCAGTTCCTGCGCTGGCACCTGAACGGTCGGCCGATCCCGGTCGTCGGCGATGTCGACCGCAAGACGCGCGACTTCATCCACGTGCACGACCTGGTGAGCGCCCTGCTGCGGATCGCGGACCGCGGGGAGGACGGGGGCGTCTACAACCTGGGCACCGGCACCGAGACGTCCATGCGCCGGCTGGCCGAGGAGATCGGCGCGGTGACGGGGACACCGGCGCGCTTGGACGCCGACGCGGGCGTGGTGGACGACAGCTTCCGCCTGATGGCCGACATCGGTCGCCTGAGCGGTCTCGGGTTCCGGCCGCGGATCACCCTGGCCGACGGTGTGCGGTCCCTCGGGGCTGCGCTGGGCAGCGAGCCCGAGCTGCCCTCCGTCAACGCGGTCTTCCGGGTCCGTCCGGCCGGCGTCCCCGACGCCGGGGGGAGGGAGATGGAGCGTGCTGGCACTTGACGGGGGCACCCCGGTCGTCGCGGAGGGCGCGGTGGCGCCCTGGCCGCAGGTCACCGACGAGGACCGCCACGCGGTGCTGCGCGCGATGGACCGGGCCACGCCGTGGCACTGGCCGATGGACGAGGTGCGCGACCTGGAGCGGGCGTGGTCCGAGTGGACCGGGATGCCGCACGTGCTGGCCGCCAACTCGGGTACGGCGGCGCTGCACATGGCGGTCGCCGCGGCGGGCGTCGAACCCGGCGACGAGGTGATCGTCCCCGCCGACACCTTCCTGGCGACCGCGTCGTGCGTGCTCCAGGCGAACGCGATCCCGGTGTTCGCCGACACCGACCGCGGGACGTTCGCCATCGACCCGGACCGGGTGGCCGAGCGCGTCACCGGGCGCACCCGCGCCGTCATCGCGGTCGACCTCAACGGGCTGCCCGCCGACTACGCGGCGCTGCGCGCCGTCGCGGACCGGCACGGCCTCGCGCTGATCGAGGACGCGGCACAGGCGCACGGCGCCCGGTACCGGGGCGAGCCGGTCGGCGGGCTCGCCGACTCGAGCGCGGCCAGCCTCAACGGCTCGAAGTGCCTGTCCGCGCTCGGTGAGGGCGGGCTTTTCGCGACCCGTGACGCCGAGCAGTTCCGCCTGGCCAGGCGGGTGTCGATGTTCGGTGAGGAGCTGGCCGGGCAGGGCCGCGACTACAACGCCCGGATCATGGGCTGGAACTACCGGATCGACGTGCTCGCCGCCGCGTTCGCCCGCTCCCAGCTCGCCCGGCTGGCGCGGTCGACGGAGGTCCGGGAGGCCAACGGCGCGGCGCTCACGAAGGCGCTGGCGGAGGTGCCCGGCATCCGGCCGCCGATCGTGCCCGACGACCGGACGCACGTGTACTTCTTCTACCCGCTGCTGGTCCAGCCGGAGGAGCTGGACCTGGACCTGCCGGTCGACGTCTTCCGGGACGCGGTGGAGAAGGCCGTCGCCGCCGAGGGGTTGGGCATCGCGCGCTGGCAGCCGCGCCCGGTGCCCGCGCAACTCCTCTTCCAGGAGCTGCGCGGCTACGGGAAGGGCTGCCCGTGGACGTGCGGGCACGCCCGACCGGGCCACAGCTACCGCGACCTGGACTACCCGGTGGCGGAGGACGTCTGCCTGCGTCGGCTCGTCCTGGGGCAGAGCTTCAGCTCCCTGGGACCGCCCAACACCGCGCGGACGATGGAGCTGTTCGCCGAGGCGCTGCACAAGGTGCTGGTCGAGGAGCGCGACGCCCTCGTCAAGCTCGCGCGTGACGGGATGAAGGGCTGACGACGTGCCTGCCCGCCGGCACCCCGACCCCCGGCCGACCGCGGCGGACCCCGCCGTGGGTGCGGCCGTCCCCGCGGACTCGTCGGGGGCCGTGCGGGTTCCCGGCGGGCGCGCGACCGGTGACCGGCGCGGGCTCCGGCGCGCCCGCCTGTCGACCGCGGCGATCTTCTTCCTCGTGGGGTTCGCCTTCGCCACCTGGGCCGCCCGGGTGCCCGTGATCCGGGACGACCTCGCCCTGTCCAACGGGCAGCTCGCGATCGCGCTCGTCGGGTTCAACAGCGGCGTCGTGCTCGCGCCCCTCGTCGTCGGCGGGCTGGTGGTGCGGCTGGGCAGTCGCACCGTCCTGATCGCGTCCATGCTGTGGTACGTGGCCGCGCTGCCCCTGGTCGCGCTGGCGCCTGCGCTCCCGGCGCTGGTCGCCGCGATGCTCCTGCTCGCCGTGGGCAACTGCGGCCTGGACGTCGCCATGAACGCCCAGGGCAGCCTGGTCGAACGGGGCTACGGCCGCCCGGTCCTCACGTCCTTCCACGCGGCGTTCAGCGTGGGCGCGCTGGCGGGCGGCGCGGTCGGCGCGGTGACGATCTCCGCGCGGATCGGCACGCCCGCGCACTTCACGGCGGTCGCCGGGATGACGGCGTCGGTCGCGGCGGTCGCCGTGCACGGCCTGCTCCGGGACGCGCCGTCGCCGTCCACCGCGCGGCGCGGCGCGGCGGACGGCGCGCGGCGGTCGTTCCCCACCTCGGCGATCGTGCTGCCCGGCGCGGTGTGCTTCTGCGCCATGATGGGCGAGGGCGTCATGAACAACTGGAGCGCGCTGTATTTGCGCGACGTCGTCGGCAGCGACGGCGCCGCCGCGGCGATCGGGATCACCGCGTTCGCGATCGGCATGACCGCCGGGCGGCTGACCGCGGACGGCGTGCACCGCCGCGTCGGGACGGGCCGGTTCCTGGTCGGGTGCGGCGTGATCGCCGCGATCGGCGCGGTGCTCGTCCTCGTGCCCGGAGCGTATGCCACCTGCCTGGTCGGTGCGGTCGTCCTGGGCCTCGGCCTGGCCGCCGTCGTGCCCGTCGTCTTCGGCCACAGCGCCGCGCGGGACCCGGCGCGCTCCGGGTCGGCCATCGCCAAGGTCACCGCCATCGGGTACACGGGGTTCTTCGTCGGCCCGCCGGTCGTCGGCGGTCTGGCGCAGGTCTTCGGGTTGCGCGCGGGCATGGTGGTCCTGCCGCTGCTCATGCTGCTCATGATCGTCCTGATCGCGCGGCTGCGCCGGACCGCGATCCCACCGCGCGCCGGCGTCGTCGGCCACTGACCTCGCCCCGCGCCTCGTTCGCCCGGCGCTCCGCGACCACCACAGCGGTTTCCACGGTTCGACTGGATCGACAGCGGGAGGTTGACGTCATGCGGCCAACTGGTTCACCGGCCACGGCGGAGTTCCGCGCGGCGCGGGACTCACTGATTCGGCACCGGGAGGACTACCAGGAGGCGAAGCGGTGCTTCGGGTGGCCACGGCCTGCCGAGTTCAACTGGGCCTTCGACTGGTTCGACGTGGTCGCCGCGGAGCACCCGGACCGCACGGCCCTGTGGATCGTCGGTGACGAGCCGGACGTGCGCGTGTCCTACGCGCGGCTGTCGGCCCGCAGCGACCAGGTCGCCCGCTGGCTGCGCGACCTCGGGGTGCGGCGCGGCGACGTGCTGCTGACCCTGCTGGGCAACGTGGTCCCGCTGTGGGAACTCGTGCTCGCCGCGGCGAAGCTCGGCGTCGTGATCATCCCGGCGATGACCACCCTCGACGCCGACGAGATCGCGGACCACGTCGTCCGGGGCCGGGTGCGCCACGTCGTGGCCGCGTCCGCGCTCTGCGACCGGTTCGACCGGGCGGGCGCACCGCGGGCGGCGGAGGCCGACCCGGACCTGTCGCGCCGGTTCCGGGAGGTCACCGCGGAATTGACCCGGATCGCGGTCGGTGACGAGGTGCCGGGGTGGCACGACTACGCCGCCTCCGCCACCGCGCCCGCCTCCTTCGAGCCGGACGGCGCGACACCGGCCGACGCACCGCTGCTGCGCTACTTCACCTCGGGCACGACCGCGCGGCCGAAGGTGGTCGAGCACTCGCACGTGTCCTACACCGTCGGCCACCTGTCCACGATGTACTGGACGGGCCTGCGGCCGGGCGACGTCCACCTCACCGTGTCCTCGCCGGGGTCGGGTCGCCAGGGGTGGCGGAACGCGTCCGCCTTCGCGCAGTGGAACGCCGGCGCGACCGCGCTCGTCCTCGACCACGAGCGGTTCTCGGTCGAGGGGCTGTTCGACGTGATCGCGCGCTGCGGTGTGACGACGTTCTGCGCGCCACCGACCGTGTGGCGGCTGATCATCCAGGCCGACCTGAAGGCCGCCGACGTCGGCGGCCTGCGGGAGTGCGTCTCGGCGGGCGAGCCGCTGAACCCCGAGGTGATCGCGCGGGTGCGGGCGGCCTGGGGCATCACGGTCCGCGACGGCTACGGTCAGACGGAGACCACGGCCCAGATCGGGAACACGCCCGGCCAGCCGGTGAAACCGGGGTCGATGGGCCGGGCGCTGCCCGGCTACTCGGTCGCCCTCCTCGACGAGACGACGGGCGCGCCGGGGACGTCGGGCGAGATCTGCCTCCCGCTCGACCGGTCGAGGCCGCTCGGGTTGATGATCGGGTTCGGCGACGACCCGGCGAAGACCGCGGCGGTGATGCGGGATGGCTACTACCACAGCGGCGACATCGCGACCGTCGACGACGAAGGCTACTTCACCTACATCGGCCGGGCGGACGACGTGTTCAAGTCGTCCGGCCGGCGCATATCGCCTTTCGAGCTGGAGAACGTGCTGCTGGAGCACGAAGCCGTGGCCGACGTCGCCGTGGTGGCGTCACCCGACCCGCGACGGCAGGCGGTGCCCAAGGCGTACGTGACCTGCGCCGCCGGCCACTCCGCCGGCGCCGGCACGGCACGCGCGATCCTGTCCCACGTGCGCGAGCGGCTGGCACCGGAGCAGTGGGTGCGGCGACTCGAATTCGCCGGCCACCTCCCGAAGACGCCGACCGGGAAGATCCGCCGGGCGGAGTTGCGCGCGGCGGAGGCCCGGCGGTTCGAGGTCGACGCGCCGCCCGCCGGGAACGGCGACGACGCAGGGACGTCGCCGCGCGGCGTCACGGAGTTCTGGGAGGAGGACTTCGGGGAGCGGTTGCGTTGAATCGCCGCTGCTCCGCAGGCGGCGGGCTGTGTTGGATTGCCGCTGCTCCGCAGACGGCGGGCTCGGCCGCCATCAAGTCGGGCCATCGCGCCTGATTTCCCGCCGATCGAAAAGCGTGATCGGCGGGAAATGAGGCGCGACAACCCGACGGCGGCCTCGCGGCGTGGGGCCGGCGGGGTCTGGGGTGCGCGGAGCGGCGGGGCGTGCGTGCCTGCCTGGGGCGGGTCGTCTTTCGGGTGATATCGCGGTGGGCGTGCATGAGTGGTGGGGGTGGTGTCATCCCCTCGGGGTGTGCCGGGTTGGCGCCTGTCGGGAGGTGGTGTGATGCTCAAGGTGGGTACGTGCCTGCCCGCCCACCCCGCCGACGGCGAGCCCCCGACCGGGGGTGTCATCCCGCCGGACGACCACGCCACCCTGATGGGCCTGCTGGCGCGGATGCCCGGTGTCGAGTTCCGCCACGACCTGGACTTCCGCGAGTCCCACATCCGCCGGGGCCGCGTCCACTGCGGCGACGTGTGCCTGAACGACCTGGACGCCTACCTCTGGCACGTCGACTTCGCCCGCAAACCGGGCAGCTACGACCTCGACGCGCTGCTGACGCTGAAGCGGGACACGGTGGTCGTCCCGGACCCCGAGCGGGTCGCCGTCGCGTTCGACAAGCACTGGGCGTCGCTGACCCTCGCCCGCGCCGGCGTCGCGGTGCCGGACAGCGTGCTGGTCAGCCAGCGCAACCTCGACGCGGCGGCCCCCGCGATCGAGGAGTGGGGGCACGCCGTCCTCAAGCCCCGCCGCGGCTGCTTCGGCTGGGGCGTGCTGCTGGTCGACAGCTTCACCACCCTGCGGGACGTGGTGGGCTACCTCGACGCGGAGACCGCCGAGGGCCGGTCGCGCGGCGTGCCGTCGTCCACGCCGGCGCGCGGCTACCTGCTGGAGCGGTTCTACCCCAATGACCCGGACGAGTGGTTGGGCATCACCCTGGCGGGGCAGCAGGTGATGTACGGGTTCCGGAAAGGCGCGGACCGCCACGTGCGGTGGAACGACTCCGCCTGGAAGGTCTACGACGCGGAGCGCGGTGGCGGCTCCGTCGAGCACCGGGAGGTGCCCGCCGCCCACGCCGCGCTGGCCCTCCGCGCCCAGCGCGCGTTCGACCTGCCGCTGCTCGGCCTGGACGTCATCCACCACGAGGGCCGCCCGATCGTCATCGACGTCAACACCGGCCCGGCGCTCTACCCGGACCTCTTCGCGGCGGCCGGCAGGTCGCTACCGCACGAACTGCACCGCGCCCTCACCACCGCCGCCTTCCCCGCCGGTCCGCCCACCGCCGACCGCGCACCGGGCGCGGGCAGCCGCGCCGCCGACGGGATGGCCGACCCCGCCGCGGTCTGATCGGGGTCCAGCGCCCGGCCGGTCCGGTGGGCGGGCACGGTGGTTCGGCGCACCGCCGTCGATACCCCATGATGTCCGGTCATGGGCAGAAGTTTCGAGGAACTGATCGCCGAGGCCGACGCGGTCGACGTCAGCGGCTGGGACTTCTCCTGGCTCGACGGTCGCGCGACCGAGGAGCGGCCACCGTGGGGCTACCAGCGGTTGATGGGTGAGCGGATCGGTCGGGCCGCGATGAGCCTGGACGTCCAGACCGGGGGCGGCGAGGTCCTGGCGGGTGTCCCGCAGCGCGCGGCACGGGGCATGGCCGCCACCGAGTCCTGGCCGCCGAACCTCGCGCGGGCGCAGGAGAACCTGCGGGACAAGGGCGTCGTCGTGGTCGCCGCCGAGGAGGCGTCGCCGCTGCCGTTCGCGGACGGGGCCTTCGACCTGGTCACCAGCCGGCACCCGGTGACCGTCCACTGGGCCGAGGTCGCCCGCGTGCTGACGCCGGGTGGCCACTACCTCTCCCAGCAGGTCGGCCCGGACAGCGGCCACGAGGTCTACGACTTCTTCCTCGGCCCCCGGCCGCTGGGGAGGAGCGGCCGGGAGCCCGAGCCGGCGAGGGCCGGCGCCGAGGCGGCGGGCCTGGAGGTCGTCGACCTGCGGACCGCCGAGCTGAGGATGGAGTTCCTCGACGTCGGCGCGATGGTCTACTTCCTGCGCAAGGTGATCTGGTTCGTCCCGGACTTCACCGTCGAGAAGTACCGCGACCGGCTGGCGGCGCTCCACGAGCGCATCCAGGCCGACGGCCCGTTCGTCGCCCACTCCCGCCGCTTCCTCATCGAGGCGCGCAAACCGGCGCGCCGCTGAGGCACGCCCGCCGGCGCCGGGTCGACGGCGGGCGTTCGCGCCCCGCTCAGTACCTCGCGGCTCAGCTCGTCGGTTCGGCCGGCACGAGCGGGGCGCGGCCGTCGACGCGGTAGCGGATGTGCGTGACGCCGGGGCTGTGCAGGACCCTGGTCGGGGTCAGCTCGACGCCCTCCCGGTCGCCCAGGCCGAGGTCGCCGTCCAGCAGTCGCATCCCGTCGCCGAGCACGACCGGCACGACGTGCAGCTCCAGCTCGTCCAGCAGGCCCGCCGCGAGCACCTGGCGCACCAGGCTCCCGCCGCCCGCGATCGCGACGTCCTTGCCGCCGGCGGCGGCCTTCGCCCGCGCGACCGCGCTCGCGACGCCGTCGGTGACGTAGGTGAAGCTGGTGCCGCCCCGGCGCGTCAGCGTCGCGCGGGGCCGGTGGGTCACGACGAACACGGGCGCGCGGAACGGCGGCTCCTCGCCCCACGGCTCCTCACCGCCGTCGGCCATGCGCCTGCCCATGACGTACGCCCCGGCGGCCTCGAACGACTCGCGGATGACGTCGGAGTCGACGTCCTGCTCGCCGCCGGCGAGGCCGTGCCGCTCCCGCCACGCCATCGCCTCGACCGCCCAGCGGGTCACGCGGAAGAACTTCGCGGCCTCCGCCGAGCCCATCCAGTCGCCGCCCTCGTGGCGGGGTCCCGCGTAGCAGCCGTCGAGGGACACCGAGAGCTGTGCGGTCACCTTGGTCATCGTGCTGCGTCCTTCCTCCTGGCGAGGCCCGACGGGCTCGCTCGGGAGGGGATCGGAGCCGACGACCGGATTTCTACCCCGATCCCCGGAATTTTTTCCCGCGGCTGCCCGCACTCACCCGCCGGACGCGCAGCGCGCCGCCCGCAGCCGCAGGAAGCGCTGCTCGGGCACGTTGCCCGCCAGCCGCGCCGCCGCGCGGAACGCCTCGGCCGCGGCGGCCCGGTCGCCCGCCCGTTCGAGCAGGTGGCCGCGCACGGCGAACAGCCGGTGGTGGCCGGCGAGCACACCGCCCTCGAGTTCCGCGACGACCTCCAAGGCGGCGCGGGGACCACGCACCTCACCGAGCGCGACGGCCCGGTTGAGCGCGGTGACCGCGCTGGGCGCCAAGTGCTCCAGCACGTCGTACAGCGCGAGCACCTGCGGCCAGTCGGTGTCCTCGGCGGAGGCCGCCTCGCTGTGCACGGCCGCGATCGCCGCCTGCACCTGGTACGGCCCCACCGGGTGCGCGGACAGGCTGCGCGTCACCAGGTCGACGCCCTCGGCGATCGCCGCCCGGTCCCACCGCGACCGGTCCTGCTCGGCCAGCGGGACCAGGATGCCGTCCGGCCCGGTGCGGGCCGCGCCGCGCGCCTCGGTCAGCAGCATCAGCGCGAGCAGCCCGGCGGTCTCGCCGGAGTCGGGCAGCCGCCGGTGCAGTCGCCGGGTCAGCCGCACCGCCTGCCCGGTCAGGTCAGGTCGGCGCAACCGGGTACCCGAGCCCGCGCTGTAACCCTCGTTGAACAGCAGGTACAGCACGTGCAGCACCACGCCGAGCGCGGGGCCGCGCTCGTGGTCGGGCGGCAGCGCGAAGCGCGCACCCGCCTCCCGCAGCCGCTGCTTGGCGCGCGAGATCCGCTGACCCATCGTCTTGTCGGGCACGAGGAACGCGGCGGCGATCTCGGTCGTCGTCAACCCGGCGACCGCGCGCAGGGTGAGGGCCATCTGCGCGGGCGCGGTCAGGGCCGGGTGGCAGCACAGGAACAGCAGCTCCAGCAGGTCGTCGCGCGCCGGCTCGGCGTCCGGCGGCGGCGCGAGCAGGTCGTCGCGCGGCACGGCGTCGAACACCGCCTGCTCCCGGCGCTCGCGCGCGGCGTCGGAGCGCACCTGGTCCACGTAGCGGCGCGCGGCGACCGTGGTGAGCCACCCCAGTGGGTGTTCCGGGACGCCGTCGCGCGCCCAGGTGCCGGCGGCGTCGATCAGCGCCTCCTGGACGGCGTCCTCGCACCGCGCGAAGTCGCCGTGGCGGCGGACGAGGGTGCCGAGCACCCGCGGCGCGAGCGTGCGCACGAGGTGCTCGACCGGCTCGTCGGAGGTCAACGGTCGTCGCCGCCCTGGTCCATCAGCGGCCACACCTCGACGCCGCCGCCCAGCCCCCGGCCGTGGCGCAGGGCCGGGTACGACAGCGCGATCTCCTCCGCGCGCTCCTGGCTCTCCACGTCGACCACGAAGTAGGAGCCGACGTGCTCCTTTGCCTCCAGGTACGGACCGTCGGTGATCACCGGCGCGCCGCCCGCGAACCGCACCGAACGAGGGCGGTCCACCAGCCCGCGCGAGTCGACCAGCTCACCCGACTCCAGCAGCGCGGCGTGGAACGAGTCGACCTCGGCCACCAGTTCCGCGAACCGGTCGGCGTCGACGCTGTTCCAGACCTCTTCGTTGCCGTAGATCATCATCAGGTACTTCACACGACCCCCTGCCGTCCTCTTCGGATGGTTCGGGATTGTGCCGGCGGACCCTCCGGTGGCCGGGCGCGCGTCGGTCCCACCACGCCGGGTGCCGACTCGGTCGCGGACGGTGATTCCACGATGTCGGAATAGGGCCCGGTCCGCCACGATGAGGTGATCGGAACCCGATGAGGAGGGAACATGCGACTCGGTACCCGGATCGGATCGGTGCTGTCGGCCGTGCTCGTGCTGTCGGCGGGCGGTGGGATCGCCGCCGCCGAGCCACCCGCAGCCCGGTTGGGCCAGTGGAGTGCGTGGGGTTCGTTGGGTCAGCCGTCGGTGGGTTTCGCGGGTGCGCCGGCGACGGTGGCGCGTGGAGGCGGTGTGGCCAACGTGTACGCGCGGGGTGGTGATGGAGCCTTGTGGCAGCTTTCCTGGGACGGAGCGAGATGGGGTGCCTGGCAGCGCCACAACGACGGCGCGGTGCTCGACGCGACGCCGGCCGTCGGCAGCTTCAACGCCAACCACGAGCACGTCTTCATCCGCACCCCCAACGGCCAGCTACACCAGAAGTACTGGACGCTCGCCGGCGGCTGGAGTGCCTGGGGTTCGTTGGGCCGGCCGTCGGTGGGTTTCGTGGGTGCGCCGGCGACGGTGGCGCGTGGTGGCGGTGTGGCCAACGTGTACGTACGCGGTGGTGATGGAGCCTTGTGGCAGCTTTCCTGGGACGGCACGCGGTGGGGTGCCTGGCAGCGCCACAACGACGGGTTCGCGCTCGGTTCCGCCGTCGCCGTGAGCTCCTTCGGCGCGGACCACGAACAGCTCTTCGCCCGAGGTACCGACGGCCTGCTCCACCAGAAGTACTGGACCCGGACCGGTGGATGGTCTTCCTGGGCGTCGCTGGGCCGGCCGTCACCGGGCTTCGTCGACGCGCCGGCGACGGTGGCGCGTGGTGGCGGTGTGGCCAACGTGTACGTCCGGGGCGGTGACGGGGCTTTGTGGCAGTTGTCCTGGGACGGCACGCGGTGGGGTGCTTGGCAGCGCCACAACGACGGCGCGGTGCTCGACGCGACGCCGGCCGTCGGCAGCTTCAACGCCAACCACGAACACGTCTTCATCCGCACCCCCAACGGCCAACTACACCAAAAGTGGTGGACCGCCTAACCCACCCACCCCTCCCACCCCTGATTCCCCTCTCACCCCTGATTCCCCTCTCACCTCTCTTCCCCTTCCCTCTCCTTCCCTCTTCCCCCCGCTAGCACGCGCCGCGAGGCCGCCGTCGGGCTGTCACGCCTCATTTCCCGCCGATCACGCTTTCCGATCGGCGGGAAATCAGGCGTGATGGCCCGACCACAGGGCGGCCGAGCCGCCGCGACGAAGTCGCGGCCAATCAAACACAGCTCTTGTCCCTCCCTGCTCGCGCTCCCGCCTCAGCTCCCCGCTCCCGGACCCTCACCGCCCCAACACCATGCACGTCGACGTCGCCGTCTTCGTCGGATCGCTCTCCGACGTGGCCTTCAACGTCACCTTGGTCAGCGGCGCGCCGCCGTCCCGCTTCACGTGCACCGGGACCTCGACCCCGTGGCCGAACTTCGCCGTGGTGAGCGCGTTGGGCACGGAGACCGCCCAGCCGCGCCCCTCCGCCGTGGCCGACACGCGGTACACGTCGCCGTCGAGGTAGCGGGCCACGTCCTCCGGGTGCTCCCCGGCCGGCTTGGCCGCGCGACCCGTGTTCACCAGCGGGAACCGGCAGGTCGCGACGCCGTCCGACCCGGTCCGGCCGGCGGTCGGCAGGACCCGCACGCCCCGCCGCTGCGGGCCCGCGCCGTCGAGCGACCGGATGGCGACCGTGTAGGACAGGACGCCCTCGCGGTCGCGCTGGACGTCCAGCACGTAGAAGTGCAGGCGGTTGGCCTGGTCGACGTACTCGTACTCGCTGCCGGAGTTCGTGCCGGCGTGGAACAGGGCGTCCGACAGCTGCCGGTAGTCGCCGATCGTGATGGGCACCCGACGCCCGTCCGGCAGGACGTAGTCGGTCATGCCGATGTCCTGCGGGTTGGCGTCGACCACCCACGCGAACGGCGCGCGGTCCTCGTTCTTGGTCTTGGCGAGCAGCACGCCCGCGTCCGGGGTGAACGAGTCCGCGCCCATCCGGTCCACGACCTCGACCGTGTAGTTCTGGTAGCCGCCGCCGTCGCACAGCGGGTCGGTGCGGATGTCGCAGGCGGGGGAGAGGTCGCCCGTCTTCAGCTCGACGTTGACGCCGGACAGCCCGTCCGGTCCGGGCTGCACGGTCCGCGCGGTGATCCGCGCGACCACCGTGCCGGACTCGGCGAGGGCTTCGCGGGACAGGCGGAGCACGTTGCGCTCGTCCACGATGCCGAGCTTGATCTTGTTGCGCAGCACGTGCTGCGCGCCCATCGAGCCGCCCGCGGTCGCCGGGATGACCCAGCGGGAGTGCGGGCCGCCGGGTCCGTTGAACGAGCCGCGCGACAGCATGTCCCAGATCCCGGTGTAGGCGCGGCGCGGCGGGTTGCCGTACGGGTTGTTGTAGTTGTCGCCGATGCCCAGCAGGTGGCTCAGCTCGTGCGCGTACACGCCCTGGCCGGAGCTCTCCGCCTGGGTGGACGAGCCGTCGCCCGCGTTGGGCCAGATCGCGGAGCCGGACGCCCACGACGTCCAGTCGACGTACCGGGTGCGCGACCAGTTCGGCAGCGCGGGGTCGGGCGGGCCGAACTCGTCGGGCACGTCCTCCTTGGTCGGGAACTTCATCGTCCCGAACTCCTGCCAGGTGCCGGACTCGTCCTGGCCGGCGGATAGGAAGTAGACGAAGTCGAACCCGGCGGGCACCCCGGACCCGACGTCGGCGACCCAGGCGGCGCGGCCGTCGGTGCGGATGTCGCGGTCGCACCGGTCGCCCGCCGGGCAGCCGGTGCCCGACTGGAACTCCATCGCGTACTCGTGGTCCTTGCCCGGCATGGTGTACGGGCCGAACGCGGTCAGGTCGACGCCGTAGCGCCCGCCGGAGTCCTCCATCCAGTACTCGTGGACGGTGTGGCCGCGGTTGAGCGCGTTGGGCTTGTTGAGGAAGTCCTGGTAGAACCGCGCGACCTGGTCGCGGGGCACGTCGTGGGCCTCGGCGCTGGGGTTGCCGAACACGGTCGACGCCTTCGGCTGCGTGACGACGAACGGCTGGTTCGGGTAGTCCAGCAGCACCAGCGCGCCCTTGAAGGTGCGGACCGAGCCCTTGACCGACGGGTCGGCCCAGTTGGTGCCGGGGACCTTGCGGTAGTCCCGTTCCCAGGTCATGTGGTCCGGGTTGACCCAGTTCTGCGGGTCGATCGGGCCGGGGAAGCCGGCCCGCGCGGCCACGCGCGCGGTGTCCCGGCCCTCCTGCCAGGGCTGTTGGCGCGGCCAGTGGTCGTACTGCCAGGGGTGCTCCGGCCCGGAGGGCGGTGCGGCGACCGCGCCGGCGTTGCCCGCGGCCAGCGCGGCGACCGACAACAGGGCGGTCAGCAGGAGGACAGGGCGCCTGCGCCCCCGACGAACCCGTGAGTGGTACATGCCACCTCCGTGGTGTGATCCACACACGGTAAACGCCCGCAAACGGCCGGCACAGGTGCCGATCGACGGGCGTTCGCGGACTCCGCCGACGTGGCGGGGCCGGCTCTCGCGGCCGGGTGGCCCGGCGGCGTCACCTCGCCACCGGGCGGTGCGACCGGCGATCGCGGCCCCGGTGGAGCCGCACTATTGCGTAGCGGGCTTCCGCGCGAGGCACGACGATCCCCGAATCGACCAGAACACGCCACCGCCCGAGGCCGCGACCCGGAACGACATGTCCGGTGACGCGGGTACCGCCGTGCTGGCGGGCTCGGTGGCACGACTGGAGACCGGCGACCGCCACGACCGGCGCGGCGTCGTCGCCCTCACGATCGTCGCCGTCGCGTTGACCAGCGCGATCGTGCTGATCGCCGTGGTCGCCCTGGTCGGCGCGTCCGCCAGGCTGTCGGGTTCGCCCACGCCGGAGACACCGGGGGCGGCGGGCACGACGGGCACCCCCGGCACTTCGCCGAGGCGGGTCACGCCGACCGCGGCGGCGTCCGCCACCGCGCCGAAGGCCGGTGGACCGGCCGCGCGCGAGGTGCGCCTGGACCGCGGCACCGGGATCGACCTCGAATCGGGTGCGGAGAAGGGGCAGCGGACCGACGGCCCGACCGGCGGCGCCGACCTCTACCTCGAGCGGTTCAACTTCATGCAGAGCAGTCAGGGCGTCTTCTACCCGGACGAGGGCCCCGACGCCAATGCGGAGTCCCGGTGCGCGCAGCTCATCGCCGACGACCTCGACCGCGCGAAGGAGGTCATCCCCACGGTCGGCGGCCAGTACTGCTTCCTCACCTCCGAGGGCAAGCACGCCTGGCTGCGGGTCAAGTACGCCGACCTGACCGCGACCGACAAGGGGTTCGTGGTGCTGGCCGTCGCCGTCTGGTGACCACCGGGGCGGGCTCGCGCGCGTCAGCCGCCCAGCGCGGCCCGCACCTTCGCGATGACCGCGGTCTCGACCTCGGCCACCTGGCCGTCGGCGACCGCCACCTCGTGGCAGATCGCCGCGACGGCGTCCGGGAACGTGGCGGCGTCGACGGGCGACTTCGCGGCGAGGATCTTCATCGACGTCCGGAGCGCGCCCAGGACCTGCTCCTCCAGCTCCGCCTCCGACAGCCCCGAGAGGTCCACGCGGGACGCCTGGAGGACGCCGCGCAGGTCCGGCGAGAGGTGGGACAGGGCGCGGAGGCCGGCGTGGCGCTCCTCGATCACGGGACCGGGGTCGGCGTGGGACACCAGCACCATCGCACCGAAGACGGCCATGCGGAGAGCCCGGCTCTCGGCGTCGGTGTAGAAGATCATGCGGTCAGCCTAGAAGGCGGCCTCGCGGGGTCGGGCGGTGCCCTGACCTCGGACGGCCCGGTCGGCGGGCCGGTCCGGGTCGTGGTGGTCGGCGCGGTCGCCGGTGTCGGTGCGGTCCGGTGGCCACCGGGCTCGGCGTGGTCGGCCCGGCGCAGGAGGCGGCCGGCGCCTCACTCGTCGGCCAGCCCGGCCTCGTAGCCGGCGATGACCAGCTGCGCCCGGTCGCGGGCGGCGAGTTTCGCCATCAGGTGGCCGATGTGCGTCTTGACCGTGTGGCGGCTCAGGTGCAGGTGCTGTTCGATCTCGGCGTTGGACAGGCCGCGCGTGATCAAACCCAGCACCTCCCGTTCACGCGGCGTGACGCCGTCGAGGGCCCGGCGCGGGCGGCGCGGCGCGTCGAGGAAGTGCGCGATCAGCCGCCCGGTGACGCTGGGCGCGAGCAGCGCCTCGCCGGCCGCGACCGAGCGGACGGCGTCGAGCAGGCGGCGCGGCGCGACGTCCTTGAGCAGGAAGCCGCTCGCGCCCGCGCGCAGCGCCTCGTAGACGGCCTGGTCGAGGTCGAACGTGGTGAGCACGAGCACCTTCGGCGGCTCGGGCAGCGCCGTGAGGTGCTCGGTGGCGGTGATCCCGTCCCAGTCGGGCATCCGGACGTCCACCACCGCGACGTCGACGGCGTGCCGCGCGGCCAGCGCGCACGCCTCCCGCCCGGTGCCCGCCTCCGCGACCACGGTCATCCCCGGCTCCGCCGCCAGCAGCAGCCGGACGGTGGCGCGGTACAGCGGCTCGTCGTCGGCGAGCAGGACGCGGATCGGGTCACCCGGCACGGTGCGCCGCCCCGTCGAGCGGGAGCGCGGCCCGGACGGCGAACCCGCCGCCGGGCGTCGCGCCGGTGTGCAGCGAACCCCCGTGCAGCGCGACGCGTTCCCGCATGCCGAGCAGCCCGTGCCCCGGCGCGCCGACCGGGCCCGTCGCGACACCTTCGTCCACTATGGACAGCACGAGGCGGTCGCCCTCGACCTCGGCGGCCACGTGGCACCGCGGCGGGTGGCTGTGCCGCCGGACGTTGGTCAGGGCTTCCTGGACGATGCGGTAGGCCGACACGCGCACGGCGGGCGGCACCTCCGCCAGGTCGGCCCCGTCGAAGGTGACGGCGACACCGGCCGCCCGCGCGTCGTCGACCAGGCGGCCCAGCTCCACGGCGGGCGCGGCCGGCTCGCGCAGCCCGCCGAGCACGGCGCGGACGTCGTCCAAAGCGGACCGGCTGACCCGTTCGATGACGCGCAGGGCCGATTCCCGCTCGTCGGGGTGGCTCGCCGCCACGTGGTTGGCGACGGCGGCCTTCATCGCGATCAGGCTCAGGTTGTGCCCGACGACGTCGTGGACGTCCCGCGCGATGCGCAGCCGCTCCTCCGCCACCGCGCGACCGGTGCGCGCCTCGGCGAGTTCGGCGTCCTGCCGCCGGCGGGTGCGGACCACCGCGGCCACCGCCCAGGACCCGCCGATGACCACCACGCCGTAGAGCAGCGCGGTCACCGGTGCCGTGTCGAACGACTCGGTGCCCGGCGCGGCCGGGAAGACCGGCAGCGCGGGCGAGGACGCCACCGCGAGCCCGGCCGCCGACACGCAGGCCACCGCGCCGACGACGCCCACCGCGCCCGGCCGGGCCGAGGACAGGCCGACCGGGTAGAGCGCCCACGCCACGGCCAGCGCCGCGACCTCACCGCCGATGCCGACGACGACGGCGACCACACCCGCCGCGGTGGTCGTGGACAGCACTGCGGCGGGTGCGAGCCGCCGTGCGGCGAGGGGGACGGCGAGCGCCGCGGCCACCACCCAGACGGCCGGGTTCGCCTGCGGCGCGCGGAGCACCGCCGCCGCCAGGACCGCGACCGCGGCCACCGCGTCGGCGACCGCCAGGACCAGGGGGCCGGGTCTCGCCACTCGTGCCATGACGACACGGTAACCGGGCGTCGCGCGCCGGAACTCGGACCACGGTCCGATGTCCGGTCGACCGCCGGTGGGCCACGCTCCGACCGTGTTCACGACGATCCTGACCACGTTGGCCCTCACCGCATCGGTGCTCGACCCCGTCGGGTCGCCGACCGCGGTCGACGCCGCCGCCGTCGACTCCATTGTGGAGCGGTACCGAGAGGAGGTCGCGCTGCCGGGCGCGGCGGTCGCCGTCACCCGCGGCGACACCGTCGTCCACGCGGCCGGGTACGGCCGCACGCCCGGCGGCGACGCCATCACCGAGCGCACCACGCTGGCGGTGGCGTCGGTCAGCAAGTCCTTCACGGCGCTGGCCGTGCTGCAACTCGCGGAACGCGGGCGCATCGGCCTCGACGACCCCGTCCAGGCGCACCTGCCCGAGTTCACGATGGCCGACCCGCGCGCGGGCGCGATCACCGTGCGGCAGCTGCTCGACCAGACCTCCGGCATGTCGGACACCACCTCGACGCCGTTCAGCGGACCGGCGGTGCACACCCTGCGCGAGGCGGTGGCGTCGATGCGCGAGGCCGGGCTGGCCGACGCGCCCGGCAGCACCTGGCGGTACCACAACCCGAACTTCCAGGTCGCCGCGCGCCTGGTGGAGGTGGTCAGCGGCGTGCCGTTCGCGGAGTACCTGCGCCGCAACGTGTTCGACCCGCTGGGCATGACCGGCAGCGGCACCGGCGACACCGAGCGGGACCTGCCGCCGAGCGCGCGCGGCCACGTCCGGGTGCTGGGCGTGCCGCTGGCCGTGCCCGAGCCGCCCGCCTTCGGCAACGGTTCCGGCGGCGTGCTCAGCACCGCGCGTGACATGGCGGCGTGGCTGATCGCCCAGAACAACGGGGGGCGCGGCGCGAACGGCACGTCGATCGCCACCCCGGACGGGATCGCGGCCACGCACACGCCCTCGGGGGCGGCGAAGTCGTACGGGCTCGGCTGGTTCGTGGGCACCACCGCGTCCGGCGCGCCGCTGGTCCACCACAGCGGCGACCTGTTCACGTCGACCGCCTACCAGGCGCTGCTGCCGGCGTCCGGCCACGGCGTCGCCGTCATGGCGAACACGGGGTTGCAGCACGGGGACGCCCAAGCGATCGCCGAGCGCCTGATCGCGGCGATCGAGGGCCGGGAACCGCCGCCCGCCGGTGACCCGTGGCCCGCCGTCGTCGACGCGGTGCTGCTCGGGGCGGCGGTGGTCGTCGGCGTGGCGACGTGGCGCGGTGCGCGTCGTTCGCGGCGGTGGGCCACCCGCCGCCGGTCGGCGCCGTGGGCGGTGGTCCGCCTGGTGCCGCTCGCGCTGCCGCTGCTGCTCCTCGTCACGGTCCACCGCGTGGTGGGCTTCCTCTACCGGGGTCGTGACGTGTCGTGGCGGCAGGTCCCTTACCTGTACCCGACGTTCGTGGTGCTGCTCGCGGTGGCGGCGGTGGGGTGCGCGGCGGTGCTGGTGGCCAGGGCCGCGGCCGTCGTGCGGGCGGCGAGGCGGCCGGTCGACGGGGCGGCGCGCTGAGCCGCGGCGGTCCGGGTGCGGTGGGGGTGGACCGCCCCGCCGCACCCGGGGACCGTCACGCGATCGGGCGCGCGGCGAGGTCCGCCAGCAGCCCCGCCACCAGCGCCGCCTGGTACGGCATCCCGTCGAGCACCACGTGCTCGGTCCGGGCGTGGGCGCCGTCGCCCACCGCGCCGAGGCCGTCCAGCACCGGGCACCCCGCGGCGGACACGAAGTTGCCGTCGCTCGCGCCGCCCACCGCGACCTCGCCCAGCTCGCGGCCGTACCCGGCGGCCACCGCCCGCGCGCGGCCCAGCAGCTCGACGCTGCCGGGGTGCGGGTTCATCGGCGGGCGGTTCCAGTCGCCGCCCACCACCAGCTCCACCCTCGGGTCGGTCGGCCGGAGCGCGGCGAGCGCCCGGTCGACCCGGCGCGCCTCGTCCTCGGTGGCCACCCGCACGTCCACCTCGGCCCGCGCGTGCCCGGCGACCACGTTGGTCCGGGTGCCGCCGCTGATCACGCCCACGTTGACGGTGGTGCCCCGGTCCGGCGCGGCGACGTCGCGCAGCGCGAGCACGACCTCGGCCAGCGCCGTCACGGCGCTCGCGCCCTTCTCCGGGTCCAGCCCGGCGTGCACCTCGACCCCGCGCACGTCGACGTGGAACAGCCCGATGCCCTTGCGGCGGGTCTTCACCCGGCCGGCCACGCCGGGTTCCAGCACGAGGGTGGCGGCGGCCCCGCGCGCGGCCCGCTCGATCACCGGCCGGGACGCCTTGCTGCCGATCTCCTCGTCCGGTGTGAACAGGAACCGCACGGTCGGCGCGGGCACGCCGAGGTCGCGCAGCGCGGCCACCGCCCACACGGCCTGCACCAGGCCGGCCTTCATGTCGAACGCGCCCGGCCCGGTGGCGATCCCGTCGGCGACGGCGAAGGGCCACTCGTCCAGGGTGCCGCGCGGCCACACGGTGTCGTAGTGCCCGAGCACCAGCACCTCGTCCGGCGTCGCGCCCTCGACCAGCACCTCCACCACGTCGCCGAGCGCGCCGTGCGCCTGCCTGCGCGCGGTCGCGCCGGGCAGCCGGTCGAGCGACCACCGCGCCAGCAGCGCGGCCATCCGGTCCAGGCACTCGCGGTCGTCGCTGGGCGACTCGGTGCCGACCAGCAGGGCCAGGTCGTCGACCAGGTCGCGCCGGCGCGCGGTCAGCAGTTCCAGCGGGGTGCTCATCGGACCGGCACCCCCGGTCCGAGCGGCAGGCCGAGGCCCCACCAGGCCATCAGCAGCGCCGTCCACACCACGAACAGGGCGGCGACCACCGGCAGCGTCATCGAGGTGAGCGTGCCGATGCCGACGTCCTTGCGGTACTGCCGCATGAACCCGAGCGTCATCACGAAGTAGGCGCTCATCGGCGTGATCGCGTTGGTGCACGAGTCGGCGATGCGGTAGGCGGCCTGGCTCAGCTCCGGCGAGACGCCCAGCAGCATCAGCATCGGCACGAAGATCGGGCCGACCAGCGCCCACTGGGCGGAGCCGCTGGTCACGACCAGGTTGATGAAGGTGACCACCAGCATCATGCCGAGCAGCAGGAGCGGGGTGCTGATGTTCGCGCCCTGGAGCACGCTCGCGCCCTTGATGGCCAGGTACGGGCCGAGGTTGGTCCACTTGAAGTAGGCCAGGAACTGCGAGATCGCGAAGAACAGCACCAGCACGGGCGCGAGCGGCCGGGTGCCGTCGGCCATCAGCCTCGGCACGTCGCCGGAGGTGCGGACCTTGCCGACCGCCCGGCCGTAGGCCAGCCCGGCGACGAAGAACACCACGAAGATCACCACCGCGACGTCCTTGAGCAGCGGCGAGTTCAGGATGCCACCGCCCTCGCCGCGCAGCGGCGAGCCGGCCGGGACGAGCGCGGCCACGCACGCGGCCAGCACCGCGGCGACGGCGACGCCCGCGTGCCGCAGCCCGCGCCGCTCGTCCGCGCCCAGCGCCACCGAGGCGGTCACGTCGTCGGCGGGCGGGGTGTCCGGCGTCAGCGCGGCGGCCCGGCGGACCAGCACCTTCTCGGTGACCAGGGTGATCACCCCGGACAGCACCACGGCCGAGGCGATGGCGAAGAAGTAGTTCGCGAGCGGCGACACCACGTAGGTCGGGTCGATCAGCCGGGCGGCCGAGGTGGTCAGGCCGGACAGCAGCGTGTCGGTCGGCGTGACCAGCGGGCTGGCGTCGTAGCCCGCCGAGATCGACACGAACGCCACGACCACGCCGAGGACCGGGTTGCGGCCCCGGATGTGGAAGATGACGCCGCCGAGCGGGACCAGCACGACGTAGGCGCTGTCGCCGAGCACGTGCGCGGTCATGCCGGTGAACGCCAGCGCGAAGGTCAGCCAGCCGGCGGGCACCTTGACGATGCTCGCCCGCAGCAGGGCGTGCAGCAGGCCGGTCTCGGTGGCCAGCGCGACGCCGAACATCACCACGATGATCAGGCCGAGCGGCGGGAACGACACGAAGTTGTCGACCGCGTCCCCGATCATGCCGCGCAGCCCCTCGCCGGACAGCAGGCTCCGGACCACCACGGGCTTGCCCTGGCCGGGCGCGGTGGCGGTGGCGCCCTCGGCGAGCCGGCTGACCACCAGCAGCACGGCGCTGAGGATCCAGAACAGCCAGAACGAGTCGGGTAGCCGGTTGCCCGCCCGCTCCACCACGCCGAGGAAGCGCAGCAGCGCAGGTTCCCGCTCTCGCGTCCGCGTTCCCGCCATGCAGTCCTCCTGGGATGGTCCGTACGATATGGACGCATACAGAACCACTCGCGTTCAATTGCGTCAATGGCTTGTTCTAGATCGTTCTAATCCGACGCACCTTCCGACCTCTAGGATCGACGCATGGTGACTGCGGCGCGACCCGCCGAGAGCGAAGCCGCTCTGGACGACGTGGACCTGGACATCATCGCCGCACTCCAGCTCGACCCGCGCGCCGCGTTCGACCGGGTGGCCGAGGTGCTCGGCAGCACCGGCCGGACCGTGGCCAGGCGGGTCGAGCGGATGACCGAGGCGGGCGTCCTGCGGTTCGTGTGCGAGGTGCACCGGTCGCTGGTGTCCGAGGGCACCCGGATACACAGCTGGATCAGGACCGAGCCGAGGCTGATCCACCAGGTGGCGGAAACCCTGACCGCCATGCCCGAGGTGGTGTTCTGCTGCACGACGGCGGGCAGCGCGGGCGTGTACTGCACCGCCGTGCCCGGCCGGGGCGAGCGCGCCGAGTTCCTGACCTCCCGGCTGCCCGCCGTGCCCGGCATCATCGCCACCCGCAGCGAGATCGAGCTGCGCGTGGTGCGCAAGGCGTCCTCCTGGCGGCTGCCCCGGCTGACCGGCGCCCAGCGGGCCGCGCTGGCCCGGCCGCTGCCGGACTTCGCGCAGCGCCCGCGCCCGCTGTCGGAGGAGGAGCGCACCGCGGTCACCCTGCTCCGGGTCGACGCGCGGATGGCCTACGCCGACCTGGCCCGCGCCCTGGGCATGACCCAGCCGAGGGCCCGCCGCCTGGTGCTGAACCTGCTGGACGAGGGGCTGCTCCAGCCGCGCGTCGACGTCGAGCCCGGCGCGCTCGGCTACCGGACGGAGGCCATCCTGGGCCTGCGCACCCAGTTCGGCCACGCGACCGCCGTCGCCGACGCGCTCACCCGGTACGGCGGCACCCGCTACCTGGCCAGGGTCGCCGGCACGTCGAGCCTGCTGTGCCAGGCGGTGTTCCAGGACGAACCGGCGCTGGCCGACTTCCTGGACGACCAGCTCGCGGGGGTGGACGCGGTGGTCCACGCCGAGGTGTCCATGATCCTGCGGGTCACCAAGCGCCTCTGGATACCGCGGGAGGGCGTGCTGCTGGGCGTGCCCCGGTTCCCGGACCTGCTGCCGAGCCCGCAGCCGTAGGGGCCGCCCCTGGTCGGCATCGCGCCGTCAGGGCTGCTGGAACGCCGCCCGGTAGGCCCCGGGCGTGGTGCCGACCTGCCGGGCGAAGTGGTGCCGCAGCGCCTCCGTCGAGCCGAACCCCGCCGTGCGCGCGATCCGGTCCACCGACAGGGTGGTGGTCTCCAGCAGTTCCCTCGCCCGCTGCACGCGCCGGTCCAGCACCCAGCGCAGCGGTGTGGTGCCGGTGCGGGCGCGGAACCGGCGGGACAGGCTGCGGGTGCTGATGGCCGCCTGCGCCGCGATGTCGGCCAGCGACAGCGGCCGGTCGAGGTTGTCCTCGACCCAGCGCAGCGTCGGCGTGAGGTCGTCGGGGTCGCGGTCGGGGTCGCGGTGCTCGATGAACTGCGCCTGCCCGCCGGAGCGCTGCGGCGGCATGACGATCGCCCGCGCCGCGTCGGCCGCCACCGCCGCGCCGAGGTCGCGGCGCACCAGGTGCAGGCACAGGTCCAGCCCGGCCGCGACGCCGGCCGAGGTCAGCACCCGCCCCTCGTCGACGAACAGGACCGACGGGTCCACCTCGACCTCGGGGTGGCGCTCGGCGAGCAGGCCGGCGAGCCGCCAGTGGGTGGTCGCGCGGCGGCCGTCGAGCAGCCCCGCCGCCGCGAGCACGAACGCGCCGGTGCAGATGGACGCCACCGTCGCGCCCCGGTCCACGGCGTCCCGCAGCACCCGCAGGACCCCGGGGCCGGGCGGGCGGTCCGGGTCCGCGCCCGGCACGACCACGGTGTCCGCGTCGCGCGCGTCGTCGAGCCCGTAGCGCGACGAGAGCCGGAACGCCTCCTGGTCCCAGGCCGTCGCGGTGACCACCGGTTCGGCGCACACCCGGATCTCGTAGGCGGGGGACGAGTCGGCCCGGCGCGCCGCGGCGAACACCTGGCAGGGGATCGTGAGGTCGAAGGCCACCACGTTGTCGAGAGCCAGGACGGCGATGACGGGCATGTGGCCGGATGTTACGCATATCGGTCCTCCGCGCCACTGCCCGCCCGTCGCCCGCGCCGCACATACTCGTGATCACCCGACATGCCAACGACTTCGGAGGATCACGTGACCACCCTCGCCGTGCACGCCGTGCTCTACGACGGCGTCGAGGAGCAGGACTTCGTCGGCCCCATCGCGGTTTTCGGCGTCTTCGACCACATCCGGACGACCTACGTCACCGTCGACGGCCCGCGGACGGTGACCACCGCGTCCGGCGCGGAGATCGTCGTCCGCGCCCCTTGGTCGCCGTCGTCCGCCGACGTGGTCCTCGTGCCCGGCGGCGGTTACGGCGAAGGCTCCGGCGTGGACCTGGAGATCCGCCGCGGCGCGCTGCCGAAGGCGCTCGCCGACGCGCAACGCCCCGGCGTGGTCCTGGCGGCGGTGTGCACCGGCACGCTGCTCCTCGCGGCGGCCGGGATCACCGGGGGTCGGCCCTGCACCACGCACCACGTGGCCTTGGAAGACCTCCGGGCGCGGGGCGGGCGGGTCGTCGACGCGCGGGTCGTCGACGACGGTGACCTGGTCACCTCCGGCGGTGTCACGTCCGGGCTCGACCTGGGGCTGTGGTGGGTGGAGCGCCGTTACGGGCCGGAGGCCGCGCTGCTCGCCGAACGGGTGCTGGAGCACGAACGCCGCGGCACCGTGTGGCGCGCCGCGTCATGACGCCCACCATTCGTCCACAGTGGACGCAGCACGCCTCGTGCCGTGCGCCTCGTGCCGTGCGCCCGACTACCGGGCCGTGGCGGAACAGCGGGAGTCCGTGCCATCCAGGTCACCCGTGTCACCCAGGTCGTCCAGGTCGTCCGGCTCGCGCGGTGGCGTGGTCGCGATGATGGTGTCCAAGGCGGCGCGGGCGGCCACTAGGTCGGCGATGGCCCCGTCCAGGCGCTCGCGCTCCCGGTACAGGTCGGGCAGCAGGTCCGCGCACCCCGGGGCCGGCCCCTCCCCGTCGTCGACCATGCAGGGCAGCAGTTCGGCGATCGTGCGCGTGCTCAGCCCGGCGGCGAGCAGGGTGCGGATGCTCCGCACGGTGCGCACGTCCGCCTCGCCGTACTCGCGGTACCCGCTGGGCAGGCGTCGAGGCGCCAGCAGGCCCTGCTCCTCGTAGTAGCGCAGCAGCCGGATGCTGACGCCGGTCCGCCGGGACAGGGTTCCGATGCGCACGTGGTCACCACCACACCGAGTTGACTCTCACACCTGTGTGAGACTCTACCGTCCGGATCATGACCTCCGACCTGGACCGCACCCCCGTCACCGTCGTCGGCCTCGGCCCGATGGGCCTCGCGCTCGCCGCCGCCCTGCTGGAGCGGGGCCACCCGCTGACCGTCTGGAACCGCACCCCGGAGAAGGCCGACGAGCTGGTCGGCAAGGGCGCGCGGCGGGCGGCGACCGTCGCCGAAGCCGCGTCCGCGAGCCCCCTCACCATCATGTGCCTCAAGGACTACGACACCATGTACGCCGTGTTCGACGCCGCCGGGGACGCGTTGCGTGGCCGCGTCCTGGTGAACCTCAACTCCGGCACGCCGAACGAGGCCCGCGCGGCGGTCGACTGGGCCGACGAGCGCGGCGTCGCGTACCTCGACGGCGCGATCATGGTGCAGCCGCCGCTGGTGGGGCACCCGGGTTCCGTCTTCCTGTACAGCGGCTCGCAGGACGTGTTCGACCGGCACCGCGCCACCCTGGCGAGCCTGGGCGACCCCCGGTACCTCGGCGCGGACCCCGGCCTCGCGGTGCTGTACAACACGGCGCTGCTGGACCTGATGTACGCGGCCACCAACGGCTTCCTGCACGCGAGCGCCCTGGTGGCCTCGGCGGGCGTCCCGGCGGCGACCTTCGCCGGGCTCGCCCTCGACTGGTTCCTGCCCACCGTCGTCCAGGCGTCCCTGGCCGAGCAGGCGCCCGCCCTGGACGCCGGGCACTACCCCGGTGACCTCGGCACCCTGGAGATGAACCGCAACGCGCTGGAGCACATCACCCTGACCTCGCGGGAGCAGGGCGTGCACGACGACCAGCCGAGGCTGATGCAGGGCATCGCCGAGCGCGCGATCGCCGAGGGGCACGGCGACCGGAACTACCTGGCGGTGTTCGAGGTCTTCAAGAAGGCGAACGCGGCCCGCGCGTGACGGGTGGCGGCCACGCCGGAAAGTCGGTTGCCCCACCGCGCCGGCGCGGGAAATCCTGGCGGTGCCCGCGCTTCCCCCGGCACCGGAAGGTCACGATGTTCTCGATCCCCCTCGGCGACGACGGTGCGGAGCTGCGTCCGCTCGAACCGTGGCAGGCCGAAGAGTTCCTGGCCAACATCGACCGCGGACGGGAGTTCATCGGGCGCTACGTCGGGCTGGCGGACGCCGTCACGGACCTGGCGTCGAGCCGGGCGTACCTCCAGCGGTACGCGGACAAGGCCGCGGCGGACACCGGCCGGATCTACGGGACGTGGCTCGACGGGACGCTGGTCGGCGGCGTGCTGTTCCGGACGATGGACGTGCCGATGGGCACGGCCGAGGCCGGGTGCTGGCTGGAGCCGTCGGCGGCCGGCCGGGGGCTCGCGACGCGGGCCGCGCGGGTCATCATCGACTGGGCCATCGGGGAACGCGGCGTGCACCGCGTGGAGTGGGTGGTGGCGGCGGGCAACCTGGCCAGCGTCGCCGTCGCCCGCCGGCTGGGCATGACGCGGGAGGGCGTGCTGCGGGAGTCCTTCCCGCACGGCGGTGAGCGGTACGACATGGAGCTGTGGTCGGTCCTCGCGCCCGAGTGGCGGTCGGCCGCGCGGCAGCACGGGAACGGCCACCGGCGCGTGCCCTGACCGGCGCGTTCCACCCGGCCGTCCCCGGTGGCGGCCCCGCGCGGTGGCGCGGTTGTTGCAGAACGCGGACATGACGCGCACGGGACGCGGGCATCGCGCGGGCAGTGTCGGAGGTGTCCAACTCCGGCTCTACCAGTGAGGCAGGCATGGTCCGCCAGTGGGTGCGCGTGTTCGGTGATGGTGGTGGGCGGTCGGGCCGCCGTGCTTCGGCGGCGGTGGCCGGTGTGCTCGTGGTGGCGCTGTCCGCCTGCGGCCAGGGTCCCTCGGCGGGCGGGTCGTCCGGCGGGGCGGCGCGGCCCGGCGAGGACGGCAGCATCGCCGAGAACAGCAGCATCTCGCCCTTCGACGCCGAGCACGTCGCGATCCGGAAGCTGGACCCGGACCTGGTGGCGGCGGTGCGCAAGGCGGCGGAGGACGCCCGGTCGACCGGTGTCGAGCTGCGGGTCACCTCGGGCTGGCGGAGCAAGGAGTACCAGCAGCGCCTGCTCGACCGGGCGGTCACCGCCTACGGGAGCCTCGAAGAGGCGCGGCGGCTGGTCAGCACGCCGGAGAAGTCCGCGCACGTGTCCGGCAAGGCCATCGACATCGGTCCGACCGACGCCGCCGACTGGCTGGGCCGCAACGGCGCGGAGTACGGCCTGTGCCAGGTGTACGCGAACGAGATGTGGCACTTCGAACTCCTGACGAGCCCTGGCGGCGAGTGCCCCGAGCAGCGCAACGACGCGGCGGGGTGACCACCGCAGGCGGCCGGCGGCCCGGTACCGCACGGGCGGTGTCGTCGGCGGTCCGTCGCGACCGCCCTCGGCCGGCGCGGTGGGCGTTCGGCACCGGGGTCCGCTGTGCGAGCCGGGCCCCGGTGGCCCGACCTCGCCGCCGTCGGCGGTCAGGGCGCGTCAGGCGGGTGACGTGCGATCCGCCGTGGTCTCCGGCATGGTGACGACCAGGTTGCGCACGCGGTGCGCCGACGTCTCGTAGCCGGTGCTGGCGGACAGCCCCAGCTTGAACGTCGCGGGCACGGCGACCTGGCCGCGGGCCGCCGCGAGGTCGACCCCGTCGAACACGGTGGTGGTCCGGCCGGCGCGGGTCAGGGACACCGTGACGACGGCGTCGACGATGACGACCCGCACGTGGGCACCGTCCTCCCACACGGCGTCCAGCCCGCCCTCGACGCCGACGGCGGCGAGGTGGTGGAAGCCCTCGGCCCGGTCGCCCGAGCCGCGCAGCGCGACGGTGTGCGGCCGACGCGCGCCGCCGTCGACGGGACCGGCCAGGGTGGTCGAGAAGTTGCCCCACCGGTCGAACCCGATGCCCAGGTAGCCCTTCGTCACGCCGTCCCGCTCGCCCACCCCGCCGCGCGCGTACCCCAGCCCGGCACCGTAGCCGCCGACGCCCGTGTCGTGCTCGCCGTCGATGAGGTAGACGGCGAACCCGTCGCCGTTGCCGCCGGAGGCGTAGTAGTCGAACTCGATGGACACCCCGGCTCGGGACGGGAACGGCGTGTTCAGCAGCACCGTACCCGCCCGGTCGCGCTCGTTCGGGGTCAGTTGCAGCCCGTCGTCCGCCGTCAGCGTGGCGTCGCCGTGCAGCGTCCAGTCGTGCGCCAGGCCCGTCACGTCACCGCCCTGGAACGGCTCCACGATCGGGAAGACGTCGGTGGACGTCCCCGGCTCGGGCGCACCGTCCGGGTCGGGGACGTCGTCACCTGCCGGGTCGTCGTCACCGGCCGGGACGTCGTCGCCCGCGGTGGACGGCGGCGGGTCGGTCGCGATCGAGCCCGGCAGGCGGGGCCCGGTCAGCTCGAACAGGCCGAGCACGACGTCCTGGTACAGGTAGAACCCGCTCTCCAACGCGGGCAGCGGCCCGTCGCGGTCGTCGCCCGCGCCGTCGTCGCTCGCGGTCGGCGTGCCCAGCACCTGCGCGAGGTCGCGCACCGCGCCGTGCAGGGCCGATCGCGCGGTGGCGGCCAGCCACCGCACCGGCAGCTCGAAGGCGGCTGCGGTCTGCCGCAGCGGCGCGGGCGTCACCGCGAGCGGTGGCGCGGCGGTGGCGGCCAGCCAGCGCAGCGGCAGGTCCAGCACGCCGACGAGGTCGGCGTGGGACAGGACGGGCGGCGGCTCCCCGTCGACCATGAAGTCCTCCCATTCGAGCAGGTCGAACAGGAACTGCCCACCCTTGTACAGCGGCCACGGCGCGAGCGCGTCGAGGATCTGCCGCGCGCGCTCGGGCTCCGCCTGCCGCAGCGCGACACCGCGCCGAGCGAGGGTGCACAGCACCGCCCGCAGCCGGAGGTTGGCCTGGTGCACGAACCCGAGCGTCGCGAGGTCCCGCTCGTGCAGGGCGGACCGGTCGTCGCCGGCGTCGACGCTCACAGCGGCCGGGAGGTGACGTAGTGGGCGATCTGTCGCAGCACTGCTTTCCCTTCGTTCTCCGGGATGACGGCCAGGTCGTGCTCGAAGCGCTCGATGCCCTCGGCGGCCAGCCGGTCGGCCAGGTCCACGGCGTAGTCGAGCGAGCCGTACTCGCGCATGGCCGCGAGCAGCTCCTCGGCGTCCTGCTGGGACTTGTCGGTGCGCCGCCGGTTCAGCACCCGCGCGAGCCGCTTGCGGTCGCGGGCGTTCGCGGTGCGGAAGAGGTGGATCAACATGACGGTGCGCTTGCCCTCCAGGAGGTCGCCGAGCGCCTCCTTGCCGTACAGGGCCTCGTCGCCGACGAGGTTGAGGATGTCGTCCTGGATCTGGAACGCGATGCCGATCAGCCGGAACGCCTCGTCGAACCGGCCCAGCACGGCCGGGTCGGTCACCCCGGCGCACACCGCGCCCATCCGGCACGGGCTGATGCACGTGTACCAGCCGGTCTTCTTGGTGCTCATGAGGAAGTAGTCGGCGTCCTCGCGCGGCACCACGCGGGAGCGGATCCAGCCCAGCTCGATGGCCTGGCCCTCGACGGACTCCCGGCACATGTGCATGGCCTCCTGGATCAGCCCCAGCGTCCTGGCCAGGCCGAGCGTTTCGAGGTTCGCCAGCACCGCGTCGACCGCCAGCAGGTTGAGCCCGTCGCCGACGTTGACCGCGACCCCGTTGCCGAACTCGGCGTTCAGGGTGGGCAGGCCGCGGCGGTGCGTCGACTCGTCGGCGATGTCGTCGTGCACCAGGAAGCCGTTGTGGAACAGCTCCAGAGCAGCCGCCGCCCGCGCCGCGTGCTCCGGCTTCTCCCCGAACGCCGCGCAGGTCGCGAACACGAGGGTGGGCCGGAGCCCCTTGCCCTGCCGCGTCGGGTACGCGCCCATCAGGTCGTACAGGTCGGCCTTCGGCTCCCGGTCCGGCAGCAGGAGGTCGATCTCCCGGTTGGCGCGTGCCCGGCAGGCCCGCATCGTCTCCACCAGGTCGGCGTCGCCGACCGGCCCGGCCTCCCACCAGCCGTCGCTGCGGCGCCCGTCCCACAGCAGCCGCGGCGCGGTGTCCACCGTCCCGCCGATCAACGCCCTGGTGCCCTCGTCCACGTCCAGCGGGCGGCGCGCGGCGAGGAAGTCCACGGCGCGCCACCCGGTCGCGGTGGCACCGTGCGGTGACAGCGGGTCGGGCGCGCCGTCGGCCACCGGGCCCCACAGGCGGGGCGACCGCTCGCGGTACTCGCGCCACAGCTGCTGGACGAACCGGAGCCCCGACGCGCGCTGGGACAGCAGCGTGAACGCCCGCCACACCGCCAGCACCCCGGCGCGGGGTCCGCGCACGTCCAGGCTGTGCGGCAGCACCTGCTCGACCGGCGGCCGCTGGGCGTCGAAGATCAGGTTCATCGCCCGGTCGTCGAAGACCACCTCGACGTCGGGGTCGCCGACCAGGTCGGGCTCGACCAGCAGCCGGCTGTGGCGCACGGTCAGCGTGGCTCGGCTGCCGTCGTGGAAGTGCAGGCCCAGCACGACGCCGCGCAGCTGGTCGGCCGCGGCGGCGACGATGGCGGGCGCGCGTTCCGACAGCGCCGACACCGTGTCCGCCAGCAGCCGCGCCCCCGTGTGCGGCGCGGTGGTGATCGCCGGTTCAGTCCCCATGCGCCCCTCCTGCGAACTCGACCACGCCGTACGTCTCGAAGCCCAGTTCCCGGCCGCCGACGACCCCCTCGACCGCGCACCGGCCCAGCAGCTCGTGCACGCTGAACGGCCGCCGGTTGGTCTCCGACGGGTTCGCGATGCGCGCCGCCGTGATCGCCCGGAAGTCCATGACCAGCCGGTCCGCGCCCATGCGCGCGGCGAGCAGCAGCCGGCGCGGCACCGGCGGCGCGGGCGGGGTGCCCAGCGTGGCGGCCAGCGGCGGCGTCAGCGTCACCCGGTCCAGGTCCAGCTCGCCGTGCACGGCGAGCTGGAACCGGCGGCGCGGGAAGTGCCGCGCCAGCCGCCCGCCGCGCCACACCATCACCGAACCGGTGGGCGCGTCGCGCGGGTACTCGGGCTGGATCAGGGTGAACACCACCGACCACGGCGGCGCGCCGGCCGGATCGGCCGTGGGCGCGTTGGCGAAGCCGAACACCCAGCCGCCCATGACCGGCCAGCTCCACCGGCCCCGCACCCGCTCGTGGTAGCCGAGCAGGTCGTGGACGACCTCGCCGCGCTCGCCGCGCAGCGTGCCCCGGCCCCGGACACCGGGCTCGGACTGCCAGCGCAGGAACTCGTCGTCCCCGAACGACGAGCACTGGGACGTGCACGGCCGGCTGGTGCGCGCGAGCCGCAGGTCCACGGCCGGGCTGCCGGTCACGGCCGCGACCCGGAACGCGCCCGGCGCGCCGTGCGGGTGCGGCAGGCGGAAGGTCGACCACGCCTCGTCCGGTCGGACCGCGTTGAACTGGCTGGACGACCACCCGTGCCCAGGCTCGTGCACCAGCAGGATCGACATCCGCTGGGGCGCCCACCGGTCCGGTTCGCCGGCGGGCTGCTCCGCGCCCAGCACGGACAGGTTCGAGATCACCACGTGGCCGGTGTCGGGGGCCAGGAACGCGTAGTGCAGCCACTCGCGGTCGTGCGGGTGGCACAGCTCGGACCGCGGGAACGGCCCGCGGACACCCAGCGCGGGCAGCCGCTCATCGGTGGGGCGCAGCGGCACGCGCGACTCTCCGGTTCACTCGGGCTGTGCCGCGCACCGACGCCACAGCGGGGACTGGTCGGCGACATGGTGCCGGCGTCGTCGGCCGTCAGGCGGTGCCACGGGGCCCTGTCACCCGCTCAGGTCGATCTTCCGCCCGATCGGTCACCGTGCCGGGGGAACCGGGGGCTCGCGGACGTGGTGGCGCGGGGTGGACGACGTGGTCCCCCGACCACGCCGTCCACTCCCCGGCCACGTCCGACCGCTCCGGTCAGCCGAGGCCGCCGGGGCGCGCGAGCAGGTCGCGCAGCGCCGCGTCGATGAAGCGCGTGTCGGGCTCGTTGCTGCCGTGCCCGGCGAAGTGCCCCCAGGTGCCGGGGATGACCCGGAGTTCGGCGTCGGCCATGTGCCCGACCGCCCACGCCTCGTCCTCCGGAGGGAAGTACAGGTCCTTCTCGGCGGGCATCACGATGGCCGTGGCGCGGATCGAGGCCAGCGCCGCCACCGTGTCCCCGTCGAAGCCCGGCGTCAGGCCGACGTCGGCGGTCTGCCAGGTCCGCAGCATGGTGAGCAGGTTGTTGGGGTCCCGGTCGTCGAGGAAGAAGCCCTCCCAGAACCCGACCAGGAAGTCCTCCAGCGACGTGTGGCCGAGCTTCTCCCACTCCCGGTCCCAGTAGAACGCCTGGGAGAAGCCCCACCCGGCGTACACGCGGGCGGCGGCGCGCAGGCCGACGACCGGCGGCGCGTCGCCGTACCAGCCGCCCGCGAACGCCGCGTCGGCGGTCAGCGCGGCCTTCACGCCCTCCAGGAAGACCTGGTTGTGGAAGCTGGTCCGCGACGAGCCGCAGAACGGGGCGATGCGCTCGACCATCTCCGGGTGGCTCACGGCCCACTGGTAGGTCTGGCCCGCGCCCATCGACCAGCCGGTCACCAGCGCGAGGCGCTCGATGCCGAAGTGCCTGGTCACCAGGTCGTGCTGCGCGCGGACCTGGTCGTGGAACGTGACGTGCGGGAAGCGGGGCCCGGCGTAGCCGCCGGTGGTGTTGCTCGGCGAGGTGGACAGGCCGTTCCCGAGCATGTTCGGGACGATGACGAAGTACTTGTCCGGGTCGAGGGCCATGCCGGGGCCGATCAGCCACTCGTTGTCCCAGTGGCGGCCGGAGTACCACGTGGGGTACACGACGGCGTTGGACTTGTCGGGTGCGAGCGTGCCGTAGGTCGCGTAGGCGAGCCGCGCGCCGCGCAGGGTCGCGCCGTGTTGCAGGGTGAAGTCGCCGAGGTCGTGGTGCTGGGTTTCGGTCACGGGCGGTCCTCCGGTCCGGGGGTCGGTGCGCGAGGTCGTCGGTGCGGCGATCCCGCCTGGGTGAGAATCTGCCTCATCGGGTCCGTTGTGGCCAGACGGCGGCGTGGAATAGGCTGGTGGCACGGCCGGTCCACAGCGGGCGTTCGACCGGGAGCGTCCATAGTGGACGGAATTGGCCGTGCGCCCGGCGGGCCGGTGCGGCGCGGTCCTGTCGGCGCGGCGGGTGCGCGCCTACCCTGGCGGCATGGGCGAACTCCCCGAGACGTTCGACGACGCCTTCCGGTCCTCGGCGCGGTCGGAGTGGTTGCGCCGGGAGTTCCCGCGCCTCCTCGACCCGGAGTTGCCGCCGGAGGTGGAGCCGTTCTCCTTCGTGCCCGCGTCCGGGCTGGCCGAGATCGCCTCGGCGGTGCGCGTCGGGCCCGGCGACCTGCTGGTTGACCTCGCCTGCGGGCGCGGCGGGCCGGGCATGTGGGTGGCGCGGCGCGTCGGCGCGGCGCTGTGCGGCGTGGACGGCTCGTCGGTCGCGGTCGCCGCCGCGACCGACCGCCGGGACGCGTTCGGGCTGGGGTCGAGGGCGCGGTTCGCGCAGGGGGACCTGGCGGCCACCGGGCTGGCCGACGGTGCGGCCGACGCCGTGATGTGCGTCGACGCGCTCCAGTTCGCCCCGGACCGCGACCTGGTCGCGCGGGAGCTGCGGCGCGTGCTCCGCCCCGGCGGTCGACTCGTGCTGACCTGCTGGGAAGCCCGCCTGCTCGGCGATGCCTGCGTGGTCGAGCGGTTCGCGACCCTGCGCTGCGGCGAGGTGCTGCGCGCCGCCGGGTTCGCCGACGTCGAGGTGGTCGAGCGGCCGGCGTGGGAGGAGCGCAGGCGAGCGGTGTACGACGCGGCGCTGGCGCTCGGCCCCTCGGAGGACGTCGGGCTGAGCATGATCCAGGCCGAGGGCCGGGATGCCCTCCAGGAGATGCCGCTGACCAGACGCGTGCTCGTCACCGCCACCAACCCGACCTGATCGACCACGCGTAAGCCGGTCATCCGCTGATCCGCCGTCCACACCACCGCACCGCGCTGTCGGGCGTGCCGGCGCGCGGTGCACAATCGGCGGACCCCGCAGGCCCGTCGCACCCGTGGAGCCGCCATGCCGCGCAAACCCGCACTCACGTTCGCCGGCGCGCTGCGCATCCTGGGCCGGCACGATTCCGACGTGGTCGGCAGGCTGGACAAGGCCCTTGGCGGGGCCGTCCTCGGCGCGGGCGTCGCGGCGGCGGTCGGCCCGGCCGGCCTGTTGGCGGCCCTGTGGGGCTGGGTGGACCAGAAGAACGAGGCCATCGGCCTGTTACGCGCCCTGGTCGGCTCGTTGTCGGACCGCCTGGCGGGCGTGAAGCGCCTCGAACGCCGGGACGCCATCGTGGCCGCGCACAGCACGATCGTCGTGGCGGCGTTCTTCGAGGTGCTGGAAGAGACGCTGGGCCGGCGACCGACGCAGGCGCTCGCCGTGACGGACGCCGAGCGCCACGTGCTGGCCGTCGGCGAGCGCAGGCGGACCGACCAGGGCTACTACGAGGCCCTGTACCGGTCGGAGATCCCCGTGCCGTCGCCGTCCTGCGGTTTCCACGAGAACCTCGAACGGGTCTCGCACTGGCTCGGCGCGATGGGGCGGCGCTCCAACGACTTCTTCAACGGCTTGGAGGGCGGCCCCGCGCTCGGCGGGGTCTTCAGCGCGGCGTTCCAGGCCCACGCCACCAGCCGCTACGAGTCGCTCTACCTCCGCCTGGCGGAGAAGGTGCCCGAGTTCGCGTTCTGGGCGCTGCTGGGGGAGAACGCGGCCACCCGCGACCGCGTCGAGCGGCTCGACGCGAGCCTGCGCGACGCCCTGGACGTGCAGGGGCAGGCGTTGGCCCGCGTCGAGGCGCTGCTGTCCCTGGTCCGCGACCCGAGCGTGGAACTCGACCGGCACCGCGCGGGCCTGCACAAGGCGAACACCGGCGTGCTGTCCCGGTTCGTGGTCTCCAACGACGTCGAGCGCGACGCCGACATCACGTTCCCGACCATCGAGCGGGCGTTCGTCACCCCGAATTACCGCATCGCCGTCCGCGACGCGGAGGCGCGCCCGGCCGACGAGGGCTGGTGGTCGGACCGGCAGGTGCAGCGCGACCTGGAGCTGACGCTGGCCGCCTACCTGACCTCGGCCGAGGCGACCACCCGGCCGCTGCTGCTGCTCGGTCACCCCGGCGCGGGCAAGTCGATCCTGATGAAGGTCCTCGCCGCCCGGCTGCCGCCCGAGGACTACACGGTCGTCCGGGTGCCGCTGCGCGCGGTGGGCGCGGGCGCGCCGGTGGTGGACCAGATCCAGCAGGCGCTGGACATCGCCACCAACAAGCGCCGGACGTGGGACGCCCTGACCGACCAGGACGCGGACACCGTCCTGGTGGTGCTGCTGGACGGCCTGGACGAGCTGCTCCAGGCCGCCGCCTCCGACCGCGGCGGCTACCTCCAGGAGGTGATGGAGTTCCAGCGCATCGAGGGTGAGCAGAACCGCCCGGTCGCGGTCGTGGTCACGTCGCGGACCGTCGTCGCCGACCGCGTCGACATCCCGGAGGGCGCCCCGGTCGTCAAGCTGGAGGAGTTCGACCGGGACCAGATCGCCGCGTGGCTGGCCGAGTGGCGCGCCGCCAACCTGCCCGCGATCGAGGCGGGCGTCGTCCGGGGGCTCACCGCCGACGAGGCGCTGCACCAGCCGCACCTGGCCGGCCAGCCCCTGCTGCTGCTCATGCTCGCGCTCTACGCGGCGGACCCGGCCTCGCCCAAGCTGGACGCCGACCTGTCGCGGGCGGCGCTCTACGAGCGGATCTTCGAGCGGTTCGCGCGGCGCGAGGTGGTCAAGCGCGCGGGCGACCGGTTGCGCCCGCGGGAGCTGCGGGACCGCGTGGACGAGCAGCTCTTCCGGCTGTCCGTCGCGGCGCTCGCGATGGTCAACCGGGGCGTGCAGCACGTGCGGGAAGCGGCGCTGCGCAAGGACCTGGCCGAGCTGACCCAGCAGGACGACCTGCCCGAGGACGAGGGCGCGCGGCTGCTCGGCGAGTTCTTCTTCGTGCACGCGCCGGAAGCGGTGGCGCGCGAGCGGCAGCGGTCGTACGAGTTCCTGCACGCCACCTTCGGCGAGTACCTGGTCGCGCGGCACGTGGTGGGCGAGCTGGCGGCGCCGGCGAGCACCGCCCACCACGGCCACCGCAGCCGGGAACTCGACGACGAGATGCTGTTCGCCCTGCTCTCCCACCAGGTGTGGATGACACGGGCCTACCTCGTGGACTTCGCCGTGCAGGTCTTCGCGGCCCTGCCGCCCGACCGGCGGGACGAGGTCCGGCGCGCGTTGGCCGAACTGCTCCGGACGTTCCGCCGACGCCGCCGCTCGACCCGCCTGGACCGCTACCGCCCGACGCCCCTGGACGTCGTCCGGCAGTTGGCCGTGTACTCCGCGAACCTGACCACCCTCGCCGTCCGCTTCACCGCTGACCGGACCGCTCTCCGCCTGGTCGGCGCGTTCGGTGACGACGGAACCGAAGCCCTGGCGAACTGGCGCTCGACCCTGTCGCTGTGGCGCGCGGGGCTGGACGACGACAGCCGACAGGCGCTCGTGGTCAACCTGGACCTGCGCGAGGGGTCCGCGTTGGACATCGGTGTGAAGTCGCCGGGGATGGTCGAACTGTGGTCCGCCCGGCTCGGTGATGAGGGCGACCACGCGGCGCGGCTCTTCTGGGGCTTGGCGATGCACGACCGACGCATCGCCTACGATGCGATTTCCTGGGCGGATGAATCACTCGCCTGGATCGTCCTCGTCCTGGTGCACGGGGAGCACGGGAACCCGGCCTACGTCGTGGACCCGCCGGAGGGCACCTCGTCCAGCGATCTGAGCCGGGTCGGGCAAGCGTTGTCGATGCTCTTGCGGGTGCGCGCGTGGACGCTGTCGAAGACCTTCGTCCTCCGCGCGGCCCACAGCCTGGCGTCCTACCCGCACAGCTTCGGGGTGAGCGCGGTGACCGTGCTGGGCATCGCCTACGTCCACCCCGAGGTGCTGCTGGGGATACCGGAGTGGCAGGACCCCACCTTCTACGACGGCCTGCGCGACGAACTGCGACTGGTCCTCGACGCCGCCGGGGTGCGCGTCGACCGGAAGAAGCACCCGGGGTGGGACGAACTCCGCGCCGGGCTCCTCGGCGACGACGACCGGGTGGAACCGCCCACCGGCGACCTGGCGAACCTCTTCAGCCGCTTCGACTGACCGCCGGGCGCCCCGATCGCGGCTGAGCGTGTCGCGGTGGTCACCCCCTGTGCGGGAAGCCGTGAGCCGCGCGTGAGGTGCGTCCCCCAGCGTGGAACATCGACAAGCCGCAGGTCAGACTGGTCGCTCGACAGTGGAGTGGTGATCGGACGATCGGAGATCGGGTACGTGGCGATCCTGGACGAGAAGTTGGGCGAGATCTACGACGAGGTGCTGCGGCGCAACCCGGGCGAGACCGAGTTCCACCAGGCGGTGCACGAGGTGCTGGACAGCCTCGGGCCGGTGGTCGCCAAGCACCCCCAGTACGCCGACGCGGCCGTCATCCGCCGGTTGTGCGAGCCCGAGCGCCAGATCATCTTCCGCGTGCCCTGGGTGGACGACTCCGGCGCGGTGCAGATCAACCGCGGCTTCCGGGTCGAGTTCAACTCGGCGCTCGGGCCGTACAAGGGCGGCCTGCGCTTCCACCCCTCGGTGTACCTGGGGATCGTCAAGTTCCTCGGTTTCGAGCAGATCTTCAAGAACTCGCTCACCGGCATGCCCATCGGCGGCGGCAAGGGCGGGTCGGACTTCTCGCCGCGCGGCCGGTCCGACGGCGAGGTGATGCGGTTCTGCCAGGCGTTCATGACCGAGCTGTACCGGCACATCGGCGAGTACACCGACGTGCCCGCCGGTGACATCGGCGTGGGCGGCCGGGAGATCGGCTACCTGTTCGGCCAGTACAAGCGCATCACCAACCGCTACGAGTCCGGCGTCCTCACCGGCAAGGGCCTGGCCTGGGGCGGCTCGCAGGTGCGCACCGAGGCGACCGGCTACGGCACGGTGTTCTTCGTCGAGGAGATGCTCAAGGTCCGCGGCGACTCCTTCGAGGGCAAGAAGGTCGTGGTCTCCGGCTCGGGCAACGTCGCCGTGTACGCGGTGGAGAAGGTGCAGCAGCTCGGCGGCACGGTGATCGCCTGCTCGGACTCCAACGGGTACGTGGTGGACGAGCGCGGCATCGACCTCGACCTCCTCAAGGACGTCAAGGAGACCCGGCGGGCGCGCATCTCCGCCTACGCCGAGGCCCGCTCCGACACCGTCCGGTACGTCGAGGGCGGCTCGGTGTGGGACGTCCCGTGCGACGTCGCGATCCCGTGCGCGACGCAGAACGAGCTGAACCGGCGGGACGCCGCGACGCTCGTCGGCAACGGGTGCTCGATCGTCGCCGAGGGCGCGAACATGCCCTGCACCCCGGACGCCGTGCGGCTGTTCGCCGAGGCCGGTGTGCTGTTCGCGCCGGGCAAGGCGGCCAACGCGGGCGGCGTGGCCACCAGCGCCCTGGAGATGCAGCAGAACGCGTCCCGCGACTCCTGGGGCTTCGCCCACACCGAGCGCCGGCTGGCGGACATCATGCACGGCATCCACGACCGCTGCCTGGAGGCGGCCGAGACCTACGGCAGCCCCGGCGACTACGTCGCGGGCGCGAACATCGCCGGCTTCATCCAGGTCGCCGACGCGATGCTGGCGCTGGGCGTGATCTGACCGACGGCTCCGCCCGCCGCCCCGCGAGCGTTGCGGGGCGGCGGGCGGAGCCGGCCCACGACCTCAGGGCGGTGGCGGCAGCTCGGGCGTCACCGCGCCGACCTCGGCGGGAGCCACCGCGCGGCGGCGCAGCCGGGGCAGCACCGCGACCCACACGAGCGCGCCCGCGCAGCCGTAGGCAACCGCCATCGTGATGCTCATGGTCAGCGGGCTGGTGCCGCCCAGCGACACCAGCGGCGCCACCACCGGCCCGATCGCGAACGACGACGTGCCGAGCAGCGCGGCGGCCGTGCCCGCGCGGGCCCGGTGGTCGGCCAGCGCGAGCGCCGAGCCGTTGGACTGCGAGCCGCCGCTGGCGAGCATCATCAGGCCCAGCGGGATCATCATCGCGACCAGCCCGGCGTCGAGCAGCACCGAGACGAGCATCGCGACCGCCGCCACGGCCGTCGTGGTGGTGCTGATGGCGTACATCCGCGCCGGTCCCGCGCGGCGCACCACGACCCGGTTGATCTGCGCGCCCACCACCGACATCACGGCGTTGGCCGCGAAGCAGGCGCTGAACAGCTGCGGGGTCAGCGAGAAGCTGTCCTGGAGCACGAAGCTGATCGACGCGAGGTAGGTGAAGAAGGCCACGCCGCCGCACGTGCTGACGAGCAGGAAGCAGAGGAACAGCCGGTCCCGGAGCACCGTGCCGAACTCGTGCCCGCTGCCCCGCACGCGTCGCGCGCCGGGTGGCAGGCTCTCCGGCAACGAGGTCGCCGCCAGCGCGAACAGCGCGACGCCGATCCCGGCCAGCACGCCGAAGATGCCGCGCCACCCCATCACCGGCGCGAGCTGCCCGCCGACGACCGGTGCCACGATCGGCGCGAGCGCGCCGACCGTCGTCAGCATCACCAGCAGCCGCACCAGCTCCACGCCGTCGGTCAGGTCGCGCGCGACGGCCAGGGCGATCACGATGCCCGCCGAGCCGCACAGGCCCTGGAAGAACCGGGCGGCCAGCAGCAGCTCGATCGACGGCGTGACCGCGCACGCCAGCGACAGCAGCGCGAACAGGCCGATGCCCGCCAGCAGCGGTCGGCGTCGGCCGATCCGGTCGCTGAGCGGGCCGACGACCAGCTGCCCGAACGCCAGCCCCAGCATGCACGCCGACATCGTCGCCTGCGCCAGGCTCTCGCTGGTGTCGAGCTCGGCGGCGAGCTGGGGCAGCGCGGGCAGGTAGAGGTCCATCGAGATGGGGCCGAAGGTCTCCAGCAGCCCCAGCACGACGGCGACCCGGCCCAGCCTCACGGGGTGTGCAGGATGCGGCGCAGCCACGACAACCGGGCCTCCTCGGCGGCACGCGACACCACGGCGTCGGGCGAGAAGCCCGCGAAGCCATGGTAGCCGCCCGCCCACACGTGGAGCTCCGCCTGCCCGCCGGTGGCCCAGATGCGCAGGGCGTAGTCGGTCGCCTCGTCCCGGAATATCTCCGCCGCGCCGACGTCGACGTAGGCGGGCGGCAGCCCGGACAGGTCGGCCATCCGGGACGGCGCGGCGTACGGCGAGACCTCGTCGGCGCCGCGCAGGGGGCCCAGGATCGCGTTCCAGGCGGTGTCGTTGTTGTTGCGGTCCCACGCGCCGAGCCCGTCGTACTGCCGCGTGGACACGGACTCGTTGCGGTCGTCGAGCATCGGGCACAGCAGCACCTGCCCGGCGATCGCCGGCCCGCCCCGGTCCCGCGCCAGCAGCGACACCCCGGCGGAGAGCCCGCCGCCCGCGCTGGCGCCGGTGACCACGATCCGGCCGGGGTCGACGCCGAGCTCGTCCGCGTGGTCCGCGAGCCACACCAGGCCCGCGTAGCAGTCCTCGACCGCGGCCGGCGCGGGGTGCTCCGGCGCGAGCCGGTACTCGACCGACACGCCGACCGCGCCGAACCGCAGCACGTCGTCGACCAGCCCGTCGACGCCGAAGAACCGGTTGCCCAGCACCATCCCGCCGCCGTGGATGCTGTAGAGCGCGGGCGCGCCGGCGGCGAGGCCGGCGCGCGGGCGGACGATGGTCAGCTCGACGTCGGGCGCGCCCGGCGGGCCGGGCACCGTGCGGTCCTCCACCTCGACCGGCCGGTCGCCGACGATCTGCCGCACCGGCGGGATGATGGTGGCGAAGTGGGCGCGGTTGGCGAGGATCGTGTCCGCCCGGAGCGGTATCCGCTCCACCAGGTCGAGGAACGCCGCGAGCCCCGCGGTCAGCTCGGGGTCGTACGGCACCGGCCGGTACTCCCCGGCGCTCGAACCCCCGGCGCTCGAACCCCCAGTGCTCGACCCCTCGGCGCTCGACCCCCCGGTGCCCGGCCCCCCGGTGCCCAACCCCCCGGCGCTCATGCGCCGACCGGCCCGAGCACCCGGCGCAGCCACGAGTTGCGCGTCTCCAGCGCGGTGCGGCTGACGTGCCACTCGGGCACGTACATGTCGAACCCGTGGAACGCGCCGCTCCACACGTGCAGCTCGGCCTGCCCGCCGGTGGCCCAGATCCGCAGCGCGTACTGCGTGTCCTCGTCCCGGAACGGCTCGGCGCTGCCCACCTCGATGAACGCGGGCGGCAGCCCGGAGAGGTCGGTGGCCCGCGCGGGCGCCGCGTACGGCGACACCGCGTCGGTGCCGACGGCGTCGCCGAGCAGCGACCGCCAGCCCGCCTCGTTCGACTCGCGGGTCCAGGTGCCCAGGCCGCGGTACTGGTGGCTGGCGACGGTGGTGTTGGTGTCGTCGATCATCGGGCACAGCAGCAGCTGCCCGGCGAGGGCGGGGCCGCCCCGGTCGCGGGCCATCAGCGCGACCGCGGCCGACAGCCCGCCGCCCGCGCTGCCGCCCATGACCACGACCCGGTCCGGGTCGACGCCCAGCTCGGCCGCGTGCTCGACCGTCCACACCAGACCGGCGTAGCAGTCCTCCACCGGCGCGGGGTGCGGGTGCTCCGGCGCGAGCCGGTACTCGACGTTGACGGCGACGACGCCCAGCTCCAGCACCAGGTCGAGCAGCCGGGGGACGTCCATGTTGCGGTGGCCCACCATCATGCCACCGCCGTGGATGTTGTACAGGCAGGGCGCCGGCCCGTCCGCGGCGCGCGGGGACAGGATCGTGACCTCCAGGTCCGGCGCGCCCTCCGGGCCGGGGATGGTCCGCTCGACCACGTCCACGGGGGCGTCGCCGACCACCTCGGCGGCGGCCGGGAACATCGCGGCCATCGCCTGCCGCATCGCCGGGATCGTCTCGGGCGTGAACGGCGGCGCGTCCGGCGGCACGATCCGCGCCAGCGCGGGCTCGATCTCGGGGTCGAACGGGACGGGGGTGTGGGTCACGGCGGGCTCCTCGGTCGTGGGTCGGTGGCTCACGGTCCCTCCGGGTCCACCACGCCGCGGTCGGCCCAGAACGGCTCGACCAGCGAGCGCAGCTCCTCCGCGCCGACCCGCTCGACGAGGTCGACGGCGGCGAGGTTGTCCTCCAGCTGCGCCGGCCGGGACGCGCCGAACAGGGTCGTGACGTTGGCCGGGTGGGTCAGCGTGAAGGCCACGGCCAGGCGGGCCGCGCTGGTGCCGAGCTGCCGCGCCACCTCGACCACGCCCGCGGCGCTGCGGGTGATGGCCTCGCGGACGCCGCCGGGGTCGCGGCCGATCTCGCGGGCGGGGTTGGTGTTGCCGGCGAGGATGCCGCCCTCCAGCACGTCCGACGCCTGCATGGTGAAGCCCTCGGCGAACAGCTTCCCGAACGGCTCACCGTCCGGGATGGACCGGCGGCCGATGCTGTACTTCAGCTGGGCGATCTGCGGCCCGGCGACGCCGCGCGCGGCGGCGATCTCCCGGAGCCTGCGGATGTTGCCCGCCGACCAGTTGTTCACGCCCCACGCCCGGATCAGCCCGGCGGCGGCCAGCCCGGAGAGGTCGTCGACCAGGTCCTCCAGCGCGACGTCGTCCCGCCGCAGGTCGCCGAGGATCACCAGGTCGGCCACGTCGAACCCGCCGCGCAGGAGCGCGTTCTCCAGCTGCGGGCGGAAACCCGCGTCGCCGAAGCCCTCGATCCACAGCTTGGCGGACACCAGGTACTCGTCGCGCGGGATGCGGGCGGCGCGCATGATCGCGCTCCAGATGACGTCGGTGAACACCGGCGGCTTGCCGGGCATCCCGTAGACGCCGACGTCGAACAGGTTGACCCCGGCGGACACGGCCGCGCGGATCATGGCGACGGCGTCGGCGAAGTCCATCCGGTCGTAGGTGTGCCACGAACCGAGGGACAGCACCGAGACGTCGAGGTCGGACGTGCCGACGCGGCGGCGGGGCAAAGGGGACACGGTGACTCCTGCTGGTCAGGGGAGACGGGGGTCGATGACGGCCTTGACCTCGTCGAGCCGGTGCATCGCCTCGATCCGGTCGGACGCGGCGGACAGGCCGACCGGCGCGCCGAACAGGTCGTGCCACGGCATCCGGTCGGCGAACGCGCCGAAGAACTCGATCGCGCGGTGGTAGTCGGAGATGTCGCCGTTGAGCGAGCCGTACACGGTGAGCTCCTTGCCCATCACCGTGCCCAGCGGCAGCGGCGCGGCGCCGGGGCCCGTGCTGCCGACGATCACCACCCGGCCGCGCTGCGCGGCCATCCCGACGGCCTCCTGCCCGACCGACGGCGCGCCGGCGAAGTCCATCACCAGGTCGCCGCCGCGCCCGCCGGTCAGCTCGCGGACCCGCTCGACGATGGCGTCCGAGCCGACGGCGACGTCGACGGTGGCGTCCGCGCCGAACCGGCCGGCCAGGGCCAGCCGGGACGCCGGCGCGCCGACGGTGATCACCTGCGCGGCGCCCGAGATGTGCGCGACGGCGGTGGCGAACAGGCCGAGCGCGCCGGAGCCCTGGATCACGACCCGCGCGCCGGTCAGCCCGCCCACCGGGCTGAACGCCCGGAGCACGGTCTTGGCCGCGCAACCCGCCATCGCCGCCCAGGCGTCGGGCAGGTCGTCGGGCAGCAGCAACTTCGCCGCGCGCGGCACGACGTAGGCGTACTCGCAGAGGCCGGCGGTGGCGTAGGGGTGGACGTCGGACCGCTGGAGGAAGCCGTAGCCGCGCTTGGCGCACGCGACGGGTTCGCGGAGGACGGTGCAGCCGTGGCACTCGCCGCAGGTCGACTCGGACCAGCCGATGCGCGCGCCGACGGCGATGTCGCGGCCGAGCGCGTCCCTGGTGCCCGGACCGACGGCGACGACCTCGCCCACCATCTCGTGGCCCAGCACCATCGGCAGCATGCCGGGGAAGCTCATCCGACCGGACCAGATCTCCACGTCCGTGCCGCAGAGCGTGGCGCAGGAGACGCGCACGAGCGCCGCGCCGGGCTCCACCTCGGCGGGCAGCGGGAGTTCGGTGAGGTGCAGCGGCCGGCCGTGCTCGGTCAGCACCGCCGCACGGGTGGAGGTCGGGACGGTCATCGGTCTCCTTCCGGTGGCGGGAGGCGCGATCGGCCGCCCGTGGGTTAGTCTACGTACGTTGACGAAAATGTCGAGACCCTGGCGCGACCGCCTGCTTGACGCTCCACTGTGGACCTCTTCGTCCCAATAGGACGGAACTGGTGGCTTGAACTGGTGGCTTCAAGTCCTCGGGGAGGGGCCGGGTGGGTCGGCCCCTCGACCCGTCAGGTGAGCAGCTGGCCGCCGTCGACCGGGAGGCTCGTGCCGGTGATGTGGGTGGCGGCGTCGCCGGCCAGGAACACCACCGCCGCGGCCACGTCCTCGACCGAGGCGAGCTGTCGCAGCGGGATCCGGTCCACCCACGCCTGGCGCGCGGGCGAGCCCTCGGGCAGGCCGGCGGCCAGCATCGGGGTGAGCACCGGGCCGGGCGCGACGGCGTTCACCCGGATGCCGTGCTCCGCCAGTTCGACGGCCGCCCAGCGGGTGAGCGCGTCGACCGCCGCCTTGCTGCTCTCGTAGCCGCCCATGCCGGGCGTCGGCTGCCGCCCGCCGATCGACGACAGGTTGACCACCGCGCCGCCCTTGCCGCGCTCGACCATCCGGCGCGCGACCTGCTGCGTCACCAGGAAGGTGCCGTGGACGTTCGTCCGGAGGATGCGGAGCATGTCGGCGGCGGGCAGGTCGAGCAGCCGGCCGTGGACGCTGAGCAGGCCGGCGTTGTTGACCAGCACGTCCACCGGGCCGACCTCGTCGAGCGCGCGGGCGATCGACCCCTCGTCGGTGATGTCGACGGTCAGGCCGCGCGCGCCGAGCGCGGCGGCGGCCTCCTCGGCGCCGTGGACGTCCGCGAGGACGACGTGGTCGCCGAGCGCGCCGAACGCGGTGGCGATCGCGCGGCCGATGCCGCCGGCCCCTCCGGTGACCAACACGGTGCGGGCAGAGGTCATCGTCGGTTCCTCTCGAAGGGCCGGACTCCCGGTCGGGCTTACTGTATACAAGCGTAGAAAATAAACCTCTTGGAGCACAAGGGGAACCGGTCGATCGGACATTCCGCGCGGGGTGGGGAACGGGGTTCGCGCGCCCGTGTCCGCGCGTCGGCCGGGGTGGGGCGCGGGACGGCCGCGCGGGACCCGTGCCCGCTCCGGGGAGCCTTCGCCGGGAATCCCGGCGAAGGGGCTGGCGCTTTTAGTCGACGTGCGTAGACTAACACTCCACTCGTCCACGGGCGCCCCTTCCGGGGGCGGCCCGCACCCTTCGAGGAGCTTCCATGACCGGACCTGTCCCGGACCGCATCGTCGACCTCGCCATCGGCTACATGGGCGCCAAGCAGCTGTTCGCCGCGTCCAGGATCGGCCTGTTCCGCGCGCTGGCCGACGGCGACCGCTCGGCGTCCGAGCTCGCGTCCGCCACCGGCGTGAGCGAGCAGATGGCCCGCATCCTGGCCGACGCCATGAACGCGCAGGGCCTGCTCGACCGGCGGGACGGGCGGTACTCCCTGGCGGCGGACGCCGCCGAGTACCTCGGTGGCCGCGGCGAGCTGGACCTCGCGCCGTTCCTCGGGTTCCTCAACGAGATCAGCTACGGCCACTGGTTGCAGTTCGACACCACGGTGGACACCACCAAGCCGGGCGACCTCCAGATGGACGACGCCCGGTGGGCCACGTTCATGGCGGGCGTGATGAAGTACAACTCGCTGCACGCGGCGATGCTCGCCCGCGCGTTCGACTTCACGCCGTACCGGTCCATGCTCGACCTGGGCGGCCTGTCGCCGGACTTCGCCGTGAACGCGCTCCGGGCCAACCCCGACCTCGCGGTCCGGTTCGTCTTCGCGCCGATGGCGACGCAGGGCATCACCGACGCGCTCGCCGCCGCCGGCCTGACCGACCGGGCCACCGTCGAGCCCGCGCCCACCGAGACCGCCGCGCCCGGCGGCGACCACGACATCGTCATGGTCAACCACGTGGTGCACCGGTTCACGGCCGAGCAGAACCGCACGATCCTGGCCAACGCCCGCGCGGCGGCCAAGGAGGGCGCGACCCTCCTCCTGCTCGACTTCTTCCTCGACGACGACGAGCGCCAGCGCCCGATCGACGCGCTGCACGCGGGCGAGTACTTCGTCATCGACGGCACCGTGGTCTACCCCGAGGCCGAGGTGCGGTCGTGGCTGGCGGGCGCGGGGTGGCGGGCGCGCGAGGTGCTCGCGCTGCCGGGCAGCCCGCGCGTGCTGGTCGCCGACGCGGTCTGACCCCGCCCGGCCGTCGCGGGTCCGACCGCCCGGCCGTCGCGGTCCGACCTCGCCCGGCCGTGGTGGTCCGACCTCACCCGGCCGACGTGGCCTGACCTCGTCCGATTGTCGCGGTTCGGCCCCTCGGCCGACCCACCCGCTCATTCGTCCGGCCCGCCCGTCCGGCCGGTACGGCGTTCGGGTAGCGCACCCGATCGTCCGACGTCCGAACCGGGGACGGCTGATCGCGCTACCCCGATCGACGTCGGTCAACCGTTGATTTTTTTGCCGACGGACGTAGACTATCCCGCATCACGGGTGAGCCACGTCTCACCCCCTTGGTCTACCAGCTCCAGGCGAGGACCCCGCGGCAGCGGCGCGCGGCCCCGCCGGCAGTCCATCACCCGAGAGAAGGACTCGATGACGAGGACACGGACAGCGGCACTGGTCGCGGTCGCCGTCGCGACGGCCACCGCGCTCGCCGGATGCACCGGCTCAGGCGGCGGCACCGGCGCCACGGACACAGGCGAGCTCAAGGCCGGGGTGTTCCTCGACGTGACCTCCTGGGACCCGGCCGGCGCGGACATCGGGTTCGACGGCCCCTACCTGTCGGCCGTCTACGACCCGCTCGTGGCCCTGGACAAGGACGGCAAGCCGGTGCCCGCGCTGGCCACGTCCTGGGAGTGGTCCGCCGACCGGCTGACCCTGACCGCGAACCTGCGCACGGACGTCACGTTCGACGACGGGCAGAAGTTCGACGCCGCCGCGGCGGTCGCGAACCTCCAGCACCTGAAGGCGGGCACCCGCTCCGGGCAGGCGTACCTCAACGTCGCCGGGTTCGAGGCCAAGGACGCGGACACCGTCGAGATCAAGATGTCCAAACGCGACGACTCGCTGCTCTACTTCATGGGCCTCGGCCGCAGCTGGATGGCCTCCCCGGCGGCCATCCAGTCCGGCGCGCTGGCCAACGGCCCGGTCGGGTCGGGCCCGTACACCTACGACAAGGCGACGTCGACCCCGCAGTCGCAGTACGTCTTCACCAAGAAGCAGAACCACTGGGACAACGCGACCTACCCGTTCCCGACGGTGCGGCTGTTCCCGATCACCGACCAGACGGCGAGCTTCAACGCGATGCTGTCCGGTCAGCTCAACGTCCAGTTCGCCAACGCGGCCAACCTGCCCAAGGCGAAGGAGAACGGCTGGAACATCGCGCAGAAGCCGTCCTCGTGGGTCGGCGTGCAGTTCGCCGACCGCACCGGCAGCCAGGCGCCCGCCCTCGGCGACCAGCGCGTCCGTCAGGCGATCAGCTACGCCTTCGACTCGGCGGGCATCCTCAAGGCGGTCGGCAACGACTCGGGCACCGTCACCAACCAGCTGTTCCCGTCGGACAACAGCGCCGTCTACGACAAGTCGATGAACGACAAGTACAAGACGGACATGGCCAAGGCCAAGCAGCTGCTCAAGGACGCCGGCTACCCGGACGGCTTCAGCGTGAAGATGCCGATGTCGCCGATCTTCCAGGCGTGGCAGCCCGCCGCCAACCAGACGTTCGGCGAGCTGGGCATCAAGGTCGAGTGGCAGGACATGGCCATGCCCGACTACCAGAAGAACGCGCCGACGTTCCCGATGTTCCTCGCCGTGATCGCCATGAGCGGCAACGACATGGCCACGCTGACCGACCAGGTCACCACGGCCCAGTGGTACAACCCGAACCCGTCGGTCGACGCCTTCCCGGACGTGAAGGCGCTCGTCGAGCAGGTCGAGCGGGCCGAGCCGGGCCCGGCTCAGACCGAACTGCTCAAGCAGCTCAACACCAAGCTGGTCGACCTGGCCTGGTGGAGCGTCTGGTACCAGGCCGACAACACCTACTTCAGCGTCAAGGGGATCACGGTGACGCCGGTCACCGGCATGATGTTCCCGACGCTGCGGTTCATCCAGCGCGGCTGACGCGCCCGTGCTCCGGCGGGTCCGTCCACACCGGACGGACCCGCCGGTGAGGAGCCGACAATGCTGTCCTTCATCGCGAAACGCCTGCTGTCCGGGGTCCTGCTGCTCGTGGTCGTGACGAGCGGGACGTTCTTCCTGGCCTACCTGGCCGTCGGCGACCCGACGCCCGGCCTGCTCGGCAACAGCGCCACGCCGGCCCAGCAGGCCGCGCTGCGCGCCCGGATCGGTTACGACCAGCCGGTGCTCGTCCAGTTCTGGAACTGGCTCTCGAACGCCGCCACGGGCGACTTCGGCACCTCGTGGCGCAACTTCCAGCCGGTCGGCGACCAGATCGCGCTGCGCGTCCCGGTGACGCTGTCGGTCGTGGTCTTCGCGACCGTGCTGTCCGCCGTCGTCGGCCTGGCCGTGGGCATCGCGTGCGGCCTGCGACCGGGCGGCCTGCTGGACCGGGGCCTCAAGCTCGCGTCGGTGGTGCTGTTCGCGCTGCCCGGCTTCTGGGTCAGCCTCGTGCTGGTGATCTGGTTCGGCATCGAGCTGAAGTGGTTCCCCGCCATCGGGTACGTCTCGCCGGAGCAGTCCGTCGGCGGCTGGCTGCGGTCGATCACGCTGCCGTCGGTGTCGCTGGCGCTCGGCGCGATCGTGATGGTCGCGGAGCAGCTGCGCAACGGCTTCCTCCAGGTGACCAACCAGGACTTCGTGCGCACGCTCCGGGCGCGCGGCCTGTCCGGGCGGCGGGTCACCGCGCACGTGCTGCGCAACGCCTCGCCCGCGGCGCTGACGGTGCTCGCGCTGATGTTCGTGGGGCTGCTCGGCGGCGCCATCGTCGTCGAGATCGTGTTCAACCTGCCCGGCATCGGCAGCCTGACCCAGTCGGCCTCGCAGATCGGGGACATCCCGGTGCTGCTCGGCCTGACCGCCGTCACCGTGGTGTTCGTCGTCATCGTCAACTTCCTGCTCGACCTCGTGCTCGGGTGGGTCAACCCGAAGGTGCGCGAGCGATGACCGCAGCTCCGTTCCCCACCACCCTCGCACCCGTCAAGCGGATCTCGTTGTGGCGGCGCTACCTGCGCCGCCCGCTCGGCGTGGTCGCCCTCGCCGTGCTGCTCGTCGTGGTCGCCCTGGCGGTCCTCGCGCCGTGGCTCGCGCCGTTCGACCCGAACCTCGTCGACTTCAAGATCACGCACGCGGAACCGGGCGACGGGCACCTCCTCGGCGGCGACTCGGCCGGGCGCGACATCCTCAGCCGCCTCCTCTACGGCGCGCGGACGACGCTGTTCGGCGCGGTGATCACCTGTGCCGCCGGGCTCCTGCTCGGCGTGCCGGCGGGCGTCGTCGCGGGCTACTTCGGCGGCACCGCCGACCGGCTGTGCTCGTGGGTCAGCGACGCGCTCCAGTCGGTGCCGGGCATGATCGTCCTGCTGGTGGTCGCCGCGGGCACCGGCCAGTCGTTCGCGGTGCTGATGGTCGCGCTGGGCATCTTCCTCGCGCCCGGCTACTACCGGATCACGCGGGCGCGGGCGCTGGCCGTGCGCAAGGAGCCCTACATCGACGCCGCCCGCGTCGCCGGCGTGACCAACCCGCGCATCCTGCGCACGCACATGATGCGCGCGGTCTACGCGCCGATCGTCGTGCAGACGGCGTTGACGGCGGGCATCGCCATCGGCATGCAGGCGGGGCTTCAGTTCCTCGGCATCGGCTCGGCCTCCACGCCGAGCTGGGGCCAGATGATGAACGACGGCTTCCAGAACATGCTGACCTACCCGCTGATCCTGCTGTGGCCGTCGATCGCGCTGGGCGTCACGATCGCCGCGCTGGCGTTCATCGGCTCGACCCTGGCCGACCTGATCAGCATCCGCGCGGAGCAGCCCGGCAGGCGGGCCCGCGCGCGGGCCAGGCAGGCGCTGGTCGCCGCGCCCGCGCCGGGCGGCCTGCCGGACCGGGTGGCCAGCGGCGCGCACGAGCACCGGGCCGAGGACTGCGCCCTGCGCATCGACAACCTGCGCGTCGGGTACGCGACCCCCGGCGGGGTCAAGGAAGTGGTCCGCGGCGTGTCGCTGGACGCCGCGCCCGGCGAGGTGCTGGGCATCGTGGGCGAGTCCGGTTCCGGCAAGACGCAGACCATCTTCACCGTGCTCGACCTGCTGCCCGCGGGCGGCACGGCGATCGCGGACGGCATCTGGGTCGGCGGCCGGGAGGTCGGCCGCCTGCCCGCCCGCGAGCGCGCCGCGCTGCTCGGCCGGTCGATCGGGTACGTGCCGCAGGAGCCGATGACGAACCTCGACCCGTGCTACACGGTCGAGCACCAGCTGGTCGAGCCGCTGCGGCACGTGCACGGCCTGTCGAAGGCCGACGCGCGCAAGCGCGCGCGGGAAGTCCTGGTGCGGGTGGGCATCACCGACCCCGACCGCGTCCTGGCGTCCTACCCGCACCAGATCTCCGGCGGCATGGCCCAGCGCGTGCTCATCGCCGGCGCGGTCGCGGGACGGCCGTCGCTGCTGGTCGCCGACGAGCCGACGACCGCGCTCGACGTCACCGTGCAGGCGGAGGTGCTGGAGCTGCTGCGGGAGCTCCAGCAGGAGTACGGCATGGCGCTGGTGATCGTGACGCACAACTTCGGTGTCGTCGCGGACATCTGCGACCGCGTCGTGGTGATGAAGGACGGCCGGATCGTCGAGACGGGCCCGGTGGAGCGGATCTTCCGCCGCCCCGAGGACGGCTACACGGCCGAGCTGATCAGCGCCTCCCTGGACGACACCGAGGGGCGGCACGAACTGGACGAGGCATGGGTCCGGGAGTCACCGGGAGACCTGGACCGGAGCGCCGCGCACGTGGGCGGAGAGGACGACGCACGATGACCGCGCCCGAGGACGCCGCACCGCTGCTGTCGGTGTCGGATCTGGTGGTCGACTACCGGCTGCACCGCAAGCTCACCCTGCACGTCCTGAAGGGCGTGTCCATCTCGGTCGGCCCCGGCGAGTGCGTGGGGCTGGTGGGGGAGAGCGGGTCGGGCAAGTCGACGCTCGGCAAGGCCGTGTTGGGCCTGGCCGCCGTGACCGCCGGGCGGATCACGTTCGACGGCGAGGACATCACGCACGCGCGCGGCGCGGCGCGGCGTCGCCTGGCCAACGACATCCAGGTGGTCTTCCAGGACCCGTACGGGTCGCTCGACCCGACCATGACGGTCGGCGAGGTCCTGGCCGAGCCGCTGGAGGTGGCCGGGACGACGCGGGCGCGGGCGCGCGAGGTCGTCGCCGGGATGCTCGACCGCGTGCGGCTGCCCGCCGACGCCGTGCACCGGTACCCGAGCGAGTTCTCCGGCGGGCAGCGGCAGCGGATCGCGATCGCGCGTGCCCTGGTCCGCCGGCCGCGCCTGATCGTGTGCGACGAGCCGGTGAGCGCGCTCGACCTCTCCACGCAGGCGGCGATCCTGGACCTGTTCGTCGACCTCCAGCGGGAGACCGGGGTGTCGTACCTGTTCGTGTCGCACGACCTGAACGTCGTGCGCCGCATCTGCCACCGGGTCTCGGTGATGTACCAGGGCGAGATCGTCGAGTCCGGGCACGCCCGCGCGGTCACGCAGGAACCGGAGCACCCGTACACGCGGCGGCTGCTGCTGGCCTCGCCCGTGGCGGACCCGGTGCGCCAGGCCGAGCGCCGGGCGGCCTGGCTCGACCTGCGCGACTCGGCCTGACGAGTGCACTAGGGTCGACGCCATGCCGAAGATCATCGATCATGATCAGCGGCGCCGCGAGATCGTCGAGGTCGCCAAGGGTCTGATCGCCGAGGGCGGTTTCGAGGCGGCGACGATGCGCAGCATCGTCACCGCGGCGGGGTTCGCCAACGGCGCGCTCAAGCACTACTTCGCGAGCAAGGACGAGATCATCGCGGCGACCTTCGAGAGCGTGCTCCAGGAGACCGCGCAGCGGATGTCCGAACTGGACGGTTCGGCGGGCCCGGTGGAGGCGTTGCGCGGCTTCGTCGAGGCCGCCATGCCGCTGGACCCGCACCGGATCACGTCCGCGCGCGTGCTGCTGGTGCTGTGGGAGCACTCGGTCGCGAACCCCGACCTGGCGCGGCGGTACCGCGACCTGCTGACGAACTGGCGCGCGGAGCTGACCGTGCGGATCGCGGCGGCCTGGGGCCGGGGCGACCCGCCGGACGCGCCCGCCGTCGGCGTGCTCGCGGACGAGGTCATCTCGGTCACCATCGGCGCGAACGTGGCCAGCCTGATGCACCCGGTCGGTGAACTGGTCGACCGCTACCGCGCCTACGTCGAGGCGCTGATGGCGCGGATCGGGGCCTGATCTCCTGGACCGGCCCCGAGTTTTTGTCTACACTCGTAGAATGACGAGTGTCGCCCCGCTCCCGGTCACCCGCACGCAGCCCACGTCGGCGGTCACCGGCCCGCCCGTCGTGCTCATCCACGGGTTCGCCGCCGACGGCGCCACCGACTGGCCCGAGGCGCGCTGGGCCGCGCCGCTGGCCGCGGCGGGCCGCGAGGCGGTCGTGGTGCACCTGCCGGGGCACGCGGGCGGTCCGGCCGTCGGCTCGGCGGACGAGGTCGCCACCGGCCACCTGCTGCGCCGGCTGGCGGAGGGCGTCGGGCCCGGCGAGGTCGACGTGGTCGGCTACTCGCTCGGCGCGCGCCTCGCGTGGGACCTGGCCGCCACCGGCGCGCTCACCGTGCGCCGCCTGGTGCTGGGCGGCCTCAGCCCGCAGGAGCCGTTCGGCGCGGTGGACCTCGCGGCGGCGCGCGCGGCGGTCCGGGGCGGCCCCCGGCCGGCGGACCCGCTCACCGGCTTCATCGCCGGCATGGTCTCCGCCGAGGGGCAGGACGCGGAGTCGCTGCTGAACCTGATCGAGGGCATGGCCCGTGAGCCGTTCGACCCGGCCGCGCGCGCGCCCGAGGCGCCGACGCTGTTCCTGGCGGGGCGAGAGGACCGGATGGCGCAGGGCATCGAGGGGATCGTCGCGCGCGTGCCCGGCGCGGAGTTGCGGCACGTCCCCGGCGACCACCCCGGCGCGTTGGCGAGCGACGAACTGCGAGCGGCCGTCTTCGCGTTCCTGGGCGTCTGACTGCTGTTGCCCCGCAAGGAACACCGTCCGCGATCACCGGTGATCGCGGACGGTCCGTTATTGTCCACTTCGGACTGCCGGTCGACCGGTCGCTCCAGCGTCGGAAGACTCGGGGCGGCGCGCGAGATGCCGCTCAGGCGTCGAAGCGGCGGCGCGCGGTCTCGATGTGGCCCAGGTACCGGTGGGTCCAGTCGCACATCCAGTGGACGGTTCGGCGCAGGGCCTGACCCGGTTCGGTCAGCGCGTACTCCACGCGCGGCGGCACGGTGGGGTGCACGGTCCGCTCGACCAGCCCGTTGCGCTCCAGGGTGCGCAGGTTCTGGGTGAGCATCTTGTGGCTGATGCCCTCGACCTCGTCGCGCACCTCGCCGAACCGCAGCGTCCGGTCACCCAGTGCCTCGATGATCAGGAGCGCCCACTTGTTGGCGACGTCGGAGAAGATCTCCCGCGCCAGGGAGTCCGCGCGGCGCAGGTCCGCGTCGTCGGGCGTGCCCTTGAGCTGCTTGGTCACCATCGGGTTCCCCAGTCACTGAAAAGTGCGTTCTTCCACGTCGGCGGCCACTCTCCTATGGTTCGCCAGTAACCGCAAGTGACCACGGGGTCCTTGCGCGAGCGAGCCGACCGGCTCACGACGGAGGAGCAAGAGCGCATGGCCATCACCCTGGTGAACCCCGACGGGCTGCCGGAAGTCGACGCCTACCGGCAGGTGTCGATCGCGACCGGGTCGAAGACGGTCTACCTGGCGGGGCAGGTCGCCTGGGACGCCGACGGCGTCACGGTCGGCGTCGGCGACCTCGCCGCGCAGGTCGAGCAGTGCTACCTCAACGTCGCCACCGCCCTGGCCGGGGTCGGCGCGTCGTTCGAGGACGTCGCGAAGATGACCGTCTACGTGGTCGACTGGACGCCGGACAAGTTCCCGCTGTTCCTGGAGGGCGTCGCACGGGCGGCGGCGAAGCTGGGCGTCACCCCGGTCCCGCCGGGCACGCTCCTGGGCGTCGCGGCGCTGGACGTGCCCGAGCACCTGGTCGAGCTGGAGGCCATCGCGGTCCTCGACTGAGCAGGAGTCCTCCGCGCGGGCCCGTAGTGATCGATATCGTGCCCGCGTGACGGAGGACAGTTGGTTGGCGGACACCCGGACCTCTTACGACACGGTCGCGGTGGCTTACGCGGACTACGTGCGGGACTCCCTGGCCGGTGAGCCGTACTTGCGGGCGGCCCTGGGGCTGTTCGCGGACAGGGTGCGGGCGGCCGGCGGCGGACCCGTGGCGGACGTCGGCTGCGGGCCGGGCCTGGTCACCGCTCACCTGAACGGGCTGGGCGTGGACGCCTTCGGCATCGACCTGTCGCCCGCGATGGTCGAGCTGGCCCGCCGCGAGCACCCCGGCCTGCGGTTCGAGGTGGGCTCGATGACGGAGCTGGACCTGCCCGACGCGTCGGTCGCGGGCGTGCTCGCGTGGTGGTCGCTGATCCACGTCCCGGACGACGTGGTCCCGGCGGTGCTCGCCCGGTTCCGGCGGGTGCTGCGCCCCGGCGGGCCGCTCCAGGTCGGCTTCCACGTCGGCGACGTGTCCAGGCTGAAGACGGAGGGCTACGGCGGCCACCCGATGAAGGTCCACGTGCACCGCCGCCGTCCCGCGACGATGGCCGCCTGGCTGCGCGAGGCCGGGTTCACCGTCGAGGCGGAGATCCTGCTCGACCCCGACCGGGAAGTGCCGCAGGCCATCCTCGTCGCGCGCCACGACGCCTGACCGGCCGGTCGACGGCGTCGGGTGGCCCGTGCCCCCGCCGCGGCGGGTGACGCCGCCGGCCCGGCGTCACCGGCCGCGGCCGGTCTCCTCCTGGAGGCGGTCGATCATCCGGGACGCCTCGACCTTCGTCAGCCCGTCCGGCACCTCTTCGCCCGCCTCCTGCGCCAGGGTGTGCAGGTAGGACTCCTGCGGCCCGGTCATCGGCTCGTCACCGGTCGTCCAGTCCTCCGGGTCCTTCTCCGGTGTGCGGTTCACGGACGTCTCCCTTCACTCGAACGCTCGTTCGAGGTACCCGGCGTGACCCGGTGTCAACCCTGCCGCCCGTCACCGCCCCGGTGGTCAACCCCGAAGTCGCCCGTCGCCGGGGACCGGTGCCGAAGGGGTCGCTGTGCGTCATCCGCCGTGCGGGCCGGCCGCCCGCGCCTGCTCCGTCCGGGCAGGCTGTCCGCGCGGACCAGCCGGGAATCGACGCCAGGACCACGGGCTGTGCCGGGAAATGGGTGAGATCGGCTCGGTGGACGAGTCGGAGGAGGCGTTCGTCACCGCCTTCGGTGCCGGTGCCCGCCATTCGCGGCCGACTGGGAAACCGACGATCGGACATGTCGCGCCGGGTGCCTCCTCGGTATGGTCACGTGACTGTGGGTAGTGGGGGCGACATCCGGCGTGGCACCTCGCGGCTGTGGAAGCCGGCGGCCTGGGTGCTGCTGGCCGGTCTCCTCTACCTGTACGTGGCGGTGTGCGCGACCGACGACGACGCGCACGCGCCGAGCCCGGAATCGCTGGTCCACGTCGCCACGTCCGCGCTGCCGCCGAGCGGTGACCACCACGGCGACACCGAGGGCTGCGGCGCGCTGATCCACGATCCCGGATGTTTCGTCGTCGGCGACTTCTTCGCCGGTGTGCAGCAACTGGTCGCGCTGTGCGCGTTGTTGCTGTGCCTGGCGCTCATCGCGCGCGGCAAAGCGCGGAACCGCCCCGCGCGCGTCGTCGTCCGCGGTTATCCGCCTCCCGCGCGAGTGCGCGGTGGGCGGGGAGTCCTGCTGTCGGTGTGCGTCTCGCGGACGTGACCGGCCCCACCGCGGCGCGCGTCCTCCAGCGCTCCGCGGCCCATTCGCCCGGTGCGGGGATCGGCGCTGAGAACCGGCGCTGAGAACGGCGCTGAAGACCGGCCGGCACGCGGCACGTCGTCGTGCGCGTGCCATTGCGGTCGGACGTGGCGCAACAAGCCACGCCACGTCCGCCGCCGCACCGAGCCGTGACACCGGCAGCTTCCCTCCACTCACGCCGAAGAGGGCCGTGTGACGCCGCCGCGCGTCCCGTCCCCGTCGTCCGCCGCCACCCGAAGACTCTTCGTCCCCGGAGTTGACATGGTCCGCGTCCCCTTCCCCCGCACCGACCCGAACGACGTCACCGCACCACCCGTGCTGGACACCATCGGCGGCACACCGATGATCAGCCTCCAACACCTGACCAGGCCGACCGACGCCGCCGTGGTCGTCAAGCTGGAGCGCTGCAACCCCGGCGGCAGCGTCAAGGACCGCCCCGCCTGGCACATCGTGCGCAAGGCCGAGGAGGACGGCCTGCTGCGGCCCGGCGGCACCGTCATCGAGTCGTCCTCGGGCAACTTCGGCATCTCACTGGCCATGATCGGCGCGGCGCGCGGCTACCGGGTGATCATCATCGTCGACCCCAAGGCCACCGCGACGAACCTCGCCATGCTGCACGCGTTCGGCGCGGAGGTGATCGTCGTCGACGAGCAGGACGACACCGGCTCCTACCACAAGACCCGCATCGCCCTGGCCAACCGGCTGCACCGCGAGATACCCGGCTCCTTCCGACCGGACCAGTGCTTCAACCCGCTCAACGCCCAGGCGCACCACCGCGACACGGCCGCGGAGCTGGTCGACCAGGCCGGTCCCGGCCTCGCCGCGGTGGTCGCGACGGTGAGCACCGGCGGGCAGCTGGGCGGCATCTCCCGCTACCTGCGCGAGCACGCGCCGGAGGTGCACGTGGCGGGCGTGGACGCGATCGGGTCCACCGTGTTCGGCGGCGAGTCGCACGCCTACCTCATCCCCGGCGTCGGGCTGGGCTGGACGCCGACCAACCTCGACGACCTGTCCCGCCTGGACTCCGTCTACAAGGTCTCCGACGAGGACGCCTTCCTCGCCTGCCGGGTGCTGGCCCGGTCGGAGGGCGTCCTGGTCGGCGGTTCGACCGGCGCGGCGCTGTGCGTGGCGCTGCGGCTGGCCCGGCGGCACGGCGCGGACCGCTCCGTCGCCCTCCTCGCCGCCGACAGCGGCGAGCGGTACCTGCACACCATCTACGACGACGACTGGCTGCGCGGGCACGGGCTGAGCCCGGACACCTCGCCGGCCGAGCTGCTCCGCCGGGTGGACCGGCTGGTCCCGTACAGCACGCACCCGGCGGGCACGGCGAACTACCGGCCCGAGCTGGCCGGCGAGCTGGGCTCGCCGCACGCGCCCGCCGACGGCCACCGGCCCGCCGCGACGACCCGGCCCCGCCCGTGACCAGCGGCACCGACCAGGTCCGGTCCGCCGCGGGCGGCGCGTGGTCGGTCACCGGCTTCCGCCGGCTGTGGCTGGCCAACACCGCCGACGCCTGGGCCGTCTCGCTGCTGCCCGCGGTGGTGACCCTGGCGCTGGTGCACCGGGGGTCGGGCGCGCTGGTCCTGGGGCCCGTGCTGGCCGCCAAGACCGTCGGGTTCGTCCTCGCCACCGTGCCGGGCGGGGTGCTGGCCGACCGGTGGTCCCGCCGCCGGACGATGGCGCTGGCGTGCGCGCTGCGGGCCGTCGCGGCCCTGCTGCTGCCGGTGGCGCTGCTCGGACCGGGCTGGGCCGCCGCGGCGTGCGTCTTCCTCGTCGGCGCGGGCGAGGGCGCGTTCCGGCCGTCCTACCAGGCGATGGTCGGCGACCTGGTGCCCGAGGAGCGGCGGCAGTCGGCGAACGCCCTGTCCACCATCACCTTCCGGCTCGCGCTCGTGCTCGCGCCCGGTGCGGCGACCGCGGCGGTGCTCTGGGTCGGCCCGTGGGCGGTCCTGGTGCTCACGGCCGCCCTGTGGTGCGTGGCCGCGCTCGCCGTGCGCCGGCTGCCCGAGCGCCACACCGACCGCGCCCGCCCGGAGGGTTCGGCGGTGGCGCAGTTCCGGTCCGGGGTGCGCGAGGCGCGTCGCCACCGCTGGTTCGTCGCCGGCCTGGTGATGCTGGTGTTCGTGCTCGCGGTGGGCGAGGCGGCGCAGCTGGTGCTGCTCCCGGTGATCAGCAACGACCGGTTCGGCACCGACTTCGTCTACGCCGCCGCGCTGACCGCCTACTCGGTGGGCGCGCTGGCCGGTGGCGCGGTCATGGCGCGGTGGAACCCCGCGCTGCCCGGTCTGGTCGCCGTGCTGGGGTTGGCGCTCTACGCGGGCATCCCGCTGGCCCTGGCGCTCTCACCGGTCGCGTGGCCGCTGCTGGTCGCCTACGCGTTGGCCGGTGTCGGCATGGAGCTGTTCAACGTGCCGTGGTTCAGCGCGCTCCAGCGGGAGGTGCCGCCGCACCTCCGGGCGCGGGTGTCCTCTTTGGACTTCATGGTCTCGTACTCCATGAGCCCGCTCGGGTTGGCGCTGCTGCCGCTGGTCGTCGAGGCGACCGGCACCACGACCGCGCTGATCGGCACCGCGGTCGTGGTGCTGGTGGCGTGCGCGGGGACGTTGGCGGTGCCGGGCATGACGCGCTTCCGCACGCGGGAGCACCGGTCGGGCGGCGTTCCCGAGGGGCACGGGCCAGCCGGGCGGTGAGCGCCGGCGCGGATGTGCCGCCGGGTGCCGGCGGCACGTCCGCGCCCCCGACGCGGCCGGGCGTCGCGCGGGTGCTCAGACCCGCCGCGCCGGTAGCGCACCGGGAAATGAGCATGTGGTGCTCAGGCGCGGTGGGGTGCGCGTTGCCGACGATGAGCCGGTCACGCGAATCACTCATCCGAGGGAGCTTCCATGAAGTCTCGCCTGATCCGCCTGCTGGCGGCGGTGGCGCTGGGCGGCTGGCTCGCCGCCGCGCCCACCGCGGCGACGGCCGGGGCCGCCGCACCGGACCAGCCGGCCCAGGCCGCCGCCACCTTCCTGCTCGTCGCCGGGAACAGCGGGCTGTGCGTCGGTCCCGCCGTCGGCTCGCCGCACGACGGGGCGGCGATCCTCCAGGACCACTGCAACGGGCACCTCGCCGCCTGGCGGTGGGAGCTGCGCTCGCTGGGCGGCAACCTGGTCGAGATCCGCAACGCGGGCAGCGACCGGTGCGTCGACGTGTTCCTGGCGGGCCGGGACAACGGCGTCGCGACGATCCAGTACGGCTGCAACGGCGGCTTCCACCAGCACTGGTTCGTCACCGACAAGGGCGACGGCTACGTCGAGTTCCGCAACCGGAACAGCGGCAAGTGCCTCGACGTGGCCCAGGGGTTCCGCCACCTCGGCGCGCCGATCTGGCAGTGGGACTGCCACGGCGGGGCGCCGCAGCGGTTCAAGCTCGGCTGACCGGGGCCGGCCGGGGGTACGGGGGGTGCTGGGGGTCGGTCACGCCGACCCCCAGCGCGTCGCGCAGCTCGGCGCGACCGGTGACCCCGAGCGCCAGGTAGCCGGCGTGCAGGTGGTTGTCGATGGTGCGCTTCGAGGTGTGCAGCCGGTCGGCGATCTGCTGGTTGGTCAGCCCGGACGCGGCGAGCAGGGCGACCTCCAGTTGGCGCGGCGTGAGCCCCGTGAACCGCTCGGCGCGCAGCGCGGGCGTGGTGGCCCGGTCGAACGCCCCGTCCAGCGCCGCCCGCCGCCGGGCCGCGGCCCTGGCGGCGCGCTCGTCACCGGCGCCCCGGTGCGCCCTGGTGGCCGCCGCGAGCGCTTCCGCCTCGAACAGGGTGGCGCCGAGCCGCCCGAACCGGAGCGCGGCGTCCTCCAGCGCCGCCGGGTCGCCGTGCTCGCGGCCGAGGGCGTGCGCCGCGCAGGCCCGCGTCATCGGGTCGTCGAGCAGGTCGGCGAGTTCGGCGAGCCGGGACGCCGTGCCGCGCCCGAACCGCGCCGCGTCGTGCAGCGCGGCGGCCTCGTACCCGTGCGCGCCGTGCGCCCGCGCGGCCTCGGCCGCGGCCAGCGCGGCGTCCGCCGCTTCCGCCACGGGGCCGGCGCAGGCCAGCACCCACGGGCGCGCCAGGTCCACCTGGAGGCCGTGCGTCCGCCAGGCGGGCCGGTGGGCGGACTCGGCGCGGGCCAACGCCTCGGCCGCCTCCGCCGGTCGTCCGCACAGCGCCTCGGACATCGCCAGCTCGGCCAGGATCGCCGTGTCGTACGGGCTCGGCCAGTCCGCGTCGGCGCTCGTGCCCTCCCTGGCCCAGCGCACGGCCTCCCGCGCCCGGCCGCGCAGCCGCGCGCAGCGGCTGAGCGCCGCGCACCACAGCGAGTGCGAGATGGTGGGCCCCGAGTCGTCGTAGGACTCCTCGATCATCCGCGCCGCGACCTCCTCGGCCCGCGCCAGGTCGCCACCGAGCGCGAGGTTCCCGCACCGCAGGCTGTCGGTGTTGATCTGGAGCCACTGCTCGGTGTCGCGGACGGCGGCGACGCGCTCGCCGTTGTCGTCGAGGGTCGCCGACGACGCCGTGTACCGGCCCGCGAAGTGCTCGGTCAGCGCGCGCAGGTAGTGCAGGCCCGCCCCGAGCCAACCGCCGGGGTCGGCGCCGGCGAGGGCGGCCTCGACCTCGGCGCGGATGTCCGCCACCGGGTCGTGGTGCGCCCGGAAGCACAGCCGGAAGAACCGCAGGGCGTCGCGCTCCGCCGACGGGAGGTCGGGCCGGTCCGCCTCGCGCAGCACGGCGAGCGCCCGAGGCAGGTCCGCGAGGCCGAAGTACGCGTTGTACGCGCGGGTGCTCGCGAGCTGGACCGCCCCGGTCGGGCCGTCGGCGTCACCGGTGGCGTCGGCCAGCACCGCCTCGGCCCGGTCCGGCGCCTTGCGGTAGAGCAGCACCTGGGCGAGCAGCTGCCGGGCGCGCGCGCCGCCGCCCCGCGCGACGGCGGCCGAGACCAGCCGTTCGACCAGCGGCGCGCTCCGCGTCGCCCACGCGTGCTCGGCGGCGGCCGTCAGCAACTCGGCGGAGGCGGGCGAGTCGCCGTCCAGCCGCCAGGTCGCCAGCCGCAACAGGTCCTCGCGGCGACGCGCGCCGACGGATTCCAGCGCGTCGGCGAGCGCGCCCAGGTGCGCGCGGGCGCGCAGGGTCGGGCAGGTGGCGCGCAGCAGCTCGCCGTACAGCGGGTGCCCGAGCCGGGCGTGGGCGCGCCGGTCGCTCCGCTCCACCCGCACCAGCCCCGCCGCCTCCAGCTCGTCCACGGTGTCCGGAGAGGACAGCGCGGCGAGGAGGTCCAGTTCGAGCGGCCCGCCGTAGGCGACCAGCTCCAGCGCCCGGCGCGCCGGACCGCCGAGCCGGCCCAGGTTGTCGGCCACCACCTCCGCCAGCCTGCCGGTCAGCTCGGTGCGGCCCGACCACGTCCAGATCCCGTCGCGCTCCGCCAGCGCGCCCGTGGACCGCCCGGCGGTCACCAGTTCCCGCACGTACAGCGGGTTGCCCGCGCTGTGCGCCCAGATGCGCTGCCGGAGCCCGCTGTCGGCGTGCCCGCCGAGCGCGCTCGCGAGGAGGTCGTCGACGGCGGCGCGGGTGAGGTCGGGCACCGGTAGCCGGACGAGCAGGTCGGTCCGCCACAGCGCGGCGAGCCGGTCGGCGTCCGCCGCGGGGCGGGCGGTGAGCAGCACGGTGGCCTCGTCGTGCCGGGCCAGGTGGTGCAGCAGGGCGATCGAGGCGTCGTCGAGCAGGTGCGCGTCGTCGACCGCGAGCACCAGCCGGCCGGGCGTCCGGGCGAGCAGGTGCTCGGCGGTGTGCCGGACCGGGTTGCCGCCGGCGGGCGGGAGGTCCGCCGGCAGCGCGCCGGCCAGCGCGCCGAACGGGAGCTGCGCGGTCGCCGCGGTGGCGTGGCAGCGGACGACGTGCCGACCCAGGCGGTCGCACAGCTCGTCGGCCAGTCGGCTCTTGCCCACGCCGGGCGGCCCGGTCAACACCACACCGCGCCGATCACGCGCCGTCAACGCGCGCATCGCGATCGACAGTTCCGTCTGGCGGGCGACGAACGGCCATTCACGCACAACTGTCAAGAGCAACGGGCCAGCGCGGGGATACACGCGGCGCGGGCGGTCGCTGTCACGTGGAATACGCGCCCGGAGCGCGCGTGGGGACAGGACGGCGTGCCGCTCACCGCCCGACCAGGCCGGAGCGCCACGCCCACGACGCCACCTCGACCCGGTTGCGGGTGCCGAGCTTGCCCTGGACGGACGTGAGGTGGGTCTTCACCGTCGACAGCGACATGTGCAGGTGGGCCGCGATCTCCTGGTTCGTCAGGCCGCGCGCGACCTCGCGCACGACGTCCTGCTCGCGCGCCGTGAGCGCGCCGGGCGCGGGACCGTGGCCGCGCCGCGCGAAGTGCGCCAGCAGCCGCACGGTCACCTCCGGCGAGATCAGGGCGTTGCCCCGCGCCGCCGCCCGCACGGCCTCCACGAGCAGCGCCGGCCCGGCGTCCTTGGTGAGGAACCCGCTCGCGCCGTTCTCCAGCGCGGTGTGCACGTACTCGTCCAGGTCGAAGGTGGTCACCACGACGACCCGGCACAGCGGCGCGAGGCGCTTGGCGACCTCCAGCCCGTCCAGGCCGGGCATCCGGATGTCGACCAGGCACACGTCCGGCCGCAGCTCGTGGGCCGACCGGACGGCGGCGACGCCGTCGGGCACGTCCGCCACGACGGTGATGTCGGGCTGCTTCTCCAGGATCAGGCGGAAGCCGACGCGGACCATCTCCTGGTCGTCGGCGATGAGGACGGAGATCACCGGCGGCCCGTCCACGGCAGCTCGGCGCACACGCGCCAGCCGTCGGCCACCGGCCCGGCGGTGAACCGGCCGCCCAGCAGGGCGACCCGCTCCCGCATGCCGACCAGGCCGTAGCCGCCCTCGCCGCGGTTCCGGCCGCCCTCGCCGTCGTCGGCGACGACCAGGCGCACCGCGTCCGGCGTGCGGGTCAGCTCGACGTCGACCGCGCTCGGCCGCGTGGCGTGCTTGCGGGCGTTGGTGAGCGCTTCCTGGACCAGCCGCAGCAGCGAGCGGCCCAGCTCGGGCGGCAGGTCCGCGGGCAGGTCGAGCCGCAGCCGGACCGGGATGCCCGACTGCCTCGTCCGCTCCACGGCGGCCAGCACGTCCGCGCCGAGGTCGGTCGTCGCCGTGTCCGGCTCGCCCTGCCGCAGCGCGCCGACGAGGCCGCGCATCGCGCCCAGCGCCTCCGACCCGCTGCGCACGATGCCCGGCAGCAGGCGGTGCGCCGCGCCAGGGTCGTCGTCGGACACCTCCAGCGCGGCCTGCGCCTGCACCAGCATCCCGGTCAGGTGGTGCGCGACCACGTCGTGCAGCTCGCGCGCCAGCGCCATCCGCTCCTCGCGCTGGGCGGCCGACACGGCGGCCGACACCCGGGCCGCCCGCTCCGCGTCGCGCGTCCGCTGGAACCACCCCGCGCCGAGCGCGAGCGAGCCGATGAGCAGCGGCCCGGCGACGTTGGTCGGCGTGAACGAGTAGCCGCGCACGAAGGCGGCGTGCGCGCCGACCGCGACGAACACCGCCACCACGGCCACGACCACCCCCGGCGACGAGCGCCGCGCGGCGGCCACGGCCACGACGCAGCAGGCGGCGGTCTCGGCCGGCGACACCGGGCTGAGCAGGCCGTCCAGGCTCTTCCCGACGACGTCGAGCAGCACCGTGGTCGCCACCACCGACCCGGCCGCGACGGCGGTCGCCGCACCGATCCGGCGCGGCGCGGCCGAGGCCGCCAGCGCCGCCGCGCACGCCGGCGCGGTCGCCAGCCACGCGCCGAACTCCGCGACGGACGTCGGCCGCAGCCAGCCGAGCTGCGTCAGCAGCAGCGCACCGAGCCCGAGCGCGACCGGCCACTGCCGGCGGAGTCCGTCCACGGTGGACACCGTACTGGCGGCCGACGGGGGGTCGCATCGGTCATCCGGCCGACCCGGAATGGCGCTCCGGCCGAGGCGCGCGACCCGGTGCGCCACCGAGGATCGACCCCATGAGTCCGATTCTGACGGCCCGCGGGTTGGTCAAGCGCTACGGCGACGTGCGGGCGCTCGACGGGGTGGACGTCGACGTCGAGCGCGGGGAGGTGGTCGCCGTGGTCGGCCCGTCCGGTTCCGGCAAGACCAGCCTGCTGCGGGTGCTGTCGGGCGTCCTGCCCGCCGACGGCGGCGAGGTCCGCGTGGACGGCGCCGCCGTCGGCGACCGCTCGGAGGCGGAGCGGGCGGTGCTGCGGCGCACGGTGTTCGGCCTGGTGTTCCAGTCCGGGATGCTCGTCGCCGAGCTGACCGCCGAGGAGAACGCGGCGCTGCCCGCGCTGCTCGGCGGCGTCCGGTGGGCGGAGGCGCTGGGCGCGGCGCGGGAGTGGCTGGACGTGCTCGGGCTCGCCGGGCTGGCGAGCCGTCGGCCGGCGGAGCTGTCGGGCGGTCAGGCGCAGCGGGTGGCGATCGCCCGCGCCCTGGTCCACCGGCCGGCCGTGGTGTTCGCGGACGAGCCGACCGCGGCGCTGGACAGCCGGACCGGCCACGAGGTGGTGACGTCCCTGCTGACGGCCGCGCGGGCGGCGGACGCGGCGGTGGTGCTCGTGACCCACGACCACGGCGTGGCGGGCCGCGCGCACCGCGTGCTCGACTTCCGGGACGGGCGGGTCGTGGCGGAGGTGACGCCGTGAGGCCCGTGGCAGGGGGCGCGCCGGGACTGCTGTCCGCGGTGGTGGTGAGCGGTCCGGGCGGTGGTGGGCGTCGGCCGGTGGCGCCGGGCGGCGTGGCGGGGGTGGCGCGGTGAGGCTGGCGTTCGCCGTGCTGCGCGGTGACCGGGGCGGCCGGGTGGCGGCGGCGCTGGCCGCGGTGGGCACGGCGGCCGGTGTGCTGCTGGCGCTGTGGCTGCTGACCGCGCCCGGCGCGCTCGACGCGCGCGAGGCCCGTGCCGCCTGGCGCACGCCGCCGGCGGGCGCGACGCCGGGACCGCTCGCGGTCGCGGTCACGCGGGACGAGTTCGACGGGAGGCTGATCGAGCGGTTCGACGTCGCGTCGACGACCGCCGGCGAGGTGGCCGTGGCGGCGGGCATCCCGCGCCGGCCCCGCCCCGGCGAGGTGCTGCTCTCGCCGGCGCTGGCGGAGCTGGTGCGGACCGTGCCCGCCGACCGGCTCGGCGACCGCTTCCCCGGCGCGGTGGTCGGCGAGCTGGGCCCGGAGGCGCTGCGCTTCCCCGACGAGCTGGTCGCGATCGTCGGCCACCGCGTCGGCGAGGTGGAGGGCGTGCCGCGCCGCGACCTCGTCGGGTCGACCGCCGTGAGCGGTGTCGGGAGCGGGATGCCGCGGCTGCTCACCGAGGTCGGCCTGGTCGTGCTGGTGGTGCCGTGCCTCGCCCTGGTCGCCGCGGTGGGCAGGCTCACCGAGGCGGCACGCGCACGCCGGTTCGCGGCGCTGCGGCTCGCGGGCGCGACACCGGGCCAGGTGGTGCGGCTGACGGCGGTGGAGGCGGCGGTCGGCGCGCTCGCGGGCAGCGCGCTCGGCGTGGCCCTGTCCGTGCCCGCGAGCCGGTTGGCGGCGCGGGTCCCGTGGGGTGGCGGCGCGTGGTTCCCGGAGGACTTCGTCCCGGACCCGGTGACGGCGCTGGTGGTGGCCGTGCTGAGCGCGGCCCTGCTGGTCGGCGCGGCGGTCCTCGGGCACCTGCGGCAGCTCGCGCGCCCGCCCGCGCCGCCCGCGGACCAGCGGGTGACCGCCCGGAGGCTGCTGTTCGCGCTCGCGGCGGCCGGGGTGTTCGCCCTGGGTCTGGTGCACGCGCAGCAGGCCGCGGGCCCGCAGCGGTTCACGGTCGTGCTGGTCGGTGTCGGCGGCGTCGTGGTGGCGCTGGTGCTCGTGGGACCCGTGGCGACCGGGCTGGTCGGCCGGGCCCTGCTGCGGTGTCGGCGCGGGCCGCTGGGGCTGCTGGTCGGCCGTCGACTGGCCAGCCGGCCGGTGGCGTCGTTCCGGGCGTCGGCGGGTGTGCTGGTCGCGGTGTTCACCGGCGCGCTGGCGCTGACCATGCTGCCGACGCTGGAGGAGCAGGTGCGGTTCGACGACGGGACGTGGCGGCCGGGCGCGGTCGTCGCGCGCGGCGTCGACCCGCCGGCGCGCGTCGACGCGGTCCGGCGGGAGGCCGGCGCGCCGGTCGTGCCGATGACCACGGCGCTGGTGGTGTCGGGAGGCCGTGCGCACCAGGCGGTCGTCGGTCGGTGCGCGGAGGTCGCGACGGTGCTGGCCGGGCTGGTCTGCGCGCCGGGGCCGGCCGTCTACGCGCCGGGGCCGCTGGAGGGCCCGGCGCGGCTGCACGACCGGCGGGACCGGTCGGACGTCGACCTGCCGCCCGGTGTCCCCGTGCGACCGTCCGGCGGCCCGGTCGCGGTCGTCGACCCGGAACTCGCGCCGTCCGTCGCCGCGCGCCCGGACACCGCGGTCGTCCGGACCACGCCGGAGAACCGCGACGCGGTGCGCACGGTGCTGGCCCGGGTGCTGCCGGGGATCGCGTTGCTCGACCGCGGCAGCACCGACGGCCTCGCCGTGACGGTGCTCGGGGACCTCCGGCGCGCGGTGGTCGTCGGCCTGGTGCTCGCGGCGTCGCTCGGTGGGGTGGGCGCGTCGGTGGCGGCGGCGGGGTCGGTGCTCGACCGCGGCCGGACGTTCGCCGCGCTGGTCGCCGCCGGGACGTCGAAGCGCCTGCTGCGCCGGGCGCTGTGCGCGGAGGTGCTGCTGCCGGTGTGCGCCGTGACGCTGGCGGCCTGTGGCGCGGGCGTCGCGGTGGGTATCGGGTTGCTGTCGGTGACGCCGGGCATCCCCGACGGGGCGCGGGCGCAGGTGACGCCGTGGCTCGCCGTGCCGGTGGCGGCGGGTGCGGTCGTCGCGCTCGCGGCGGCCGTGACGAGCGGGTCCGTGCTGCGGCGCGTCACGGCCGTCGAGCAGCCGGGCGAATGAGCGCGAGTCCATTGTGGATAGTCTGATCGGACCGGGGTCCATGTCTGTCACCATCATCGCGTCGCCGTGCGCGGCCGTCGTCCCCGCCTCGTGCGGGCAGCCGAGAGGGGCGGAACCGAACCCGGACGCCGCACCGCCGACCGAGGTCCCGGTGGAGCACGCGCGCCGGGCGGGCGCGGTGCTGGAACCGACCCAGGGGCGACGCTCGTGAAGTTCTCCGGAGGGGTGCGCTCCGCCCTGCTGATCAGCGGGCAGGGCATCCGGGCGCACAAGCTGCGCACGTTCCTGTCCACCATGAGCCTGTTCCTGGGCGTCCTCGCGGTGCTGACCGTGCAGGCCGGCGCGGAGGTCGCGCAGCGGGTGCTGGTGGGCGACGTCGAACTGGCCCAGGGGCGGGACGGCACGCTGCGCTTGCAGGTGCCGGACGAGGGCACCGCGGCGGAGGTGGTCGAGCGCACCCTGGCCGGGCGCTCGGACGGGGTCGCGACCACGAGCCTGTCGGCGGTCATCGGCGAGCCCGGCGTCCGGCCGGTCAACGAGGGCGCGCTGCCGTTCGACCGCCCGCGCGGCACGACCGCCGACCCGTGCGCGGGTGACGAGGGGTGCGCGCCGGGCGAGCGCGAGGCCGACGGCCAGGCCGTCGAGGTGCGGCTGCACGCCGTGACCGGCGATGTCCGCGCGTTCCGGCCGTTCCGGACGGTGTCGGGGCGGTGGCTGGACTTCGCGGGCGCACCGTCCCTGGCGCCGGGGATCGTGCTCAACGAGGAGGCCGCGAAGGGCCTGCGGCGGCACCGCGTGCCGGCGGAGCTGGCCGTGGCCGGCGCGACCGCCCACCTCACGCCGCGCGTGCTCGGCGTCGTGGCGGACGGCGGCGCTCAGCCCGCCGCGTACGTGCGCGTGGACGAACTGCGCACGTGGCTGCCGAAGAGCCCGCCTGCCGACCCGGCGCGGGGCGGCGCGCGGATGCAGGTGCTGTTCGACCCCGCCGCCGACGACCTGGCGCGCACGCTGCGCGCCCGGCTGGTCGCCATCGGGCTCGACGCCGACGAGCTGCGCGTCGACGTGGTCGACGCCCGTGCGGAGCGGGAGGGCCAACTCGCGCTGATCCGGTGGATCTTCCTGGGCATGGCGGGGCTGGTGCTGCTGATCGGCGTCGCCGGCATCCTCAACGTGGGCCTGGCGACGGTGGGGGAGCGCGTGGAGGAGTTCGCGCTGCGGCGCGCGGTGGGCACGCCGCGCCTGCTGCTGGCGGCCGTGGTGCTCGCCGAGACCCTGCTGACGGGCCTGCTCACGGCCGCCGCCGCGATCGGGGTGGGCGTGGTGGGGCTGCGGGTCGGCGCGGCGTGGCTCGGGCACCCGGCGCTGGAGGGCGTCGCGTTCCCGTGGCAGGCGGGCGTGGCCGGGGTGGTGGCGGGCCTGGTCGCCGGTGTGCTCGGCGGGCTCGTGCCGGCGGTCCGCGCGGCGCGCATCCCCATCGCGGCGGTGATGCGCGCCTGAGCGGCGGTCGGGGCCGTCGGTCGGGTGCCGACGACCCCGGAGCGTCCACTTCGGACAAAGGTCTGCGGCTTGTGGCGATTCGATCCATTGTGGATCGGGTTCGGAATGTCCTCGCGACCGCCTAGGCGGAGCCGGGGCTGTCCAGCATCGGACATCCGGGGTTGGGCACGTCCACGGCCAGGGGCGGGCCGACCGGGCTGCGGTAGAGCACGTCGAGCACGAGCGGCGTGGCGCCGAGGTTGCGCCCGAGGTGGACGTAGCCCGGACCGCTCTCCTCCACGATCACCTGCCCGGCGTGGTAGACGCCGTCGATCGAGCAGTTCGACTCGTAGTGGTCCAGCACGCCCTGCCGGATGTAGCCGGTGACCTCACCGGGGTGGTAGTGCCAGCCGGTGCTGCCGCCCGGCGCGATCGTGATCTCCTTCAGCGCGTACCGGGTGTCGCCGACGACCCGGTCGAAGACCGTGACCGCCGTGACGCCGCGACCGGGCGTCGCGTGCGCGGTGTCGGGCGTCGCGACCAGGGACAGGCCCACGACGACGGCGGCGGCGAGCGCCGGCGGGGAAACCTCGTGCCTCAACTGGACCTCCGGGTCAGGAGTCGGGACACCGACAGTAGGGCCGTGCGGTGCACGTGTCGTCGACGGCGGGCCGACCGCGTGTCCGGTGGGGGCGTCCGGCGCGCGCTGCGCGGCGCGGGGGAGACCAGCCCGAACCGGGGACTGCCGCGCGGGACCGGTCGACCCGCACGACGTCCGCCCGCCTCAGCGGTCCGCGCCGGGCGCGGCCGTCTCCAGCAGCCGTCCGCCGTCCAGCCGGAGGCCGCGGTCGACGCCGATCGCGGCGAGGAACCGCTCGTCGTGGCTGACGACGACGAACGCGCCCTGGAAGGCGTTGAGCGCGCTCTCCAACTGCCCGACGCTGACCAGGTCGAGGTTGTTCGTGGGCTCGTCCAGCAGCAGCAACTGCGGCGCGGGCTCCGCGAACAGGACGCAGGCGAGCGTGGCGCGCAGCCGTTCACCGCCGGACAGCACGCCGACCGGGAGGTGCGCCCGCGCGCCGCGGAACAGGAAGCGCGCGAGCAGGTTCATCCGCTGCGCGGGCGGCATCGCGGGCGCGAACGCGGCCAGGTTCCCGGCGATCGTGCGGTCGCCGTCCAGGAGGTCCAGGCGCTGCGACAGGTAGGCGATCCGCCCGTCGGCCCGCCGCACCTCGCCGCGGGTCGGCTCCAGGTCGCCGTGGACGATCCGCAGCAGGGTGGACTTCCCCGCGCCGTTGGGCCCGGTGAGCGCGATCCGCTCGGGACCCCGGATCACCAGGTCCACGCCGTCGCCCGCGAACAGCTCCCGCCCGCCGTAGCCGGCGCGCAGGCGCTCGCCCGCGAAGAGCGTCCGGCCCGCGGGCACCGCGGTCTGCGGCAGCTCCAGGCTGATCCGCTGGTCGTCCCGCAGCGCGCGCTCGGCCCGGTCGAGCTTGGCCTTGGCCGCGCTGACCCGCGCGGCGTGCGTGCCGTCCGCCTTGGCCGCCGACTCCTGCGCGTTGCGCTTCATGTTCCCGGCGAAGATCCTGGGCAGGCCCGCGTCGCCGAGCGTGCGCGCGGCGTTGCTCGCCCGGCGCGCGGCGCGTTCGCGGGCCTGCTGCATCTCGCGCTTCTCGCGCTTGACCTCCTGCTCGGCGTTGCGGATGTTCTTCTCGGCGACCTCGCGCGCGGCCTCGACCGCCTTCTCGTACTCGGTGAAGTTCCCGCCGTAGTAGCGGACCTCGCCGCCGTCCAGCTCGGCGATGCGGTCCACGCGGTCGAGCAGCGCGCGGTCGTGGCTGACCACCAGCAGGCAGCCGGACCAGTCGTCGAGCACGTCGTAGAGCTTGTGGCGCGCTTCGGCGTCCAGGTTGTTGGTCGGCTCGTCGAGCAGCAGCACGTCCGGGCGCTTGAGCAGCTGCGCCGCCAGGCCGAGGGAGACGGTCTGGCCGCCGCTGAGCGTGCGCAGGGTGCGGTCGAGGCCGAGGTCGCCGAGGCCGAGCCGGTCCAGCTGGGCGCGGGTCCGCTCCTCGATGTCCCAGTCGTTCCCGATGGTGGTGAAGTGCTCCTCGGCGACGTCGCCGGACTCGACGGCCGCCAGGGCGCGCAGGACCCCGTCGATTTGGAGGATCTCGGCGACGGTCGGTTCGCCGACCAGTGGCAGGTCCTGCGGGAGGTAGCCGAGGACGCCCTCGACGGTGACGCTGCCCGCCGACGGGCGCAGCTCGCCCGCGATCAGCTTGAGCAGGGTGGTCTTGCCCGCGCCGTTGGGCGCGACGAGACCGGTGCGACCACTCGGGACGGTGCAGGACAGGCCGTCGAAGACCGGGGTGTCGTCGGGCCAGGAGAAGGACAGGCCGGACACGACGACGCAGGATTCGGACATGGCGGTGAGACCTCGGATGTGGTGCGGGCAGCACGGTGCCCGATGGGAGAGGTGGACGACGAAGAGGGACCGCCACGGCTGAGCCGGGGGCCGCCGACTCCGGGGATCACCCGGAGATGTCGTCTTCACCTGCCACGTCGAGTCTCCTCACGAACGGGTCTCCGGGGTTGAGGGTACCAAAGGCGGTCACGAGTCGTCGGTGGACTCCGGCACCGAAGGCGGTGACAGGTGCGTGGGCGGTGCCCGGAGCGCGCCCCGCTCGGGACGGCCCGCCGGGCCCGCCGTCACCGGGACGACGGCGGGCCCGGCGGGCTCTCGGACGGCGTGGCCGGCACCGTGGTCGTGCTCGGCGCGGGGCTGCCCGGAGAGGGGCCCGGAGAGGGGCTGCCCGGAGAGGGGCTGCCCGGTGTTGGGCTGTCGGGTGCGGTGCTGCTCGGCGGTGCCGAGGTCGTGCCCGTCGGGGACTCCGACGTGCGGCCGGGCGACGAGGTCGGCACCGGACCCGACGTCGTCGCCGGAGGTGTCGTCGCGGGAGGCGTCGTCGTACTGCCGCCGGGCAGCGGCACGCCCTCCTCCCGCAGGACGCCCAGGATCCGGGCCTTGGCGCCCTCCAGCGCCTGCTGGACCTGCTGGACCGTCATGCCGGGCACGTCCCGCGCCAGCCGCGCCAGCTCCGCCCACACCTCCTCCAACCGCGCCTTCGCCCGCGGGCTCAGGTCCTCGGGCAGGCTGACGACGAGCTGCGCGGCCAGCGCGTAGGTCACGCACCGCACGCACGAGTGGTTGACGGCGACGGCGATGTTCTCCGGCACCACCACGTCCGCCTGCCCGACGACGAGCACCACCTGGAACGCCACCGCGACCGTCGTGCAGTCCCGGCACGACGCCAGCGCGTACGCCTCGTTCCGGTTGTCCACCACGCCGTCGGTCTCCCAGACGAGCGCGAAGGACACCTCGTAGCGCACCGACCCGTCGACCGTGTTCACGGCCAGCGCCTGGTTGTCGCCCGGTCCGGGCGGCGCGGGCAGGTCGAGCGGGAACACCAGGGTCGGCTCGCCGGCCGCGCCGTCGGCGGGCGCGAGGACGAGGGCCAGCACCGGCTTCTCCCTGGTGGGCAGGGGAGTCCCGCTCGGCCACGCCGTCCGGGCGGCCCGCGCCTCGCCGGGAGCGGGCGTCGCCCGCCCGGAGCCCGCCGCCGCGCCCACCGCACCGGGCACGGCGTCGACCACCGTCCCGCGCTCGTCGGGTCGCACCGGCCGGTACCGGTCGGGCTGCGGCCACCACGCCCACAGCAGGCCCGCGAGCACGGCGAGCCCGCACACCACGACGAGCGCGCGGCGTCCGGGCCTGCCGCCGGTGGACCGCCAGACCCGCGCGCAGACCCGCCGCGCCAGCCGGACCAGCAGCAGGCCGACGCCCAGCACGGGCAGCGCGATCGCCGCGACGGAGAGCACCCGCACCAGCACGAGCGCCAGGTCGCCGTCGCCCAGGGCCGCGCCCGCGGACCGCCACTGCTCGCCGACGCCCTGCCACGCCGTCGCCACGACGCGGGGCAGCGCCAGCACCAGCAGCGCCGTCCCGGCCAGCAGCAGCGGCACGACGAGGAGGACCCAGGCCGTCACCACGGCCCGCGCCCACGGCTTGAGCACCTTCGACTCCGGCCTGCCCCAGCGGTGCGGCAGCAGGCCCAGCAGCGTCGGCTTGATGTGCCGGAACAGGTCGGGCACGCCCGTCAGGTCGGCGAGCACGTGGTAGCCGTCGTACCGGACCACCGGCGCGAGCTGGCGCAGCATCTGCGCGATCTGCGTCGCCACCACCAGCAGCAGCGCGTCCCACCCGGACACCCACCAGGCGACGTGCACCGCGACCGCCACCAGCGCGTTGAAGTACAGACCGCCCAGGTCGGTGCGCAGCCGGCCGGCCCGCCCGAGCCGGTAGCTGTCGGTGACGTCGGTGTAGAAGGCGGGCCACAGCAGGTACAGGCCGAACCCCATCGCGCCGGGTGTCGCGCCGCCGTAACGGGCCGCCGCGGCGTGCCCGAACTCGTGGCAGCCCGCCGACACCACCGTCACCGCGAACACCAGCAGCAGCAGGGCCGGCTGGTGGAACGCCTGGTGGGTGGCGCCCGCGAGCCCTTCGTGGAACAGCACCCAGGTCGCCACCGCGGCGAACGCCACCAGCGCCGCGACCACCACCGCGGGGTGGAACAGCCGGGCGAACGGCGCGGTGATCCGCCTGGTCACCGCGGGGTCCGCCACGACGTGGCGCAGGCGCAGCCCGAGCAGCGGCTCCGCCTTGCGGTGCTCGGGCTCGGTCCCGTCGGGCAGCCGGAGCACGCCCAGTGGCGCGAGCTTGGTCGCCAGCAGCACCCGCACGTCGTCGGCGGTCACCCGGCGGCCGACGGCCCGGCCCACCGCCGCGGCGATCCCGGCGTGGTCGGCGCGCCCGTCGACGGCCGCCAGCACCCGGTACAGCAGCGGCGTCAGCTGGAGCACCTGGCCGTCGGCGCGGCGGACCAGCGCGGGCGGGCGGCGGTAGCCGGAGTCGCGCAGCTCGCCGATCAGCTCGACGCCCCGCGCCCGGTGCGGCACGTCCGACGCCGGGGCGGTGGTCGCGCCACGCCCGGCGGTGCCCTCGCCCGAGGCGTTCACCGGACCGCTCACTGGTCGATGCCCGACCTCTGCTCGGCGTTCGCCTCGGCGGTGCCGTCGATGGTCTGCTGGATGATGGCGTCCTGCTGCGCGACCGCCGTCGCGGCCGAGCCGTCCGAGCCGATGTTCGCGGCCACGGCGGCGTCGATCGGCGCGGCGACGTTGGCGTTGGCGGCCACCGCCCCGTTGATCGGCGCGGCGAGGTCGAGGTCGGCGGCGAGGTCCACGTCGACGTTGAGCAGGCCGCCCTCCAGCGCGGCGGCGGGGTCGGTGGGGTCGACGGGCGCCGACCGCACGGCGTCGGCCTGACCGCCGGCGGGCGGCGTCGCCGGCCGCTCGCCCTGGTCGATGGCGCTGTCCTGGCTGGAGTTGGCGACGGCCTCGCCGGTGATGCCCTGCTGGATCGCGGCGCCCTGGTCCGCCAGGGCCTGGGCGGTGGACCCGTCGGACAGCACGTTCGCGCCGACGGCGGCGTCGATCGGGGCCGCGACGTTGGCGTTGGCGGCCACCGCGAGGTCGATCGGCGCGGCGAGGTCGAGGCCGAGGTCCAGGTCGACGTTCAGGTCGAGCAGCGAGTACACCTCCTTGTCCGGCAGCGCCGTTCCGCCCTCGGCGGCCAGGTCGTCGGCGGACAGCGGTGGCAGGTTCGCGTCGCTCATCGGTCGCTCCCGTTCGTCTGGTCGGCCGGCCGGTCGCATGGCCGGTGGTGGTCCAGACCACTACCCGCATCGGCAGCGGTGAAACGGGTCGGGCGGCCCGGTCGCGGTATCGGGCCGGGAAAACCCTCCGGGCGGTGTTCCGTCGCTGGTCCGGATGCCGTAGCGGGAGGTGAAACTTCTTCACCTCCCGCTACGGCGGCGTTGCCCGCCGGCCTCTCGACCGACCACCGGTCGGGGTGACGGGCGGTGGCGGACCGCCCGTCACCCCGACCGGTGGCGGCTACGCGGCCAGGAACTCCACCAGCAGCTCGGAGATCTCGTCCGCGTGGGTCCACAGGAACCCGTGCGGGGCGCCCTCGATCTCCACGTAGCGGGCGCTGGGCAGCCGCTTGGCGAACTCCCGCCCGCCGGCGTCGACGGGCAGGATGCGGTCGGCGGTGCCGTGCACGATCAGCGTCGGCACGCCGGTCTCGGCGATCTTGGGGATGTCCGCCCGGAAGTCGGTCAGCCAGGTGGGCACCACGGCCCAGGACGCCTTCGCGCCCGCGCCCGCGGCCACCGCGTAGCTGGTCCGCACGGCCGCCTCGCTGATCCGGGAGCCCAGGTTCTCGTCGAGGTTGTAGAAGTCGCGGTAGAACTGGTCGAACCAGGCATAGCGGTCGGACTTGGCGGCGGCCAGGATGCCGTCGAACACCGCGGCGTCCACGCCGGTGGGGTTGTCCTCCGTCTTGAGCAGGAAGGGCTCCAGCGACGCCAGGAACACGGCCTTGGCCACGCGCGCCGCGCCGTGCCGGGCGAGGTAGCGGCCCACCTCGCCGGTGCCCATCGAGAAGCCGACCAGCGTGACGCCGGTCAGGTCCAGCGCGGTGAGCACCGCGGCCAGGTCGTCGGCGAAGGTGTCGTAGTCGTAGCCGACGCTCGGCTGGTCGGACTTGCCGAAGCCGCGCCGGTCGTAGGTGATCACGCGGTGGCCGGCGTCCAGCAGCGCCTGCTCCTGCTTCTCCCACGACGCGCCGGACAGCGGGTAGCCGTGGATGAGCACGACGGGCCGGCCGGTGCCCCGGTCGGTGTAGTGCAGGTTGATGTCGGCGCTGTTCTCCTGGCCGACCTTGATGTACGGCATGGGGTTCCTCTCGGTGTCTCGCTCGTGGTCGCCGGTGCGACAACGGCGAAGCTATTACCGAACGATCGGTAAAGCAACGTGGGCGGCGAGACACGTGATCCTCGTCGTAACCCTTGCGGGTGGACCGTTCGTTCGGTAATCGTGGACGAATGGCCCGGCCACCGTCCGTCCACGACGACGAGCTGTACGACCGCCTGGCGGAGGTGTTCCGCACCGCCGGGTACGAAGGCGCGTCGCTGGGCGCGCTGGCCGAGTCCACGGGGCTGAAGCGGGCGAGCCTGTACCACCGCTTCCCGGACGGCAAGGCGCAGATGGCCGAGGCGGTCCTGGGCCGGGTCGAGCGGCTGTTCGACGGGCTGCTGGAGCCGATGCGCACGGACCCGGACGTGCGGGCGGGCATCGCGCGGTCGGCGGCGCGGATCGCCGAGTTCTACGGCGGCGGGCTGCTGTCGTGCGTGCTGGACACCCTGCCGCTGAGCGGCGCGCCGGACCGGGTGCGGCTGCGGGCGGCGGCGGTGGCCGACGGGTGGATCTCCGCGATGGCCGACGCCGCGCGGCGCGGCGGCCGGGCCGAGGACGACGCCAGGTCCGCGGCCGAGGACGCGTTCGCCCAGGTCGAGGGCGGCCTGGTGTACGGCCGGCTGTTCGGCGACGGCACGCCGTTCCGGCGGGCGCTCGCCCGGCTGCCCGACCTGCTGCTCGGCTGATGCCGCCCGGCCTGCTGCCCGCCGCACGACGGCGCGGGCCGCACCACCCGGTCGTAGTGCGGCCCGCGGTCGACGGAGGGGCGAGGGCGCGGCGCCGGCACGGCACCGCGCCCCCGACGGTCATGGCCTGGCGTGCACCCTCTTCTCCTCGTAGAAGAACTCCCTCAGCAGGTTGTTCCGGATGGCGGGACCCTGCGCCTCGTACGGACCACCGGGACCGGTGAGCTGGTCGATCTGCTGGAGGACCGCCTGGCTCTGCTGCCTCAGCTCCGGTGGCAGCTGCACGACCGCGCTCCTCGGGTCGTTCGGGTCGATCCGGGTTTCGTTGCCCTGTAGGTAGTTCTGGAACTGGTCCCAGCTGATCGGCGGGGCAACGCCCTGGTCCGGCATGTAGTCCAGGCGCGTGGGGTTCTGGTTGAGCTGGTTGTGCGCGTTCTCGTTGAGCAGCACGTTGTGGTACTCGACCAGGAGGCGCTGGGTGTTCTGGTTGTTGATGTCGTGCTCGTTCTGCCGGGCGTGCCCGAGCTCGTGGAACAGCGTCTTGTTGTCGGCGTGGTTGCTGTCCGCGATGAGCAGGTTGTCGGGAGCGCTGTACGCCGCGCCGCCCTGCTGCTCCGCTTCCCAGTACGCCGGGCTGTTCGCGAAGTCCGGGTCCGCCATGAGCTCGGGATCGACGCCCATGAGCTGACCCAGCGTCATGTTCTGCTGCTCGGGCGTCAGCCCGACGGTGCTGCCCTCCGGCAGGGCCGAGACCGGCGAGTTGTACTTGATGCTCGGGTCGGCGGGGATGACGACGACCGCCGGGTTGCTCTGGAGCCCGAGCTGGTTGGCGATGTCGTTGATCCGCTCGTTGACCGGCCGGCTGTCGTTCTGCGGCATCGGCGTCGCGCCCGGCGGCGGCATGTCGGTCGGCTCGGGGGCGTTCTGGTTGTTGTCCCCGTTGTTGTTGCCGCCGTCGTTGTTCCCGCCGTCGTTGTTGCCGCCGTTGCCGTCCTGGTTGTCGTTGCCCTGGTTGTTCCCGCCCTGGTTGTTGTTGTCGGGGCCGTTGTTGCCGCCCTGGTCGTTGCCGGTGTTTCCGGTGTTGCCGGTACCGCCGGTGTTGCCGGGGAGCGGCGGTGGCGGTGGCGGCGGTGCGCCGTTGTTGCCGGTGTTCCCGGTGAACGGCGGCGGCACCGGTGGCGGTGCCCCGGTGTTGCCCGTGTTGCCGGTGAAGGGCGGTGGCGGTGGCGGCGGTGCGCCGTTGTTGCCCGTGTTGCCGGTGAACGGCGGCGGCACGGGCGGCGGTGCGCCGGTGTTGCCGCCGGGACGCCGCGGTGGCGGAGGCGGCGGTGCGCCGTTGTTGCCACCCGTGGGACGCGGTGGCGGTGGCGGCGGTGCGCCGGTGTTGCCGCCGGACGGCCTCGGCGGAGGCGGCGGGGGCGCGCCGGTGTTGCCGGTGTTGTTGCCGCCACCCGAGGTGTGGGTGTCGCCGCCGGGGCCGCTGCCCGGAGGCGGCGGGGGCGGGCCGCCGGCGTTGCCCGACGGCGGGGGCTGGTTGCCGCCGCTGGACGTGTTCGTGTTGCCGCCCTGGGACCCGCTCGGGCCGACGTCCGGCTGATCGGTCTTGATGTTGTTGAGCTTGTCGGTGACGTCGCTGTCGACGTCGAGCAGCTCTTGCAGCGACTGGCGGACCTTCCGCGCCGCGCCGGCCGCGCCCTGCGCGCCCGCCTGCACCGCTTCGGCGCTCTGGGTGATGTTGCTGTTCAACGGCGGCGTGATCATGCTGCCGAAGGTGCCGTAGGCGTCCGCGGTCGCCTGGTGCGACGCGAGGTTGGTGCCCGCCGTGGTCAAGCCCTGCTCCAGGCTGTCCAGCTGCTGCGCGGCCCAGGTCAGGCTCTGGGGGTTGACCGTCACGCCGTTGTCGCTGCCGCTGTCGCTGGCGGCGTAGCCGTCGTCGAACGGGTTCGCCGGGTCGGCGAACGGGTCCGAGACCTGCGAGTTCGTGCTGTCGGTCGGGCTGGGCGGCGGGCTGTCGAACGGGTTCGAGCCGTCGCCACCGGTCTGGTCCGGCGGCGGTGGCGGCGGCGGGCTCTGGACCGGGGGCGGTGGCGGAGTGGCGGAGGACCCGCCTCCGAAGCGCGCCATCACGCCACCTGCGGCTGGGTCGACGGCGGCGGGGTGCCCTGCTTGCCCTGGTTCTTCTCGTCGCCGTAGAAGTTGCCGTACGCGCCGCCCGCCTTCGCGCCCTCGTGCACGATCTCGGCGCCGTCGGCGAACCGCTCGAAGTTCTTCGAGACGGTCTTGGCCGCGGTGCCGAGCTTGCCCAGCCGCGCGGCCTGCCTGCCCAGCGCGGCGATCAGCTTGGCGATCCGCGCGCCGATCCGCACGGCCAGCGCGGTGGCGGAGGCGACGGCGTAGCCGATGAAGCCGGCGATGGACGCGCCGAAGGTGACGATCGCCATCGCGGCCGCGATCAGCGCGCCCTTGACGAGCTGCGCGAGCAGGCCGGCGATCAGGTCGCGCACGATGTCGCGCAGGATGATGATCAGGGTGCCGGTGACGGCGGTGACGCGGGCCATGCCGTCCACGACCTCGGCCAGCGAGTCCAGCTCGCCGCCGAGCCGGTCCATGCTCGCCCGGAACGCGTCACCCGACTTGCCCTGCCAGCCGGTGAGCTTGCCCATCGCGTCCTTGTGCTGGGCGGCCTGGTCCCGGATCTGCTTGGCTTCGCCCTTGACGGCGTTGACGTGCGCCTGGATCGCGTCCTTGTCGCCCATCAGGGCGTCCAGCGGCTCGCGCAGGAAGCTGACGTGCTCGATCAGCCACCCGATGCCGGCGGCCAGCAGCGTGCCGATGGGGTCGACCACGAGGGCGGCCGTGGACGCGACGACGTCGACCACGCTGAACGTCATGTCCAGGACGTGCGCGGTCTCGCTCTCGGACTCCTGCCCGATCGTCTCGACGAGCCCGGCGTAGCTCTCGAAGATGCCCGCGCCGGCGAACTGGTCGGACATGGATCAGCCCACCTCTCCCGGCTCGGTGGTGGACAAGTGGCGCACAACTGCCTCCCTCGGATCGGACTCCTGCACGTCGGAGTGAACTGCGCACGGCCAACGTCCGACCAACGCGCAACCAACGATCACTCGCCGGGTGAACCTTCGGCCGGCGCGGCGACCGGGAAACCCCCTGGTCAACCGGGCTCGCGCGGTGTGGGACGCGTGTCGCGGGCCGCGCGGTGCGGCTCGGGCGGGTGTGGTGCCGCGCGTCGGGCGGGTCGTGCGGCGCGGTGCCGGCCCGGTGCCGGCCCGGTGGGGCGGTCGCCGGACGGGTTCCCGTTCGGGCAGGGTTGTTGCCCCGCCGCCCCACTCCCGCGCGCCGGCTCGTCCTGGTCGCCCCGGGGTTGGGGTTCAGTCGGGGTGGCTCGGTGCCCGTCGGCGGAAGGACCAGGTCGGTGCACACACCCGAACACGACAAGCACCCCGACGGGAACGCGCCCGGCCGCGCGCCGGCCCGGTCCCGCGCGCAGGAACCGCGGGCGGGCCTGCTCGGCCTCCAGCGCACCCTCGGCAACCGGGCGGTGGTGGAGATGCTCCAGCGGTCCGGCCACCCCGGCGCGTCGACGCCGGTGCAGCGGTCGAGCGTGCGGGACGTCCTGCGCCGCCCTGGCGAGCCGCTGGACGACGCGACCCGCGTCGACATGGAGTCGCGCCTCGGCGCGGACTTCACCGACGTGCGCGTGCACACCGACGCCGCCGCGCAACGCTCGGCGGCGGAGATCGGCGCGCGCGCGTACACCTCGGGCAGCCACATCGTCATCGGCGCGGGCGGCGCGGACCGGCACACCCTGGCCCACGAGCTGATCCACGTCGTGCAGCAGCGCTCCGGGCCGGTCGCCGGCACCGACAACGGCGACGGGCTGCGCGTGAGCGACCCCGGCGACCGGTTCGAGCGCGAGGCCGAGGCGGGCGCAGGCCGGGCGCTGTCGATGCCGACGCCCGCCCAGCGCGCGGTGACGGGGGAGGAGGCGGCGGGCGACCCGCGTGCGACCGGGTTCGTCCAGCGCCGGTTCGCACCGTTCACCGGGGCCATGACGCCGAGCGGGGTCGGCGTGGCGGGCCTCGGCCACCCGCTGGACACCCTCCAGAACTCCGGCCTCACCTACCCGAACGGCGCGACGCGCGGGAACCTGGTGGCGATCGAGCAGCTGTTCCAGCAGACCGGGGGCAACTCGCAACCCGGTTACCCGGTGGGCTTCCGCGAGATCACCCGGCTCTTCCCGAACGCGGTCGGCGAGGAGCACCTCATGCAGGTGGCCACCGCCATGCACGCCATCAACGCCGGGTTCGTGGCCGGCGCCAACAACGTCGCCACCAACATCTTCATGGGCACGGCCACGGCCAACCGCAACCACTCCAACGAGGTCGAAGTGCCGTTGCGCCAAGCGATGCAGGGGCTGAACAACGCGGGCAGGGCGGCGGCCTACGAGTGGGTGATGGGCAACCTGCCCCCGCTGTCGACCCCCAACGCCCCGCACCTGCGCTACTGGATCGCGCCCAACACGTGGATCCCCGGCGCCCTCGTCCCCGGCCCGCAGGTGGCGGCCCTGCTGCCGCAGGGGGCCACGCACTACGTCGACACCACGCGGTTGTACCGCGACCTCAGCCGGTTGCCGAAGATCGTCGTCTACCGGGTGCGGCCGAACTACGTCGCCAACTACCTGCCGGACTACGTCCTGGACAACATCGACATGATCGAGGAGGAGGCCGCCGCGATCAACCGGGAGATCACGCCCCTGCTGGCCGCCGGCGCCCAGCTCACGCCGCGTGACCAGTACCGGATCGGCATGGTGAACACCACGCTGAACGTCGTGCGGTTGTTGCGCGGCAACGGCCCGTTGCTGTTCCCCAAGACCTTCACCGCCAGTGCCCAGTACTGGTTGCCCACCTACGACAGCGCCGCGTGGTGGGCGATCGGCGGGGAGAGCACGACCCTGGCCGCCGACACCGTCTGACCGGGCGCCGCGCGACCACGCGGGCGGCGCGGTGGCTCGTGCCCGCGCCCGGACATGCGGGATCGGCGGCGCGGAGGGGGAGGCCGCACCGCCGAAGACGAGCCCGCTGGACGAGAACCAGTCACATCACGACCACGTGCGCCGATGGCGTCGGCGCGGGTGGCACCTGCCCCGGGGCGTGCCAGGTCGAGCGGGGTCGGCGCGGCGTGCGGACGCCGCTCGGTCCCGCTCGGCACGGGTCAGACGTCGTACTCGTCGGGGAACCGGAGGCCGGAGCCGCTCGCGTGCATCTCCAGCGGGATCGCGCGGCCCTTGGGCTCCTCCCACGCGTCCTGGCGACCGAGCGCGGTCAGGTCGAGGTAGTGGCTCGCGGCCCAGGTGGACTCGATGCCGCGGGCGTAGGTGGTGTAGGTGTGGTAGACGGTGTCGTCGACGCGGAGGAACGCGCTGATGGCCGGCCAGTCGCCCCGCCACGCCGGCGTCCAGGGCATGCCCGCCTCCGCGAGTTCCTCCTCCGTGCGGTAGTTGAGCAGCACGGGCGCGACGCGGTCGTCCACCGTCGTGTGGAAGTCGTAGTTGAAGTCGCTGTCGGCCGAGGAGTACCAGGGGAACGTCCACCCCATCCGCTCACGGAACGCGGCCAACTTCTTGTACGGCGCGCGGGTCACCGCGACGAGCGAGGTGTTCCGCACGTGCAGCTGGGTCAGCCGCGGGATGACGTCGGCCTGGGTCGAGCAGCTCGTGCAGCCGGTGTCGCGGGGGTGCTCGTTCCCCTCCTCGTCGATGTCGAAGGCCCACATGAAGTGGTGCATCACCAGCTGTTGGCGACCCTCGAACAGGTCGAGCAGGCTCACCGCGCCGTCCGGGCCCTCGAACGTGTACGGCTTGTCCACGCGGACCATCGGCAGCCGACGGCGGTCGGCGTTCACCCGGTCGCGCGCACGGGTGAGCTCCTTCTCCTTCACCAAGAGCTCTTTGCGGGCGGCGAGCCACTCCTCGCGCGTCACCACCTCGGGCAGGTTTCCGTAGGACAACGGTGCCTCCGTGCTGATATCGATTTGCAACTGGTTTCCGCCTAGCAGGCTAGGGCATACTGGTGTAAGAATGCAACCAGTTCGGAGGTGAGTGTGGTGCGGAAGGACGTGCGGTCCGGGTGCCCGGTCAGTCAGTGGTTGGAGATCTTCGGCGACCGGTGGACGCTGATCGTCCTGCGCGACGTCATCTTCAGCGGGGCGAGGCACTTCCGCGAACTGCTCGCGAGCCCCGAGCGGATCTCGTCGAACGTCCTGGCCGACCGGCTCAACACGCTCGTCGAGCACGGGCTGCTGACGCGGTCGGACCACCCGACGCACAAGCAGAAGGTGACCTACAGCCTCACCGAGCAGGCGATCGAACTGGTACCGATTTTCGCCCAGTTGGGTGACTGGGGGGTCCGGCACCTCCCGGTCTCCGAGGAGTACGCCGCGCGCGGGGAGGTGCTCGTCAGCGGCGGCCGACCGGTCTGGGACGCGTTCATGGACGAACTCCGCGAGATCCACCTCGGACCCGGGGCCCGTCGGCGGCCCGCGCCGGACGGCCCCACCGTGGCGTCGCGGATGCAGGCCGCCTTCGCGAACGCGCTCGACCGCGACACCGGTACCTGACCGGGAGGAGGGCGGGGCGGTCGCGGGCCTCCTCCGGCGGACCCCGACGCGCGACCGCCCACACAAGACAACCAAGGAAGGTGCGGATGAGTACCCAACAAGCGGCGCTGAGCCGGGGCCGGACGAGCCTCGTCCTGGCCACGCTGTTCCTCGGATCGTACGTCCTGGGCTCGGCCGAGCTGCTCATGGTCGGCCTCCTGAACCTCGTCTCCACCGACCTCCAGATCTCGGTGCCCGCCGCCGGCGAGCTGGTGACCGCCTACGCGCTCGGCATGTCCATCGGCGGTCCGCTGCTAACCGCGCTGACGATCAAGCTCAACAAGCGGGTCGTCCTGGTCGGCGCGGTCGTGCTGTTCGCCCTCGGCAACCTGGTCCCGGTGCTGGTCGACAGCTACGGCCTGTTCCTGGCGGCCCGCGCGCTCACCGGCTCGCTCAACGGCCTGTTCATCGCCGTCGCGTTCGTCGCGGGCATCTCGATCGTCCCGCCGGAGCGCGCGGGCCGGGCGATCTCCACGGTGTTCTCCGGGTTCGCGGTCTCCGCCGCGACCGGCGCACCGCTGGGCACGCTGCTCGGCCAGTCGCTCGGCTGGCGCAACTCGTTCGTCGCGGTGGTCGTGCTCGCCGTGCTCACGGCCGTCGCCACGACCGTGCTGCTGCCGAGCCTGCCGAGCGCGAGCGGTGGCGGCGGCGCGGGCAACCAGGTGCGGTACGCGTTCGCGCCGAGGGTGCTCGCCGTGCTGTTCCTCGGCTTCCTGGCGTTCGCGTCGCTGTACACGGCGCTGACCTACATCGTGCCGTACCTGGAACGCGTCACGGGCATCTCCGGCGCGTTGCTCAGCGTCTTCCTCCTAGTGTACGGCGTGGCGACGGCGGTCGGCTCGTTCGGCGGCGGCCGGTTCGCCGACGAGCGGTCCGGGCGCACCATGCTCATCGGGTCCATCGGCGCGGCGGCGTCGCTGCTGGTGCTCTTCCTCGGCGGCGCCATCGCGTTCGTCGCGGCGATCGCGCTGCTCTCCCTCGGCCTGTTCGCGCTGGGCATGGTGCCCGCGTTCCAGTACCGCGTGATCAGCCTCGCCGGACCCGGCGGCCAGTTGGCGTCCTCGCTGCCCGCCTCGGCGGCCAACGCCGGCATCGCGGTGGGCTCGACCATCGGCGGCGTGGCGATCGTCGGGCTCGGCGACTCGGGCGCGGTGGCCGTCGGCCTGATCATCGCCGCCGCCACGATCCCGGTCGCCTGGGCCGCCGGCCTGCTGAAGCCGCCGGCGGTCGAGGAGCCGGCCGGGCAGCCGGCCGCGGTCGAGCCGACCGCGGGCACCGCGTCCTAGCACGACGACCGCGGCGACCCGCCGCGGTCGGGGTGCCCGGGTGATCCGGGCGGTCCGACCGGCCGCCCCGATCCGCACCGGACCCCGGCCCGACGGGTCGCCGGGTGGTCGACCCCCGGCGCGCCGCCCGGTCTCGCGGCCGTCCGCGGGCGTTCCGCCGGCCGGAATCGTTCCGGGGTGACATCCGAATACCGTCGAACACCGCCCGCGCGCGGGCGGTGTTTTCCGCTGCGTTCGACCGAGCATTCCGAGCGTCCTACGCGATAAAGTGCCGCCAAGGCGTTCCGCGATCGCTCTCCGTGGCCGTCAAATGGGCCGTCGTTGCCGTCGGTGAACATGCGCGCAATTATTTTCACGAGTGCTCTGACCTGCGCTGCGCAGGTCCGTAGGGGAATGATCCGGGCGGCGGAACGCGAAATCGGCAGAAGTTCTCCAGCGGTGCTCTGGGTAGCCTGTGGTGGTTCGGGCCGGAGATGATCCGCGACCCGTACGGAAATCATCGGCCGCCAATGCGGCACAAGCCGCTCCTGGGGGAGCGCGACCTTTTTTGGAGACACTGTGTTGACACTCGGCCTGAGCGGGCACTACGGGTCCGACGACGTGGACCTGGCACCCGGCATCCCGCGCTGGTACATGCACGACGCGGCCGCCTGCCTGGTCGCCGACGGCGAGCTGGTCGCCGCGGTGGAGCAGGAGCGCTTCAACCGGATCAAGCACACCACCAAGTTCCCGGTCGCGGCCATCCGCGCGTGCCTCGACCTGGGTGGGGTCGGCCCGGAGGACGTCGACGCCGTCGGCTACTACTTCGGTGAGGAATTCAGCGACATCGCGCTCAACACGTGGTACGCGGCGATCCCGACCCTGCCCGCCCGCACGACCCGCCAGGTGATCCAGGACAAACTGCACGCGGAGTTCGACTGGCGCGTGCCCGACGACCGCCTCCAGTTCACCGCGCACCACCTGTCGCACGCGCGGTCCAGCTTCACGCGGTCGGGCATGGGCGAAGCGCTCGTGGTCGTCATGGACGGCCGTTCCGAGGATGATTCGACGTCGATCTTCCGCGGCGAGGGGGACAAACTGGAGAAGCTCGCCACCTACTCCATCGCCCAGTCGCTCGGCCTGTTCTACATGTCGGCGATCAACCTGGTCCGCTACGGTTTCGGCGACGAGTACAAGGTGATGGGCCTCGCGCCGTACGGCGACCCGGCGGTGTACCGGGACGTTTTCCACACCCTGTACACGCTGCACGACCACGGCCAGTACGAGCTGACCAAGGGCACCGTCGACATGCACCTGGTGGCGGCGACGTTCCGCTCCGCCGGGCTGTGGCCGCGGCGCGCCGGTGAGCCGGTGACGCAGCAGCACATGGACTTCGCCGCCGGCCTCCAGGAGATGCTGGAGACGGTCTCGCTGCACGTCGTCTCGCACTGGGCGGAGGCGACCGGGCTGTCCAAGCTCTGCTTCGTCGGCGGTGTCGCCCACAACAGCAGCCTCAACGGCGTCCTCCTGCGCTCGGGCCTGTTCGAGGAGGTGTTCGTGCACCCCGCCTCGCACGACGCGGGCGCGGCGGAGGGCGCGGCCCTGGAGGCGGCCCAGACCCTGGGCGACCGGCCGGCCCGACAGCCGCGGATGCGCACCGCCAGCCTGGGCGGCCACCTCGGCACGCGCGCGGAGGTCGAGCGCACGCTGCGCGGCTGGAGCGACCTGGTCGAGTACGAGCGGCCCGACGACATCGTCACCGCGGCGGCCGGCCTGCTCGCCGAGGGCGCGGTGCTCGGCTGGGCGCACGGCCGCTCCGAGTTCGGCCCGCGCGCCCTGGGCAACCGGAGCATCATCGCCGACGCGCGGCCCGCCGAGAACCGCACGCGGATCAACGCGATGGTCAAGAAGCGGGAGAGCTTCCGCCCGTTCGCGCCGGCGGTCACCCCGGAGGACGCCGCGACCTACTTCGACCTCACCGGGACGAAGGCGGACCACGAGTTCATGTCGTTCGTCGTCCACGTGCACCCCGACCGCAGGGACGAACTGGGCGCGGTGACGCACGTCGACGGGTCCGCCCGGCTCCAGGTCGTCGACCCGGGGACCAACCAGCGGTTCTACCGGTTGATCAAGGCGTTCGGCGAGCTGACCGGGACACCGGTGCTGCTGAACACCTCGTTCAACAACGACGCGGAGCCGATCGTCGAGACGGCCACCGACGTGATCACCTCGTTCCTCACCACCGGGCTCGACGCGCTGGTCATCGAGGACTTCCTGGTCCGCCGCCGGGACGCCGTGCTGCCCGCGCTGGACGGCCTGGTGCCGCGCCTGCGGCCGGTGACCAGGCTGAAGGAGGAGTGGAACCCCCGCGCCGCGGGCGCGGCGTCGGTCCGCCACGTCTACCTCTCCTGCACCGACGGCCCCCGCGCGGAGGTCTCGTCGCCGGTGTTCGACCTGCTCCGCTTCACCGACGGCGCGAGCACGCTCGGCGCGCTGGCGGAGCGCCACCTGGCCGGACCGCTCACCGACGCGGTGCGCGAGGAGCTGTTCGGTTTGTGGCAGCAGCGGTACTTCTCGCTGACGCCGCAAGCGCTCGCCTGACCATGCGGGCGCCCGTGGAGCCGAGCGCGGTCGTCGGAGCCGGGCCGGAAGAGGTCAAGCTGCTGGTCGACGCCGTGCTCCGCCAGGCGGACCGGCAGGCGGACGGCGGGGCGGACGACCCGCTGTCGCACGCCTGGCTGTGCTGCCTGGAAGCCGCGAGCCGGGTGGGCCGGGTGCTCGACGCGCGGCGGGAGCAGGCGGTGGAGGACGGCGGGGTGCGCCGGGCCGAGGAGCCCGCCACGACGGACGTGGAGCTGCGGGAAGCCTTCTCCGCGGCCCGTGCCGCCGCGGCGGCCGTCCGGTACGCGCTGTACGGGTCGCCGGACCGCACCCGGCCGCACGGGGACCGGTCCGACGCAGGCGGGACGTCGTCCGCAGGGCCGGGGTAGCCCGGCGGGCGGCGTCCGGGGACACGTCGGTCCCCGGAGGGATCGGGCGGTCGGCCTCGGTGGGGCTGACCGCCTCCTCCGATCGCGAGCGCTCACGGCGCTCCGCGCCTTCGCCACCGGCGGTTCGCCGGCACCCGCTGTCCACAGTGGACATATATGGTGGAGTGCCAGGGAAACCCGTTACCGCGATGAGGTGAAGCCCGTTGCGCTCACGGCCGTTCGACGGGTAGAGCACATGGATTGCCGTCCTGCCGAAGGAGTCACCCGTGAACCCCGATCTGCTGCGCAACTACCTCGTCCGCCACCACGTCGGACGCCGTGACGTGCTCCGGATGGCGGGCGCGGCGGGCGCCGCCGGACTCGTCGGCGCCGCGTCGTCCGCACCGGCATCCGCGACCACGGGGCCCGCTGAGGCCGACGCCACCCGGCTCGACGACACGCCGTTCGACTACGCGGACCCGGCGAACCTGTCGGACTGGGCGCCCAGCCGGTACGGGCCGGACGACCAGCGCGGCACCCTCAACGAGGTCACCCCGGCGAAGACCGCCGCGGCCCTGGCCCTGCTGCGGCCCCGCCGCGACGTCACCACCTACAACCTGGGCGAGCTGATGTGGAACGGCTTCCCCGCCTTCCGGACCGAGCCCCGCCGCACCTACGAGCAGCGGCTCACCGTCCTGGGTTACCAGCCGCCACCGGGTTTCCGCGAGCAGGGCGGCATCCTGGTGACCCCGGAACCGCTGGGCGACAACCGGATCAGCATCCACGAGGAGCGGTTCGAGGCGGAGCTCTCGGCGGCGCACCCGCGGCCCGTGGCCACGACCTTCCAGATCGGCAGCCAGCTCGACAACCTCAACCACATCGGCGCGGCGGAGTTCTTCTACAACGGCCTGCGCGGCCCGGACATCGCGCGCGGCCACGGCACGGTGCGGCTCGGGGCGGAGAACGTGGGCCCGGTCGTCACGCGCGGCGTGCTGCTGGACGTGCTGGGGGTGAAGCTGGCCGGGGACCGCCGGGAGGACCTGGCCGAGCCCGCGGCCAACGGTCGACCGCTGCTGCGCGAGAACTACCGCATCACCGTCGAGGACATCCGGGACGCGATGGAGTTCGGCGGCATCGACCGCCTGGAGCCCGGTGACGCCATCCTGTTCCGCACCGGGTGGAGCAACCTGCTGGCGCGCCGCGACCCGGCCGACATCGCGCGCTGGGAGGGCGCGCGGGGGCTGCCCGGTATCTACCTGCGCGAGGCCAGGTGGCTGGCCCGCGCCCGGCCCGCGGTCATCGGCGGCGACACGTGGGCGCTGGAGGTGGTGGGCAACCCGGTCAACGACGCGGCCGTCGTGTTCCCGGCGCACCAGGAGTTGATCATGCGCCACGGCATCCGCATCGGCGAGTCCTACGTCGTGGACCGCCTCGCGGCCGACCGCGTCCACGAGTTCGTGTTCATCGTGACGCCCCAGTACTCCCAGGGCGCGACGGCGGGCAACACCCCGCCCGCGGCGCTGGGCCAGCCCCGCCGCCGCTGACCGGGCGGTGCCGGGACGCGGGTCGTCGTGCCATGCTGGAGGCGGCAACGTGATCGGGGGTGCGCATGGCGTCGAAGCGCAGGAGCGGTGTCGCGCCCTACGTGGCGCTGGTCCTGGTACTGGTCATCTTCGTGCCGGGCGTGCGGGAAGTCCTGGCCGACCTCCTCACCCCCCTGCTGGACCTGCTGCGCGACCTCAACCCCTTCCGCGGCTGACCCCAACCACCTTCCACAACGGACAGTCCCCCATCCCCTCCCCGCGCCCCGACGGCGGCCTCGCCCGCCTCGCGGAGCCGAGGCCATTCACCAGGGACGGATGATGCGAAGAAGAGACGACCTCCGGCGCACCGTGATCGGGGCGATGGCCGCGTCGGTGTGCTGTGCCGGGGCACTGGTCGTCGGCGCGCCCGTCGCGTCGGCGGCACCGGTCGGGCTCGCGCTCGACTACACGTGCGCCGTGGCCACGGGTCCGGGGCTGCCGGTCCGGGTGGACGTCACGGGCGTGCTGCCGGACGAGGGTTTCGCGGGCGTGAACTCCGTGCCGTACCTGGAGCCGGCGTTCATCGACGTGGACCTGGAACTCGGGGCGTCCGACGCGTTGGGCCGGTCGGCGGTCCCCGGTGGGCTGCGGCTGGACGGCGACAGCACCGCGACGCTCGCGGCGACCTTCGTCGGGCCCGGCGGCACGACGGCGGCCGAAGCCGCGCTGGCGTTCGCGCCGACGCGGATCACCCCGTCCGGCGGGTCGTCGGTCAAGGCGGCGGGCGGGTTCCCCGGGCTGACCTTCCACCGGGCCGGCGCCTACGACGTCCACCTCGGCGACCTGGAGCTGTCGCTGCGCGTCGAACGGGCCGACGGGACGCCGCTGGGCACCGTCACGGCCACCTGCGCCCACGACCCGGCGGCACCCGCCGTGCTGGGCACGCTGGTGTCGGAGCCGGTCATCGTGGAGCACCCGATCCGACCGTCCGCACTGCGGGTGACCGAGGTGACGCCCACCAGCGCGGCACTGACCTGGCACGCCGTCCCGTGGTGGTTCGACACCCGGGGCTACGAGGTCTACGTCGACGGCGAGCAGGTCGCGTTCGTCCACGACAAGCAGGCGACCATCACCAACCTGGCACCCGACAGCCAACACCGCGTCAAGATCGTCACCCGAGACGTGCGCGGCCTGTCCTCCCCCCGAAGCCAGGGCCTGGTATTCACCACCCCACCCACCCCCTGACCCCACCCTCACCCCCTGACCCTCACCCCCCTGACCCCCGCCCCCCTGACCCCCTGACCCCTCTCCCCACCCCTCTCCCGCCCTCGCACCGCGAGGCCGCGTCGGGTTGTCGCGCCTCATTTCCCGCCGATCACGCTTTTCGATCGGCGGGAAATCAGGCGCGATGACCCGACCACAGGGCGGCCGAGCCGCCGCCTGCGGAGCAGCGGCCATCCAACACAGCCATCAAACACACCCGTCCAACACCATCCCGAGACCGAACTCGAAACGCTCGTCGAAGGACGTGTCCCGCAGGTGGGGCAGCACCCGCCTCAACGCCGGGTAGTCGCCCTCGGCGACGAGGGCGGCGAACCGGTCGCCGGCGGCGTGCGGCGCCGCCTGCTCCTCCTGCACCAGGCCCAGCACGAAGTAGACGATGGACCAGCAGGTCCAGACCGCCTCCCGGTCGGGGCACCCGCCGCGCGACAGCGCGTCGACGAGCGCCTCGGCCAGGCCGAGGGTCGCCGGCTCGGCGGCGTAGGTGCCCGCCACGACCCGCGCGCCGTCGCGGTGCGCGAGCAGGGCGCGGCGGTAGCGGTGGGCCAGTTCGCGGGCCCGGTCGCGCCAGTGGTCGGGCAGCCCGTCCAGGGAGACGTCGGCGACGATCGCGTCCGCCATCAGCTCCAGCAGCCGCGCCTTGGTCTTGGCGTGCCAGAGCACGGTGTTCATGCGGACGCCGAGGCGGTCCGCGATGCCCCGGATGGACACCCCGTCGGCACCCAGTTCGTCCAGCAGGGCCAACGCCGCCCGCACGACGGCGTCCTGGTCGAGCCGTCCTTGACTCTTGGTCACCGACCTAGTGTACTGGCGATGGGTATTGGTCAGTGACCAAGGAGGAGTCGTGGAGCAGGTCGTCATCGTCGGCGCGGGACCGGTCGGACTGTGGTTGGCCGCGGAGCTGCGCCTGGGTGGTGCGGCGGTCACCGTGCTGGAGAGCAGGCCGGAACGCGATCCGCACTCGAAGGCGCTCACCGTGCACCCGCGCACGATCGAGGTCCTGGCGTTCCGGGGCGTCGCGGACCGCTTCCTCGCGGAAGGCGTGCGAATCCCCGACGGGCACTTCGGCGGGTTGGACAGCCGGATGGACTTCGGCGGGTTGGACACGCCCTTCCCGTTCACGCTCGCGCTGCCCCAGGCCCGCACCGAGGAACTGCTCGCCGAGCACGCGCGGTCGGTCGGCGCGCGGGTTCGGCGCGGGCACCGCGTCACGGGGCTGACGCAGACCGCTGACGCCGTGTCCGTCGAGGTCGAGGGCCCGGCAGGGCCGTACGTGCTGGACGCCGGGTACGTCGTCGGGTGCGACGGGACGCGCAGCACCGTCCGCGCGGCCGCCGGCATCGCGTTCCCCGGCACGGACACCACCACGTGGGGCTGGCTCGGCGACGTCGTCCTCGACGACCCGCCGCCGGGCGCGGTGCTCGACGCGTCCGGTCCGCGCGGCGGCGTGATGGTCGTGGCGCTGCCCGGCGGCGTGCACCGGTTCGTCGGCTGCGACCCCGGCGGCCACCGCGCCGACTGGCCAGGCGACCTCACCCTGGACGAGTTGCGCGCTACCGTCACGAGCATCACCGGCACCGACTTCGGGATGCGCGACCCGGTGTGGCTCTCGCGGTTCGGCAACGCCACCCGCCAGGCCGAGCGGTACCGCAGCGGTCGGGTCCTGCTCGCCGGCGACGCGGCGCACATGCACTTCCCGACCGGGGGAGTGGGGCTGAACGTCGGCGTGCAGGACGCCACGAACCTCGGCTGGAAGCTGGCCGCCACCGTGACCGGGCGGGCGTCGGACGACCTGCTGGACACCTACCACGCCGAGCGCCACCCCGTCGGCGCGGACCTGCTGGTCGCCACGCGGGCGCAGACCGCGTTGATGACGTCCTTCACGCCCGAGACACGAGCCCTGCGCAGCCTGCTCGGCGACCTGATCGCCACCGTGCCCGAGTTCTCCCGCGACCTCGCCGAGCGCCTGTCCGCGCTCGCCGTCGCCTACCCGCCCACCACCGCGGACGCCCACCCCCTCACGGGGAAGCGCGCGCCGGACCTGAGGTTCCGCGACGGCACCGGCCTGTTCGGGCTGCTCCGCGCCGGGCGGCACGTCCTGCTCGACCTCGCCGACGACGACCGGGCGGTCCCGGACGTCGGGATCACCACGCATCGCGCCCCGCTGGCCGAGGCGCGTGACGACTGGGAGGGCGTCCGGTTCGCGCTCATCCGCCCGGACGGGCACGTGGCGTGGGCGGGTGCCGACATCACACCCGTGGCACGCGAGGCCGCGTCGAGTTGTCGCGCCTGATTTCCCGCCGATCCAAAAGCGGGATCGGCGGGAAATCAGGCGCGATGGCCCGACCAAAGGCGGCCGAGCCGCCGAGGCGATTCAACACGCGCTGACGCACGTGGCCGCGCTGGGGCCGGTGCCGGCGGAGTTCACGCGGGTGCCGGAGGCGAAGCGGGCCGCCGACGCCGGTGTGCCCGCGATGCTCGTGTGGCACTCCCAGCGGACCTGACCGCCGGCGGCCGGGCGCGGTGGCCGGCGGGTCGGGCTCGGGGGCCCGACCCGCCGCTCCGCCCTCACCCCTCCCTCCTCGCGCGCGGCGTGACGAGACCGGATTCGTAGGCCGCCACGACGGCCTGGGCGCGGCTGTTGAGGCGGAGCTTCGCCATCATGCGCTTCACGTGCGTCTTGACCGTCGCCTCGCTCAGGACGAGGCGGTGCGCGATCTCCTGGTTGGTCAGGCCGTGCGCGACGAGGCGCAGGATCTCGGTCTCCCGCGCGGTCAGCTCCGACAGCGGCGCGTGGTCGGCGGCGGTGGTGCGGTGCCGGTCGGCGTAGGTCTCGATCAGGCGCTGGGTGATGGCGGGCGCGAGGAGGATGTCGCCCGCGCTGATGGCGCGCACCGCCGAGATGATGCGGTCGGGCGGGGTGTCCTTGAGCAGGAAGCCGGACGCGCCTTCGCCGAGCGCGGTGTAGACGTACTCGGGCAGGTCGAACGTCGTGAGCACGATGACCTGCGGCGCCGGGTCGGCCGGGCCGGCCAGGATGGCGCGGGTCGCCGCGATGCCGTCGAGGACGGGCATCCGGATGTCCATGAGGACGACGTCGGGCCGGGTCGCCGCGGTCACGGCCACGGCCTGCTCGCCGTCGCCCGCCTCACCGACGACCGTGAAGCCCGGCGCGGCCGTGAACAGGGCGACGAGGCCGGCCCGGATCAGCGGCTGGTCGTCGGCGATCAGCACGCGCGTGGTCATCGGCCGCTCCGCGCGGTGGGCAGGCGCAGCACGACGGCGAACCCGCCGTCGACGGGCTCGGCGGTCACGGTCCCGCCGTACAGCTCGGCGCGTTCCCGCATCGCCCGGATGCCGTCCGGGGTGTGGTCGGGCCGCGGCGGCGGTGGCGGGCCGCCGGTGTTGACGATGCCCAGCGTCAGCACGTCGCCGCGGTAGTCGAGCGTCACGCGCGCGGTGGCCCGCCCGGCGTGCTTGAGGATGTTGGTCAACGACTCCTGCGCGACGCGGTACGCGCACAGGTCCGTCCCGGCGGGCAACGGCCGCGCCTCGCCGCGCACCTCCAGGTCCACGGGGACTCCCGCCAGCCGGACGCGGTCCACCAGGCAGCCCAGGTCGGTCAGGCCGGGGTTCGGGCCCAGCTCGCCGCGTTCGCCGACGCGCAACACGTCGAACAGCCGCCGCAGCTCCGTCAGCGCCTCGCGGCCGGTGTCGCCGACGGTCGCGATGGCCCGCCGCGCGGTGTCGAGGTCGCTGTCCAGGACGTAGTGCGCCACACCGGCTTGCAGCGTCACCACGGACATGTGGTGCGCCACCAGGTCGTGCAGCTCGTGCGCGAGGCGCAGCCGACGGTCGAGGGTCGCCCGCGCGGAGCGCGCGGCCAGCCGCCGCACGCGGTCGCCCCAGCTCCGCGTGCTCTCGCCGAGCACCCACGCGGTGAGCACGACCACCGTCGACAGCGCCGCCGCCGACCACGTCCCGTCCGCCGACAGCCGCAGGTGCGCCGCCCACACCACGAGCGTCGTCGCCGCGAACACCGCCGCCGCCACCGGCCGGGGCCGCAGCGTCGCGACGGTGAACATCGCCACGAGCACGCCGAAACCGCCGGCGGCGGCCAGGTCTTCCCCGATCACCGCGCACGCGCCCAGCGCGCCGAGGGCCACGCCCATCGTGGCCACGGGCGCGCGCTGCCGCAGTGCGAGGGGTGCGGCCGTGAGCCCGACGAGGACGAGGGCGGCCGGGTCCGACACGCCGCGGGTGACGGCGGTCGTGGTCGAGAGACCGGCGACCACCGTGGCGAGCAACGCGTCCACCGCTATCGGCTGGGATCGCACCGGCCCACGTTAGCGTCGCGGCGGTGGCCGGGTCGCCCCTCGTGAGGAGGAGCCCGCCCTACCCTCCTGGGGGTAGGCGGACCGTTCCCCGAAGCGGGGACGACCCTTCGGCGCGGCGCGTGGACACCGGTCGGGGCACCCGGCGCGGACGTCGTTCGCGTTGCGGTCGGCGGCGGTGGCGAGGGGCAATATCGAAGAAGTCGCGCCGGGGTGGCCTGGATACACTCCGTGGTGTTGCCGACAAGCTGATGATTGTTTCTGCGAGCGTTGACCCCTGGAGGTCCGCAATGCGCTCCTCTGCCGCGTCATCGCCCGCTCCGGACCGCCGAACCGAGAATTCTTCGGAAAACTGCCGATCCGCCGAAAACCGCGATTCTTCCCCGACGGGCCGTCGTGTCCGCCCGTCGACCGCGCGGGCGGACGGCCGCACCCCCTCGGCGACGGCCACCGGCTCGGCGGCGCTACCCGGCTCGGCGGCGGCTCCTTCCCGCCCGGCGGCGGTTCCCCGGCCGGCGACGACCACCCCGCCGCCCGCCGTCCACCGCCGGCCACCGTCCTCTCGGGACGATCGCCGCCGGTCGGGCGCCGCGCGGCCACCCACCAGCCATCAGGGCGTCCGTGACCGCCGCCGATCGGCCGACGCCGACGGCCGGCCGCGGGCCGGTGCCGCCGACGTGGTGTGGCGCGGCACGCGGGCCGTGACAGCCCAACGCCAACCAAGACGCGGAGGACGCCAATGAGCGTGCCGGAGACGTTCGACGACATCATCGTCGGGGCGGGCAGCGCCGGGATCCCCCTGGCCGCGCGCCTGAGCGAAGACCCGTCCAGGCGGGTCGCCCTGATCGAGGCCGGCCCCGATTACCGCACGCCGGAAGAGACCCCGGAAGACCTGCTCGACGGCAACCAGATGTCCCTGGTGCACCACGACTGGCGGTTTTCCGCCGATTTGCTGCCGGACCGGAGGACCCGCTATTTCCAGGGCAAGGTGGCCGGCGGTTCGTCGGCGGTGGGCAATACGATCGCCATCCGGGGAATGCCCGAGGACTTCGACGAGTGGGCCGCCGCCGGCAACCCCGAGTGGGCGTGGTCGAAGGTGCTGCCGCACTTCCGGCGGATCGAGGACGACCTCGACTTCGGCGGCGAGTTCCACGGCAGCGGCGGCCCGATGCCGATTCGCCGCTGGCGGTCCGAGGAGTTGACGGCCGCGCAGCAGGCGTTCTACGACGGGTGCCTGGCCACCGGCTTCCCCCGGTCGGTCGACCACAACCACCCGACGTCGACCGGTGTCGGCCCCGCGCCGTCCAACCGGCGCGACAGCCGCGTGCGCGTGTCGACCGCGTCGGCGTACCTGCCGGAGGCCCGCGCGCGGGAGAACCTCACGATCCTCTCCGGCGCGGTGGTGAACCGGGTGCTCCTCGACGGCGGCGTCGTGCGGGGCGTCGAGGTGGTCACCGGGTCGGCCACGCAGGAGCTGCGGGCGCGCCGGGTGATCCTCTCGGCGGGCGCGGTCGGCTCGCCGGCGATCCTGCTGCGGTCCGGCATCGGGCCGCGCGACGACCTGCGCCGGTTCGGGATCGACGTGCGGCTGGACCTGCCGGGCGTCGGCGCGGGCCTGAACGACCAGGCGCGCACCGGCGTGTTCATGGTGCCCAAGCCCGGCGCCGAGAACTTCGGCGCGTCGGTGGGGCAGATCGTGCTGCGCACCGCGGCCAAGAGCACCGGGCGCGCCAACGACATGTACTACGCGATGGTCAACCACTTCGACCTGGCCACGCAGTTCCCGCACCTGCGGGACGCCGCGCAGGCCGGGCGCGTGTTCACCGTGCTCGTCGTCGCCCGCGAGCCCAGCTCGCGCGGTCGCGTCACGCTGGCGTCGAAGGACCCGCGCGTCGCGCCGCGCATCGACCTCAACTTCCTCTCCACCGAGCACGACCACCGGTTGCTCGCCGACGGGCTGCGCATCGGGTGGGAGGTGGCGCAGTCGCCGACCATCCGCGGCCTGGCCGAGCGGGTCGTGCTGCTCGACGACGCGCTCGTCGACTCCGACGAGGCCGTGCGCGACTACGTCCGGGCGACGGTGGACCCCGCGTACAACCCGGTCGGCACCGCGCGGATGGGCCCGGCCGACGACGAGATGGCGGTCGTGGACCAGCGCGGCGCGGTGCACGGCGTCGAGAACCTGTACGTGGCGGACGCGTCGATCATGCCGAGCATGGTGCGGGCGAACATCAACATGTCGGTGATCGCGATCGGTGAGCGGGTCGCGGAGCTGCTGCGCGCCGGCTGAGGGCACGGGGTGCGGGGCCGGCGCCGTCGCCGGCCCCGCACCGGCGCACGGCACGGAACGTCCACAGTGGATCGACGAGGGCGCCTCGGAGAGGTGGAGCAGAGCGATGACAGCAGTGGAGGACCAGCACGGGGTACCGGTGACCGCGCCCGACCGGGCCGTCTCCCCGGCGGCGATCATTGAGCTGGTGAGCGGGTTCCGGGCGGCCAAGTTCCTGATGGCGGCCACCGAGATCGGCGTGTTCGAGGCGCTCGCCGACGCGCCCGCGGACCTCGCCGGGCTCGCCGCCCGCACCGGGCTCACCCGGCGGGCGGCCCGGATCTGCGCGGACGCGATGGTCGCGATCGGGCTGCTCGTCCGCGACGGCGACGCCTACCGCAACAGCGACGTCGCGGCCACCTACCTGACCGGGTCGACCGACGTGGACCTGCGCCCGTTCATCCGGTTCTCGGACCGCATCAGCTACCCGGCGTGGGACGGCCTCGCGCACGCGCTGCGGCACGGCCCGAGGGACCAGATCACCGACCTGGACCCGGAGCGGCAGCGCAGCTTCTCCGAGGGCGTCGAGGCGCTGAACGCCGGACCGGCCGCCGCGCTGGCCGCGCGCGCCGACTTCACCGCGAGCCGCCGGCTGCTCGACGTCGGCGGCGGCACCGGCTCGTGGTCCATCGCGGTCGCGCGGAGCCACCCGCACCTGAGCGCGACGGTGTTCGAGCTGCCGCAGGTGGTCGGCCTCGCGCGGGAGCGGATCGCCGCGCGGGGGCTGGCCGGGCGGATCGGGGTGGTGCCCGGCGACGTCCTGGCGGACGAACTGCCCACCGGGCACGACTGCTGCCTGCTGGCCAACGTGGTGCACTGCTTCTCGGCGGAGGACAACCGGCGGCTGCTGGCCAAGGCGCGCCGGGCGGTGGAGCCGGGCGCGCGGCTGCTGCTCGTCGACTACTGGACCGATCCGACGCACACCCGACCGGTGATCGCCGCCCTGATGGCCGGCGAGTTCGCGGTCAACATCGAGCACGGCGACGTGTACAGCTCGGCCGAGGCCCGCGCGTGGTTGGCCGACACGGGGTGGCGGTTCACCGCCCAGGACCCGATCGACGGCGCGAAGTCGGTGATCGTCGCCGAAGCGGTGTGAGGGGCGGTGGGAGCCCGCGCCGCGGTCACGCGGGTGGGGTCCGCCCCACCCGCGTGGTGGTGCCGGCTCCACCACCGCCGGGCAGGCAACGGGATCGTCGGTGCCGTCGCGCGTTCGTAGGTTCTCGGTCATGGGCAATCGGACCGAAGTGATCCAGACCGGCCGCTCCGGCGGCGTCCTCGTACCCGTGGTGCTGTGGTCGCTGCTGGTGGCCGGCGTGACGACCAACGCGATCAGCTCCCTGATCGGCGCCGGTGGAATCGTGCACCTCTCGGCGGGCGGGGCGGCGGTGCTGTGCATCGTGCTCCTCGTGGCCTACTACGCGCGCCGCCGGTCCCGGTGACCGTGCGCGGCGGTGCTGGTCGCCGCGCTGCTGACGCAGGCCGTCCAGGCGCAGGCCGCGCCGGCGGAGGCCGCGGTGAACGCCGGGCTGCGCGCGGCGGCGGAGCGGGTCGTCGCCGGGGCGGTGGGCGTGCAGGTCCGGTCCGCGGGAACCCGTGGGGCGTCGACGGGTTCGGGCTCGGCCTGATCCAGCACCGGACCCCGTGCGGGGTGGACGCGTGGGGCCGTGCAGGCGGCGTGCCCGGCTGCGTCACCGTCGCCTACACGACGCTGGACGGCCGCAAGCGCGTGGAGGCGTCCGTGAACTCCGGCGCGCAGCTGACCGACGCCTTGGTCGACGGGCTGATCGACGCCGCCGTCTGCGGCTGACCCCCGGCGGGCGGCGCACCGCTCGCGCCGCCCCCGGATCGGGGTGCCCGCACCCGCGGGCCCCCGGACGTCGGCGCCCGTTCCCCGTCGCAGGACTGGCGGCGGGGAACGGGCGCCGCGTCGCGCACGTCCGGGGAAGCCCCGTCAGTACCGGAACGCCTGGAACTCGGCGATCCGGACGGTCCGCGCCACCACCGGGTTGCCGGTGGCGCAGTCGCTGGTCGACCGGGGGTCGTCGTGCCGCGAGCCGGCGTAGTCCGGTCCGTCCGTGCACTGGTTGCCCACCACCCGGATCCGCAGGTGGGTGGCGCGCGTGGGCGGTATCGGGAACCGGCGCGTGGTGAGGTCCGGCGCGGTGGGGCGCGGCACGTCGGCGGGGAAGGCGTCGGCCGGGCTGGTGTACGCGACGCGGAAGTCCGCCGGGTCGGCGCACGACGAGCCGGCCGTGGCGTCGCACGCCAGCACCTCGAACCGCCGCAGCGCGGTGAACCGGTTCTGCGGGCCGGGATCGGCGTCCGGCTCGACCGCCGGCCGCAGCAGGGCACTCACCTGCACCCGGCGGACGACCTGCGGCCGGTCGCCCGCGAGGTCCACCGTGACGCCCCTGCCCGCGACCGGGGAGCCGATCGACGCCCAGTTCGTGGCCTCGGTGTCGTCGATCAGCGCGGTCAGGTTCACGCCGTCGCCGGAGGCGGTCGCGCCCCGGGCGCGGGAGGCGAGGTTGGGTGTGGTCGACGGCTGGACCGCGGTGTCGCGGTCCGCGCGGACCGCGCGCCGGGTCCTGCTGCTGCCGTAGCCGTCCGCCACCACGACGAAGTCGTAGTCGCCCGGCACGACCTCCACCGCGTCGGGCAGCGGCGTCGCCGGGTCGGTGTCGGCCACCGGGCGGCTGCGCGCCTCGTAGGCGCCGACGTACAGCCGCGCGCCGGCCGGCGCCGCCAGCCGCACCGTCGCGTTGCGCGCGTGCGGCGAGGCGAAGCTCGGCGTCGGGTCGGCGTCGTCGGGTCCGTCGCTCGCCGCGTCGCGCCCGAGACCGCGCCGGGCGAACGCGCGCCACAGCTCGGGCACGTCCGCGCCGCCGAACCGGACTTCGTTCGCGGCCAGCGTGGCGTCCCGCAGGTCGACGTAGCTGACCGCGCCGGACGCGCTGAGCAGCAGCGCGTCGAACGCCTGCTGCACCCACCGCCGGTTGCCGGGGCACCGCTCGACGGGCCGCTCGCCGTCCGCGCACGCCCGCTGCGCCTCGGCGGTGCCGAGGCCGTACTTGTCGATCATCGCCCGGCGGAGGTCGAAGCTCGTCGCGGTCCAGATCTCGCCGTCCGCGTGCACCTGCTGCCCCACGAGGTCGTAGGCGATGTTGCTGTAGTTGAGCGGGCTGCGGCTCATGTCGTAGTTGCGGATGCCCGCCTCCGCGTCGCCGGTGGCGTAGCCGGCGATCACGTAGCGCGTGTCGCCGCGTGGCCGGAAACCGTGCTCGAACAGGTACTCCGCGGCGAACAGGTCGGAGTGCGACTCGTTCAGCGCCCCGCCCTGCGCGCCGGACCAGCCGCTGTCCGGCCCGGCGATCAACCGGCCGCTGATGGCGTGCCCGTACTCGTGGCCGATCACGGACATGTCGTAGTCGCCGTCCACGCACGGCGCGTAGAACCCGGCGGGCGTCGGCTGCCACAGGTACATGTTGGTCGTCGGCGGCACGCCGTCGGGCGGCGTGATCTGGTTGGCGTTGTTGCGGGACGGGAACGTCGGCGGCGCGCCGCCCACCCGGCCGCCCGCCTGGGCGTTGCCGCGCTCGGCGTCACCGCCGAGGCCGCCGCGGTCGCCGTTGTCGGCCTGCATGTTCCAGGTCTCCTCGGTGAAGCCGAGGTGGTACGACCAGTCGTGCATCCGGTTGTGCATGGCGAACAGGTTGGCCAGCGCCGCGTCGACGTCGTTCTGCCGCGCGGAGGCGAAGACCGCCGGGTCGCAGCGCTCCTCGTGCCACTGGTTGGTCCACGGGTAGGCGTAGCGGCGGTCCGGCCTGGCCGCCGAGGTGCGCGTACCGACCGTGCCGGAGGCCAGGTCGTCCCACTTCTCGGTGGTCCGGCCGGAGTTGCCGGACGACGTGCGGCTCGCGTCGCCCGCGACGGGGTCGAGGTCCCAGGCGAGGCCCCGGTCCGCCGTGCGCACGGTCCGCTCGCAGCCGCGCACCCGCTCCAGGCACCACCGGACGCGGTTGTCGCGCGAGGAGTAGTCGGCGGGCGGGTTGGCCGGGAACACCTCCCACTCGGGGTGGTCACCGTCGGAGTGGTGGTCCACCAGGTCCTCGCGCACCAGCAGCTCGCCGGTGCGGGCGTCCACGTAGCTGGTGGCGCCGGTCTCCGCGCCCACCTGGACGACCTGGTAGGCGAGCCGCGCGGGGCCGTCCGGCATCGGCACCGCGCCGAGCGCGACCCGCGCGGCCGGGCCGAGACCGGCGAGGGCCTGGTCCGGTGACAGGGTCGCGGGCTCCGGGTCGGCCCGCGTGGGGCTCAGCGTCGAGCTGAGGAACACCACCGCGCCGTCGCGGACGCCGAACGCCGCGAGCCCGTCCAGGATCGCGGGCGTCGACCCGAACCGCTGGCGCAGCAGGACGTACGAGCCCTGGCCCATCGGGCGGTCCACCAGCACGTCCATCGCGTCGACGGTGTGCCGCGCCAGGCCGAACACGTCGCGGTTGGCGGTCAGGTAGGCGCGGGCCACCGCCACCGGGTCGCCTTCGACGCGGGTGCGCGACCCGGCGCGGGGGATCACCGTGGCGGGCGCGCCGTACCGGTTCCACCGCACGGTCGCGGAGCGCTCGCCCGCGAGCGCCCGCTGCCGGTCGGTGGGCCGTGCCGCGCCGGGCCGGTGGTCGACGTCGAGCCGGCTGCCGGGGGTGTCGCCCTGCGCGGGGGAGACCTCGCCGGCGGGCGGCGCGCCGATGGGCGGCGCTCCGGTGCGCGCCCCGGCGGGCGCGCCGCCGTCGCGCGGGTCGGCGGACGCCGTCCACGGCACCACCGGACCGAGGGCCAGCGCACCTGTCGCGGCGAACGCCACGGCCCGCCGGAAAGCCCGTTTCCGCATCTGTGAACGCCTCTCCGCGAGCCGTGCGAGATCCGAGTCGGTTCGAGCCTCCCGGTCGCGGCCGGGGAAAAGCTAGGCCCGTTCGTACGGCTCGACGACGGCCATCCCGGTGAGCGGTGGCGTGCGAACGCCGGCCCCGGCCTTGTGTCCTCTGTGGACGATGGACGGGTCGTGGCGGCCGGTGCCGGCTCGGTGACGGCCCAGGCACCGCCCGTGACGCCGTCGCCGCCGGGAAACCCCGGTCCGCCCGACGCGGACCGCGTCGGCGATCATGGGCGGTGTTCGTCGGTGGTGGTCGGTCGGGGAGGCGCAGTGGCGGAACGCGTGGTCGAGGCGGGGGACATCCGGCTCTGGAGCGAGGAGTCGGGCGACCCGGCGGGTCCGCCGGTCCTGCTGGTGATGGGCGCCAACGCGTCGGCGGTGGGCTGGCCCGACGAGTTCGTCGCGCTGCTGGTGGCCGGCGGGTGCCGGGTCGTCCGGTACGACCACCGCGACACCGGGCGGTCCACGGTGGTGCCGCCCGAGACCGCCGACTACGACCTCGGCGACCTCGCCGCGGACGCGGTCGCGGTGCTGGACGCGCACGGCGTCGACGCGGCGCACGTGGTGGGCCTGTCGATGGGCGGGCTGATCGGCCAGCTGCTGGCCGTCGACCACGCCGACCGCCTGCGCTCGCTCACGCTCGCCCTGACCGGCGCGCTCGACATGGGCACGACGGACGAGCCGAGGTCCGACCAGGGCGAGCGCCTGGAGCGGCTGATCGCGCTGGCCGAGCCGGCCGCCGACGCGGAGTCCGAGGTGGAGCGCCGGGTCGCGGTGTGGCGCGAGCTGCACGGCGCCGTGCTGCCGTTCGACGCGGCGGAGTACCGGCGGCTGGAGGAGCGCGCCATCGCGCACGCCGGCACGATCGTCCCGCCCACCGGCCACGTGCGGCTGGCGTCCACGCCCGTGCCGCGCGGCGCGGACGACCTGCGCACGGCGACCACGCCGACCCTGGTCGTGGCGGGCACCGAGGACCCGTTCTACCCGCCGGGTTTCGGCCGCCACCTGGCCGGCCTGCTGCCCGACGCGCGGCTGCTGGAGGTGCCCGGCCTCGGGCACGCCCTGCCCTCCGCCGTGCACGGTGTCGTGGCGGACGCGATCCTCGACCACGTCCGCAGCCACCCCTGAGCGCGGCCGGGGCGGGTCCGGCCGGACCCGCCCCTAATCCCTTGCGCCGTCCCGGTCAGCGGTGGCCGCCGGCGGGCTCGTCGGTCCGCGTCACGGCGATCGCCACGGTCGGCCAGCGCATGGTGAACTCGCTGCCCAGCGCGTCGATCGCCGCACCGACACCGGCCGTCACCTCCTCCGCCAGGTCCGGCGGGAGCCCCGTCACGGGACCGGTGGTGCGCAGGTGGTCGAGCCACTCGTCGCGGGTGTAGGAGCGCTCGGAGTCGAACCGCCACCGCTCCGGTTCGCCGAACCCGCCCGCCTCCCGGATCCCGTCGACGGCCTTGGCCGACATCGCCTCGTACGCGCCCAGGGGGTCCCGCGCCACGCCCGTGAAGTCGAAGGGCGAATCGGGCACGACCCGGCGGTAGACCTCGACGAAGGCGTCCAGCACGGCCGCCGGTGGCGTGAACGCGTGCCAGAACACCGCCAGCCGACCGCCGGGCCGCAGCACCCGCGCCGCCCGCGCCGCGCCCGCGACCGGGTCGACCCAGTGCCAGGACTGGCCGGCGACGACGGCGTCGAACGTGCGGCCAGCGGGGTCCCACGCCTCGAACGTCGCCACCTCGACGTCGAACAGCCCGTCGCGCCGCGCGAAGTCGGCCATCCGCGCGTCGGGCTCGACGCCCAGCACGGCGCAGCCCGCCGCGTGGAACTGCCGGGCCGCGATGCCGGTGCCGCAGCCGACGTCGAGGACGTCGGGGCCGGTCCGGTCGGGTAAGCCGGCCACCACCCGTCCCACCAGGGCGTCGGGGTAGCGGGGCCGGGTGCGGTCGTAGCGCTCGGGATCGGTGCCGAACGACTCCGCCACCCGCCGGTGCCGGTGGGGTTCGGGAGCAGGGCCGGACGTTGAAGTGGGCATGTGCCCACCTTAGTGGGCAAGTGCCCACTCGGCTACCGTGCGGCGGGACGGGAGAAGGGGAGCACGGGATGCCGACGGGGATCGCGATCCGCGACGTGCGCGAGCAGCTGTTCGCCGCCGCCGACCGCATCCTGCTCCGGGACGGGCCGAGCGCGCTGACCAGCCGCACCGTCACCGCCGAGGCGGGCTGCGCGAAGGGCGTCCTGCACCGGCACTTCGCCGACTTCGACGCCTTCCTGGCCGAGTTCGTGCTCGACCGCGTCGACCGGATGGACGCCCAGGCCGCCGCCCTGCGGGGTGCGGCGGGCACGGGCGACGTCGTCGGCAACCTCACCGACGCGCTGACGGCCCTGTTCGGGTCGGTGGCGGTGGCGATCGTCTCCCTCGTCACCTTCCGCGACGAGCTGCGCGCCCGGCTGCGCCGGGACTGGCCGGCGGGCGTGCCGGTGCTGACGGAGGCCGCGACCATGCTCGCCGACTACCTCGCGGCGGAGCGCGACCTGGGACGCCTCGCGGCGGACGCCGACGTCGACGCGCTCGCGCCCACGCTGATCGGGGCGGGCCACCTGCTGTACGCCGACCGGACGGGGGAGCGGCCCGCCGACGACGCCGTCCGCCGGATGGTGACCGCGGTCCTCGGCGGCGTCGTGCGGTGAGCGGCCGGCCCGACCGACCGCCGTCCGGCCCGACCGGCACCCGTTGACCGGACCCGTCCGGCCGGTGCCCGCCCGACCCGGTGCCGGGCTGACCGGCGTCACCTGATGGCGCTGACCGGCGCCTGTCGGGTCGGTGCCGTTCGGCCGGATGCCCGTCGAGCGTCCGCGCGGAGGTGACCGCGCTTACCGGGTGGGCGCTTACCGGGTGGGCGCTTACCGGGTGGGCGCTTACCGGGTGGGCGCGGTCAGGCGGCGTGCTCGGCGCGGCGGGCCCGGCGACGGCCCGGTCGTGCGGACGGTCCACGAGTGCCTCCAGGCCGTCCTGTGGAACAGGACGGTGGGCATCACGTCGCCGGCGCACGCCCTCCCGGTGGGCCTCGTGTCCGTGCCGCTGGTCGACCGGCCGCCCGGCGAACTCGTCGTCGCGTGGCCGAGCGCACGACCCGGCCCGCTGGGTCCGCTCGTTCGTCCGGATCGCGGTGGCCCATTCGGAAACCCGCATCCGGGGCGGAGCGGAATAGGCACCGAATGTGCCCGAAGGGGCAATCGCGGTCGGTGGTGGCCGCCGGGGGGCGCGGTCCGGGCCGCCGGCGCGGAGTACGGCCGTGGCGCGGGGGTGAGCACGGCCGCGCCTCAACGGCCTAATCGCCGCGTGCCGCTCGGCGCAGTGCGGAAGGGCAATCCTTCCGATGGAGCTTGGGTTATCCGTGATAATCGAGTTCTCGTCATATTCGGTGCGACCGGTAAACGCGCTGATCAGCGTGAACGACCCGAAAAATGCAGTTGCGCAGCGTGTTCACCGCGTCACCCGTTCGGCCCTTTCTGCCCTCCAGCCGGTCGCATAACGTCGCCCTCGGGTCGCGACCGGCGGACGCCGTCGCGTGCCCGTCCGGGGGTGGCCCCGTCCGGGGGAGTGCGCACGTCGTGTCGACGCTGTGATTTCCCGTGCGACCGCGCCCGGTATTCGGTGTCCGGCCGGAGTTTTCTCATGGGGCGCCCATTCCGGGAATGGGCCGATGCGCTGGGGCGGGAGACATGTTCGCCGAGTTGGATCTGCGCGTGCGTTTCGGGGAAAAGAATTATGGGGGGCTCTACTCGTCGGAGAGCCTGGTCGCGGTTCTCCAGGAGGTCGAGGACGCCTTCGTGAAGGCCCAGGCCGACCCGGTGTTCATGGGCCGGTTCGAGGAGGTGCTGAAGACGTTCGCCGGCCGCGCCACGCCGCTGATGTTCGCGGAGCGGTTGTCGGAGAAGTACGGTCGGCGGATCTACCTCAAGCGCGAGGACCTGCTGCACGGCGGGGCGCACAAGACCAACAGCACCATCGGGCAGCTCCTGCTGGCCCAGTACATGGGCAAGACGCGGATCATCGCGGAGACGGGCGCGGGTCAGCACGGCGTCGCCACCGCGATGACCGGTGCGAAGCTCGGCCTGCCGGTCGAGGTCTACATGGGCGCGGTGGACGTGCGGCGCCAGCAGACCAACGTCAAGCGGATGGAGCTGTTCGGCGCCACCGTCCACCCGGTCAGCTCCGGTGGCGCGACGTTGAAGGACGCGATCAACGACGCGATGCGCGACTGGATCACCAACGTCGGCAGCACCTACCACTGCTTCGGCACGGCGGCGGGGCCCTACCCGTACCCGTCGATGGTCAAGTACTTCCAGTCCGTCATCGGCACCGAGGCGAAGGCCCAGCTCCGCGAGCAGGCGGGCGTGCTGCCCGACGCGGTGTTCGCGTGCATCGGCGGCGGCAGCAACGCGATCGGCATGTTCGCCCCGTTCACCGAGGACCCCGACGTGCGGTTGTACGGCGCGGAGCCGGCCGGCCTCGACGACGGCTCCGACCGGCACGCGGCGACGTTGACGCGCGGCACGCCCGGCGTGTTCCACGGGATGCACTCGTTGTTCCTCCAGAACTCCGAGGGCCAGATCACCAACACCCACTCGATCGCGGCCGGTTTGGACTACCCCGGCGTCGGGCCGGAGCTGGTGGCGATGCAGGACTCCGGGCGCGCGACCTTCGAGGCGGTGTCGGACGCCGAGACCGTGGACGCGTTCGCCGAGCTGTCCCTGCTGGAGGGCATCATCCCCGCCTTCGAATCGGCGCACGCGCTGGCGCTCGCCCTGCGCACCGCGCCACGCCTGGACCCGGACGCCGTGCTGCTGGTGTGCGTCTCGGGACGGGGCGACAAGGACCTGGACGAGTACTGGAACTACCGGGGGGTCTGACCGATCATGAACCGATTCGACAGTGCTTTCCAGGCGTCGGACCGCAAGCTGTTCGTCCCGTTCTTCACGCTGGGCGACCCGAACCGGGAGGAGAGCCTGGGGCTGATCCGGGCCGCCGTGGACGCCGGCGCGGACGCGGTCGAGCTGGGCTTCCCGTTCTCCGACCCGATCACCGACGGCCCGATCAACCAGCGGTCCATGAAGCGGTCGCTCGACGCGGGCACCACCTACGACGCGTGCGTGGACATGGTGCGGGAGATCCGGCGCGCCTACCCCGACCTGCCGATCGGGCTGCTGCTGTACTACAACCTGCTGTTCAAGCGCGGGCGGTCCGCGTACGCGGAGCTGGCCGAGGTCGGCGTGGACGCCGTGGTGTGCTCGGACCTGCCGCTGGAGGAGGCCGCCGAGCACGAGGCGCTGCTGGCGGAGCACGGGTTGGGCTGCATCCAGATGGTCGCGCCGAACACGCCCGCCGAGCGGGCGAGCAGGCTGTTCGAAAGCTCCAGCGCGTTCACCTACGTCATCAGCCGGTTCGGCACCACCGGACCGAGCGTGCGGTTCGAGGACAACTCGGTGCAGCGCATCAGGATGTTGCGCGCGCTCACCGACAAGCCGATCGTGGTCGGGTTCGGGGTGAGCACGCCGGCCCAGGTCGCGGACTTCTGGGACGCGGGCGCGGACGGCGTGATCGTCGGCAGCCACTTCAGCCTGCTCGTGGAGCGCAACCTCGGCGACGTGAGCGTGGCGCGCAAGGAGATCGAGGACTTCGTGCGCGCGCTGCGGGAGCCGGGCGAGGTCTGATGCGCAGAGCGGACTGGGCGCGGCTGCTGGTGCTGGGCGCGCTGTGGGGCGCGTCGTTCATCTTCCTGCGCGTCCTGGCGCCGGTGATCGGCGCCGTCCCGACGGCGGGCCTGCGGGTCGGCGTCGGCGGGCTGGCGTTCCTGCCGTACTTCGCGGTGGTGCGCTTCCGCCCGCGGTGGCGCGCGCACTGGGTGCACTACGCCGTGGTCGGGCTGTTCAACGTCGCCGCGCCCATGCTGCTGTTCTCCTACGCGGCGGTGCACATCCCCGCGTCGTACTCGGTGATCATCAACTCCAGCACGCCGCTGTTCGGGACGCTGCTCGCGGCGGTGTTCCTGAGCCAGCCGCTGACCGTGCGCGGCGTCGCGGGGCTCGTGATCGGCATGGGCGGCGTGGCGCTCGTCGCGGGTGCGGGGTCGACCGGCGACGCCACGGTGGTGTTCTGGCTCGGCATCGGGGCGTGCCTGCTGGCGGCGGTCTGCTACTCGCTGTCCGGCGTGTACGTGAAGCGGTTCGCGCACGGCGTGGACCCGGTCGGCACGGCGGGCTGCTCGCAGTTGCTCGCGGGGCTGGTCATCTTCCCGTTCTGGGCGGCGGACCTGCCCGACATCCGCTTCACGTGGTCGATCGTGCTGAACGTCCTGGCCCTCGCGGTGCTCTGCACGACGATCGGCTTCCTGCTGTACTTCCGGCTGATCGCGGACGTGGGCCCGGCCCGCGCGATGATGGTGGCGTTGCTGACGCCGCTGTTCGGCGTGGGGTGGGGCGCGCTGTTCCTCGACGAGCGGATCACCGTCTCCGTGGCGGTGGGCTGCGCGCTGATCATCCTGTCGGCGGCGCTGGTGCTGGTGAAGCCGCGGCGGCGGGCCCCGTCGCCGGGTCCGGTGCGCAGCGGGTAGCGGGTCCTGGCCGGGCCGACGCCCGGCGCGCCCCGTCCGGGGTCGCGCCGGGCGTCGGTCTGCCGCCGGCGGTCGGTGCTCGTGCCACCGTCGCTCGTGGGCGGTGGGCCGGCCCGCGCACCGCGTGCGGGCCGGCCCGTTGTTCAGGCCGGCGTGGGCAGCTCGTGCTCCTCCACGACCCGGCGCACCTCCACCTCGATCTCGTCGAACAGCTCGGCGTACCGCCGGGCGAACGCGACGGCGGCCTCCCGGTCCTCGGCGTTGATCAGCGCGAACCCGCCGATGACCTCCTTGGCCTCGGTGAACGGCCCGTCGGTCGCGGTGGTCGCCCCGGTGCGGGTCTTGCGCACCCGCGCGCCCTGCGCGGACGGGTGGACCCCCTCGGCGGTGATCAGGACGCCGTCGTCGATCGCCTCCCGGATGAACGCTCCCATCTTCTCGATGAACTCCGGGCTCGGGTTCCACGCCTCCGGGGCGCGCTCGTCGAGCCGGTGCATGAGCAGGAACCGCATCTTCACTCCCTGGTGTGCTCGTACCGGACCGGTCGGTCCCGCCGACCGGCCGTCACGTACGCGTCGAACGAGGGCACCCCCGTTTCGACATCCTCGGGGAGGGATCTTCGCCGGGTGGTGGCGGGGTGGCCGCACGTGACCCGTGTCGAGCGCCCGCGATCCGGTGGCTCCCGGTCGGTGCGCCGGCCTGCCGGACGTGCCGCGCCGCGGACCTGTTCGACCGGGTGGCCGCGCGGGCGAGTTCTGCCTGTACTTCCAGTACAACCTGACCGGCTCGGTGTCCGACTTCGCCACTTCGGTCCCGGACTACGGCTCCTCGCAGCCCTCCTGCCACGAGTTCAAGGGACCCGCCACCGGTTCCGCGCCGGGTCGGCGGGACGCGCGGTGTCCGGGAACACCGCGCGTCCCGCCTTCGTCATAAGGGGTGGGCGCGGCCTGCGGGCCGCGTCGCCTTCCAGTGGCGCGATCCGTCGCCGGGCGAGTTCCCCGGCGGAGGACGGAAAGGACGGTGGGGTAATGGTGACGGCCGCGGACACCCGTGGGGACCTGGTGCCGCTGCGAACCGACTTCGACCTGGTGTGGCGCGGCTACGACCGCCACCAGGTGCGGCACTACGTGCGGGGCGTGGAAGCGGAGCTGCGCCTGGCCGCAGTGGACCGGGACGCCGCCGTCGCCCGAGCCGAGGACCTCACCCGGCAGCTGGAGGCCGCCCGCGGCGAGATCGCGGAGCTGCGTGGTCGCGTCGACCGGATCAGCCGCACCCCGATCGAGCCGTCCGCGCTGACCGAACGCCTGGGTCGCATGGTCGAACTGGCCCACGAGGAGGCCGCGGACGTCACCGAGCGGGCGCGGGCCGCCGCCGAGCAGTGCTGGGCCACCGCGAGCCAGGCCACCGACCGGCTGCGGCAGCGCGCCGACCAGCTGGTCGCCGAACTGGACCGCCGCCGCCGCGAGATGGAGACCGAGCACCGCGAGCTGATGGCCCGCTCGCGGGAGCGGGTCACCACGATGGCCGCGGAGGCGGCGCGGAGGCGGCGCGAACTCGACGAGCGCTCCGCGCGGCTGCGGGAGGAGGTCGAGACCGACTTCGAGCTGGCCATGTCCGCCCGCCGCGCCGAGGCGCGGCAGGCGATCGCGGAGCAGGAACGCGCCGCGCGGGAACGGGCCGACCGGTTGGTGCGCGAGGCGAGGGAGTACGCGGAGCGGATCGTCGCCGAGGCGCGGCACGAGGTCGACGTCCTGCGCGCGCACCGCGGGCGGCTCGCCGAGGACCTGCGCGCCGCGCACCGCCTGCTGGCCGACGTCGAGCCCCTCCTGCACCCGCTGCCGGAGGAAGCGTCGGCGCCGCAGGGCGATCCGGTGGCGCCGGACGTCCCGGCGGCCCGGAATGGCGCCGAGGCGGCGGGTGTTCCGCTGCCGCCGGGTGGTTCGGCGTCGGCGTCGGACGGGTCGGTCGCGCGGGGTGACTCGCTGCCGCCGGGCGGCCGGGCGGTGCCGCCCCGGGTGGAGGCGGTGGCCCCGGACCGCGTGCTCACGGGTGCTTCCGTGGCGTGATCGTGGGGGCGTGATCGCGGGCGGGTGATCGCGCAGCGGGCCGCGCCCGGGCAGCAGTGGACCGCGCCCGGGCGACGAGCCGTGCTCGGGTAAGGGGCGCGGTGAATGGGCGCTGTGAGTGGGTGCTGTGAGTGGGTGCGGTGAGTGGGCGCTGCGAATGGGCGCTGTGAGTGGGCGCGGTGAGTCGTGCTCGGCAAGGGGCGCGGTCGGCCGCGCCCGGACAACGGGCCGTGCTCGGGCAACGGGGCGCGGCAAGGGCGCGGTCGGCCGTGCTCGGGCGAGCGCGTGACCGGGCGGGCGCTCGTCAGCTCGGGTGGTGGCGGACGGGGCCGACCCGGATGTCGGGTTGCCCCGCCTGCCCGCCGCGGCGGACGCGGACGGGGATCGGCACCGGGCCGGGTGCCGCCGCCACCGGGTCCGGTGACGGCGGCGCGGTGTGCCGCCGGTCGTGCGCGGCGCGCCGTTCGGGGTCGCGCAGCAGCGCGTAGGCGGCGAGGACTTCCGCCAGGCGGGCCGGGTCGGTCGGCGCGCTCCGGGTGTCCGGGTGCAGCGCCAGGACCAGGGCCCGGTAGGCCGCCGCGATCCGCGCCGGCGAGGCGTCGCGCGGCACGCCGAGCGCGCGGTACGGGTCCGGCGGCTGCGGTGCGGGTCGGTGCGCCATGCCGCCGGTCAGGTGGCGAGCTGCTTGGTGTCGCCGCCGGCGCTGATCGCGATCTTGCGCGGCTTGGCCTTCTCGGCGACGGGGATGCGCAGGGTCAGCACACCCGCCTGGTAGCTCGCCTGGACCTGGTCGGTGTCCAGGGCCTCACCGAGGAACAGTTGCCTGCTGAACGTGCCGCGCGGTCGCTCGGCGACGAGGTAGTCGGCCCGGTCGCCGTTCGAGGCGGCCTGCTCGCCGTTCCCGCCGGGCCGTTCCGCCCGGACGGTCAGCACGTTCTGCTCGACGTCCAGGTCGATCGACGCCGGGTCGACGCCGGGCAGGTCGAACTCCACCACGAACTGCCCGCCCGCGCGGTAGGCGTCCATCGGCATCACCGCGGGGCGGCTGAGGGTCCCGTTGCCGCCGAAGAACTGCTGGGTCAGTCGGTCGAGTTCGCGGAACGGGTCGGTGCGCATCAACATCTCCACGGTCTCCTTCCGGCAACCATCTCGCTCGATCGGTGTGGTGCGCGGGCTTCGCGCGTCCGCCCGCCCGCCCCGGAGCGACCGGGACGGGCGGATCGGTGCGGGGCGCGGTCGCGCGACCGGCGGCGCGGGCGACAGCACACGCCCGGCGCCTCGCGCGGCAGGGCGGAGGCGTAGCGCCGCGTCGGCGGGCTGCTCCGAGCACGCCCGTCGCTCGGCGAGGCAGGCCCTCGGCGGACGCCGGCCGCACCCGCGGGTCGTGTGCGACCTGCGGCGTCGGACGGGCGTCGCCGGTCGCGGGACTGCGGCGTCGTGGGATTGCGGCGTCGCGGGCTGTGGCGTCGTGCGCTGTGGCGTCGTGGGCTGTGCGTCGCCGGAGTGCGGCGGTCGGGTGGGCGTCGCGGCCGCGCGACCGCGGCCAGGCGGAGGAGACCGTTGCCGCGCGCCGACCGCGCGCACCACCCGCGCACACCCCGCGACCGCACCGGCTGGGCACCGGGCCGCGCGCCGCCCGCTCGCGCCGTCACCGCCGCGCGGCGGCTGGGGCTCGCGGCGGGCGGGAGGGCGCGAGTCGGCGGCGGCGCCGAAGTTGGCCGCCACGATCGCGTCGAACTCCTCGTGCAGCCACTGGCGGTCGGAGAAGACCACCTCGGCGAACCGCGCCGTCTCCGGCCGGGTGCGCGTCGCCTCGCCGATCACGTCGATCACTCCCAGGGCATCGTCACCAGGTTCTGACCGATACCCATAATCTACAGTCACCACTGGAGGTTCTGTCAACCACTCGATTGAGGTAATCTCGGCTGACGGGTGCCGGCCGTGGTCGCGTGCCCCGACGTGGGAGGAGCCGATCGGTCGTGGCCGTGCGCAAACTGGACGACGTGGACTACCCGGCGTACAGCACGGGCCAGGCGGCCGACCTGCTCGACGTCCAGCAGGCGTTCCTGCGCAGCCTCGACACGGCGGGCCTGTTGTCCCCGCGGCGTTCCGGGGGCGGGCACCGGCGCTACTCGCGCCGCCAGCTCGAACTGGCCGCGCGCATCCGCGTCCTGTTCGACGAGGGCCACACCCTGGCCGCCGCCGCGCGCATCATCGGCCTGGAGGACGAACTCGCCGCCGCGCACGACCAGATCGCCCGGCTGCGGACCAGGCTCGCGGCCCCTGACGGCGCACCGGTCCCCGACGGCGGGGCACCGGTGCCCGACGGCGGCGCGCCGGCCGACCGCGTGCCGGCTCCCGGTGACGATGCGCCGGGCCCCGGTGACCGCGCGCCGGGCGCGGAGGAGCCCGCGAACAACGGTTGAGCGGCGCGTCCTGTCCGGAATCACGCCCCTCCTCGTGGAGGAGCGACAAACCGGAAGCTGAACTCGTGTGGAATCACTCACAGCACGTAGCGATTCGCCTGTGAGCGATGTCGGAGGAGACGCGTGCACTTGTTCACCGGCCAGTGCGCACGCGTTCACCTCACCGGTCCGCGGCATCGCCCGGCAGCGGAAAAAGGCGTTTGCCGCGCGTCCGGTGCCGGTAGGGTTGACGGGGTTCAGGGCGCTGTTGCCCTTTCTGGCGCCCGTATTCTTCTGGGGGATCTCGCATGACTTCCGCAGGTGTGTCCGACGCCGTGTCGTCGCCGCCCGCACTCAGCCGCAGCGATCGCACGGTGATCGGCGTGCTGCTCGTGGCCACGTTCGTGGTCATCCTCAACGAAACGATCATGGGCGTCGCGCTGCCGGTGCTGCTCACCGAATTGCACGTGACGGCGGCCGTGGGGCAGTGGCTCACCGCCGGCTTCCTGCTCACCATGTCGGTGGTCATCCCGGTCACCGGCTACCTCATCCAGCGCGTGCGCACCCGTGTTCTGTACGGCGTGGCGATGACCCTGTTCAGCGCCGGCACGCTGATCGCTGCGCTCGCGCCGGGGTTCGAGGTGCTGCTGGCGGCGCGCGTCGTGCAGGCGAGCGGCACGGCGATCATGCTGCCGCTGCTCATGACGACGGTGATGACGCTCGTGCCGCCCGCCCGGCGGGGCGCGGTGATGGGCAACATCTCCATCGTGATCTCGGTCGCGCCCGCCGTCGGCCCCACGGTGTCCGGTGTGGTGCTGGACGTGTTCGGCTGGCGCGGCATGTTCTGGGTGGTGCTGCCGATCTCGGTGGCGATGCTGGTGATGGGCCTGCGCTGGGTGTCGAGCATCGGTGAGACGAGCGACGCGCCGATCGACGTGGTGTCGGTGGTGCTGTCGGTGTTCGGCTTCGGCGGCCTGGTCTACGGCCTGTCGAGCATCGGGCACTCGGGCGGGTCCTCCGCCGCCACGCTGTGGGTGTCGCTCGCGGTGGGCGTGGCGGGCATCGCGGCGTTCGTGCTGCGCCAGGTGTCGCTCCAGCGCCACGAGCGCGCGCTGCTCGACCTGCGCACGTTCGGCTTCCGCACGTTCACGCTGGCCAGCGTCCTGATGATGGTGATGATGGGCCTGCTGCTCGGCGCGGCGACGGTCCTGCCGATCTACACCCAGAACATCCTGGGGCTCGACCCGCTGGCCACCGGCCTGCTGCTGCTGCCCGGCGGTCTGCTGATGGGCCTGCTGTCGCCGTTCGTCGGCCGGCTCTACGACCGGGTGGGGCCCCGCATCCTGCTGGTCGTCGGCACGATCGCGACCGCCGCGTCGCTCTGGTTCGCGACGACGGGGTTCAGCACCTCGACCCCGGCGGTGCTCGTGCTGGCGTTCCACCTGGTGCTGAGCCTGGGCCTGGCGTTCTCCTTCACGCCGCTGTTCTCGGCCGGGCTGGGCGCGCTGCCCGCGCGGCTGTACTCGCACGGCAGCGCGATCTTCGGCACGACGCAGCAGTTGGCGGCGGCGGCCGGGGTGGCGCTGCTGGTGAGCGTGATGAGCGCGCGTGCGGCCGGCCTGGCGGCGTCCGGTGAGCCGCGGGTGCAGGCGGAGATGGGCGGTGTGCACGCGGCGATGCTGCTCGCGGCGATCCTCGCGGTGGTGGCGGTCGTCGGCGCGTTCCTGGTCCGCGGCGGCAAGGCCGAGACCCCGGCGTGACACCGACGCCCCGGTCCCGCTCCTCGCGGGACCGGGGCGCGCCGCGGTGTGGCCTCTCGCGGTGCCGGGGCGCGCGTGGTGTGGCTACTCGCGGCCGAGCCGTCGAGCGGGCGGTTCCGCACCTGGTCGGCGTATGCTCGCCCACTGTGAGTGACACCACGGAGACCAGCGCGAACCCCGAGCACAGCCAGAGCGGGACGTACTCCGTCAAGGGCAAGGAGTACACCCGCGACACCCGCTACATCACCACCCGGATCACGGCCGACGGCCGCGACGGCTTCCCCGTCGAACCGGGTCGGTACCGGCTGGTCGCGGCCCGCGCGTGCCCGTGGGCGAACCGGACCATCATCGTGCGCAGGCTGCTCGGCCTGGAGGACGCGCTCTCGCTCGGCCTGCCCGGTCCCACCCACGACGCCCGGTCGTGGACGTTCGACCTCGACCCGGACGGCCGCGACCCGGTGCTCGGCATCGAACGCCTCCAGGAGGCGTACTTCCGCCGCGACCCGGACTACCCGCGCGGCATCACGGTCCCGGCGATCGTGGACACGACGACCGGCGCGGTGGTGACGAACGACTTCGCGCAGATCACCCTCGACCTGTCGACCCAGTGGCGCGCCCACCACCGCGAGGGCGCGCCGGACCTGCTGCCCGCCGAGCACCGCGACGAGATCGACGCCGTGAACCAGCGGGTCTTCACCGAGGTCAACAACGGCGTCTACCGCTGTGGTTTCGCGGGCAGCCAGGAGGCGTACGACGCCGCGTACGAGCGCCTGTGGACCGCGCTGGACTGGCTGGAGGACCGGCTGTCCGACCGGCGCTACCTGGTCGGCGACACGATCACCGAGGCCGACGTGCGCCTGTTCACCACCCTGGTCCGGTTCGACCCGGTCTACCACGGGCACTTCAAGTGCAACCGGAACAAGCTCAGCGAGCTGCCGAACCTGTGGGGTTACGCCCGCGACCTGTTCCAGACGCCCGGTTTCGGCGACACGGTGGACTTCGAGCAGATCAAGCGGCACTACTACGTGGTGCACACCGACATCAACCCCAGCGGCATCGTGCCCGCCGGCCCGGACCTGTCCGGGTGGGTCACCCCGCACGGCCGCGAAGCGCTCGGCGGTCGGCCGTTCGGCGACGGCACGCCGCCCGGACCGGTCCGCGAGGCCGAGCGGGTCGACCCGGCGCACACCCCGTTGCGCTGACCGGGCCCGATCGCTCACCGTCCACTTCGGACAGTCATCGGCCGGTCGACTGCTCGGCCGGTCGACTGCATCGCGGGGATGACGCCTGCGGGTGGTCATCCCCGCGTGGCACCGGAATCGCCTCCGCCGACCGACGCGCCGCGCCCGTGGGTCGCCGGGGCACCGGCGCGGGAGCTGGTGGTCTCCCTCTGGTACCCGGCGGAGCGCCGGGGCGGCCCGCGCGCCGCGCACACGACGGCGCGGGAGTCGGAACTCCTGCTCACCGAGGGTGGTATCACCGGTGTGCCGCTGGACGTCTGGGCACGACACGCACCAACGCCGTCCGCGACGCCGGGCCGGCGGGCCGGCGGGGCGCGAGCGCGCCTGACCGGCTGGAAGCGCCGGCTCCTGGCGGAGGGCGCGGCGCACGCCTCGTCCACCGACGTCGGGCTGCTCGCGGGGGACAGCTCGGCTTCGGCGCGGGCACGCCCGCCGCGCGCGTCGCGGTGATCACCCGCGCCTGCACCGCGGCGTTCCTCGACCGGCACCTGCGCCACCGACCGCGCGGCCTGCCGGACGGGCCGAGCCCGCGCCACCCCGAAGTGTCGTTCTGCTGGGCGGGCACCCCCGGCGAGCCCCGCTGATCCGCGCGACCGGCCCGCGCCGACCGCGTCCGGGGGTCCGGTCGACCCCGTGCCCGACCCCGGCCCGCGGCGGGTCCACCCCGGTCCAGCGCGGGTTCCCGCCTCCCGGTGGACCTCGGGTCCGACCGCCGCGACCCGTCCGACCGCCCTCCCCGCGTCCGGCCGGCCCGCCCGTGTCCGTTCGTGTTGCCGTGGTCCGCGTGCCTTCCCGGACCGACACCGGACCGGGACACTGGCCCCATGCGGACGATCGACTGGGTGGACGGCCGGATCATCGCGATCGACCAGACCCTGCTGCCCGGCGAGCTGACGACCCTGCGGATCGACACGGTCGACGCGCTGGTGGCCGCGATCCGGCGGCTGGCGATCCGGGGCGCGCCCGCGCTGGGCGTGGCCGGCGCGCTCGGGGTGGCGCTGGCCGCGGGCAACGGCGGGGACGTGCGCGCGGAGGCGGCGCGGCTGCGCGCGGCCCGGCCGACGGCGGTGAACCTCGCGTGGGGCGTGGACCGGGCGCTGGCGCGGCTCGACGACGGACCGGACGCCGTGGTCGCCGAGGCGGTGCACGTGCTGGAGGACGACATCCGCCGCAACCGCGAGCTGGGCCTGCGGGGCGCGCGGTGGCTCGTCGACCGGCTCGGCGGACCGGTCAACGTGCAGACCCACTGCAACGCGGGCGCGCTGGCGTGCGTCGAGTGGGGCACCGCGCTCGGCGTGGTGCGGGCGCTGCACGAGTCCGCCGCGCTGGGCCACGTCTACGTGGACGAGACCAGGCCGTTGCTCCAGGGCAGCCGGTTGACGGCGTGGGAGCTGGCCCGCATGGGCGTCGCGCACACCGTGGTGGTCGACTCCGCCGGGCCGACGGTGATCGCGCGCGGCCTGGCCGACGCGGTGGTGGTGGGCGCGGACCGGATCGCCGCGAACGGCGACGTGGTCAACAAGATCGGCACGTACCCGCTGGCCCTGGCCGCCGCGCGGGCCGGTGTCCCGTTCGTCGTCGCCGCGCCGGAGTCGACCATCGACCTGGCCACCCCCGACGGCGCGTCGGTGGAGATCGAGGTCCGCGACGCCGCCGAGGTCGTCGGCGACCGCGCCACCGCCGCGCTGAACTACGCCTTCGACGTCACCCCCGCCGACCTCGTCACGGCGATCGTCACCGACGAACGGATCATCCATGGAAAACCGCTGGGCTGAAACGCACACCGACCCGCTCGACGCGTGCGTGTACGGCTCGCGGCTGCTCGGCGGCGACCCGGACCTCGTGCTGCACGGCGGCGGCAACACCTCGGTGAAGGTCACGACCGCCGACCTCACCGGCCGTCCGGTGGACGTCCTGTACGTCAAGGGCAGCGGCTGGGACCTGGCGGACATCGAGCGGGCCGGGTTCGCGCCCCTGCGGCTGGAGCGGCTGCGCGAGCTGCTGACCCTGCCCAGCCTGCCGGACGGCCGGATGATGAACGAGCTGCGGTGCGCCCTGCTGGACGCGAGCGCGCCCGACCCGAGCGTCGAGACCCTGCTGCACGCGCTGCTGCCGCAGCCGGCCGCCCTGCACAGCCACGCCGACGCGGTGATCACCCTGACCAACCTGCGCGAACCGCGCGTCGCGGAGGTGTTCGGCGACCGCGTCGTGGTGGTGCCCTACGTGATGCCGGGTTTCGCGCTGGCCCGCACGTGCGCGGAGCTGTTCGCGCGGCACGCCGACGGCGACACGGTCGGCGTCGTCCTGATGAACCACGGCCTGTTCACCTTCGGCGAGGACACCGAGCAGGCGTACGCCCGGCACGTCGAACTGGTCGGCGAGGCCGAGGAGTTCCTGGCGCGGCACCGGCCGGCGCGGGCGGCGTCGGCCGCCGCGCTGCCGCCGGTCGACCCCCTCGTGCTCGCCCGCCTCCGCAGGGAGATCGCGGACGTCGCGGGACACCCGGTGATCGCCGGCAGGCACACCGACGCCGCCACCGCGGCCTTCGTCGCCCGGCCGGACCTCGCCGACGTGGCCGGCCGGGGCCCGGCGACGCCCGACCACGTGATCCGCACCAAGCGCGTGCCGCTGGTCGGCCGGGACGTCGCCGGCTACGCCGAGGACTACCGCCGCTACTTCGCCGAGCACGCGCGACCGGGCCTGACCATGCTCGACCCCGCGCCGCGCGTCCTGCTCGACCCCGAGCTGGGCATGGTGACGGTGGGCAGGCGCGCCAAGGACGCCGACATCGCCCGCGACATCTACGCGCACACCATCGGCGTCATCGAGCGGGCCGAGGCGTTGGGCGGCTACCGGGCGCTGCCGGCCGCCGACCTGTTCGACGTGGAGTACTGGGAGCTGGAGCAGGCCAAGCTGCGGCGCGGCGGCGCGCCCGCCGAGTTCACCGGCGAGGTCGCGCTGGTCACCGGCGCGGCGTCGGGCATCGGCCGGGCCTGCGTCGACGCCCTGCGCGCCAGGGGCGCGAGCGTGGTCGGGCTCGACCTGACGCCCACCCCCAGCCGCGCGGACTACCTCGGCCTCCAGGTCGACGTCACCGACGCCGCCGCGGTGCGGGCCGCCCTCGGGCGCGGTGTCGAGCGGTTCGGCGGCGTGGACGTGCTGGTCGCCTGCGCCGGGGTGTTCCCCGGTGACGCGCCGATCGCCGACCTGGACCAGGAGACGTGGCGGCGCACCATGTCGGTCAACGTCGACTCGGTCGCGACGCTGCTCGGCGCGGCGCACCCGCTGTTGCGGTTGGCTCCGCGTGGCGGGCGCGTCGTCGTCGTGGCGTCGAAGAACGTGCCCGCGCCGGGACCGGGCGCGGCGGCGTACTCGGCGTCGAAGGCCGCGCTCACCCAGTTGGCGAGGGTCGCCGCGCTGGAGTGGGCGGCCGACGGCATCCGCGTGAACACCGTCCACCCGGACGCGGTCTTCGACACCGGGCTGTGGACCGACGAGGTGCTCAGCCGCCGCGCCCTCCGCTACGGGCTGGACGTCGAGGCGTACAAGCGGCGCAACCTGCTGGGCGCGAAGATCACCAGCGCGGCGGTCGGCCGGCTGGTCGCGGAGCTGTGCTCGGACACCTTCGCGTGCACCACGGGCGCGCAGGTGCCGATCGACGGCGGTAACGAGCGGGTGGTCTGACGGCGGCCGGTGACCGGGCCCGGTACGGCGGACCGGCCGGCGCGAGCCTGGAACCCGTCGGCTGGGCGGACTACTGTCCGGCAGGTGCCCGAGCCGGTCGGAATCCGCCTGAGCCCGTTCGCCGGTGCGTTGCGCCGCGCGATCCGGGAGCGCGGCGCGACCCTGGAGCGCCTGGCCGAGCACCTGCGGGACCAGGGCACACCGGTCAGCGCCGCGACGCTGAGCTACTGGCAGTCCGGGCGCAGCCGGCCGGAGCGGGCCCTGTCGCTGGCGGCGCTGCGCCACGTGGAGCGGTTCCTCGGGCTGCGCGGCGGCGAGCTGGCCGGCCTGCTGGACGCGCCCCGGCCGAGGGGCCGACCGGCCCACCGCCCGCCGTCGCCCGCCCCGATGTCGCGGGTCTGGCCGGACGCGCGGTCGCGGCGGCGGGCGCTGCACGGGCTCCGCCCGCGCGACGAGGCGCGCCTGACCAGGCTGAGCATCGTGTCGCGGCTGGAGATCGGCCCGGACCGCACCGAGCGGCGCCAGTGGAACCGCAACATCCTCCGCGCCGAGCAGGACGGCGTCACGAGCATGGTGCTGTTGTTCTGGCCGGACGCGCACCAGCCGCCGCCGACGCTGGTGCCGACCCGGAACTGCACGATCGCCGCGTCGAACCGGGACGAGGACTCCGGGCTGACCGCCGCCGAACTCCGCTTCCCGCGCCCGTTGGCGCGGCACGAGACGATCATCGTCGAGTACGAGATCGAGCAGGGCGGCGCGGTGCCCGCGACCAACCACGAGCAGCGCGGGCGGATGCCCACCCGCGAACTGCTGATCGAGGTGCGGTTCGACCCGGCCGCGTTGCCGAGGCGGTGCGAGCAGTTCTCCGACATCGGCGGCAGGCCGCTGGTGCGCCCGCTGACGTGGGACGACTCCTACACCGTGCACGCGCTGGGGCTGGACGTGCGGCCGGGCGCGTTCGGCATCCGCTGGTCGTGGTGAGCCCGCTGCCCGGCGGCCACCGGCTTAAGCGTTAACAGGGGTTGATCGATCAACTTTTTTCACCGCGCGGTGCCGGCCGGCAGTATTCCGGCGCACGGCAAAGCCCACCGGCGGGCCGACCACGCGGACCACCCGGCACCGCGCGGCACGCGGCGGACGACGGAGCGCACCCCGTTCCGGACCGCCGCCACCGCGACGACGCCGGGCGCGCGCGACCGCCGGGTGCCGCGCGAAGCGACCTGTGTGTGCCCCTGCCGCGAACGGCCCCGGCCCCGCCGGGGCCGTTCGTCGTGCCGCGGTCGCGCCGGGGCCGTTCGTCGTGCCGCGGTCGCGCCGGGGCCGTTCGTCGTGCCGCGGTCGCGCCGGGGCTGTTCGTCGTGCCGCGGTCGCGCCACCCGCTGCGAGGTGGCCGCTGCACGGTGCGCTTCCCGCCCGCGATCAGCCGGAGGCCCGTGCGCGACGTCGCCGACCGCGCCCGGTGCCCGCGTCCCCGCACCCGACCGGGGTGCGGGGTTCCGGACCCGGCCGAGGTCCGACGCGCCCGCTCAACCGAGGGCGGACCCGTCCCACAGCCGGTCGACCAGTTCCGCCGCCCGCTGGGTCAGCTCCGTCCCGCCGAACCGGCCGATGCGGGTCCACGCGCCGAGGCTGACCTCGTAGATCGGCCGGTCCCACGCCTCCGGGTCGGTCAGGTAGCCGAGGTAGTCGTTGGCGTAGCCCACGGGCAGCACCCGGCGGCCGTCGTCGGACCGCTGCTTGAGCACGAAACCGAGTTCCACGAACGGTTCGCCGGGCAGGCAGGCGAGCGCGACGTCGCCGAGGCGCAGCACCTGCACCTCGGCGGAGATCGGGTCCGTGCCCCGGTCGATCGCGACGAGCTGCTCCTCCGTCTCCTGGAGCTGCCCGGTGAGGCGCACGATCTCGGCGCGCGGCGCGCCGGAGGCGACGGCGTCGTCCAGCGCCTGCCTGCGCGCCTCCCACTCCCGCTGGAACGGCGCGCGGTCGGGCAGGTCGCGCGACGCGACGGCGAGCCGCTCGGACACCGCCGAGACCGGGCCGGACACCGGCGTGTCGGCGGCTTCGACGACTTCGAGGACCTTGGCGGCCAGCGCCATGCCCATCCGCTCGGTGTGGGCGAAGGCGTCGCGGACGTTCTCCGGCAGCAGTTGGTACTCCGCGTCGAACGGCGGCTTGCCCGCCCCGTTCTGGTGGGTCAGCGGGTCGGGCGGCGGGCTCTGGTTGCCGCACGCGCCCTGGAGGAACAGCGCCGCGCGGCAGCCGGGCACGTTGCGCTCGACGAAGTCCGACGTGACACCGGGGAAGTCCGCCGAGGCGTACGGCTGCACCTGCACGTACACGGGGTGGTTCGCGAAGTTGTAGAGCACCGACGACCAGCCCGGCGCCTCCAGCACCAGCACGTCCACCTCGGGGTCGTCCGGCGCGGCGGCCGGGTCCGGGTACGCCCAGGCGTTGCGGTTGACCGCGAGCGTGCCGCGCACCACCTCGCCGCGACCGCGCCGCGCGGTGACCGGGCGCCGGTCCTCGAACGCGAGGACGGCGGAGCTGACGAGGAGTTCGGCGAACCGGGCCAGCCACTCGTCCGCGCCGGGCGTGTCGAGCAGGCGGCGGACGTCGCCGGTCTCCGGGCTGGAGTGGGTGTGCGAGCTGGCGACCAGCACGTGCGACGGCGGAACGCCGGTGGCGTCCTCGATCGCGCCGCGCACCTCGGCGGTGAAGTCCCGGTCGGGGCCGAGGATGTCGTTGTTGATGCCGAGCGCGTCGACGGCGATGACGATGACCGTCTCGCCGCCCACCTCGCCGAACGCGACCGCGCGGGCGTGCAACGCGTCGTGGACGCCGAAGTAGGGCGAGTGCCGTGGGATCCCGCCGAGGTACGGGATCGTCAACGGAGGAGTCACATCCACTTTCGCCGCGCCCGCCGTGTAGGCCATGTCCGCCCGCTTTCCCCGTGCTCGAACCGAGGTGTCCCAGGATGCACGCCCGCCGGCAGGAGGCCGGGCTCTTGCGCGGCAATCACCCGATAGAATCAATTTCGTTGTGAGTGCTCACTTTTCGGCAGGCTGGCGGGGTCGCCCGGTGAACCGCCGCGCGCCCGGTGGTCGACGCGATCCCGCCGGCGGCCGACGCCCTAGCGGCAGAACGCCGCCACTCCCAAGGGGACGATCGCCGCGGTGGGCGGGTCCTGTTCGTACGGGTTCAGCGACAGGACCATCGACCTGCCTCGCCCGTCGGTCAGGGCGAAGGTCAGGTAGCCGATCAGCCGGCCGGTCAGCTTTTCGATGAGCAGCCCGGCCACGACGTAGTTGGTGTTCGAGTAGCGCCAGGGCTCGCCCGCGTCGTCGTCCTGGTCCGCGGTGAACGCGACCTGGAGCAGTTCCTGGCTTCGCAGTTGCGCCGCGGGTATGCCGGGCGTGGCCGGCGCGACGCTCGGACCGGTGGCGAGGGTGATGGACAGGATCGTGTGCAACAGCATGGCCACGACGCTAGGTCGGGGCGGCCCGGCCGACCATGAGGTCGTCCACGCTATCGACCTGCGGAGAACCACACCGGCGGTGCGGACGTGGGCGGCCCGGTCGTCGGCCCGGTCGTCGGCCCGGTCGTCGGCCCGGACGTCGGCCCGGACGAGGCGGTCGGCGCCGTCGGGGTCGGGGTGGGGACGGTCGGCGCGGGGGAGGGTGGCGACGGCGGGTCGGGGCGCTGGGTGAGCGTCGGCGTAGCCGCCGGGGTGGCGGTGGAGGTGACCAGCGGGCGTGGCTCGTCCTGCGCCGTGACGCCGCAGCCGGCGAGCAGCAGCCCGAGCGCGAGCGCCGTCGCCCTCACCGCTCCGCCTCCGGGATCTCGACGACGAACCTCGCCCCGCCGCCGGGCCGCTCCTCGACGTGCACCGTGCCGCCGTGCCGCTGCACGTGCTGGGCCACCAGGGCGAGCCCGAGGCCGCTGCCGATGTCGCCGCCCCGGCTGCCCGCGCGGGCGCCCCGGTCGAACCGGTCGAAGATCCGGTCGCGCAGCTCGGCGGGCACGCCCGGACCGGCGTCGTCGACCTCCAGCCGCGCCGCGCCGTCCCGGCTGAACACGGCCACCCGCACCGCGCCGCCCGCGTGGTGCTCGGCGTTGTCGAGCAGGTTGGCCACCACGCGGTCCAGGCGGCGGCGGTCGCCGAGCACCTGCGGCGCGGACGCCCCGGTCTCGACGGGCACGACGGGTCCGGGCCGCGCGCCGACGACGTTGCCGACCAGCACCACCATGTCGATCGGCTCCAGCGCGAGGTCGTCGGCCCGCTGGTCGGTGCGGGAGATCTCCAGCAGGTCCACCACCATGCGCGCGAACCGGTCCACCTCCGACGTCAGCAGCTCCAGCGCCTTGCCCGCCGTGCCGGTGATCTCGGCGCGCCGCCTGCGCAGGACGGCCGCCGCGTTGACCATCGTCGTCAGCGGCGAGCGCAGCTCGTGGCTGACGTCGCCGGCGAACCGGGCGTCCTGGACCACGCGCTGCTCCAGCGCGTCCGCCGTGGCGTTGAAGGTGGTGGCCAGCGAGGTGAGGTCCGGGTCGGTCTGCGCGGGCAGGCGGGCCCGCAGGTCGCCGCCCGCGATGCGGGACGCCGCGGCGGTCAGCGCGGTGAGCGGGCGCAGCGCCTGCCCGCTCGCCCAGGCGCCCAGCGCGACGCCGAGCAGGCCGCTGGCCACCGTGCCCGCCACCAGGAGCCAGCTGAGGAACCGGAACGCGCGGTCGAGCTGCACCAGCGGCGCGAGTTCCACGTAGGTGCCCTCCGCCGACGTGATCGGCAGCGTGACGGCGAGGATCGGGATGCCGTCCACGACCAGCCGCTGGGCCGCCGGCACGCCCCGCCTGCCCAGCTCCAGCAGCCGCCGGGGCAGCGCGCCCGCGTCCACCTGCCGCCCGCTGGTGAGCACCTGGCCCGGCCGGAACAGCAGGACCGTCGAGTCCGGTCCGGTGGACAGGCCGGTCAGCAGCTCGTCCAGGCCGTGCGAGCCGGTGCGCAGGGACTCGTCGACGAGGCGCGCGTTGACCTCGGCCTGCCGTATCCCGCTCTGCTCCCGCTGCCGCAGCATGTAGCCGGAGGTGAGGTTCCAGGTCGCGATCGCGAGCGTGCTGGCGACCAGCAGCGAACCCAGCCCGAGGGCGACCGCCACCCGCCACCGCAGCGTCAGCCGGCGCACGGCGTCACCGGTCCGGGTCCATCCGGTACCCCGTGCCCCGGACCGTCACCACCAGCGTCGGGTCGTCCGGGTCGCGCTCGACCTTGCGGCGCAGCCGCCGGATGTGCACGTCCAGCAGCCGCGTGTCGCCGAAGTAGTCGTAACCCCACACGCGTTGCAGCAACTGCTCGCGGGTGACGATCCGGCCCGCCGCCGACGCCAGCTCGACCAGCAGTCGGAACTCGGTCCTGGTCAGGCGCACCTCGCCGCCCGCGCGGTGCACCGTGCCGACGTCCGGGCGGATCTCCAGCTCGCCGAACCGCAGCACCTCGGCCGGCCGGCCACCGCCGCGCCGCCGCAGCAGGGCCCGGATGCGCGCGGCCAGCTCGCCCGCCACCAGGGGCTTGGTGACGTAGTCGTCGGCGCCCGCCTCCAGGCCCGCGATGACGTCGGCGGTGTCCGCGCGGGCGGTGACGACGATGATCGGCAGGTCGCCGCGCGCCCGGAGCGTGCGGCACACCTCCAGCCCGGTCACGCCGGGGAGCATGAGGTCGAGCAGGACCACGTCGTACGCGCCGCGGTCGAGCATCCGCAGCGCGTCCTCGCCGGACACCGCGTCGGTGACGGCGAAGCCCTCGTCGCCCAGCGCGAGGCCCAGCGCCTGCCTGATGTTCTCGTCGTCCTCGACGAGCAGTACGGAGCAGTCCATGTCCCGTCGATTCTCGTGGTCGGTGCGGGCCGGGCCCACCACCTTGCCGCACCGGGTGGCGATCGCAAGGAGATCGCAAGGTTCAACGGCGTGGTTCTCGGCCACAGTGGACCGTGAGCGCCACGAGGATTCCGGGTGCACGACCGGGTGTCGGCCGCACAGGCGCGGCCGACACCTGCCCGGAACCCCGCACCCGTCACGGAAGTCGACGCACCCTGCTGTGACCGCCATCCCCGGTGACCACGACCCGAACTCGCTCGTCCTGATCTGCGACGGCTGCGGGCGCACCCGCGGCGCGGAGGGCTCGCCGCAGGACTGGAAGACGTTGTGGGGACGCGCGTTCGACGCGGGGTGGCGCGGCAGCGACCGGCGCGTGGGCCCGCACAACTGCCTGCACTGCGCCGGTTGAGGACGCCGGTTGAGGACGCCGGTCGGCGACGCAGGTCGGCGACGCGCCGGTCGGGCCCGCTGTCACCCGACCGGTGGTGTGCGCTGCCACGAGCGACCCGTCGTGACGCGCGGGTCGCGTTCACGGTGAACCGGGCGAGCGCCCGGTGAAGTCGGGTTCGACGCCGGTGAGGTCGACGCTCGCCGCCCAGAGCCGCCGCGCGAGCGCCTGGTCCGCCGGCGGTCCGGAGACGGGTTCGAGCCGCGGCGCGCCGCGCAGCCCGAGCACGCGCGGACCCCAGAGCCGGCCGCCCTCGGCGGACGGGTCCAGCACGGCCCGGACGGTGGGCCACGCGCCGGCGTCCTTGCCCTGCAGGAGCAGCGCCGCGGGCAGGGAGCGCACCCGCTGCCAGGCGGTCCGCACGTGCACCGGCGGGCGGCTCGGGGTGAGCGAGTCGAGCGCGCCGCCGGGGTGGGTCACCACGCTCAGCGTCGTGCCGCCGGTGGCCCGCACCCTGCGGTCCAGCTCCAGCCCGAACAGCATCTGCGCCAGCTTCGACCGCGCGTAGGCGGCCTTGGCCCGGTAGCCGCGGGCGCTCTGGAGGTCGTCGAGGTCCAGCCGGGCGGTCTTCCCGACGAAGCTCCCGGTGGTGACGACCCGGCTCGCGGGCGTGGCGGACAGCAGGGGCGCGAGCCACGCCGTGAGCGCGAAGTGCCCGAGGTGGTTGGTGGCGAACATCAGCTCGTGCCCCTCGGGGGTCACGCGCCGCACCGGGCCGTCGACCAGGACGCCCGCGTTGTGGACGACGGCGTCGAGCCGGTCCGTGCCCAGGGCGTCCGCCGAGCGGCGGACCGACGCCGGGTCGGCGAGGTCCAGCGGGACGTGGCGCACGTGCGCGCCGGGCACGTGCGCCCGGATCGAGGCGATCGCGGCCTCCGCCTTCGCGGCGTCCCGGCTGCCGAGCACGACGGTGGCGCCGGTGGCGGCGAGCTGCTCCGCGACGAAGTAGCCGATGCCCGCGTTGCCCCCGGTGACCAGGAAGACGCGGCCGTCGGCGCGCGGCGGGTGGTGGACGTCCCAAGGCCGCACGTCAGCGCTCCCCGCGCGGGGCGGCCGGGTCGTGCGGGACCGGGTCGCCCGGCGCGTCGTCGGGTGGGCGCCCCGGCACGGGGGTGTGCTCGATGCCGTTGAGCAGCAACCGGAACGCCCAGGACAACCTGGCCGACGCCGTGCCGGACAGCAGCGGGCCGGCCAGCGCCGCGACGTGCGGGTGCGTCCGCTCCGACGCGCCGTGCAGCGCGCGGGCGAGGGCGTCCCACTCCGCCTCGGCGCGACCGGTGCCGTCCCGGGTGGCCTGCTCGGCCGCGGTGGCCGTGGCGTGCTGGAGGAGCACGTCCACGCCCCAGGCCGCCTGCCCGGCCGGGACGCCGCCCTCGACCAGGAGGCCGAGCAGGGTGTCGACCAGGTCGAGGTAGTGCCTGCCGCTGGGGCGCGACACCAGCGCGGACCGCGCGAGCCCCGGGTGCTCGAAGAGCGTCATGGTGTACGAGGTGAGCAGCCGTTCCACGCGGTCGCGCCAGTCACCACCGGTCGTGACCGGTTCGACGGCGCCCATCAGCTCGTCGAGGATCGCCGCGTGCAGCTCGGCGGTGTCGCGGACGTAGACGTAGAGGGAGGCCGGGCCGGTGTCCAACTCCTGCGCCAACCGACGCATGGTGACCTTGCCCAGGCCCTCGGCGCGCATGATCCCGATGGCGGCGGCCACGATGCCCTCCCTGGTCAGCGGGGCTTTGGCGGGCCGTTCGCGGCGGCTGCGCGGTGCTCTTCGCTCGTCCGTCATGACATCACTGTAGCGAACGTGTTCGTCACGAACGAGTCCGTGACGAACACGTTCGCCATCCTGTGGCCGGCTCACCGCTCCCGCGGACCTGCCGTCGCCACGGCTACCGCTTCACCGGCTCACACGCCGTGGCGGCGGTTGCCCATCACCTCTTCGCACAGCCGCGCCTCCGACGCCGCCGAGAACGGGTCGCGGTAGGCGTCGACCGCCCGCCGGGTCTCCTCGGCGACCAGGTCGGCGTTGATCTGGGCGCCCGCCGTCGCGCCCGCCGCCGAGGCGGCCCCGACCTGCGCGGCCGGGTCGGTGATGTTGCCCGCCACCCACACCCCCGCCACCTCGGTGCGCCCGACCGGGTCGGCCGGGACGTGCTCGCCCAGGCCCGACGGGTGGTCCACCGCCCGCAGCCCCAGCGCCGCCAGGAAACCGGCCCGCGCCCGCATCCGGGGCGCGACGGCCACCGCCGCGCGGGGGATGACCGTGCCGTCGGCCAACCGCACGCCCGCCAGCCGGTCGGCGACGACCTCCAGGGCCACCACCTCGCCCTCCACGACCGTGATGCCGCGCGCCGCCAGGCGTTCCGCGTCCTCCGCGCTCGGCGGCGCGGTGTGCGCGAAGTACGTGACGTCGGCGCTCAGTTGCCGGAACAGCAACGCCTGGTGCACCGAGTTGACGGCGGTGCCCAGCACCCCGATCGCCTGGTCGCGCACCTCCCAGCCGTGGCAGTACGGGCAGTGCAGGACGTCCCGGCCCCACCGCTCGCGCAGGCCGGCCACGTCCGGCAGCTCGTCGACCAGCCCCGTGGTCGCCAGCAGCCGCCGGGTCCGGAGCACCCGGCCGTCGGCGAGCGCCACCGCGAAACCGCCGCCGTCCCGCGTGACGGTCTCGACCTCGCCGGACACGACCCGGCCGCCGTAGCCGCGCACCTCGTCCCGCCCGCGGGCGAGCAGCTCGGCCGGCGGCACCCCCTCCCGCGCCAGCAGCCCGTGCACGCCCTCGGCGGGCGCGTTGCGCGGCTGCCCGGCGTCGACCACGACGACCGACCGCCGTGCCCGCGCCAGCATCAGCGCCCCGTTCAGACCCGCGGCGCCACCGCCGACCACCACCACGTCACAGCTGCTCTCCACCTGCTCGGTCATCTGACCACCTCCGGCGACCACTGTGCGGTGCGGCCGGCGGTGAGGGCAAAGTTTCTTGCCGGACCGGCAAGCCGGGCGCGTCCTCGACGGTCGGGCGCTTGTCCGCAAAGTTTCGGGTACGCGGTCGCGACCCGGCGTTACGCTGTGCCACCTCAGCCGACAGTCCGACGTGAGCGGTGGCGTGGAACGACAGGGGACGACCTCATCGGGGGACGGGGCCGGTGCCTACAACCACCTGCGCGGCGTGGTGCACGGGCCGGTGGTGCAGGCCGGGCGCATCCACGGCGACGTGCACGTGCACCACCACGTCGACCACGCGCCGCGCCCTCCCGCGCCGGCGCGGGACCGCGCGCCGTTCGACCGGGGGCCCGAGGTCGACGTCGACGGCGTCGCCTACCTGGTCCACGACCACCCGGCGGAGGCGCGGCCGACCGGTGACGCGGGCGCGGTGCTGCGCCAGGCCCGCTGCCTGCGGTTGACGCCGCCGGGCGGCCTCGGGTGGCTGCGCCAGGTGGAGGTGCGGCACGCGACGCCGTCCGCCCGGCGCGCGCGGCAGGCGCTGGTGGACGAGCACCGGCTGCTGGCGCGGGGGATCGCGGGACTGCCCGCCGTGCTCCAGTTCGCCGAGGGCCCGGGTGCCGTCGTCACGCTGGTGACCTCGTGGCCGCGAACCCGGACGGGCCGTCCCTGCGACACCCTCGACGTCCTGCTGCCCGGCGGACCGGTGCGGGACGCGGGCGTGCTGGCGCGGGTGTGCGACGCCCTGGCCGGCCTGTGCGCGACGCTCGCCGGCCTGCACGCGCACCGCGTCGCGCACGGCGCGCTCGCCCCGGACCGCCTGGTGTGGCGGGACGACGGCACGCTGCTGGTGCGCGACCTCGCCCGCACCGACGAGGGCCTGCCGGAGTACCCCGCGCCCGAGCAGTGGGCCCGCGCGGCCGCAGGGCCCTGGACGGACGTCCACCAGGTCGGCGCGATCGCCCACCACCTGCTGGCCGGTCGCCCGCCCGCGCCGCGCGCGCCGCTGCCGCTGCGGTCGTGGGCGCCCGACGTGGACGACCGGCTCGCCGCCGCCGTCGACGCGGCGCTGTCACCCGACCCGGCCGCGCGACCGGACGCCGCCGCGCTCGGCGGGTGGCTGCGCGGGTTCGGCGGCCGACCCGCCGACGGACACCGCTGAAGGAGCACGGTGCGCTTCGTCCGATTGCCCCTCGACCGGGTGCTGCACCTCGTCGCCTCCGCCGAGGACGACCAGCGGCTGCGCGAGAAGCACCGCGACCACCCCGGCCTGCCGCACAGCGTCGACCACGTCGTGGCCGAGCTGTCCGCCGCCCGCGCGGGGGTGCCCGCGACCGTCGCCGAGCCGAACCGGTGGAACGGCGGGCGCAGCCTCCTGGTGCACGGGACGGCGTGGGTCGCCCGGCTGGTGGTCACCCACTCCGGGCGCGGGTACCAGGTCCGGTCGATCGACCCGCTGCGCGTCCGGGACCACCACCGCCTCGCCCGGCACTACCTGGCGCTGCACCCGGCGGGCTGGCGGCGCGTCGACGCGGTCCGGGAGCTGGGCGACGGCGCCGACGCGTGCTGGCCGAGGGTCGAGCAGGAGTGGGAGCGGCTGGTCCGGCTGCTCGCGGACCGGGCCACCGCGCCGGCGCTCGCGCCGCGCCACGCGGAGTTCCTGGACGCCGTCGAGCGGGTCGTCGACGCCAACGAGCGGATCGCCCTGCGCGCGGCGGCGGACGAGCGGCCCCACCCCTACCGCGCGGTGCGGCCGGTCGGCGAGCAGCGGCACGGCGCGCACTCCGTGTACGGGTTCGCGGTCGTCGGCTCGGCGCTGCCGGAAGAAGGCGCGTTCGTGCAGGTCAAGGGGGAGCAGCGCGGGCAGGTGACCCGCCTGGACGGCCAGACGGCGGTGGTGCGGTTCGACGAGCCGGTCGACTGGGCCCTGCTGCCCAAGACCGGCGAGCTGGTGACGACCACGAGCACCGTGGTGTTCAAGGCGCGGCGGGAGGCCATCACGACGCTGCGGGAGCGCCGCGCGCTCAACCCGCACCTGCTGCCGGCGATCGTGGACGCGCAGGTGCGGCCGATCGGCGAGGCCGCCGACACGCCGACCGAGGAGCTGGACCCGGACCAGCTCCGGGCGTTCCGCCGCGCGCTCGCCGTCGAGGACCTGATGCTGGTGCTCGGACCGCCGGGCACCGGCAAGACGCGCGTGATCAGCCAGGTGGCCAACGCGGCGGCGGTGGGTGACGGGTGGTCCCGCCCGCCGTGGCGGGTGCTGGTGACCGCGCAGTCCAACCGGGCGGTGGACAACGTCCTGCCGCGCCTGTCGCCGGACCTGGTGGTGGTGCGGGTCGGCAACGCGGGCACGGTCACCGACGAGGGCCGCCCCTACCTGGTGGACGAGCAGGCGCGGGAGCTGCGCGGGCGGACCCTCGCGGGCGTGGCGCACAACCTGCGCGAGTTCGACGGCCTGGACGTCGCCGAGCGGTGGGCGGCGGAGCTGGCGGACCGCGTCGCCGCCACCACCGCCGCGCTCGCCGACGTCGACCGGGCGTCGGCGGGCGTGGACGAGGCCCGGCGCGCCGTCGGCGGGCCCGCTCGGGCGGCGGTGGACGCGCTGGTGACCGCGTCGGCGGCCCTCGACGACCGGCTGGACCGCGCGCGCCGCGCGGTCCAGCGGAACGCGCGCCTGCGTGGGCGGCCGCTGCTCGGGTGGTGGTGCCGGTGGCGGTCGGCGGCGCTCGACGCCCGCGTCGAGCGGCTGGCCGCCGACCGGCGGACCGCGGACGACGCGCTCCACCGGGCCCGGCGGCACCTGGCGGACACCACCGACCACCTGCCCGAGGTGCGCCGCGCGGCGCGGCTGCTCGCCGAGGCGCGGGACCGCGTGGAGCGGGCGCGGCGGTCCGCGTCGACCGCCGCGCACTCGGCGCGCGCCGCGGTCGGCGGCGCCGAGGCGCCGCCCGCGATCCGCGACACGGTCGACCCCGCCACCGCCGTCGGCGACCTGACCGCGCTGGTGGCGTGGCTGGACCGGCGGCTGCCGCTGCTGCGCGCGCGGGCGCGGCTGCTCGCGGAGTGGCACCACGAGGTGTCCGGCGCGACGACCCAGCTGCACCCGGAGCTGATCCGCTACGCGCACGTCGTCGCCGCCACGGCGGTCGGCAGCGCGTCCCGCGCCGAGCTGTCCGAAGTGGACTTCGACCTCGTGGTCGTGGACGAGGCCGGGCAGATCGGCACCGCGGACGTGCTGGTGCCGCTGGTGCGCGCCCGGCGCGCCGTCCTGGTGGGCGACGAGCGGCAGCTTCCGCCGTTCCTGGACGCCGAGGTCGGGTCGTGGGGCCGGGAGGCGGCCGATCCCCGCATCCGGGACCTGCTGGCCAAGAGCGCGCTGGAGCACCTCGTCGGCCGGCTGCCCGAGGACAACGTCGTGCCGCTGACGTGGCAGCGGCGGATGCCCGAGGTGATCGCCGAGTTCAGCTCACGCGAGTTCTACGGCGGACGCCTCCGCACCGCCCGCGCGCACGAGCACCGCGACGAGCTGTTCGGCAGCCCGCTGGTGTTCGTCGACACCTCCGGGCTGCCCGAGCGGCGGCGGCGGGAGCGGCCGGCGCGGCAGCGCGACCACCGGCAGGCGGGCTACCACAACCCGGCCGAGGCGGTCCTGCTGAGCCGCCTGGCCGCGCACTACGCCGCCGCCGGCCGCGAGTGGGCGGTCATCGTGCCCTACACGGCCCAGGTGAAGGCGGTGACGAGCGCGATCGTCGACCTCATCGGCCAGGAGTCCCACGTGCGCCTCAACGTGGGTTCGGTCGACGCGTTCCAGGGCGGCGAGCGCGACGTGGTGCTCTACGGCTTCACCCGCAGCAACCCCGACGGCAACGTGGGCTTCCTCAGCGAACTGCGCCGCGCCAACGTGGCCTTCACCCGCGCCAAGGCGCAGCTGGTGCTGGTCGGCGACCTCGCCACGATCACGCGGTCGCGGGACGCCGGGTTCCGGGACCTGGCGCGGTCGCTGCGGGACCACGTCGCGGAGCGCGGCGAGATCAGGCGGTACGACGAGGTCCTCGACCTGATCGGCGGACGATGAGCAGCAGGGCGGGGTTGTTCCCGTACCCCGGGCAGCGGGCGCTGGAGGACGCCGCGTTCGAGCGCGAGGTGACGCCGGAGCGCATCCACGCGCTGCTGCTGCCGGTCTGGAAGGTCACCGTCCAGGCCACGGTCGTCGTCGCCGAGGACTACGACCTGATCGACCGCTACCTCGCGCGCGGCCTCGCCGAGGCCGGTCTCGCGACCACCGCCGAGCTGGCCGCGTTCTTCGCGCTGGAACCGGTCCTGGTGGACCGGGCGCTGCGCGCGCTGGAGGCGATCGGCCACCTCGGGAGCGCCGACGGCCGCTGGTGGCTGACCGACCTCGGCCGGCGGTCGGTGCTCGACGGCAAGCGGTTCGCGGTGGCCCGCGAGGACCGCCGCGAGCTGTACTTCGACGGCTTCGGCAGCCGCCCGCTGCCCCGGGTCTGCTACGACCCGCGCAAGGTGACCCTGCTGCCACCCGAGGACGTGCCGGCGGACGACGGGGTCCAGCCGCTGTTCACGCGGTGGAGCTTCGACCAGGCGGCGCTGCCCGCGCTGTCCGCGAACCCGGAGCGCGCGCGGTTCAACCTGCCCGAGCGCATCGACGACCCGCGCCCGCTCGGCCCGCCCGAGCTGGTCTACCTGCCGCTGCTCGTCGTGCGCGGCACGACGTCGTCCGGGCGCGTCACGCACCTGGCCTACAGCCAGGCGTCGGGCGAGGCCGACCCGGACCTGGGCGCGCTGGTCGACGCGACGCCCGACATCACCGCCACCCTGGACAACGAGCACCGCGGCACGAGCCCGGAGCACGAGGAGGCGCGGGCGCGGGAGTGGGCGGAGCGCGCCGGGCTCACCGGTCACCGCCTGGTCCGCCTGCCCGGCGGCCTGCTGCGGGTCGTGCTGCCCGGCAGGCACTTCACCGGCGACGCCGCCGTGCCGCTGCACCGGCTCGGGTCGTTCGTGGTGCGCGGCACCGGGTTCTTCCAACCCTGGTGCGACGACGGGCGGGTGCGGCGTCGCGCGCTGCTCAGCCGGGCCCGCGCGCAGCTCGGCGCGGGGTCACGGCTCGACGCCGCGCGCGTGCGGGCGCGGATCGCCCGCGTCGGCCGTCAGCTCGACCTCGGCGCGGTCGACCTGGTCGCGCTGCGCGGACTGGCCGTGGCGGCGGGTGAGGACGACCTGGTCGCCCGGCTGGACGAGCTGGACCAGGGCTGAGACCCGCGGCGGAGGTCGATCGACCGGTCACCGCCCGGCGGCGTCCCTCCACCGCGGACCTAGGGCCCCTCGACGTCGCCGACCAGCTTCTCCGTCTCCTTGATCGCGGCCTCCTGGTGCGGCTGGAGTTCCTGCTGGCCCAGGTTGTCGAACCGGAACGGGTCCTCCCACGGGTCCTCGACGCCCGCGAGCACCTCGATGAACGCGTTGGCGCAGAACGGGACGTAGGCCGCGTCGTACCCGCCTTCGTGCGAGGCGACGACCCGCCCGTCGCACAGCTCGGCCGCCGCGCCCACGAGCATCGTCGCGATCTCGCGGTACGCGCGCGGGGTGAGCATCATCCGCGCCAGCGGGTCCAGCGCGTTGGCGTCGAACCCCGCCGCCACCACGATCAGGTCGGGCCGGAAGCGGTGCAGGGCGGGCAGCACCACCCGGCGCATCGCCTCGCGGTAGCCGCCGGTGCCGGTGCCCGGCGGCAGCGGCAGGTTCAGGTTGTAGCCGAACCCCGCGCCCTCGCCGCGCTCGGCGACGAACCCGGAGTCCGGCGGGAACACCCGGTCCTGGTGCAGCGAGATCGTGAGCACGGTGGGGTCGTCGTAGAACACCGCCTGCGTGCCGTTGCCGTGGTGCACGTCGATGTCCACGACGGCGATCCGCTCGACGCCGCGCGACCGCCGCGCGGCCCGGAGCGCGATGGCGATGTTGGCCAGCATGCAGAAGCCCATGCCGGAATCGGGCACGGCGTGGTGGCCGGGCGGGCGGACCAGGGCGTAGGCGTTGCCCACGTCGCCGTCGAGCACGGCCTCGACGCAGCGGATCGTGCCGCCCGCCGCGAGCCGCGCGATGTCCAGCGAACCACGGCCGAACGGGCTGCCGCCGTCGCCCGCGTCGCCGCCCGTCTCGTTCGCGTCGGTCAGCCGCCGGAGGTGGTCGGGCGTGTGCACGAGCAGGATCTCGTCGTCGGTGGCGGGTCGCGGCGCGAGGCGGGTCAGCCGGTCGAGCAGACCGGTCGCCACCACCAGTTCGTGCACGCGGCGTTTCGCGTCGGGGTTCTCGAAGTGCCGGTACGGCTGGACGCCGCGCCGGGGGTCGGCGGGCGCGAGGCCCGCGTGCGTCCCGGTGTCGTGCCAGCCGTACAGCTCGTGGTAGACGTAGCCGGTCGCCATCCGTCGATACTGGCCTCGCCGCGCGGGTGCGTCCAGACCCGGTCCGGTCATCCACCGGCGGTTCGACCCGGTTGGCCGAGTTCCGCCCGGTCCGCGCCGAGGCCACCGCCCCGCCCGGCGTCCGACGTGGAGCGCCGACGCCTCAGGCGTCGGCGCGGTGCGGCTCGGGTCGTCGGTCGTCCGGGGTGGCCGCCACCGGTCGCCAGATCGGGTAGGGCACCCCGGCCAGGCGGTTGACGAGGTAGCCGAGGGTCGTGAGGCCGATGACGCCGACCATCAGGATGGCCAGGTGGGCCGGTGTGCGCAGCAGCCCCAGGGACACGATCAGGGTCGTCGCGCCGGCCGGCGGGTGGGGCACGGCGAGGGCCGTCATCGCGCCGCACGTCAGCGCCAGGGCCAGGGCGGCGGCCCCGGTTCGCGCCCACGTCACGTGGGTGAGGTCGGGCGCGGTGCGCCACAGGTCGAACACCGCCAGGCCCGTCGCGCCGGCCAGCACGCCGATCAGGTGGCCCAGCACGGTGTTGCGCGGGCTGGCGGGCGCGAGGTGGGGTTGGGCGAACAGCAGGAAGGCGGTGGGGCCCAGGGACGGGAACAGCAGCGGCTGGCCGGTGCCCAGGGCGACGGCCCCGATGACGGCGGTCGTGAGGAAGGCGTTGGCGGACGAGTAGAGCGCGGTGCGTCGGCGGGTGCCCGGCCGGCCGGTCACGGCTCGTCCCAGCCGGGGCGCGACGACCGGGTGGCGAGGCGCTTCGTCGTGCGGCTGCGGTAGACGACGTACGGCCGCACCAGGTACCGCACGGGCGCGCTGAAGGCGTGCACGAGCCGGCTGAACGGCCACAGCGCGAACAGCAGCATCCCCACCACGGTGTGCATCTGGTAGCTCAACGGCACGTCGGCCATGCGGGACGGGTCGGGCCGCAGCAGGAGCACCTCGCGGAACCACGGCGCGACGGTGGCGCGGTAGTCGTACCCGCCCTGCACGCCGTTGGTGATGACGGTGGCGGCCATGCCGAGCAGCAGCGCGGCGCCGAGCACCACGTAGGTGACGACGTCGTTGCGCGTGGTCGCCTTGCGCACGGCGGGAACGCGCCACCGCCGGTACAGCAGCACGGCGAGCCCCGCCACGGCGGCGACGCCGGTGACGGTGCCCGCGACCAGGGACACCACGTGGTAGACCTCGTCGTGGACGCCCAGCCACCGGGTGAGGGACGCGGGCACGAGCAGGCCCGCCACGTGGCCGCCCGCGACCAGCAGCAGTCCACAGTGGAACAACGGGCTGCCGATGCGCAGCAGGCGGGACTCGTGGAGTTGGGAGCTGCGGGTCGTCCAACCGAACTGGTCGTGCCGCCAGCGCCAGGCGGTGCCGCCGACGAGCAGGGCGATCGCGAGGTAGGGCAGGACGACCCACAGCAGCACGTCGATCGGATCGGTCATCGGTGTCGCTCCGGGGTCAGGTGGGGCGCGGTGTCGGGTAGCCGAGCAGGACGGGTTCGACGCCGACCCGCTCGGTGGGCGGCCGGCCGCCGACGGCGACGGGGCGGCGGTGGTCGGGGCGGCGGTGGTCGGACCGCTGCGGCAGGGTGGCGACCACCGCGGCGACCACCGGCGCGTACGGGGTGCCGATCGCCGCGAGGTTGCGGTGCAACAGGTCCAGCGCCGGCTGGAACTCCGCCAGCAGCGCCTGCCCCGGCGCGCCCGCGACGGCGGCGAACTCCAGCAGCACGGGCAGGTAGTCGGGCAGCTCGCCGCCGGCGGGCCGGAAGCCGTGCCGCCGGTAGACGCCCTGGAGGGTGGCCAGCGAGCCGCCCCGGCGGCGGGTCTCGCCGTCGGTGAACCAGGTCAGGTGCAGGCAGCGGTCGGCCTCGGTGTCGAACACCTCGACGTAGTGGCGGCCGGCGGCCACCGGCGACGTCGAACCCAGGTGGTCGAGCAGGGCCGCGACACCGGGCGCCTGCCGGCGCGGCACCTCGGCCAGGCAGCGCCGCAGCAGCGGCAGGCGCGCGAGCAGCCCGTCGTCGGGGTAGTGCAGGCAGTGGGCGGCCACGTGCTGGAGCACGCCGACCGCGCGGGACCGGCGCGTCGTCACGGCGTGCTCCCGCGCCGGCCGGGGAACAGCCCCGCCGGGCGCTCCCCGTCGCGCCACACGAACAGGTCCGTGCGCCCGCCGCCCGGACCGCCCGCGCCGCCCGGACCGCCGCCGCCCATGCCGGGCCCGCCGTCGGTGTCCAGGCTGCACGTGGTGGCGATGCCCTCCAGCTCGTGCGCCCGCCCGACGCCCGCCGTGGGTATCACGTACCGGTCGGCGTACTTCGCGATGGCCAGCAGCCGGTACAGGGACCGCAGCCGGTCGGCGTCGACCGCCCGCCCGCGGTCGTCGGGAGGCTCGCCCAGGTTCACCGCGCGCATGTGGGACCGCATGGCGGCCAGCGTCCGCAGCGCCGCCCGGACCGGTTCCGGGTCGCCCGCGGTGAACAGCTCGGCCAGGTAGTCCACCGGGATGCGCAGCGCGTCGATGGCGGCGAACAGGTTGTCGCCGTCCTCGCCGTCGAACCCGGTGCCGGCCAGGGCGTCGACCACCGGCGACAGCGGCGGGACGTACCAGACCATCGGCATGGTCCGGTACTCCGGGTGCAGCGGCAGGGCGACGCGGTGCTCGACGATCAGCGAGTACACCGGCGACCGCCGCGCGGCGGTGATCCAGTCGTGCGGTATCCCCGCCTCGTGCGCCGCCGACGCCACCCGCGGGTCGTGCGGGTCGAGGAACACCCCCAGCTGCGCCTCGTACAGCGCCCGCTCGTCCGGGGTGCGCGCGGCCTCGCCGACCCGGTCGGCGTCGTAGAGCAGCACCCCGATGTAGCGCAGCCGGCCGACGCAGGTATCCGCGCAGACCGTCGGCTGGCCGACCTCCAGCCGGGGGTAGCAGAAGGTGCACTTCTCGGCCTTGCCGGTCTTGTGGTTGAAGTAGACCTTCTTGTACGGGCAGCCGGTGACGCACATCCGCCAGCCGCGGCAGCGGTCCTGGTCGACCAGCACGATCCCGTCCTCGGACCGCTTGTACATCGCGCCGGACGGGCAGGACGCCACGCAGGACGGGTTCAGGCAGTGCTCGCAGATGCGGGGCAGGTAGAACATGAACGCCTGCTCGTACTCCAGCCTGATGCGCTGACCCAGCTTCCGCGCGACCGGGTCGTCGACGGCGTGCTCGGGCGCGCCGGCGAGGCTGTCCTCCCAGTTCGGTCCCCAGCGGACGTCGGTCGGCGCGCCGGTGACGGCCGAGATCGGGCGCGCCACCGGGGTGTCGTCGCCCAGCGGCGCGTCGGTCAGGGTGCGGTAGTCGTAGGTCCAGGGCTCGTAGTAGTCCGCCAGGGCGGGCAGGTCCGGGTTGGCGAACAGCGAGAGCAGCCGGCGCAGCCGACCGCCGGAGGCGAGCCGCAGCCGCCCGTTGCGGCCCAGCGCCCAGCCGCCGCGCCACTGCCCCTGGTCCTCGTAGCGGCGCGGGTAGCCCTGGCCCGGCTTGGTCTCGACGTTGTTGAACCAGGCGTACTCGACGCCCTCGCGGTTGGTCCAGGTCTGCTTGCAGGTGACCGAGCAGGTGTGGCACCCGATGCACTTGTCGAGGTTCATCACCATGCCGAGCTGCGCCATGACCCGCATCAGTAGGTCACCTCCTGGCCGCGGCGGCGCAGGACGGTGACCTCGTCGCGCTGGTTGCCGGTGGGGCCGTAGTAGTTCAGGGCGAAGGAGAGCTGGCCGTAGCCGCCGATCAGGTGGGTCGGCTTGACCTGCAACCGGGTCAGCGAGTTGTGGATGCCGCCGCGCTTGCCGGTCGTCTCGCTCTTGGGCACGTTCACCGTGCGCTCCTGAGCGTGGTACATGAACACCGTGCCGGTGGGCATCCGGTGCGACACGATCGCCCGCGCCACCACGACGCCGTTGCGGTTGACCGCCTCCACCCAGTCGTTGTCGGCGACGCCGATGGCCTCCGCGTCGGCCGGGCTGATCCAGAACGTCGGACCGCCCCTCGACAGCGTCAGCATCAGCGGGTTGTCCTGGTACTCGGAGTGGATGGACCACTTGGAGTGCGGGGTGAGGTAGCGGACGGTCACCTCGGGCCCGTTGGGGCCGATCCGGGGCTCGCCGAACAACCGGTGCAGGTCCAGCGGCGGCCGGTAGACCGGCAGCTGCTCGCCGATCTCGGCCACCCAGTCGTGGTCGAGGAAGAAGTGCTGCCGCCCGGTGAGGGTGTGCCACGGCTTGAGCTGCTCGACGTTGATGGTGAACGGCGCGTACCGGCGTCCGCCGGACTCGTCGCCCGACCACTCCGGGCTGGTGACCACGGGGGCGGGTCGGGACCGGGTGTCCTCGAACGTGACCCGGTGGACCCGGTGGTGCTCCGCGAGGTGCCGCAGCGGTCGGCCGACCCGCTCCTCCAGCGCCCGGAAGCCCTCGTGCGCGACGCGGCCGTTGGTCGTGCCGGACAGCGCGAGCACGGCGTCGGCGGCCTTGCGGTCGGTGTCCAGCAACGGCCGCCCGGCCGCCGGGCCCGCCGCGGCGACGCCGTTGGCCTCGGCGAGCCAGGCCAGCTCGGGCGCGACCTCCACCGTCCACCCCTTGGTGGTCACGCCCAGCTTGTCCGGCAACGGGCCCAGCGCGGCGAGCTTCGCGGCGATCGCGGTGTAGTCCCGCTCCACGACCGTGAGCGCGGGGAACGTCCGGCCGGGCACGGGTTCGCACCCCCCGTCCCGCCAGTCCCGCACCACGCCGCCGGGCTGGGCGGTCTCGCCCGGCGTGTCGTGCTGCAACGCGGTCACCACCAGGTCCCGCCGGGTGCCGAGGTGGGTGGCGGCCAGCTCGCTGAGCTTGGCGGCGATGGCGTGGAAGGCGTCGAAGTCGGTGCGCGCCTGCCACGGCGGGTCGATCGCGGCGTTGAACGAGTGCACGAAGGGGTGCATGTCGGTGCTGGACAGGTCGTGCTTCTCGTACCAGGTGGCGGCGGGCAGCGTGACGTCCGCGAACAGCGTCGTGCTGGTCATCCGGAAGTCCAGTGCCAGCAACAGGTCCAGCTTGCCGCGCGGGGCCTCCTCCCGCCACCGCACCGAGCGCGGGCGCTGGTGGGCGGGCGCCTCCTCGGCGCGCGGCGCGTGGTCCGCGCCCAGCAGGTGCCGCAGGAAGTACTCGTTGCCCTTGGCGGAGGAGCCCAGCAGGTTGGCCCGCCACACGGTCAGCACGCGCGGCCAGTTGGCGGGCGCGTCGGGGTCGTCGCAGGCGAAGCCGAGCGCGCCGGAGCGCAGCTGGTCCAGCACGTGCTCGGCGGGCGCCACCCCGGCCGCCTCGGCCTCGTCCACCAGGTCGAGCGGGTTGCGGTCGAAGGTCGGGTAGGACGGCATCCAGCCCAGCCGGGCCGACAGCGCGAGGCAGTCGGCCACCGTCCGCCCGGCCAGCGCGCCCGCCGAGCCGGGCCAGGTCAGCGCGTCGGTGGTGAGCCGGTCGTAGCGCCACTGGTCGGTGTGGGTGTACCAGTAGGCCGTGCCGATCATCTGGCGCGGCGGGCGGTGCCAGTCCAGCGCGCCGGCGAGGGTGGCCCAGCCGGTCAGCGGCCGGACCTTCTCCTGCCCGACGTAGTGCGCCCACCCGCCGCCGTTGCGGCCCTGGCAGCCGGTGAGCAGCAGCAGCGTCAGGAACGACCGGTAGACCAGGTCGGAGTGGAACCAGTGGTTCGTGCCCGCGCCCATGACGATCATGCACCGGCCGCGCGAGCGCACGGCGGTGTCGGCGAACTCGCGGGCGATGCGCGCGGTCCGGGCCGCGGGCACGCCCGTGACGGTCTCGGCCCACGCCGGGGTGGCCGGGCCGTCCGGGTCGTCGTAGCCGGTCGGCCACCGGCCGGGCAGCCCCTCGCGGCCCACGCCGTACTGCGCCAGCAGCAGGTCGTACACCGTGGTGACGGTGCGACCCGCCACCGTGCGCGCCGGCACGCCGCGCACGACGGCGTCCGCGCTCCCGTCGGGCCGGTCGAACCGGGGCAGCAGCACCTCGACGGCCTGCCCGTCGGGCGCGCCGTGGACGGTCAGCGCGGGCACGACGCCACCGAGGTCCAGGTTCCAGCGGCCGGGCTCGTCGGCCCAGCGGAACCCCAGCGAGCCGTTGGGCACCACGGGTTCGCCGGTGCCCTCGTCGAGCAGGACGGTCTTCCACTCCGCGCCGGGCGCGCCGGAGCCGTCGGCGGCGGTGCCGTCGGTGGTGGCGGGGCCGGTGGGGTCGGCGGCGGCGAGGTCGGCGGCGGTGAGGAACTTGCCCGGCACGAACCGGCCGTCCCGCCGGTCCAGGGTCACCAGGAAGGGCAGGTCGGTGAACCGCCGGGCGTAGTCGGTGAAGAACGGCTCCGGACGGTCCACGAAGAACTCCCGCAGCACCACGTGGCCCATCGCCATCGCCAGCGCCGCGTCGGTGCCGGGGTGCGGCGCGAGCCACTCGTCGGCGAACTTCGTCGCGTCGGAGTAGTCGGGTGAGCACACCACCACCTTCTGGCCCCGGTAGCGGGCCTCGGTCATGAAGTGCGCGTCGGGCGTGCGGGTCACCGGGACGTTCGAGCCCCACAGCACCAGGTAGGCCGCGTCCCACCAGTCCGCCGACTCCGGCACGTCGGTCTGGTCGCCGAACACCTGCGGCGAGGCGGGCGGGAGATCGGCGTACCAGTCGTAGAACGACAGCATCGGCGCGCCGATCAACGCCATGAACCGCGAGCCCACCGCGTGCGACACCATCGACATCGCCGGGATCGGGGAAAAACCCGCGATCCGATCCGGACCGTGCCGCGCGAGGGTGTGCACGTGGGCCGCGGCGACCATTTCCACCGCCTCGTCCCAGGACACCCGCACCAGTCCACCGCGACCCCGCGCGGAGTGGTATACCCGGCGTTTCAGGGGGTCGTCCACAATTGACGCCCAGGCCGCGACCGGATCATCCAGTGCCCGGCGCGCCTCCCGGTACATCTCGACCAGCACGCCCCGTGCGTACGGATAACGCACGCGCAGCGGGGAATAGGAATACCACGAGAACGAAGCGCCGCGCGGGCACCCGCGCGGCTCGTACTCCGGGCGGTCGGGTCCGGTCGACGGGTAGTCGACGTCCTGCGCCTCCCAGGTGATGATCCCGTCCTTGACGAAGACGTTCCACCGGCAGGAACCCGTGCAGTTCACGCCGTGCGTGGAGGGCACGACGCGGTCGTGGCTCCACCGGTCGCGGTAGAAGGCGTCGCCGTCCCGGCCGCCTTCCCGGAAGGTGGCCCGCAGGTCGTCCGACACGTTCGCCCCGGTCAGGAAGCGGCTCGCGGACAACAGCAGGTCGGTGGCGGGCCCGTCGGTCGTGAACGGTTTTCCGGCGCGTTCTCGTGCCGCGCACATAGGCGTGGTCCTCCCTGGCGGCGCGCATTGATCATTGCGCGAGACGAGTTCCATGCAACTCTTCGTGTCCGCCCCACTACAGGCATATGTGATGTAGGTCACAACATTAATGCCATTCTTTACCCGTGCATTGATGGCGGTTTAAATGAATTCCGGCCGGTTCGTCCGGATTGCCGGTGTTCTTTCACCCGTTCCGGTGCACCCGGCGCGCGGGGCGACCGGTACGGTCGGAAACGCGGCGCGCGGGCGGAAAGGGGATTCGGGATGGACCTCGACGCGCGACTGCACCTCCAGGCCGCCGTGTGGGGCCGCGACGACAACCGGATCGCGGTCCTCCTGGCGGAGACCGAACCGGTCCGGTCGGCCGCCGACCCGACGTCCGCGCTGGTGGCCAAGGGGCTCGGGCTCGTCACGGACCTGGCGCGGATCGCCCTGCCGCGGCCACCGGGGTGGCACGTCGACCTGGGGCCGGCCGGCGGCGTCACCGTCCGGTGGCCGCACCCGACCCCGCTGGTGTCCGGCGCGGCGCTCGACCTGCCGGGCGTGTGGCGGTGGGCGGCCCGGCGCACCGGGGTCGTCGTGCTGCTCGCGGGCGGCGGTCCGGGCGTGTGCGACCGGGGCGAGCGGACCGCGCACCCCACCGCCGCCCTGACCCGCATGGCGACGACGGGCGCGTTGGCCGGCGGGGCGGTCCCGTTCCGCGAAACGCGCTGAAGGCGTTGCGGGACAACGCTCGCGTCCCACCGGGCGGCGACGGGGCGGGCGCCGGGCGACGGGACCTCGGCGAGGCGACCGCAGTGCTCGCTCGTCGCCGCGTCAGGACGGGCGGGCGTGGTTGGTCGTCGTCAGGCTGCCCGGCGGGGCCGGTTCCCCGGTCGTCCACGGCCGGCGCGGTGTCACCAGGACCGCCGCCACCGCGACCACCTCGATGACCACGAACAGCACCACCACCTCACGGGTCGCGTGCACGCCACCGGCCAGCGCGCTCGCGGCCAGCGGCAGGAAGCTGGAGATCGTCGCCCCGAGCTGGTAGGTCACCGCGAGCGCCGAGAACCGCACCCGCGCCGGGAACTGCTCCGCCAGGAACGCGCCGAGGTTGCCGTACGCCGCACCGTGCCCGACGCCCATCGCCACGACCAGGATCGTGCCCACCACGAGCAGGTCGCCGCTGCCCAGCCACAGCACCGCCGGCACCGCGGTGGCCGCCGTGACCGCGTAGCCGAACACCATGACGCGCTTGCGGCCGACGCGGTCCGCCAGCTTCGCGTACAGCGGGACCGACACGCACTCCGCCGCCGCGCCCAGGACCAGCCCCACCAACGCCGTCCCGTAGTGGGCTCGGGAGGTCGACAGCAGGTACACCGTGTACAGCGACACCACCGACCCGACGCCGAGCGCGGCGAGCGCGCCCGTGAGCACGTGCACCGGCCGGGTGCGCACCGCGTCCAGCACCGGCACCCGCGCCACGCCCCGGTTCTCCTGCACCGCGCGGAAGTCACGCGTTTCGAGGATGCCCAGCCGGACGTAGATGGCGATGCCGACGAGCACCGCCGAACCCAGGAACGGCAACCGCCAGCCCCACGCCAGGAACTGGTCGCGCGGCAGACCGGACAGCAGGAAGAACGTGAGCGTGCTCGCCATGAGCCCCAGCGGGAAGCCGACCAGCGGCCAACTGCTGTACCAGCCGCGCTTGTGCCCCGGCGCGTTCTCGATCGCGAGCAGCATCGCGCCACCCCACTCGCCGCCGATCCCGATGCCCTGGAGCACCCGCAGCACCACGAGCAGGACGGGTGCCAGCACGCCGATGTCCCGGTAGGTGGGCAGCAACCCGACCAGGAACGTGGCCACGCCCATCACCGACAACGTCAGCACCAGCATGGACTTCCGGCCGACCCGGTCGCCGAAGTGACCGGCGAGCAGGCCGCCGAGCGGGCGGGCGGCGAACCCCGCCGCGTAGGTCGCGAACACCGCGAGCGCCTGCGCCGACGCCGAGTCCGCCGGGAAGAACAGCGGGCCGAGCACCAGTGCCGACGCCGTCGAGTACAGGTAGAAGTCGTACCACTCGACCGCGCTGCCGACCATGCTCGTGAACAGGACCCGGCGCACGTACCGCGGGTCGACCGACTTGTCGGACACGTGTTCCCCCTCGCTCGCTCGCCGCCACCACCTCGTGCGCCGCCGCCGACCCGGACCGCGGACCCGTCGTCAGCCCCGCTCGTCCGCCGCCACGCACCCGCAGCTCGCGCGCGGCACCGTCCGGGCCCGCACGACGGTCACGCCGGACCGGGCGTCGTCCGGGCGCAACGCGGTCGTGACGGCGTGCCGGGCCAACTGGCCGATGTCCAGCGCGACGGTCGACAGGGGCGGCGACGTGAACTCGCCGTCGGGCAGGCCGTCCATCGCGATCACCGCCAGGTCCTCGGGCACCCGCACCCCGGCCAGCGGCGCGGCGGCCAGCACGCCGAACGCCTGCTCCTCCGTGGTGACGAACAGCGCCTCCGGCCGGTCGGGACCGCCGAGCAGCCGCCGCGCCGCGGCCATCGCCTCGCCGCGCGGGTAACCGCACCGGATCGGCGCGGCCACCGGACGGCCGGCCGCGCGCAGCGCCGCCGCGAAGCCCCGTTCCCGGTCGAGCACCGGCGACTGGCGGTCGGACCCGCTCAGGCAGCGGATCGTCCCCGCCCGGTGCGCCATCAGGTGTTCGGCCGCGAGCCAGCCGCCCCGGTAGTCGTCCGCGATCACCGACGGCAGGCCGAGCCGGGGCAGTTGCCGGTGCAGCAGCACGACCCGGCAGCCCAGGTCGGCGACCAGGTCGCGCAGCCGCGGCGACCCCGGCGAGTCGACCAGGATCAGCGCCGCGGGCGACAGCTGGGCGAACGCCAGCAGGTAGCGCTCCTCGGTGGCCGGGTCGAACGAGGAGTTGCCGACCAGCACCAGGTGCCCGGCGGCGGCGGCGACCTGCTCGACGGCGTGCGCGAGGCGGGCGAAGAACGGGTTGGTCGCGTCGGGCACCACCAGGCCGAGCAGGTCGGTCCGCCGGGTGCTCAACGCCCGCGCCACCGCGTTGGGCCGGTACCCCAGCTCGCGGATCGCCTGGAGCACGCGCGCCCTGGTGGCGGTCGCGACCGGGCGCGGGCCGCCGTTGACCACGTAGCTGACGACCGCCGTCGACGTCCCCGCCAGCCGGGCCACGTCGTCCCGCGTCACCCGACCGCCGCGCGGCCACCCGGAGCCCACGCCTCAACCCGCTCGGCCGGCCCGCGCCGGGCCGCGCGCGGAACCGTCGCCGGGCGACCAGACGCGCGGTCCCGCGCGTCGACCAGCCGGCCGACGCCCGGATGATCCCGGTCGGACGCCGGCGCGGTCGACCACGCCACCGCGCCCCATCAAGGCGCGCGGACCGTCCGATGTGGACGGGCTCAGTCCAGCGGCAGCAACTGCCGGATGCGGTCCGCGCCGATCGACAGCAGCAGCGTCGGCAGCCGCGGCCCGCGCTCCGCGTCGACCAGGAGGTGGTACATCAGGCGGAAGAAGTCCTTCTGCGCCTGCGCGACCTCCGGCGTCGGCTTGTCCTCCAGGGCGAGCCCCGCGCGCAGCTTCGGGATGCCGTAGACGAGCCGGGTCAGGCCGTCCAGGCTCCAGTCGTCGTCCATGTGCTCGTGCAGCAGCCGCAACGACTCCCGCTGCTCCCCGGTGAGCGCCGCGAGGTCCGCCGTCGCCGGCTCGGCGCGCACCCGCGTCCGCTCCTCGGGCGCGACGTGCTCGGCGAGCCAGTTCGCCGCGAGCGAGAGCCGGGGCTCCACCGCCGAGGGGGTCAGCTCCGGGTCGACGTCGCGCAGGATGCGGGCCAGCTGGACCGGGTCGCCCGCGGTGATGTCCTGCGCGGCGGCGAGCAGCCGGAACGACACCGTGCGCGCGGGCCGGGGCAGCGGGCCCAGGCTGGTCACCGTCGCCCGGTCGAGGACGGAGACCTCCCACGCGTCGGCCTTGCCCGCCGCGACGTTGGCGTTGAGCCGGTCCCACTCGTCGTACAGGCGGACCACCTCCGCGCCGAAGTCGACGGAGAACGCCTGCTCGGGCTTGCGCCGCGAGTACAGCCACCGCAGGGTGGGCGCCTCCAGCACGCGCAGCCCGTCGGTGGCGGTGGGCACCGCGCCCTTGGAACCGGACATCTTGGTCGCGCCCTTGATGCCGACGAACGAATAAGCCTGGTACACGGGCGGTTCCGCGCCGAAGACCTCGCGGACGACCGCGGAGCCGACGGTGAACGACGAGCCCGGCGACGAGTGGTCCGCGCCCGCGCCCTCGAAGACCACGCCCTCGTAGGCCCAGCGCATCGGCCAGTCGACCTTCCACACCAGCTTGCCGCTGTTCGCCTCGCGCAGCCGGACCGTGCCGGTGTGCCCGCACGCGCGGCACCGGTAGTCGACCGTCGCCGCGGCGGAGTCGTAACCGGTGACGACCGTCTCGTCCCGGCCGCAGTCGTGGCAGTAGGGCCGGTAGGGGTAGTAGTCCTCTTCGGACGGTCCGCCCTCGGCGCCCTTGGTGCGGTAGCGGGACAGCAGCGCGTCGATCCGCTCGCGCGCGTCCATCGCGCGCAGCACCTGGTCGGCGTACGCGCCCGAGCGGTACATCTCCGTCTGGCTGATCTCGCGCAGCTCCACGCCGAGCCGGGCGAGCGCCGCGCGGAACGGCGCCTTGAACCGCTCGGCCCAGCTCTCGTACTCGCCCCACGGGTCCGGCACCGCCGACAGCGGCCGCCCGATGTGCTCGGCGAACTCCGGCGGGACGCCGGCGGGCACCTTCCGCAGGCGGTCGTAATCGTCCCAGGACAGGATGTGCACCCGGTCGCGGCCCCGGCGGTGCAGCTCGTCGGCCACCAGGTGCGGCACCATGATCTCGCGCAGGTTGCCGAGGTGGATCGGGCCGGACGGGCTGATGCCCGACGCGCACACGACGGGTTTGTCCGGGGCGCGGCGGTCGGCCTCGGCGACCACCTCGTCGGTCTTCCGCGCCACCCAGTCCTGGCCGTCCTTCGTGGACACCGCGCCCTCCGCTGCTCCCGCGTTCCGCGAGCGGCCAGGGTATCGGCACACCGGGCGCACCACCCGCGGCGGTCGCGCGGCTCACTCGTCGGCCACCGGGTAGACTGACGGATTGTCCAGGGGCACCTTCAGCCAGGACAGCATTTGGCGCAACTTGCGGTACGCGGCCAGCCGCTGTTCGTCGGAATCGGCGAGTTCGGCGGCCTCGATCGGCGCCCACAGCCGGTGCACCATGTCGGGCCCGAGTTCGATCAATCCGCCGCTGCCCGCGGTCGCCCAGCGGGCCAGCACATAGCGCACCAGCGCGCCCACCGGTATCCCGAGGCGATTGGCGAGCGCGGTCAACGTGGTGAGCGGTTCGAGCAGCGTGTAGTCGGCCACCTCCGCGCGGAAGTTGGCGTCCGGGTCGTCCGCGGGCCAGGTGCCCCGCCAGCGTTCGAGTCGGACGACCGGGATCTCCCCGTCGTAGTGCACGGAACGGTCGGTGCTCATCTCATCCCCCGCGTGCGGGCCTAATCGATCGCTTCGGGAACGGGTGGCGCAACCGGTTCGGCCGGGGTGTGGAACCGGTATGGCTCCTTTTCGCCGGGATCGGCCCGCAAATCGTAGAGTTCGACGTTGTCCGTGCCGTGCTCCCAGACCACCTTGTGGTCCGGTCGGCGCACCGCGGCCAACGGCCGGAGGTGATTCCACCTCGAATCGGAATCGGCCAACTCCTCGCGGTAGAAGGTCTCGCAGTGCGCGGGCAGGTCGGGTTGCGGCGCACCGGTCAGGTGGGGCACGAGCGACCGGCCGTCGGACGGCACGGGCGGCACGCCCAGCAATTCCAGGACGGTGCTCATCACGTCGACCAGCCGGACCTGCGTGCCGACCTCCGCGCCCGCCGCGGCCGCGCCGGGCGCGCTGACCACCAGGGGCACCCGCTGGGTCACGTCGAACAGCAGCGCGCCGTGGCCGCGCTCCTCGGGGTGGCCGCAGTCGCCCGCGTGGTCGTCCGGGTACCAGCCGCCCAGGTCCTCGCCGTGGTCGGAGAACAGCGCCACGACCGCGTGGTCGAGGTCGAGCCCGCGGTCGACCAGGCCGTCCAGCAGGTGGCCCAGGCTGCGGTCCATGTAGGCGACCTCGCCCTCGTACGGGTTGTTGACCTCGGACGACACGTCCTCGGGCGGCTCGTACGGCCAGTGCGAGTCGAAGTAGTGGGCGAACAGGAACCGGGGGCCGGGCGCGCTCTCGTACCAGCGCAGCGCGCGTTCGGTGACCAGCGGCGCGCGCTTCATCGCCGTGCCGCGCAGCTCGACGTCGACCACGTGCAGCGCGTCGCGGCCGTCGGCCAGCGGCGGGATCCAGTCGTCGTACTCGTCGAACCCGCGGCTGAACCCGTACCAGGCGTTCATGCCCGGCGAGGCGACGACCGCGCCGGTCGAGTAGCCGTGCCCGCGCAGCACCTCGGCCAGCGTCGGCACCGCCTCGTCGACGCGTTCCCGGAACAGGTGGCGCACCCCGTGCCCGGCGGGCTGCCGACCGGTCAGCACCGTCGCGTGGCTGACCGGGGTCAGCGGCGCCGGCGATATCGCCTGGGTGAACGTCGTGCCGCTCCGCCGGAGCCTTTCAATGGCGGGAAAGATCCCCGCGTATGCGACATCCGCGCGAAGTGTGTCGAGCGATATCAGGACGAGGTCCTTTGGTGCCACGGTTCCTCCCTGTATGCACCGCGGGATTCGCTTCCGAACCCGATCGTGGGCAATACTCCGATCGAGTGAGCGCGGACAACCCCAGTGGGGTCATAGTGCCCGTGGTGGACCGGGAGCGCAATCCCCGCCGCGCGCGCCGCCCCGGCCGGCGCAATTCGCGCGGCTCTGGTGGAGGTTCCGGCGCTGCGCTACACTCGGGCGACCGGATGCGTTCGGGCCTGTTGCGCGTAAAACGGCGTTGGCATCCGACAGGACCCTTTCGGGGTATTCCGTGGTTTGACGCTGTCGCATTCGATCGCTTCGAACGGCCGGGTGCGGCCGGGATCGCGAGAAAACATGACAGACTTGACCAAGTCCCTGTTGTCGGACCTGCGCTCCGCGTTCGCCGGCGAGGCGATGACGGTGCAGCGCTACACCTATTTCGCGCAGGTCGCCGAGATCGAGGGGCACGTCGAGGTCTCCCGGTTGTTCACCGAGTTGGCGGAGAGCGTCGCGTGCGCGGCGCACGGGCACGTCGACTTCCTCCTGCACTCCGCCGACCCGACGACCGGCAGACCGCTCGGGGAGACGCCGCTGAACGTCGCCGCCGCCGTGTCGGGCGAGCTGCACGAGGCCACCGAGCGCTACCCGAAGCTGGTCGCCGCCGCGCACGCGGAGGGCATGGCGGACCTGGCCAGTTGGCTGACGACCTTGTGCGCGTTGAAGAAGGCGCACGTGGCGAAGCTGGAGCAGGCCCTCGCCGGGCTGTCCGAACCGCCTCTCGCGGCGACCTCCGCGAACGGCACGGAAGGTGGGGAGCGCCCGTGACGGCCGACCGGGGTTCCGCGGTGGCGGTGTCCGCACCGCGCGCCGACGAGTACGACGCCCGCTCGATCGTGGTCTTCTCCGGGTTGCAGGCGGTGCGCCGCAACCCGTCGATGTACGTGGGGTCGACGGGCGCGGAAGGCTTGCACCACCTCGTCTTCGAGCTGGTCGACAACGCGGTGGACGAGTCCGAGGCGGGCCACTGCCGGGCGATCTCCGTGGTGCTGCACGAGGACGGCTCGTGCACGGTCCGCGACGACGGCCGCGGCATCCCCGTCGACCCGCACCCGGACCTGGGCCGGCCCGCCTGCGAGGTCGTGCTGACCACGCTGCACTCGGGCGGCAAGTTCCAGGGCGGCTCGTACGGCACCTCGGCCGGGCTGCACGGCGTCGGCCTGTCGTGCGTCAACGCGCTGTCGCGCCGGCTGCGGCTGGAGGTGTGGCGCGACGGCGGGCACTTCACCCAGCGCTACACCCGCGGCGAGCCGGACGGGCCGCTGGAGCGGGTGGGCGCGACGACCGAGCGCGGCACCGGCATCCGGTTCCTGCCCGACGACGAGGTCTTCGAGGGCTGCCGGTTCTCCGCCCGCGCGATCACCGACCGCCTGGAGGAGGTCGCGTTCCTGCACCCGCGACTGCGCGTCGAGCTGACCGACGAGCGCACCGGCGAGCGGCGGACCTTCCACCACACCAGCGGTGTCGAGGGGTTCCTGGCGCACCGCAACCGCGACGCGGTCACCGCGCACCCCCGCCCGATCGTGTTCGGCGAGCGCCGTGACGCCCTGGCCCTCGACGTCGCGCTGCACTGGACCGAGGGCTACGCCGAGGAGGTCTGGAGCTTCGTCAACAGCGTCCGCACCGAGCAGGGCGGCGCGCACGTCGACGGCCTGCGCATCGGCCTCGCCGCCGCGATCAACCGCTACGCCTCGGCCAACGGGATGCTCGACTCCTTCGTGGGCGAGCGGATCACCACGGTCGACGTGCTGGAGGGGCTGACCGCCGTGGTGGCCGTGCGGATGGACAACCCGCGGTTCGACGGCCAGACCAAGAAGCGGTTGCAGAGCCCCGAGATCGGCCAGGTCGTCCAGGCCACCGCGGAGCAGGCCCTGTGGAGCGCGCTCGACCGGGACGCCGACCTCGGGCAGCGCGTCGTGGCCCGCGCGCTGGACGCGGCCCGCGCCCGCTTGGCCGCGCGGCTGGCCGGCCGCACCGCCCGCTACCGCCAGCGCGAGCTCCAGCTCGACTACGAGGTCTACCAGCGGCAGTTCGGCATCCGGTCGCGCAACTGGCACGAGTCGTGCTCGTGGCTCGCCGACGACGGCCTGCTGTCCGCGCACGCGGAGCTGTGCGACGTGCCGCCCGACGCGAGGATGCTCGACGTGTGCTGCGGCAGCGGCGTCGTCGGCAACGCCTTCCGGGGCAGGGTCGGCGAGATGGTCGGCCTCGACCTGACCCCGGAGATGGTCCGGCTCGCCTCCGAGCGGCTCGACCGCGTCGACCAGGGCACCGTCTACGACCTGCCCTACCCCGACGCGAGCTTCGACCTGGTGGTCAACCGCGAGGTGCTGCACCTGCTGCCGCAGCCGGAGCGGCCGGTGTCGGAGATCTTCCGGGTGCTGCGGCCCGGCGGGCAGTTCATCGTCGGCCAGATCGTGCCCTACGCCGACGAGGACGCGTTCTGGATGTTCCGGATCTTCAAGAAGAAGCAGCCGCTGCTGTTCCAGATGTTCCGGGAGCCGGAGTTCCGCGCGCTGCTGTTCGACGCCGGGTTCACCGACCTGCGGATGTCGGAGTACTTCCTGTGGGAGTCGATCGACCTGTGGATCGACACGCACGAGACGACCCCCGCGCACCGGCAGGAGATCTACCGGCTCTACTACGAGGCGCCGAAGGAGGTCCGCGCGGTGCACCCGTTCGAGGTCGACGCGGACGGCTCGGTGCGCGACCGGTGGCGCTGGTGCGTCTACTCCGTTCGCAAGCCGCTCGGCTGAGCCGATGGCGGTCGGTGCGGTGGTGCGCCGCGGTTTCGCGGGCGACCTGGCCGGGCGGCTCGCCGAGCTGCGCGCGCTGCGGGGCCCGGCGGTCGACGGCTTCACCGGGCGGGTGCGCGACCTCGTCGTGATCGCGTCCAGCTCGCGCGGCGGGTCGAGCATGGTGACCGAGCTGCTCCGCCACTCGCCGCGGGTGCTGCACCTGCGGGCGGAGATCAACCCGTTCCTGCGGCTGGCCGGGCTCGGCCACCCGGACAGCGCGACCGGGTCGGACCGCCTGGGCGCGGAGCACCTGCACGCCCTGGCGCCGCACGTCCGGCAGGAGCTGGACCGGGAGCTGGCGCTCGACGCGGGCACGCCGTGCGACGCGGTGGACGACGAGCAGTACGCGCTGGACGTGGCGTGGCGGATCACGGTGCAGTGGCCGGACTTCGACCTCGACCCGCGGCTGCTGACCCGCCTGGCCCTGCGCGTGCTGGGCGAGGTGCGCGCGGCGCGCGGCTGGCGCGCGGGCGAGGTGCGCGACGTGGTCGCGTTCCACCTGGCGCTGCTGGAGGCGCTGCGCGCGGGCGGCCTGCCGGTCGACGCACGGTACTACGACCTGCCCGCCGCCCGGCGCGGCTCGGGCGAACCGCTGGGCGCGCCGGGCGACACCCTGGTCGAGGAGCCGCCGTTCGTGCTGACGCAGCCGTGGCGGCGGGCCGACGAGCACGACGTCGCGCACAAGTCGCTGGTGGTCAAGACGCCGAGCAACGCGTACCGGATCGGGTTCCTGCGCGCCCTGTTCCCGCACGCGCGGCTGCGGGTCGTGCACCTGACCCGCAACCCGGCGGCGGCGATCAACGGCCTCTACGACGGCTGGCGGCACGACGGCTTCCACGCGCACCGCGTCGCCGAGCCGCTGCGCATCAGCGGGTACGCCGACCACCGGCCGCAGGACCGCCTGTGGTGGAAGTTCGACCTGCCGCCGGGCTGGCGCGAGTACACCGACGCGCCGCTGACCAGGGTGTGCGGCTTCCAGTGGCACCGCTGCCACCAGGCGGTGCTGGACGAGGTGGCGCCGGTCGCGGCGGACACCGTGCGCATCCGGTTCGAGGACCTGATCCGGTCGCGGCGCAGCCGGGTCGACTGCGCGCGGCACCTCGCGGAGTGGCTGGGCGTGCCGTTCGACGGCGCGCTGCGCCGCGCCGCGCAGGAGGGCATCGGCCCGGTGGTCGCGACCGCCGCGCCCGCGCCCGCCCGCTGGCGCGCCCGCGCCGGACTGATCCTGCGTGCCGTTCGCGGACCGGTGCGCGACCTGGCGGAAAGGCTGGGCTATGACGCGGAGGACGGCTGGATCTGAGCTGCCGGGCGCGCTGCGGCGTGGTGGGCGGGAGGGCGTCGGCCCGGTGCTCGCGCCGCCCGCGCTCGCCCGCCGGCGCGGGCCGGGTGGTCGTGACCGCCGCGCCCGCCCGTGCCGCACCGGTCCGGCGCGCCGTCCGGGACCCGGTGCGCGGCCTGGCGGGAGGGCCGGGCTGTGACGCGGGGGACGACCGGACCCGAGCTGCCGGGCACGCTCGGCGGCGCGGGCTGGGTGCCCCGCGCGGGCACCCACGCCGACGACGTCGAGCGCGGCGAGCTGTGGACGGCCTGCGGCTACCGCCACGAGTGGACGCCGCTGCGCGCGGTGCAGCTCGCCCGCCCGCCCGCCTCCTTCGCCGCCGTGACCGACGTGCGGGACCACCTGATGGAGGCGCCGGTGGACCTCGGCGCGCTGCGCGCCGAGACCGAGGGCATCGCCGAGGCGTTCCGGGACGAGGGCGTGCGGGTGCGCTTCGTCCACCCGCCCGCGACGTGCCCGCCGAACGTCGTGTTCCAGCGCGACCTGTTCTTCATGACGCCGGAGGGCGCGGTGCTGGCCCGCGCGGCGTCGGCGCAGCGCGCGGGGGAGGAGCGGCACACCGCGCACGCCCTGAGCGCCGCCGGGTACCCGATCCTGCGCACGGTCGGCGGCGCGGCCACGTTCGAGGGCGCGGACGCGCTGTGGCTGGACGAGCGGACCGTCGCGGTCGGCGTCGGGTTCCGCACGAACGCCGCCGGCGCGCGCGCGGTGCGGGAAGCCCTGCGCGACCAGGGCGCGGAGGTCGTCGAGGTGCCGTTGGCGCGCGGGGTGCAGCACCTGCTGGGCACCGTCGTCCCGCTCGCCGAGCGCTTCGCGGCGGTCCGCCGGGACACCGTCACCCCGCCCCTGCGGCGGCTGCTCGCGGAACGCGACTACGACCTGGTCGAGTTCCCCGACGACGAGGACGTGGTGCGCCGCCGCGGCATGAACCTGGTGGCGCTCGGGCCGAGGAGGGTGCTCGTGCCCGCGGGCGCGCCGTCCGTCCGCCGCGCCCTGGAGCGGTCCGGTGTGGACGTCCGGGAGGTGCCCACCACGCAGCACGTGCGCGCCGCCGGCGGTCTCGGCTGCGTCACCGGCGTGCTGCACCGCGCGGCGCCGGGCGGCTGACCGCGCGGCCCTCCGCGTTCCAGCGGTCCACCAGCGGCAGCAGCTCGGCGAGCGAGCGCACCGTCGCGTCGGGCCTGCCCTCCGCCGAGCCCAGCTCGTGCTCCGGGATGTTGCTGTGCGGCACGTGCACCGCGCGCATCCCGGCCGCGTGCGCGCCGTGGATGTCCTCGAACAGCCGGTCGCCGACGTAGACCGCGCGTGCCGCGGGCACGTCGCCCAGCGCGCGCAGCGCCGCCCGGAACGCCTCGGGGTGCGGCTTGCTCCACGGGATCTCGCTGCTGTAGACGGCCGCGTCGAGCAGCGGCAGCACGCCGTCCCGACGGAAGATCTCCTCGTGCCGCTCGCGCGGCCACATGGTGTTGGACAGCACGCCGACCCGGATGCCGCGCTCGCGCAGGCCGCGCAGCACGCCCGGACCGGCCGGGTCGAGCAGGGTGTGCCGCTCCCACGCCCGGAAGTACGCCGCCTTGGCCGCCGCCGTGCACGCCACCCCGGCCAGCTCGAACACCTGCTCCAGGGTCGCCGAGCACAGCTCGGTGCGGCACCGCCCGGCCAGTTCGCGCTCGGCCGCGAGCAGCGCCGCGCCGTGCCGCTCGGCCAGCCCGGCGTCGACCGCCCTGGCGGCGGCGTCCCAGTACCCGGCCACGTCGGCGTCCGCCCACGGCGTCAACGTGCCCGCCCAGTCGAACACCACCGCTTCGACCGCAGCCACCCGCGCTCCCCTCAGCTCAGCCGGGCCCGCATCTGCGGGTCGCTCTGGAACACGCCGCGCAGCACCGAGGTGTTCATCCGCGCGCCGGTGCGGATGCCGCGCATGGTCATGCACAGGTGCTCGCCGGTCGCCCGGACGGCGACGTCCGGCGAGCCCGACGCCTCCACGACCGCGTCGGCGATGCCCTGCGTCAGGCGCTCCTGGATCTGGAGGCGGTGCGCGTGGTCGTGGGCGATCCGGGCGAACTTCGACAGGCCCAGCAACCGGCCGCGCGCCACGTACGCGATCGACACCTCGCACCAGAACGGCAGCAGGTGGTGCTCGCACAGCGACCACACCTTGATGTCGTTGACCTCCACGAGCTGGTCGGAGCCGACCGACTGGAACACCGTCTCGATGCGGCCGGGGTCGTAGTCGGTGAACTCCCGCCACCACCGGGCGTAGCGGGCGGGCGTGCCGCGCAACCCGTCCCGGTCGGGGTCCTCGCCGATCTCGACCAGCAGTTGCCTCGCCAGCCCCTCCAGCGGGTCCGGGGTGCGCGCGGGCGCGGCGCCCCCGACGAGTTCGACGCCGTCGACTACCTCAGGAATCGTGAAGGACATGGCTGGTCGGCTCCTCTCCGTTCGCGGCGGTGCTGCGCACGGCGAGCGATCCGACGACGGTGTGCGCCGCCATCGTGATCCCGTCGGCCCGCAGCGCTCCCTGGACGCGGTCGTGGTCGAACGCCGTGAGTCCGGCGTCGTTCAGGATCTGGAGGTCGGTGGAGTGCAGGTCGACCGCGCTCGGCGCGACCTGGCGCACCCCGCCGACGTTGTGGCCGGTGAAGCCGGGCGGCACGGTGCTCGGCTCGTCGGCGCGGAAGGCGAACATCACCAGGTGGTACGGGCCCTGCGCCCACTCGCCGAGGAACTCGTAGACCGCGAACAGGTCCAGCCGCCCGACCCGGCACCCGGTCTCCTCCAGCACCTCGCGGCGCGCGGTCTCCTCGGCGGTCTCGCCGACCTCGACGCCGCCGCCGGGGAGCAGCCAGTGGCCGGCGTACGGACCCTTGCGCTGGTGCACGAACGTCACCGCGCCGTCGGGGCCGGGCACGACGGCGAGCGCGGCGGGGAGGACTCGGGCGAATCGGCTCACTGGGCGGTCACGTCCTGTCGTGGTCGCGGCTGTCGTGGCGTCAGTACTCGACCGGGCGTCCCGCGGGCGGGATGTCCAGCACGAGGCCGATCCGCTCGCCCTCGACCACGCCCTTGCGCCGGTAGGGCTCGACGCGGGTGCCGAAGCCGAAGGTCGCGACGGACTGCCAGACCGACGTGAGGTCCGGTCCGCACAGCACCACCTTGGTCCGCACATCGAACCGCATGGCCGCCTCCAGCACGTCGTGGGTCGGCTCGTCCGTCGTGACCAGCGCCAGGAACTCGCCGCGCGCCGACAGCGGGTACCGGACCGAGCGCACCGGGAACCCCAGCCCGGTGAGGTGCGCGTACATCAGGTACTCGTTCTGGAGGCTCATCATGGTCAGCCCGCTCTCGGCGCCCGCGACGATCGTGGGCCACGCCGCGCCCGGCCGGGCGCGGACGTGGTCGACCCGGAGGACGTTGCTCCGCCGCGCGTCCACGTAGTAGCCCTTGAACTCGCCGAACGGGCCCTCCTCCGCCGTGCGCCCGAGCACGTGCCCGCCGATGACGTGCGTCGCCTCCACCGGGACCGGCGGCGACCCGGTGACCTCCACGCGCCGCCCGAGCAGCCGGCCGACCACGTCGTAGTCGTCGCCCTCCGCGGGCAGGCGCGAGGCGGCGACCAGCAGGTGCGCCGGGTTCGCGCCGAGGAACACCGAGATCGGCATCGGCCGGCCCGCGGCCAGCCACGCGGTCAGGTTCCGGTGCCCGTCGGTGCGCGGGTCGAGGAAGATGCGCCCCTCGTCGCCGGACACCACCTGGATGCGGTAGACGCCCAGGTTGACGCCGGTGCCGTCGGGCCGGGTCGTCACGCCCACGCCTGCCGTCACGTACGGGCCCGCGTCACCGGGCCGGTGCTGCACCACCGGCAGGTCGGCCAGCCCGGAGAGCCGGTCGAAACCCGGCGGGCACGGCACCGCGGCCCAGCCCGGCGACGCGCCGGACAGGCGGGCCGCCAGGTCGGGCAGCCACGTGTCGTGGTCCACCCCGAGCGCGGTCAGCACCGCGCCGCGCGGGTAGGGGTTGCCGAGCACGCACCGGCCGGGGTGCTCGACCAGGTCGGTGAACAGCACGGTCGGCCGTCGGCCCGCGGCGCGCTCGCGCTCGGCGAGCCGCCGCGCCAGCTCGACCCTGGTGCTCACCGGCTCCCGGTCGACGTCCACCGGCGTACCGGCGTACCAGGCGCCGAGGCCGGTGCTCACCACGGCACCGCCCGCCACCCGGCGGGCCGGTCGCGGAAGCCGTCCTCCCACGGGAACACCACCCAGTCGTCGGCGACGAACCCGCAGTCGTCCACGGCGAACTCCGCCAGGTGGTTGCGCACCAGCACGGCGAACCGCAGCTCCGCCACGCCCGCCGCGAGCACCTGGTCGCGCACCACCTCCGCCGTCGCGCCGGTGCCCACGATGTCGTCGACGACGAGCACCCGGTCGCCCTCGACCAGGTCGAGCGCGCCGAACGGCTCGCAGGTCGGCTCGCGCTTCGCCGCGTAGCGCTCGTCGCTGGTCGTGCGGCGCACGCGGGTCAGGCTCAGCCGCGGCACGTCGAGCACGTTCGCCAGGTGCGCGCCGGCGACGAGCCCGCCGCGCGCGACGGCGTGCACGACGGTCGGCCGGAACCCCGACGCGCGGACGCCGTCCTCGATCCGGGTCAGCGCGCGGCCGACGTCGGCCCACTCGAAGACGTACGCGCCGGCGCGGGCCCACATCGCGGTGGGCGGGTCGGTCCGGGTCACCGGTTCATCACCTCGCCTCGGTAGTCGGGCGCCGGCAGCGGCGCCCGGTCCAGCGCGTGGGGCCGGTTCTCGGCCCGGCCCGCCGGGGTCACCCGGATGAAGCGCGCCCGCTCCTGGAACCGCGCGACGTCGTGCGCCCCGGAGTAGCTCATGGCGGACTGGAGGCCGCCGACCAGCTGGCGCAGGGTCGCGGCGGCGCTGCCGGTGCGCGGGAAGGTCGCCTCGACGCCCTCGGGCACGTAGTCGGCGACGTCCGCCGCGGTGAGCCGCTCGCCCGCGGCCGTGCGCAGCGTGTTGGCCATGCCCAGGGTCGCGAACCCGCGGCTGGACTTGGACCGCACGCCGTCCCGCTCCACCGGCAGCGCCTCGCTCTCGTCGCAGCCGGCGAGCAGCGAGCCGAGCATGACCGCGCTCGCGCCCGCCGCGAGCGCCTTGGCGATGTCGCCCGCCGTGCGCACGCCGCCGTCGGCGATGATCGCGCAGCCCGCCTCCTCGGCGGCCTCGGCGCAGTCGAGCACCGCCGTGAGCTGCGGTACGCCGCTGCCCGCGACGAGCCGGGTGGTGCACACGCCGCCGGGACCGATGCCGACCTTGACCACGTCCGCGCCGGCGGCGGCCAGGTCACGCACCCCTTCGTCGGTCGCGACGTTGCCCGCCACCAGCAGCACGTCCGGGTGCGCCGACCGCAGCTTCGCCACGGCCTCGATCGCGTGGTCGGAGTGCCCGTGCGCCACGTCCACCAGCAGCGCGTCGGCGCCGCTGTCGACCAGCGCCGCCGCCCGCTCGACGAAGTCGCCCGCGACCCCGGTGGCCGCGCCGACCAGCGGGCGGCCCGCCCGGTCCAGCGCGGCCCGCGCCGCGTCCGGGCCGACCACCGCGTGCTTGGCCGCCGCGACGTGCCCGGTCTGCTGCGCCACGGTCTGCATCCGGTGCACGAACCCGAGCCCGCCGCACCGGGCCATCGCCGCGGCCAGCGCACCGCCCGTGCACCACTGCGTGTTCGCCGAGATCACCGGGATCGCCAGGCGCACACCGCGCGGCAGCTCCACCGCCGTGTCCACCTCGGCGCGGCTGCGCACCGGGCTCCGCTGCGGCACCAGCAGGACGTCGTCGAACGACAGGCCGGTGCGGAGCCGGTCGGCTGCTCGGGTCACGGGTTTCTCCTCCTCGTCGGCAACGCCCTCACACCCCTCGGCGGTCTTCCCAGGCCAGCACGTGCAGCCGCGGCGTGAGGTTCCACCCGCGCCGCACCGTCGCGTCGGCCAGCTCGCGCAGCCCCGCGAGCACGGCGTCGGCGGACCGGCCGAGCGGCATGATCCACACCGGGGACAGCCCGTGCGCGTCCACGACCTCGGCCACCTCGACGAGGTCGGCGCGGTCGCGGCAGACGAACTTGAACCGACCGCGCCCGCACGCCGCGAACTCGGTGAGCGCCTCGCCCACGAGCGCCCGCGCCGGGTCGACGCCGGAGTGCCGCAGCTTCGGCGAGACGTTGAACCACACGCCCAGTTCCACCAGCTCGGGGCTCGGCGGGATCGTGCCGTTGGTCTCGACCTCGACCTCGACGCCCGCGCGGCGCAACCCGGCCAGCACGTGGCGCAGGCGGTGCTGCTGGGTCAGGGGTTCGCCGCCGGACACGACGACCAGCCCGACCCCGAACGCGCGCAGCCGGTCGAGCACCTCGTGCGCCCGCATGGGGTGCAGCTCGGCGCGCGGGTCGTGCGGCCGGCCGTGCTCGCTGACGCCCTTCCAGTCCCACGTGTAGGGCGTGTCGCACCACGAGCACGTCAGGTTGCAGCCGCCCAGCCGCAGGAACGCGCACCGCGTGCCCGCCGACGGCCCCTCGCCCTGCACGGTCGGCCCGAAGATCTCGTTCACCACCAGGACGTCGTCCGGGCCGGCGGTCCGCGCGGCGGTCACGGGCACCTCACCCCCGCCGGCGCGAGCCCGGACACCAGCGAGCACGTCGACCACAGGCACCGCACCGTCACCTCCGAGGCGCGCAGCCCCAGCCGGATCGCCGCGGGCAGCGGCAGACCGCCGCCGAGCCCGGCGGCCAGGCCCGCGACGAACGCGTCACCCGCGCCGGTGGTGTCGGCGCACTCGACGGTCTCGACGGGGTAGGCGCGCGGCGGCCCGCCCCGCTCGGCGCTCACCGCGCCCGCCGCGCCACTGGTCACCACCACCGTGCCGATCCCCCTCGCGGTCAGCCGCACCGCCGCCTCGGCCGGGTCGACGCCGGGCCGGTCGAGCAGCGCGGCGGCCTCGTCCCGGTTGAGCACCAACAGGTCCAGGCCGGTCAGCACCGTCCACCGAGGACCGAAGTCGCGGACCCTGGTCGGCAGGCCGCACAGCGGTACGCCGTGCGACCGGGTCCAGGACCGCAGCCGGTGCAGCATCGGCTCGGGCAGGCCGGTCTCGACGACCACCATGCCCGCCGTGCGCAGCCAGTCGGTCGCGGTCGCCACCACGTCCCACCCCAGCTCGCCCGACGCGGGCAGCCGGATGGTGAACCCGGCCAGTTCGCCGGCGCGGTCGATCTCGCAGTCGAACCGGCCGATGCCGCCGGTGGCGGGTCGGACGAACAGCCGGGTGCCGCAGTCGACGAGCCTGCGCTCGAACTCCTCGCCCGCCGCGCCCGGTTCGGTGAGCCCGACGAACGCCGGTTCCGCGCCGAGGCGGCCCAGGTTCTCGCACACGTTGCGGCCGATGCCGCCGTGCCCGGAGACCAGGTGCCACACCCGCGCGCCGCCGGGCGGGCCGAGGTCGTCGGCCCGCAGCCACTTCCGGTCCCGCACCATGCTCCCGACGACACCGACCCGCGCGCGTGCCGCCGTGGTCGCGACCACCGCCTCAGCCCGCGAGCGGGCGGTACTCGGCCCAGGTCTTCGGCGTCTCGCTGATCGAGACCGCCGACAGCTCGGGGAACTCGTCGCGCCACCGCCGGAAGATCCACAGGGCCAGGTGCTCCGCCGACGGGTTGAGCCCGGCCATGACGTCGTTGAGGTGCCGGTGGTCGACCGTGTCGTCCAGCCAGCGCTTGAACCCGTCCAATTCCCGGTAGTCGCGGACGAAACCGGCCTTGTCCAGGTCCGACTCCGGGGCCCGCAATTCGACGACGACGACGTAGTTGTGGCCGTGCATCCGGCCGCACGGGTGGCCCTCCGGGAGGTGTTCGAGGATGTGGCTCGCGGAGAAGCTGAACTCTTTCCGGATTGACAGCATGTCCGAATCCCGTCGCCGAGGAGTCGTTGGCGAGATATCCATACCGACCGCCCGCCGGTGTTCGGCGGGCACACGCCCGTCGTCGGCGGTCACGGCCCGGCGGTCGACACCGGTCACCCGGTGGAAACCGTTCCGCGCAGCCCGCCGAACCGATGACGCGCATTACCGCCGCTGCCGACGACCGGCCGTTGGACTATTTCCGATCCGTTCCGCCGAACCCGACCGGCACCTCGATCGTGCACCCACCGGCGGTCGGTGACAAGAGCCGTTATCCGCGCTCCGCGAGTCCCGGCGACGTGCTCGGCGCGGCGGCCGGCGGAAAACTCCAGCTCACCCGCGTGCCGCCCGGTGCGCGGCCCGCGGGGAAAGGATCTTGTCGAGCGGTCGCGACCCGATCACGCTACCCGCGTAGACCTGCGCGAACGCGCGGCGGCCGGGCGGACCGCGATGCGCCCGGCCGCGGCGGGTGCGGCATCAGATGTGGTAGCCGAGGCTGCGCAACTGGTTCCGGAGCGATTCGTCGGCGGGCACGTCCTCGGCTGGTTTGCGCGTCGCGTTGTACGAATCGAGCGCGGCGAGCAATTCCGCGGCGTCCGCGTCGGGTCGCACCACCGGCACGAGGTCCGGCCCGAAGGATTCGACCCACTTCTCGTCGACCGGGACGATGCGGAACTCCGGGCCGTACCGGTGGTGCATCGCGACCACCCGGCGCGAGCCGAGGTGCGCGCTCTCGCCGAGCAGCACGTGCCGCAGCGTGCCCGGCTCCTCGCCGCGCAGCTGCCGCCGCTGGAACGCGACGAACTCGCGGGTGTCCGCGCCGTAGCTCTGGCTGAGCGCGGGCCGGTGGCCCTCCGGCGCGGCCCGGCCGAGCAGCACGTCCGCCAGCGACTCGCCGTCGAACCCGCCGTGCCGGGACACGTCGAGGCCGAGCAGGTCGACCACGGTCGGCACGACGTCGACCGTGCGCACCCGCTCGGCGTACCGGCCCGGCTGGATGCCCGGACCGCTGACCAGCAGCGGAACCCTCAGCACGCCCTCGGACAGCGAGTTGTGGTGGCCGTAGGAGTCGGCGTCCAGCTCGTGCCCGTGGTCGCCGAACACCACCAGCAGCATCGACGCGCCGACCGCCTCCAACCGGGCGCGCAGCCGCTCCAGGAACGGCTCGAACCGCTCGCGCAGGAAGAACTCGACCCCGTCCAGGTACAGCTGGAACAGCGCGTCGTAGGCGCCGGTCGCGTACAGGTGGTTGGTCACCCGCTTGTACCGCAGGAACAGCTCCTGGTCCTCCGGTTCGCGGACGGTCTCGGTGATCTGGTCGGTCGGGATCGGCAGGTCGGCGGGCAGCGCCGCCTCCAGCTCCGCGACCTTCGCCCGGTAGGCGTCGCCGCCGAACCGCAGGTTGTGGAAGCCGTAGGGCAGGTGCACGCCGCCGAAGTGCGCGCACGACACGCTGCGCTCGGCGTCGACGACCTGCTCGATGAATTCGTCGTCGTCCTCCCGCAGGTAGACGTCGACGTCGCGGGTGAATCCCAGCTCCGGGCCGAGGATGATCGGGAAGTCGACTTTGAGGATCGTGCGCCGGCCGTCCTCCTTGCCGAAAGTGAAGATCGAGGGGCTGCCCAGCCGGCCGTTGTAGAACTCGTACAGGCCGTGCCGCAGGGGGTAGTGGCCGGTGAACAGGGAACCGTGCGAGGCCGCCGTGTACGGCGCGGCCGAGATGGTGTTCAGGAAGAACGCGCCCGATTCGGCCAAACGGTCCAGCGCCGGGGTGGCCGGCGCGCGCAGGCCGGGGTACTTGCGCGGCCAGAGCTTGTGCGGATTCGCCCCTATGCAGTCGCTCCTGAGGGTGTCGATCGAAATGAACACGACGTGGTCGTACTCCGGCAATGGGCTCATCGGGCGCACCGCCCCCAATCCGTTTCCGGTTCGATCACGGCATCTTTCCGCGCGGGCGCGCGGCAACTCCGGGCATTGTTCCGGCGTCGTTGTGTTCCGTGTCAAGCACGGCCCCCGGCGCACGGTGATCCGAATGGGTGACACTCGTGGGGACGGACTTGACAGGACAGTGTGCGGGTGGAGCATCCTCTGATACAGTCGGTTATCTTGAACCCTACATTCGGTCACTGGGGCCGTGTTCCGGAATGACGTCGAGCCTTCGGGGGGCGCGATGCGCGGTGCGCGCGGGATCGAGCGGATAGCGGTCCATTGTGGCCGTTCCGCCGGCGCGCGGCACCGCTTCCCGCCCGTCCCGGCCTGACGTGGGTCCGGTCGCACCTCACAGCAACGCCGCGCCGTCCGCGCGCGGACCTCGGGACGGGGTCCGGCACGCGCGCCCACCGCGGCGGACGGGAGTTCTCCGCACCATGAGCGACAACACCGACGGCCGGACCGTCGGCGGTTCGGGTCGGGCGGGCGCGCTCGGCCTGCTCTGCGTCGCCCACCTGCTGATCGCGATGGACTTCACCATCGTGTTCGTCGCGCTGCCCGTGCTCGGCGGCGACCTCGGGCTCACCGACCGCGAGCTGACCTACGTGACGGCGACCTACGGCCTCACGTTCGCCGCCTTCCTCCTGCTCGGCGGGCGCGCCGCCGACCTGTTCGGCCGGCGCGGCGTGCTGCTCGCCGGTCTCGCGATCTTCGCGGTGGCGTCCGTCGTCGCCGTGCTCGGCACACCCGCCGCGCTGCTGGTCGGCCGGGGCCTCCAGGGCGCCGCCGCGGGCGTCCTCACGCCCGCCGCGCAGGCGCTGCTGACGACGCTGCACCCGGAGGGCCCGCGGCGGAACCGGGCGCTGAGCTGGTGGGGCATCACCGGCGCGGGCGGGTTGGCGCTCGGCGGCCCGGTCGGCGGCGTGCTCACCGAGGCGTTCGGCTGGCAGTCCGTGATGCTGATCAACGTGCCGGTGGGGTTGGGCTGCCTGCTGTGGGCGCTGCGCGCGATCCGGCCCGACCGCGCGGACCGGGCCCGCCCGCGCCGGCGCTTCCACCTGCCGTCCGTGCTCATCGCGGGCGCGGGCCTGGGGCTGCTGGTGTGGACGGTCGCCGAGGCCGCGGTCGCCCCGGTCGCGGACACGGCGCTCCGGTCGGCGGCCGTCGTCGTGCTGCTGGCGGTGTTCGTGCTGCTCGAACGGCGCAGCACCGACCCGGTGATCCACACCGAACTTCTGCGGGCGCGCCCGGTGGCCGCCGCCGACCTCATGTCGGTGTTCTTCGGCGCGACGCTCGGCGGGCAGTTCTTCGCGATCACCCTTTACCTGCAACAGGTCGCGGGCCTCTCCGCGCTCCTGGCCGGCCTCGCGTTCATCCCGGTCACCCTGTTCATGGTCGTCGGCAACACCACGGGCGCCGCGCTGCTCGGGCGGATCGGGATCACGCGAACGCTGCTGCTGGGCATCGGCGTGGCCGCGGTCGCGGAACTCGCGCTGGCGTTCCTGCCGACGAGCGGCGGCCTGTTCACGCACCTGGTCCCCGCGATGGCCGTGCTCGGGTTCGGCCAGGGCGTGGCGTTCGTGGCGATCACCGTGGCCGCGACGGCGTCCGTCGCGGAGCACCAGCAGGGTGTCGCGTCCAGCCTGCTCAACGTCGGCATGAACGTGGGCCAGTCGATCGGGCCCGCCGTGCTGGCGGCGATCGTGACGTGGCGCTCGGCCGCCGCGCTCGACGCGGGCGCGGGCGCGGTCGAGGCGACGAACCGCGGGCTGCACGGCGCGTTCTTCGCGATCACGGCGATCGCGCTGCTCGGCCTGCTGGTGTGCGGGTTGCTCCTGCGGGGCGGGGCACGGGCGGCGCAACCGGTCGGGCGGGGCTGACACCGGCCCGGCGGGACCGGCGGGAGCACGGCGGTACGAGGGCGAGCGGGACGCGGCAAGGCACGAGGGCCCGGCAAGAGGGGCCCGGCAAGAGGGGCCCGGCAAGAGGGGCCCGGCAAGAGGGGCCCGGCAAGAGGGGCACGGCGGCACGAAGGCACGGCGGTAAAGAGGGCGCGGCGGCACGAGGGCACGGGACGAGGGCGCGGATCGGGCGGGCACGGCTCGCCCGGTCGCCGGGCGGCCCGCGACACGGCTGGCTCGGACAGCCGAGGGAGGCGAGGACCGGGTGGACCGCAAACGCGTTGTCGTCGGCATCACCGGCGCGTCGGGCGTCGTCTACGGCGTCCGGGCGCTGGAGCTGCTGGCCGCCACCGGCGTCGAGACCCACCTCGTGCTCACCCGGCAGGCGCAGGCGACGGTCGCCGCCGAGAGCGAGCTGCCGGTGGCCGACATCAAGGCGCGGGCCGACGTCGTGCACTCGGACGGCGACCTCGGCGCGGCGGTGTCGAGCGGTTCGTTCCCCGTCACCGGCATGCTGATCGCGCCGTGCAGCGTGAAAACGCTGTCCGGCATAGCCAACAGCTACGACGACAACCTCGTGGTGCGCGCGGCGGACGTGACGCTCAAGGAGCGCAGGCCGCTGGTGCTGCTGGTCCGGGAGACCCCGCTGCACCTCGGTCACCTGCGCCTGATGTGCGCGGTCGCCGAGATCGGCGCGGTGGTGATGCCACCCGTGCCCGCGTTCTACAACGCGCCGCGCACGATCGGCGACCTGGTCGACTACACGGTCGTGCGCGCGCTCGACCTGCTCGGCTGCCCGGTGCCGAGCGACCGGCGGTGGGCCGGAACCGGGCGACCCGACGGTCGGCCGGGCGAGGTGATCCAGCTGCCGACGAGCTGACCGTCCGCACCGACGACACGGGGGGAGTGCTGCACGACGATGTCAGCGCAACGACGGTCGGCCATCGCACCGATCAGCTACCTGGGTTTCATCTACGTGGCGAGCGTCGCGGTCGCCGCCTCGTACGGCAAGGTCGGTCCGGTCTCCGTGCTCGTGCAGGACGAGCTGGGGCTGAGCCTGGCGCAGGTCGGGTGGGCCGTCTCCACGATCGACGTGGTCGCGGCCGCGCTCGGCGCGGTGGTCGGCCTCGGCCTGTCCCACCGCGGCAGGCGCGCGGGCCTGACCACCGGCCTGCTGGTGATCGCCGCGACCAACTTCTGGCTCGCGGTGACGTCCGGGTTCCCGGCGCTGGTCGCCGCGCGGACCGCCGAGGGGCTGGGCTACCTGCTCGCGTGCACCGCCGCGCCCAGCCTGATCAGCACGATGGCGTCGGGCAGGCGGCGGGCCGTCGCGCTGTCGCTGTGGGCGACGTTCGTCCCGGTCGGGCTGTCCGTCGGCGCGTTCAGCGGCGGCGTCATCGCCACCGCGCTCGGGTGGCGCGGCTGGTTCGCGGTCGTCGGCGTGGTGGTGCTCGTGTTCGGCGTCGCCTCGCTGCTGTGGCGGCCCGCGGAGGACGCGGTCGCCGTCGCCGAGCGGGACGGCGCGCCGCTGCGGGCGAGGGAGTTCGGCCGGCCGCTGGTGCTCGGGCTGGGGTTCACCGTCGTCGTGGCGCTGAACGTGACGGTGCTCAGCCTGTTCCCCGTGTTCCTGGTGCGCGGCATGGGCTTGTCCGTCGCGGAGGCGGGCGGCCTGGTCGGCGTGGTGGTGCTGGTCGCCGTGCCGGGCGGGCTCGCGACCGGGTTGCTGGTGCGGCTCGGTGTCCCGCTGCGCGCCCAGGTGCTGCTCGGCGCGTTATTGGTGCTCGGCGTGTTCCTCGCGTTCACGCCGTCCTTCGGCCTGGTCGCGGTGAGCGCCGGGTTCGGCCTGTTCGCGTTCGTGGACGGGCTGCTGGTCGCCGTGGTGTTCGCGGCGGTGCCGCCGGTCGCGGGCCGGCCGCGCGCGATCACCGCGACCTACGGGGTGTTCTCCCAACTGGGCGGCCTGGGCTCCCTGTTCGGCCCGCCCCTGCTGAACGCCGCGGTCGAGCGGGCCGGGTGGTGGGCGGCGACCCCGGTCGTCGGCGCCGCCACGGCCGTCGGCCTGCTGCTGCTCTGGAAAACCGTCCCCCCGACCCGGCCGGCCGCGGCCGACCTGGCCGGGGAACTGGTCGGACAACCGTCCAACGGCGTCACCCGGAACTGACCGGAGCACTGGGCCCGCTATTCCCGGTGTCCCGGTCGGTTATTCCGTGCTGCCCGCGTGGGGCCCGCGGGACGCATTTGGACAATGATTGATCTTCACCGTCTATATTGCCGCGCGGCGGTGCGTAAGATCAATTGAGCGAACTGTTTGAGCAGCTCGGGGCCATAAGGACGCGTGGTTTACAAAACTTCTCGCCTGTGCCAGCATCGAAAGTGTTGAACCGCCTCCCGATCCGGGGCGAAGCAACCCAGTCGCACCGGTGCGCGACGAACCCGATGAGAAGGGGCCACTCATGGCACGCAAGTCCCTGGCGCTGGAGCTCTACACGAACGCCGACGACTCGACGGATCACCGGTTTATGCGGCAAATGCGTGAGCAGGACGCGGAGCCGGTGCCGACGGACAGCTCGCTGCCCCGTTTCACGCTCGTCGTCGGACCGTCGCCGTTCACCATGCCGCGCGGCTGGGAATTCTTCCTCACCTCGCCCTACGAGGGCGCGACCTACATCTCCACCGTGCTGCACAACGCCGGCTACCCGGTGCGGATCGTGGACGTCCGCTACGACCTCGACCCGCTCAAGTCGGCCTACGACCAGATCGTCGGCCAGACCGACGTGCTGGGCATCTGCACGTTCGAGGACAACTTCCCGTTCTGCCGCGAGCTGATGGAGCAGGTCCGCGCGGCCGAGCCGGACGTGCCGATCATCTGCGGCGGGTCGCTGGTCACCTCCGTGCCGCACGTCTTCATGGAGAGCACCGAGTGCGACATCGCGGTGATCAGCGAGGGCGAGATCACCATCCTCGAACTGATGGAGAGCTACCGGGCCGGCCGGTGGGACCGCGACCTGCCCGGCATCCGGGGCATCTGCTTCGGCAAGCCCGACGGCACCTGGCAGCGGACCAAGCCGCGCGGCCAGATGATGGACCTCGACGCGCTGCCGCGGATGCGCCTTGACCTGTGGCCGCAGTCCCGCGGCGCGCTGGGCCTCCAGCCGCAGATCATCTCCTCCTACAGCCGCGGCTGCAAGATGGACTGCTCGTTCTGCTACCGCACCACGCCGCAGGTCCGCGCGAAGTCCCAGGAGAAGATGGACCGCGACATGGCGTGGCTCAAGTCGCAGTACGGCATCGACTTCTGCTTCTTCGTGGACCTGACGTTCAGTTCCAACCGCAAGCAGACGATCGAGATCTGCGATGTCGTCAAGGATTACGACATCCGGTGGACCTGCTTGACCAGGTGCGCCGACATGGACCAGCCGCGGATCACCGCGATGCGTGATTCCGGCGCGGACATCATTCTTTACGGTGTGGAATCATTGGGTACCGAAGTGCTGCGCGAGGCGCGCAAGGGCAGCAGTGAGAACCTCACCGTGCGCGCGATGCGCACCACTTTCGACGCGGGCGTCCGATTCGGCTCGCTGTTGATCGTCGGCCTCGCGAACGAGACCGAGGAATCGCTCGACCACATGGTCGAGTTCGCCGAGACCTACAACCACGTCACGCGGGTCAAGTACCTCTCGGCCATGCCGGGCACCACGGTGTACCAGCAGGCCATCGAGGCCAAGCTGATCCGGTCGGAGATCGACCACCTGAACTGGCTGTCGGTCGAGCAGGCGCTGCACGAGGACGAGTTCCTCAACGTCAGCGGCCTGCCCGAGAAGGTCTGCCGGGACGCCTACAAGCGCGTCTACGACTCCTACCAGCCGGGTCCGGTGATGGACTTCAAGCACTACCCGGAGAACTTCCAGTACTTCCACCCGCAGCCGAACGACGGCCTCACGCGGTCGACGTCGTACGCGGGGCCGAACTGGCGGGCCAAGTGGAGCTCGGCCGCCGGGCCCCTGGTGCCCAACTCCGACCGCTTCACGCTGGACAAGTGCGCCTCGCCCGAGGTCGCCGCCGCCGGCAGCAGCCTGATGGCGTGCGGCGCGAAGAAGAGCGCGGCGGCGTTCGCGTCCTGAACCGGCAGGCCGACGGGTGTGCCGGCGCGCGCCGGCACACCCCGCCAGTGGAGGAGGTGTCGTGATGAGCGTTGCCCCCGAGGGAGGGCGCCCCACCGCGCGGGACGGGGCGCGGTGACGCCGGTCCGGTCGAGCAGCCCGGTGTTCATCGTCGGCACCGAACGCTCGGGGTCGAACCTGCTGCGGCTGGTCCTCGACTCGCACCCGAACATCGCGGTGCCGCACCCGCCGCACTTCATGCGCTACCTCGCGCCGCTGGCCGCCTCCTACGGCGACCTGGCGGTGGCGGCCAACCGGCGCGCGTTGGCCGAGGACGCGCTCCTGCTGCTGCGCAGGCACATCCACCCGTGGCCGCGGCCGGTCGACGCGGACCGGGTGGTCGCCACCGCCTCCCCGTCGGTGTTCGGCGTGGTGTCGGCGATCTACGAGCAGCACCGGATCTCGACCGGCAAGGCCCGCTGGGGGTGCAAGAGCACGTTCATGGTCGACCACGTGGACGACGTGCTGCGCGAGTACCCCGACGCGAAGTTCGTCTGGCTGGTGCGCGAGCCGCGCGACGTCGCCGCGTCGGCCAAGCGCTCGGTCTTCGGCCACTGCGACCCGTACCTGATGGCGCGGCTGTGGGCGGCGCAGCAGCGGCGCGGGCTGGCCGCGCTGCGGCGGCACGGCCCGGACGTGGTGCGGCTGCTGCGCTACGAGGACCTGGTGCGCCGGCCGCGCGAGGAGATCACCGCCCTGTGCGACTTCCTCGGCGAGCGCGCCGACCCGGCCATGTTCGAGCACCACCGGTCCACCGCCGCCCGGCAGACCGCGCACCTGTCCGAGTCGTGGCGCAAGACCGCCGAGCCGATCTCGGCCAGGCACGTCGGCGCGTACCGCGGCAACCTGTCCCGGCACGAGCTGCTGCTGGTCGACAAGGTGACCGCCGACCTGAAGGAGCGGTTCGGCTACCCCGTCGACCCCGACGCGGAGCGCACGGCGACGCCGCTGCTCGCGGTGCGCGCCGCGCGGTCGGCCGTGCTGCGCTGCGCCGTCGAGTTCCGCTCGCTGCGCAAGGACCGCAACTACACCCGTCGGCTGGCGCGGGACCTCACCGTGCGCCGACTCCGGCTCAAGGCCGGGCTGCGCCGACGCCGACCGGCGGCCGGGCGGCTCGCCGCACCCACCGACACAGCGAGGACGGAGTCACCGTGATCGACCAGGACCAGGTCGTCTCCCACTTCACGGCCCGCGCGGGCAAGTACGACAGGTCGAGTTCCTGGTGCACCGACGACGCCCTCGGCGGGCTCACGCTGCGGATGGCGGACGTCGGGCCGGGGCAGCGCGTGCTCGACATCGCCTGCGGCACCGGGCTGGTGTCCAGGGTGTTCAAGCGCGCGGGCGTCGACGTCACCGGCGTCGACATCACCGAGGGCATGGCCGAGCAGGCGCGCCCGCACCTCGACCGGCTCGTCATCGCGCCCGCCGAGGACCTGCCGTTCGCCGACGGCGAGTTCGACGCCGTGGTGTGCCGCCAGGGCGTGCAGTTCATGACGCTGCCCGACGCGGCGCGCGAGATGGTGCGGGTGGTGCGGCCCGGCGGCCGGGTCGTGCTGGTCAACCTGTGCGCGTACGACGCGGCCGACCGCGACGAGTACTTCGAGATCCTCCGGCTGCGCAACCCGGTCCGCCGCCACTTCTTCCTGCCCGACGACCTGCGCCGGCTGCTGGCCGACGCGGGCTGCGACCCGGTGCGGCTGGAGCGCCACACGTCGGTCGAGGACGTCGACGCGTGGTCGGACAACGGCGCGATCGAGGAGAGCCGGCGGGAGGCGATCCGGGAGGTGTACCGCAACGCCTCGCCCGCGTTCCGCGCGCTGCACGCCGTGCGCGAGGCCGACGGGCGGTTCGTCGACCACATGCTGTTCGTCGTCGCGCAGGGCGTCAAGCCCTGACGGCCGGCCGGGAGGACGGGGAGGGAGCGAGCCGGTGCGGACGCTGACGCGGCTGCGCGCGCTGGAGGCCGAGGGCGTCGACATCCTCCGGGAGGTCGTCGCCGAGGCCGCGCGGCCCGTGCTGCTGTACTCGATGGACAAGGACAGCTCGGTGCTGCTGCACCTGGCGCGCAAGGCGTTCCACCCGGCCCGGCCACCGCTGCCGCTGCTGCACGTGGACACCACGTGGCAGTTCCGCGAGGTGATCGAGTTCCGGGACCGGACCGCCGCCCGCCTCGGGCTCGACCTGATCGTGCACCGCAACCCGGAGTGCGTGCGGCTGGGCGTGGGTCCCTTCACGCACGGACCGGCCGTGCACACCGACATGTGGTGGGCGCAGGGCCTCCAACAGGCGCTGGACGAGCACGGTTTCGACGCGGCCGTCGGCGGCGCGCGGCGCGACGGGCCGCGCTCGCGGGCGGCGGAGCGGGTCTTCGCGCCGCGGGCCCGCGGGCGGGAGCAGCGGCGGCAGCGGCCCGAGCTGTGGGACCTCTACAACTGCCGCACCGCGCCCGACGAGACGGTGCGGGTGTCCCCGCTGGCGAACTGGACCGAGCTGGACGTCTGGGAGTACGTCGCGCGCGAGGACGTCCCGGTCGCGCCGCTGTACTTCGCGGCCGAGCGCCCGGTCGTGCGGCGCGACATCGGGCTCGTCGTCGTGGACGACGAGCGGATGCCGCTGCGGCCGGGCGAGCGGCCGGAGCGGCGGCTGGTGCGGGTCCGCGCGCTGGGCTGCTACCCGCTCAGCGCCGCGGTCGAGAGCGACGCGCGCACCGCGGCCGACATCGTCCGGGAGACCGCCGGCACGGCGGGGCGCGGCGGCGGGGTCGATCACGACGCCGTCGGTCCGGCGGAGTCCGAGGAGCGAGAGGGGTGCTTCCGATGACGGCGGTGGTCGACCCGGACACCGGTGACGCGCTGCCGCCGCGCGCGGGTACCGCCGACCGGGACCTGTTGCGGCTGGTGGCGTGCGGTGGTGTCGGCGACGGCAAGCGCACGCTGCTCGGCCGCCTGCTCTACGAGGCGGGCGCGGCGCGCGAGGACCGCCTGGCGGCGGTGCGCGCGGACGCCGCCGGGCGCGGCGGCGGACCCGACTACGCCCTGCTCCTCGACGGCCCGGCCGCCGAGCGCGAGCGTGGCGACGTCGTCCACCGGCGCTTCGCCACCGCCACGCGCGAGTTCGTCGTCGCCGACGTGCCCGGCCGCGAGCGGCGCACGGGCGACCTGGTCGCCGGCGCGTCCACCGCCGACGTCGCGCTCATCGTGGTCGACGCGCGGAAGTCGTTGCCCCGCGAGGTCCGCGGGCACACGCACCTGGCCGCGCTGCTGGGCGTCGGCGCGGTCGTGGTCGCCGTCACCAAGGTCGACCTCGTCGACTACGGGCGCGCGGCGCACGAGCGGATCTCCCACGACTACCGCGAGTTCGCGCGCCGGCTCGGCCTGACCGCGGTCGAGGTCGTGCCCACCTGCGCGCCGCTCGGCGACAACGTCGGCACGCGCAGCGCGCGGATGCCCTGGTACGAGGGCCCCGCGCTGCTGGAGCTGCTGGAGTCGTTCCCGGCGACCGACCGCGGCGGCGACCGCTGCTTCCGCCTGCCGGTGCGCTACGTCAACCAAGTGCCGCCGGACTTCCGGGGCTGCTGCGGCCGGATCACCAGCGGCGCGGTGCGCCCCGGCGACCCCGTGCTGGTGCTGCCCGGCGGGCAGCGGACCGCGGTGACGGCCGTGCACGGTGGTGAGGACGACGAGGCCGTCGCCGGCGAGTCGGTCACCGTGACCGTCGCCGACGACGTGGACGTCGCGCGCGGCGACCTGCTGTGCGACCCCGAGTCGCCCGCCGAGGTCACCGACGGGTTCCAGGCGCACCTGGTGTGGCTGCACGAGGAGCCGATGTTCCCCGGCCGGCGCTACGCGATCCGGATCGGCGCCCGGCTGGTGCGCGGCTCCGTCCGGGCGCTGCGGCACCGCCTCGACGTCGACACCCTCGACCAGGTGCCCGCCGCCGGCCTGGCGTGCGACGACCTCGGGCTGGTCGACGTCGAGGTGGACCAGCCGGTGGCGCTCGACCGGTACCAGGACGACCGCCGCACCGGCGCGTTCCTCGTGCTCGACCCGGTCACCAACGCCACCGTCGGCGCGGGCATGGTGCGGCAGCCTGCGCGGCCCGGCGCCGGGCCGTCGTGGCAGCGGACCGACGTGGGCAAGGCCGCCCGCCGCCTGCGCAACGGGCACCGGCCGGGCGTGGTGTGGCTGACCGGGCTGTCCGGCTCCGGCAAGTCCACCATCGCGAACCTGCTCGAACAGCGCCTGCACGCGCGCGGCGTCCACACCTACCTGCTCGACGGCGACAACCTCCGCTGCGGGCTCAACAGCGACCTCGGGTTCCGGGCCGCGGACCGGGTGGAGAACATCCGGCGGACGGCCGAGGTCGCCCGGCTGATGGTGGACGCCGGCCTCGTCGTCCTGGTCGCCTGCATCTCGCCGTTCGCGGCGGACCGGCGGCTGGCCCGCGCCCTCGTCGCCGAGGGCGAGTTCTGCGAGGTGCACGTCGACGCGCCGCTGGAGGTCGCGGAACGCCGTGACCCCAAGGGGTTGTACCGGCGGGCGCGGCGCGGGGAGATCGCCGACTTCACCGGCATCGACTCGCCGTACGAACCGCCGGACGCGCCCGAGGTGCGCATCGACACCACCGGCGGTACACCTGAAGACGCCGTCGCGGAACTGCTCGCGCGGCTGACCGCGATGGGGATGGTCCACTCGTGACGCTGCCCGCCGACAACCACGTCCACACCCAGTGCTCCTGGGACGCGGTGGAGGGCTCGATGCGCCGCAGCTGCGAGCGCGCCGTCGAGTTCGGCCTGCCCGCGATCGCGTTCACCGACCACGCCGACTTCACCCGGTGGACGACCCCGGACACCGCCGCCGAGGACCCGTCGGCGCGCACCATCGGCGCGCACGCGCACTCGGGTTGGCTGGACGTCGACGACTACCGGCGCCACCTCGACCGGTGCCGGTGGGAGTTCCCGGACCTGCGCATCCTGTCCGGCGTCGAGACCGGCGAGCCGCACCTGTTCAAGGACGAGGTGGCCGGGCTGCTGGCGACGACCCGGTTCGACCGGGTGCTCGGTTCGCTGCACGCCCTCGAATCCGGTGGTGACGTCGTCTACCTGCGCACGTTGTTCCGCACCGGCGACCCGGAGGCGCTGCTGCGCGACTACCTCGCGGAAACCGTCCGGATGATCGAGACCGCCGGCGGGTTCCAGGTGCTCGCGCACGTCGATTACCCCATCCGGTTCTGGCCCGCGCGGGCCGGCGCGTTCGAGGCCGCGCGATTCGAGGAGGAATACCGCGAGGTGCTGCGGGCACTGGCGAGATCGGGGCGGGTGCTCGAAGTGAACACCGGTGGTCCGCAACTCGTCGCGGAAATAGTCCGTTGGTGGTACCTCGAAGGGGGCACTGCGGTGTCTTTCGGTAGTGATGCGCACGTGCCGTGGCTCGTCGGGAACAATTTCGACCTCGCCGCCGCGATGGTCGAGTCGTGCGGGTTCCGGCCCGGCCGCGATCCGCTCGACTTCTGGCGCCGGTGAACCGGTAGCCTGCGATCATGCGACTCGGCCAGGCGGAAGTCGAACGGGTGCGGCGCATCGTGGGTTCGGGTGTCGTGGACGCGCACCGGGTGAGTGATCGCGGATATGCGCCGAACATGCGCTGGGTGGTGCGCACGGAGGACGGCCGCTCGGTTTTCGTGAAGTACGCGACCGATCGGCAGACGGCGTCGTGGCTGCGCGCGGAGCACGCCGTGTACCGGCGGCTGCGCGGCAAGTTCTTCCCCCAGCTGCTCGGCTGGGACGACGACGGCGAGTCGCCGGTGCTCGTGCTGGAGGACCTCTCGGACGCGGTGTGGCCGCCGCCGTGGACGCCGGACGCCGTCGACGCCGTGCTGGCGGCGCTGGAGGAGCTGCACGGCGGTCCGACGCCGGCCGGCCTCGGCGCGCTGGACGCGACGCAGTACGCCGAGGACGGCTGGCCGGAGGTGGCGCGGCGGCCGGAGCCGCTGCTGTCGCTCGGCCTGTGCACGGCGGCGTGGCTGGACCGGGCGCTGCCGGTGCTGGTGGCGGCGGCGTCGTTGGACGCGCTGGCCGGCGACGCCACCCTGCACCTGGACGTGCGCAGCGACAACCTGTGCCTGCGCGACGGCCGGGCGGTGCTGTTCGACTGGAACCACGCGGCGGTCGGCAACCCGCAGTTCGACATCGCGTTCTGGCTGCCGAGCCTGCGGGCGGAGGGCGGCCCGGAGCCGGAGGAGGTGGCCGACCTCGACCCGGCGATGTCGGCGCACGTGTCGGGCTTCTTCGCGGCCCGCGCCGGCCTGCCGGTGATCCCGACCGCGCCCGGTGTGCGGGCGATCCAGCTCGTGCAGCTGCGGACGGCGCTGCCGTGGGCGGCACGAGCCCTGGACCTGCCACCGCTGGACGGCCCGAACCGCTGATCCACGGCACCCGACAGGCGACCGTCGCATGTGGACCGCGATGGTGCTGTTGCTCCGAAGGACTTCGGTTCTGGAGGGGTGGAGGGCGTCAAGGCTTGGTTTTTGGAGCAACGGGACCACAGCAGGGTGAGCACGGACGCCACGTGCCTGGAAGGTTGCGGCTTCCGGGCGCGTTGGGTCCGTGGTTCCTCTGCCGTGGTCCCGCTGCTTTGAAGGACTTGAAGGACTCGAAGGGCTTCGGAGCCGAGGGGTGCAGGGCGTCGGCGCGGACCGCTCAGGCGAGGACGCGGCCCTCGGACGGGGAGGCGGTCGCCGCCTCGTCCACCAGCACGCCCAGTTCACCCAGCTCCGCCAGCAGCGACCGCAGCAGCGGCACGCCCTCGGCGGGTGACGGGTGGTCCAGCGGCAGCATCCCCACGCGCTCGACGAGCTTCTCCACCCGGTAGTTCACCTCCGCCGAGCGGTGCGGCAGCAGGGGGCTCTGGTAGTCCGTCTGCCACAGCAGCGCCACCGCCTTGTCGTTGCGCCAGCGGACCTCGCGCAGCGCGTTCCGGCGCAGCGACCGGGCGGTCTCCACGTCCATGCCGACGTGCGACCACGCGTAGTCCGGGTTCTCCAGGTCCGACACGCGGATGTCGAACTTCCCGGCGTCCTGCCAGACCGGCATCGTCTCGTCCTGCAACGAGAACACGTACAGCTGGAAGTGCCCCTGGTAGTCCTGCACGAGGAAGTCGTGCGTCTCCCGGAAGTCCTCCGGCGTCTCGCCGGGGTAGCCCGCCATGAACGAGATGCGGTAGCCGACGTCGCTGTCCTTGAGCAGCTCGAACGCCCGCCGGTTCTGGTAGGCGCGCACGCGCTTGTCCATGTGGGCGAGGGAGTTCTCGCTCATCGACTCGAACCCGATGGACAGCCAGCGGCAGTTCGCCGCCGCCAGCGCGTCCACCACGCCCTGGTCGACCAGCGAGTTGGCCCTGGTGAACGCCTCCCAGCCGATGCCCTCGCCGGGCAGCTCGCGCAGCAGCTGCCGGAACCGGCGAGGCGGCACGGTGAAGGTCGAGTCCATCGCCCGGATGTGCACGGTGCCGTTGTGGTCGCAGTAGTCCCGCCAGTCCGAGATGATCTTCTCCGCCGACTTGTAGCGCCACTTCGGCGACGCGGCGGGGAACGAGCAGAACTTGCACGAGAACGGGCAGCCGCGCATCGACTCGTACGGCACGATGGGCAGCTCGCCGGGGAACACGGGGGAGGGGTGCGCGTCGAGGTCGACGTACTCCACCCCGGTCTGCCCGATCGACCCGTCCGGCTCGCGGTACACGACGTTCGGTATCGCGCCGAGGTCGCCGCCGCCGCGGATCGCCCGGACGACGGCGGGCAGCGCGACCTCGCCGTCGCCGCGGACCACGCACGTCACCTCGGGGTGGTCGCGCAGCACCAACCGGTACTTGAGGTTGGTGAACTGCCCGCCCAGCACGATCGGCACGCCGGGGTACCGGGTGGTGATCCAGCGGACCGCTCGCGCCAGCGTGTACCGGTCGCAGATGAAGGTCGTGGAGAGCAGCACGAGGTCGATCGACCCGCTGCGCGGCTCGGCCTCCTCGGCCCAGATGGACTCCAGCGGCAGGTGCTCGTGGTCCAGCCCGGCGTGGTACAGGATCGAGCCGAGCGTGAACGCGACGAGGCTGGGTATCGGTCTGCGCTCGATCGTCCGCAAGCGCCCGGCGGCGAGCGAGAGCGACCCGCTCAGCTCCGGGCGCAGCAGCGCGTGCCGTTCGCCGTCGGGTCCGCGGAAGCACAGGCTGTCCAGCCGGAAGCCCGGCTGTCCGCCGTCGCGGTAGGTCTCCTCCAGGGTCGGGGCGGCCACCTGGTCGAAGAACGATCCGATCAGGTCGTCGCGGCTCTTGAAGTACGGTCCGAGTCCTGCGAGCACGAGCAGCACGAAAACAACCTCCGGACCTCGACTTGGCTTGGGTGGCGGTGGCGTGCGGGTGTCAGCGGATGGTCGCCGGCGACCAGGACACGCCCTCGTAGATGGCGGCGAAGCGCGGTGGGACGCGGATCAGGTCGCCGGCGCGGAACTCGGCCAGCTCCTCCTCCGCCTCGGGCGACAGGACCAGCCACTGGTCGAAGTCGAAGTCCAGGTCGCGCTCCGCCAGCGGCCGGGCGCCGTCCTCGCCGATCCGGCGGACGGTGTACCCGTGCTGCCGGAACGTCGACAGCATCCGGCGCGGGCCGCCCTCGGGCATGAACAGGGCGTGCACTTCGAGGACCAGGCACCGGTACCGGTGCGCGCGCAGGCCCTCCAGCATGCCTTGCACGGCGTCCAGCTCGGCGCCCTCGATGTCGAACTTGCACAGGTCCACGCGGTCGACGCCGTGCTGGTCGCAGTAGGCGTCGAGGCTGGTGCTGCGGACCGGGATGGTGCGGTCGTAGACGTCCAGCTCGTTGAGGCTGGCGGCGGCGGGCTCGATGTCGCGGACGTACAGGCGCGTGGTCCCGGTGGAGCCGCCGACCGCGACCTGGTTGAGGTGCACGCGCGCGTCGATGCCGTTGAGCGCGAGGTTGGCGGACACGTCCGCGCACAGCTCGGCGTTCGGCTCGAACGCGTGCACCTCCAGCTCGGGGTTCGCGCTGTGCCCGAACAGCGTGTAGTAGCCGCAGTGCGCGCCCACGTCGAACACCACGGACGAGCGGGCGGACAGGAACGCCCACCACCGGGTGAGGACGGGTTCCCACACGCCGTCGAGCAGCAGCCGCGTCTGGAGGATGTCCTGCGGCGACAACGCCATCCGGAAGTCGTGGATGCGGCGTTCCCGGCGGCGCTTGCCGACCAGGATCGGCGCGAGCCTGCGCACCACCGGGTACGGCAGCCCGGACCGGAAGAGCAGGTAGCGGAAGAACCGCTCGGGCAGCGTGCTCAGGTACGGCGCGCGCGGCGAGTCCACGGCGCTCACCGCCCGACGGTGACGGGTAGCTTGGCCACCGAGCGCAGGCCCAGGCTCGCGGTCCACTCCACGTCGCCCGCGAGCGCCAGGTCGGGGGCCTCGGTGAGCAGGGTGTCGATGGTCTCGGCCATCTCCAGCCGTGCGAGCCCCGCGCCGATGCAGTAGTGGTTGCCCTTGCCGAACGCCAGGTGCGGGTTCGGCGAGCGCCCGACGTCGACCCGGTCCGGGTCGCGGAACACCGCCGGGTCGCGGTTGGCCGCCGTGAACATCAGCATCACGCGGGAGCCCGCGGGCAGCTCCCGGTCGGCGACGGTCACCGGCTCGCGCGCGACGCGCGGCGCGAGCGTGAACGGGGCTTCGTAGCGCAGGAACTCCTCGACGGCCGTCGGCAGCAGCGAGCGGTCCGCGCGCAGCCGCGCCGTCTGGTCGGGGTGGCGGAGCATGGTGACGACCGTGTTGGCGATGCCCGAGGAAATGGGGTCGCAGCCACCGGTCAGGAATTGCGCGAACGTGCCGACGACGGCGTGCTCGCCGATCGGCTCCACGGCGAGCAGGGGGTTGTCGGTGCGGCCCGCGCGGCGCAGCGCGGCGGTGAAGTCCAGCACGTACTCGCGCATTTCCGCGTAGGCCCGCCGCGCGATCCGCGCCTTCTCGACCTCGGGCCGCGGCGCGCCGATGAACGCGATCAGGTCGTGCGACCAGCGGGAGAACACGTCCCACTCGTCGGACGGGATGCCGAGCACCTCGGAGATGACGGAGATCGCGAGCGGCCGGGCGAAGTCGGCGAAGAAGTCCACGACGCCGTCGCGGGCCAGGTCGAGCTGGGCCCGCGCGGTCGCGCGGACCTCCGCCCGCCGCCGGGCGACCGCGCGCGGGGTCAGCACGCCCTGCACGGCGCTGCGGACGCGCTGGTGGTAGGGCGGTCCGGAGAAGACCATCCAGCTCTCGTAGAACGCCTGGAGGTCGCGGAACTCCTCCTGTTCCGCGGGTGGGAACAGGCCCATGAACGACGTCGGTCCGCACGAGTCGAGCAGGTCGTTGTGCAGCGCGGCGACGACGTCGTGGTAATGCGTGACCAGCCACGTGCCCGCCCCTTCGTCCCAGTGGACCCGGTCGTGCTCGCGGAATGCGCGGAACGTGCCGTGCCAGTCCCGCAGTGCGGCAGGGTCGGCCAACGAAGGAAGCACCAGCATGGACACTTCTCCTTGAGCTGCGATACGCGCTTGTGATGATCACCGGTGCAATTCGCCGCGCCGAGCCGGAATGGGGCGCGGGGTTACCGGTAGATCACCTCCCCATATGGCGACGGTACCACCATAGTCGCCTCGGCAGGAAGAATAACCGGGATGGGTGTATCGGGGTCCGAGATATGTCACGGAACGTCATGCCTGACGCTGGATACAGCCCATTCGGGTGGTTAATTGGTGAGTGGTGGGTGTCGCCGGCGAAGTTGATCGAGAATATGTCACGTCGCGTCATGGTGATAGGTATTCGTGTTCGCGTTCCGCCGCCGGTCGACAATGCGAGTGGCGCTCGTGAATTCTCGTGCTTTGTGGACATTCCGATGTGGTCCGGTCGGACGCCGTCCGGTGTGGACGGAACGCGGCGCGCTTGTGGACGACGGCCGTCACGGCGCCGGCCGGGATGGGCCGCGCGCCGCGCCGGTCGGTTCGGTGGTCGCTCTCGGTTCGGTGCCGACGGCCGGTTCGGTGCCGACGGCCGCCCGCCCGGCCGGGGTCTCCCGCCCGTGCCGCTCGTCGGCCAAGGCGCGCAACGCTTCGTAGGACAGCTGGACGAAGGGCGACCGCAGCGTCGGACCCGTGTTGGTCAGCGCGACGAGCGCGGTGCGGCGCTGCGGGCAGCAGCCCGCGAACGCGGTGAACCCGCGCGTCGCGCCGGCGTGGAACACCAGGTCGTGCCCGGCGCGGTGGCGCAGGCTCCACACCAGGCACACGCGGTCGCCGTCGGGCGTCGTGGCGCGCGGTGTCACCACGTCGGCGAGCGCGGGTGCCAGCGACTCCGGACGCCGGTCCAGCAGCGCGGTGAGGAGCGCGAGCAGGTCGCGCGCGGACGAGCGCAGCGCGCCTGCCGCGGGCATGCCCGGCATCGTCCACGGCGGGCGCGGTCGGCCGCGCAGGTGGCCGGTGGCCTGCGGCGCCACCCCGAACCCCGTGTCGGTCAGGCCGAGGGGCCGCGTCACGCGCTCCGCCAGCAGGTCCTCGAACGGCCGCTCGGCCGCGTGCGCCAGCGCCAGGCCCAGGGCGGCGACGCCGAAGTTGGAGTACCGCACGCGGTGGTGGCCGCGTGGCCGGGCCCGTCGCAGCGCCACCTCGAACTCGGCGGGCCCGAAGTCGCGGTAGGGGTCCGTGCGCCAGGTCGGCACGGCCGCCCGGAGCAGGCCGGGCGGCAGGCGGCGCAGGCCGGAGGTGTGCGTGGCGAGCCGCTCCAGGGTGACGGCGTCGCCGAGGCGCGTGCCCAGGTACCGGTCCACCGGGTCGTCGTGCCGCACCTCGCCGCGCTGGACCAGCTCCGCCAGCAGCAGCGCCGTGAACACCTTCGTGACCGAACCGATCTCGAACCGCGTGGCCGGGTCGACCGGCCGCGGCCGGCGCAGCGCGGTGCCGCCCGAGGCCAGGAACACGTCGACGCCGCACCGGTGGACGCCCACCACCGCGCCCGGCGCGGAGGCCAGCAGCCCGTCGAGGCCGCGTGCGGTCACCGGGCGGACCCGAGCAGCCGGGACAGCGCGACCGTGCCCGCGAGCACGGCGACCACGCCCGTGTGCTGGTGGTCGCGGAACCGCTCGGTCGCGTCACCCGCCACCGGGTCGCCGTCGCGCGGCACGAGCCCGTCGGCCTGCTGCGCCGCCGCGAACACCGCCCACTCGGCGGGGTCGACGCGCGGCTCGGGCAGGCACGCGCCGACCACCAGCAGCTCGCCGACCAGGTCCCACTGGCGGGCCTCGGCCCAGACGTCGAACCACACCGGCAGCCAGGCGGTCAGGTGGTCGACGACGTGCCGGGGCAGGCCGTCCGGGTGCGCGCCCCAGTCGGTGAGGTGGAAGACGGTGTGCGTCGCGCAGTACGCGGTGTGCCAGTCGATCGCCCACGGCTCGGGTGCGCGGCCCAGCCACGTGGCGCCGGCCAGCGCGTCCCAGTCGTCGTCGCGCGGGATGCCCACGGTGCGGTGCGCGTTCGCCACGGCGATCCGCCGGTTCGGGACGACCTCGGTCATGGCATCGACCGCCGAGGTGTGCGCCAGCACCTCTTCCAGGGCCTGGTGGCGGTGGCCGGCGCGGGCGAAGGGCGCGTACACCTCCAGCGGGTCGGTGAGCAGCGTGTGCCGCAGTTGGCGCTCGTAGAGCAGGTCGCCGTGCCGAAGCTGGGCCCAGCAGAAGTCCAGCAGCTCACGGGCGTGCCGGAGCTGGGTGCCGCCCGTGACGCCCTCGCGGAGCACGATCGACGCCGCCAGCGACGCCTCGCCGAGGGGCTTGTAGACGCCGTCCGGGTCGTCGAGGTCGGCCGTCGCGTCGTCCTGGAAACCGCCGAGTGCGCGGTGCTCGTGGAGCCACGCCAGGGCGCGGGTCGCGACCCCGTGCGCCGTGTGCGCGACCGGTGCGACCGTCATGACGCCTCCTCCGCCGGGACGGGTGCGCAGTCGGGTGTGCCCGCCGTGGTGGGTGCGGGGTGGGGCGCACCCTCCGTGACACGAGCGGCACGGGGCGTGCGCGTGGTGGCGTGGGCACGACCGGGCATGCACGTGGTGGTGGGGCAGTGGCCGGGCGCGCGCGTGGTGGCGGCAGGGCGGTCGGGAGTGTGCGTGGTGGCGGGGGAGCGACCGGGCATGGCGGTGGTGCCGGAGGTGCGGCCCGGCGTGGCGACCGAGGTGGTCGGCGCCCGGCCGGGGGTGGCCGCCGCGACGCGTGCGCGGCGAGCCGCCGTCCGTGCGCCACCGCGCCGCGCGGCGGGCCCTCGGTGGCCCGTCGTCACGGGTGCGCCGCCAGGCGGCGCGCCACGGCGAGGTCGAGCAGCAGCCGCGCCCCGGTGCCCGCGTGCAGCCGCAGGTGGGTCAGCAGCGCGTGGACGTCGAGCGGCACGCGGTCGCCGAGCAGCGCCACCCACCGCGCCAGGCGGGCGGCGGTGGCGTGGTCGCGGCGCAGCACCGCGCGGGTGGTGCCCCTGGCGAGCGCGAGCGGCTCGCGCGACACGGCCGCCACCACGGGCCCGTCCACGCCCGGCAGGGCCAGCGGGTACAGCTGGGCCACCACCGCCGACCAGCGCGGCCACTCCTCGACCGGGCCCAGCACGTCGGCCGGGTCGCCCGGCGTCCCCGTCGCGCACGACGCGCCCGGCCGGTCGGCCGCCGGTTCGGGCCACGGACCGGGCACGCCCGTCGCGCACGGCGACGCGGGCCAGGCGGACGACGGGTCCGGCGCGGACGAGCGGTCGCCGGTGAGGCGGTCGAGCAGGCGGGTCGTGGCCCAGTCCCGCCAGGCCATCACGCGCTGCTCGTGCGTCACCGGCTCCGACACGGGCGGGAACGCGCCGAACGCGTCCGCGACCACCACCGCGTCGCGGGCCTCGAAGGGGTGGCCGGCGAGCAGGTGGGGCGCGAACACGTCCGTGCTCGCCACGCGGACCGCGCCGAGGCCGGCCACGACGTCGGCGCACGAGTCGAGGAAGTCGGCGACCTGCGCCGCCCTCCCCTCCACGAGCGCGCCGAGCACGTGGCCGGCCAGCGCGGCGGCCGAGTCCGCGGAGGACAATCGACCGACGCTGCCTTCCGCGGTCACCGCTTCCCCGGCTCCTTCGGTGTCGAGGGAGCGGTCAGCAGGAGGGTCAGCAGGCTCGCCGGCCGGGTCGCCAGCGGGGGATCGGCGATGGCGGCCTCCGGCTCGACGGCCGCGGTGATCAGTTCGGTGACCTCGTCCGGTGTCACGATCGGACGGACTGGCGTGCGTACGGACATGTCTACCTCCTCGTTCGTCGTGTGGTGTCTTGCCGTCCTCCGAGTGCAGCACACCTGACCTGATCCGTTGCGCGGAAAGCGGCTATGGGCGGTCAATCCACTCGTGTGAGTGAACCCCAAGGGAGGCCGGGGGAACGGGCGACGCGGACGGGTGTCGGCTGGGCGTCACCGGGCGATCCGGAGGGTGGTCGAGGACAGGTGGCGCCGCGCGACACCGGGGTACCGCGCCGTCCGGTTGAGGTCGGAGCCGTCGCGGTACCCCGCCGTCGCGGTCACTCCCGGAGATGCCCCTGGAATCCCCGTGCGCGGTCCCCGGTCGAGAACCGTCCTTTGTGGACACCGTGATGCCGGGTGCCGGCAGCGGCGCGGAGAAGGCGCACCGTCGGGCCGCACGACGGGAACCGCGGATGGCGATCAGTATGGTGAGGCGGTGGGAGAAGCCTTCACCGCGCCACGACCGGCGGACGTCCGCGGCCCCGGCCGATTCCTGTGGTGGCTGGTCGCCGCCCAGCGCCGCCGCGTCGCGCTGGGCGCGCTGCTGGGCAGTTCGTGGATGGTGAGCCTGGCCGTGCCCCCGTACCTGCTCGCGCACGCGATCGACGACGGCCTGGTCGCGGGTGACGCCGGTGCGCTCGCGGTGTGGGTGGCGGCGCTGCTGGGCGCGGGCGTCCTGAGCGCGGCGCTCGCCGTCGCCCGGCACCGCACCATGACCAAGGTCCGCATGGACGCCTCGTTCCGCACCATCCGGGCGGTGGTCCGGCACTCCGCCCACCTGGGCGCGACGCTGGGCCGCCGGGTCGACGCGGGCGAGGTCGTCGCCATCGGCGTCGCGGACGTGCAGGTGATCGCGCAGTCGCTGACCGTCACGGGTCCGGGCGTCGGCGCGGTCGTCGCCTACGTCGCCGTCGCCGCGGTGGTGCTGTCGATCTCACCGCCGCTGGCGCTCGTCGTGCTGTGCGGCGTGCCGCTGCTGGCGGTCACGGTCGGCCCGCTGCTGCGCCGGATCGAGCGCACGGGCGCGGGGTACCGCGAGCACCAGGGCGCGCTGACCACCCGGCTGGTCGACGTGCTGGACGGGCTGCGCGTCCTCAACGGCCTGGGCGGCAAGGACCGGCACGCCGCCCGGTTCGGCGCCGAGTCGCGGGAGCTGTGCGAGCGGGGCTACCGGGTCGGCGCGGCGGCGAGCTGGGTGGGCGCGCTGGCGGGCGGCCTGCCCGCGCTGTTCCTGGCCGTCGTCACGTGGCTCGCGGCGCGGCCGGCCGCGACGGGCGCGATCACCGTCGGGGACCTCGTGGCCGTGCACGGCTACGTCGCGGTGCTGGTGGTGCCGGTGGCGTTCTTCATCGAGGGCGGCGGCGACGTCGCGCGGGCCGTGACCGCCGCCCGCCGGGTCGTCCGGCTGCTGGCGCTCACCCACGACCACGCGGACGACCCGGCCGCGGTCGCCGCGCCGCCGTCGCCCGCCACCCTGCGCGACCCCGGCTCGGGCGTGGAGGTCGCGCCGCACCGGCTGACGGCGCTGGTGTCGTCCCGCGCCGCCGACGCCGCCGAGGTGGTCGACCGGCTCGGCCGGTTCGCCCGCTCCGCCGCCACGTGGGCCGGCGCGCCGCTGGCCGCCGTCCCGCTCGGGCGGGTGCGCGACCGGATCCTGGTCGCCGACCACGACGCGGAACTCTTCGCGGGCAGCGTGCGCGAGGTCGTGGCGGGCCGCCGCGACGTGGACGACGACGCCGTCCGGGCGGCGCTGCACGCGGCGGTCGCCACCGACGTCGTGGCGGCGTTGCCGGGCGGCCTCGACGCGCGGATCACCGCGCACGGCCACAACCTCTCCGGCGGGCAGCGCCAGCGGGTGCGGCTCGCCCGCGCCCTGTGCGCCGACGCGGAGGTCCTGCTCGCGGTGGAGCCGACCTCCGCCCTCGACGCCCACACCGAGGCCACGCTGATCAGCCGGTTGCGCGCGGCGCGCGAGGGTCGCACGACGCTGGTCACCACCACGTCGCCGCTGGTGCTCGACCAGGTGGACGTGGTGGTGTACCTGGTGGACGGCGCGGTGCGGGCGGTGGGCGCGCACCGCGACCTGTTGCGCTCGGAGCCGGGTTATCGCGCGCTGGTGTCCCGTGGTGTGGCCGAGGAGGCGGTCGGGTGACCGGGGCGGGGGCGGTGGGCGGCGTGGGGGTTCGTGGCGCGGCGCCGGTCGGCGACGCGTCGCCGTCCCCGCGGGCGGTCGGTGCGCGTCCCGGTCCGGTGCGTTCCGGGCCGGGTTGTCGTGTGCCGGTTCCGCGTAACCGCGGGGAGGGTGCGGGCCGATGACCACGACGCTGCCGGTCGCGACCGGGGCACAGGTCCGCCGCGCGGCGTGGGCGGACGTCCGCGCCGACCGGGGCGCGTTCGTCGCCCTGCTCGCGCTGAACGCGCTCGCCGCCGCGGCCGGCCTCGTCGGGCCGTGGCTGCTCGGCCGCGTCGTCGACGCCGTCGAGTCCTCGCCGGGTCCGGCGGTGCTCGGCGAGGTGGACCGGCTGGCGCTGCTGATCCTGGTCGCGACGCTCGGGCAGGTCGTGCTCGCGCGGCAGGCGCTGCACGTCGGGTACCGGTTCGGCGAGCGCGCCGCCGCCCGCGTCCGGGAACGCCTGCTCGACCGAGTGCTCGCCCTGCCCGCGTCGGTCGTGGAGCGCACGCCCGCCGGCGACCTGATCGCCAGGGGCACCACCGACACCGCGGTGGTCGCCACGGCCCTGCGCAGGGCCGCGCCGGAGGTGTTGGTCGCCGTGGTGCAGGCGGTGTTCCTCGTCACCGCCGTGCTCGTGCTCGACCCGTTGATCGGCGCGTGCGGGCTGGCCTGCCTGGTGGTGGTCGCGCTGGCGCTGCGCTGGTACCTGCGCCGCGCCCGCGTCGCGTACCTCGCGGAGGCGGACGCGGGCGCGCGCCTGGCCGACGTCGTCGCGAGCACCGCGGGCGGCGCGCGCACCGTGGAGGCGCTCGGCCTGGCCCGGCGACGCGAGCAGGCGGCGGAGGACGCCGTCGACTGCTCGCGCCGGGCGCGGCTGCGGACCCTGTGGCTGCGTTCCGTGCTCTTCCCCGCCGTGGACGTGTCGCACGTGCTGCCCGTCGTCGGCGTGCTGGCGGTCGGCGGCGCGCTGTACTTCGACGGCGTGGCGAGCCTGGGCACCGTCGTCGCCGCCGCGGTGTACCTGCGGCAGCTCGCGGGCCCGCTGGACACCCTCATGCTGTGGGTGGACCAGTTGCAGAGCGCGGGCGCGGCGTACGCGCGGGTCGAGGGCCTGGCGGCGGTCGGCGGCGAGCGGCGCGCGTCGGACGCGCCCGCCGACGACCGGATCGAGGTGGCCGGCGTCCGGTACGCCTACGACGGCGGCCCCGACGTGCTGCACGGCATCGACCTGGTGGTGCGGCCGGGCGAGCGGGTGGCGGTGGTCGGGCCGTCGGGCGCGGGCAAGTCCACGCTCGGCCGGCTGCTGGCGGGTGTCGACCGGCCGACCGGCGGCCGGGTCTCCGTCGGCGGCGTGCCGGTCGCGGACCTGGCCCCGGAGCGGCTCCGCCGCCAGGTCGTGCTGGTCACCCAGGACCACCACGTCTTCCGCGCCACGGTGCGGGAGAACCTGCTCGTCGCCGGGCCGGACGCGGGCGACGCGGAGCTGCGCGCCGCGCTCGCCGCCGTCGGCGCGACGTGGGCGGACGAGCTGCCGGACGGCCTGGACACCGAGCTGGGCGGCGCGCACCGGCTGGACGGCGGGCAGGCGCAGCAGCTGTCCCTGGCCCGCGTGGTGCTGGCGGACCCGCACACCGTGGTCCTCGACGAGGCGACGGCCCTGCTGGACCCGACGACCGCCCGCAACACCGAACGCGCCCTCGCGGCGGTCCTGGAGGGGCGCACGGTCATCGCGATCGCGCACCGCCTCCAGACCGCGCACAGCGCCGACCGCGTGGTGGTGCTGGAGGAGGGCCGGCTGATCGAGCAGGGGGCGCACGACGACCTGGTGGGGCGGGACGGGGTGTACGCGGCGCTGTGGCGCTCGTGGCACGGCGACTGAGCGCCGCGCCCGCGTCGGGCGGCCGGTCGCGGGTCCGCGCGGTCGGGAGCCGCCGCCCACCGCGGCGGCGCGGGCGCTCCCGCCCGCCGCCGGCCGCGCGCGGCCCCGGTGCGGGGTGGTCCGCCGCGCCGCCGGCGGCGCTCGGCAGGAGCCCGGCGGTCAGCGTGGCGACGAAGGTGCGATGGCGCACGTCGGTCCCTCCTCGGTGGTCGACGCGGGGTCGACCGCGCCACGAGGATTCCTTGATCCGGCGCGGGGAAACCGGCGTGCGCGGCATTCGCCCCATCCGGTGACGGTCGGCGGCGCGGCGGGCGGTGCGGGCGCGCGGCGGATCGGGGAGGACCGGTCGGTCCGTCGATCGGGTGAACCCGCCCGGTGACCGGTCCGCGGCCCGGCAAAGGCGCCAGGTGGCCGGTCCGTCGGTCGCTCGGTCCGGCGGCCACCCGGTCGGTCCGTCGGCCGGGTGGCTCGCCCGGCCGGGCCGGGCCGGGCCGTGCGCCGGTCAGCCCGTCAGGCCGGGCACCGGTCGGATCACCGGCTGGAAGAACGAGCCGTAGCGGCCCCGGTGGAACACCAGCGGCGGACCCGCCAGGCCCGACTGCGACAGCCCGACCACCCGCGCCACCACGATCACGTGGTCGCCGGCTTCGTGCTCCACCTCGGTCGTGCACGAGATCCACGCCAGCGCGCCGTCCAGCTCCGGCCCGGTCGGCGACGGCGTCCAGCGGACGCCCGCGAACCGGTCCGCGCCCTTCGCCGCGAACCGGCGGCACAGCCACTCGCCGTGCCGGTCCAGCACGTTGACCGTGAACGCGGCGCGCGCGCGGATCGCGGGCCACGTCGAGGAGCCCTTCGCCGCGCACGCCAGCACCAGCGGCGGGTCCAGCGACACCGACGTGAAGGAGTTGCACGCCACGCCGATCGGCTCGCCGCGGTCGTCGGTCGACGTGACGATCGTGACGCCGGTCGGCAGCCGGCCGAGGGTCTGCCGGAAGTGCACCGGGTCGATCTCGGCCATGGCACCCCTCACTCAGCGGAAGACTGACGTCGGAGCGTAGTTCGGGGCCTCCGCGCCGGTACTGGCACCGAGGGCCAGATCGGAGATCGCGATTTGGTTCCCCGGCGCACCCGCCGCGACCGCCCCGTGGTGTTCGCTGGAGCAGCCACCCGCCGGGGAGCCCCGCGGGCCCTCCGCGACCTCGACCAGCGACCTCGATGAGCGACCTCGACCAGCAGCAAGGGGGAACGATGACCGACGGCCCAGGGCACCGGCTCGCGGTGTTCGGCGCGGGCACGATGGGCGTGGGCATCACCGCGCTGGCCATCGGGCGCGGCGTCCCGGTGACGCTCGTGGACGTCGACGCGGAGCGGTTGGCCGCCGCGCGGGCGCGAGTGCGCCACGAGCTGCGCACGGCCCGCATGATGGGCGCGCTGCCGCACGACGGGCCGGTGGGCGACCTGGCGCTGGCGGACGCCGCGGACGCCGCCGCCGACGCCACCGCCGTCATCGAGGCGATCACCGAGGCGGCGGACCTGAAGGTGAAGGTGCAGAACGACATCGCCGCCGTCGTCGCGCCCACCGCGCTGCGCGTCACCAACACCTCGTCCATCCCCGTCGACGAGCTGGCCGGCCAGGTGCCGCGACCGGAGTTCCTGGTCGGCGTGCACTTCATGAACCCCGCCTACCTGATCGGCACGCTGGAGGTCGTGCGCGGCCCGCGGACCGGCGACGCCGCGATGGCGGCCGTGCGCTCGCTGCTGGACGCGCTGGGGCGCAAGCCGATCGTCGTCGACGACGGGCCGGGCTTCGTCACCAGCCGGGTGCTGCACCGCATGATCAACGACGCGGCGCGGGTGGTCGAGGAGGGCCGCGCGACCGTCGAGGACGTCGACGCCCTGATGGAGCAGTGCATCGGCCACCGCACCGGCCCGCTCAAGACCGCCGACCTCATCGGCATCGACAACCTGGTGGACTCGCTGCGGGTGCTCTACGAGCGCACCGGCGACGAGGGCTGCAAACCCAGCGCGCTGCTGCTGCGCAAGGTCGCCGAGGGGCACCACGGCCGCAAGACCGGCCGCGGCTTCTACGAGTACGGGACCGCCTGATGGCCGGGCAGGTGGAGCTGACCGAGACCGTCCTCGACTACGTGCGCGAGGTCTCCGTGCGCGAGGACGACGTCCTGCGGGAGCTGCGCGGCGAGACCGCCGCGATGCCCGCGCTCGCCTCGATGGTCACCATGCCCGAGGAGGGCCAGCTCCTCGCGCTGCTGGTGGGCCTCGTCGGCGCGGAGCGCGTCCTGGAGCTGGGCACCTTCACCGGCTACAGCGCGCTGTGCATGGCCCGCGCCCTGCCGCCGCACGGGCGGCTCGTCACGTGCGACATCAGCGAGCGGTGGACCAGGGTCGCCCGCCGGTACTGGGCGCGGGCCGAGGTGGCCGACCGCATCGACCTCCGCATCGGCGACGCGGCGCGGACCACCGCCGACCTGCTCGCCGAGCACGGGCCGGGCTCGTTCGACCTGGTCTTCATCGACGCCGACAAGGCGGGCTACCCGCGCTACTACGAGGACGCGCTGGCCCACGTGCGCCCCGGCGGGCTGATCGTGCTGGACAACACGCTGTTCTTCGGCCGCGTCGTGGACCCGGCCGCGCGGGACGCGGACACCGAGGCGATCCGGGCGCTCAACGCGGCGCTGCGCACCGACGACCGGGTCGAGCTGTGCCTGTTGCCGATGGCCGACGGCATCACGTTGGCCCGCAGGACGAAGACGTGAACCGGGAGGAAGCATGACCGAGTCGGCGACCCTGACCGAGACCGCGATCGAGGAGCGGATCCAGGAGTTCCTGACCGCGAAGACCAAGCTGCGCTGGGAGCCGGAGGTCGACCTGTTCGCGTCCGGCGTGGTGTCCTCGCTGTTCGCGATGGAGCTGGTGGTCTTCGTGGAGAGCACCTTCGACGTCGCGGTGGAGGGACCGGACCTCGCGCTGGACAACTTCCGGACCGTGCGCTCGATGAGCGCGCTGGTGACGCGCCTGCGCGACGGGCAGCCCGGTGCCTGACGACCTCGCCCCGCTCGTCACCGAGACCGTCGGCGACGCCGCCGACGGCTGGGACACCGCGGGCGCGATCCCCGTCGAGCTGCTGCGCGGCCTCGGCGCCAAGGGCGTCCTGTGCGCCGAGGTGGCCGCCGAGCACGGCGGCCTCGGGCTGTCCGGCGCGGCCAACGGCGAGCTGACCGCGCACACCGGGGCGCTGTGCAGCTCGCTCCGCAGCGTCATGACCTCGCAGGGCATGGCCGCGTGGACCATCCAGCGGCTCGGCGACCGGGCGCAGCGCGCCGAGCACCTCGCCCGGCTGACCGGCGGCGACCTCGCCGCGGTGGCGTTCAGCGAACCCGGCGCGGGCAGCGACCTGGCCGCCGTCGCCGCGGAGATCCGCCCCGACGGCGACCACGTGGTCGTGCGCGGCGTCAAGACGTGGATCACCGCGGCGGCCTACGCCGACGTCGTGGTGGTCTTCGGCCGCTACGGCGGCGGCGCGGCGGCGGTGGTCGTGCCCACGTCCGCGCCGGGCGTGCGGGTGGAGCGGGTGCCGAGCCCGATGGGCTGCCGCGCGGCGGGCCACTCCACCGTCACCCTGGACGACGTCCGGCTGCCGGCGGACGCCGTGCTCGCCGCGGCCGGCCAGCCGATCACCATGCTGACCACCATCGCCCTGACCTACGGCAGGCTGTCCGTGGCGTGGGGCTGCGTCGGCATCCTGCGCGCCTGCCTGTCCGCCGCGGTCGGGCACGCCAAGCGGCGCGAGCAGTTCGGCGCGCGGCTGCTGGACCACCAGCTCGTGGCGCGGCACGTCGCCGAGCTGTACGTCGCCGAGCGCACCGCCACCCACGCCTGCGCCGAGGCCGCCGCCGCGTGGGACGCCCGGTCGCCGCGCCAAGCCGCCGCGGCGGTGCTGGCCAAGCACGTCGCGTCGGGCAACGCGGCGCGTGGCGCGGCGTCGGCCGTGCAGGTGCTCGCCTCGGCGGGCGCGGTGGACGGCCACGTCGTGGCGCGGGCGTACCGCGACGCCAAGCTCATGGAGATCATCGAGGGCAGCACCGAGATCAGCCAGCTGATCCTGGCGGAGCACGCCGCCGCCACCTGCTGAGCGCGCACCCACACCGTGACCACCGGGGGAACCATCATGGCCGACCGGCCGCTCGTGAAGTGCCTCGTCTGGGACCTGGACAACACGCTCTGGCAAGGCACCCTGCTGGAGGACGGCGAGGTCCGCCTCAGCGACGCCGTGCGCAAGACCGTCGTCGAACTGGACGCGCGGGGCGTGCTCCAGTCCGTCGCCAGCCGCAACGACCACGACCACGCCTGGGCGACGCTGGAGAAGCTAGGCGTCGCCGAGTACTTCGTGCTGCCCCGCATCCACTGGGGCGCGAAGTCGCACTCGGTGCGGGAGATCGCCGAGGAGCTGAACTTCGCCCTGTCGACGATCGCGTTCATCGACGACATGCCCACCGAGCGGGCCGAGGTGGCCCACCACCTGCCCGAGGTGCGCTGCTTCGACGCCGCGCAGGCCGAGGAGCTGCTGCACCTGCCGGACTTCAGCCCGCAGGTGGTGACCGTCGACGCGCGCCGCCGCCGCGAGATGTACCAGGCGGGGTTCCGCCGCGACGCCGAGCGCGCCGGGTTCGAGGGCCCCGACGAGGACTTCCTGCGCACCCTGGAGCTGGTGATGCGCATCGGGAAGGCGAAGGAAGCCGAGCTGTCCAGGGTCGAGGAGCTGACCCTGCGCACCAGCCAGATGAACGCCACCGGCATCCACTACTCGGACGAGGCCCTGCGCGCGCTCGTGTCGGACCCCGACCACGAGGTGCTGGTCATCTCGCTGGCCGACCGGTTCGGGCCGCACGGCGCGGTCGGCGTGATGCTGGTCGAGCGCGGCGCGGCGGCGTGGCGGCTCAAGCTGCTGGCCACGTCGTGCCGGGTGGTCAGCTTCGGCGCGGGCGCGGTGCTGCTGCGCTGGCTGGTCGACCAGGCGGCCAGGGCGGGGGTGCACCTGGTCGCGGACTTCCGCAGGACCGACCGCAACCGCATGATGGAGGTCGCCTACCGCTTCGCGGGGTTCGCGCCCGCCGGTTGTGAATGCCTCGCCGGGTTTGACACGACGGGCGCGGATGCCGGCACAGTGGGCATCGAACGCCTGCACCTGGTCCCGGGTTCGCAGCAGGCGCCGACGACGATGGCGGTGTTCGCCCCCGAGCTGCACCGCCGCGGCGAGGCGCCGGTCGAGTGGTCGTCGACCTGAGGGTCCCGCCGCGTGCGGGTACCGGGACGGGCGAAGGCACGACGGGGTGAGCCCCGGGCCGTCCGACCGGCGCGGTCCGACCCACCCCGGCACGCGACGGGAGCGCAGGGGGACGGATGCACTTTCGAGTTCTTGGCCCGCTGGAGGCCGAGGGCGCCGGGCGGCGGGCGCAGCTGGGCGGTGGTCGCCAGCGGGCGACCCTCGGCCTGCTGCTGCTGCACGCCAACAAGGCCGTGGCCACCAGCACCCTCCTGGACGGGCTCTGGGGCAAGGACAACGCGCCCCCGACCGCCCGCAAGGTGCTCCAGAACGCCGTGCGCGGGCTCCGCGTGGTGTTCGCCGAGAACCAGCGCGCCGGTGGTTCGCCCACCCTGCTCACCCGGTCGCCCGGCTACCTGCTGCGGGTGGAGCCCGAGCGGATCGACCTGTTCCAGTTCGAGCAGCTGGCCGAGCAGGGCCGCGCCGAGCTGGCCGCCGGCCGCACCAGGGCGGCGGCCAAGATCCTGCGCTCGGCCCTGGCGCTGTGGCGCGGTCCCGCCCTGGCCGACCTGGTGGAGGCGGGGTACGGCTGGGCGGAGCTGACCGCCGTGCAGAACCTGCGGCTCGACGTCCTGGAGGACTACTTCGAGGCGGAGCTGGCCAACGGCAGGCACCTGGCGGTGCTGGCGAAGCTGACCGAGGTCGCGGAGGCGGAGCCGCTGCGCGAGCGGCTCAGCCACCAGCTCATGCTGGCGCTGTACCGCAGCGGCAGGCAGGCCGACGCCCTGTCGGTCTACCGGCGGGTGCGGTCCGCGCTGGTCGAGCGGCTCGGCCTGGAACCGGGGCGCGACCTGCGGCTGCTCCAGCACGCCATCCTGGCCCACGACCCGGCGCTGCTGGCGGCCGGGTCGGGCGCCGGTCGCGCCGGCGCGGCGCCGCCCCGGCCGGAGGGTCCCGTGCACCTGCTGCCGCGACCGGTCGCGCCGTCGCGGGTGAGCGCCATCCTGATCGGCGTGGAGGTCGGCGCGGGCCTGCGGCACGTGGTCGACGGCGTGCTGGCCGACGTGGTCACCGCAGTCACCCAGGAGGTCGCGCTGTTCGGCGGCACCCTCACCCAGTCGATGGGCACCATGTCGCTGGCCGTGTTCCCGGACGAGCCGGACCGGGTCGATTGCGCCGAACGGGCGGTGCGCGCGGCGGTGGCGGTGCGCGACCGGCTCTGCTACCCGACGACACCGCACTCGGCCCGGCACGTGCTGCGCGTCGCCGTGGCCACCGGCGAGCCGCCCGCGGACCGGCCCTCGGCGCTGGACATCGGCGGCGCGCTGCTCGTGGAGTGCGAGTCGCTGGTGCTGTCGGCGGACGCGAACGAGATCGCGGTGTGCGACCGGACCCGCGCGGTGATCGGCTCGCCGCAGGGCGGTCGCCACGGGGTGCCGTTCGGGGGACCCGCGCGGCGGATCGGGCCGCCCGCCGCCGACCGGGGCCCGGAGCTGGACGTGCTCGACAGCGTGCTGGAGCGGGCGCGCGGCTGCGGGAGGCCGCACCTGGTCTCGGTGCTGGGCGCGCCGCGCACCGGCAAGTCGTGGCTGCTGGCGGCGTTCGAGCGGCGCGCGGCCAGGACGGCGGTCGGCCTGCGGCTGCCCGACCGGCGGTTCACCGCCGCGGCCACCGCGCGGCTGCGGCGGGACGTCCTGTTCGCGTGCTGCCACGTCGCGCCGGAGGACGGCCCGGTGACGGCGCGGGACAAGCTGCACCGCGCCGTGCTGCACGCGGTGCGCGACCGGCACACCGCGATCCGCCTGTCGGCGCGGCTGCGGGCGTTCACCGACGTGGTGGACGCGGTGGGCGGCGCGCTCGACGACGGGGACGAGGCGCTGGTCGAGGACTGGTGGGAGCTGGTGGCCGCGCTGCTGTGCCGCCGCCCGCTCGCCGTGCTGGTGGACGACCTGCACCTGGCCGACGACGCGCTGTGCGACTTCGTGGGCGAGCTGCTCGGCCCGCCGCGGCCGGTGCCGCTGCTGGTGGTCACCGCCGCCGACCCCGGCCTGTTCCTGCGCCGCCCGGAGTGGGGCGCGGGCAGGCCGCACGTCACCACGGTGACGCTCGACCCGGTCGCCGACGGGACCGCCGCCCTGCTGCCGGGAGACGGTCACCTGGAGGATCGTCGCACCGCGGCGACCCGCGTGTCCTAGCCGACGACACCAGTTTCGCCACCCTCTTTTGGTGTTCCAGCACCGACGAACCGGCGCGCCGTCCGGGTTGGATTGCCCCGTGGCGCGTCGGCCCGGTGCCTGCCGGTCCGCCGCCCGTGCCTGCTCACGGCCTGGGGGCCTGCACCGGAGGTGGCGACCACGATGGAGAACGAGGGCAAGCTCCGCGAGTACCTGCGCCGGGCGGTGGCCGAGCTGCAGGACGCGCGCGACCGGCTGCACGAGGTGGAGAGCGCGGCGTCGGCCCCCATCGCGGTCGTCGGCATGGCCTGCCGGTTCCCCGGCGGTGTCGCCACGCCGGACGACCTGTGGCGGCTGGTGTCCTCGGGCGGTGACGCCATCGGCGAGTTCCCGCGCGACCGCGGCTGGGACGTCGACGGCCTCTACGACCCCGAACCCGGACTGCCCGGCCGCTTCTACGCCCGCGCGGGCGGCTTCCTGCACGAGGCGGCGGGGTTCGACGCCGGGTTCTTCGGCATCTCGCCGCGCGAGGCGCTGGCGATGGACCCGCAGCAGCGCCTGCTGCTGGAGACCTCCTGGGAAGCCCTGGAGCGCGCGGGCATCGACCCGCAGGGCCTCAAGGGCAGCCCCACCGGGGTCTTCGCCGGGCTGATGGGGCACCGCGGCCAGCGCTACGGCCTGGGCGCGGACGAGCAGGGCGGCGAGGGCTTCGGCGTGACCGGCGGCGCGGCCAGCGTCGCGTCCGGGCGCGTGTCGTACGTGCTCGGCCTGGAGGGCCCGTCGATGACCGTCGACACGGCGTGCTCGTCGTCGCTGGTCGCCGTGCACCTCGCGGCGCGGGCGCTGCGCGCGGGCGAGTGCTCGCTGGCGCTGGCCGGCGGCGCGACCGTCATGCCGACGCCCGACACGTTCATCGAGTTCTCCCGCCAGCGCGGCCTGTCCGCCGACGGCCGCTGCAAGGCGTTCGCCGCCGCCGCCGACGGCACCGGCTGGTCCGAGGGCGCGGGCATGGTGGTCCTGGAGCGGCTGTCCGACGCGATCGCCAACGGGCACCCGGTGCTGGCCGTGGTGCGCGGGTCGGCGGTCAACTCCGACGGCGCGTCCAACGGCCTGACCGCGCCCAACGGCCCCTCGCAGCGCCGGGTGATCCGGCAGGCGCTCGCCGACGCGGGCCTGACCGCCGCCGACGTCGACCTGGTCGACGGGCACGGCACCGGCACCCGGCTGGGCGACCCGATCGAGGTGCAGGCGCTGCTGGCCACCTACGGGCAGGAGCGGCCCGAGGGGCGGCCGCTGTGGCTGGGCTCGCTGAAGTCCAACGTCGGCCACACGCAGGCGGCGGCGGGCGTCGGCGGCGTGATCAAGCTGGTGATGGCGCTGCGCGCGGGCCTGCTGCCCAAGACGCTGCACGTGGACGAGGCGACGCCCGCGGTGGACTGGTCCGCCGGCCGGGTGGAGCTGCTGACCGAGGCGCGGCCGTGGCCGGAGCTGGACCGCCCGCGCCGGGCGGCGGTGTCCGGGTTCGGCATCAGCGGCACCAACGCGCACGTGATCGTGGAGCAGGCGCCCGAGCTGCCCGCGCCCGAGGCCGAGCGGCCGGTGCCGGTGGTGCCCTGGGTGCTGTCCGCCAAGTCCGCGGCGTCGCTGCGCGGTCAGGCGGCGCGGTTGTCGGCGCACGTCGGGAGCGGTGCCGACGGGGTTGTCGGTCCGGATGGCGCTGCCGGCGCCGTCGGTTCTGGCGGCGCCGTCGGTGCTGTCGGTGCGGACGGTGCTGTCGGTGCGGACGGCGCGGGCAGCGGGTCGGACGTGGTGGCGGTGGGCCGGGCGCTGACCGGTCGGCCGGTGTTCGACCAGCGGGCCGTCGTCGTGGCACCCGACGCGCAGGGCCTGCGCGCCGGCGTGGCGGCGCTGGCCGAGGACGCCGACGCGCCCGGCGTGGTGCGCGGCGTCGCCCGCAACCCCGGCAAGACCGCGTTCGTGTTCCCCGGCCAGGGCGCGCAGTGGGTCGGCATGGCGGTCGAGCTGGTCGCCGCGTCGCCGGTGTTCGCCGAGTCGATGCGCGCCTGCGCCGACGCCCTCGCGCCGCACGTCGACTGGGACCTGTTCGCGGTGCTCGACGACGCCGAGGCGCTGGAGCGGGTGGACGTCGTCCAGCCCGCGCTGTTCTCGGTGATGGTGTCGCTGGCCGCGCTGTGGCGGGCGCACGGCGTCGAGCCGTCGGCGGTGGTCGGCCACTCGCAGGGCGAGATCGCCGCCGCCTGCGTGGCGGGCGTGCTGTCGTTGGACGACGCCGCGCGCGTGGTGGCGCTGCGCAGCAAGGCGATCCTCGCGCTGTCCGGCAAGGGCGGCATGATGTCGGTCGCCCTGCCGGTGGACGTGGTGACCGCGCGGCTCGCCGCGTACGGCGGGCTGTCCGTGGCCGCCGCCAACGGGCCCAACTCGGTCGTGGTGTCCGGCGACCCCGCCGAGCTGCGCGCGCTGCACGCCGCGTGCGAGGCCGACGGCGTGCGCGCCAAGATCCTGCCGGTCGACTACGCGTCCCACTCGGCGTCGGTCGAGCTGATCCGCGAGGAACTGCTCGCGGCGCTGGCGGACCTGCGGCCCCGGTCGGGCTCGGTGCCGCTGTTCTCCACCGTCGAGGAGCGCCTGCTCGACGGCGCGGAGCTGACCGCCGACTACTGGTACCGCAACCTGCGCCGCACCGTGCTGTTCCACTCGGCGATCACGGCGCTGGCCGAGCGGGGCCACCGGACGTTCGTCGAGCTGAGCCCCCACCCCGGCCTCACCACCACCATCGCCGACGCCCTGGGCGACGACGTCGTGGTGGTCGGCTCGCTGCGCCGCGACGACGGCGGCCCGAGCCGGTTCCAGGACTCGCTGGCGCGGGCCTGGGTGCAGGGCGTGGCGGTCGACTGGAGCGCCGTGTTCGGCGCGGGGCCGAGGGCCGACGTCCCGACCTACGCGTTCGACCGCGAGGACTACTGGCTCACCGAGACGCCCGCGCACGACGTGGGCGCGGTCGGCCTGGTCGACGCCGCGCACCCGCTGCTGGGCGCGGTCGTGTCGATCGCGGGGGCCGACGAGGTCGTGGTCGTCGGCCGGCTGTCCGCGCGCTCGCACGGCTGGCTGGCCGAGCACGTCGTCGGCGGCGTGTGCGCCGTGCCCGGCTCCGCCCTGGTGGAGCTGGCGGTCCGGGCGGGCGACGAGGTGGGCCGCGCGGGCGTCGAGCGGCTGACCGTGGAGGCGCCGCTCGTCGTGCCCGAGCGGGACGCCGTGCGCGTGCAGGTCGTGGTGCACGCCGACCGGACGTTCGCCGTGCACTCCCGGCCGGACGACGAGGACGCGAGCGTGGGCTGGACCCGGCACGCGACCGGCGTCCTCGCCGCGACCGCCACCGCGCCCGACCTCGACCCGGTGTGGCCGCCTCGGGACGCCGACCCGGTGCCCGTGGACGGCTTCTACGACGGGCTCGCCGACGCCGGGTACCGCTACGGGCCGCTGTTCCAGGGCGTCGAGGCGCTGTGGCGGCGGGGCGGCGAGCTGTTCGCCGAGGTGCGGCTGCCCGACTCGGCGTCCGACGGCTTCGAGCTGCACCCCGCCCTGCTCGACGCCGCGCTGCACCCGCTGCTCGGCGAGGGCCCCGTGCGGCAGGCGGTGGGGTGGACGGGCGTGGCGCTGCACGCGTCCGGCGCGCGGGCGCTGCGCGTGCGCCTGAGCCCGGAGGCGGGCGGGTACCGCCTGCGGGCGACCGACGAGACCGGCGGACCGGTCGTCGAGGCGACCGTCGAGCTGGGCGAGGTCGCCGTCGCGGAGACGCGGGCGGACTCGCTGTACGAGGTCGCGTGGACGCCGGTGGACGTAGCGCGGGCGACGCCCGCCGGGCGGTGGGCGCTGCTGCCCGGCGTCGGCGCGGGTGACGCCGTGGATGACGCTGTGGGTGCCTCGGTGGGCGACGCCGCCCGGAACGCCTCGGTGGGCGACGCCGTCGCCGCCGCCGTCCCGGTCGAGCGGGTCGCGGAGGTCTCCGCCGGCGCGGGCGTGCTGGTGCTCCCGGTCGAGCCGGCCGGCGGCGACGTGATCGGCTCGGTGCACCGGACCACGGCCGACGTGCTGGACGTGGTGCAGCGGGTCGTGTCCGCCGACGGCGTCCGCCTGGTCGCCGTGACGCGCGGCGCGATGGCCGTGACCGGCGACGAGTCCACCGACCTCGCGGGCGCCGCCGCCTGGGGCCTGCTGCGGTCCGCCCAGTCCGAGCACCCCGACCGGGTCTTCCTCGTCGACCTCGACGACGACCCCGCGTCCGCCGCGCTGCTGCCCGCCGTGGTCGACGCGGGCCACGCGCAGGCCGCCGTGCGCGGGGGAGCCGTGGCGGTGCCGCGCGTGGTCGCCGTGGCGGTGCCACGTGTGGGTACTGTGGCGGTGCCACGTGTGGACAGCGTGGCGGTGCCACGTGTGGGCACCGTGACCGCGACGCCGACGCCGGCCCGGTGGGACCCCGCCGGCACCGTGCTGATCACCGGCGGTACCGGCCTGCTGGGCGCGTTGTTCGCCCGCCACCTGGTCACCGCGCACGGCGTGCGCCACCTGCTGCTCACCAGCCGCCGAGGCGCGGCCGCGCCGGGCGCGGAGGAGCTGCGCGCGGACCTCGTCGCGGCCGGCGCCGAGGTCGAGATCGCCGCCTGCGACACCGCCGACCGCGCCGCCCTCGAACGCCTGCTGGCGGGCATCCCCGCCGAGCACCCGCTGAGCGGTGTCGTGCACACGGCGGGCGTCCTGGACGACGGTGTGGTGGCCGGGTTGACGCCCGAGCGGTTGGCAGCCGTGCTGCGGCCCAAGGTCGACGCGGCCTGGCACCTGCACGAGCTGGCCGGCGGTGTCGGCCCCTTCGTCCTGTTCTCCTCCTACGCGGGCACCATCGGCGGCGCGGGCCAGGCCAACTACGCCGCCGGCAACGTGTTCCTCGACGTGCTCGCCCACCACCGCCGCGCCCTGGGCCTGCCCGCCACCTCGCTCGGCTGGGGCCTGTGGTCCTCCGCCGAGGGCATGGCGGCCGGGCTGTCCGAGCAGCAGCACGCCCGGCTCGTCCAGGCCGGGCTCAAGCCGATCACCGCCGAGGACGGCGTCGGGCTGTTCGACCGCGCGCTGGCCGCCGACCGCGCCGCCGTGCTGCCGGTCAAGCTCGACACCGCCGTGCTGCGCGGCCAGGAGGTGCCGCAGGTCCTGCGCGCCCTGGTCACCCGCACCGCCCGCCGACGGGCGCGCACCGGCTCGGGCGGGCCGGGCTCGCTGGCCGAGCGGCTGTTCACCATGCCCGCGCGGGCCCGCCGCAAGCTCGTGGTCGACCTGGTGCGCGCGGAGGCCGCCGCCGTCCTGGGGCACACCGCGACCGACCGCATCGCCGAGGACCTGGCGTTCCGCTCGCTCGGGTTCGACTCGCTGACCGCCGTGGAGCTGCGCAACCGGCTCGCCGCGAGCACCGGGGTGCAGCTGCCGCAGGCCGTCGTGTTCGACTACCCGACCGCGTCCGCGCTGGCCGGGCATATCCTGGCCGAGCTGGTCGGCGAGGAGGGCGCGGCCGAGGAGGCGGGCCCGGTCGCGGCCGGGTCGGACGAGCCGATCGCGATCGTCGGCATGGCCTGCCGCTACCCCGGCGGGGTGGCCTCGCCCGCGCGGCTGTGGGAGCTGCTCGCCGCGGGCGGCGACGCCATCGGCGAGTTCCCCCGCGACCGGGGCTGGGACGTCGACGGGCTCTACGACCCCGAGCCGGGCAAGCCGGGCCGCTGCTACGCGCGCGGCGGTGGGTTCCTGTACGACGCGGCGGAGTTCGACGCGGGCTTCTTCGGGATCTCGCCGCGCGAGGCGTTGGCGATGGACCCGCAGCAGCGGCTGCTGCTGGAGACGTCCTGGGAGGCGCTGGAGGACGCCGGGGTCGACCCGAAGTCGTTGCGCGGCACCGACACCGGCGTGTTCGCGGGCCTGATCCTGATGGGCTACGGCGCCGGCGCGGACAGCGACGGCGACGGGTTCGGCCTGACCGGTGGCGCGGCGAGCGTCGCGTCCGGTCGCGTCGCCTACGCGCTCGGGCTGGAAGGCCCCGCGATGACGGTCGACACCGCGTGCTCGTCGTCGCTGGTGGCCATGCACCTGGCGGCGCAGGCGCTGCGCCGGGGCGAGTGCGGGCTCGCGCTGGCGGGCGGCGCGACCGTGATGGGCACCACCGGTCACTTCGTGGAGTTCTCGCGGCAGCGCGGACTCGCGCCGGACGGCCGCGCGAAGGCGTTCGCCGCCGCCGCCGACGGCACGAGCTGGGCCGAGGGCGCGGGTGTGCTGGTGCTGGAGCGGTTGTCGGACGCGTTGCGCAACGGGCACCGCGTTTTGGGCGTGGTGCGGGGTTCGGCGGTGAACTCCGACGGGGCGTCGAACGGGTTGACCGCGCCGAACGGGTTGTCGCAGCAGCGGGTGATCCGGCGTGCGCTGGCCGACGCGGGGCTGACGCCCGCCGAGGTCGACGTCGTGGAGGCGCACGGCACGGGCACGCGGTTGGGCGACCCGATCGAAGCCGAGGCGTTGCTGGCCACCTACGGCCAGGACCGCGATGAGCCGCTGTGGTTGGGCTCGTTGAAGTCGAACATCGGGCACACGCAGGCCGCCGCCGGCGTGGGCGGTGTCATCAAGCTGTTGCTGGGCATGAAGCACGGCGTGATGCCGAAGACCCTGCACGTGGACGAACCGAACCCGGTGGTCGGCTGGTCGTCCGGCGCGGTGGAGCTGCTGACGTCGCCGCGCCCGTGGCCGGCCGGTGATCGGCCGAGGCGCGGTGCGGTGTCGTCGTTCGGGATCAGCGGCACCAACGCGCACCTGATCGTGGAGGAGCCGCCCGCGCCACCGGCCGCCGAGCCGGTCGGGACGCGCCTGCCGGTGCTGCCGCTGGTGGTCTCCGCGCGCACGCCGCAGGCGCTGCGCGACCTGGCCGCCCGCCTGCTGCCGGTGGCCGAGCAGGCGTCACCGCTGGAGCTGGCGTGGGCGCAGGCGAGCGGGCGGTCGGTGTTCGAGCACCGCGCCGTCGTGCTCGGTGCGGACCGGGACGGGTTGGTGTCCGGGTTGCGTGGGGTGGCTGCTGGTGCGGGTGCCGGTGTGGCGCGGGGTGGCCGGGTGGGTTTCCTGTTCACCGGTCAGGGCGCACAACGCCCCGGTATGGGTCGGGAACTCTATGAAGTGTTTCCGGTGTTCGCCTCGGCGTTCGACGAGGTGTGTGCCGGGTTCGAGGGCCTGCTTCCGGGGTCGTTGAGGGATGTCGTTTTCGATGGTGTGGCTGATCTTGATGAGACGGGGTGGACGCAGCCTGGGTTGTTCGCGTTCGAGGTGGCGTTGTTCCGTCTGGTCTCGTCGTGGGGTGTTGTTCCGGATGTCGTGACGGGGCATTCGATCGGTGAGGTCGCCGCGGCGTATGTGGCGGGGGTGTTCTCGCTCGCTGACGCGTGCAGGTTGGTGGCGGCGCGGGGTCGGTTGATGCAGGGGTTGCCGTCGGGCGGGGCGATGGTGGCGATCCGGGCGTCCGAGGCGGAGGTGTTGGAGGCGCTGGCCGGGTATGAGTCGCAGGTGGGTGTGGCGGCGGTGAATGGCCCGGTGTCGGTGGTGGTGTCGGGTGTGGAGGATGCGGTCGAGCGGGTGGCGGCGGTGTTCGTCGGGCGGGGTCGTAAGACGAGTCGGTTGTCGGTCAGTCATGCGTTCCATTCGCCGTTGATGGACCCGATGCTGGCCGAGTTCGCCGAGGTGTTGGGCGGTGTGACGTTCTCCGAGCCGGTGATCGCGATGGCGGCACCGGCGGAGCAGGTGTGTTCGGTCGATTATTGGGTGCAGCATGTGCGTCGACCCGTCCGGTTCGCCGACCATGTCACGACTCTGCATGCGGCGGGGGTGTCGCAGTTCGTGGAGGTCGGGCCGGACGCGGTGCTGACCACGTTGGCTTCCGACGTGCTCGACGACGTGGTGTTCACCGCGTTGCAGCACCGCGACAAACCCCAGACACAAGCCCTGCTCGCCGGTCTGTCCACTGTGGATGGAGTTGACTGGGAAGCGGTGCTGCGGCAGTCGTTCACCGCCGATGGCACGCCCGCGCGAATCGACCTGCCCACGTATCCCTTCCAGCGCAAGCACTACTGGCTCACGCCGGGGTCGGCGGACGTGGCCTCCGCCGGGCTGGCGCGGGTCGGGCACCCGATGCTGGACGCCGTGGTCGCCGTGGCGGGCGCGGAGGACGTGGTGTTCACGAGCCGCCTGTCCCGGCGCAGCCACCCGTGGCTGGCGGACCACGAGCTGGGCGGCCGGGTCCTGGTGCCCGGCACCGCCCTGATCGACATGGTCGGGCACGCCGGTGACGAGGTCGGCTTCCCGAGCATCGAGGAACTCGTCGTCGCCGCACCGCTGCTCATCCCCGCCGGCGCGGACGTGACCACCCAGGTGGTGCTGGGCCCGCCGAAGGCGGGGCAGCGCGGGTTCGGCGTGTACTCGCGACCGGACGAGGCGCACGACTGGGTGTGCCACGCCACCGGCACCCTGGGCGTCGCCTCGCCCGAACCGGCCTTCGACTTCACCCAGTGGCCGCCGGCGGGCGCGGAGCCGGTGCCCGACGTGGACGGCCTCTACGACCGGATGGCCGCCGCCGGCTACGCGTTCGGCCCGCTGTTCCAGGGGATGCGGGCGCTGTGGCGGCGCGGCGACGAGTACTTCGCCGACGTCCGGCTGCCCGAGCACGCGCACGCCGACGCCGAGCGCTACGGCGTGCACCCCGGCCTGCTCGACGCCGCGTTGCACCCGCAGATCGTGGCGGCGATGACCGCGCAGGGCGAGCGGTTCCGGTTGCTGCTGCCGTTCGTGTGGAGCGGCATCAGCCGGTACGCGGCGGGCGCGACGGCGCTGCGCGCGCGGGTCGTCGCGGACGGCGGCAACTCCTGCTCGCTCCAGGTCGCGGACGCGACCGGCCGGCCGGTCGCCGAGGTGCGCTCGCTGACCGCCCGGCAGGGCGAGGTGGAGCCGGCCCGCACCGGGCCGTCCGACGCGCTGTTCGTGGTCGACTGGGTGGCGGCCGAGCCGGGCACCGCCACGGGCGCGTACACCTTCGTCGGCGTCGACAGCGCGGTGGAGCGCGCGCTGCTGGCCTCGGACGACGGCGAGACGCTGCTGGCCGTCCTGTCCGGGCGGTCCGGCGACCTGGTCGCCGCCGTGCACGAGACCACCGCCCGCGCGCTCGACCTGGTGCGCGGCGCGGCCGGCGGCAAGCTCGTCGTCATCACCCGAGGCGCGGTGAGCACCACCGCCGACGAGCCGGTCCGCGACCTGCCCGCCGCCGCCGCGTGGGGCCTGCTGCGCGCCGCGCAGGCCGAGCACCCCGACCGGATCGTGCTGGCCGACCTCGACGACGACCCGGCGACGCTCGCCGTGCTGGGCGCGGCGCTGGCCTCCGGCGAGCCGCAGCTCGCGGTGCGCGCCGGGCGGATGACCGTGCCGCGCATGGCGCCTGCCCGGCCGGCGGGCGCCGCGCCGGACCTCGACGGCACCGTGCTGGTGACCGGCGGCACGGGCGCGCTGGGCGCGGTGTTCGCGCGGCACCTGGTCACCCGCCACGGCGTGCGCGACCTGGTGCTGACCAGCCGGCGCGGCCCGCACGCGCCCGGCGCGGACCGGTTGCGGGAGGAGCTGGCCGGGCTCGGCGCGCGCGTCGACGTGGTCGCGTGCGACGTCGCCGACCGCGACCAGGTGGCCGCGGTGCTGGCCGCGATACCGGGCGACCGGCCGCTCCGGGGCGTCGTGCACTGCGCGGGCGTCCTCGACGACGGCGTCGTGGAGTCGCTGACGCCCGAGCGCCTGGCCGCCGTGCTGCGCCCCAAGGTGGACGCGGGCTGGCACCTGCACGAGCTGACCCGCGACCTGGACCTGCGGCTGTTCGCGCTGTTCTCGTCCGTGGCGGGCACGATGGGCAACCGGGGCCAGGCCGCGTACGCCGCGGGCAACACGTTCCTCGACGCGCTGGCGCAGGCCCGCCGCGACCAGGGGCTGCCCGCCGTGTCGCTGGGCTGGGGCCTGTGGGCGTCCTCGGGCGGCATGGAGACCACGCTGACCGACGTCGAGCTGGACCACCTGAGCCGGCTCGGCCTGGTGCGCATGACGGAGGAGGAGGGCGCGGCGCTGTTCGACCGCGCGCTCGGCGTGGAGCGGGCGCTGGTGCTGCCCGTCCGCCTCGACCTGCCGGCGCTGCGGGCCGGCTCGGACCCGGTCCCGACCGTGCTGCGCGGCATGGTCGCCCGGAGGGTCCGGCGGGCGGCGAAGACCGCCGACGCGGGCACGTTCGCCCAGCGCCTGGCCGCGCTGCCCGAGGACGCGCGGCTCGACGCCGTCGTGGAGCTGGTGCGGACCGAGGCGACGGCCGTGCTCGGCCACGCCGCCGGCGAGCCCGCCGCGCCGGACGTGGCGTTCCGCTCGCTCGGGTTCGACTCGCTGACCGCCGTGGAGCTGCGCAACCGGCTCACCGCCGGCACCGGGGTGAAGCTGTCCGCGAGCGTGGTGTTCGACTACCCGACCGCGCAGGCCCTCGGCGCGCACCTGTTCGGCGAGCTGTCCGGCGTGTCCGCGCCGGTGGTCGCGCCGCCGGCGGTCACCACCCGGCCGGTCGACGAGCCGATCGCGATCGTCGGCATGGCCTGCCGGTTCCCCGGCGGCGCGAACTCGCCCGAGGCGCTGTGGGACCTCGTCGCGGCCGGTGTCGACGCCACCGGACCGATGCCCGAGGACCGGGGCTGGGACGTCGAGGGGCTCTACGACCCCGACCCGGACGCGCCCGGCACGTTCTACACGCGGGAAGGCGGGTTCCTGTACGACGCGGCGGAGTTCGACGCGGGCTTCTTCGGGATCTCGCCGCGCGAGGCGTTGGCGATGGACCCGCAGCAGCGGCTGCTGCTGGAGACGTCGTGGGAGGCGCTGGAACGCGCGGGCATCGACCCGACCTCGTTGCGCGGCAGCGCGACCGGCGTCTACGCCGGGCTCACCGCCCAGCCGTACGGGGTGGGCGACAACGCGGTCGAGGACGGCGCGGAGGGCTACCTGCTGACCGGGCACGCGTCGGCGGTCGGCTCCGGCCGGATCTCCTACGCGCTCGGCCTGGAGGGCCCGACCATGACGGTGGACACGGCGTGCTCGTCCGCGCTGGTCGCCGTGCACCTGGCGGCCGGCGCGCTGCGGTCCGGCGAGTGCACGCTGGCGATGGCCAGTGGTGTCACCGTGATGCCCAAGCCGCTGATGTTCGTGGAGTTCTCGCGCCAGCGCGGCCTGGCGGCCGACGGCCGGGCGAAGGCGTTCGCCGAGGGGGCCGACGGCACCGCGTGGGCCGAGGGCGTGGGCGTGCTGGTGCTGGAACGGCTGTCCGACGCGCGGCGCAACGGTCACCGCGTGCTCGCCGTGGTGCGGGGGTCGGCGGTCAACTCCGACGGCGCGTCCAACGGCCTGTCCGCGCCCAACGGCCCGGCGCAGCGGCGCGTGATGCGGCAGGCGCTGGCCAACGCGGGCCTCGCGCCGTCCGACGTGGACCTGCTGGAGGCGCACGGCACCGGCACCCGGCTCGGCGACCCGATCGAGGCGCAGGCCCTGCTGGACACCTACGGCCAGGACCGCGTCGAGCCGCTGTGGCTGGGCTCGCTGAAGTCGAACTTCGGGCACGCCCAGCACGCGGCCGGCGTCGGCGGGATCATCAAGGCGGTCATGGCGCTGCGGCACCGCACCATGCCGAAGACGCTGCACGTCGACCGGCCGACGACCCGCGTCGACTGGTCCGACGGCGCGGTGGAGCTGCTCACCGAGGCGCGGCCGTGGCCGGAGCACGGGCGGCCGGGCCGGGCCGCCGTGTCGTCGTTCGGCGTGAGCGGCACCAACGCGCACGTGATCCTGGAGGAGGCGCCGCCCGCGCCGCCGTCCCACCCGGCCAAGGGGCTGCCCGCCGTGCCGCTCGTGCTGTCGGCCAAGTCCGCCGAGGCGCTGCGCGCCCGGATCGCCGACCTGCTGGAGTTCGTGGAGCGCCCGGACGCGCCCGCGCTGTTGGACACCGGCTACGCGCTGGCCACCACGCGGGCGGTGTTCGCGCACCGCGCCGTGGTGGTCGCGGCCGACGTCGCGGAGGCGGCGCGCGCCCTGCGGGAGCCCGCCGTGGCCGCGGCCGAGCCCTGCCGGTCGGCGCTCGTGCTGCCCGCCGCGCCCGTCCCGGCCGGTCCGGAGCTGCGGGCGGCGTTCCCGGTGTACGCCGCGGCGCACGACGAGGCCGTCGCGCTGTTCCCCGAGCCGGACGACGCGGCGCTGGCGTTCGCGTCGGCCGTGGCGCTGCACCGGCTCCTGGAGTCCTGGGGCGTGCGGTTCGACCACCTGTCGGGCGTCGGCGCGGGCTTGGTGGCCGCCGCGCACGTCGCGGGCGCGCTCGACCTCGACGCCGCCCGCGCGCTGGTCGCCGGCGAGGACACCCCGGTGAGCCTCGCGCCGACCACCACGTCGGTGCTGTCGCCGCGCACCGGCCTGGCCGTCACGGAGGACGACCTGCGCCCGGCGGCGGTCGACGACCTCGCCCGGTTGCGCGAGCAGGGCGTGACGCGGGTCGTCGCGGCCGACGCCCTGCCGGACGCGCGGGCGCTGCTGGCCGCCGTGGGCGCGCTGTTCACCGCCGGGGCCACCGTCCGCTGGGCGGAGGTGTTCGCGGGTTCCGGCGCGCGGTGGACCGACGTGCCGACCTACCCGTTCCAACGCGAGTCGTACTGGCTGCACGGCGCGCCCTCGCGGGACGCCGACAGCCTGGGGCTCACCTCCGCCGGGCACCCGCTGCTCGGCGCGGCGCTGGCCGTCGCCGGCTCCGACGAGCTGGTGTTCGCGGGCAGGCTGTCCGTGCGGACCCACCCGTGGCTGGCCGACCACACCGCCTCCGGCGCGGTCGTGCTGCCCGGCACGGCGCTGGTGGACCTGGTGATCCGCGCGGGCGACGAGGCAGGCTGCCCGGTGCTGGCCGCGCTGACCGCCGACGCGCCGCTCGTGCTGCCCGCGCGCGGCGGCGTCCGGGTCCAGGTCGTCGTGGGCGCGCGGGACGAGGCAGGCCGCCGACCCGTGTCCGTGCACGCCCAGCCCGACGGCGGCACGTGGACCCGGCACGCGACCGGTGTGCTCAGCCCGTTCGAGACCGAACCGGGCCCGTCGCCGGACACGTGGCCGCCGTCGGGCGGCCGGGCCGTGGCGCTGGACGGCGTGTACGCCGACCTCGCCGACGCGGGCCAGGGCCGGGGTCCCGCGTTCCAGGGCCTGGAGGCGGTGTGGCGGCGGGGCGACGAGCTGTTCGCCGAGGTGCGGCTGCCCGAGCGGGCGGCGGCCGACGCGGGCCGGTACGGGCTGCACCCGGCGCTGTTCGAGGCCGCGCTCCAGCCGCTGCTGCTCGACCGGCCTGGGCAGCCGGTGGCGTGGGCCGACGTGCGGCTGCACGCGTCCGGCGCGACCGCGCTGCGGGTGCGCCTGACCCCGACCGCGGACGGCCACCGGCTGGAGGCGTTCGACGAGGCGGGCAAGCCGGTCCTGGAGGTGGGCTCGGTGACCTTCGGCGAGGTCGCGGTGCGCGCGCCGGCCGAGCGCGGCCTGCCGCTGTACGAGCTGCGCTGGACGCCCGCGGCGCTGCCCGGCGCGGAGCCGTCCGGCGGTCTCGCCCTGCTCGGCGACGAGGACAGCGCGCTCGACGAGGTCGCGCCGCTGCGGCTCGCCGACGTGGAGGACGCGGCGACCACGTTCCTGCCCTGGGACGCGCTGCTGGCGGAGGTGCGGCCGGTCGGGGGCGACCAGGCCGCCGCCGCGCGCGACGCCGTCGCCCGCGTGCTGGCGCTGACCCTGGACTGGCTCGGCCGTGCCGACCTGCCCGACCAGCGGCTCGTCGTCGTGACGCGCGGCGCGGTGGTGGTGCGGCCGGACGGGACCGACCCGGTGGACGCCGACCCGGCGGGCGCGGCGGTGTGGGGCCTGCTGCGCTCGGCGCAGGCGGAGAACCCCGGCCGGATCGCGCTGGTCGACCTGGACGCCGACCCGGCCTCCGCCGCCGCGCTGCCCGCCGTCGTCGAGTCCGGCGAGCCGCAGTCGGCGATCCGCGCCGGCCGCCCGTTCACCCCGCGCCTCGTGCCCACCGCGCCCGGCGGCCTGCCCGAGTGGCGCGGACCGGTCCTGGTCACCGGCGCGGACGAGCCGCTGGGCGCGCTCGCGGCGCGGCACCTGGTCACCGCGCGCGGCGTCACGGACGTGGTGCTCACCGGCGCGCGGGAACCGGTGGCGCTGCGGGAGGAGCTGGCCGCGCAGGGCGCGGCGGTCACGGCCGTCGCCTGCGACCTCGCCGACCGGGCCGCCGTGGCGGACCTGCTGGCCGACCGCGCCGTGGCGTCGGTCGTGCACACCGCGGGCGTGCTGGACGACGGCGTGTTCACCGGGCTCACCGCCGAGCGGGTGACCGCCGTGCTCGCGGCCAAGGCGGACGCCGCGTGGCACCTGCACGAGCTGGCGGGCGACGTGGACCGGTTCGTGCTGTTCTCCTCGGCCGTCGGCCTGCTCGGCAGCCAGGGGCAGGCGAACTTCGCCGCCGCCAACACCTTCCTCGACGCCCTCGCCCAGCGCAGGCGCGCCGCCGGCCTGCCCGCGGTGTCGGTGGCCTGGGGCCGGTTCACCGGCGCGGCGTCGGGCGGGCTGCGGCCGATCGGGGAGGAGGAGGCGGCGGAGCTGTTCGACGCCGCCGTCGACGCGGGACCGGCGCTCGTCGTGGCCGCCCCGCTCGACCTGCCGGGCCTGCGCGGCGACACCGTGCCGGTGGTGCTGCGCGACCTGGCGCCGCGATCGGTTCGGCGCGCGGTGGACGTCGCCGCGCCCGCCGCGGCGTTCGCGGGCATGACCAAGGCGGAGGCCGACCGGGCGCTGCGCGACCTCGTCCTCGGCGAGGCCGCCGCGGTGCTGGGCCACGCCTCGGCCGACGACGTGCCGCTGGACGTGTCGTTCAAGGACTCCGGGTTCGACTCGCTGTCCGCGGTGCGCCTGCGCAACCGGCTGACCGAGCGCACCGGGCTCACCCTGCCCACCACGCTGGTGTTCGACTACGCCGCGCCCGCCGCCCTGATCGACCACCTGGCCGAGCTGCTCGGCGTCGGCGGCACCAGCGCGCAGTCGGCGCTCGCCGAGCTGGACCGCCTGGAGGCGACCCTGATGGCCGCGCCGGTCGACCGGACCGACGCGCACGCCGAGATCACGGCCCGGCTCAACGCCATCCTGGCCCGCTGGGCCGCGACCCGACCGGAGGCCGCGCACGCCGCCGGCGCCGACGACGTGGCCGCCGCCATCGAGGCGGCCACCGAGGACGAGGTCTTCGACTTCATCGACCGCGAGTTCGGCCGTTCGCTCGGCTGACGCCGCCGAGACCCGAGCCGACCGACCCCGAACCCGAGAGGAACACCCGTGACCGCACCGATCAGCTACGCCGAGGCATTCCTGACCGGCGTCCTCAGCGGCTTCGGCATGGACGTCGACTACGTCCGCGCGGAGAAGGACACGCTGTACCACCTCGACGACAGCGGGGCCGAGGCGCCGGTGCTCGACCTGGTCGGCGGCTGGGGCTCGACGCTGCTCGGCCACAACAACCGGGAGATCGTCGCCCACGCCAAGGCGCTGCTGGACGCCGACGCGCCGATCCACGCGCAGTTCTCCCTGCACCCCGTCGCGGACCGGGTCGGCGCGCGGCTCAACGAGATCCTGCGCCGCGAGTTCCCGGGGGCCGAGCCGTACTCGATCATCTTCGCCAACAGCGGCGCGGAGGCGGTGGAGGCCGCGGCCAAGCACGGCGAGATGGCCCGCGCGCTGCGGGCGCGGGAACTGCTCGACCGCATCGCGTGGCACGCCGACGTCGCCGCGCGGGCCGTCCGCGCGGGCACGGCCACGCCGGGACCGCTGCCGGGCGGCGGCACGCCCGCGTCGATCGAGGAGCTGCTGGGCGCGGTCGCCGAGCACAACGCCGAGCGGGCCGCCCGCCGCCCGGTGTTCTTCGCGCTGGAGCGGGCCTTCCACGGCAAGCTGATCGGCAGTACCCAGTTCACCTACAACCCCGCGTTCCGCGACCCGTTCGCCGTGCTGGGGCTGCCCGCGCGGTTCGTGCCGCCGAACGACACCGCCGCGCTGGAGAAGGCGTTCGACGAGGAGCGGACCGCGGTCCTCGACGTCGAGGTGGTCGACGGCGTGGTCACCCTGGTGGAGCGCGACTTCCCGGTGTTCGCCGGGTTCCTGGTGGAGCCGATCCAGGGCGAGGGCGGCATCCACGAGCTGACCGCCGAGTTCGCCGCGCGGCTGCGCCAGGTGTGCGACGAGGCCGCGTGCCCGGTGGTCGTGGACGAGATCCAGACCGGCATGGGCCGCACCGGCGCGTTCTTCGCGAGCAAGCACATCGGCCTGCTCGGCGACTACTACCTGCTGGGCAAGTCGCTGGGCGGCGGCGTCGGCAAGGCGTCGGCGCTGCTGGTGCGGCAGTCGCTGTACCGCGCGGAGTTCGAGCTGGTGCACAGCTCGACGTTCGCCAAGGACGGCTTCAGCACGGCGATCACGCTCAAGGCGCTGGAGCTGCTGGAGGCCGACGGCGGGGCGGTCTACGCGAGGGCCGCCGAGCGCGGCGCGGCGATCACGGGCGCGCTGCGCGAGCTGGCCGCCGAGTACCCGGACGTCATCGTCGACATCCGGGGCCGCGGCCTGATGATCGGCGTCGAGTTCGCCGACCAGTCCCGGTCGGCGTCGGCGATCATCCGCGAGAAGAACGCGAGCGGCCTGCTGAGCTTCGTGCTCGGCGGCTACCTCCAGCTGGCCCACGCCATCCGCACCGGCCCCACCGCCAGCGCGCCGAACATGCTGCGCATCGAACCGTCGGTGTACCTCGACGACGCGGAGATCGACCAGCTCCGCACCGGTTTCCGGGCCCTGTGCGAGATCCTGCGCAACCAGGACGGCGGCGCGCTGGTGCACCCGCTGACCTGGCCGGGCACGGCCAAGGCGCCCGCGATCACCGACCACCGCGGCGACGCGCCCGCGCCGACCGCGCCCGCCGGCCGGGCGCAGCGCAAGGTGGGCTACGTCAGCTACCTGCCCACCGTCGAGGCGCTGCGCGAGCTGGACCCGACGCTGGCCAAGCTGGACGACGACCGGCTGCGCGGCTACGTCAAGCGCGTCGAGCTGCTCAAGGACCTGCTGCCCCTGGAGCCCGTGCGGGTCGAGTCGCCCGGCGGCGAGTCGGTCGACCTGGTGGCGTACCCGTTGATGCTGACGGGGGAGCAGCTGGCGGGGTACCGGCGGGCGGGGCTCGACGCGGTCGTCGTCGGCGACGTGGAGCGCCGGGTGCGCGCGGCCAAGGCCGACGGTTGCGAGTTCGTCGGCCTGGCGCGGGGCCTCGGCGCGGCCACCGCGCACGGCGGGGCGCTGCGGGTACCGGGCGTCACCGTGAGCACCGGCCACGCGCTGGCCGCGTACTCGGCGCTGGTGGCGCTGGAATCGGCTGCGGTGCAACAGTTCGGCGGCACCGAGGAGCTGGCGATGGCGATCGTCGGCGGTGGCGGACGGGTCGGCGCGGCGGCGGCGGAGCTGGCCGCGCCGCATGTCCGGAAGATCACACTGGTCGGGTCCGGCGGTCCGGGCGCGGACGCGCGGCTGCGCGAGGCGGCGCGGCGGGTCTACCAGATCGCCTGGGAAATCATCGCGGGCGGCGGCGAACGCGCCGGAATCGTGGCCGCGCTGGCGGCGGAACCGCTGATCGTCAGGTGGCTCGACGAGGGCCGGGCGGCGCACGCGCCGAGCGGTGAGGCGATCGCGGAGTGGCTGACGCGGACCTACGACGTCAACCCGTTCGTCGACACCACGATCGACCTTTCGGCGGTACAGGACGCGCAGCTCGTACTGTCCGTGACCCCGACGGGGTCGCAAGTCCTCAGTGGACAGTCCATCCGGGGTAACGCGATCGTCTGCGACCTGGCGAATCCGTATACAGGCGACGGAAGTGCACGCTACGTGCGGGGTGGAGCACTGCGCGCACCCGGTGCTGCTAGCCTGCCTCCCGGCGCACGAAGCACTTCCGGAGACGGAGAGATGTCCGCCTGCGCGGCGGAAGTGGTCGTCCGGGGATTCGCGGGTCCGGGCGCCGACCTCGCGGCCGGCAGGCTCACCGGAAGCCAGGACCGCGCGATCGCGGAACTGGCCAAGGAGCACGGCTTCCGGCCGATCACCACCTGATCCTGTCCACACCGCCTCACCGGCCTGACACGGGGGCAGCACCATGTCGCAGCCACACACCGACGTCGACTCGCCTATCGACGATCCGCACCACGCCAAGCGGTGGTGGATTCTCGGGGTGATCGGCGTCGCCCAGCTGATGATCTTCCTCGACACCACCATCGTCAACATCGCCCTGCCCTCGGCCCAGACCGACCTCGGCTTCAGCGACGAGAGCAGGCAGTGGGTGGTCACGGCCTACGCGCTGGCGTTCGGCAGCCTGCTCCTGCTGGGGGGCCGCCTGGTCGACATGATCGGGGCCAAGCGGGCGTTGATGATCGGGATCGTCGGGTTCGGCGTCACCTCGGTCGTCGGCGGCGCCGCGGTGGACTTCGGGATGCTCGTGGCCGCCCGCGCCGGTCAGGGCGTGTTCGCCGCCCTGACCGCGCCGGCCGCGCTGTCGTTCCTGCTCACCGTGTTCTCCGACCCCAAGGAGCGGGTCAAGGCGTTCGGCATCTACGGCGCGCTGGGCTCCGGCGGCCTGGCGCTGGGCCTGATCCTGGGCGGCGCGCTCACCGGCTGGCTGGACTGGCGCTGGTGCATGTACGTCAACGTGGTCTTCGCGCTCGCGGTGTTCGTCGGCGCGGCGCTGACCATGCGCAACCAGCAGGCCGCCGACCGGCCGGACAAGCTCGACATCCCCGGCACGATCACCGCGTCGGTCGGCCTGTTCTGCCTGGCGTTCGGCCTGTCCAACGCCGCGTCCGGCTCGTGGGGCGGCCCCGACGTGTGGGGCTTCCTGGTCGCCGGCGTGGTGCTGATCGGCGTGTTCGTGGCGGTGGAGATGCGCACCGCGAACCCGCTGATGCCGGTGCGCATCCTGCTCGACCGCAACCGCGGCAGCTCGTACCTGGCGATGTTCCTGCTGGGCATCGGGCTGTTCGTCACGCTGCTGTTCCTCACCTACTTCCTCCAGCAGAACCTGGGTTTCAGCCCGATCGAGAGCGGCGCGGCGTTCCTGCCGATGGTCGGCGCGATCGTCGTCGGCGCGACCGTCGCGCCGCCGCTGCTGACGCCCCGGTTCGGCCCGAACGTGCTGATCCCGCTCGGCCTGCTGGCCGCGGCGGCGGGCTCGATCTGGCTGGCCCGGCTCGACACCACCAGCAGCTACGCCGGCGGCGTGCTCGGCCCGGCGATCGTGGCCGGCTTCGGGTTCGGCCTGGTGGTCTCGCTGGGCAGCGCGGTCGCCACCGTCGGCGTGCAGCCGCAGGACGCGGGCGCGGCCTCGGCCCTGGTCAACACCGTGCAGCAGGTGGGCGGCTCGATCGGCACCGCGCTGCTGAGCACGCTCGCGGTCTCGGCCGCGACGGCGTTCGTCGCGGGTCGCGAGCCCACGCCGGAACTCGCGGCGGAGGCGGCGGTGCGCAGCTACACGACGGCGTTCTTCTGGAGCGCCGTCGTGTTCATCGCGGGCGCGCTCATCTGCGGCGTGCTCTACGAGCGCCGCAAGGTGGCGCAGCCCGCGCCGGAAGCGGGCCCGGCCGCCGGGATCTGACGCCGACCCCACCTCCTCCTCCGGTGCCCGGCCACCGCTTGGTTCTCCGAACCGAGCAGGTGGCCGGGCACTGGTCTGGCAGCGCAAGACCGCCCGGCGGTCGGCTTGGTTTGCTGTGCGCGCGACAGGCTCCCGCGAGCCTCCGCACGACCGGAGGAGGATTTGTGACAGCTGCATCTACCGCGGTGAGGTCGCCCGAGCCGGCCGGTGACCGGCCGAGCCTGCCGGAGCTGGTGGAGCGGGCTCGGGCGCTGCAACCGATCCTGCGCGACAACGCCGCGCGGACCGAGGCCGACCGCGGGGTGGCGCCCGAGGTCGCCAAGGCGCTGCGCGACTCGGGCATGTTCCGGCTCACCACGCCCGCCAGGTACGGCGGCTACGAGCTGTCCATCCGCGAGGTGATGACCGTCCTGCGCGAGGTGGGCAGGGGCTGCGCCTCCACCGGCTGGACGCTCTCCATCGACACCGCGTCCACGCTGTTCGCCTACGGGCTGCCGGAAACCGCGCTCGCCGACGTCTTCGCCGACACGCCCGACGCCTTCGTGCTCTCGACGTCGAACCTCAACGACTCCAGGGCCAGGCGCGTCGACGGCGGGTACGTCGTCTCCGGGCGCTTCCCGTGGAGCTCGGGCTGCGAGATCACCGACTGGGCCTACATCGGCGTCGTGCCGCTGCACGTGGACGGCGCGCCGACGACCGACCTGGTCACGTCGGTCATCCCGATGAGCGACCTGACCATCGAGCGCACGTGGGACTGCGCGGGCCTCGCCGGGTCCGGCACGCACACCGTCATCGCGGACGAGGTGTTCGTCCCCGAGCGGCGGACGCTGCTGGTGAACTTCACCCCGGAGGCGCTGCCGGACGAGGACGAGCGCAACACCGCCATCATCGCGGGCAGCGCCCAGTCGCTGGCCGGCATGGTCGGCTCCGCCGAGGGCGCGCTGGAGGTCGTCAGCGGCCTCCTGGCGAAGAAGCCGAAGATCACGTTCACCACGCTGGACTCGATGGTGGACTCGTCGGCCATCCGCATCTGGTTCGCCGAGGCCACCCACCTGATCGAGACCGCCGTGCTGCACATGGAGCACGCCGCGTCCGCCCTCGACGGCGTGGCGCCCGCCGACCCGGTGCCGTGGGTGGAGCGCGCCCGGATCCGGATGCACCTCACCTCCGCGCAGCAGAAGGCCCGCGAGGGCATCGAGAAGCTGCTGGACGTCGTCGGCGGTCGCGCGTTCGCCCGGTCCAACCCGCTCCAGCGCTACTGGCGCGACCTCGCCGTCATCGGCAGGCACAACAGTTTGAACGCGCCGGTGGTGGTGGAGGACTACAGCCGGGCGCTGCTGGCGGTCCGACCCACCATCACGGTCATCCACTGACCGGACTCCGCAGACCCGGCCCCTTGCGGCCCAGCACGGCTCTGACGTCCCCGCGACCGGGGCGTCAGGGCCGTACTTCGTGATGGAACCAGACGTCGAAGTGAGCGGGGAGCACGATGACGCCAGCCCGGAACCGCACGCCCGTCGCCGTGGTGGGCCTGTCCTGCCGACTGCCCGGCGCACCCGACCCGGCCGCGTTCTGGCGGTTGCTGCGCGACGGCGTGGACGCGGTCGCGGACGCGCCCGAGGACCGCTGGCCGGGCGACGTGCTGCCGCACCGGCGCGGCGGCTTCCTCGCCGACGTCGACCGGTTCGACGCGGCGTTCTTCGGCATCGGCCCGCGCGAGGCCGCCGCGATGGACCCGCAGCAGCGGTTGGTGCTGGAACTGGGCTGGGAGGCGCTGGAGGACGCCCGCATCGTGCCCGGCACGCTCGCCGGCGCGGACGTGGGCGTGTTCGTCGGCGTCATGTGGGACGACTACGCGGCGCTCCAGGACCGCCTGGGCGCGGACGGCGTGGCGCGGCACACCGTCACCGGCACCCGGCGCGCCGTCATCGCCAACCGCGTGTCGCACTTCCTGGGGCTGCGCGGGCCGAGCCTGACCGTGGACACGGCGCAGTCGTCGTCGCTCGTCGCGGTCCACCTGGCGTGCGAGAGCCTGCGGCGCGGCGAGTCCGCCCTCGCCATCGCGGGCGGCGTGAACCTCAACCTGCTGGCCGAGACCACGCTCGGCGCGGTCCGGTTCGGCGGCCTGTCGCCGGACGGCCGCTGCCACGCCTTCGACGCGCGCGCCAACGGGTACGTGCGCGGCGAGGGCGGCGGCGTGGTCGTCCTCAAGCCGCTCGCGGACGCCCTGCGCGACGGCGACGACGTGTACGGGGTCATCGCGGGCGGGGCGGTCAACAACGACGGCGCGGCGGACGGCCTCACCGTGCCCAGCCGCGAGGCGCAGACCGCCGTGATCCGACGGGCCTGCGCCGACGCGGGCACCGACCCGGCGAGCGTGCAGTACGTGGAGCTGCACGGCAGCGGCACGCGCGTCGGCGACCCGATCGAGGCGGCGGCGCTGGGCGCGGCGCTCGGCGCGGCACGGGCCGAGGGCGACGCGCTGCCGGTCGGCTCGGTCAAGACCAACATCGGGCACCTGGAGGGCGCGGGCGGCATCGCGGGCCTGCTCAAGGTCCTGCTCGGCCTGCGCCACCGGGAGCTGCCACCGAGCCTGCACTTCGTCACGCCCAACCCGGACATCCCGCTGGACGAGCTGCGGCTGCGGGTGCAGACCGGGCGGACGCCGTGGCCCGCGCCGGACCGGCCGCTGGTGGCCGGCGTCAGCTCGTTCGGCATGGGCGGCACCAACTGCCACCTCGTGGTGCGGGAAGCGCCGCCGGCCGGGCGACTCGCGGAGGTGCCCGCCGACGCGCCGCTCGCGGACGTGCCCCTGGTGGTCCCAGCCGTCGCGCCGCGCGCGGACGGATCCACCGGAGCGTCGCACGGGACGGCCCGCCCCGCCCTCGCGTGGCCCTTCTCGGGGCGGACGCGGGAAGCGCTCGTCGCGCAGGCCCGCAAGCTGCACGCGCACGTGCTGGAGCACCCCGGACTCGCGGCGGCCGACATCGGCCGCGCGCTGGCCACCACCCGCACCGCGTTCGCGCACCGGGCCGTGGTCACCGGCGCGAACCGCGATGAACTGCTGGCCCGCCTGTCCGACTGGACCGACGGCGTCGCCGCGGGGGTCGTGGAGGGGCACGCCGCACCACGCGGCAAGACGGTGTTCGTCTTCCCCGGCCAGGGCGGCCAGTGGGCGGGCATGGCGGTGGAGCTGCTGGACACCGTGCCGGGGTTCGCCGCGTCCGTCGACGCCTGCGCCGCCGCCCTCGCGCCGCACGTCGACTGGTCGCTGCACGACGTCCTGCGCGAGAAGCCCGGCGCGCCCGGCCTGGACCGGGTCGACGTCGTGCAGCCGGTGCTGTTCGCGGTGATGGTGTCGCTGGCCCGCCTGTGGCGGTCGCTCGGCGTCGAGCCCTCCGCCGTGGTCGGGCACAGCCAGGGCGAGATCGCCGCGGCCTGCGTGGCGGGCGCGCTGACCCTGGAGGACGCCGCCCGCGTGGTGGCGCTGCGCAGCGCCGCGATCGGCGCGCTGGCCGGCCGCGGCGGCATGATGTCCGTGCCGCTGCCCGCCGACGACGTCCACGCCCACCTGGCCGGCTGGGACGGCCGCGTGTCGCTCGCCGCCGTCAACGGACCGGCCTCGGTCGTGGTGTCCGGCGAGCCGGGGGCGCTGGACGAGCTGCGCGACCGCCTGGCCGCCGACGGCGTGGAGGCCAAGCGCATCGCCGTCGACTACGCCTCCCACTCCGCGCACGTGGACGAGATCCGCCGCCCGCTGCTCGACGCGCTGGCCGGCGTCGAGCCTCGACCGGCGGAGGTGCCGTTCTACTCCACGGTGACCGGCGACCTGCTCGACGCGCGGGAACTCACCGCCGACTACTGGTTCACCAACCTGCGCCGGACCGTCCGGCTGCGCGACGCGGTGCACGCCCTGGTCCGCGACGGCCACGGCGTGTACGTCGAGTGCGGCCCGCACCCGGTGCTGCTGCCACCGCTGCGCGACACCCTCGCGGAGGCCGGTCCGGACGGCGGTGTCGTCACCGGCACGCTGCGGCGCGGGCAGGGCGGACCGGACCGACTGCTGCTGTCGCTGGGCGACCTGCACGTGCACGGCGTCGACGTGGACTGGGAGCGCACCTTCGCGATGCGCGACGCCGGGATCGCGCCGTTGCCCACCTACGCGTTCCAGCGGGAGAGCCACTGGCTCGCCGGCCCCGCCGACGCCGCGCGCGTCGTGCACCGGCCCGCCGCGCGGGAGGCCGCGCCGCCCGCCCGCACCGCCGCGGGCACCGCCCCGCTGGACCTGGTGCGCGGCCTCGCGGCGGCCGTCCTCGGGCACTCCGGGGCGGACCGGGTCGACCCGCGGCTGACGTTCAAGGAGCTGGGCGTCGACTCGCTGGGCGCGGTGGAACTGCGCGACCGGCTCAGCGCGGCCACCGGCCACGCCCTGCCGTCGGGCCTGCTCTACAACCACCCCACGCCCGCCGACCTCGCGGCCTACGTCGCCGCGCTCGGCGCGGACGCGCCCGCCGCGCCGACGCCGACGCCCACCGCGGTGGACGACGACCCGATCGCGATCGTCGGCATGGCCTGCCGCTACCCCGGCGGGGTCGCCTCGCCGGACGACCTGTGGCGGCTCGTGGCCGGCGGGGTGGACGCGATCGGCGACTTCCCGACCGACCGGGGCTGGGACCTCGACCGGCTCTACGACCCCGATCCCGCGCGGACCGGCACCACCTACACCCGGCGCGGCGGTTTCCTCACCGGCGCGGGCGGGTTCGACGCGGACTTCTTCGGCATCAGCCCGAAGGAGGCCACCGCGATGGACCCGCAGCAGCGGGTGCTGCTGGAGACGTCCTGGGAGGCGCTGGAGCACGCGCGCATCGACCCGGCGGGCCTGCGCGGCGCGCAGGTCGGCGTGTTCGTCGGCGCGATGACCCACGACTACGGACCCCAGCTGCACGCCGACCAGGACGGGTTCGACGGCTACCGGCTCACCGGCAGCACGGTCAGCGTCGCGTCCGGCCGCATCTCCTACGTGCTCGGCCTGCGCGGTCCCGCGCTGACCGTGGACACGGCCTGCTCGTCGTCCCTGGTGGCGATCCACCTGGCCTCCGGCGCTCTGCGCGGCGGCGAGTGCGCGCTCGCGCTGGCGGGCGGGACCGCGATCATGTCCACCCCCGGCATGTTCGTCGAGTTCTCCCGCCAGCGCGGGCTTTCCCCCGACGGCCGGTGCAAGGCGTACTCGGCCGCCGCCGACGGCACCGGGTGGGCCGAGGGCGCGGGTGTGCTGGTGCTGGAGCGGTTGTCGGACGCGCTGCGCAACGGGCACCGCGTCCTGGGCGTGGTGCGGGGTTCGGCGGTGAACTCCGACGGGGCGTCGAACGGGCTGACCGCGCCGAACGGCGCGGCGCAGGAGGGCGTCATCCGGGCGGCGCTGGCGGACGCCGGCCTGGCACCGTCCGAAGTGGACCTCATCGAGGGGCACGGCACGGGCACGCGGTTGGGCGACCCGATCGAGGCGGAGGCGCTGCTGGCCACCTACGGCCGGGACCGGGAGCGGCCCGCGTGGTTGGGCTCGTTGAAGTCGAACATCGGGCACACCCAGGCCGCCGCCGGTGTCGGCGGTGTGATCAAGCTGGTCATGGCGATGCGGCACGGCGTGATGCCGCAGACCCTGCACGCCGACGAGCCGTCACCCGCCGTCGACTGGTCGGGAGGTGTGGAGCTGCTGACGTCGTCACGCCCGTGGCCGGCCGGTGATCGGCCGAGGCGCGGTGCGGTGTCGTCGTTCGGGATCAGCGGCACCAACGCCCACCTGATCGTGGAGGAGCCGCCCGCCGTCGCGACACCGCCGGCCGCCGCGCCGGTGACCCGGCTGCCGGTGGTGCCGGTGCCGGTGTCCGCGCGGTCGGCGGCGGCGCTGCGCGCGCGGGCCGACCGGCTCGCCGAGGTGGCGGCGGAGGTCGAACCGGTGGACCTGGCCTGGACGTTGGCGTCGCGGTCGGTGTTCGAGCATCGTGCGGTGGTGGTGGCGGGTGATCGGGACGGGTTGGTGTCCGGGTTGCGTGGGGTGGCTGCTGGTGCGGGTGCCGGTGTGGCGGGTGCGGGTCGGGTGGGTTTTCTGTTCACGGGTCAGGGTGCGCAGCGGCCTGGTATGGGTCGGGAACTCTATGAAGTGTTTCCGGTGTTCGCCTCGGCGTTCGACGAGGTGTGTGCCGGGTTCGAGGGTCTGCTTCCGGGGTCGTTGAGGGATGTCGTTTTCGATGGTGTGGCTGATCTTGATGAGACGGGGTGGACGCAGCCTGGGTTGTTCGCGTTCGAGGTGGCGTTGTTCCGTCTGGTGTCGTCGTGGGGTGTGGTTGCGGATGTGGTGACGGGGCATTCGATCGGTGAGGTGGCCGCCGCGCATGTGGCGGGGGTGTTCTCGCTGGCGGATGCGTGTCGGTTGGTGGCGGCGCGGGGTCGGTTGATGCAGGGGTTGCCGTCGGGTGGGGCGATGGTCGCTGTGCGGGCCACCGAGGCGGAGGTGGTGGAGGCACTGGCCGGTGAGGAGTCGCGGGCGGGGATCGCGGCGGTGAACGGGCCGACCTCGGTGGTGGTCTCGGGTGTGGAGGGCGTGGTCGAGCGGGTGGCGGCGGTGTTCTCGGGGCGGGGTCGTAAGACGAGTCGGTTGTCGGTCAGTCATGCGTTCCACTCGCCGTTGATGGACCCGATGCTGGCCGGGTTCGCCGAGGTGTTGGGCGGGATCGCCTTCGCCGAGCCGGTGATCCCGATGGCGGCTCCGGTGCAGGAGGTGTGTTCGGCGGAGTACTGGGTGCGGCACGTGCGTCGACCGGTGCGGTTCGCCGACCACCTCACGACCCTGCGTGCGGCGGGTGTGACCACGTTCGTGGAGGTCGGGCCGGACGCGGTGCTGACCACGTTGGCCTCCGACGTGCTCGACGACGTGGTGTTCACCGCGTTGCAGCACCGGGACAAACCCCAGACACAGGCGCTGCTCGCCGGACTGGGCACGGCATTCACCACCGGTGTGCCGGTGGAGTGGGCGAAGGTGTTCCACGGCGTCGACGCCCGCACCGTCGACCTGCCCACCTACCCCTTCCAACGACAACACTACTGGCTCGCGCCGACGCGCAGCGGTGACGTCGGCGACGCGGGCCTGGACGCGGCGGAGCACCCGCTGCTCGGCGCGGTCGTGGCGCAGCCGGAGTCGGGCGGCGTCACGCTCACCGGCAGGCTCGCCGTGGACGTGCAGCCGTGGCTGGCCGACCACGTGGTGGCGGGCCGGATCGTCGTGCCGGGCACCGCGCTGGTGGAACTGGCCCTGCGCGCCGGCCGGGAGGTCGGCTGCGACCTGCTGGACGAACTGACCCTGCACACCCCCCTGGTGCTGCCCGAGCGCGGCGGTGTCGCGGTGCAGGTCACCGTCGACGCCGCGGACGCCGACGGGCTGCGCCCGGTCGCCGTCCACTCCCGCGCCGTGGACGGCGACTGGGTGCGCAACGCGGCAGGCGTGCTCGGCACGCGCCGCCCCGCGCCCCCCGACCCGGAACCGTGGCCGCCGACCGACGCCGAGCCGGTCGACGTGGGCGACCTGTACGCCGACCTGGTGGCGCGCGGCTACGACTACGGTCCCGCGTTCCAGGGCCTGACGGCGGTGTGGCGGCGCGGCGACGAGGTGTTCGCCGAGGTCGCCCTCCCGGCCGCGCAGGCGGAGCACGCGGAGCGGTTCGGCCTGCACCCCGCGCTGCTGGACGCCGTGCTGCACGCGGTGTGGTTCGGCGACTTCATCGGCGCGTCGGACGGGGTGGCGCTGCCGTTCGCCTGGTCCGGCGTGTCCCTGGCGGCCGAGGGCGCGACCGCCTGCCGGGTGCGCCTGACCGGCGTCGGCCCGGACACCGTGTCGCTCGCGCTGACCGACGTCGACGGCGCGCCGCTGGCCACCGTGGACTCGTTGCAGTTCCGGCCGACGGCCGCCGCCGCGCCCGTGGAGGCGCTGTACCGCGTGGACTGGACGCCCGTGCGGGTCACCGGCGAGCCGGCGCCGTGGCGGTTCGCCGACTCGCTCGCGGACGTGCCCGCCGACCCCGGCGTGGTGTTCTGGCGCTGCCCGACCGGCCCGGACCCGCGCGCGGTGACGGCCGAGGCGCTGGCCGTGCTGCGGGAGTGGCTGGCCGGTGAGCGGTGGGGAGCGGGCACGCTGGTCGTCGTCACGGCGGGCGCGGTCGCGGTCGGGTCCGCCGAGGACGTGCCCGGCCTGGCGCAGGCGGGCGTGACGGGACTCGTGCGGTCCGCGCAGACCGAGCACCCGGGCCGGTTCGCCGTGCTGGACGTGCTCGGGGACGCCGACTGGGCGGCCCTCGCCGGGCTGGTCGCCGAGGAGCCGCAGCTGGCCGTGCGCGCGGGCGCGGTGCTCGCGCCGAGGCTGGTGCGCGCCGAACCGGTCGAGGGCGCGGCGTTCACCGGCTTCGCGCCCGGCGGCACGGTCCTCCTGACCGGTGGCACGGGCGTGGTCGGCGGTGTCGTCGCACGCCACCTGGTCGCGGCCCACGGTGTCCGGCGGCTGCTGCTGACCAGCCGCGGCGGCCCGGCCGCGCCGGGTGCGGCCGACCTCGTCGCGGACCTGGCCGCCCTCGGCGCGGACGCGGAGGTCGTCGCCTGCGACGCGGCCGACCGCGACGCGCTGGCCCGCGTGCTCGCCGGCATCCCGGCCGACGCGCCGCTGACCGGTGTCGTGCACCTGGCGGGCGCGCTGGACGACGGCGTGCTGACGGCGCTGACCGCCGACCGCCTCGACACCGCGCTGCGCCCGAAGGTCGACGCGGGACGGCACCTGCACGAGCTGACCCGCGACCTCGACCTGGCGGCGTTCGTGCTGTTCTCGTCGGTGTCCGGCATCGTCGGCGCGGCGGGGCAGGCCAACTACGCCGCGGGCAACACCTTCCTGGACGCCCTGGCCGCCCACCGGCGCGCCGCCGGCCTGCCCGCCGTGTCGCTGGCCTGGGGCATGTGGGCCGAGCGCAGCGCCATGACCCGCGACCTCACCGACGTCGACCTGGCCCGCATCGCGCGGTCCGGCACGCGGCCGTTCTCCTCCGAGCAGGGCGTGTCGCTGCTGGACGCGGCACTGGGCAGGCCGGAGCCGGTGCTGGTGCCGGTCCTGCTCGACCTCGCGGCGCTGCGCGCCCAGTCCGACGTGCCGCCGATCCTGCGCTCGCTGGCCGGTCCGCGCCGCAAGCCGGTGGCGCGGGCGAACCGGGCCGCCCCGGCGGAGGCCCCGCTCGGCGACCGCCTGGCGGGGCTGCCGGACGCGCGGCGGCACGAGGTGCTGGTCGACCTGGTGTGGGAGCAGCTCGCCGACGTGCTGGGCCACACCGGGACGCGGGAGGTCGAGCCCGACCGCTCGTTCAAGGACCTGGGCGTCGACTCCGTGTCCGGCGTCGAGTTCCGCAACCGGCTCGGCGCGGTCGTGGGGAAGCGGCTGCCGATGACCCTGGTGTTCGACCACCCGACGGCCGCCGACGTGGCCCGCGAGCTGGACCGCGAGCTGGCGCCGGTCGTGCGCGCCGGTTCCGTGCGCGACCACCTGGACGGCGTGGAGGCGGCGCTGCCGTCGGTCGCGGCGGGCGCGGAGGGCGACGAGGTGGTGGCGCGCCTGGAGGGGCTGCTGGCGAGGCTGCGGTCCCTGCGCGACGCCGAGGGCGGCGCGGGCCGGATCGACGTGGACGCGGCGTCCGACGAGGAGCTGTTCCAGTTCCTCGACGGCGGGTGAGCCGACGGACACCCCGCACGACGAAGGCGGCCGGCCCTCGCGGGGGCCGGCCGCCTTCGCGCCGGGTCAGCCCGCCACCGGCTGCGGGCTGGGGAAGTAGCCCGCGTCGGCGAAGAACCGCGCGTACGTGCCGAACAGGTCCGCGTCGACCACCGGGCACGTGATGCCCGTGCCCGCCAGCGCGGCCTCCGTCGCGGACACGTCCATCCGCATGTAGAGCGCGGCACCCCGCGTCATGTACCCGCGGAAGATGTCCAGCATCGGGAACAGCGCGTTCTCCCGGTCCGCGCCGACCGTCGCGGTGAACTCCTCCCACGACACCTCGGCCAGCGGGTACCCGGCGGCCCGCAGGTGGCCCACCATCTCGGCGAAGCCCACCGCCACCGGGTTGAACAGGTGGTAGGTGCCGCCGCTGCCGAGGCGCGACAACGCCGACACCGCGCCGCTGACGTAGTCCACCGCCACCATCGGGAACAACGCGTCCGCGCCCACCGGCACGGCCCGCGCCTGGAGGCAGCCCCGCAGGCTCAACCACACGAAGTCCTGCGCCTGGCACGCGCCGCTGTGCCGGTCACCGGAGATCACGTCCGCCCGGTACACCGACACCGGCAGGCCGCGCTCCCGCGCCACCCCGATGACCTGCTCCGCGACCCACTTGCTCTGCCGGTACCCGTTGGTCAGCTCCTCCGGCGGCCCGGTCGGGTCGTCCGGCGTCAGCGCGCCCGCGCCGGCCTTGGCGAACACGCCGGTGCTCGACACGTAGTGCAGCGGGACCGTGCGGTGCCGCGCGGCGAGGCGCAGCGCCTCCTCCGTGCCGCCCACGTTGGCCGCCTTCAGGGCGGTGTACGGGTGCAGCCAGTTCACCGTCGCGCCGACGTGGTAGACCGCGTCGACCTGCCGCGCCAGCGCGTCGTACGCCTCCTCGGCGAGCCCGAACCGGGGCAGCGACAGGTCGCCCGGCACGACGCGGACGCGGTCGGTGTCGACCTCGATCCGGTACCACGCCAGGCGTTCCCGCAACCGCTCCAGGCCGGTCGCCGCGTCCTCCGCCCGCACCAGGCAGTGCACCGTGGCGTCGGTGGACCGCAGGAGGTCGCGCAGCAGGAACGCGCCGACGAACCCGGTCGCGCCGGTGAGGAACACGTGCGCCGGGTCCGCCGTGACCGCGACGACCTCGCCGGCGGGCACGATGTCGTCCGCCAGCACGACCTCCGCCGCGAAGTCGACGGTGGTCGCGGTCGCCTCCGCCGCGCCGAGCGCCCGCCGCAGGTGCTCGATCAGCGAGCCCGCGTCGTCGTGGTCGAACACCAGGGTCGGCGGCAGCCTCAGCCCGGTGCGCTCCGCCAGGCGGTTGCGCAGCTCCACGGCGGTCAGCGAGTCGAAACCCAGGTCGCCGAACGGCGTGGCGGCCGTGATGCCCGCCGTGCCGCTGTGCCCGAGCACCGCCGCCATGTCCGCCCGCACGCACTCCAGCAGCACCTCGCGCTGCTCCTCGGCGTCCAAGCCGGCCAGCCGGTCGGTCAGCGCGCCGCGGTCGGCGGTGGCCGCGTCCACCACGCGGCGCGCCGGCTTGCGCACCAGTCCGCGCAGCGTCGTCGGCACCGGTCCGGGCTGCCGCGCCAGCCGCGCCACGTCCAGGTGCATCGGGACCGTGGCGGCGTGCTCGGCGGCCAGCGCCGCGTCGAACAGCGCCAAGCCCTCGTCCGGCGTGATCGGCCGCAGGCCGGCCTGCTCGGCCCGGTGCCAGTCGGCCTCGCCCAGCCGCGACGCCATGCCGCCGTCGGTCGCCCACGGCGCCCACGCGAGCGCCGACGCGGGCAGGCCGCGCGCGCGGCGGTGCTGCGCCAGGGCGTCCAGGAACTGGTTCGCCGCCGCGTAGTTCGCCTGGCCCGGCGAGCCGACGATACCGGCGACGGACGAGAACAACGCGAACACCGCCAGGTCGGCGTCCCCCGTCAGCTCGTGCAGGTGCAGCGCGGCGTCGACCTTCGGCCGCAGCACCGACGCGAGCCGGTCCGGGGTGAGCGACGTGACGATGCCGTCGTCGATCACACCGGCGGTGTGCACGACACCGGTCAGCGGCCGGCCGGCCGGGATCGAGGCCAGCAGCCGCGCCACCGCGACCCGGTCGCCGATGTCGCACGCCACGACGTCGACGTGCGCGCCCAATTCCAGCAACTCGTCGCGCAGCTCCCGCGCGCCCTCGGCCGCCAGGCCGCGCCGACCCGCCAGCAGCAGGTTCCGCACGCCGTGCGCGGTCACCAGGTGCCTGCTGACCAGCGCGCCGAGCGCGCCGGTGCCACCGGTGACCAGGACCGTGCCGCCGGGGTCGAGGGCGGGCACCCGACCCGTCGCGCGCACCCGCGCCAGCCGCGGCACGAACGCCCGCCCGGACCGCAGCGCCACCTGGTCGTGGCCGGACACCAGGGCGGCGGGCAGGGCGGCGGTCGTGGCGCCGGTCTCGTCCACGTCCAGCAGGACGACGCGGCCGGGGTGCTCGGCCTGCGCCGACCGCACCAGGCCCCACACCGGGGCGAGCGCCAGGTCCGGCTCCTCGTCCGGGCCCACCGCGACCGCCCGCCGCGTGACCACCACCAGCCTGCTCGTCGCCGGCCGGTCCTCGGCCAGCCACTCCTGCACCAGCGCCAGCACCCGCTCCGACCGCTGCCGGACCGCCGCCGCCAGGTCGGCGGGCACCGGTCCCCCGTCGGCGGCGGCGATCAGCAGGTCCACCTCGGCGGCGTGCGCGACCCGATCGACCACCACGGGGGCGGCGGTCGCCCACCGCGGGTCCGGCCCGCCCAGCGACGCCCACCGACCGGGCCGCACGTCGGCGGGGTCGGGCAGGGCGACCGGCGTCCACGCCAGGTGGAACAGGGACCCGGTGTCCCGCGCCGGCGCGGTGGGGCGCAGCTCGCGCACCTCCAGCACCGGCGCGCCGGTCTCGTCGGCCGCGCGCAGCCGGTACGCGCCCGCGCCGCGGTCTTCGAGCCACACGCGCAACGACTTCGCGCCCACGGCGTGCAGCGCGATACCGCGCCACGACCGCACGCCCACCAGCGGGCGCAGCGCCGCGTCGAGCAGCAGCGGGTGCAGGTCGTACCCGGCGGGGTCGGCGGACTCGGGCAGCGCCACGTCCAGGAACAGGTCCCGGCCCCGCCGCCACGCCGAGGCCACGCCGGGCAGCTCGACGGCGTCCGCGCCGGCCGGCGGCCAGGCGTCCAGGGTGAACTGCGGCGCGGGCGCGGACCCGGCCAGCACGCCGGACGCGTGCCGCACCCAGTCGCCGCCCTCGGCGCACGAGCTGACGGCGACCGCCCGCCGCCCGTCCGCGTCCGCCGCGCCGACGCTCACCTGCACCCGCACGCCACCCCGGTCGGGCACGGTCAGGGGCGAGGACTGCACCAGCTCGTCCACCGCCTCGGCGCCCACCTCGTCGGCCGCGCGCACCACCAGCTCGGCGAGCGCGGCGTCGGTCAGCGCCACCGCGCCACCGACCCGGTGCCGGGCGAGCCACGGGTGGGTGTGCAGGGACAGCCGCCCGGTGAGCACCGCGCCCTGCCCGTCGGCGAAGGCGGTCGCGGTGGCCAGCAGCGGGTGGTCCGTTTTGGACAGTCCGGCGGCGGTGACGTCCGCGCCCGTCCCGGTGCTGTCCAACCAGTAGTGTTGTCGTTGGAAGGGGTAGGTGGGCAGGTCGACGGTGCGGGCGTCGACGCCGTGGAACACCTTCGCCCACTCCACCGGCACACCGGTGGTGAATGCCGTGCCCAGTCCGGCGAGCAGCGCCTGTGTCTGGGGTTTGTCCCGGTGCTGCAACGCGGTGAACACCACGTCGTCGAGCACGTCGGAGGCCAACGTGGTCAGCACCGCGTCCGGCCCGACCTCCACGAACGTGGTCACACCCGCCGCACGCAGGGTCGTGAGGTGGTCGGCGAACCGCACCGGTCGACGCACGTGCCGCACCCAGTACTCCGCCGAACACACCTCCTGCACCGGAGCCGCCATCGGGATCACCGGCTCGGCGAAGGCGATCCCGCCCAACACCTCGGCGAACCCGGCCAGCATCGGGTCCATCAACGGCGAGTGGAACGCATGACTGACCGACAACCGACTCGTCTTACGACCCCGCCCCGAGAACACCGCCGCCACCCGCTCGACCACGCCCTCCACACCCGAGACCACCACCGAGGTCGGCCCGTTCACCGCCGCGATCCCCGCCCGCGACTCCTCACCGGCCAACACGTCGAGCACCTCGGCCTCGGTGGCCTGCACAGCGACCATCGCCCCACCAGCAGGCAACTCCTGCATCAACCGACCCCGCGCCGCCACCAACCGACACGCATCCGCCAGCGAGAACACCCCCGCCACATGCGCGGCGGCCACCTCACCGATCGAATGCCCCGTCACCACATCCGCAACCACACCCCACGACGACACCAGACGGAACAACGCCACCTCAAAGGCGAACAACGCCGGCTGCGTCCACCCCGTCTCATCAAGATCAGCCACACCATCGAAAACGACATCCCTCAACGACCCCGGAAGCAGACCCTCGAACCCGGCACACACCTCGTCGAACGCCGAGGCGAACACCGGAAACACTTCATAGAGTTCCCGACCCATACCAGGCCGCTGCGCACCCTGACCCGTGAACAGAAAACCCACCCGACCCGCACCCGCCACACCGGCACCCGCACCAGCAGCCACCCCACGCAACCCGGACACCAACCCGTCCCGATCACCCGCCACCACCACCGCACGATGCTCGAACACCGACCGCGACGCCAACGTCCGACCCACGTCGGCGACCCGCAGCGCCGGGTCGTCCAGCGCCGCCGCCACCCGCTCCGCCTGCGCCGCAAGCGCTTCCGCGGTCCGGGCGGACAGCGCGACCGGAACGGCGGGCAGGACGCGCGCCTCCGCCGGCTCGCCGTCGACCGCGACCGGTGGCGCCTCCTCCAGCACCACGTGCGCGTTCGTCCCGCTGACGCCGAACGACGACACGGCGGCCCGGCGCGGCCGGTCACCGGCGGGCCACGGGCGCGCCTCGGTCAGCAGCCGCACCGAGCCCGACGACCAGTCCACGGCGGGCGTCGGCTCGTCCACGTGCAGGGTCTTCGGCATCACGCCGTGCCGCATCGCCAGCACCATCTTGATCACACCGCCGACACCGGCGGCGGCCTGCGCGTGCCCGATGTTCGACTTCAGCGAACCCAGCCACAGCGGCGTGCCGTCGACACGTGCCCGGCCGTAGGTGGCCAGCAGCGCCTCCGCCTCGATCGGGTCGCCAAGTCGCGTGCCCGTGCCGTGCGCCTCGACCAGGTCGATCTCACCGGGGGAGAGGCGCGCGTCGGCCAGCGCCCGCCGGATCACCCGCTGCTGCGACAACCCGTTCGGCGCGGTCAACCCGTTCGACGCCCCGTCGGAGTTCACCGCCGAACCCCGCACCACGCCGAGGATGCGGCGGCCGTTGCGCACGGCGTCCGGCAACCGCTCCAGCACCAGCACGCCGACGCCCTCGGCCCACCCGGTCCCGTCCGCCGCCGCGGCGAACGCCTTGCACCGGCCGTCGGGGGAAAGCCCGCGCTGCCGCGAGAACTCCACGAACCCGTACGGGATGGGCATGACCATCGCGCCGCCCGCCAGCGCCAGCGAGCACTCGCCGCCGCGCAGCGCCCGCACCGCCTTGTGCAGCGACACCAGCGACGACGAGCACGCCGTGTCCATGCTGACCGACGGGCCCTCCAGGCCGAGCACGTAGGAGATGCGGCCGGACGCGACGCTGGTGAGCATCCCCGTCATCGAGTAGCCCTCGGTGCCGGTGGAGATGTTGTCGATGACCGAGGCGTACCCGGTGTACATCACGCCGACGTACACGCCGGTGTCGGTGCCGCGCAGCGCGTGCGGGTCGATGTGGGCGCGCTCGACGGCCTCCCACGTCGTCTCCAGCAGCAGCCGCTGCTGCGGGTCCATCGCCAGCGCCTCGCGCGGCGAGATCCCGAAGAACCCGGCGTCGAACCCCTTCACGTCGTCGAGGAACCCGCCCTCCTTCGCCGAGAACTTGCCCGGCGCGTCCGGGTCGGGGTCGTACATGCCCTCGACGTCCCAGCCGCGGTCGGTCGGGAAGTCGCCGATCGCGTCCACCCCGCCGGCCACGAGCCGCCACAGGTCCTCGGGGGTGTCGACGCCGCCGGGGTAGCGGCACGCCATGCCCAGGATCGCGATGGGCTCGTGCCGGTCGGCCTCCAGCTCGGCCACCCGGTCCTGCGCCTTGCGCAGCTGGGTGGTGACCCGCTTGAGGTAGTCGAGGGTCTTCTGCTGCCTGTCCATCGAACCGGTCTCCCTAGTCGTGGGTCAGTCCGTGCCCTACGCCCGGCGGGGCGCCGGCAGCACCGCGTCGTCCGACGTGGTCCCGCGGCGCTCCGAGAGCAGCACGGGCCCCAACTGGTCGGCCAGGTGCAGCGCGAGGTGCAGCCGCAGCCGGTCTTCCCGCAGCGAGCGGCCGAGCAGCTGTTCGGCCTTCTTCGCCCGGTACACCACGGTGTTCTTGGCGATGTGCATCAGCTCGGCGGTCGCGGCGACGCTGCGCTCGTTGTCCAGCAGGCACCGCACGGTCTCGCGGACGGCCACCATCGACTTGTCGCACGACGCGAGCGGTCCCAGCTCGCGGCGGACGAACTCGGCCGCGCCGGCGACCTCGCCGCCGAGCAGGATCGCGAGTTCCATCTCCCCGTAGTCGTACAGCCGGTCCGGCTTGGGCTCGGCCACCCGGCCCACCCGTTCCGCCGTGATGGCCTGGGCGTGCGAGCGCTGGAACCCGGCGACGCCGTCACCGGGCAGGCCCGACGCGACGTGCACGCCCGCCGGGAACGCGGGCAGGTCGGCGACCTTGCGCAGCGCGACGGGCCGGCTGCTGGCCCGGCCGCCCCACGCCCACAGCCGGCCGGAGCCCGCGGGCAGCAGCAGCGTCGAGGAGCAGCCGAGCCGGTCGAGCACGCGCAGGGCGGTCGCCTCCAGCTCGCGCCCGCCGTCCGGGGTCAGCTCGTCCTGCCACAGCACGAGCGCCACGTGGTGCAGCGTCAGCTCGTACCCGAGGCGGCGCATGGCCTTGGCCGGGTCGACCGGCTCGCCCTTGAGGATGGCGTTGACCAGCGTGGCGCGCTCGCCCGCCGACCCGGCGAACCAGCGGCTGCGCTCGGCGGCGAACGCCTCGGTGACCGTCGCGGCGAGGGTCTCCATCCCCGCGAACAGCTCGGTCGACACCAGCCGCATGGCGGTCGCCTGCCCCGGCGCGGGCAGCATCGTCTCCACGAACCGGAACAGCGCCTGGCTGAAATGCGCGTGCGCCTTCCGCAGGCAGGCCAGCGCCTGATCCACGGAAATATCGTCCGGAATGCGTTCCCGAATCGCCTTGGTCAATTCCGCGGACAACAGGTCGGGGATGGCGCGCACCCCGGTCAGGCGCAGCACCACCCAGAGCGCGACGGCTTCCGTGAAGCCGACTTCGCTCTGCGGCAGGCGTTCCCGGTTGATGAAGGGCTCGTCCGCGAGTTCGGTCAGCAGCAGCTGGCTGTTCTCCACCGCCCAGCCCGCCGCGCCCGCGCCCGCCCTGGCGACGACCTCGTCCACCAGCCGTTCACTGGTCGAGGCCAGCGAGAGAGCGGTGTCGTCGAGCGGGCGCAGGAGCCGCAGGATCTCCCACGTGGGATCGGTGATCCGACCGACTGCTAAGTGTGACAGCTCGCTTGCGGTGAGTGACACTCCGCTTTCCCCCAAGAATTGTGTCGGCAACTTTTCCGGGAACGTACGACATCGCCCCCGAAGCGCCGGTAATCGATCGGTAACCGCGTCGGCGGCTATTGGTTACCGCACGGTGGGCGGAGCACTTCGGAGACGACCGTATTGTTTACCGGTCATCGATCGAATTGCCACCCTGGGAGGCCCTGTGATTCAGCAGACCGCGGAGGTCCGGAACGCGACGACGGTGCCGTGGGTGCTGTCCGGTCGCAGCGAGGCCGGGCTGCGGGCGCAGGCCGCCCGGCTGCTCACCCACGCCGAGGGCGCGACGGCGCCGGACGTCCACGCCGTCGGCCGCTCGCTGGTGCGCACCGGGGTGGCGTTCGAGCACCGCGCCGTCGTCCTCGGCCGCGACGTGGGCGAGCTGGTGGCCGGCGCGCGTGCGGTCGCGGAGGGCTCACCCGCGCCCAACGTCGTCTCGGGCCGGGTCGACGGCACGCGGCCGGGCGTGGTGTTCGTGTTCCCCGGCCAGGGCACGCAGTGGGCGGGGATGGCGGTCGGGCTGCTGGCCGACGCGCCGGTGTTCGCCGCTTCGGTCGACGCGTGCGCGGAAGCCCTCGCGCCGCACCTGGACTGGTCGTTGCACGACGTGCTGCGGGGCGCGCCGGACGCGCCGCCGCTGGACCGGGTGGACGTGGTGCAGCCCGTGCTGTTCACCGTGATGGTGTCGCTGGCCGAGCTGTGGCGGTCCTTCGGCGTCACGCCCGCCGCCGTGGTCGGCCACTCGCAGGGCGAGATCGCCGCCGCGAAGGTCGCGGGCGCGCTGTCCCTGGAGGACGCCGCGCGGCTCGTGGCGCTGCGCAGCCAGGCGCTGACCGCGATCCGCGGGCGGGGCGACATGGTGACCGTGCTCGCGCGCCGGGACCGGGTGCTGGAGCTGCTGGAGCCGTTCGGCGACCGGCTCGCGGTGGCCGCCGTCAACGGGCCCGCGACCGTCACGGTGTCCGGCGACGTCGAGGCCATGTCCGAGTTCAACGCGGTGCTGCGGGCCGGGAAGCTGCTGCGCTGGCGCGTGCCGGGCGTCGACTTCGCCGCCCACTCGCCGCACGTGGCCGACCTGCGCGAGGCGCTGCTCGAACTGGCCGCCGGGATCACGCCGCGGGCGAGCGAGGTGCCGTTCTACTCGACCGTGACCGGCGCGCCGACGCCGACGACCGACCTGGACGCCGGGTACTGGTACCGCAACCTGCGCCAGACCGTCCGCTACGACGAGGCGACCCGCGCGCTGCTCGCCGACGGGCACGCGGTGTTCCTGGAGTGCAGCGCCCAGCCCGTGCTCACGGTCGGGATGCAGGACACCGCCGAGGAGGCCGGCCGGTCCGCGGCCTTCCTGGCGACCCTGCGCAACGGCGACGGCGGGCTCGGCCGGTTCCTGACCGCGGCCGCCGAGGTCCACGTCACCGGCGCGGGCGTGGACTGGTCGGCGGTGTTCCCGACTACTCGCTGAGCCCGAGCTTCCGCAGCTTGGGCACGATCACGACCCGGCAGTAAGGAGTGGCGCGATTGCGGTTGTAGTAGTCCTGGTGTTCCTCTTCGGCCGCGTAGAACACCTCGAAGGGGCGCAGCGAGGTCACCAGTTTCCGGTCCATGCGCGCCTGTAGCTTGTCCATGTACTCGGACATCTGCAAGCGCTGTTCCGCCGACGTGTAGAAGAGCGTGGAATGGTAGAGGTCGCCGATGTTCGCGCCGTCCCGGTTGGGCGTCGTCGGGTCGTGGCTGGCGAAGAACAGCTCCATCATGTCGTCGAACGTGATCTCCGACGGCCGGTAGGTCACCTGCACGGCTTCCACGAAGTTCTGCGGGTTGAGGCCGCGCCGGTAGTCGTCCTCGCTGGGCGCGGGGCCGTGGTCGCCGGCGAACCCGGTCACGCTGGACACGACGCCGGGGGTGCGCCTGGCCGCGGCGTCCAGGCACCAGAAACACCCCGCGCCGAGCGTGAGCGTCTCCAGTTCTCCGGCGGGAGTGGAATTGTTGACTGCTGAGGTGTCGGACACCGCTCTCTCCCCGAAAGTCCATCGGTCGACATGAGCGATTCCCAGCCTAGCACGCATTGTAGGAGGTGGTGATCGGCGCGGAAGGCCCTGACAGGTCATTTCCGAGTCGGCCTGGAATAGCTTGGAAGTGCAAATTGCAGAACACGGGTGGTCGCGGGCCCGCCGGCCGGGACCGCGATCGGGTGCTGCCCGGAAATGGTCGGCGGAATGCATTTCCCGACATCCCGCGGCCGAATCGCCCGGTCCGGCGGCGCGTCGACGGCGGACGGGCGCGGGTGCGCGGGGGCATGGGATCGCCGGATCTTCACGCGATCGGCCCAACGGGTGCGGTGGTTTGGCGCGACCCGCGCCGGGCACCCGTCCGGACGACTCGGAGGGAGGCGGTCCCATGAGTGGTCCGACGGGCGAGGCGCAGGACCCGGAGGAGTTCGCGGAGGACGTGGGTGTTGACCCGACGCCGCAGGAGGTCGACCGGTACCGGGAGCTGGCCGACGAGGTGCCGCCCTGGTCCGGTGCGGAGGACGAGGACGGCACGACCTGACCCCGGCGCGCCGGGCGGCTGGTGCGCGGCGGCGGCCGTTCGGCGTGGTGCGCGGCCGGATCAGCCCGGCTGGTCGCCCCCGTCGAGCCGGCAGGCGGACACGTCGTCGGCGACGACGGGCGGGCGGTCGCCCCACGCCGTGCGCAGCGCCTCGGCGAACGCCTCCACCGACTGGGCGCCGGAGACGCCGTAACGGCCGTCGAGCACGAAGAACGGCACCCCGCTCGCCCCGATCCGGGCGGCCTCGCGCTCGTCGGCCCGCACGGCGTCGAGGTGGGCGTCGGGGTCGTCCAGGACGCGGCGCGTCTCGTCGGGGTCGAACCCCGCCCGGTCGGCGATCCCGGCCAGCGCCTTCGCCGTGAACAGGGACGCGGCCTCGGCGAAGTGCGCGGTGAACAGCGCCGTCAGCAGGCGGTGCCGCGGCTCGCCCGCCTCGGTGGCGTGCAGCAGGCGGTGGGCGTCCAGGGTGCTGCCGACCTCGCGGTCGGTGCGGTAGCCGAGGCCCTCGGCGCGGGCGAGTTCGGCGACCTGGTCGTCCATGCCCGCGCCGCGCGGGCCGAACTTGTCGGTGAGCATCCGCTGCACCGGCTCGGTGCGACCGGGCGCGCGGGAGGGGTCCAGTTCGAACGAGCGGTGGACCACCCGGACGCGGTCGCGGTGCTCGAAGCCCGCCAGCGCCCGGTCGAACCGGGTGGTGCCGATGTAGCACCAGGGGCAGACGAGGTCGCTCCAGATGTCGACGCGCATGGGTGTTCCTCGGGTGCGGGGGACGCGGCGGCCACCACCCTACGTGGCGGCGTGCCCGGTCGCCGTGCCGCGGGTGCGCGCGGCGGTGTGCTCGACTGTGGTGCCGTGCCTGGTCGCCGAACTGCGGGTGCGCTCGGCGGCGTGCCCGCCCCGACCGTGGTCGCCCCCGCCGCTCCGGGCCGGAACCGGTCACCGCGCTACGCCGTCCGGGCGACCCTGGTGTGGGTGGCGCCCCATTCGGGAACCGTGTCCGTGATGCTCGTGGGGGGAGGCGGTCGTGCGCAGGTTCCTGGTCACCGCGGTGCTGCCCCTGGCGCTCGTCGCCGGTGGCTGCGGCGGCGTGGGCGCGAGCGGGGCGGACGCGCCGAACACGCTGGTCACGATGGGGTTCGGGCTGCCGGACGAGCACGCCACGGCCCGCCTCGCGGTGTTCCGGGCCGCCGAGCCCGGCGTCGACCTGCGGATCAACGAGGGCGCGTTCGACGAGCAGCAGTTCCTGTCGTCCGTCGCGGCGGGCGACCCGCCCGACCTGGTCTACGCCGAGCGGCGCAAGCTCGGCAGCTACGCGGCCAGGGGAGCGGTGCTGGGCCTGGCCGACTGCGTCCGGCGGCACGGCGTCGACCTCGGGCAGTTCCGGGACGCCGCGCTGCGCCAGGTGACCCACCGGGGCGAGGTGCACGGGCTGCCGGACTTCGCCAACGTCCGCCTGCTGATCGTCAACAACCCGGTCGTGCGCGCCGCCGGCCTCGACCCCGCGCGGCTGTCCACGGCGGACTGGCCGGGCCTGGCCGAGTTGACCGACCGGTTGGCGCGCCTGGACGGCGACCGGCCAACGCGCCTCGGCTTCGACCCCAAGGTGCCCGAGTTCCTGCCGATGTGGGCGAAGGCGAACGGCGCGGACCTCGTGTCGGACGACGGGCTCGCCGCCCGGCTGGACGACCCCCGGGTGGTCGAGGCCGTCCGCGTCACCGCCGACCTCGTGCGCCGCCAGGGTGGCTGGGCGTCGTTCAAGGCGTTCCGGGACACCTTCGACCAGTTCGGCGCGGGCAACGCCTACGCGACCGGGCAGCTCGCCGTGATGCCGATGGAGTCCTGGTACCTCAACACCCTCGCGGCCAACTCGCCCGACGTGGACGTGACCGTCGCGCCGTTCACCGACCGCGCCGGCGTGCCGCTGACCGAGTCCGGCGGGCAGGCGTGGGCGATACCCAAGGGCGCGCGGCACCCGGACCTCGCGTGCCGCTTCCTGGTGACGATGACGGCCGCGGACACGTGGGTCGCCGCGGCGACCGCGCGCCGCGACGCGCTCGCGCGGGCCGGGAAGCCCTACGGCGGCACGTTCACCGCCAACCGGGTCGCCGACGAGCGGATCTTCCGCGAGGTGTTCGACCCGCGGGGCAACCGCGTCCTCGAACGGGCCGTGCCACAGGTGCTCGCCCTGCAGGACAAGGCGTTCGCGGTCGCGCCGAGCCCGGCGGCGAGCGAGCTGGTGCGCGCCTGGGAGGGCGGCGTCAACCGCGTGCTCACCGGTCGGCAGCAGCCCGAGGAGGCGATGGCCCAGGCCCAGCGGGAAGCCGAGCGGGCGCTCAAGCGGGTCGGGGGGAGGTAGCGGCGTGACGACGGTGAGCCGACGCGAGTCGCGGGCCGGGTGGCTGTTCCTGCTGCCGTGGGTGGTGGGTTTCCTGGCGTTCACGGCCGGACCGATGCTGTTCAGCGCCTGGCTGTCGCTGACCCGCTACGACATGCTCAAGCCGCCCGCCTTCGTCGGGCTGGAGAACTACCGCGAGGCGCTGGTCGACGAGCAGGTCCGGACGGCGCTGTGGAACACGCTGGTCTTCACCGCGCTGCACGTGCCCGCGCAGATCGGGCCGGCGCTGGCGCTGGCGGGCCTGCTGCGCCGGGCGGGGCGGACGGCCGGCTTCTTCCGCACCGTGCTGTACCTGCCGGTGATGACACCGCCCGTGGCGCTCGCCGCGATGTTCCTGTTGCTGCTCAACGGTCAGCACGGCGCGATCAACGAGCTGCTCGGCTGGTTCGGCTTCACGGGTCCGAACTGGACGACCGACCCGGCGTGGATCAAACCCGGCCTGGTGCTGATGAGCCTGTGGACTGTCGGCAGCACGGCCGTCCTGTACCTGGCGGCGCTGACCCGCGTGCCCGTCGAGCAGTACGAGGCGGCGCGGTTGGACGGCGCGAGCCCGTGGCGGCAGTTCTGGCACGTGACGCTGCCCGGCATCAGCGGCACGGTGTACTTCACGGTCGTGGTGAACACGATCGCGTCGCTCCAGGTGTTCACGGAGGCGTACACGATCTTCTACGGCGCCCGCGCCAAGCAGTCCAGCGACGGTGACGCGGCGCTGTTCTACGTGATCCACCTGTTCCGGGAGGCGTTCGAGTCGCTGCGGATGGGGTACGCGTCGGCGTTGGCGTGGGGCCTGTTCGTGGTGATCGCGATCATCACGGCGGTGCAGGTGCGGCTGTCCCGCCGGTACGTGCACTACGAGGGCGAGCGGTCGTGAAGCGCGTCGCGATGTGGCTCGGCCTGCTCGTGGTGACGGTGGCGTTCGTCTACCCGTTCTGGTGGCTCGTCAGCGCTTCCCTGAAGGACCGGGCGCACGTGTTCGACAACGCGTTGCTGCCCCGGCCGTTCACGCCGGGCAACTACGTCGAGGTGTGGCAGGCGGCGCCGCTGCTGACGTGGATCGGGAACAGCGTCGCGGTCGGGGTGGCCGCCGCGGCGGCGGCGACGCTCGCGAGCGCGCTGGTGGCGTTCGGCTTCGCGATGTTCCGCTTCCCCGGCCGGAACCCGCTGTTCGGCCTGGTGCTCGCGACGATGATGCTGCCGGGCGCGGTGACGATGGTGCCGGTCTACCTGGAGTGGCACGCGCTCGGGCTGGCCACCACGCAGGTGCCGCTGTGGGCGCAGAACCTGTTCGGGTCGGCGTTCTACGTCTTCCTGCTGCGCCAGTTCTTCCTGGGCCTGCCGCGCGAGGTGTTCGACGCGGCCAAGGTGGACGGCGCGAGCGCGTGGCGGCTGTTCACGGGGATGGCGCTGCCGCTGGCGCGGCCCGGCCTGATCGTGGTGTTCGTGTTCGAGCTGAAGGCGGCGTGGACGGACCTGGTCAAGCCGCTGATCTACCTGCGGGAGCCGCAGCTCTACACGGTGCCCCGGGGCTTGAAAGCGGTGCTCGACCGGTTCGGCGAGGGCGGCGAGGCGCAGTGGGAGCTGGTGCTCGCGGCGAGCACCATCGCGACCGCGCCGATGATCCTGCTGTTCCTGGTGGCGCAGCGGTACTTCGTGCGCGGCACCGTGACCCAGCACGTGGAGCAGTGACGCGGGACGGGGTCAGCCGGCTCCGGCGGGCGGGCGGGGTTCGACCAGCGGGGCCAGCACGAGGCCCAGCAGGTTCGCGGCGGTGGCGGCGGCCAGCGCGATGCCCCAGCCCACCGGTCCCAGCGGCGTGCAGCCGAAGAACCGGCTGATGCCGGGCGTCTGGATCACGACGCCCAGCGCGGCGGCCGAGCCGAGGCCCGCCGCCAGCACCGACCGGTCGAGCCCGCCCGTGATCAGGGTCTGCCCGAGCTGCGTGCCGACCAGCGCCGCCAGCGCCACCGTGCTCGCGCGCCGGGACCGGCCGGTGAGCCGGGCGGCGGCCCACGCGGTGGTCGCACCGAGCGCCGTGGTGACCGCGCGGACGGTGATGTCCCTGGTCAACGCCGTGCCGAGGGACGAGCTGGGCCCCTCCCGCAGCAGGTCGCCGACCGACTCGCGGTTCGGCCTGCTCAGCGCGATGGCCATCGCGGGCGCGAGGTCGGTGAGCAGGTTGACCAGCAGCAGCTGCCGCGCGGTCAGCGGCGAGCGGCCGGTGATCGCCGCGCCGAGCACGCTGAACGCGATCTCGCCGAAGTTGCCGCCGAGCAGGATCGACAGCGCCGCGCGCACCGACGCCCACATCGCCCGGCCCTCGACCAGCGCCGAGACGATCGTCTCCAGCCGGTCGTCGGTGACGACCAGGTCGGCGGCGGCGCGGGCCGCCGGGGTGCCGCGGCCGCCGAGCGCGATGCCGACGTCGGCCAGCCGGATGGCGGGCGCGTCGTTCGCGCCGTCGCCGGTCATCGCCACCACCCGGCCCAGGCGCCGGTAGCCCTCGATGATCCGCACCTTCTGCGCCGGGGTGCAGCGGGCGATCACGTCGACGGTCGGCAGCAGCGCGTCCAGGCCGTCGTCGTCCAGCTCCTCGACCTGCGCGCCGCTCACCACCGTGACGTCGCCGGACCCGGAGCCGTTGACCTCGGCGGCGATCGCCTCGCCGGTGGCGGGGTGGTCGCCGGTGATCATCACGATCCGCACGCCCGCGGCGCGCAGCGCGGCCGCGGCCGGCGGCGCGCCGTCCCGGACCGGGTCCGACAGGGCGACGAAGCCGAGCAGCGCCAGTCCCCGCACGTCGTCGTCCGCCACCTCGCCACCCGCGAACCCACCGCCCTCGGCCCCGCCCGCGCCGCCGCCGCTCCCGTTCCCGCCGCCGCCGACCTCGCCGCCCCCGGTTCCCCGGCGTCCGTTCCCGCCGCTGCCGTTCCCGCCGCTGTCGGCCCCGCCGCCGCCCCACCCGACCGCGCCCGACCCGCCGTCACCCGACCCGACGGCGCGCTCGGCCACCGCCAGCACCCGGTGCCCCTGAGCGGCCAGTCGGCGCACCCGCTCCGCCAACCGCTTCCGCCCGCGCGCGTCGAGGTCGCAGCGGGGCAGGACCACCTCCGGCGCGCCCTTCACGCTCAGCAGCAGGTCGCCGCCCAGCGCGCCGAGCACGGCGTGGTACCCCCTGGACGGCTCGAACGGCAGCGCCTCGACCGGTGACCAGCCCGGCGCGCCGGTGGTCGCGCGGACCCGCGCCCGGCGCGCGCCCTCCAGCACCGCCCGGTCCGTCTGGTGGACGAGGTCGCTCGGCTCGTCGACCGCGGGCGTCGCCCGCACGGCGGCGGCCAGCACCCGGCGCAGCGCCTCGTCCAGCGCGCCCGGCCCGGCGCCCCGCCGCCCGTCGTCCACCCGGCTGACCGCCAGGCTGCCCTCCGTCAACGTGCCGGTCTTGTCGAAGCAGAGCACGTCCACCCGGCCCAGCGCCTCGATGGTGCGCGGGTTGCGCACCAGCGCGCCGTGCTCGGCCAGCCGCCGGGCCGCCGCGAGCTGGGCCGCGTTGACCAGGAACGGCAGGCCCTCCGGCACGGACGCCACGGCGAGGTTGACGGCCGCGCCCATGCTCCGCCGCAACGGCACCCCGCGCAGCAGCCCCGCGCCGGTGACGGCGACCGCCGAGCCGAGCGCGACCGGCAGCGCCCGGCGGGTCAGCTCGGCCAGCCGGTTCTCCACCCCCGTGGTCGGCGTGTTGCGCCGCGCCGCCGCGAGCGCCCGGCCGACCTCGGTGTCGTCCCCGGTGGCGACCACCACGGCCAGCGCCTCCCCGACGGCGACGGTGGTGCCCTCGTAGAGCATGGACGTCCGGTCGGCCGCCTCCGCCGCCACCACGGGCGCGGGGTCCTTGGCCACCGGCAGCGACTCGCCGGTGACCGACGACTCGTCCACCTCCAGCCCGTCGCCGACGAGCAGGCGGCAGTCGGCGGGCACCACGTCGCCCGCGCCCAGCCGCACGACGTCACCCGGCACGAGGTCGTCGCCGTCCACGTCCCGGTCGACCCCGCCGCGCACCGCCGTCGCGCGGACGGCGGACCGCGCGAGCAGGCCGGCCAGCGCGCGGTCGGTGTACACCTGCTGGGCGCTGCCGATCAGCGCGGACACCCCGACGATGCCCGCGACCAGCGCGGCGTCGACCGGGGAGCCCACCGCCGCCGACACCGCCGCGCCGCCGACCAGCACGGGGGTCAGCGGGTTCGCCAGTTCCGCCAGGAACGCGCTGCCGAGGCTCGCGCCGACCGCCCGCCGGCGCGGGTCGCGCCGCCGACGCCGCGCCTCGTCCTCGTCCAGGCCGTCCCGGCTCGTGCCCAGCCGGTCGAGCACGGTGGCCTCGGGCATCAGGTGCCAGGGCTGCGCGGCCCGCGTCGCGACCGGCTCGTCCCCGCCGCGCCCCAGGCGGACCGCCCGCCAGGAGCCGCACGCGAACCCGATGGCCGCCGCGCCGTTGACGGCCCGCGACGCGCCTTCGGCCGGCCGGCCGCCCCGGGTGCCCAGCGTGCCCACCGCGCCGATGCCGCTCGCGGTCCGCGCGAGCACGATCCCGTCCCGGTTCGCGCGGCGGGCCGCCGACACGGCGGCCAGCAGCAGCGCGACCACCGCCAGGTCCTCACCGACGATCACGTGCGCGCCCCACGGCGGCGGGCCGCCCGCGCGGTGCACGCCGACGCCGCAGTCGGCCGCGCCCAGCGCGGGGCGGTCGTCCGACACGACCATCACCACGTGCCCGTCGGCCTGCGCCGCGCGCACCGCGCCGACCAGGGGCTGCCCGCTCGGCACCACGTCGTCGGCGAACCGGGCCCGCTCGCCGCCGGCCACCACCACCCGGACGCCCGCGTCGCGGGCGGCGACCACGATCGCGTCCACGGCGGGCGGCAGCTCGGCGTCGACCGCCAGCACGGCCTGCAGCCGACGGCCCTCGGCGAGCCCGAGCACGGCGGACGCGCCGCGCCCGGCCAGCCGCCGCCGCTCCCGCGCGCCGGTCCGGCCGCGCACGCCGAGCCGGTCGACGGGCCCGATCGCCCAGCCGCCGTCCCGCCGCACGTCCTCCGGGGCACGCGGGTCGAACAGGGCGAAGGCGCGCTCGGCCAGTTCGGCGGTGTCCGAGCCCGGCAGCGGCGCCAGGTCGGCGAGCACCGACCGGCCGGAACCGAGCGCGGCCTCGTCCAGCACCAGCACGTCCACCGCGTCCAGGCGGCGCAGCACGGTCCGCTCCATCACCAGCGCGCCCCGCCGGGCCAGCACCCGTCCCAGCCGCGCCGCGAACGCCGCCCGCGCCACCGCCGGCGCCTTGGGCAGGCTCGCGACACCCAGCGCGGCGGCGCGGCGCGGACCGGTGAACGGCAGCGCGGCGAGCCCGGCCACCGCGCCGGCGGCAAGCGAGCGCCGGGCGTGGCGCTCCACCGGGCCCTCGGGGAGCGGCACCGGGCGCTCGACCGCGATCGGGTCGGCCTCGGCGTCGCGGGGCGCGCGGATCAGGTCGGCCTCCGCCGCGCACCAGGCCCGCTCGTGCGCCTTGACCTCGCGCCACTGCTGCACGCGCTGGGCGATGTCCAGCAGCGTGCCGTCGCTGTGCGAGGCGAGCCCGTGCACCACCGCGGCCAGCACGGACGTGGCGGAGTCTGCCCGCTCGCGGCCCTGGAACCGGCCGGCGGCCAGCTCCCGCAGCCGGGGGTGCAGGTCGACGGCGGCGACGAGCGCGGCCACCTCGGTGGGCAGCGGCGCCCACGGTGCGATCTTCGTGAGCGCGGCCAGCGCGAGGCCGAGGGCGTCGGCGGCGAGCGTCGACACCAGGCGCGTGCCCCGGAGCCCGTCGGCGGGGTGGTGCAGCTCATCCTCGACCAGGCGTTCGTCCTCGGTGGCCGGCTCGGCCTCGGCCCGCCGCACCAGCGCGACGAGGGCGGCGGTGTCCGGCGGCGGGTCGGCCACCTCGATGATCACTCGGGACGAGGGCGCGTTCACCCGCGCCCAGCGGACACCGGGGTGCTCTTGGAGCAGGTGCTCGATCCGGTCGGCCACGCGCCTGCCACGCGGCCCGTGCACACCGTGCGCCTCGATGTGCAGGCGTCCAGGACACGACCAGACGTTGCGGCGATCGCGACGCAACAACACGTCGACGAGCCCCGTGCGCTCGAACGGGACCAGGGCAAGCCCCACCAGCCCCTTGGCCACACCGTCCGCCACACGCACGGGATCAACACCAAGCAACTCCACCGTGCGTGAGTTCCCGACGGACCACACCCCGAAGCCCCCCGATGGTGTAACACCCGCGTCCCGCTCCCACGCCCACAAGACCAAGTCGCCGCCCTCACACAGTCACTCGCTCCCGCGCCCGCGCGTGGTGATCGCTCGGCGTTCCACGAGTTCCACCGCCGCACCGCGCCGTGGCCGGCGGCGCGGTTGCGCCGGCGCGTCGGTGCGGCTCATCGCGGCGTACGTCGCGGGGCGCGCCGGCCCTCGCGCCGGACCGCGAGTGGGTGCTGGAGGCGCGCCTGGAGACCTGGGTGGCGTGCCGCGCCCGGCTCGCGGAGGCGTTCGCGGCGGGATAGCCCCGGCAGGCCGCGGCGCTCGGCGGGGTGTGGGAGGCGGTGGCCGGCGGGCTCACGGGACCGCACGCGCCGGTCCGGTCGCGGGTGGCGCGGTGGGCGGCCACGTGGGCGTCGCCGCTGCCGTGGCCGGCCATGACGGTGCTCGTTGGTGCTCGCCGTGCTGGGCTGCCGCGAGCAGCGGAACGCGGCGCGACCGCAGCCCTGAGAAGACTGCCGCACGACCGCAGTCCTGAAGTGAAGGCGCGGCAGGCGGCACACCGACCGCCTGCCGCGCCCCCGTCACCTCACTCCTCGAAGGCCATGTCCCCGCCGTCGTCGCCCCCGAACGCGTCGTCCAGCACCTCGCCGAGGATCATGCCGCCCACGACGCCGGCCGCCGCGCCCGCGACCACGCCGCCCACGCCCGGACCCCGGTGGTGCCCGTGGTCGCCGTACCCGTGCTGCGGGTGCCCGTACCCGTGCTGCGGGTGCCCGAACGCCGAGTGCCCGCCGCGCTCGGCGACCTGCACCAGCCACTGCTCGATGGCCGCCGCCCAATCGGTGCGCTCGGCGTCCTGGTGCGACACGTGGAACCGGCCGAACGCGTCGCCGCCGGAGGAGAACAGGCCGCCGCGCTTGTCCGCCTCCAGCACCACGACCAGCTCGTGCGGGTTGGTGACGAAGGTCAGCTCGACCTGGTTGACGCGACCGGCGAACCGGGCCGGCGGGAAGAACTCGATCTCCTGGTAGAAGCCGAGCTCCTGCGCCACGCCGTGGATGCGGCCCGCCTCCACGTCCGCGCTGCGGAACTGGAAGCCGAGCTGCCCGAACGCGTCGAGCACGCGGTCCTGCGACGGCAGCGGCCCGACCAGCACCGGGTCCAGGTCGCCCTTGTCCGGCGCGCCGGAGATGACCAGCTCGGTGCGCACCCCGACGGTCATGCCGGGCAGCGGCTGCCCGCCGACGGCGGTGATCGGCGTCTCCCACGGCAGCGGGAGCTGGAACGGGACGGCCAGCGGCTGACCCGCGACCACCCGCACGCCCTGCGCCACCACGACGCGCAGGAACTCCGAGACGCCGCGGAACTCGTGGTCACCGCGCTCGACCTCGACGCGGGTCACCAGGGACAGCACGATCTGGTCGATGTTCGCGTCGGCGCTGCCGCCCTGGATGCGCACCTGCCCGGTGATCACCTGACCGGGCGTGGCGTGCGGGGAGTCCAGGACGGTGTCGACGGACGGTCCGCCGACGCCGAAGGCGCTGAGCATCCGTTTGAACATCGGTGTTCCTCCAAAATGTGGTTCAGCCGGTGCGGTGCGGTGTGTCGGTCTCGTCCTCGAAGTCGCCGATCAGCTCTTCGAGGAGGTCTTCGAGCGCGGCGATGCCCACCACGCGGTCGTCGTCGGCCACGAGCGCGAGCTGCGCGCGGTCGGCGCGCATCGCGGTGACCGCCTGGGCGACCGGCATGGTGGCGGGCAGCGTCAGCGTGGCGCCCATCAGGTCGCGGGCGGTGGGCTCGCCGCCGGTCGCGGTGGCGCGGACGGCCTCCCGGACGTGCACGAGGCCGACGAACCGGCCGTGCGCGTCGGTCACCGGGAACCGGGACCGCCCCGACTCCCGGCTGCGGCGCTCCACCTCGCGGGCCCCGGTGCCCTCCGCGACGGTCAGCGCGTGCTCGACCGGCACCATCACCTGCGACACGGTGGTGTTCTGGAGTTGCAGCATCCGGGTGAGCAGCCGCTGCTGGCCCTCGGGGATCAGGCCGTGCTCGGCGGACTGCCGCACGAGCATCCGCAGGTCGTCCGGCCGGTGCGCCTGCGCCAGCTCGTCCTGCGGCTCGACCTTCACCAGCCGCAGCAGGGCGTTCGTCACCGCGTTGAGCCCGCCGAGGAGCCGGCGGACGGAGCGCGCGAACCCGCGGAACGGCAGCGCGAGCAGCCGGGCCGAGCGCTCGGGGTTCGAGATCGCCCAGGACTTCGGCGCCATCTCGCCGAGCACCATGTGCAGGAACACCACCAGCACCAGGCTGATCGTGAACGCGACCGCGTACGCCGCGCCCGCCGGCAGCCCGGTCGCGAGCAGCAGCGGGTCGAGCAGGTCGGCGACGGCCGGCTTGGCCAGCGCGCCCAGGCCCAGCGTGCACAGGGTGATGCCGAGCTGCGCGCCCGCGAGCATCAGCGACAGCTCGCGCACGCCCGCCACGGCGGCGCGGGCGGCCCGGCTGGTGCCGGCGTCCTGCTCCAGGCGGTGCCGCTTGGCGGCGATGAGCGCGAACTCGGCGGCGACGAAGAAGGCGTTGGCCACCAGCAGGCCCAGGGACAGCAGCAACGACCAGGCGACGCTCATCGCGCGTCCTCCAGCCGGGCTGCCGCGGGCGGTGCGGTGGCGAGCACGACGCCGGCGGGCACGTTGCGCGCCACGGCCGTGACGCGCACGGACACGCCGTCGACGGTGATCTCGTCGCCGGTGCGGGCGGTGCGGCCCAGTCGGTGCAGCACCAGCCCCGACACCGTGTCGTAGCTGTCGTGCGCGGGCAGCGCGACACCGGTGGCGGCGGCGATCTCGTCCACCCGCATCCGGCCGGGCACCAGCCACGCGCCGTCGCCGAGCGGCTCGATCCCGTCCTCCTCCAGGTCGTCCTCGTCGCGGATCTCGCCGACCAGCTCCTCGGCCAGGTCCTCCAGCGACACGACGCCGGCGAACCCGCCGAACTCGTCCACCACGCAGGCCAGCTGGCGGCGCTCGGCGCGCAGCCGCTCCAGCACGGCGGGCAGCGGCAGGGTGGCGGGCACCACCAGGGCGGGCGCGGCGATGTCCCCGACCGGGGTGTCGACCCGCCGCTCGGGCGGCACGGTCAGCACCTCGGCCAGGCCGACGACGCCGCGCAGGTCGTCGAGGTCGTCCCCGAACACGGGGAAGCGCGAGTGCCCGGTGTCGAGCAGGTCGACCACGCGGGCGGCGGGCTCGTCGGCGCGCACGGCGTGCACGCCCACGCGCGGCGTCATCGCCTGCTCGGCGGCCAGTTCGCGGAAGCCGAGCCCGCGGGCCAGCAGGTGCGACAGCTCGGGGTCCAGGTCGCCCCGGCTGCTCGCGTCGCCGATGATCCGCCGCAGGTCCTCCGGGGTGGCGCCCTGCGGCAGCTCCTCCACCGGCTCGATGCCCACCGCGCGCAGCAGCCGGTTGGCCGCCGCGTCGAACAGGCGGATCACGGGGCCCGCGACCGCGAGGTAGGCGAGGGTGGACGCGCTCAGCGCCTTGGCCAGCGCCTCGGGGCGCGCGATGGCGAAGTTCTTCGGCAGCAGCTCGCCGAGCACCATCTGCACGGCGGTCGCGAACACCAGCGCCACCGCCATCGACAGCGGCACGGCGACCGCCTGCGGGAGCCCGGTGAGGCCGAGCAGGCCGGCGAGGCCCGTGCCCAGCAGCGGTTCGGCCACGTACCCCGCGAGCAGCGCGGTCACCGTGATCCCGAACTGGGCGCCGGAGAGCATGAACGACAACCGCCGCGTCACGCGCAGCGCGCGGCCGGCGGCCTGGTCGCCGTCCTCGGCCAGTCGGCGCAGCCGCCCCCGGTCGACCGCCATGTAGGCGAACTCCTGGGCGACGAAGTACCCCGTGGCCGCGGTGAGGGCCACGATCGCGAGCAGGCCGGTGAGGATCAGCACGGCGCGCTCGCGGCGGGGGGACGATGGATGATCAGCCGGGTCGCACCCGGCCTGCTACTACAGCCGTCGGTGTCGGCGCTGTCGGGCATACTTCACACTAGCACGTCGCACTGTATGGTTGACGGTCCGTACACGGAAGGTGAGGCCGGTGTGACCGACGTCCTGCTCAAGATCGGCGAACTCGCCGCTCGCGCCCAGGTCAGCCCCCGCACCGTCGACTACTACACGAGCCTCGGCCTGCTCAGCCCGGCCAAGCGCACGGCGGGCAACTACCGCCTGTACCACCCCGGTGACATCGAGCGCATCCACCTCGTGCAGCGCCTGGAGGTCCAGGGCGTGCCGCTGGAGGAGATCGCGGTGGCGCTGCGCAGCACGCACGTCGACCTCGGCGCGATCCTGGACCGCATCGACGAGGACCTGCGCACCCTCCAGACGGCGGCGGAGGCGGCCTCGCCCGAGGTGCACGGCTTATTGGCGGCCATCGCCACCCGCGTCCACTCCCTGATCTCCGTCGCCCTCCAGATCCCGCCCGACCTGCCGCTGCCCTGACGCGTGCCGCAGCCGCACCTCGGTGATCGCGTGGTGGCCCACGCCGCTGACCTCGATCGCCCAGTCGGACACGGTGACCCGTTCGCCGGGCCGTTCCGGCACGTGCCCCAGGCACACCAGCAGCAGGCCGGCGATGGTGGCGTAGTCGCCACCGGGCGCGTCGGGCAGCTCCACGCCCAGGTCGGCCAGGTCGTGCACGGGGAACGTGCCGGGCAGCACCAGCGAGCCGTCCTCGGCGTTGCGCACCGCCAGGACGTCCGGGTCGGTCTCGTCCATGATCTCGCCGACGATCTCCTCCAGCAGGTCCTCCAGCGTGACCATGCCCGCGACCGCGCCGTGCTCGTCGACCACCAGCGCCATCTGCTCGCGCTCGGCCTTGAACCGGCGCAGCGCGTCCGACACCCGCACCGAGTCCGGCAGCACGAGCGCGGTGCGCGCCACGTCCTCCACGACGTGGTGCTCGCCCAGCAGGTCGCGCAGGTGCACGACGCCGATCAGGTCGTCCAGGTGCCCGCCGCGCGCCACCGGCGCGCGCGAGTGGCCGGAGGCGGCCAGCTCCGCCCGCGCCGCCGCGACGTCCAGCTCGGCGGGCAGCGTGACCACGGCCCGCCGCGGCACCAGCACCTCCCGCAGGCGGCGCTCGTGGATCTCCAGCGCGCCGGTGATGATCTCGCGCTGCTCGGCGTTGAGGCCGCGCTGCGCCGCGACCAGCTCGCGCAGCTCCTCCGGCGACATCTGCTCCGACTCGGCGTCCGGCCGGCCGCCGAACAACCGGACCACGAGGTCCGTGGCCGCGCTCAGCGCCCACACCGCCGGCCGGGAGATGGTGGAGAGCACGTCCAGCGGGCGGGCGACCAGCAGCGCCCACCGCAGGGCGTTCTGCATCGCCAGCCGCTTGGGCGCGAGTTCGCCGAACACCAGCGTGAGGAACGTCAGCACGACGGTCACCAGCGCGATCGCCACGGCGTTCGCCGCACCGCCCAGGAACGACAGCAGCGGCACCAGGGGCGCGGCGAGCGACACGGCGGCCGTCGCGGACGCCAGGAACCCCGCCAGCGTGATGCCGATCTGGATGGTGGCGAGGAACCGGTTCGGGTCGCGCGCCAGCCTGACCAGCGTCCGCGCCCCGGCCCGCCCGTCCCGCTCCAGGGCGCGCAGCTGGCCCTCCCGCAGGGAGATCAGCGCCATCTCGCTGCCCGCGAACACCGCGTTGAGCAGCACCAGCACCGCGACCAGCCCGAGCGTGAAACCGTAGCCGTCCACAACCACTCCGCATCCGGTGACCGAGTGGGCGCAACGCTACTGCCGGATCACCGCCGCCACAGCTCGGGCACCGCGGCCTCCGCGACCAGCTCCTCCGGCGCGGACAGCCGCCACGCCTCGAACACCAGCTCGGCCAGCTCGTCGGCCTCGACGCCGGCCAGTCGGACGACGACCCAGCCGAACCCGCCCGCGGTGAACTGCTCCTCGAACACGTCCGGCCGCTCGGCCACCAGCGCCCGCTGCTCGGACAGCGTCTGCTTCAGGCCCACCGTCAGCGTGCGGGGCCAGTAGTAGCCGAACCGCTTGCCGCGCACGCTGAACGAGCTGTACTGGCCGGCCTCGGCGCGCTCCACGTCGGGCAGCGCGCCGAGGAACCGGAAGAAGTCGTCACTGCCCACACCCACCGCACAGCCCCCACGAGTCCGGAAACCGCAGTATAAGTGGCCGCTGTGGACGGTCTGGGCGGGCGTTCCCCGTCACCGCTCGCGGGCCCACGCCTTGGCCAGCGCCAGCCTGCCGCCGGTGTGCAGCAGGGAACCGGAGTAGATCCGGCCGGCCAGCAGCACCGCCAGCACGGCCGTCCCGGCCAGCAGACCCAGTGCCACCAAGGCTTCCCACGTCGCCGCCTGACCCGCGAACATGCGCACGGGCATCGCGATGGCCGACGAGAACGGCACGTACGACAGCACGGTCAGCACGGTGGTGTTCTCCGCGAAGAACATCACGCCGAAGTACGGCCCCATCACCAGCATCACGACCAGGCCCATGCTCGAACCCAGGTCCTCCTGGCGGCTGACCAGCGACCCGGCGACCGCCCACATCGAGGCCAGCAGCACGAACCCGAGGACCAGGAACGGCACGAACCAGCCCAGCGCGGGCGCGACCAGGGTCAGCAGCTCCGAGTGCCCGCCCAGCCGCAGCGCGACCGGCGCGGCGACCGCCAGCACCACCACCTGCGCGACGGTCAGCAGCACGTGGCCCGCGATCTTGCCCGCCAGCAGGGCCCGCACGGGGACCGTCGACACCAGGATCTCCACGATCCGGGTCTGCTTCTCGGTGACGGTGCTCTGCGCGATCGCCGTGCCGCCCATGCCGAACACCAGGAAGACCAGCGCGAACACCATGATCACGAGCTGCCGCTGCCCGCTGCCCACCTCGGACGGTTCGAGCAGGTCGACCGGCGGCGCGGTGCGCAGCGCCGCCACGACGTCGGTCGGCGGGTCGTTCCGCGCCACCACGCGCACACCGGTCGCCGAGCCGCCGGTGGTGTCCGGCACGACCGCCGCCGACACCTCCTCCGACCGCACGAGGTCCTGCGCCGCGGCGAGGTCGGGCACGGTGCGGACGTCCAGGTCCGCACCGGCCAGCACCTCGGCGGCCCGCGAGCCGACCGCGGCGACCTCCGTCCGGCCGCCCCCGAACACGGAGGGCAGGACGGACAGGGCGAACAACCCGACCAGGACCACGCCGAAGCCGATCCAGAAACCCTTGGCGCGCAGGAAGGTCCGCACCTCGCGCTCGGCGACCAGGCGGGTGGCGGCGACGAAGCCGCCGCGGCTGTCGTCGGTGGACATCAGATCGCCTCCAGGAAGATCTCGTCGAGCGTCGGCACGACGCGGGTGAAACCGCGGACGGAACCGCGGCGCAGCGCGGTCTCCAGCACCACCTGCTCGGCGTCGGGCCGACCGTCCAGCTCGAACACCACGCGGGGACCGTCGCCGTCGACCACCCGCACGCCGGGCACGTCGCGGACCCACCCGGCGTCCGAGGCCACGACCAGCTCGAAGCGCGTGGTGCCGTACCGCTCGCGCAGCTCGTCGCGCGCGCCGGCGGCGGTGACCCGGCCGCCCGAGATGATCACCACGTCGTCGCAGAGCCGCTCCACCACGGACAGCTGGTGGCTGGAGAACAGCACCGGCACCCCGCTCGCGGCCCGCTCGCGCAGCACGCCGAGCACCGTCTCCACGGCGATCGGGTCGAGGCCGGAGAACGGCTCGTCCAGGATGAGCAGCACGGGGTCGTGCACGAGGGCGGCGGCGACCTGGGCGCGCTGCTGGTTGCCCAGCGACAGCTCCTCCAGCCGGTCCTTGGCGCGGTGGCCCAGTTCGAGCTGGTCGAGCAGGCGCTCGGTGTTGCGCGCGGCGGTGGCCGCGTCGAGGCCGTGCAGCCGGCCGAGCCAGCCGATCTGCTCGGCCACCCCCATCTTCGGGTACAGGCCGCGCTCCTCGGGCATGTACCCGAACCGCTTGCGCACCGCGCCGGTGACCGGCGCGCCGTCCCAGGTGACGGTGCCGCCGTGCGCGGCGAGGACGCCGAGCACGATGCGCATGGTCGTGGTCTTGCCGGCGCCGTTGGCGCCCAGGAAGCCGGTCATCCGACCGGGCTCCACCTCGAACGACACCCCGTCGAGGACCTGGTGATCGCCGAACCGCCGGCTGATCGACGTCACTTTCAGCATGATCGGAACGCTATCGGCGCACGACGCCCGCCACGTCCGGCGCGAGATCGACTCCGGGGGTCCTCCGCGCGGAGGACCCGACGCGGTCACACCGGGTGAGCGCCGCCCGGCGCGGTCGGCGGGTCAGGGCCGGCCGGGCGACACGATCCCGTGCTCGTAGGCGAAGACGACGGCGTGGGTGCGGTCCCGCAGGTCCAGCTTGGCCAGGATGCGCGACACGTGCGTCTTCACCGTCGTCTCGCCGAGGAACAGCGCGGCGGCGATCTCCGCGTTGCTCGCGCCCCGCGCCAGGTGCGCCAGCACCTCGAACTCGCGGTCGGTCAGCTCCGGTGGCCGGCGGGTGGGCGCGGCGGGCGCGGGCGCGCCGAACCGCGCGATGACGCGGCGGGTGACCTCGGGCGCGAGCAGGGCGTCGCCGCGCGCCACGATCCGCACCGACTCGACCAGGTCCTCCGGCGAGGAGTTCTTGAGCAGGAACCCGCTCGCGCCCGCGCGCAGCGCCTCGAACAGGTAGTCCTCGCGGTCGAACGTGGTGAGGATGACGATCCGGATCGGGTTGTCCGCCCCGGCCGGGCCGAGGATGCGCCGCGTGGCCTCCAGGCCGTCCACGCCGGGCATCTGGACGTCCATCAGCACCACGTCCGGCCGGAGGCGGGTGACCACCGCCACGGCCTCCAGGCCGTCCCGCGCCTCGCCGACCACCTCGATGTCGTCCTCGGTGCCGAGGATCACCCGGAAGCCCGCCCGCACCAGGTCCTGGTCGTCGGCGAGCACCACGCGCAGCGGAGTCATGCGGGAAACCTCGCACGGACCAGGTAGCCGCCGGCGCGCCGGGGTCCGGCTTCCAGCTCGCCGCCGTGGACGGCGACCCGTTCCCGCATCCCGACCAGGCCGAACCCGCCGCCCCGCGTGGCGGCGGCCGAACCGCGCCCGTCGTCGGCGACCTCGACCTCCAGCGCCGACTCCAGGAACCGCACGCGCACGTCGGCCTTGCGCGCGCCCGCGTGCTTGACCACGTTCGTCAGCGACTCCTGCACCACCCGGTACACCGACAGCGCCACGCCGCCCGGCACCGGGCGCGGTTCGCCGTACACGCCGTGCGCCACGTCGAGCCCGGCGATCCGGGCCTTGGCGGCGAGTTCGGGAAGCTGGTCGAGGCCCGGTGACGACGTCTCGCCCTCGGGCGCGCCCAGCACGGCCCCGACCGGGACCTCCTCGGCCGGTTCGGCGCGCAGCACGCCCAGCAGCCCGCGCAGCTCGCCGACCGCGGTGCGCGCGGTGTCCTCGATGGTGCGCAGCGCCTCGCGGGCCAGGCCGGGGTCGCGGTCGAGCACCCGCCGGGCAGCGCCCGCCTGCACGCCCATCACCGACACGTGGTGCGCCACGACGTCGTGCAGGTCGCGCGCGATGCGGACCCGCTCGGCGATGATCGCGCCCCGCGTGTTCTGCGCCTGCGACCGGCGCAACTGCTCCGCGCGGTGCGCCAGCTCGGCCCGCCGGCGCGCCGACATCCACGCCATCTCGCCGAAGAAGTAGGCGGACAGGAAGAACAGCAGGTTGAACAGGATGCCGTAGAGCACCGACGCGAGCACGGGGTCCAGCGGGCCGGCCGCGTCCTCGAACACCGGTGTGGGCCGCACCAGGAACCGCACCAGCCCGTAGCCGAGCCAGCCGAACATGGCCACGATGACGCCGATCCGCACCCGCCGCGCGAGGACCCGGTCCCGCGTCCACGCGCCCGCGCTGTAGAGGGCGATGAACAGCGCGATCGAGGGCACCAGGCCGTCCCCGACCTGCCTGGCCTGGCCGGCGATGAACAGCACGCCCACCGCGAGCAGCACGACCAGCGGGAACCGCCGGCGCACGACCAGCGGCAGGCTCACCGCGACGCTCCAGGCGAGCTGCTCGGCGAGGTGCGGCGCGGTGCCGCCCGCGAACGCGCCCATGCTGTTGACCAGGAGCGTCATCGCCACGGCGTTCGCGAGCACCAGGAGGGCGAGCCACCCGTCCTGGCGCTGCTGGGCGGGCGAGGGCCGGGGCCGCCGCCACCGGGTCCACTCGGTCTCCGCGTGGTCGGCCGGGCGCGAGCCGTCAACGGGCGCGACGGAGGTCATGCGGGCAACCTAACCCGCGTCGCACCCGGGACGGCCGCCGAGGTGGCGCGCCCCTGGTTCCCGTGGGACGGCGCGACGCCGCGCGCCTGGTTCCCGTGGGACGGCGCGACGCCGCCCCACGGGACCGTCACCGGCTCAGTACACGAAGCACTCGGTGCTCGCGTAGCCCTCCGCCCGGACGTCCGCCGCCACGAGCGAGCCGCGGAACTTGCGGTCCACCTCGGCCCGCTCGGCCGCGTTGGGCAGGTCGTTCTTGCACGACGCCGGAGCGCTGGAGCCCGACATCAGGTCCGAGCACAGGCCCGTCCGCCGGTCCGGCAGGCCGAGGATGTGCCCGATCTCGTGGGTGGTGATGCGGGGCTTGTAGTGACCCTGCTGGACGGCCTGGCGTCCCATGTAGACGGTTCCGTTGCCCAGGGACGTCGTGATGGCGCGCGGCCAGCCGTTGTCCGCGTAGATCCGGATGTTCGTCGGGTTGCCGGGGCCCTTCTTGGCCAGCTTGACGTTGACCACGGACTTGTTCCAGTTCTCCGCGGCCTTGTCCCAGTCGGCCACGAACTCCTGGGCCTGGCTGGTGTCGTAGTACAGGGTGCGGACCAGCGCCTTCGTGTCCGCCGCCGCCGCGCTGGGCGCGGTGACCGCGACCAGCGGCAGCAGCAGGCCCAGGGCCAGGGTGGCGGCGCGCGCGACCTTTCGCACGAGCATGGTGATCTCCTTTGAGCAGGGAACAGCCGGGAGCCCTGGTGACAGGGTGGGCTCCCGCACCCAAGTAACCAGGCGTAGCGGGGGATGGCCAGACCCGTACGGAGGGTTGTGGGGTCCGGAAACCGGTAATCCGGGTGCCCGGACGCGGGACGGCTGCCCTGGAAGGGGCATGGCGGTGACCCGGATGGCGGTGGGGTGTCCGGTGGTCGGACACCGGTCTCCTGCTGCCGGACGGGCCGGTGGTGCGCCGGACGGGCGGTTCCCGTCGCCGAACCGCCTGCGTCCTGCGTAGGGTGGGGCGCGGGTGACCCTCCGCGAGGACGGGCACGGCACTCGACCGCACATCGGGAGGTCGCGCGTGACCGAGGCCCCGTGGTGGACCTCCGCCGTCGTCTACCAGGTGTACCCGCGCAGCTTCGCCGACTCGGACGGCGACGGCGTCGGCGACCTGCCCGGCCTGACCGCCCGCCTGGACCACCTCCAGCGGCTCGGCGTGGACGTCGTCTGGCTGTCGCCGGTGTACGCGTCGCCGCAGGCCGACAACGGCTACGACATCTCCGACTACCAGGCGGTCGACCCCGTGTTCGGCACCCTGGAGGACTTCGACCGGCTGCTGGCCGACCTCCACGCGCGGGGCATGAAGCTGATCATGGACCTGGTGGTCAACCACACCTCGGACGAGCACCCGTGGTTCGTGGCGTCCCGGTCGGCCAAGGACGACCCGAAGCGGGACTGGTACTGGTGGCGCCCGCCGCGCCCGGGTTTCGCCGCGGGCGAGCCGGGCGCGGAGCCGACCAACTGGGAGTCGGCCTTCTCCGGTCCCGCGTGGACCCTGGACGAGACCACCGGCGAGTACTACCTGCACCTGTTCGACCGCAAGCAGCCGGACCTGAACTGGGAGAACCCCGAGGTGCGGCACGCGGTGCACGCCATGATGCGGTGGTGGCTGGACCGGGGCGTGGACGGCTTCCGCATGGACGTCATCAACCTGATCGCCAAGGACCCGGCGCTGCCGGACGGCGCGCCGATCGGGCGCGGCGCGCTCGGCGACGGGTTCCCGCACTTCGGCACGCGCCCGCGCTGCCACGACTTCCTGCGCGAGCTGCACCGCGAGGTGTTCGGCGACCGCCGCGGCCGGTACCTGACCGTCGGCGAGATGCCGGGCGTGACGTGGGAGCAGGCCAGGCTGTTCACCGACCCCGCGCGCGGCGAGCTGGACATGGTGTTCCAGTTCGAGCACGTGTCGCTCGACCACGGTCCGGGCGGCAAGTTCGACCCCGAGCCGCTGGACCTGCGCGACCTCAAGGCGTCCCTGGGCCACTGGCAGCGCGCGCTGGCCGAGACGGGCTGGAACAGCCTGTACTGGAACAACCACGACCAGCCGCGCGTGGTGTCCCGGTTCGGCGACGACGGCCGGTGGTGGCGCGAGTCCGCGACCGCGCTGGGTACCGTCCTGCACCTGCACCGGGGCACGCCGTACGTGTACCAGGGCGAGGAGCTGGGCATGACGAACGCGCCGTTCGGGGGCATCGACGACCTGCGCGACGTCGAGTCGCTCAACCACTACCGGCAGGCGGTGGCGGCGGGCGCGGACCCGGAGGCGGTCCTGCGGGGCCTGCGCGCGATGGGGCGCGACAACGCCCGCACGCCGGTCCAGTGGGACGCGTCCCACGCGGCCGGGTTCACCACGGGCGAGCCGTGGCTGCCGGTCAACCCGAACCACTCGTGGCTCAACGCCCGCGCCCAGTACGACGACCCCCGGTCGGTGTTCCACCACTACCGGCGGCTGATCGAGCTGCGCCACGCGCTCCCCGTGGTGGCGCTGGGCGACTTCCGGATGCTGCTGCCCGACGACCCCCGCGTCTACGCGTACACGCGGTCGCTGGACGGCACGACGCTGTTGGTCGTGGCGAACCTCGGCGGAGACGACCGGGTGGCGGTGGTGGACGGCGAGTGGTCGGCGGCGGACGTGGTGCTCTCCAACGTCGACCGGGTGGACGTGGACGGCGGTCGGATCGCGCTGGGGCCCTGGGCGGCGCACGTCCTCGTGCGGTGAGCGCCGCGCCGGCCCCTACTCGCGCGGCGGCGCGGTGGGGCCCGCCGCGGTGCCGCTCGCGCGCGGCACGGCCGCGAGGCCGTCGATCGCGAGCGACAGCAGGCGCTCCACGGGGATCGCGGACCGCTCGCTGCCCCACGCCGCGCCGACGGCCAGCGTGAGCAGCTCCTCCGGCGTCACGGTCGGCGCGACGGCGCCCGCCTCCTGCGCCCGCGCCAGCAGCCGGGCGGCGGCGGCCCGCATCGCGGCGCACGACGCGTGCAGGCCCGAGCCCTCGTCGCGCAGTGCCGCCAGCACGGACTCCGGCAGGCCGCGGTAGGTGGCGGAACCGTGCGCCAGCTCGGTCAGCCAGTGCCGCAGCGCCTCGGCGGGCTCTGCGGCGAGGAGCGCCTCCGCGCTGGTCCGGAGCAGCGCGAACCGGTGGTCCAGCAGGGCGGCCAGCAGCGCCTCCCTGGTCGGGAAGTGGCGGTAGAGCGTGCCGATGCCCACTCCCGCGCGTCGGGCGATGTCGCGCAGCGACGCGTCGGCGCCCTGTTCGGCGAACGCCTCGGCGGCGACGGTGACGAGCAGGTCGTGGTTGCGGCGGGCGTCGGCTCGGGGTCGTTCGGGCACGGGAACCTCCTGGCGTCGACGAGCGGAGCGCCGCTCCACGCCTTCCGGTGCGGTGCTCCGACCCACTGGCTCTCGCGGTGATGTCGTGGCGGAGAGTGTCCTGGTGACCGGGCCGCCGGACAACAGCCCGACGTCCGGGCACGGTGCGGCGCACCGGCCGGCACCGACCACAGTGGACGGTCGGCGGCCCGCCGACCGGTGTCGGGCCTCCCGTGCGCCTCGACCCGGACCCTCGCGATCCCGGTGCCTGCCCGTCGGCGCGCCGACCCCGAACACGAGCGCCACCCCAGGCCGAACCCGCCACGCGGCACAGGGCCGCGCCTTCCCGGTGCGGTGGCGCATCCGCGCTACGGTGCGCCACGAGCACCCGTGCGCGCCTCGCGCGCCGACCGCGCCGATGTTCTGAGGGGACGTGTCGACGTGAAGAAGTTCCTGCTCTCCGAACAGGAAATGCCCACCCAGTGGTACAACATCCTGCCCGACCTGCCCAAGCCGCTCCAGCCGCCGCTGCACCCAGCGACCCACGAGCCGATCGGGGCCGAGGACCTCCGGCCTCTGCTGCCCGACGCGATCATCGCGCAGGAGTTCAGCCCGGAGCGCTGGATCGACATCCCCGACGAGGTGCGCGACGCCTACCGGATGTGGCGGCCGTCGCCGCTGTACCGGGCGGACCGGCTGGAGAAGGCGCTCGACACGCCCGCGAAGATCTACTTCAAGTACGAGGCCGTCTCGCCCGCCGGGTCGCACAAGCCGAACACCGCTGTGCCGCAGGCGTTCTACAGCGCTCGGGAGGGCGTGCGGCGGCTGACCACGGAGACCGGCGCGGGGCAGTGGGGTTCCGCGCTGTCCTTCGCGGGCGGCCTGTTCGGCGTCGACGTCACCGTGTACATGGTGCGGGCGTCGTACGACCAGAAGCCGCACCGCCGGTCGCTGATGCGCACGTGGGGCGGCGAGGTGTTCGCCTCGCCCAGCACCCGCACGGCCGCGGGGCGCGCGATCCTGGCCGAGTCGCCGGACTCGCCGGGCAGCCTCGGCATGGCGATCAGCGAGGCGGTGGAGGACGCGCTCGCCCACGACGACACCAAGTACGCGCTGGGCTCGGCGCTGAACCACGTGGTGCTGCACCAGACCGTCATCGGCCTGGAGGCCAAGCGCCAGTTGGAGATGGCGGGCGACTACCCGGACGTCGTGGTCGGCTGCGTGGGCGGCGGCTCGAACTACGCGGGCCTCACGTACCCGTTCCTCGCCGACGCGCTCACCGGCGTGCGCACCGGCACGCGGTTCGTCGCGGCCGAGCCCGCCGCGTGCCCGACCCTGACCAGGGGCAAGCTCACCTACGACTACCCCGACACGGCCGGTCTCGGCCCGCTGCTGCACATGCGCACCCTGGGCCACGGCTTCATCCCGCCGCCCATCCACGCGGGCGGCCTGCGCTTCCACGGCGACGCGCCGACGCTGTGCCTGCTGCACGACGAGGGCTACGTCGAGGCGCGGGCGTACCGGCAGAGCGAGGTGTTCACCGAGGCGGTGCGGTTCGCGCGCACCGAGGGCTTCGTCATGGCGCCCGAGTCGTCGCACGCGCTGCGCGGCGCGGTGGAGGAGGCGCTGGCGGCCAAGGAGGCGGGCGAGGCGCGCACCATCCTGTTCGGGTTCTCCGGGCACGGCAACTTCGACATGGGCGCGTTCGACGCGTTCCTGGCCGGCCGGTTGGAGGACCACGAGCTGCCGCAGGAGCAGATCGACGCGGCGCTGGCGGCGCTGCCGAGGGTGGGCGCGCCGACGGCGTGAGGCGGCGGGTGCGGTGACCGGCCCGCGCGGTCCGGGTCGGGACCGCGCGGGACGACCGGGACCTGCGCCCGGATCGCCGCGCGTCACGGGCGGCCGACGTGCCGGCCGCCCGTGACGCGGCGTCGCCCGGTTCGCGTGGCGTCGTCAGCCCGGCCCCGGCGCCGCGTCGGTCAACTCGCCCACGGTGATCAGGCCCGCCTCGTAGGCGTAGGCGACGGCGCTCGCCCGGTTGGGCAGGCGCAGCTTGCGCAGCAGGTTCTGCACGTGGAACTTCACCGTGCTCTCGGTCAGCGACAGCCGCCGGGCCATCTCCGAGTTGGTCTGCCCGCACACGAGCAGCCGGAGCACGTCGGTCTCCCGCCGGGTGATCCGCTGCGCGGCGGGCCGGCCCACCGGCGCGAGCGACCCCGCGTGGTCGGGGCAGGGCGCGAACCCGTAGCCGGCGGCCAGCATCCGCACCGCGCCGAGGAACTCGTCCGGCCCCGACGACGGAGACAGCACGCCGAGGCGCGGCGCGTCCGGCAGCGCCCGGCCGGCCACGTGGTCGTCGACGACGAGGACGCCGGCCGACGGCCTGGCGTCCAGGAACCGGCGGGCGGCGGCGGTCGGGCGCGGCACGTCCGCGAGCGCGCCGATCACCACCACGTCCGGCAGGTCGAGCGTGTGCCGGAGGAGGTCGTCGAAGGTGTCCGCCTGGTGGGTCACCTCGATGCCGGCGGCTTCTTCGAGAATCTTTCGCATTCCGACCCGGAAAAGCGTTCTCCGCTCCGCGAGCACAATCCGCGTGCGCTTTCCGATGAGCGCGTCGTTCACAGCTCCGGCCCCCAAGCCTGGTCTGCGTGCGATGGCGCCGCGACAGGCGTGGCGATCGGCGGGAATGCGATCGGCGGGCGCCCGCGACGGCCTCGGCGGTCCCGGCCGCGCGGTCCGCCCGCCGCCGTGCGACGGAGACCGCGTGCGGCCGGTCAGTGTCCGGTTGTCCTGCGCCGACCGCAGGTCCGGCCGGACGGGACGAGCCCGGCGCGCCGGTGCGGCGACGCCCGGTGGCGCGCGGCTGCCGGTGATTCGGTGACCGTGGTGGCGTCGTCCATCGTGCCCCCAGTTCCCCAGTTCCCCGCGGATTGCCCACCGCGGGGCGATTCCCCCGTGCGGGCTCGATGGTTCACGTTTAGCACGATCAACTCAACCCGCGTCCGGAGATTGCGCCGAACGGTGGACGAGGTCGCGGCTCGGACCGCATTGGCGATGCGATTCCCCGAAGTGCCGGCACCTCGTCCGGCGGCCTCGCCGGGGATCGTGCGGCCACCCGTCGCCCCGTGTCCCGCTGCCCGGCGCGGCGGACCGCAGGCGGGCGGCGGTTCAGGGGTTGAAGGTGTCGTGGATCGCGGCGTCGAGCGCGCCGCGTGCGCCCGTGCCGACGAACAGCTCGCGCAGCAGCAGGTCGGGCAGGTGGCGGGGGGCGAGGCCCGGTTCCCTGCCGGACACCGCGTAGGCGACGCCGGACAGGACCAGGGCGGCGCGCAGCGCGGCGGGGTGCAGCGCGCGGACGCGCCGGTGACCACCGGTGGCCGACGCGACGCGGGCGATCATCTCCCGCCACGTCAGGTTCTCCTCGGCCACCGGCAGGTCCGCGCCGGACGCCGCCTCCAGCGCCTCCACCGCCACCTCGCCGACCCGGCGTGCGCTGGTCGCGGCGGTGCCGCCCGGCGGCGCGGCCAGCGGCGCGCGGGAACGCGCCCACCGCGCCAGCGGCGTCGACCAGGTGGGCACGCGGTCGCCGGCGCGGCCGAACACGAACGGCAGCTCCAGCACGGCCACCGGGAACCCGGCCGCCTCCCGCGCGACACGGGCCTGCGCGACGCGGCTGCGGATGTAGGGGTGGCGCGCCGCGAGCCGCCATTCCGGGTGCTCGCGGTGGAAGTGGGTGAAGTAGGAGCCGAGCACCACGCCGCGGGTGGCGCCCTCCGCGCGGGCGGCGGCGAAGAGGGCGGCCACGGGCGCCACGTTGCCCCGGTGGAAGGCCGGGTACGCGGGTCCGCGCGGCACCTCGCGGTCGTCCACGCCGGCGGCGAACACCACGCCGTCGTGGCCTGCCAGCAGCGGGCGCAGGTCCGCCGGGGTCGCGGTGGTCGCGTCGAGGGCGTGGTCCACGCCCTCGCGGGCGGTGCGGGCGACGGTGGTCGCGACGTGCCCGCGCAACCGGAGCCGCGCCACGACGTGCTGCCCGACCAGACCGCTCGCGCCCACGACGAGAATCCTCATGGGGCGATCATGCCGCGCCCGCACCGCACCGCGCGGCCGGCCCGGAACGCGCCCGGCTCGCCGGCCCGGCCGAGCCGGGGGCGCCGGGAACCGACCGGACCGCGGGCACCCGACGTGTGCGGGCCGCCCGTCCACGCCTGCCTGCGCAACCCCTGGCACGCGCACCGCCGACCGGTCGCGGCGGGCGGGATGTCCTGCGACGATGTGGCCGTCGACCCGGAGGAGCCCGAAGGAGGACGCGGTGGCCTCGCGACTGAACCCGTACATCAGCTTCGCCGGCGACGCCCGCGAGGCGATGGAGTTCTACCAGGGCGTCTTCGGCGGCAGGCTGACGCTGAGCACGTACGGCGAACTCGGCTCGCCGGACGCGCCCGAGGCGCACCAGATCATGCACGGGATGCTGGAGACGCCCGGTGGTTACACGATCATGGGCGCGGACACGCCGCCCGGCATGTCGCACCACCCCGGCGACAACATCACCATCAGCCTCAGCGGCGACGACGGCGACGAGCTGCGCGGTTACTGGGACCAGCTCTCCGCCGACGGCCAGGTGACCGTCCCGCTGGAGAAGCAGATGTGGGGTGACGAGTTCGGCGCGTGCGTGGACCGGTTCGGCATCTCCTGGATGGTCAACATCGGGCAGCCGCAGGAGTGACGCCCCTGGTCCCCCCGGCCGGCCGAGCGCCGGCCACCGCGGCGGCGCACCGGTCCGCGGCCGACGCGTCGCGCCCTTGAGCAGAGCATTCCGGGTCCTCGGTGCAACCCGGTGTCGTGCCCGGGCGTCTTGTCGGTAGGTTTGGCCGAACCGGCTTGGGATTCGCTTGGGGGAAACCGTTGTCCAAACAAGTGTTGTCGCGCGGTCTCGGGCTGGTGCTGGTGCTCACCGTCGCCCAGGCGTGCACGTCCGGCGCGCAGCCGGCCGCCAACCCCGAACTCGCGCCCCGCGGCACGACCCTGACCACGGCGAAACCGACCCGCCAGGACCTGGCCAACAAGGTCAGCCTCACCGGCAAGGTCACCATGAACCCGTACTTCGGGATCACCGCTCCGGTCGCCGGGCAGGTGCGCTACCTCGACGTCCCCGAGGCGAAGAGCACGCCGACCAAGCCGACCCGCGTCGCCACCGTGTGGGCCGACGGGCTGCCCAACCACGTCGAGGTCCCCGCCGGCGCGACGTTCGGCGGCCGGCTGGTCGACGACAGGTCGACGGTGACCGCCGGGATGCCCGTCGTGTCGGCCAAGTACGCCGGGTACGGCATCGTCGCCGAGATCAACGGCGAGCAGGCGTACCAGATCTCCGACGCCGCGCAGGGCACGATCCAGGCGCAGATCAAGAACGGGCCCGGTCCGTTCGCCTGCGCGCTGCTCGGCACGATCGCGGCGCTGCCGGCCGGCACGGTGCCCGCGCCGCCGCCCGCGCAGGAGCAGCCGCAGGACCGGGGCGAGGACAAGCCGGCGACGCCGACCGGCCGGCCGGAGCCGCCGGTCGAGCGGCCGGGCGGGTCGTCCGAGCCGACCGGGCTGCGGCTGGTGTGCACCGCGCCCGACGAGGTGAAGCTGATCAACGGGGCCGGCGCGACCCTGGAGGTCGTCACCGCCAACGCCCGCGACGCGCTGGTCGTTCCGGTCGAGGCGGTCGCGGGCGGGCACGGCAAGGGCAAGGTCGACGTGGTCGGCGCGGACGGCAGCCGCCGGACCACGGACGTCGTGCTCGGCCTCACCGACGGCAAGGTGGTCGAGGTCAAGGAGGGCCTGACCGGCGAGGAGACGCTGGCCGTGCCGGGCCCCGACCTGCCGCGCGCGCCGGACGCGCAGGGCACGCCAGGGACGGGGACGCGATGACGCCGCCCCGCTACGAGGCCGCGGCGACGCCACCGGTGGACGGGTACGCGCCGCCGCCACCCGGCGCACCGGCGGCGCGGCCCGGAGCCGGGTTCCCGGTGGCGCCGCCCGGAGCGGGCGCACCCGCCGCGCCGCTCCGCGACGGTGCCGCGGCGCCGCTCCGCGACGGTGCCGCGGCGACGCCGCTGATCCGGCTCTCCGGCATCACGAAGACCCTCAAGGGCCAGGAACAGCCGCGCACCATCCTGGCCGGCGTGGACCTGACCGTCCACAGCGGAGACAGCGTCGCCATCCTGGGCCGCTCGGGTTCGGGCAAGAGCACCCTGCTCAGCGTCATCGGCCTGTTCGACCGTCCCGACGACGGGCAGTACCTGTTGGGCGAGCGGGACATCACGCGCATCGCCGAGCGCAAGGCCGCCGCGCTGCGCAGCGCCGAGTTCGGCTTCGTGTTCCAGCGCTTCTTCCTCCTCAAGCACCTCACCGCCGCGCAGAACGTGGCGATGGCGCTGGTCAACGGCCAGGGCTGGCTGCCGCGCCGCAAGCGCCGGGCGAAGGTGCTCGCCGCGCTGGACCGGGTCGGCATCGCGCACCTGGCCAAGCACAAGCCGCCCCGGCTGTCCGGCGGCGAGCAGCAGCGGGTCGCGATCGCGCGGGCGCTGGTGCGCGAACCCAGGGTGCTGCTGGCCGACGAGCCGACCGGCGCGCTGGACACGGACACCGGGAACCTGGTGGTGGAGGCGTTGTTGTCGACGACCGCGCAGGGGTGCGGACTCGTGCTGGTCACCCACGACCGCGACCACGCGGCGAAGATGGGCCGGGTGCTGCGGCTGTCGGACGGCCTGCTCGCCCCGGCCGGCGAGCGGGTGGTCGCGTGATCCGGCTGTCCGGGCGGCTGCGCTCGTCGCTGATCATCGGCGGCCAGGGCATCCGGGCGCGCAAGCTGCGCACGTTCCTGTCCATGATCAGCCTGTTCCTGGGCGTGCTCGCGGTGGTCGTGGTGCAGGCGGGCGAGGAGATCGCGAACCGCGCGCTGCTCGCGGACATCGAGATGTCGCAGGGCAAGGACGGCACCCGCCAGATGTACCTGGACCCGAAGGGCGACACCGTCTCCACCGCGTTGGAGGTGCTCGCGGGCCGCTCCGACGCGGTGGCGATGACCAGCGTGCGGGCCATCATCGGCGAGCCCGGCGTCAAGCCGGTCAACGAGGGCGGCGGCCCCGTCGACCAGCCCGGCGGCGGGCGGAACTACACCTGCGACGACACGGGCTGCCGCGAGCTGCCCGGTGACGACTCGCCGTCCGGGCAGGCCGTGGAGCTGCAACTGGTCGGCCTCAGCGGCGACGTGCGGGCGTTCCGGCCGTTCCGCGTGGAGTCGGGGCGGTGGCTGGAGTTCGACGGCGCGCCGTCGCTCGCGCCCCGGCTGGTGCTGAACAAGAAGGCGGCGGAGGCGTTCGCGCGCTACCGGGTGCCCGCCGAGATGCGGCTGGACGGCGCGGCGGTCAACGCCACGCCGCGGTTCCTCGGGGTCGTGGAGGACGGCGGCTACTCGCCCGCCGCCTACGTGTGGACCGAGGAACTGGAGAACTGGCTGCCCGCCGGCGGGAGCGGCGCGAGCAGCGATCGGGGCGGTCCGGGGCTCCAGGTCATGATGGCCCCGACGGCCCACGAGGTCGAGCACACGCTGCGCGCGCGGTTGGTCGCGGCCGGCACGCCCGAGGAGCGCATCCACGTCAACACGGTCAACTCCCTGGAGCGCAGGTCGAACGAGCTGCGGCTGATCGGGCTGATCTTCCTGGGCATGGCGGCGCTGGTGCTGCTGATCGGCGTCGCGGGCATCCTCAACGTCGGGCTCGCCACGGTGGGCGAGCGGGTCGAGGAGTTCGCGCTGCGCCGGGCCGTCGGCACGCCGCGCCTGCTGCTGGCGGGCATCGTGCTGGCGGAGACGCTGCTGACCGGGTTGCTGACGGCGGCGGCGGCCATCGGCGTGAGCGTGGTCGGGCTGCGCCTGGCGGCGACGGTGTTCGGCTCGCGGTTCCCGGCGCTACAGGAAGTCGCCTTCCCGTGGCAGGCGGGGGTCGCCGGGGTCGTGGCCGGCCTGGTGGCCGGTGTGCTGGGCGGCCTGGTGCCGGCACTGCGGGCGGCCCGCATCCCGATCGCGACCGTCATGCGGGCGTGATCTTCACGGACAGTTCTCTCCACCGGCGGCCCGTTCACTCGAACAGGTCGCATTCGGGACGGTGAGCCCGTCGACCGTGTATCTGTGGTGCGACGGAGCGTCCCTGTTCTGTGGGGGAGGACCGGTCATGGACGATGTGGCTCGGCGGCGTGCGAAGCACGCGAGGCGGTTCGACATGTTCGACGCCAACGGCGACGGGGTGGTCCGGCAGCGGGACTTCGCGGGTGTCGCGGAGCGGCTGGTGCGGCGGTTCCGGCTGCCCGCGGACTCGATCGGCGCGGAGCGGATCAGGGCCGCCTACGAGATGTCGTGGCTGTCGCTGCTGGCGACCTGCGGCGGCGACGGCCGGGTGACGCGGGCGCGGTTCCTGGCCGCGCTCGCCACCACCGACCTCGCGTGCCGGATCGGCGAGGCGGACGCCGTCGCGATCCGGGAGTGCGGCGCGGTGGCGGACGGCGTGGTCGACATCGAGCACGTCGCGGAGGTCATCGTCGTGCTCGGCGCGCACCCCGGCGACGCGCCGGTGATCAGGGAGGCGCTGAAGCCGGACGGCACGCTGGTCCCGCTGGCCACCGTGCTGCGCCTGGTGTCGGGCTACCTGGTGGACGACGGCCCGTCCGGGCTGTACGGGCGCTGACGCGGCCGTCAGCGGAGCCGGGCGAGCTTGTCCGGGTTGGTGACCGAGTAGACGCCCGCGACGCCCTCGGGCGACACGTCCAGCACCAGGACGGCGAGCGGGTGGCCGCCCGCGAGCAGCACCACCGCCGGGTCGCCGTTGACGCGGCGGAACCGCAGGTCGGCGTCGGGCGGCACACCGCGCGAGACGGCCACCAGCAGGCGGGCGACGTCCTCGCGGCCGTGCACGGGGAGCGGGCTGGTCGCGGGGCCCTTGCCGCCGCCGTCCGTCCGCAGCGTCACGTCCGGCGCGAGGACCCGCAGCAGCGCCGCCAGGTCGCCGCCGAGCGCGGCGGCGACGAACCGCTCCGTGACCTCGCGCTGCGTCCGCGGGTCGACCCGGTAGCGCGGGCGGCGGGCGTGGACGTGCTCGCGGGCGCGGTGCGCGAGCTGCCGCACGGCGGCCGGGGTGCGGCCCAGCACGTCGGCGATCTCGGCGAGCGCGTAGCCGAACACCTCGTGCAGCACGAACACCGCCCGCTCCGCCGGTGAGAGCGTTTCCAGCACCACCAGCAGCGCCATCGACGGGTCGGTTGGCTCGGTGTCGACCACCGGCTCGGGCAGCCACTGGCCGACGTAGGTCTCCTTGCGCCGGTTGACCGCCTCGCGGCGGGCCAGCGCGTGGTTGACCGCGACGCGCACGAGGTAGGCGCGGGGGTTCTCGATGGTCGACTCGTCGCGCGGCGCCCAGGACAGCCACGTCTCCTGGAGGACGTCCTCGGTGTCGGCGACGGTGCCGAGGATGTTGTAGGCGATCGAGAACAGCAGCTCGCGGTGCGCGACGAAGGTCCGGGTGTCGGCCATGCCCATGAGAGCGGTCCGGCGGGTCGGATCGTGACACCGTGTGAGCCGGGCCTCACCCCGTCACGATCGGGGGCGGGCCACGCCTCTTGGTTGCGTCCGACCGGAAGCGATCCAGGAGGTAGTGGGATGCGGACCCTGATCCGTGGTGTGCGGGTGTTCGACGGCGTCACGACGGCGGCGTGCGCGGACGTGGTGATCGACGGCGACCGGATCGCCGTCGACCCGATCGTCCGCGCCGGTGCCGGCGGTGACGCGACCGGTCCGAGCGGTCCCGGCGTCGGAGGTCCCGGTGGTGCGGCCGGTGGCGCGGTCGGCGGGGCCGGTGGCGCGGCCGGCCCCGACGCGGCCGACCTGCGCGCGTCGTGCGACGTGGTGGTCGACGGGACCGGGCGGACCCTGCTGCCGGGGCTGGTCGACGCGCACACCCACGTGTTCGACGGCAGCCTCGCGCGGGCGCTGGAGTTCGGGGTGACCACGGAGCTCGACATGTTCTGCCTGCCGGGCAACCTGGCCCGCCAGCGGGAGCTGGCCGCGACGCACGACGGCGTGGCGGACCTGCGCAGCGCGGGTGTGCTGGCGACCGCGCCGGGCGGCCACCCCAGCCAGCTCATGCCGGCGTTGGCGGAGTCCGACGCGGTCGGCCCGTTCGACACCGTCGCCGGCGTCGGCGACGTGCGGCGGTTCGTCGAGGCGCGGGTGGCGGAGGGCGTCGACTACCTGAAGGTCGTGGTCGACTCCGGGGCGGTGCACGGCACGTCGCTCCCGGTGCTCGCGCCGGAGGTGGTGGCCGCCCTGGTCGAGGTCGGCCACGAGCACGGGCTCGCGGTGATCGCCCACGCCATCACCGCGGCCGAGGTCGGCATCGCCCTGGACGCCGGGGTCGACGGCCTGGCGCACGTCTGGTGCGACGCCACCCCGGACGGCCTGGCGGAGCGCGTCGCGGCGCAGGGCGTGTTCGTGGTCGGCACGCTGGCCTACTTCGAGGCGATCACGGGCGGCGCGCGGACGGCCGACCACGCGGTGGCGGGCAGCCTGGACGGGGCGATGGCCGCCACGCGGGCCCTGCTGCGCGCCGGCGCGCCGATCCTGGCGGGCACCGACGCGACGCCGTTCGTGCCGGGGCACGGCGACGGGATGCACCGCGAGCTGGAGCTGCTGGTGCGGGCGGGCCTCACGGCGCGGCAGGCGCTGGCGGCGGCGACGAGCGCGCCCGCGCGGCACTTCGGCCTGACCGACCGCGGCCGGATCGCGTCCGGGCTGCGGGCGGACCTCGTGCTGGTCGAGGGCGACCCGACCCGCGACATCACGACCACCGCGGCGATCGTCGACGTCTGGCGGCGCGGCGTGCGCCAGGTGCGCTGACCGCCCGGTCGCGTGCGGGGTCAGCCGACGCGCAGGCCCAGGGCGAGGGCGATGGCCTGTGCCGGCTCGATCCGGGCGACGGTCAGCGTGACGGTGGTCGGGTCGATGCCGGGCAGGTCGGCCTGCGTGAAGTCCGCGCCGTGCAGCCACGCGTCGGTCAGGTCGACGTGCGAGAAGACGCCCCGGAACACGCACCCGGTGGACGTCGAGCCCTGGTTCAGGAGGTCGGCCATGTCGACGTCGACGAACGCCGTCCGCTCGTAGCGCCCGCCGGTGATCTCGTTCACGGCCCAGTCCCGGTCGTGCACGGTGGTGTCGGTGGGCGGGGTGGGTGCGCCTCGTCCGCGCTCGGCCATCGCAGGACTATCGCAAGCACCGCGCCGCGGCCCGCGCCGGGCCCTCGGTTCCGCGCGGCCGCGCGTGCCGTGCGGGACGGGTGACGCGGCCCCGGCCCGGCCGCGTCACCCGCGCGGGGCCAGCGCACCCGCCACGAACAGCACGCCGATCAGCGTCACGACCAGCCCGACGGCGAACACGTAGTGGCGCGCGGTGGCCCGGCCCGGCATCCGCCGCAGGGCCAGCGTCACCGCCACCAGGGCCGTGACGGCGATCGGGGCGAGCGCCCGCCACGCGCGGTCGAACGAGTCCAGCGGCAGGAACGAGTCCGCGCCGTAGAACGAGAGGATCAGCGCGGGCAGGCCGAGCCCGGCGGCGGCGCCGGCGGCGACCATGTTGAACCGCTGCTGCGCCTCGCCGTCCTGCGCCACGGCGAACGTCGACATGCTGGTGAGCAGCGTGTGCAGGCGGGCCGCCTCCTCGGCCAGCTCGGTCTCCATCGCCTCGCAGTGCCGCAGCGCGGCGCGGTGGGTGTCGCGGAGGCCGGTGCGGTGGGCGTCCGGGGGATCGGTGCGGTGGTCGCCGGCGCGGTCGCGGTTGCGGTGGTAGGTGTCGGTGTCCCACAGCCAGATCCACAGGCCGTTCCGCACCGCGTCGCGCGCGTGGTCGCGGGCGCGGCCGGTGGCGATGGACAGTTCGATGATCTCGGCCAGCAGGGGGCGCAGCGCGGCGCTGCGGCGCTGCGCCAGCAGGTCGGCGATCTGCCGTTCGAGCCCGTAGCGGATGCCGCGCAGCCGGGCCAGTTCCGCGCGGGACGCCTCGGCGAACGCCTTCGCCGCCGTCACCGCGACCGACCGCGCGTCACCCGTGACCCGGTGCGCCGGCCCGGCGAGCGACCCGATCAGCGCGTCGGCGCCGTGCCGCTCGTCCTCCTGGTGCCAGCCGCCCCGTTCCCGCCAGCCCGCCTGCACGATCAGCGTGACGGTGGCGTCGCCGTCCGCACCGACGGCGACCTCGACCGTCCCGACGACGACGCGGCGGTCACCCCGCGCGCCGAGGACGCGGAGGTAGGGCGCGGCCAGCAGGGCGACGACACCGAGGGAGTCGAAGGAGTCGCGGTCCGGCTGGTGCTCGACGCCGGTGGTGACGGTGGCGCGGAAGCCGTGGTCCGGTCGCGGTGGCGTGCCCGCGAGCAGGAGGTGACGGCGGTCGGGCTGCATGGCGCGCATCCTATGTCGATCATGGCCGCGGGCGGCCGGGAACGACCGGGGAACCGGCGCGGGGCGGTGGATCGGGGTCGGTGCGGGCCGTCAGCCCACCACGACCTCCGCCCAGGTCGGCGCGTGGCGCTCGATGTGCTCGACGTCGCGCAGGTACAGGTCGGCGTGGCCGTCCGCGAGGTGGCGGGCGAAGTCCGGGTCGCCGTCGGCGGCGCGGGCGCGCATGAAGTCGACCAGGGCCAGCAGCCGGGGACCGAGGGTGTCGACCACGTCCTGCCGTTCGCCGCGCGAGCGCCCGTAGGCGTCGAGGAACAGCCGGGCGCGCCTGGCCTGTTCGGCGACCGGTGGTGAGTCCACTGTGGACATAGGGGCGAACCGGTACAGGGCGTGGGCGAGGTCCCAGCGGCGCGGTCCGGGGTGGGCGGCGTCGAAGTCGAACACGCCGGTCGTCTCGCCCCGCTGGAAGACGCAGTTGTACGGCGCGAAATCGCCGTGGCACACGACCTCCACCGGTTCCACGGCGGGCGGCCACCACCGGTGCCCGGTCTTGTCCGGCAGGTCGGCGGTGGCGTCGTGCACGCGGCGCAGCAGCCGCGCCGCGCTGACCAGCGCGCTGTCCCGCCGCGCCTGTTCCGGCACCGGGTACGCGCCGACCTCGCCGGGGAGGAAGTCCAGGACCTCGCGGCCCTGCTCGTCCACGCCGTGCCAGCGGGGGACGCCGCGGACCTGCGCGGCGGCGAGGTGGCCCAGCAGCCACTGCACCGCCTCGCTCCAGTCGCGCACCGGTCGCCGCACGGTGCGCCCGATCCGCACCACGGTGGTGGTGCCGCCGGAGAACCGCTCCCCGTCCATGTGGGCGACGCTAACGGATCGACGTGGCGCGGCGAACCGAATTTGCCGCCACCGGCCGGGCTCGGAGTGCCGCGCGTCCCGGTCGACCCCGGTCCGCGGTCGGTGCGCGGTGGCCGGCCGCGCGGACCAGTGCCCGCGCGACCGGCCGTCCCGACCGCTGAACGCTCAGGCGCGTTCGGCGGCGGCCTTGAGGTGGCGCAGCCACGCCGCGAGCGAGGCGTCCAGCGCCGCGCGCATGGCCGCCACGTCCGCCCGCACGGGCTCGCCGTCCCACGACTCCTCCGTCGTCACGACGACCGGGGAGTCACCCTCGAACGTCCACACGTGCACGCCGTCGATCCCGTGCGCGGGACCGCCCCACACCGTGCGGTGCCCGTCGGCCTCCGCCACGGTCGACGTGATGGCCAGCCCGTGGGTCCGCCACCGGAACACCGCGCCGGGCTCGAAGGGGCCGTCCAGCACCGCCGACGTGATCTCGGGCTGCCACGCGGGCCACCCCTTGACGTCCGTGTGGAGGGCCCACACGTCGGCCAGCGACGCGTCGATCGTGGTGCTGTGGCGGGCGATGACCGGGGCGTTGCGATCGATGTCCATGTGTCACACCAGTTCCGTGTCGGCGATCCACGAACCGTGGATGCCCGAGGGGACGCGGCGGGGCAGTTCCACCACCGCGACGGGGTCGCGCCGGACGTCGGTCGCGTCGAGCACGAGCAGTTCGGACGTGTCGCGGGCGAGGTCGCTCACGACGGTCAGCAGGTAGCCCTCGTCCTCGCCGTCGCCCGCGGGCACGAAGACCGCCTCGCCCGGCATCCGGCGCTCGCCCATCGGCGCGAGCTGCCGCGACCCGGTCGCGGTGTCGTACTTGACGATCGAGTACCCGGAGTGGCCGCCGCCGGGGAACGCGACCGCGTAGGTGTACCGGGTCGGGCGGCCCAGCAGGTCCTCGTTGACGGTCGGGAACTCGGTCGTGAGCCCGTCCAGGACTTCCTCCCGGACCACGCCCGCGGTGAGGTCGAACGTCCAGCGGTGGCTGACCGCGCCGGTGAGCGGGTCGGGGCCGTGGCCGGGCGCGCCGACCCACCACTTCCACGACGTCTCCCACGCCGCGCGGTCGTAGCGCGGGCCCTCCACCACGACGCGGCCCCGCGCGTCCTCGTAGGCGTTGGCGACGTGCAGCAGCGCGCCGGGCTCGACGTCGAACCACGTCACCCGCGGCGCCCCGACGCGCGGCATCACGCCGATGCGCGGCGCGTAGGCGTCGCTCCAGCGGTACGGGATGCCGGACTGCTCCGCCTTGTCGAACACCACCGGGAGGTCCAGCCACACCACGTGGTTCTCGGTGATCCCGAAGTCGTGCATCAGCGACGGCCCCGCGCCGTCCACGACCTCGACGCGGTTGATCTCGCCCGCGGGCGAGGACACGTAGTAGACCAGGTGCGGCGGGAACGGCGAGTAGGCGAAGAAGTGCAGGTCCCCGGTGACCGGGTCCTCCTTGGGGTGCGCGGTCATGGCGGTGGTGAGCTTGCCGCCGAAGTCGAACGCGCCGACGGTGTCCAGCTCCGGTGTCAGCTCGTAGGGCAGGTTCGCCTCCTGGAGCGCGAGGATGCGCCCGCCGTGCTCGATCACGTGCGTGCCGGCGACGCTGGCCCGCAGGTCGTGCGAGGTGTCGCCGTCCAGGGCGGGCGTGCGCACCCACCGGTTGCGGTACCACTCGGCGCGGCCGTCGGCCAGGCGCAGGCCGTGCACCATGCCGCTGCCCTTGAACCAGTGGCTGGGCGTGACGCCGGGCTTGGGGTTGTGGCCGTTGCGCAGGTAGCGGCCGCGCAGCTCGGGCGGCAGCGTGCCGCGCACGGTCAGCCCGGTCGCGGTGGTCTCGTCCGGGACGGGGGTGTAGTGGCCTTCGAGGTAGGGCTTGGTCATCGTGCTGCTCCTTCGATGGTGAGGACGGCCGCGACGGCGGCCAGCGCGGCCGTCGCGGTGAACGCGGCGGCGAAACCGGTGGTGGACGCGACCAGCGCGGCCAACCCGATCGCGCCGCCGACCTGGCGGCTGGTGTTGACCAGGCCGCCCGCCACGCCGGCGTCCGTCGCGGGCACGCGGGTGGCGTCGACGGTGAGGTGGACGAACGCGACACCGAGCCCGGCTCCGGCGAGCACGGGTGGGCCGAGGACGTCGAACGGGAACACCGGGCCGGTCGCGAACCACGCCGTCCCGGCGGCCAGCGCGGCGAGGGCGATCGGCAGGGCGGCGCGCGGCAGGCGCGGCGCGAGTGCCGAGCCGAGCGCGGTGGCCCCGGCCAGCGGCAGTTGGGCCAGCCCGGCGACGAGCGGCGGGTAGCCCAGCACCTGCTGCTGGTAGAGGGGGAGGAAGTAGAACAGGCCCACCCACACCGCGCCGAGCACGGCCATCGCCGCGTTCGCGCGGGCGGTCGCGCCGAGGGTGCGCAGCAGCGGCTGCCCGCGCCGGCGCACGACGAAGGCCGCCAGCAGGATCGCGCCCGCCACGAGTGGTGGCACCGGCGCCGACGCGGTCAGGCCCGCCGTGAGGGCGACGAGGCCGCCGGTCACCAGCAGCGCGCCGGTGACGTCCAGCCGTCCGCCGGTCGGGGTGTCGCGGGGGACGAGCGCGCGGGCGGCGGCCAGCGCGGCGGTCGCGACGGGCACGGTGATCAGGAAGATCGCCTGCCAGCCGAGCGTGCCGGCGAGCAGCCCGCCCAGCAGCGCGCCCGCCGCGCCGCCCACGCCGGAGACGGCGCCCCAGGCGCCGAGCCGGGTCGGGTGGTGCCGCAGGACGAGGGCGAGGGCGGCGGGCGCGAGCAGGGCCGCGCCGACGCCCTGCACGGCCCGCGCGGTGACGAGGACCGGGGCGGTCCAGGCGAGGCCGGCGGCCAGCGAGCCGACGGCGAACGCGGCGAGACCGGCCACCAGGACGCGCCGCGCGCCCAGGGCGTCGGTCAGTTGGCCGCCGAGCAGCAGCAGCGCGCCGAACGCGAGGCCGTAACCGTTGACCACCCACGACAGACCGGTGTCGGTCAGGCCCAGGCCGGCGCGGATCGAGGGCAGGGCGACGTTGACGATCGAGGTGTTCAGGACGACCAGGAACTGGGCCGTCGCGAGGACGGCGAAGGCTTTCCCGGTGCTGGGCACGAGCCCTCCCTTCATCATGACTGGTCAATCACTCACTCTCGGGTCCGAAAGAATGGCCCGCGCACGGCGGACCGGTGGTGCTCGGTGGTCGGTGGTTCTCGGTGGTGCTCGGTGGCCGGTCGTGCTCGGTGGTCGGCCGTGGTCAGTAGTGGCGGATGCCCGCGGAGAGGATGCGGGCCCAGGGCGCGTCCACGTCGGCCGCGTCCACCGCGACCACCAGGTGGCACAGCATGCCGCGCGCGAAGAACTCCTGGACCTGCGCCTCGGTCGCGCCGGACACGCCGCGCACGTACTCGACGGTCCGGGCGTACCCGCGTTGCAGCACCTCCCGCACGGCGGGCTCCGAGATCGCCGCGCACTGGGCGTGCATCTGCACCAGCAGCAGGGCGTTCTCCTCGGCGATCAGCCGCGCGTAGACCTCGGCCATCGCGTGCAGCACGGTCTCGGGCGCACTGCCGCGCGCCTGCGCCACGCCGTCGGCCAGGCTCTCCCGGATGCGGTCGAAGCACCGCTCCACGACGGCCACGAACAGGGCCTCCTTGTCGGGGAACAGCCGGTAGACGTACGCCTGGGAGATGCCCGCGGCCTTGGCCACCTCGCCGGTGGTGGTGCCGTAGTAGCCCTTGGTCCCGAACGCGCCGAGCGCGGTGCGCAGCACGGTCTCGCGGCGTTCGTCGGCGGTGGAGAGTCGGCGCTCGGGGCTCGGCATGGGACTAATCAACCACTCACACTTCGGGATGTCAACTCCGCGATCGATCGCGCCCGCCACCCCGGCCACCACGAGCCACCGATGACGCGCCACTCACGCTCGTCCCGCGCCGCCGACAGGCCGGTCGCCCGCGCCGCCCGGCCGACCATGCCGCCGCCCGTCCGCCCGCGCTGCCGCTTGGCCGCGCCGCCCACCGCGACCCCGCCGCTACCTTGGGCCCCATGCTGCTGACGTCGGCGACGATCGCGGCCGGTGTCGTCTACCTCGTCGCAGGTGTGCTCAGCCGCTGGGCGCAGCCGCAACGGCGAGCTGATGGTCGTCGTCGAACCGGCGGCCCTGCCGTGGTTCCTCATCGCGTACGCCGTCGTCAACGCCGCCGGCGGCGTCGTGTGCGGCCGGGCCTGGTTCGAGCACGCGGACGGGTTCGAGGTGTACTCGACGCTGCTGGGCACGCTGTCGCCGGTGCGGGGCGCACTACTTCTCCCTGCTGGTCGTGGAGGGCCGGCGGGCCGTCGGCCTGCTGCTCGGCGTCGTGGCGGCGCACGACCGGACCCTGCGGCTGCTGCCCCGGCAGCAGCACCTCACCGGCCAGGTGCCCCTGCTGGTGCTCATGGTGGGCTATACCGCAGGCGGCCTGGCGCTGCTCTTCGCGGGCTGAACGCACCCGGCGGTGTGTCGCTACTCCTCGCACACCACGGGGTGCAGCGGTGTCGCCCGAGAGGGGGGTCGAAACCGCACTCAGGCGGACGAGTCGCGCCTCGCATCCGCCGATCGTGGTCCTCCTTCACCTGACGGATTGGTGTTCCGTCGCACACGGATGAACAACCTTGTTGTGGCTACAGCGCTCTCATTACCTTGGGAAATGCGATCAATTCGCGGATCTGTGGAATTTTCTCCCCTGTTTGTGAGAGGACCGCATGAACATTTACGCCACAGGTCTGCTGTGGGTGGGCGGCGCGACCCTGATCGCCGCCGTGCTCGCGTACGTCATCCGCCGGTACGGCGGCCAGGAGGGGCGTGCGGCCAACAACGAGGCAGCGGGGCAGGTGTTCACGATCGTGGGCGGCCTCAACGCGGTCCTGGTGGCGTTCGTGCTGATCGCGCTGTTCGACCAGGTGGGCAAGGCGGGCGACTCGGCCTACCAGGAGGCGGACGGCCTGGTGGCGGCGACCTGGGCGGCCGACGCGCTGTCGCGGGAGGCGGGCGGCGAGGTGCGCGAGCTGTCCCGCGCCTACGCGACCACCGTGATCAACGACGAGTGGCCGGGCATGGCGGCGGGTGAGGACGTCGTGTCCGACGGCTGGGGGCAGCTCGACCGCATCCGCCAGGTGGTGGCCGCCGCGCCGGCCGACGACGAGTGGCAGGTCAGCCGCAAGACCGAGGCCGCGAACCAGCTCTGGCGGGTCTACCAGGCCCGGCAGGCGCGCCTCGACGCCGCCGGCGGCAGCGTCAGCGCGGTGGTGTGGTTCGTGCTGGTGCTCGGGTCGGTGCTGACGGTCGGCCTGTCCCTGCTGTTCGGCGGTCCGCTCGTGCGCACGCAGGTCATCATCGTCGCCACGCTGGCCGCGACGATCACCCTGCTGCTGTACGCGACCTACCAGTTGCAGAACCCGTACGGCGGCGGCGCGGAACTCGGGCCGGACGCCTTCCGATCGGCCGTCGAGCGGTTCGGATGATCCTCGAGGCGCTCGCGCTGGCGGCCTGCTCGACCATCCAGGTCGAGGCGGGCGGCCACGAGCCGTCGACGGTGTACCTGGTCGACCTGTCCACCGGCGCGGCGCGTCCGCTGGGCACGCTCGACGTGCGGCTCAACGCGATCGGCTACTCGGCGCCGCAGGGCCGCGCGTACGGCATCGACGCCGAGGGCCGGGTCGCGGCGCTCGACCGCGAGGGCAGGCAGGTGGACGTGCCGTCCCGGCCCTCGCCCGTGCTCCGGCACGCCACCGCGGGCGCGGTGGTGGACGAGCGGCTGGTCGTGCGGGTCGGCCACGCGCTGCTGTCGGTGGACGTCGACCCGGACAGCGACCGGTACCTCCAGGTGGTGCACGAGACGTGGCTGCGGTCGCCGCTGGCGCTGACCGTGGACGACTTCGACGTCAACCCGGCCGACGGGCTGCTGTACGGCGTGGCGACGTCCCCCTTCGGGCACGCGCGGGTGGTGACGCTGGACCCGGTCGACGGCCACGTGCGCGAGGTGCCCGCGGCGGGTCGGCTGCCGGGTGGGTCGGCGTACGGCGCGGTGGTGTTCGGGCGGGACGGCGCGCTCTACGCGACGAGCAACCGGGACGAGGGGCGGAGCAGGCTGCACCGGGTCGCGCTGGACGGGTCGGGTGCGGTGGCGGAGATCGTGGCGCGGCCGGCGGTGCAGACCCTCGACGCGGGCGGCTGCCTGACGGTGCCGGACCCGCCCACGACGACCACGACACCTACGCCTACGCCGACACCGACTCCTACGCCGACGCCGACTCCTACGCCCACACCTACGCCCACGCCTACGCCGACACCGACGCCCACACCGACACCGACGCCCACACCGACACCGACGCCCACGCCTCCGACGACGCGCACCGAGACCACGCTGCCGCCGACCACGACCACCGCGCCGCCCACACTCGTCCCGCCGACGACGCGCACCTCGCCGCCGGGCGTCCCGCTGGTCCCGGTCGTCCCGCCGGGGCCGCCCCTCCTCCCGCCGGAGCCACCGCTCCCGGTGCCGGACGGGGCCACGCCGCCCGAGGAGCCGCCCGCCGAGGAGTCCCCCGCCGAGGAGCCACCGGCCGAGGAATCACCGGCCGAGACGCCGCCCGCGACCGAGAAGACCCGGCTGCGGCTGCCCGAGCCGCGCGCCGAGCAGGTCACCGACCTCCAGTTGAACGTCCGCGACCAGCGCCGCTGGGGCCTGGTGGCGATCATCCTCATCCTGGCGGCGGGCGCACTGGCCCGCCAGGCCGCGCGCCGGCGCTGACGATCGGGTGGACCGCGACGCCGCACTCGTCGTGCCGTGGTGAGCTTCTTCGGCCGCCATCCAGCGCATGCCTGCCCCCCAGGTCCACGAGCGTCCACCGCAGCGCGCCGGTGTCGATCGAAAGTGCGACCTCCCGTGGCACCAACGGCCGACTCGGCGCGGTGGTGACGGGCCCTAGGTTCGTCCGGGGCTTTCACCGGAGGGGGACATGGGCGGTCGGATCACGGCCTTGGACGTGCTGCGCGGAGTGGCGATCCTGGGCACGCTGGGCACGAACATCTGGATCTTCACCGACCCGGCGGGGCCGGCCGGCTTCCTCGCCGGCGCGTCGGGGGCGGGCGAGGCGCTGCTGAGGATGGTCAGCAACGGCAAGTTCCTCGCGCTGCTGTCGATCATGTTCGGCATCGGGTTGGCGTTGCAGCACGACTCGGCGGTCCGGCGCGGGCAGCGCTGGCCCGGCTGGTACCTGTGGCGGTCGGCGCTGCTGCTGTTCGAGGGGATGCTGCACTTCACGCTCATCTTCGAGTTCGACGTGCTGATGTTCTACGCGCTGGTGTCGGTGCTGGTGGCGTTCCTCGTGGGGCGCGGCAGCCGGGTCGTGTGGGCGTGGCTGGCCGGCGCGGCGGTGGTGCACGTGGCGTTCGTGGCGCTGCTGACGGTGGGTCTGCTCGCGGGCGCCGCGTCGATCGACGGCGGCGGACTGGTGATCGACACGTCGAGCTGGCTCGCGCACGCCCGCTCGCGGCTGGACAACGTCGTGGCGCTGCGGGCCGAGGCGGTGTTCGTCCTGCCGCTGAGCACGGTGCTGTTCCTGGCGGGGGCGCGGCTGCTGCGGGCGGGCGCGTTGGAGGACTCCGAACGGGGGCGGCGCGTCCAGCGCCGGCTCATGGCGTGGGGCCTGGGGCTGGGGCTGCCGCTGAACGTGCTGACGACGCTGGCGGGCGGTGCGTGGTTCGCCGTCGACCGCTACCTGTGCGCTCCGCTGGTGGCGTTCGGGCTGCTCGGGGGGATCACCGCCCTGGTGCACCGGATGCGGGAGTCGGCGGGACCGCTGCGGCGTGGCGTGACGGCGGTCGGGCGGTCGGCGCTGACCTGCTACATCGCGCAGAACCTCATCGCGTCGGTGCTGTGCTACCGCTGGGGTTTCGACCTGGTGGGCCGGTTCGGGCACCTGGGCGTGCTGTTCACGGTCGCGATGTGGCTGGTGGTGTCGTCGCTGCTGGTGGTGGGCGCGTCGTGGTGGATGAACCGCTTCCGACGCGGACCGGTGGAGGCCGTGTGGCACTGGGCCTACGTGGCGCCGCAGCGTTGGATTGGCCCTCCTGCTGTGTTGGATGTGCCCTCCTCTCGTCGGGCGGGCTCGGCCGCCGATTAGTCGGCGGCTCGCGGGGCGGGTTTCGCCGATCGAAGAGCGTGATCGGCGAAACCCGCGCCACGAACCACCGACGCGGCTGTGTTGGATGTGCCCTCCTCCCGTCGGGCGGCTCGGCCGCCTGGGAGTCGGCGGCTCGCGGGGCGTTTCTCGCCGATCGAAAAGCGTGATCGACAAGAAACGCGCCACGAACCACCGACGCGGCCGAGCGGGCCGTGGGGGAGCAGGAGCGGGGAGCGGGCAGGAGGGGGAGGGGAGTAAGGAGGGGAGGGGAGTAGGAGGGGGAGGGGAGTAGGAGGGAGTGGGCGGGCGGGTGGAACGCTGTGCGACGAGGTGTTCCGCCCGGACGGAGGATGGCCGCGAGTCCTCGTTCCGGTGGAAAGTCGCCTGGTGCTCTCCAACGTGTTCCCTGCGTCGCCCAAAGGCCACCGCGACCCCCGGCTCGTCGCCCGCAAGATGACGCTCCTCCAGGCCCCGCACATGAAGCCGCTCACCGAGTTCGCCCGGCGCATCGCCGACGAGCGCAAGGTGGACGTCCCGCTGTTCGACCCGGCCAGCGGTGGTGTCAACGCGAAGGTCCTGCTGCTGCTGGAGTCGCCCGGACCCGCGTCGGCCAAGTCGGCCTCCGGCCTGATCTCACTCGACAACGACGACCAGACGGCCGTGAACGGCTTCACCGCGTTGAAGGAGGCCGGCCTGTCCCGGCAGGCGTGCCTGAACTGGAACATCGTCCCCTGGTACCTCAAGGGCCACTCGCCGACGCCGGCCGAGCTGCGCGCCGCCGTGCCCTATCTGGTGGAGCTGCTGCGCATCCTCAAGGACCTGAAGGCGGTCGTCGTCCTCGGCACGCCCGCCGGCACCGGCTGGAACCTGTCCGGCCGCGGCTACGGCCTCAAGGTGTTCAACGCGCCCCACCCGTCACCGCAGTCGATCAACCGCGACCGGGCCACGCGGTGGCCGCAACTGGTGGAGGCGTTCCGCCAGGCGGCGGCGGCCATCGCCTGAGGTCGCCGCCCCACGGACAGGACGTGACCTGCATCGGGGCGGGAACGGCTCGTCGCGACCGCCCGCGCCGCTTCCGGCGGAGGTTCATCGCGGCCGTCGGCGGAACACCTCGGTCAGCTCGGCCGGCGGCACCTCTTCGAGCTGCGCGAAGGTGCACGACCCCGGCGCGCGGTCGGGGCGGAACCGGACCAGGCGGGCGGTGTGCCGGAACCGCATGGCCTGGACGTGCTCGTAGCGCACCTCGGCGACCAGCTCGGGGCGGAGCGGCTCCCAGGTCAGGGACTTCGCGGGCGCCCAGCGGCTCTGCCCGCCCCGCGCGCCGTCGTCGGCGCCCGCCCACTCGCGCCACGGGTGGCCGTCGAGGGCGTGCGCGCGCAGCGGCGCCAGCTCGGCCAGCAGCCCCTGCCGACGGTCCGCGCTGAAGCTGCTGGCCACGCCCACGTGGCGCAGCGCGCCCGCCTCGTCGTAGAGCCCGAGCATCAGCGAGCCGACACCCGCGCCGTCCTTGTGCCGGCGGAACCCGGCCACCACGCAGTCGGCCGTGCGCTCGTGCTTCACCTTCCACATCACGCGCCGGTCCTGCTCGTAGGGCAGGTCCGTCCGCTTGGCCACGACCCCGTCGAACCCCGCGCCCTCGAACCGGGTGAACCAGTCCTGGGCCACGTCCGGGTCGTCCGTCGCCGGCGTCAGGTACAGGCCGGGCGTGTCGCGCAGCACGTGCGCCAGCAGGCGGCGGCGCTCCCCGAACGGCGCGGTGGTCAGGTCGCGGTCGCCGAGCGCGAGCAGGTCGAACGCGACGAACGCGGCCGGCGTCTCGGCGGCGAGCTTGCGCACGCGCGACGCCGCCGGGTGCAGGCGCAGCTGGAGCAGGTCGAAGCTGAGACCGGAGGGCGTCACGACGACGATCTCGCCGTCCACCACGCACCGCTCCGGCAGCCCCTCGGCCAGCAGCGCGGCGACCTCGGGGAAGTAGCGGGTGAGCGGCCGGTCGTTGCGGGAACCGAGTTCGACCTCGTCGCCGTCGCGGAACACCACGCAGCGGAAGCCGTCCCACTTCGGCTCGTAGACCAGACCCGGCTCGCGCGGCACCTCCCGCACGGCCTTGGCCAGCATCGGCCGCACGGGCGGCAGCACGGGCAGGTCCACGCGGGGAGCGTAAGCCGGGTGCGGAGTTCTCACCCGACTTGACGTCGCCCGCTATTGAGGACCGAAGTTGACCGCGATGCCGTTTAGGGTCGGTCCTGACCACGACAAACGACGACGAGAGCAGGCCACGATGACCACCGCCACCGCCACCGCCTCGCAGCTGACCACCGAGCAGGCCGACCTGCTGGCCACGCTGGCCAACCACCGCCGCTTCCTCCGGTTCACCGCGGAGGGCCTGACCGACGAGCAGGCGTCCGCGACCCCGACCGCGAGCGCGCTGTGCGTCGGCGGCCTCATCAAGCACGTCCGCGACGTGGAGGAGGGCTGGATCAGGTTCGCCGTCGGCGGCGCGGAACTGATGGAGAGCGTCGAGGGCGACTGGGAGAACGGCTTCCGGATGGTGCCCGGCGAGACCCTGTCGGGCCTGCTCGCCGCCTACGAGGAGACCGCGCGCAAGACCGAGGAGATCGTCGCCGGCCTGGACATGGACACCGCGCACCCGCTGCCCGTCGCGCCGTGGTTCGAGCCGGGCGCGTCCTGGACCGTCCGGCGGGTCCTGCTGCACCTGATCGCGGAGACCTCGCAGCACGCGGGCCACGCCGACATCATCCGCGAGACGCTGGACGGCCAGAAGACGATGGGCTGACGCCCTCGCCCGCCAGGGGGCGCTCCCGGTCGCCGCCGGGCGGAGGTCCGCACGGCACCGTCCCCCGGCGACCGGCCGCCCCGGACCGTCGACGACCCTTTCCCGAGCCGTCGCCCGAACCGTCTCCTGGGCGGTGCCCGCGGCGGATTCCCAGCGCGCAGCGGCCCCGGAGGGGTACGTAGAGTGCGATCACGGGGATCGGCGTCCACAGGGAGCGGCAATGGGGTTGAAGATCGGCTACAAGGCGTCCGCGGAGCAGTTCGGGCCGCGGGACCTCGTGGAGTACGCCGTGCGCGCCGAGGAACTCGGACTGGACACCGTGACCGTGTCCGACCACTTCCTGCCCTGGCGGCACGAGGGCGGGCACGCCCCGTTCGCGCTCGCCTGGATGGCCGCCGTGGGTGAGCGCACGAGCCGGGTCCGCATCGGGACCAGCGTGCTGACGCCCACGTTCCGCTACAACCCGGCGGTGATCGCGCAGGCGTTCGCCAGCATGGCGCTCCTGTACGAGGACCGGGTCTTCCTCGGCGTCGGCACCGGCGAGGCGCTCAACGAGATCGCCGTCTCGGGCCGCGAGTGGCCGGAGTTCAAGGAGCGCTTCGGCCGCCTGCGCGAGGCGGTCCGCCTCATCCGCGAGCTGTGGACCAGCGACAACGTCAACTTCTCCGGTGACTACTACACCCTGGTGAACGCCAAGGTCTACGACCGGCCGCGCCGCCCGGTGCCGATTTACGTCGCGGCGGGCGGCCCGACCGCGGCGAAGTACGCGGGCCGCGCGGGCGACGGTTTCATCTGCACGTCCGGCAAGGGCATGGAGCTGTACACCGACCAGTTGCTGCCCGCCGTGGCCGCCGGCGCGGCGGCCGCCGACCGCGACCCGGCCGACGTGGACCGGATGATCGAGATCAAGCTCTCCTACGACCGCGACCCGGAGGCCGCGCTGGAGAACACCCGCTTCTGGGCGCCGCTGTCGCTCACGCCCGAGCAGAAGCACTCCGTGGACAGCGCCGAGGAGATGGAGCGGCTGGCCGACGAGCTGCCCATCGAGCAGGTGGCCAAGCGCTGGATCGTCGCGTCGGACCCGGAGTCGGCGGTGGCGCTGATCAAGCCCTACCTGGACGCCGGCCTGAACCACCTCGTGCTCCACGGTCCCGGCCACGACCAGGAGCGGTTCCTCACCCAGGTCACCGAGGACGTCGTCCCGCTGCTGCGCGCGCTGGGCTGACACCGGCCATCGCGCCGGTGCGGTCGGTCAGAAGCGCGCGAACCGGCGGATGAGCCCGGCGTGCGACGGGTACGCCGGGACCAGCTCGTCCGCCCTCGCGAACTCGACCACGTCGTCCGTGTACGGCGGCACCACGACCGTGCCGACCAGCGACCAGTCGCCCACCGGCGCGCTCGCCTGCCACACGCCGGGCTCCACCACGACCTGCGGGCGCTGGCCCGCCGCCAGGTCCGTCCCGAGCACCGGTTCCGCGACCGCGCCGTCGGGGTGCAGCAGCAGCATCCGCAGCGGCGCGCCCGCGTGGTGGGCGTAGACCTCCAGGTTGGTCAGCCGGTGCAGCCCGGAGAACTCCGGCGCGCGCAGCAGGTAGTAGATGGCCGACGCCTCCGCCGACCGCCACGACTGCCCGAAGTGGCCGCCCTCCACCGGCAGCTCGGTCAGCCCCAGCAGCTCGACCACCTCGTCCGGCGTCGGTTCCCGCCCCCGTGTCACGTCAGCTCCGCCTCCACCGATCCGTGCACGACGACCATGCCCTTGCCCAGCCGCTTCGCCGCGTACATCGCGGCGTCCGCGCTGCCCAGCAGGTCGTCCGCGGTCTGCGCCGGGTCGCGGCCCGCGCGGTGCGAGATGCCGATGCTCGCCCGGATGCGGTGCTCGCCGCCCGCGGTCCGGTGCGGCGACGACATCGCGGCCAGCACCCGTTCGCCCATCTCCTCCGGCCGCGACGGGTAGCCGGTCACCAGGATGCCGAACTCGTCGCCGCCCAGGCGCGCCACCGTGTCCTGCGGGCGCACGCAGTGCTGGAGGCGCTCGGCGACGATCCGCAGCACCGCGTCGCCCTCCGCGTGGCCGTAGTTGTCGTTGACGTCCTTGAAGCCGTCCACGTCGATGAACAGCACCACCAGCGGGTCCGCCCGGTCGAGCGCCGCGTCGAGGCGCTCCCGGAACAGCACGCGGTTCGCCACCCCGGTCAGCGGGTCGTGGTAAGCCTGGTGGCGCAGGCGTTCCCGGCTGTCGCGCAGCTGCTCCAGCAGCCGCACGTTGTCGATCAGGGTGAAGAGCTGCCGCGCGATCACCAGCAGCACCACGCCCAGGCCGACGTAGATCTCGAACGGGTTCAGCCGCACCCCCGTCGCCGTGCCCACCACGATGAACAGGCCGGTCACCAGCATCGGCAGGTAGGGCACGAGGATGTGCAGCAGCTCGCCCGCGCGCAGCCGCCCCGACTCCTGGCGGTCGCGGCCACCGCCGCCCGGCGCGACCGACGACAGGAAGAACAGCGCCGGGCACACCATGAAGCCGATGTCGGCGGCCGGCGGGATCGCGGTCGCGCCCTGCCCGACCAGGAACGCGAACGCCCACCCGGACACCGACTGCGCCAGCGCCGCCAGCGCCACGAACAGCATCGGGAGCTGCCGCACCGAGCGGTGCGACCACGACGACACCAGCAGCACCACCAGCAGCACCAGGTACGCCGCCGGGTGCGCCACCACGGTCGCGAAACCCGGACCGGACGTCGCCCACGCCCGCACCATCGACTCCAGCAGCGACACCCACGTGAGCACGAACAGCGAGCCGACCACGATCAGGCCGTCCAGCACGATCACCAGCCGGCTGCGGTGGTTGGGCAGCGAGCCCGTCGCGCCCTGGCCCAGCACCAGCACCGCGCACAGCGCGAGCACCGGCACCAGGATGAAGCCCAGCGGCGCGACCGTGGTCGACGGCAGCGAGACGCCCAGGAACACCTGGCCCCACGTCCACGCGCACAGGCCGACCACCAGGCTCGCCATCGAGGCGGCCATCCACAGCCGCCAGCGCCGGGCCGTGCCCCGCCGCCCGCGCGCCGAGCGCCAGTAGCAGACCATCGCGGCCGAGGCGCCCGCGAGCTGGGTGAACTTGTCGACCGTGACGGCCGCCGACCGGTCCAGCGCGCCCGAGACGACCAGCGAGACCACTCCGACCAGCAGCAGGCAGACGGCAGTCGTGAGGGCGCTGAACCGCCTCAGGGTCATGGCACCCCGCTCACGCCGCGACGGAGTCGATCAGTGGACCGAGCCACTGTAATGAGCCGGTGACGCTGTGTCGACCTGGGGGTGTCCGATGGTCACCGGGCGCGTGTCGGTCCGCGGGCGCGGGCCGTCGCCCGGTACGGTTCGAACTGGTGTTCGTGACGGGCTCGGCGAGGGGACCAGCGTGCGCGTGTTCGGGGTCGACCCCGGCTTGACCAGGTGCGGTTTCGGGGTGGTCGACGGAGGTCCGGGCCGCACCGTCCGCCCGGTCGCGGTGGACGTCGTGCGCACGCCCGCGGACGCCGACCTCGCCGTCCGGCTGCTGCTGCTGTCCGACGCGGTGGAGGAGTGGCTGGACCGCCACCAGCCGCAGGTGGTGGCGGTGGAGCGGGTGTTCAGCCAGCACAACGTGCGCACCGCGATGGGCACCGCCCAGGCGGGCGGCGTGGTGGCGCTGGCCGCCGCGCGCCGCGACCTGCCGGTCGTCTTCCACACGCCCAGCGAGGTCAAGGCCGCCGTGACGGGGTCGGGCCGGGCGGACAAGGCGCAGGTCACGGCGATGGTCACCAAGCTGCTGGGGCTCAGGTCCGCGCCCAGGCCCGCCGACGCCGCCGACGCGCTCGCGCTGGCCATCTGCCACCTCTGGCGCGCACCCATGCGGTCGCGCCTGGAGGAGGCCCAGGCGAGGGCCGCCGCGCTCGCCCGGACGCACCGCGCGAGACTTGCCCGAGCCAGTGCCCGACTGTCGGCCCCGCCGACGGCAGCCGAAACCGGAGGGAAGACCGAGTGATTTCGTCGCTTCGTGGGCAGGTGCTGTCCATCGGACTCGATCACGTGGTCGTCGAGGTCGGCGGGGTCGGGTTCGCCGTGCAGGCCACGCCCGCCACGCTGGCCACGCTGCGCCGGGGCGAGGAGGCGCACCTGTCGACCTCGCTGGTGGTGCGGGAGGACTCGCTGACCCTGTTCGGGTTCGCCGACGCCGAGGCGCGCGAGCTGTTCGGGCTGCTCCAGACCGTGTCCGGGATCGGGCCGCGGCTCGCGCTGGCGACGCTGGCCGTGCTGGACCCGGACCAGCTGCGCGCCGCGCTGGGCGAGGGCAACATCACCGTGCTCACCCAGGTGCCCGGCATCGGGCGCAAGGGCGCGGAGCGGTTGATCATCGAGCTGCGCGACAAGGTGGGCAGGCTCCAGGACGCGCCCGCCGCGGCGGGCGGCAACGGCCAGGTGCGCGCGCACGTGGCGGAAGCGCTGCTCGGGCTGGGGTTCCCGGCCAAGCAGGCGGAGCAGGCCGTGGACGCGGTGCTCGCGGAGGACGGGGCGCTGGGCACGTCCGAGGTGCTGCGCCGGGCGCTGGCCGCGCTGGGGCGCAAGCGGTGAGCCGCACCACCCGCGCCACGGTCACCGCCGCCACTCGGGCCGCCGCCACGGCCATGGACGGCACCCGCGCCACCAGCACCCGCGCCACGGTCACCGCCGCCGCCACCCAGGCCATCGCCACGGCCGCGGACGGCACCACGGGCATCGCCCAGGCCGTCACCCGGACCACCGCCCGGACCGCTGCTCGCGCCGCCGCCACCCGTGCCTCCGCGTCCCCCGCCCCGCCCACCCGCGCCTCCGGCGGACCCGCCTCCCGCGGCGGGGCCACCCCGCGCCGCCCGGCGGTGGCCCGGTGAACCCGGAGTTGGAGGGCGACGACGACACCCTCAACCCGCTGCCCGACCCGACCGAGCGGGACGTCGAGTCGACCCTGCGCCCCAAGGACCTGGCCGAGTTCGTCGGCCAGCCCAAGGTGCGCGAACAGCTCGAACTGGTGCTGCACGGCGCGCTGCGGCGCGGCGCGCCGCCCGACCACGTGCTGCTGTCCGGCCCGCCCGGCCTCGGCAAGACCAGCCTGGCCATGATCATCGCGGCCGAGTTGGGCGCCTCGCTGCGCATCACGTCCGGCCCGGCGCTGGAGCGCGCGGGCGACCTCGCCGCGATGCTGTCCAACCTGGTCGAGGGCGACGTGCTGTTCATCGACGAGATCCACCGGATGGCGCGGCCCGCCGAGGAGATGCTGTACCTGGCGATGGAGGACTTCCGGGTCGACGTGGTGGTCGGCAAGGGTCCGGGCGCGACCAGCATCCCGCTCGACATCGCGCCGTTCACGCTGGTCGGCGCGACCACCCGGTCGGGCGCGCTGACCGGCCCGCTGCGCGACCGGTTCGGGTTCACCGGGCACATGGAGTTCTACCGGCCCGACGAGCTGGAGCTGATCATCCGCCGGTCGGCCGGCATCCTGGGCGTCGACCTGCGGGAGGACGGCGCGCGGGAGATCGCCGGGCGCTCGCGCGGCACGCCCCGCATCGCCAACCGGCTGCTGCGCCGCGTGCGCGACTTCGCCGAGGTGCGCGCGGACGGTGCGGTGACCCGCGAGGTCGCCCGCGCCGCGCTGGCCGTCTACGACGTGGACGAGCTGGGCCTCGACCGGCTCGACCGGGCGGTGCTCGGCGCGCTGGTCAGGTCGTTCGGCGGCGGGCCGGTGGGCGTCTCGACGCTGGCCGTGGCGGTGGGCGAGGAACCCACCACCGTGGAGGAGGTCTGCGAGCCGTACCTCGTGCGAGCGGGTATGTTGGCCCGCACGCCGCGTGGTCGGGTCGCGACCGCGTCGGCGTGGCTGCACCTGGGGCTCCAGCCGCCCGCGAAGGCCCCCGGCGAGGCCACCCGGTCGCTGTTCGACGACGCCGACGACTGAGCGCGATTCCTGACCTGGCACAATCGGCGTCGGTACCCCAGAAATCCGGACGTTCCGGGCAGACCTGTCCCGCCGCGCCGGTTGAACGGAGAATGATGGGCAACCTGTCTTCCTTGATGTTCCCGCTGCTGCTCGTGCTGCTCGCGGTGCCGCTGTTCCTCAGCGCCCGCAAGCAGAAGAAGGCGGTGGCCGAGCAGCAGGCGCTGCTCAACTCCCTGGAGCCGGGCGACCGGGTCATGACGACCTCCGGGCTGTACGCGACCGTCGCCGACGCGAGCGACGACACCACCATCGACCTGGAGATCGCGGACGGCGTCGTCACCACGTGGCTGCGGCAGGCGATCCGGGAGAAGGTCGCCGTGGACGCGGACGAGTCCGACGCCGTCGTGGACGACGTGGACGACGCCGACGCGGTGGTCGAGACCCCGGTGCAGCAGGACAGCAAGAAGTAGCAGCGCGAGAGGCCACGGGGTTGTGCCGCGCGACGGCGGCACAATCCTCCCGGTCCCGTGTGCCCGGAGCGCTCGCACCGGTCGTGCGCGGGCGCTCGCGCCGGGGCCGCGGCAACACCGCCGCGGGGCAATCCGGAAGGGGCACGTCCGTTCTCCGCCCCGCCCCGCCGATTCACCGGGGCACACCCGGTCAAGTGTGAACGCCGAACGGTCGCTGTGATTGATCCGGTGAACGTCTTATGGCCGTTCGGGATTACCACCGTCGTTCCGCGACCCGAGCGGAACCGGTGACAGACAACTCACGCGGTGCGGGGTACGCTGCGCAATCACCCGGCAGGGCAGTGTCGGGTGGGCAAGCGCTGCCCTGATCCGTGCAGCACGGATCGCGGCGGCGTTCGACATCATCTTCGGAGTTCTAGGAGACGGACGGACCGTGGCACCTCCGGCCGGACAAATCCGCCCCGCGAAGTACTTGGGCGCGTTTGTCCTCATCGTGGTCGCGCTGTACTCCTTGGTGTTCTTCACCGGGAACGGCAAAGCGACTCCCAAGCTCGGCATCGACCTCCAGGGTGGCACGCGCGTCACGCTGACCGCCCGCGCCCCGGACGGTCAGACGCCGACGGACCAGGCCCTCGACCAGGCTCGTGACCTGATCGAGACCCGCGTGAACGGGCTCGGCGTCTCCGGCGCGGAGGTCGTCCGCGACGGCACCAACCTGGTGATCACGGTCCCCGGCGCGGACAGCGAGGGCGCCAAGCGCCTCGGCCAGACGGCGAAGCTGAACTTCCGCAAGGTCGTCGGCTCGCCGCAGCCGAACGCGCAGCCCGCGCCGCCGTCGTCCAGCGCGCCGGCCACCTCGGGCTCGGCCGCGCCGACCACGACGCCGAGCGCGCCCGCCGGTTCCGAGAACGCCACCGCGCCCACCACCACCGCGCAGGGCCGCCCGGCCCCGGCGCTGGAGGGCCAGCCGGAGACCTCGACGCCGCCCGCCTCGACGCCGCCCGCCACGACGACGTCGGCCAAGCCGGAGGTCGACTGCCGCAAGGTGTTCCGCGGCGAGTACTCGGAGAAGCCCGAGGACGCCATCGCCGAGTCCCGCGCCTGCCGCCAGGACCCGTCGCTGACCACGCTGGACGCGCAGACCGTCGCGCAGGCGCTCGGCGCGTTCACCTGCCCGACCAAGGACCCGCTGCTGGGCAACGACGACCCGTCGCTGCCGCTGCTCACGTGCGACCAGAAGAACGAGTTCAAGTACGTCCTCGCGCCGGTGAACCCGCCCAAGGACGGCAGCGTCAAGGACGACGACTTCAGCCTGTACTCCCGCCTCAGCGGTGAGGACATCAAGGACGCCGTCTCGGGCACCGACCCGCAGGGCGCCGGCTTCATCGTCAACCTGACGTTCGAGGGCGACGGCGGCGACAAGTGGGGCAAGTTCACCTCGGCGAACGTGTCCCAGCAGGTCGCCGTGGTGCTGGACAGCCAGGTGGTGTCCGCGCCGAACATCAACGAGCCCATCCTGGGCGGTTCGACGCAGATCTCCGGCAAGTTCACCCAGAAGGATGCCGAAGGTCTCGCGAACGTGCTGAAGTACGGCTCGCTGCCGCTGTCGTTCGAGGCGTCCGAGGCGGAGACGGTGTCCGCGACGCTGGGCCTGTCCTCGCTCCAGGCGGGCCTGATCGCGGGCGGCATCGGCCTCGCGCTGGTCTTCCTGTACTGCCTGCTCTACTACCGCCTGCTCGGGATGCTGACGATCCTGTCGCTGGTGCTGTCCGGCGTCGTGGTCTACGCGGTGCTGGTGCTGCTCGGCCGCTGGATCGGGTTCACGCTCGACCTCGCGGGCATCGCCGGTTTCATCGTCTCCATCGGTATCACGGCGGACTCGTTCGTCGTGTTCTTCGAACGGCTGAAGGACGAGGTGCGGGAAGGCCGCACGTTCCGCTCCGCCGTGCCCCGCGCGTGGGTCCGCTCGCGCCGCACGATCCTCTCGGCGGACGCGGTCAGCTTCCTCGCCTCGGCCATCCTGTGGATCATCGCGGTGGGCCAGGTGAAGGGCTTCGCGTTCACCCTCGGCATGTCGACCGTCCTCGACCTGGTCGTGGTCTTCCTGGTCACGCACCCGCTGGTCGCGATGGTCTCCAAGTCGAAGTCCCTGTCCAGCCCGAAGCTGTCCGGCCTGGGCGGGGCCGTCCAGGCGGGCGCCGACGAGCGGGCCCTGTCGGCTGCCAAGCGCGCCGCCGTGAAGGAGGTCTGACCCGATGGCACAGTCCAAGGGCAGCGTGTTCCACCGGCTGTACGTCGGGACGGGCGCGTTCGACATCGTCGGCAAGCGCAAGCGCTGGTACGTCCTGTTCGGCCTGATCCTGCTCGTGTGCACGGCCTCGATGATCTTCAAGGGCTTCAACGCGGGCATCGACTTCACCGGCGGCACGCGCGTCCAGCTGCCCGCGGTGTCGGCCTCCGGCCCGATCAGCACCGACGCGGCCAAGGAGAGCTTCACCAAGGCGCTGGGCGAGGAGCCCACGGCCGTGCAGTCCGTCGGCACCGGCGCGTCGGCCACCCTCCAGATCCGCTCGGAGACGTTGGACGCGGCGAAGGTCGCGACCCTCAAGACGGCCCTGAACAACGACCTCCAGCCCACCGGCGGCCTCGACACGATCAGCGACAGCGCCGTGTCGGCGTCCTGGGGCGACGCGATCACCACCAAGGCGCTGATCGCGCTCGGCGTGTTCTTCCTCGCGGTGGCGATCTTCCTGGCGCTCTACTTCGAGTGGCAGATGGCCGTCGCGGCGCTGGTCGCGGTGGTGCACGACGTCGTCATCACGGCCGGCATCTACTCGCTGGTCGGGTTCGAGGTCTCGCCCGCGACGGTGATCGGCCTGTTGACCATCCTCGGCTTCTCGCTCTACGACACGGTCGTGGTGTTCGACAAGGTCAAGGAGAACACCAGGGGCATCCTGGGCCTCACCCGCCGCACCTACGGCGAGGCGGCCAACCTGGCGGTCAACCAGACCCTGATGCGGTCGATCAACACGTCGCTGATCGCCCTGCTGCCCGTGCTGGGCCTGCTGGTGATCGGCGTGGGCCTGCTCGGCGTCGGCACGCTGAAGGACCTGGCGCTGGTGCAGCTGACCGGTATGGCGATCGGCGCGCTGTCGTCGATCTACATCGCCACCCCGGTCGCGGTGGACCTGAAGATGCGCGACCCGCGCTACCGCGCGCAGGCGGCCCGCGTCCAGGCCAGGCGCGACAACCTGGCGCGCAAGGCGACGGGCGAGCCGGCCACCGGCGGCGACGTCGTCGAGTCCACCGACGACGAGGCGCTCCAGGCGGAACTCCGCAAGGAGAAGGCCCTGACGGCCGCCGCCGGCGTCCCGTCCCGCACCGGCAAGGCCGCCGACGCGCGCCGCCGCCCGACCGGCAAGAAGCACCGTTGAGACTGGACCGAGCCCTGGGGCTGCTGCGTGAGGTCCCGGACTTCCCCGAACCGGGGGTCGTCTTCCGGGACCTCACGCCGGTCCTGGCCGACCCGGACGCCCTGCGCGCGGTCGTGGACGGCCTCCAGGACAAGATCCACCCGGACACCCAGGTCGTGGCCGCGATCGAGTCGCGCGGCTTCCTCCTGGGGGCGGCCCTCGGCTACGGCTGGCACTACGGCGTCGTGCCCCTGCGCAAGCCGGGCAAGCTCCCGGCCGTGGCGCACCGCGTCTCCTACGACCTGGAGTACGGCACCGCGACGCTGGAGCTGCCGGCGGACGCCATCAGCCCCGGCCGGCACGTCGTGGTCGTGGACGACGTGCTGGCGACGGGCGGCACGGCGGCAGCGGCGTGCGCCCTGGTGGAGCGGGCGGGCGGCGTGGTGACCGGCGTGTCCGTGGTGCTGGAGATCCCGGCCCTGGGCGGCCGGGACCGCCTACCAGGCCGCTCCGTGAACGCCCTGCTGACCGTCTGACAGTTGACACCAAGGCCACCTACGGGCCCCGTGCACCCCGCACGCGGCACTGCTTCGAGCGAAGCTCGGAGCAGTGCCGCCATCCTCGGTGGCCGGCCCGTCCGGCGAGGACGCTTCTCAAGCTTCGACCCCGAGCCGCGCCGCACTGCTCCGCCCAACCCCGCACCGCGCTGATTCGCCTGAACGAACCCCCCGGTGCAGTTCGTCGTGTGAAGTTCACCGCTCACCGTCCAGCACCCCGGCCAACGCCCCCCACGGAGTTATCCTCGATTCCTAGACCCGAGGAGCGTGGTTGAGCCAGGACATCGAACCCGCCGCGACGACGCAGCCCGTGCCCGCACGGCCTCCGTCGGCCACCAGGCGCGTGCGCGCAAGACTCGCCCGACGGATCACCGCCCAGCGGGCAGCCCCGGTCAAGCAGGTGCTGGAACCGCTGGCCGCGGTCCACCGCGACCTCCACCCCAAGGCCGACCTGGCGCTGCTCCAACACGCCTACGACGTGGCCGAGGAGAAGCACCGGCCCCAGCGGCGCAAGTCCGGCGACCCCTACATCACGCACCCGCTCGCGGTGGCGACGATCCTGGCCGAGCTGGGCATGGACACGACCACCCTCGTGGCGGCGCTCCTGCACGACACCGTCGAGGACACCGACTACTCGTTGGACCAGCTGAAGGTCGACTTCGGCACCGAGGTGGCCCTCCTCGTGGACGGCGTCACCAAGCTGGACAAGGTCAAGCTGGGCGCGGCGGCCGAGGCGGAGACCATCCGCAAGATGGTCATCGCGATGGCCAAGGACCCGCGCGTGCTGGTCATCAAGCTGGCCGACCGCCTGCACAACATGCGGACGATGCGCTTCCTGCCGCCGGAGAAGCAGGCCCGCAAGGCGAGGGAGACGCTGGAGGTCCTGGCCCCGCTCGCCCACCGGCTCGGCATGGCCACGGTCAAGTGGGAGCTGGAGGACCTCGCCTTCGCGATCCTCCAGCCGAAGAAGTACGACGAGATCGTCCGCCTGGTGGCGAACCGCGCCCCGTCGCGGGACACCTACCTCAGCGGCGTGATCAACGAGCTGTCCGGGCAGCTGGAGGCCGCCCGGATCACGGCCAAGGTCGAGGGCAGGCCCAAGCACTACTACTCGATCCACCAGAAGATGATCGTGCGCGGCCGGGACTTCGACGACATCCACGACCTCGTGGGCGTGCGCATCCAGGTGGACGAGGTGCGCGACTGCTACGCGGCGATGGGCGTGGTGCACGCCCTGTGGCAGCCGATGCCGGGCCGGTTCAAGGACTACATCGCGCAGCCCCGGTTCGGGGTGTACCAGTCGCTGCACACCACGGTGATCGGCCCGGACGGCAAGCCGCTGGAAGTGCAGATCCGGACCTACGACATGCACCGCACGGCCGAGTACGGCATCGCGGCGCACTGGCGCTACAAGGAGACGCGCGGCACGCACAGCGGCAAGGGCGTCGAGGTCGACGAGATGGCGTGGATGCGCCAACTGCTGGACTGGCAGCGGGAGGCGGCCGACCCCGGCGAGTTCCTGGAGTCGCTGCGGTTCGACCTCGCCGCGCGCGAGATCTTCGTCTTCACCCCCAAGGGCGACGTGGTGACCCTGCCGACCGGGTCCACGCCGGTCGACTTCGCCTACGCCGTGCACACCGAGGTGGGGCACCGGTGCATCGGCGCACGCGTGAACGGCCGCCTCGTCGCGCTGGAGCGGAAGCTGGAGAACGGCGAGGTCATCGAGATCTTCACCTCCAAGGCGGAGGGCGCGGGGCCGTCGCGGGACTGGCTGTCGTTCGCCGCCTCGCCGCGGGCCAAGGCGAAGATCAAGCAGTGGTTCGCGAAGGAGCGCAAGGAAGAGGCGATCGAGGTCGGCAAGGACGCCATCGCCAAGGAGGTGCGCCGGGTCGGGCTGCCGTTGCAGCGCCTGGTGTCCGCCGACTCGATGGGCGCGCTGTCCAAGGAGCTGCACTACCCCGACGTGTCGTCGCTGTACGCGGCGGTGGGGGAGGGGCACACCTCCGCGCGGCACGTCGTGCAGCGGCTGGTGGCCCAGCTCGGCGGGGTCGACCACGCGGAGGAGGAGCTGGCGGAGCGCTCCACGCCGTCGACGGTGGCCCGGCGGCGGGTCACCGGTGACGCCGGGGTCATCGTCAAGGACGCCGCGGACGTGTGGGTCAAGCTCGCGCGGTGCTGCACGCCGGTTCCGGGCGACGACATCCTCGGGTTCGTCACGCGCGGGGGTGGTGTCTCGGTGCACCGCACCGACTGCACCAACGCCGACGAGCTGCTGAAGACGCCCGAGCGGCTGCTGGACGTGGAGTGGGCGCCCTCGTCGTCCTCGGTGTTCCTGGTCGCCATCCAGGTGGAGGCGCTGGACCGGCACCGGCTGCTGTCGGACGTGACGAAGGTGCTGGCGGACGAGAAGGTGAACATCCTCTCGGCGTCGGTGACGACGTCGCGGGATCGGGTCGCGGTCAGCCGGTTCTCCTTCGAGATGGGTGACCCCAAGCACCTCGGGCACGTGCTGAAGGCGGTGCGGAGCGTGGAAGGGGTGTATGACGTGTACCGGGTGACTTCTGCTTCTTGAGAATTCGGTGCGGCGCCGAAGGGTGTCGAAGCGATAAAAGCAAAAGCGGCGCTCGCCGCTGGGCAGGCCGCCGGGGAGGAAAAGCTCAAGGGCGTCGTGTTCTTCCCGTATGGCCTGTCGAAGACCACCACCGTTGTTCGGCCGGGTCAAGCGAAAAGCGTGCTTGACCTGGCCGAACAAGCGCGGTTGCCCTGCGGGCAGGCCACACGGGGAGAACACGAGGGCACGGGTCTGTGCGGGTTGCGCGTCCAATGGGCTGGGTGCACGTGCAATTGCGCGTGCGATCGGGTTTGTCGTCGTGGCGTCAGTGAAACGTCAGGCGTGGGTGGCAGGCTTCCTTTTGCCGGACGTGTGAGGGCGTCCAGTGGGGAAGACGAAGGGGCCCCGCACTCCTCTCCCGAGTGCGGGGCCCCTTCGCGTGCGTGCGCCGGGTCGGTCAGGCGACGCTGACCGATTCGAACTTCACTTCCTTGTTCGGCTTGCCGCCGCCCGGCGACGGGTCGAAGGAGCCGTCGTGGCCCGCTCGCGCGACCTCGTCGATCAGCTTCAGGCCGGCCTCGTCCACGCTGCCGAAGACCGTGTAGTTCGGTGGCAGCTGGGCGTCGCCGTAGACGATGAAGAACTGGCTGCCGTTGGTGCCCTTCTGGGTCTCCTTGTCGGTGCCCGAGTTCGCCATCGCCAGGTAGCCGCGGCCGTAGGTCAGCTCCGGCCAGACCTCGTCGTCGAAGGCGTAGCCGGGGCCGCCGCTGCCCGAGCCCGTCGGGTCGCCGCACTGGAGCATCTGGAGGCCCTCGGTGCCGATGCGGTGGCAGGCGGTGCCGTCGTAGTAGCCCTGCTTGGCCAGGCTGACGAAGCTGTTCACCGTGCACGGCGCGAGCGAGCGGTCCAGGGTGAGCTTCAGTTCGCCGACGTTGGACTTGATGGTGGCCGCCGCGGTGCCGTTCGACGGGATGCCGGACGCCTCGGGCGCCTTCGTGCCCTCCTTCGCCGAACCCTCCTTCGCCGGGCGGTACTCGCAGTTCACCGGGTCGGCGAGCGGGGTCGGCCGCTTGGGCAGGGCCTTGACCTCGGTCGGGATCTGGATCGGGGTGGGCGTCGTCGAGCTGCCCGCCGCGGCGTCGTCGCCGCCGCCGAAGTCGGTCGTCGCGATGAAGTACACACCGCCCGCGACCACGACCACGAGGGCCGCGGTCACGACCACGGCCAGGATCCGGCGCCGCTTCGCGCGCTCCGCCCTGCGGACGAGCTGGCGCTCCAGCTTCCGCTTGGCCTGCTCGCGGCGCTGCACGTTGGTCGGCACCTGCAACCTCCCTGTTCTCGCGTCGACCGGCGACGATCGGTCAGCAGTCTAGGGGGCTCGTATATGGCCGGCGTCAGGCGGATAGGCTGGTCCTGAGGTCCACAGGCACTTGTTGCCATTCCGTTGCCGACGAGAGGTGTCCGCGCGTGCTGGTGATCGGGTTCCCCACCGGCGCCCTCCAGGCCAACTGCTTCCTGCTGGCCCCGGAGGCGGGTGGGCCGTGCGTGGTGGTCGACCCCGGCCAGGACGCGGCCGAGCCGATCGCCGAGGCGCTGCGGGAGCACCGCTTGTCGCCGGTCGCCGTGCTGCTCACGCACGGTCACTTCGACCACGCCTTCTCCGTCGCGCCGGTCTGCGACGGCAACGACGTACCCGCGTGGATCCACCCCGACGACCGCGAGCTGCTGTCGGACCCGCTGAAGGGCATCAGCGCCGAGTCGCGCGCGTTCTTCGGCGGGAACCTGGAGATGCGCGAGCCGCGCGAGGTGCGCGAGCTGACCGACGCGGCCGAACTGGACCTGGCGGGGTTGCGGCTGACCGTCGACCACACACCGGGCCATACCGGCGGGTCGGTGATGTTCCGCGCCGGCACCGAGGAGGGCGGACGGCTCGTGCTGTCCGGCGACACCCTCTTCGCCGGCTCCATCGGACGCACCGACCTGCCGGGTGGCGACCACCGCGCGATGCTGACGTCACTGCGCACGAAGGTGTTGACGTTGCACGACGACACGGTGGTCCTGCCCGGCCACGGGCCCACGACGACCATCGGCCGTGAGCGCGTGAGCAACCCGTTCCTGCTGGAACTGGGCGACGACGCGCCCGCCGCACCGCACCGAGGACTGTAGAAACCGTGACCGCGTTCTCCGCGCCCAAGGGTGTTCCCGACTACTTCCCGCCCACCTCCGCCACGTTCCTGGCCGTCCGCGAGACCCTGGTGGACTCCGCGCGCCGCGCCGGGTACGGCTACGTCGAGCTGCCCGTCTTCGAGGACACCGCGCTGTTCGCGCGCGGCGTCGGCGAGTCCACCGACGTGGTCTCGAAGGAGATGTACACGTTCACCGACCGCGGCGGGCGGTCGATCACGCTGCGCCCCGAGGGCACGGCGGGCGTGATGCGGGCCGTCATCGAGCACGGCCTCGACCAGGGCCAGCTGCCGGTGAAGCTCGCCTACGCCGGCCAGTTCTTCCGCGCCGAGCAGCCCCAGGCGGGCCGCTACCGGCAGTTCCACCAGGTCGGCGTCGAGGCGATCGGCGTGGACGACCCGGCGCTGGACGCCGAGGTGATCGCGGTCGGCGACGAGGCGTTCCGCCGGATGGGCCTCACCGGCTACCGGCTGGAGCTGACGTCGCTGGGCGACTCGTCGGACCGGCCCGCGTACCGGGAGCGGCTCCAGGCGTTCCTGGCCGGGCTGCCGCTGGACGCCGAGACGCGCCGGCGGGCCGAGATCAACCCGCTGCGGGTGCTGGACGACAAGCGCCCCGAGGTGCGGGCGATGGTGGACGCCGCGCCGCTCATGCGCGACCACCTGTCCGACGCGTCGCGCGCCCACTACGAGCAGGTCAAGGGCTACCTGGACGACCTGGGCGTGAAGTACGTCGAGAACCCGCGGATGGTGCGCGGCCTGGACTACTACACCAAGACGTGCTTCGAGTTCGTCCACGACGGCCTGGGCGCGCAGTCCGCGATCGGCGGCGGCGGCCGGTACGACGGGCTGATGGAGCAGCTGGGCGGCCGGCCGCTGTCCGGGGTCGGGTTCGGCCTCGGCGTGGACCGGACCCTGCTGGCGTGCCAGGTGGAGGGCGTGCGGCCGGGTGACGTGTCGCGGTGCGACGTGTACGGCGTGCCGCTGGGCGAGGCCGCGAAGGCGCGGCTGGTGGCGCTGTCGGCGTCGCTGCGCGCGGCGGGCGTGCGGTTCGACCTCGCCTACGGCGGCAAGGGGCTCAAGGGCGCGATGAAGGGCGCCGACCGGTCCGGCGCGCGGTTCGCGCTGGTGCTGGGCGAGCGGGACATCGAGGCGGGCGTCGTGCAGCTCAAGGAGCTGGCGACCGGCGACCAGCGCGAGGTGCCGCTGGCGGACGTGCTGATCTCGGTGCGGGAGGCGTTGGGCCGGTGAGCGAGCGCATCCCCCTCGACCTGATGGAGCCGGCCGCGGTGCGCAAGCGCGCCCGGACGGTCGGCATCGGCGCGCTGATCGTGGCCGCCGCCTTCGGCGGGTTGCTGGGGCTGCTCGCGGGCCGCACGGCCGGCGTGGTGGCGGCGGCCGTGGTCGGTGTGCCGCTGCTGCTGCTGGCGTGGTCGGAGGCGCGGCGGCGGGTGTGGCTGGAGGGCCACGTCCTGTCCGTGCGCGCCTTCGGCACGCGTTCGGTGGACCTGCGCACCGCCGACCAGCTCGACCTGCTGGTGACCGACATGCGCGGCAGCCGCACGGTGGGGTTGTTCGTGCGCGGCGGCGGCAAGGCGATCAACCTGGCGCTGGCCGTCTACGCCGGTGTCGGCGGGCGCGAGCAGGGCGTGTTCGGGCTGCGGAAGCTGGCCGACGTGCTGGCCGGGCGCGGTGACGCGCCGGGGCTGGTGTTCTCCGAGCTGCTGGTCGCCCAGCTGCGGGCGGAGGCGCGGGGGCTGGCGGCGGCGGACCGGCCGCTGTACCAGCTCGGGTCGCTCGCGCCGTCGGGTCGGCTGGCGCAGAAGCTGAACCCGGACGCGATCTCGCGGTTCGTGTCGACGTTGGACTGACCACCGGGCGCGCCCGCCCGAGCCGCTGCGCGCGGGTGGGCCTGCCGGTCGTCGGGCCGTGCCGGGGTCGACCCGGTCGTGGCGTCCTCGCCGGGGGAGCCGCCCGCCGCGACCCGGTCGTCGGGGTGGGTCGGTTCAGTCGTCGGGCAGGCCCCACGTGCCCTTCGGCGGCTGCGGGGACTGGGTGGCGGTGGCGTCGGTCGTCGCGGGCGTACCGCCGATGAACCTGACCAGCGACTCGTCGTGCTCCACCCGACCGGGGAACGGGTCGCTCGCGGTGCGCCTGCTCAGGTCCGGCACGGGCAGCTCCACGTGCGAGCCGAGCAGGACGAAGTTGCCGAACCGCCGTCCCCGGAACACCGCGGGCTCGGCCACGACGCACACGTGCGGGAACACCGCCCGCACGGTCGCCGCCTGGGCCTTCGCGAACTTCAGCGCGCCGCCGTCGCCGATGTTCGCCGCGTAGATGCCGCCGCCGCGCAGGGTGCGCGCCGCGAGCGACACGAACTCGACCGACGTCAGGTGCGCCGGCGTGCGCGCGCCCGCGAACACGTCGGTCACCACCAGGTCGAACGTGTCCTCCGGCGCTTTCGCCAGCACCGCGCGGGCGTCGCCGTTGCGGATCTTCACCCGCCACGTGCGGTCCAGCGGGAGCAGGCCCCGGACCAGGTCGATCAGGGCGGCGTCGACCTCCACGACCTGCTGCGTCGACCGGGGGCGGGTGTCGGCGATGTACCGCGGCAGCGACAGCGCGCCGCCGCCCAGGTGCAGGGCGCGGATCGGTTCGTCGTCGGGCGCGACGAGGTCGGCGACGTGGGCGATCCGGCGGACGTACTCGAACTCCAGGTGCCGGGGGTCGTCCAGGTCCACGTGGGACTGCGGGGTGCCGTTGAGGTGCAGCGTCCACGCGCGCGGCACGTCCGGGTCGGGGACGAGTTCCGCGATGCCCGAGTCGACCTCCCTCGTGACGGTCTCGTCGGCCTTCCGGGTGCGTCCCACCCCCCGATTATCCCGGTGGCGTCCCGGTGCGTCCGCCCCGGTCGGTCCGGCGCGGTGCGGCGTCGGCCGGATCGGCGTGCCGCCGGTCGGGACGGCGCCACGGGCCCTTGGCCGGGTCGTACCCCGTGCGCAAATCCCCGGTCATCCGCGACCACTGCTCCGGGCGGTCGGCCTGCCGTTCGGCGGAGCGCCGCGCGGGGGGTTCGGCGGTCCGGTCGGCAGGGCGCTTCGCGGTGCGTTCGGCGGTGCGCGCGGTGGCGCGCCGGGTCGGCTGCGCGTCGGTGCCGTCGGTGTCGTCGGTGTCGTCGGTGTCGTCGGTGTCGTCGCGGGCGGCGCGGTCGGCGTGGTCCTCGGGCTCGTCGTGGTGCGCCGGCACGTCCTCCCGGCCGGCGACGAACGCGGCCAGCGCCGTGGTGATCGGCACGGCCGCCACCAGGCCGATGCTGCCGACGAGCGTGCGCACGACCTCCTGCGCCACCTGCTGCGCGGTCAGGATCTCGCCGAGGTCCCGGCCCGACAGCGAGAACGCCAGCAGCAGCGGGAGCGCCGTGCCCGCGTACGCCATGACCAGCGTGTTCACCACCGACGACAGGTGGTCGCGCCCGATCCGCGACCCGGCCGCGTACAGCTCGCGGAACCCGAGGGACGGGTTGGCGCGCCGCAGCTCCCACACCGCGCTGGTCTGGGTCACCGTCACGTCGTCCAGGACGCCCAGCGCGCCGATGATCGTGCCCGCGAGCAGCAGCCCGCGCGTGTCGACGTCGTGCCCGAGCAGCGACACCAGGTTCGCGGTGTCCTGGTCGAGGCCCGTGAGCTTGCCGAACGCCGTGAACGCCACGCCCAGCGCGCCGATCAGGGCGAGGCTCACCAGCGTGCCCAGCACCGCCGCGGACGTGCGCGCGGACACGCCGTGCGTCACGTACAGCACCACGAACATGATCAGCCCGGCGCCGACCACGGCGACGGTCACCGGGTCCTCGCCGGCGACGATCGAGGGCAGCACGAACAGCACCAGGATGGCGAAGCTCAGCGCGAGCGCGCCCAGCGCCGCCAGCCCGCGCCACCGCCCGAGCAGCAGCACGGCCGCGATGAACAGCACCGCCAGCAGCAGCATCGGCGCGCCGCGCTGGAAGTCGGCGAGCTGGTAGGAGTGGCTCGCCGCCGGGTCGCCGCCGCCGAAGGACAGGACCACCGCGTCGCCCACCGCGAACGACGGGGAGGACGCCTGGTCCGGCACGGGCACCCGCACTTCGCGCCCGGCCGCCGCGCCGTCGCTCATCCGCACCGTGACCAGCACGCACCCGGACTGGCCCGGCTGGTCGGCGTCCGGTCCGCACCCGCCGCGCGCCACGGCCGTCACGTCGCCGCGCACGGGGACCTGCGTGAGGCCGGCGTCCGCGCCGGTGGGCTGGTCGTGCCCGAACGGGTACAGCAGCAGCGCGCCCACCACGGTGGCCAGCACCAGCGGCAGCAGCAGGACCAGGAGCAGCTTGCGCACCGGCGCGGAGGCGGGCCCGGTGGGGTGCCCGTGCCCGTGCCCATGCCCGTGGCCGTGCGCGGTGATCAGGTCCTTGGCTCGCACCAGCACATACTGCCCGATCGCGGGTGGTGGCGGGTCCGGTTCGCGGCCCCGGCGGCCCGCCCGTCCCCGATCATCCACAGTGGAGGGTCCCGCGCGCGGGCGTCGGACGTCGCCGTCGGCGCGGGGTGGGGCGGATACCGCTGGGTGTCCGATAATCGGACACTTCGGTGCGTATTTCGGGCCGGCTCTTCATCCCGCCGTGCGCCGGTGCCACAGTGCCTGGCGTGACGAACTGGACTCCCACCCACGGCCAGGACTTCGACCCGGTGCCCTACCGGCCCGAACGGATGCCGGTCGAGCGGTCCCTGCGCGCGGCGGCCGAGCTGCGCGCGCGCATGGCCGAGCGCCGCACGGTCCGCATGTTCTCCCCCGACCCCGTGCCGACGCAGGTGGTGCTGGACGCGATCGCCGTCGCCTCGACCGCGCCCAGCGGGGCGCACCAGCAGCCGTGGACCTTCGTCCGGGTGGTCGACGCCGAGGTGCGCAAGGCGATCCGGGCCGCCGCCGAGCACGAGGAGCGCATCTCCTACGGCGGCAGGCTGGGCGACGAGTGGCTGGAGGCGCTGCGCCCGCTGGGCACCGACGACGTCAAGCCGCACCTCACCGACGCGCCGGAGCTGGTCGTCGTGTTCCAGCAGCGGTTCTACCTGGAGCCGGACGGCAGCAGCCGCAAGCACTACTACGTCGACGAGTCGGTGGGCATCGCGGTCGGGATGCTGCTCACGGCCCTGCACCTCGCGGGGCTCGCGGCGTTGACGCACACGCCGTCGCCGATGAAGTTCCTCGGCGAGGTGCTGGGCCGGCCGCGCAACGAGAAGGCGTTCGCGGTGATCCCGATCGGCTACCCGGCGGACGACTGCGTGGTGCCCAACCTGGTCCGCAAGACGCTGGACCAGGTGCTGGTCACCATCTGACCCCGGTGCCGGCGCGCCGCCGGTCGCCACCCGGTCCGGCGTCGACCGCCTGCCGGGGCGCCGACCGGGTGCGCCGGGCCGCGTGGCGGCGACCCGGTGGCGCCGTGCTCGCCCTCGACCGTCCACAGGGGACTGTCGGTGTCCCCGATCGGTCGAATGCCGTGGGGTGACGGGCTTCCGGCCGGTGTGGCGGCGGGCGTGCCAGGGTACCCGTGGAGCGCCGAGGTGCGCCGTGGGTTGTCGCGACAACGTCGTCGTGCCGGTGCTCTCGGCCCCGCCACCGCGGTCGGGGCCGGCGCCGGCCGGTCCCGACCGCCCCCGCCGCCCTCCGGCCCGATGTCACCGCCGCCCTCCGGATCGGCCGGCGCGTGAGGCCGGTCACGCCGGCGTCGCGGGTGGCGCGTGCCGGCGGTAGCGCAGGTCCGGCGGGATGGCACGGCGTTTTCCCACAGTGAGGATCGCCGTGATCCGCGCGCCCGGTCAGGCGTACAACGGAACGTGGATCACATCGGGGGTGATCCACGGCCGGGTCGCGCCGGTGTGCTGTGGACGACCTGGAGGCCCTCGTCCGCGCGGGGACCGCCGGTCGCGAACAGCACCAGGAAGGCGATGTTGTTGAGGATGCCGATCGGCCGGTCCCAGGGGTTCCGCCTGGTCCCCGGTCACACGTGCCGCGCGTCGGCGTCGGAACCCGGCACGGCGCTCCGTCCCGTCGGTACGGCGGTGGGAAGCGCCACGGTCGCCGCGTTTGACGATCATTCGAACGCGTGTTCGAATGAGGTCATGCGATGGGACGGGCAGAAGGACGCGGCGGATCGACAGCAGGTCCTGCCGGGTTTGCCGGGACTGGTCCGCAGCGTGCGGACCCCGGAGTTCTCCGACGTCGTGTTCCACGAGGTGCGCGCCAAGTCCGTGCTCAACCGGGTCACCGGCGGGCGGTTGCCGTTCGAGTGGACGGTCAACCCGTACCGGGGCTGCACGCACGGCTGCACCTACTGCCTGGCCGGTGACACGCCCGTCCTGCTGGCCGACGGCCGCACCAAGCCGATCGCGGAACTCTCCGTCGGGGAGGAGGTGTTCGGCACCCGTGAAGGCCGCTACGTCGTCACGCGCGTGAAGGCGCACTGGACGACCGTCAAACCCGCCTACCGGCTGACGCTGGAGGACGGCACGCAGGTCGTCGCGAGCGGCGACCACCGGTTCCTCACCACCGACGGCTGGAAGCACCTCGCGCCGGGCCGCTGCGCCGACTTCGAGGAGCGCCCGTTCCTGGCGAGGGGCGTGCGGCTGGTCGGCACGGGCCGGTTCGCCGCACCACCCACCGGGAACGACGACTACCAGCGCGGCTACCTGTGGGGCGTGGTGCGCGGCGGGCTCCCCGGCGACCCGGACGTGCGCGCGCGGGCGCAGGAGTACGCCAAGGGCCCGATCCCGCGCGAGAGCGACCTGGTCGAGTGGCCGACGACGCCCGGCGAGGACTGGTCGAAGGGCTTCCTGGCGGGGTTGTTCGACTCGCGCGGCACGGCCACCGGCGGCGAGCTGGTGCTGTCCAGTTCGGACAGCGTGGTGTTCGAGGCGGCGGTGCTGGCGTTGCTGCGCCTGCGGATACCGCACGTGGTCGAGGTGCGCGGGGTGCGGATCACCGGCGGGCTCGCCGAGAAGCTGCGCTTCCTGCACCTGACGGGCCCGGTGGTGGCGCGCGGCAACGCGGTGGAGGGCGCGGCGGTGCCGTCCACCGGGAAGCTCGGCGTCGTGTCGGTGGAAGCGCTCGGCGTCACGCGGACGCTGTACGACATCACCACCGGCACCGGCGACTTCATCGCGAACGGCCTGGTCAGCCACAACTGCTTCGCCCGCAACACCCACACCTACCTCGACCTCGACGCCGGGCGCGACTTCGACTCCCAGGTCGTGGTGAAGGTCAACGCGGTGGAGGTGCTGACGGCGCAGCTGAAGTCCCGGCGGTGGCGGCGCGAGCACGTCGCGATGGGCACCAACACCGACCCGTACCAGCGGGCCGAGGGCCGGTACGCGCTGATGCCGGGCATCATCCGGGCGTTGGCGGACTCGGGCACGCCCTTCTCCGTGCTGACCAAGGGGACCGTGCTGGCGCGGGACATCCCGCTGCTGCGCGAGGCGGCGGCGCGGGTGCCGGTGGGCGTGGGCGTGTCGATCGCCCTGCTGGACCGGGAGTTGCAGGCGCGGCTGGAGCCGGGCACGCCGAGCCCGCGGGCGCGGCTGGACCTGGTGCGCCGGGTCCGCGAGGCCGGGTTGCCGTGCGGGGTGTTCGTCGCGCCCGTGCTGCCGGGGCTGACCGACTCGGTGGACCGGCTGGACGAGCTGCTGGGTGGGATCGCGGCGGCGGGGGCGTCCGGGGTGACCGTGCTGCCCCTGCACCTGCGGCCGGGCGCGCGGGAGTGGTTCGGGCGGTGGCTGGTGCGGGAGCGGCCGGACCTGGTCGAGGAGTACCGCGAGCTGTACGCGCGCGGGGCGTACGTGGACGCGCGGTACCGCCGTCGACTGGCCGCGCGGATCGAGCCGCTGCTGCGGCGGCACGGGCTGGACACGAGGCGCGGCCTGGACCGGTCGGGTGCGGACGACGACGCGGTGTGGCCGGAGGGCAGCCTGCCCGGCGTGGCGGAGAACGCGCGCGTGGTCGACCAGGAGCAACTGACCCTGCTCTGACACCACCCGTCCCGACGCTGCTTCCGATCGCGCGGGACGGAAGCCTTTCAGCTTTTGAAGCAACGGGACCGCAGCAGGGTGAGCACGGGCTCAACGCGCTCGAAGCTCGGAGCTGGAACGGATGGGGGATCGGCGCGGCGGATTCGTGCTCAGGCGAGGGGGTGGTCCAGTTGCGTGGCGTTCCCGACGACCGTCCAGGACTTGCGAGCCTTCCGGGCGCGTGGAGTCCGTGGTTCCCTGGCTGTGGTGGCGTTGCGTAGAAAATCTGATGGGCTTCAGTCCTGGGGGTAGGGGTGTCGTGCTCCTGTGGCCCCCGGTTCGTGGTCCCCGGTTCGGGGCTTTGCGGTTCTTGGTTTTGGAGCAGCGGGACCACGGCAGGGTGAGCATGGAGTGCGCGTGCCTGGAAGGTTGCCGGGTCTTGGACGGTCGTCGGGGACGCTACGCAGAATGACCACCCCCTCGCCTGGATACGAATCCGCCGTTCGGATCTCCCGTCTGTTCGGCCAGCAGTGACCGCGACCCAGGCGCGTTGAGTTCGTGGTCCCTCTGCTGTGGCCCGTTGCTCCGTAACCGGCCAGGCACGAGTAGGCGGCGACAGCGGGGGGAATCGGCACCTCGGTCGTCCTTGCCATGCATCGTGGGCATGGCGACCTGGATCACAATCGACTGCCGTACGTCGTACGGTACAATGTACGGCATGAGTGCTGTGCCGGGTAGTGGTGCTGGGTTCGTACCGACCGACGAGGACGTGGCGGGCGTCCTGGAGTGGTTCGCGCAGTGGGACGCCTTGGCGGTCGCCAAGGACGTCGAAGCGATGGCCGGGATGGCGTTGTTCCCGGTCAACGCCGTGACCGACGGGTCGGCCGAGTCGTGGGACCGGGCCCGGTTCCTCACCGACATGGCCGCCCAGCTCGGTGACGGTGACGGTGACGTGCAGATGGAGTCCGTGCGGACGCCGATCTTCCTCAACGCCGGCCTGGTGTTCGTCGTCACCGACGCGACCATCACGGTGGGCGAGTACTCGCAGGTGGTGCGGTACGGCGACCTCCTGGTGAAGGTCGACGGGAAGTGGCTGTTCCAGACGATGGTGCAGGGCGGCTGGTAGTCGGGTGCCCGGTCCGCGTCACTAACAATCAGTCTTGACTGTTTGTTAGTGACGCGGAACACTCGGCGCGTGGCCACCGGGACGAGGCAGCGCCAGGCCGACCGCAGTCGTTCGACGCGGCGCAGGCTCCTGGTGGCGACCGTCGAGTGCCTCGTCGAGCTGGGCTGGTCGGGCACGACGACCACGGTGGTCGCCGAGCGCGCGGGCGTGTCCCGAGGCGCGCAGCTCCACCACTTCCGCACGCGCGGCGAACTCGTCGCGGCGGCGGTCGAGCACCTCGGCGCGGAGAGCGTGCTCCACCTGAAGGAACGGGCCGCGCGGCTGGCCGGGGAGCCGCCGGCGGAACGCATACCGGCGGTGGTCGAGCTGATCGCCGACTTCTACGCCAGCGACCTGTTCACCGCCGCCCTGGAGCTGTGGGTCGCCGCGCGCACCGACGCCGACCTCAAGACCGTCGTCGTGCCGCTGGAGGCGCGCCTGGGCCGGGAGACCCACCGCCTCGCGGTGGAACTGCTGGCCGCCGACGAGGCCAAGCCCGGTGTCCGGGAGGCCGTGCAGATCACGCTGGACCTCGTGCGCGGCCTGGCGTTGGCCAACCAGCTCACCGACGACGGCAAGCGGCGCGCGCGGCTCGTCCGGCACTGGGCGCGGATGCTGGAGGCCGCCCTGTGATCACCGACCTGATGGCAGACCTGCGCGCGGAGAGCGCAGCGCTGGACGACCTCGTCGCGCCGCTGGACGACTGGGCCGTGCCCACGCCCGCGGCGGGGTGGACGATCGCGCACCAGATCGGCCACCTGCGCTGGACCGACCGGGTCGCCGTGCTCGCCGCGACCGAACCGGCCGCGTTCGCCGCCCTGCTCGCGACGGCACCGCCGGACCTGGTGGACCGGGGCGCGGCGGAGCCCGTGACGCTCGGGCAGTGGCGCGCCGGGCGGGTGGCGTTGGAGCGGGCGCTGCTCGCCGTGCCGCCGGGCGTGAAGGTGCCCTGGTTCGGGCCGCCGATGAGCCCGACCAGCATGGTGACCGCTCGGCTGATGGAGACGTGGGCGCACGGCCAGGACGTGGCCGACGCGCTCGGCGTGACCCGTGCGCCGACCGCGCGGCTCAAGCACGTGGCGCACATCGCCGTGCGGGCGTTCGGGTACGCGTTCCTGGTCAACGGCTTGGCTGCGCCGGCCGAACCGGTGCGCGTCGAGCTGACCGGTCCCGGTGGCGAGCCGTGGGCGTGGGGTCCGGTGGACGCCGCGAACCGGATCACCGGACCGGCGCTGGACTTCTGCCTGCTGGCGACCCGGCGGCGGCACCGGGACGACCTGGCGGTGACGGCGGTCGGCGAGGTGGCCGAGGCGTGGGTGCCGATCGCGCAGGCGTTCGCCGGGCCGCCCGGACCGGCGCGCGGCCGGGGCGCGGGTCCGGCGGAGTCGGCGGTTGGTCGGGCCGCGGGTGGCGCGGGTTCGGCGGAACCGGGCGACAAGCGGGGCGCGGGTGGGCGCTCGTGATCCGCATCGGCAACGCGTCCGGCTTCTACGGCGACCGGTTCTCGGCCGTCCGCGACATGCTGGAGGGCGGCGGGCTCGACGTCCTGACCGGCGACTACCTGGCCGAGCTGACCATGCTCATCCTCGGCCGCGACCGGGCGCGCGACCCGGACCTCGGGTACGCCCGGACGTTCCTGCGGCAGCTGGAGGAGTCCCTCGGCCTGGCGCTTGACCGCGGCGTGCGGATCGTGTCCAACGCGGGCGGCCTCAACCCGGCCGGGCTCGCGGCGGCGATCGACCGGCTCGGGCTGGGCGCGAAGGTCGCCCACGTGATCGGCGACGACGTGCGGGACCGGTTCCCGGACGCGTTGACCGCCAACGCCTACCTCGGCGCGTGGGGCATCGCCGAGGCCCTGTCGGCCGGCGCGGACGTCGTGGTCACCGGCCGGGTCACCGACGCGTCGCTGGTGGTCGGGCCGGCCGCCGCCCACTTCGGGTGGGCGCGCGACGACTGGTCCGCGCTGGCCGGCGCGACCGTCGCCGGGCACGTGCTCGAATGCGGCACGCAGGCGACCGGCGGGAACCACCCCTTCTTCACCGGGATCGACGCCGTGCGGCCGGGTTTCCCGATCGCCGAGGTCGACGCGGACGGCTCGGCGCTGATCACCAAGCAGGCCGGCACGGGCGGCGCGGTCACCGTCGACACCGTCACCGCGCAACTGCTGTACGAGATCGGCGACCCCGCCTACCCCGGACCGGACGTGGTGAGCCACTTCGACACGATCCGCCTGGCGCCGCACCCGCGCGGGGTGCGGATCTCCGGTGTCCGGGGCAGCGCGCCGCCGGAGACCCTGAAGGTGTGCCTGAACCACCTGGGCGGCTTCCGCAACGCGACCACGTTCGTCCTGTGTGGACTCGACGTCGAGGAGAAGGCCGCGCTGGTGCGCCGCCAGGTGGAGGACGCGATCGGCGGTGAGGGCCTGACGTGGGCGCTGGCCCGCACCGACCACGTCGACGCGGACACCGAGGAGACCGCGAGCGCGTTGCTGCACGCCGTCGTCAAGACCGCCGACCCGGCGCGGGCCAAGGCTTTCTCCCGCGCGGTCGTCGAACTGGCGCTGGGGTCCTACCCCGGTTTCCACGTGACCGCGCCGCCCGGTGACGGCACCCCGTTCGGGATCTGCCGGTCGGCGTACGTGCACCGGGAGTCCGTGGCGCACCAGGTGGTCCTGCCGGACGGGAAGGTGGTCGACGTATGAAGGTCCCGCTGGGCGCGATCGCCGGCGCGCGGTCCGGTGACAAGGGCGGCGACGCCAACGTGGGCGTGTGGGTGCGCACCGACGAGCAGTACGCCTGGCTGGTGGCGGAGCTGACCGTCGCGCGGCTCAAGGAGCTGCTGCCCGAGGCGGGCGCGGTGGACCGGTACGAGCTGCCGAACCTGCGCGCGCTGAACTTCGTGCTGCACGGCCTGCTCGGCGACGGCGTTGCCGCGTCCACCCGGTTCGACCCGCAGGCCAAGGCGTTGGGGGAGTGGCTGCGCTCGCGCCACGTCGAGGTGCCGGAGGCCCTGCTGTGACGGCGTCGCCCGGCGGCGCGGGCACCGGCCCCGCGGCGGTCCCGTCCGACGTGCCGGGCACCGGCCCCGCGACGGTCCCGTCCGATGTCGCGGGCACCGAACCCGCGACGGGCCCGTCCGACCTGCCGGGGGCCGGTGCCGCGACGGCGCCCTTCGACACCCCGGAGCGCCTCGACCTCCGGGCGACCGTGCGGAGGTTCACCGAGCGGGAGGTCGTGCCGCACCTGGCGGACTGGGAGCGCGCGGGCCGGCTGCCGCGCGAGCTGCACCGCGCGGCCGCGCGGATCGGCCTGCTGGGCATCGGTTTCCCCGAGCGCGTCGGCGGCGCGGGCGACCTGCTGGACACCGTGGTGCTGACCGAGGAGCTGATCCAGGCGGGCGGCTCGTCCGGCCTGGTCGCCGGGCTCCTCACGCACGGGATCGCGGTGCCGCACATCGTGGACGCCGGTGGCGACGACCTGGTCGACCGGTTCGTCCGGCCCGCGCTCGCCGGTGAGCTGATCGGCGCGCTGGCGGTCACCGAGCCCGGCGGCGGGTCGGACGTCGCGGCGTTGCGCACCACCGCGCGCCGGGAGGGCGACCACTACGTCGTCAACGGCGCCAAGGCGTTCATCACCTCCGGCGAGCGCGCGGACTTCGTGACCGCGGCGGTGCGCACGGGCGGGCCCGGCCACCGGGGGATCAGCCTGCTGGTGGTGGAGCGGGGCACGCCCGGCTTCGCCGTCGACCGGCGGCTGGACAAGATGGGCTGGCACTGCTCGGACACCGCCGACCTGTCCTTCGTGGACGTCCGGGTCCCGGTGGCGAACCTGGTCGGCGCGGAGAACGCCGGGTTCGGGCTCATCATGCGCCGGTTCCAGGTGGAGCGCGTGTCGCTCGCGGTGCAGGCGTACGCCACCGCGCAGCGGTGCCTCGACCTCGCGATCGACCACGCGCGGCGGCGCGAGACGTTCGGCCGGCCGCTGATCGGCCGCCAGGTGGTGCGGCACAAGCTGGTCGAGATGGCGCAGCGCGTCGACCTCGCCCGCGTCTACACCCGCGAGGTCGCCGTGCGCGTGGCCCGCGGCGAGGAGTGCGTGGCGCAGGTGTGCTTCGCCAAGAACGCCGCCGTGGAGGCGTGCTCGGCCGTCGTCGACGCCGCGGTGCAGCTGCACGGCGGCGCGGGCTACCTGCGCGACAGCGAGGTGGAGCGGCACTACCGGGACGCCCGCGTCCTGGGCATCGGCGGCGGCGCGACCGAGGTGATGGTGGAACTGGCCGCGAAACGATTGGGGTTCACCGCATGACCGTGCTGCGCACCGCGCTGGACACCCGGTCCGCCGAGTACCGCGAGAACCGGGCGGCGCTGCTGGACAAGCTGGCCGAGCTGGACGCCGAGCACGCCAAGGCCCTGGCGGGCGGTGGCCCGCGGGCCGTCGAGCGGCACCGGGGGCGCGGCAAGCTGACCGCGCGCGAGCGGGTCGAGCTGCTGGTCGACCAGGACGGGCCCTTCCTGGAGCTGTCGCCGCTGGCCGCGTGGGGCACGGACTACCCGGTGGGCGCGAGCGTCGTGACCGGCATCGGGGTGGTGGAGGGCGTCGAGTGCGTGGTCGTCGCCAACGACCCGACCGTGCGCGGTGGCGCGAGCAACCCGTGGACGCTGCGCAAGACGTTCCGGGCCGACGACATCGCGGCTCGGAACCGGCTGCCGCTGATCAGCCTGGTCGAGTCCGGCGGCGCGGACCTGACCGGCCAGAGCGAGGTCTTCATCCCCGGCGGGCGGGCGTTCCGCGACCTCACGCGGCTGTCCGCCGCCGGGATACCCACGATCAGCGCGGTGTTCGGCAACGCCACCGCGGGCGGCGCGTACGTGCCGGGCATGTCCGACCAGGTGATCATGGTCGACCGGCGCGCCAAGGTGTTCCTCGGCGGGCCTCCGCTGGTGCGGATGGCGACCGGGGAGGAGGCCGACGACGAATCCCTCGGCGGCGCGCGGATGCACGGCACCACGTCCGGCCTGGCGGACTTCGTCGCCGCCGACGAGGTCGACGCCCTCCGCCTCACCCGCCGGGCCGTGGCCAGGCTGAACCGGCGCAAGCACGGGCCGCCGCCGAAGGAGCCCGAGCCGCCGCGGCACGACGAGGAGGAGCTGCTCGGCCTGGTGCCGACGGACCCGCGCGTCCCGTTCGACCCGCGCGAGGTCCTCGCGCGGATCGTGGACGGCTCGCGGTTCGACGAGTTCAAGCCCGACTACGGCGGCAGCCTGGTCACCGGCTGGGCCGACCTGCACGGCTACCCGATCGGCGTCCTGGCCAACGCGCGCGGCGTGCTGTTCAGCGAGGAGGCGCAGAAGGCCGCGCAGTTCATCCAGCTCGCCAACTCCGCCGACACCCCGCTGCTGTTCCTCCAGAACACCACCGGCTACATGGTCGGCGCGCGGTACGAGCAGGGCGGCATCATCAAGCACGGCGCCATGATGATCAACGCCGTGGCGAACAGCGCGGTGCCGCACCTGACCGTCGTCATGGGCGCCTCCTACGGCGCGGGCAACTACGGCATGTGCGGCCGGGCCTACGACCCGCGCTTCCTGTTCACCTGGCCGAACGCCAGGTCCGCCGTGATGGGGCCGGCGCAGCTCGCGGGCGTGCTGTCGATCGTGGCGCGGCAGGCCGCCGCCGCGAAGGGCCGCGAGTACGACGAGGAGCACGACACCGCGCTGCGGCGGGCGGTCGAGGAGCAGGTCGAGCAGCAGTCGCTCCCGGCGTTCCTGTCCGGGCGGCTCTACGACGACGGCGTGATCGACCCGCGCGACACCCGCACCGTGCTCGGGCTGTGCCTGTCCGCCGTCCACGGCGGACCGGTCAAGGGCGCCACCGGCTACGGCGTCTTCCGGATGTGAGGGCCGCCGTGATCGGGAAGCTGTTGATCGCCAACCGGGGCGAGATCGCCCGCCGGATCACCCGCACCTGCCGCGACCTCGGCATCAGCCCGGTCGCCGTGTTCTCCGACCCGGACGCCGACGCGCCGCACGTGCGCGAGGCCGACGCGGCGGTGCGCCTGCCGGGCGCCACGCCCGCCGAGACCTACCTGCGGGTCGACGCGCTGGTGGCCGCCGCGACCGCGGCCGGCGCGGACGCCGTGCACCCCGGCTACGGCTTCCTGTCGGAGAACGCCGACTTCGCGCGCGCCGTGCTGGACGCCGGGCTCACCTGGGTCGGCCCCGACCCGGAGGCCATCGCGGTGATGGGCTCGAAGGTGGCGGCGAAGCGGCGGATGGCCGCGGCCGGCGTACCCGTGCTGCCCGACCTGGACCCGGTGTCCGCGACCCGGTTCCCGCTGCTGGTCAAGGCGTCCGCCGGCGGGGGCGGGCGCGGGATGCGCGTGGTGCGGTCGCGGGACGACCTCGCCGCGCAGGTCGCCGCCGCCCGCCGGGAGGCCGAGTCGGCGTTCGGCGACGGCACCGTGTTCTGCGAACCGCTGCTGGAGGACGTGCGGCACGTCGAGGTGCAGGTGCTCGCCGACGCGCACGGCACGGTGTGGGCGCTGGGCGAGCGGGAGTGCTCCGTCCAGCGGCGGCACCAGAAGGTCATCGAGGAGACGCCGAGCCCGGCCGTGCGGCCCGAGGCGCGGCACCGGCTCTTCGACGCCGCCACCAGGGCGGCGCGGGCCATCGGGTACGTCGGCGCGGGCACCGTCGAGTTCCTGTTCACCGACGACCAGCGCTTCCACTTCCTGGAGGTCAACACCCGGCTCCAGGTCGAGCACCCGGTCACCGAGGAGGTGTTCGGCGTCGACCTGGTGGCGTGGCAGCTCGCGATCGCCGAGGGCGAGCGGCTGCCCGAGCACCCGCCGGAACCGCGCGGCCACGCCGTCGAGGCCCGGCTGTGCGCCGAGGACCCCGCGCACGACTGGCGGCCCTCCACCGGCACGCTGCACCGCTTCCGCGTGCCCGACGGCGTGCGGGTCGACAGCGGCGTGGCGGACGGCAGCGTCGTCGGCGTGCACTACGACCCGCTGCTGGCCAAGGTGATCGCGTGGGCGCCGACGAGGCGGGCCGCGATCCGCAAGCTGGCGACCGCGTTGGACCGGACGGCCGTCCACGGGTTGGTCACCAACCGGGAACTCCTCGTCCGCGCGTTGCGCCATCCGGCCTTCGCCGCCGGGGACACCCACACCGGGTTCCTCGACCGGCACGGCCTGCTCGCGCCGCCGGAAGTGGACGTGCGGCCCGCGGCGCTGGCCGGTGCGCTGGCGTTGGCCGAAATTCGTCGGACGAACCTACCGCTGGGCTGGCGCAATCTTCCGTCACAACCCCAGAAAACAGTGTTCGAATTCGACGGCGAAACGGTGGAAGTCGCCTACCGGCACACCCGCGGCGGCGTGGTCGCCGATCCCGGCACGCGGGTCGTGTCGACCGCGCGCGACGAAGTGGTGCTGGAGCGCGCCGGCGTCCGCACGGCGTTCCCCGTCGCGGTGCACGGCGACCTGGTGGTCGTGGCCGGGCTGGCGTTCACGCTGGTGCCGCGCTTCCCGGAGCCGCGCGCCGCGGTCGCCGCGGGCGCGACCGTCGCCCCGGTGCCCGGCACCGTGGTCCGCGTGTCGGTCGAACCGGGCAGCGTCGTCGAGGCGGGCGCGGAGCTGCTCGTGCTGGAGGCGATGAAGATGGAGCACCGGGTGCTCGCCGCGACCGGCGGCACGGTCGTCGAGGTGCTCGTCCGACCGGGGCGGCAGGTCGCCGCGGGCGACGTGCTCGCGGTGGTGGAGGAGGCCCGGACGTGACCGACTTCGTGGAGAGCGCCGAGCGGCGGGCGCTGCGGGCGGCCGTCGCCGACCTGGCCGCCGGGTACGGGCCGGAGTACTTCACGGCCAAGGCGCGGGCCGGGGAGAAGACCGACGAGCTGTGGGCCGACGCCGGCCGCCTCGGCTACCTCGGCGTGGCCGTGCCGGAGGAGTACGGCGGCGGTGGCGGCGGGATCGGCGACCTCGCGGCGGTGTGCGAGGAGCTGGCCGCCGCGGGGTGCCCCCTGCTGCTGATGGTGGTGTCGCCGGCCATCTGCGCGACCGTCATCGCCCGGTTCGGCACGGACGCGCAGCGGCGGCGCTGGCTGCCCGGCTTCGCCACCGGCGCGGTGAAGATGGGGTTCGCCATCACCGAGCCCGACGCCGGCTCGAACGCGCACCGGATCACCACCGCCGTCCGCCGCGACGGCGACGAGTGGGTGCTGTCCGGCGGCAAGCACTACATCTCCGGCGTGGACGAGGTGGCGGCCGTGCTCGTCGTGGCCAGGCACGTCGACCGCGTCGGGCGGCGGCTGCTGCCGTCGCTGGTGGTCGTGCCGACCGACGCGCCCGGCTTCGCCCACCACCACATCCCGATGGAGGTCGTGTCGCCGGAGAAGCAGTTCACCTGCTTCTTCGACGACGTGCGCCTGCCGTCCGACGCGCTGGTGGGCGCCGAGGACGCCGGGTTGGCCCAGCTGTTCGCCGGGCTCAACCCGGAACGGATCATGGCGGCGTCGCTGGCGACCGGCATGGCCCGCCGCGCCCTCGACCAGGCGACCGCCTACGCCCGGAGCCGCACCGTCTGGGACACCCCGATCGGCGCGCACCAGGGCGTGGCGCACCCGCTGGCGCAGTGCGCGATCCAGGTCGAACTCGCTCGGCTGATGACCCAGAAGGCCGCGGCTCTCTACGACGCTGGAGAAGACCGGGCTGCGGGGGAGGCGGCCAACATGGCCAAGTACGCGGCGGGGGAGGCGGTCGCGGCGACGGTGGACCAGGCCATCCAGGTGCACGGTGGCAACGGGTTGTCCTCCGAGTACGGACTCGGGGCGCTGCTCGCCGCGTCCAGGTTGTCCCGGATCGCGCCGGTCAGCCGCGAGATGATCCTCAACTTCGTGGCGCAGCACACGCTGGGGCTGCCGCGCTCCTACTGATCCGGGCCGACCGGGTCAGGCCCACTGCCAGCGCAGGCCCACCACACCCGGACCGAAGTCCAGGGCGACGGCGTACGCGTAGCCCCAGGTGTCCACGGGGGTCTCGCGCGCGTCGACGGGCTCGCCGCCGGCCAGGTCGGACGTGAACTGCTCGCAGCGCACCGGCCGGCACCGCGAGTCGTACCGCACTTCCAGCACGTACTCCCGCACCGGGTGCCGGAACCGGCGCGAGTAGGTGTTGTCGTAGGTCGGGTGGTGGGGCGCGACGTGGATCAGCTCGTACTCCACCGCGGTGCGCTCACCCCTGCGCAGCGGACGGTCGAACAGCAGCTCGGCGATCATCAGACCGTTGCGCGGGTCGGCGGAAACCCGCCCCAGTCTGCACGAGCGCAGCGTGCCGATCACCGGCAGCGGGTCGCCCGGCAGGCGGGTGTCGTAGCCGAGCAGCACCCGGTCCACCCCGGCCCGCTCGGCCCGCAGCACCTGCCGCGACCGCACCCGGCGCGTGCTGCCGTCCATCGCCAGCTCGACCTGGTCCCGCAGGCTCAGCCGGGTCAGGTCCTGGTCGGTGCTCGTGTCGACGTCGGCGAGCAGCTCGGCCATCGACTCGTAGTCGCCCGCCGCCGCCCACCCCTCCGGGCCGGTCAGCCGCACCCGCGGCCGCGCCTTGCCGCGCGGGCGCGGCGGGCCGAGCAGCGTGCTCAACCCTCCCTCGCCGACCTCCAGGATCTCTTCGAGGTGGCCGACTGCGGTCAGTGAGTCGGGCCGTTCCGGACGGCGTCGCCCCGACTGCCAATAGCTCAGCGCGGCGATGCTCACCGCCACGCCGCGTGACCGCAGCTTGTGCTGGATGCGTTCCAGGCTCAGCCCTTTCGCCCGGATCGCCGATCGCAATGCGTCCGCGAAGGGGTCCGCTCCGGCGTCGATACGTCGGTGATCGCGTACCCGCGATTCCGGTCCGACGACTGGCGTTGGCATCTTCGCTCCGTTCTCCCGAGGACAAGGCGAGCGACGTTATCGTGGGAAATCACTCCGACGGTACAGCCGATCGGGTTTCCCGACGTGAATTTAACCGAATCGGCGGCCAAAATCCGGTCGGTCGTGGAATGTTTGAATTCTCATTAACAGCAGTGGTGTGAAGGACGGCCGGGGCAGACGTCCCACCGCCGCTGGGACGTCTGGTCGCTTCCCGGTACCCGAACCGCCGCATAGCCTCGACAGACGTGGGGTGACGTGGGGCACACCCCGCGGTCGCGGTGCCGGTCCCGGTCGCCGACCGGGCGCAGGCCGCTCTCGGGGAAGAACGGACAGCCAGTATGCACGGGTTCAGATGGGACGTCGTAGCGGCCGACGGAGTGGTGCGGCCCGACCCGGTCGTACCAGTCGTGCGGGAGGGCGCGGGCACGCTCCGCTCCGGTACCGGCCCCGCCGTGAACGCGATCGGCCGCCCCGGCACGCCGAACGATTTATCCACGGTGCGTTCGAACTCGCGCCCGCCGCGGTTCGGCGGTGTCCGCGACGGCTATTTCGCCTCAGCGTTGAAAGGGTTCCCCGGTGGGATGTCCGGGGTGCCGGCGCGCGGATCGCGGTCGACCACGCAGAGCGACGCCCCGCCGGCCGGGCGGGGGCCGCCGGCTGCCGTCCGCCGTGGTGCGGCCTCGCGGGTCGACCGGCGGCGCGTCCGTCGGGGGACCGGGACACCCCTCACTGCGGCGGCGGGTTCCACCACTCGGCCGACGCCGCTCCGGTTGCGATCGGTCCCGTGACCAGCGATGGAACGATCGGTGCAGTTGTGACCAGTACAGCCGGTACCCGCGCAGGATTGGTCGGTACAGCCGTGACCACCACGGCGAAGACCCGTACAGCCACGACGGGGTCCACCGCGACCCCGGTCCGACGCCGTGGCACCGACGCACGCCGATGTGCGCCCACGCCGGAAGTCCCGGCCCGATGAAGGAAAGCCGATGCGCAAGCTCTTACCCGTCTTGGCCGTCTTCATGCTCGCCACCGCGCTCACCGGCGCGGTCATGACCACCACGCGGGCCCGCGCCGAAGGTGCGGTCCGGTACGCGAACTCGCCGCGCGCGGTGCCCGGCAGTTACCTCGTCAAGCTCAAGGACGGCGCGGGGTCCGCGCCTCCCGCCGGTCTGGCCGCCTCAGTGGTGCGGACGTATTCCGGGCCGTTCAAGGGCTTCGCGGCGCGGATGGCGGAGCGGGAGGCCCGCCGGCTCGCCGCCGACCCGGCGGTGGAGTACGTCGAGCAGGACCAGGTCGTGCGGGCCGCCGCCGCCACCGGGACCGCCGCCCCCGGAACCGTCGCCACCGGGACCGCCGCCCCCGGAACTGCCGCCACCGGGACGGCCGTGCCGTGGGGCCTGGACCGGATCGACCAGCGGCAACTGCCGCTCGACGGCGCCTACCGCCACGCGTCGACCGGCGAGGGCGTGACGGTCTACGTGGTCGACACCGGTGTCCGGGTGACGCACCAGGAGTTCGGCGGTCGCGCCTTCCACGCGTGGGACGCGGTCGACGGCGACGCCGTGGCGCAGGACGACAACGGGCACGGCACGTACGTCGCGGGCGTCGTCGCCGGCCGGGTCCACGGCGCGGCCGAGGGCGCGCGGGTCGGCGCGGTGCGGGTGCTCGACGGTCGGGGCAGCGGGACCACCGCCGGCGTCGTCGCGGGCGTCGACTGGGTGACCCGCAACGCGCGCAAGCCCGCCGTGGCCACCTTCAGCCTCGGCGGCGGGCCGTCGACCGCGCTGGACGACGCGGTGCGCTCGATGATCCGGTCCGGGGTGAGCGCTTCGGTGGCGTCGGGCAGCAGCGGCAGCGGCACGGTCGACAGCTCGCCCGCGCGCGTCGCCGAGGCCGTCGTGTCCGGCGCGTCGACGCGGACCGACGAGCGCGCGCCGTTCTCCAACCACGGCCCCGGCGTCGACCTGTTCGCGCCGGGGATCGACGTCACGGCCGCCTGGCACGCCGACGACACCGCGCTCCGGACGCTGACCGGCACGTCCGCGCCGTCCGGGTTCACCGGCGGCGTCGCGGCGCGCCTCCTCCAGGCCGACCCGGCGGCGAGCCCGGCGCGGGTGCACGCGGAACTCGCGTCCGAGGCGACCCCGCTGCCCGGGGGCCGGCTCCTGTACTGGTCGCCCACCAGGTGACCGGGGGCGCGCGGGGGTCGCGCGCCGTTCCTCCCACCCTGCAAAGGAAACACCCATGCGGAAACTGTTGTCAGGTCTCGGCGTGGCCCTCGTGGCCGCGGGGGCCCTCGCCACACCGGCTCGGGCGGAGGGCGTGGTCCGGCACGCGGACTCGGCGTCGGCGGTGCCCGGCAGCTACCTCGTCAAGCTGGCCGACGCGTCGGCGGCGGCCGACGTGACCGCCGGGCTCGCCGGGTCGGTCGTGCGGACGTACTCGGGGCCCTTCAAGGGATTCGCGGCGCGGCTGACCGAGCGGGAGGCCCGCCGGCTCGCCGCGGACCCGGCGGTCGAGTACGTCGAGCAGGACCAGGTGCTGCGGGTCCACTCCACCCAGTCCGACGCCCCGTGGGGCCTGGACCGGATCGACCAGCGGAAGCTGCCGCTGGACACCGAGTACGGCTACCGCTCCACCGGCCGCGGCACCACCGCGTACGTGCTCGACACCGGTCTCCGGGTGACGCACCAGGAGTTCGGCGGCCGGGCGTGCGACGGGTGGGACGCGGTCGAGGACGACGCCGTGGCCCAGGACGAGCACGGCCACGGCACGCACGTCGCGGGCCTCATCGCCGGCAAGACCTTCGGCGTGGCCAAGCTGGCGCGGGTCTGCGGCGTGCGGGTGCTCGACCGCAACGGCAGCGGCACCACGGCCAACGTCGTCGCGGGCCTCGACTGGGTGGCGCGCAACGCCCACAAGCCCGCCGTGGCGAACCTCAGCCTCGGCGGCGGGGTGTCCACGGCGCTCGACGACGCGGTGCGCGCGCTGATCGCCTCCGGTGTGTCGGCGTCCGTCACGGCGGGCGGCGACAACAACGACGCCGCCAACCACTCGCCGGCGCGCGTGGTCGAGGCGATCACGTCCGGGTCCTCCACCAAGACCGACACCAAGTCGTCGTTCTCCAACTACGGCAAGGTGGTCGACGTCTACGCGCCGGGCGTCGACATCAAGTCGGCGTGGCACACCAGCGACACCGCCGTGAACACGCTGAGCGGCACGTCCATGTCGACCGGGTACGTGTCCGGGGTGGCGTTGCGGTACCTGCACCTCAACCGCAAGGCGACGCCGGCGCAGGTGCAGGACGGGATCGTGCGCGAGGCCACGCCGCTGCCGTGGGGCAACCTGCTCTACTGGTCGCCGTCGAGGTGATGCGCCGGGGCGAGGTCGTGCGCCATCACGACCTCGCCCCGCTCGACCTCGCCGGTCTCGACGAACCCGAACGCGGCGTACAGGCCGTGCGCGACGGCGTTGCCCGGCACGATCCCCAGCACGAGCCGGGTCCGGCCCTCCGAGCGCGCGACGTCCGCGATCGCCGCCAGCGCCTTGCGGCCGAGCCCGCGCCCCTGGGCCCTGCGGTCGATCATGAAGCGGACGACGCGGAGGTCGCGCGGGTCCTCCCGGCGCAGCAGCGTGAAACCGACGAGGTCGTCACCGGAGTACACGGCGAGCGGCTGCAACCTCGGCCGGTACACCCACGCGTCGGCGATGGAGCGGACGTTGGCCGCGACGAAGTTCCGCTGGTCCTCGTGGACCTCGAGGTCGATGACGGCGCGGTAGTTGTCCTCGGTGACGGGTTCCAGGCGCATGTCGGATGCTTCTACCAGGTCTCCCGGAATTCGGGAAACCGCAGGTCACGAGACTTCTTCACGCTCGGTGATAACTGGCAATCTTTCGTTCTTGGCTTTCCCGTGGTAATGCTGCTTGAGTTGGTGACTGACAGCGAGGGCAAGGTGGCCCAGCGTCACGCCCGCTCCCTGCGCGCTCACGGCGGGCGGACGTCCGGTCACCGCATCGAGAACGGAATCTGCATGCGACAGTCACGACGGGTCCGGTTCCTGGCCGGTGTCGGCGCGACGGCCTTGGCCGCGGCCACGACCACCCTGTTGACCTCCCCCGCTCAGGCCGCCGAGGGCGAGATCCGCGCCGCCGACGCGGTCGAGAAGGTGCCCAACAGCTTCATCGTGAAGCTGAAGGACGACACGACCACCTCCGCCGCCGCGCTCGCGGGCCGGTACGGGGGCAAGGTCGACCGCGTGTTCGACAACGCGCTGCGCGGCTTCACCGTCTCCATGCCGGAGTCGGCCGCCAAGCGGCTCGCGGCCAACCCGGCCGTGGAGTACGTCGAGCAGGACCAGGTGTTCCACGTCCGGACCGACCAGAACAACCCGCCGTCGTGGGGCCTGGACCGGATCGACCAGCGGAACCTGCCGCTCGACAACAAGTACGCCTACACCTCGACCGGTCAGGGCGTGAACGTCTACATCGTCGACACCGGTGTGCGGGTCAGCCACTCGACGTTCGGCGGCCGGGCCCAGAACGGCTACGACGCCGTCGACCGCGACAACGTCGCCCAGGACGGGCACGGCCACGGCACGCACGTCGCCGGCACCGTCGCGGGCAGCCAGTACGGCGTGGCCAAGAACGCCACGATCCACGCCGTGCGCGTGCTGGACAACAACGGCAGCGGCAGCACGGCCGGTGTCGTCGCGGGCATCGACTGGGTGACGAAGAACCACAAGAAGCCGGCCGTGGCGAACCTCAGCCTCGGCGGCGGCGCGTCCTCCACGATCGACAACGCCGTGCGGAAGTCCATCGCGGCCGGCGTCACCTACGCCATCGCGGCGGGCAACAGCAACACCGACGCCCGCAACTCCTCGCCGGCCCGAGTGACCGAGGCGATCACCGTGGGCGCGACCGAGCGCACCGACAAGCGGGCCAACTACTCCAACTACGGCTCCGTGCTGGACATCTTCGCGCCCGGCTCCGACATCACGTCGTCCTGGCACACCAGCGACTCGGCGACCAACAGCATCTCCGGCACGTCGATGGCGACGCCGCACGTGGCCGGCGCGGCGGCCCGCTACCTACAGAACAACCCCTCGGCGACGCCCGCCCAGGTGGCTTCGTACCTGGTGGGGCAGGCCACGCCGAGCAAGGTGACCAGCCCAGGCTCGGGCTCTCCGAACCGCTTGCTGTACCTGGCTCCCAGCGCCTGACACCCCGCTGATCGAGCCGGTCCGAGGCCACCCCCGCCGAACGCGGGGGTGGCCTCCCCGGTTTCACGCCGAAAGCCCGAAGCCGGCGCCTCTCAGCTTTCCCGCCGGAAGTTGTCGGTGGCTCGTGGGACAATGGAACCGGGGGCCGGAGGCAACACCCGGAGGAAACGCCGGAACCGGGGTCGGACAGCGGTTGGGGTCGAGGTGAAGACTCGCCGATCCCGGCATTCCGCACTCGGCGATCCCCCCTTGCTTCCTGGTGCCCCAGCGCCCCGCGCGCTCCGCAGGGCGCTCCGCCGTGCGCGCGGCACAGACGTCGGGCCTCGTGCTCTCCCGTACGGCCTGCCCGCAGGGCAACCGCGCTTGTTTGGCCAGGTCAAGCACGCTTTTCGCTTGACCTGGCCAAACAAGGGTGGTGGTCTTCGACAGGTCGTGCGGGAGAGCACGACGCCCTTCCCTCCCCCGGTGGCCTGCCCAGCGGCGAGCGCTTCTTTCGGCTGAGATCCGCACGGAAGTTCTTCGATTTGTGCGGGTGCCTTCAGCGCGGAAGTCAATCGGTCCTGAGCGTCAAAGCCAAAAGCGACGCTCGCCGCTGGGCAGACCTCCGGGGAGGAAAAACAAAAACAAGGGCGTCGTGTTCTCCCCGCATGGCCTGTCAAAGACCACCACAGTCGGTCAGGGGGCGCAAGCGGTGAAGCGTGCTTGCGCCCCCTGACCGACTGTGGTTGCCCTGCGGGCAGGCCATACGGGGAGAACACGAGACCAGAGGTCTGCGCGGGCGTGAGCAAGGGGCGGGGTCTGCGCCGCGTGGGCAAGGGTGGGGGTCTGTGCGGGGTGTCCGAGGCGGTGGGTCACTTCTCCTCGACCTTGGTGAACTTGAGGTCCAAGCGGGGCAGGCCGTCGGTCGGGCCCAGGCCGGATTCCGGGCGGACGCCCTCGGCAGCGACCTTGTCGATCACGTCCAGGCCGCGGGTCACCTCGCCGATCACCGGGAAGTTCGGCGGGAAGGCGCTGTCCCGGTAGACGATGAAGAACTGGCTGCCGTTGGTGCCCGGTGTGCCCCGGTTCGCCATCCCGATCACGCCGCGCGTGTAGTCCGCCTCCGCGGCCTCCGGGTCGTCGTACTTGTACCCCGGCCCACCGACTCCGGTGCCGGTCGGGTCGCCGCACTGGATCAGCCAGATGCCCTCCGTCACCAACCGGTGGCAGGAGTGGCCCTCGTAGAAGCGCTGCTCCACGAGGTGCCGGAAGTTGTGCACGGAACAAGGCGCGGACGCCGCGTCGAGGGTGAGTTCGAGGTCGCCCCGGGTGGTCTTCACCGTGAGTGCGGTCCTGCCCTCCGCCGGCACGCCGTCGTCACTCGGAGCGGTGACGCGCGTGGTCGTCGTGGCTTCCGGGTCCCTGGTGTACTCGCAGTGCGTGGTCGGCACCGGCGGCAGGGGGCCCGCCACGGGCCTGCCCGGAACGGGCTGCGCGCAGCCGCTGGTCAGCAGGACCACCACCGCGGTCGATAACAGGCGTCTGGCCACGCGGTGATCCTAGGCGCGGCGGCGGCCCCCGAAGCGGTTTCTCGGAAACCTGGTGGCGTCTTCCTCCGGGTCGTTGGCTAGCCTTGACGCCCAGTCGCTGTTCCGCTAGCACGACGTCGGCCCAGCCGACCACGAACCCCGAGGAGAGCAGTACCCGTGATGCGCACGCACGAGGCCGGGACGCTCCGCGCCGAGCACGCCGGGCAGTCCGTCACCCTGACCGGGTGGGTGGCCCGCAGGCGCGATCACGGCGGCGTGATCTTCATCGACTTCCGGGACGCCTCGGGTGTCGCGCAGGTCGTCTTCCGCGAAGGCGAGATGGCCGAGCGCGCCCACCGGCTGCGCGCCGAATTCGTGGTGAAGGTCGTCGGTGACGTCACCCGCCGGCCGGAGGGCAGCGAGAACCCCGACCTGCCGACCGGCGAGATCGAGGTCTACGCCTCCGAGCTGGAGGTGCTCAACGAGGCCGCGCCGCTGCCGTTCCAGCTCGACGAGCACCTGGAGGTCGGCGAGGAGGCCCGGCTCAAGCACCGCTACCTGGACCTGCGCCGCAGCGGCCCGGCCAAGGCGATGCGGCTGCGCAGCGAGGCGAACCGGATCGCCCGCGAGGTGCTGCACGCCGAGGACTTCGTCGAGGTCGAGACGCCCACGCTGACCCGCTCGACGCCGGAGGGCGCGCGCGACTTCCTGGTGCCCGCCCGGTTGCGGCCGGGTTCCTGGTACGCGCTGCCGCAGTCGCCGCAGCTGTTCAAGCAGCTGCTGATGGTCGGCGGGCTGGAGCGGTACTACCAGATCGCCCGCTGCTACCGGGACGAGGACTTCCGCGCCGACCGGCAGCCCGAGTTCACCCAGCTCGACATCGAGATGAGCTTCGTTGAGCAGGACGACGTGATCGCGCTCGGCGAGAAGATCATCACCGCGCTGTGGAAGGACCTCGCCGGCCACGAGATCGCGCGGCCGTTCCGCCGCATCTCCTACGCCGAGGCGATGGCCAAGTACGGCTCCGACAAGCCCGACCTGCGGTTCGACCTGGAGCTGACCGAGCTGACCGAGTACTTCAAGGACACGCCGTTCCGCGTGTTCCAGGCCCCGTACGTGGGCGCGGTGGTCATGCCCGGTGGCGCGAGCCAGCCCCGCCGCACGCTCGACGCCTGGCAGGAGTGGGCCAAGCAGCGCGGCTCGAAGGGCCTGGCCTACGTCCTGGTCAACGAGGACGGCACGCTCGGCGGCCCGGTCGCCAAGAACCTGTCCGACGCCGAGCGCGACGGCCTCGCCAAGGCCGTGGGCGCGAACCCCGGCGACTGCGTGTTCTTCGGCGCGGGCGACCCGGACGCCGCGCGGGCGCTGCTGGGCGCGGCGCGCGTGGAGATCGCGCACCGCATCGGGCTCATCGAAGAGGGCTCCTGGTCGTTCGTGTGGGTCGTGGACTTCCCGATGTTCGAGGCCACCGACAAGCTCGGTGACAACGACGTCGCGGTCGGCGGCGGCAAGTGGACGGCGCTGCACCACGCGTTCACCTCGCCCACCCCGGAGTGGATCGACCGGTTCGAGGAGGACCCCGGCAACGCCACGGCGTACGCCTACGACATCGTCTGCAACGGCAACGAGATCGGCGGCGGCTCGATCCGTATCCACCGCGCCGACGTGCAGCAGCGGGCGTTCGACGTGATGGGCATCGGCGCGGAGGAGGCGCAGGAGAAGTTCGGCTTCCTGCTCGACGCCTTCAAGTACGGCGCGCCGCCGCACGGCGGCATCGCGTTCGGCTGGGACCGGATCACCATGCTGCTGGCGGGAGCGGACTCGATCCGCGAGGTCATCGCGTTCCCGAAGAGCGGCGGCGGTTACGACCCGCTGACGGCCGCGCCCGCCCCGATCACCGCGCGGCAGCGCAAGGAGGCCGGGGTCGACGCGAAGCCGCAGCAGGCGTAAGGCGGGCGGGGGTACGGGGGATCGGGCACCGTGGTGGCCATGCTGCACCTGCGCGCCGTGTGCCCGGTCGACCGCACCGAGCAGGTGCTGGCCGCGCTCAAGGAGCACCCCGGCGTGGCGCACGTCGTGCTGTTGCGGGGCGCGGCCCTCGACCCGGCCGGTGACGTGGTCGAGGCCGACCTCGCCCGCGAGGCCACCGACGAGGTGGTGGAGGCGCTGTGCGAGCTGGGCATCGACCACAGCGGCGGCGTCACGCTGGAGCAGGTCGACACGGCGCTGTCCGACGCGGCGGACCGGGCGGAGGAGGCCGCGCCCGGCGAGGCGGCGGACGCCGTGGTGTGGGAGGAGCTGATCGCCCGCACCGGCGAGGAGTCGCGGCTCAACGCCACGTTCCTGGCGTTCCTCACCATCGCGTGCCTGCTGGCGGCGGTGGGCGTGGTGACGGACTCGCCGGTCACCATCGTCGGCGCGATGGTCGTCGGGCCCGAGTTCGGCCCGCTGGCGGCGATCGCGGTGGGGCTGGTGCTGCGGCGCCGTGACCTGGTGCGGCGCGCGGGCCTGGCGCTGGCCGCCGGGTTCCCGCTGGCGATGCTGATCACGTTCGCCGGCGCGGTCCTCGGCTCCTACACCGGGCTGTTCGACCGGGACGTGGTGCTGGCCGCCCACCAGGTGGACTTCGTGTTCCAGGTGGGACCGTTCTCGCTGATCGTGGCCCTGCTGGCGGGTGCGGCGGGGATGCTGTCGATGACGTCGGCGAAGTCGGCGGCGCTGGTCGGCGTGTTCATCTCGGTGACGACCGTGCCGGCGGCCGGGTTCGCGGCGATCGCGGCCGTGCTCGGCGAGTGGGCGATCTGCGGCCGGTCGGTGCTCCAGCTGGTGGTGAACCTGGCGGGGATCGTCGTGGCCGCCGCGCTGGTGCTGGCGTTGCGCAACCGCCGCCGCCGCGGCCGTGACCTGGGGCGACCGCTGTCCCGCGGCTGACCACCGCCGCCGCTCCCGCCCGGTGGGACGGGTGTGCCACGCGGACGACTTGGTTGCAGTATCGACAAATGGTGGTCGAACCATGCATATGAGCACTACCGTCACGGTGCCCGGACGGGTTCTGTCAGGTCGGTGGCCACCGGGGTAGGGTCGGAGGGGATGAGCGTGGAGATCACCGCCGGCCCGGTGGACATCGACGACGACGCCGATTCCGAGGTGCGCGCGGCGGTGGTCGCCGCCGAATCCGTGCTGAGCGGGCGGTTCGGCGCGGCGGTGCGGTTGGCCGACCCCGAGCGGCTCGGTGGCGCGGGCCGCTCCGTGGTCGTGCGGGTGCGGGTGGCGTCGACGCCGTTCTCGCTGCCCCGCACGCTGGTGGTGAAGCGCTACCCGTCGGCGGTGGCCGACCGCGACCCGTTCGCGCACGAGGCCGTGTCGCACCAGCTCCTCACGGCGCTGCCCGGCGAGGACCGGCTGACGCCCGAGCTGGTCGCCCAGGACGGCGGGCAGCGGCTGGTGGTGCTGGAGGACCTCGGCAAGGCGCCGCGCCTGGCGGAGAAGCTGCTCGGCCCGGACGCGCGGGCCGCCGAGCGCGGCCTGCTGTCGTGGGCGCACGCGATGGGCAGGCTGCACGCCACCACGGCGGGCCGCGACGCCGACTTCGACGCGCTGATGCGGCGGCAGGGCGGCCAGTGCTGCGCCGACCCGATCGCGGTGGACGTGCACGCGGCGCTGGCCGGGCTGCCCGCGCTGCTCGCCGGGTCGTTGCGGGTCGGGACGCCGCCCGCGGTGCTGGAGTTCGCCGCGCGCGCGGTGCGCGGGTTCGGCACGTCCCGGCGGCGCGCGTTCAGCCCGTCCACGTCCTGCCCGGACAACCACCTGGTGACCAGCAAGGGCGTCCGGTTCCTCGACTTCGAGGGCGGCTGCGTGCGCGACGTCGTGTTCGACGCGGCGTGCCTGCGGGTGCCGTTCCCGTCGTGCTGGTGCCCCTACGGGCTGCCCGCGGGCATGTCCGAGGCGATGGTGGCGGCGTGGCGGGCCGAGGTCGGCTCGGTGTGGCCGGACCTGGACGACGACGCGGTGTTCCTGCCCCGGCTGCTGGAGGCCCAGTTCCTGTGGGTGTGGCTGTCGACGTGGCGCGGGCTGCCGGGCCTGGACCTGGCGCTGCCGTCGGGGCACCGGCCGCTGGACTCGCCGCCGCGCGGCACCGTGCTCGCGTCGCGGTGGGTGCGGCTGCGGTCGGACGCGGTGGCGCTGGGCGAGAAGCACGTCGCGGCGCACGCCGAGGCGATGATCTCCGCCCTGATCACCCGGTACGGCCCGGAGACGCTGGAACTGCCGCTGTACCCGGCATTCCGGTAGCGTTCCGCCGTCCGTTCCCGCGTGGACACGTCGCTGCGCGATCGTCGACGCGTGGCCAAAGCGGTGCGCAGCCTGGTGGTCCTGGGTGATTCGACGGCGGTCGGGGTCGGCGACCCGGTCCGCGGCGGGTGGCGGGGTGTCGGTCCGCTGCTCGCGGCGTCCTTTCCGGAGGCGCGCTACCTGAACCCCTCGTTCACCGGCGCGCGGGTCGCGTCGGTGCGGCACGAGCAGCTGCCGGCCGCGCTGCGGGCGCGCCCCGACGCGGCGGTGCTGCTGGTGGGCATGAACGACGCGCTGCGGTCGGACTTCGACGCCGTCCGGCTGCACGAGGACATGGACGCGGTCGTCGGCGCGCTGGTGTCGGCGGGCGCGTCGGTGGTGACGGTGCGGTTCCACGACCACAGCCGGGTGTTCCGGCTGCCCGGACCGCTGCGCCGGGCGCTGTCCGCGCGGGTCTCCGAGCTGAACGAGGTCGTCGACGCGGTGGTGCGGCGGCACGGCGTCGGGTGCGTCGACCTGGACCTGGTGGACGGCGCGTACGCGGTGGAGACGTGGGCGGTGGACCGGCTGCACCCGTCGGAGCTGGGGCACCGGAAGCTGGCGCGGGCGTTCGCGCGCCGCCTCGCGGAGCAGGGCTGCGAGGTCGGCCCGCCGGTCGGCCTGGAGTGCACCGGCGGCATCCGGGTCACGCCGCTGCACCACGCGGCGTGGCTGGTGTTCAAGGGCGTCCCGTGGCTGTGGCGGCGCGGCCGGGACCTCGTGCCGCACGCGGCGGCCGTCCTGTGGCGGTCGTGGTTCGGCGAGGCGGGGCGCGGGGCGGCGGCCGACGTGCGCGGCCACCGCCCCGCCGAGGCGGAACGCGCTAGCTGAGCCGGTAGACGGTCGTGCCGTCGACCGTCGTGGCCGCGTAGTTGTCCGCGACCCAGTCGGCGATGTCGTTGGAGCGATTGCCGCCCGGACCGACCTGCGGGCCGACCACGAAGTAGCCGACCCGGCCGTCCCGCACGTACCGCTGGAACTCCTCCAGCGTGGGCGCGGGGTCGCCGCCGCTCCAGCCGCCGATGCCGATGACCGCCTTGCCGCTGGCCAGCGACAGCGTCGACGCGGCCTGCGCGCTGACCGTCGCGGCGGCCCACGTGCCGGTGGTGGCCCGGAGCAGGTCCACCACCTCCCGCGGGGTGTGCTCCGGCCCGCCCGCCACGACCGCGCCGTCACCGCTGCCCTGGTCGGCCGTGTCCGCGGCGGGACCGGACAGGGGGATGGAGCCGCCGTGCGCGGTGCCTGCCGTCGCCACCCCGAACGCCGCGGACGACGCCAGGGCCGTGCCGACGGCCAGCACGGCGGTCCGCTTCGCGCCGAGCGCGATCGCGGTGGCGACCACCACGGTCAGCGCCGCCACGACCCACCGCAGCGCGGGCAGCCAGTCCGGGTACCGCACGAGCAGCGCGCAGCCCCAGAACCCGGCGGCGGCGACCAGCACGGCCAGCGCCACGCGCACCGGCGCGTGCGCCCGTCCCCGCCACATCTCCCGACCGGCGATGGCCACGATCGCCGCCACGCCCGGCGCGACGGCCACCGTGTAGTACGGGTGCGTGATGCCGCTCATGAGGCTGAAGACGACGCCGTTCACCACCACCCACAGGCCCCACATCAGCAGCGCGGCGCGCGTGCGGTCGGTGCGCGGCGCTCGGCGCGTGAACCACAGCCCCGCGCCCAGCCCGACCAGCGCGGCGGGCAGCAGCCACGAGATCTCCGCGCCCATGCTCGCGCCGAACAGCCGCCCGATGCCCGCGTCGCCGCCGAACGCGATGTTGCCGTTGCCGTCCCCGGCCGCCACGCCGCCGCGGCCACCGCCGAACAGCCGGCCCAACCCGTTGTAGCCCACGGCCAACTGCCACAGCGAGTCGCTGCCCGAACCACCGATGTAGGGCCGCGAGCCCGCCGGCCACAGCTCCACCAGCGCGATGAACCACCCGGCGGACGCGACCACGGCGACGCCCGCGCCCAGCAGGTGCAGCACCCGCTTCCCGAGCGTCGTCGGCGCGGCCACCAGGTAGGCCACCGCGAACGCGGGCAGCACCTGGAACGCCTGGCCCATCTTCGCCAGGAACGCGAACCCGACCGCCACACCGGCCAGCGCCAACCAGCGCCACGACGCGCGCTCCAGCGCGCGCACCGTGCAGTACGCGCCCGCGACCATCAGCAGCACCAGCAGCGCGTCCGGCAGGTTGAACCGGAACACCAGCACCGCCACCGGGGTCAGGGCCAGCGCCGTGCCCGCCAGCAGCCCGGCTACCGCGCCGGACGTCCGCTTCACCGTCGCGTACAGCAGCCACACGGCCAGCACGCCCTCGATCGCCTGCGGCGCGAGGGCGGTCCAGCTGGAGAACCCGAGGACGCGGGCGAACAACCCGCTCACCCACAGCGCGGCGGGCGGCTTGTCGACCGTGATCACGCCACCCGCGTCCAGCCCGCCGAACAGCCACGCCGTCCAGCTCTGCGCGCCGGCCTGGGTCGCGGCGGCGTAGTAGCTGTTGCCCCAGCCCGAGTCGGTGATGTTCCACAGGTACAGCGCCGCGGTGCCGACCAGCAGCACGACCAGCGCCGGGGTCGTCCGACCGCGCGTGGCGCGCGGTGCGGGTGGTGCGGGCGGCGACGCCGCGAGGGTGGCGGTCATGGCGTGGGCTCCAGGGGACGGTTGCGGAAGACCCAGTTGCGCAGCAACAGGAACCGCAGGACGGTGGCGAACAGGTTCGCGCCCACGACGACGGCGAGCTCCGCCGGTCCGCCGGGCGCGGAGAAGTGGTGCAGCAGGGCGAGCGAGCCGCTGGTGAGGCCCAGGCACAGGCCGAACACGAGCAGCCCCTCGAACTGGTGGCGGCCCGCGCCGCGCCTGCCCCGCACGCCGAAGGTGAAGCGGCGGTTCGCGGCGGTGTTAACGATCGCGGTCGCCGACAGCGCCACCAGGTTCGCGCCCTGCGCGCCGAGGCCGCCGCGCAGCAGCACGAACAGCAGCAGGTAGGCCGGCGTCGAGGCGACGCCGACGGCGGCGAACCGGACCAGGTGGCGCAGCAGCCCGCGCGGCACGCCGGGCGTCGCGGGCTCCAGCGGACGCCTGCCGAGCTGCGCGCGCAGCTCGGCGACCGGGATGCGGCCGGTGAGCAGGCCGCGCGCGACCCGCGCCACGCCCTTGAGGTCGGCGACGGCCGTGGCCACGACGTCGACCCGGCTGTCCGGGTCGTCCACCCAGTCCACCGGCACCTCGTGGATCCGCGCGCCCGCCCGCTCGGCGAGCACCAGCAGCTCGGTGTCGAAGAACCAGCCGGTGTCCTCCACGTGCGGCAGCAGCCGGCGGGCGACGTCCGCCCGGATCGCCTTGAACCCGCACTGGGCGTCGGAGAACCGGGTGGCGAGCGCGCCGCGCAGGATCAGGTTGTAGCAGCGGGAGATGAACTCCCGCTTCGGCCCGCGCACCACCCGCGCGCCGCGCGCCAGGCGGCTGCCGATCGCGATGTCGGAGTGGCCGGACAGCAGCGGCGCGACCAGGGGCGCGAGCGCGGCGAGGTCGGTGGACAGGTCGACGTCCATGTAGGCCAGCACGGGCGCGTCGGAGGCCGACCACGCGGCGGACAGCGCCCGGCCGCGGCCCTTCTGCGCCAGGTGGAGCGCGACCACGTCGTCGAACTCGCGCGCCAGCGCGTCGGCGACCTCCCGCGTGCCGTCCGTGCTGGCGTTGTCCGCGATGGTGATGCGGAACCGGTAGGGGAAGGTCCGGGTCAGGTCGGCGTGCAGCGCGCGCACGCACGGCGCCAGGTCGCGTTCCTCGTTGTGCACGGGGACCACCACGTCGAGCACGGGGGTCGTCGTGAGCGTCGCGAGTGTCATGTCGTCAGCCTCGGCGGCGTCGCTGGGTTCGCGGTGTGTCATCGCTGTGCGCCCGCTGTGAGGTCGTAGACGGCGACGTCGTCCACGGTGGCGGCGGTGAAGTGGTCCGCGACCCACTCGGCGATCCGCTCGGACGCGTCGCTGCCGGACTCGGCGGGGATGCCCGCGCCGCCGAGGAAGTAGCGGATCTGTCCACTTCGGACCAGCTCCTGGAACCGCTCCGGCGTGGGCGCGGGGTCGGTGCCGTTGAAGCCGCCCACGGCCATCACCGGCACCCCGCTGTCCAACTGGTAGCCCGCCGCGTTGTTCGACCCGACCGTCGCGGCGGCCCACCGGGACCCGGCGCCGCGCAGCAGCGCGACCAGCGCCGGGCCGGGCTTCGGCGCGCTGAGCAGGCCGCCGCCGTTGGGCCCTCCGCCCGGACCGATGACCACCACGCCGCCGCCGCCGCCGGGCAGGCCGCGGTCCGGCCCGGCGCTGGGTATCGCGCCCGAGTGCGGTGACGAGGCCGTGGCGACCGAGTACGCGCCCGGCCCGAGCAGCGTGGCCGCCACGGCGACGGGCACCACGACGGCCGGCGGCGCGACCGCGGACAGGAACAGCCCCACCGCGGCCGGCAGCCCCAGGAACAGCACGACCGCGGCGAGCCCGGCCGACCAGCCCAGCAGCAGCAGGTAGCACTGGAGGGCCGTGACGGCGAGCGCGCCCGAGAGCGCCGCGCCCGCCACGGGTTCCCGCCGCCGCTGCCACAGCGCCGTCGCGCCGATGCCGGTGATCGCGCCGATCGCCGGCGCGAGGGCCACCGTGTAGTAGGGGTGGATGATCCCGTTCATGAAGCTGAACACCGCCGCGGTGACCACCAGCCACCCGCCCCACAGCGCCAGCCCCGTCCGCCCCCGCCGGTCCGCCGCCCAGCACCCGGCGACCAGCAGCACCGCGGCGGTCGGCAGCAGCCACGCGATGTGGCCGCCCATCTCCGGGCCGAGCAGCCGGCTCCAGCCGGTCGTGCCCCAGCCGCCGCCACCGCCGACGCTGCCGACCTCCTCGCCGGTGAGCCGGCCCAAGCCGTTGTAGCCCAACGCGAGTTCGAGCACGCTGTCGCGCTGCGACCCGCCGATGTGGGGCCGGGAGCCGGACGGCGTCAGCTCCACCGCCAGCACCCACCAGCCACCCGCGACGACCACCGCGCCCAGCGCCCCGGCGAGGTGCCACAGCTTCCGCGTCATCGCGGCGGGCGCGGCCACCAGGTACACCAGGCCGAACGCGGGCAGCACCAGGAACGCCTGGAGCATCTTGGTCAGGAACGCGAACCCGACCGCGGCGCCGGCGAGCGCCAACCACCGCCAGGACGCCCGCTCGGTGGACCGCACCACGCAGTACGCGCCCGCGACCAGCAGCAGCACCAGCAACGCGTCGGGGTTGTTGAACCGGAACATCAGCACGGCCGCCGGGGTCAGCGCCAGCACCGCGCCCGCGATCAGCCCGGCGGCCTCGCCCGCCGTGCGCTTCACCGCGGCGTGCAGCAGGCCCACGCTCGCCACGCCCATCAGCGCCTGCGGTACCAGGATGCTCCAGGGGTTGACGCCGAACAGGCGGGCCGACAGGCCCATCACCCAGGTGGCGGCCGGCGTCTTGTCGACCGTGATCGAGCCGGCCGGGTCGGTCGCGCCGAAGAACCACGCCGACCAGCTCCGCGCGCCGGCCTGGGCGGCGGCGGAGTAGTAGGCGTTGGCCCACCCGGAATCGCCCAGGCGCCACAGGTACAGCACGGCGGAACCGGCCAGCAACAGCAACAGGGGTAGTCGCGCTCGCATGGCCCCGAGCGTGGCGGCGCGTGCTGGGTGCTCCTTGTGCCCACGCTGTGAGCGGCCTGTGCGGCGGGTTGTCCGCACACGACGGGCACGACGGGCACGACGGGCCGAGCGGCGCGGTCGCTTTCGTCGCGGCTGCCGTCCTCCGGTGGGGTCGTGGGCCGGAGTCAGCCCGGCAGCCGCACGGTGAACGTCGTGCCGCCCGGCCGGCTGTCGACCGACACGCCGCCGTCGTGCGCCGCCACGACCGCCGCGACGATGGACAGGCCGAGCCCCGTGCTGCCGGCGGCCCGCGACCGGGACGTGTCGCCGCGCGCGAACCGCTCGAACACCTCGGGCTGGAGCTCGGCGGGGATGCCCGGCCCGTCGTCGGTGACGGTCAGCGCGACGCCGTCGGGGCACCTCCGCAGCGCCGTGGTCACCGTCGTGCCCGGTGGCGTGTGGGTGCGGGCGTTGGACAACAGGTTCGCCAGCACCTGCTGCAACTTGTGCTCGTCGCCGCGCACCGCCACCGGCACCGGCGGCAGCTCCAGCCGCCAGTCGTGGTCCGGTCCGGCGATGCGGGCGTCGCTCACCCCGTCCACGACCACGCGGGACAGGTCGACCTCGTCGCGCGCCAGCGGGCGGCCCGCGTCCAGCCGGGCCAGCAGCAGCAGGTCCTCCACCAGCGAGGTCATCCGCACCGCCTCCGACTCGACCCGGCGCATGGCGTGGCCGATGCGCGGCGGCACCTCGTCGGTGGTGCGGCGGGTCAGCTCGGCGTAGCCGCGGATGGCGGCCAGCGGGGTGCGCAGCTCGTGGCCGGCGTCGGCCACGAACTGCCGCACCCGCGTCTCGCTGGCGTAGCGGGCCTTGAGGGCGTCGCCCACGTGGTCGAGCATCCGGTTGAGCGCCTGCCCGACCTGCCCCACCTCGGTGTCGGGGTCGGCGTCCCGCGCGGGCACCCGCTCGGCGAGCGCCACCTCGCCCCGGTGCAGCGGCAGTTCCGCCACCCGGCCCGCCGTGGCGGCCACCCGCTCCAGCGGCCGCAGGGTCCGCCCGATGATGACCGCGCCCGCGAGGCTCACCGCCACCAGCCCGGCCAGCGCCACCCCGCCGACGATGAGCCCGGCCTGCCACACGACGCCGTCCACGTCGGCCATCGGCAGCCCCGTGACGACCACCGTGCCGTCCAGCGCCCGCACGGCGATCACGCGGTAGTCGCGCAGCTGCTCGCTCAGGTGCACGGTGTGCGGCCGGGCGTCGGACGGCACGGACGACAGCGCGGCCAGCTCCGCCACCGGCAGGTTCTCGGGGTCGTCGCCGCCGGGCCGCAGCCGGGCCGCGTCGATGCTGTCCGGGCGGATGTACGCGACCAGCGTGCCGGGCCGGAACCCCGGCCGGTCCAGCGGGCTGGGCGGCGGCAGGCCGGGCATCGGCGGCACGCCGCGCTCGACCCGCGCGGCGGACTCGTACAGCTGCTGGTCGAGCCGTTCGACCAGGAAGTCCCGCAGGGCCACGACGCTGATGACGCCGATGCCCGCGCACACGACCGCGATCAGCACCACCTGCTCGACGACCAGGCGGGTGCGCAGGGACCAGCGCTCAGGGCGCAGGCTTGAGGACATAGCCCGCGCCCCGCATCGTGTGGATCATCGGCGCGCGGCCCGCGTCGATCTTCTTGCGCAGGTAGGAGATGTAGAGCTCCACGATGTTGGCCTGGCCGCCGAAGTCGTAGCTCCACACGCGGTCCAGGATCCGGGCCTTGCTCAGCACCCGCCTGGGGTTGCGCATCAGGAACCGCAGCAGCTCGAACTCGGTGGCCGTCAGCTCGACCGCCGTGCCGCCGCGCCGCACCTCGCGGGTCTCCTCGTCCAGCACGAGGTCGCCGACCACCAGCTCGGTGCCTGCGGACGCCTCGGTGACCCCGGTGCGGCGCAGCAGGCCCCGCAGCCGCAGCACCACCTCCTCAAGGCTGAACGGCTTGGTCACGTAGTCGTCGCCACCGGCGGTCAGCCCGGCGATGCGGTCCTCGACGGCGTCCTTCGCGGTGAGGAACAGCACGGGCAGCGCGGGCGCGTCGGCCCGCAGCCGCCGCAGCACCTCCAACCCGTCGAAGTCGGGCAGCATCACGTCGAGCACCACGACGTCGGGCCGGAACTCCCGCGCGACCCGCACCGCCGACGCGCCGTCGAGCGCGGTGCGGACCTCCCACTTCTCCATCCGCAGGGCCATCGACATCAACTCGGCCAGCGTGGACTCGTCGTCCACCACGAGGACCCGGACCGGGCTCCCGTCCGGACGACGGAGTTCAGGGGACTTCACCGCGCGCATACCGGCATCATCGGGCGCGCCCTTGAGGCCGACCTGTGCGCATCCTGTGCGTCGGCTGTGAAACGCACACCGCGCCGCACAGCCCGCGCACAGCCCGTGCCGCACAGCCCGCGCCGTACGCACAGCCCGCGCCCAACGACCGCACAGCCCACGCACAGGGTCCGCCGACACCGTGGTCGGCATGACTACCGAAACCGAGAACCCGACCTGGGGCGAGCCGCCGCCGGAGGCCGCCGAACCCGGACCGCGCCGGTCCGGCCGGAGAACCCTCGCGGCGGTCGCGGTCGCCGTGGGCATCGCCGCCGTGGGCGGAGGGGTCATCTACGCGGCGAGCAACTCCGACGCGGCCCGGCTGGGCGGTCCGCGCGGCAACGTGGTGGGCGGTCCCGGCCTGGTGGTCGCCGGCGGCGGCCCGTTCGGCGACAAGCCGCACGGCGAGTTCCAGAACGGGGAGGTGACCGAGGTCTCCGACACCTCGCTCACAGTCAAGAGCACCGACGGCTTCACCCGGACCTACCGGCTCACCGACGACACGGCGGTCAACGGCGCGCAGGGCGCGAGCGGTCTCGCGCAGGGCGACGACGTCATGGTGCTGTCCACCGACGGGAGCACCGCCGACACCGTCGTGGAGGCCAACGCCCGTGGCGGGCCGGGCAACCGGCAGCAGCCGGGTCGGGGCGACGGCCGGCCGCAGCCCGGTCAGGGCGACGGTCGGGATCAGCCGGGCACCGGACAAGGCGACCAACAGGGGCAACCACCCACCCGCTAGAAGCGGTAGAACTGTCCGGTATGAAGCGACTGGCGCTCTCGGCACTCGTGGCGGCGTGCGCGCTGCTCGGGACGATGCCACCGGCGTACGCCCACACCGAACTCGTGGCAGGCGACCCGGCGGACGGTGCGAGCCTGACCGGGCCGCCGACCACGCTGACGCTGACGTTCACCGACCCGGTGCCCGCCGAGAGCGCCATCGTCACGGTGACCGCACCGGACGGGACGCGGTGGCGGACCGGCGAGATCACCGCGTCCGGCGCCACCCTCACCGTGCCGGTCGCCCCGGACGCGGCACCGCCCGGCCGGTACGCGCTGGCCTGGCAGGTCGTCGGGCTGGACGGGCACTACGTCGACGGCGCGACGACCTTCACCCTCACGGGGCCCACCGCCGTGCCGCCGACACCCGCGCTCGCGCCCGGCACGCCCACGACCGCGCCGGAGGGCACGTCCACCCCGCCGACCGCGCCAGCCTCCGCAGCGCCCACCTCCGCAGCGCCCACCTCCGCCGCGTCCACCGCGACCACCACCGGCCCGGAGCTGTCGACGTTCTCCGGGTTCGCCACGGCGGCGCCGACGACCGGCGGGACCGGCGGCGGCAGCGGGCCGTCGGCGTGGGTGTGGATCACCAGCGCGCTGCTGCTGCTCGTGGCGGGCGTGGTGGTCGCCGTGCTGCTCAAGCGCCGCCGCCCGGACGGCACGCCACCGGGCGGAACGCCGCCGAACGGGACGCCGCCGAACGGGACCGGCTGACGCGGGCGGCACGACCGCCCCACCGGCACCGGCGGCGTCCCCACTACCGTGGGCGCATGACCGCCGGACCGGACAGGCAGCCGACCCGCGACACCGAGCAGGCGCCGGCGACCGGTCGTGCCGGCGGTGATCGCGCGACCCTGCCCGACGTGCTCGCGCCGGACCTGGACGTGCTGTTCTGCGGCATCAACCCCGGCCTGCTCTCCGCCGCCAAGGGGCAGCACTTCGCCCGGCCGGGCAACCGCTTCTGGCCCGCGCTGCACCTGTCCGGCTTCACGCCGCGCCTGCTGACGCCCGCCGAGCAGGACGAGCTGCCCCGGTACGGCCTGGGCATCACGAACCTGGTCGCCCGCCCCACCGCGAAGGCCGACGAGCTGACGGCCGAGGAGTTGCGGGCCGGTGGCGCGCGGCTGACCGCGCTCGCGGCGAGCCACCGGCCCAGGGTGGTGGCGGTCGTCGGGATCACGGCCTACCGCACGGCGTTCGACCGCCGCGCCGCGCGGGTCGGACCGCAGCCCGAGGCGATCGCCGACTCGCGCCTGTGGGTGCTGCCCAACCCCAGCGGGTTGAACGCCCACTACCGGCTGGCGGACCTCGCCGCGGTGTTCGGTGAACTGCGGTCGGCGGTCGAGCGGTCCTCGTAGGACCGGTCCGCCGCCGCGACCCGGCGGCATCCGGGTGAACCCGATCCGGGTGCGCGCGCGGCCCGCCGCCCGGTGGTGCGGGATGATGGGGCGATGCGCATCCGCGAGGTGGAGATCTCCGACGACATGATCCGGCTCGGCCAGTTCCTCAAGCTGGCCGGCCTGGCGGAGAACGGCGCGCACGCCCGCGAACTCGTCGAGGACGGCGAGGTCACCGTCAACGGGCGGGTCGAGGAGCGGCGCGGTGCGCAGCTGCACGACGGCGACGTGATCGCGGTCGGCGCGGAGAAGGCCAGGCTCGTCGCGAACCGGTAGGGGCGGCGTGTCGTCGGTCACGCCGCGTGTGCTCGGCGTCCCCCGGGCGGGCGCGTCCGAGCGCACCACCGCCGTCCGCCGCCGGGTGCACGCCGCGCTCGTCCGATCACCGAAATGGCGGCCGGCGGGCCGCCCCGGTCACGGGGTGAAGTGGGTCACCGCCGTTCCGGTCCGGTGCCGGGCCCATTTGCGGCGACGTGGCCCCGGCCGCCCGGAACGTTACGCCGAATAGCTTATTCCATCCCGTGAATGGGTGATCCCGGCGGACCGGGTCGGCACTTCGAGGGGTACCTGGGGTGCTTTTCCGCGAGCCCTTCCACAACGGACCGGAAACGGGTGTAACGGACGCCGTCCCAGATTCGATTGATCTGCCCGCTCGTGCGTGCGACCACCCATGTGGCACCGCGGGGCGGAAACGACGGGCGCTCGCCAGGATTTATCGCGTTCCGCCGTTTCGGTGACAGCCCGGCGCTCGGCGGCTCCCTCGGGGTGAGCGGCGCGGGACCGCGGGAATCGTCGCCCCGACCCCTTGTTCACTGTGTGTGTAACGCCCCGGCCCGGCGGGACGAATGACGGTTTGCGCGTCGGGAAAACACCGACCGCACAATTGCCGAACCACACGCGGGTCCGTCGGGGATGCCCTGCGATGTTGCACGTCCGAACCGGCCCAACCGGGGGAGCACAGCGATGAGCGAGCAGGTCCGGCCCACGCGACGCAGAGCGGTCGCGGGGGTGACGACGGCCGACCGCACGACCCACCCCACGGTGGGCAGTTGGGAACCCGCCTACCGGTACGGCGTCATCGCCGCCGACGTCGTCTCCACCGTGCTCGTCGTGGTCCTCGGCGGCGCGGTGCTCTCGGCCAACCACCTCTCCTACGGCCCGTTGCCCCTGTTCGCCCTGGAAGCGGTCACGGTCGTCATCGTCCTCGGCTCGCTGTGCCTGAACCGGGCGTGGAGCACGACGGTGCTCGGCCAGGGCGCGGAGGAGTTCCGCCGCCTGGGTCGCGGCCTGTTCGGGTCGGTCGTCGCGCTGGGCCTGGGCGCGCTGGCCGCCGGGATGCCGGGCGCGCGGCTGTGGGTGTTCGCGGTGGGCCCGGCGATCGCGCTGGTGGCGTTCCCCGTCCGGTACGCGCTGCGCCGCCCGCTGCACCGGGCGCGCGGCGAGGGCAAGTGCCTGTTGCCGGTGCTCGCGGCGGGCAACGTCGTCACCGTCAAGGACCTGATCGACCGCACCCGCCGCGCGCCGCACCTCGGGTGGCGCGTCGACGCGCTGTGCACCGTGGACGGTCGGGCGGACGTCGGCGTCGAGCTGGACGGCATACCCGTGGTGGGCCGGTTCGGCGAGCTGGCCGAGCAGGTGCGCCGCGGCGGCTACCGGATCGTGGCCGTCACGCCGGACGCCTACTGGACGCCCCGGCGGCTCCAGCAGCTCGCGTGGGACCTGGAGGGCACCGGCGCGGAGATGGTCGTCGCCGCCGCCCTGATGGACTTCGCCGGTCCGCGCCTGCACGTCACCGGCGTGCTGGGGATGCCGCTGCTGCGGGTCACCGAGCCGTCGTTCACCGGGTTCCGCCGGGTGGTCAAGACCCTGGTGGACAAGGTCGGCTCGCTGGTGCTGATCGGGCTGCTCGCGCCGGTGCTGCTGGCGTGCGCGGTGGCGATCACCATCGACACCAGGGGACCGGTGCTCTACAAGCAGCGGCGCGTCGGCAAGGGCGGCAAGCCGTTCACGATCGTCAAGTTCCGCACGATGGTGACCAACGCCGACGCGCTGCGCGCCCGGTTGGAGAAGGTCAACGAGGGCGCGGGCGTGCTGTTCAAGATGCGGCGCGACCCCAGGGTCACCGCCGTCGGCCGCGTGCTGCGCCGCTACTCGCTGGACGAGCTGCCGCAGCTGTTCAACGTGGTCGCCGGGTCCATGTCACTGGTCGGGCCGCGGCCGCCGCTGCCGGAGGAGAGCGCGCGGTACGCGCCGGACGTGCGGCGGCGGCTGCTGGTCAAGCCGGGGATCACCGGGCTGTGGCAGGTGTCCGGCCGCAGCGACCTGTCGTGGGAGGAGTCCGTCCGGCTGGACCTGCGCTACGTCGAGGACTGGTCGCTGGCGCTGGACGCGCTGATCCTCTGGAAGACCTTCCGGGCCGTCTTCGGCGGCCAGGGGGCGTACTGATGACCCGCCTACGCACGTCTCCCAGCGGGGGCGGCGGCAAGGAGATGGAGATGGACCAGCCGATCGGCATCGCCGTCGTCGGCGCCGGCTACTGGGGGCCGAACCTGGTGCGCAACGCACAGGCGACGCCCGGCCTGAAGCTGCGCTACCTGTGCGACCTGGACGTCGAGCGCGCCCGCCGGGTGCTCGGCGACTACTCGACCGTGCGGGTCTCCGGCTCGCTGGACGACGTGCTCGCCGACCCGGCCGTGGACGCGGTCGCGATCGCCACGCCCGCCGCCACGCACCTGCCGGTGGCGATGGCCGCGCTGCGCGCCGGGAAGCACGTGCTGGTGGAGAAACCGCTCGCGGCGGGGTACACCGAGGGGCTGGAGCTGGTGCGGGAAGCGGAGTCGCGCGGCCTGACGCTCATGCTCGACCACACGTTCGTCTACACGCCGACCGTGCGGCACCTGCGCGAGCTGGTGCGCGGCGGCGAGATCGGCACCGTGCAGTACCTGGACTCGGTGCGGGTCAACCTCGGGCTCGTGCAGCCGGACGTGGACGTGCTGTGGGACCTCGCGCCGCACGACCTGTCGATCTTCGACGCCATCCTGCCCGACGGGGTGCGCGTGGTGCGCGTGTCGGCGCACGGCTCGGACCCGATCGGCGCGGGTCGCGCGTGCATCGGGCACCTGACGCTGGAGCTGTCCGACGGCGTGCTGGCCCACGTGCACGTGAACTGGCTGTCGCCGACCAAGATCCGCACCATGATCGTGGGCGGCTCGCGCCGCACCGTGGTGTGGGACGACCTGAACGTGGTCCAGCGCGTCTCGGTGCACGACCGGGGCGCGGACGTCATCGAGGGCGACGAGGCGCGCACGCAGGCGATCATCTCCTACCGCCGCGGCGACACCGTCGCGCCCGCGCTGCCCGAGCGCGAGGCGCTGCGCGGCGTCATGGCGGAGTTCGCGGCCTCGATCACCGAGAAGCGCCCACCGCTGACCGACGGCTGGTCGGGACTGCGGGTGCTGGCCATCCTGGAAGCGGCGTCGGCGAGCCTGGCCGCCGGCGGCGAGTTCGTGACAGTGCGGGACGTACGTCCGGCCGAGTGGGAAGAGGCGGTTGCGTGATAGGGCTTGCGAGCAGGCCGACGGACGTGGCGGGGCGCGGGTTCGCCCCGTCGGGCGCGGGCGGAGCGGTCGCATGACCGGGGTGGCGGCCCGGAAGCAGGGCATGGACATGACGGTCACGCCGACCGGCATCGAGGGCGTGTTCGTCATCCAACCGGAGTGGTTCGAGGACGAGCGTGGCTTTTTCTTCGAGTCCTACAGCAAGCGCCGCTGGGAGCAGCACGGCCTGCACCTGGACTTCGTGCAGGACAACCACTCCCGCTCGCAGCGCGGTGTGCTGCGCGGCTTCCACTTCCAGAACGGCCTCGCGCCGCAGCACCGCCTGGTGCGCTGCACGGTCGGCGCGATCTGGGACGTGGTGGTCGACCTCCGCGTCGGCTCGCCCACGTTCGGCAAGTGGTTCGGCATCGAGCTGTCGGCGACCAACCGGACGCAACTGCTGATGGGCCCGGAGTTCGCGCACGGCTTCGCGGTGCTGTCCGACGTCGCCGAGGTGCAGTACAAGACGACCGGCTTCCACAACCCGGCGGCCGAGGGGCTGCTGGCGTGGGACGACCCGGACGTGGCCGTGCCGTGGCCGATCGAGAACCCGACGCTGTCCGCGAAGGACAGCGGCAACCCCAGCCTGGCGGCGTACCTGGCCGACCCCGCGTTCCACTACGGAGAATCAGCGTGAACCTGCGTGACGCACGTGTCCTGATCACCGGCGGTGCGGGCCTCATCGGCTCGACCATCGCCGACCACCTGCTCGACGAGGGCGTCGCCGAGATCGTCGTGCTGGACAACCTGGTGCGCGGCCGGCTGGAGAACCTCGCCGGCCCGCTGGCCGCCGGCGCGGTGCGGTTCGTGGAGGGCGACCTGCGCGACGTCGACACCGTCCGGTCCGTTGTGGACGGTGTGGACCTGGTGTTCCACCAGGCTGCCATCCGGATCACGCAGTGCGCCGAGGAGCCGCGGCTGGCGCACGACGTGCTGGCCACCGGCACCTTCAACGTGCTGGAAGCCGCCGTGCGGGCGAACGTGACGAAGGTCGTGGCCGCCTCCTCCGCCTCGGTGTACGGCCTGGCCGAGGTGTTCCCGACCGAGGAGGGCCACCACACGTACGGCAACCGCACGCTCTACGGCGCGGCCAAGGTCTACAACGAGGGCCTGCTGCGCAGCTTCCACGAGATGTACGGCCTGGACTACGTCGGCCTGCGCTACTTCAACGTGTACGGCCCGCGCATGGACGTCTTCGGCGTCTACACCGAGGTCCTGGTGCGCTGGATGGAGCGCATCGCCGCGGGCACCCCGCCGCTGATCCTCGGCGACGGCAGCCAGACGATGGACTTCGTCCACATCTCCGACATCGCCCGCGCCAACGTGCTGGCGGCCAAGAGCGACGCCACCGACGAGGTGTTCAACGTCGCCTCCGGCGTCGAGACCAGCCTCGCCCAGCTCGCCGACGCGCTGCTGGACGTCATGGGGCGCGCGGACCTCCGGCCCGAGCACGGCCCGGAGCGCAAGGTCAACGCGGTGCCCCGCCGCCTGGCGAGCACCGCCGCCGCCCGCGAGAAGCTCGGCTTCGAGGCGCGGGTGGCGCTCCACGACGGACTGGCGGACCTCGTGACGTGGTGGCGCGCCGAGACCGCAGCCGAGACCGCCGACCAGAAGCTCCAGGGAGCCGCCGGATGATCCCCATCACCCGCCTGTACGTCGGCCGGGAGGAGGCCGACGCCGCCGCCGAGGCGGTCCTGTCCGGGTGGCTGTCGGTCGGCCCGCGCGCGGCGAAGTTCGAGCAGCTGGTGGCCGAGCAGGTCGGCGCGGCGCACGCGGTGGCCGTGAACAGCGCGACCACCGGGCTGCACCTGGCGCTCGCGGCGCTGGGCGTCGGCGCGGGCGACGAGGTGATCTGCCCGTCGTTCACGTTCATCGCGACGCCGAACTCGATCCGCTACACCGGGGCCACCCCGGTGTTCGCCGACATCGACGAGCGCACCTACAACATCGACCCCGCGCACGTCGAACGGCTGATCACACCGCGCACCAAGGCGATCATGCCCGCGTCGCAGATCGGGCTGCCCGCCGACCTGCACGCCCTCAAGGACATCGCGCGCAGGCACGGCCTGCACCTGGTCGAGGACGCCGCGCCCGCTTACGGCGCGACCATCGACGGCGTCCGGCTCGGCGCGATCAGCGACATCACGGTGTTCTCCTTCGACGCGCGCAAGATCCTCACCACCGGCGAGGGCGGCGTCGTCACCACCGACGATGCCGAGGTGGCCGCCAAGCTGAAGGCGTTGCGGGCGCACGCCGCCTCGGTCTCCACGCTGGCGCGGCACACCTCGACGGCGGTGATCGCGGAGAGCTACGACGAGGTCGGCTTCAACTACAAGATGACCGACATCCAGGCCGCGGTCGGCGTGGTGCAGCTCGGCAAGCTGGACCACGTGGTGAAGACCCGCCGCGCGCTGGCCGCCCGGTACGACGAGCTGCTGGCGGGCAACGAGTCGGTGATCACGCCGCACGAGCCGGCCGGGTTCGGGCACGTGTACCAGTCGTACCTGGTGCGGCTGAAGGGCCACGCCCGGATCGACGTGATGAACGCGATGGCGCTGCGGGGCGTCGCGACCAGGCGGATCACCGCGTGCCACCTGGAACCGGTGTACCACGCGGGGGAGGCCACCCCGTCGCTGCCGGTGACCGAGCGGGTGGCGGCCGACCACATCCTCCTGCCGCACTTCGTGGGGCTGACCGACGAGGAGCAGGACGAGGTCGTCGCGGCGCTCGCCGCCGCCACCGCCTAGCGGGCGGCACGCGGACCCGGTGGCCGGTGGGGAATCCCGGCCACCGGGTCTCGTCGTTCGCGTCCACGGCGGACCCGTCGCGGCGGCGCGGATCGTCGGTCCCGTCCCGGATCGCGCCCTCCGCCGGGTCGTCACCCAATCGAGATCCCCGCTGTCGTAACGGATTCACATTACGCATCGACTTCCGGAGCGACGAGGTCGCGTCGCGGGGAATGGCGACGACGGGTCGCGGAGCACGTTCGAGGAGATGAGTGGCCGATGGCGTCGCCGATGAGACGTCTTGTGAGAACCCTGTGCGCCGCGCTGGTGGTCGCCGGCGGCGTCGCGCCGCTGGTGGTCCTCACCGCGCCGGTCGCGAACGCCGCGCCGTGCGACGCACCGGTGGTCAACAAGGTGCTGTGCGAGAACTCCAAGCCGGGCACGCCGGACTGGCAGGTGCCCTCGCGCGACGACTCGATCCTGGGCTACACCACGGACATCAGCACCACTCCCGGCGGCCAGGTCGCGTTCAAGATGCTGACCAACGCCCCGTCCTACACGATCGACATCTTCCGGCTCGGCTGGTACGGCGGCGTCGGCGCGCGCCAGGTCGGCTCCGTGTCCCGCACCACGCCGCAGAACCAGCCGCCGTGCCTGCGCGATTCCCCGAGCGCCCTCATCGACTGCGGCAACTGGGCCGTGTCGGTCACCTGGAACGTGCCGGCGGACGCCGTCTCGGGCATCTACTACGCCCGCGTGACCCGCAACGACAACGGCCTGCGCAACGAGATCGTGTTCGTCGTGCGCGACGACACGAGCAGGTCGCAGGTCCTCTTCCAGACCTCCGACTCGACGTGGGTCGCCTACAACCGCTACGGCGGCAACTCGCTGTACTTCGGCGACGGCCCCGGTCAGGGCGGCCAGGCGTACAAGGTGAGCTACAACCGCCCGTACACCGGCGGCGACGGCGACGAGAACTTCATCTTCAACGCCGAGTACCCGATGCTCCGGTTCCTGGAGCGCAACGGCTACGACCTGAGCTACACCACCGACGTCGACACCGCCCGGCGCGGCCACCTCATCAAGAACCACCGCGTGTTCATGGCCGTCGGCCACGACGAGTACTGGTCCAACGAGCAGCGCGCGAACGTGGAGGCCGCCCGTGACGCGGGCGTGCACCTGGCGTTCCTGACCGGCAACGAGATCTTCTGGAAGACCCGCTGGGAGAAGAGCATCGACACCTCCCGGACCGACTGGCGGACCGTCGCCAGCTACAAGGAGACCAAGGGCACCCAGAACGACGGCCTGGACGACTGGACCGGCACCTGGCGCGACCCGCGCCACAGCCCGCCGCAGGACGGCGGCCGACCGGAGAACGCGTTGCTGGGCAACATCTTCATGGTCAACGGCCGCCGCGACGACGCCCTCCAGGTACCGGCCGCGTACGGGAAGATGCGGTTGTGGCGGCACACGAGCTTGCAGAACATGGCCGCCGGCACCAGCTACACGTTCCAGCCCGGCACGCTCGGCTACGAGTGGAACACGGTGGAGGACAACGGCTACCAGCCCGCGGGTGTCGGCCAGTTCTCCCGCACCACCGTCGCCATGCCCGAGGGTCCGTACGTGCTCCAGAACCACGGTGACGAGTACGCGCCGGGCACCAAGACGCACGCGATCACCTACTACAAGCACTCGTCGGGGTCACTGGTGTTCGGCGCGGGCACGGTGCAGTGGGCGTGGGGCGTCGACGACGAGCACGCGTTCCTCACCAACACGCCGACCTCCGACATCCGGATGCAGCAGGCGACGGTGAACTTCCTGGCCGACATGGGCGTCCAGGCCACCACGCTGATGCCCGGCCTGGTCCGGGCCACGGCGTCGGGCGACACCACGCCGCCGACCGTGACCTACACCAGCGTCCCGCCGCTGTCCAAGGTCGGCCAGCCCTACACGTTCGCGGGCACCGTCACCGACGCGGGCCAGGTGACTGGTGTCGAGGTGTCCACCGACGGCGGCGTGCGCTGGCACCCCGCCGAGTGGCAGGCCGGTCGGACCGCCTGGAGCTACACCTACACGCCGCCCGCGTCCGGCCCGGCCCAGCTGCGGGTCCGCGCCGTGGACGACTCGCTGAACCTGTCCACGCCGGTCACCGCGTCGCCCGGCGTCGGCGCGCGCACCTGCCCGTGCGGCTTGTGGACGGACAACGACGCCCCGAAGACGCCGGACATCCTGGACGGCTCCGCGCTGGAACTCGGCGTGAAGTGGCGCGCCAACACCGACGGCTACGTCCGCGGCGTGAAGTTCTACAAGGGACCCGGCAACACCGGCACGCACACCGGCACCCTGTGGAACCGCGACGGGCAGCGGTTGGCCACCGGCACGTTCGTCAACGAGACGGCGTCGGGCTGGCAGACCCTGCTGTTCCCGGTGCCCGTCGCGGTGTCGGCCGACACCACCTACATCGCGTCGTACCTGTCGCCCACCGGGCACTTCTCGGTCGACACCGAGTACTTCAGCCGCAGCTCCCGCTACCTGGAGCCGTTGACCGGCCTGCAAACCGGCGTGGACGGGCCGAACGGCGTGTTCCGCTCGGGGCCTGGCTTCCCGGACCGCACCTCGCAGGACAGCAACTACTGGGTCGACGTGCTGTGGGCGCCCGACCCCGGACCGGACACCCGCGCGCCGGAGCTGACGGGCACCAACCCGTTGGCGGGCGCGTCCAGCGTGGGGCTCGACCCGACGCTGAGCGCGTCCTACGACGAGGCCGTGAACCCGGCGACCGCGCAGGTGACGCTGACCGGTCCGGGCGGTCCCGTCGCCGGCACCACCTCCGTGACCGGCAACGGGAAGACCGTCCAGTTCACGCCGGGCGCCGCGCTCACCACCGGCGCCACCTACACGGCGACGGTGAAGGCCAAGGACGCGGCGGGCAACGAGACACCGACCCACACCTGGTCGTTCACCACCGGCTCGAACCGCCCGGCGACGTGCCCGTGCACGGTCTGGGACGACTTCGCGACGCCCACCACGCCGAGCGCGGACGACGCCACCCCGGTCGAGGTGGGCACGAAGGTCCGCTTCAACGGCAAGGGCGAGGTGCTCGGCGTCCGGTTCTACAAGGGCGCGGGCAACACCGGCACCCACAAGGGTTCCCTGTGGTCGTCCAGCGGCCTGCTGCTGGGCACCGGCACGTTCACCGGCGAGACGTCGAGCGGGTGGCAGACGCTGACCTTCGCCTCTCCCGTGGTCGTGCAGGCGAACACCACCTACGTCGTGTCGTACTACGCGCCCAACGGCCACTACGCCGTGACACCGGGCTACTTCTCCGGCCAGGGCGCGAGCTACGGCGCGATGCGCGCGCTGGCCAACGGGACCGACGGCCCGAACGGCGTCTACCGCTACGGCGCGGGCGGCGGGTTCCCGCAGTCCTCGTTCAACGGCGCCAACTACTGGGTCGACGCGATCTACAAGAACGGCCTCAACGGCGACACCACGCCACCGACGCTCGACTCCCGCGCACCGGGACCGGACGCGACCAACGTGGGGCTGAACTCCTCGCTGTCGCTGGGGTTCTCCGAGGCGATGGACCCGGCGTCGACGCAGATCTGGCTGTCCGACCCCGGCGGGGCCCGGCTGCACGGCACGGTCGCCATCTCCGGTGACCAGAAGACCGTGACGTGGAAGCCGGACGGCCCGCTCAAGCCCAACACCCGCTACACGGCGAGCGTGCTGCTGGCCGACGTCAACGGCAACGCGATGGCGTCCACCGCCACGTGGTCGTTCACCACGTCCACCAACGCGTCCTGCCCGTGCTCGCTGTTCAGCACGGCCACCGTGCCGACGGTGACCTCGGCCGACGACAGCGGGGCCTACGAGCTGGGCGTGCGGTTCAGCCCGACGCGCAGCGGCCGGATCACCGGTGTCCGCTTCTACAAGGGCGAGGGCAACACCGGCACGCACACCGGCTCGCTGTGGTCCTCGGCGGGCGTCCGCCTGGCGACCGGCACGTTCACCGGCGAGACGGCGCAGGGCTGGCAGACGCTGACCTTCGACACCCCGGTCACGGTGTCGCCCGGCCTGATGTACACGGCGTCGTACTTCGCGCCCAACGGGCACTACTCGATCGACAGCGGCTACTTCCAGGCCACCGGCGTCGACGCGCCGCCGCTCACCGCGCCGCGCACCGGCGAGGGCAACCCCAACGGGGTGTTCCAGACCGGCGGCGGGTTCCCGACGACGTCCCACCAGGGCAACAACTACTGGGTCGACGTCCTCTACACGCCCAACAGCGACACCACGCCGCCGGTCAGCTCCGGCCACACGCCGCTGACCGACGCGGTCGACGTGTCGCGCACGACGCAGGTGACCGCGAGCTTCGACGAGCCGATCGACCTGACCAACACGCAGTTCACGGTCAGCGACCCCGGCGGCGCGACGCTCGCCGGCACCCTGACCCGGTCGGCGGACGAGCAGACGGTGGTCTGGACGCCCACGCGCCCGCTGGCCGCCGCGACGCGCTACACCGTCGCCGTGCGGGCGGCCGACACCGGCGGCAACATCATGGCCTCGCCGCTGACGTGGTCGTTCACCGCCGAGACCACGCAACTCTGCCCGTGCTCGCTGTTCAGCGCGGGCACCATGCCCACCGTGGCCGCGGCGGACGACGGCGGCTCCTACGAACTGGGCGTGCGGTTCACGCCGACCGCCGACGGTCGCGTCACCGGCGTGAAGTTCCACAAGGGGACCGGCAACACCGGCACCCACACCGGCACGGTCTGGTCGGCCGACGGGGTCGCCCTCAAGACCGGCACGTTCACCGGCGAATCGGCGAGCGGCTGGCAGACCCTGACGTTCGACACGCCGCTGGAGGTGACAGCCGGCACGGCCTACGTCGCCTCGTACACCGCGCCGAACGGCCACTACTCGGTGAACCACGGCTACTTCGCGGGCTACACCGCGACGTCGCCGCCGCTCACCGCGCCCGCCACCGCGGAAGGCGCGCCGAACGGCCTCTACCGGGTCGGCTCCGGTTTCCCGACGGACAGCTTCCAGGGCAACCACTACTGGGTCGACGTCGTCTTCGAGACCGGCTGACCGGCTCCGACGCGAGGGGACACCGATGACACCACGGCCGCTGCTGCTGGTCGGCGGGGGAGGGCTGGCCCGCGAGGTGCTGGCCGCCGTCCGCCTCCGGCCGGAGGAGTGGGCCCCCGTGGGCGCGCTCGACGACGACCCGGCCCGGCACGGCGCGGACCTCGACGGCCTGCCCGTGCTCGGCGGGTCGGAGCTGGTGCACGGGATGCCCGACGCCGCCGTGCTGGTGTGCGTCGCGAGCGCGCGGCGGCCGGCGGGGCGGATGGCCGTCGTGCGGCGGCTCGACCTGCCGGAGGACCGGTGGGCGCGGGTGGTGCACCCCGCGGCCTCCGTGCCGCCGGGCGCGGTCGTGGGGCCGGGGACGGTGCTGCTGGCGGGTGTGGTGGTGACGACGCCGCTGCGCCTGGGCGCGCACGTCGTCGCCATGCCGCACGTGCTCGTCACCCACGACGACGAGGTGGGCGACGGCGTGACGTTCGCCGGCCGCGCGTCGCTGGGCGGCGCGGTGCGCGTGGGTGAGTGCGCCTACCTCGGGCAGGGCGCGTCGGTCCGGGAAGGCGTGTCGATCGGCGCGGGTGCGGTCGTGGGCATGGGCTCGGTGGTGCTCACGGACGTGCCCGCGGGTGAGGTCTGGGCGGGAGTGCCCGCCCGGCGGCTGCGAGAGGGGAACGGTTCGTGATCGACATCCCGCTGGTGGACCTGCGTGCCCAGCACGAGCAGGTCGCCGACGAGGTCGCCGACGGGTGGGCTCGGGTGCTCAAGACCACGGCGTTCATCGGCGGCAGGCAGGTCGCCGAGTTCGAGGCGGAGTTCGCGGCCTACCAGGAGGTGCCGCACTGCGTGGGCGTCGGCAACGGCACCGACGCCATCGAGCTGGCGTTGCGGGCCTTGGAGGTCGGGCCCGGCGACGAGTGCGTGCTGCCCGCGAACACGTTCATCGCCACCGCGGAGGCCGTGGCGCGCACCGGAGCGACACCCGTGCTGGTGGACTGCGTCGCCGACACCGGGCTCATCGACGTCGACCTGGTGCCGGGCGCGCTGACCGAGCGGACCAAGGCGATCCTGCCGGTGCACCTGTACGGGCAGGCGGCCCCGGTCGAGCGGTTGACCGGGTTCGGCGTGCCCGTCGTGGAGGACGCGGCGCAGGCGCAGGGCGCGCGGCGGCACGGCGTGGCCGTCGGCGGCCTGGGCGACCTCGCGGCGACCAGCTTCTACCCCGGCAAGAACCTCGGCGCGTACGGCGACGGCGGCGCGGTGCTGACCCGCTCCGACGAGCTGGCCGCCACCGTGCGGCTGCTGCGCGAGCACGGCTCGCCCCGCAAGTACGAGCACACCGTGCTGGGCTTCAACAGCCGGCTGGACACCCTCCAGGCCGTGGTGCTGTCGGCGAAGCTGCGCCGGCTGGAGGGGTGGAACGCGGGGCGGCGCGCGGCGGCCGAGCGGTACTCCGCGCTGCTGGCCGACGTGCCCGAGGTGACGCTGCCCGTGGTGCTGGAGGGCAACCTGCCGGTGTGGCACCTGTACGTGGTGCGGGTGCCCGACCGCGACCGCGTGCTGGCCGCCCTGCACGCGGCCGGCGTCGGCGCGGGCATCCACTACCCGACGCCCGTGCACCTGACCGGCGCGTTCGACTCGCTGGGCCACGCGCGCGGCGACTTCCCGGTCAGCGAGGAGATCGCGGGGGAGATCCTGTCGCTGCCGCTGTTCCCGGAGATCACGGCCGGCGCGCAGGAGCGGGTCGTCGCGGCGCTGGTGGAGGCCGTGCGATGAGCGGCGTGTTCGTCCACCCCAGGGGTTTGTGCGAGAGCGACGACGTCGGCGACGGCACGCGCGTGTGGGCGTTCGCGCACGTGCTGCCGGGTGCGCGCGTCGGGCGCGACTGCAACATCTGCGACCACGCGTTCGTGGAGGGCTCGGCGGTGCTGGGCGACCGGGTGACGGTCAAGAACGGCACCCTGGTGTTCGACGGCGTGGTGTGCGAGGACGAGGTCTTCCTCGGGCCGAACGTGCTGTTCACCAACGACCTGCGGCCCCGAGCGGCGATCCGGCGCACCGGTGACGCCCTGCTGTCCACTGTGGTCAGACGCGGCGCGTCGCTGGGCGCGGGCACGGTCGTGGTGTGCGGGGTGGAGATCGGCGAGCACGCCTTCGCCGCCGCCGGGTCCGTCGTGACCAGGGACGTGCCCGCGCACGCCTTCGTCGCCGGCAACCCCGCCCGGCACAAGGGTTGGGTGTGCTCGTGCGGCCAGCGGCTCGACGCCGGGCTGGTGTGCCCCGACTGCGGCAACCGCCACGCCGAGGGCGACAAGGGCCTCGTCCTGCTCGGCTAACGCGTCCCGGACGGGGTCCGCTCGGCGGACCCCGCCTCCGCCTTGGCGATCCGCAGCATCGCGCCGGCCAGGCCGATCATGGTGAACACCAGGCCGGTGGCCACGCCGAAGCCCAGCAGGTCGAACGTGATCGCCCCGATGCCGCCCGCCAGCACGGCGGACAGCACGCACGCCGCCAGGCCGCGCAGGTGCTCGTCCCGGCTGATCATCCGCACGCGGACCACCGCGAAACCCGCCGCCAGGAACATGCCGATCAGCGCGAACAGGCCGAGGTAGCCGTTCTCGATCAGGGTCAGCAGGAACTGGTTGTCCAGGATCGTGTACTTCGCCGGCAGGAACGTCCCGAAACCCCGGCCCAGCAACGGGTTCAGGTCGATCTGCTCGGCCGCCGCCGCGTAGTCCGCGGTGCGCGCCTTCACGCTCGGGTCGTCCTCGATGTTGGCGAACATCCCGCGCAGCGTGCCGAACAGGCCCGGCACCACCAGGCTCGCGCCGAGGAAGAACCCGCCGCCGACGACCAGCGCGGTGATCTTCCGCCGCCGCGGCAGCGTGATCAGCATGACCACGCCGGCCACCGCCAGGACCACCAGCGCCGTGCGGGACAACGAGGTCATCGCGCCCAGGCCGCACAGCCCCAGGCACACCAGCCACCGGACGTGCGGCGTGCCCTCGTCGCGCGCCTTGAAGACGTAGTGCGCGCCCAGCGGCACGGCCACCGCGCACACCAGGCCGTACTCGATGGGGTGGTTGGTGGTGCCGGTGGGGCGGCGGAAGACCGACCGCGACTCGAACACCGCGTAGCCGTTCTCCTGCGTGCGCAGACCGGGGACGCTCACGTACCCGGCGAGGTCGACGCCCGTGCCGAACTGCACCAGGCCGATGAACGCGATGGCCGCGGCGCACCCGAGGACCAGCTTCAACACCTTGTCCAGGCGTTCCCTGGTGCGCACCGCGTCGCAGACGAAGACGGCGACGCTGATCGTCGCGACGATCCGGACGATGCTGGAGTCGGCCACGGTCAGCTCGTCCACCGGCAGCCAGCGCCGGGTGGCGACGCCGTAGGTCGCCAGGTGCGCGGCCAGGTACAGGGCCACGGCGGTGCGCACGACGTTGAGGCCCTTGCCCATGCCCAGCGTGTCGACCATCTGCGCGGACAACCACAGCACGCCCAGCAGCAGGGCCAGCACCAGCGCGGGCGGCAGCGTCATGGGCACGAACGACAGCACCAGCCGGGCCGGGATGATCAGCAGCGCCAGGAGGTAGGCGCAGACCAGCGTCGCGCCGTCGGCCTTCCGCCGCACGCGCTGGAACCGCTCGGTCAAGGCCGTTCTTCGCTGGTCGGCCACCCGGCTCGTGGGGCGGGCGGTGGCACGGCGATCTTCACCGTCCGCTCGCTCGCGGTCGGCTGGGCCTTGGGCAGGGCGCCGGGTTGGGCGTTCGGCCGCGCCCCCGTTTGCGCCCCCGGTTGCGCGCCGGCCTGCGGGTGCGGCGGCGCGGGTCGGGCCACCGGCAGCCCGCCCGGCGGCGTCGGCGGCTTGGCCGCGCTCGGCGGCGGCACCTGCACCGTGCGCTCGGCGGCCGTCGGCTGCGGGCGGCGCACCGGCGGGGCCGTCGACCGGCGCGGCGCGCCGTCGGCCTGCCCGCGGGCCTGGTGGTTGGTCGGCGGCGGGTTCGGCGTCTTCGGCGCGGGGCGGTCGTCGTCCTGCGGCGCCGCGTCGCGCGGCGCGGCGTCCTCGTCCGGGTCGGCGTCGTCCCCGGTCGTGCCCGCGGCCCGCTCCCGGCGACGGCGCAGGTGGTTGGCCACGCTGTCCGAGCCGAACGTCGCCGCCGTCGTCAGCAGCATGAGCAGCACGAACGCCGCGCCCGCGTACCGGACCTTGCCGCCGATCTGCGCCTCGGCCTCGGTCGGGTTCACGATCACCTGCGAGGTGATGAACGTCGACTCGGGCGCCTTCAGCTTGCGCTGCTGGTCCTCCAGCTCCTTGGCGGCGAACTCCATCACCGTCGTGACCATCTTCTCGGCCTGCTCGGGCGTCTCGCTGTCACCCGTGACGAACAGGAACGGGCCGTTCTGCCCGCCGCCGGTCGCCGTGAAGCTCGTCGGCGAGTCCTTGGCGATGCCCAGCTGCTCGCGGGTCTTCGGGTCGGCCAGGATCTGCGACAGGATCTGCGAGGTCGTCGCCAGGCTGCCGTCGAACGCCAGCAGCGGGTTGATCTTCACCGCTTCCTCGGGCGTGACCTTCTGCGAGAACGTGCCGCCCGCCGCGGGCGTGGTCAGCACCATCACGCCCGAGGATTGGTAGCGGGTCGGGATCGACAGGAAGACGCCGGCGGCCACCGCGACCGCGACCACCGCGGACGGCACGGCGACGTACCACCGCCTCCGCAGCGTCCGCACGGCACCCCAGAAATCCATCCGCTCCCCGATCCCCGTTTACCCTCGGTGCGTGACCACGAGGTGTTGTTACTCTGAAATCGGCCGACTCGCGCCTTGTCGTTACAGGTGGTGATGGATTTGGGTGCGCGTCGCATCGTGCTCGCCGTCAGCGCCATCGTACTGGTCGCCGCGGCCGGCGCGGTGTACGTGGCGGGGGTCGCGCAGGACCGGCCGGCGGCCCCGGCCGCCGCCGTGGACGCCGACCTGATGTTCGTGGAACTGGCGGACGGCCGGGGCCGGGTCGAACAGGTCGCGCTGGCCCGGCCGGAGACCCGCGGCGGCACGGACCTGGCGTGCCAGCGGGTGTACCGGGCCGGCGGCACGACCGTGTGCCTGCGCCTGGCCGGACCGGGCCCGAGCTACGCGGCCGAGGTGTCGCGCGACGGTGCGGTGGTCCGCACCGTCCCGCTGCCCGGCGTGCCGAGCCGGGCGAAGGTGTCGGCCTCCGGGCAGGTCGTGTCGTGGACGTCGTTCGTGACGGGCGACTCGTACTCGGTGCCCGGCGGGTTCTCCACGCGCACCGGCTACCTCGACCTGCGCAGCGGTGAGGCCCTGGAGTCGTTGGAGGGCTTCACCGCCGAGGTCGAGGGGAACCTCCACACGGCACAGGACGTGAACTACTGGGGCCTCACGGTGGGCGCGGACGACCGGACGTTCTACGCGACCCTCGCCTCGGGCGGGTTCACGTGGCTGGTGAAGGGCGACCTGGTGGACCGGCGCGTGACGTCGCTGCGCCGCGACGCCGAATGCCCGTCCCTGTCACCGGACGGCACGAAGATCGCCTACAAGAAGCGCATCGGCCGGCTCGGCCCGTGGGACCTGGCGGTGCTGGACCTGAAGACGGGCGAGGAGCGGCGGCTGCCCGGCACGGCGGGCGTCGACGACCAGGCCACGTGGCTGGACGACGACCGCCTGGCCTTCGCGGCCGTGCCCAAGGGCGCCAAGCTGGCGGCCGTGCACGTGGTGCCCGCCGACGGCTCGACCCCCGCGCGACTCCTCGTCCCGGACGCCACCTCCCCGTCACCCCTCTGACCCCGGCGCACGACCCGGCCGGCACTCGACTGGAACACCTCCGAGCCGCACGCGAACTGCGGGGGTCCGCCATCCGGACCGCGAACTCCACCCACCGCGGGTCCGGGCTGAAGCCGCCCACCCGAATCCCGGCCTGGTCGCGCAGGTCGCCGGGGAAGGCGAGGCCCTTCGCTTTTCCGCCCCCGGCGGCCTGCCCAGCGGCGAGCGCATTTTTCGTCTTCGACCACGCGCCGCACCGACCCCATTCGCCTCTCACCCCTCACCGATCCGCGCGCGACTACACCAGATCCCCAGCCCCGACCGAAGCCCCGACCTCCGGCTCCACCAGTCCGCTCAACACTCGCGGCAGCCGATCCGAGTACAGGACCCCCAACCGCTGCGTCGCTCGGGTCAACGCGACATAAAGCTCCGCCGCACCGCGCGGCCCCTCGGCGAGGATGCGTTCCGGCTCCACCACCAGCACGGCGTCGTACTCCAGCCCCTTCGTCTCCGACGCCGTCACCGCCCCCGGCACCCCCGGAGGCCCGATCACGACGCTGGTGCCCTCGCGACCCGCCTCGTCCCGGACGAACTCCTCGACGGCGGCGGGCAGTTCGTCCCCGCCGACCTGCCTCGCCCACGGCCGCACACCGCACGCGCGGACCGATTCCGGTGGCCGGACGTCAGGCGCGAACTCGGCGAGCACCCCGGCGGCGACGCTCATGATCTCCGCCGGCGTGCGGTAGTTCACCGTCAGCGACCGGTAGACCCAGCGGCCGGGCGCGTACCGGTCCAGCACCGCGCCCCACGACGTCGCGCCCGCGGCCGACCGGCGCTGGGCGAGGTCGCCGACCACCGTGAAGGACTTGCCGGGACAGCGCCGCATCAGCACCCGCCAGTCCATTTCGGACAGTTCCTGCGCCTCGTCGACCACGACGTGGCGGTAGGTCCAGTCGCGGTCCGCCGCGGCACGCTCGACCAGCTCGCGGGTGTCGCGCTCCACGAAGCGGTCCGCCAGGTCCTCGGCGTCGAGCAGGTCCGTGGCGAACAGGTGATCCTCGTCGTCCATCATGTCCTGCCGCCCGACGAGGCTGTTCAGCACGCCCTCGGCGTACTCGGCCTCCGCCTTCCGCCGCCGCTCGGCGGCCCGGTCGTCCGCCTTGTCCCGGCCGAGCAGGTCGACCAGCTCGTCCAGCAGCGGCACGTCCGACACCGTCCAGGCGGCGCCGTCCGCACGCGCCAGCGCCGGGTCGCCGCCCGCCGCCCGCAACCGCTCGGGTGACTCGTACAGCGCGGACAGCAGCGCTTCCGGCGTCAGGACCGGCCACAGCTCGTCCAGCACGGCGGTGAACCCGTCGTCCTCCGCCAGCTCCTTGACCAGGTCCGCCCGCATGCGTTCCCACGCGTCGCGGTCGTCCCTGGTCAGCCAGCCGCGACCGATGCGGCCGATCGCCCGCTCGGTGAGCGCCCACGTGAGGACCTCGCTGAACACCGCGCGGGCCTCGTTGTGCGGCAGCCCGCTCGCGCGCGCCTCCTGCCTGGCCCACTCGGCGGTCTCGGCGTCGATCCGACCCGTGACGCCGCCCAGCTCGATCGGCACCGGGCGCTCCGGCAGCCGCTGCCGGTCGGCGACCGCCGCCGCCAGCACGTCGAGGATCTTCAGCGAACCCTTGAGGCGCGCCACCTCCGGCGCGTCCTCGGCGGTGACGCGCAGGCCGGGCACGAGGCTCCCGGTGGTCGTGAACACCACGTCGGACTCGCCCAGCGACGGCAGCACGCGGCCGATGTGGTTCAGGAACGCCGGGTTGGGCCCCACCACGAGCACGCCGTGGCGCTCCATCCGCTCCCGCTGGGTGTACAGCAGGTAGGCGACGCGGTGCAGCGCCACCACGGTCTTCCCGGTGCCGGGGCCGCCCTCGATCACCAGCACGCCGGGGTGCTCGTGCCGGATGATCTCGTCCTGCTCGGCCTGGATCGTCGCCACGATGTCGCGCATGCCCTCGCCGCGCGGCGCGTTCACCGCCGCGAGCAGCGCCGCGTCACCGCGCTCGTCGCCGCTCGGCCGGCCGAGCACCTCGTCGGTGAAGTCGACCACCCGGCGCCCGCGGGTGTGGAACTGGCGGCGGCGGCGCATGTTCTCCGGGTTCGCGGCGGTGGCGACGTAGAACGGGCGCGCCGCCGGCGCACGCCAGTCGAGCAGCACCGGCTCGTACTCGTTCCGGTCGTCGAAGAGTCCGATGCGGCCGATGTACGAGCGCTCGCCCGACACGCTGTCCAACCGGCCGAAGCAGAGCCCGTTGTCCACCATGTCCAGGCGCTTGACCTCCTTGGCCAGCGCGCGCACCTCGTCGTCCCGCTCCAGGGCCGTGCCGCCGTTGCCCCGCAACGCCGCTTCGTACTCGCCCTTCACCCGTGCGCGCTCGGCGTCGAGCCGCGCGTAGAGCCCGGCGATGTAACCGCGCTCGGACCGCAATTCCTCTTCGTACCCCTGGGTTGACACATGCCCCTCACAGCGGCTAGCCTGGTTCTAGGTTCGGCGGGTATTCCGATTTTTGTCGGAGTGCACGCCGATTTTTTATTGTCCACCGCTTGTCAAGCGGTGCGGTGGGGCTCGGTGTCAAAGCGCAAAAGCGGGCGCTCGCCGCTGGGCAGGCCGCCAAGGAGTGGGAAGGGCGTCGTGTTCTCCCCGTATGGCCTGGTCGCAGGGCAGGCCATACGGGGAGAACACGAGGCGGGGCTGCTGTGCTGCGCGAGCAAGGGTCTGGGTCTGTGCGGCGCGGAAAGGGCTCGTCGTGGAGCGGCTCGCCGAGGTCCGGCCGGGGTGGGAACCGTTACGCTGCCCGCCTAGGCGGAGAGTTCGCGCCTGAGGACCTTCTCCAGTTCGTGGCCGGCCGCGTCCCACGAGCGGCCGGCGACGCTGCTGGAGGCGGTCTGGGCCACGGTGGCGAAGTCGGGGGTGGTGACCGCGTCGGACAGCGCCCGTGCCAGGTCGTGGGGTGTGGCGCGGGCGTAGCGCACGTGGTCGTTGTCCAGCACGACGCGGTTGTGCGGGGCGTCGTTGACCACGGGCAGGCAGCCGGCGGCCAGCATCTCGTGCGGCACCAGGGACACGTTGGTCATGGACAGCGTGAGGCCCGCGTAGCAGCGGTTGTAGATGTCGTTGAGCTGGTCGGGCGAGACCAGGCCGTGGTCCACGTGGCGCGGGCCCAGGGAGCCGATCTTCTCGCCGTACGTGTGGATCGTGATCTCCGGGTGGCGCTCGGCGAACAGCTCCAGGGCCAGCAGGCCGATCTCGATGGCCCGGCGGGGCGCGAGCCGCCGCGCGTAGAACACGACGCCGTCGCGCCGCGTGTTCTCCTTGAGGTGGTACCGGTCGGTGTCGCAGCCGAAGTCGAACCAGTCGGCGGGCATGTCGAGGTCGGCGCGCAGCTTCTCCGCCAGGAAGCGGCCCGCCGTGAAGCCGTGGAAGCCCATCCGGTAGGTGTTCTCCGCCAGCGCGGACAGGTCGCCGACCGGGTAGAACCACGGCTCGTAGTCCTGCACGAGGTAGAACCGCTTGCCCGCGCACGGGTCGTTGAACGCCGGGTACGCCGTCATCCACGCGGAGGCGAACACGGCGTGCGCGTCGGCCATGCCGTCGGTCACGTCGCGGACCGGGCCACGGAAACCGGGGTAGGCCGAGCGGATCACGGGCTCGTGGTCCACCGCTCGGCTGCCGTACACGTCGTACAGGTACAGGCGGCACGTGTGGCCCAACGACTCCAGGTGCTGGATGAGCCGGAACATCGTGGTGTGGCCGCCGGAACCGGGCGCGGGCGGCGTGCTCACCCAGTTGACCGCCAGCGCGCCGTCGGCCGGGATCGGCGGCACCACGACGGGGCGCGGCCTGCCGAGGTCGGCCGCCCGGACGTCGTCGAGCCGCACCGGGAACACCTCGGAGTCGACGCCAAGGCGCTTGGCCGCCGTGCGCAGCGCGCGTGCGCCGAGTTGCCGCACGCCCTGGTCGCGGACGATCCGCGTCACCTGGTGCGCGCGTCGCTGGAACACCTGGACTGGCCTCACGCTAACCCCTTCGCAGCAGTCCCAGCGCCTCGTGGCGCAGGGGGAAGACGACGGCGGCGTACGCCAGCAGCGCCAGTGGCGCGCCGACGACCAGGCGCCACAACGCGTCCGGGACGAACCACTGGACCGACTCGGCCACCACGACCATGACCGCGCCGCCGAGCACCGGCCGCGCGACGGCCGCGCCCAGCGCCCGCGCCCGCAGCCCGTAGGGCCGGAACGCGACGAGGTAGGCGGGCGCGATGAACAGCAGCACCACGACGCCCTGCGCCAGCGCCACGCCCCGGATGCCGTCCAGGTGCGCGCCCAGCGCCAGCAACGGCACCAGCGCCGCGAGCCAGACGAGGTGGATGACCAGGATGGCCCGCGACCGCCCGGCGCTGGCCAGGTAGTCGTAGCCCAGCTCCAGCGCCACCCGCATCGCGCCCAGCAGCACCAGGGCCGCCAGCGCGGCGGCGGCCGGCGCCCAGCGCTCGCCGTAGACGGTGCGCACCAGCGGGTCGGCCAGCGCCGCCAGCAGCACGCAGGCGGGCACGGTGAACAGGGCCAACAACCCCAGCGCCCGCGCGAACGTGCGCTGGAACAGCGCCGGGTCGTCGCGGACCTTCGAGAACGCCGCCAGCGACACGCTGCGCACGGGCTGGGAGAACGCGCCCACCGGCCAGTTCGCGAGGTTCGTCGCCAGCAGGTAGTACCCGAGCGGCACCGTGCCGAGCACGCTGCCCACGATGATGCCGTCCACGTTCAGCACGCCGAACACCAGCAGCGACGCGCCGGCGAGCGGCAGCCCGAAGGCGAGGACCTCCTTGGCCCGCGCACGGTCGAACCCCGGCCGGTACCGCTCCTCGGTGAACCAGAACATGACGACGGCGGCGGTCAGGTTGGTCGCGATCCGCGACCACGCGAGGCTCCACGCGCCGAACCCCAGCAGCGCCAGCACGACCACCACCGCCGTGCCGACGACGAACGCCGACGTGTCGGCCGCGAATTTGTGGTCCTGCCGGAACTCCCGCTGGAGCAGCGCGCCCGGCACGGCCGACGCGCCCGCGATGACCAGCGCCACCGACATGAGCTGGATGACGCCGGTGGCCTGCGGGGTGTCCATCGCCCGCGCGAACCACGGCGCGCCCGCCACGCACAGGCCGCACAGCAGGCAGCCGGACAGGATGGACAGCGTGGTGACGGTCGGCGCGAGCGCCGCGACCGGCTCGTCGGTGCGCACCAGCGCGACGCTCACGCCCATCTCGCTGACGCTCAGCACGATGTTGAGCACGACCAGCGCGACGGCGAAGACGCCGAACTGCTCGGGCGCGATGAGCCGCGCCAGCAGGATGCCGACGCCGACCTGGGAGACCCGTTGCAGCAGGCTGTTGATCGCGCTCCAGCGGATCGCCGAGGTGACCTTGCCCTCCAGGGTGGTCACTGCCCGCGCCACTTCCAGACCTGCTTGGACAGCAGCCCCCGGCCGCGCTTGACCAGGTGCGCGCCGACGAACACCTGCGTGCGGCTGCACAGCGCGGGTCCCAGCGCCTTGCGCCGCCGCAGCGCCCGGTACTCGGGCAGCCGGTCGGCGTGCGGGTAGACGTCGCGGGCGAAGGCGACGAGCTCGTCGGCGGGGATCTCGTCCAGCTTGTCCCGGTCGTACGCGCGCACGGCGCGCCACAGGGCGTCCTTCGCGATGGACCGGTTCGCCAGGTTCTTGAGGCGGGGCGGCAGGTCCGGGTGCTCGGTGAAGAACCGGTCGAACACGGCCCGCCGCTGCTCCAGGTCCGCGAACACCGACGAGAACTGCGTGCGGAACATGCTCTGCTGGTGCACGCGGTAGTACGCGGCGGGTTTGCCGCGCACGTAGCCGATGTCGGACACCGCCGCGATGCGCATCCACATCTCCAGGTCGCCCGCGTGCGGCAGGTCGGGCCGGTAGCCGCCGACCCGCTGCTGGACCGACGTGCGCACCACGGCCTCGGGCGAGGACAGCACGTTCTGCCCGGTGCGGCAGCGGTTCTCGATCCAGTCCACACCGGACCAGACGGTGCGCCCGGCCGGAGGAGCGATGATCCTGGGCAGGACCGGCTCGTCGTCGCCCGCCGGCCCGTCGGTGTAGTAGACCACCCGCCCGTACACCATGCCTACGTTCGGGTTCGCCTCGAACACCGCGGCGGCGCGGGCGAGCGCGCCCGGCGCCAGCAGGTCGTCGGCGGACAGCAGGACCGTGTAGTCGGCCTTGGCCCACTCCAGCAGGCCCTCGTTGTAGGTGGCGATGTGGCCCCGGTTGACCTCGTGACGGCGGCCCTCGACACGCGGGTCGCGGGTCAGCTCCGCCACCACCTCGGGCGTGTCGTCGGTCGAGGTGTCGTCGATGACGAGGACTCGGACGTCCACGCCGGGCTGGTCGAGCACGCTGCGCACGCAGGCCCGGAGGAACCGCGCGTAGTTGTAGCAGGGTACGACGACGTCGACCGTGGGTCGTGTCGGAGCTTCAGTCACGCCCTACACATCGGTGGCGGCGACGGATCGTTAACCGCCCGCGCACGATCGGTCGCCCGGCGGTCCGGACCGTGATCACCGCCCGGATAACGGCCGGCCCCCGATCCCGATGTACCGGGCAACGGGAAGGGGTCGTGATGGACCACGTCATTCTGACGCGCTTCAACCTGCCGTCCGTCGGTGCCGAGAGCATCGTGCGGGCGCGGGAGGGGTGGTTGACCGAGCGCGTCGGGCTGTTCGAGCGGTACTGCCTGCCCTCCGTGCGCGCGCAGACGTCCACGAACTTCCGGTGGCTCATCTACTTCGACCCCGAGAGCCCGCGGTGGCTCAAGGACCGCATCCGCGCGCACGGCGACGCGTACACGCCGGTGTTCCGCGAGCGGGTCGACCGCGCCCAGCTGCTCGCGGACATCGGGCGGCTCTTCCCGACCAGGGGCGACGGGCTGATCACGACCAACCTCGACAACGACGACGGCCTGGCCGCGGACTTCGTCGCCCGCCTCCAGGCCGTGCCGGCCGGTCCCCGCACCGCCGTGTACCTGGCGAACGGCCTGGTCAAGAGCCCCGGCGGGGTGTTCGCGCACCACGACCCGGACAACGCGTTCGCGTCCGTGCGCGAGAGCTGGGACGAGCCGATCACGTGCTGGGCGGACTGGCACAACCGGCTGCACCGGCACGCCGCGGTGCTGTCGCTGGGTGGCGCGCCGGGCTGGCTCCAGGTCGTGCACGGCGGCAACGTGAGCAACCGCACCCGCGGCAGGCTGGTGTCGCCCGCGCCCTACCGCGCGCTGTTCGGCGACGCGCTGGACGACGTGCCCGAGCCGGACGGCCGCGTGCTGGCCAGGGACCGGTTCGTGGGCCACCCCCTGCGGGTCGCGCGCGACGGCGCGCGGCACGTGGCCAAGGCGGCGGCGATGCGGCTGTTCGGACCGGACGGGTTCGAGAAGGCCAAGCGGGTCCTGGCGGCGCGCGGCCGGGTCGGCTCGGCCCGGTGACCGGGCGCGTCGGACCGGCCCTGGCCGCGGTGCTCGTCGCCGCGGCGTGCACCGCCTCGCCCGCGCCGGACCCGGTGCCGCCGACGTCGCCCCCGCCGCCCTCGCCCCCGGTCGGGTACTACGCGAAGTGGGCGAACGGGCCGAACCCCACCGGCGACCCGCGGCTCTTCCCGATCAACGTGTGGATGCAGGACCCGTCCTCGGTCGAGAACGGCGACAAGCTCGGCCGGGCGTACCGCGGGATCGGCGTCGACTTCGGCATCGGGCTCTGGGAGGACGAGTGGTGGTACCTCCGCAAGGAGGGCCTGCTGGAGACCGACTGGCGCGCCTACCCCGACCCGAAGCGCGTCGACGAGGTGCTCGCCGACACCGCGCACGCGCGCAACTACGTCGGCTACCTGATCGCCGACGAGCCGGACATGAACAAGGTCTACGGCGACGTGTTCCACCCCGACATGCAGCCGTCCGCGATCCTGGCCAAGGCGGACGAGGTCCGCGCCAAGGACCCGTCGCGACCGACGTACCTGAACTTCGGCGTGTGGATGGGCACGCCCGGCGGCGGCGTCGGCTACGGCCACGTGGAGAAGACCTACGAGGAGGACATGCGGACCTACTGCGCGGCGGCGGACATCGCCTCGGCCGACTACTACGGGTGGACGCACCCCGACCGCGGCGAGCGGGTCGGCGCGTTCAGCTACGGCGAGGTCATCGACACCATGCGCCGGTGGTGCGGGCCGGACAAGCCGCTGTACGGGTTCGTCGAGACCGGGCACCCGCACACGCACGGCGAGACCATCACGCCCGACCAGCTCGAAGCCGCCGTGTGGAACACCATCCTGCACGGCGCGACGGGCATCAACTACTTCGCGCACAGCTTCTACACCGAGGGCAGGGGCGAGTACTCCAGCGTGCTCACCCGCCCGGAGATCACCGCGCGGGTCAAGGCGGTGAACGCGCGGCTCAAGTCGCTCGCCCCCGTGCTCAACGCGGCCAACCTGAGCGGGGCGCCCGCCGTGAGCGACACCGGCGTCCCGGTGTCCGTGCTCCACAAGGAGGCCGAGGGCGCCAGGTGGGTGATCGCCCAGACCGACGGCGACACCGCGCGCCCGCGCAGCGGCCCGGCCCGCGTGACGATCACCGTGCCGGTGCGGTCGGGCACGGCGACCGTGGTCGGCGAGGACCGGACGGTGCCCATCGAGGACGGCCGGATCGTCGACGACTTCGGGCCGTACCAGGTGCACGTCTACCGGTTCCAGCCGACGGACGCCGGCGCGCCGGTCGGGTGAACCTCCGCTGTGGACGGTCGGCCGCCGCCTACGGGCACGGGTCGAGCCGGTACGGGTCCGGCTTGTGGCTCGCCAGGTCGAGGTCCTCGCCGAAGTTCGTGCGGAAGAACTGGTCCCACGCGCCGTCGGTGATGAAGGACCTGATGCCGTCGGTGATCTGCTCGCACAGCGCCCGGTCGCCCTTGGGCAGGCCGACGCCGTAGCGCTCCTGCGCGCCGAAGGTCAGGTCGAGCACCTTCAGCCCCGGCGTCTGCCGGGCGAACCCGCGCAGGATGATCTGGTCGGTGGACGCCGCGTCGACGTCGCCGCGCAGCAGCCGGTCGATGCACTGCCGGGTGCCGTCCTCGCTGGTCGTGGTCACGCGGCCCTTGAGCGAACCGCTCGTGAGCTGGTTGTAGGACGTGCTGCCCGCCTGGCTGCACACCGTCTTCCCGGCCAGGTCGTCGATCGTCCTGATCCGGTCGTCGCCCTCGCGCACCAGCACGCCCTGCTGGCTGATCAGGTACGGCCCCGCGAACCCGATCTTGCCGCGCCGCTCGTCGGTGATGGAGAACGTGTGCACCACCAGCTGGACGCGGCCCAGCGCGATCTCGTTGACCCGGTTCGCGATCAGCACGTCCACCTCGACGGGGGTGAACTTCGGCTCGGTGTTGTTGCCCAGCCAGCGGTACAGGTCGACGTCGAAGCCCTGCCGCTCGTGCGAGTCGGGGTCGAGCACGGCCAGGCCGGGGATGTCGGTGCCCACGCCGACGGTCACCGCCCGCACGAGCTGGGTGTGCCCGGTGGACTTCGACGCGGACGTGTCCGGGACCGTGCACGAGGTGAGCACGAGCGCCGCGGCGAGCGCGGCGGTCACCCGACTGGTCATCGCTGGTTCCCCTCAGTTGTAGAGAACGGCTTCCGCGAGGCTCAGGTCCACGGCGCAGGCCCGGTCCGGCATCGACAGCGTGATGAGCACCCGCGCCTCGCGGGTGGTGCCCCCGAGGTCCAGCCGGACCTCCCGACCGGACAGCTGCTCCTCCAGCGGCGGGTCCTTCCGCCCGTCGCGCACCAGCGTGATCACCAGCCGGGCTGACCCGACGCAGTCGCCGACCGACTCGTGGTTGACCAGGGTCGGCCGGAAGAACAGGTAGCGCCGTTCCGGCGGCTTGCCCGGCACGGCGAAGCCGGCCTGCTCGCCGTCGGCCATCCGGTCGCCGTTGGCGACCTCCACCAGGTCCGTGACCGGCACGTCGGGCTTCACCACCACCAGCCAGAAGCCCAACCCGCCCAGCGCGCCGATCACCGCGCCCGCCGCGGCCAGCGCCCAGCGCGGCCACCGCCTGCGCGGCCCGGTGGGCCTCGGCTCCGCGGCCCGGCTGACCGCCGAGTGCTGGAGGCCGAGCACCGTCACGACCAGCGAGGCCGTGCCGACCAGCACCGACACCGCGTCCGCGATGCCCTGGCCCTTGCTGCCCAGCAGCAGCAACCAGACCACGAAGGCCGACACGCCGAGCAGCAACGGCACCGCCCACAGCAGTTGGACGACCCACCACGGACGCTTCAAAGGCGGCTCCGGCATCGCTTCGTCGAGAGGCGCCCACGATATCGGTTCAGGGGCACCCTTATCAGGTGATTCGCCAAGCCAGCACGACGGTGACCGCCAGCGCCGCGATCGCGGTGTGCACCGCCACGCCGAACGAGGCGAACTGGAGGAGGAAGCCGAATCCGACCGAGGACACCAATCGGGTGAGGGCTTGACCCGTTTGGACGACGGAGATGCCCGACGCGCGCAAGGACTCGGGGACCTGGGTGCTCACGCGGGCGGGCAGCACCCCGTCCGTGGCGGCGTAGAACAGGCCGTGCAGCAGCAGCGCCGCGCCGACGCCGAAGTAGCCGGTGCCCGGCACGAGCAGCAGGGCGTACACGGCGAGCAGCAGCACGTGCCCGGCGAGGAACACCCGCCAGCGGCCCACCCGGTCCGCGAGCCTGCCGAGCGGCGCGGCGGCGACCAGGAAGACCAGCGCGGTGCCCAGCGGCATCAGCGGCAGGGCGGCCTGCGGCACGTCGGTCGCCTTCTGCACCAGGATGAACACGAACGCGTCGGACAGCGTCGCGAGCCCCAGCACGGCCGCGGCGACGGTCACCCTGCGGTAGCCCGCGTCCTTCAGCAGCGCCAGGCCCGCCCGGACCGACGGCCGCGGACCGCCGCGCGGCTCGCCCGGCCGCTCCCGCACGAACGCGACCAGCACGATCAGGCCGATCACCGCGAAGCAGGCGCTGACCACGAACACCGGGCCGGCCACGATCCCGAGCTGGGCCAGCAGCAGGAACGTCACCAGCGGGCCGAGCAGCGCGCCCACCGTGTCCATGCCGCGGTGCAGCCCGAACGCCGCGCCGAGCCGGTCCGGCGGCGTGGCCAGGGAGATCAGCGCGTCCCGCGGCGCGGTGCGCAGGCCCTTCCCCGCGCGGTCGGCGGCCAGCGCCGCGCCGATGCCGAACGCGTTCGCGCCGACCAGCGGGAACACCAGCTTGGTCGCCGCCGACAGCCCGTAGCCGACGGCGGCGACGGCCTTGTGCCGGCGCGTGCGGTCGGACAGGTGGCCCCCGACGAGCCGCAGCACCGCCGTCGCACCCGTGTAGAGCCCGTCCAGCACGCCGAACTGCGCGTAGCCGAGCTGGAGCGTGAAGAGCAGGTAGACGGGCATGAACGCGGTGATCATCTCGGCCGACACGTCGGTCAGCAGGCTCACCGTGCCCAACGCGACCACGGTGCCGGGCACCTTGCCCTTGACCCGCTCGGCCGGTCGGACGGAGGCGACGTACATGACCTCGATATCGGTGGCCCGGTGCCCCTGTTACCGCGTCGTCGATCACGTCGGCGCGGCGGTAACGGGGACCCGCCCGCGCCCGATGACGCGGATATGCCGCAGATCCCGCAGCCCCGCGTCCGCGTGGGCGCCGTCGACGTGTGGTCCGTCCGCGAGTCCGGCGTCGCCGAGCACGTCGCGCGGTCCTGGCGGCGGGGCGAGGGCGGCGCGATCGTCACCGCGAACGTGGACATCGTCCGCGCGGCGACCCGCGCGCCCGAGCTGGCCGCCCTGGTGGCCGAGTCCGACCTGGTCGTCGCGGACGGGATGCCCGTGGTGTGGGCCGGCCGCCTGGCCGGTGTGCCGGTGCCCGAGCGGGTCACCGGCGCGTCCCTGGTGTTCACGCTGTCCGGGGCCGCCGCGCGGGAGGACCGCGCCGTCTACCTGCTGGGCGGCGACACCGGCGTCCCGGAGAAGGCCGCCGGTGTGCTGCGGGCGCGGTTCCCCGGTCTGAGGGTGGCGGGCACCGACTCGCCGCCGTACGGGTTCGACACCGACCCGGAGGCGACCGCGCGGACCGTGGCGAAGGTCGTGGCGGCCGAACCGGACCTCGTGCTGGTCGGCCTCGGCTTCCCCAAGCAGGAGCGCCTGATCCGGCTGCTGCGCGCCGAACTGCCGCGCGCGTGGTTCCTCGGCTGCGGCGCGGGCATCCCGATGGCGGCGGGCGAGTTCCGCCGCGCGTCGGGCGTGGTGCAGCGGATGGGCGCGGAGTGGCTGCACCGCCTCGCGCTCGAACCGCGCCGCCTGGCCCGGCGCTACCTGCGCGACGACCTGCCGTTCGCGTTCCGCCTGCTGTCCGAAGCCCTCCGCCTCCGCCTCAGCCGGGAGAAGTGACGTGCCGCTCGCCGTGGTCGTGGTGACCTACCGGAGTGCCGACGTGGTGGCGGCGTGCCTGGAGTCCGTCGCCGCCGCCCTGGAGCCCGTTCCGGACGGTCGGGTGATCGTCGTGGACAACGCGTCCACCGACGACACCCTCGACGTCGTGGCGCGGGTCGCGCCCGACGCCCTGGTGGTGGCGCGACCGACGAACGACGGGTTCGCGGCCGGCGTCAACGCGGGCTTCGCCGCCGCGCCGGACTGCGACGTCCTCGTGCTCAACCCGGACGTGCGGCTCGCGCCGGACGCGATCACGCTGCTGCGCGCCGCGCTGGCCCGACCCGGCACGGGCATCGTCGCGCCCCGGCTCGCCGATGCCGACGGCAGCCCGCAGCTGTCCCTGCGCCGCGCGCCGAACCCGTTGCGCGCCCTGGGCGAGGCGCTGCTGGGCGGCACCCGCGCGGGCCGCTTCGCCGCGCTGGGCGAGCTGGTGGTGTCCCGGCGGCACTACGACGCGCCCGGCGCGGCGGACTGGGTGACCGGCGCCGCGTGGCTGGTGTCGCGCGAGTGCCGCGCGGCGACGGGGACGTTGGAGGAGCGCTACTTCCTGTACTCGGAGGAGACCGAGTACATGCTGCGCGCCGGCGAGCGCGGGTTCGGCGTCCGCTACGAGCCGCGCGCCCGCGCCGTCCACCTGGGCGGCGAGCAGTCGACGTCGCCGGTGCTGTGGTCGATGGCGACCACGAACCGGGTGCGGCTGGTGCGCGAGCGCCGCGGCCGACCGGCCGCGTTCGCGATGTGGTGCGCGGTGCTGCTCAACGAACTGCTCCGCGCGCCGCGAGCGCCCAAGCACCGCACGGCGGTCGTGGACCTGCTGCGGTGGCGGCGCTGGCCGGCCCGGCCCGGCGGCGCGCCCGGCTGGATCTGCTTCTCCGCCCAGGACTGGTGGTACCACAACCGGGCGCACTCGGACTTCCAGCTGATGAGGTCGGTCGCCGGACACCGGAAGGTGCTGGTGGTCAACAGCATCGGGATGAGGATGCCGACGCCCGGCAACAGCACGCACGTCGCCCGGCGCGTCCTGCGCAAGCTGCGCAGCGTCGCCAAGTTCGTGCGCCGTCCCGCGCCGGGTTTCCACGTCATGTCGCCGCTGCCGCTGCCGTTCTACGGATCGCCGTTGCTGCGCAAGGTGAACGCCGTCCTGGTGCGCGCCCAGGTGCGGCTGGTCGCGGCGGCGCTCGGGCTGCGCACCCCCGTCATCATGGTCACCATCCCGACCGCCTGGGACGTGGTGGCCCCGATGCGCAGGCACAGCCTGGTGTTCAACCGCTCGGACCGGCACTCCGACTTCCCGGAGGCCGACCGCGCCGCGATCCGGGCCCTGGAGCACCGGCTGCTGGAGCACTCCGACCACGTCGTGTACGTCAGCCACGCGCTGATGGCCGAGGAGCGGGGCCGGACCGGCGACCGCGCCCACTTCCTGGACCACGGCGTCGACCTCGACCACTTCACCGCGCGCCCCGAGTCCGAATGGCCGCGCGAGGTCCGCGCGGTCGACGGTCCGCGCATCGGCTTCTTCGGCGCGCTGGACGACTTCGTGGTCGACTTCGACCTGCTGGAACGCCTGGCCGCCGAGCTGCCGGACGCGTCGCTCGTGCTGGTCGGTGACGCCACCCACCCGATGGAGCGGTTCGACAAGTACCCGAACGTCCACTGGTTCGGCTTCCGGCCCTACGAGGCGATCCCGGCGTGGGGCTCGGCGTTCGACGTGGCGATCATGCCGTGGCAGGACAACGACTGGATCCGGCACTCCAACCCGATCAAGCTCAAGGAGTACCTGGCGCTCGGGCTGCCCGTGGTGAGCACCGACTTCGCCGAGCTGGCCGCGTACCGCGACCGGGTGCGGGTGGCGCGGGGGCACGCGGAGTTCGTGGCGGCGGTGCGGCAAGCGCTCGCCGAGGGCGGCCCGCGGCCGGCGGAGGACCTGCGCGCGTCGGTCGCACCGTACTCGTGGCACTCGCGGGCGGCCGAGCTGGTGGCGCGGGCCGAGGCGCGTCGACCCCGGCGGTGACGCGGTCCGCGCGGTGCGGCGGCGCGGTGGTGTGGCGGCACGGCGTGGTGTAATGCGGTGCCGTGGTGCGGCGCGGGGCTGTGATGGGCGGCACTCGACATCGGTGTGGTGGGTAGAACTACTCGACTTGGCCGACCGGGGACGCCGGCGCAACTAATGTGGGTGCCGTGCAGCCACTGCCTCCGAACGCCCCTCCGCGGATCGGCGACTACACGCTGCTCGCCGCCCTGGGCCGAGGGGCGATGGGTTCCGTCTACCTGGCCCGGTCGCGCGGCGGGCGGCCGGTCGCCGTCAAGGTGGCCCGCGCCGAGCTGGCGGACGACCCGCAGTTCCGGGAGCGGTTCCGGCGCGAGGTCGAGATGGCGCGGTCGGTCGGCGGGTTCTGGACGGCCACCGTCGTCGGCGCCGACCCGGACGCCGACCGGCCCTGGATGGCCACCGAGTACGTGGTGGGCCCGACCCTCCAGCAGGCCGTCCACGACTTCGGCCCGCTGCCCGAGCGCGCCGTGCGGCGGCTCGCCGCCGGGCTGGCCGAGGCGCTGGTCGCGATCCACGGCGCGGGCCTGGTGCACCGCGACCTGAAGCCGTCCAACGTCCTGCTGGCCAACGACGGGCCCCGCGTCATCGACTTCGGCGTCGCGCGCGCCCTGGAGCACTCGGCGCTGACCGAGGCCGGGATCGTGTTCGGCACACCCGGCTACCTGTCGCCCGAGCAGGTCGTCGGGTCGGCGATCACCCCGCAGAGCGACGTCTTCGCGCTCGGCTCCGTGCTGGTGTACGCGGCGACCGGGGCGGGCCCGTTCGGCGAGGGCGCGACGTCCGCGCTGGTCTACCGGGTCGTGCACCAGGAGCCCGACCTGGCACGGGTGCCGCCGGGCCTGGTGCCGCTGATCGTGCCGTGCCTGGTCCGCGAACCCGCGCACCGGCCGACGCCCGCCCGGCTGCTGGAGCTGATCGGACCGCCGTCCAGCGAGCCGTCCTGGCTGCCCGCGCAGGTCCGGACGCTGGTCGAGCAGCGGCACACCGAGCTGCGCGAACTGCCCGCCAAGCCGCCGACCAGGGTGCTCGCCGACGAGCGCAAGCCGGCGACCCGCCTGCTGGTGGAGGACCCGCCGCCCGCGCCGTCGTTCGCCGCGTCGGCCGCACCCGCGACGCGGGGCGCGGCGTCCGCGCCGGTCCCGCCGGCGAGCGGTCCGGTCCGGCCCCGCACGCCGCCGCTGACGAAGAGCGGCGCGCGGTTCAAGACGTCCCGCCTGGTCGGGCTGGGGTGGGCGGCGGCGCACTCGGTCGCCGCGTTCGTCTCCGTCGCGATCGTGGACCCGTCGGCCGGCGCGCCGCAGGGGGTGCGCGCGGCGGCGTTCGTCGCGTGCGCGGTGTTCGCGCTGGTCGCTGTGCGGCTGCTGGTCGGCGCGCTGCGCACGCCGCTGGCGATCGACATCGGGCCGGACGGGATCACGGTGTCCGGCGGCGAGGAGAAGCGGCGGCTGCCCTGGTACGCGATCTCGCGGGTCAAGGTGGAGGGCCCGAACTCGCGGCCGTGGGTCGTGGTGTGGCTGGTGGGCGCGGCGCAGCCGCCGAAGACGCTGGGGCGCGGCAGCTTCCAGAGCCACAAGGGCGGGCTGCGGGTCTACCCGATCTCGCACGAGCGGTACCGCAAGCGCCGGGAGCGGGACGTGGCCGAACTGCGGTCGGCGCTGGCCTGGTACGGCCCCACGGCCTACGACCCGCGCTGAAGCGGCGGTCCGGGTGGCACCCGCGGGCCGCACGCCCGGCGTCGCGCCCACGGCCGTCGGGGCTCGGCGACCGCTCTGCCGTCGGGGTTCAGCGACCGCTGAACGCCGCCCGGCCCGGCCCGTCCGCCAGGAACGACCGCACGCCGCCCTGGAGGTCCTCGGTGTCGAACAGGTCGGCCGCGATGGACGTCACGTGCTCGCTCGCCTCCGCGACACCGCCGCGCTCGTAGTGCGCGAGCACCTGCTTGGTCGCGGCGTGCGCCAGCGTCGGCCCGGCGGCCAGCCCCTGCGCGAACCGCAGCGCCGCGTCGTCGAACCCCTCGTCGGGCAGCACGCGGTTGACCACGTGCCACCGCTCCAGCGTGGCGGCGTCGTACTGGTCGCCGGTCATCACCAGCTCCTTGGCCCGCCCCACGCCCGCGCGGGCCGCCAGCCGCTGCGTGCCGCCCATCGTCGGGGTCAACCCGATGACCTGCTCCACCAGGCCGAACCGCGCGCTCGCGGCGGCCAGCAGCAGGTCGCACGCGACCGCGACCTCGAACGCCCACGTCAGGCACAGCCCGTGCGCGGCGAACACGGTGGGGAACGGCAGCGCCGCCACCCGTTCGGGCAGGTCGAGCATCTGGTCGAACAACGCCTTCGCCTGCGCGCGGGTCCGCTGCGCGGCGAACAGGTTCACGTCCACGCCGCCGCTGACGACCCGGCCCTCGGCCCGCACCAGCAGCGCCCGCGCCGGCCGGTCCTCCAGGTCGCCGATCGCGGCGTCCAGCAGGTCCTGGAGCTCGACGGTGTAGAGGTTCAACGGGGGAGCGTCGACGGTGAGCACGGCCAGACCGGCCGCGTCCCGCTCGACCCGGACCTGTTGCGCTGCCACGGCCGTGGACTTTACACGCGTCCGGAATGGTGAAAACCAGGTGTCCGAATGGCGCAATCGAGGTGAAAATCAGGCGGTGACCACCTGGACCGTGCGCGCGGTCGACCCCGAGGGCACCGAGGCGCAGACCCTGATCCGCACCTACCTGGCGGACATCATCGAGCGGTACTACGGCCGCCCGGCGACCGCCGACGAGGTGGCCGGTGCGATCGCCGACGACCCTACCGACGACCTCTCCGCGTTTTTCGTAGGAAGCGTCGACGGCCGGCCGCTGGGCTGCGCCGGCTTCCGCATGGTGACCGGGGAAACCGCCGAACTGAAACGGCTGTTCGTCCATTCGGCCGCGCGTGGCCTCGGTGGGGGAGCAGCCCTGCTGGCCGCCGTCGAGGAGGCCGCCGTCTCGATTGGCGCCACGACCGTCCGCCTGGACACGCGCGCTGACCTGGTGGAAGCCCGCCGGCTGTACGCGCGGCACGGTTACCGTGAGGTAGCACCGTTCAACTGCGACCGCTATGCGGACCACTGGTTCCAGAAGCGGCTATAGCTGCCATCAGGTTTCGACATCCCCCGTGTGAGGTGTCTCACTTGACAGTGAATAACGGCCCCAGTTGAGTATGTGGCGAAAGTCGGCCGCGGATATGAAATGGGGATCAGTCCAGTGGCTTTCGCCGTCGAGTTGACATTTCGTGATGCGCGACAGGTTCGGAGATCCATTCATCTGGCACATCGCGAATACTGGCGTCCGCTCGCCGAACAGGGCGTGCTGGTCGGCACCGGACCGTGGGCCGATGGCTCCGGTGTGCTGCTGATCTGCCAGGTGCCTGACGAGGCCGCGGCGCGCGACCTGGTGCGGGGCGACCCGTACGTCCGGTCGCAGTCCGTCGCCGAGGTCCGCATCCGGCAGTGGCACGTGCTGCTGGGTGTGCCGGAGGGTGAGCGGGTGCCGGGCATGGTCCGGCCGCGGGACGGGCAGAGCGCCGAGGCCGCGCGGTCGCGCGAGCCGTTGACGCCGCACGAGCACCGGATCGCGCTGATGATGCTGGAGGGCATGACCAACCGCCAGATCGCCGAGCACTTCTCGGTGTCGACGCGGGCGGTCGAACTCCACATCACCCGGATCTACCGGAAGCTCGACATCGGCCGGCGCGCGCAGCTCGCCGCGGCGATGCCGTGGGGTCAGCGCTCGTACCTCTAGGGCGGGTGCCGGGCGCTCCGCGAGGCGCGCCCGGCGCCCCATCCCGCGCCAAGTGCACCCGAGCGGGCGGTTTCCGCCGGTCAGGACGCGGGAACCCGCAGCTCATGGTCGAAGTGAGCCTGCGGGTGTCCGCACCGCTGGAACAGGTGTTCGGCGTGCTGGCCGACGGCTGGTCGTACGCGAGCTGGGTGGTCGGCGCGGCGCACATCCGCGAGGTGGACGCCGACTGGCCCGCGCCAGGGGCCCGCATCCACCACAGCATCGGCCCGTGGCCGCTCCAGGTGAAGGACATCACGACGGTGCGCGCCGTCGTGGCCGGCCGGATGCTGGAGCTGGACGCGCGGATGTGGCCGCTCGGCGCGGCGCACATCCGGTTCGACCTGATCGAGGCGGGCGGCGCGACCACCGTGCGGATGCGCGAGGAGGTCGAGAAGGGGCCGCTGTCGCTGCTGCCCGCACCCGTCCAGGCGCTGGCGCTGACGCCGCGCAACCGGGAGTCGCTGCGCCGGTTCGCGGACCTCGCGGAGCGGCGGCAGGCCACCCGCTAGGTCACGCGGCCCGGAACCGCTCCGCGTGCCGCGCTTCCGACCGCCGCCGCACGCGTGCCGCCCTTCGACGTCCGCCGGGCGTGCCGCATGCCGACGCTCGGCTTGGCGCGCCGTCTTGCGGCGCTTCGTCAGCCGTCCCGCCCGCGGCGGTGCCAGGGGTGGACCGCGCTTCGTCGGGAGTGCCGCCTGCGGCGGTCTCAGCGGTAGACCGCCCGGTGCAGGCCGCGCATGAGGAGGCGGTAGCCGTCGCCCGCGAGCCCGTTGCGCGCCAACGCCGCCCGCGCCGCGTTCGCGCCCGCCGCCCCGTGCACCCCGCCGCCGGGGTGCGCCGACGCGCCGGCGAGGAACAGCCGGTCCACCGGCGTGTCCGACCGGCCCAGCCCCGGCACCGGCCGGAACACCAGCTGCTGGTGGATCGCCGCCGTGCCCGCGTTGATCGAGCCGCCGACCAGGCTCGCGTTGCGCGCCTCCAGGTCGGCCGGACCGTGGATCGCCCGCGCCAGCACGAGGTCCCGGAAGCCCGGCGCGTGCTGCTCGATCAGCTGCTCCACCCGGTCCGCCCGCCGGCGCAGCCGGTCCGGGCTCCAGCTCTCGCCGCGCGGCACGTGCGTGTAGCCCCACGCGGACTCCGTGCCGGCCGGTGACCGCGTCGGGTCGGCCGTGGTCATCTGCCCGAGGATCACGAACGGCGTGCGCGGCAGGCGGCCGGTGGCGATCTCGGTGCTGCCGACCGACAACCCGTTGAGGTCGCCGCCGAGGTGCACGGTGCCCGCGCCCTTCGCCTCCGCCGCCGCCCACGGGATCGGGCCGGACAGCGCCCAGTCCACCTTCACCGTCGCGTCGTCCCACTCGAAGCGGCGCAGGTCGTCCAGCAGCCGCGCGGGCAGGTGCTCCGCACCGACCAGGCCGAGGTAGAGGTTCGGCGCGGGCACGTCGGCCAGCACCGCCTTCCGGGCGCGCACCAGGCCGCCGGACGCGTCCCGCACGCCCAGCGCACGCCCTTGTGCGACGACGACGTCGGTCACCGCGCGCCCGCACTCGACCCGGCCGCCCAGCCGGTTCACCAACGCCTCCGCGAGCCGCCCCGCGCCGCCCTCGGGCACCGGGTAGCCGAAGTCCTGGCCCAGCATGGACAGCAGCCACCCGAACGCCGTGCTGCCCGCCTGGTCCGGACCGAGGTCGGTGTGCATCGCGTTACCCGCCAACAACAACGGCGCGCCCTCGCCGGTGAACCGCTCGTCGCCGAAGGCGCGCACGGACTGCACGAACATCCGCCCGAACCGCAACGCCTCCGCCGCGCCCAGCGCGCCCAGCAGCCCGGCGCCGGCCCGCACCGGCGGGAACGGCCGCATCAGCGCCTCCACCAGCGGGTCGCGGACCCGTTGCCAGCGCGCGTGCTCCGCGAGCCACGCCGCGCCGTCACCCGCGCCGAACGCCTCCACCGACGCGGCGGTCCGCTCGACGTCACGGGACAGCAGCACGGCCCGGTCGTCGGGCAGCACGTGCGCCAGCACCTCGGGCGCGCGTCGCCACCGCAGCCCGTGCCGCTCCAGGTCGAGGCCGGCGATCACCGGCGAGGCCGCGCCGAGCGGGTAGAACGCGCTGAACACGTCGTTGCGGAACCCCGGCGCGGTCAGCTCGGCGGTGCGCACCGCGCCACCCGGCACGTCGGCCGCCTCCAGCACCAGCACGTCCCACCCGGCGTCCGCCAGGAGGTTCGCGGCCACCAACCCGTTCGGACCCGACCCGATGACCACGGCGTCCACGACGTCGCTCACTCAACCCCCTTGGCTCTGCCTGACCGGACGACCCCACCCCAGTCTGCGCCACCGCCCGCCGGCACGCGGCGCGAGCGGTCCCCACGAACCCCGGCCCTCGGCCACGGCGGCGACGAACTCGGCCAGCGCGTCGCGCGGCGCGTGCCGGGGCCGCCACCCCAGCGCGCGCAGCCGGGAAACGTCCACAATGGAAGCCCGGTCGGCCAGCCGCAGCCAACCGGGGTGCATCGGCTGCAACCCGGCCCGCCAGGTCGGCCACGCCAGGCCCTCCAGCAGCCCGAACGGCACCGGCACCCGGAAGCCGCCGAACACCCGCGCCAACTGGTCCGCGTCGAGCACCTCCTCGGACGCCACGTTGAACGCGCCGGTGGCCCCTTTGCGCAGGATCACCAGGATCGCCCGCGCCACGTCCTCGGCGTGCACGACCTGCGCCCGCAGCCCGGACCACAGCGGGACCGGCAGCCACTTCCGGCCGAGCGCGCACGGCGGGAGCAGCGGGCTGAGCACCCAGCGACCGACCTCCGCGCCCGCGTCGGGCTGGACGACCGCGCACGGCCTGATCCGCACCACGTCGTGACCGTCGAGCAGCCGTTCCAGCTCGGCCTTCTGCCTGCTGTACGCGCTGCCGGGCACGCCGCCACACGGCCAGTCCTCGTCCACGGCGTGGTCCGCGGGCGTGTACGCGGCGACCGACGAGGCCACCACGACCCGCGGCACCCCGGCCCGCTCGGCGGCGCGCACGACGTGCGCGCTGCCGCCCAGGTTGGTGCGCCGCATCGCCGGCTCCTCCGGGCCGGGCTGGACGGCCCACGCCAGGTGCACCACCGCGTCCGCGCCGGTGAACGCCCTGGTCAGCACCGCCTCGGCGGACGGCGCGCCGATGTCGCAGCTCAGCCAGGACGTGCGGGGCGGCCCCGCGCCCGGCCCGCGCGGCGCGCCCCGGGGCGTCGCCGGCACCCGGCGGGCGACGCCCAGCACGTCCGCACCCGGCACGTCGGCGTGCAGGACCCGGCGCAGGGCCGTACCCACGCTGCCGCTGGCACCCGTGACGACGACCCTCATGCCCAGCCGGGTACCCCTACTTCGACCCGCCAAGCCCCGCGCGGCGCAGGGCTTCCGCCATCGCGCCGTTCGCGGGCGGCCGCTCCGGCTGCCGCTGCTGCCTGCCGGGCCGCCCGCCGCCGCGCTGCTGCTCGCGCCGCGGCTGGTCGCGCTGGGGCGCCTTCCGGCCCGGCTCGTCCTGCAACCGCAGGCTGAGCCCGATGCGCTTGCGGGCGATGTCGACCTCCAGCACCTTCACCCGCACCACGTCGCCGGACTTCACCACGTCGCGCGGGTCCTTGACGTAGGTGTCCGACAGCGCCGAGATGTGCACCAGGCCGTCCTGGTGCACGCCGATGTCGACGAACGCGCCGAACGCCGCCACGTTCGTGACGACGCCCTCCAGCACCATGCCGGGCTTGAGGTCGGCGATCTTCTCCACCCCGTCGGCGAACGTCGCGGTCTTGAACGCCGGGCGCGGGTCGCGGCCCGGCTTCTCCAGCTCGCGCAGGATGTCGGTGACCGTCGGCAGGCCGAACTTGTCGTCCACGAAGTCCTGCGGGCGCAACGACTTCAGCACCGCCGTGTTGCCGATCAGCTCGGCCTTGGCGTGCTGCTGGATGCGCCGCACCACCGGGTACGCCTCTGGGTGCACCGAGGAGGCGTCCAGCGGGTCGTCGCCGTTGGGGATGCGCAGGAAGCCCGCGCACTGCTCGAACGCCTTCGGGCCGAGGCGCGGCACGTCCTTCAACGCCGTGCGCGAGCGGAACGGGCCGTGCGCGTCGCGGTGCTGCACGATGTTCTCCGCGAGCCCGGCGGTGATGCCGGAGACGCGGGTCAGCAGCGGCGCGGACGCCGTGTTCAGGTCGACGCCGACGGCGTTCACGCAGTCCTCGACCACGGCGTCGAGCGAGCGGGACAGCTTCGACTCGGCCAGGTCGTGCTGGTACTGGCCGACGCCGATGGACTTCGGGTCGATCTTGACCAGCTCGGCCAGCGGGTCCTGCAACCGGCGGGCGATGGAGACCGCGCCGCGCAGCGACACGTCCAGGTCGGGCAGCTCGGCGGACGCGAACGCGGACGCGGAGTACACCGACGCGCCCGCCTCGGACACCACGACCTTGGTGAGCTTGAGGTCGGCGTGCCGCTTGAGCAGGTCGGCGGCCAGCTTGTCGGTCTCGCGCGACGCCGTGCCGTTGCCGATGGCGATCAGCTCGACCCGGTGCCGGTGGGCGAGGGCGGCGAGCTTGGCGATCGACTCGTCCCAGCGGTTCGCGGGCACGTGCGGGAAGATCGTGTCGGTGGCGACGACCTTGCCGGTCGCGTCCACCACGGCCACCTTGACACCGGTGCGGAAGCCGGGGTCGAGGCCCATCGTCGCGCGGGTGCCCGCGGGCGCGGCGAGCAGCAGGTCGCGCAGGTTCGAGGCGAACACCTTGACGGCCTCGTCCTCGGCGAACTGGCGCAGCCGCGACCGGAGGTCGATGCCCAGGTGCACGAGGATCCTGGTGCGCCAGGCCCAGCGCACCGTGTCGGCGAGCCAGCGGTCCGCCGGGCGGCCTTGGTCGTCGACGCCGAACCGGGCGGCGATGCGGGCCTCGTAGCCGGTGGGCTCCTCGTCGTCGCCGGGGTCGAGCTGGAGGTCGAGGACGTCCTCCTTCTCGCCCCGGAACAGCGCCAGGATGCGGTGCGAGGGCAGCTTGGTGAAGGGTTCGGAGAAGTCGAAGTAGTCGGAGAACTTGGCGCCCTCCTCCTCCTTGCCCTCGCGGACCTTGGAGGAGACCCGGCCCTGCGCCCACATGCGCTCGCGCAGCTCGCCGATGAGGTCGCCGTCCTCGCCGAACCGCTCGACGAGGATGGCCCGCGCGCCCTGGAGCGCGGCGGCGACGTCCGGGACCTCCTCGGTCAGGTAGGGCTCGGCCGCCCGCGCCGGGTCGACCGACGGGTCGCCCAGCAGCCCCTCGGCCAGCGGCTCCAGGCCCTGTTCGCGGGCGATCTGCGCCTTGGTGCGCCGCTTGGGCTTGTAGGGCAGGTACAGGTCTTCGAGCCGGGCCTTGGAGTCGGCGGCGAGGATCGAGGCTTCCAGTGCGTCGTCGAGCTTCCCCTGCGACCGGATGGAGTCGAGCACGGCGGCCCGGCGCTCCTCCAGCTCGCGCAGGTAGCCCAGCCGCTCTTCCAGCGCGCGCAGCTGGGCGTCGTCCAGCGCGCCGGTCGCCTCCTTGCGGTAGCGGGCGATGAACGGCACGGTCGAGCCGCCGTCGAGCAGGTCGACGGCGGCGCTGACCTGTCCGGGGCGCACGCCCAGCTCGTCGGCGATCCTCTGGTGGATGGCTGTGGTCACGGCAGGCATTGTGCCCGCACTCGCGTCGCGCGGGGGTGCAGGGGCGGGCATGGGCGGGTCGCGCCTGCTGTCGTCCGTTCGGGTGAGCCGGGGTGCTCCTGGTCGTCACGGGCGGTCGTCCGGTTCGCCACCGCGCGTCGGCCCGCCGTCACCCGGTGCGGGCGCGGGCCGGGTCGCGCCGTCCCGCGTAGGCGGTCGGCGTGATGCCGGTGAGGGCGCGGAAGTCCCGGTTCAGGTGGGACTGGTCGGCGTAGCCGCAGTCGGCGGCGACCCGTGCCGGCGGCGCGGTGGGCAGCAGCGACGCCGCCCGGTGCAGGCGCAGGGTCCGCGCCGCGGTCTTCGGGGTCAGGCCGAGCTGGTCGCGGAACCGGGTCACGAGGTGCTGCCGCGTCCAGCCGATCTCGTCCGCGAGCGCCCCGATGCGCAGCGTGCCGCCGGTCTCGGCGAGGCGTCGCCACGCCACCCGGACGGCGTCGTCCGGCGCGGGCCCCCTGGCCAGCCGCTCGGCCAGCAGGCGGTCCAGGAGTCGGAAGCGGGCCTGCCAGGGCGTGCTCAGGGGCGGGTGCGCGGTGTTCGTCGGTCGCGCTGTGCGGTGGTGGTGGTCCGCCTGGTCGGGTTGCCCGGCTCGGGCGGGGCGCCCGACCTCGGCCAGCCGCTCGGCGAGCAGGTGCGCGTCCCGGCCGAGCAGGTCGACCAGTCCGGGTGTGGTGTTCGCCAGCTCGCGCAGCGGCCCGAACAGGGCGTGCGCGGCGGGCGGGGACAGCCCGACCGTGATGCCGACCGCCCGGCCGGACTGCGTGGCCGTCAACGGCCGGTCGCGCGGGCCGATGACCGGCGACCACGGCAGACCGCCCCGGTCGGGTGTCGTCAGGTCGATGGTGAAGGTGACCGCGCCCAGCGGGGACACCGTCCAGCGCTGCGGCCCGGCGGACGTGTCGTGCGCGCTGTAGGACAGCACCCCCGCGACGGCAGGCGTGCCGAACACCAGGGGGTCGGCGCGCTCGACCGCCCGCCTCGGCACGACGATCGACCAGTCCGCCACGCGTCGAGCCTACGGGCGTCCGGCGCGGCCGGGGTTTACTTTCGTCCAATACGGGCGGGCGGTCCGAATCCTACGGTCGCCGCATGACAACGGGGATGTTCGTCGACCGGCAAGCCCACGAGCGCTACCTCGCCGCCTACCGCGCCGCGCAGGCGCTGTGCCCGCCACCGGACCGGGAGCTGGACGTGCCGACCTCCTTCGGCACCACCAGGGTCTACCGGTTCGGCGACGGCCCGCCGCTCGTGCTGCTGCCCGGACTGTCCGCGACGGCCCTCGGCTGGGGCGCGGAACCGGCCCGCTACGCCCGCGACCACGCCGTGTACGCCGTGGACACCCTCGGCGAGGCCGGGCTGAGCGTGCAGACCGCGCCCATCCGGGACGCCGCCGACCGGGGTCGCTGGCTGGGCGAGCTGATCGGCGGGCTCGGGCTGGACCGCGCCCACCTGGTCGGCGCGTCCACGGGCGGGTGGCACGCGTGCGCGGCGGCCGTCCACGCGCCGGCCAGGGTCGCCTCGCTCAGCCTGATCGACCCGACGGCGGTGACGGCCGGGTTCGCGTTCGGCGTGCTGTGGCGTGGTGCGGTGGCGGCGCTGACCAGGTCGGAGCGCGCGTGGCGGTGGTTCCTGCGGTGGGCGGGCGAACTGGACCCCGAGCGGGCCGACGTGCGGCTGGTGCTGGCCGGCATCACCGAGTACCGCGCCCGCCCCGCGCCGCAGGTGCCCTTCGGCGAGGCGTTGCGCGCCGTCCGCGCGCCGGTGCTCGCCCTGTTCGGCGGTCGTAGCGTCGTGCACGACGGCGCGAAGGCGGCGGCCCGGATGCGCGACCTCGTCCCGCACGCCGAGGTCGAGGTGTGGCCGGACTGCGGCCACCGGATGGACGCGGCCGAGCGCGTCCTCGCGTTCGTGCGGCGGTGCGCGGCGTGATGGGGGCTGTCGCGAGGGGACGAATGTCCTGAAGGGACGGTCGTGTGGCTGACTGCGGTGTCAGGGTGTCGGCGGTGATTCGGTGATACCTGTTCCGGTGCTTCGGCGCGATCACCCCAACCGGTGGTCGCGTGTGGACAATGCTCCACTGTGGACCGCGTCGTTCTAGGCTCCGGTTATGGCCACCCCCACCCCGCCGCTGCTCGCCCGCATGGTGACCGAGATCCTCGCGCCCTGGGTGCTCGTGCTGAGCCTGCCGCTGCTGGTCGCCTGGCACGCCACCGGGAACCCGTACCAGAGCCTGGTGTGGGGCACGGTCGTCGGCGTGACCGGCTCGGTGATCCCGATGGCGGTCGTCGTCCGCGGTGCCCGGCGCGGCCGGTGGGACGGCCACCACGTGACCAACCGCGAGGGCAGGCTGGTCCCGCTGGTCACCTGCGTGGCCTCGCTGGGCACGGGGATCGCGGTGCTGGCGCTCGCCGGCGCGCCGCAGCGGGTGCTGGCGCTGGCGTTGGCGATGTTCCTGAGTCTGGTGGTCAGCATCGCGGTCACGTTCGCCGCGCCCGTGCCGGGCGGGAGGGGGTGGAAGATCTCCGTGCACACCGCCGTCGCGGCGGGCGCGCTGGGGGTGCTGATCGTGACGTTCGGCTTGTGGACGCTGGTGTTCTCGCCGGCGGTGGCGCTGGTGGGGTGGTCTCGGGTGGCGTTGGGCGATCACACGGTGGCGCAGGTGGTGGGTGGTGGTGCGTTCGGTCTGGTGGTGGGTGGGGTGGCGTTCTGGTGGTTGGTGTGAGTGAGGGGGTGGGGGAGGGGAGGGTGAGGGGCGGGGAGAGGGGGAGGGGAGGTGAGGGGAGGGGAGGGATTTAGGGAGCGGGAGCGGTGTGGGCTTGGGAGCAGCTGTGTTTGATTTGCCCTCCTTCGTCGGGCGGCTCGACCGCCTGGGAGTCGGCGGCTCACGGGGCGAGTTCCGCCGATCGAAAAGCGTGATCGGCGGAACTCGCGCCGTGAACCACCGACGCGGTCTCGCGGGGCGGGAACGCGTGTGGGAACGCGTGTGGGAACGCGTGCGGGAGCGGGGTGGCGAGCGGGAGGGGTCAGCAGTTCTTCACTGAGGCCACCCAGCGCCAGTCGGCTACCGGGTCGTTGTCGTAGGCCGGGGACGCCCAGCGGGTTACGCCGTCGCTGCTCTTGAACTGCGCGACGGTGCCCGTGGTCTGGTTGTTGATCCAGGAGCCGTCGGAGTACCAGGGGATCGGGACCGTCTGGCAGGCGGCCCACTTGATGTTGTCGCCCTGGTAGTAGGTTCCCGCCCAGGCGCAGAAGAAGCCGCCCAAGCAGGTGGAGGTGGCCGCGTCCACCCCGCCCCCGGCCCCCAGGTCGCGCGCGTGCGCCTCGCCGGGCAGGACGAGCGTCAGCTCCGCACCCTGTCCCAACGCCACCTTGTTGATCGCCGTCCGGGTGCCGCCGAGCTGCCGCGCGTACGCGTCCGCACGGGACCCGAGCCGGTCGGCCTCCTCGGCGGACAGGCCCAGCGCCGCGGCCTGCTCGCGGAACGCCGTGCCCTCGTCGGGCGTGGCCGCCGTGCCCACGCCGGCGGTGCCGAGCAGCAGTCCGGTGACGGCCGCCAGGACCGGCAGCAGACGGCGGATGACGGGTCGTTGTTTCACGGTGAAGCCCTCTCGTCCGGGGTTCGGGTGGTGAGGCCGGTCCTCCTCCGGACCCCTCCGGAGGAGGTGGACGACGACGTCCAGGCGGGGCACAGCGTGTCGGACCGCGCGCGGGCCACGCGATCCTTTCGGTTGTGGCTTAATGGACCCCGGACCGACCGGGGGGTATCGGGTGAAACGCGTGCACTTCACCGCCGAGGACTTGGCGCGGACGCGGGTGGCGACGACGATCGGCGTGGCGGCCGAGACGTTCGACAGCGTGAAGTTGCTGCGCGACCGGGACCGGACGCCCGTGTTCCACGCCTGGCGCTCCTCGCTGCGCGGCCGGCTGGGCGAGCCGGCGAAGCCGTTGACCGCGTTGATGCCGGCGCGCGGTCCGATGCTCGACGTCACGAGCATCGCGGGCGACACGCCGTGCATCGAGGAGGCGGTCGAGAACGTCCTCGCGGCTCCGCGCGAGCTGATGCGCGTCGAACTGGAGGCGATCACCTTCCAGCCCGCGCACCGGACCTGGGCCGCGGACCTGGTCGACGGCGACCGGGAGGCCAGGCGGCAGCTCGCCGCGGCGCTCCGGGCCTGCCACCGGGTGACCATCGCCCCCCACTGGGCGCGGGTGCGGTCGCACCTCGCCGGGGTCCGCGCGGGCTACGCGCGCACGATGGCCGAGGGCGGTGTCGAACGGCTCCTCGCGACCCTGTGCCCACCGCTGGTGCGCTGGCGGTCGCCGGTGCTCCAGGTGAGCCACCCGCGCGACGCGGACGTCCACCTGCGGGGCCGCGGTCTGGTCATCACGCCGACGCTGTTCTCCACGGGGCAGGTGGAACTGCTCCAGTGTCCGGGTGATGCGGGCGAGCCACCGGTCCTGGCCGTGCCCGCCGTCGACGCCGACGCGGCCGGCATCGGGCTGTGGGAGGACGACGAGTCCGGCGAGCGGTCCCTCGGCGAGCTGCTGGGGCGCACCCGCGCCGCCGCGCTGGCCGTGACCGCCGAGGGGTGCGGCACCACCGAGCTGGCCCGCCGCCTCGCCATCTCGCCCGCGGCGGCGAGCCGGCACGCGACGGTGCTGCGCAACGCCGGCCTGATCACCACCAGCCGGGAGGGGAAGGCGGTGCGGCACACCATCACCCCGCTGGGCGCGGCACTGCTGCGGTCCAGGCCCGGCTTCGGCTGAAAGGCAACGGGGCCGGGGCTCGACGTCGCTCTCGGCCACGGGCCGGCCGCGTCCGGACAGGTGTGGGCCCGGCCTCGTGCAGGCCGGGCCCACACCCGCGTCGGTGAACCCCGGGGGAAGAACCGGTCGTGTCGACCGCCCAGCCCGTGGAGCGCTTCGTCCTCAGTGGACGGTGTGGTGGTTACTTGTCCACGTCTTCGGTTTCGCCCGGCCACTCACCGGTCAGCTTGTCGTAACCGGTCGCCCCGCCGCGGTCGATCGCGGCCTTGACCAGGCCGAAGATCGCGCCCTGCACGGTCGCCGCGAGCAGCACCTCGCCCCACCCGCGATCCCGCTGGGTCGGGTTCGGCGCGACCTTGTCCCCGCTGATCAGCTTCCACACCTGCCCGAACAGCTTGCTCGCGGCCAGGCCGCCCAGGACGCTGAACAGCATCCCGAGCGGCCGGTACAGCAGCTTGCTCATGACCTGCTCCCGCGCACCAGCCGCCACACCAGCACCGCGACCGCCGCCACGCCCACCGCGATCGCCGCCGGGTGCCTGCGCACCTGCTCGGCCACCGGCGGCGGCAGGGCGTCGACCGCGTGGGACGCCTTGTCCGACACCTGCGTCGAGACCTTCGCCGCGGTCTCCTGCGCCTTCTCGGCCGCGACGACGGCGGCCGTGTTGACCCGTTCCGCCACGGTCGTCGCGCCTTCCCTCACCTGCTCAACGCCCTCGTGCGCGGTCTCCTTCACGCGGGCGGGCACGTCCGCCTTGTGCACCAATGCCTCCACGGTGTCGCCGAGTTCGCCACGAGTCTTCTCGATGTCCGCGCGCAGCGCGGCCGGGTCGTGCGGAACGTCCTTGCTCATCGGTGCGCCCTCTCCTTGACCTGCGAGATGTCCCGCTGCACGCCGCTGACGGCCTGCTCGGGGATGGGCGGCGTGCCCCGGTCGATCCGCTTGCGCCCGATCAGCGCGAGCACACCGGCGACCGCGAACACCGCGACGGCGACGACGAACGCCGCCAGCCACGCGGGCATCACCAGTGCCAGCACCAGGACGAGCCCCGCGATCAGCGCCATCACACCGAACCACGCGAGCACGCCCGCGCCGCCCAGCAGCCCGGCGCCCACGCCGACGTTCCTGCCCTTGGTCTTCACCTCGGCGACCGCCAGGCTGATCTCCTCGCGGGCGAGCCTGCCGACCTGTTCGGACAGTCGGCCGACCAGTTCCGCGGTCGACGGGTCGTGGTCGTGGTGCTGTGCCGACGGGTCGCGGGCCGGGTGGTTCATGGGCCGCCTCCTCTCCTCGGCCCAGGACTACCCATTGCGCGCCGGGTGTACGCACGGCGCATCCGGGAACCCCCGGTGCCCAGGACCGTGGGCCTACCCGTAGATGAGAGCAGGTAGCACCGGGTTTCACCGGCACGGCACCGCCGTGACGCCGGAAGCAGAGGACGGGTGGACCCGCCTGCCGCCGCGGTCCCGCGCGAGGGTGGGGGCGCCGGGAACGGCGCCCCCACCGGCTCGTCGTGCACGACCGCGCCTTACCGGCACGGCCGCGAGCAGCCGTGCCGCCGGTGCGTCAGCTCCCCAGCACGGTGCGCAGTCGCGTCGCGAACGCCTCGGGCACCTCCGCGAACCCGACGTGGTCGCCGGGGAACGGGGTCGGCTCGACGCCGAGCCCCGCCGCCAACGCCCGCGACGTCCGGTCGCACAGCTGGCCGCCGGACTCCTCGCCGATGCCGACCACGATCCGGCTCCCCGACCCGCGCAGGGCGTCCAGGTCGGGCACCCACCGCGTGGTGGGGCGCAGCATGTGCGCGTGCTGGTAGTGGTCGTCCGCGAGGGCTTGGGCGTCGCGCTCGCCGCCGGCGATCTGCTCGACGACCTCGTCGGGCAGGAAGATGTTCGCCACCTCCAGGAACTTCCGGAACGCGCCGACGTGGTCGCCCCCGAGGTAGGTGGCGATGATCTCCTCGGTGCCCGCCCGCAGCTCCGCGCGGTCCTCCAGCAGCTCGTTCAGCGGCGGTTCGTGCGCGATGACGGTGTGCACGACCTCGGGGTGCGCCTGCGCGAGGGCCAGCGCGCTGACCGCGCCGCCGCTGGAGCCCAGCACCGCGGCCGGCCCGGTGCCCAGGTGGGTGATCAGCCGGCGCAGGTCGTCGGCGCGCATTTCCGGCGTTGAGTCGCGCTCGGGGTCGTCCACCGGGCTGCGGTTGATGCCGCGCGGGTCGGTGGTGAGCACGGTGTGGTCGACCGCCAGCAGGTCGGCCAGCGGGACGAACGACCTGGCGTCCATCGGCGCGCCGACCAGCACCACCAGCGGGCCGTGGCCGCGCACCTCGTAGTGCAGGGACGCGTCGTCCACGCGCAGCGAGCCGATGGTGACGGTAGGTGTGGTGCTCATAGGTCCTCCAGTGTGGGGTGACGCCCGTTCGGGGTAAGTGACTCCCACCGCGAGGCAGAATCGTCGGGGTGACCGAAGTTTTTTCCACGCCGCCCACCGCGGACGCCGAACTGGGCCTCGCGCGGGCGGGCGACGCCGCCGCGTTCACCCGTTTGGTCGAGCCACTGCGTCGCGAGCTGCACGCGCACTGCTACCGGATGCTCGGGTCGGCGCACGACGCCGACGACGCGTTGCAGGACGCGCTGGTGCGGGCATGGCGGGGGCTGGCCCGGTTCGAGGGGCGCGGCTCGCTGCGGTCGTGGCTGTACACCGTGGCCACGCGCACCTGCCTGGACGCCGTCGAGCACCGGCGCAGGCGGGCGCTGCCGGTGGACCTCGGCCCGTCGAGCGACCGGGCGGTGCGGGACGTGCCGCTGACCGACGTGGCGTGGCTCGGGCCGTACCCGGACGCGGGGCTCGCCGACGGGCCGGCCGGTCCGGGCGCGCGGTACGAGCAGCGGGAGGCGGTGGAGCTGGCGTTCGTCGCCGCGCTCCAGCACCTGCCGGGCAACCAGCGGGCGGCGTTGCTGCTGTTCGAGGTGCTGGGCTTCTCGGTGGCGGAGATCGCGGCGAGCATGGGCACGACCACCACCTCGGTGAACTCGGCGCTGGCGCGGGCGAGGCGGGTCGTCGCGGAGAAGGTGCCGCCGGTGACCCAGCAGCAGGCCCTGCGCAAGGTCGACGACGCGCGGCTGCGCGAGGTCGTCGCGGGGTTCGCCGGCGCGCTGGAGCGCGGGGACGCCGACGCCTTCGTCGCGCTGCTGACCGAGGACGTGACCTGGTCGATGCCGCCGATGCCGCACTGGTACGCGGGGCGTGCGGCGGTGCTGGACTTCGCGGTGACGGTGCCGCTGACCTCGTGCGGGTCGTGGCGGCACCGGCTGGTGGGCGCGAACGGGCAGCCCGCCGTGGCCGCCTACCTGTGGGACGGGGCGACCGGGGCGCACCGGGCGTGGTCGGTGAACGTGCTGACCCTGCGGGACGGCCTCATCGCGGGGATCACGTCGTTCGTGGGCGCGGAGCACTTCCCGCTGCTCGGGTTGCCCGACCAGGTGCCGTGACGCACCGCGGAGGCCGGTGACCCGGCTCGCGGTGCCCCGCGCGGGCCGTGGCGGCCAGGCCGGCATGGGGAGGGGCGGGACCGCACGCGGCCCCGCCCCTCCGCACAGCCGGTGGTCACGCCTGCTGGTCGGCCACCTGCTTGCGCACCTCGTCCATGTCGACCTTGCGGGCCTGGTCGATCAGGTCCTCCAGCGCCGCTTCGGGCAGCGCGCCGGGCTGGGAGTACAGCACCACGCCGTCGCGCACGATCATCAGGGTCGGGATCGACCGGATCTCGAACGCTGCGGCGAGCTGCTGCTGGTCCTCGGTGTCGACCTTGCCGAACACGATGTCACCGTGCTTCTCGGCGGACTTCTCGTAGACCGGTGCGAACTGCCGGCACGGGCCGCACCAGCCCGCCCAGAAGTCGACCAGGACCATGTCGGAGCCGCCGACCACCTCGTCGAAGTTCTCCGCGGTCAGCTCCACCGTGGCCATAGGTTCTCCTCGCTCGACTGAGGGGTTCGCGCCCCCGGATACCCGGTCCAACGAGCCGGACACCCGCGGAATTCCGTTCAACGTCTTGTCGATGCCTTCAACCCGGAGTTGTACTCTACGGTGAGCGGTCCGTCCGCGCCCGCCGACGGCGGGTCGGGCCGGGTGGCGTCCCGGCGGTCCGGCCGAGGTTCCCCCGAGAAGGTGCCCAGGTGGTCGTGCGCATCCCGTCGTCGTACCTGCTCCAGTTCCAGGAGCCGGTGGGCTACCTGGACTTCGCCCGGTTCGGGCCGCCCTCGCACGCCGTGGTGGAGGAGACGACGCGCCTGCTGGAGCGGTCCGCCTCCGCCGGGCCGTCCACCGTGGACGAGCTGATGCGGTGGGAGGACCGCGCCAGGGCCGCGGCGGCGCGGCTGTGCGGTCACGACGTCGACCACGTGGCACTGGTGCCGAACACCAGCACGGGGTTGTTCCAGGTGGCGCTGGGGCTGGCCGGCGAGGTCGCCGTGTCGCCTGCCGAGTTCCCGGCCAACACCTACCCGTGGGTGCGGGCCGGTCGCGCGCGGGTGCGCCGGCTGCCGCCCGGCCCGGTGACGCCGGACGTCGTCGCGGGCGCGCTGACCGCCGACGTCACGGCGCTGGCGGTGAGCGCGGTCGACTTCCGCACCGGCTACCGCGCCGACCTGGCGGCGCTGCGGGACGTGGTCGGCGACCGGCTGCTGGTCGTGGACGGCATCCAGGGGTTCGGCGTCGTGGACGAGCCGTGGGCGGCGGCGGACGTGCTGGTGGTGGGCGGCCAGAAGTGGGTGCGCGCCGGGTGGTCGACCGGGTTCCTGGCGCTGTCGGACCGGGCGCTGGAGCGGCTCGACCCGGTGGTGTCCGGGTGGACCGGCGCGGTGGACGCGGGGCTGTTCGACGACTCGGTCCACCCCGTGGCGCCCGGCGCGGCGGGGTGGTCGATCACGAACCTCAGCCCGGTCGCGGCGGGCGCGTTCGCCACGGCGCTGGAGCTGGTCGAGCTGGCGGGCGTGCCCGCGCTCGGCGCGCGGGTGGTGCGGCGGGCCGACGAGCTGGCCGAGGCGGTCCGCTCGGTGGGCGGGGTGGTGGTGTCCGAGCAGGTCCGGCGGGCGGGCATCGTGGCGTTCGCGCTGCCCGACGTGTCCGCCGCCGTGGTCGGTGAGGCGTTGGCGGACGGGGGTGTCACGGCCACCGTGCGCACCGGGCACGTCCGGCTGTCGCCGCACGCGTCCACCACGGCCGAGGCGGTGGAGCGGTTCGCGGGGGTGTTGCGGCGGCTGCGGGGCGCGGGCGGGGTCGGGAGGGACGGCGGCTTCGCGGTGGAGGGCCGCCCGGTGGAGGAGCGCCCGGTGGGAGAGCGCCCGGTGGAAAAGCGCGCGGTGGAGGAGCGCGCGGTGGGGGGTCGGGTGGCGGGTGACCGGGCGGTGCAGGAGCGGGCGGTGCCCACCGATGTGCGTGCCCTGCGGAGGCTACTGGTCGAGCGGGCCATCGCCGCCGTCGGCGTGCCCGTCGAGCTGATGAAGAAGTCGCACAAGTCACGGGTGGTGCGCGACCTGGACGCCGCCGGGCTGTTCCTGATCCGGGACTCCGTCGACCACCTCGCCGGCGAGCTGGGCGTCACCCGCTACACGATCTACAACTACCTCAACGAGGTCCGGGCGCGCGACCCGGAGTAGTGCCCGGCGTCACCGCGACGACCGCCCGGCGCGCGGTCGTCGGTCGGGCCGACGCGGCGTTTTCCACCTCGGCGCGGTGGTGCCGCATGATGCACCCATGCTGTCTGCCAAAGGCGAGGACTTCCGGGCGTTCTGGAGCGAGCGCCACCTGTGCACCCTGACGACGATGCGCGTCGACGGCACCCCGCACGTCGTGCCGGTCGGCGTCACGCTCGACGTGGCGACGTCGACCGCGCGGGTCATCGCCTCGCGCGGCTCGCACAAGGTGCGCCAGGTGCTGGCCGCCGGACCGGACGGCGCCGCGGTCGCGGTGTGCCAGGTGGACGGCGCACGGTGGTCGACGCTGGAGGGCCGCGCGGTGATCCGGCAGGAGGCGGAGCAGGTGGCGTACGCCGAGCGCCGGTACGCCGAGCGGTACCGGCAGCCGCGGCCCAACCCCGAGCGGGTCGTGATCGAGATCGCCGTGACGCGCGCGCTGGGCACGGTGTGACCGCCGGCGAGCTGACCGTCGTCGGCATCGGGGCCGACGGGTGGGACGGCCTGCCGGAGGCGTCCCGCCGCGCGCTCGCCGCCGCCGACGTCGTGCTGGGCAGCGCCCGCCAGGTGGCGCTGGTGCCCGGCGACGTCGAGCGGGTGGTGTGGCCGTCGCCGATGCTGCCCGCGCTGCCCGGCCTGCTGGCCGCGCACGCCGGTCGCCGGGTGTGCGTGCTGGCCAGCGGCGACCCGATGTTCCACGGCATCGGCTCGACCCTGGTCCGGCTGCTCGGCGCGGGCGCGGTGCGCGTGCTGCCGCACCCGTCGTCGGTGTCGCTGGCCTGCGCCCGGCTCGGGTGGGCGCTGGACTCGGTGGACGTGGTGAGCCTGGTCGGCAAACCCGCGGCGCTGCTCGTGCCCCACCTGCACCCCGGTCGGCGGGTGCTCGTGCTGGGCGGGTCGCCCGCGGAGGTGGCCGCGCTGGCGGGCGACGCCCGGCTGACCGTGCTGGAGCGGTTGGGCGGGCCCGACGAGCGCGTGCACCACGACCTGGCCGACGCCGACCCGCTGCACGTGCTGGCGGTGGAGTGCGGGTCGGGCGGGTACTCGCTGGTGCCCGGCCTGCCCGACGACGCCTACGAGCACGACGGGCAGCTCACCAAGCGCGAGGTGCGCGCCGTGGCGCTGGCGCTGCTCGCGCCGCGCCCCGGCGAGCTGCTGTGGGACGTGGGCGCGGGTTCGGGCAGCATCGCCGTCGAGTGGTCGCGGACGCACCCGGCGTGCCGGGCGATCGCCGTCGAGCGCGACCCCGTGCGCGCGGCCCGGATCGGCCGGAACGCCACCGCGCTGGGCGTGCCGGGTGTCGAGGTGGTCGTGGGCGCGAGCCCCGGCGCGCTGGACCTGCCGACGCCGGACGCCGTGTTCATCGGCGGCGGCCTGACCGCGCCCGGCGTGGTCGAGCGCTGCTGGGACGCCCTGCGGCCGGGCGGCCGGCTGGTGGCCAACGCCGTCACCCTGGAGTCCGAGTCCGCGCTCGCCCGGTGGCGCGGCGTGCTGGGCGGTTCGCTGACCAGGCTCTCGGTCAGCCGGGACGCGCCGGTGGGCGGGTTCACCGGCTGGCGTCCGCACATGCCGGTGACCACGTGGTCCGTGACCAAGGACGACACCGGCTCGCCGGTGGAGCGGGGATTCGTGATGGAGGAGAACCAGTGACCGTCCACTTCATCGGCGCGGGGCCGGGTGCGGCCGACCTGTTGACGTTGCGCGCCGTCCGGCTGCTGGAGGCGTCCCCGGTGTGCCTGTACGCGGGCGCGCTGGTGCCGACCGAGGTGCTGGCGCACTGCCCGCCGGGCGCCCGCCTGGTCGACACCGCCAACCTGGACCTCGACCGGATCACGGCCGAGTTCGCCGCCGCGCACGAGGCGGGCGCGGACGTGGCGCGGCTGCACTCCGGCGACCCGTCGGTGTACAGCGCGATGGCCGAGCAGATGCGCCGGCTCGACGCCCTGGGCATCCCGTACGACGTGACGCCCGGCGTGCCCGCGTTCGCGGCGGCGGCGGCGTCGCTGCGCCGGGAGCTGACCGTGCCCGGCGTCGGCCAGACCGTCATCCTGACCCGGACCGCCGCCCGCGCCACCCCGATGCCGCCCGGCGAGGACCTCGCGACGCTCGGCCGGTCCCGCGCCACGCTCGTGCTGCACCTCGCCGTCCAGCGGATCACCGAGGTGGTCGCGGAGCTGCTGCCGAACTACGGGCCGGACTGCCCGGCGGCGGTGGTCGCCTGCGCGAGCCGCGCCGACGAGCTGGTGCTCCGGGGGACGCTCGCCACGATCGCCGGCCAGGTCGGGGAGGCGGGGATCAGGCGGACGGCGGTGATCGTCGTGGGCGGGGTGCTGGCCGCCGAGGGCTTCACCGACAGCCACCTCTACTCGACGGCGCGCTGCCGCTCGTGACGCCTGCCCGCCGGCCCGTGACGCCGTGCGGTGGGTGTGGGCCGGCGCGCGGCTCAGCCCTGGCCGGCCCGGCCCACGATGGTGCCCGCGCGGTCGATCACGATCACGTCGACGGTGACCGGCGCGCCCTTCAGCACGCCGTCCGCGGTGGCCTTGGCCCGCTCCGCCACCAGGTCGCCCAGCGGCACGCCCGCCGCCTGGCACACCTGGAGCGCACCGAGGGCGGTGTTGGCGTCGCGGACGGCCTCGGCGAGCGCGGGGTCCCCCACCAGCGACGCCAGGAAGTCGAGGTTGACCTGCGAGCGGCCCGAGTGCAGGTCGAGGTGCCCGTCGGCGAGCTTGGACAGCTTGCCGACACCGCCCGCGACGGTCAGCCGGTCCACCGGGTGCCGCTTGAGGTACTTCAGCACCGCGCCCGCGAAGTCGCCCATGTCCAGCAGCGCGCTCTCCGGCAGCCCGTGCACGGTCGCGGCGACCCTCTCCGACGTGCTGCCGGTGCACCCGGCGACGTGCCGGAGCCCCTCGGCGCGGGCCACGTCGATGCCGCGCCGGATGCTGTCGATCCACGCCGAGCACGAGTACGGCACCACCACGCCCGTGGTGCCGAGGATGGACAGCCCGCCGAGGATGCCCAGGCGCGGGTTCCACGTCTTGCGCGCCAGCTCCTCGCCGTGCTCGACGGACACCTCGACGACGACGTCGCCGGTGCCGCCGTGCGCGCGGGCGACGCGCTCGACGTGCTCGCGCATCATCCGCCGGGGCACCGGGTTGATCGCGGGTTCGCCGACGGCCAGCGGCAGCCCCGGTTTGGTGACCGTGCCGACGCCGCGGCCCGCGCGGAACACCACGCCCGTGCCCGGCTCGCCGTGGCGGACCGTGACCTGGACCAGCGCGCCGTGCGTCACGTCCGGGTCGTCGCCGGCGTCCTTCACGACCGCCGCGTACGCGTGGTCGTCGGTCAGCTCCTCGCGGGCGAGGGCGAACTCCGGGGTCCGGCCCTTGGGGAGCAGGATGCCGACCGGGTCCGGGAACTCGCCGGTGAGCAGCGCGGTGTACGCCGCGGTGGTCGCGGCGGTGGCGCAAGCGCCGGTCGTCCACCCGTAACGCAGGTTCACGACGTCAGGATGCAACAGCGGTGAGAACGGTGTTGGTGCTGGGTGGCACGGGCGAGGCGCGGGAACTCGCCGCGCGGGTGCCCGCCGGTCCGCGCGTGGTGTCGTCCCTGGCCGGGCGCGTCGCGTCGCCCAGGCTGCCGGCGGGCGAGGTGCGCGTCGGCGGGTTCGGCGGGGTGCCCGGCCTGGTGGCCTACCTGCGGGCGGAACGGGTCGACGCCGTGGTGGACGCGACGCACCCGTTCGCCGACCGCATCACGGCCAACGCGCTCGCGGCGACCGCCGAAGTGGGCGTGCCGTTCCTGGTGCTGCGCCGCCCCGGCTGGGCGGAGGGCGAGGGCGACCGCTGGACGTGGGTCGACTCGGTGGCCGAGGCGGCGGCGGTGGTCGGCGCGCGGCGCGCGTTCGTCACCACGGGGCGGCAGGCGCTCGGCGCGTTCGCGTGCGGCGTGGCGCGGGTGGTGGACCCGCCCGAGGAGCCGACCGCGCTGGACGTCGTCCTCGACCGCGGCCCGTACACCGTGGCGGGCGAGGTGGGGCTGATGCGCCGGCACGGCGTGGAGGTGCTGGTCACCAAGGACAGCGGTGGGGCGATGACCGCCGCGAAACTCGTCGCCGCCCGACGCCTCGGCCTGCCGGTGGTGGTCGTGCGCCGGCCGCCCGCGCCGGACGCGCCGACCGTGCCGACGGTCGACGAGGCGCTGGCCTGGCTCGCGGCGGTCGGCGGGTGGGACGCCGGCCCCGCTCACGGCGGGTAGCGGGGTGCCGGGCCGCGGCGTGCCGGCGGACGGCCCACGCCGGCGCCGGACGGGGTGCCTGCCCCGCGTGACCGGCACCCCGGACCGGCTCACCCCGGGTAGCGGCGAGGGGTGAACACCGTTCCCCGGTCCGTGCGCCGGGTCTGCGAGGACCCGACCAGGAGCAGGCACCGCATGTCCACGGCGGCCGGGTCGAGGTCGGCCAGCCGCACCACCCGGACGGTCTCCTCCGGCCCGCCGACGTCCCGCCCGATCACCACGGGCGTGTCGGGTGACCGGTGGCGCAGCAGCAGGTCGCGGGCCGCCTCCACCTGCCAGGTGCGGCTGCGCGACGCCGGGTTGTAGATCGCGAGCACCAGGTCGGCCCCGGCGGCGGCCTCCAACCGGCCGGCGATGACGTCCCACGGCTTGAGCCGGTCCGACAGCGACACCACGCAGTAGTCGTGGCCCAGCGGCGCGCCGACCCGGCTGGCGACGGCGTGCGCGGCGGTCAGGCCGGGCAGCACCCGCACCGGGACGTCGGCGAACTGCTCCTCGGCGGCGACCTCCAGCACGGCGCTGGCCATCGCGAACACGCCGGGGTCGCCGGACGACACGACCGCGACCCGCCTGCCGCGCCGGGCCAGGTCCAGCGCGAACGCGGCCCGCTCGGACTCGACCTTGTTGTCCGAGGCGTGCCTGCGCTGCCGGGGGCCGGTCGTGACGCGGTCCAGGTAGGTGACGTACCCGACGAGGTCGTCGGCGGCGGCCAGCGCGTCACGCGCCTCGGGGGTGAGCCACTCGGGACCGGCCGGGCCCAGGCCGACGACGACCACCTCGCCGGCACCCGCCCGCGCGCCTTCCGCGTCCGCCCGCGAGTTCCCCGCACCGGCCCGTGCGGCGTGCGCGTCAGCCCGTGCGGCGTGCGCGTCGATCCGTGCGGCGTGCGCATCGGCTTGTGCGGCGTCGCCGTCGGCCCGCACGCCGTTCCCCGCCACCGGGCCGGCCTTGCTGGGCAGCAGGGCGAGCGAGAAGTACGGCACGCCGTCGGCGTCCACTTCGGACAGCGGCGCGGTGCGCTGCTTGCCCGTCGTCGCCCGCTCCACGTACCACGCCTCGGCCAGCCGCCCGGACCGCTCCAGCGCCGCCCGCACGGTCGGGAACGTGCGGCCCAGCTTCATCACCGCCACCGGGTCCCCGCCCGCCAGGTGCTCCGCCAGCACCTCCGCCGGCAGCGTGCCGGGCAGCACGGTCAGCACCTCGTCCCGCTCCACCAGCGGCCTGCCGAGCACGGCCGCGCCGGCGCTCACCGACGTCACACCGGGCACGACCTCCGCCGGGTAGCGGTCCGCCAGCCGCTTGTGCAGGTGCATGTACGAGCCGTAGAAGAACGGGTCGCCCGCGGCCAGCACCACCACCGTCCGGCCCGCGTCCAGGTGGGCGGCCAGGCGGGCGGCGCTCTCCGCGTAGAACGCGTCGATCTCGCCCTGGTAGTCGTCGGAGTCCTCGGTCGTCACCGGGTAGACGAGCTGCTCCTCGACCTGGTCGCCGCGCAGGTAGGGCTCGGCGATCCGGCGCGCCACGCTGCGGCCGTGCCGCGCGCTGTGGAACACGACGACGTCCGCCTCGCCGATCAGGCGCGCGGCCTTGACCGTCACCAGTTCGGGGTCGCCCGGACCCACTCCGACGCCGTACAGCCTGCCGGTCATTCTTCCTCGCTCGCGATCGCGTTGACGGCCGCCGCGGTCATGGCGCTGCCGCCACGCCGCCCGTGCACGACCAGGTGCTCCAGGGCGCTCTCCGCCAGTGCCTGCTTGGACTCGGCCGCGCCGATGAAGCCGACCGGGATGCCCAGCACGGCCGCCGGCTTCGGCGCGCCCGCCGCGACGAGGTCGAGCAGGTGGAACAGCGCGGTCGGCGCGTTGCCGATGGCGACCACCGCGCCGCCGAGCCGGTCGCCCCACAGCTCCAGCGCGGCGGCGCTGCGGGTGTTGCCCAGCTCGGCCGCCAGCGCGGGCACGCGCGGGTCGCCCAGCGCGCACAGCACCTCGTTGTCCGCGGGCAGCCTGCGCCGGGTGACGCCCGAGGCGACCATCTGCGCGTCGCACAGGATCGGCGCGCCGGCCAGCAGCGCCTCCCGCGCGGCGGACACGACGCCGGGCGAGTACGCGAGGTCGCGGACCAGGTCGACCATGCCGCAGGCGTGGATCATCCGCACGGCGACCCGCGCGACGTCCGCCGGCAGCCCGGTCAGGTCCGCCTCGGCGCGGATGGTGGCGAACGAGCGGCGGTAGATCTCCGCGCCGTCCTTGATGTAGCTGGTCACCTGATCTCCTCGTACCCGTCGCCGGTCGCGACGAACTCCACCACGTCGCCCGCCGGGCGACCACACCGCCGCGCGCAGCCCGACCAGTGCACCGGGCCGGTGTGCGGCGTGCCGATCCACCTCGCCGCGTCCGCCCGGACGTCCGCGAGCGACTTCGCGCAGCCGGGCCGCCCGGTGCACGCGCTGACCCCGTGCCACGGCGAGCCGGGGTCGGTGAACAGGCCGGACGTGTCCGCGCCCGCCGGCACCACCAGGCTCCGCCACGGCGTGAGCCGCACCGGCACGCCCGCGAGCAGCCGCGCGTCGAGCCTGCCCAGCGGCACGCCCGCCACCACCCGGTCGCCGACCGGGCCCGGTGCGACCGGGATCACAGCCGGGGCAACGGCATCCGGTCCTGGCACGCCCAGGGCGGCCGTGATCTTCCGCACACCGCCGTCCACTTCGGACAGCCGCCACGCGGTGCCGCGCGACCGCTGGAACAGCCGCGCGGCCTCGACCACGGCGGCCACCGGGTCCGCCACGCGGAGCCCGCTGTCCCGGCCGGCCAGGAACAACGCGTCGCCGACGAGCCCGACGTCACCGCCCAGGCCGCTCACCGCCGCACCCACCGTGACCAGGAAGCGGCCCGGCAGGTCGGCCAGTTCGGGAACCCGACACAGCGCCCGGTCGAGCGCGTCGACCAGGTCCTGGTTGTCCTCCAGCGGCGCGGCGACGATGTTGCGCACCCGCTCGTGGGTCAGCGAGGGCAGCAGCCCGGCGTCGCGCAGTCGCGCGCCCAGCTCGTGCTCCGCGCCCGGTGCCAGGCCCCTGATCTGCACGTTCGCCCGCGAGGTCAGTTCGAGCCACCCGTCGCCGAGGTCCAGCGCGGCGCTGCGCAGCGCGTCGAACCGGTCCGCCGACAGGGTGCCGCCGGGCACCCGGACGCGGGCCAGCCCGCCGTCGGCGGCCCGGTGCACGTCGACCGCGCCGGGGCAGGCGTCGGGGCGTTCACGGTCCTGGGGCATGGGCTGGATGCTAACGGCCCGTTAGGGTGAGATCCGAACGGCGAAGCAACAGGAGGAAGCCGGTGCGAATCCGGCGCGGTCCCGCCACTGTCACCGGGTGCGAGCCCGGAAGTCAGGAACTCCGCCCGCCGTCCCCTACGACCTGGGGCGAGGACCCCCGAGGGATGGAGCCCGCACGTGATCCTGCTGTTGTCGACCTCCGACACCGACCTGCTGTCCGCCCGTTCCAGCGGCGCCGACTTCCGGCTGGGCAACCCCGCCCGGCTCGCCGCGGACGACCTGCCCGACCTGCTGGAGGGCGTCGACCTGGTGGTCGTGCGCATCCTGGGCGGGCGGCGGATGTGGGAGGAGGGGCTGGACCTGCTGCTGGCCGGTCCCCGTCCGGTGGTGGTGCTGGGCGGTGAGCAGAACCCCGACGCGCCGCTGATGGAGCTGTCGACGGTGCCGGGCGGCGTCTGCGCGGAGGCGCACGCCTACCTGGCGCACGGCGGTCCGGCGAACCTCGCCGAGCTGCATAAGTTCCTGTCGGACACGGTCCTGCTGACCGGCTTCGGGTTCGCGCCCCCGCGGCCCGCGCCGACGTGGGGCGTCCTGGAACGCCCGGCGCGGGCCGACCGGTCCGACGCCACCCGCGCGGACGGCGGCCGTTCCGGCGACGACCGCACCACCGACAGCGACACCACCGACAGCGACACCACCGGGAGCGCCACCACCGGCGGTCGCACCGCGGGCGGCTCCGACCGCGGTGAAGGCCCCGTGATCGCCGTCCTGTACTACCGGGCGCACCACGTCGCCGGCAACACCGCGTTCGTGCACGCCCTGTGCGACGCGATCGAGGCCAAGGGCGGGCGTCCGCTGCCGGTGTACTGCGCGTCGCTGCGCACGGCGGAGCCGGAACTGCTCGCCGAGCTGGCCAAGGCCGACGCGCTGGTCGTGACCGTGCTGGCGGCGGGCGGCACGAACCCCGCCACCGCCTCGGCGGGCGGCGACGACGACGCGTGGGACGTGGGCGCGCTCGCCGCGCTCGACATCCCGATCCTGCAAGGGCTCTGCCTCACCAGCAGCCGCGCGGCGTGGGACGAGAACGACGACGGCCTCTCCCCGCTGGACACCGCGACGCAGGTCGCGATCCCCGAGTTCGACGGCCGCATCATCACGGTCCCGTTCTCCTTCAAGGAGATCGACGAGGACGGGCTCACGGTCTACGTGGCCGACCCGGAACGCGCGCTGCGCGTCGCCGGCATCGCCGTCCGGCACGGCAGGCTGCGGCACATCCCGCCCGCCGAGCGCCGGGTCGCGGTGATGCTCTCGGCGTACCCGACCAAGCACTCCCGCATCGGCAACGCGGTCGGCCTGGACACCCCCGCCAGCGTCGTGCGGCTGCTCAAGGCCCTGCGGGACAACGGTTACGACATCGGCGACGACCTGCCCGGCGTGGCGAACCTGGACGGTGACGCCCTGATCCACGCGCTGATCGCGGCGGGCGGCCAGGACGCCGACTGGCTGACCGAGGAGCAGCTCCAGGGCAACCCCGTCCGCCTGCCCGCCGCCCGGTACCGCGAGTGGTACCGGACGCTGCCCGAGGACGCCCGCGCCGACATGGAGCAGCACTGGGGCGAGGCTCCCGGCGAGCTGTTCGTGGACCGCTCGAAGGACCCCGACGGCGAGATCGTGCTGGCCGCGCTGCGGTCGGGCAACGTCGTCGTGATGGTCCAGCCGCCGCGCGGCTTCGGTGAGAACCCGATCGCGATCTACCACGACCCCGACCTGCCGCCGAGCCACCACTACCTGGCCGCGTACCGGTGGCTGGAGGCCGAGTTCGGCGCGGACGCCGTGGTGCACGTCGGCAAGCACGGCAACCTGGAGTGGCTGCCCGGCAAGACGGTCGGCATGTCGGCGGGCTGCGGCCCGGACGCGGCGCTGGGCGACCTGCCGCTGATCTACCCGTTCCTGGTCAACGATCCGGGCGAGGGCACGCAGGCCAAGCGCCGCGCGCACGCCACCCTGGTCGACCACCTGGTGCCGCCGATGGCCCGCGCCGACAGCTACGGCGACATCGCGCGCCTGGAGCAGCTGCTGGACGAGCACGGCAACATCGCCGCGATGGACCCGGCCAAGCTGCCCGCCATCCGGGCGCAGATCTGGACGCTGATCCAGGCCGCGAAGCTCGACCACGACCTGGGCATCTCCGACCGGCCGCACGACGCCGAGTTCGACGAGCTGATCCTGCACGTCGACGGCTGGCTGTGCGAGGTCAAGGACGTGCAGATCCGCGACGGCCTGCACGTGCTCGGCGAGGCCCCGACCGGCGAGACGCGCGTCAACCTCGTCCTGTCGATCCTCCAGGCCAAGCAGGTCTGGGCGGGCCAGGTCGCCGCGCTGCCGGGGCTGCGGGAGGCGCTGGGCCTCGCCGACGACACCCGCGCGTCCACCGACGCCGTGGAGGCGCGGGCGCGGGCGCTGGTGCAGGCGATGGAGGAGGCCGACTGGGACCCGGCGGTCGCCCGGACGCTGACCGACTCCGAGGACGTGGCGCGCATCCTGGAGTTCGGCGCGCGCGAGGTCGTGCCGCGGCTGGCGCGCACCACCGACGAGATGACCAACGTGCTGCACGCGTTGAACGGCGGCTACGTGCCGGCGGGGCCGAGCGGTTCCCCGTTGCGCGGCTTGGTGAACGTGCTGCCGACGGGCCGCAACTTCTACTCCGTCGACCCGAAGGCCGTGCCGTCGAAGCTGGCCTGGGAGACCGGCCAGGCGATGGCCGACTCGCTGCTGGAGCGCTACCGCGCCGACACCGGCGAGTGGCCCGCGTCGGTCGGCCTGTCGGTGTGGGGCACCAGCGCCATGCGGACCGCCGGCGACGACATCGCGGAAGTGCTGGCCCTGCTGGGCGTGCGACCGGTGTGGGACGACCAGTCGCGGCGGGTGACCGGCCTGGAGGTCGTGCCCCTGGCCGAGCTGGGCCGACCGCGCGTCGACGTCACGGTGCGCATCAGCGGCTTCTTCCGCGATGCCTTCCCGCACGTGGTGGCGCTGCTCGACGACGCCGTCCAGCTCGTCTCCGGTCTCGACGAGCCCGCCGAGGACAACTTCGTCCGGGCGCACGCGGAGGCCGCGCTGGCGGAGCACGGCGACCGGCGGCGCGCCACCATGCGCATCTTCGGCTCCAAGCCGGGCGCGTACGGCGCGGGCCTGCTGCCGCTGATCGACAGCCGGAACTGGCGCGACGACGCCGACCTCGCCGAGGTGTACGCGGTGTGGGGCGGCTACGCGTACGGTCGCGAACTGGACGGCGTGGCGGCGCGGACGGACATGGAGAGCGCCTACAAGCGCATCGCCGTCGCGGCGAAGAACATCGACACGCGCGAGCACGACATCGCCGACTCGGACGACTACTTCCAGTACCACGGCGGCATGGTGGCGACCGTCCGGGCGCTGACCGGCAAGGCGCCCGCCGCCTACGTCGGCGACAGCACGCGGCCCGACGCGGTGCGCACCCGCACCCTGCACGAGGAGACCAACCGGATCTTCCGCGCACGGGTGGTGAACCCGCGCTGGCTGGCCGCGATGCGCAGGCACGGCTACAAGGGCGCGTTCGAACTCGCCGCGACCGTCGACTACCTGTTCGGCTACGACGCGACGACGGGCGTCGTCGCCGACTGGATGTACGAGCAGCTGACGGCCAGCTACGTGCTGGACCCGGAGAACCGGAAGTTCCTCTCCGAGTCGAACCCGTGGGCGCTGCACGGCATCGCGGAGCGCCTGCTGGAGGCGGCGGACCGGGGCCTGTGGGAGCACCCGGAGGCGCAGACGCTGGAGGCGCTGCGCGCGATCTACCTCGAAACCGAGGGCGACCTGGAGGACGGTCGCTGATCCGCCGCACCCCGAGTCGCAGCTGGAGGGCACCGAGGATGGAGCCGATGCGGTGCCGGCGGTTCGCCGTTGGCGACGCGGTCGCGGAGGGGGTCGCGCCGTGACCGGCGGCGCGGGCGACCCGCGCGGTGCACGCCGGGCGGGCGCCCGCCTGGAGGAGGTCGCGCGCGCGGCCGGGGTGTCCAAGTCGACCGTGTCACGGGTGATCAACGGCGAGCCGTACGTCAGCGCGAGGGCCCGCGCGGCGGTCCTCCAGGCCGTCGCGCGCCTCGGCTACCGCCCCAACCAGGCGGCCCGCGCGCTGGCGGGCAGCCGGGCGAACTCCGTCGCGCTGGTCGTCTCCGAGCGGGGCGGGCGGGTGCCGGCGGACCCGTTCCTCGCGGGCGTCCTGCGCGGCGTCCACGGGGAGCTGGCGCGCAGGCGGGTCGAGCTGGTGCTCGTGCTGAGCGGCGAGGACGACCCGCGGGACCTGGTGGACCGCCTGTGCGGCGGGCACGTGGACGGCGCGCTGGTGGTCGCGCCGCACGGGCGGGACCCGCTGCCGCGCGCCCTGCTCGACGCGGGCCTGCCCACCGTGGTCGGCGGCCGACCGCTGGGCGCGAGCGGTTTGTCCTATGTGGACTGCGACAACTTCGACGGCGCGCTGCGGGCCGCGCGGCGCCTGGTGTCGTCGGGGCGCGAGCGCGTCGCGACCATCGCCGGGCCGGCGGACACGGCGGCGGGCGTGGACCGGCTCTCCGGCTGGAAGCGCGGGCTGACGCGGGCCCGGCTGCCCGCGGACCTGGTGGCGCGCGGCGACTTCACGGCGGAGAGCGGGGCGGCGGCGATGGCGGAGCTGCTGGCGCGCGCGCCGGACCTGGACGCGGTGTTCGCCGGTTCCGACAGCATGGCCCTGGGCGCGTTGGCCACGTTGCGCGCGCACGGCCGGCGGGTGCCCGAGGACGTGGCCGTGGTCGGGTTCGACGACCTGGGTGCCGCGTCGACGGCCGTGCCGCCGCTGACGACGGTCCGGTCGGACGCGGTCGGGGTGGGTCGCGCCCTGACCCGGCGGCTGATGGCGGAACTGGCCGGGGAGCCCGACCTGCCGCCGTTCGTGCTGCTGCCCGCGCCGCTGGTGCCGCGCGCGAGCGCCTGACCCGCGCCGGACCGCCGACGCGGCGGGGGACCGCACCGCGGGGGACGCTGCCCGGTGTCACCGCGCTGCTCGACCCGCGCCACCCTCGCCGCGCTGCGCTGCCTGGCGCGCTAGTCGGGTGTGACGACGCGCTGAACGCTGTCGCGGAGCAGGGCTCGGCGTCGCTCGTGCAGCTCCGCGGGTTCCTGATCGCTGGCCGCGTAGACGTTGCTGACCGGTGACCATGCCATGGACATCGCGATGACCAGGGCCATCAGGTCGAACGGATCGCCGGATCGGACGGTGCCGGCGGTTTGCGCGTCGGTGATGGCGCGCAGTTTGGCGTCATCGAGGCGGTTGGCGTCGTCGACGAGGTGACCGGTCGGGCGTCGTTCCAGGCGTGCCCAGGTGGCCAGCCGGATCAGGTCGGGGCGACGGAGGTACTCGTCGTACAGGCGGACCGCCCAGCCCGCCAGATCAGCGGCGTCGATCGGGACGACGGTCATGATCCGTTCCAGGGAGCCGAGGAAGACCGCGTCGAACAGTCCCTCCTTGCTGCCGAAGTAGCCGTAGAGCTGGGCCTTGTTGGTGCGGGCGGCGACCACGATCCGTTCGATGCGTGCCCCTGCGATCCCGTACTGGGCGAACTCGCGGGTCGCCACCTCCACGATGCGCTGCCGCGTGGCGGCACCACGCGAGGTCAGGGGCTTGTCCGGCATGTCCCGCAGGTTAACAACAGACCGGTCGGTTGCCGCACGGTCGACGCTCGACTAGCTTGAAATAGACCGAACAGTCTGTCTATCTCAGGAGACGCCATGAGGACCACAGTGGGCTGGCAGGCCGACCGCGCCGGGATCGCGTTGCGGCGGGTGTCGTTCGAACGTCGGGAGCTGCGAGCCGACGACGTCGCGGTGCGGGTGGACTACTGCGGCGTCTGCCATTCCGATCTGCACGCCGTTCACGCCCGCACCGGCACGGAGAACGCGCCGCTGGTGCCGGGCCACGAGTTCACCGGGGTGGTGACCGACGTCGGGCGTGAGGTCACGCGGTTCGCTGTCGGCGACAGGGTTGCCGTCGGCAACATCGTCGACTCCTGCGGCGTGTGCGCCATGTGCCGACAGGGGCGGGAGAACTTCTGCTACGAGTTCCCGACCCTGACCTATGGCGGCACCGACCGCCACGACGGAACCGTCACACTGGGCGGTTACTCCCGCGAGTACGTCGTTCGCGACCGGTTCACCTACCCGCTCCCCGCAGGGCTCGACCCCGCAGCCGCGGCTCCTCTCCTGTGCGCGGGGATCACCGTCTGGGAGCCGCTACGGGCCCTCGGCGTCGGGCCTGGCACCCGGGTCGCGGTCGCCGGACTCGGTGGCCTCGGGCACCTCGCGGTCAAGCTCGCCGTCGCACTGGGTGCGGACACCGCGGTCATCAGTCGGTCGGCGGACAAGGCCGATGACGCCCGCCGCCTCGGCGCGCACGACGTGATCGTGTCCACGGACCGGCGACGGATGACCACCGCCCGGGACCGGTTCGACGTCGTCGTCGACACCATCGCCGTCCCCCACGACCTCACCCCCTACCTGCGGCTGGTCGCCCTGGACGGGACCCTCAGCAACGTCGGGTACCTCGGACCGGTCACCGTGGAGACCGTCGACCTGCTGGTCGGGCGCAAGAAGCTCAGCTCCGCGGGCAGCGGCGGCAGCCTCGGAACCGCCGCCATGTTGGAGTTCTGCGCCCGGCACGACGTCACCGCCGACATCGAGCTCGTGCCCTCGGCGCGCGTGAACGAAGCCCTCGACCGCCTGGAGCGCAACGACGTCCGCTACCGCTTCGTGCTCGACATGTCCGACCTGTCGTAGCCCGCACCACGTCCCGGTCATGGAGCGGAGCGCGCCGCTTCGACGGCACCGCACCGCCGGGCGGGACGGGGTGCGGTCAGCGCAGCCCGCGCTTGGCCTGCCGCCGCAGCTGCATGATGCGGGCCGCGCCCACCAGCGCCACCGTGATCGCGCCGCCGATGGCCGCGAACAGCAGCGCCACGCCCAGGGGCAGCGTGCTGGAGACGCCCAGGAAGTGGATCGTCGTGTCGTCGATGTTCTGGAGGATGAAGATCAGCAGGACGATCAGGACGGCGATCGACGCCAGGACCGCCACCCAGGTGCCGCTGATCCTCGTCGGCCTCGGCTTCCTCCGCCGGGTCCGGTCCGGCCCGTCGACCGGGACGGTCGCGGGTGGCGGACCGTCCGGGACCGGCGCGGTCGGGATCGCGTCGGTGCGGTCCTCGTCACGGGGAGTGGTCACGCCGTGATTATCTGCCCGTGCGGGTGGACCCGCCAGTGCAGCGGACGCCGCTCGCCCGGTCAGGCGCAGGGGTTTGGGCGCAGGGGTTTGGGCGCAGGGGTTTGGGCGCAGGGGTTTGGGCGCAGGGGGGCAGGCACAGGGGGTCAGGCGCAGGGGGTCAGGCACAGGGGGTCAGGCGCAGGGGGTCAGGCACAGGGCGGTCGGTAGTCGAGGCCGCCGAAGTAGCGCCGCCACTCGTCCTCGGAGATGGGCTCCTCCACGGTCTTGCACAGCTCCTTGACGGCCGTGTCGACGTCGAACGCCCACAACCGCGTCGTGCCGTCGGCGTTCGAGGTGACCACCGTGTCCGACGCCTCCGTGAACCCCGCGCCGTAGACCCCGTCCGTCGGTCCGCTGATCCGCCCGCGCTGGACCGGCCGCCGCCGGTCGGACAGGTCCCACAGCCGGACCGTGTCGTCCTTGCCCGCGCTGGCCAGCGCCTGCCCGTCCGAGCGGAAGCCCAGCGCCAGCACCTTGTCCGCGTGGCCGTCCGCGGTCGCGAGCCGCTTCGGCGCCCACGGGTTGGTCAGGTCGACCAGCCGGATGCGGCCGTTCGCGTCGGCCAGCGCGACGGTGTGGCCGCCGGGGTGCAGGGCCAGCGTCGAGACGTCCTCCCCGTCGTGCAGGAAGCCGATCTGCCGCGGCGCGCGCGGGTCGGCCAGGCTCCACAGCCGCACCGCGTTGTGGTTGTCGACCGTGGCCAGGACCGAGCCGTCCGCGTTGAACGCGAAGTCGTTGACGAACCGCGGGTGGTTCGGCAGCACGGACAGCAGGGCCGGCTCGGAGGGGGTCGAGGCGTCCCAGACCTTCACCTCGGTCGCGCCCTCCACCGTCACCAGCAACCGGCCGCCCGTCGGCGCGAACGCGATGCGGGTGACCGGGCCGGTGAAGGCGTGCACGGGCACCGGTTCGCGCGCGTCGGTCACGTCCCAGATGCGGGCGTCCGGGCTCTCCGCGGTGGTCGCGTACGCGCGGGCCTGGGTGACCACGAAGGAGGTCACCGAGTCGCGCGGGGTGAGCCGGCCGCCGAGCCGCTGGAAGACCCGGTCGTCGGCGATCACCGTGGTGCGCGCGACCGGCACCTGCGCGCCGTCCGGGCCCAGCACCGGCCCCGGCGCGGGCACCGACCGGCTGACCAGGTCGGGCGCGCCCGCCGCGTGCGCGCTGAGCACCCGGTCGCGCAGGTCGTCGGTGCTGCTCAGGTGGAAGGCCGCGATCAGCATCTGGTTGGCCAGGCCCCGCTGGTCGGCGTCGCGGAGGCTCTGCGCCTCGTTCGCGACGTAGCGCGCGACCGAGATGTTCCGCTCGGTCGCCGCCTGGTGCTGGGCGCGGAACGTCAGCACCACCGCGCCGCTCGCGAGGACCAGCAGCACCAGCAGCAGCGCGACCAGTTGGCGCAGCCGGCGGGTGTGGCGGTGCGCCTGCCTGCGCTCCAGGTCGCGGGCCGCGAGGCTCTCGGCCAGGAAGTCGCGTTCCCGCGTGCTGGTGCGCACGCCGTCGCGCTGCGCCCACTCCAGCGCCGTGTCCAGGCGGGAGCCCCGGTACAGGGCGTCCGGGTCGCGGCCGAGGGAGTCCCAGGTCGCGGCGGCCTCGGTGAGCTGGCGCAGGGTGCGCAGGCCGTCCCGGTCGGTGGCCAGCCAGTTGCGCAGCCGCGGCCACGAGCGGATCAGCGCCTCGTGGGCGATCTCGACCGTGTCCCGGTCCAGCGTGAGCAGGCGGGCGTGGGCCAGCCGGTCCAGCACGACGTCCACGTCGACGTCGGCGTCCAGTTCGGCGCGGGGCAGCCGGCGCTTGGTGTCCTCGGTGCCGTCGCCCAGTGCGGTGAGCCGCAGGAACACCTGGCGGGCCAGGACACGCTGGTGCTTCTCCAGGGACGTGAAGGTGCGCTCGGCGGTCTGCGCGATGGCGTGGTGGATGCCGCCGGCGGCCTCGTAGCCGGCCACGGTGAGGGTCGTGCCGCGCCGCCGGCGCCACGTCTCCAGCAGGGCGTGCGACATCAGCGGCAGGACGCCCGCCTGGCCGGTCGCGTCCGCGATCAGCCTGCTGACCAGGGCCGTCTCCACCGTGCAGGACGCCTTGACGGCGGGCTGCATGATCACCTGGCGCAGCTCCTCCGGACCCATCGGGCCCAGCAGGAGCTGGCCGTCGGCCAGCGCCTCGACCAGCTCGGGGTACTGGGCGCAGTGGCCGTAGAAGTCGGCGCGCACACCGAGGACGACCCGGCAGGGCGCGGTGAGCAGGGCGTCCACGAACTCGGCCCGCTGCCCGGCGTCCGGGCAGAGCGTGAAGACCTCTTCGAACTGGTCGACCACGATCAGGTCCTGGCCGAGGTCCAGCTTGTCCGGCCGCACGTCGACCTCGCCGGGCGTGGTCAGCACGGTCGGACCGGGCAGGCGCGGCACGAGGCCCGCCCGCAGCAGCGACGACTTGCCCGCGCCGGACGCGCCGAACACCGCCACGAACCGGCGGGACGCGATGCGGGCCTCCAGGTCCTCCAGGATGCGGTCGCGGCCGAAGAACCACTCGGCGTCCGCCGTGCCGTACGGCGCGAGGCCGGCGTAGGGCGGGTGCGCCTCGCCGGGCGCCGCCGGCGGCGTGGGCAGCACCTCCGCGGCGACCCGGCGCCAGCGGTCCTCCCACTCCGCCACGTCGCCCTCGCAGGCGCGCACGTAGGCCAGCGTCACCGCCAGGCTGGGCAGCTTCCGCCCGCCCGCCGCGTCGGACAGGGTCGTCGCCGAGTAGTGCGCGCGGGCCCCGAGCTGCCGGTAGCTGTGGCCGCCCGCCTTGTCGCGCAGCGACCTGAGGTCGGCCGCGAACTTGAGCAGCGGACTGTCACCGACGTCCAACGGGCGCTCTCCACGCGGCACCGGTTCACCCCCTGACCAGGTTCCCCGATTCTCCGCACCGTCCGGGGCGGCGTCCAGCCTGTCAGACGCGATCCCGCAGCGCGTCGGCCTCCGGCGACCGCATCCGGGTGAACAGCTCCAGGGCCGCCCGCCGGTACGCCGCGGCCAGGTCGGGTTCCGACCGCGCGGCGGCCACGCGGTCGAGCAGCAGCAGCGTGTGCGCCTCGCCCGGCCGGTGCCCGGTCGACCGGTGGATCTCCAGCGCCTCCCGCGCGTGCGCGTCGGCCGCCGCGGTGTTCCCGGCGGCCAGCTCGGCGCGGGCCAGCGCGGTCAGCGCCTTGCCCTCCACGACCCGGTAACCCGCCTTGCGCGCGATGGCCAGGGCTTCCTCGGCGCGGCCCTGCCCGATCAGCGCCTCGGCCGCCAGGAAGTCGTCGTCGGCCTCCCGCGCGAGCAGGGCGGCCTGCCGGTAGCAGTCCAGCGCGTCCGCCTCCTGCCCGGCGCGCCGGTGGATGTCGCCGAGCACGTGCAGCGCGCCCGCCTCGATGCGCCGCTCGCCGGTGTCCCTGGCCAGCATGAGCGACGTCCTGGCGTGCTCGTAGGCGGCGGGCAGGTCGCCCAGGTCGTTGTGGATGGCGGCCAGCGTGGTCAGGTTGCCCGCCTCGGCGACCCGCGCGCCGATCTCGCGGTGGATGCCCAGCGCCTCCGTGAGGTGCCGCAGCGCCTCGTCGGGCTCGCCCCGCGTGTGCCACAGCTCGCCGAGGTTGCCCAGCGCCAGCGCGATGCCCTGCGGCGCCTGCGACTGCCTGCGCAACCGGAGCGCCTGGGTGAAGTACTCGGTGGAGTCGGCGAGCCTGCCCAGCTGCCACGCGACGATCGCGAGGTTGTTCAGGCTCGCCATCTGGCCCGCGTGCAGGCCGTGCCGCCGGTCGATCTCCAGCGAGCGGGCGAAGTGCGCGGCGGCCTCCGCCAGGTGCCCGGACTGGCGGTGGATGCCGCCCAGGTTGTTGTGCGCGGACGCCTGGCCGGCGTGCCAGCCGCCCTCCTCGGCCAGGCGCAGGGCGGCGGTGGAGTGCTCGATCGCCCGCGCGTGCTCGCTGAGCAGGAAGTGCAGGTTGCCGAGGCTGAGTTCGGCGGACGCCCGCGCGGTCGGGTCGCCCTCGGCGGCGCGGCGGGCGGCGAGGGCGACGGTCAGCCAGTCGACGGTGGCCATGCGCAGCCAGAAGTAGCCGCGCAGCGCGTCGGCCAGCAGCCAGGCGTGCTCGGCGAGGTCGCCGCCCGCGTCGGCGGCGTGCAGCACGGCCGCGACGAGGTTCGCGCGCTCGGCGTCCAGCCACGCGGACGCCTGGGCCTCGTTCTCGAACAGCGGCTGCGGCGCGGGCCGGGGCAGGCGCGCCATGTCGGGGTAGAGCACGGCGGCGGCGGCCTCGGCGTGCGCGGTGTACCAGGCGTAGAGGCGGTGGCTCGCCCGGTCGCGGCGCTCGGGCGTCTCCTCGGCCCGCGCGCGTTCGCGGGCGTAGAGGCGGAGCAGGTCGTGGGTCGTGTACCGGTCGCCGTCGCGGTGCAGCAGGTGGGCGTCGGTCAGGGTGCCCAGCAGCTCCTCGGTGGCGGGCGGCGCGCCGCCGGTCGCCGCCACCGCCTCGTCGACCGTGAAGTCCTGGCCGGGTATGACGCCGAGCAGGCGGAACAGCCGGCGCGCCGGCGCGGGCAGCGCCGAGTAGGACAGGTCGAACGCGGCGCGCACCGCGGTGTCCTCGTCGGCGTGCAGCGCGGTGAGCCGGTTGCCGCGCCGCAGCTCGGCCACGTGGTCGGCGATCCGGCCGCCGGTGAAGTGCGCGGCGGTGATCCGCAACGCCAGCGGCAGGTGCGCGCACAGGTCCGCCAGCTCGGCGGTCGCGTCCGGCTCAGCCGCGGTGCGCTCCCGGCCGAGCAGGGTGGCCAGCAGGTCGACCGACTCGGCCGGGGTCAGCACGTCCAGCGCGATGCGCGCCGCGCCGTCCCTGGCCACCAGGCCGGCCAGGCGGTCCCGGCTGGTGACCACGACCAGGCCGCCGGACCCGCCGGGCAGCAGCGGGCGCACCTGGTCGCCCGCGGCGGCGTTGTCCAGCACCACCAGGACCGACCGGTCGGCCAGCGTGCTGCGGTACAGGGCGACCGCCTCGTCCAGGTCCGGCGGCACGCGCTCGGGCGGCACGCCCAGCGCGTGCAGGAAGCGGGACAGCACCTCCAGCGGTCGCCGGGGCGGCAGGGCGTCGTAGCCGCGCAGGTCGGCGTAGAGCTGGCCGTCGGGGAAGCGGTCGCGCGCCGCGTCGGCCCAGCGGACGGCCAGCGCGGTCTTGCCAACGCCCGCGGTGCCGGAGATCACCACGACCGTGCCGGAGCGGTCGCCGCGGGCGCGGTCGGCCAGGCGGTCCAGCTCGGCGAGCGCCCGCGCCCGCCCCGTGAACGACGGGACCGCGGCGGGGAGCTGGCGCGGGATCGCCGCGCTCGCCGGCGGGGGAGTGCGGTCCAGGGACCGGTCCGCGCGCAGGATCTCGACGTGCAGGCGGCGGAGGCCGGGCGACGGCTCGATGCCGAGCTGCGCGTCGAGCGTCTCGCGCAGGCGCTGGTAGGCGGCCAGCGCCTCGGCCTGCCGCCCCGTGCGGTAGAGCGCGAGCATCAGCTGGCCCCAGAGCCGCTCGCGCAGCGGGTGCTGGTCGGTGAGGGCGCGCAGCTCGCCCGCGACGTCCTGGCCGAGCGCGAGGCGGGCGTCGATGTTGTCCTCCACGACCGCCAGCCGCAGCTCCTCCAGCACGGTCACCCGGTGGTGCACGAGGGCGGGCACCGGCAACCCGTCCAGCACCGGTCCGCGCCACAGCCCGAGCGCCCTGGTGAACCGCTCGGTGGCGACGTCGAACCGCCGCTCGCGCGCGGCCTGCCTGCCCTCCTCGACCAGGTCCTCGAAGTGCGTGGCGTCCAGGTCGGCGCGGGCGACGTCGAGCACGTACCCGTCGGGCCGGGTGTCGATGGCGACGTCGGGCCGGAGCAGGCGGCGCAGGTCGGACAGGTAGGTCTTGAGGTTCGCGGCGGCCGAGCGGGGCAGCTCGTCCCACAGCGCGTCGGTCAGGGCGTCGGTCGAGGTCGGCGCGTCGCGCAGGAGCAGCACGGCGAGCAGGACGCGTTCCTTCCGCCGCGCCGGCAGCAGCAGCCGACCCCGGTCGTCGCGAACCTCCAGCGGACCCAGCACCCCGAAACGCACGGCACCCAGCGTAGTGATGCCGGTACACGGCGGTGTGTACCGGCATGTGTACCGGTGATCGAAATGCTGGTGGTCAAGGGGGAGTGCGCAGGGGGCGGTGACCAGGGGGCGCCGCCCCCTCGGCTGTCCGCACTGGTCACGCGCCGCGCCGGGGATGCGCCGCGCTGGTCTCGCGCGCCGCGCCGGGAATGCGTGCGCCGGGGTGCGTCAGGCCGCCGCGCCGGGGGTGCGTCAGGCCGCCGCGCCGGGGTGTGCCAGGCCCTCGCGCCGGGGGTGCGTCAGGCGACTAGCACGCACACGTCTTCTGCTCCACGTCCCGCCAGTCCATCCGGCCGAAGTCGCCGACCTTGAGCAGGCGCGCCTCGGGCAACCCCTGGCCGGAACCGGCGGCGGCCACGAGGTCGCGGACCTCCTGCGCCAGGGGACCGTCGTCGGGCAGGTCTTCCAGCGCCCGCTTGAACCAGAACCCCGCCGAGGCGTTGTCACCTTTCGCCGAGTGGGCCCTGCCCAGCAGCACGCGGCATTCGGCGCGTTCGCCGAGGTACTCGGCGTCCGCGCCGTCATCCTCGTACAACTGCTCGGCGCGGGACAGCTTCGCCACCGCATCGTCGACGTCCCCGGCCAGCAGCGCCTCGACGCCCAGTTCGCGCACCGCCCAGGCCACGCCTTCGACGGTGCCCTCGGTGAACTGCATCTCGACCAGGTCGATGAGGCAGCAGATGACCTGTTCCGGCATGTCCCGAGCCCGGTAGACGCTGGCCAGGGTGTCCAGTGCGAAGGCGTGGTGGCACAACCGGTCGTCGTTGGCCTCTTCGACGCACAGCGCTCGCCACAGCTCGACCATGCGAGCGGCCATGACGGTGGCGCCGTTCAACACCGCCATCCTGTAGTAGGCGACCGCCGCCGCGTGGAGTCCATCCGACAGGGACTCGGCCCGCGGGTGGCGGTCGGCGAACTCCAGGGTCGCGTGGTGCAGCCCCACTATCTCGTCCACGGTGAGGCGATAGGGCGCCACGAGCCAGGCTTGGCGGAGGAGCTTCGCCGATTCCTCCACCCTGCCGCCGGTCATGTGCCCGTGGAGGGTGGTCAGCAGTTGCTCGGTCGACTTCATGTGATCACTTCGCGTTCCAGGTAGCACAGCTGTGCCTCTCTGTGCGTTTGCGCTGCCAAGACTCTGCGACCATACAGTTTGCGGTATGCAAAGATGGTGCAGGCAAACGGGTGGTGTCGGAAGGAATGGGGTTACGGAGAGTGGCTAAGGTGTGCACATGGCGGTAGGGACCACGCGTGCGAAGAGGCGGCTCGGGCGGCACGTGCGTCCGATCCTCGAACGGACCGGGCTCAAGCCCATCGAGGTGTCCAAGCTGGTGAGGACGTCGAAGGACACGGTCGACCGCCTGTTGTCAGGCGCGAACCTGCCGCGCTTCCCGACCTTCCTGGCGATCATGACGGTCATCAAGGCGACGGAAGAGGAACTCGCCGAAGGCACCGTGCTGTGGGAACGCGCCAACCAGGACGCGGTCGTGGTGGAACACGCCGCGGCACTGTCATCGAGGTACCTGCGATTCAGGATGGACGAGGGCGAGGCGAGCCGGGAGCGATCGCTCAGCCAGCAGATCGTTCCCGGACTGCTTCAGCTCGGCGGCTATGCCGAGGCTCTTGGTGACCGTGCGCGTGTGCTGATGGCTGGGCGAGGGTGGATGGAGCGTGCGGCAGCGGAGCGGCGCGACCGGCAAGGGCTCCTGTCTCGTGAGCCGACCTTCCGTCTGCATGCTCTGATCGACGAGGTCGCGCTCCATCGGGTCGTGGGCGGCCATGAGCTGATGGCAACGCAACTCGCCCATCTGATCGAAGTCGCCGCCCAGGACAACGTCACCATTCAAATCCTGCCATTCGACGCCGGTTCCTATGGGTTGCACTTCGGCGCGCTGACGCTGCTCGACTACCCGGAACCCGACGAACCGCTCTCGGTCTACATCGAGGAGCACACGGGGATCAAGGTGGTGGAGGATGCTCAGGAAGCGGATAGGCTCGTCGCGGCGTGGGAAGACGCGGCGCGGTTGGCGCTTGACCCCGAGCAGTCCATGAAGCGCATCGAAGAAGTGAGGACCACCAGGTATGCAGCGTGACGAGCAGTTGACTTGGCGGAAGTCGAGCCACAGCAGCGACAACCCCGACTGTGTTGAGCTGGCGGTCACGCCCGTCGAGGTGCGGGTTCGGGACACCAAGCAGCGTCACGGGGGAACGTTGCGGTTCTCGTCGGGTGCGTTCGCCGCGTTCCTGACGGGCTTGAAGACCTCCGGCGAGTAGCCGAAGAGAGGCGGGGCGCTCCGGGTCGGGGTGCCCCGCCTTCGTGTGCGTGGACGGAAGAGGAGCTCGGTTCGCTTCAGCTCGGCGGCTATGCCGAGGCTCTTGGCGACCGTGCGCGCGTGCTGCTGGCGGATGGAGCGGGCGGCAGTCGAGCGGCGCGACCGGCAGGCGCTCTTGTGCCGCGAGCCGACCTTTTACCTGCACGTCTTGATCGATGAGGTCGCACTCCATCGGGTCATGGGCAGCCACGAGTTGATGGCGGCGCAGCTCGTCCACCTGTTTGCGGTCGCCGCTCGGGACAACGTCACGATTCAGGTCATCCCGTTCGAGACCGGTGCCTACGGACTGCACTTCGCCGGGCTGACTCTGCTCAGGTACCCGGAACCGGACGAACCGCTCTCGGTCTACATCGAAGAACACACGGGGACCAAGGTAGTGGAGGATGTGAAGGACGGGGAGGGGCTGGCGGCCGCATGGGACTACGCGGCGCGGTTGGCGCTCGATCCCGAGCAGTCTGTGAAGCGCATCGAAGAAGTGAGGGTCACCAGGCATGCAGTCTGACGAGCGGTTGAGTTGGCGGAAGTCGAGCCGCAGCATGGACAACCCCAACTGCGTTGAGCTGGTGGTCACGCCCGTCGAGGTGCGGGTTCGGGATACCAAGCAGCGTCAGGGGGGAACGTTGCGGTTCTCGTCGGGTGCGTTCGCCGCGTTCCTGACGGGCTTGAAGACCTCCGGCGAGTAGCCGAAGAGAGGCGGGGCGCTCCGGGTCGGGGTGCCCCGCCTTCGTGTGCGTAGGGCTGTCGTCCCCTCGACCGCGCGTGATTCGTCCGGCCGGACGCGGGTAACCACGGCGCATGGCTGACGATGAGGACGTGATTGCCCTGCTGGAGCGGCAGCACCGGGAGATCCGCGAGCTGTTCGCCGAGGTCGAGAGCGCGCACGGGGATGAGCGGACCGCCGCGTTCCGGCGGTTGGTGCGGCTGCTCGCGGTGCACGAGACCGCCGAGGAGGAGGTCGTCCACCCGGCCGCCCGGAAGGGCGACGGCGGTGACGCGATCGTGGACGCCCGCGTCGCCGAGGAGCGCCGGGCAAAGGAGCTGCTGTCGACGCTGGACCGGATCGGTCCCGACGCCGAGGGGTTCGACACGCTGCTGTTCGAGCTGCGCGACGACGTCCTGGCGCACGCCGAGCACGAGGAGCGCGAGGAGTTCCCGAGGCTGCGCGCGGAGTACGACGGCGACCGGTTGCGCGCCCTGGCGAAGGCGGTCCGGGCGGCGGAGGCGATCGCACCCACCCGGCCGCACCCCGGCGTGGAGTCGCCGGCGGCGAACATGCTGCTGGGCCCGCCGGTGGCGATCATGGACCGGGCGCGCGACCTGATCCGCTCGGCGTTGGGGAGGTGAGCGCCATGCGCGCGGTGGTGTTGAACTGCACGTTGAAGAAGTCACCGGAGACGTCCAACACGCAGCTGCTCGCGAACGTCGTGGAGAGCGCGCTGAGGGAACGCGGCGTCGAGGTCAGCACGATCCGCCTCGTGGACCACAACATCCCGCCGGGCGTGATGACGGACCTGGGCGAGGGTGACGACTGGCCGGGCATCCACGAGCAGCTGCTGAACGCGGAGATCCTGGTGGTGGCCACGCCGACGTGGGTCGGCCATCCGTCGTCGCTCGCGCAGCGTGCGCTGGAGCGGATGGACGCGATGCTGTCGGAGACCGACGACGAGGAGCGCCCGGTGGCGTACAACCGGGTCGCGGGCGTTGTCGTGACGGGCAACGAGGACGGCGCCCACCACGTGATCAGCGAGGTGTCCGGCGGTTTGGCGGACATCGGCTACACGATCCCCGGCCAGGCGTGGACGTACTGGAACATGGGGCCCGGACCGGGCCCGAGCTACAGCGACACCGACCACCGCCACGACTGGTCGGAGTCCACGGGCAAGGCGATGGCGTCCAACCTCTACGCGGTGGCCTCGGCCCTGGCGAAGAATCCGATCCCCGCTCCGCCGAGCTGAGAACCGACCGCCATCACCGACCGCCATCACCGACCGCCATCACCGACTCGGTTCCCGCGGACGCGACCACCGCCCATCCTGGTCACCGCACCCGGCTTTTCACGACTCCGAGGACTGTTGGCTGCCGGGTGTTGCGCGGACTGCCGTCCCCGGCAGAAGGCTGTTCCCGATGATGTGGTCCCGTTGCTCGGTGTTCCCGGCTTGGTCCAGGACCTGCGTGCTTCGACGAGCGTTGAGTCCGTGGTTGCCCGTCTGCCGTCAAGCTGCGTATTACGCGCGCGGTCGTTGCTTCGGGATGTGGTGGCTTCGGCGGCCAGACCTGCGTTGGTGGGGCTTGGGGCTGCGGTCGTTGCGTTGGTGGGGGCCGTGGCGTGGGGGTGCGGCGTGGGGCGGGGCTGTGGGTAGCGGGTGGTTGGCCTGGGTAACCAGGGGAGCATGAGGATCGTCGTGACCGGTGCGACCGGCAACGTGGGTACCGCTCTGCTGCGCAGGTTGGCGGTCGAGCCGGATGTCGAGGTGCACGGCGTGTCGCGTCGGCCGCCGGTTCCCGAGCCGCCCTACGACGTCGAGTGGACGCCGCTGGACCTGTCCCGCGTCGGCGCGGAGGAGCCGCTGACCGAGGTGTTGCGCGGCGCGGACGCCGTGGTGCACCTGGCGTGGAAGATCCAGCCGGGCCACGACGAGGCCGCCTTGTACCGGACGAACGTGGCGGGCAGTGACCGCGTGTTCGCGGCGGCCCGCAAAGCCGGTGTGCCGCACCTGGTGCACATGTCGTCGGTCGGCGCGTACTCGCCGGCGACCAAGGACCACACCGTGGACGAGAGCTGGCCGACCGGTGGCCTGACGAACTCCTACTACAGCCGCCACAAGGCCGCTGTCGAGCGGCAGCTCGACCAGGTCGAGCGGGACAATCCGGAGATGGTGGTGTCGCGCGTGCGGCCCGCCCTGATCCTCCAGCCGGACGCGGCGACCGAGATCAAGCGCTACTTCCTCGGCCCGCTGGTGCCGTCCGTGCTGTTCCGGTTCGGCCTGCCGGTGCTGCCGGTGCCCAACGCGATGGTGTTGCAGTTCGTGCACTCCGAGGACGTCGCGGATGCGTTGGCGGAGGTGGTGAAGCGCAAGGCGCCCGGCGCGTTCAACCTGGCCTCGGCGCCGGTGATCACGCCGAAGGTGTTGGCGTCGGTGTTGCGCGGCAAGCACGTCCCGGTGCCGCCCGCCGTCCTGCGCGGGCTCGCGCGGATCACGTGGAAGCTGCGCCTCCAGCCGACCTCGGAGGGCTGGGTGGACCTCGCGCTGACCACGCCGCTGCTGGACTCGTCCAGGGCCCGCGCCGAGCTGGGGTGGTCGCCCCGGCACGACGCCCGCGAGGCGTTGCGCCGCCTGCTGGACGGCATGGGCAAGCGCGAGGGCGTGTCGGCCAGTCCGCCGTTGCGCCCGTAGCCACGGCCGGTGCGCCCACCTCCCGGCGGTTCGAGGAGGTGGGGCGCCGGCCGCGCGGGGCTCTAGAAGAGGTTGGCCCACCCCAGCACCTGCGCCACCACGAAGCCGAGCGCCATGACGGTGATGATCAGGACGACCACCAGCGCGGCGACGTTGCGCCCGCGCGACGGGGTCGGTTCGTGGTGGGACAGGCCCGAGGTCTGCCCTGAGTCGGGGGGCGTGTCGCCCGGAGCGACGCCACCGCCCGGTTCGAGGCCGGGTGTGCGTGCGGGATCCGGGTCCGGAGGGGTCGCTGTCATGCCAACCGGATACCCGGCCGGCCCAGTGTGAAGCCCGGACGGCCGGGGTAGTCACAACCATGAGCGGCGTTCAAGACGAGTTGCTGCGCACGTTGACCAAGGTGGCGAAGGCGCTGCGCACGCAAGGTATCCCGTTCGCCCTGACCGGTGGGTGCGCGGTCTACGCGCGAGGCGGTCCGGCGACCGAGCACGACGTCGACATCCTGGTGCGCGAGGAGGACGCCAAGCCCGCGGTGAGCGCGCTGGTCGCGGCCGGGATGCGGGCCGCCGACGCGCCCGAGGACTGGCTGCTCAAGGTCTACGACGGCGAGTCGCTGGTGGATTTGCTGTTCCGACCGAACGAGCTGCCGGTGACCGACGAGACGCTGGCCCGCGCCGAGGAGCTGGCGGTGGGCTCGGCGTCGCTGCCCGTGATGCCCGCGACCGACGTCATGATCAGCAAGCTGCTGGTGCTGGACGGGCACCGGTGCGATTTCAGCGAGCTGCTGCCGTTCGCCCGCGCGCTGCGCGAGCAGATCGACTGGTCACGGGTGCGCGAGGCGACGGCGCATTCCCCGTTCGCGGAGGCGTTCCTCGTGCTCGTCGAACGCCTGGACATCAGGAGCGAGTCATGACCGCTGAGCAGTACCTGGCCGCCCGCCTGCGCCGGGCGTTGGCCGAGGACCCGCGGACCACCGAGCTGGGCGTGCGGGTGACCGTGCGCGGGGACAACGTCCTGCTGTCCGGTGACGTGGCGTGCGCGGAGCGCCGGGAGGAGTTGGAGGCGGTGATCCACGACGTCGCGCCGGAGCTGACCGTGCTGGACGACGTGAAGGTGGTGCCGGTCGGCGAGCCCGAGGGCAGGGAGGAGTTGCGATGATCCGCGTCGCCGCGGTCGGGGACGTGCACCTCGGCGAGGACGCGCACGGGCGGTTGCGCCCCGCGTTGGAGAAGGTCGGGGAGCACGCCGACGTGCTGCTGCTGGCCGGTGACCTGACCCGGCACGGCACCGTCGCCGAGGCGCGGGTGGTGGCCGACGAGTTCGGCGGCCTGCCGGTGCCGGTGATCGCCGTGCTGGGCAACCACGACCACCACGACGACCGACCCGACGAGGTCACCCGCGTGCTCGAAGACGCGGGGATCACGGTGCTGGAGGGCACGACCGCCCGAGTGGACGTCGACGGCCACACGCTGGGCGTCGCGGGCGTGAAGGGGTTCGGCGGCGGGTTCGCCGGCAAGTGCGGCAGCGCGTTCGGCGAGCGGGAGATGAAGGCGTTCATCCACCACACGATGGGCATCGCCGAGAGTTTGGAGAACGCGCTGCGCGGCCTGGACACGGACGTGAAGGTCGCGCTCACCCACTACGCGCCGGTACCGGACACATTGCGCGGCGAGCCGCCGGAGATCTACCCGTTCCTCGGCTCGTACCTGCTGGGCGAGGCGATCGACGCGACCGGCACCGACCTCGCCGTGCACGGGCACGCGCACTTCGGCGTGGAGCAGGGCATGACGCCCGGCGGCGTGCGGGTGCGCAACGTCGCGCAGCCGATCATCCGCACGGCGTTCACGGTGTACTGCGTGGAGCCGACCGAGGTGGCGCCGGCCGTGGAGGTGGTGGGGCGATGAGCGGGATCGAAACCGAGGGCCCGTCGGTGGTGTGGGCGGGTCCGTCCGACGCGCCGGTGGTGCTCGTCCTGGACCCGGCGGGCGCGGCACCGCACGGCGAGCTGCCCGCGACGTGGCGGCCGCTGACCGAGCACCTGAGGGTGGCGTGGTGCCGCCTGCCGGTGGCCGACGATTCGCTGCGCGAGGCCGAGGCGGTGCTGGCGGACCTGCGGGGCCGCGACGTGCACGTGGTGGCGGGGGCGGCGGCCGGGTCGGGCGTCGGCGACTTGGCGAACCGGCACCGCGACCAGGTGCGTTCTGTTCAGACTTTCGCCGCGCCGCTGCCGTTGGGGCACCCGGACGTCGTGCTGGCGGTGCTGGAGAAGCTGCTGGCGCAGGACGTGGTGTCCGACGACGCCGGCTTGGACATCACCAGAGGTACCCCGTCCGGGGGATCTCTGCTGGGTGACGCGGCCACCGCGTTGTGGCAGTCGGTGTACCAGGTGGCGGAGCGCCTGAAGCGCGGCTGAGCAACTTTTCTTGAACCGGTGGCCCGAGGCACCCACCTCGGGCCACAGCTGTCGAGGCCACCCCGCTCGCGCGCGGAAGACTCGGCCGCGTGTGAAAGACGCTCTCCCACCCAGGGTCACCCCCGCTCGTGCGGGGAAGACGTGACGGGCGGGTGGTCGGTCATCGGTGTGAGCGGACCACCCCCGCTCGCGCGGGGAAGACACCTCGGCGCGCACGAGCAGCACCTCACCCAACGGACCACCCCCGCTCGCGCGGGGAAGACGCGCGAGCAGGCCCGGAACCCGCAGGTCGGTGAGGACCACCCCCGCTCGCGCGGGGAAGACGGGATGAGCAGGTCATACACCGTCGGCCGCTTGGGACCACCCCCGCTCGCGCGGGGAAGACGGCGCGCCGAGCGGGCGGCATGTTGAGGTCCGCGGACCACCCCCGCTCGCGCGGGGAAGACCACGTGCTGCTGATCGAGCGCGGGCACGCCCCGGGACCACCCCCGCTCGCGCGGGGAAGACCCTGTGGATCAGGATGACGATGTCCGCGTCCTGGGACCACCCCCCGCTCGCGCGGGGAAGACGTAGGGCGCGAGCTTCTGCTTCCACGTCTGCGAGGACCACCCCCGCTCGCGCGGGGAAGACCGGATCGGATCGTGTTCGTCCCGGAACGCGATCGGACCACCCCCGCTCGCGCGGGGAAGACCCCGCCAGGAGGGCCACGTCGACGTGGGTGATCGGACCACCCCCGCTCGCGCGGGGAAGACAGGTCGGCCAGCTCCTGGTTGCCCAGCTCGGGAGGACCACCCCCGCTCGCGCGGGGAAGACCCGTTGGGGATCATGAGCGTAACCAACGTTCCAGGACCACCCCCGCTCGCGCGGGGAAGACCGTATGCGGATTCGGCCCGTGGTACCTCACCCACGGACCACCCCCGCTCGCGCGGGGAAGACTCGTGGACGGTCAACGTGGAGGGCTTCGACGGCGGACCACCCCCGCTCGCGCGGGGAAGACACTTATTGACCTGCGAGTTTATCGTGTTACCCGTGGGTTTTCATTCGGTTCGTCGCAGTGTCGTAATGGTGCGGCACCACGAAGGGCGGCCGGGCGAGGTACGGCCGCCCTAAACGCGACTGACACGCAAGTGGGGCGATCCCACCCGCCGCGCGCCTCGATCCGGCGAGGTCACCGGGCGGGCGGCCGGGGTGCGGGATCACGGGGACTACCCCGCTCCGACCCCGGCCGCCGTCCGCGCTCATCGGGTCGGGTCGCCCGGCCGGGCCGCAGTCGGGCAGGTCGTAGCCCGTCTCGCTGGCCTGCGATCGAGAGCAACTGCGGCAACGGGGGACCACCCGCTCGCGGGGGGAAGATTGCGCGTCCGCAGGTGACGAACTGCTCGACAGGGACCATCCCTGCCCCCACGGGGAGAGCGACGTGCGCACGCGGAATGACGAGGACGTAGTCGGACCAACCCCGCTCGCGCAGGGAAGACATCAGCTCGGTGCACGGCGCGACGGTGAGGTGCGGACCACCCTCCGGCACGGACCGCCCGAGCCCGCAGGGGGACGGGCTGACGGCGTCCCGCGCGGCGCGGGGAAGACTCGTGCTAGTCAACCACGCGCCATGCCTGGTGGGGGCCGTCCCCGCTCGCGCGGAGAAGACGGTTGCAGCCAGGCGATGTCGTACTCGTCGTCGGGACTATCCCCGCTCGCGCGGGGAAGACCCAACTGCGCGCAGGCCACCCGATGAGCGGCACGGACCGCCCCCGCCCGCGCGGGAAGACGAGTATTCGGCGTCGGTCAGCGACCGCTGGCGCGGACCACCCCCGCCCGCGCGGGGAAGACCTCGGGTCGATGGACAGCTCAACCTCAGGGTGCGAACCACCCCCGCCCGCGCGGGGAAGACAGGTTCGAGGTCGACCACGCCGAGGAGCTTGACGAACCACCCCCGCCCGCGCGGGGAAGACACTTATTGACCTGCGAGGTTACCTCGTCGCACGGTGGTTTTCACTCGGTGCGTCGCAGTGTCGTAATGGAGCGGCAGGACGCGCTGGCACACGGCGAAGGGCGGCCGGACGTGGTCCGGCCGCCCTCAACGCGGCTGGCACGCAAGTGGGCTGGCCCCACCCGCTGTGTGTCTCGATCCGGTGAGGTCACCGGGCGGGTGGCCGGGGGTGCGGGATCGCGGGGACCATCCCGCTCCGGCCCCGGCCGCCGGTCGCGCTCATCGGGTCGGGTCGCCCGGCCGGGCCGCCGTCGGGGAGGTCGTGGCGCGTCTCGCCGGCCTGAGATCGACAGCAACTGCGGCAACGGGGGACTACCCCGCTCACGCGGGGAAGACCGGCGGAGGTCGCTTAACGCGAACTCTAAGGCGGGACCACCTCCGCTCGCGCGGGGACGACTTCCAGGCCGCCAGCACCCGGTGCTGATACTCCGAACCACCCCCGCTCGCGCGGGGACGACGGCATCCGGCTTGGCGTTCTGAACCTCGAACGGGGACTCCCCCGCCCGCGCGGGGAAGACCAGGTGGCCGCCGCCCGGCGCGGCGGTGCGCTAGGGACCATCTCCGCTCGCACAGAGACGACTGATGGGCACCGACAACCTGCTCGGCGTGCTACGGACCACCCCCGCTCGCGCGGGGAAGACCGCGCTCACCGACAGCGCCGACGCGAGCCAGCCCGGACCCCCGCTCGCGCGGGGAAGACCTTCGGGGGTGGGTTCGGCCATCGCAGCGGCTCGGGACCACCCCCGCTCGCGCGGGGAAGACGGAAATGGAACCGTCCGGCGTCTCCACCCGGAAGGACCACCCCCGCTCGCGCGGGAAGACCGGGCTACGCGCACTACCGTCTCGGCTGGCGGGGGACCACCCCCGCTCGCGTGGGGAAGACCCCCTCGGGCAGGCGGTGCTGCTGTGCCGCCTGGGGCCACCCCCGCTCGCGCGGGGAAGACGCCGGGCGGACCTGGCGCTGTGGGGCGGTTTCGCGGACCACCTCCGCTCGCGCGGGGAAGACCGGAGTGCGCGTGCAGCCGGTGCTGCGCGCCGCCGGACCACCCCCGCCCGCGCGGGGAAGACGGGGAAGACGGGGTGTTGCCGCCGGAGTTGGCGGGGCGGTACGGACCACCCCCGCTCGCGCGGGGAAGACAAGCCGTTGGTCCCGGCCGACTACGCCATCGCGGGACCACCCCCGCTCGCGCGGGGAAGACCGTCTCTGCGGCGCGGCGACATCGGTGGGGGCCGGACCACCCCCGCTCGCGCGGGGAAGACCCGGGTGGGAGTGGTGCTACGCGCCGGGTGTCGGACCACCCCCGCTCGCGCGGGGAAGACTACCGCACGACCGGCCGGAACGGCTCCGTGACGGGACTACCCCCGCTCGCGCGGGGAAGACCTGTACGTCCTGCCCGCCGTGGTGTTGTGAAAAGGACCACCCCCGCTCGCGCGGGGAAGACTGCTCGACTGCTACAAGCGCGGAAATCGGATCCGGACCACCCCCGCTCGCGCGGGGAAGACATCCCCGCCGGCCGGTCCGGGCACGCCCACCGCGGACCACCCCCGCTCGCGCGGGGAAGACCGCGCGTGATTTCGGCGCATCCCGCGCGGAGGACCACCCCCGCTCGCGCGGGGAAGACTGGCTGGTCGACCGACTCCGCAGGCTCGGCCAGGGACCACCCCCGCTCGCGCGGGGAAGACGCCGCGTTCGCCGACCTCGACCGCCACGCCCGCGGACCACCCCCGCTCGCGCGGGGAAGACACGATCGCCGCCCTGCGCGCCGAGCTGGCCCGCGGACCACCCCCGCTCGCGCGGGGAAGACGCGAACGGGCACCATGCCATCGCGCGCTCCTCCGGACCACCCCCGCTCGCGCGGGGAAGACCCGTGTCCAACCTCCGCAAAGAGTCTGCGCAGGGGACCACCCCCGCTCGCGCGGGGAAGACACTTATTGACCTGCGAGTTTATCGTGTTACCCGTGGGTTTTCATTCGGTTCACGGCAGTCTCGTAAAGCTGCGGCACGGTGTACCAGAACACGGCGAAGGGCGGCCGGACGTGGTCCGGCCGCCCTCAACGCGGCTGGCACGCAAGTGGGCTGGCCCCACCCGCTGTGTGTCTCGATCCGGTGAGGTCACCGGGCGGGTGGCCGGGGGTGCGGGATCGCGGGGACCATCCCGCTCCGGCCCCGGCCGCCGGTCGCGCTCATCGGATCGGGTCGCCAGGCCGGCCGCCGTCGGGCAGGTCGTGGCGCGTCTCGCCGGCCTGCGGCGGGCGGCTCACGTCGCCCCTCCAGCCGCCGGTCTCGCTGCCGCGCTGCTCGATGAACTTCTTGAACCGGTCCAGGTCGCCGGAGACGCGGTGCTCCACGACGCCCAGCGCCGCACCGGCCTTCTCGGTGAACGTCTGCGGGTCGAACTCCATCTGGAGGTGCACCCGCGTCGCCCTGTCGTTCAGGCGGTGGAAGGTCACCACACCACCCTGCGGGGGACCGTCGACGGTGTGCCACGCCACCCGCTCGTCCGGGTGCTGCTCGGTGATCTCCGCGTCGAACTCGCGCCGCACACCGGCGATCTTGGTCACCCAGTGGGTCCTGGTGGCCGTGACCTGCGTGATGCTCTCGACGCCCTCCATGAAGCGCGGGAACGACTCGAACTGGGTCCACTGGTTGTACGCGGTGGTGACCGGAACCTCGACGTCCACGGACTTCTCGATCGTCGTCACGGAAACAACCTCTCATCCGGTATCGCGTTCTCCCACCGGTTACCCCGTCGGGCCGCCCTTCACACATGGGTGACAGTGAGTAGCGCTTCGCCGAAATGTGTTTTGCGTTCCGGGTGAACGGCTAACTCTCCTCTGTGGACCAGTACCCCGAGGCAGTGCTGTTCGACCGGGACGGCACGCTGATTCGCGATGTGCCGTACAACGGTGACCCGGCAAGGGTTTCGCTCATGCCGGGTGCGTTGGAATCGGTGCGCGGGCTGCGCGCGCGGGGCGTCCGGACCGGTGTGGTGAGCAACCAGTCCGGTATCGGGCGCGGGATGTTGTCCTGGGCCGAGGTTTCGGCGGTCAACGGGCGCGTGGAGGAGCTGCTGGGTCGGTTCGACACCTGGCAGGTCTGTCCACACCATCCGGAAGAGGGTTGCGCGTGCCGCAAGCCCCGGCCGGGGCTGGTGCTCGCCGCGTGCGCGGCCCTCGACGTCGATCCGGCGCGGACGGTCGTGATCGGTGACATCGGGGCCGATGTGGACGCGGCGCACGCCGCCGGCGCGGAAGCCGTGCTGGTGCCCACGCCCCGCACGTTGCGTGAAGAGGTCGACCGCGCGCCCCGCGTGGCGCCGGACCTCGTGACCGCGCTGGCGGTGCTGCGATGACGCCCCGTTCCACCCCGCGCCGGATCCTGGTGGCGCGGTTGGACAGCGACGGTGACGTGCTGCTGGCCGGTCCGGCGATCCGGGCCGCCGCCGCGTCCGGCGAGGTGGTGCTGCTGTGCGGGCACGCCGGCGCGCAGGCCGCCGGGTTGCTGCCGGGCGTGAGCCGCGTGGTGCGGTGGGACTGCCCGTGGATCGTGACGCCCGCGCCGCCGGTGCGCGAGCCCGACATCGACGGGATCGTGGCCCTGCTCAAGGGGGTCCGGGCGGACGTGGCGCTGATCCTCACGTCGTTCCACCAGAGCCCGCTGCCGCTGGCGCTGCTGCTGCGCCTCGCGGGCGTGCCCCGGATCGTGGCCCGGTCCACCGACTACCCCGGCTCGCTGCTGGACGTCCGGCTGCGCGACGACCCGTCGGTGCCGGAGGCGGAACGGGCGCTCGGCGTGGCGCGGGCGGCGGGCTTCGAGCTGCCGCCGGGCGACGACGGCCGGCTTTCCGTTGTGCCGCCGCCGGAATCGCCCGTGCCCGCGCCGTACGTGGTGGTGCACCCCGGCGCGTCCGTGCCCGCGCGGGCGTGGTCGCCGGACCGCTGTGCCGAGGCGGTGCGGGCGCTGTGCGCGGCGGGCCACCGGGTCGTGGTCACCGGGGGACCGAAGGAGACCGCGCTGACCGCGTACGTCGCGGGCGAGGACGCGGTGGACCTGGGCGGGCGCACGACGTTCGCCGAACTGGCCGGTGTGCTGGCCGCCGCGGACGCCGTGGTGGTGGGCAACACCGGACCGGCGCACCTGGCCGTCGCCGTCGGCACGCCCGTGGTGTCGCTGTTCGCGCCCGTCGTGCCCGCCGAGCGGTGGGCCCCGCACGGGCGGCACGTCCTGCTGGGCGACCAGGACGCGCCGTGCGCCGGTTCGCGGGCCCGCGAGTGCCCCGTGCCGGGGCACCCGTGCCTGGACCGGGTCGAACCGTCCGAAGTGGTCGCCGCCGTCGCGGAATTGGTGGGAGTGCGGACGTGAAGGTACTGCTGTGGCACGTGCACGGCTCGTGGACGAACGCGTTCGTCCGGGGCGGACACGACTACCTGCTGCCCGCGCCACCCGACGGCGTCGGGCTGGCCGGGCGGGACTGGCCCGCCGCGCGCGAGGTCCATCTGTCCGAAGTGGACGCGGATGTCGCGGTGGTGCAGCGCGTGGAGGAGCTTTCCCTGGTGCCGTCCGGGATTCCGGTGATATACCTGGAGCACAACACACCGGCCAAGCCCAACCAGCGGCACCCGATGGCCGACTGGCCCGGACTCCTGGTGCACGTCACGCACTTCAACGACCTGATGTGGGACTGCGGCACGACCCGCACCACCGTCGTGGAGCACGGCGTCGTCGACCCCGGCCACCTCTACACCGGCGAGCTGCCCAGGGCCGCCGTCGTCGTGAACGAGCCGGTGCGTCGGGGCCGGGTAGTCGGGACGGACCTGCTGCCGCGGTTCGAGGCGGTGGCGCCGCTCGACCTGTACGGCATGGGCACCGAGGAGCTGGGTGGCCGCGGCGACCACCCGCTGGACTCGCTGCACCGCGAGCTGGCGCGCCGCAGGCTCTACCTGCACCCGGTGCGCTGGACCTCGCTGGGGCTGTCGCTGATCGAGGCGATGCACGTCGGGATGCCCGTGGTCGCGCTGGCGTGCACGGAGGTCGTGCGCGCGGTGCCGCCGGAGGCCGGCGTGGTGTCCACGGACGTGGACGAGTTGGCACGCGGCATGGCCGCGCTGATCGCCGATCCGGCGCTGGCGCGGGAGAACGGCAAGCAGGCCAGGGAATTCGCCCTGGCCCGATACGGCCTCGACGCGTTCCTGAGGAACTGGGACCGGTTGTTGGCGGAGGTGAGTTCATGAGGATCGCGATGGTGTCCGAACACGCCAGCCCCCTGGCCGCGCTGGGCGGGGTCGACGCGGGCGGGCAGAACGTGCACGTGGCCGACCTCTCGGCGGCGTTGGCCCGGCTGCGGCACGAGGTCACGGTCTACACCCGCCGCGACGCGCCGGACCTGCCGGAGCGCGTCCGCACCGGGCAGGGCTACGACGTGGTGCACGTGCCCGCCGGCCCGGCCGCGCCGGTGCCCAAGGACGAGCTGCTGCCGCACATGGGTGACTTCGCCGAGTTCCTGCGCGACCGGTGGCGCGCCGACCCGCCGGACGTGGTGCACGGCCACTTCTGGATGTCCGGCCTGGCCTCCGTGCTCGCGACGCGCGGGCTGGACGTGCCGGTGGTGCAGACGTTCCACGCGCTGGGCGTGGTCAAGCGGCGGCACCAGGGGCGGGCCGACACGAGCCCGCCGGAGCGGGTGGCCACCGAGCGCCTGATCGGGCGCGAGGTGGACCGGGTCGCCGCCACCTGCGGTGACGAGGTGTTCGAGCTGATCCGGATGGGCGTGCCGCGGTCGCGGATCTCCGTGGTGCCGTGCGGGGTCGACCCCGTGCTGTTCCGGCCCGAGGGCCCGCGGGACCGGCCGGGCCTGCCGCACCGCGTGGTCGCCGTCGGGAGGTTGGTGCCGCGCAAGGGTTTCGCGGACCTGATCACCGCGCTGCGGTCGCTGCCCGCCACCGAACTCGTGATCGCGGGCGGCGCGGCGGACGTGGACGCCGACCCGGAGGCGCGCCGGCTGCTCGGCCACGCGCGGGCGCTGGGCGTGCTGGACCGGGTGCGCCTGGCGGGCCAGGTGTCGCGCGACGCGATGCCGTCGCTGCTGCGGTCGGCCGACGTCGTGGTCTGCGTGCCGTGGTACGAGCCGTTCGGGATCGTCCCGCTGGAGGCGATGGCGTGCGGTGTGCCGGTGGTGGCCTCGGCCGTGGGCGGGTTGACCGACACGGTCGTGGACGGCGTCACCGGCGCGCTGGTGCCGCCGCGCGAGCCCATCGCGCTGGCCAGGGCGCTGCGGTCGCTGCTGGCGGACCCGGCGCGGCGGGAGGCGTACGGGCTGGCCGGCAGCGACCGGGTGCAGGCCAGGTACACGTGGGACCGCGTCGCCCAGGACACCGAGCGGGTGTACCTGCGGGTGGGCGCGGGCCGGGAGGCCGCCGTCGCCGCCGGGGGTGCCCGGTGAGCGTCGAACGGCACCTGAGCGGGCTGGCGGAGTCGCTGGCCGGGTTGCGCGCCCAAGCGCCGAGGATCACCCGCTGGGGCGGGCTGCTGGCGCGTCGGCTGTCCGAGGGCGGCCGGCTGCTGGCGGCGGGCAACGGCGGGTCGGCGGCGGAGGCGCAGCACCTGACGGCCGAGCTGGTCGGCCGGTTCCGGCACGACCGCGCGCCGTTCTCCGCGATCGCGCTGTGCTCGGAGTCCTCCAGCGTGACCGCGATCGGCAACGACTACGGGTACGACCAGGTGTTCGCGCGGCAGGTCACCGCGCACGCCCGCCCCGGCGATGTGGTGGTGCTGCTGTCCACCAGCGGCAGGAGCCCGAACCTGCTGGAGGCGGCCCGCGCCGGGCGGGAGGCGGGCGCGCGGGTGTGGGCGTTCACCGGACCCGCGCCCAACCCGCTCGCGGCCGAGGCGGAGGAGGCCCTGGCGCTGCCCGGCGAACCGGCCAACGTGCAGGAGGCGCAGCTCGTCGCGGTGCACGCGCTGTGCGAGGCGTTCGAGGCCGCGCTGCCCGCCGCCGCCCGGAGGGTGTCGTGAAGCTGGCGGTCGTGGGCGACTCCCTGCTCGACATCGACATCGAGGGCACCGCGGAGCGGCTGTGCCCGGACGCGCCCGCGCCCGTGCTCGACGTGCGGGCGGAGCACGTCCGGCCGGGCGGCGCGGGGCTGGCGGCGGCGCTGGCGGCGGGCGACGGGCTCGACGTGACGCTGGTGACGGCGCTGGCGGCCGACGCCGACGGGCTGCGGCTGCGCGACGCGCTGGCCGGGGTGCCCGCGGTGTTCGGGCCGTCGCCCGCGGCGACGCCGGTCAAGGCCCGGTTGCGCTGCGGGAGCCACTCGCTGGCCCGGATGGACCGGGGCGGTGGCGGCGGGACGCCCCGCGCGACCGACGACATGCTCGACGCGGTGCGCGCCGCCGACCTCGTGCTCGTGTCGGACTACGGCCGGGGGCTGGCCGCCGACGAGCGGCTGCGGGTGGCGCTCGCCGACCGCCCGGTGGTGTGGGACCCGCACCCGCGCGGTCCCGCGCCGACGCCCGGCGCGCGGCTGGTGACGCCGAACCGGGGCGAGGCCGACCGGTTCAGCGGGGAGCGCGACCCGGCGGACGCCGCACGCGCGCTGCGCGACCGCTGGGCGGCGCGGGCCGTGGTGGTGACCCTGGGCTCGGACGGCGCGGTGCTCGACACGGGCGGCACGCCGGTCGCCGTGCCCGCGCCGCGCGTCGCCGTGCCCGACCCGTGCGGCGCGGGCGACCGGTTCGCCGTGACGGCCGCCGCGCGGCTCATGGCCGGCGCGGCGGTGGACGACGCGGTGGCCGCGGCCGTGGCCTCCGCCGCCGACTTCCTCGCCCGCGGCGGCGCGGCGGGCTTCCGCCCGGCCCGCCCGTCCACGGTGGACTCGACACGGGCGCGGGGCGGCGTCGTCGTCGCGACCGGCGGCTGCTTCGACCTGCTGCACGCCGGTCACGTGCGCACGCTGGAAGCGGCCCGCGCGCTGGGCGACTGCCTGGTGGTGTGCCTGAACTCCGACGAGTCCGTGCGGCGGCTCAAGGGGCCGGACCGCCCGGTCACGCGCGAGCACGACCGGGCGGAGGTGCTGCGGGCCCTGGGCTGCGTCGACGAGGTCGTGGTGTTCGGCGAGGACACCCCCGAGCGGGTCCTCGGCGAACTGCGGCCGGACATCTGGGTGAAGGGCGGCGACTACCGCGCCGAATCCCTGCCGGAAGCCGACCTGGTGCGCACGTGGGGCGGGCGGACCGTCGTCGTGCCCTACCACCGGGGTCGGTCGACCACGCAACTGCTGGCGAGGAGGGGCTGACATGCCGGGTCAGGTGTTGGTGACGGGCGGCGCGTCCGGGTTGGGCGCGGCCGTCGTGCACGCCGTCCACGAGGCGGGCGGGCGACCGCTGGTGCTGGACAAGGCCGCGCCGACGTCCGACGAGGTGGCCGACTTCGAGTCGGTCGACCTCGGCGACGCCAGGGCGGCCGAGCAGGCGGTCCGGGCGATCGTCGAGCGCAACGGCGGCCTGCGGGCCGTGGTGACGGCGGCCGGGACGGACGCGTGCGGCCGGCTCGACGAGGTGCCCGCGACCGACTGGGACCGCGTCGTGCTGGTGAACCTGCTCGGCACGGCCGCCGTGGTGCGCGCCGCGCTGCCGCACCTCGACGGCGGCCGGGTGGTGACGATCGCGTCCACGCTCGGCCTCAAGGCGGTGAGCGACGCGACGGCCTACTGCGCCTCCAAGTTCGGCGTCGTCGGCTTCACGCGTGCGCTGGCGGCCGAGACGGCGGGCCGCGTCGGCGTGACGCTGGTGGTGCCCGGCGGGATGCGCACGCGCTTCTTCGACGACCGGGCCGAGCAGTACCGGCCGCCGGACGACAGCAAGCTCAACCCGCCGGAGCACGTCGCCGACGCGATCCTGTTCGCGCTGCGGCAGCCGGCCGGGTGCGAGCTGCGCGAGCTGGTCGTGGCGCACAGCGAGGAGGGGTCGTGGCCGTAGCCTCCCGCCTGGACACCGGGCGGGTGTTCGCGAAGGTCCTGCTGCCGACGCTGGGCAAGGGCGTCATCGTGCGCCGCCGCTGGGCGATGGCGATGGCCGAGAAGGCCCAGTCGGACGCGGTCGCGGTGGCCACCGTGGCGGAGCTGCGCGAGCGCTACGGCCCCGCACCGCTGCGGCTGCGGGTCACCGGGCGCAGCGTCGCCCTGGTGCTCGACCCGGCCGACGTCGGTCGGCTGCTGGCCTGGTCACCGGAGCCGTTCGCCCTGGCCACCAGGGAGAAGCGGGCGGCGCTGAACCACTTCCAGCCGCACGGGGTGCTGGCGTCGCGCGGCCCGGAGCGCGAGCGGCGCAGGCGGTTCAACGAGCTGGCGCTGCGACCGGAGAAGGTCGACGTCGAGCCCGTGGTGCTGGACGAGGCGGACCTGCTGGCCCGTCACGTCGCCAGTGCCGGCGTGCTCACCTGGGACGACTTCACGCAGGCGTGGTGGCGCGCGGTGCGGCGGATCGTGCTCGGCTCCGGCGCGCGGTCCGACGTCGCGCTGATCGACGACCTGAAGGCGCTGCGGCAGGACGCGAACTGGGCCTACCTGCACCGGCGCCGGCACCGGCTGCGGGAGCGGTTCGAGCGGCGGCTGCTGGAGCACCTGGAGCGCGGCGAGTCGGGCAGCCTCGCCGCGGTGGCGTCACCGGACGAGCTGCTCGGGCAGGTGCCGCACTGGCTGTTCGCGTTCGACGCGGCGGGCATCGTCACCATGCGGGCGCTGGCGCTGGGCGGCGTCGGCGTGGAGGGCGTGCTGGAGTCGGCGCGGCTGTGGCCGACCACGCCGGTGATCCTGCGGGAGAGCACCCGGCCGACCCGGTGGCGCGGCACGTGGCTGCCGGCGGGCACCACGTTCATCGTGTTCACGCCGTACTTCCACCGGCGGTTCGGCGACGGGTACCGGCCGGAGCTGTGGCCGACGGACGAACCGTCGCTGGTGCCGTTCAGCGGTGGTCCCGGCGTGTGCCCCGGGCGCGACCTGGTGCTGGTCGGCGCCGGGCTGATGCTCGACGCGCTGCGCCCGCACCTGGACGTGCCGACCGTCCACCCGCCGCTGCCCGCGACGCTGGACCACTTCGCGCTGCGGCTGCCCGCCACCCGGAAGTAGGGCTCGGGTTTGGCGGCGTCGGGGCAGTGGCACCCGGGGCGCATGGACCACTCACAGGCGCCGGTGCTCGACGCGATCGCCGAGTACCGGCGACGCGGGCACGTCCCGTTCCTCCCGCCAGGCCACAAGCAGGGCCGGGGCGTCGACCGGCGGGTGCTGGACGTGCTGGGCGAGGACGTGTTCCGGTCGGACGTCATCGTCATGAACGGCTTGGACGACCGCATGACGAGCGGCGGCGTCGTGCCGCGCGCCGAGCGGCTGATGGCCGACGCGGTGGACGCCGACCAGGCGTTCTTCTCCACGTGCGGCAGCTCGCTGTCGGTCAAGGCGTGCATCATCACCGTGGCGCGGCCGGGGCAGCGCATCCTGGTGTCCCGCAACGCGCACAAGTCGGTGATCGCCGGCGTGATCATCAGCGGCGTCGAGCCGGTCTGGGTCCACCCCCGGTGGGACGCGCACTGGCAGTGGGCCTACCCGCCGTCACCGGAGGACGTGGCGGAGGGCTTCTCGCGCGCGCCGGACGCGGCCGGGATGCTGCTGATCACGCCGACCGACTACGGGACGTGCGCGGCGATCGGGGCGGCGGCGGACGTGTGCCACCGGCACGGCAAGCCGCTGGTCGTGGACGAGGCGTGGGGCGCGCACCTGCCGTTCCACCCCGACCTGCCGTCCTGGGCGATGGACGCGGGCGCGGACCTGTGCGTGACCAGCGTGCACAAGATGGGCGCGGGCCTGGAGCAGGGCTCGGTCTACCACCTGCGCGGCGACCGGGTCGACCCCGAGCTGCTGAAGCTGCGCGCGGACCTGCTGGACACCACCAGCCCGTCCGCCCTGGTCTACGCCGGGCTGGACGGGTGGCGGCGGCAGATGGTCGAGCGCGGCGAGGAGCTGCTGGGCGAGGCGCTGCGGCTGGACCGGTCGATCCGGGACCGGCTGCGCGACGTGGTCACGGTGGTGGAGCGGGAGCACGTCGTGAGCCCCGACCGGGCCGACGACCACGACCCGCTCAAGATCATCCTGGACCTGGCGGAACTGGGCATCTCCGGCTACACCGCGAACCAGTGGCTGCGCGCGCACCACCGGGTCGACGTCGGGCTGTCCGACCACCGGCGGATCGCCGCCCAGATCACCGTGGCCGACGACGAGCGGACGGCGTCGCGACTGGTCACGGCGGTGACCGACCTCGTCGCGCACGTCGGCGACCTGCCGCGGGCCAAGCCGGTGGACGTGCCCGCGCCCGGCGAGCTGGAGCTGGAGCAGGCGATGCTGCCCCGCGACGCGCACTTCGCCGACGCCGGGCACGTGCCCGCGCGGGAGGCCGTCGGCCGCATCTGCGCCGAGACGCTGAGCCCCTACCCGCCGGGCGTGCCCGCCGCGCTGCCGGGCGAGGTGATCACCCAGGCGGTGGTGGACTACCTGCTCAGCGGCCGGGACGCGGGCATGTACCTACCGGACCCGACCGACCCTTCGCTGTCCACCATCCGGGTGGTTGACCGCGCACGCTGACGGGTATACGACCCGGATGAGCGAGGCCGAGCTGTCCGACCAGCGCCGACTCGCGCGCAACCTCAGCGAGCTGTTGCAGGAGCTGCGGGTGGCGCAGGGCGGCGTGCAGATCCTCTTCGGCTTCCTCCTGTCGATCGCCTTCACCGAGCGCTACTCGCAGGCCGACCTCTACGTGCGGGTGACCCACCTGGGCACGATCCTCTTCGCGGCGGGCGCGGTGGCGCTGCTCACCGCGCCCGCCGCGTGGCACCGCATCCTGTTCCGCCGCGGCAGGCGGGAGGACATCATCGCGGTGGCGAACCGGTTCGCGGTGGTCGGCATGGCCTGCCTGGCGTTCGCCATGACCGGGACCATCCTGCTGCTGGCGGAGATCGTCGTCGGCGGCTGGCCGTCGATCGCGATGGGCGTGCTGGCGGCCCTCGTGTTCGGCACCCTGTGGTTCCTCCTGCCGTGGCGGGAGCGCCACCAGGACGACGTCGACGCCGAGCGCGACGACCTGGACTGAACCGACCCGAGCGCGGGCCCCCGCCCCGCGCTCGGCGGGACGGGAGCGGTGTGGGCGCGGTGGTCAGGAGATCGTGACCGTGGTCTCGTCCAGGTAGTAGTCGATGACGAAGGGGTAGGTCGAGGCGATCTTCACGGCCTGGCCGACGCAGACGGTGCCGTCGGCGGCCGGCGTCACCTGGTTGTGCTTGAAGTAGTAGCCGTACCAGCCCGGCCCGCCGGTGTGGCTGGTCGGGGCGATGTCGTGGAAGCCGTCCCAGCCGCTGCCGCCCAGGACCGGGTCGGTGACGCAGTCCGCGCCGACGTGGGCCTGCACCCGGTTCAGGCCGCCGGCGCCTGCGTCGCCGGTGTCCTCGCTGTACAGCGACAGCGTCAGCGCCACCTGCACGGGGTCGGTGGTCCCGGCGTCGAACCGGCGTTCGATCCAGAGCAGCCCGCAGTCGTGGGTGCCGTCGGCCCGGAAGTTCACGCTGTGCGTGCCGTCCTTGGCCCGGTCGTCCGAGTGCACGACCTCCGACGCGTGCGGGGAGCACTCCGGCGTGCCGGTGTCCTGGTCGGTCTTGGGCGTCCAGCCCTGTAACCCGTCCTCGTAGCTGTACTGGTACTCGGCGAGCGGCGCGTTCGCGCCGGCGGACGCCGTGGCCGGCGCGAACGCGGCGATCACCGCGATCACCAGCGCACCGGCGCGGGCGAGAGCGTATCGAGCGCGGTTCTCCTGTTTCACCAACACTCCTCAACCGATTGACGATCGTTCGCCACCGACCGGACGATCAGCGGCCGGATCAAGTTCTAGTGGTGTCGGAGGGTGCTGGGCAGGGCGCCGGGTGCAGAGTTCGGTGTCCGGTCGGGCAGATGGCACGCGGACCGGCCGGACAGCGGGAGCGCCGGTCGGGCAGCCGCGGCGGCCGGGTCCGGGTGGTCAGCCCGAGACGTCGGTCCGGTCGTGCGGCGCGCCGACCGGCTTGGACTCCGAGGAGCCGCGCTGTCGCAGGTAGACGCTGAAGATGGCCATCGACCCGATCGCCAGGAACTCCGACTGCCAGTTCTGTAGCGAGCGGTTCCAGAAGTCGGCCGACAGCACGTACTCCCACCACGACACGGTGTCCTGGAAGTCGATCAGGCGGTCGTTGTTGTACGCGCTGCGCCCGGCGATCGACTGCGTCAGCCACGAGCCGAGGAACAGCCCGAGCATCACCAGGCCGAGCGAGTTGGAGTACAGCTTCGTGCGCCACCCGCCCGCGCGGGCCCACGGCGGCGACTCCGGTCGGGCGTGCGGCCCGAGGTGCTGCTGCTCGTCGGACTCGGGGCCGAGCCGGTCGGCGGGCTTGGACTCGTTGGAGCCGCGCTGCATCAGCCACACGGTCGCGAAGATGAACAGGAAGAACTGGAGGTACTCGGACTGCCAGTTCTCCGCGACGTCGACCGCGAAGTCCGACGAGGTCACGTACTGCCACAGGCCGACCGGGTCGCCGCCGTCCACCAGCCGCCGGTCGTTGAGCGACGCGTTGCCCGAGAACGCCTGGCCCACCAGGGACAGCAGGAACAGCAGTCCGAACGTGAGGCTGAGGCCGTTGTCCCACAGGAACCTCTTCACAGCCCCACCAGCCCGATGGCGCAGAAGCACACCAGCAGGCCCACCGCGCCGAGCAGGTAGGCGTAGAACATCCCGCGCTGCGTCAAGGACCACCCACCTCGCACGTGTAGGGGCGGTCGGGCACCGGGTCGCACCCCGCGCCCGAGACCCGCCAGCCGGCCGAGACCTCCCGCAGGAACAGCGTGTCGGAGCTGGTGCGCACGCGGGCGGCGTCGCCCCACACCTCCACGTCGAGCACCTCGCCGTCGCCGGGCACGTCCACGGTGGAGCAGTCGTCGACGCCCTCCCGCGCCCGCTCGGTCAGCAGCGCGCACATCCGCGCCGGGTCGCCCGCCGACGCCGCGGACACGAACTCCTCCGCGACGTGGCGGGCGAGGTCGCCGGTGCCCGATCCGCACCCGCCGACCAGCAGCGCGGCGGCGAGTGCAGCCCATGGCCGGACCATGATCGGACCATAGCCCCTCACGGCTTCAGCAGCACCTTGACCGCGTTGTCGCGCTTCTGCTGGAAGATCTCGTACGCGTGCGGCGCCTCGCTCAGCGGCAGGTGGTGGGTGGCGAACTCCTCGGTGCCCAGCGGGTCGTCGTCGCCGAGCAGCGGCAGGATGTCCGGCACCCAGCGCAACACGTTCGCCTGCCCCATGCGCAGCTGGATCTGCTTGTCGAACATCGTCAGCATCGGCAGCGGGTCGGCCATGCCGCCGTACACCCCGACGACCGAGATCGTCCCGCCGCGCCGGACGACCTCGATCGCCAGCCGCAGCGCGTGCAGCCGGTCCACGCCCGCGGTCTTCATGAACCGCGCGGCGAGCGCGTCCGGCAGCAGCCCGACGGCCTGGTGCGCCATCTTCGCCACCGGCGCGCCGTGCGCCTCCATGCCCACCGCGTCGATCACGGCGTCCGGCCCGCGCCCGTCGGTCAGGTCCCGGATGTGGTCCACCAGGTGGCTGTCCCGGACGTCGAGCACCGTCACGCCGCGTGCCCGCGCCCGTGCCATGCGCTCGGGCACCAGGTCGACGCCGATGACCGTGCTCGCGCCGCGGTGCCGGGCGACGCGGCACGCCATGTCGCCGATCGGGCCCAGTCCCAGCACGACCACGCTGCCCTCGCCGACACCCGCGTACTCGACGGCCTGCCACGCGGTGGGCAGCACGTCGGACAGGTAGACGAACCGGTCGTCCGGCGGGCCGTCGGGGACCTTGATGGGCAGCGTGTTCCCGAACGGCACGCGCAGGAACTCGGCCTGCCCGCCGGGTACCTGCCCGTACAGCTTGCTGTAGCCGAACGCCGCCGCACCCGAGCCCTGGTCGCGCACCTGGGTGGTCTCGCACTGCGACTGGAGGCCCTGCCCGCACATGAAGCAGGACCCGCACGAGACGTTGAACGGGACGACCACCCGGTCGCCGGGTTGGAGCGCGGTGACGTGCGAGCCGACCTCCTCGACCACGCCCATCGGCTCGTGGCCGAGGATGTCCCCCACGTCGATGAACGGGCCCAGCACCTCGTAGAGGTGCAGGTCGGAACCGCAGATGCCGGTCGAGGTGATGCGCACGATGACGTCCGTCGGCTCCTCGAGCACCGGGTCGGGCACTTCGTCCACGCGGACTTCGCGCCTGCCGTGCCAGGTGACGGCCTTCATGTGGGTCTCCCTTCGTCCTCCGGGGCGTTCCCGGCGTGGGGGCGGGCAAACTCGTCCGGACGGCCCAAGGGCGCGTGTCGCGGTCCCGCGCCGGGGTATCCGGCGGGCATGGGCACTCCACTTCCACAGGACCGCAGGGGCGCGCCGCAGCGCGCCGTGGTGACCGGGGCCGACTCCGGCATCGGCAAGGCCATCGCGGTGGCCTTGGCGGGCGGCGGCGTCGACGTCGGCATCACCTACCACGAGGACTTCGACGGGGCACAGCACACCGCGGAGCAGGTCCGCGGGCTCGGCGTCGGCGCGGCGGTGCGCCGGCTCGACCTGACCGACCTGCCCACGGCCGCCGCCGCGGTCGACGAGCTGGCCGGCGAGCTGGGCGGCGTCGACGTGCTGGTGAACTGCGCGGGCACCGGGACCGCCACCAAGGCGATGGACATGGACTTCGACACCTGGCGCGGCGTGCTGGCGGTCAACCTGGACGGCGCGTTCCTGTGCGCGCAGCGGGCGGCCAGGCACATGATCGAGGCGGGCAAGGGCGGGCGGATCATCAACATCACGTCCGTGCACGAGCACGCGCCGCGCGTGGGCGCGGCCCCGTACTGCGCGTCGAAGGCCGGGCTGGGCGCGCTCACCAAGGTGTTGGCGCTGGAACTGGCGGAGCACGACATCACCGTCAACTCCGTCGCCCCCGGTGAGATCTCCACGCCCATGACGGGCCAGGAGGACGTCGACCCGCGCACCCAGCCCCGCCCCGGCTACCCGCTGGGTCGCCCCGGCCACGCGAAGGAGGTCGCGGCGGTGGTGGCGTTCCTGGCCACCCCTGCGGCCGGCTACGTGACCGGGGCGTCGTTCGTCGTGGACGGCGGGATGCTGCTGATGGGCCCGCAGGCGTCCGGGCTGCTCACCGACTCGACGTGGCGCGAGCCCTAGTCTTCTTGCGGTTCGCCTTGTCGATCGCCTCGACCAGCTCCTGCTTGGTCATGGTCGACCGGCCGGGCACGTCCAGCTTCTTCGCCAGCTCGTACAGGTGCTTCTTGTCGGCGTTGGCGTCCACCCCGCCCGCCGTGCGCCCCCGCGCGGGCGTGCTGCGGGCGGCCTGCTTGTCCGACGGTCCCTTGTGGTCCTTGGGCTCCCAGTGGTCGCCGACCTTCTCGAACGAGTGCTTGAGGGCGGCGTACGCGGTGCGGTGCGAGCGCTGGCCCTCGCCGTAGGACTCGACGGCCGAGTCGTGCGCCTTGATCCACGTGCGTTGCGCCTTCTTCGACGACCGCGCCACCGTGCTGGGCAGCTCCTCGCGTCCGGGCATGGTTCCTCCTCGGTGTTTCGGCTGGGGGCCGGGGGTACCCGGTCGGCATGACCGACATGCGCGCCCTCGACGTCCACAGCCCCCTCGACGGCCGACTGGTCGGCTGGTTGCCCGTCGCGTCGGAGGAGGACCTGGCGCGCGCGCTGCGCACCGCCCGCGCCGCGCAGCCGGGCTGGGCCGCGACACCGGCCGCCGAGCGGGGCGCGGCGCTGCGCGCGGCGGCGACCGCGGTGCGCGCGCACGCGGGCGAGCTGGCCAACCTCGTGGAGTCCGAGACCGGCCGCCCGTTCGACTCCGCGCAGGAGGGCGTGCTGGCCGGCGCGTCGACCCTGGAGCAGTACGCCGAGCTGGGCCCGGTCCACCGGGGGCGGTCGCTGCTGGGCTCGTGGGACGCGACCGACCTGATGGTGCCCGAGCCGCGCGGCGTGGTGGTGGCGCTGACGCCGTGGAACGACCCGGTGGCGGTGGCGTGCGGACTGCTGGGCGCGGCGCTGGTCACCGGGAACACAGTGGTGCACAAGGCGAGCGAGCGCTGCCCGCACGTGGGGATGCTGCTCGGCCAGCTGCTGGGGCCGGAGTTCCCGGACGGGGTGTTGCAGAGCGTGACCGGTGACGGGCCGGTGGGCGCGCGGCTGGCGGCGGACCGCGACGTGGACGTGGTCGCGCACGTCGGCGGCACCGCCACGGGCCGGTCGATCGCCGCCGCGACGGCCGCCACGGGCGCGAAGGCGCTGCTGGAGAACGGCGGCAACGACCCGCTGGTGGTGGACTCCGACGTGGACCCGGTGTGGGCGGCGGAGCAGGCCGCGCTGGGCGCCTTCACCAACGCCGGGCAGCTGTGCACGTCGGTGGAGCGGATCTACGTCCACGAGGCGGTGGCCGAGGAGTTCGTGGCGGCCCTGTGCAAGGCCGCCCGCGACTGGACGCCGCAGCCGCTGGTCGACGTGCGGCACCGGGCGCACGTGCACGCCCACGTGACCGAGGCGGAGGCGGCCGGCGCGTCGGTGCTGACCGGCGGTGTCGTGCCGGACGGCGGCGGGGCGTTCTACCCGGCGACGGTGCTGGAGGGGTGCGCGCCCGACCTGCGGGTGATGCGCGAGGAGACGTTCGGCCCGGTCGCGCCGGTGCGGGTGGTGGCGTCCTTCGAGCAGGGGCTGGCCGAGGCGGCGGACGACGAGCACGGGCTCGCGGCCACGGTGCTGACCGCGTCGATGACCCACGCCCAGCAGGCGTGGCGGCGGCTGCCGGTGGGCACGGTGAAGGTCAACGCGGTCTTCGGCGGCGCGCCCGGCGGCGCGGCCCAGCCGCGCCGGCTGTCCGGCACGGGGTTCGGGTACGGCCCGGAGCTGCTCGACGAGATGACCACCACGAAGGTGGTGCACGTCGCTCAGATCCAGCCCTCTTCCCAGGCGAGGCGCGCGGCTTCGTAGCGGGTGCGCACGCCGAGCTTGGTCATCGCGGAGGACAGGTAGTTGCGCACCGTGCCGGCGGCCAGGTGCGCTTCGCGGGCGATGGCGCTGACGGTGCCGCCGCGCAGGGCGTGCCGCAGCACGTCCAGCTCGCGGGCGGTGAGCGGGCACGCGTCCTCGGTCAGGGCGGCGGCGGCGATCTCCGAGTCCACGTAACGCCGACCGCCGTGCACGTCCCGCAGGATGGAGGCGAGCTTGGTCGCGGGCGTCGTCTTCGGCACGAACCCGCGCACACCGGCGCTGAGGGCGCGGCGCAGCACGCCGGGCCGCGCGTGCCGCGTGACGATGACGACCGCGACGCCCGCCAGGTCCCGCACGGCCTCGGCCGCGAGCACGCCGTCGCGCACCGGCATCTCCAGGTCGAACACCGCGATGTCGGGCCGGTGGGCGCGCACCGCGGCGACGGCCGCGTCGCCGTCGCTGACCTGGGCGACCACCGACAGGTCGTCCTCCAGTTCGAGCAGCGCGGCCAGCGCGCCCCGGATCAGGTCCTCGTCGTCGGCGAGCACGACCCGGATGCCGGCGGCCACCGGCGCACCGGTCACGACCGCACCAGCCCGAGCAGCGCGAACCCGTCCGGCCCGTCCGCGCCGACCTCGATCCGCCCGCCCACGGTGGCGAACCGCTCCCGCAGCCCCGCCAGCCCCGCGCCGTGCTCGCCGGCGTCCTCCGGCCGCACCCCGTCGTTGCTCAGCCGCACGCTCACCTGCCGGTCGCGCACGCTGATGTCGACGGCGCACCGCCGCGCCAGGCTGTGCCGCAGCACGTTCGTCGTGCCCTCCCGCACCAGCGCGCCGAACAGCGGCTGCAACGGCGGCGGCACGTCCGAGGCGTCCCCGGTCACCGCCGTCTCGATGCCCGCCGCGCGCAGCACGCCGACCGCGTTGGCGATCTCCGTGCCGAGGCTGGCCCGCCGGTAGCCCTGCACGACCTCGCGGGTCTCCCGCAGCGCCGTCCTGGCCAGCTCGGCGACCTCGTCCGCGTGCCCGCGCGCCGCCGCGTCGTCCCGGCCGATCAACCGCGAGATCAGCTCGCCCTTCAACGCGATCGCCTGGAGGTGGTGGCCCTGGATGTCGTGCAGGTCGGCCGCGAACCGCAGCCGCTCCTCGGCCACGGCCAGCGCCTCGGCGGTCTGCCGCGCCCGGTCCAGGCGCAGCACCGCGTCCCAGAACCACAGCTGCGCCAGGTCGGCGAACACGAACGCGTTCATCAGCACGGCGGGCAGCACCAGCGATTCGACCGCGTTCGACGACCACAGCGCGCCGCCGGTGAGCAGCGCCGCGACCGTGCCGCCCGTCACGACCACCCACCGCGCGCCGGTCGGCCGGCTGGACACGACGTGCGCGACCACCGCCGCCGGCAGCAGGTACCACACCATCGGCACGGGGCTGTTCACGGCGGCCAGCGCGAGCGCGCCGAGCGCCACCGCGAACGTCGCCAGGTGCTCACCGGTCCGCCGCCCGCCGCGCCCCACCCCGTGCATGGCCTGCCGCAGGTACCGGGTGTGCTGGACGCCGACCACCGCGACGGCCACCGCGAGCGGCACCGCGAACCACCCGTACCGCCCGGTGGACAGGTCGAACGCGGTGATGCCGACGACCATCGCGCCCGCGCCGAGCACCGACCACCAGGTCCAGCGCCGGAGGGTGTTGAGCTGTGTCACGGCACGAATCTACGAGCCGGGCGTCCCCGGCGTCTGCTGACATCTGTCACATCGACCGGTGCGCGACGGCACTGACCCCGGCCGCCGGCCACCGCGAGCATGGGACCATGCGGAATCCGGTGATCGACGTGGCGGGGCTGCGCTGCCGCTACGGTGACTTCGAGGCGGTGCGCGGCATCGACCTCCAGGTGCACGAGGGCGAGCTGTTCGCGCTGCTGGGCACCAACGGCGCGGGCAAGACCACCGTGCTGGAGACCTTGGAGGGACTGCGCGCGCCCAGCGCTGGCCGGGTGCGGGTGCTGGGCGTGGACCCGAGCCGCGACCGGGCCGCGATCCGGGCGCGCACCGGCGTCATGCTCCAGGACAGCGGGTTCCCGGCCGAGCTGACGGTGGCCGAGATGGCCCGCCTGTGGCGGCGCGGCGACCACGCCGACGCGCTGGAGCGGCTCGACCTCGCCCACCGGCGGGACGTGCGGATCAAGCAGCTGTCCGGCGGCGAGCGGCGGCGGCTGGACCTGCTGCTGGCCGTGCTGGGCGAGCCCGAGCTGCTGTTCCTGGACGAGCCGACCACCGGCCTCGACCCGGAGTCCCGGCAGCGCACCTGGGACGTCGTGCGCGACCTGCTGGCCGGGGGCACGACCGTCCTGCTCACCACGCACTACCTGGAGGAGGCCGAGTCGCTGGCGCACCGGCTGGCGATCATGCACGAGGGCGTGGTCGCGGAGTCCGGCGCGCTGGTGGACGTGCTGGCCGCCCACCCGGCCCGGATCTCGTTCGACCTGCCCGACCGGCTCGACGTGAGCGCGCTGCCGATGCTGTCCGGCGACGTGGTGCACGTGCCGTCGGGCCGGGTGGACATCCGCACCCGGCAGCTCCAGGACGACCTGGACGTGCTGCTGTCCTGGGCCCGCCGCGACGGCCTCGCGCTCGGCAGGCTGCGCGCGCACCACGCGTCGCTGGAGGACGTCTTCCACGCGGCCCGTGCGGGCCGGGGGGTGATCGCCGCGTGATCGCCGCACTGGGACTGGCGGAGCTGAAGCTCCTGCTGCGCAACCGCACCGCCGCGAGCCTCGCGATCGTCATGCCGCTGCTGATGGGCGGCTACTTCACGCTGGCGCTGGGCGACGACGGGTGGCCGGTGGCCATCATGCTGGCCCTGGTGTGCGTCCTGGGCTTCACCGTCTACGTGACGACGACGTCCTCGCTGGCGTCGCGCCGGCAGACCCTCTACCTCAAGCGCCTGCGCACGGGCGCGGCGTCGGACTCCGTGGTGCTGACCGGGATACTGCTGCCCGCGGTGCTGCTGGCGCTGGTCCAGGTGGTGCTGCTGCTGGCCGTCGGCCTGGTGGCGGGCGCGCCGCTGCCCGCCCGGCCGGAGCTGCTGGCCCTGGCCGTGGTGGGCGGGGCGGCGATGTGCTGCGCGGCGGGCGTGGCCACCAGCGGCGTCACGTCGACCGCCGAGCTGGCCCAGATCACCACGGGGCCGTTCTTCTTCGTCCTGGTGGGCGGCGGGCTGTGGGCGCTGAACTCGACCGACGTCCGCGCCCTGCTGGTGCCCGGCGGCGGCATGGCCGACCTCGTGGCCGCCGCCTGGGGCGCCGGGGGCCGGCCCGGCCTGGCCGCCCTGTCCCTGCTCGCCTGGACGGCCGTCGGCTGCGCGCTGTCGTTCCGGGTGTTCCGCTGGGACGCCCGGACCTGACGCCGGGGAGTTCCGGTGCCCGGAGCCGGTGCCTGGACGGCCGTGACGACGGGGGAGGACCGGGGGTGTCGGGCCGCCCGGCGGACGCGTGCCGGGCGGCCCGCACGTGCCGCGGCCTCAGTCGACGTGCCGCCCGGTCGCCACCAGCCGGATGCCGCTCTCCGTGACCTTGTCCACCGGGAGCAGGTTGCGGGTGTCCACGATGACCGGCCGGCCCATCCCGGCCGCGACGGCGGGCCAGTCCAGCTCCGCGAACTCCGGCCACTCGGTCAGCACCACCAGGGCGGACGCGTCCCGCGCGGCGTCGAGCGCGGTACCGCGCACGCGCACCGGCCCGATGTCGCGCGTGACGCACGGGTCGTAGCCCGCGAGCACCGCGCCCTCGCCCGCGAGCAGGTCCGCCACCGCGAGGGCGGGCGAGTCGCGCAAGTCGTCGGTGCCCGCCTTGAACGTCAACCCCAGCAGCCCGATCCGCGTTCCCGCCAGGGGGCCGGTCACCTCGCGGACCTTCTCCACCACGCGGTGCGCCTGGCGCTCATTGGTGTCGATCGTCGCTCGCAGCAGGGGGAAGTCCACGTGCGCGTCGTCCGATGTGGACAGCAGCGCCCTGGTGTCCTTGGGGAAGCACGAGCCGCCCCATCCGGGTCCGGGGCGCAGGAAGGCCGCGCCGATGCGCTCGTCCAGCCGCATGCCCTCGGTGACGTCGTCGATGTCGGCCCCCGCCCGCTCGCACAGCTCGGCGAGGCTGTTGACGTAGGACAGCTTCATCGCCAGGAAGCAGTTGCTGGCGTACTTCACCAGCTCGGCGCTGGCCCGGTCGGTGACCAGGGCGGGCGCGTCCGGGTAGAGGTCCAGGACCCGGCGCGCGGCGGTCTCGTCGTCCGCGCCGACGACGATCCGCTGTGGCCGCAGGAAGTCGTCCACGGCGTGGCCCTCGCGCAGGAACTCGGGGTTCGACACCACCGGCACTCGTTGCGCGCGGGCGATCCGGTCGGCGGTGCCGATGGGCACCGTCGACTTCACCACCAGCACGCAGCCCGCCGGCTCGACCTGGTCGAGCACGGCGTCGATGGCGCTCAGGTCGGCCTCGCCGTGCTCGCCGGTGGGCGTGGGCAGGCACAGGTACGCGAACTCCGCGTCCGCGAGCGCTTCGGTGTTGTCCGTGGTGAACGACAGCCCACCGGTCCGCACGCCCTCCTCGACCAGCTCCGCCAACCGCGGCTCGTGCGCGCCGATCTCGGCCCGCCGCAACGCCGCGACCTTGCGCTCGTCCACGTCCGCGCACACCACGCGGTGCCCGAGGTGGGCGAAGCACGCGGCCGTGGTCAGACCGACATAGCCCGCGCCGATGACTCCGATCCGGGGCAAAGCGCACCTCCCGTCGCCGCAAGGACTTCCTCGACCGTGATCCGCAGCAGGCCGGGGTCCGGCCGGTCGGCGAACGTGTCGCCGGTGGTGCCGTGCCACAGCACCCGGTGCGGCCCGCCGCGCGGTCCCCAGCGCGCAGGCGACACCGGCCCGAACAGCACCACCGACGGCGTGCCGTAGGCGGTGGCGACGTGGGCCACGCCCGTGTCGCCGCACACCACCAAGCGCGCTCCGGCGACCAGGTCCAGCAGGGACGAGAGGCTGCCGAGGGACGTGCGGGCGCGCCCGTCCGCCACCGCCGCCACCAGGTCGGCCTCGGCGGGGCTGCCGGTGACCACCACGTCCGGGCCGAGGGCCCGCACGACCGCCCGGTACCGCTCCACCGGCCAGCGCCGCGCGCCGTGGCTCGCGCCGGGGTGCACCACGACGTCGCCGGTGGCCGCCGCGGTCCAGGGCAGCCGCAGGTCGTCGGGGTTGCTCGGGATGCCGTGCAGCATCAGCAGCCGGCACCAGCGGTCCACCTCGTGCAGGTCGTCGCGCCACGGCACGTGCGTACCGTGCGTGACGAGCTGTCCGGGGCGCGTCACGCGCAGCGCCTCGGTGCTCTGCGGGCCGCGGCCGTGCAGGTTCACCGCCAGGTCGGGTTCCTCGTACCGCAGCGGCACCAGGCCCGGCGTCGGCAGCAGGCGGTCCACCGCCTCGACCCGGTCCACCGCGTCGGCCAGCCAGCCGGGCGCGGCGAGGGTGATCTCCGCGTCCGGGTGCGCCCTGCGCAGGCCGCGCAGCGCGGGCACGGCCGTGAGCAGGTCGCCGAGCCCCAGGGCGCGCAGCACCAGCACCCTCATCGCCGCACCGCCCGGTGGCGCAGCTCGCCGCGCAGGCGGTGGGCGCACGCGGCCGGCGGGATGGCCAGGCTGGTCACCACCATCCGCAGCACCTCGTCGCCGGTGCGGGGACCGGGCAGGATGCGCTCGGCGGCGAACCGGGCGGTCAGCGCCGCCCACACCGCGCCGGTCACCAGCGCCGCCCTCGACCGCAGCAGCCCCAGCAGCACGGTCAGCGCGCCGGCGGCGGTGGTGACGGCGTGCCGGCGCAGCCGTCCGGGGTGGCCGCCGATGCGCTCGCGCCACCCCTCGCCGACGAGCCGGCGCATCAGCGCGTCGTCGGCGTTGCCGCGCTGCTGGCGCAGGCTGGCGAAGAAGTCCGAGGCCCGCACCGGGTGCGTGGTCCGCCGCGCGCCGCGCACGATCCGGTAACCCTCGTCCTGGAGGCGCAGCGCCAGCTCGGCGTCCTCCCGGTAGGCGCGGGGGAACCGCTCGTCGAACCCTCCGACGTGCGCGAGCGCCGCCCGCCGGTAGGCCATGTCGGCGGTGATCCACCGGGCCTCCGCCAGGCCGGCCGTGCCGCGTTCCCAGTCGGTCGGCCTGCGGTCGTCCGGCAGCGGCACGGTGAGGTGCGCCTGCGACCCCGCGACGTCCAGGTCCAGGCCCGCCAGGTCGTCGGCCAGCCGCCGCTTCCAGTCGTGCGGCGGCACCACGTCGTCGTCCAGGAACGCGATCCACTCGCAGCACGCGGCGCGCCAGCCCGCGTTCCGGGCGGCGGCCGGGCCACGGCCGCCGCTGCGCAGCACGCGCGCGCCGCGGGTGGGCGGCAGCGGTCCCGGCTCCGGCCGGTCGTCCACCACGATCACCTCGCGCGGGGGCGGTCCGGAGCCGCGCTCCAGGGCGTCGAGCACGACGGTGAGGCTGTCGCGTCCCACGGTGGGGATCACCACCGCGTAGTCGGGGCTCATCGCCGCACCACGAATCGCCCGATGGCCAGCACGTCGACCGGCGCGGAGCCGAAGCACTCCAGCGCGTCGCGCGGGTCGTCGACCATCGGCCGGCCCGCCGTGTTCAGGCTCGTGTTCACCACGACCGGGACACCGGTGCGCTCGGCGAACCCGGTCAGCACGCGGGCCATCAGCGGTTCCCGCGCCGGGTCGACGGTCTGCACCCGCGCGGTGCCGTCCACGTGCACCACCGCCGGTATGCGGTCCCTCCACTCCGGACGGACGTCGTGCACGAAGAGCATGTAGGGGCTGGGGATCGGGCCGCGGGTGAACAGCTCGTGCGCCCGCTCCGCCAGCACCATCGGCGCGATCGGCCGGAACTGCTCCCGCCCCTTCACCTCGTTGAGCCGCGCCAGGTTGCCCGCGTGGCACGGGTTGGCCAGCAGCGAGCGGCGTCCCAGCGCGCGCGGCCCGTACTCGCTGCGACCCTGGAACCACGCCACGACCCGGTCCTCCGCCAACGCCTCCGCGACGGCGTCGGCCACGTCCGCGGGCTCCTCGTAGGCGATCTTCGCCCGCCGCAGGTACTCCTCGACCTCGTCGTCGCTCCACCCGCGGCCGAGGTCCGCGCCGGGCATCGGCGCGGCCGGCTCGCCCTCGTGCGCCGCGACGTGCAGCGCGGCGCCCAGCGCGGTGCCGGCGTCACCGGCGGCCGGCTGCACCCACACCTCCTCGAACGGCCCCTCGGCGAAGATCCGGGTGTTCGCCACGCAGTTCAGCGCGACACCGCCGGCCATCGTGAGCCGGCGCTGACCGGTCAGCCCGTGCAGCCACCGCACCAGGTCCAGCAGCACCTCCTCCACCCGCACCTGCACGCTCGCCGCCAGCTCCGCGTGCTCGCGCGTCACCTCGTCGTCCGGCCCGCGCCGCTTCGCCAGCGTCGCCCAGTCGACCGGGGTGACGGTGAACCCGCCGTCGCCGGTGGCCGCGATGTGCTCGCGCATCAGGTCCAGGTGCGTCGGCGGCGCGTAGGAGGCCAGCGCCATCACCTTGTACTCGTCACTGGACCGCAGGAAGCCCAGGTGCTCGGTCAGGTCCTCGTAGAGCAACCCGAGCGAGTGCGGGAGCTGTTGCGCGGCAAGGATTTCCAACCGGTGACCGCGATAGCTGCCCGCCAGGTGCGAGCCGCACTCGCCGCGACCGTCGGACACCAGCACCGCGCAGTCGCCGTCGAACGGCGCGGCCAGCCCGGTCGAGCCGGCGTGCGCCACGTGGTGCGGCACGAACCGCACGATCGCCGGGTCCAGCCCCGGCAGCGCGGTGGCGAGGAACTGCGGCGCGCGGCGGGCGTACTCGGTGCGCAGGTCCTCCCACGGCACGTCGCTGTCCGGCGGGACCATCGACGGGTCGTAGGAGTAGGCGACGGCGTCGAGGTCGCCGGGTGCCAGGCCCGCGTGCGCGAGGCACCAGCGGGCGGCCTGCTCCGGCAGCTCCCAGGCCGAGAACGGCACGGGTCGCTTGCCGTGCTTGCGGCGGGAGAAGCGCTCCTCCTCGGCGGCGGCCACGATCCGGCCGTCGACGACCAGCGCCGCCGCCGGGTCGTGGAAGACGGCGTTGATTCCGAGCACGCGCACGGTCCTACCCCTTTCGTCCGTTGGCGTGGGACTACCCGACGAGGTGGCGGCCGAACGAGCGGCGCAGCCCCTCGGCGAGGTCGATCTCGGGCTGCCAGCCCAGCACCTCGCGGGCCAGCGAGATGTCGGGCCGCCGGCGGCGCGGGTCGTCCTCCATCGGCTCGACGTGCCGGACGCCGGACCGGCCGCCGGTCACCTCGATCACGCGCCGCGCCACCTCCAGCACCGTGACCTCCTCCGGGTTGCCCAGGTTGACCGGGCCGGGGTGGTCGCAGTCGGCCATCGTCAGCAGCCCGCGCACCAGGTCGTCCACGTGGCACAGCGAGCGCGTCTGGCTGCCGTCGCCGTGCACGGTCAGCGGCACGCCCGCGCGGGCCTGCCGCACGAACGTCGGGATCATCCGGCCGTCGTCGGGCCGCATCCGGGGGCCGTAGGTGTTGAAGATCCGCACGATGCCCGTGTCCACGCCGTGCTCCCGACGGAACGCGCAGGTCAACGCCTCACCGAACCGCTTGGCCTCGTCGTAGACGCTGCGCGGCCCGATCGGGTTGACGTTGCCCCAGTACGTCTCCCGCTGCGGGTGCTCCAGCGGGTCGCCGTACACCTCGCTGGTCGACGCCACGACGACCCGCGCGCCCTTGCGGGCGGCCAGCTCCAGCGCGTGCAGGGTGCCGAAACCGCCCGACTTCATCGTCTCCACCGGCGTGCGCAGGTAGTCGACCGGCGACGCCGGGCACGCCAGGTGCAGCACCAGGTCGACCGGCCCGAGCAGGTTGAGCGGCTTGCTTACGTCGGCCACCACCAGCCCCGCGCCCTCCGGCACGTTGTCCGGCGACCCGGTGCGGAAGTCGTCCACGCACACCACGCCGGCGCCCCGGCGCAACAGCGCCTCGCACACGTGGGAACCCAGGAACCCCGCCCCGCCGGTCACCACCGCTCGTTGGAAGCCCATGTCGAAGGGCCTACCCGTGGATTCGGCGTGTAACCACCCGGATCGCGGGTAGTACCCGGCGGTGGCCGATACGACGGTGGTGATCGCGACCCGCGACCGGGTGGAGGAGCTGACCAGGACGCTGACCAGGCTCGCCGTGCTGGACGTGCCGGTGATCGTGGTGGACAACGGCTCGTCGGACGACACGGTCGAGCGGGTCCGGCGGGACTTCCCGCACGTGGAGGTGCTGCCGCTCGGGCGCAACGAAGGCGCGCTCGCGCGCAACGCGGGCGTCCGCCGCGCCCGGACGCCGTACGTGGCGTTCAGCGACGACGACTCGTGGTGGGCCCCGGACGCCCTGCGCCGCGCGGAGGCGCTGTTCGACCGGCACCCCAGGCTGGGTCTGGTCGCCGCGCGGACCGTGGTGGAGCCCGAGGGCCGCGACGACCCGATGTGCGCCGTGATGGCCGACTCGGCCCTGGGCACACCGCCCGACCTGCCCGGACCGGCGGTGCTGGGCTTCATGTGCTGCGGCGCGATCGTCCGGCGCGCGGCGTTCCTGCGCGTCGGCGGCTTCCACCCGGTGCTGTTCTTCCGGGGCGAGGAGCGGCTGTTCTCGTGGGACCTCGCGGCGGCCGGGTGGGCGTGCGCCTACGTGGCCGACGTGGTGGCGCACCACCAGCCGTCGCGCTCGCGACCGCCCGGTACGGCGGGCCGGCGCCGGGAGCTGCGCAACGACCTCCTGACGACCTGGCTGCGCCGCCCGCTCGCGGTCGCGTGGGGTGGTGCGGTGGAGTTGGCGCGGCGCGGGCTGACCGACCGCGTCGCCCGCGCGGCGCTGGGCGAGGCGGTGGCGCGGCTGCCCGCCGTGGCGTGGCACCGGCGACGGTTGCCCGCGGACGTGGAACGCCAGATCGCGCTGCTGGGCTGAGCGCGGTTCTCAGCGGAGGACCCGTCGCGGGTCGCGGGCCGGGCAGCGGTCCGTTCCGGGGCCCTCAGCCGGCCAGCGAGTCGTGTTCCACGGACACCGAGAACGGGTTGTCCATCCGGTAGCCGACACCACGGACGGTGGTGATGAGGGACGCCGCGTCGCCCAGCTTCCGCCGGATGCGGCGCACGTGCACGTCCACCGTCCGGGTGTCCACGAAACTGGTCGCACCCCACACGTTGTTCATCAGCGCGGTGCGGCGGTGCACCTGGCGCGGGTGGGTGCACAGGTGGTGCAGCAGGTCGAACTCCAGCCTGGTCAGCTCCACGTCCACCCCCCGGTGCAGCACCCGCCTGGAATCGGCCAGGATGCGCAGCTCGGGCTCGGCGCGGGGCACCGGCAGGTCCACCACCACGTCCGCGTGCGGGAGGTCCAGCGCGCGGCGCAGCGCCTCGGCGAGTCGGGTCGCCGCGTCCGCGGCCTGTGCGGTCGGCGCGCTGAGGCGGATGACGACCGTGACGTCGACGGTCGTCACGTCGGGGATAGCCTTCACGACAGCCACACCCGGATCGGACCAGGCGCGCGGGTGGGGCGTCAACGCCGTCCAGCAAGTGGGAGCCGTTGACAGCGGGCATGATGGGCCCATGACGACGACCATCACCCTCAACAACGGCGTCACCATGCCGCAGCTCGGTTTCGGCGTGTTCCAGGTGTCCACTGAGGACACGGAAGCCGCGGTGTCCGAGGCGCTGCGCGTGGGCTACCGGAGCATCGACACGGCCGCGGCCTACGGCAACGAGGAGCCGGTCGGCCGGGCGCTCGCCGCGTCCGGCGTCGCGCGGGACGAGCTGTTCGTCACCACCAAGCTGTGGAACACCGACCAGGGCTACGACGAGGCGCTGCGCGCGTTCGACACCAGCATCGGCAAGCTCGGCCTGGACCGGGTCGACCTCTATCTGATCCACTGGCCCGCCGCGGTTCGGGACCGGTACGTCGACAGCTGGCGCGCGCTGGGCAAGCTGCTCGGGGACGGGCGGGTGCGCGCGATCGGCGTGTCGAACTTCCAGAAACCGCACCTCGAACGCGTGATCGAGGAGACCGGCATGGTGCCCGCCGTCAACCAGATCGAGCTGCACCCCCGCCTCCAGCAGCGGGAGCTGCGCGCATTCCACGCCGAGCGCGGCATCGCCACCGAGGCGTGGAGCCCGCTGGCGCAAGGCGGCGAGCTGCTGCGGAACGAGGTGCTGACGGCCATCGCGGACAAGCACGGCCGCACGCCGGCGCAGGTGGTGCTGCGCTGGCACCTCCAGCTTGGCAACGTCGTGATCCCCAAGTCGGTGACGCCGAGCCGCATCGCGGAGAACTTCGCCGTGTTCGACTTCGCGCTCGACGAGGAGGACCTGGACCGCATCGCGGGGCTGGACACGGGCGAGCGGACGGGCCCGCACCCCGACGAGTTCAACTGACCGGCACCGCGCGGGGACGCCGATCGGGTCCGTCGCGGACGCCGGCCGGGTGTGCCGGCCGGGTGTGCCGCGCCCGCTGACCGGCACCGCGCGCGTCGGCCGGACCCGCCGCGCACGCCGGCCGGCACTGCCCACGGACGCCGACCGGGTCCGTCGCGCACGCCGGCCGGACCCGCCGCGGATGCCGGCCGAATGTACCCCGCGACACGCGGTGCAGGCTCGCGTGCGGCGGTCGCCCCGGCGCGGACGGCCCCCGCGCGGGGTCGCCCCGGACGGGTGCGGCTCTGGTGCGCGGCGGCGGGCGCGGCGCGGCAGCCCCGGTCCGGACACCCCGCCACCGGACGACCGGCCCGCGCCGGCGCTCCCGCGTCGCCCGCGGATCCGGGTCGGCCGTCCGCGCTCCCCGCCCCGCCGGCCCGCCGACCGCGCGACCGGACGGCGTGCCCCTCTCCCGCCGGCCCCGCGCCGGGCCCGGCGGGGCAGGCCACGTGCAGCCGCGAGACGGGGGCTCAGTCGGTCTCGACCGGGCCGCCGGAGCGCCAGTAGCGCCCGTCGGCCCGGTCCAGCAGCCCTTCGTCCACGAGGTACCGGCGCACCGTCACGTGGTCGACCTCGCCGCCGTCGCACCACCCGCGCAGCACGTCCACCACCTCCCGCTCGGTGTAGTGCCTGCCCGGCTCGAACGCCGTGCAGACCCGCTCCAGCACGGTCCGCCGCCGTCCGCGCTGGGCGGGCAGCCTGAGCAGCCGACCGTCCCTCAGGAACGGATCGCCCGGCGTCCGTTCCACCCGACCGGCCTGTTCGAACAGGTCCTGCCGCACCAGCAGCTCACCGGGCCGCCCCGCCACCAGCCCGGCGGCGCGCAGCCTGCGCAGCGCGGCGTCCACCCGGCGGGCGTCCACACCGGTCTTGTCGACGATCTCCGCCGGATCGCGGGCACCGAGCACGAGCGCGGCCACGACCCGGAGTCTCATGGGGTCGGCGAGCAGACCGACCAGCGCCTCAGGAGTCACGTCAAGAGCTAACCGGACCCGGTGCTCTGGTGCACGCGCTTTCGGGGCGGACCTTAATACCCGTGCGCACTGATCACCTCTTCCCCCTGGCGTCGGTGGAGCCCGTCTTCGGGATGCCCACCGAACACGCCCGCAAGTTCCAGCAGGTGGCCGCGGAGCAGGACCTCGTCATCGACGTGCGGGCCACGAACCCGCACGCCGTGGCGTGGCTGCGAGGCGGCGCGTTGCCCAAGCCGGCGCCGGTGAAGGCCAAGACCATCGACGACCTGGACGTCCGGCTGGGAGCGCGGTCGAAGCACCGCGGGCTGGTCGGCTTCTTCCGCCCGCTGTTACCCCGCCACGGTGTCACGGAACGGCTGCTGAGCCGGTTCGCCCAGCGGCGCGACGAGTTCACGGCGCTCGGCGCGAAGATGGCCCAATTGGAACGCCGTGGTGAATACCTCGTGCGTGACGGGGTGGTGCACGGGTTCGACCGGTGGGGCAGGCTGCGCCCGCTGACCGGCGACCACGACGTGTTCGACATCCGCGCGTCCGGCGGGCGGGCGCTGAGCGAGCGGCGGTACGACGTCGCCGTGGAGACCATGATCGGCATGGACATGGGGGTCACCCACGGCGCGCACATGTACTGGCGCCCGACGACGCCCGCCGACCTGGTGATGTTCGAGTCGATCGCCCGTAGCGCCAGCCCCAAGCTGCGCTTCCACCCGGACGGCACGATGACCGCGGGCGACTACCGCCGGCCGAACGCGGGCACCAGCACGATGACCAGACCGGCCACCGCGGACCGTCCGTACGCGACGGTGTCCAGCGTCGGCAGCTGAAGCCACGTGGTGGAGGCGTTCATGTCGTCGAAGAGGAGCTTGCCGTAGACCAGCAGCAGCGCGACCCCGTAGAGGCGCGCGTGCTCGTGCCGCCACGCGAGGACGACACCGGCCAGCCCGGTGCAGATGTGCAGCGCGTGGTGCCCCTCGGCGAGCGGCAGCACGGGCAGCAGCGCGAATGCGATCTGGAACAGGCCGACGAGCAACGCGAGCAGCTGCGCGCGGCTGGGCCGCGACCTGTTCCCGGTCTTGTCCTGGTTCCCGGTGCGGTCCTTCACCGGTGCCTGGTTCCGCATGGAGGCGGAGTACCCGCGCGGTCCTCGCGCATGTCCGGTTCGGTCACTTTGCGCCACCGGAAAGGGACGATCCGCACTTTCGGGTGGAGTCGACGCCGGGTGGCATGGCGGCGGGCGCGGGTGGTACCGGTGCGGGCGGCACGGCGGTGGGCGCGGACGGTTCGCTCGGGGCGCGGTGGCGGTGGCGCGGGGGAGTGGTGGCCGCCCGCGCCACCTGTGCCACCGCACCGCACCCGCCGCGCCGCCGCCGGTGCCGTCCGCGCCGCCGTCGCACGGCACGCACCGCCCGTGCCACCCGGCCGGTCCGTGCCGCCCGACCGGTCCGTGCCGGTCCGGGAGCCCGAGCCACCCGCACCACCCGCCCGCGCCCACCCGAGCCGCCCGCCGGACGCGGGCCACCCGCGCGTCAGCGCAGCAGCGGTTCGAGCTTGGCCCGCGCGTCGCCCGCCGCGTCGGCCGGTGACCGCTCCCCGGCCAGCACCTGGTGCGTCATGGTCCAGATCGCCTCCGACACCTGCGGGTACCTGGGCCCGTACGCGGGCCGCGCGGCGGACAGCTGCGCCGCGAAGGCGGGCACGTTCGGGTCCCACTGCCAGCCGGGGTCGTCGACGGTGTCGGTGCGGTTGGGCAGCGCGTGCAGCGCCGCGCCGAACTCGGTCGCGTTGGCGCGCTCCTCGGCCAGCCAGCGCAGCACGTCCCACGCCCGGTCGGCATGCCGCCCGTCCCGCCCGAGCACCCACGCCTCACCGCTCAGCGCCGCCGCGTGGCCCGCCTGCCCGGACGGCAGCGCGGCGGACACCCAGTCCAGCCCCGCCTGGTTCATCGAGGGCACCGCCCACGGCCCGTTGATCATCATCGCGCAGCGGCCGGCGGCGAACTCGCGCTCGGCGTCGGCGTTGGTCCACCGCAGCGCGTCCGCCGGCGCGCTGCGGTCGACGTTCACCAGCGTGTCCATAAAGGACAGCGCACGCACGGACGCGTCGCCGCCGACGTCGCGCACGTCGCCGCCCGCCTGCCACAGGAACGACAGGTAGTTCGCGGTCAGGTCCTCGCCCTCCGGCGCGGCGAAGCACAGCCCGGCACGGCCCTCCGCGGTCAGCGCCTTCGCGGTGCCGCGCAGCTCCTCCCACGTGCCGGGCGGCGTGGTGACACCGGCCGCCTCGAACAGCGCCCGGTTGTAGAGCAGGGCGGTGGTGCCGGTGCGCAGCGGCACGCCGTAGAACCTGTCCCGGTGCCGGACGCTGTCCCGCACCGGGCCGAGGAACCGGTCCCGGAGGTCCCACGACGCGAACCGGGGCGTCAGGTCGGCCAGCGCCTCCTGCTCGGCCAGCCGGGGCAGCGCGGCGAGGTCGACCACCGCGATGTCCGGGAAGGAGCCCGCCGCGGCGGCCTCGTCGAGCCGCGCGGCGAACTCGGGCCGCGGCACGGCGGTCCGCCGGATCTCCACGCCGGGGTGCGCGTCCTGGTAGCGCTTGACCAGTGCCTCCACGGCGTGGTCGGCGGTGGGGGAGTGGTCGAGGTAGTCCCACCAGGTCAGCGTGACCCGCTCGACCGGTTCCGGGGTGGCGTCGCCGCCGCACGCCGCGACGGCGAGCAGGAGTATCGCCGTGAGCAGTGCCCGAACACGCATGCCGCTCGCACCCTTCGACACAGGCGGCGGCCTCGTCCAACGGATGTCAGTGGTCCTACCTTGGCGCGGGACGGGGTGTCAAGATCAGGCATTCGCCCGTTCGCCGGACTGGGGATCGGCCGGCGGGGGCGGCGTCGCGGTGCCCCCGGCCCGCCGCCCGGTTGCCTGCTCCGCGTGCTCAAGGGCGCCGAAGTCGAGGTCGGCGAGGTAGGTGGCCGCCAACTCGTCGTAGATCGGTGTTGAACTCACGTTTCGGGATACTGTCCGGCGGAGCCGTCCGGCGCTGCCCGACTCACCTGTGTGGGTTACTCGATTGCCGCCAAAAGCCGCAATACTGCGGTCACGATTGTTCGTGCGCGTCCTCTGGACCGGTGACGCCTCCCGCCGCTCGCCCAGGCCGCACGACACCCCGACACCTCGCCCGAGCCCACCGGAGCCTCCGTCGGTGCTGCCTGCCCGAGGACCGCGGCCCAAGCACCGCGCCCGATTACCGCGCCCGAGCACTGCGGCCGATCACCGCGCCCGAGCACCGCGCCCGAGCACTGAGCCCGAGCACTGCGGCCGACCACTGCGCCCGAGTACTACGGGCGACCGCTACGGCCGACCCGCCGCGCATGAGCACCACGCCGGGGGAGCCGCCCGGTGCGTCGCCCCGCCTCCCGCGCGAGCACAGCGAATGAGCACGACGCCACAACACGTGATCGGCGTAACGGGGCCGCCCGTGCCCACGATGATGGCGTAGGCGGCCACCGCCCCCCAGAGGCCGCCGGCAAGTCCCGGCCGGTGCTCCACTCCCCCCAGGAGCGCCGGCCGGGCACCTTGCGGGGCAACGGATACCGGCAGTGGACGGTGGCGATGGGCAGTGGCAGGCGGTCAGCGAGCGATGACGGCGGGCGACTGTCCTTTTCGGCGCGGTGAACGGCAGGTGGCCCGCGAGGTGTCGGCGGTGCGCGCCCGCCCCCCGACCACGGGCCGGATGTGCCGGGCGCGCACCGCGTTCGGCGTTCGGCTCAGCCGCCCGGCGGGAAGCGCCTGGCGGGTGCGCGCCCCGCGGGCTGCCGCACCTCCGGCGGCGTCGGCGGGTCCGGCACGGGCAGGCTCACCGGCTCGTCCGGCCCGACCTCGATCGGCGTGCCGTGGTGCGCCGTGCGCAGCGGACCGCCCGACACGATGCGGTAGGTCGCCTCGTCCCGCGTCACGCTGACGGAGAACCTGGTGCCCCGGAACGACATCCGGAACGCCATCCGCTCCAGGCCGGGTGGCAGGCGGGGCGCGAAGGTGAGCCCGCTGTGGTCGCGCATCCCCCCGAACCCGGCCACCAACCCGATCCACGCGCCCGCCAGCGACGCCATGTGCAGTCCGTTGTGGACGTTGTCGTGCAGGTCGTGCAGGTCGGTGAACGCCGCCTCGGCCAGGTAGTCGTAAGCCAGTTGGAGGTGGCCCACCTCCGCCGCCAGCACCGACTGCGTGCCCGCGGACAGCGACGAGTCGCGCACGGTCCGCGCCTCGTAGTAGGCGAAGTTCGCCGCCTTCTCCTCGGCGCTGAACGCGTCGCCCCGGACGTGCATCGCCAGCACCAGGTCCGCCTGCTTGACGACCTGCTTGCGGTACAGGTCGAAGTACGGCTTGGTCAGCAGCAGCGGGTAGTCCTCGGGCCGCGTCCCCTCGAAGTCCCACTCGGCGTGCGCGGTGAACCCCTCGGCCTGCTCGTGCACGCCGAGCATCGCGTCGAACGGTATCCGCATCCGCTCGGCCGCCTCGCGCCACGCGGCGACCTCGTCCGCCCCGACCCGCAGCGTCCCGGCGATGTCCGGGTTGCGCTCGCACGCCTCCACCGCCGACCGCAGGTTCTTCTGCGCCAACAGGTTGGTGTAGGTGTTGTTGTCCACGATCGCCGAGTACTCGTCGGGCCCGGTGACGCCGTCGATGCGGAAACCGTCGTGTGGATCGTTGTGCCCCAACGACATCCACAACCGGGCGGTCTCCACCAGGAGTTCCGTGCCGCACTCCCGGTCGAACTCGGTGTCCCGCGTCGCCGCCAGGTACTGGGCGACGGCGTGCGCGACGTCGCCGGACACGTGGAACGCCGCCGTGCCCGCCGGCCAGTAGGCCGAGCACTCCGCGCCGTTGATGGACCGCCACGGGAACGCCGAACCGCGCTGGCCCAGCACGTCGGCCCGCTCGCGCGCCTTGTCCAAAGTGGAGTGCCGCCACCGCAGGGCGTCGCGCGCCGCGTCCGGCACGGTGTAGGTCAGCACGGGCAGCACGAACATCTCGGTGTCCCAGAACGCGTGCCCGTCGTAGCCGGGCCCGGTGAGGCCCTTGCCCGCGATGGCCCGCGTCTCGCCGCGCGCCCCGGCCTGGAGCAGGTGGAACAACGCGAACCGCAGCGCCTGCTGCAACTCGTCGTCGCCGACCACCTCGATGTCCGCGACCTCCCAGAAGTCGTCCAGGAACGCCCGCTGCTCGGCCAGCAGGCCCTCCCACCCGGTCTGCCGCGCGCCCGCCAGCGCCGCGTCGACCTGGGCGCGCAGCGCGGGCACCGACCGCTGCGCCGACCACCCGTAGCCGAGGTACTTGGTCAGCCGCAGCGCGCCGCCGGCGGGCACGTCCACGGCGGCGGTGAACCGCGCCAGGTCGCCCTCGGCGTGGATGCCGGTGCGCAGGCCCTCGTGGGTGTCCAGCTCGTGGTCCATCCCGGCCGCCATCCGCAGCCCGGAGTGCCGCGTGTGGTGCGCGAGCACCGCCCGCGCGCCCTGCGCCCACGCGAAGTCGCCCACCAGCGGCGCGTCCAGCGCCGCCGCCACCCTGGGGTCGCCGGGCCGGTGCTCCACCGGCTCGTTGGCCAGCAGGTCCGACTGCACGACCAGTTGCAGCGCGTCCTCGGGCTCCACCACGTAGTGGATCGCGGCGACCGCGCGCTGCGTGAACGACACCAGCCGCTCGCTGCGCACCACGACCCGGCGGCCGGTGGGCGACTCCCACAGCGTGCGCCTGCGCAGCGTGCCCGAGCGGAAGTCCAGCTCCCGGTCGTGCTCCAGGGCGCGCCCGTAGCGCATGTCCAGCGGCTCGTCCTCGACCAGCAGGCGGATCACCTTGCCGTCGGTGACGTTCACGACCGTCTGCCCGGCCTCCGGGTAGCCGTAGCCCGCCTCGCCGTAGGGCAGCGCGTGCTCCTCGTAGAACCCGTTCAGGTAGGTGCCGGGCAGGCCGCGCGGCTCGCCCTCGTCCAACGTGCCCCGCATCCCGATGTGCCCGTTGGACAGCGCGAACGTCGACTCCGTGCGGCGGAGCTGGGGCACCGACAGGCCACGCCACCGCAACGACCACGGCCCGATGTCGTACCCCGTCACAGGAGTTCCGCCAAGTCCTCGACCACCACGTCCGCCCCGTTCTCCCGCAGCGCTTCCGCCTGTCCCACCCGGTCCACCCCCACCACGTACCCGAAACCACCCGCGCGACCCGCCCGCACGCCCGCCAGCGCGTCCTCGAACACGGCGGCGTGCGCCGGCTCCACACCCAGCATCCTCGCCCCGGCGACGAACGAGTCCGGCGCGGGTTTGCCCAGCAGCCTCTCCCGGCTGATCACGACGCCGTCCACCAGGGCCTGCACGTACGACGAGAGGCCGGCCGCGTCCAGCACGCGGGTGGCGTTCGCCGACGACGTCACCACGCCGATCCGGAACCGCCCCCGCGCGGCGTCCAGGTAGCGCACCGTGCCGGGGTAGGGCGTCACGCCCTCGTCCCGGATGATCGCGTCGATCAGCGCGTTCTTGCGGTTGCCGATGCCGTGCACGGTGTCGGCGTCCGGCGGGTCGTCCGGCGCGCCCTCGGGCACGGTGACGCCCCGCGACGCCAGGAACGCCCGCACGCCGTCGTAGCGCGGCCGGCCGTCCACGTAGGCGAGGTAGTCGGATTCGGTGAACGGCGGCAAGCCCCGTGGCCCCAGGTAGTCGTCGAACGTGCGCCGCCAGGCGCGGCGGTGCAGGACGGCGGTGCTGGTCAGCACCCCGTCGAGGTCGAAGAGGCAGGCGGTGATCCCGTCCGGCAAGCCGAGTCTCATGCTGCGTGTCTACCCGGTCCCGTCGCGGGGTACCCCGCCTGCCGGGAGGTGGTCGCACCATGGGCAAGCCACGGGTGCTGGTCGTGGGCACGGGATTCGCGGGTTACCACTGCCTGCGCGGGCTGGAGCGGGCACTCCCGCCGGACGCGGCCGAACTGGTCGCGGTCAACCCCACCGACTACATGCTGTACGTGCCGCTGCTGCCGGAGGTCGCGGGCGGGACGCTGGACCCGCGCCGGGTGGCGGTGCCGCTGCGGCCCAAGCTCCCCCGGACCAGGCTCGTCCAGGCGCATGCGACCAGCGTGGACCTCGCGGCGCGCACGTGCACGGCGGTCGACGTGGAAGGCCGCGAGCGGGTGGTCGGGTGGGACCGGATCGTGCTCACCTCCGGCAGCGTGACGCGGCTGATGTCCGTGCCGGGCGTGGCCGAGCACGCGCTCGGGTTCAAGTCGGTCGCCGAGGCGGTGTTCCTGCGCGACCACGTCCTGCGCCAGCTCGAACTCGCCGAGCAGGCCGACGACCCCGTCGAACGGGCCGCCCGCGCCACGTTCGTCGTGGTCGGGGCCGGGTACACCGGCACCGAGCTGGTCGCCCAGGGCAGGCAGCTGACGGAGGCCGCGCGCCGGGGCCGACCCGGCCTGCCGCCGGTCCGCTGGGTGCTGGTCGACCTGGCGCCGCGCGTGCTGCCCGGCCTGGACGAGCGGCTGTCCGGGCCCGCGCTGCGCGTGCTGCGCGACCGCGGCGTGGAGGTGCGGCTGAAGACCAGCGTGGCCGCGGTGACCGAGACCTGCGCGAAGCTCACCGACGGCACGGAGATCCCGACCCGCACCGTCGTCTGGTGCGTGGGCGTGCGACCGGACCCGTTGGTGTCGTCGGTCGACCTGCCCACCGAGAAGGGCCGCCTGGTGGTGGGGGAGGAGCTGCACGTGCCCGACCACCCGCACGTGTTCGCGGCGGGCGACGTCGCCTCCGTGCCGGACGCCTACAACCAGGGCAAGCCGACGCCGATGACCGCGCAGCACGCCGAGCGGCAGGGCAGGCTCGCGGCGCGGAACGTGGCGGCGTCGCTCGGCTACGGCGAGGCCCGGCCCTACCGGCACCGCGACCTGGGGTTCGTCGTGGACCTGGGCGGCGGCCAGGCGGTGGCAGACCCGCTGCACGTGCCGCTGACCGGCCTGCCCGCGAAGCTCGTGGCGAAGGCGTACCACCTGCTGGCGATGCCGGGCAACCGGGTGCGGGTGGCGGCCGACTGGCTGACCGAGCTGCTCGCGCCCCGGCAGGTCGTGCAGTTCGGGCTGGTGCCCGCGTCGGGCGTGCGCCTGGCCGACGCGGACCGGGTTGACGCGGGCCCGGCGGCGCACCGCTGAGCCGCGCGCCCCGGCGGCGTCCGCTGTTCGCGGGGTTGCCCGTGCGCACGAAGAAGCCCGGCCACGCGCGGCCGGGCGGTGTGGCCGGCGGAGTCCGGCCGTTCCGGGTCGGGTTCGGTGGTGCCGGACCGCCGGTCGCCGTCGTGGCGACGCGCCCGGTCCGGGGTCAGGCCGGCTTGAGCGGGTCGTGCCCGATGGACATCAACCGGTGCCGCCAGTGCGCTTCGCCGGCGGTCGGCTCCAGGTCGTCGCGGCGCTGCGCGTGGACGCGGTCGACCACCTTCTGCATCACGCGCATGTCGTCGGTGGTCAGGTCGGTCCGGCGCTTGCGCAGCACCCGCAGCACCTCCTGACCGGTCGGGGTGCCCGCCTGGTCCGGCAGCTCCTCGCTGTCCTCGTCCGCCGAGCGGGTGCGCAGCCAGTCCTCCAGTTCGTGCGAGGTCATGTTCACTACTCGGTGGAACTCGTCCCACAGGGTGTCGCTCATGAGGCCCAGGGTTGCCGCTCGGACCGCGTCCGAAACCCCGTTTCGCCGGCCGACCGGCCGTGGTGGCCGGCGATCGTCCGGCGAGCGGTCGACCGAGGGGCGCGGTGCTCCGGCCGGACGCTGTGCGGCGCCTGCCGGGCGGGTGCTCACCGCGGCGTGCCGACGCGCGCCGAACGCCGGTATTTCGGCTGGTCAGCGCGGTGTCTTCCGAATTGTCGTACCCCCCTGGCACTATGTCGAACAGGTGTTCGGTACGCGTTCGGAAGGGAGCTAGGGATGCGCGTACAGCTAGATCCCCGGCAGTGGCCCGGCCGTGTCATCCCCGAGACCGACCTCGAAATCGACACGGCCGTCGAGGCGTTCTGCCTGCGCGCGAACTGGGTCGACGCCGACCGCGCGGGTGTCCGCGCGGTCGTCGCGCCCTGGTTCGGCGAGGGGTGGAGCGTCGACGCCCTGCTGGCGGCCGTGGACCACAAGCCCGACGGGAGCAGGCAGGGCAGCCCCAGGAACCGCGACCAGGTTGCGCACGACTTCCTCCGCGCGCGGCTCCGGTCGTGGTGGCAGGGGGGCGCGCGGCGGGCGCGCCCCCCGGTCGCCGGCATGAGCCTGGGCCAGTGGTGGCGGGTCAACCGCCGCAACGCGCGGCTCACCCAGCCCCGGCCGCGCCGGGCGCTGGGCGAGGCCGGGCGGCTGGCGCAGGAGCAGTCGCGGGAGCGGGTGCGCGCGCGGCTGCGCGACCCGGTCGAGCGGTCCCGCGCCCGCGCCCGGCGGTGGCAGGAGGTGTTGGACAGCCTGCTGGTGCCCGGTCAGCGCGCGCCGACGTTCGAGGACTCGCGGAAGCTGCTCGCGGAGATCACGCAGGCCCCGTCGCACGCGGTGTGCAGCCGCTGCGGGTGCCGGACGGGGGTGTTGCCTCGTGCGGCGTGAGTGACCTCGTGCGGCGTGAGTGACGTCGTGCGGAGAGGCGGCGATCCGACCACCCGGTCGTGACCGCGCGATGCGTGCTGCCCTCGAACCGGTTGCTGTTCGCGGACCCGCCGCCGGCGAACCTGCTGCCTGCGGACCCGCTGCCCGCAGACCTGCCGCCTGCGGACCCGCCGCCCGCAGACCCGCCGCCCGCGGACCCGCTGCGGTGTCGACCCCGGCCGCCGCCCTCGCTGCTGCCCTGGACCGGCGCTGCCGTCCGGAGCCGCGAACCGCCGACCCACGAACCGCCAGCCGGCGACCGCGAACCCGGCGACCGCGAACCGCCAGCCGCCTACCGCGAACCGCCGACCGCCGACAGGCTTTCGTCCCGGCGTGGCACGTGGACCCGAACCCTACCCCGGTCGGCCGGTCGAACTCGCGCGGGGTCGGCGGCGTGTCGCCTGGTGGGGTGAATTGCCGGGAGCGGTCCTGCGCGTACGGCCGGGGCTGGTGGCATCCGGCGCGGCACTTCCGGTACTAACGCCCGGTGCGGAAATCCCGAGCGTGGCTCGTCGGCGCTCTCGTCGTGCCCGCTCTCCTCGCGGCGTCCGGGGTTTTCGCCCGCGCGCGGCTGGCCGAGCCGGTCCCGCCCGCCGGGCACAACCCCTCCGCCGAGGCCCCGCCGGTCACGCGGGCCGGTCCGCTGACCCTCACCGTCCGCGCCGACGAGGTGGTGCTGGCGGGCGGCGTCGCCGACGAGGCCGAGCGCCGGGCCCTGGTCGACGCCGTCCGCGCCGAGGCCACCGCCCACCGGGTGACGGACCTGCTCGCACCGGGCGGCGACCGCCTGCCCGTCCCGGCGGACGCCGTCGCCGACCTGGTCGCCACCGCGGCCGAGCGGGGCGTGGGCGAGCGGGGCGCGGGCGAGTTCACCGCCGTGCTCGCGAGCGTTGGCGGCACACCCGGCCCGGCCCGCACCGGCGCGCCCATCCCCGACGTCGGGTCGCAGCGCCCCGACCCGGCCGCGCCCACCACGCAGACGTCCTGATCAGCAGCTAGGAGTGGCAGTGTTCTGGTTGTTCGCCCAGATGTTCGTCCTGTGCGTGCTCGCGTTCCTCGGGGGCGCGGCGCTCACGTGGCTGCCGCTGCGCGCCACGATCCGCGGCCTGCGCGCCGAACTCACCCGCACGTCGCCGTGCGCAGCGCTCACCCGCCCGCCCCTGCGCCCGGCCCTCACCGCGACCGCCGTGGTCCTGTCGGACCGACCCCGGTCCGAACTGGAACCGCCGCACGCCGAGCTTCCCGAACCCGCCGCCAGGCCCAGCGCCGCCGTCAAGCCCAGCGCCGCCGTCAAGCCCGGTGCCGCCGTCAAGCTGAGCGCCGCCGCCAAGGCCGAGCCTCCCGCCAAGCCGAAGCCCGGAGCGATGGCCAAGTCCAACCCCCGTGCGACCACCAAGCCCAAGGCCGGGGCGACCGCCGACTCCGCGGCACCGCGCGGCACGTCGGCCACGAGGTCCGGTCCGCTGCCGGACCAGCGCGAGGTCGAGGTCAAGGGCAGCTCGAAGTCGATGATCTTCCACACCCCGGACTCGCCGTACTTCAAGCGCATGAAGGGTGACGTCCGCTTCCGCTCGATCGCCGAGGCCGAGCAGGCGGGCTACACCCGGTGGCGGCCCAAGAGCGCGGTCGGGTCCACCGTCGCGGACTGAAGCAGCCGCGAAGGGCCTGCCGTGGCGGCACGACCGCGTGCCGCGCTCGATCACGGGCGGCCACCGACGAGCACGGCGGCACCGACGATCGCGACCGGCCACCGACGATGACGACCGGTCGCCCACCGGGACGGCCGCGCGCCCGCCGGGTCGTCAGCTCCGCTTGTGGTTGAGGGAGATCAGCCGGCGCAGCTCGCTCTCACCGAGCCCGCCCCAGATGCCGTAGGTCTCCTCCACGGCCAGCGCGTGGTCGCGGCACTCGGTCACCACCGGGCAGCGGGCGCACACCGCCTTCGCGCGGGCCTCCCGGTGTTCGCGGGCCGCGCCGCGCTCGTTCGGCGTGTGGAAGAACAGGGCGCTGTCCATGCCTCGGCACAGACCTTTCAACTGCCAGTCCCAGGAATCGGCGACCGGCTGCGGGAGACGGGAGAGTTCGGGCATCGGAGTCACATCCTGTGGTCGGAACGTCCCTCGCCCCAGCCTAAATTCGATTCAAAAACGGTTCAACTTGACCACGGCCTCGACCGCGTCCGGCAACGACGCCACCCACCGCGCGCCGGGCGGCACGGGTTCCCAACCGGGACCGCCCAGCAGCACCGGCTGACCGCGTTCCAGCAGGTCAGCCACCGGGGCGAGGGACGCGTACGCCGGATCGTGCGCCCACAGCACCACCACGGCGGGTGCGAGCAGCGTCACCGCGTCGAGCAGCGCACCGGCCGGCACCCGCGCGCCCAGGCCGCGCGAGGCGCAGCCGCGTTCGGCGAGCGCCGCGCCCAGCACGTCGAGCGGCAGGCTGTGCTGCTCCTCCGGCGCACAGGCGAGCAGCGCGGGCAGTCGCCCGGACACCGGTGGCGACCCCGACCGCAGCGCGCCCGTGATCGCCGCCGTCGCGAGGTGTTCGACCTCCACCCCGGACCCCTGGGCCGCGATCCGCTCGCCCAGGGCGATCAGGAACGGCATCAGCACGTCCTGCCACGCGCGCACCACGCCGTCCCGCTCGACCAACCGCGTCACGAGCGCGCTCATCAGGGGTTGGTCCAGCCGGGAGGCGGCACGGGCGAACCCGCGCGCCTCCTCCGGTTCCACCGCCAGCGCCCGCGGACCTCCGCCTGCCCGCGCCCGCTCCGGCGGCGCGCCGCCCAGGACGGCGGCGGCGGCCGACGCGGGTGTCACGCCCTGGCCCGTCAGCTCCAGCATCCGCCGCAGCCGAGCCACGTCCGCTTCGCTGTAGCGCCGGTGCCTGCCCTCTTCCCGGCTGCTCGGACCGAGCCCGTACCGGCGGTCCCACGTGCGCAGGGTGACCGGTGAGACGCCGAGCATCCGCGCGACCGCCCCGGCACTCCAGTGCACCGCACACCGCCATCCGCGTCGATTCCGCCGGGCGGAATCGTAACGACCGGAGCGGCCGCGAGCCGGGCCGGCGGTGACGCGGCTGATCACCGGCGGACCGGGCGAAGCGGGACGGACCGCACGAGGGCCGGGGCGGGCCGCAGCAGGACCGACGCGGCGGTCCGCCCGCCGACACCGGTCCGGCGCGTCGCGGTTGAGGACCAGCGGTCCAGGACGAGCGGTCCAGGACGAGTAGGTTCAGGACGAGTGGAGCTGCTGCCGCAACTGCTCCTTGCTCAGCCCGGACGCGCCGGAGAGCCCCGCGTTGCGCGCCTGCGCCAGCAGCTCGTCCCGCGTCGCCTGGCCCGGCAGCTCACCGAAGTGCCGGGCCCGGCTCTCCGCGAACGCCTTGCCCAGCTCCTGCCGTCGGCTGTCCGCGAGCCGCGACCGCATGCCGGGCAGCACCTTGGCCTCTTCTTCCTCCACGTGGTGCGTGACGTCCTCGACCAGCTCCTCCAGCACCCGGTCGAACTCGGGCGACGCCGGGTCGGTGTCGATCAGCTTCGCCAGCAGCTCCTCGGCCTCGACGTGCTCCTCCTGGCTGTGCGCCACCTCGTCGGCCTCGTCCGCCTCGTCGCGCGCGACCGGGTACACGGAGTCCTCCTCGGCGCGGCTGTGCGCGGTGAGCACCGCGGACAGCACCGGGACGAGCAGCGGTCGCTTCTCCGGGTGGTTCTTCAACTCGTCGAACAGCCGCTCCACCTCGCGGTGGTCCGCCATGATCAGGTCGACGACGTCGGGCATCGCGGGTCCTCCTCACTATCGGGTGAGGCGGGTATACCCAGCGCGTCAGCCGACTACCCGTCGGATCGTGTTGATCGGGCCGATCGACTCGATGTCCTGGATCTTCACCGGCACGCCCTCGGTGGACGCGTGCACGGCGCGGATGCCGTCGACGACCATCGACACGTGGTGCCGGTCGGCGTAGTAGATCACCAGGTCGCCGGGCTTGACCTCGTTGAGCGACACGGCCCGGCCGATGGTCGCCTGCCCGTAGGTGGTGCGGGGGATGGCGATGCCCGCCGACCGGTAGGCCGCCTGCATGAGGCTGGAGCAGTCCCACGTGTCGGGGCCGTTCGACCCGTACACGTAGTCCTCCCCGCGCTGCTCCAGGGCGAACGCCAGCGCCTCCCCGGCCTGTCCGGGCGGGACCGGCACCTCGCCGGTGAAGCCCTCGTCGGCCAGCGCGTCGCGTTCGGACTTCGGCAGGGCCCGGTACGCGTCGCGCGCCTCGGTGATCCGCGCGTCGAGCGCGGCCTTGCGCTGCCCGATGTCGTCGATGGCCTTGGTCGCGTTCGCGGCGGCGTCGGTGGCGCGGCGGGCCGCGTCGTCGGCCTTGGCGACGGCCGCGCCGAGGTCGGCCATCGCGCGTGAGTTCTCGCCGGCGAGGACGCCCAGCGCGGACATCCGGTTGAGGAAGTCCTGCTGCGACTCGCTGACCAGGATCGCCGAGAGCTGGTTGAACCGCGCGCCCTCGAAGGACGCCTCGGTGAGCAGGTCGACCTGGCCGCGCAGGTCGTCCTGCGCCCTGCGGGCGTCGTCGAGGTCGCGGTTGGCCTGGTCGAGTTCGCCCTGTGCCTTGGACAGGTCGTCCTGGGCGCGCAGGTGCTCCTCGTTGAGCTTCTCGGCCTCGGTGGTCAGCTCGTTGTACCGGCGCAGCGCCTCGGAGGCGTTGGGCGGCACCGGATCGGCGGCGGCGGGCGCGGCGGGCACCGCGCCGACCAGGGCGATCACGGCGACGGCGGCCAGGGCCGCGCGGACGGTGCGCTGAACGGGGTACGACGCCACGGTCGCGCGGCCCTCCTCGAAAACCGGGTAGCCCGAACGGGTGACGCCCGTACAGGTCTCGGCCAGGTTACGGAACAGCGCCCCGCGCGTCCATCACCGGACGGCGTTTCGCGCGAACGGCAGCCGATCTCCCTCGGGAGCCGGTCGCCGCCGGGACTCGCCCGCCGGACCGGGGCGCCGCGTCGTCGGGCGGCGCTACACCCGCAGCCCGGTGAGGTCGGACCGCCCGCCCGCGTGCCCCACCGCCCGGCCGGCGGCGGCCACGGCCAGGCGGCCCGCCTCGCGCGGGTGGTCGCCGCGCACGAGCGCGAAGGTCAGCGCGGCGACGAAGGCGTCACCGCCGCCGGTCGTGTCCACGACGTCCTCGTCGGTCAGCGGCACGACCTCCGAACCCGCCGACCACACCAGGACGTTCGCCACGCCCCGCACCTCCAGGGCCACCAGCGACGGCCCGCGCCCGAGCAGTTCCCGCCCCGCCAGCACGGCGTCGCCGGTGGACGAGATGCACCGCCCGGTCAGCTCCTCGCCCTCCTGGTGGTCCGCGCGCAGGACGTCCGCGCCCGCCAACTGCTCACCCGTCGCGACGCCGTCGAGCACCACCAGCCCGTCGGCCAGCCGGATGGCGGCGAGCGCGGCGTCGACGGGCTGCTGGAGCTGCACGATCACGGCGTCCGCGCCCACCACGGCCGAGGTCATCACGTCGGCCTCGTGCACGAGCGACGACTCGGGCAGGTCCTGGAGGTAGCGCCACTTCCCGCCGCACACCACGTCCACGATCAAGGCGCTCCGCCCGCGCCGGACGATCGCCGAGGTGTCGACGCCGTCCGCCCGGAGCCGGTCCACCAGCCCGTTACCGACGTCGTCCTCCCCGACGACGCCGAGCAGGGTCGTCGACGCGCCGAGCTGCGCCAGCCCGACGGCGATGTTCGCGCCCTTGCCGCCGAGCACCTCGCGCCGTTCGAGCACCGGCGCCGTGCCGGCGGCGTCGGGCACCTCCGGCACGACCAGCACCAGGTCGCGGGCGATCTGACCCAACACGGCGACGCGCATGTCCAACCCGTACCCGGCGGGCGACAACCGAAACCCCGGCGGTCGGCGGCGAGGGCCGGGCGGGTGTGGCCGCCCTGATCGCCCGCGCCGGTAACCTGGGTGCGAGGGGGTGGTGTCGCCGTGACGGAGCGCAAACCCGCCGGCGTGAGCTTCGAGACGTGGATCGACCGGCAGATCCGCGAGGCGCAGGAGCGGGGCGAGTTCGAGGACCTGCCGGGCGCGGGGAAACCCTTGCGCGGGCTGTCCGAGCCGCACGACGAGCTGTGGTGGGTCAAGGAGAAGGTCCGGCGCGAGGAGGGGACCGTGCTGCCGCCGACCCTCCAGTTGCGCAAGGACGCCGCCGCCGCGCGCGAGGCCGCCGCGCGGGCCGGGTCGGAGGAGGAGGTGCGGCGCATCCTGGAGGAGATCAACGCCGAGATCGTCGACGCCATCCGCAAGCCGAGGTCCGGCCCGCCGCTGAACCTGATGCCGTTCGACGTGGAGCACGTGGTGGCGGAGTGGCGGGCCGGGCGCTGAAGCCCACTGGCCGAGCACTCGCCGTCCGTGCCCCCGGCGCGTGGCCGGGGGCACGCGGTGGTCAGGCGTCCTTGAGGGCCGTCAGGAAGCCGGCGAAGCGGGCGCGGTCGAAGGCGAGCACTGGCCCGTCCGGGTTCTTCGAGTCGCGCACCAGCAGGCTCGTGGTGGCGTGGGCGAGTTCGACGCAGTCACCGCCGTTGCCCGCGCTGTAGCTCGACTTGCGCCAGTGCGTGGGGACCGAGGTCATAAGCCGGCACCTCCTCGTGAAGTCACAGTTCGCTTGCCACTGTAGCGAACAGCGAGGAGGTCTTCGCCGGCGTCAGCGCCGCGGTCAGCGAGTGCCGGAAGACCAATTCGTACTGAGCCACGTGGGCCGGGTCGTCCACGGAGCCGGCCGTCGTCAGGTCTTCGAGGTAGACGATCGGCCGCTGGTTGTCCGCGAACCGCAGCAGCACGAACGGCAGCCCGGTCGCGGCGTGGGCACCCGCGCTGAACGGCACCACCTGGAGCGTCACGTTGGGCAGACCGCCCAACTTCCGCAGGTGTTGCAGCTGTTCCCGCATGACCTCCGGACCGCCGACCACCGTGCGGATGGCGGCCTCGTGCAGGACCAGGTGCAAGCGCTGGCTGCCGTCGACCAGGCGTGCCTGCCGTGCCTGGCGCGCTTCGATCAGCCGTTCCACCTGGTCGGGCTGGTGCAGGGGATTGGCCTCGATCAGGGCGCGGGCGTACTCCTTCGTCTGGAGCTGACCGGGCACCAGTTCGGCGTGGTAGCGCAGGACTTCGGTGGCGATCTGCTCCAGGTTGAAGAAGCGCCGGAAGAAGTCGGGCAGGACCGTGCCGTACGGGGTGCGCGGTCGGCGCTTGCGGGCTTCCCGCGCCAGCTCCTCGATGGGTTTGCGGGTCTGCTTGGACGCGCCGTAGAAGTCGAGCAGCACCCGCAGCTCGGCCGCCCGGATCGCCACGTCGCCCACCTCGATCCGCCGGATCTTCGCCGGCGAGCACTCCAGCACCTCGGCCGCGTGGTCCTGCGTCCTGCCGGTGCTCTCGCGCAGGGACGTGAGCGCCATCCCCAACTGCCGCTTGTAGACCGTCGGGCTCGCGCCGCTGCCGGACATGACCACCTCAGCTTTCCCTCGTCTTCCGCGGTGCCGATCAGTCTGCCCGAAGTCGGTGGAATCGTCCTTCACCCGATGGTGTACTCCCCAGCCTGCACGTGCAGCCTTTAATTTTTTCCTGCCACTTCAGGCAGGAGGACACCATGACCCGTGCTTTCCGCTGGATGCCGCACGACGGCCGCCGGCACGCCATCCGCCGCGAACTCGTGCCCCGCGACGAGGCCGAGACGCTGTGCGGCGCGCCGCTCACGGTCCCGCTCGCCCAGCCCTACGCGAGCTGGTGCTGGCCGACCTGCGCCGCCTGCGACGCGGCGTGGCGCGCCCACGAGGGCATCCCGGTGTTCCCCGCGCCCCGCGACGAGCGGCCGGGCCGGACGGTGTGCGGGCGATGACGGGGGAAGCGGGCGCGATGAGCTTCCGGTCGTTCGTCGTCAAGGGGTACGCCGAGGGCGAGACGATCCGCGCGCTGGCCACCGCCACCGGTCGCTCGTACGGGACGGTGCGCAGCGCCCTGGTGGCCGAGGGCGTCCGGCTGCGCAAGCGCGGCCACCGGCCCGCGACGACGATGATGGCGGTCGCCGACGCGCGGGCCCGGCGCGAGGAGCTGTCCACCGAGCTGCTGCGCGCCAGGCTGTCCTCCGGGCTGACCGGCGCGGTCGCGGGCAGGCAGGCGGGCATCAGCCAGTCCAAGGTGTCCAAGATGGAGACCGGCCGCCTGCTGCCGAAGGCCGCGGACGTCGAGCGGCTGGCCGACGTCTACGGCGTGCCGCCCGAGGTGCGCCGCAGGCTGCTCGCGCTGGTGGACAAGGTGGTGCGCGACGCCGAGCACCGCCGGGCCGTGCTGCACCGGGGCGTCGCGCGCAGGCAGGTCGCGGTGGCCCGCGCCGAGTCGGCCGCGCGGACGGTGCGGGTGCTCTCGGTCTGCGGCGTGCCACCGCAGCTGCTGCGCGACCCGCGGCCGGACCAGCGGCTGGTCGCGGTGCTGTCCGAGGGCGCGCTGCGGTCCGCGCACCGGCACTGGGAGCGGCTGCGGCAGGTCGCCACCCGGCCCGGAGTGGAACTCGGCGTGATCCGCTGGCACGTGCGGGTCGACCTGCCCGACGCGGGGTTCGTCGTGTTCGACGAGGGCATGGTCGTGTGCGAGTTGTTGGCGGGCAACGTGGTGATCACCGACCCGGACGACGTGCGGGGCCACCTCAAGAGCTTCCGGCGCCTGCACGGCAGCGCGGTGTTCGGCGACGAGGTGGTGGCGCTGCTGGACGCCGCGCGGCGGGACTACGAGCGGTTGGGCGGGTAGTCCGGGGATGGTGCGGTTTTTGTCCTGTTCCCGGCCCCGGCGGCGTGCGACGCTGGACCGTCGTGTCCCCGACGGGCGGAGGGCGGCGGTGACGAGCGAGCGCCCCGACGTGTTCCTCAGCTACACCTGGTCCGACCCGGACCTGGTCGACCGCGTCGAGGACGCCCTCGCGGCGGCGGGCGTGTCGGTGTTCCGCGACGTCGCGAACCCGCCGTTCGACGCGATCTCGGAGAACCTCGCGCGGAAGCTGGACGCCAGCAGGCTGTTCCTGGCGGTGTACTCGGCGCGCTACCCGACGCGGTACGCGTGCCAGTGGGAGCTGACGCGGGCGTTCCTCGCGGCCCGGCGGCACGGCGACCCGCGCGAGCGCGTCCTGGTGGTGAACCCCGAGCGCGACGAGTCGCACATCGTGCCGGTGGAGCTGGAGGACGCGGGCTACCTGTCCGCCGCGGACGGCCGGCTCGACCTGGACCGGCTGGTGGACCGGGTGCGGGAGCGCCTGCGCGACGTCCACCTGCCGCTCGGGCACGGCGCGGTCCCGTCGCCGGTCCACCTGCCCAGGCGGGTGCTCGCGCCGCGCCGGTTCGTCGGCCGGTACCCGGCGCTGTGGCACCTGCACACCCTGTTGCACACCAAGGACGTCCGCGCGATCCGGCCGCCGACGGCGGGTTCGGCCGCGGTGGTCAAGGGCTTCACCGGCACCGGCAAGACGTGGCTCGCCGAGCGCTACGCGCTGCTGTTCCAGCAGGCGTACCCCGGTGGCGTGCACTGGGTCGACCTGGCCGGGGTCGACGTCGCGGACGTGCCGGCCGAGGCGACCCGGCAGGTGCGCGCGATCGCCGCCGACGAGCTGGGCCTGGAGGTCGGCGGTGTGCCGGGCGACCGGCTGAACGCGGTGGTGGCGCACCACTTCACCACGCGCGGGCAGGACGTGCTGTGGGTGGTGGACGACCTGCCGCGCGGGCTGCCCGCCGAGGTGCTGCACGGCCTGCTGCCCGCGTCGCCGCGCGCGTACACCGTCTGCACGGCGCAGGAAGCCGGGCCGGACTGGCAGCTTCCGGTGCTGGAGCCGCACGGCCTGACGCCGGTGGAGGGCCAGGAGCTGTTCGCGTTCGAGTGGCGCGAGCTGGACCAGGCCGACCGGGACGCCGTCACGGCGCTGGTCGACCGGTGCGGCGGCCACCCGTACGTGCTCGCCGCGTCGGCGCTGGACCTGCGCAACAGCCAGGGCATCGCGGGCGCGCGGCGGGTCGCGGACGCGGCGGACGCCGCCGCCACGTCGGTCGTGGGCGTGCTGCGGTCCCGCGTCCGGGAGGTGGGCGACGTCGCGCGCCTCGTGCTCGGGGTGGCCGCCGCGCTGTCGGCCGCGCCGTTCGGGGCGAGCCTGGTGACGCGCGTGCTCGGCGACCGGGTGGACGAGCGCGCCCTGGCCGCCGCGCTGGACGAGCTGGACGACGCGGGCCTCGCGCACCGGCTCGACCGCGCCGACGCGCGGCGGGCCCGGCAGACGTGGCGGGTGCACCAGCTCGTGGTGCGGGCGGTGCGGGCGGAGGTGGCGGCCGACGAGCTGGACCGGTTGACGCGCGCGGTGGCCGACGCGCTGGCGGCGTCGCTGGCGGGTGACTGCCCGCCGGGGACCTACCGGCACGCCCGGCAGGTCGCGCGGTCGGCCGCGGTGCGCCGCGAGGTGCGGGTCGAGCTGCTGCGCGCGGTGACGCTGGCGTCGGAGCGGGAGGGCGACCTGCGCGGCGCGCACGAGGCCGCGGCGGAGCTGGTACGGCTCAAGGAAGTGCTGGGCGTGCCCGGTGTGGACGACGTGCTGCTGGCCGCGCGCACGGCGTTGGCCGCGGGCGAGTACGGCACGGCGCTGGAGCGGGCGCGCGCCGGGGTCCGGTCGGCCGGCGAGGACGGCAACTTCCCCGCCCAGTACCGCGCCCGGCTGCTGGCGGCGCAGGCGGCCGAGCACCTGGGCGACTACGCGGCGGCGGACGAGGTGTTCCACCACCGGCGGGAGGTCCGGGTGCACGGCGACGCGCCCGCGTGGATGCCGGAGGAGGAGCGCCGGCTGGTCGTCGTCGCCAGGGTCGCCGGGCTGCGGTTGCGCGGCGAGTACGCGGCGGCTCTCGACGCGGTGACCCGCCTGCTGCCCGAGCTGCCGCAGGAGCCGAGGTCCGCGGCGGTGCGCGGCGCGTGGTCGGCGGCGATGGTCGAGCTGGTCCGGCTGCGCCTGCTGCGCGGCGAGGTGGCCAGGGCGCGCAGGGCGGCGGCCGAGCTGGCCGACGCGTTCCGGTCGGTGGGCATGGTGGAGCACCCGCTGCACCTCGAAGCGGTCGCGCTGCGGGCGGAGGCCGAACTCCGGGTGGCGCTGACCGACCTCCGGGCGCGGGACAAGGAGTGGGAGCGCTCCGTCCGGCGGATCGGCGCGCTGCGGGCCGACTACGAGCAGCGCTACGGCCCGGACAGCCCGTTGACGTTGAACCTGCTGGTGATGGAGGGCCGGGCGCGGGTGGGGCACGGCCGTCCCCGGCGGGCGCTGGAGCTGCTGACCGACGTCGGTCCGCGCATCGCGCGGGTGCTCGGTGAGCAACACCCGCTCGGCTACCGGGTGCGGCACGCGACGGCGCAGTGCCACGCGCAGCTCGGCGACGACGCACGCCACCGGGCGATCCTGGAGGACCTGCTGCCCCGGCAGGTGGCGGCGCTGGGCCGGCGGCACCCGGACAGCCTGGTGACCCGGTTGGACCTGGGCCTGGCGCGCGTGGCGGCGGGTGACCGGGCGCGGGGCCGTCCGCTGGTGGACGAGGCGGCGCGCGAGCTGCGGGCCCTGGGCTGGACGGAACCGGCGCTGCGCGCGTGGGTGACCGCGGTCTACAGCCACCTGCCCACGCCGGTGTGGGACTTCCTCACGTGGGTGGCGCACCGGTTCTTCCCACCGCGCGGTTGAACTGCCGCCCGCGGCCGGCTCGACAGCGCCGCGACCGCGCGCTGTCCGGCATCTGTCAAGTCCACTGTGGACGGCGGTCGTACTTGTCCGGTTCCTGTCCTGGACCGCGCCACCCGGCGCGGGTTCTGCTCGACGGTGTCGGCACGGCGTCGGAGAACAGGAGTGGCCGCCACACATGGACCAGCGGTTGGGAGACGGCTACCGCCTCGGCCCGCGACGCGGACCGGCGGTGCTGGGGCACGTCCACGACGGCGTGCGCGAGGCGTCGGACGGCCCGACGCCGGTCGTGATCACCGCCCTGGACGAGGACGTGGCGACCGCGCCGGGCGCGGTGGACCACCTGACGATGCTGGTGAACCGGGTGCGCGGGGTCGGCGGGCCGAACCTGGCCCCGGTGCGGGACGTGCTGGTCGGCGGTCGGCGCGCGTACGTGGTGGCCGAGCACGTGCCGGGGCGGGACCTGCGGGGCTGGGTCGCCGCGAACGGGCCGATGCTGCCCGCCGCGGTCGCCGGGTTCGGCGCGGGCGTGGCGTCCGCGTTGGCCGCGCTGCACGAGCTGGGGGTGGCGCACCTCGGCGTCACGGCGGACAGCCTGCTGGTCGACGGCGTCACCGCCCGGCTGACCGGGCAGTGCGTGGTGCCGGTCCTGCTGGACGCGCCGGGGCTGGGGCCGGACGCCGTCGCGCCGGCCATGCCGCAGTACGTCGCGCCGGAACTGCTGCGCGGCGACCCCGTCGGACCGCCCGCCGACCTGTACGCGCTGGGCGTCGTGCTGTACCAGCTGTGCTGCGGCGTCCCGCCGTTCGCGGGCAAGCGGGTCCACCGGGTGCTGGCCGACCACGTCGAGTGCCTGCCCGGCCGCCCGGAAGGAGTCCCGGACGCGCTGTGGTCGGCGATCACGGCCCTGGTGGCGAAGGAACCGGCCGACCGGCCGTCCGCGCGGGAGCTGGCCGGGTGGTTGGCCGACCTGCCCGAGGTGCTCGGCGTGTGGTCGGTCGCGCCGTGGCTCACGACGCCGCCGCCCGCCGTGCCGTCCGCGCCCGCCCCGGCCCCGTCGCCGTCGTCGCCACCGGGACGACCGGCGCCGGCACCGCCGTCGCCGCCGACCGGGGGGTTCGGCGGCGACCTCGTCGCACCGCCCGGAGGAGCCGTGACCGGTCGCCGCCGCCGCAAGGCCGTCCTGCTCGCCGCGCTCGGCGTCGTGGCGCTCGTGGGCGGCGGGTGGCTGCTCTCGCCGGGGCCGCCGGTGGCCACACCGGCCGGCGGCGTCGCGCGCCCCGACGCCGCGTCGACGGGCGCGGCTCACCCCGGCACCGCGCACCCCGGCACCGCGCACCCCGGCACCGCGCACCACGGCACCGCGCACCACGGCACCGCGCACCACGGCACCGCGGGCACGTCCACCGGCCGCACGACCGGCGTCGCGCCGTCCACGATGCCCGACCTGGTCGGCCGGAGCCTCCACGAGGCCGTGGCGGCGCTGCCGGGCGCGGTCGAGTGGGAGGCGGTGCCCCGCAACGTGCCGGGGCAGCGGGACGGGACGGTGCTGGAGCAGTCGCCGCCGCCCGGCCGGCCGCTGGAGGGCGCGGTCCGGCTCGTGGTGGCGCGCGACGTCGAGCCGGTCCAGCTCGACTCCCTGCCGCCGGTGACCGGCTCCATGACGAGCGACCGGGTCAGCGGCGGCGTCGGGACGATGGCGGGCAGGCGGTACCCGCACAGCCTCGGCGCGGATGTCGACGGGTGCTCCACCAGCGGGCGCGGCGGTCAGGTGGACTTCCTGCTGTCGAAGGCGTTCGGCAGGTTCACCGCCACCGTCGGGCTGGACGACGAGTCGGCCGACCCGGCGGCCGAGGCGCACGTGGAGCTGTTCGCGGACAACCGGAAGGTCGCGGAGGTCACCGCCCGGTACGGCGAGGTGACGCCCGTCGAGGCGGACCTGACCGGCGTGCTGCGGATGCGCGTGCAGTGGAAGCTGACCACCGACGGGTGCCACGGGTACACGACGGTCGTGCTCGGCAACCCGGTGGTGCACGGCTTCCCGGCGGAGCTGCCGGGTTCCCGCGCGCCGTCCGCGCCGGTGACGACCCGGTGACCTCAGCGCCGCTCGTCCCAGCCGATGCCGTAGGACAGGTTGGGGCGCAGGTCGGTGAACGTCGCGGTGGCCTCGCCCGCCGCGTCCGCCGACAGCGGGGCGCGCGGCACGACGGGGTCGTTCAGCTCCAAGGGGAACTCGCCGTCCAGCCGCCAGATCCGCGCGGGCGCGCGGCCGACGCCGAACCGGACGCTGAGGGTGAACCGGTCGCACGGGCGGCGCGGTGTGCAGACGTAGTGCGGCGCGAACTTCATCGGCACCCGCAGGCGGAAGGAGAACGTGTGCGCCTCGCCCCGCCCCAGCGGGCGCGGGAGCCGGATGCGGAACGCGAGCCGGTTGCCGCTGACCGGGGTCGCCGGGCCGAGCAGGAACCCCCGGACGGGGTCGATGCCGACCGCGACGGGGTCGACGGACCCGTGCGCGCCCGGCGGTTCGCTGACCGTCACCGAGTGGTCCAGCTCGGTCAGCCGCTCGCGGTGGCTGACGATCCGCCGCTCCTCGAACACCTCCACGACGGGCAGGTCCAGCAGCACGGCCGTGGTCAGCTCCGCGGTGTGCCAGGGGTGGTCCGGTGACCCGGCGTCGGGCGGCGGTGGCGCCGGCCGGTACAGCGCGGCCTCCGCGAGGCGCTCCAGGAGGTCGTCCACGCGGCGGCGGATGGTGCGGGGGTCGCGGCGGACGCGGTCGGCGACGCGGGTCAGCCGTTCCTCGTAGCGGACGTCGGCGGTGCCGTTGAGGCCGAACGCGGCGTGCGCGAGGCCGGCCAGGTCGTCGGGCAGGTCGGCGACGAGTTCGGTGAGCGTGGCGATGACCTTGGCGCGCTGGGCGGGCGGCGGGTCGGCGTCGGTGATCCGGCAGACCCGGCGGACCATGCCGCCGACCCGCGCGGAGAGGTCGCCGGACTGCACTCCGTACCCCTTGCGGAGTGCTTTGAGTTCGTCCACCAGGGCCTGTGCGTCGGAGCGCATGGTCCCATCACCTCCGGGGCGAGTGTAGCGAGGTGATCGTCACCGAAACCCGCATTTTGCGGTTTCCGGGCGATCAGCCGAGGGGCTGGGCGGCGCGTGTTTCCGGGGTTTCCCCACCGGTCGGAAACACGCAACGCCTGGTGATTCCCGGTGACCCGGCCGACGATTTCCCACGTCGAGGAGTTCTCGACGGAGTCGGCATCGGACCGGGGTCGGCGAATCGCGTTCCCGCCGCGCCGCCGGTCCGCCCGAGGGGAGAGGCGAACCATGCACACCCACGTCATCATCGACGTCGTCACCCTGCTGAGCACCCTGCTCGGCTGACCAACCGCCTCCGGCCGCCGGGCCGCCCCCGGTGGCCGGAGGTCCTTTTCGCCGTCCATCGACCGTATCGGGGCGTCCGTGTTCGAAAATCCGCAGGAGTTTGGCCGCGAGTTGCGCCGCAGGCGCCTCTCGGCCGGGATGTCGTTGGCCGCGCTGGCTGCCGCGGCGCATTTCACGAAGGGATACCTGAGCAAGGTGGAGAATGGTCGCGTCTCCGCGAACCGCGGTCTCGCCGGAATCTGTGACCGGGTGCTCGGCGCGAACGGCGCGCTGCTCGCCCTGGTGGACCGGGAGCCCGCGCCCGCCCGTGCCGCGGGCGGGCTGGCCGGGCTGCCCGACGGCACCCGGCACTTCGTCGGCCGCGCCGGGGAGTCCGAGCGGCTGGCCGAGGTGCTGCGCGGGCCGGACGTGGTCCGCGCGTGCGTCATCACCGGCCTCGCCGGCACCGGCAAGACCGAGCTGGCGGTGTCCGCCGCGCGGGCCGCCGCGCGGGAGTTCCCGGACGGGAGCCTGTTCCTGGACCTGCACGGCCACACCGGCGGCGTGCCGGAGCTGTCGGCGTCCGACGCGCTGGACCGGCTGCTGCGGATGCTGGACGTGCCCGGCCCGCGCATCCCGCCCGACGAGGACGGCCGCGCCAACCTGTTCCGGGACCGGCTGGCGGGCAAGCGGGTCCTGCTGGTGCTGGACAACGCGGCGAGCGGCGCGCAGGTGCGCCCGCTGCTGCCCGCCGAGGCCCGCTGCCGGGTCCTGGTCACCAGCAGGCACCGGCTGGCGTCGCTGGACGATGCCGCGCACGTGGCGGTGGGCGAGCTGGCCCCCGACGACGCGGTGCTGCTGTTCCGCGTGGTGGCGGGCGAGTTCGCGGCGGCCGACGAGGGCGTGGTGGCCGAGATCGTCGAGCTGTGCGGGCGGGTGCCGCTCGCCATCCGCATCGCCGCCGCCCGGCTGCTCGGCGGCGGCTGGAGCCTGGCCGAGCTGCGCGACCGGCTGGCCGACGACACCACCCGGTTCGGCGCGCTGGACGACGGCGAGCGCAGCGTCGCGGCGGCGTTCCGGCTGTCCTGCGACCACCTGCCTACCGACCAGGCCCGGATGTTCCCGCTGTTGGCCGTGCACCCCGCGGTGGACGTGGAGGTGGACGCGGCGGCGGCGCTCGCGGGCGTGGAGCGGGCCGAGGCGGAGCGGCTGCTGGACCGGCTGCACGACGCGCACCTGGTGACCCGGCGGCCGGGCGGCTACCTCGCGATCCACGACCTGGTGCGGTCGTTCGCGGTGCTGCGCGTGCTGCCGGGCGTCGACGTGGCCGAGCGGCGCGGCGCGGCCCGGCGGCTGGTGGAGTACGCGGTGGCGCGCACGCGCGCGGCGGACGAGGCGATCGAGCCGTTCCGTTACCGGCCACCGGTGGACCTGCCCGACGCGTGGTCGTTCGACGGCGACTCGGCGCTGGTGTGGCTGCGCGCGCAGTGGCCGACGCTGGTGGCGGTCGTCGAGCGGGCCGCTGCGGAGCAGGTGTTCGACCGGTGCTGGCAGCTGGCGTGCCTGCTGCGGGCGTTCTTCGCGCGGGAGAAGCTGTCCGAGCCGTGGGTGCGCAGCCACCGGGTGGCGCTCGGTGCGGCGACGGCGCTCGGGGACCGCGAGGCCGAGGGCATGGTGCTGAACAACCTCGGCATGGCGCACCTGGAGCGGTGCGAGTTCGCCGAGGCCGCGACCTGCCACGCGCGGGCGCACGAGCTGTTCACGGTGGCGGGCAACGGTTTCGGCGCGACCGACGCACGGGCCAGCCTCGCGTGGGTGCGGCTGTACCAGGGCGAGCCGGAGGTCGCGGCGCGCGACCTGGCGGCGGCGCTGGCGGTGTACCGGGCGGACGGTCGCGTGCGGAACGAGGCGATCACGCTGCGCGGCCTGGCCCTGGCCGCGACCGCGCGGGGCCGCTACGACGAGGCCGCCGGGCACGCGCGGCGGGCGGCGGAGTGCGCGCAGACCCCGCTGGACGCCGTGCTGACGGAGAACTGCCTGGCGTGGGTGCACTTCACGGCCGGTGACGCCGAGTCGGCGCGGGCGCGCTACGAGCGGGCGCTGGAGTCGGCGCGGGCGGAGAGCGTGGCCTACGAGGAGGCCCGCGCGCTGGTCGGGCTGGGCAACGTGGCGGCGGCGGGCGGCGACCACCGGGCCGCCGCGCGGCTGTGGGCGTCGGCGGACGCGATCCCGGTGACGCTCAACCCCTGCCTGCTCGACGAGGTCCGGGTGCGGGAGGAGCTGACGGGGTGAGGGGGGCGCGGGCGTCGGCCGCTGCCGACGCCCGCGCGGCCCGGTCCGGACTCCGGTGACGCGGTCCGGTTCGCGCGGTCGCAGGGCACGGTGCGCAGGGCCCGGTGCGCGTGGTCCGGTGCGCGTGGCCCGGTCCGCGCGGGACGGTCCGCACGGCACGGTTCGGACGGCGAGGTCCGCACGGCACGGTCCGTCGGGCACGGTCCGTAAGGCACGGTCCGCGGGGCGCGGGGCCGGTGATGGGTTCATCGGGCAGGCGTGGCGCGCCGATGGGCTCGCCCGACCGGTGTGGCGCGCCAGTCGAGGGCACCCCGACAGGATGTGCCCGATCGGGTGATGCGGTGCCGGGCGCGTGGTGCCCGCCCCTCCGTCCCCGTCGCTGTTCCACGCCCCGCGCGACGCCGGGCACCCGTCGCTCGCCGGGTCCGGTCGCTCACGCGGCGGCTTGCGCGGCGGCCGGCGGCGCAGGAGAGTTCAGGGGGTGCTGTCTGGCGGGACGACCGGCGGGCCGGAGGAACGCCGACGTGGTCGGGGGTCGGTGTGCTGCTCCCCGCTCCGATCGTCACGGGGCCGCCGGCGCGCCGCGCGAGGGGCACGCGGGACCGTCGACCAGCGCGGTGCCGCAAGGGGTCACCGGGGTGCCGTCGGCCGGTCCGGTGGCGCGGGGAGCCGGCGCGGTTCGCTCGCCGGGACCGGTGGCGCGCGGTGCCGACGCAGGCACGTCGACCAGCGCGGTGGCGTGCACCAGCCCGCGGTGGCCGGGAGCCACCAGGTACGCCAGCCGGTGCCGCCACATGGTGGTGAGCCGGTCCACCGGGTCGCCCAGGCTCGTCAGCACGGTCATCGCCTGCGAACCGACGACGGCCGCGGCGATCCCGTCCGCCTCCTCGCGGGTGTCGAGACCGGGCGGCACCTCGCCCGCCGCGACCGCCTGGCCGAGCAGGTCGCGCACCATCGCGACGAGGCTGACGAAGTGCACGCCCGCCAGCAGCTCGAACAGCTCGCTGGTGAACAGCAACCGGACCCCGACGCGGACCGTCCGATCGGTGCGGGTCAGGGCGCCCATCCGATGGGTCAGGTCGACGAGCGTCTGCAACGGCCCGGTGCCGGAGCGCTCCACTTCGGCGCGCACCTCGTGCCAGCGCCGGAAGTGCTCCTCGACGACGGCCACCGCGAGAGCCTGCTTGGAGGGGAAATGGCGGTACAGCGCACCTTTGGTCACGGAGATGGCGCGGCACACGGCATCCAGCGAAGTGCTGTCGTACCCGTCGCGGTCGAACAGCTCGATGCTCGCCGCGATCAGCCCGGCCCTGGTGCGGGCACCTTGCGCCAGGTCGTTCAAGGAGTCCTCATCTCGACGGACAACGCCTTTCGGTCACTCAGGGTAGGAATCCGGACGCGATCAGGTCAACACAGCGGTGTTGACGAGGTCAGCGATGCGTGATGGCCTGCTGCAAGTGGAACTGTCCGGTGCGGACGGTGTGGCTGTGCTGTCACCGTTCGGCCTCCTCGGGCCCTCGACTTACACCCGGATGCGCGACGTGCTGTTGAAGACCGTACTGGCCGAACCCACCGCCGTGGTGGTGGACATGAGCGACCTGATGGTGGAACCCGACGCCGCCCGCTCGGTTTTCCACGCGGTGTGGACCCAGGTCGCGGAGTGGCCGGGGGTGCCGATCCTGCTGGCCGCCGCCGGGCGTCCGGTGGACTGGGCGCTGCCCAGCTACGCGACCGTGGAGGACGCGCTGGCGACCGTGGGCGCGCCACCGGTGCGCTGGGTGGTGCGGACGCCGCTGCCGCTGCGGGACAGCGGCGGCTTCGCGCGCGTGGTGGCGGAGGAGACGTGCCGGCTGTGGGGGCTGGGCGGCATCTCGGCCGAGGCGGCGGACCTCGCCGACGCCCTGGTGGGCCTGGCGGCGCGGGGCGTCCGCCCGACGGTGGTGTTCGAGTGGTGGCGCGGGCGGCTCGTGGTGGGTGCGAGCGAGGACGTCGTCGTGCCGTGCGATCCGCTCGACCTGCGGTTCGCGGCCACCGGCGCGAACCGGTGCGGCTGGTCGACGACGTGGTCCGACGGCACCCTGCTGTGGGCCGTCCTGGACCCGTGACCGCGTGGCCGGCTCCACGGCGATCCGCGGCGCCACGCGACCCCGTGCACCCTTCCGCCCCGTGCACCCCTCGTGACCCGCCGGTCCCGTGCAGCCCCGCGACCCGGTGCGCCCCGTGGCACCGCGGCGCCACGGGCTCACGCCCGGAGCCCGGTCCGCGTCACGTCGGGAGCCGCCGGGGCGGTTCCAGGCGCAGGGTCGCGCACACCTCCGGGCGGGCCAGCGCGGGCAGCCAGGTCCGCCACACGCGGGACACCTGGCGCGGCACGCCGTCCGGGTCCTCCACGGCCATCGACATCAGGTGCACGCCGACCAGCGCCGCGATCACCGCGTCCGCGCACCCGTCCAGGTCCAGCCCGTCGCGCAGCTCGCCCCGGTAGTCGGCGGTCCGCAGCAGGTCCCGCACGGTCGACGTCCACTGCGCGAGCCGGAGGTCCGCCACGTCGTCGCAGATCGGGGCCTGGAACAGCAGGCGGCGCACCACGGCGCGGTCCTGGTTGACCGCGTAGCCGAGGTCGACCAGCACCTGCAACGGGCTCCGGTGCAGGCGTTGCAGCCGTTCCCTGGCCTTGGCCCACTCCTGCGCCTGGCGGTCCAGGACCGCCACCGCGAGCGCCCTCTTCGAACTGAAATGGCCGTACAGCGCGCCTTTGGTGACGCCCGCCCGGTCGCACACGTCGTCGATGGTGGCGCGCACGTAACCGTCGCGGTCGAACACGGCGGCCGCGGCCGTCAGCAGACCGTCCCTCGTGGTGGACACCCCGCGCATTGTTCTCGGCTCGCCGGGCGCGCCACAACCGCTGTCTGCGAGCATGACCGGGGTGGACAGCCGACAACCGGACCGCGATCGCCGCGCCTGGCTGTGGGACCGGATCAGCCGCCTCGCCGAGGCCGAGGGCGTGCCCTCCGGCGTGCGGCACGTCAGCCTGACCGCCGCCGCCGTGCTCTCCGCGACCGACGTGGTGGTCTACCAGGTGGTCGACGGCGGCCGGTGCGAGCCCGCGCACGTCACCGGCCCGGTCGGCGATTGGCTCAGCGAAGCCGAGATCACCTTCGGCGAGGGCCCGGCGATGGACTGCCTGCGGCAGGAGTGCCCGGTGGTGGGCGACCTCGCGGCGTTCGGCGGCGTGCGGTGGCCGGTGTTCGCGCCGTTCGCGTTGATGCGCGGTGTCACGGGCATCCTGGCGTTCCCCGTGGTGATGGGCGCGGTCGTGGTCGGCTGCCTGGAGGCGTTGCGCCCGACGGCCGAACCGCCGACCCCGCGGGAGGTGGTGGACGGCCTGCTGCTGGCGGACGCGGCGATGCTGGTGCTGTTGCGCGCCGAGCCGCTGCCGCCCGGCGCGGACCCGTTCTCCGACGCGGTGGAGGCGCGCTGGGCGACCGTGCAGCGGGCGGTCGGCGTGGTGTCGGCGCAGGCGGACAGCGACCTGACGACCGCGTTCGTCCGGGTGCGGGCGCACGCCTACCGGACCGGGCGGCGACTGGCCGACGTGGCGGCCGACGTGCTGGCGCGCAGGCTGCGCTTCCCCGCGGACCCGGACGAGGAGCCCCACACCGGGCACGGGCCGGGGTGAGCGGGCCGCCCGCCGCACCGGCCGGCGCCCGGCTCGAACGGCGGGTCCCGCCGGGGGTTCGACGGGCAATCCGGGCCGGGCAATCCGGTTCGGGCCATTGCGCCCCGGTCGATCCGGTGCGGGGCAATGGTGCGCAATGGCGCGTGGTGGACGTCAATGCCGGCGGCGGGCCGCGCGCTCGATTGCGGCGGCGCGTTCCAATTCGTGCTGCGGCGTGTCCAGCACTTGGCCGAGCCAGCCGCGCCAGTACGGTCCCGGTATGCGTTTGCCCCGTTCCCAGCGCGACACCTCTTCCCTGGTCACGCTGGTGTTGCCGGAGGCGGCGTGCAGCCGCTCGGCCAAGTCGTCCTGGGTCAGCCCGCGACTGCGTCTCAGTTCGGCGAGGGTTTCGCTGATCGGTCCCGGCAGTGGCACGGCGGCACCTTTCCGTTCTCTCCGACGGGTTGTCGGCCATTGTTCCAGCGCGAGCGCGGCCGTCGGGAAAGCATCACGGTGATACCGGAGGAACATCCTGTGCGAGTGCACGTGCAATTGCCAGCGTGTCCGCATACATGCGGAACTCGCTGACCAGCCCGCGGTGCACGCTGACCGCCACGGCGAAGTCGTAGGACAGCGGCGCGCCGGTGACCTGCACCCGCGCGTGCAGCCGACCGGTGAGCACGGCGTCGGGCCCGTCCACGATCAGGCCGCGGGTGGTGATGCCGGTCAGTTCGAGCACCGCGCGGAAGGCGAGGAAGAACGACTCGACCTCGCGCGGGTTGCGGACGTCCGACGGCCACGGCGCGCCGGGCACCGGGGCGGTCCACCAGCGGACACCGTCCGCGAACAGCCTGCTCAGCCCGGCGGTGTCCTTCGCGGCCCACCGGGCGACCAGTTTCTCCACCACCATCGTGACGTCAGCTCGGCTGCGCGTCATGCGCCGTCCACGACCGTGACCGGACCACCGGGTCACCGGTGACCCGCACCCCGCCCTCCGCGCCGGGCCGCCGAACGGGCGCGGCCCGCCCGGCGGCTCCGGATCGCCCGGACGCGCGCCGTCCGGCCGGCCCGGAACACCCGGCGGGGCAGGGGTTTCGCGGGGGCGCGGAGCCCCTCGCGGGCGCGTGGTCCCCGGTGGGCGCGGAGTGCCCGTCGGAACCGGGATCCCCGGTGGGCGCGGAGTTCCCGCCGGTGTCGGCGGCGCCGTGAGCGGCACCCGGCCCGCGACCCCCGGTGCCGCCACCGCACCCGGCACCCCGGCCGGCCCCAGCGAACCCCGCACTCCCGGCGGCCTCGGCGTGCCCGGAACCCCTTGCGGCCACGGGACTCCCGGCGGTCCAGGCCGCCGCGCCGGTCCCGAAACGCCTGGCCCGCCTGCGATTCCCGCTCGAACCGGAATACCCGGCGGTGCCCGGACACCCCGGAACACCGGGCCGATCGACCCCGGAACGCTTGGCGGGCTTGGAATTCCGGGCGAGGCCGGAATATCCGGCCGGCGCCGGACCCTGCGGCGTCATCCACACCTCCCGACCGTCGCGCAGGCGTGGGGCCTGCCGGTACATGAGTACTCCTCCTGCCGCCGAGCGCGCGCCGCCACGCCGTTGCGTGCCGGAAGTGATCACTGCATACCCTGGTAGAGACCAATGGTCGCTCACAGGGGCCAATGTCGGGGCTCCGATGGGGGGAATCCGCCGGGGTGGTACCGCGAGTGCACGCGTGCCGCCCGTCCCGCGCCGTTCGGCCGATCGCCGGCACCGCTCGATCCCGAGCGTGAGATGCGCTGATGGCACAACGAGGTCGTGTTGCGGCAAGCGTGCGGTGGCCGAGGCGGCGCCAGGGGAGGAGCGACCCTGTGCCGGAACCCGCGCCGCGCGGCACCGTCATCGCAACACCCGCCGTGTCGACGACACGCCGCGCCGGCTCGGCACGATGCTGTCGACCACCATGAACGTGGCGACACCGGGCAGCGTCACGGCGAACACCCGGCGCGGGGTGCGGAGGTCGGCCTTGGCGCTCAACCGCTTGCCGTCCCACGCGCCCGGCAGCGCCGCCGCGGCGAACGGGTCCACCAGCGCGGGCACGGCCAGGAACCCGCCGCCACGCCGAGGAAAACGGTCAACGCGCCGACACCCGCCGCGCGACGCCGACCACGCGCTCCCGCAGCCGCGGCACCAGCACCGCCGGCACCGCCTCGCGGCGCGACCGCGTCGGCCGCCGCGCCGTCGTGCACGAGGCAGCACCGGTCACCCGGCGTGGCGGTCCCGGCCGCCATGACGTCCACGTGCACCTCCCGCATGTCCGTACATTGCGCCGGCTCGGAGGTGGCGGTGTCAGCGGGCCAGGACGGACCGGGTCGGCCGGGCGCTGCCCGCCGCCGCGAACTCGGCGGTGACGGCGAACCGGTCGCCCCGCACGATCGTGTGCCGCCACTCCACGGGACGGCCCGCCGCGCGGCCCTGCCGGTGGATGGACAGGCAGGCCACCTCCGGGCCGCACCGCAGCAGGGCCCGTTCGGCGGCGGTCGGCACCACGGCCCGGATGTCCTCCCGACTGGTGTCCAGTCGGACGCCGGTGCGCTCGGCCAGCACCGCGTACAGGCCGGTGCGGGTGAAGTCGGCGGTCAGGATCGGCGCGGCGACGTCGGCGGGCAGCCACGCCCGGTCGATCGCGAACGGCTCGCCGTCGGCCAGCCGCAGCCGTTCCAGGTGGACCAGCGGCGTCGAACCCTCCAGGTCGAGCCGGTCGGCGACCACGCCGTCGGCCCGGACGTCGAGCACCCGGACCGCGCTGCGCTGCTCCAACCCGGCCGCCTCGACCGAGGCGAACAGGCTGTAGAGGGTGTCCAGCGGCTGCTCGACGTCCGCGGCGGGGCTCACCCTGGGCTGCCGTCCGCGCTCGGCGACCACGAGCCCGTCCGCGCGCAGGCGTTGCAGCGCCTGGCGCACGGTGTAGCGGCTGACGCCGTACTCGTCGGCCAGCGCCAGCTCGCCGGGGAAGCCGGTGTCGAACGCTCCCGACCGCAGCCGGGCGACGAGGTCGTCCTGGAGTTGCCGCCACAGCGGGTCCGGTCCGGATCGGTCCAGTGCTCGTGGTGTCACCAGCGCAGTTTCCCACTGCCCGAGGTCGGGACGCGCCTCCGCGCCGGCGCGATTTGTGTGGACATTCGCCCCCGCGCGTGCCGAACGCGACCGTGATCGTGGTCGGCGTGCCTGCGGTGGCGCGATCGTCGAACCGTTCGCGGGCACACCGGGTGAACGCGCAGGCCGGTCGTGCCGGTTCTGTCCTGCCGCCTTGGAATGGTGCTGCACAAGGGGTTTCGGCGATCGCCCGGCGGCGCGTTTCCCGTGCGGTCATTGCGCGCATTTGATCGAAGGCGAATGTTTTCCGACGTCCGCGTACAGGCGTGCGCAGGCGAATACGTCGCGGACACCCCACCAACGGCACTTCTGCGCATCTGTGATGTGCATTACCGTTCCGCGCGGAGGTGGCCGGTGAATCGGTACGAGCGGTTGAACGCGCTGCTGGAACTGTTGGCCGAGCGCGGCAGGGTCGAGGTGGACGAGATCGCCGACGAGCTGGCCGTCTCCGGCGCGACCATCCGGCGCGACCTCGACCACCTCGCCGAACAGCGGCTGCTCACCCGGACGCGGGGCGGCGCGGTCGCCCGCTCGATCGCCTACGACCTGCCCCTGCGGTACAAGACGGTGCGGCGCGCGGGGGAGAAGCAGCGCATCGGGCGGGCGGCGGCCGAACGCGTGCCGCGCGGCGCGGTGGTCGGCATGAACGGCGGCACCACCACGACCGAGGTCGCCCGCGCGCTGATGACCAGCGCGGACGTCGGCGGTGTCGAGGGCGACGGGGTGATCACGGTGGTGACCAACGCGCTCAACATCGCCCACGAGCTGGCCGTGCGGCCCCAGGTGAAGCTGGTCGTGACCGGCGGCGTGGCGCGCCCGCAGTCCTACGAGCTGATGAGCCCGCTGGCGGGCCGCATCCTGAGCGGGCTGAGCCTGGACGTGACGTTCCTCGGCGTGGACGCGATCGACCCGGACGCGGGCGCCGCCGCGCACCACGAGGGCGAGGCGGACATCGACCGGATGCTCGCCGAACGGGCGCGCCGGGTGGTCGTGGTGGCGGACTCGTCCAAGATCGGCGTGCGGGCGTTCGCGTCGATCTGCGCCATCGGCCAGGTGCACGTGCTGGTGACCGACACCGAAGCCCGCGAGCAGGACGTGCGCCGGTTCCGCGAGCGGGGCGTCGAGGTTGTACAGGTGTGACCGCGCGCCCCGATGACGTCGACCGCGGCCGTCGCCCGGCCGCAGCACGACACCGGCACGGCCGCGACACTGTACGAGCGCTACCCCGGCCCGCACGCGACCTGCTCGCGCGCGCGACCGAGGCGGGCGGGACCACGGACCCGGCTCGACCCCGACGCCGCGCTCGACGCGCTGGTCGGCCGATCGCCTACCGCGCCCCTGGCCGGGACGCCCACCCCCGACGACCTGCTCAGGCCCCCTTCCGAGGGGCGGGCCGGAGCATGACCCACGCCATGGCCGTGGCCGCGAACAGCAGCGCCGCACCGATGCCCGAGGCGATGGCGAGCCCCTCGGTGAACGCGTCGCGGGCGGCGGCGAGCAACGCGGCGGCCGGTTCGGCGGGCAGCGCCGAGACGGCCCGCGTCGCCCCGCCGAGCGACTGGGCGGCGGCGTCGGCGACCTCGGCCGGCGTGCCCGGCGGGACGTCGAAGTCCCGGTAGACGCCCATGACGAGGCTGCCCAACACCGCGATGCCCAGCGCCATGCCCAGTTCGTAGGCGGTCTCGGACACCGCCGACGCCGCGCCCGCCTGCTCCTTGGGCACGCTGGAGAGCACCAGGTCGCCGGCGGTGGTGAAGGTCAGCCCGGTGCCCGCGCCCATCAGGAGCAGCGCCGCGCCCAGCACGGGGTAGCCGGTGGTGGGCGTGACGAACGCCGGGACCACCATCGCGATCGCGGTGAGCGCCAGACCGCCCGCGATGGCCACGCGCACGGACGTCCGGCGCACGGTCCACCCGGCGAGCAGGCCGACGACCATCGACGCGAGCATGGCGGGCATCTCGGCGACACCCGCGTGCAGCGGGCCGTAGCCCTTGACGAGCTGGAAGTACTGCGACAGGAAGTAGATCAGCCCGGACAGGCCGAAGATCGACAGCAGGTTCGCGCCGACGACACCGGTGAACACGCGGTTGCGGAACAGCCGCACGTCGATCAGCGGCGAGGGCAGCACCAGCTGCCGCCGCGCGAACAGGGCCAGCGCGAGCAGGCCGAGCGGCGCGGCCACGAGGGCGTCGACGCCCGGCCCGTCCGCCGCGATCTCCTTGACCGCGTAGACCACGGCGACGACGCCCGCCGTGGACAGCAGCGCGCTGGGCACGTCCCACGGGCCGGGGGAGGGGTTCCTCGACTCCGGCAGCAGCCTGGCCCCGACCACCAGGACGAGCGCGGCGATGGGCACGTTGATGAGGAACACCGAGCCCCACCAGAAGTGCTCCAGCAGCCAGCCGCCCAGCAGCGGGCTCGCGGCGGCCCCGGCGGACAGGGCCGCGCCCCAGACGCCGACGGCCAGGCTGCGCTCGCGCGGGTCGTGGAAGATGTTGCGGACCAGCGCCAGGGTCGAGGGCATGAGGGTCGCGCCCGCCACGCCCTGCACGACCCGGCCCGCGATCAGCGCCTCGGCGGTGGGCGCGTAGGCGATGAGCAGGGACGCCAGGCCGAACGCGGCCGTCCCGATCAGCAGCAGCCGCTTTCGCCCGATGCGGTCGCCGAGGCTGCCCATGCTGACCAGCAGCCCGGCCAGGACGAACGCGTACACGTCGCCGATCCACAGGAGCTGCGTGCCCGTCGGCCGGAGGTCCTCGCTGAGGAACGGCGTGGCCAGCGCCAGGACCGTGCCGTTGACGGCCACGACGACGACGGCCATGACCAGGACGGCCAGCGCCGGCCACCGGCCCGGTGCCCGGTGGTGCTCGGTCGTGTCGTCCAGTGTGGGACCGGTGCTCATGCTCGTTCCTCGGCTCGGTGGTCCGTGACCCGTTCCCGGTGTCGGGTGGGGTGTCCTGAGATGACAGTACCTCCCGTGAGACAAATTTGTCTCATAACGTGACGAAGTCCCGTACCCGAGGCGGAGGTGTCGCAGGGCACTAGACTCGCCCGGTGACGATGAGCCGGGAGCGGATGCTGCGCGCGGCGGCCGACTTCCTCGGGCGGCGTCCGAACGCGACCCAGGACGAGATCGCCAAGGCGGTCGGCGTCAGCCGCGCCACGCTGCACCGCCACTTCGCCGGGCGCGGCGCGCTGCTCGCGGCGCTGGAACACCTGGCCGTGGCGCAGCTGCGGGAGGCGCTGGACGCCTCCCGCCTGGACGAGGGCCCGGCGGCGGAGGCGCTGCGCCGGCTGGTCGCGGCGTGCGAACCCGTGTCGCCCTACCTGGCGCTGCTGTACTCGCAGAGCCAGGAACCCGACCCCGACCGCGAACCCGCCGCGTGGGCCGACATCGACGCCCGGATCGTCGAGCTGTTCCAGCGGGGCAGGCGGACCGGCGAGTTCGGCCCGGACCTGACCTCGGCCTGGCTCACCGACGCCTTCTACAGCCTGGTGGCCGGCGCGGCGTGGTCGATCCAGGCGGGCCGGGCGGCGTCCCGCGACTTCACCCGGATGGTTACCGACCTCATCCTGAACGGCATCACCCGCTCCTGACGACCCGGCAACGCCCAGCACGTTCACCCACTGGCGGGACCTGGCCTCCGCCGCGCGGGCCACACGACGCCGGAAGCGCCGCCGAGCGAATCGCCCGACGACGCCACCGTGCCGGCCGATCAGGACCGGCGTCACGGCCTGGAAGGCGGATCAGTCCACGTGGCACGTCCGGTCGCGGGCGGGCAGCGTGCCGTCCGCGAGGTAGGTGTTCACGCTGTCCCGCACGCACTTGTTCGGGAAGAACTCGAACACGCCGTGGATGCGCACGTCCTTCAGGGTGACCAGGCGCGACTTGGTCATCGACCGGTGCAGCGCGACCCCCGTCTCGTAGGTGGTGCGGGTGTCACCGGTGGCCTGCACGATCAGCGCGGGCACCGAGTTGCGCACCTCGGTCGGCCGCTCGACGGGAGGCGCCCAGAAGGCGCACGGCGTGATGTTGTGCGCGAACGCGCCGAACACGGGCTGGGTGGCGCGGTGCCGCTCGATGTCGCGCCAGTACGACTCCGGGTCGCGCGGCTCGGCCGCGTCACCGCACATGACGGCGGCCTGGCCGGAGTTCTGGGTCTCGGGCGTCGGCCGGTACGCGAACCGCAGGGTGGCGTCCAGCTCCGGGCTCGGCTGGACCACCTTGCCGCCCGCGGCGTCCGCGATCTGCCGCACGTAGCTCGTGAGCAGGGCGTCCTGGCGGGCGTCGGACAGCGGGCCGAACAGCACCAGCGGCAGGTAGTGCTGGTCCAGCCGGTGCTCGCCGAGCCGGATCGGCTCCCGCGCGGCGCTGCGCACCAGGTCCTCGACCAGCGCGCGCACCCGCGCGGCGGTGCCGCCGAGGTGGTACTCGGCGTCGCGGTCCGCCGCCCAGGCCGCCCAGTCGTCCAGCGCGGTCTCGTTCGCCTTGCCCAGGAGCTGCCGGGCGGGCCTGGTCCAGCGGTCCGGGTCGGTGGCGCTGTCCAGCACCACGCGGTCGCTGCGCTGCGGGAACATCTGCGTGTACACCGCGCCCAGGTACGTGCCGTACGAGACGCCGAAGTAGCTGATCCGGCGCTCCTTGAGCGCGCCGCGGATGACGTCCATGTCCCTGGCGGTGTTGCGGGTGGTGATGTGCGGCAGGAGGTCGCCCGCCTTGTCCCGGCACCGCTGCGCCAGGTCGGCCTGCGTCCGTGCGCCGCGCTCGAACGAGGCGCGGTCCACACCCGCCGACTGGAGCATGCTGCCCACCGGCCACCCGCAGTCGACGGGCGTGGAGCGGCCGATGCCGCGCGGGTCCATGCCGATCAGGTCGTACCGCGCCCGCACCTCCGGCGTCATCGCGTCCCGGACGGTGAGCATCATGTCGAGGCCCGCCCCGCCGGGGCCGCCGGGGTTCGACAGCATGACCCCGCGCCGCTTCGCGCCGTCGGACGCCTTCAGCCGGGAGATCGCGACGGTGATCGTCCGGCCGCGCGGCTCGCGGTAGTCCAGCGGCACCGCGACGTCCGCGCACTCCGCGCCGGCGGCGTCCAGCTTCTCGTCACCGCAGGGTTGCCAGCTCAGGTGCTGGCGGTGGAACCGCTCCAGGCCACCGCGTTCGGCGGCGCCCTCGGCGGTCGGGGCGGCCCCGGCCACGCCGGCGGCCGTCAGCAGGCTCAGCCCGGTCAAAGCGGTGACCGCCAACTTCTTGCCCTGTCTCACTATCGCGCTCCGTGGATCTCATGTGGACGGATGATCGGGTGGCGGGGCGCGCGCACCGTCGAGCCGGCTGTCGGCCCGCCCGGTGTCGCCGCCGCGCTCAGGAGGTGGCGCACACGGCGGCGTCGACCGCCTTGAGCACGTTCGCCGAGCCGTCCGGCGACGAGGAGACCTCGTTGACCGTGACGTTCACGGCACGGCCGTCGGCGGTGACGCCGCCGCGCGTGCGGAAACCGGGGACGGTGCCGCCGTGGCCCCAGAGCTCCTTGCCGCAGGACACCGGGTAGCGGATCAGGCCGAGGCCGTAACCCGCGCCCGGCGCGATGTCGGCGGGCACGGTGCGCTTCATCTCGGCAAGCTGCGCCGCGGGCAGCAGCCGCCCGCCCAGCAGCGCGGTGAAGAACCGGTTCAGGTCCTCGCCCGTGCCCACCACCGCACCGGCCGCGCCCGCCCAGGACGGGTCCTGCTCGGTGTAGTCGACGCGCTCACCGTCGACCCGGTGGTAGCCGCGCGGGTGCGGGCCGCGCAGCCCGGTCTCGCCGGGCCGGGGGAAGTAGGTCGACCGCAGCCCGAGCGGCGCGGTGACCCGGCGGGTGACCTCGGCGGCGACCGGCCGCCCGGTCACCTGCTCGACGAGCATGCCCGCGAGGACGTAGTTCGTGTTGGAGTACTCCCACTTCGCGCCGGGCTCGAAGCGCGGCGGGAGGGTCATCGCGGCGGCGACCAGCTCGGCCGGCCCGTAGTGCCGCCACCGGGCCGCGACCGGGTCCACCACCGCCAGGTAGTCGGACAGGCCGCTGGTGTGCTGGAGCAGCTGCCGGACGGTGACGCGGGTTCCGTCGTTCCCGTTGCCCCGCACCACGCCCGGCAGGTGGCGCTCGACCGGGTCGTCCAGCCCGACCTCGCCCTCGGCCACCAGTTGCAGCACCACGGTGGCGACGAACGTCTTGGTGTTGCTGCCGATGCGAACGCGCGCCCGGTGGGGGAACGGCCGACCGGTGCGCAGGTCGCCGACACCGCGCGCGACCTCCCGGCTCCGGCCGCGCTCCGTCACCACGGCCTGTGCGCCCGGCAGCCCGTCGGCCCGGATGAGCCGGTCGAGCGCCACCGCGATCTCCCGCTCACCACCCCGGTCGACCGCGCCCGCCGGTGCCCCACCTGCCTGCGCCGCGCCGCCCGTGGCCGCCGCGGGCGACACGAGCACGGCGGCCACCAAGCCCGCCGTCACCGTCGCCCCGACCGCGGATCGCAGCAGAACCCGTGCTCCCAAAGCGCCTCCTCGGATGACCGGAGCCGTCCGTCCGGCGTCCGTTGATCACGAAGTTACAAAGCCGCGACCCGCGATCCCAGGAGGCCAACTCCCCGAACCGGGGTGAGGCTGCCGCCCCGGCGCGTGGTAGCGCTGGCTGTACCAAGGATGCGGCAAACGGCCTGATCGCGCCTTCCCGAGAACGCGTGCCGCGTGGACCACCGGGCAGCGCCGCCACCGGCAGCCGTCGCGGCGGGTCCCGGAATTCCCTGTGAGCGGACCTCCCCGGCGGCGCGCCGACCGGCGTCCGGGCGTGCCCCGGTGCGTCGGACTCCCGGGGTTCTCCCAGGAACGCTCCGGGAACGCCCGGCCCGCCACGATCGCCGCCATGACGACCATCGAAGTACGCGGCCTCACCAAGCGGTACGGGGACGACACCGTGGTGGACGACCTGTCGTTCACCGTCGAGCCGGGGCAGGTGACCGGGTTCCTCGGCCCGAACGGCGCGGGCAAGTCCACCACCATGAAGATGGTGGTCGGCCTCGTCGCCCCCCCACCAGCGGCTCCGTCACCATCGGCGGACGGCGCCACCGCGACCTGCCCGCGCCCCTGACCGAGGTGGGCGCGCTGCTCGACGCCGGCGCGGTGCACGGCGACCGCAAGGCGTACGACCACCTGCTGGCGCTCGCGGTGAGCAACGGCCTGTTCCGCCGCCGGGTCGACGAGGTGCTCGCCCGCACCGGGCTCGACGGCGTCGCGCGCAAACGGGCGGGCGGGTTCTCCCTCGGGATGCGGCAACGGCTCGGCATCGCGGCGGCGCTGCTCGGCGACCCGCGCGTGCTGATCTTCGACGAGCCGGTCAACGGCCTCGACCCCGAGGGCATCCGCTGGATCCGCGACTTCATGCGCTCCCTGGCCCGCGAGGGCCGCGCCGTCCTGGTCTCCAGCCACCTCATGAGCGAGATGGCGCACACCGCCGACCACCTGGTGGTCGTCGGGCGCGGCCGGCTCATCGCCGACACCGGCATGGCCGAGTTCCTGCACGCCAACGGCGAGGGCACGGTGCTGGTCCGCACCCCGGAACGGGCCGCCTTCGCGCGCCGGCTGACCGCCGCCGGCGCCACCGTGCGTGACGGGCTCGAATCCTCGCTGGTCGTCTCCGGACCGACCAGCGAGGAGATCGGCAAGCTCGCCGCGCACCACGACGTCGCGCTCACCGAGCTCACCCCGCGCCGGGCCTCGCTGGAGGACGCCTTCATGGAGCTGACCAGGGACAGCGTCGACTACCGGGGAGCGGCCGCGTGAACGCCACCGCCACCGCACCACGCTGACCGCCACACCCGACCGGACCCGGCTGCCGGCGGCGAAGGTCGTCGTGGCCGTCGCCGTCGCCGGCCAACTGCTGATGTTCGCCGTGTTCCTGCTCGGGCAGGCCGCCCTCGCCGGGCACGGCGCGCCGCACGCGGCGCTCGGCGACCCCGGCGTGCTGCCCGCCGTCACGGGCGGCGGCCTGTACCTGGCGGCGATCGCGCTGCTCGCGGTCGGCCTCGGCACCCTCATGAGGGCCACCGCCGGCGCGCTCGCCATGCTCGTCGGCATCGTCTTCCTGGTGCCCGCCGTCGCGGGGCTGCTCCCGTCGTGGCTGAGGGGTGTGGTCGACTACTGGCCGAGCAAGGGCGCGGCGGCGGTGTTCGCGACGGTGCCCGACCCCGCCTACCCGCACCCCTGGCTCAACCTCGGCGGGATGTGCCTGGGCGTCGTCGCCGTGCTCGTCGCGGCGTTCGCGGTGTTCCGGCGTCGGGAGGTGTGGTGCGCCGGCGTGGGCCTGTGGTGCGCCGGCGGGGACGTGCGGCGCGCCACCGGGCGGGCCGGCTCTCGGCAACGCCGCCGCCCACACCCCGCCGGGCACCCCCGTCCGCATCGGCGTCGGCACCGCGGCCGGCCGCGCCGTGCGCGTGGTGGCGGACGACGGCCAGGGGATGACGCCCGGACAGGCGGCCCGCGCCTTCGACCGCTTCTACCGGGCCGACCGCTCGCGGACCCGGTCGGGTGGCGCCGACGCGGGACTGGGCCTCGCCATCGCCCGGTCGCTGGCGCGTGCCCACGGCGGCGACGTGGAACTGGAGACGGGGGTGGGGGAGGGCGTGCGCTTCCGGCTGACCCTGCCGCTGACATTGCCGCTGCCCGACGAGCGCTGAGTGCTGTGTTCGTTTCCGGGGAGAACGTTTCGAAGTGATGTCAGTGACTGACATCACTCCCGATCGGCCCCGCCGCCGAGGACGCGCGCGGCCCTCGGTCGATCGTCCGGTCGTCCGTTGACCAGGGCAAGCAGTCCGAGGGCCGCGGTGCACCTCACGAGCGCGAGCGATGCCCTCTCCCGTTCGCACAACGCACTTGACCTACATAATAACTTCAGTGTTGACCAAACACAGCCACGTTGCAGCAACGCCACGCGATATCGGTCACCGACATCACTCGCCGACGTACTCCGCGAGATGCTGACCGGTGAGCGTCGAGCGTGCCGCGACCAGATCGGCCGGCGTGCCCTCGAACACCACCCGGCCACCGTCGTGCCCCGCGCCGGGCCCGAGGTCGATGATCCAGTCCGCGTGCGCCATGACCGCCTGGTGGTGCTCCACGACGATGACCGACTTGCCCGCGTCGACCAGCCGGTCGAGCAGGCCGAGCAGCTGCTCCACGTCGGCGAGGTGCAGACCGGTGGTCGGCTCGTCCAGGACGTAGACGCCGCCCTTGTCACCCATGTGGGTGGCCAGCTTGAGCCGCTGCCGCTCACCACCGGACAGCGTGGTGAGCGGCTGGCCGAGGCTGAGGTAGCCCAGGCCGACGTCGGCGAGCCTGCCGAGGATCGCGTGCGCGGCAGGCGTGCGCGCCTCGCCCGAGCCGAAGAACTCCTCCGCCTCCGCCACCGACATCGCGAGCACCTCGCTGATGTCCCGGCCGCCGAGGTGGTACTCCAGCACCGCCGGCTGGAACCGCTTGCCCTCGCAGTCCTCGCACACGGTCGCGACGCCGGCCATCATCGCCAGGTCCGTGTAGATGACGCCGGCCCCGTTGCAGGTGGGGCACGCGCCCTCGGAGTTCGCGCTGAACAGCGCCGGCTTCACGCCGTTGGCCTTGGCGAACGCCTTGCGGATGGGGTCGAGCAGCCCGGTGTAGGTCGCCGGGTTGCTGCGCCGCGAACCGCGGATCGCGCCCTGGTCGATCGACACCACGCCCGCGCCGGCGGGGATCGACCCGTGCACGAGCGAGCTCTTGCCGGAACCCGCGACACCGGTGACGACGACCAGCACCCCGAGCGGGATGTCGACGTCGACGTCGCGCAGGTTGTGCGCCGTCGCGCCGCGGATCTCCAGCGCGCCGGTGGGCGTCCGCACCGCGTCCTTGAGCGAGGCCCGGTCGTCGAGGTGGCGGCCGGTGACGGTGCCGGCGGCGCGCAGCCCCTCGACGGTGCCCTCGAAGCACACCGCGCCGCCCGCCGTGCCCGCGCCGGGCCCGAGGTCGACGACGTGGTCGGCGATCGCGATCGTCTCCGGCTTGTGCTCCACGACGAGCACCGTGTTCCCCTTGTCCCGCAGGCGGAGCAGGAGGTTGTTCATCCGCTGGACGTCGTGCGGGTGCAGGCCGACGGTGGGCTCGTCGAAGACGTAGGTGACGTCGGTGAGCGACGAGCCGAGGTGGCGGATCATCTTGACGCGCTGCGCCTCGCCGCCCGACAGCGTGCCCGCCGGCCGGTCCAGCGAGAGGTAGCCCAGTCCGATCTCCACGAACGAGTCGAGCGTCCGCAGCAGCGTCGCCAGCAGCGGCGCGACCGACGGCTCGTCGAGGCCGCGCACCCACTCGGCCAGGTCGCTGATCTGCATCGAGCAGGCGTCGGCGATGCTGGTGCCGCCGATGCGCGAGGACCGGGCCGCCTCGCTCAGCCGCGTGCCGTCGCACTCGGGGCAGGTGGTGAAGGTGACCGCCCGGTCGACGAACGCCCGGATGTGCGGCTGGAGCGCTTCGGGGTCCTTGGACAGGAACGACTTCTGCACCTTCGGGATCAGGCCCTCGTAGGTGAGGTTGACGCCGTCGACCTTGACCTTGACGGGTTCCTTGTGGAGGAAGTCGTGCAGCTCCTTCTTGGTGTACTCGCGGATCGGCTTGTTCGGGTCGACGAAACCCGACTCGGCGTAGACCCGCACGGTCCAGAAGCTGTCGGACTTCCAGCCGGGGATGGTGATCGCGCCCTCGGCGAGCGACTTGGAGTCGTCGTAGAGCTGGGTGAGGTCGAGGTCGGTGACGGTGCCGCGGCCCTCGCAGCGCGTGCACATGCCGCCGGTGCGGTTGAAGGTCTCCTTCACGGCCTTGGTCCTGGCGCCGCGCTCGACGGTGATCATGCCGCTGGCCCGGACCGAGGCGACGTTGAACGAGTACGCGCTGGGCGGCCCGATGTGCGGCTGCCCGAGCCGGCTGAAGAGGATGCGCAGCATCGCGTTGGCGTCGGTGGCGGTGCCGACGGTGGAGCGGGGGTCCGCGCCGAGCCGCTGCTGGTCGACGACGATCACGGTGGTGAGGCCGTCGAGCACGTCGACCTCGGGCCGCGCCACCGTCGGCATGAAACCCTGGACGAAGGCGCTGTAGGTCTCGTTGATCATGCGCTGGGACTCGGCGGCGATGGTGCCGAACACCAGGGAGCTCTTGCCCGAGCCGGAGACGCCGGTGAACACCGTGAGGCGGCGCTTCGGGATCTCGACGCTGACGTCCTTGAGGTTGTTCACCCGCGAGCCTTGCACGCGGATCATGTCGTGGCTGTCGGCGAGGTGCGGCGCGGGCGACGACGTGTCCGTCCTCTTGGGCATGTTGCTCCTGTGTTGGATGGCCGCGACTCCGTCGCGGCGGCTCGGCCGCCATTTTGGTCGGGCCGTCGCGCCTGATTTCCCGTCGATCGAAGAGCGTGATCGACGGGAAATCAGGCGCGACAACCCGACGCGGCCTCGCGTGGGGGCTCGGCCTTGTCATCGGAGGAGGCGAGGGCGAGGGTGGCGGGTGTGGAGGGTGGCGCTGGTGTGGAGGGTGGCGTGGGTGTGGAGGGTGGAGCGGGTGGGTGGGGAGGGGGGTTCAGGACAGTTGTTGGATGCGGATCAGGTTGCCGGCCGGGTCGCGGAAGGCGCAGTCGCGCACGCCGTAGGGCTGGTCGGTCGGTTCCTGCACGACCTCCGCGCCGCCGGCCTGGAGGCGGTCGAAGACGCCTTCGAGGTCCTTGGTGGCCAGGTTGACGCCGGCGAAGGTGCCCTTGGCCATCATCTCGGTGATGGTGCGGCGCTCGTCCTCGGTGATGCCGGGGTCGGCGGCCGGCGGGTGCAGGACGATCGACGTGTCGGGCTGGCCGACGGGGCCGACGGTGATCCAGCGCAGGCCCTCGTAGCCGACGTCGTTGCGGACCTCGAAGCCGAGGGTGTCGCGGTAGAAGGCGAGGGCCGCGTCGGGGTCGTCCTGCGGGAGGAAGCTGGAGTGGATGGTGATGTCCATGCCGGTCAGGTTAGGTGGGCCGGCGGAGGGTCGCTTCTCGATTCCTGATCGGTCTGGTGACCTGTTTCGAGACGCAGGACGGCATGCCCGCCGTCGCCCCCGCGGCCTGGTCGCGGTAGGTGCTGGGCGGCACGCCGACCAGTTCGGTGAAGCGGGTGCTGAAGGTGCCCAGCGACGAGCAGCCGACCGCGAAGCAGACCTCCGTGACGCTGAGGTCGCCCCGGCGCAGCAATGCCATCGCGCGCTCGATGCGCCGCGTCATGAGGTATCCGTACGGCGACTCGCCGTAAGCGCGTCGGAACTGGCGGCTGAGGTGGCCGGCCGACATGTTCACGCCGCGCGCGAGGGCTTCCACGTCGAGCGGCTGCGCGTACTCCCGGTCGATCCGGTCACGGACCCGACGCAACCGTGCGAGGTCGCCGAGGCGGTGCGCCGCTGCGGGTTTGCTGGTCACGTGCGCGATCGTGCCACATGCGGCTGTATGGAGTAGCGCGGTTGCCTGCCCGAGGTGGTGAGCTGGGTCTCCGCCGTTGCGGCTGCCGTCTCCGCGTGCGGCGGAAGCACTGCGGCCACCCGGGTGCCCTCGGGTGGCCGCGGCGCTTCGGTGCGGAACGTCGCCGGTGGCTACGTGAGCTGCACCCAACCGGCCTGGAGGTCGCCTTCCTCCCCCGACAGCTGCCCGTCGGATGACGGCGACGCGGGTGCCGGAGAGCCGGACGTCGGCGACCGTGGTGATCTGCCGGATTCACCCGGCGATGTCGTCGGTGCGCGTCTGGGTGCCGTTGTGGCGGGTGGACGTCTCGCTCAGGCCGCCGGCCTGCGACGACCGGCTGGTGACGGCGACGAGTCCACCGCGCGGGACGACGGTCGTGACGTCCACGACGTGCTCGCCGGGCTGGTCGAGCACGGTTCGCCCGATCGTGGCGGTGGTGGGCTGCTTCGGCGCGGTGCCGGGTCGGACGGGGTCGTCGGCGAAGCACGACACGGCGGTCACCACCCACTGCGGCGCGACCAGCGCGCCGCTGCATGCCCGGCCACCGGTCTCGGGGCGGCCGATGGAGAACTCGGCGGTGAACGGGAAGGCCGCGCTCGCGTCGCCGGGACCACCGACGGGGTGTGCGGCGGGCGCGGTCAGGAGCGCGCCCGCGGTGATCGCGGTGACCAGCACACCGGTGGTCCGCACCGGGCGACGGCGGAGGGATCCCATGGGAATCTCGGAACTCTTCTGCGGCAGGGTGGTGGTGTCCGCCCGCACGTCGCGACCCGCCGGTGCGGGCCGGTCGACGTGCGAGGGCAGCACCGGGCGCGCCCGCGGTGGGCGAGCGGTCGGTGGGCGGGCGGGACCAGGCGCGCCGGCAGATCGAACTCCGCGACGACCGCCACACCCCGACCGCGTCCCGGACGTGACCACCGGGCGCGCGTCCCGCACCCGACGGCCCGCGCGACCGGGCCGGGCCTGCCGGCCCGGCGGTGACCCCGGACCGGCACGCGGGCGGTGGTGCGGAAAACCCGTTGGCGGACACGGGGGCCGGTGGGTAGTGTCCGCCGCGTCAAACCGTGAACTCGTGGGCTCGACGCCCTGGAAAGCAGATGATGTATGTCCTGGCATTGGCCGAGTGCGTCCCGCCATCGCACCTCGGCCGGGTCCTGTCGCTGACCGCTCACGCGTGTCGGCTTTCCCGGCGTCGTCGGGTGCGGCTTCGGGCTGCCCGTCTTCCCTGACGCGGCCGCCCACCGCGGGCGAGGACCGCTCGGCCCCTCCGGCCTTCGACCGTACGAAGTACGAGATCCGGCTAGGAGAGTTCCGGGTGTCCAACACCGACAAGAACAGCAACCCGTCCCACTCCGGTGTGCGCACGGAGACCTTCGCCTGCGTGTGGTGCGGGCTGACGGTCGCCGCGGCGGCTCCCGACGGCAGGCGGCGCAACCACTGCCCGAGCTGCCTGCACTCGCGGCACGTCCACGACCACGTCGAGGACGGGCCGTCCGAGTGCCAGGCGCGGATGGCGCCCATCTCGATCGCGGTGCTGCGCAACGGCGACTGGAAGGTCATCCACCGCTGCACGCGCTGCGACGAGCTGACCGCGAACCGGGTGCACGGCGACGACAACCAGCTCATCCTGATGCGGCTGGCCGTCCGCCCGCTGGCGCAACCGCCGTTCCCGCTGGAGGTTTTCGGCGACCTGTGAGGGTCGTCGGGGAACGGGGAGAACCATGCCACGACACAACTCGCGGCACACCGGGCGGCGCGTCCAGCGGCACAAGGACGCGCCTCCGGGCGTGGACCGGCGGCCCGGCGGCGCGTTCCGCTGCGCGGGCTGCCGGCTGGACGTGCCGCTGACCGCACCGGGCACGGCGCACCGCAACCACTGCCCGCAATGCCTGAGCAGCCGACACGTGGACGGCCGGGTGCCCGGCGACCGCGCGGCCGACTGCGGCGGGCGGATGGAGGCGCTGAGCCTGTCGATCAGACCGGACGGCGAGTGGCTGCTCATCCACCACTGCCTGGTCTGCGGTGAGCTCAGCGCCAACCGCATCGCCGGCGACGACAACCCGCTGGCGCTGCTGAGGATGGCGGTCCGGCCGCTGTCCGACAGCACGATCCCGGTGCGGGCCCTGCTCGCGCTGTGACCCGCGACCCCGGCGTCGACCCCATCCGGTCGACGCCGGGGTCCGGGCGTCAGGCGTGCCCGTCACCACCGGCCATGCCGGGCCGCCCGCCGCGGAACACGACGTCCACGAGCCGCTGCGTCGCCTTCTGGAACGGCACGGCCAGCGACAGCGCGGCGTCGTCCACGTAGTTCAGCGTGGCGGTCAGGGTCTTGCCGCCGTCGGGCGTGCTGTACATCAGCGCCGCGTGCCCGGCCGCGCCGCCGTTGTGGCTGATGATCGTGCGGCCCTGGCCGATGTCCTGCACGAACACACCCAGGCCGTAGCCCATGTCCGGGATGGGCGTCGGGCGGGGCGTGCACATCTCGGCCAGCAGCGGCGCCGGGAGGAGCTTGCCGCTCAGCAGCCCGGAGATGAACGTGTGCAGGTCCTGGGCGGTCGAGATCATGTCGCCGCCGCTGGAGATCCAGGAGGGGTTGTGGCGCGTGACGTCGACGGTCCGCTCCTGCCCGCCGTCCTCGTACCGGTAGTAGGCGCGGGGGTGCGGCTCGGGGACCTCGGTCCCGGTGGTCGGCGCGACGGTGTTGGTCATCCCGAGCGGCCCCAGGACGAGCCGCTGCAACTCCTCGGCCGGCGGGCGGCCGGTGACCTGCTCGACCAGCAGCCGGGCCAGCACGTAGTTGGTGTTGGCGTAGCTCCAGCCCGTGCCCGGCTCGAACCGCGCGGGCTTGGCCAGCGCCAGCCGCGCCAACTCCTCCGGCCGGTAGGTCTTGAACCGGTTGTCCACCCACTCCTTGCCGGCGGTGGTGGCGGGGATCCCCGGCACGAACGTCCCGTCGTCGTAGTACTCGCCGGTGAAGTTGAAGATCCCGCTGGTGTGCTGCAACAGCATCCGCACCGTGATCCGCTCGTCGAGCCCGAACCCCGGCAGGAGGCCGGCCACCGCGTCGTCCAGCCCGAACCTGCCCTCGGCCACCAGTCGCAGCACCAGGGTCGCGACGAACGTCTTGGTGTTGCTGCCGATCCGGACGTGCCCGTCGGTCGGCGGCTGCGCGGTCCCACCCAGCTCGGCGACACCGGCCGCGCCGACCCACACACCCCGCTCGTCCTGCACGCGCAGCGCGACCCCGGTGAGACCGGAATCGACGATCTCCTGGATGACCTGCTGCAACTCGGGGCGGTCCGGCGCGGTGCTCGGGGTGGGCTGGCCCTGGTCGGTGACGGTGGTGGACATGGCCGTGTGCTCCTCGGGATCGGTCGCGAAGGTCGAGTGGGCCGATGAGGGGCGTCGCACCCCATCGGGAGCGGTGCTGGTCATCGGGTGCCCTTCGTCGAGGTCGTTGCGACCACTGTGGCCGGCGGACCGGACACGGGACTGTCACGGCTCTGACACCGACCACGCCGGGGGTGCGGGCGGGTGACAGGGCCGTGTTTCCGCGTGGCCGGGGAGGGGTTGGCCGGGGCTCCGCCCCAGCCGGCGCAGCAGCTCGGCGCGGGTGGCGTGGTAGCCCGCCGGCCGGGGCCCGAGGCGGTCGACGATCGCCGGCGCCACCTCCGGGCCGTCGAGTTCGGCGACGGCGATGGCCCGGTTGAGGGCGACGACCGGTGACGGGTCGAGGCGGACGAGCTGGTCGTAGAGCGCGAGCACCTGCGACCAGTCGGTGTCGCGCATGTCGCGGGCGGAGGTGTGCACGGCGTTGATCGCCGCGAGGACCTGGTAACGCCCCGGAGGCCAGGCGTTCGCGCACCAGCCGATGGCCCTCGGCGATCAGCGCCGCGTCCCACGCACCGCGGTCCTGCTGGTCGAGGGGGACCAGTTCGCCGCCGGCGATCCTGGCGGCGCGGCGGGCCTCGGTGAGCAGCATCAGCGCCAGCAGCCCGGCCACCTCGCCGTTGTCCGGCAGGAGGGCGCGGATCAGGCGGGTGAGCCGGATCGCCTCGGCGGTCAGGTCGTGGCGCACCGGCCCGGTGCCGGGGCCGGTCGCCAGGTAGCCCTCGTTGAACACGAGGAAGAGCACGGCGAGCACACCGGAGACGCGCGCCGGGAGGTCCTCCGCGGACGGCACGCGGTAGGGGATGCGCGCCGCCTTGATCTTGACCTTCGCGCGGGTGATCCGCTGTCCTCCTCCGGCGTGGCGAGGGCGGCCCGGTCGTGGATCACGGAAGCCAGGTACTGCATCCGGAGATCGTCTCCCGTGGGTCGAGGCGGTGCGGTGTGCGGGTCGGGTACGTCAGGCCGTCGCGTAGCGCGGGCGTCCGGCGGGCCGGTAGACCTGGATCGTCACGCCCCGCGAGTCGACTCGCGACTCGACCGGGTCGAGCGCGAGATCCGGGCCCGCGTCCGGGAACAACCGCGCGCCTTGGCCGAGCACCACGGGGATGACGATCAGGGTGATCTCGTCGACCAGGCCGTTCCGGAGCAGCCACCGGGTCAGGGCGCCACTGCCGTGCACCTGCAACTCGCCCCCCGGCCGGGCCTTCAGGTCCGCGGCGAACAGCTCGTAGGTCCGCCTGCCGAACAGGAACGCGTCGGCGCGCTGGTAGGTCCGGTTGATGAACGCGTGGGTCTCGTCGTCGCCCTTCCCCAGGGCCCACCCACCGCGCTCGAACCCGTTGCGGCGGTCCTCGTCCGTCGCGCCGCCGTTGGTCGCAGGCGGTCCGACGACACGACGGTTCCGTGCCCGCTGTCGGCACGTCGACGTGCAGGGCCGAGCGCTGGGGCTCGCTGCTCAGCAGATGCAGAACTCGTTGCCCTCCGGGTCCTGCATGACCGCGAAGCAGTCCATCTCGTCCTCGACCGTGCGGACGTGCTTCGCCCCGCCCTCGACCAGTCGTGCGGCCTCGGCGTCGACGAGCGCGCGGCGCGACTCCTTCGGCGTCCCACGAGGCCCGGCGACCCGGACGTCCAGGTGCACGCGGTTCTTGCCCACCTTGCGTTCCGGCACGCGCTGGAACAACACCCGCGGACCCACTCCGTCCGGGTCGAACACCGCGTTCCACGCCTCCTCCCCGACACCTGCGGCCCGCGAGAAGTCCGACCAACTCGCGTACCCCTGCGGTGGGGGCTCCAGCCGGTAGTCGAGCGCGGACGCCCAGAACCGCGCCAGACGCCCCGGATCGACGCAGTCCACCACCACCTGCACCTGTTTCGCCATGCGCCGACTATGCCGGAATCACGGGACGCGCCGCAGGGTGGACGACCGGGTGAGTCCCGCATCGCCCGAAAGGCCCACCGCGCTGCCGGTCATTCGACCCACAGTGCGTGGGCACATCCGGGGTTATCTTGCGGCCGACCCACCCACCACTCGGAGGAGCACCATGACGACCACCCGCCGCGTTCTCACCGGTCTGGCCACCGCAGGTCTGGTCATCTCGGTCCTCGGCGCGGGCTCCGCCTCCGCCGCGACCAAGGGCAAGATCATCATCTCCAACAACTGCGGCAAGGCGGTGTCCACCACGATCCACCGCACCGACGGCTCGATGATCGCGGGCACCGGCGCCGCCCCGGCGGGCAGCTTCCTGTCCTACCCGGTCTACCCCGGCACCTACCAGGTCCGCGTGCCCGCAGGCAACCGGAACGTGCGCATCCTCGACCTCGGCGGCAAGGCCCACGCGGCCGTCGTCCGGGCCTGCTGACCCCGACCGACGGCACGCCGCCCCCGGCGCCGGCCGGTGGCCCAGCCGGTGCCCAGCCGCGTCGGGGGAGGTTCTGCGCGGACGTCCCCGCGGACCGGTCTGGCCACCGTGTCGATCACCGTGGACGACACGTGCGCAGCCGGGAATGATCGACGGTCGCGGCCCGGTGCGCTGGTACCTTCGGCTGTCATGGTTGACGCCCTGCGGCTGGCCAAGGTCGTGGTCGAATCGCTCGTGCGCCGCTTGCTGGCCGATCGACAGCGACGCGATGAGCGGTCCCGCCCCTTGTCGGAGCTGATCAACGTCTCGCTCGTCGACGACTACCAGCGGCGCAAGCTCCGGCGTGAGATCGAGGCGATGCGGGACGCGGTCGCGCAGCGGCTCGACTCCTTCTCCGGCCAGGAGTGGAACGGGCTCGCGGAGGGGGACCGCAACGCCGCGCTGGCGGCGGTCGTCGACGCGTTCGAGTCCGCGGACCTGTCCGACGCGGCGTTCCTCGCCGCCGACGCCGACCCCCTGCGGTTGGCCCGCGACATCAGGGCGACCGTACCGGCGCTGCCCGCCGAAGCAGGGCTCAGCGGCCCGGCTTCGGCCTACTACGACCGGTTGTTGGACGAGTGCTGCACGGTCCACGCCCAACTGACGGTGCACTTGTCCGCCTTCACCTCACGTGGCCTGGTCGAACTGCTCGGCCGGGCCTCCTCGCTCAGCGCCAAGGTCGAGCAGGTGCTGCACCGGCTGCCCCTGCGAGCGCTGGACGCCCCGACCGGGTCCGACCACGACGCGGAATTCCTCGACCGCTACCTCGCCCACATCAGCGCGACGTTGGACACCGTCGAGCTGTTCGGCCTCGACGTGCGCGGCTACCGTCCGGCCAACACCCTCAGTGTCGCCTACATCAGCCTCACGGCCTCGCTGGAAACCGGGCGATCGCGGGAGCGACGGGACCACAGCTGGAGAAGGGGCGACCGACCCGATGAAGCGCCCAAGGAAGAAGCCGGGGTTCGTGTCGAGCACGTGCTCAGCGGCGCACGGCGAATCCTCCTGCGGGGAGACGCGGGGTCGGGCAAAACAACGCTGCTGCACTGGCTGGCGGTCAACGCGGCGCGTGGCGCGTTCAAGGCCGAACTCCGCGACTGGAACGGGCTCACGCCGTTCCTGGTCAAGTTGCGCGGGTACGCGGGCCGCACACTGCCCGCCCCCGAGAGGTTGCTCGACGGTGTGGCCGACCCGCTCGCCGGCTTGATGCCGCCCGGATGGGCGCATCGCCGGCTCGGCGAGGGTCGGGCACTGCTCCTGGTGGACGGGGTCGACGAACTCCCGGCGGATGATCGCCGCGCGGCACGGGACTGGGTCCGGCAGCTGCTCCACGCGTACCCCGACAACCGGGTGGTCGTGACTTCGCGACCACATGCCGCAGCCGCGAGGTGGCTGGGAGCGGAGAACTTCGAGTCGGCCGCGCTCGACCGGATGCACGCGACCGACGTCCGCAACCTGATCGCACACTGGCACGAGGCGATCCGCGACGCGGACGGCCTGCCCTGCGACCCGGAGGAGCTACAGGGGTACGAACGCGCGCTGCTGGCGCACTTGGACGCCAGCCCGCACTTGCAAGGCTTGGCTGCCAATCCCTTGCTGTGCGCCATGTTGTGCGCCCTGAACCTGGATCGGCACAGCGCGCTCCCACTGGATCGCATGGGCGTCTACGCGGCGGCACTGGACATGCTCTTGGAACGCCGCGACGTCGAAAGGCGTGTGCCCAGCTACGCCGGCACGCAGCTCAAGGTGCGCGACAAGATCGACCTGCTCCAGTACCTCGCGTGGCGGTTGTCGGTGAACAGCCGCACGCAGATGTCCCGCGAGGATGCCATCCGTCGGTTGTCCGAACGGTTGGCCGCGATGCCGTTGCAGGCCGCCGACCCCGAGGCGGTCCTCGACCACCTGCTGCACCGCAGCGGTGTGGTTCGGGAGCCGGTGGTCGATCGCATCGACTTCGTCCACCGCACCTTCCAGGAATACCTCACGGCTCGGGAAGCCGCGGAGCAGGGCGATGTCGGTCTCCTGGTGGGCCACGCCCATCTGGACACCTGGCGGGAGACGATCATCATGGCGGCCGGCCACGGCAACCGGCCGACCCGGCACGAGCTGCTCACCGGGCTTCTGCGCAGAGCAGAAGCCGAGCCCAGGAACTCACGCGGGTTGCGACTGCTGGCGGCCGCTTGCCTGGAAACCGTCGGGTCCCTCGACGGCGACCTGCGCGCGCGGGTCGAGGGGTGCCTCGTGGAACTCATCCCTCCCAGGAGGTCCGAGGAGGCCCGTTCGCTCGCGTCGGCGGGTCCGGCACTGTTGCGCCACGCACCTCACGACCTGAGTGGTCTCTCCGAGCGGGCGAGCCGGTCGATGGTCGAGAGCGTGGCGCTGCTCGGTAGCCCGCAGGCTCTGCAACTGCTGTCGCGCTATGCGTCGGACCGGAGGCACGCTGTGCGAGAGCAGTTGTTCAAGCTGTGCGGCTACTTCCATCCCCAGGACTACGCCGAACAGGTCTTGTCCCGCATGGAGGGCTTCTTCGAAGAGCCGTGGATCACGAGCCTGCCCCAGCTCCGGGCTGCCCGCTGCCTGGCGGACCTGACGAAGATAAGCCATCTCCAGTTGACCGGCGTCGGTGACCTGTCCGCCGATCTCGCGGATCTGCCACCGGTGTCCGGCATGTGGCTCAGTGGAGAAATCGATGACATCTCCGAATTGGTGAAGCACGCTGGAACACTGACCCGGCTGGTCATCTGGTCCCAAGCCCCGATCAGGAGCCTGACGCCGCTGAGCCACCTGACCAACCTGACTTCACTGGTCGTCAGCCACCCCGGAGGGATCGACGACCTCCGCCACCTGGAGCGCATGCCCGCTCTGGAAGAGCTTTGGCTGTACGACTGCCGGCGGGTCGACGATTTCTCCCCGCTGCTCGGGCTGACCAGGCTGCGGCGCCTCCGGCTGGAGACACCGGTCCAGCCACGGGTTTGGGGACTCTTACCCGAACTTCCCGCGCTCACGCGGCTCGACCTGCTCGGAAGCGCGCCGCCGCCGGACGGGCTCGCGGGTGTCGTCGCGACCGTACCGGGCCTCACCGAATTGAGCCTGATGGGCGCGGATTGGGTCGAGGACATCGATGCCGTCGTTGGCTTACCCGAGCTGGAATCGATGAACATCGACAGCGACCGGCTGGCCGAGATCTCGCCACTGCGCCAACTGCCGAAGCTCGCCACCCTCGATCTGGACTGTCCGGGGACCACCGACTTGGCGCCGCTCACGGGAATTCCGTCCTTGCGCACGCTCTACCTCCGCAGGAGGATGTCAGGAGTCGACCTCTCGCCATTGGCCGGGTGCGAAATGCTGATCTACTTGGACGACCGGGCTGAAGCCAGGAAATGGCGCCCCAAGGTGGGGCGCAAGGTGAAGCTCCGCTCGATCTGACGCCGCAGTGCACCTGAGAGGCGCCCCACGACCCGGCGCACGATGGCGTGCGTTTGCCCGGTCCGACGCCGGGTAGCCGACCGTGGTGACCAGTGAACTGCCGATTCCCGATTTCGACCAGCTCCCGCTGGGGGACCTGCGCCACCGCATCCGGTCCCTCGGGGAGGACGAACTCCGCCGCGTGAGGGACCACGAGGCCGCGCACGGCAACCGCGCACCCGTCTTGCAGGTGGTCGACGCCAGGCTGAAGGAACTCGCCGACGGCGCCGAACCGTCGGGCGGCGACCAGCGCAACACTCCTCCGGTCAGCGGCGCGCACACCGAGCCCCCGATCTCGCCGCAGCACTCCCCGGACGACAACACACCGCTGCGCCACGGCGTCGCCGGGCAGACGCCCGCACGAGGACGCGACTGATCCGGCCGCCCGCGAACACCACCCCGCCGAGTCCAAACCGAAGACCTTTCGGGTGATGTGACCGTTACGGCGTCACACGGCTCACGGCGGTCACGGTCCGGGTTCGCGTGCGGTCGACCAGGAGATCGGTGCTGTCGGCGAACTGGTCGACGGCCCCGATGAGCGGGGGATCGCGAAGGTCGGGATCGGTGATGCCGGCCACGAGTGCCTGGCTGAACCGGGAGCGGCGGGGCCGCGCACCGGCAGCCGGACGACCTCGGGCAGCTCCGACCGCCCCGCCGAGGCGGTGGCCGGCGCTTCCTCGATCAGCTCCGCCGAGCGGGCGCGGGCCTGCTGCTGGGTCGTCATCGTCCAGGCGGCCAGCGGCTCGTAGGCGTAGGCGTTGACCACGTGCGGCGGGGCCCGTCGTAGTACCGCCTCGTCCATCGCCCACCCCAACCCGCGTTCACCCGCAGGGGTGCCGTCGACGCCGACCACGATCGGATTCGTGCTCATGGCTCCGCCTCGTCGAACCCGATGAAGACCTCCGACGCGCCGCCGGAGGGTGCCCGCGCTGGAGAACAACAGCGCCCGTGCGCCGGTGTCCAGCCAGTGCACCTCATAGGGCGGTGCGCCATCGGGGTGACGCGGCTGCTCCACCAGTCGCGCGCCCGACGGCGATCCAGCCGCCCACCCTCGCCGTCACGGCCGGCCCCGCCGGGGCCGGACCACCGCCAGCGGGCACGGGGCGTGGTAGACCAGGGCCTGGCTGGTGGAGCCCAGCAGCACCCCGCCGAAGCCGCCGTGGCCGTGGCTGCCCACGACCAGCAGCCGGGCGCCGTCGGCGGCGGCGAGCAGGGCGCGCACGGGGCGGTCGCGCACCACGACCCGGTCGACCCGCACGTCGGGGTACTTCTCCTGCCAACCGGCCAGGCGTTCGGCGAGGACGCGCCGCTGCTCGTCCTCGACCCGCGACCAGTCCACGGTGAAGCGGGAACCGTAGGCGCTGTCGACCGGGAAGTCCGTCCACGCGAGCACCGCGGTCAGCGGGGCGTCGCGCAGGGACGCCTCCTCGAAGGCGAACGCCACGGCCTGCTCGCTGACCGGCGAGCCGTCCACCCCGACCACCACCGGGCCGTCCGCCGCCGGCCGGCGGACCACGACCACCGGGCAGCCGCCGTGCGCGCAGACCGCGACCGCCACCGAGCCGACCAGCAGCCCGGAGAACCCGCCCAGCCCCTGCGAGCCGAGCACGACCATCCGGGCTCGCCGGCTCTCGGCGACGAGCGCGGCAGCGGGCCGGTCGACCACGACCGCCGTCCCGACCTCGACCCCGGGCACGGCGGCGCGGGCGGCCTCGGCGGCCTCCTCCAGCCACTGCCACCCCTGCTGCTCGAACGCCTGCCGCACCTCGGCACCGGAGACCACCAGCTCCGGGTAGCCCTGGGCGGGCAGCCGGTAGGCGTGCACGAGCCGGAGCGGCACGCGGAGCCGGGCGGCTTCCCCGGCGGCCCACGCCACGGCCGTCACCGCCGACGCCGAACCGTCCACTCCGACCACGATCGGGGCACTCATCACGGGTTCCTCTCCGAGTTCGGATACGGCGTCATCAGAGGGCCGTACGCCGGTGCCCGCCCGGCGAACCGGGCTGGTCACGACGTCCCGAGCCCTCACGGCGCGCCTCCTTCACCGCCGACGCTAGGCAGCCACCCGGCCCTGCGACGCGGTCCTTGGCCCCCACCGACCAGGGACCTGCGGCCGTGGACCCGGCCGGCGGCGGCGCAGGCGGCGGCCCCGTGTTCGACCACCGCGGCTTCGGGAGGGCGCCGGCGAGCGACGTCAGCTCTTCGGCGTCGACCGCGGACCCGGCGCCCACCAGTCGAGATCACCGAGCACCGCCGTCGTGGCCGGGACGAGCAGGCAGCGGACGACGGTCGCGTCCACGGCGATCTCGCCCGTCCCCGGTGACCACGATGACCGTTCCGGAGGTGGGCGGGGTCTCCGGTGACGCGGTGAGGTCCCGCACGAGTTGGGCGTCGGTGCCCGGCAGGCTCACGTCGTCGTCCGTCGGCGTGCCGATCAGCCGTGCCGCCGTCACCAGCGCCAGGACCGGCAGCACCCAGGCGGTGATCACGAGGGACCGGTGGCGGGCGGACATCCGGCCCAGCGCCGCGACGGCCCGTGCCGCCCGGCCGTCCCTCACCACCCGGCCGTCCCTCACCGCTGTCCAGGGTCGCTTCTAGGCGGTGTCCTGTAAGAGCTCCTAACAAAGTCGTCGGGCGTGGCGGTAGCAGATGATGCAGGTGGCGAGGCCGAGGAAGGCTTCGTGAATGTCGTCGCGGCGTTCCCAGCGGATGCGCAGGCGCTTCATGCCGTGGTACCAGGCGATCGTGCGCTCCACGACCCACCTGACGGTGCCCAGGCTCGAGCCGTGGGGCTTGCCGCGTCGGGCGATGTGAGGGGTGATGCCCCTGGCGCGCAGACGGCTCCGGTACTTGTCGTGGTCGTAGCCGCGGTCTGCGTAGAGGGCCTTCGGACGTCGACGTGGGCGCCCGCGCCTGCCGCGCACGTGAGGCACCGCGTCCAGCAGCGGTTCCAGGCCGACGACGTCGTTGCGGTTGCCGCCGGCGAGCAGGACGGCGAGCGGGATGCCGCCGGCGTCGGTCAGGACGTGGTGCTTGGAGCCCGGTCGGGCACGGTCGACCGGGCCGGGCCCCCTTTTGGGCCGCGACGCGCGGCGCGGACGTGCGAGGTGTCGATCACCGCGCGGTCCCGGTCCAGCCTGCCCGCCGAGTGCAGCTCCGCGAGCAGCACCTCGTGCAGCCGGGACCACACACCGGCCTCGTTCCAGTCACGCAGCCGCCGCCAGCAGGTCATACCCGAGCCGAAGCCCCGCTCCTGCGGCAGGAACTCCCACTGGATCCCGGTGTGCAGCACGAACAGAATCCCGCACAGCACCTGCCGGTCGGACACCCGTTTCCGGCCCGGGTTGCGGGTCCTGCGCGGCACCACCGGCAACAACGGTTCGATCCGCTCCCACAGATCGTCGGGGACGATCCACGGCGGCGACTCACCCCTCCTCACACCCCACCATGATCCACATCGTGTGAGTCGGCCTCCACCATGTTGATCATTTTGTTAGGAGCTCTTAGCGGGTGGCTACCGCCCGGTGCTGCTTGAGCAGGTTGATGCCGCACTCGACGGCGTGGCGCTGCTTGTAGACGTCCCGGTCGATCGTCGGTGGCCGCCCGCCTTGGGAGCCTTTGGCCTTGCGGTGGGCGGCTTGGTCGCGGGGCTGGTCGATGGTCGCCTTGATCCCTCGGTGTCGCAGGTAGGCGCGGTTGGCCTGGGAGCTGTGGGCCTTGTCCGCCAGGACCCGGTCCGGTCGGGTTCGTGCCCGGCCGGGGCCGACGCGCGGCACCGGGATCCGCTCGATCACCGGGACGAACTGTGGGCCGTCACCCCGCTGCCCCGCGGTGCCAGCAGCGAACAACGGCCGCCGCCGTTGTTCGCGGGCCAGGTGCAGCTTGCTGGTCCAGCCGCCCCGCGACCGCCCCAACCCGTGATCGTCGGGTTCGGTCCCGCCGGTCGGGGTGTCGGGCGGTTCGACCTGCAGATCCCCCTTTTACGCGCACCGGCGGCATGCTGGTGCGCCCGCGTGATCGTGGAATCCACGCTCACGTCCCACACGATCGACCCGGCGGCATCGGCGCGGGCCCGCAACGCCGTCAGGATCGCCTGCCGGACCCCCGTCCACTGCCAACGTCGGAACAGCCCGTACACGGTGTCTGCCAGGGGCCGTAGTCGGGCGGGACGTCACGCCACGGGGCACCGACACGCACCCGCCACCGGATACCGTCGACCAACTGCCGCTTGCTCCACTTCGGCGGACGGCCCGGCTTGGCACCGACGGGCAGCAACGGTTGCAGCACCGCCCACTGCGCGTCGGTCAGATCGGCCCGCCCCACTGCCGCTACGCCGGCCACCAGGTCTCCGGTACTGCGGTTGTGCTTGGTCGCTAAACCACTTACCGGAGACCTCGCCATGTTCCGGCTACCGACACGCCGCCGGCCACCTCACCTTTGAAACACGACCTAGCCGAGGCCAGCGCGGTCGCATCAGTTGGCAGCACGAGAGATTCCTACGACAACGCCATGGCCGAGGCGTGCGATTCGATCTTCAAAGCCGGGTGTGGCCCGCAACAAAGACCCCTGGCGTGGCATGGACGACCTTGAGATCGCCGTTGCCGAGTACATCGACTGGTACAACCACCGCCGGCTACATGGCGCACTCGGCCTGATCCCGCCCGTGGAACATGAGACCAAACATCACCACACAACCGGACCCGTCTCGTCATCGAGCGAGTGATCGCACCCTCCATCAAACCCGGTGCTGGACAGTCGCATCAGTGACGCACCCCACAAATGCATGGAGTGATGTCTTCGCTGCACAACGGAGTCGCCAAGCTCCTTGAGGGCGTTCTGGTCGGCATCTATCGACGCGAAGAAGACTCGCGTTACATCTGATTTCCGGCGGTCGGCGGTGTAACCGGCATCACCCGAATGATGTATCGATCAGCCGTGCTGCGCCGTCCAGGATGCTCTGGGCGGTCCGAGCGGGTCGTCTTTTCACGGGGGGTTCACATGGCTTTGGGTGGTTCTCGCGCGCGCAGACGTGGGTTGGGGGTGGTGCTGGCCGCCGTCCTCGGGTTCTCGGTAACGGCGGCGCCGGCCTCCGCCTTCGCGGCGCCCGACCCCGTGCCGACGGATGAGGCGGCTGCTTCGGCTGCGGCGCGTGCGCAGGGTCGGCCGGTCTTGGTGGAGTCGTTGACCAGTGAGGTCTCGGAGGTTCGGGCCAATCCGGATGGCTCGTTCACGATGACGCAGTCGCTTGAGCCGGAGCGGGTGCGGCGCGGCTCGGGTTGGGTTCCGGTCGACCTCACGCTCGTTCAGCGGCCGGAGGGCGGGATCGTGCCGGTCGCGACGCCGGTGGATGTGGAGTTGTCCGACGGTGGCTCGGTCGGGCGCGAGCCGTTGGCCGTGGTGGGCAAGGACGGTCGGGAAGTCGGCTTGGACTGGCAGGGCGACCTGCCGCGGCCGGTGCTGTCCGGCGACACGGCCACCTACCCCGAGGTGTATCCGGGTGTGGACCTTGCGGTGCGGGTGACCGCGCGCGGGTTCAGCCAGGTGTTGGTGGTCAAGACGCCCGAGGCGGCGAAGAATCCTGCGCTGCGCAAGGTGACGTTCGGGTCGCACGCCAAGGGCGTCGAGGTCGTGGTCGCGCCGGGGCAGGGCAAGGCGCAGGCCCGTGTGGCGGCCACCCGCGCGGACGGCCTCCGGGTCACCGACCCCAAGGGCGAGCTGGTGTTCGGCGGCGACGCGTCGCGCATGTGGGACTCGACCGGCACGCGGTCCGGCGCGGCGGGGCCGGGTGATGCCGGGCGCGAGGCCGCGATGGGCGTGGAGGTCGGTGACGGCACGGTGGCCGTGGTGCCGGACGCGGACTTCCTGGCGTCGGCCGACCGGAAGTTCCCGGTCTACATCGACCCCGAGTACTGGTGGGCGGGCAACCGGAACCACCACGCCGTCGTGCAGACCATCGCGCCGGACGCGCACAACTACGACTCCACGGCGGGTGTGCTCAACGACCTCAAAGCCGGTCGGGTTCTCGATGGGCAGTGGCTGACCTCGCGGTCGTTCATCGAGATGGACACGTGGGGCGTGCGGTACAAGCAGGTCATCCGCTCCCAATTGCGCACCCGGGTCGCGCACTCCTACTCGTGCGGCGGCGGTGCGACCGAGTTGTGGTGGACGGACCGGATCAGTTGGCACACGACGTGGAACGCGCAGCCCTGGTGGAAGCAGTTGTTGGACAGCACGTCCGTGTCCAACAACGCGAGACACTGCCCATCCGGCGGTGGTGCGGACCTGGACGTGACGGCGGCCGTCCAAGGGGCGTCCAACGCGGGTGACGGTTCGGTGACGTTCGGTCTGCGCGCTCGCGACGAGAACGATCAGGACAGCTGGCGGCGTTTCGACCTCAACCCGACGCTGGAAGTCGTCTACAACTCCTACCCCAACTCGCCGGTCGAACTGGGCATGGAGGGTGGCCTGCTGCCGTGCGTGTACGGCGACGGCCGGCCCTATGTGGCGACGACGACTCCCCGGTTGCGGGGCCGCGTTTCGGACCCGGACTCCGACGCGATCCTGACCGACGTCGGCTTCGCGGTGCACCGGGGTCCGATCACCAACAGCTACTGGGTGGCCGGTCCGGTCGCGTACAACATCCCGTCCGGTTCGTTCGCCGAGGTGACTGTGCCGGCCGAGGTTTTGCTGGAGGGAGAGGTCTACAACTGGTCCATGTACGCGGGGGACGGGAACGTCCGCAGCAACTGGGCCGGCAACTGCGAGTTCAAGGTCGACACGACGCCGCCGGTCGCGCCGGCCGTGGAATCCGCCTCGTACCCGTACGACCAGCCGGCCGGCGGCCTCGGGCGAACCGGGCAGTTCGAGCTGAAGCCGAACGGCGCCGACGACGTCCAGTACTACCTGTACTCGTTCACCGAGCAGCAGAACGACGACCCGCAGACACGGGTGAACGCAAACGGCGTCGGTGGCAGTGCGCTGATCCAGTGGACGCCTTCGCTGGAAGGCCCGCAGACGTTGTTCGTCCGGTCCGTCGATCGCGCGGGCAACCGTTCGGAGATCTACCGGTACAAGGTGTTCGTGCAGGCCGGTGCGTCGGGGCCGATCGCGCACTGGAAGCTCGACGGAAACCTGTCGGACGCGTCGGGCAACAACCGCCCGCTGCACGTGTTCAACCAGCCCGACCTGACCGCGCCCGGTTACCACATGGGCGGCGTCTCGTTCGACGGCGTGGACGACCGGATCTTCAGCGGGAAGCTCATCGACACCACCAAGAGCTTTTCCGTCTCGGCGTGGGTCAAGCTCACCGAGCGCGGGCGCTGGGTGACGATGGTGAGCCAGGACGGCGCGCAGGTGAGCGGCTTCTTCCTGGGTGTGTCGGCGTCGGATGACCGCTGGTCGATGACCATGGCCTCGTCCGACAGTGGGCAGGCCGGCGTCTACCGCGCGTTGTCGCACAACCCACCGGTAGCCAACGAGTGGACGCACCTGGTCGGTACGTTCGACTCCGCCACCAAGCAGCTGACCCTGCACGTCAACGGTGTGCGCGAGGGCGTGACAACCGCGCACGGTGGAGGATGGTTGGCCGACGGGAACTTCCTGGTGGGTCGCGCCAAGTGGAACGGCCAGCCGACGGACTTCTTCCCCGGTGCGGTGGACGAGGTGCGGGTGTACGACCGCGTGCTCCAGCCCGCCGAGGCCGCCGAACTGGCCAACCAGGCGTACCCGCGTGCGCATTACGCGTTGGACGAGGGCTCGGGGACCACCACGAAGGACGTCGTGACGGGCGCCGACGCTACGTTCAGCGGCAACTCGTCGTGGTCGGTGGAGGAGTTCACGGCGGCCCGGTTCGCGGGCAACGCCGGTCCGACCATCGGAACGGTCCGCGCACCGCGCCCGAACTTCCGCACGGACCGGTCGTACACAGTCTCGGCGTGGGTGCGGCTGGACAGGCTCGACGAGTACGCCCGCACGGCGGTGAGCCCCGGTTCCACCGACTTCGCCCCGTTCCTGCTCCAATACCGGCCGGAGCACAGAAAGTGGAACCTGATGGTCCTGTGCGACAACCGACCCTGCGGCTGGAACGTGCTCAGTGTGGACGACGCCGTGGCGAATGAGTGGGTCCTGCTCACCGGCGTGTACGACTACGCCGCCAAGGAGGCGCGGCTCTACGTCAATGGCCGGCTGTCCGGCAGGCAGACCGGGGTGAAGGGCTGGAATAACGACGGCGAACTGCTCATCGGCCGCACCCGCTTCTCGTCCAAGGACGTCGACCCGTGGCGGGGCGAGATCGACGACGTCCGCATCTACTCGGGTGTCCTGTCCGACGAAGAGATCGGCCGGCTCCTGGTCCGCGCGTGACCGCACGTCCCGGTGCGCCTACGGGCGCACCGGGACTCCCACTTCCGAGAGCGTGTTCGACCACGCCGGGTGCTGTCCGGCCACGCGATCAGCCAGTGGTCTTCCGAGCATGACGGATTCCCGGTGCGGGGTGTGCGCCTCAGCATCGGGCTCGCCGCCGCCATTTCCTGCGAACATGGGAGTTCACCTCGTGCGGATACGCCGCATGTTCAACCGCGTCCAGTTGATAGCGCTTACCACAACCCTGAGCGCCTCCGCCATCACCGCTGTCGCCACGCCCGCAGTGGCGGACATCGCCGTTCGCCTGCCCGAGTTGCGGCAGGAGCGGTCGGTGCCGGGTGACCCGGTTCCGGTCCGCCCGCTGCCCGATGACGAAGCCGCGCAGCGGGCAGTCAAGTCCCCTGAGCCGGTCCGGTGGCCCGTCGCTGCCAGGGCCGAGGTCGACCTGTCTGCAGTGGACGGTCAGCGCGGTCTGGCGGCGTCCGGTGACTCGCCGGTCCGGGTCGCGCGCGTGGACGCACCGGCGCTCGCGCAGCGGTCCGCCACCCCAGGCGGCCGGGTGGCCGTGGAGACGTTCGACCGGTCCGCTGCCGAGAAGGCGGGCTTGGACGGCGTGCTGGTGCGCGTCGCCGACCGGGACGGCGGGAAGTTGTCGGTCCGGCTGGACTACTCCGGGTTCGCCGGGGCGTTCGGGGCGGACTACGGCTCACGGCTGCGGTTCGAGATGCTGCCCGAGTGTGCCCTGTCCACTCCGGACAAAGAGGAGTGCCGGGTCGGCACACCGTTGCGCACCGACAACAACACCGGTGAACGGGCGCTGACCGCCGAAGTCGAGATGCCCGCCGCACACGCGCGGTCCGCGGGTGTGCTGTTGGCGGCCACGGCCGGCACGTCCGGCTCGGGTGGTGACTACGGTGCCACGCCGTTGGCTCCTTCCGGCAGTTGGAACGCCGGTGGGTCCAGCGGTGACTTCTCCTACTCCTACCCGTTCAAGCTGCCCGCCGTGCCCGGTGGGCCGTTGCCGAGCATCGCGCTGGGCTACTCCTCGGGCAGCGTGGACGGCCGCACGAGCGCCACGAACAACCAGGCCTCGGTGGTCGGTGACGGCTGGGAGCTCAGCGGCGGTGGGTACATCGAGCGGCGGTACAAGGGATGTGCCGAGGACCTGGGCGGCAACCAGGGGCAGACCAAGACCGGTGACCTGTGTTGGGCCACCGACAACGCCACGCTGGTGCTCGGCGGTGTGTCGTCCGAGCTGGTGTGGAACGGCACCGAAGGCTTGTGGCACCCCAAGAACGACGACGGGTCGCGCATCCAGAAGCTGACCGGCGCGGCCAACGGCGACAACGACGGCGAGCACTGGAAAGTCACGGCCACCGACGGCACCCAGTACTTCCTGGGCCTGAACCGGTTGCCGGGCTGGGTCGCGGGCAAGCCGGAGACGAACTCGGCGTGGACCACCCCGGTGTTCGGCAACAACGACGGGGAGCCGTGCAAAGCCGGGGCGTTCGCCGACTCGTGGTGCCAGCAGGTGTGGCGCTGGAACGTCGACCTGATGATCGACCCGCGTGGCAACGCGACGACGTACTACTACGACACCGAGGTCAACCACTACGGCCGCAACAACACTGTGTCGGCGACGACGCCGTACGTGCGGGCCGGCCTGGTGCGTCGCATCGAGTACGGCCTGCGCTCCAACGCCCTGTTCGCCGCGCCCCCGGCGCGGGTCTGGTTCGACACCGCCGAACGCTGTCTGCCGGGCGGCTCGATCACGTGCGCCCCGGAGCAGCTCAACTCCTCGACGGCGGGGTCCTGGCCGGACGTGCCGGCCGACGCCCTGTGCGCGGCGGGTGCGCCGTGCGACGACCATGCGCCGGCCTTCTTCAGCCGCAAGCGGTTGGTGAAAGTGCTGACACAGATCCGCCGCGACGACGTCACCGGTGACGCGCAGTTCAAGGACGTCGAGTCGTGGGCGTTGCGGCACGAGTTCCCGGCCACGGGTGACGGCCTGTCGCCATCGTTGTGGCTGGCGGGAATCAAGCACACCGGTCACGTCGGCGGGACCGCGTCGACGCCGGAGATGACCTTCGGCGGCACGGCCATGCCGAACCGCGTGGACTCGCTGGAAGGTCTCGCGCCGATCACCCGTTACCGCATCACCGGTATCAGCAACGAGACCGGTGGGTACACCGCGATCGGCTACTCCGGCCCGGACTGCCGGCGCGCGGACCGGATGCCTGCCTCGCCCGAGTACAACACATTGCGCTGCTACCCGACGCGGTGGTCGCCGCCGAACTACCCGGAACCGATCGTGGACTGGTTCCACAAGTACGTGGTGACGCAGGTGATCGAGGACGACCGCACCGGTGGTTCCGCGCTGCTGCGGACGTCCTATGAGTACCTCGGCGACCCGGCGTGGCACTACGACGAGAACGACTTCGGCACAGCCGAGCAGCGCACCTGGTCGTCGTGGCGCGGGTACGGCGTCGTCCGCACCCTGGCCGGCGAGCCGACGGGCGTGCAGAGCATCACCGAAACCCTGTACCTGCGCGGTATGGACGGCGACACGCTGCCGGGTGGCACGAAGCGCGACGTGCACGTGGCAGACGCCGACGGCGGCAGCATCGAGGACCACGAGCGCCTTCAGGGCTTCGTCCGCGAGGCCCGCCAGTACCAGGGCGGCAAGATCGTGTCCGCCACGGTGAACGACCCGTGGCTGCACGGCCCCACGGCGACCAACGGTGACGACCGCGCGTTCCTGCTCAAGACCGGTGTCGTGCGCGGTCGGACCCTGTTGGCGGACAACACGTGGCGGCGCACACAGGTGTCCACGACGTTCAACCGGCAGGGCCTCACCGAGCAGGTCGACGACGCGGGCGACACCGCGGTCATCGGCGATGAGAAGTGCACCCGGACCACGTACGCACGCAACGAAGGCGCGTGGCTGCTCAACGCGGCCTCCCGCGTCCGCACGATCGCCGTGGCGTGTTCCGCGGGCGACGGCGCTGCCACCGACGTGGTCACCGACGTCCGTTCGTCCTTCGACAACCAGGCGCACGGTGCCGCGCCGACCCGTGGTGAGGTGACCACGGCCGAGCGCTGGAACGGCACCGGCTGGCAGGTCGTCGCGAAGACCAAGTACGACGACTACGGCCGTCCGGTCGAGGCATACGACGCGGCCAACAACAAGAGCACCACGGCCTACGCCCCGGCGGCGGACTTCCCGGCCCGGACGGTGACTACCACCAACCCGCTCAACCACACCTCCACCAACACCTTCGAGCCCGCCTTCGGCGCGCCGGTGAAGGAAGTCGGCCCCAACAACGAGGCCGTGAACCTGGCCTACGACCCGTTGGGCCGGTTGAGCAAGGTGTGGCTGCTCGGACGCGGCACCGACAAGACGCCGAACACCGAGTACACCTACGACTACCGCACCGACGCACCCACCGTGGTGACGACGAAGTCGCTGCTGGAGAACCAGACGTACTCCACCTCGTACAAGCTCTACGACGGGTTGCTGCGGGAACGGCAGACCCAGGTACCCGCGATCGCGGGCGGTCGCGTCCTGACCGACACCTGGTACGACGGCCGAGGTGCGGCGTGGAAGACCAACGCGGCCTACTACAACGAGGACGCGCCCGCGCCCGCGTTGCACGGCGTGCTGGACAACGCGGTGCCGAACCAGACCGTGACCCAGTTCGACCAGCTCGGCCGAGCCACCGCGGTCATCTACCGCAAGCTCGACGTCGAGCAGTGGCGTACCACCAACGCCTACGAGGGCGACCGCACCCACACCACACCGCCGGCGGGCAACACCGCGTTCACCGTCATTAAGGACGCGCAGGGCAACGTGGTAGAGCGTAGGCAGTATCACGGTGCGACGACGTCCGGCGACTTCGACGCCACCACCTACGCCTACACCCGCAAGGGGCAACTGGACACGGTCACCGACGCCGCCGGCAATCAGTGGCGTTACGAGTACGACCTGTTGGGCCGCAAGGCCAAGGACCATGATCCCGACCGGGGCACGACCACCTACGCCTACAACGACCTCGACCAGGTGGTGTCGACCACCGACGCGCGCGGCAAGACCGTCGCGACGGTGTACGACGTGCTGGGCCGCAAGATCTCCCAGCACGACGGATCGACGACGGGCACGAAGCTCGCCGAGTGGACCTACGACACGCTCAAGAAGGGCCTGCTGACCGAGTCGATCCGGTACCTGAACGGCAAGGCCTACAGCCGGAAGGTCGGCTTCTACGACGCCCTGAACCGGCCCACCAGCAACATCACCACCATCCCGACGGGAGAAGGTGGCCTCACCGGCACCTACACCTTCCGCACCGGCTACACGCCGGTGACCGGCCTGGTCTCGATGACCACCATGCCTGCGGCCGGCGGCCTGGACGGCGAAGCCATCCTCACCAACTACAACGAGTTCGACATGCCGGTCAAGACCTACGGCCACCAGACGTACGCGAAGGAACACCTGTACTCGAAGTACGGCGAGACGCTGCGGCTGACCCTCGGCGACGGCACGAACTCGGCGTGGGTGACCAACAACTACCAGGAAGGCACCCGCCGCCTGGAGCAGACCATCATCGACCGCAACACCACCACCGGGTTCCGCCTGGCCGACCGGACCTACTCCTACGACCCATCGGGCAACATCAAGCGAATCGCGGACCAACCGACCGGCGGCCCGCAGGACGTGCAGTGCTTCGACTACGACCACCTGCGCCGGATGAACCGGGCCTACACGTCGGCGTCGGGTGACTGCACCGTCCAGCCGAGCACCACGAACCTCGGTGGAACCGCGCCCTATTGGTACGACTACACGTTCGACAAGACCGGCAACCGCGTCTCGGAGGTCAAGCACACCGCCCAGGGCGACACGACCCGCACGTCCACCTACCCGGCGGCGGGCACGGCGCGTCCGCACAGCGTGCTCAGCGTCGACCAGGCGGGCCCGTCCGGCACGTCCCGCGACGAGTTCACCTACGACGAAGTCGGCAACACCAAGGCCCGCAAGGTCGGCGGCTCCACCCAGACCCTGGAGTGGGACGTCGAAGGCAGGCTGACGAAGGCCATCGAGGCCGACGGCAAGACCTCCGAATACGTCTACGACGCCTCCGGCGCGCGGTTCATGAAGAAGGAACCGGGCCGCACGACGTTGTACCTGCCCGGCACCGAGCTGGTGCTGGACACGGGCAACAACACCGTCAAGGGCAAGCGCTACTACTCCCACGCCGGCAGCACCGTCGCGGTGCGCACCGCGGGTGCCGGCCTGGACTTCCTGCTCGCCGACCACCAGGGCACCGCGTCCCTGTCGGTGGGCGGCGGAAACCTCGCCGTGACCCGCCGCTACACCGACCCGTTCGGCAACAGCCGCGGCACGGTGCCCGGCACGTGGCCCGACGACAAGGGATTCGTCGGCGGCACGCAGGACCGCACGGGCCTGGTGCACCTGGGAGCCCGCCAGTACGACCCGGCGACGGGCCGGTTCCTGTCGGTCGACCCGATCATGGACACGACGGACCCGCAGCAGATCAACGGATACTCCTACGCCAACAACAGCCCGGTGTCCGACTCCGACCCCGGCGGACTGCGCAACTGCGGCCCGGACGGAGTGCTCTGCGGCTACGACCCCCGGATGTTCGACCAGGGCGACGGCAGCAAAGCGGCGAAGGACGCCGCACGCCAGCAGTGGAGCAGGGAAAAGGCCGTCTACACGGCGATCAACCGCTACTACGACTCCGTCAAGCGCAACCGCGCCGCCACCGACAGAGCAGCGGCAGCCAAACACGGGATGAGCGACGAGGAATACCGCGAGACCAAGGCAGTCGCCTCGTCCAACAAGTCCTGGTGGGATGTCGTCGCCGAGCAGGCGGGCGACATCGTCCTCGACCTCATCGGCTACAACGACGTCCGCGACTGCTTCACCAAGGGCGACCTGTGGGCCTGCGCCGGCCTGATCCCGTGGGGCAAGTTCCTCAAAGTCATCAAGAGCGCCGCCCGCGTGATCAGCGCCATCGCCTCCGCCAACAGGTGGACGGACAAGGTCCGCGACGCCCGCTCCCGCATCCGCAAGGTCGAAGAAACCGCCGAGCAGATGCGCCGAGCCGAACCTGGTTCTGCCTGTAAGATCAATAGTTTCGTCCAGGGCACCCAGGTGTTGATGGCGGACGGCAGCAGCAAGCCCATCGAACAGATCAAGATCGGCGACCGGGTACTGGCCTGGGACCAGCGGACCGGTGAGACCGCGGCGAAGCCGGTGACGGCGACGATCCTCGGCGACGGCTTGAAGCATCTCGTCGAGCTCACCATCGACACCCGTGACGGGGCCAGGACCGTCACGGCCACCGGTAACCACCCGTTCTGGTCGCCCGACGCCGAGAAGTGGGTCCTCACGGCAGAACTCAAGGCCGGCGACCGGCTGCTCACGCACTCGGGCGATGTCGCCGCCGTGGCCGCCACCAGCCACTGGTTCCAGCCCCAGCAGGTTAACAACCTCACCGTCGACGAGAACCACACGTATTATGTGATCGCTGGCGGAACTCCCATCCTCGTCCATAATGACGACGGCAGCAGCATGATCGGGGCGAATGGAACGCAGATTACGAGTTCCACCGTATGGCAGCGCGGTGCGTTGCGTATCGATGTGGAGAACCCCAGCCCGGGTGGGCGGCCTGGTCAGATGCACCTGCAGGTTCAGGTCAACGGTGTGAAGTCATCTGACGCCCCTAAGTACCAGTACAACTTTGAGGCCAGGCAGTTTGACGGATTGCCGAAGAGCTTGCAGAAGGAGCTTGCGAAAACTGACTTCGAGAGAGGCGTCACGAAGGGGCTCGGCTTCCTTGGTGAGCCGTGCTAGTACCATGCTGGAGCGCGGCCGAGGGGTCCACATGGAGATGGAAGAGCCTTGCTGCTTGACTGGATTGGATAGGCAAGTGAAGTTCAACCCGATGTTTTCGGATCTATTTCAACCAGAGCTCTTGGGGCGAGTGACCAAGGGGGATGTTCCGGAGTCGTTCCAGTCCGCCTTGGCCGCCGGGTGGGAAGCTGATCCCAGCGGGGCCTGGGTCCTTCGACTTTTCTCCGAGAGCTATCGGGGGGACCGGTCGTCGTTCACAGACTTGACTGGGTACGAAGCTGCAGTAAATGGTCGAGCTATTCCGGATCTCGATCTGGCGGCAGATCACCCGGCGCGGGCTGAGGTATTGGTCAGGCGCGCCTATTCATTCGCCCACTGTGCGCTCTTTGCTCTTAATCAAACCCTTGGCGCCCCGCCTGGAAGCGCCTACATCTCAATCGGCCCCACTCTGTACGACGAGGGCCTTGTCACGGGGAGCGTGACATTCTGCGTGCAGCATAACGAGGAAGAACCCTATCTGGCCGATATTTCACGGGTGACTCTTTCGGGCATTCTGGTGGTAGATTCCGATGATTGCGTCAGCCCGTTGGTCTAGGGATGCCGGAATATCGCCTTTGGATTGCTGAGCCGGTGGCTTATCGGCTTGCACGAACTGGATCAGAGTAAACGAGAAACCCCGCCGGAATGGGTACCGACGGGGTTTCTCGGCGTCTTGACGGCAGGAGTTGGCGGTATGTTTGCCGAGAATGCCATCCATGCAGATCGGGCGGGGTGGTGGTACTCACCGAGCCATTTTCATCCTGCGGTGATCTCGTAGTTCTGTAGGACGTGGATAACTTTGGCCAGTTGGCCGGCGCGGCGGGGACAGCAGCGAAGTTTGCGGAGGATGCGCCAGTCTTGGAGCTGGGCGTTGGCGCGTTCACCGGGGCCGGGGACTGTAAAACGAGTGGCTCTGGCACGTAGTCGGTGGTGACGCGAAGTAGCCGATCACGATCATGATCTTGTGATGGATGTCGACTCCCTCGTGGGAACGGTGTTTTCCGGGCTGTCGGCGCTGGTCGTCCAGGACGTGGCGGACAGTGGCGACATGGTGGTGGTCACGGCCCGCACTCGGGATTCGACCGTACCGTGTCCCGGGTGCGGGACCGCGACGGCGAAGGTGCACGGGTATCACCGTCGGGCTGTGAAGGACGTGCCGGTCGACGGCCGTCAGGTCGTCGTGCACCTGCGCGCCCGGCGACTGGCCTGCCCGGATCGGCACTGCCCGCGGCAGACCTTCCGGGAACAGATTCCCGGACTGCTGGAACGCCACCAGCGCCGCACGGTGCGGCTCGTGCGGCAGATTTCCCAGGTGGCGCGGGAGTTATGCGGTCGGGCGGCAGCACGCCTGACCGACCTCCTCGCCATGCCCGCCTCCCGCAGCACGGCGTTACGTCGTCTACGACGCCTGCCGCTACCGGAATTGACCGTCCCGCGGGTGATCGGCGTGGACGACTTCGCCCTGCGCCGCCGGCACCGCTACGCCACGATCGTCATCGACGCCGAGACCGGTCGACGTGTCGCGGTGCTGCCCGGCCGCGACGCCGCCACCCTGGAGGCCTGGTTGCGCGGGAATCCCGGTGTCGAGGTCGTGTGCCGGGACGGCTCGGCCACCTACGCCGAGGCCGTCCGCCGAGCCCTGCCCGACGCGGTGCAGGTCAGTGACCGATGGCACCTGTGGCGCAACCTCTGCGACAAGGTCCTGGTCGAGGTCCGTGCGCACGCCGGGTGTTGGGCCACGGTCAACCCGTCCCGCCCCGGCGGGGTTCACGAGCAGACCGTCCGCGAACGCTGGAACAAGGTCCACGAGCTGCTCGGTCAGGGGGTCGGCCTGCTCGACTGCGCACGGCGCCTGGGCGTGGCCCTGAACACCGTCAAACGCTACGCCCGCATGCCCGAACCCCAGACCCTGCGCATCGCCCCTACCCACCGCCCGACGCTGGTCGACCCCTACCGCGACCCCTACCGCGACCACCTGCGCGCCCACCGCGCGGCCGACTCCGCGGTCCCGGTCACCCGCCTGCTCGCCGAGATCCGCGAGTCGGGCTACACCGGCAGCGCCAACCTGCTGGTCCGCTACCTCAGCCAGGGCCGCGCCGAAGGCGAGCGCCCTGTCACCACCTCCCGCCACGCAAGCAGCCTCCTGCTCACCAAACCCGAGAACCTGCGCCCGAAGGACACGGAGTTGTCGGAGAAGATCACCGCGGCCTGCCCGGAGATGACCGCACTCGCCGACCTGGTGCGCGGCTTCGCCGCCCTGCTGACACCCGCCGCGGGCAACGACGCGAAACTCACCGAGTGGATCACGGCGGCCCGCACCGCGAATCTGCCGCATCTACGCAGTTTCACCAACGGCCTGGAGATCGACCGGTCCGCCGTGGACGCCGCCGTGATCCTGCCCTACCACAACGGCCGCACCGAAGGCGTCAACACCCGCACCAAAAGGATCATAAGACAGATGCACGGACGCGCCGGATTCGACCTCCTCCGCCGCCGCATCCTCCTACCCTGACAGATACTCGGCGTCACCACCGACTACGGGCCAGAGCCAAACGAGCGGTGTGACTCCCGGTCATGGAAGTACACCCGATGACCGAGATGGTGTCCGGCGTGGAACGTACTGAGGACCCGAAGTCCGGGACCGCCATGGATGGCCTGGATGAGCAGCTGGTCGACCAACTGGTCGGCCAGGCCCGCGCCGGCGGGCTGAAGTTGACCGGTGAGGGCGGGGTGCTCCAGCGGCTGACCAGGCGGCTGCTGGAGTCCGCCCTGGAAGGTGGGATCACCGACCACCTGGGCTACGACGAGCACGACCCGGCCGGTCGCGGTACCGGTGACTCGCGCAACGGCACCCGCTCCAAGACCGTGCTCACCGACGCGGGACCCGTGGAGATCGACGTGCCGTGCGACCGCGACGCCGAGTTCGAACCCCGGATCGCGGCCAAGCGGCACAAGCGGCTCACCGGCGTCGACGAGATGGTCGTCCCGTTGTCCGCCAAGGGCCTGACCACCGGTGGGATCTCCGCGCACCCGGCCGAGGTCCACGGCGCGGAGGTGTCTCGTCAGACGATCTCCACGATCACCGACAAGGTGGTCGAGGGCATGATCGAATGGCGAAACCGACCTCTCGACCCGGCTTGAGTTCCATCGGTGGTTGCGAACGTCCTCGGGAGGGATGTTCGTATGCCGCGTTGGGCACCCAACATGTTGCCGTTGTCGGTGAGGAAGCGGTACTTCGAGCTGCTGCGTCAGGGTTACAAAGGTACTGCGACGGCGTGTGTGGTCGGTGTGTCGACCAGCTACGGGTGGCTGTGGTTCCTCGATGCTGGCGGCGTGCTCGTCGATGACCCCGGCCCGATCTCACAGCGCTTCCTCACCCAGGACGACCGGATCACCATCGCCGATGGGCTACAGGCCAGGCACGAGGTCAAGACCATCGCGGCCATGATCGGCCGCAGTGTGCAGACGGTCTACCGGGAGATCACCCGCAACAGCAAACCCGACGGCCGCTACAACCCCTGGTGGGCGCACAACTAGGTCGTGTTTCAAAGGTGAGGTGGCCGGCGGCGTGTCGGTAGCCGGAACATGGCGAGGTCTCCGGTAAGTGGTTTAGCGACCAAGCACAACCGCAGTACCGGAGACCTGGTGGCCGGCGTAGCGGCAGTGGGGCGGGCTGATCTGACCGACGCGCAGTGGGCGGTGCTGCAACCGTTGCTGCCCGTCGGTGCCAAGCCGGGCCGTCCGCCGAAGTGGAGCAAGCGGCAGTTGGTCGACGGTATCCGGTGGCGGGTGCGTGTCGGTGCCCCGTGGCGTGACGTCCCGCCCGACTACGGCCCCTGGCAGACACCGTGTACGGGCTGTTCCGACGTTGGCAGTGGACGGGGGTCCGGCAGGCGATCCTGACGGCGTTGCGGGCCCGCGCCGATGCCGCCGGGTCGATCGTGTGGGACGTGAGCGTGGATTCCACGATCACGCGGGCGCACCAGCATGCCGCCGGTGCGCGTAAAAGGGGGATCTGCAGGTCGAACCGCCCGACACCCCGACCGGCGGGACCGAACCCGACGATCACGGGTTGGGGCGGTCGCGGGGCGGCTGGACCAGCAAGCTGCACCTGGCCCGCGAACAACGGCGGCGGCCGTTGTTCGCTGCTGGCACCGCGGGGCAGCGGGGTGACGGCCCACAGTTCGTCCCGGTGATCGAGCGGATCCCGGTGCCGCGCGTCGGCCCCGGCCGGGCACGAACCCGACCGGACCGGGTCCTGGCGGACAAGGCCCACAGCTCCCAGGCCAACCGCGCCTACCTGCGACACCGAGGGATCAAGGCGACCATCGACCAGCCCCGCGACCAAGCCGCCCACCGCAAGGCCAAAGGCTCCCAAGGCGGGCGGCCACCGACGATCGACCGGGACGTCTACAAGCAGCGCCACGCCGTCGAGTGCGGCATCAACCTGCTCAAGCAGCACCGGGCGGTAGCCACCCGCTAAGACAAACTCGCCGTCCGCTACCAGGCCACCATCGACCTCGCCGCCATCAACATCTGGCTACGCCACATCTGAAACATAACCTAGGCGCTGGGTGTAGCGCACGGCGAGGTACTGCGTTCCGAGGTCGGAATGGTGGATCAGGTCGCTGGTGTCCTGGCTGGCGCAGGCACGGGTCAGCGACGTGGAGAGCTGCCGACCGACGACGCGGCGCGAGTACACGTCGAGCACGAACGCGGCGTAGACCCAGCCGGTGAAGGTGCGGATGTAGGCGATGTCGGCGACCCACAGATGGTTCGGCACCGGGGCGGCGAAGGATCGCCTGACAAGGTACGGGCGCGGGTCTCTACCCTTGCCGCTGCGGGTGGTGCGCGGGGTCTTCAGCCGGGAAATCCCTTGCCGCCCAGCGGATTTCATCAGGCGGGCGACAGTGCAGCAAGCGACCGCACGGCCCGCACCCCGCCTTTGTGGGCCAGCTCGGTGTGGATCTTGCGCACGCCGCGGCTCGTGGTCGCTCGGGCCTCTATTCGCGCCACGGTCTGCTGGTGCCGGTGCGCTCCCCGGTGCAGCACCACCCGACGGGTCTCCGCCTCGGCGTGCAACTGACGCGCCAACTCGACCAGCTCGACCTGGGTCTCCCTGGTCGCGGACAGCTCCGCGACCAGGCGCTCCACGTCGGTCACGGACGGGAGGAGCATGCCGTTCTCGATCTTCGACAGCTTCGATTGGCTCATCCCGGTCGCCCGCGCGGTGGCCGTGCCGGTCATCTTGGCCTCCGTGCGCAGCCTGCGCAGCTCCTGCGAGAGCCGTTCTCGGGCCAGCCGCGAGCGTTCCGGCGCGGTCATGCCGTGGGTCCTGGTCGGCGGGAGTCGCGATCGGCGGCCACGGCGGTCAGCACGATGTCGGCCGGCGACCGCCAGCCGGTCGATGTGCCGGGATGGGCCGGGCCCGGGCCCGGCCCATCCCGGGCCGGGGCTGGGGCTCATGGTCCTTCCGGGGGGTGTGCGGTGCAGGGCGGGCGGAGGGTGCAGGGTGCGGTCGATCCGTCCGGGCTGCGCTGTGCCGGTCCTCGTCGCGGGGGTCGCCGGTACCGCCGCGACCACGTCGTCGAGCCGCTCGGCGAACCGGCGGCGGACGTCGCCAGCGTCGGCGGCCGGGCCGGGCTCCCCGACGTGGTGGCGGTCCGGGAGGCGGTGTGCGCGGTCGCACGACCAGCGAGGTACCCGTGTCGGCCTGCGCGCTCACCTGCTGCGGTCCTGGCATGGCGGCCTGGGGGACGGAGTCGACCAGCGCGGATAGTTCCGGTGCCCAGAGGCCGCCGGGTCGGCGGCCGGTGCTCAGCGCCGCGACGCCCACCGCGACCCCCGCGACGGCCGCCGGGAGAGCGGGGAGCAGGCATCAGCGCGGTGACCAGGTAGGAGCCCGTCAGCGTCGCCCTGAGCCACCACAGGAGGCTGCCGGTCGGCGCCGGCTGCGGGGTCTCGCGCCACACGATGGCCACGGCCAGCCACACCGTCTCGGTGGTCATCAGCGCGGCCGTGGCGACGGCCGTGAGCACCGGCTGGTGCGCGATCTCCAGCGCGGCGACCACGCGCAGCCCGAGCGGGAAGGCCACCGTCACCGCAGGCGGCAGCCGGTGGGCCGTCGTCGTCGCGGTGCGGCGGGCCGGTGTCCTGGTGGCCTCGGGTGGGCTGTGGTGCGGTCGGGTCCGGTCGGTGCTCATCGATGCCTCTCGGTCGCGGTGTGGACGGGTCGGGTCGGTCATCGTCGGCCGCGGGGGCGCCCAGGACGGTGAACTCCGCGTCGCGCGGGGGTCGGAGGCCGTGGGATGCGGCGTCGATCAGCTCGGTCACGTGGCGCCAGCGGCGGGCCAGACCGCTGTGGATGGTGTGCGGCAGTCCCGTGGCGCCGGCGTCGGTGCGGACCGCGGTCAGGATCTTGTGGGTGCGGGTCCAGACGGCCTGCGCCTGCGGGAGGCCGTGGCGGCGGTGGCGCAGGTGGCGCAGGTGGCCGAGGGTGAGCAGGGCGTCGACGCGGACGGTGATCACGTCGCGGCCGGTGTGGCGGTGGACGGCGCTGCACAGCACGGCGTCGGCGTCGTCCCGCATCGCGAACAGCAGCTCGCCCCCGTCCGACGTCGGCCGCTGCACGCTGCGCGGCGGCGGCGTCGCGGTCGGGGTGGTGCCGCAGGCGGTCGAGGATCGCGTACAGGCGGTGCAGCGCCTGCCCGTGATCCCCGCAGGCCGCGTCCAGGCGGGCGCAGCGCCACAGGGCCGGCAGCAGCTCCGCGGACGGTGTGGCGCGCAGCGCGGCCAGCGCCCGGTCGCGGTAGCACCTGGCCCGGTGCAGGCGGCCGGCGGTGATGTGTCGCCACGCGGCCAGCTCGCCCAGCACGGCGGTCGCGACGGTCCGGCCCGCAGCCTGCGCGGCGGTGGTCGCGGCGTCGGTGATTAGGGCGCTCCATCCCGTGGCGGTGGCGGGGCTGGCGAGCAGCAGCAGCCGGATCGCCAGCCCGATGACCGCCGCGTCATCGCGCAGCCTCACGGCGTCGATGACCGCAGTGGCCAGGTCCCGGTGGTGGCGGTCGATCCAGGCGGCGGCTGCAGCGGCGCGGTCCGAGGTGTCCGGCCGCACCGGCGCGGCGATCGCCGGGTCGGTCATCAGCGCGGTGATCAGGGATCGCACGGTCGGGCGGGGCGCGCCGGGCAGGACGAACACCTCGCCGCACGTCCGGTCGAGCAGGGTGATCAGGTCCTGCGTGGCCGGCGGCCGGGCCGGCAGTCGGGTGCGCGGTCGGGTAGTCATGGCGGTCCTCGGTCGGGGCTGTCGGGCCGGTGTCCGGTCCGGTGTGGCGGGTGGCGCGTTCAGTGCCCGCCACGCAGCCGGTCGAGCCGGGCGCGGACGGCGCCACAGGCCGGTGTGGACGAGACGGGGTCGGCGGGCGGGTCGGCGGGCGCGGCGCGGGCCAGGCACGCCGCGACCGGCGGCGCGAGGGCCTGCGGTGTCCAGCCCGCGGTCGTGACCAGGGCGGCCAGATCGTCGGTGGCGTCGGGGTGGCCCACCGCGCCGGCGCGGTGGGCCACCCCGAGGACCGAGCCCGCTGGCACCAGGCCGCGCCAGCCGGTCAGCACCCGCGCCAGCCCGGCGAGGTCGGCCAGGTGGTCGGCGAGCCCGACGGCCAGCAGCGCCACCGCCGCGTCGGGTGCTGGGGTCGCCGCCGAGGTGGTGATCGCGCGCCACGCCGCGTCCGGGTCGCCGGGGTCGGCCCGGACCGCGCCGTGCCGGCCGCCGGCCAGCAGGGTGCGCGCCAGCTCGTGGGTGATCGGGTCGGTGCCCAGGTACCACGCGCGCGGCGGTGTGGCCGTGCCGGTCCAGCGCCTCGTGCGACGCGTGGGTGGGCACGCCGACGGCGAGGTCGACCAGCACCCGCGCGCCGCGCCCGGCCAGTTCGACGGCGACCCCGCCCAGGCGACCGCGCAGCACCAGGTCCGGGCCGACGATCGTGACCAGCCCGGCGAGCACTGCCGGCAGCGGATGCCACGCCCGCAGCACCAGCTCGACCGCCGCCGCCGCGAGCACCGCCAGGCTCCACCGGGACCGGCGCGCGAGCCGCCCGACCGCATCACGTCGCCAGGCACCGCCCGCCTCCGCGAGGAGGGTGATCCTGAGCCCCGGCGCCAGCAGCACGTGGATCAACGCCACGACGATCGCCACCTCCAACGCCACTCGGGCGACGGGGGTGTCGACCACGACGCCGACGGCGTAGGGCGATGTCGCGCGGACAGCGCTGGCGAGGAGGGAGGCGGGACTCACGGTGTGCGGCTCCGATGCGCTGGGACGAGACAGGGGTGATCAGTGCCCGGCCGCGTCGCCGGGGCGGTCCTCGGCCAAGGCGTGCCGCGGACCGCGGGACACACCCCCGCCGCCGTCGTCGGCGGGGGCCTGCCGGTGTCAGGGCGGCGGCCACGGCATGCCGGCCGTCCCACCGGTGCAGGTCGGCTGCGGCGCGCCGGTGATCGGCGGCCCGCCGGTGCTCGCCGAGAGCGTCGGCGCCCTCGGCGAGCACCTCCTCGAACCGCGCGAGGAAGAAGCGGTCCAGCTCCGGATCGGCGCGGGCCGTCGCGTCGCGCAACGCCGCCTGCGCCTCGTCGTGGCGGCTGGCGGCGATGAGAGTCCGGGCGAGCACGGTCGTGACGTGCAGCAGTTCGCGCCGCTGGCGCGGGTCCCGGACGATGGTCTCCACCGACCGGGTCGCGGCGGCGAGGGCGGCGTCGATCCGCCCGGTGGCGAGGTGCACCTCGGCGATGCCCCACCGGCGCCAGCCGACCGCGGTGTACGCGGGGACCTCGCGCCCGTCGGGTCCGGGCACGAGGCGGTTCCGGTCGGTCTCCAGCGCGGCGCGGAAGTCCACCAGCGCATGTCCGTGCTCGCGTAGTGTGAAGTGGACCCGGCTGCGGCCAGTTGCACCGCCCGCGTCGCCTCGTCCAGCGTCGCCCGCAGGGACTCCCCGGTGGCAGGGTTCACCAGCAGGCTCTGGGAGATCCAGCGCGCCAGCGGCGTCGCGACGGTGACGTGCGCGATCATGCCGCCGGCCCACTCGGTGGCCTGGACGGCGAGCAGCTGCACGTCGTACTGCTCGCGGTGCTGCAGCCGCCACTGCAGCGGGGCCCCACAGCCCACGCCGCACCGCCAAGCCTGAGCTCACTCGCGCAACTCCAGTGCCGTGCGCTGGGCGGCGAGGATGGCCGGCAGCTCGGCATCGAACGCGCGCAACGCCTCGGCTTCCCTGACGAACACCGGCTCGGCGAACACCGACCCGGCGCGTGGCGGGAGTGGACGCCACTTGCCCGGCTCCAGCGCTGCGGACACCGCGTAGGTCAGGTCGACCAGCCGCCCCACGACCCGGCACAACGCCTGCCGCTCGGCCTCAGTGCCCGGAGCCGGGCCGGGTCGGACCGGGTCGGGTCGGACCGGGTCGGACCGGGTCGGGTCGGGTCGGACCGGGTCGGGTCGGGCGGAAGCGCGGAACGCATAGGGCCGGGTCGGGAACGCACCGGGCCGGGTCGGGCGGGTCGGCGGTGACGGTCAGGTCGCCGTGCTCGACCAGCTCGCGCAGGGCCGCGGTGGCGTCGCCGTTCAGCCCGGCGCAGGCCGAGCCGAGGCTGATGTCGTGGCCCGGCCTCAGATCGGGCACGTCGCGCAACAGCGCGACATCACGGGAGTAGGACCAGGTCATGATTGTCCCCTCGGCGTGAGGTGGTCGGGTGTCGGTGCCCCGGCCGCCCGGGACGACGGGGTGTGGCCTGACGGCGGGTCTGGCGAGGTGCTCGGGACGGCCGTGCGAGGCGCCTGTGCCGCGGGCGGGTCCGGCCACGGGGCGAGGCGGGCGCACACGGCGCGGGCGCGCGGCGACCTGACGCCCTCCAACAGCACCAGTGCCCGCGCGCACAGGTCGCGCTCGACCCTGGGCGAGTGCTCGGCGTGGGCGAGGTCGGCCAGGACGAGCAGCGCACGGGCGGTCTCCACTGCGCTGCCCAGGCCGCGCAACCGGGCCTCGGCGTCGACCAGCACCACGCGGGCACCGGTCCGATCACCCAGCTCCAGCCAGGCCCGGCCCAGGTCGACCAGCACGCGGGCGTGGTGGTAGTCGTCGGGCTCGTGCAGCGCGGCGAACCCCGACCACGTCCGGGTCAGCGATCGCAGCGCTGCCACCCGGTCGCCGCCCTCCAGCAGCAGGGCACCGAAATGTTGCCGCACGACCGTGAGATCACGCGCCGGTCCCTCCCAGAGGCGCCGCCGCTCCGCCTCCCGCAGCGCCACCAGCGCCGCGTCGTACTCGCCAGCCGCCCGGTGCAGCAGGCCCCGCACCGTCCGGCACTGCGCCCGTCCCCGTCGCCCGCGTCGCGCAGCAGTCCCCACGCGGTGTCCAGCACCCGCGCCGCGTCCGGGTACGCCTCCAGCGCGGTGTAGTCCATCCCCAGCCGTACCAGGATCACCGCCTCGGCCTCCCGATCGCCCCACGCTCGCACGGCGCGCCACGCCAGCAGGTCCAAACTCCAGCTGCAGCCCGAAGTCCTTGTGCAACAGCCGCGCCGGCCACAGCGCGTCGACCAGGTGCCACGCCCGCGCGTACTCGCTCGCCGCGTACAGCACCCGCGCGTGGCGGGCGACCGCGTCGGTGTGCCGCACCAGCCACGCCCGTGCCTGCTCGGCGGTTATCCCGACCGGGTCGGAGGTCGGCCTGGGGTAGCGACCGCGCCGCCGCCGATGCGGCGCCAGGACGTGGTCGACCGCCGACAGCGCCAGCCACAGCTGGCGGTCCACCTCGGCCACCACATCCGGCGTGTTCGGGAGCCCCATCAGGACCGGCTCCGGTCCGCACTCGTGGTGTCGGAGGTGGGGACGGGTCGACGGCCGAGCCGAAGACGGACCGCGGAGTTCACCGCTGCGAGCGGCACCACGGGACCGGAGGACGCGGCTGCTGTGATCATGGCTTCAGACCGTGGCGCGGTGACACCCTGCCGGCCATGCCGTCCGCCATGTCGATCCGGAATATTCCAGTTCGACATACCTGCAGGTGAACGCTCTTATACAGGTACTCAGGACCACCAAAAGTGATATTTGTCATGTTGCCGTCGTCGTGGATCGTCTCAGCCGTAGCGGGAGGTCGGGAGGGCGTGATCTGGCTCCGCTGCACCGCACGGTCTCCGCGCGGGATCGCCCGCTGCCCCTGTCGCCGCTGCCCCTGTCGCTTCTAGGCGGTGTCCTGTAAGTGGTCATCGCAGCCATAAGACGATGGCGACGATGGTGAGTTCGGCCTGGTAGTAGGCGGCGCGTTTGGCGTAACGGGTGGCCAGGCCGCGGAACTGCTTGAGCCGGTTGAAGCAGCGCTCGACGACGTTGCGCTGTTTGTAGCGCTCGGCGTCGAAGGCCGGTGGTCGCCCACCGCGTGAGCCCAGGGCCGCGCGGCGGGCGATCTGATCCTTGCGTTCCGGGTAGGTGAACGTGACACCACGGACCCGCAGGGCCAGGCGGGTCGACTTGTGCGAGTAGGCCTTGTCGGCGATGACCGCCTCGGGCCGCACCCGTGGATGGCCGGGTCCGGGGCGGGCGACGCGGATGCCGTCCAGCAGCGGCGGCAGCCGTGGGTTGTCCCCGGCCTGGCCGGGTGTGATCAGGATGCGCATCGGCAGGCCGCGTCCGTCGACCACGATATGGATCTTGGTGCTCAGTCCGCCCCGGGACCGACCGAGTCCCTCCCCGTCGACGGCGAGGGCTTCGATCCCGGCGGTGCATCCCCCTTTTTCCGGGCACCGGCGGCGTGTTGGTGGGCCCGGACGACGCTGGAGTCGACACTGACGATCCACTCCAGACCGCCCACCGAATCGTCCTTGACGATCACCCGGTCGAGGATGCGCTGCCAGGTGCCGTCCGCGGTCCACAAACGCAACCGCTCGTGCGCTGTCCTCCAGGGCCCGTAGCGGTCAGGCAGGTCGCGCCACGGGGCACCGGTGCGCAGCTTCCACAGGATCGCGTTGATCACCTGCCGGTGATCCCGCCACCTGCGACCACGCCCCGACACCGGAGGTAACAGCGGCTCAATCACCGCCCACGCCCGATCGGTCAGTTCACCACGGCCAACTACACACCAGAACTACCAGACACCCTGATCACCGGCTTACAGGACACCGCCTAGGCGGCGGAGCGCGGGTCGAGCAGCCCGCGCGCCACGAAGAACACGACCCCGGACAGCGTCGCGGACACGGCGAGCAGCACGAGGTACACGGCCAGGCCCGTGGTGAACTGGACCTGTCGCGGTCCGCTGTTCAAGGTCATCAGCTGGAGGAAGCAGGACAAGGCGGCGCAGAAGACGGCCCCAGCCCACAACGCGCCGAGCACGCGCCGGGTGACGCCCGCCCGGTTCACGTCCAGGCTCCCGCCCTGGACCGACGACCGCGCGCCCTTGAGGGTCGTGCCGGACAGCAGCAGCCAGAACGCCGTCAGCGCGCCCACGGCCACACCGATCGCGCTGAGCGGGTGGTACGAGGTGGGCAGGCCCAGGCCGACGACGACCAGCACCACGCCGAGCACCAGGGCCGTGCCGACCACGAGCAGCCCGACCGCCCCGCAGCGGGCCCGGACGTGCGCGGCCCGCCGCGGGGAAATCTGCACGTACAGCGGTGGCGGGCCGCCCCCGACCGGGAGGATCACCGGTCGACCCGCCAGTCGGAGCCGTCGCCGTCGGCGACGCTCGCGTCGGACATGTCCGCGGTGTTCGGCATGGTCCACTCCGTCCCGATGTCGCGGATCTTCTGGGCGATGTTCTGCTGCTCGACCTCGATGGTGTTGGTGTGGGACTCCAGCGCCACGACCGTCGCGCCGATGATGCCGACCGCGACGGCGAGCCCGCCCGCGATCGCGCCCACCGCCGCAGGCGTGCCGACGATCGTGCACGCCGCGGCCACCGCGCCGATCGCGGCGACCACGAACGTCGCCAACGCCACGCCGATGGCGATCCAGAACGCGTCGATGGAGTTCGCCAGGCTGACCAGCGACGAGCGCATCTGGTTCGAGACGTCCTTGACCGCGTTCAGCCCGGCCGCCTGCGGCGGGACGGTGGCGGCGTAGGCGCGGGCCGCCTTGCCCGTCCACGCGACGTTGGTCTTCATCTTGTCGAGCCCGATCGTGCCCGCGATCTCGCCGAGCACGTTGCCGACCTTGTCGGCCCACTCCGCGCCGACCTGCTTGAGGCGGTCGGAGTCGCCGGGCTGCTCGAACAGCTGGTTCACCCGGTCCCAGAACTCGGCGATCCTCACGTTGACCGTGCGGAACAGCTCCTCGACCTGCTCGATGACCCACTTGAGCGGGGCGGGCACCCAGCTCAGCGTCCGGTCGACCGTCTCGAAGAACCGGCGCAGGTGGCGGTCGACCTCGTCGGCCTTGCCCCGTGCCTCCACGACCAGTGGGTTGCCGCTCATCGATCCCCCATGATCCGGTTCATCTCGTGCATGTTGGCTTCCTCTTCGCGCTGGTAGGTCTCTGCGGCGGCGCGCAGGCTGTCGCCGAGGCCGGTGAACGCCTCGACCGCCCGGCCCAGCAGGTCCTCCAGCACGACGCGGCCGTTCTCGTAGGTCCGGTCGAGGTTGCGGTCCACCGCCCACATCGACAGGTCGGCACCGGTGAGGTGCAGGTCGCCGATGGCGCGCCGGGGCGCTTCGACCTTCTCCGCGGCCTGCGACCAGAGGCTCGCGTCCTCGTGCATGGCGCGCAGTTCGGTCGTGATGTCGCTCATGGCAGCAGCCCCACTCGTCGTAGGAGGGTGTCCGGATCACTGGCCAAGGCGCGGAGCTCGGCTATGGCCGGACCTCGCGGCCCGTCCGCCAGGCGGCTCGGCGACCCGTCGGCGTGCAGCTTGCGCAGGACTTCGACGAGTTCGCCCTCGATCTCCCGGTTCGGTGCGCCGTGCGCCCACCTCCCGTCGGCCTCGAAACCGATCACCTGTCCTGTTCGGACGGTTCCGCGCACGTGGCCGCCCGCGCTCTCCACGGTCACCGGGGTGTCGACGGCGTGGTCGAGTTCGCTCGTGAACGCGGCCAGTTCCGCGGTGACGGCGTCGAACAGCCGCAGCGCGTCTTGTGCGGTGAGCGGGGAGTCGGCCGGTGCCACCGGGGTCCGCGGCCCCGAGCTGTCCGGTGTGGACTCCCGCGCGGCCTCCATCCCGCGCGCCAACGCCTGCATGGTCGCGTTGTTCGCCGCGCTGAGCACGGCCCCGCCGAGACCGCGCGGGTCGAGCGCGCGCCGCCAGTCGGCGATCAGCGTGACCGCGCGCGCCTGACCGTCCGGCCCGACCACGACGGTCACGGCACCGCTCGCGTCCACCCCGATCGCCGAGTCCGCGTCGTCCTGCTCGGCGGAATGCTTCGGTGCGGCACGCCGTTCGGCCGCGTACTCCCAGTCATCGGCCTCCTCGAACCCCCACCGACGGTCGTCTTTCACGCAGCCCCCTACTCGTCACCACTCGGAATCGGCCGAATGCGAAGTGTCACCAAGACGTACTGCGGATCGTAACGACATGGCGACCAACGGCGACGGGAAACGGTGAACGTGAGGGGACGTCGCAAACTGCGGTCCCGCCCCGGACGACCACCCACCCGGACCACGGGGCGCGGGCCGGTCCCGAGTCCGCGGGTGGGGCGGTGCTGCCGGACCGAGGCCGCTACCCGGTCATCAAGCCGGTCAACAGCTTCGCCGTGCCTTCCGGTGATTCCACCGGGAAGTGGTGGGTGCCCAGGTCCACGAGGATGATCTCGAAGCGGTCGGAGTAGCGGTCGATCGCTTCCTGCGCGACGAGGTCGCGGATCGCGAGCACGGTGATCGGCTGCTTCGTTCCGCGCAGTGCCGCGTCCATGTCCCAGCGGATCAGGGCTTCGATGGCGCGCAGGCCCGCGGGTTGCCGCACGGCGACCATCTTGTCGAAGTACCGCTCGCCGAGAGCGGGATCGGTGCCCGCCGGGGTGCCTCCTTCGACGAGTCCCCGCACCGCTGCGGGGAAGTCGTCGCGGAACGGGCGGATCATCGCGTCGGTGCGGTCTTCGCTCATCGCCGGGAACAGGGCGTAGTGCAAGGCGTCGAGCGCGACCACGTGCGACACCGTGTCCGGGAGCAGTCGGCCGACCTCCACGGCCACCGCGCCGCCGAGGGAGTGCCCGGCCACGACCACGTTCGTCGCGGACTCCGCTGCCAGCACCGCGGCCACGTCGTGGGCGAATTCCTCGATCGTCCAGACCTCCCTGGTGGAGCGCGACTCGCCGTGCTCCGCGAGGTCGATCGCCAGGACGCGGTAGTGCTCGGGCAGGTGGTCGGTCAGCGCGTCGAAGTCGGTGCGGTCGCAGGCCCAGCCGTGGACGAGCGCCAGGGTCGGTCCGCCGGTCGGGCCGCTCGCGGTGTAGCGGATCGTCGTGTGGTCCGCGCGCCGCACTTCCAGGTTCTTCTTGGTGGTCAAGGTGTTCTCCTGTCACTGGTCGGCAGGACGGCGTCGGGTCCTGACCTGGTTGAGGCGGAGGGCGAAGGCGGAAGAGGTGATCAGCACGATCGCCAGCGCGTAGATCACGGTGGCGGTTGCCAACCCCAGTGCTGTCACGGCGATCCCGCCGAGTATCGCGGGCACGCTGTTGGCCAGGTAGCTGATCGTGTTCGCCAGGGCGAACACCGCGCTTCGCTCGTGCGGCCGGGCGACGCGGGCGACGGTGCCGAAGGTCGCCAGCGCCGATGCGCCGAAGCCGACGCCGGCGACCACCGTGCCGAGAGCGGCGAGCCAGGGGAGGTTCCCGGTCGTTCCGGCGAGCGACATCAGGGTGCCCAGCCCGAGGACAGCGGACGACGGGGCCAGCAGTGACGCCGCCGGACGCGAGCGGAGGAGCAGGACCGTGAGCGCGCCGGTGCCGGTCAGGAGCGTCACGACGACGCCGCCGATCACGCGGTTGTGCAGTCCCAGCAGTTCGGCCGCGACGGACGGGCCCAGTGAGAGGTACATGCCTGCCAGGGCCCAGGTGGAGACCATCGCCGGCACCACCGGGAGGATGTCGGCACGCACGTGAGCGGGCATCGCGAGACGCGGGCGCAGGGACGCGAGGGCTCCCGGCCGTCGGGGCGAGGTCTCCGGCAGGCGGGCGACGACGACCGCCGCGGTCAGCATTGCGCCCAACAGCAGTGCGTAGACCAGCCGGGTCGGCGCGGGACCGAACTGCACGAGCACCCCGCTGCCGAGAGCGCCGAGCGCGAGCCCGGTCAGGGGCGCCACCGCGGTGATGGCGCCGGCCCGCCCGCGCGCGGGTTCGAGATCCACGAGGGTGGCGCTCAGGGTCGTTGTCGCCGCCCCGGTCGCGACGCCCTGAAGCACCCGGGCGACGGCGAGCACGCCCACGTCCCCGGCGACCAGGAACAGCACGAGCGCGACCGCTTCCAGGGCGATCGCCGCGGCGAGCACCGGTCGGCGGCCGAGGTGGTCCGACAGGGCTCCGACGACGAGCAACGCGCCCAGCAGGCCGAACACGTAGAGGGCGAACACGACCGTCAGCACCAGGGCCGTGAAGTGCCATTGCCGCTGGTAGATCACGTAGATCGGCGACGGCGCGCTGGATGCGGCGAGGAAGAGCACGAGGACGGCGGCCACCGACGGGAAGGCGCCTTTCCGCGCCGGTGGCCGCGGCGGGCAGGGATCGAGGACGGGAACGGACATGCAAGCCTCGCAGTGATCGTTGCGTTAGCACCGCCAAGCTAACACAAACGCACTGATCACTGCGAATAAAACGCAGCGATCAGTGCAATAATGGCCCCATGTCCGCCGCGACCTCCGCATCCCGCACCGACAGTCGACCCGGCGGTCGCTCGGCGCGCGTCCGCTCGGCGGTCCACCAGGCCGTCAAGGACCTGCTCGCCGACGAGACCGCCGACCAGTTGACGATCCCGGTGATCGCCGCCCGTGCGGGCGTGCACGCCACCACGGTCTACCGCCGCTGGGGCTCCGTGGGCGACCTGCTCGCCGATGTGGCGACCAGCCGCTTCTCCGGCGACTTCGTGGTGCCGGACACCGGGAGCCTCCGCGGGGACCTGGAGCGGTACGCGGCCGACCTCGCCAAGGACCTCGGCGACCCGGACACCCTGGCCCTGGTGCGCGCCACCATCGGCGTCGGCGGGGAGCAGGGCGCCGCCGTGTGCCGCAAGGAACGCCAGGACCAGCTCGAGGCCATCCTCGACCGCGAACAGAGCCGGGGCAACGAGGTACCGACGATCGACCGCACCATCGACGCCCTGCTCGCGCCGCTCTACTACCGGGCCGTCTTCACCGACCGGACCCCCACTCCCGAATGGGCGCGCACGCTCGTGGCCCACCTGCTGCCGGAAGCGCCCGAACCGCACCGGACGGGCGAAGCCGTCCCCGCCGACGGCGAACGCACCCCCGGACCCGACCACCCCACCACGAACGTCGTCCGAGAAAACCCGGACCGCGCACGAGGATGAGCACCGTGGCGGGGTCGACCCGTATGACGCCCTCCGACGCGGTCATCCCACCGACGCTGCTGAGCGCGGTCGTGGCGATCGGCCGCCAGGCCGGGCTGCCGGTCTCGGCCTGGTTCTCGGGGACCGGGCTCGAACCCGCGCTCCTCGACGACGTCGATGTCCGCGTGTCGTTGGACCAAGCCAGGACGGTGCTCCGCAGAGCTGTCGAGGCGCTGCCCGACCGACCCCTCGGCCTGGAAGTCGGAGCCCGCGACGCGTTGCTGTCCTTCGGCTTCGTCGGCGTGGCGATGAGGTCGGCGGCGACTGTCGGCGACGCGTTCGCGGTCGTCGACGAACTGCACCGGGCGTCCGGCAGCCTCGCCGACTTCACCGCGGGAGGTCTGGACGGGGACGAGGTCGAACTGCACCTGCGGGAGCGCTGGCCGGACCCCGTCCTGCTGCCGTTCCTCGTCGAGGAGGCGTTCGCCAGCGTCACCGCGTTCCTGCGCTCGGTCCTCGGCGGGACCTGGACGCCCAACCGGCTCTTCCTGTCCTACCAGCCGCCTGCCCACGCAGCCCGGTACCAGCGGTTCTTCCGTTGTCCGGTGCACTTCGCCGCCGACGCCGACCGCCTCGTGATCAGTTCCGGGGTGCTGCGATCGCCGATACCCACCCACCACGAACCGACGCTGCGGACGGCGCTCGCGGTGTGCCGGAGCCTGATCGCGCCGGCGCGGGCCAGGCCCGGCGTCGTCGCCGCGGTGGAGGCGCTGCTGAACGCACACCTCCACCGCCCGCTCACCATGACCGAGATCGCCGCTCGGATGCACATCAGCGAGCGCACGTTGCGCCGGCAGCTCGCCTTGGCGGGCGACCACTTCACCGCCGTCCGCGACCGCGTCCGCGAGCGGCACGCGACCGCGCTGCTGCGGCACTCGGCCATGGCCATCTCGGCCGTGGCCGCCGAAGTCGGCTTCAGCGACGGACGCGAGTTCCGCCGCGCCTATCGGCGTTGGACCGGCCGGACCCCCCTGGCCGCCCGCACCTCCGGCGACGGGCACCCGGCCGCCGAGACCTGACCGGGGCAGCCTGACGCCTCGGCGGTCGGGTGGCTTCGCCCGTCCGGGCTCGCGGGCAGCGTGGTGGCGCCGTCCGCCAAGCGCGTGCGGGCGCGGTGGTGCCGCTGCTCGACGGGCACGGTCCTCGTCGCCTTGGGCAGCCCCATCGCCGGTGTCCCGACGAACATGCTCTCGGCGCGCTCGACGACGAAGGTCTCGTGCCAGACGCCGACCGCGTCGGGGTGCTTCCTCGCCATCGCGTTGAACCTCGTCCACGCCGGTCGGTGACTCAGCGACCCGGCCGACGCGTAGGCGTAGAGCTTGTCGATCGAGGACCAGTACTGCACGGCGAACGGCCCCCTGCGGTTGAACAGCAACTCGTAGCCGAGCAGCCCCGAGTCCGGGTCCTCGGCGAGTTCGCGCATCATCGCCGGCATGGCGAAGAAGACCGGCATCCAGAGATCGGGTCGCCACCACCGGTTGAACGTCATGCCGATGTGGAACACCACCAGCTCCCCGTCGTACTGGTGCGTGACCCTGCCGGAAACGATCCTCACCATTGCTCCTCCGTGGATCGGGTGGTTGCACCGTCGACGCATCCCTCGTCGGGTCCGTAGAGATGTCATGGTTCCCACGACGCGCTTCCGGGTTGATGTCGACGAACGGGAACCAGTCCACCGCCCGGAGGGTCCTCGCGTGGAGGGCGTCAACGGCCACCACGGGGGGCGAACCGGACACGTCCGCGGCGCGCGTGGACGGATGTGCCCAGCGAGACGCGCGTACCTTCATGAAGTGATCGGTGGGGCGTTCCGCTGATATGTCGGGTCGGAGTTTCGATCGCTGTACGCCCTTGGTCGCGCGTCCTGCGCGGCGCCACCGGCAACTACGCCATTGGTGGTGTGAACCCGCGATCCGTGGCGTCTTCCGCGCGCCCCGACCTACGATTCCGGCATGTTGCGCAGGAAGCCGGCGGTGCAGAATAGCGCAGTTGCCCGTCAGATGAGAACCTTCTTCAAGGCGCTCGACCGGGCAGAGCCCGCACGGGTGGCGACGAACTACGGATCTTTTCTTTGGGATGGCTCGACTGAACGTCTCGTGGACAACGACGAGTTGTCCAGGTCCCGGTTCCACATCGGACTTTCGGTCAACGGGAGCGCGTCCAGCTTCGAGCGGCTCACCAAGCGGGCGGCCCTGGTGTCGGACACGCTCCTGCTGACCCACGACTGGACGGATCGGTACCACGAACTGGGGGAGAGCAGTCGGTACCACCTCGGCGACCGCGACTACCACAGCGCCCGACCGACGCACACGCTCGCCGAGTCGGAAAGTGTGGTCAAAGAATGGCTGGAAGAGCGCAGGAGGGAAGAAGTCCCCCTCCGGTCGATTGCGATCGCTGTGCGACGGAAACTCGTCTGGATCGATGAAAGCGACCTTGCCGTGGTTCCTGCCGCTCGTGAACGCGGAGCAACGCAGTCCACACGAGACGGTCCGGGGCGGAGTCGAAGGCCCTGCGATCCCGGCGCGCGATGCCGGCGGGGCGTCGGCGATGCTGTGGGCGTGGAGTACGTGTCCAGAGTGCCGCGACCGCCGCTGGACGGGCTGGTCGACGACCTCTACTACCTGGAGGGTGCGTCGCCGTACGCCCGGCTGACGCTGCCGCCCGGGCCGTCGGCGTTGCTCATCGTCAACCTGGGTGCGCCGTTCCGCATCCGCGCCGGCACCGACATCGAGGCGGCCGAGTACGCCGACGGCTGCGTGATCACCATGTCCACCCGCGCGCTGGAGTTCGGCTACCCACCCCGGACCCGGTCCGTCGGCGTGCACTTCAAGCCGTGGGGGCCGGCGCCGTTCCTGCCGATGCCCGCAGTCGAGCTGTGTGATCGGCCGGTGACGGTGGAGCAGGTCTGGGGTCGGCCCGCCGTCGCCGGGCTGCGGGACCGCCTGGCCGCGGCGGGCGGACCGCACGAGATGCTGACGCTGCTGGAAGACGAGCTGGTGCGACGGCTGCGCGAAACCGCCGGCCTGGGGCTGGTCCGCCACACGAGCAACGTCATCGCGGCGGCCGGCGGGGCGGTGGCGATCGGCGACCTGAGCGTGGCGGCCGGTGTCAGCAGCACCCATCTGGCACGGCGGTTCAAGGAGGTCATCGGCGTCACGCCGAAGCGGCTGGCCCGCACCCACCGCTTCGCCGCCACCGTGTTCGCGATCAACCCCGCCGGACCGATCGACTGGGGCGACCTCGCCGGTGGCGCGGGCTACTTCGACCAGGCCCACTTCGGCCACGAGTTCCGGGCGTTCACCGGGCTCACGCCGACCCGGTACGTCGAAGTCCGGCGGCGGTTCCTGCGCGAGCACCCCGGCCACGCGCTGGACGGCTGGCCGCTGCCCGCCGATTGATTTCTTACAAGAGCGACAGCCCGCGACACGCTAATTTCGGGGCACCCCAAGCAGAGGAGAGCCCCGTGGGCAAGGTGGTCATGTACAGCTCGGTGTCGGTGGACGGCTTCGTCGCGGACGAGAACGACCGACCCGGACCGCTGTTCGACTGGTTGTCCAACGGCGACATCCCGTTGGACGAGAGCGGCGAGGTGAAGGTGTCGCAGACCTCCTACGACTACACCCGGCCGTACTGGGAGCGGATCGGGGCGACGATCGTCGGCCGTCACGTCTTCGACATCACGGACGGCTGGGGCGGGAAGCCGCCGAGCGGGATCGACCACGTGGTCGTCGTGACGCACCGGCCGGAACCCGAGGGCTGGGACCCCGAAGCGCCGTTCCACTTCGTCGACGGCGTCGAGGCAGCCGTGGCCAAGGCGCGGGAGCTCGCGGGCGACCGCGTGGTCGAGGTCGCCGCCGGCGACGTCGGTGGCCAGGTGTTCGCCGCGGGGCTGATCGACGAGGTGCGCATGGACGTCGTGCCCGTCGTGTTCGGGTCCGGCAAGCGCTACTTCGGGTCGGTCGGCGCGCAGCACCTGTTGGAGGACCCTGACGTGGTCATCCAGGGCAACCGGGTACTTCACCTGCGCTACCGGGTGCGCCGTCCGAGCTGAGCGGGAACGCGAACAGGTCCACTGCGAACGGTGACGGGAGGTCGGGCCTTCAGTCCTCGGCCGGTAGTGCCTTGTCCGGGTCGTCGAGGGGGAGGGTGATCGACAGACCGGACGTCGATGTCGCGGTCAGGGTCGACGCCTCGACGGTGAGTTCACCGAACGGGTTGGACTCGGACAGGTAGCAGACCCAGACCAGCGAGTGGTCCTCGTCCAGTCGGGCGAAGAAGCCCTCCGAGCCGTGCGAGCCCTCGCCGGCGCACGCGTAGCCACCGGGAACGCGGATTTCCCTGGTGACGTCGATCGACGTCAGCCACTCGGGGTCTTCGGCCAGCAGTTCGGCCAGGTCGAAGGACTCGACGAGGCGCAGGCCGCGCTCGTCGGCCTCGACGGCGTAGGAGCGGCCGTCGGCGAAGTAGAGGCCGTCCTCGATGGGCAGGCGGGCGGAGGACCAGAGGGTGGTGATGTCGCTCATCCGCGTCTCCTGCGCCGTCCCCCGCCGCAGCCCGGAGGCAGGGCGGTCGGTCGTTCGTTCAGGCCGGTGTCGGGAACCGGCTCGCCGTTGAGCCTGTTGCGCGGGTCGCGGAAGCGTTCCTGGAACTTCTCGGCCCACGTCTTACCGGTGGTCGACTCGGGGTGCGGTGCGTTGGGGTCGACTCGCTGGACACCCACCGGCACCCCCGCCTCCCGCGCGGCGTCGAGGCGGCGGTTATCGTAGCTGACGAGCCGACCGTCGATCTCCATGACGTGCACCGGCGAGCGGTTCCAGTCCCACTGGCCGTTGCGCATCGCTTCCGCGTAGTCGTTCCGGGTGATGCTGCGCTGGGAGAAGTTGATGTCGTTGGGGTCGAGGAACTCGATGTCGCTGGTCTCGGTGAGGCCGAGCGCGTCGCTCCACCCGGTGGGGTTGTGCACGTACCCGTGCGGGGACGGCCCGCCGAACAGCCCGAGCGGATCAGGGCTGGTGTAGCGGGCGGCGAGCGGGTCGTAGTAGCGCAGGTGGTTGTAGTGCAGCCCGGTTTCGGTGTCGTAGTACTGGCCGGGGAACCGCAGCGGCGTGTCCGCGGCGCCGACGCGGGCGGCGGGCAGGCCCCACAGCGTCGATCGCTGCCGCCAGGCGGGCGTCCCGCGTTCGTCGACCAGTTCCGTGGGCGTGCCAACGATGTCGGTGACGATGGAGTAGAAGTGCTGGTCGACCCAGTCCTGGCCGGTGCGCGCACGCTCGGTCTGGGTGAGCGGACGGCAGCTGTCCGGGGCGAACTCCCAGGTCGTGGCGTGACCGGCCGAGTGGGTCTGCTCGGCCAGGACTGAGCCGTCCCACGCGAAGTCGACGCGTTCGGCCACCGACCCGTCGGGGGCGAGGCGCAGCTTGGCGACGCGGCGGCCCAGCGGGTCGTACCGGTAGGACCACCTTGTGCCGTCCGGTGTGGTGACCGCGACGAGGTGGTCGTCGGCGTCCCACTGGTAGTGCCAGGTGTCGGGTTTGCGGGACAGCCGCTTGCGCTGTCGCAGCACGACGCGGCCCTGCCCGTCGTGCTCGTAACGCGCGTCGCCCGCAGTGCGGACCAGGGTGCCCGCGTGGGTGGTACCGGATCCGGGTCCGGTGACGTTGCCCGCCGCGTCGTAGGCGTACCGCTCGCGCCATCCGGGTCCGTCGACACCGGTGACCCGTCCCAGGGGGTCGACGCGGTAGTTCCGCGACGGACCTGACGAGTCGCGGACCGCGACGAGGTTGTCGTCGGCCTGGTAGTGGTACCGGCGGTGCGCCACTTCCCGGCCGCCGGCGAGCAGCGCCTGCCCGGTCAGCCGGTGGTTGGCATCCCACGACTGGCTGAGCACCAGATCGCCGGTCGAACGGCTGACCTCGTGACCCGCCGCGTCGTGGTCGAACGCCACGACACGAGTGCCCGCGGTGAGCCGGGTGGGGCGCGAGGCGGCGTCGTACTCCCAAGAGGTGGTGGCGCCGGTCGGGGTGTACCTGCGCACACGCCTGCCGAGCGCGTCGTACGCGGAGGCGACGGTGCGCCCGTTGATCGTCTCGGTGAGTACGCGACCCAGCGGGTCGCGGCTGTAGCGCAGCTCCGCGTCGGCGTTGCGGGCGCGGGTGATCCGGCCGAGTTCGTCGTACTCGACGGTGGTCACCGCGTCGCCGCAACGCCGCTCGACGATGTTGCCCAAGGGATCACGGGTGAACGTGGCGGTCTGGCCCACGCCGTTGACTCGTTCGACGAGCCTGCCCGCCGCGTCGTGGCGGTAGGTCAGCACGCGGCCGTTGAAGTCGGTCTCCCGGACCAGGTTGCCCGCCGGGTCGTACTCGTAGCGCCAGACCAGACCTTGGGCGTTGGTGACAGCGGTCAGCCGCAGCGTCCGGTCGTAGCCGAACCCGATCCGGCTTCCATCGGGCCGGATCTCGGCCGCGGGCAGGTTGAAGTGCGTGGTGACGACCCTGCGCACCCGACCCAGGGGGTCGACGTGCTCGACCTCGTTGCCCTCGGCGTCGTAGCGCCACCGCTCCGCGGCCCCGTCGGGGCGGGTCCGGCTCAGCGGTTTGCCCTCAACGGTCCAGGTGTACCGGGTTCGCCCACCGAGCGGGTCGACCACCGCGGTGGCACGGCCGAACGCGTCGCGGACGTATCGGGTCGTCGCGCCCGCCGCGTCGGTGACCGCGATCGGGATGCCCGCGCCGTTGGTCTCGATGCGCCGCACCCCACCGAGGGCGTCGGTGACGGCGCGTCGGTGACCGCGGTCGTCGTAGGCGTAACCGGTGACCGCGCCCGCCGGGTCGGTCTCGGCGAGCAGGTTGCCGCGCTCGTCGAAGACCTGCCGCCACACCCCGCCGTCGGGTGCGATGAACGTGGTGACCATGCCGTGCTCGTCGTACTCGGCGATGGCCTGGGTGCCGTCGGGCCGGGTGGTGGTGACCAGGTCGCCCGCTTCGTCGTAGGTGAAGCGGGTGGTGTGCCCGAGCTGGTCCGTGCGGGCGACCAACCGGTCGGCCTCATCCCACTCCTGGGTGATGGTGTTGCCCAGCGGGTCGGTCCTGGCGGTCAGGCGCCGCCGGTCGTCGAACCGGTACGTCGTGGTCGCACCGAGTGCGTCGGTGAACCGGGTCGTGCCCTCGCCGTACTCGAACGTGCCGTCGAGGAACCCTCCTGATCCCTCGTTGCCGACGCACCGGCCGTGCGCGTCGTAGTGGTAGCGGTACCACTCGCCGTTGCGGTCGGTCCACTGCGTGATGCGGCCCGCGTGGTCGTAGTCGAACCGCATCGGTCTGCCGGAGGAGTTGACGACCTCGGTGAGCCCGGTGTCGTCGTAGCCGAACCGGACGACGCTGACACCGGCGCCGCGCAGCCGCAGTTCGGTCACCAGGCCCCGGTCGCTGTCCACGTCGACGTGGTAACCGCCGCTGTGCCGCACCGCCGTGACCGTTCCCGCCGCGTCGCGGTCGAAGTCGATCCGGTTATCGTTGCGGTCGGTCACCGCCACGAGCGGGCCGTCGGCGCCGAACCACAGCGTGCGACCGGTTCCCCGCTGCGTGATCGCGTAGCCTTCCCCGACCCGTGACAGCGGCCACCGCGGTCCCACCTCGGGCAGCACGGGGTGCCCGGCGGGCTCCGGGTAGACCAGCACCATGCCGTCTTCCGCGAGGAACAACGCGCCGCGCGCGTCGAACTCCAACCGCTGGTCCAGCGTGGACGCCCAGGACGGTCCGAACGAGCGGCCCGCGCGGTAGGACGACACGTGGGTCCGGCCCAGCACCAGCGGCAGCACGCCCGGCAGGTCGAGATCGGTGTGGGGGAGGACCATCTCGCCGCTGACGACGTCGACCGGGTCGTTCTCGCAGACGCGGTCGGGCTCCGGGGTCCTGGTGTCGTTCGGATCGGCGGGTCGGTTGGGACTGGTGTCGGTCGAGGTTCCGCTCGGGGACGTCGTGCCGGAGGGTGGTGTGGTGCCCGATGGGGACGTGGCGTCGGTGGAGGCGCTCGACGGCGTGGTGGGGGAGTCGACGTCGCCGATCGTCGGGACGTCGGCCCTGGGTGTGCTGGCGGGGGTGGTGGTGTCGGGGCTGGCGGGTGAGTCGGCGCGGCGGCCGAGGGTGCTCAGCTTGTCCGTGATCTCGCCGAGTTTGTCGAGGATTTTGCGGATGCGGGGGGTGACGTTGGCGATGGTTTTGACGAGTTTGCGGACCAGGTCGGCGATGCGGTTGCAGACTTTGGTGATGGTGGAGACGGCCTGGGCGATGATGAGGGGGGTGGCCAGGCCGAGGGTGGCGATGGCTTCCAGGGCCCAGGTGATGAGTTTGCCGACGACCTCGGCGACGAGGTCGCGGATGATCTCGCGGACGGCGGCGACGACTTCGCCCATGACCATCACGCCGGTGCCGACGCCTTCGGCCAGCGTGCCGGCGCCGGTGAGGGCGTCGGCGGTCTGGGCGGCGTGTGCGCGGTAGGTGTCGGCGGCGGTGCCCTGCCAGCCGGTGGCGTGCTGGTGTCCGAGGTCCTGGGCGATGGTGCGGACTTCGGTGGCGACGGTGGTCCAGGTTTCGCTGAACGAGCGGATGACGGGTGGGTCGCCGGCGAACCAGTCCAGGGCCTGCTTCAGGGGTTGGACGTGTTCGATGAGCCAGGACACGCCGTAGGAGGCGACGGTGCCGACGGGGTCGAGCACCATCGACAGCACTTCCAGCCCGACCCCGACCCCGCCGAGTCCGGCTTCGACCCAGCTGCCGTCGGAGATGCCCTGGGCCAGGTCGTTGGCCGACTCGGCGATACCGATCCCGGTCACCGCCGACGTGTCGTCCTCCGGCGCGGCCACCAGCGGGTTGGTCATCGGTTCCCTCCGAGTGACGTGGAGATCAAGCCGCGCTACTGCGCCCGGGACGACGCACCGGGCCGATTCGTTCGGTTCGGCCCAACCCGAACGGCGCACCGAAGTCCAGCACGCCACCGCCGGGACCCCACCCGCTTTGGCGAGGCAACCCGCCGGATCCTCGCCGGCGAGGAGGTTCACCATGCCGCCCACAACGACAGGGATCGGCCGTCACCGCAGCAGCAGACCACCAACGAGCACGTCAGCGACGACGGCGCTGTTCCTCGCCGGCCGTCAGAATGACCCTCCAACCGTCGTACTCCGCACCCGCGTCCTCGTCCACCACGACATCGGTGATCCCCCGGCCGTTTCGGGGCGCGCACGACGGCCTCTGGATGACGCCCCGGCGACGAGAAGAAATGGGTCGCGGAGACCGCCATCGACAGGTCCCGACCAGCTTGTCCAGCCCGTGCCCGCTCTCGGGACAAGTGATCGGCTGACGCCCACAAGCGCTCCCACACCGCAGTCGTCGTCAACGAACCGGGCCGCAGACTCGCCACCAAGACCGTCTGCACCACCAGTGCCGACCACCTGGCGCTGCTGCGCTGGGCCGCCGAACACGCCCGGCAGCGGGTATGGGCGGTCGAGGACTGCCGCACCACCGGTTCGGCAAGCACTACCGGTTCTCCCGAGGTGATATCAGCGCGACCCTGCGGCTCTCCCCGCAGTCGGAGAAGCCGCAGCGCAGGCGCCTGAACATCGCCTGACCAGCGGTGACGAAGTTTTCCTCAACCAGAGCAGGAAGGGATGCACATGGCATACGCACAGCCTGAGGGAGCCGGGTGGCGATCCCGGTACAAACGACCGGACGGGACTTGGGCGAGCAGGTCAAGGTTCCCCTCGGAGACGCTGCTCGGAACCGGGACGCCGAGCCAGAGGCGCTGATCCGCCGGAACATGTGGATCGACCCTGACGGCCCGCGCGCTCGCCTGGCTGACCGCTCATGTCCCGCCCGTGCGCGTGCTCTTCGCGGCGCACTGCGACCCCGACGCCGAGGAGCCGCGTGAGGTCTGCCGGGACACCCTGGCCGAAGCACGACGGTTGGGCATCCCGGTACGACGACTGGAAGCGGCGGAACCCCACTTCGCCCGCGAGGGGACCGGTCGAGTCTGAATCCGCCGGTGTCGTCAGTCCGGCGCGGGGGCTTCATGCGTTCCGGTCGGCAACCGCGATCCCGAGGTGGCGAGGACATGGGTCCTCCGACGACCGCGATGCGGTCGACCGGCTGAGTTGGGCGATAACTCCACGAGTTGTCGGCGGTGTCGGAATGGGCGCGTCCGAAGGTTTCACATTACCGTCCCACCGCTGTGCGGGTTATCCACCGTTCAGGTTTTCGTGCCGAGGATCGGTTCCCGGGCCGCTCGGGGGTGCCGAGTGGACCGGACGGGCTTGGTGTCCGCTCATTCCGGGTGACGGAGGTCATCACCTGTGCGTTTGGTTGCCCACAGGGCGGTGGTCGCTTCTCGCTGCCCGAGGAAGGTGAGCAGTGCTCGCGACCGCGCGAGGCGTCTCCGATCGGTCGAACAGGGAAATTGCGTCCGTTTCGCCGTATTGTCCGTTTGGCGGTGCTCATCCTCAGGTTGATCTCAATAGGCGTTGGTCCATTGCCGTGAAACACCCCTGAATACGTGGACAGTCGACTGCGGTGTGGGCAATGTTGTCGGACGCGGAGGTGTCCCGATGAATACCTCGAACATCGCCTTGCTCGCCACCGACACCCATTGTCCCTATTGTGCGCTGCAATGTGGAATGACCGTCGACGCGGCGGGCGGAAACGTGCGGGTGCGGCCCAGGTGGTTCCCGACCAACCAGGGTGGGCTCTGCCAGAAGGGCTGGACGTCGACCGCGGTGCTGACCGCGCCCGACCGGCTCACCACCCCGCTGCTGCGCACGGCCGGGGACGGCTTGCGCCCGGCAGGGTGGGACGACGCGCTCGACCAAGTCGCACGGCGGCTGGCCGCGGTCCGCGACCGGCACGGCCCCGGGTCGGTCGGGGTGCTCGGCGGTGGCGGGCTGACCAACGAGAAGGTGTACCTGCTGGGCAAGTTGGCCAGGGTCGCGCTGCGCACGCCGCACGTGGACTACAATGGCCGGTTCTGCATGTCGTCGGCCGCCGCGGCGACCATTCGCGCGTTCGGCGTCGACCGCGGGCTCCCGTTCCCGCTCACCGACCTGGCCGGGGCGGACGCGGTGCTGCTGGTGGGTGCGAACGTGGCCGAGACGATGCCGCCGTTCGTGCAACACCTGGGCCGCGCGATCGACGCCGGCGGGCTGGTCGTGGTCGACCCGCGCCGCACCGCCACCGCGCGGCACGCGGGCCTGCACCTGCGTACCCAGCCGGGCACGGACCTGGCGCTGGCCCTGGGGATGCTGCACATCGCCGTCACCGACGGGCACGTCGCCGAGACCTACGTGCGGGAGCGCACGTCCGGGTTCGACCGGGCGTGGCGGGTGGCGGCGCGGTGGTGGCCGGAGCGCACCGAACGGGTCACCGGGGTCGCGGTCGCCGACCAGCGGCTCGCCGTGCGCCTGCTCGCCCAGGCGGACAACGCCTACGTGCTCACCGCGCGCGGCACCGAGCAGCACGCCAACGGCACCGCGATGGTCTCGGCGTGGGTCAACCTCGCCCTGGCGCTCGGCCTCCCCGGCGTCGCCGGGTCCGGCTACGGCACCATCACCGGCCAGGGCAACGGCCAGGGTGGCCGCGAGCACGGCCAGAAGGCCGACCAGCTCCCCGGCTACCGCAAGATCGACGACCCGGACGCGCGTCGCCACGTGGCCGCCGTCTGGGGCGTGCCCGAGGCCGAGCTCCCGAGCCGGGGCCGCTCCGCCTACGAGATCCTCGACGCGGCCGGGCGACCGGGCGGCATCCGGGCGCTGCTCGTGTTCGGCACCAACCCGGTGGTCTCCGCGCCCGACGCGGCCCGCGTCACCGAGCGGCTGCGCGCGCTGGACCTGCTGGTGGTGGCGGACTTCGTGCGCTCGGAGACGGCGGAGCTGGCCGACGCGGTGCTCCCGGTCACCCAGTGGGCCGAGGAGGACGGCACGTTGACCAACCTGGAGGGCCGCGTCCTGCTGCGCCGCCGCACGGTGGACCCGCCCGACGGCGTGCGCGGCGACCTCGACGTGATCAGCGGCATCGCGGTCCGGCTCGGCCAGCCGCCGGAGCGGTTCCCCACCGGGGTCGAGGAGGTGTTCGCGGAGCTGGGCAGGGCGAGCGCGGGCGGCCCGGCCGACTACTCGGGCATGAGCCACGGGCGGCTGCGCGCCGGTGAGGGCCTGTACTGGCCGTGCCCCGCGCCCGACCACCCCGGCACGCCCCGGCTGTTCCTCGACGGTTTCCCGCTGCCGGGCGGCCGGGCCCGGTTCGCCCCGGTCGACCACGCGGCCCCGGCGGAGACCACCAGCGAGCGCTTCCCGCTGTGGGCGACGACCGGGCGGTTGTTGCAGCACTACCAGACCGGCACCCAGACCCGCCGGGTCGCCGAGCTCGACGAGGCCGCGCCCGAGGTGTACGTGGAGGTCCACCCGGACACCGCGGCGCGGGCGGGCCTGGCCGACGGCGGGCGGGCGACGGTCAGCTCCGCGCGCGGCAGCACGTCGGCGCGCGTGCGGTACGAGCCCACGATGCGGGTGGACACGGTGTTCCTGCCGTTCCACTTCCCCGACGGGCAGCGCGCGAACCTGGTGACCAACCCGGCGCTCGACCCGACCAGCCGCATACCCGAGCTGAAGGTGTGCGCGGTCCGCCTCGACCCCCATCCGCTGCCCGAGGAAGGAACCCGACGGTGAACCGCCGACAGGTGATCGTGATCGGTTACGGCATGGCCGGCGCGCGCCTCGCCGACGAGATCCGGGCCCGCGACCCCGAGGGCGCCCGGGTCGCGCTGACCGTGGTCGGCGCCGAGGCGCACCCCGCCTACAACCGGGTGCTGCTGTCCGGTGTGCTCGCGGGTGGTCTGGACCCCGGCGCGGTGCTGCTGCACGAACCGGACTGGGCCGACCGCAGCGCCGTGGACCTGAGGGTCGGGGTCGAGGCGACCCGCGTCGACCGCGCCGCGCGGGTGGTGGAGTGCTCGGACGGCGCGCGGCTGCCCTACGACGCGGTGGTGCTGGCGACCGGCAGCGCGCCGTGGCTGCCGCCGGTGGAGGGGCTGCTGGACGACGACGGCCGCGTCGCGAGCGGTGTGGTGGCGTTCCGCGACCTCGACGACTGCGCCCGCATCCTCGCCGCGGCCCGGCCGGGAGCGCCCGCGGTGGTGCTCGGCGGCGGGCTGCTCGGGCTGGAGGCGGCCAGGGGCCTGGTCGCGCGCGGGAGCCTGGTCACCGTCGTGCACCCCGTGTCGCACCTGATGGAGCGCCAGCTCGACCCCGGCGCGGGCCGGGTGCTGGCCGACGCGCTGGAGCGGATGGGCGTGGAGTTCCGGTTCGGCCGGGTGGCCCGGCGGTACGTCGTCGGTGCCGAGGTGGAGCTGGACGACGGTGCCCGGCTGCCCGCCGACCTGGTGGTGGTGTCGGCGGGCGTCCGCCCGGCGACCGACCTGGCCCGCGACTGCGGGCTGGTCGTCGAGCGGGGTGTCGTGGTGGACGACGCGTTGCGCACCAGCGACCCGCGCATCTACGCGCTCGGCGACTGCGCCCAGCACCGCGGTGTGGTCAACGGCCTGGTCCAGCCGGCGTGGGAGCAGGCGACCGTGTTGGCCGACCTGCTCACCGGCGCCGTGCCGGGCGCGCGCTACCGCGGCACGCCCGTGGTGACCAAGCTGAAGGTCCGCGACATCGACCTCGCCTCGCTCGGCGAGGTGCACGTCGAACTGGACGAGCCCGGCGTCGAGGTGCTGCGCGTGGAGGACCCGACCCGCGGCCGGTACGCCAAGATGGTGTTGCGGGACAACGTGATCGTCGGTGCGATCCTGGTCGGCGCGCCGGACGCGGCGGCCACCGTGGTGCAGCTGTTCGACCGCGGCCTCCCCGCGCCCGACGACCGGCTGGCCCTGTTGCTGGGCCGCGCCTTGGCCGCGGCGACGGCGGTCAGCCCGGCCGACCTGCCCGCGACCACCCTCGTGTGCCGCTGCAACACCGTCCGCAAGGCGCAACTGGTGTCCGCGTGGGACGCGGGTGCGCGCGGCGTGGCACCGCTGGTCAGCGCGACCCGCGCCACCACCGGTTGCGGCACCTGCCACGACCTGGTCAACGCCATCGCCGACTGGCTCGCCGCCCGCAAACCCGCTCCCGCCTGACCACCGCTCCCGCCTTCAGCCGCGGGTAGCCGGGTGCGACGCGTTGTCCCCACGAGACCGGGAGGGCTCGACCCTGCTCAGAACGTGATCGTCCGGGCGATGTCCCAGCCGCCCGGGTTGCTCGACCACCTGGTCGCCGGGTTGGTGAACCCGCCTGGCGTGGCTTCCATGACGAACAGGCTGGTGCTGGCGTTGCCGTAGTCGTAGAACGCACCGATGTCGGCGCGTCCGTCACCGGTGTAGTCGCCGCTCATGAAGCGGGTCTGGTTGGCATTCCAGCCGCCCGGGTTGCTCAGCCACCGCCGCGTCGCGTCGGAGAACCCGTCGGCCTTCCCCTCCCACACGAACACACCAGTCTGGCCGTTTCCGTAGTCGAAAGACGCCGCCACGTCGGTGCGGCCGTCGCCGTTGTAGTCGCCGGAGAGGTAACGGCTGCGTCCGGAGTCCCAGCCGCCTTCGTAGCTCGACCACTTCGACGAGAGAGCCAAGGAGGAGTGGCAGAGGCACACGGGCATCGAAGTAGACTAGGCGGTGTCCTGTAATTCGTCATCGGAGCCAGAGCACGATGGCGGCGATGGTGAGTTCGGCCTGGTAGTAGGCGGCGCGTTTGGCGTAGCGGGTGGCCAGGCCGCGGAACTGTTTAAGCCGGTTGAAGCAGCGCTCGACCACGTTGCGTTGTTTGTAGCGTTCGGCGTCGAAGGCCGGTGGTCGTCCGCCGCGTGAGCCCAGGGTCGCGCGGCGGGCGACCTGGTCTTTGCGTTCGGGGCAGGTGAACGTGATCCGACGGGTGCGCAGGGCGAGTCGGGTGGACTTGTGCGAGTACGCCTTGTCCGCGATCACCGCCTCGGGCCGGACGCGCGGGTGTCCGGGTCCGGGGCGGGCGACGCGGATGCCGTCGAGCAGCGGCGGCAGTCGCGGGTTGTCCCCGGCCTGGCCCGGTGTGATCAGGACGCGCATGGGCAGGCCGCGTCCGTCGACCGCAATGTGGATCCTGGTGCTCAGACCGCCTCGGGACCGGCCGAGTCCCTCCCCTGCGACGGCGAGGGCTTCGACCCCGGCGGTGCATCCCCCTTTTTCCGGGCACCGGCGGCGTGTTGGTGGGCCCGGACGACGCTGGAGTCGACGCTGACGATCCACTCCAGCCCGCCCACGGAGTCGTCCTTGACGATCACCCGGTCCAGGATGCGCTGCCAGGTCCCGTCCGCGGTCCACAACCGCAGCCGCTCGTGCGCGGTCTTCCACGGGCCGTAGCGTTCGGGCAGGTCACGCCACGGTGCGCCGGTGCGCAGCTTCCACAGGATCGCGTTGATCACCTGCCGGTGATCCCGCCACCTGCGGCCACGCCCGGACACCGGTAACAGCGGCTCGATCGCCGCCCAGGCACGATCGGTCAACTCACCACGACCCACCATGCACCAGAACTACCAGACGCCCTGATCACCGGCTTACAGGACACCGCCTAGTGCGTCGTCTTCGGTGAGCAGTGTCTTGATGTCGCGGACGCAGTTCTCGAGGAAGGCGCCGTCCTTCATCCGGTCGCGGACGGCGCGGCGGGCTTCGGTGCTGATGTCGGCGACTTCCCGGGCGGCGATGTCGAAAACGACGGGGATGCTGATCTCGGCCTTGTAGAGGTCGGCGATGTCGTAGACGAAGGATTTGACGTGACCGGTGTGGACGAAGCCGAGACCGGGTGCGCAGCCGAGGGCGACGATGACGGCGTGCACGACGCCGTAGAGGCTGGTGTTGGCGGCCGAGAGTGCCTGGTTGACCGGTGTGCCCGCAGCGAAGTCGTCGGGGTCGTAGTCGCGGCGTTCCCAGGTGATGCCGACTCGGTGGGCGTGCTCGCGGTAGAGGCGGCGGACGCGGGCGCCTTCCCTTCCTCGGAGTTGTTGCATGGTCAGGCCGCTGGTGTCCTCGTCGGGGAAGCGCATCGCGTACATCTGGCGGGCGACACGCAGACGGGTGCGCTGGTTGGAGACGAGGTTCGCCTGGATCTCCAGGAGGCGGGAGTTGGCGGCCAGGGCGCGTCCGTGGGCGTAGTAGCGGACGCCGTGTTCGCCGACCCAGACCGCGGTGGAGCCGCTCTCGGCGAGCAGGACCATAGCCTGCTGGCTGACGGTGGCGCCTGGGCCGAGCAGCAGTGCGCCCAGTGTCGCGGCGGGGATGTGGACGGTGCCGCGTTTGTCGGTCGCGGTGATGGCGTTGTCGTCGCGGTGGACGTTGCAGTGGTCCAGGTAGAGGAACGAGATGCGGTCCTGGGCACGCACGAGCTGCGACAGAGGGACGGGCGGTGCTCCGGGGATATCAGGCACGGCGGACCGGTGCCAGGGTGAGCAGCCCGCAGCCGTAGCCCTTGGCCGGGCCGATGCCGGTGACGAGGCTGGTGCGCAGCGCGTCGGCGTCGGTGATGCGCAGGTGGCCTTCGAAGGTGGCCACGGTGAGGGTGACGGTGGCGTCCTTGCGCCGGAAGTTCAGGGTCTGCCGTCCGCGCACGGCGACGTCGGGCTCGTCGTTCCCGCCGGTTTCGACGGTGAATCCGGACCGTTGGGCGCGGTCGAGCAGCCACTGGGTCTGTTGGGCGACGGTGACGTGCCCGTGGCGCTGTGAACGGCCTGTGGTCGAGTGCTTGCGGGTGCCCTGGGCGGGGTTGGCGGAGAGCCGGAAGGCCCACTGCTGTCCGGTTTGCAGTCGGTCCAGCAGTGTCCGGTAGTCGACGGTGTCCCAGGTCTGGGTGGTGGGCCGGCCGACTTGTTCCACCAGGTGGGTCAGGTCGGGCCGTTGGGGGCTGACGATGTAGAGCAGGACTTGGTGCTGGTTGCGGTCGATGCGCCACAGCACTCGTCCCGGTTGGTCGGTGGGCGGGGCCGCGGGGAAGGCGGCCATGACCGCCGCGTGGATCTTGTGCGGGGACGCGAGCAGGTTGCGGGCGGCGCGGCGGGCCGGATTGATCTCGAAGCGGGTCAGGTGCATCAGGCGATTTCCTCGAATGCCGCCATCGGGTCGAACGGGTCCGCCGGCGGGGCGGTGGGTTGGTAGGAGGGGTTGGGGACCTCGACCTGGTCGCGGTGCACGGTGCGCCAGCCGTAGGCGCGGTTGCGGGGGTCGAAGCTGACGGGTTCGTCGCGCACGAGTTCGGCGTCGGCCGCGTCGGCGGGGCAGTCCACGACGATGTCCAGTCCGACCGTGGGCGAGCAGTGGCGGCGTTGCGTCCAGGGGGAGGCGTGCCACGGCTCGGTCTCCAACCGTTCCCGCACGGTGCCCTCGCGCAGGCCGTGCAGCAGCTGCCCGGCGGGCGGGCAGGACCGGCGGCCGAGGTAGAGGGGGAAGACGGGGGAGCGCAGCGCTTGTTCCAGGCCGCGCAGCAGGTCGGGGTCGCCTTCCAGCGCGACTGTGAACACCGCGTCGGCCAGGTAGAACCGGTAGGACAGCGGCATCGTGGTGGAGCCGTCGAGGCTGCGGGCGGTCTGGAAGTCGCGTTCGAGTTGGCCGGGTTGGTCGATGCGCACGCCGATCCGCAGCGAGAGCAGTTCTTCCAGCGGGTCGGTGCGGCGCACGCCCTGTGCGGCGGCCAGCAGACCGATGACGCCGCTGCGGCTGGGCACCCGGTCGGTGTTGCGGCGGACGAAGCGGCTGCTGGTGCCCCACGACTGCAGCGGCGCGCCCAGCCGCAACAGCAGGGTGGTCACGCCTGCTCCGCCAGGCGGTCGCCGACCAGGGCTCCCACGGCCCGCACGGTCGGGTCGAACGTGCCGCGCTGGGCCAGCTCGGTCAGCGGCGCGACCTTCTTCTCCCCGACGCCGAAGACCCAGGCGGCGACCGGCTGTTCGTCGTAGGCTTCGTGCAGTTCGCGCGCGTGGTCGGCCAGGCGCGTGATGGCCTGCACCACCCGTCCGCCCTCGGCGTCGTCCTGCACGGCTTCCTCGAACGCGCCGACCAGGTTGATCGACTGGGTTTCGCGGACCACGACGAGCACGGCGTCGGGCAGGGTCCGGTTGGCGAAGGTGTTCTGCTTTCCGGTCGGCATACTCGCGACGAAGGCCCGGGTGAACGCCTCGACCGCCCGCCGGGTCGCCTCGGCGTCGCCGAGGTTGTCGTGCAGGCGGTTCACGTCCACCGTGGCGTAGCGGTAGAGAGTGGAGGAGTTGAACTCGACGGTGCCGATCATGCCGGCGCCGGCGTCTTCTTCCTCGTCGGCCTGCTTGTGGTCGTCCACGGCGGTGAAGTAGTCGTACTCGTTGTCCACGGCGTGCACGCTCAACGCGTGGGCCACCTGCGCCGCGGCGTCGACGTTGAGGTCGGTGGCGTCGGCGACCATCCGGCCGAACAACGCGACGTCCACCGAGTGCTCACGGTCGGCGCGGGCACGGGCCTGCGCCTTGGCGATGTCGGGTTTGCCCTCGCCCGCCGCGGCGGCGGCCTCGACCGCGAGTTCGGCGAGGCCGGTGATCTGCCGGTTGCTCAGGAACAACAAGTAGCCCGACTCGGGCGGGGCGTCGGCCTTCCGCGCCGGGGTGATCTTGATACCGGCGGCGGTCAGCACCGCCTCGGCCAGCTCCAACGCCCGCCCGGACAACACCGGGTCCTGCCGGACGATCTCCTCGGACAGCAGCTCCACCACCCGCTTGGTCCGCACGCCCAGCTCGGAGGTGTCGAGCAGTTCGGCGAACGTGGCGCGGGTGGCGCGTTTCCACGCCTGGCTGGACACCCGGGCTCGACGCCGCCCGCCGTACACCGCGGTTTTGGGGCTGCCGGTGTCGTCGCGGTTGATGTTGCTCGGCGGCACGGTCTGTACGACGTGAATGTCGACAATGGTTCGTGACACGGAAGTGCCTTTCACAGGAGAGATCGAGGTCAGTCGAGGTCGGGTTCGGGTTCGCGGGTTTCCGGTGCGTCCCCGTCTGCGGAGTCGGCGGGGCGGGGAGTGCGGAAGAACTCCCGGCCCCAGCGCAGTCGGACGCGGGAAGCGCCTCCGCGTCGCTGCCACCACAACAGGTCGTCGGCCAGCGCGGCGTAGTCGAGCGGGATCTCGGCCGGACGCAGCAGTTGCACCGCGCCGCGCAGGTGGTGCACCAGTTCTTCCAGGCTCTGCGAGGAGCCCAGGGTCTGGAAGCGGCGCAGCACCGGCGGGATGGTCGTGTCGAACTCCGTCGGGTGCAGCATCCGCAGCGACCGTCCGAGTCCGAACCCGCGTTGATGCATCCGGTTGTTGCGAGATTGCTGGTGCAGGGAGTAGAGCGTCAACGCCACGTGGGCAGCGGTCTCCGCGGGTGTGGGCTCGTCTCCCGCGTCCGGGCCGGCGAACGCGTCGGAGACGGTGTACTGCAGGATCTCCTGCACGCTACCCGCGGGCTTGCCGACGCCGCGGCGCAACCGCGCCAGTGCGGCCACGGCCGCCGCACGGTCGGCCAGGACGCCTTCCTGCAGCGGCTGGATGAGCGCGTGCACCTCGACGCCCACCGGGGTGAGCGTCGCCCAACGCTGTCGCCAGTCACCTTTGTCGGGTTGAGCCGTCGTGACGGTCATGAGGTCACCTCGAAGTCGGCGTTGGCGAAGGGCAGCGCGGTGCGCAAGTCGTTGAGGAACCAGCGGTAGGCGTGCGAGGACGTGATGAACCGTTTGTTCGCGACGCGGCCGGTCCACGCCGCCACGGGTGCCCTGTCCAGCATGTCCTTGCCCAATCGGTGGATGACGCCCCAGGCCGCGCGGTGCCAGTCGGCCCGGGCTTGCAGTGGTTCGGTGTCCGCGGTGACCTCGCGCAGCCACTTGCGGAACAGCGGGTCCATGCTCGCGTAGGCCAGTTCGAGCGCTTGGTCGCGCACGCCGTCGCGGGTGCCGGGTTTGGCGCGCGGGTCCGGCCGGTACCCAGCCGCCTCGCCGAGGTTCCGGGCCAGCTTGCCCAGCGCGCGAGCGGCGTTCTCCGCGTCGCGGACGCAGTCCACCGCGGTGTGGGCGAGGTCGGCGCGACGCAGCAGCACGGCGTGCAGTGCCACCACGTCGTCGATGATTTCGGTGGTGGTGGCGCTCTGGGCGCCGTAGGTCATCCCTACCGTGTGTAGTCGGACGAAGTAGTCCTCGCCGATGACGTCCTCCACCTCCGCGACCCACTCCACGACCCCGGGAGTCAGGAACGGCGCGGCGTCCTTGCCTTGCGGTGGCACGGCACCGGGAAGCAGTGGCTGCAACCCCCGCCACACGGCCTTCTGCGGGTCGTGCTCGCGCGGCATGTAGACCAGAGGCTTCCGCAGCTTCTTCTCCTGCGCCTGGCTGCGCCGCCAGGCCGTGTGCGGCTCCACCTCACTCCGGTTCTGCGGCCCGAGCGGTTTCCCGTTGCAGATCAGCACACCGGTGACCTGCTGGCCGTCGTGGGTCAGCCTGATCCGGCGGCTTTGCCAGGTGTACAAGTCCACCCGCCCGGTCGGTGTCAGCCCGTCGACGGCGTCCTTCACGGGATCGAACCGATCCCGCTCCCACGCCGGCAGATCGGCGTCGTCGTGGTAGGGGAGGAGGTTGAGCAGCAAGGTGTCCCGCAACGACTTCCCGACGGGCACCACGCCGCCCAGGTTGCCGGCCCAGCCGGTGCCGATCGGATAGCCCTTGCCCTGCTTGGTCCGGGGGTCGTCGGCCGCACCGGACTTGATGCCCGACGGGTCGAACGCGTGGCAGTGCACCAGCCACCGCGCCGCCTCGGCGAACGACAGCGTCTTCACACCACCCAGTCGGGTGGTGAAGTACGGGTGCCCGTTGGGCACGTCGGCGATCAGCCGGTCCAGCTCCGACACCTCGTCCTTCGCCGTGCGCAGCCCCGGGACCTGCATGAACGGCAGTTCCCCGTCGAGCAGGTCGAAACGGTGCCGATGCACGGCCAGGTAGTCGGCGATCTTGTCGACCGGAAGCCCGTCCTGCCAGTAGCCGGCCCACTCCTCGAAGTCCTGCGGACCACGGAGAGCCCTGTGCAGCACCGCCAGCAGCAGCCGGGTCAACGCGAACACCTGGGTGGGCACGTCCCCGAGCAGCGCGGTGACCTCGTGTGATCGGCGGAACACGTCCAGCAGGGACAGCTCCACCTCGTGCCCGTGGCGGGTACGGGCGGTCAACCAGGGCCGGTCGACCAGGTTGAACGACACCGTGTCATCCCCGTTCATGCGTCAGCCCTTTGCGCGGGTCGTAGGTGAGGAGGAAGCGCACGTCGCCGTGTCGGATCTCCGCCCTGCGGTTCTCGTCCAACACCAACACCAGCTGACCCCGCAGCAGCGGCGAGGAGTCGAAACTGGTGAACCTGTTCGCCTCCAACGCCGCGATCAGCGCATGATCGACTCCGGGATTGCTCAACGCCACGGGCAGTCGCAGCGCACACGACGCGACCACCTTCGCCTGCGCCGGGTCCATCTCCAGGTCCACCGGTATCGGCTCGCCTCCGCCGCGCTCGATCCACTCGGGCGTGAGCAGGCCGCCGTGCCCGTCGCTCTGCACGACCAGAACTTCCAACGACTCCGCGCCGTCACGGACCTGGGCCAGACCCTGCGGGGTCTCGTCGGCGTCGCCGACCCCCGCCCGGATCCACCCCACCAACGACCCACTCGTCGGACCCGTCTCGCCCAGCAGGAACGCGCGCGCGGCATCCGCACGCCGCGCGGCCAGGAGCTCGGCGTCCCGACGGGCGTACTCCATCGGCTGCTGCCACGCCTGCGGTCCCAGCGGCTCGTCGCCGTAGGCGGACTGCACCAACGGCGCGATATCCGCCGGCAGACGCACAGCGGCCCGATCCACCAACAGCGCCGCCGACCGGAACAACAGGTGCTCGCCGTACACACGACGCGACCCCGGCACGGTCATCACCGGCGCACCGTCCCAGTCCTCGACACCGACCACCGCGCACCGCGCCCGCACCACCGGTTCCGGACGCGACCGCTGATGACGATGCAGCCTGCCCATCCGCTGCAACATCAGATCCATCGGCGCCAGGTCGGTGACCATCACGTCGAAGTCGACATCCAACGACTGCTCCACCACCTGCGACGCCACCACGATGTGCTGACCCGGCCGGTGACCGTCGGGCCCGAACCGCCGCAGCAGCCCCAGGTCGATCCGCGCCCGGTCACACGCCAGGAACCTCGAATGGTCGATCGTCACGTTCTCCGCACCGAACTCGCGCTCCAGCCGCTCGGCCGTCTCCTGAACCCGAGCCACGGTGTTCCGCACCACCACCGCGCACCCACCCTCGCGCAGCCGATCACGCAGATAGCTCACGAGCGTGTCCAAGTCGTCGGGCAACCGGTCCAGCGCCACGTCGACACCCGGCTCGGGCAACGGCAACGACCGCGACTCCACCTCGCCCGTCGCCACGATGCACGGGTATCCCGGATCGACTGGAACCCGCGAATCACCCGAGTACGCGGCGACCAGCTCGGCCCGACGCGCCGCGGGCAGCGTCGCCGACAGCAGCACCACCGGAACCCCGTATGCGCCAAGCCAGTGCAACACCCGGTGCAGGTACTGCGACATGTACACGTCATAGGCGTGCACTTCGTCGATCACCACGACCTTCGACGCCAACCCCAAGTGCCGCAACATCAGGTGCCGACTCTTCAACCCGGCGAACAACACCTGGTCGATCGTCCCGACCACGAACGACGCCAGCACACCCTTCTTCCGACCCTGCAACCACACATGAGCCACCGGCGCGTCCCCGATGTCGAAACCGATCGACGCCAACCACCCCTTGCGCAGCAACCCGTCGAACTCGTCGTTCAACGATGCCTTGCCATGCGCCAACGTCACGCTGGTCGACCCGTCACGCCCCGGCAGGGCCTCCAACCACCGCCTGACCCGACCGAACATCGCATCGGTCGTCGCCTGCGTCGGCAAAGCGACGAAGCACCCGTCCGCCCCGGACCTGGCCGCCAACTCCTCGGCCGCCAGCAACGCCGCCTCGGTCTTGCCCACCCCCATCGGCGCTTCCACGATCATCAGCCCGGGGACTGCCTGTTCCCGGGCGACCTCGACCGCGGCCACCTGCACCGGTCGCGCACCGGCGGCCCGAGGATCGAACCGTGCGCGGAACACCGCTCCCACGTCGCCTTCGACCGGCTGGGCACGCCACCGCCCGGGCAGTCCCAACCTCTTCCACCCCAGCTCCACCCGAGCGTCGAGGTCGAACTCGGCGGGCGGTTCGTGCGCCTCCAACAAGGGGAACAGATCGCCGTTCGACGCGATCCAGTCGGCCAGGATGACGATCGAGGTCAACAACACCTGACTCGGCAAGCTCAACCGGACATCCCGGTACCGCGACAAATCCACCTCAGCCGAGGCGCGGCGCAGGAAGAACTCCCGAGCTTCCCGCCACACTCCGACACCGGTCAGTTCCGTCAACCGTCCGACCTCGGCCAACGCCGACCGCTCCGGCGGAACCCCGTGATGGCTCGCGACAATGCCACCCAACTGCTCGGCCAACACCACCCGCTCGCCGCCGAACGCGGCACGAAGAAAATCGCGCACCGCGGAGTACCCGACCAGTGCATGATTCGCCCGACCGCGCTGAGGATGCGACACCAACATCGGCGAAGCGGAAAAACCGGCGGCACGCATCCGATCCGCGAGCGTCGGCACCTGCACAGCGAACGCAGGACTCGCTTTTCCGACGTCATGGCACGCAGCCAACCAGCACGCAAGGGCCCGCACGCCATCGACACCGTCCGGAAGATCACCGGCAATCCGCCCGATCACCTGCGGCGACACCCACTCCTCCACCAACAGCGCCGCCACCGCGCCAGTGTCATCCAGGTGCTGTTGCAGCGGCAGCCACTGCGTCATCCGGCCGTGAGTGTCGAAAACCGACTTCGCCCACACCACACGCCAATCGACCACGACCGAGACACGATCCTTCCGCAACGAAAATGCGTCAGCAATCTAGCCCTGCCCACCGACAGATCCAGCACGCCAAGCCCGGAAACCCTCGAATGGAGTAACCTCGCCGTCATCCGCAATTCTGCGTATGCAAGGAGGAGTGGTCGCTCTATGGCGACCACTTCTCCCGTTTGGCGCCTCACCCCGACCGGTTGTGCGAGTACCTTCCGTGTGCCTGCCCGAACAGCTGGGCAGGGACACGAACCGCTACTTGATGCGTCGGTAGAGGCGCGTGATCACGAGGTACATCACTGCGACGTATGCCAGCACCCCGACAGCCACGGACGCGCCGACCGTCAGTGCCGACCAACCCGCTACCGCCACGAGCAGACTTGCTGCCACCAGACTGGCAGCGACGGCGACGAGTCCTCCTAGGGGCAATACGCCCAACGTGGCAACGAGCAGAGCGCTCGGGACGGCCATGCGGCCGGGACCGGCCTCGCTGCTCGGTGGAGTTCCGCCTATCATCTAGGCACTTCCTTCCTGGGCTCACTAGTAGGGAGTCCTTCGGGTTGCGCCCCGAAGTGCCCCGCCCGCCTCCGAGCCGGGAGGCGGGCGGGGTGTCTTAGTGATCAGTTCAGAATGAGTCGGCGTGTTGGCTTTGCTTGTGGCGCAGGGCGTTCCAAGATCGTGGTGTGCGTGAGGAGGTTCTGACCGACGAGCTGTGGGCCCGGATGGAGCCGTTGATCCCGGTGCGCCCCAGGCGTTTTCGTTACCCGGGCCGCAGGCGTGCCGACGACCGGGCGGCACTGGAGGGCATCCTGTACGCGGTGCGCACCGGGATCGGGTGGAACCGGCTGCCCACCGCGCTGTTCGGCGCCTCCGGGGCGACCTGTTGGCGGCGGTTGACCGAGTGGCACGAGGCCGGCGTCTGGCAGGAACTGCACGAACGGCTGCTCGCCGAGCTGCGCGGTGCCGGGCTGCTCGACCTGTCCGCCGCCCTGGTCGACTCCACCCACCTGCGTGCCCTCAAAGGGGGGACCACACCGGGCCGAGCCCGGTCGACCGACGCAAGCCCGGCTCGAAACATCACCTGGTCACCGACGCCACCGGCATCCCGCTCGCCGTCACGTTGACCGGCGGCAACCGCAACGACGTCACCCAACTGATCCCGCTGCTCGACGCCGTGCCGCCGATTCGGGGCGTGGTGGGCAAACCCAGGCGACGCCCGAGGCGGGTCTACGCCGATCGCGGCTACGACCACGACAAGTACCGCCGCCTGGTCCGCGCCCGCGGCATCACCCCGCTCGTCGCCCGCCGCGGCGTCGACCACGGCTCTGGGCTGGGCACGGTCCGCTGGCCGGTCGAACGCACCTTCGCCTGGATCAAAGGCTTCCGCCGACTCCGCATCCGCACCGAACGCCGCGCCGACGTCCACCAGGCCATGCTCAGCCTGGTCTGCTCGATCATCTGCCTACGAAAACTCATTCTGAACTGATCACTTAGTAGGTTCACCCCCGCTTGCGCGGGGAAGACGCCTGATCGGCATTCGATCCGCTACGGAACTCACCAGGCTGGAACACCCCGTGCCATCGGGACCGACAGCTCCGTCCCCTCGCGTTGACGGAGCGTGTCTGATTGATCATGCGCGGTAATGTAGCGTATGCACTCCTGCTCCACAAACCAGCATCTAACCGCAACGGAACACAACAGGCGTTCGACCATTTGGTACTGGACGCATCAGACCTTCATGGCGTTCAGGTGCTGGCTCGGTGCACCTGTGGTGCGGCGTCGGGACGAGCAACGGACGAATCCTCGCTCGTTCCGAGCGCACTTCCGCGTCCGGCTCTTGTCAAGGGGTAGAGCAGCAGTTCGAACTCCCGCCTGCGGGGAGCCAGAGGGCTGGGAAGCCTGACTGGGATCCATCTGTCATCGACCGCTCAGCTGCCGACGTAGTGCCGCGGCCCGTGGATCGGTGAAGTCGGCTATGGCTGCCAAGGCCTTGTCACGGTGCTGGCGGGCTTTGCTCGGCTCGTCGAGCTGGTCGAGGACGACAGCGAGGCCGGCCAGCGACAGTGCCGTGTGCCAGTGGTCGGCGAGGTCTTGGTGGATGGTGGCTGCGATGCGGTGGAAGTCGGCCGCTTCCTTGAACCGTCCCAGGTCCCGGTAGGCGAGTCCCGTGCCGTCGAGCGCCTGTGCCTCGCGGCTTCGATCACCGTGTCGTTGGTGCAGCACGACGGCGCGGTGGTAGGAAGCCAGCGCGTCGGGGATGCGGCCGGACTCGCGCTGGATGTGGCCCTGCTCGATCGACCAGTACGCCTCCCAGGTGAGGTTGGCGTTGGCGGTGGCGATCTGCATCGCCTCGTCGATGGACTGTAGGGCCTCCGAGTGCCTGCCGAGCTCGCGGTAGGAGCGGGCGAGCGCGTGCAGCGCGTCGCCCTGACCGAGGGGGTTGCCGACGGCGCGGTGGAACGCCAGGTTCTGCCGCGCGAGTTCGATCGCGGTGGTGTTGTCGCCCATCTGGTACGCGGTCACACCGAGGTTGCCGCGGGCGACCGCCTGCCACAGGTCGCTGTCCAGCTCGCGGGCGATGGCCAGGCACTGGTCGAACAGCTGCCGGGCTTCGGTCAGGTGTCGGCGGCGGAGGTTGAGGTGGCCCAGGCCGTTGAGGGCGGCGGCCTCGCCCAGGCGGTCGTGGGTCTCGCGGCAGGCCGCGAGGCACAGGTCGAAATAGCGCGCGCCGTCGTCGAGCTGGTGTGTCTGCACGCAGACGGTGGCCATGCTTTCCAGTAGTTCGGCTTCCGCGTTGCGGTTGCCGGCGTGGCGGGCGGCGCGGAGTCCGACTTCGGTGGTGATGCGCCAGTCGTCGATGGGGCCGAGGATGCGGTAGACGTGGTGCAGGATCGCCGCAAGTCGCCAGGCGTGGTCGTGGAAGGTGCCATTGGCGGCGGCTTGTGTCGCGGCCAGGAGGTTGGGGCGTTCGGCCAGGTACCAGTCGTTGGCGTCGGCCACAGTGGCGAAGGTTGGATACGGCACGCTGAGGGTGTCGTCGGGTTCGAGTTCGACGCGAGGCGCCAGCGGGTTGAGTGTGGCTTTGAGTGCGTCGGCACCGTGGAGGTACCAGGTCACGACGCGGCGCAGTGCCGAGGCCCGGTCCTGGTCGGTTTCCTCGTCGCGGGCCTGGTCGTGCGCGTAGAACCTCAGCAAGTCGTGGAATTGATATCTGCCCGGCCCGGCCGGTTCGAGCATGTGGGTGCCGGCCAGGGTGTCGAGCGTGCGGCGTGCGCCGGCCGTCGTGGTGCCGGTGAGTGCGGCGGCTGCCGGGACGCTGAAGGTGCTTCCCGGGTGCAGTGCCAGCAGACGGAAGAACCGCGCCGATTCGCCGGTGAGTGCGCGGTAGGACCATGCGAAGACGCTGCGGACGGCGTCGCTGTCGTCGTCGCCGGCCAGCGCCTGCCACAGGCCGGACTCGTCCCGCAAGTCCTGGGCGAGCGCGTCCAGCGGCACCATTGGTTCGCGAGCGGCTCGCTCGGCCGCGATTCGCAGCGCCAGTGGGAGTCGTCCGCACAGCCGGGCCAGCTCCGCCATCTGGTCAGGTTCGTCGCCGGAGCGGTAGTCGGTGGTGACCTCCTGCAGGAGGGTCACCGCTTCGGGTTCCGTCAGCATGTCCAAGGTCAGCCGATGTGCACCGTCGCGGAACATCAGGCTGGACAGGCGGCTGCGGCTGGTCACCAGGGTCAGGCACTCCGCGGTGCCCGGCAGCAGCGGTCGGGCTTGGGCTGCGGTGGCGACGTTGTCCAGCAGGACCAGGACCTTCCGGTCCGCGAGCAGGGACCGGAACAGGGAGGCTTTGGCTTCCAGGTCTACCGGGATCGCGCCGCGTGGGACGTCGAGTGCGCGGAGGAAGTGCTCCAGGGCTTGCGACGGCTCGACCGGTGGGCCGGGATCGTAACCGCGCATGTTCACGTAGAGCTGGCCGTCGGGGAAGTTGGCGCGGACGCGGTGTGCCCAGTGCACCGCGAGCGAGGTCTTGCCGACGCCGGCGGTGCCGGTGATGACCGCGAGCCTGATGGTGGAGGGCTGCTTCGCGTCGCCGAGGAGGATCTTGTCGAGGCGTTCGAGTTCGGCGAGCCGGTTCACGAAGCCGCGGACGTCGGCCGGCAACTGGCGCGGGTGCACCGTCCACTGGTCGTGCGGTCTGGATGCGTGGAAGTGGACGCCTCCGTGGACGTCCCGCGCCTGGACGACCTCGTCCGCCGAACCCGACACCTCGGAACGGATGCCGTGGTCGGACGAGCGATGGTGCCGGTCGTCCCGGTCTGTCACGCTACCCCGGCCGAGGTGGATCGAGAGGCGCGATCTCGCGTTCGAAGTACGCGTCGAGATCCTCGCCTGCCGCGTACATCTCCTTGCACAGATCCACGCACCGCCGGAACGATTCCGAGTCGATGATCCGCCGCGCCCCGGTTGGTTGTCCGTCGTCGGAATAAAGGACCCGGTACACCGTGTTCGCGCCGGTGGCGATGATCTCGGGCAATGGTCCGTTGTCCTCGTACTCGTGAATATCGGCGGCTTTCACGACGCGTATTTTTTCGCCCGCGTCGGCGGAGAGCCGGAGGTAGTGCAGTTCCCAGCGCACGTAGAGCTGCACCGGCTCCTCGACGACCCGCACACGGTACAGCGTCACCCCCTCATCGCGGACCTGCTCGTAGTACCGCCGATACAGAGGTCGGTTCTCCTCGATGAGCCGGATCGAGTCGTCCCACCGTCCCTCGGAGAAGGCCACCCACGGCGGGTCGTCCGGATCGCTGAAGTACTGGCGGCGCTCGATCTTCCACGCCTCGCGCGTTCCGTTCGGGTCCCGGCGGCGGGTGCGGAAGTCCGCGCTGTACTGCTCGAGATCCAGCAGCACGCTACGGGTGTCGTCGAAGTACTCACTCATCGGGCAGGTGGGTCTTCGCGGACAGCAGTCTCCGCCGCGGGACCACCACCAGCCGCTCGTGCGAGGCGATGCTGACCCCCTCGGGCAGCCGCGCCCGGTACTCGTCGGTCAGGTCCGAACCGATCACGACGAAGTCCCCGTTGTCCATCTCCCACACATCGGGACATGTCTCATAAGGAGGGGATTCATTGTCGCCGAGTCGGCGCACAAAATCAGAATTCGGATTCGCTACCCATGACTGACCCATAACTCGCCCCCGAGTCCTGGCAGGATGAGACGAAGCTACCACGGGGAACCGTGCGACACGTCCACCAAGTGGCGGATAGTAACCGGTCGAGCGGCGGGGTATGGCTAAGTCGCGAGGAATCGTCACAGTCCGCGTCGCGATCACACCACCGAGAGTCCGACTGGCCACTTCCTTAGAGAGCAACGGCCACCATCGGTTGCGGTGGCGTTGTCATCACGAAACCTTATGGTCTACGGGAGCCGCAATAGTACGGGTTCAATGGCTCGGCCTTGTGCCCGGGCTTGCATCGCTCGTGGGTGGCAGCAGTGCACTGGAACACGTACGGCCCACCAGGGTGACGACTTCCTGGCATGTGCGGCGTGCGCCAACGACACGTCTCGGCTGAGCCGGTCGCCTTGTCCTCGCCAAGCAGGGGTACGAATGGTGCTTGCAGGGCGAGGCGGCCCCTCCACGCATCGTGTCGATGCAGTCGGACCGATCAACCCACTTTCGGTGATCCGGGCGGTCGACCGCAATCCTGCGTTGCGGTCTACTTCGAGTCACGCTGTGGTGTCGATGTTCAGCCATCGAGCTGACCTCGACAGAAGAAGGGTTGCTGGTCGGTTCAGGTGGTTGACGAGGCCGAAGACGGGTCATCAGTCGTCGCCCGTGCGTCTGACGGGGCGGCCGTCCTTCAGGCCGGTAGGGACATCACGGTTCACGTCCACGTGATCCCGAGCCAGCCGTCGTCCCCGCTTGGTCCGGCGCCGGCCGTGTCGCGGCGGGGAAGACTGCCCGGAGTGCTCGACCTGTTCGTCGGACGTGATGTCGAGTTGTCCCAGCTGGAAGCGTCCGTGGCCAAGCCGAGCCGTCGGACGGTAGTAGTCGTGATCCACGGCTTGGGTGGGGTGGGCAAGAGCGCGCTTGCCAACCGCTTCGCGCACTTGCGTGCGGAGCAATTTTCCTTGGTGTGGTGGATTTGCGCCGATTCGCCTGCCGCGTTCACAGCCGGGTTGGCGGTGCTGGGGGTGTTCCTCGATCCACAGGTCGCCGACCGGTCGATCGAGCAGCAGAGCGAGTCTGCGATCACATGGCTCGCATCCCACGATGGCTGGATGCTCGTCCTGGACGATCTCGCGAACCCAGGCGACGCGGTCATGCTGTTGGAGTGGTTGTGGACCGGGACTGTTGTGATCACCTCGCGCAGAGCGACGGGATGGGGCAGTGCTCGAACGCTGCGTCTGGACGAGCTGCCTCGGGATCAAGCCGTCGAACTGCTCACCAAGGTCGCACGTTGCGCTCGACCACACGCCGATCTCACGGATGCGGACCTCCTCTGCCGGGAGCTCGGCAACCTGCCTCTGGCCATCGAACAAGCAGCGTCCTTCCTCGCCAGCGCTGCGGTGACTCCCAGCCGGTACCTCGAGTTACTGCGGGAGCAGCCCTCCAGGATGTTGGCCGCCCGCAGCAAGGGTGGCGACACCCAGCGCACCCTTGCGCAAGTCTGGCGTGTAGCGCTCGACAGTGTGGTCGCCAGCCCATTGGCGGGGATGGTGCTGCGGGTGCTGGCATGGTTCGCACCCTCGGGAATCCCGAGGTCGTTCCTCGACAGCCTGGGGGACGAACTCGAGATCTGCGACGCGTTGAGTCGATTGGCCACCTGGAGCATGATCGGCCTGGCCGAGACCGCGATATCGGTTCACCCTCTGGTCCAGGCTGCCGCACGCACTCCGGAGCCCACCGGCCCTCACCGGCGGTCCGGCGACATCGCCATCAGCCGTGACTTCGCTGCTGATGCCATAGTGAGGGCACTCCACCAGGGCGATCGAGACAAGCCCTCGGCTGCCGCCCTCGTGCAGGCAGCGCTGTTGCACGCCCGGACCTTGATCGACCGGATCGCATCGGATACCGAAACCGCAGCTACCTGTCGACTGCTCAACGAACTGGGCACCCATCTCAAGGACAACGGTGACCCAACAGCCGCCATCGGATATCTCGCCCGTGCGCACCGAGGTCGCGAACGCATTGTGGGACGCGATCACCCGGACACACTCGATTCCCTGCACGACCTGGCTCACGCGTATCGTCTCTCGGGCGACTCGGCGAACGCCATCCACCACGGTGAGATCACTCTCGCGAGCCGCCAACGGGTGCTCGGCCGTGGCCACCCGGACACCGTGACCTCGCGGCACGAACTTGCTCGTGCCCTTGAGTCTTCCGGGGCTCTGGATCGAGCGATCCTCCTCTATGAAGCTGTCCTCACGAGCCGTGTACGGCAGTTCGGATTTGATCACTCTGCGGCACTCGACCCCCTGAACGACCTCGCACGCACCTACAGGTCATCTGGAGACCCCGTCAGAGCGGTACCGCTCTATGGAATCGCCCTGGCGAGCCTGGAGGGGAGGCGGACAGACGGCCATCCCACCGTAGTTGCGCTGAAAATTGACTTCGGTCACGCGTGCTGCTCATACGGTGACTACAGCAAGGCGATCCCGCTTTACGAAAGCGCCCTAGTGGAACGCGAGCGGGACCTCGGGCGCGACCATCCGGACACAGTGGACCTCCGGCGCCACCTTGCCCTCGCGTGCGGAGAGTCCGGAGAGTTGCGACGGGCGGTCTCCCTCTACGAGAGGGTCCTCGAGAGTCGCAGGCGTGTGCTGGGTGACGTGCACCCGGACACGCTCGGCTCCTCATGCGACCTTGCCCATGCGTGCTGGATAGTCGGTGACACGGGTCGTGCGATCCTGATCTGCAAGTCGATCCTCGTCGACTGCCGACGAGCACTTGGTCCGCATCACCCCACGAGCAACGCAGTCATCGCTCTTCTTAGCCACATTTCAGATGAGCCGAGCCCGAGGGAACCATGACAGCCAGACCCAGGCGCCTGGTCGCCGCCCGGAGTCGGGCGGGCCCTTCTCGAACAGCATCCGGAACACGCAGAACTGCACGCTTGGCTGCACGACAAAGCGCAACACATCAGCGACCGCATCGATCAACTGAGCCGGATAGTCGTGACCACGCGCCCGCGATGGTCGATCATCTCGCCCCACTGCCCGACAATCCTGCTGACCGGGAACGGTGGCGCCGGCTCATAGGGCACATCGCCGCGTATAGGGAACGCTGGAACGTGCCTGAAGCGTCGACGGCGCCGCTGGGATCGGAGGGGCGGGGAACCCAGAAAAGGGCCTATCGCTGGCTGGCGAAGGCTCTCCACGCGGTCGCGAACCAGCAGAGTGTGAGTGGGCACGTTGAAGTCGCCGAGCCCGGAACCGGTGTGACGGACCGCGCCGACATCAACCCAAGGACTATGAAAGTTCGTGCTATGCGAGTCCGCGAACGATCCGCTGAACGAGCGAGACGTTCCTCGGTTAACAAGTCCGCCAATGGGCCAAGTGTCAAGACCGTCAAAGATCGACCCAAGAAGACTCTTTGATCACTTCCGTCGACTTGCCCTCCTGCGTTTCACGCGCTTCGAGTGGTGGTTGGCGTAGTCGGGGACGGCGGCACCAATCGAACCGACTTCAGCATGGCTAAATCGTCTGCTTGCTCGAGCATGGACGAATCATTCTCGGCCTACTGCATGACAGATCTCCGCGTCCTCGCCGCGCACTGCGGCCCGCCGATGCGGATGGCAGGTACATTGAACTCGAAGACTTCAGTGTCAACTAAAAAATCGCAGGTAGTTATTGCCTTGGTGCGGCCTAGCCTTACTCGAGTGGGGGGACATGCTGCCGCCTTCAGGGGTGTGCAGGTGGCGCGGACCACCCCCGCTCGGGCGGGAAAGCCTCGGCCGCCGACGTCGCGGTGGCGCGGCCGAAACCCCCGCTGACGCGGGGAAGGTAGCGACTCGCGCACCCTGTCGGTGAGCGGCCAGACCACCCCCGCTCGCGTGGGGAGGACTTGATCTCGGCGGTCACCGTATTGGCGGGGTAGGGCCGCCGCCGCTCGCGCGGGACAGACAGGCCGCGCTGGACGCCGGGGAGCCCCCGGTCGGGACCACCCCCGCTCGCGCGGGGAAGACAACTACCCCGACACCAACACCGTGGTGCTCGACGGACCACCTCCGCTCGCGCGGGGAAGACGGCGTGTGGAAGGTGACCGGCCTCGGCAACGACGGACCACCCCGCTCGCGCGGGGAAGACTGGATGGTGTCGTGGGTGGGGGACTGCGTGGCCGGACTACCCCTGCTCGCGCGGGGAAGACACTTGCTGACGTGCAAGTTTACGCGCGCGGTAGCCGTTTTCATTCAACTTCGTGGACTGTGCGTCAGAGTCGCCGGCCGGGGCGGTTCGGGCGACTCCCAGGTTTTGAGGCTGCGGTGGGATCGATGTCGGCACATGCCGGTGAGACTGCAATGGACGGAGGCCGAGGGGCGACGGGAAGGCCGGGTTATGATCCACACGGTGTACGCGCCTTGGAGCCGGCGCAGATGGGGTTCGCTCCCGCCAACAGGCAGGGACGATCAGTTGGTCGGCTGCAGCTCTCGGCCAGGGGCGTATCGGCCGCCTGCTGGTGGCGTGGAGCCGAAGAAAATGTTGATCATCCTCATGGCTGTGGCTGTTGTGTTCGGCGCGCCCGCCGGCACGAGGCTGACTGCTTTCGGCCCACGTGCGTCCCAGTCGTTGCCGCCGTACCTCCTGAACGGCCGACTTTCACCTCGGTCGGCAGCGGCGATGACTTTCGGATGGAGCGTCTTGCCGCCGTTCGGAGTAACAAGCGCTACCCTTTGTCGGCACCTGCCGGAGGGTACCCCGACAGGCAGTGGGAGCTGATCGACCGGCTGCTTCCGGACCCTCCGTGGTCGGCCGGGCGCGGCGGGCGGCCGGAGGCCCACTGCCGTCGCCAGGTGGTGGACGCGGTCCTCTACGTGCTCGACAACGGCGTCAAGTGGAGGGCGCTGCCTGCTGCCGACTTCCCGCTCTGGTCGACCGTCTACCGCCGCTTCGCCGCCTGGGCCCTCGACATCGACAACCTCACCCGCGCGCTGCGCGACCGCGTCCGCCTGGCCGCAGGACGGACCGCCGCGCCGTCGGCCGCCGTGATCGACTCCCAGTCCATCCGCGCCGCGGAACCGTCGGGCGCGAGTCCCGCGGCTGGGACCACGCCAAGAAGGTCAACGGCCGCAAACGCCACATCGCTGTCGACACCCTCGGCCTTCTCCTCGCCGTCCCCGTCACACCGGCCTCACGACAGGACCGCGTCGCGGCCGTCCACCTGTTGCGCCGCGCCCACAGCGCAAGCCCGCGCCTGAGCCACCTCTGGGCCGACGGCGCCTACACCGGCGCCTTCACCATCACCGCCCAAGAGCAACACGGCGTCATCGTCGAGATCGTCCAACGTCCCGACGCCGCAACAGGATTCACCGTCCTCCGACGGCGGCGGGTGGTCGAGCGAACCCTGGCCTGGATCACCCGACACCGTCGTTGCGCCCGCGACCACGAACGCCACCTGATCCACCACACCGCATTCATTCACTGGGCAGCGATCCGGTTGATGAGCCTGCACCTCACCCGATGAGTTCAGCAACAGGCACTTAAGTAACTGCCGATGGCCCACTTTGTGGAGCCTGCGGTCGAGCTTGCTTATGTTGCACTGCGAGGCGTATGTCGTGCGGTACTACAGAATTCCGACCGCACCTGTTATCTCGGCACCCACGAGGTCGTCCCTGGTGAGGCCGGTGCCTGTCAGATCGGCATTGGTCAACCGAGTCTTTCCCAGGTGGACGCCCTTGAGATTGGCTCCTACCAGCTTGGCTCCGGAGAGATTCGCGTGCCTCAAGTCCGCAGATTGAAGGTCGGCTTCCGTGAGATCGGCAGCTTCCAGGTTGGCATCCGACAGGTCCGCGTGCTTCATCGAGGCCCGGCGGAGTTGGGCGCCGTTCATCCAGGCGCCGTTCAGTACGGTGTCGCTCAGTTCAGCCTCGTGGAGGACCGCGGCCCCGAAGCGGGCGAACTTCAGGGTGGCTCCCGACAGGCGTATTTTGCGGAGCGTGGCTCTACTGAAGTTGGCGTCCTCCAGGTCCGCCTTATAGGCGACGGAAGTGGACAGATCGGCGTCCGAGAAATCGGCGTCTTCGAGGTCGGCGTCCGTGAAGTACGATCCGAAGAGGTTCGCCCCGCCGAACAACGCATATATGCCGGTGGCATTCTGGAAGTTTGCCTCCCGTAGATCGGCGCCTGTGAACCGAGCGTGGTCGAGCGGTGCGTCGTGGAGGCTGATGCCGGCTATGCACGCACTGGGCAAGTCGATCACAGCGTTCCCACCGGACAGCGTTGTCCTGATCCAAGGAGTACGCGTCGATATCCGGATGGCGGCTTGGACGTCCGCACTCATCTTTATGTGACCAGCCGGGCACGGTGCCACAGGGGCGCGGGTATTGACCGACTCGATCAGTATCGCCGCGACGGTCGACCGGTGTTCCGTAGATTCTTCACCCAATGCCACGAGGGCGTGAATGCCGCCCAGGCGAAGATCAATCTTGTCCGACCCCAGCTGTTCGATCGCCTTGCTGAAGCGGTCGTTGCGTTGTCCGTCCTCGGCAAGGCGGACCTGGTCCTCTGTTGCCTTCGACTGCTTTTCGGTGGCGACGAGTGTTCGGCTGGTGAAAAACAGTCCGATGAGGACTGCGGCAACGCCGACAACACTGGGTGTCCTCGCTCAGCCGGGCCACTTGAACAGGCGTACGAACGCGCTGGGCTTACGCTTCGCCGTCATGCGTAGGCCAGTGCGACGATCGCGAGCGGCGAACCGGTGACGAGGTCTACATGGGTGTACGTTGTGAGCTGAACGTGGCATGGTCACGACGGAAAGTTAGCGCAGAAGCACCGAACTGACGGGTTCCCAGGCCCTGGGTCGGTAGTGGACGACGGCATCATCTGCTTCCACGAGGACGTCCTCCTCTTCCGCACCGCCCTGCACAAGACCGCGGGTGCGACCTCGGCGAGCGCGATCGGCCTCGGGCAGTTCCGTTCGACACGGTCCGCCGGCCATCTCGGTGACGACCGTGCCGACCGAACCCGGGCGGCATGACCTGCCACCGTTCATCCCGCTCACCCTCGCCCAGGCCCCGGTGACGACGCCGGGGCCTAAGCAAGGGCCCTCAAGCGCCGAGGCCGGTCCGGTCGTGGGGTCGCTGTGCGCTGGCTACGGAGGCCTATGCCTCGGTGTGCTGACCGCGCTCGGTGGAGCCGGGTCGCCTGGGTCGCCGACCCCCTGGCAGAAACCGCCACCTCGTAACGGCGCCCGGCCCAACCGGCGGTTCGGCTGGCGAGTCGCCCGTTCAGCCGTCATCTGAGCCGGTGGACTGGGGTGTCTACAGACGGCGATCCGCCGCTGGGAAACGGTGCTCGGCCGCTCGGCATCGCACCCGACCCAGCCTGGCAATCACGGCCGCCCGGTGCTCGCGTCCGCCTTCGTCGAACACCTCATGGGCCTGCCCGGCGGGTGGGTCACCGACCTCCCGCTGCCCCGCACCGCGCAGCTGCCGCGGCACTGGGCAACGGCGTGGCCCCCCCAGCAGGCCGCCCCTGCGGTGTCACTGCTGCTGGACGACCTCGCCGAGCTTCTCCACACCGACCACAGGCACCCCGCCGGCCGGGAGTTGTTCGCGGGATGACCGCACGACACCCCGTCGAGGGAGACGTGCCTGTGTCGCTTGGTCCCGCGGAACAGCGAGCAGAGGCGGTCAATAGCGTGGAGGAGGGTGAGCCGACGAGGGGTTCCACGAGTCGGAAGGTGCCCCGCTTGGGGCGTGAGCGTCGTGGGCAGGGCGCCGAGGCGGCGCGTGGGATGGGGAGCCGGCCACTGCTTCGGGGCCCAGGTGGAGACGCAACCCGTCTGTCCGCGCACACACTCCGTGCAACCAGGGTGTATCCTCCGGTGACGATCGGGACACGTTGGGGCCAACTTATGACGGTACCTCTGACGGACTGTGTGGAAACGGTGTATCGGCTCGACCGACGGGCGTTGACCGTTCACCGTTGGGTGACGGCCGCCCGGCGCTTGCTTCCAGGTTCATCGAACCCCAAGGAGGTGTCGGCGCGTGAAACTGTCCCTGTCACGACTTAACATGGTCTCCACATGAAAACACGGCCCCCTGCGCCAACAGGGAGCCGCGTGATGTCGTCCCCATCCCAACCGGACTGGCTCGCCACCAGAAGATCGTCAGGAGGAACGCCTGTGATTCTAAGTCCAGGCCGTCTGAAAGCGCCACAGGAACGCGGAATTCAGTCGTAGATCACTGGATCGGTTGGGCCTGCCCGGCTCAACCGATCCAGTCATCCGCCACCATCCTGTACAGCCACGTCAACTGGCTGTCGACCCCGACTGTCCAAACAGGCTCGTTCCTGCTTGGACTCCCCGTCGACTCCGGACAATCCGCAGCCGACGGCTTCCGATACCTGCTTCTCGGCCTGCGCCGTCCTCGTGGTGAGCGCAGTGCCGCTGTGCGCTAAGGACACCCACCTTGCCTCGACCGCGCTCTACGACCACGCCCAAGACCCTCTACCGCTTCGAGGGTGGCCTGGACCTGGTCGACTACCTCGTCTCCCTGACTCAGCACGACATCCACGAGAATCGCGAAGTCCGCATCGGAGAGGTGACCGGTCGCCTGGTGACCGGCCGCTTCGGCTCCGACCAGCCTGAGTGGGCACCGTTCATCCAGTCGATCACCGACGTCGCCGTCGACCTGCCGAGTGCCTTGCCGTTCGCGGTCCTGCTCGTGCCGATGCCGCCGTGGACCTACGCCATCGCGTGCGGCTCCGGTCACCACCTGCTGGACGACCAGATGATGGAACAGGGTTTCGGTCTGATGTTCGGGATCCGTCGCCTGGACCCCGACCGCTTGGGCACGCTCGCCCGAACGGCGCTGGACGCCACCGCCCGGCACGTCGAGACCTCGTTCCCGGGCGGGAGCGACATCGGCGGCTTCGACCTGGAGCGGTTCGGTGAGTTGGTCAACAGGGTGGGTGGTCTGGCAGACCTGTCCGGGCTCACCTACGACCGTGACAACGCGAAGCCCTGCCGGATCAAGACGTCAACCTCGCTGACCGTGCCGTTGGCACGCGACCCGAGGGATCTTCTCCGCGACCTGGCGGTGATCGGCGAGATCGTCGACCGGGCCGACGATGACAGCCCGCTCCAGTTCATCGGTCAGATCCGCGCGGTCAAGCCCGGTCACCCCCGGTACTCCGAGTTGGAGCAGCGGCTGGCCGAAGCATTGGGCGGTGACGACCGCTTCGGCCCGCTGGACGTGGCGTGGCCGGCGAACGTCGTGCGGGCCGCCGATGACGCCTACTCGTTCGCCGTGTCCGGCGGTGGTGGAGCGTTGTTCGCCGCCCCGCTGGAGATCGGCGACGTCCTGGGGCTGCTCACCGCCGTTCCGGTCGAGGAACGCGTCGCCGAGATCGCCCGCGTCCGGGTGACGCCGTGCGCGGACGACGCGGGTGTGGAAGCGCTCGCGGCCGCGACTCCGCTCCGCAAGTGGGTGAGCTTCGAAACCACGATCGACAGCGTCCGGTACTGCTACCACCACGGCGGGTGGGTGCGGATCGGCGAGGGCTTCGTCGAGCAGCTCCACAACCAGGTAGGGGGATTGCTGAGCAGGCGCAGCGCGCTGTCCTTCCCGCTGTGGACCCCCACCGGGAAGCAGAACGACGAGCACCTGTACTGCCGGCAGGCGGCGTCGCAGCTGGGCGGCATCGTCCTGGACCGCGACCTGGCCACCACGCCACTGCACAAGAAGTTCGAGCTGTGCGACCTGGTGGGCCCGTCGGGTGAGATCGTGCACGTGAAGTGGCTCGGCGGGGCCCCGGCCGCGAGCCACCTGCTTACTCAGGCGCAGGTCTCGGCGGAGTCCCTGCGGTTCGAGCCGGAAGCGCTGGTCGAGTTCAACCGGCGCGTCGCGGTAGCCGACCCGACACTGGTGAAGTCGGACGGACCCACCACCGTGGTGTTGGCCGCAGCCGGTCGCCCGTGGAACGTCGACCGCCTGTTCAGCTTGTCGCAACTGTCCCTGTTGCGACTGGACCAACGGATGCGCCGCCTCGGCCTCCGTCTGGAGTTCGCCGACATTCCCTATGTGGCCAAGAGGAAGCGGAGCACACTCGCCGCGTGACCCGATCAGGCTGTGCACCACCGGGGCACGCGGTGGTGCACCGGCTGGCTCAGGCGGTCGCTGCACACTCCACGGCGCTGGCAATGAAGGCGGCAGCGGAAGTCACCGTCGGCGGTACGGCGGTCGTTGGAAGGAGGACCTAGAGCCTGTCCTCAAAGCCGGTGGTAGTGATCTGCTTTGATCTTAGGTTGTGGTGCGTAGGCACGAGTTGACCGATGAGCAGTGGCAGGCCATCGAGCCCCTGCTGCCCGCCTCGGGTGTGAAGGGGCGCCCGCGGGTGGACGACCGTCGGGTGATCAACGGAATGCTGTTCAAGGCCAGGACCGGGGTCGCCTGGCGTGACCTGCCCGAGCGCTACGGGCCGTGGAAAACGGTCTACAACCGCTTCTGGCGCTGGTCGCGCAACGGCACCCTCACCGTACTGGTGACGAAGGTCCGCGTCATCGCCGAGGCGATCGACGAGCTCGACCGCGAGGTCGCCGTGGACTCCGGCGTCGTGCGCGCCCACCAGCACGCCGCCGGCGCCCGCCGCGCGAGCCCGACCGCATCCCACACCGGGGGCCGGTCGGGTCGTGCGACGGGCACAGCGAGCCAGGTGATCATGCCATCGGCCGCTCCCGGGGCGGACCCACCACCAGGATCCACCTCGCCTGCGACGGCCACGGCCGACCACTGTCGATCGTCCTGACCGGCGGCAACGTCAACGACTGCACCATGTTCACCCGCGTCATGGCCGGCATCGAGTTCCGCCGACCGGGACCGGGACGACCGGCGACCAGACCCACACGGGTCATCGCCGACAAGGGCTACCCGTCCCAGGCGATCCGCTCCCACCTGCGCAAACGAGGTATCCCGGCCACGATCCCGGAACGCCGTGACCAGCAGAACAACCGTAAACGCAAAGGCCGAACCGGCGGACGACCACCGGCCTTCGACCGCACCGCCTACAAGCGCCGCAACGTGGTCGAACGCTGCTTCAACCGACTCAAGCAGTTCCGCGCCATCGCCACCCGCTTCGACAAGACCGCCACCTCCTACCGAGGCATGATCGACCTGGCCACCCTGCTCATCTGGCTTTGAGGACACGCCCTAGGCAGGACCGTTCCACCACCCACCGAGCAAGGCAAACACGGACGCCCTGTTTTGGCACCCCGCTTGGTCGAATGGATCATGGGTCTGCCCGAAGGCTGGGTGACCGATCTCCCTCTCAAGCGTGTCGTGCAACTCCGCGTACTCGGGAACGGCGTCGTTCCGCAACAGGCGGCATACGCCGTGCAGCTCATGCTCGCCGACCTCGTCACGTCCGGGGTTCCGAACGAAGGCGAGGTGCAAGCGGCATGACATCCTCGACTTCATCGCCGGTGTCAATGCCGACACTTCGCCTCCTGTCACTCGGAGCGGGAGCGCAAAGCACCGCCGTCCTACTGCTCGCCTGCGAAGGCGAGATCCCGAAGTTCGATTATGCGCTCTTTGCGGATACCGGCTGGGAGCCACGAGCGGTCTATGCCAACCTGAACCGACTCCGCATCGTCGCCGAGTCCAGCGGCATACCCATACGCAGGGTTTCCGCTGGCAACATCCGCACCGATGCGCTCGACCCTCGACATCGATTCGTGTCCATGCCCCTGCACACGCTCAACCCGGACGGATCACGCGGCCTGGCACGAAGGCAATGCACAAACGAATACAAAATTACGCCGCTCAAGAAGGCCGCCCGCGAACTCCTGGTATACCCGCACCCCCGCCGAGTCCCGCGTGGCGTCTACGCCGAGCAAGCCATCGGTATCAGCACCGACGAGTTTACCCGCGCCAAGGACTCGGGACTGCGGTTCCTGCGCAACGTGTTCCCGCTGATCGAGCTCGGTCTGGACCGAGCGGGCTGTCTGGACTACCTCGCCGAGCGGGGGTTCGCCAACACGGTGAAGTCGGCGTGCGTCGGCTGTCCGTTCCACGGCAATGCCGGCTGGCGGTGGATCCGCGACAACGACCCGGACGGCTGGATCGAGGCGGTCGAGTTCGACAAAGCCGTTCGGCACGGCCACCCCCGCGCGACGGCCCAGGGCAGGCCGCTTCGTGGCCAGTACTTCCTCCACCGCTCCTGCGTCCCCTTGGACCAGGTCGACCTTGACGCCCTGGCTGGACGCGAACGACACCTCACTTCCGTCGCCGTCCATCCGCCGGAAGACGCCGACCCGGACGGGTGCTCGCCGTGGTCCTGCCGGTCCGGTGCGTCGGTCGACACGGAAGCGGCTGCGTGACCGCGATGGCGGACACGATCGAGGTATCGGCCGTTCGGGGTAGAGGGCGCTACTTTTCGTCGGCGGCCCGCGGTCATGCCGTGGGCGTCGCGCTGATCGTTGCGGGGGTGGGGCATGGAGTCCGCTGATTTCGGCGAGTTCGTGCGTGTCGTCCTGCCGGACGAGGTCGTAGAGTTCCTCGCCGCGTTGACGACGCTCGCACGTACGTGGGCCGAGCGGGCACCGGCCGATCCCGACGCGTTGCTGACGGCCGAGCAGCTGGGGGAGTTGCTCCAACTCTCACCGCGGACGCTGAAGGACCAGGCCGCCGCCGGGGTGCTGCCGCACCACCGGTTCGGCAAGCACTACCGGTTCTCGCGCAGCGACATCAGCGCGATCCTGCGGCTTTCCCAGCAGTCGGAGAAGCCGCGGCGCAGGCGCCTGGACATCGCCTGACGGGTGGGTGACAGCGCCTTCATCGACCGGAGCAGGAAGGGACGCATGTGGCATACGGACAACCAGACGGATCGAGCGGGTGGCGGGCCCGGTACAAACGGCCGGACGGCACCTGGGGGAGCAAGGCGGGATTCTCCTCGGAGAAGGCTGCCGAGGAGTGGGGTGCTGAGCAAGAGGCGTTGATCCGTAGGAACATGTGGATCGACCCGAGGGATGCTGAGACACCGTTCGGTGAGTTCGCCGAGGAGTGGTATGAGGCGGTGGCGCCGCGTCTCGAACTGAACACCCAGGTCAAGTACCGGTCGTACCTGGACAACCACCTGCTGCCGCGGTGGCGGGCATGGCCGATGATCGGCATCTTCAACGGCTACGTCGAGATCGAGCGGTGGCTGTCGTGGTTGCACGATGAGGAGTACGCCGAGTCGAGCATCGCTTCGATCTTCGCCACGTTCTCCACGATCCTCAACGCCGGGGTCCGGGCGAAGATCATCCCGGCCAATCCGTGCTACGGCGTGAGGGTCACCGGTGGCGAGTTCGAGAACGAGCGCTTGGTCGCCACTCCTGTCCAGGTGCTGCGGGCGGCGATGAGGTTGTACGAGTCGGAGATGGGTCTGTCCGGGTTCACGCTGTGCTTGCTCGACTTCTACACCGGAGGCCGCTGGAGTGAGCTGGTCGGGCAGGAGCGACACGAGTACGACGAGGAGGAGCGGGCGATCACCGTCCGGTATCCCCTGAAGGAGGTCAACGGGAAGCTGCTCAAGGCCGGTACCGAGGTGTCACACGACCGGCCGATGTCGAGGCCCGACGTGGGGCATGTCACTCCCCGCCGTACGAAGGGCAAGCGTGGTAGAACGAAGACTCCGGCGGGGACACGGCCGATCGTGCTGCCGCCGAGCATCGCTGTGTTCTACGAGACACTCCTCGACAGCCACCGTGGATCGTTCGTGTTCACGTCGCCGGATGGCACCCTGCTGCGTCGGAGCAACTTCCGGCAGAGGTTCTGGCGGCCGGCGTGGGACGGCCGCAAACCGGACCAGCCGAGTGCGCGTGATCACGTTCCGGCGATCCTGCCCTGGATCACCTTCCATGAGGGTCGACACACCCACGCGACGTGGATGGTGGAGGACGGTGTGCCACAGGTCGCACGCCGGGCGAGGCTCGGGCAGAAGATGAAGGGCATCGCCAGGGTCTACGACCATGTGACGAGCGTCATGAAGGCTCAGTTGATCAGCGGACTCGAAGCCCGGTGGCGCGGGTCGTTGTTGGCGCTGCGGGACGACGAGTTGGCCACAATCATCGGATGGTTCCCGCACCTGCGAGCCACGGTCGCGGACCTACGAGCACTACCGTCCGAGCGTGCCATCGCCATCGCCTTTGATCTTGCACGACATGCAAGAAGCCCGGCCTCAAGATCGAGGACCGGGCTTCTGACCTGCGTACTTCGGTGGTGGACGATACTGGGATTGAACCAGTGACCCCTACCGTGTCAAGGTAGTGCTCTCCCGCTGAGCTAATCGTCCGAGGCGGAGACGGGAATCGAACCCGTGTACAGGGCTTTGCAGGCCCTTGCCTAAGCCACTCGGCCACTCCGCCATGTTTCCCGAATGCTAGCACCCAGGAAGTCTGGCCTGAGCCCAAGGGGCCCTCTGCCGAGCGGATGACGAGACTCGAACTCGCGACCCTCACCTTGGCAAGGTGATGCGCTACCAACTGCGCTACATCCGCATGCCCCGTGGATTTCAGGAACTCCCGGCCCTTTTGGGGCTTGTCGTTGCTGTCTTCCTCGGTGCAGGAGGAACTTTATTACATCCCCCTCCACGGGATCAAATCGGGGGGTCCTTCGACCTCTCGCAGGCCCGCTACCTGCGCTTTCAGGTCAGGTCGTTGGAGATCAGGTGGGTCAGGGCCTCGTCCACGTCGACCCACAGGTGCTCGTTGCCCGGCACCACGACGTCGTACGTGCGGTCCAGGAAGTCGGCCAGTTCCTGTGCCGACGCCTCGAACATGGCGTGTCCGGACGGCGAACTCAGTTCGATCACGACGACCTCGGGGTCGTCGGCGGCCGGGCGGATCCGGACGTCGCCGTCTCCCGCGTCGGCGATCAGGCCGTCGGCGAGCAGGTCGCGGGCGAACACCCACTCGACCCAGCCGGCCCGGCCGGTGCGGAACGCGGCGACCACCGCGTAGGGGTCTTTCGTGTCATAACGAAGCTCCACCTGCACCGGGACCGCGGGGGTCCGTGGTGCCAGCAAGTCGAAGACCGCTGTAGAGCGGAGTGTTACGTGATCATTGCGCATCGTCGCTAACCTCTTCTCCCTTCCGATCCAGGAAACGACCGAGTCGGCCTGCTGTGACGTGTTTGTGGCGAGGAACGCTCGACATGCCCCGTTTTGTCACCCGTTCGGGGCCACTGGACTCCACTGGGCTACCACCTCGCTGCGTTCCGTGTCCACGCAACCCGCGCCGCACCACATCTTGCTGGGTTTGCCCGGAGGTCGGTACCGGCTGTTGCGCGAATGTTGGGTGGAAGGTCATCCCGGATGGCCGGCGCACCTCTCCGCCGTCCTCGTCGGCACCTGGGGGCAACCCCTCGGGCGCGTCGTCGGCCGAGCGGATATCCGCAGGTAGCCGCGTTGCCCTCGCCAACTCTACGGCCGTCGCGGGTCACTGCCTACCCGTCCACGCGGCGTGTCGACACGTCGGATACGAGGCCGGTTCGGTGTTCCGACCGGCGCGCCGATGGTCAAATCGCGCACTTCGCCATGTCACGAAGGATGTCACCGGTATCGGGGTCGCCCGATGAACTGCAAAACTGTGAAGAGTGAGTGGTGGGCCCAATGTGAAGACGACGGCGGGTTGAACGATCAAGGAACGGCAAACGGGACTTCGGCGCGCTTGACGTCTTCGTTCCGCGGGGCGCGGGTTCGGACTGCCGAAGAGAAGGTGGTCCTCGTCACGGCGTCGCCCGTTGGGCGTCGCCGGAGCGGTCCCTCTTCGCCGCCGCTCGGACGTCGCCAAATTCCATCACCTCGGGCCAGGTCGCGGCGTGGTGCGGGATGATGTGCGCATGACGACCGAGCAGCGCGACGAGACGGCCGAGTCGAACGGTGGCCACCGGCCTTGGTTCCGCCGCAATCCCGCGCTGAACCTGACCTACCGCATCGGCGTGGGCGTGGTGGGCGGGCTCGTGCTGGTCGCGGGCATCCTCATGATCCCGTACCCCGGACCGGGCTGGCTCGTGGTGTTCGCGGGTCTGGCGATCCTGGCGACCGAGTTCGCGTGGGCCGGTCGGCTGCTGCGGTTCGCGAAGAGGTACTACGACGGGTGGGTCGCGTGGCTCAAGCGGCAGAACCTGTTCGTGAAGGCTCTCGTCCTCACCGCCACGGGCCTGGTGGTCGTCGTGACGTGCTGGGTGCTGGGCGCGTTCGCGCTGGTCGGAGGCTGGTTCGGTCTGGAGTGGCCGTGGTTGGGGAGCCCGATTTTTGGATCCGGGGGATGATGTTGTAAGCTATGGCCACACCGCGAGAGCGGGGCGGAAAAGAGAACACGGGCGTTTAGCTCAGCGGGAGAGCGCTTCGTTCACACCGAAGAGGTCACTGGTTCGATCCCAGTATCGCCCACAGTGTGTCTTACCTGGTCAACGGCTCGTAGACGATCGTCGTCTGCGGGCCGTTGACCGTTCGTGGGAGCAAAATGGGAGCAACTGATCTTGACCACAGTTGTTGCTCCGAAGAGGTCACAGGGTTTGCTCCCATACTGCTCCCACCGGGCTTGGAGTCCGGCGAGCATCGCGGCGACCATCGGCCGGGTGACGTGCGAGTAGACGCCCATGACGCCGCGGAACTTGTGTCCGATCCTCTTGTGCTGCAGTACTTCGGGAACGCCGTCCTCGATGAGCCACGTCTTATGGGTGTGGCGCAGGTCGTGGAAGTGCATGTGCGGTTTGACCGGTGTCCAGCCCAGCGTCGTGTCGCCCCGCAGCGCGGGTAGGTAGCCAGACCCGTCGGCGGAAGTTGGAGCGGCGGTGCAGGCCGCCGTCCTGGCCGGTGAATACGAACCACGCCGTCGGCTTCTCACACCGCAACTCCGCCAGTAGTTCGGCGAGGAACTTCGGTAGGTGGACGGTCCGGACGCTGGCCGGTGTCTTGGGCGGGCCGAGCTCGAGCTTGCTGTGCAGTTCGTGTAAGCGCGCCGTCGCGGGCGTCGATGCGGATCTCCTGCTTGTCCAGGTCGACCCGGGACCACTGCAGCCCGGCCAGTTCACGCCAGCGCATGCCGGTGTAGGCCGCGGTGACGATCTGGACGGCGTTACCAGCCGATGTCCGTTCGGCCAGCGCGGTCACCTCGTCGGGGTCGGCGTGAGGCCGCTCGGGCTGATCGCCGGAGTTGAGCCGCAGTTTGCGGCACGGGTTCGGTCCGATGAGTCCCTCGTCGACCGCCTCGCCCAGGATCATTGACAACAGCCCGACGACGTCGGCGACGCTGCGCTCGCTCAACGACCGACGCAACGTCTTGGCCCACGCCTTGATCACCATCCGCGACAACTCGCCCAACTCCGTGCCGGCGAAGCGGGGCAGGATGTGGTTGCGCAGATGCGAGTCGTACGTCGCCGCGGTGACACCGCTGACGTCGTGCGCCTCGACCCACCGGGCGACCCACTCGCCCACGGAGGTCTTCGCCAGCCGCGGATCGACGAACCTGTCCCGCCGGTGGTCCGACTCGACATCCGCCGCGCGGTCCTCGGCCTGCCGACGTGTCGCGAACCCCTTCTCCGAGTACAGCGACCCGTCCTCGAGTCGGTACCGCACTCGGAACCCGTCGCCGTGTTTCTCCACCCATGCCATGAAAGCAGCGCCTTTCGCTCGATCACTGTGTCCGCCCGGGACCGGGCGGACACAGTGACGCTCCATATCGCCCAGAGAACAACGGATCTGTGGTCAGCGGCGCCGAGAACCAGGCGGGCGCGTCACCGGCCGGTCGGCACGGGACGCGTCCCCGCGGGCCGGCCGGGCCCCACGCCGGACGATCGCGCGCAGATCCGCCTCGGAGAACCGCAGATGCTTGCCCAGGAACGTGCACGGGATCTCGCGTCGCCCGGCCATACGCCGCAGCCACGACTCCCGCACCGACAGCACCCGTGCCACCTGGGCCGGGGTGTGCAACAGCAGCGTGTCGCGCACCCGCCCGGCGTCGGGTGTGTCGAGCGGCGGCGTCGTCGCCTCACCGGCGTGATGGTTGGCGGCCGAGCCGTCCGCCAATCGAAGATCGTCATGAGTGGTCACGGGCCTCCGTAGGGGAGCGGTGTCGCGCGTACCGCGCGTTGAACACCCCTGAACTCCGGAAAAGGACCCCCGAGGGGACACATCCGCGACAGATTCCCCACTTGACCGATCCCGGAAAGGCTTCCTCAACCTCCGATGCTTCAAATCCTGTCGTCCCGACGGTCGGAGGAAGCCCGCTGTATCTGTGCGATAAGCGCAGGTCAATGGGCTTTTTCGTATGCTCGTGATGATCTTGTGATTAATCACGGAACGGTAACTAAGTGATCTTCACGGGCGTTGTGAAGGAGCGGATCGGGAGCGACTCGCTCCTGATTTTTTGCCAACGTCGTAGGGGGTCGCCACCCGTTCGGGTGGATCTGCCGTACTTGCCCGAACCGTGGCCGGTGTGCGCGAACCGACGTCAACCGGCGTTGTTCGGGAGGGTGGGTGCGGTGTTGTCGGGCCGGCCGGGTGTGGGGTCGTGCCGGGCCGGTGTTGCCTGGGTTGGTGCGGGGCTTGGACCTTGGGGCGGAGCGGGTTTGGCGTTGATCGCCGTGGTGGTGTCCGGTTGGTGGGTGGAGAGGATGTTGTGGGTCAGGTTGCGGTGGGCAGATGTAGGCCCACTGCGTGGTTGCTGGTGCTTGGGTGTCATGTGCTTGGTGGTTCGGAACCTGGAGCGTGACGCGACACGACGCCGTGGGGCTCCGAAGTCGACGGCGGCGTGTCGTTCAGGCGGGTGGGATTTTCAGGTGGTGGCGACCAGATTTAAAAGCTCCTAACACAATGGGGTGACGGTGCCTCGATGCGGTTGAGCAGGGTGATCGTCGGGCCGATGGGTGAATGTGTCGAAGCCGTGGCTGGTCGGTGACGGATTGTGGGAGCTGGTCGAGCCGTTGATTCCGGTGCCGCCGCGCCGGTTCCGCAACCCCGGTCGACGTCGATTACGGACCGGTCGTGCCTGCAGGGCATCCTGTGCGTGCTGCACACCGGCATCGGCTGGGAGCATCTGCCTCGGGAGCTCGGCTTCGGCTCGGGCATGACCTGTTGGCGCCGTCTGCGGGACTGGAACGAGGCCGGGGTGTGGCAGCGGCTGCACGAGGTGCTGTTGGCCAATCGCGGGCGGCCAACCGGATCGACTGGTCCCGCGCGGTGGTCGACTCCTCGCGCGTCCGGGCGCTAAAAGGGGGCCGTCGACCGGGCCGAGCCCGGTCGACCGCGGCAAGACCGGCTCCAAGCACCACCTGATCACCGACGGCGGCGGCATTCCGCTCGCAGTGATCCTCATGTGTTCCACAGCACACCGCTCTGATGGTCGCTCATCACGAGGTAGAGCGCCAGCGGCAGGAACATGGCGCGGTCGAGTTCGGAGACGAACTTGAGCTCGTAGACCTGGCCGTCGTGCACGGCATCGGCGACACCCACGAAGGTGATCGGTGTCGCCGCCGGTGCCGCGACTGCTGTGCCGGACAGGTCCATCGGCACCTGCGCCGCGCAGTCGCGCGGGAGCTGTGTCGCCAGTCGTCTGGTCGGTGCGTCGCGCACCTCGCCGCTGACTTTTCGGGTGGACCTGGAAATTCGCTTTGCTGTAGGCGTAGGGGCGGTCGCTGGCGGAGCTGAGACGCAGCCGATTGGCGATCTGGTCGTCCTACTCCAGAAACGTTCTCTGATGCGATGGGTGGTTATGCCGGTCGCTGTACACGGCGGTGGCCCTGCGGATGCCTGTCGCATCCACAGGGCCACTTGTCGGGTCTATAGCTCTGCTCGCGGTGGGAAGTCGTTGATGGCGTCGGCGAGGTACTGCGCTATCTGGTTGTGATAGGCGGTATTGGGTTGGTTGTTGGTGAGGTACTGCGAGGCGAGCTGGTTGGGGTTGGTCGTATCGCGAACGGCGGCGTCGTAGTCGACGACGTAGTCGGCTTGGACGTCGCTGTAGTTGTTCAGGAGTAGGTGGTTGAGGTTGCGGCGTTCGGCTTCTCGCGGGTCGTTGGCGTCGAGTCCCAGTGGGGGGACGGTGGTGACGATGATGTGGACCCAGTCGCCGTCGGGCCGCTTGTGCCGTTTGAGTCCCTTTGCGCTGTTCGTGCTGATGACGTTCTTGATGTTGTCGCGCACCTCGGTTGCGGTGGCTCCGCTGAGGATGTCGGTGGCGCCGACGGCGATGAGGACGGTGCGGAGGTTGGGTGCGCCGAGGGCGGTGTGGTGGAGGTCGGTGGTGGCGTTGGCGGTGGTGAGGGTGCCGGTGTTGATGGGTGGGTTGAGGGTTTTCTGGCGGTAGGTGAGGTGGATGTCGCCTGGGCTGAGGAGGCGTTGGTGGACGCGGACGTCGGCGACGGCGCCGTTGTAGTAGTCGGTGGGGTTGCCCGCGTACTTGGCGCGGCCGATGGTGAAGGGGCCGTTGGCGGTGAAGAGGTTGACGCCGTGGAGGCTGTCCTGGAGTTCGCCGTTGACGTAGAGGCGGGTGGTGCCGGTCGCGGCGTCGTGGGTGGCGGCCAGCTGCGTCCAGGTGTTGAGGGTGGGCTCGGTGCGGGAGACGAGTCGGCTGCCGCGGTCTGGTAGTGCGTCGAAGGGGATGACGGACAGCGACCAGCGTCGGTGGGCGGGAGAGTATTGGAGGTAGAAGGGGTTGTAGGTGTTGCCGTCCTGGCTGAGCAGTGTCTGCCACGAGTCCAGGGAGTGGATCTTGGTCCAGGCGGTGACGCTGAAGTTCTTGCTGGTATCGATGGCTTTGCTCGCGGTGAGGTGGCCGTTGGTGCCGTTGAGGATGAGGGAGCCGCCGTTGTCGGTGCTCCAGGTGACGCCGCCGTGGATGGTGGCGTGGTTGCTGCCGGCGAGGTCGCGTGCGGTGGTTCCGGTGCCGTCGGTCATGCGCCAGCGTGCGGTGTCGGGGACGCCGGCGCGGCTGGCGTTGACCAGGCCGCCGGGGATGCTTCCGCCGGTGGCGGCGAGTTTGGCGGGTAGTTCGTCGACCCAGGTGTTGCGCTGGGCGCTGCCGGGGGGTGCGGTGGCGGTGAGGCTGTCGCCCAGCACGACGACGGTGCCCTGGCCCGCGTCCGGGGTGGACATCTCGACGCCGGTGACGAAGTAGCTTCCGGTGAGCGTGGTGGTGAACGGTGTGCCGTCGGTGTTGGTCACGGTGTTGCCGCCTGCCAGGAACGTGGGCGCGGTGGCGTTGCCGTGGGTGGGGGCGAGGGTGGTCGCGGTGGGCAGGTGGAGGCTGACGACGAGGTTGCCGTTGCCTCCGCTCGGTACCGCCACCGGGTCGGTGTAGACCTCGCCACCGGCCGGCAGGGTGACCGAGGTCTTGCCGCTGAACGTCAGCGGGGTCGGGGCCGCGATCGCCGAGTCGGTGCCGGCCTGGCCTGCCAGGGTGGCCGCGTCGATGGTGACGGGGGAGGTGTTGAGCGCGTTGGACAGTTTCACCCGCACCTGGCCGCCGGTGACGCTGGGCTTGAGGACCGTGCGCAGGGTCTTGTCGGCGAAGCCGTGACCGCCGGGCGGGACGACCGCGGCGTCGGACGGCGCTGCCCAGGCTCCGACCCAGCCGGTGTCGACGGGCCTGGGTGCCATCGCGAGCACGTGCAGGGCGGCTGACGGGTCGCAGGTGCCGCGCAGGAGGGCGGTGCCGTAGTTGGGCAGCGTGATCGACTTGATGGTCTTGCTCGGTTCGGCGGGCAGGAAGACCGGGGTGATCACGGGCTGGAGATGCCGTTCCTGACCGAGTCCGACATTCCGGTAGGGCAGGACGATCCCGGTGGTGTCCTTGGGGGTCCACACCCAGTCGCGGAACTCGGGGACAAGCGGGTTGCTGGTGGTGCCGTCGGTGTAGGTGATGGTGGCCAGCCGCGGGCTTGAGGTGCCGCAGGTGCTGATCGCCAGCAGGCCGACGGCGCTGGCCTTGATCTGTTGGTGCGCCGGGAACGGGATGGTCTGGCCGGTTGCCACGACGTTGTCGTTGCCGTTGGCCGGGTTGGGGTGCGGCAGGGCGAACGCCGCGCCGTTGACCATCACGGTGGTGCCGGGTACGAGCCCGGCTGCGGCGAGGGTCTGCGTGGACAGTGATCCGCCTTGGAAGTCCAGGTTCCCTGCGGTGGTGCCGTCGCTGCCGATGCCCTTGTTGTTCATGGCGTCGGTGAAGCTCGCCGCGGTGACGTTGTTGATCGGCTGGACGGTCAGGTAGTCCAGTCCGAGGATGTGCCGCGGTGCCACCGAGTCGGGGTTCGGTTCGACCGACCGGAAGGTGATCCGGTGTTCACCGGCCGTCAGGTGCGCGCCGCCGATGTTGGTGTGCCTGGTGGCGACGGAGGTGTGGTAGCCATCGATCGGACGGGTGTCGGTGTTGCCGATGACGATGTCGTCGACCTTGACGGTGTACCGGCCGCGGTTGTTGTTGGCGACCAGGCCCAGTCCCAGGGCGTAGTCGGCTTCGATCGGGGTGGTGAACGTGAGGGTGAGGGCTTGGCCGGTGTTGTCGGCTTCGAACCGGCGCATCCCGGAGCTGTTCCAGTCGAGCGCGGGGTTACCCGGCCAGTAGGTGACTGGTCGGTCGTTGCTGTGCACCGCCAGTGTCTCGGCGTCGAGCTTCACGGTCGGGGACAGGTCGAGGTAGTCGATACCGCCGGTGAACTGGGTGGCCGTGGAGTCCGGCTTCTTGGCGATCGACACGCCGAGTTCGTGTTGTCCTGCGGTGAGGTGAAGTCCGGCGATCTGCTTGTCCAGCACGGTCGTCGTCGGTTTGGTGCCGCCTTGGTGGACATCGCTGACCGCGAACCCGTCGAGGGTGAAGGCCACCTGGTCCGGCAGTGCGGCGTTGTCGACCAGGCCGACGTCGACGTTGTAGTCACCGGCAGTGGATACGGTGAACGGGAACTTGGCCACGGTGCCGCTGGCGGTCGAGGTCAGCTTCACGTACTTGCCGCCCGAGGCTGCCGCGTCGTTGGTGACGGAGGTGGGGAGTCCGGTTCCTGTCAGGGTTTCGGCTTCGATGCGCTGGGTCGGTGCGGGAGCGGTGTAGGTGGGCGCGATGTGGAAGCGGTAGGCCGTCGACTCGGGCGAGAGCTTGTGGGCGTCGTCGAAGCTGCGCACGTGCAGCGTGTGGTAGCCCGGACTCAGGCCCGCGGGCACGGTGATGGTCGCCTTGCCGCCGTTGTTGGCGATCCAGCCGCCGGTGGTGCCGAAGGTCTGGTTGTAGTTGCAGTCATCGGTGTTGGGTACGCGTTCGGTGCCGGCGCCGTCGAAGGTGTAGGTGAAGCCGACGATGTGGGGTGCGCCCTTGGCGTCGAAGGTGAAGGTGCCCGGAAGGTTCTGCGGGCGGCCCCAGTTGTCGGCCGGGTAGTCCTTGCTGTTGATGGTCGGTGTAGCGGTGATCGGGTTTCCGCGGGTGGTGAACGGAAGCCAGCTCGACCAGCCTTTGGACCAGAGGTTCTTTTTCGAATCACCTGGGAAACGGTTCTCCGCGGTGACGCGGAGACGATAATCACCGTTGCCGAGGTTGGTGTCGGTGACCCACTGGCCCTGCGTGCCCGAGGCGATGACGACGTTGCCGTTGTTGGCGGCCACCTTCTTGTCGGCGGCGTCGTTCCAGACCTCGTAGTACAAGCCGATGTTGAGCGGCGAGTCGTTGTTGTCGGTCGCCGTGGCGTAAAGCGTGGGGTGGGCGTCGGGGGTGATGATGCGGCCGGTGCAGGTGATGGCGTTGCCGACGGCCAGACCGGTGGGATCGTTGGGCGGGAAGGCGAACGTGACGTCCACGTACGGGTTGTTGGCGAACTTCTTCCACTGGTCGCGGTTGTTCTCGTCGGGCGAGCGGAGACCGACGTGGAGGTAGCTCCACCAGCTGTTCTCGATGAACCCCGTCACAGGCGACAACGCGTTGAACCCGATGGCTCCGGCACCGCCGCACTGGTCGCCTGCGGCGGAGGCTTTCGTGTCGACCTCGCCTCCGTTGGGACCGGGCCATCGGGTGGATTCGTCGAACGGGTCGGTCTGGTACAGCGAGACCTTCTGCTCGGTGCAGGAGGTGCCGTGTGTCTGTGTCGCGTACAGCGTGGCGTCGAACACCATCGGTTTGCGGCCGTTGCGCTCGCGGATGTCGTTGAGTGAGAAGCGGAAGAACGACCGGGCGACCCAGCTGCCGTTGCAGTTGTTCCAGTTGCCGCAGCGGCCGACCTGGGCGTTCATGTTGGCGTTCCAGTAGTACCAGCCTGTGTCGGTGACCTCGGCCCAGCCGTCGTGGTTTCGGGACAGCACGGGGTCGATGTAGACCGGGTAGACCACGTCTTCACCGCGCAGCGCGTCCTGGTCGGGTGTGACGGTCAGTTCGGCCGCTGTGGAGAGCCCGGTGTCGGCCGCGGCCAGGTCCACGTCGAGCGCCGAGACTTTGGCGCCGCCGGGGTCGGTGGGCGTGGGTGCGGGGCCGCGTTGGGGACTTTCGGTGGAGTCCCACATGATCGGCGTCGAACCTTGGAACACGACTCGACCGGTGTCGTCGTGCGCACTGATCACATCGTGGGTCTGGGTGAGGTCCAGGCCGGTGGTGCTGGCGTGGAGCTTGAACGAGGTCAGTGCGGGGTTGGCCGCTGCCTGTTGACTCTTGACCACCAGGACTTCGGAGTACCCGGTGCTGCTGGCGGTCAGGCGGAGGTCGACGCCCGGCAGCAGCTCGGGATAGACGGCGCTGGAGCCGTCGATCACCGGTGTCGGCAGCGGCGTGGGCCAGCTGAGGCTGAACTGCTTGTTCCCATCGCGCATGGTGACCAGTGGCTGCGTACCGCCCCCGGAGAACGACATGTCCACCGGGGCCGCGGCCGGTGTCAGGCTGCCGTCGGCGTTGGGTGCGAGGCTGGTGTCGACGTCCTGCCATCTGCCGTTCTTGTTGGTGCGCACCGGTCTGGCGCTGGAGCGGAGGGTGAAGGTGCCATCCGGATTGGCGAGCACCGCGGTCGTCTCGGTCAGCGACTCCTCGACGGGCACGGGCTGTCCGGTCCGCTGGGCCTCGGTGAGCGCGGTCTTCTCCGCAGGCGTGTGCTCATCGGTCGGTGCGGGTGGTTCTGCCGGGGCGGCCGAAGCGGGCGGCGGGAGACCCACGGCGGTCTGGACCATCAGGGCGGCGGCCGTGAGCGCGGCGAGCACGACAGGTCGTTTGGGCGCGATGAAGCCAGAATTTTTTCGACGCACGAGTCCCCCGGACGGTTCCACTGAGGGCCTGATGAGGCCGGAGCGGACCGTAACGAGCGTCCCCTACCTGCGAAAAGGTCGAAAGATATGAGAAAGGTCACGTCGAGTTGTGTAACGGTGCCGTGAAGTGGATCAACTTCGGCACACCTCCGTAAAGAGCCTTCCGAAGATCCTTCACGTCCCCTACTGTTCCGCTCGCCTGCGACCGATCACGGTCCTGTCCGAGGGGGATCACGGCATGTTCGGTGTGGATTCCGCACGCCCGTCTGCAACGGCCGAGCCCCGTGCTCGGTGGTCCAGACGGCTCACGTCTTCGTTCCTCACGGTCGCCGTGACCGCGGGGCTGGTGGTCGGCCTCACCTCCGACGTGGTGCGCACGTTCGGCCCGCCGGAAGTTGTGCAACAGGACCCCATCGCACACACCGAGATCCCCTTGGCGGAGGCCGAACAGCCGCGCACCGACGAGCGTTACGCCGAACCGGGCAACGCCAAGTGGCCGGACGGCGACAAGGCATCGGTGGCCGCCGGGTCGGCGCCGCGCCGCGCCGGCGAGCTGCCGGTGACCGTCGCGGCACAGGGCACCGGGGAACGACGCTTCGACGTCGAGGTCTTCGGGCAGGACACCGCACGCGACGCAGGCGTGACGGGCGTGGTCTTCGCGGTGACCCCGACCGATGGCAAGGACGACGAGGTCTCGATCGGCCTGGACTACGCCGGCTTCCAAGACGCGGTCGGCGGTGACTTCGGCACCCGGCTGAGGCTGGAGCAACTGCCGGGTTGTGCGCTCTCCACACCGAAGAAGGCCGAGTGCCAAGCACGGACTCCGTTGCCTTCCACCAACGACCCGGTCGCCACAACGGTCACCGCCGCAGCCGTTCGGCCGTCCCCGGACCAGCCGGTGCGCAAGATCATGGCCGGCGCGCCGGCCAACCGGACGATCGTGTTGGCGGCGACCTCCGGCCCGGCCGGCCCCGACGGGGCCTTCGACGCCTCCTCGCTGGCCCCGTCCGGGACCTGGGCGGTCTCGGGCAGCGCGGGCTCGTTCTCGTGGTCCTACCCGATCACCCTGCCGACCGCGGCGGCCGGTTCCGCCGTGACGCCGTCGGTCGCGTTGTCCTACAGCTCGTCCTCAGTGGACGGACGCACATCGGCCACCAACAACCAGGCGTCCTGGATCGGGCAGGGCTGGAACTACGCACCCGGCGCGATCGAACGCACCTACCGCACCTGTGCCTCGGACAAGGACCTGCCACAGGAGCAGCAGACCGGCGACCAGTGCTGGGCCGGCGAGATCGTCACGCTCAACCTCGGCGGCCAGTCCACGGAACTGGTCTACGACGACGCCACCCACACCTGGCACGAGGCGGTCGACCAGGGAAGCCGGATCGAACTGCTCACCGACACCACCAACGGTGTCCACAACAACGAGTACTGGAAGATCACCAACTCCGGCGGTGTGAGCTACTACTTCGGCCGCAACCGGGGACCGGGCTACACCAACCAGGAGGAGACCAACTCCGCCTGGGCCGTACCGGTCTACGGCCCCCGCTCGGGGGACAAGTGCCACAACCCGGCAGGCTTCGCCTCGTCCTGGTGCATGCAGGCATGGCGGTGGAACCTCGACTTCGTCGAGGACACCAACGGCAACGTCACCGCCTACTACTACGACCGCGAAACCAACCACTACGGCGCTAACAACCAGACCACCGGCGTCTCCTACACCCGCGGCGGCACGCTCAAGCGCATCGACTACGGCCTGCGCAAGACCGGCGGTTCCATCTACGGCGGCGTCGTGCCCAACCAGGTCGTGTTCGGCACCTCGGAGCGCTGCCTGCCCGACGCCGGATTCGACTGCGACCCGTCGAAGTTCAACGCCGACAACGCCAAGCGCTGGCCGGACACCCCGCAGGACCAGGAGTGCAAGCCGAGCGCGGTGTGCGACGACCACGCGCCCTCGTTCTGGTCGACCAAGAGGCTGACCACGATCACGACCCAGTACAACCAGGGGTCCGGCCCGGTCAAGGTCGACGAGTACCGGCTGACGCACGAGATCCCGACGCTGACCGACAACGCCAAGGAGCTGCTGCTCCAGTCCATCACCCGCACCGGGTACAAGGGCACCTCGTCGATCACGCTGCCCGTCACCAGGTTCACCCACCAAGCGCTCGACAACCGGGTGAAGGACTACGGCAAGGGCGGCGGCGGACTCGCGCGCTGGCGGATCACCAACGTCAAAACCGACACCGGCACCAGGGTCAACGTCACCTACAGCGCGAAGGACTGCTCCGCCACCGACGTCCCGACCGACCTGGCCAACAACACCCGCCGCTGCTACCCGGTGTACCGGACACTGCCGTTCAACCAGGACCCGACACTCGACTTCTTCCACAAGTACGTCGTGGACAGCGTCCAGGTCACCGACGGCGAACTCGGCCCCGACGGCCAGGTCCGCCCCGGCCAGTCACCGTCACAGCTGACCACCTACACCTACCTCGGCACCCCGGCCTGGCACTTTGACGACAACGAGATCGTCAGAGCCGAGCACCGCACCTACGGCCAGTTCCGAGGCTACGACAAGGTCGAGATCCGCACCGGTGACCCGGCGCGCAACGACCCGCTCGGCGGCAGTCCCGACAAGCAGACCCTGACCCGGACGACGTACTTCCGCGGCATGGACGGCGACACCATGCCCGCAGGTGGTGTTCGCAGTGCCTCGGTGACGAACTCCCTCGGTGAATCGGTCGCGGATCACCAGAAGTACGCCGACAAAGTTTATGAGACCGAGGTGTTCAACGGAGACGGCGGCGCCCGCCTGTCGACGAGCATCACCGACCCGACCGTCCCCGTCACCACCGCCACCCGCGCCCGCACCGGCCTTCCCGCGCTGACCGCCGACATCACCGGCATCGCGCGAACCCGCGCGATCACCCACCTCGCTGCTGGCGGCACCCGCACCGCGACCACCACTAACCGCTACGACAACCTCGGCCGCCTGACTTACAAGACCGAGTCCGGCGACGGCGTTCCCGACCTGTGCAACAGGACCACCTACGCCGACAACCCCACCGCCTGGATTCGCGACAGGGCATCGGAAACCACCGTGTCGCAACAGGCGTGCCCGGCTGACAACGTCCCGCAAAGCTCGATCCTCGGTGCCACGCGCACCTATTACGACCAGAGCACCACCCTCGGCGAGGTGTCGGCCGGCAACGCGACCCGCGTCGACACAGCGACGGCGAACACCAACGACCAGTTGACCTTCGCCACCACCGCCACCACCGCCTACGACAACTCCGGCCGGGTCACATCCGTGACCGACGCCTTGCAGCGCTCCACTACCACGGCCTACATCCCGGCCGAAGGCGGCATCGTCAGCAAGATCACCAGCACGAACCCCAAGAACCAAACGAGCACCCTCGAAGTAGAACCCTCCCGTGGCAAGGTCACCGCGTCGGTCGATGTCGGCTCACGGCGCACCGATGCCGTCCATGACGCCTTGGGACGTGTAATCGAGGTTTGGAAGCCGGGACAGGTCAGAGGGGCAAGCGGAAAACCCGCACTCAAGTACGAGTACCTGGTGCGGGACAACGGACCGCTCGCCGTGACGACCAAGACCCTCGTCGACTACGGCGCCGGCACCAACTACCTGACCACCGTTGACCTGCTCGACGCGTTCGGGCAGAAGCGTCAGACCCAGTCGGACGCTGTGAGCGACGCGGGCGGTCGCGTGGTCAAGGAAAGCAGATACGACTCGCACGGCTGGGCGCGCCACACGCACAACCGTTACTACACAAGTGGAGTACCCGGCACCACTCTCGTCCAGGTCGCCGATGACGCGGTCGACGACCGCACGGTGACCGATTACGACGGCACGGGCCGTCCGGTGCTCGCCACCGACTACCGCGGCCCGAACCTGACCTGGAAGACCCGGACCGTATACGGCGGTGACCGAGTCACCGTGATCCCGCCCGCAGGCGGCACGACGACCACGAAGGTCAGTGACATCCGCGGTCGTGATGCGGAGATCCGGCAGTACACCGCGCCGCCGTCCATCGGCGGAGACACCCTGATCGGCGGGGTTTACCAGACCACGACCCACGAGTACGACCCGTTGGGACGGTTGACGAAGAACATCGACCCGGTCGGCAACCAGTGGACGTTCACCTACGACTTCCTGGGGCGCAAGACCAGCCAGACCGACCCCGACTCGGGTACCAGCGCCAGCACCTACGACCTGGCCGGTCAGATGCTGACCGCGACCGACGCGCGGGGCACGACGCTGGCGTACTCCTATGACGTGCTCGGCCGCAAGACCGCCGAGTACGCCGACTCGACAAGCGGTACCAAGCTCGCCGAATGGCGCTACGACGGCGCCACCAACGGAATCGGTCTGCCCTGGTACTCCACTCGCTACACCCCCGAAGGCGCCTACGACACCGGGCCGGTCCTGTACAACGGCGCGGGCCTGCCGAACCGGATCCTCGTCCGCGTGCCCTCCGCCGAGACCGGGTTGAACGGCACGTACACCACCACGTTCGGCTACACCAGCACGGGCCAGCAGTGGTCGATCGAGCACCCGAGCAACAACCGCGGCGGCCTCCCCGCGGAACCGATCTCCTCGACCTTGAACAAGTACGGGCTTCCGGTCTCGACGTTGGCCACCAACGCCTACGTCTCCAGCTCGACCTACACCCCGTACGGCGAACCCAGCCGATACGTGCTCGGCCCCGAACACAACGCGGCCCAGCTCACCTACGACTACGACCCCAAGACCCGACGCCTCGCGCAGACGAAGTTCACCGCACAACAGGCGTCGACTCCCAACATCGACGAGACCCGCTACACCTACGACCCGGTCGGCAACGTCGTCAAGTCCGCCAACACCCCCGGCACCGGTCCTACCCGCACCCAGTGCTACGGCTACGACTCCCTGCGGCGCCTGACCGACGCCTGGACCGCCACCGACGACTGCCTCGCCACCCCCACCACCACACCGGGGCACGCCAACATCGGCGGCGCGACACCGTACTGGACGTCCTGGACCTTCGAAGCCGGCGGCCTGCGCACCGGTCAGACCCAACACGCCCTGCCCGGCAGCACCGGCGACACCACCACGACCTACACCTACCCGAACCCCGGTACCGCACAGCCCCACGCTGTGACCAGCGCGACCACCACCTCACCGTCGGGCTCAACGCTGTCGACCTACGGCTACGACGCTTCCGGCAACACCACCCGACGCACCCTGCCAAGCGGCGAACACACCCTCACCTGGGACAAGGAAAACCGACTCAGCAGCGTTACCTCGCCCGGCGGCGACACCAAGTACCTCTACGACGCCGACGGCAACCAGCTCCTTCGCCGCGACCCCGGCAAGACGACGCTCTACCTGCCCAACCAGGAAATCACCCGCGACAACACCACCGGTGCCCTGACCGGCACCCGCTACTACACCCACAACGCCACCACCGTCGCCGTCCGCGTCGGCAACACCAACCCCACCTACCTCGTATCCGACCTCCACAACACCAACATCGTCGCCGTCCAGTCCGTCGGCTTCGCCGTAAGCCGGCGGTACATGGACCCCTACGGCAACTCCCTCGCTCCGGTCGCCGGACTGCAGTGGCCCGACCAACACGGGTTCCTCAACAAACCGGCCAGTGAGACCACCGGCCTGACCGACATCGGTGCCCGCAAGTACGACGCCTCTACTGGCCGCTTCATCAGCGTCGACCCGATCCTCGATCTTGCAAACTCCCAGCAGTGGACCGGCTATGTCTACGCCGACAACAATCCCACCACCTACAGCGACCCCACCGGCCTCCTACGTCGATGCGGACCAGACGGGGCCGGATGCGGTGAACGTAATTACGACAAATGCTGCGGCCCATCGGTCGATGCTGTCCCGTTCTTCAGCTGGAAGGCTGCGGAGGGCCTCGTGGTGACCTATGATCGCCGGGCGCGGACACATTATGTGAATGAAGTGCAGTTGCCGGGATCGGCGCCGGATGTCGGCAAACTCATTTCCCAGGCCAAAGTCGACCTGGCGCAGGTGCCATACCGCAAGGATCAAGAATTCGGCCTCCTTCTCGAAGAGGAGGTATACATGCTGTTGGAGCGCTCTTGTGACCACCTGCCGTCGAAAGACTGTAGTTCCAGGTTCGTCTGGGATTTGATGTGGCAGCGCCCAGATGTCGGCATGGGCACAGATGCGCTTGTGTCCATGGCGGGTGCTGCGATCGGTGGTGCGGGTGCATTCAGGATGGGTCGTTGGAAGCCGGGCGACGACGCCTTCTCGCCTACGCGCTCGGGAAACGATCCGGCTTGGTCAACGGTTCGATCACGCTTCTGGAAGAATGAAGCGAACGAGCCTGGTGCGGTAGAGCAGTATGGTGCCGCCAACGTGACGCGAATGAAGCGTGGTCTTGCTCCGCAACGAAAAAATCCTCACACGGGCGAGGTGGAGTCGATGGAGTTGAGTCACGAGCCGATCCCTGCTCGCAGCGGAGGTACTGTAGTGACGCCGCGATGGCCGGACGAGCACGCTATGCTCGACCCGTATCGGCATGTGCGAGCCAGATAGGGAATACCGTGGGGCAGATCGAAGACTTCGGTGAAAGGTTCATCCGCGAGGACTCGGATGTAATTGACGTCAATGGCATTCAGGTCCATCTCCGCTTCGTCGTAGAGGAAGTGCAAGTTGGGAGTAGAGTCCGACTGGCTTTTCATAGCTACTCTCGGGAGGTCGCACAGGCGATTTGTGTGGCGACCTCCAAGGGGCGGCTGAACATCGCCGGATCCAGTTCCAAAAAGATGATCCTTTGGGCTGGCAGTGCTCCATCGGAAGTTGAGATATCGCTCAGTAGCAGGGTTCCTGCGAAGTTGACTTTCTGGAACGTGTGGGAACGCCCCGATGGAGGGGTCGACGCAGGTCTTCGTTTCGCGGGGATGAGGATTGCAGAGGTTGAGCACAACTCGTGGCTGCTCCATTGCAGCGATGGCGTGGGCGAGGCAGACTTCGATGATCTCGTAGTGTCCGTTGCCCTGGTGTGAAGGGACAACGCCTCATGGATTCACGGGTGTCGCGGCAACTCGACGACCTCGACGATTCGAACTGTCACTGACGCACTAGGGCTGGTCAAGTTGTTAAGGGGTGGGAAGCCAGATTTGTGGCAACCATGTTCGGCGATGGATGCTGGAAGTTCAAATTCGTCGTCCCGGGTGTCAAGGCAAGCCCGCTGCCCGTGCGGTACGCCTGCTGGAGTCGAGATACCCAAAACTGCGTCCTGCTCGCCGCCGCGCGGCGTTTCGGACGAAGGGCATTTCGTATATTCCTTGGGAGACGTGCCCAGTTCCTACGCCGTGTGCGAGGCTGGTGCTGAGCTTTGCATCTGAGTACTCGGCCTGTCGCACTCGATGGAGCACATATTTGAGCATGCCAGCTACATTTCGGACGCTGTAGCCACCACAATCGTGTAAACGATGAAATTGGCACCGGGAAGCCACGGTCGCCGTCACGCTTGCCCCGTTGCACCTACCTCACGGACCGGCAGCATGACGCCCAGTGGAAAGAGAGACTGCTTCAGTGCCGGCTGCTGGGGCACTGTTCGGTGCTGACCACGGAGAAGTACCTGCGGCGGCTGGACATCACGCGGATCTTCGGCGAGCTCGGCGGTCCCGCCTGTGAGGCCGGGCCGGGTGCGGATGCCGGGCAGGTCGTGGCGGCAGAGCTGGAGGTCGAGCGGGAGTTCGCCGACGAGCGGGAGGGGCCGGGATGCCCGCCGAGGTGACCGGAGACTCGCCGGTGCTGGAGTGCCTGTTCACCAGCGGCGCGACCGCGTGGTTCACGCTGGAGGCCGCGGGCGGCGGTGTGCTGGCCGGGCAGTTGCTGTGCGGGCCGGCCGAGCTGGTCCAGCCGCACGGCCCGCCGGACAGCAGGGCGTCGGTGAGCCACTACGTGCTCGCCTGCCGCCACCTGTTGGAGGCGGTGACGTCCGCCGGTCGGCTCGGGCCGGAGTCCTTCTCGCACTGGGTGCGTCGCCGCGGGCTGTGCGGTGACGACGGCCGGCCGCTGTCGCTGCACCGCCACCGGCTGCGAGCCAGGTTCGAGGTGATGCGGGACCACCGGTCCTGGTTCAACAGTCCGCGCGCCACCATCGACGCCAACCACACCGCGCGGGTGGAGGGCGAGCACTACCTGTCGGACCTCGCCGGGGGTGAGGCGGGCGAGGCCGTCCTCGTCCGGGTCGTGTGGGTGTTTGCCGCAGTGACGGCGAGGTGGGCGTGGGCGAGCATGGCGAAGGTGATGTGGCGGTACCAGGCGTCGTAGCGGCGGACCTGGTACTGGTCCAGGCCGATCTCGGTCTTGGCGGTCTGGAAGCATTCCTCGACCGCCCAACGGGTTCCGGCGACGCGGACGAGTTCGTCGCCGGGAGTGCCGGTGGGCCCGAAGCACAGGTGGAACGCCAGTTCGTCCGGATTGATGATACTGCGGCGGATGAGCAGCCACCGTGACAGGTCGCTGTACCGGTCGGGACCCGGAGGCAGGGTCGCCGCGGCCCAGTCGTACAGCCGCGGTCCTTACGGTCTGGCTTCGCGGTACGGCCACGACGTAGCCCACCCGGCGGTCTTCTGGCCAGGTGCGGAACTTGTGGTCCTGGCTGTAGGGCTCCCCACAACGACGGCAACTATGTCCCGCCCCCGAAAGAGCTACCCGGGTTCCCAGGTGCTAAGAGAGTGAAGGGAAAGACCGCAGTGCGTGGTGGCGGAGGCTTGCGAGCGCGCTGGGAAGATCGAAAGTTCATTTACGAATGGGACTCTCGGCATGGCGAGATTGAGAAGTATGACAAGAGGGGGAAACGCCTAGGCTCCTTCGATCATAGCACTGGAGATCCGATACCGATAGCAAGGGGCGGGTTAAGGGACCTGTTCCAGGGCGGGAGTGTGGGCGATGAGTTGGGTGCTCATGGTATTTGAGAAGTACGGCGATGCCTTCATTGCGGAGATCCCACTTCCTGAAAGCGTCAATGATGACGTCGTAAGGCTGCTCGTCGGCGACTACCCGAATCTTCATGGAGATTCGTTTCCGATCGGCGGTGCAAGCTTGGATCGGTTGTCGGAAATGATTGCGAGTCGGATGAAGCCTGACAATTTCGACTACTTCATAGGGTTTCGACGGTAGAGTGGTGATGTGGGTGGTGGAGCAGCGGAGTCTGCGCGGCAGCCGCCAGGTCTTCAGGATCGAGACGGATCGTTCGCCGAGGGCGCGGATGCGGGCATGCGAGCGGTTGACCGCCTGCTGACCGGGCGAGAGGTTGTGCCACTTGCCGCGGTAGGGCACGCGGACCGAGCCGCCCGCTCCGCGGTAGACCTTGTCCGCCCAGCACGGGATGTCGTGTGAGTTCAGGGCTTCGATGATGCCGTGGGTGCGTGCTGCGGTCAGGTCGTGGGCCGAGCCGGGCAGCGCGGGCGAGGCCCACGGCAGGCGTCCGGCCGGGTCGGCCAGGACCTGGACGTTCATGCCGTGGCGCTTGTGCTTTCCCGAGTAGTACGGACGGTCTGCGGCGATGCGGTCGATGCGTGACAGGGTGCCGTCGAGGATGACGTGGGCCTTGCGCGAGGCGACTTTCAGCGCATCGGCCAGGTCCGGTGCCAGTGCGGCCAGGGGTTGGACGGCTTCGTGGATGTGGCGGCAGACGGTGGCCAGGCCGACGCCGAATCCGGCGGCCAGGCGGGTGTAGGTGTCGCCGCGGCGCAGATGGGCCAGCGCGAGCAGGGCCTGGCGTCCGGGTTCGAGGGCGGCGCCACCTGCTGCCGATCCGAAGGCGGTGCGTGGTCGGTTCCCGCGCCAGGAACTGAAGGTGTGAACTGGACAGGTCGATCGCGGATGGGTAGACAAGCACTCGAAGCTCCTGGCGATGGCCTTGCTCTTGGTCGAGAAGTCATTCACCAGGAGCTTCGCCACGTCTCCAGCCCCTACCCCCAGGTTGGAAAGGGCTCAGTATTGATCTGCCGCCGAGGTATGGACGGCCTCGGCAACCTTCGTTGAGGCCAGGTAATCAACCTCGGTCAGATCTCTCTGCCAGCTCGGCCGTGATCGCCAGGTAGTCGCACTCGTGCCGGACGGATCGGCCTAGTACTCCAGCCGCAGTTCGTGATTTTTGACGTGTCATCGCTGGTAGTGGGCTTGTTTGGCGCGGTATTGGTGGCGTCTGCGCCAGTGGGACCAGCTCCAGGTGCGAACGCGGTCGGGGATGGTGGTGGTCAGGTGTGCCAGGAGACGCCTGACTTCGCCGAGGGTGACCGGGATGAGGTCGCTGCCAGGGCTTTTGGGGCGATGGCGGCGGTGACGGCGAGGTAGGTGTGGGCGAGCATCGCGAGGGTGATGTGGCGGTACCAGGCGTCGTAGCGGCGGATCTGGTACTGGTCCAGGCCGACCTCGGTCTTGGCGGTCTGGAAGCAGTCCTCGACCGCCCAGCGTGCACCGGCCACCCGGATCAGGTCGTCATCTGTGGTTCCCGTTGGTGCGCAACACAAGTAATAGGCCAGTTCGTGTTCTCTGCGGCGGGTCGCGGTCAGGGAACGGCGGATCAACAGCCATCGTCGCCACCCGGCAGGGGTGGTGTCGTCGTAGGCGGGTAACGAGGCCACCGCCCAGTCGAACGGGCGAGGCCCTTTGACGCCCTGGCCGCAGCTGCGGCGCTTCCACGCCGCTTGCGGGGCGTCGGCGGTCAGGTAGTCGGTGCGGGTGGCGCCCGCGGTGGCGGGAACGGTCTGGCTGCTTGGCACGGCCACCACGTAGGCGATGCGCCGGTCTTCCAGCCAGGCCCGGAATTTCGAGTCGCCGCCGTATGCCTCGTCCGCGGTCACCCAGCGCGCCGGCACGCCCGCGTCCAGCGCTCGCCCCAGCATCGCGCGGGCGAGCACGGGCTTGGTCGCAAACTCCACGGTGTCGGGCACCGCCGCCTCTTAGCACCGTGCCCGGTCGGCGGTCCAGGACTCGGGCAGGTACAGCTCGCGGTCGATCAGCGTCCGGCCTTTGCCTGTGGCGTAGGCGAGGAACACGCCCAGTTGGCAGTTCTCGATCCGGCCGGCGGTGCCGGAGTACTGGCGTTGCACCCCGGCGGACCTGGTGCCCTTCTTCAGGAATTCGGTCTCGTCCACCATCAGCACACCGTCCCGGGCGTCGTCACGCAGCCCGTCGGTGTCCCAGGCGTAGAAGTTCAACAGCCGCTGCATGCCCTCCGGGCCCGCGTCGCCGGTCGCCTCGGCCAGTGTCCACCCGTTCTTCCGCTCAACTTCGGAGAGCAGGACCCTGACATACCAACGCATCCGACGCCGCGACTCCACACGCGGGAACCGGCCCGCGAACCGGCCGAGGAACGCATTGAACGCCGCCGACCATCCCGCCACCAACCCCATCGACACGCAACATCAAGTAGCAGAGGACAACCTCAGATCACGACCTGTCGTTGTAGTAAAGGCCACTTCCGGGATGCCGACAAGGAACCGCCGCAGGTGCGGAACGGACCCGGATCGCCTGACGCACAGGCGATGCTGCGGCGGCCAGGGTACTGGCGAATCACGCCGGGTCGTCGGAGAGTGACGATGCAGCCGCGTAGGTCCTTGGCGCAGCAGCGAGGTGATCGGCCGCCTCCGGCAGTCGGCAGGGTGCGGGAGTGCAGGGCGCAGAGACTGGTGGCTGCCCGGACCGGCACGACGAGCGCCCGGGAGCGGCTGTGTGGTGGCCAGGCGATGACCGCGTCATGGTCGGTGCGTCCAGGGCCGGCACGGCGGCCATGCCTTCGAGCAGGTTGGCGCGGCTGGACTCGGGCATGGCCGGAGCGCTGTTCGACGACGCCGGAAATCCGCCCTGGTAAGGCTTCCGACGCGCACTCCGCTGTCCGCTGGTGCTCTGCACCCTGACCACACGCCACAACGTCGCCTGATGGAGAGAGCGGCCGAAGGGATGCGACCCAGTTCATGTCCGATAGCACATCCTCGCGCGCGGCAAGGTCGCGAACGGTGTTGAGGTCACTCTGCGATCGGCGGGCCGACGCATCGTCCCGTTCGTTGGCCGCCTGCGGCTACAAGCTCCACGCTTTCGGTGCCAAGGTGCTCGGCCTCGCTCGACGCCGCGTCTGCCGTACTGCGCGGCCAAGGGGTTCGCGGACTGCGTGGATCGCCGGCGGGTCACCTGCGGCGCGGTAGGCGGGTGATGATCAGCGCCCCGGTTACGACCGCGGCGAGTGTGCCGGCCAGGACGAACGTCGTGCCGAGGCCGACGGTGTCGATGAGGGGCTGCGCGATCAGTGGTGAGGAGAACTGGCCGAGGAACAGGGCCGAGGTGAGCAGTCCCAGTGCCTTGGTCCGCGCGCCGGGGGAGACGGAGGCGACCAGCCAGCCGTTGATGGTCGGGTTCTGCAGGCCGACGCCGACGCCTACCACCACCATGCCGAGACCGGCTGTCCACAGCGTGCCCGCCGAACCGACCAGGAACAGCCCGACGGCGAGCGCCGCGAACATGGCCGTCGCCAGCGCCGGGAAGTCCCACCGGGTGCGCAGTCGTCGGTAGTTCAGGCCCACCAGGGTCATCGCCAGGTTCACCGCCGCGATCAGGGCACCGGTGACCACCGGGCCCGCTCCGCCCACCTCGGCCAGCCAGAACGGGGCCTGGGTCGGCACGGTGTAGAACGCCACGACGCCCAGGAACATCAGCGCGTACAAGCCGAGCGACCGCCGCTGCCACGGCGTGCCCTCCGAGACGCCTTGTGCGGGCTGCACGGCCACCTCGGGCACGAACCGGAGCACGAGGACGAGCATCGGCACCGCCAGCAGGTACACCGCGAACGGCCCGCGCCAGCCCTCCGTCGCCAGCACGCCGCCCAGCAGCATCGCCACGACCCCGCCGAAGCCCATCGCCGCGCCCTGCAGGCCCAGCACCCGGCCGTGCTCCCCGGCGGGGTGGTGATCGGCGAGCAGGGCGGTCGACGTGGTCATGATGCCCGCGATGCCGACGCCGAGCAGCGCCCGCCCGACCAGCAGTCCGGGCAGCGAGTCCAGCACCAGCCCCGAACCGCCGCCGACGGTGTAGAGCGCCAGGCACGCCACCAGCACCGGCACACGACCCGTGCGGCCGCTGAGCCGGGCCAGCAGCGGGGCGGACAGCATGATCAGCAGACCCGGCAGCGTCAGCACCAGGCGCACCAGCAGTTGCGCGTGCGGCTCGCCGGCGAAGTGCCGCTCCATGCCCGGCAGCGCCGGGGTGATCGTGGCGCTGGCCATGATCGTCATCGTGCTGACGCCGAGCAGCGTCACCAGCAGGGACTTCGGCGGTCGCCGCACGTCCGCGACGGTTGTTGCGGTCATGGCGGCGACGCTAAGACCTCGACCATGCTGGAGGTCAACGATCATGTCGACCCGATCACGCCGGGGTGCGGTTCGCCCAGCGGTGGTCAGGCTTCTCCGAGAGTGATCCAGTCGGGTCGACCGGCTGGCTGAACTCCCGATGCAGGACTGCGGTCGAGAGCTTCCGGTCAGGGTTAGCGAGTAGAGGAGGAACGACATGTCAGACGCGTGGAACGAAGGTGTCGCGGTCGCTGGACAAGATGGGTCGCTGGGCCGCACCGAGTCGTTCGCGTTCCGGGCTGTGCTGCTCGCGTTACTGGCGGACGTGCTGCCGTAGGGTGCCGGCGTCACGTCGGTCGTGCGGCGGACCGGCGGGCGGCTGAGCGTGGTGCAGCAGTTGCTGCTGGTGGACCACGGCACGGCCGCCCCACCGCGCTCGGCCTGCAAGTGCCGGTGCCGGCCGCCGTCATCGTCGTCGGCGACTTCGTGTTGCGCCTTGTCAGAGTGGGCGGCGCAGACCGTCCAGCACGAGGGTGATGACATCGTCGGCCTCGGCCCGCCAGTTGGGGCGGTCGTGGGCCGCGCTGATGCCGTGCAGTGCCATCATCACGGCACCGGCGTCCACGTCGTCGCGCACGGTTCCGGCCTGTACGGCGGCGGCCATCAGCTCGGTGACGGCCTGCTCCAGCGCCCGGCTGCCCTCGGCGAGGCCGCCCGAGCGATCGGCCATGAGCGTGGCCAGCGTCCGGGCCAGGCCCTCGTGGGCGGCTATGTGGTCGACCATGTCGCGTAGGAAGGTCGCCAGTGCCTCCGCCGGAGGCAGTGTGGCCTGTAGTCGGCGGGCGCGGTCGCACAGCGCGGCGACTTCCCCGTGGTAGACCGCCTCGGCAAGTGCCTCGCGGGTGGGGAAGTGGCGGTACAGCGTGCCGGTGCCGACTCCGGCCAGTCGGGCGAAGTCGTCGAAGCGCAGGTCGAAGAAGTCTCCGGTGTCGAAGACCTCTCGTGCCTTGGCGATCAGGGCATCGCGGTTGCGTCGGGCGTCGGCCCGCAGCGGCTTGTCGGTGGTCATGCGCTACCTCGCGTTGACAAGTGGAGGTGACCTCCATATCTTGCAAGAAGTGGAGATCGTCTCCAAATCGAGCGTACCGGACGGGACACAGCGTGAAGATCCTCATGTTCGGCCGGGGCGTGATCGCCACCACCTACGGCTGGGCCCTGCACCAGGCGGGGCACGACGTCGAGTGCTACGTCCGGCCCGGCCGCGCGGCGACGTACGGGGACGCGGTCGACCCCGACCTGATCGATACGCGGCACCGGGTGCGAGGCAAGCGCGTCACCGGGAAGTGGCCGGTGCGCTACCGCGAGGTGCTGGAGCCGGACCACGCCTTCGACCTGATCGTGCTCAGCGTGCCGCACCACCGCCTCGCGGAGGCGACGGCCTTCCTGGCCCCGCGTGTCGGCCGGGCCACGGTGCTGGTCTTCGGCAACGTCTGGACCGAGCCGCCGACCGCGGTCGGCGCGCTTCCCGTCGACCGGGTCGCCTGGGGCTTCCCCCAGGCCGGTGGCGGTTTCGGCGCGGACGGTGTGCTCCGCGGTGCGCTGCTGCCGTCGGTCGTCTTCGGTACCCTCGGCGGGCCACCGACCGATCGGGAGCGGGCCGTGCGCCGGGCGTTCCGCGAGGCCGGGTTCCGGATCAAGGAGCGGCCCGACTTCCGCGGCTGGCTCTGGGTCCACTTCGTGTCGGATGCCGCCCTGTTCTCGCAGGGCGTGCGGCTGGGGTCGCTGTCCGGGCTGGTCGGGGCGGCGGGCGACCTGCGCGAGGCGCTGCTGACCGGCCGTGAACTGCTGCCGCTGCTCCAGGCGCGCGGCCTCGACCTGCGACGGCACCGGGCAGGTGTGCTGCTGTTCCGGGCGCCCACCTGGCTGACGGCCCGCGCGCTCGCCTGGCTGACCGCTCATGTCCCGCCCGTGCGCGTGCTCTTCGCGGCGCACTGCGACCCCGACGCCGAGGAGCCGCGTGAGGTCTGCCGGGACACCCTGGCCGAAGCACGACGGTTGGGCGTCCCGGTACCGCGACTGGAAGCGGCGGAACCCCACTTCGCCCGCGAGGGGCGAGGTCCTGCTCAGGTGCGGGGTTGATCAAGTCCGCCATGTCCGCGGATGACCGCACTCGGAGTGCTCACTTCGTCGCTGCCGTGATGAGGAACGGCGGGTGGACGGCCTCGGCGGGGTGTTCGGCGCCGGGTGGTGGGCGGTCGGTGTCCCCGAGCAGGGGCGTGATGGAGTCGACGTCCCGGAAACCGGCTTCGGCGAGCAGGTCCCGGCAGGTGTCGCGGGGCCAGTGGTGGTCGAGGAGTCGTAGTGCGCCGCCGTCGGGCAGGTACAGCACCGTGCGCCGTTGTTGCCCCGGCTCGTACCGGGTAGCGGGTTCCCCGGTGCGGAAGGTGGAGAAGCGGATCCCGGTGGTGTCCGGGTTGGTGTCGAGCACGGCGAAGCGCCCACCCGGCCGCAGCACCCGGTGGACCTCCGCGGTGATCGCCCGGAGCCGGTCCGGGTCGCCCACGGTGACGAACACGAAGCAGCACATCGCCGCGTCGACCGAGTCGTCGGGCAGGAAGTCCAGCGACGGCCGTCCGATCAGGTGGTAGCGGATGCGGGGGTGCGCGCGCCGGGTCCGCGCGATGTGCAGCATCCGGTCGGAGATGTCGGCCGCGTGCACGTCCACGTCGTACCGCTCCGCCACGCGCAGCGCGATCTTGCCCGGTCCGCAGCCGTAGTCGAGCACGGTGCGGACCTCCGGCGCGCCGAGCCCGAGCGCGGAGAACACCGCCGGGTAGCCGAGGGTCCGTTCGAACAGGTCGTCGTAGCTGTCGAAACCGGCGGCGACCTCGTCATCGCCCTTCCACACCGTGCCCATGAGCCCCTTCTCCAGCAGCAGTTCGTGATCTACCCGCGGCGCCGGTCGGAGCCGGTGCCGTGCGCGACCGCGCGGTGAGGTGGGCGTCGGTATCGGCGGTGGCGACGAACGACCCCCGTGGCTCGCCGGTTGACGCGGGAAGCACAGGATGGTGGCGGCGGGAGCGGCCGGACATCGCCCGAACAGGTACCGTGGGCGACTCGACCGGGTGATACGGGCGCGGGCGGCACCGCAGTGGTGCGCCAGGGGGCTCGGGGTCGTCGCTGTCGGGCTGTTCCGGCTCGGGCATCACCGAGCGTGTCCTTCGTGGACCCGGCCGGACGGGAACGCCGGGGCACGACATCGCCGGGTTCACCGCTACTCCGCCGCGCGGAAGGCGTTGACGTCGTCCACGGTGACGGGCACCGGGCCGTAGGTGGCCGAGCCGGACAGGTATGTCAGCAGGCCCGCGCTGCCCGCGCCCTGGAGTGCTGCGGTCCCGTCGGTCGCGGTGACCTGCCAGCCGGGTTCCTCGGCCCCGTCGAGCTTCCGGCCCACCGCCGACACGTGGGTCCCGTACCCGGTGGCGATCCGGTCCGTCCCGATCTTCGGGCGAACGTGCCGTGCCCCGAGATGCACGCCGGGAACGGTGGCGAATAGGGCGTCGCGTCGTCGCCCGGCGCAGCTCCGGCTGCCAGGCCGGGTTCGGGTGCGATCGGATCGCGGTCTCCGGGTGCCACAGGTCGATGTCCGTCCGGTACTTCGACGGCGCGGAGCCGGGCCCGGGCGCGAGCGACACCCCGAACACCAGCAGCGACGCCACCACCGCACCGGTCAGCGCGCCGGCCGACAACGCCCGGACACCCACGCCGCCGAGCGCGCCCCCGAACCGGGGCCGAACTTCGAGGAGCTGGAAGAACTCCAGCACGACCAGCGGCGGGTAGTGGGGCCCGGCGACGCCGGCCTGGCGGTTGCAGCGGCGAACGGGGTGTGTTGGCCGCCGGCTCGGCCTCCGTCACCTCCGCGCGGTGACCGGGGCCGAGGTCCGGTGTGTCGGTGTCCCGGAACCGCCGGTGGCGTGGATCGTCCGGCCGACGCCTACGGATCGGTCCGGCCCGGGTTCCCGGCCACGCTCGCTCCGGCGTCGCCGGCGGACGGCTCGTCGTCCCGGTTCGGTTCGCGCATCGCGGCGATCGCGGCGACGATGTTGTGGTAGCCGGTGCAGCGGCACAGGTTGCCGGCGATCGCGGTGCGGATCTCGGCTTCGGTCGGCGAGGGGTTCTCCCGCAGCAGTTCCGTCGCCACCGCGAGCATCCCCGGCGTGCAGAAGCCGCACTGGAGCGCGTGATGGCGGCGGAAGGACTCCTGGAGCGGGTTGAGGGACGTGGTGGCCAGGCCCTCGGCGGTGGTGACGTCGGAGCCGTCCGCCTGGACCGCGAGGACGCAGCAGGCGCGGGCCGTGGCGCCGTCCACCAGGACCGTGCACGAGCCGCAGGCCCCGTGCTCGCAGCCGACGCGCACGCCGGTGAAACCCAGGTCGTGGCGCAGGAAGTCGGCGAGCGTGCGGCGTGGTTCGCAGTCGGCCGAGCAGGTGCGGCCGTTCACGGTGAGGGAGACCTTCACTCGGCTACCGCCTGTCGTAGTGCCCTGCGGGTGAGGACGGCCGTCATGTCGCGGCGGTACGCGGCCGGCGCGTGCAGGTCGTCGGCCGGGTCGGTGGCGGCCGCCGCCGCGTCGGCCGCCGCCGCCAGCAGGTCGGGGGAGGGTGCTTCGCCGCGCAGGAGGTCCTCCGCCGCGCGGGCCCGGATCGGGGTGGGCGCCGCGCCCGCCACGGCGATCCGGGCATCGGCGACGACCCCGCGCGCGAGCGTCACCGAGGTGAAGACCGCCGTCACCGCGAGGTCGTTGGGTCGGCGGCTGAGCTCCGCCACGCCGTGCCGGGTGCCCGGCGGCGGCAGCGGGACGTGGATGGCGGTGAGCAGTTCGCCCGGCCCGAGCGCGGTGCGGTGCGGGCCGCGGAAGAAGTCGCCGGCGGCGATGGTCCTGACGCCGTCGGCGCTCCGGGCGGTGAAGACCGCGTCCGACGCCAGGAAGACGGCCGGCAGCTCGGCGGCCGGGTCGGCGTGCGCGACGCTGCCGCCGACCGTGCCGCGGTTGCGCACGGACACGTGGCCGACGCAGGTCAGCGCCTCAGCCAGCAGCGGCAGCGTTCGGGCCACCACGGGGGAGGTCTCGGCGGCGCGGAGCCGGGTCAGCGCGCCGAGCGCCAACGACCCGGTCCCGGTCGTCCCGATGTCGGTGAGCGGCAGCCGGGACACGTCGACCACGAGCTCCGGCCGCCGCGACCGCAGGTTCAGCAGCGGCACCAGGCTCTGCCCGCCCGCCAGCACGACCGCGCCCGGACCGAGCGCGCCGACCGCCTCGTCCACCGTGGACGCGCGCAGGTACTCGAACGGCGCGGCCTTCACCGGTCGGCCCCCGCGCGGATCGCCGCCAGCAGGTCCGGGGGTGTGATCGGCAGCGCCGTGATCCGCACCCCGAACTCCGACAGCGCGTCCTGCACGGCGTGCGCGATCGCGGCACCACCGCCGATCACCCCGGACTCGCCCGCTCCCTTGAAGCCGCCGGGGACGTGCTCGGCGGGCGTCTCCATGTGGCGCACCGCCATCGGCGGCACCACGGTCGCCGTCGGCAGCAGGTAGTCCGCGAAGGACCGCGTCGACGCCGCGCCGGACGCGTCGTAGACCAGCCGCTCGTACAGCGCGCCGCCGATGGCCTGCGCGGCGCCGCCGGACAGCTGGCCCTCCACGATCATCGGGTTGATCAGCGTGCCGCAGTCGTGCGCCATGAGGTGGCCGAGGAGCTGGACGACGCCGGTCTCGACGTCGACGGAGGCGAGGACGGCCGTGCACCCGAACGCCGTGGCGACGTTGGCCGGGTCGTACACCTCGCGCTCGTGCAGCGTGGGCGGCTCGTCGTCGGGCAGCGCGCCGTGGAGCCGCCGGTACGCCGCGTCCCCGATCTCGGCGAAGGTCACCGCCGCACCCGGCGCGGACACCACGCCGTCGTTGATCACCAACTCCTCCGGCGGGGTTCCCAGGACGTGCGCGGCGATGCGCAACACCTTGGCGCGCAGGCGGGTTGCGGCGTTGAGCACCGCCGCTCCGCCGACCGCGGCGGCCCGGCTGGCCGCGGTGCCGTACCCGGTGTACGGGCTGGAATCGGTGTCGCCGGCGACGACGGTGACGTGGTCCAGCGGCACGTCCAGGGCGTGCGCCGCCACCTGCGCCAGGGCCGTGTGGATGCCCTGGCCCATCGACGTCTGTCCGGTGTGGACGGAGACGTGGCCGGTGGAGTCGATGCGCACCACGGCTTCGTCGAACCCGGAGTGGTGCAGGCCGGCCAGGTTGACGAGCCGGGACGGCGCGAGCGCCGACACCTGGTTGTGGAAGGCGTAGCCGATGCCGACGTGCTCGCCGCGTGCCCGCGCGTCGGTGACGAAATCCGCCCAGCCGGCCTGCCGCACGGCGTCCAGGCACAGGTCGAGGCACTCGGCGTACCGGCCGCTGTCGTAGACGAAGACCGGGCTCTGGTAGGGGAACTCGGTGATGAAGTTGCGCCGCCGCACGTCGTGCGCGTCCATGCCCAACCGACGGGCGAGGGCTTCGACCAGGTGTTCGTGCACGAAGTTCGCCTTCGGCAGCCCGAAGCCCCGGTACGAGCCGTACGGTGTCTTGTTGGTGACGACGCCGACGACGGCCATCTCGTACGCCGGGATGGCGTACGGCCCGGACATGACCGAGGCGGCGGTCACGCACGGGCTGAGGCCGACGGTGCTGAAGGTCGCGCCGAGCACCCCGTGCAGGGTGCCGCGCAGGCCGGTGATCGTGCCGTCGGCGCGGGCCGCCAACTCGACCTCGATCCGCTGCTCCCGCGCGTGCGAGGTGGCGACGAAGCTCTCCCGCCGGTCCTCGACCAGCTTCACCGGCCGCCCGGTCGCGCGGGACAGCACGGCGGCCACCACCTCGTCGCCGTAGAACTCGAACTTGCTGCCGAACCCGCCGCCGATGTCGGGCACCCGCACCCGGACCTTGTCCGCCGACAGCCCGAGCACCTCGGCGAACAGCTCGCGGGCGAGGTGCGGGGCCTGGGTGTTGAGCCACACGTCCAGGCGGTCGGTGAACGGGTCCCACGTCGCGACGACGCCTCGCGTCTCCAGGGGCGCGCCCAGCTGCCGGGCGAAGTCGAACGTCTCCCGCAGCACCACGTCGGCCTCCGCGAACGCCGCCCCGACGTCACCCCGCGCCACCACGGTGCGGCCGGCGACGTTGTCCGGCCAGTCCTCGTGCAGGCGCGGCGCGTCCGGGGCCAGCGCCTGCTCCAGCGTCGTGACGGCGGGCAGCGGCTCGTACTCGACGTCGATCAGCTCGACCGCGTCCTCGGCGACGGCGCGGTCGACGGCGGCGACGGCCGCCACCCCGTGCCCGCTGTGCAGCACCTTGTCGACGGCGAGCGGGTACGCGACGGGCTGCGGCGCGTCGGGGCCCAGCCGCCAGATCACCGGCTGCGGCCGGTGCACGACCTTCTGCACGTCCGCTCCCGTCACCACGGCGAACACACCGGGGTGCGCCGCGGCCGCCGCCGTGTCGACGCGCAGCACCCTGGCGTGCGGGTGCGGGCTGCGCAGCACGGCCGCTTCCAGGACGCCCGGCGGCCGGACGTCGTCGATGTACACCGCCCGCCCGGTGAGCATCCGCACGTCCTCGGCGCGGCTCACCCGGGCGCCGATCAGCCCTTCACGCACGGTCACCCCCGGTCGTCGGGATTCCACCCTGGCACCGAACGACGTCGGGGGGAATCACGCAGACGGTGGGATGTGGCGGCCGAACCCGGCCGGCGGACCCGGCCGGCGGAGCCGGTCCGGCGTGGCGGTCCGGCGTGGCGGTCCGGCGCACCGCGGCAGGCGCGCCGGCCGGCGGACCGCCCGGTCAGGAGTCCGTGGGCGTGCCCTGCCGGCCGTGCGGCACGAGCTGCTCCTCGGAGGCGGCCGGCGTGCGGTGCAGCAGACCGTCCCCCGCCTCACCGGCGCGGCCGGAAGCCGCCTTCACCGGGCGTCCGTCAGGTCGGCGTCAGCGGCTGCTCGACACCGCGCGGGGCACCGGCCCGACGTCCGAGCGCCGACCGGGCAGCCGCGCGGCGTGGCGCTGCCCCGGACCGGGCCCGCCCCGCGCGGCCAGCGCGTCGGCCACCGCACCGGTGGCGAAGGCGTAGACCGACTTGTGCAGCAGGTCCACCAGCAGCTCCGAACGCGGCCACGTCCGGGGCGGCGCGCCGACACCGGTGGCGTTCTCCAGGATCTGGTCGTTGGTCAGCCGCACCACGGTGAACATCGCCGACGCCACCGGACCGCGCAGCCCCGCGTTGGCCATCAGCGACCGCACCACCCCGGCGAGCGCGCCCTGTCCGAAGTGCATGGCCAGGTTGACCGCGCGCGGCTGCTTCCCGGCCTGCTCGGGCATCCCGAGCAGCCGCTCCAGCACCCTGGCCGGCACGTGCGAGTCGGGCCGCCCGGTCACCCGCTGCTCCAGCTTCTCCCCGATGGTCATCACGGCCGCGCCGGCCGCGCCGGCCACCAGCCCCTGCCACAGCGCACGCTTCACCATGCCCACCGGCTACCCCGTGCGCGGCGGCCTACCCGCACGCCGTCGCTCCGGTGCGCGAGCGGGCGTCGGCGCAGTGCGCGGTCGAGGTGAGCAGCCGCCGCGCGGCCGTGGTTGGCGGGGGCGTCGGTGGGTAATCGGACTGTTCGGAGCCGCCGTGCTCCCGTCGAAAGGGGTCAGCCGTGCCGGACGACTCGCTGTTCTTCGTCGGCAACGCCACCACCGTCCTCCGCATGGGCCCGTTCACGCTGCTGACCGATCCCAATTTCCTGCACAGAGGACAGTGGGCGTACTTCGGCCAGGGACTGTTCTCCCGGCGGCGCGCGGACCCCGCGCTGGAGATCGCCGACCTGCCCCCGCTGGACGCCGTCGTGCTGTCGCACTTCCACGGTGACCACTTCGACCGGGTCGCGGCGCGCGAGCTGGACCGCGACCTGCCGATCCTGACCACCGCGCACGCGGCGAAGCGGTTGGCGCGGCGGGGTTTCCGCGAGCCGGTCGTGCTGGCCAGGTGGTCGGAGCAGGTGTTGACCAAGGGCGAGGCGGTGCTGACCGTGACGGCCCTGCCGGGCAGGCACGCGCTGGGCCCGGTGGCCGCGCTGCTGCCGCCGGTGATGGGCAGCCTGGTCGAGTACCGCGCCCGACCCGGCGCGCCGCCGCTGCGCGTGTACTTCAGCGGCGACACGCTGGTCCACGACGACCTCCGCGAGATCCGGGAGCGCTACCCCTCGATCGACGTGGCCGTGGTGCACCTGGGCGGCACCAAGTTCCTCGGCATCCTGCTGACGATGGACGGCACGCAGGGCGTCGACCTGCTGGAACTGCTCCGCCCCCGGCACGCCGTCCCGGTGCACTACGACGACTACGGCCTGATGAAGTCCCCGCTGTCCGACTTCGCCGCCGAGGTGACCCGCCGCGGCCCCGCCGCCGAGGTCACCTACCTCGACCGCGGCGACACGTACGTGCTGCCGCCGCCGGCCGACCCGACGCGGTGAGCGGCCGACCACCGGCGCCTCCGTCCGAAGAGGGCGGCCGGGGCCGTGGTCCAGGTGAACGGTTCACCCGTGGGAGAGGTGGTTCCGGCGGGCGACGGAACGGGTACCTCGTGCCCGTGGACGACTTTCTGGGCATCTACCTCCGGGACCAGCTCGCGATGGGCGTGTTGTGGCGCGAGCTGGCGCGACGTGCCCAGCGGAACAACCGCGGCACCGAACTCGGCGTCGCGGTGGGCGGCGTCGCGGCGGCCATCGCGGAGGACGTCGAGACGTTCCGCGCGATCATGGGGCGGCTCGGCGTGCGCACCGACCCCGTCAAGACCGGGTTGGCGTTCGGGGCCGAACGCCTCGGCCGGCTCAAGCGCAACGGCCGGCTGGTGTCCTACTCGCCGTTGAGCAGGTTCGAGGAGCTGGAGTTCCTCGCGATGGGGATCGACGGCAAGAAGCAGCTCTGGACGACGCTGCGCGACCTCGCGGGCCTCCGGGAACGCCTGCCGGACATCGACTTCGACCACCTCATCGACCGCGCCGCACGGCAACGCGCCGACCTCGAACCCTTCCGCGTCCGCGCCGGCGCCGACGCGTTCGCCACCCGCGGCCCGCGATAGCCCGCGACCTCCGGACGGCGGTTCCCCGGACAGGCGGCTGCTCGGGACGCGTGGGCTCGCGCCGGCGTCGGGTCGGTTCCCTGGTTTCGTCCGTACTCCCGAGTGGTATTCCGGGCTCCCCTCGACGGCCTCCCGGATTCGTCCGACCGGGGCCGCGAGGGGATTCTCGTCGGTCAAGCAGTGTGCCGACAGCCACGCGGCTGCCCTCGTGCGGGATCGTGCCGTCGTCACGCTCGCGTGAGGGCGGCCCGCGGGCGCACCCGCGTGTTGACCACCAGCGAGCGATGAGGACACGATGATCAACGCTGATCAGCCCCTTCCGGACGCCGACGTGCCGACCCTGGGTGTGGAGGAGGAGTTCCTGGTCGTCGACGACAGCGGCCTGCCCGTCCCGGTGGCCGGGGAGGTCGTCGAGGCGGCCAACCGGCTGGGCGCGGACCTGCAACCCGAGCTGACCAGGGTGCAGGTGGAGAGCAACACACCGGTGTGCCGCACGCTGCGCGAGGTGCGCGGGCACCTGCTGGCCGCGCGGTCGACGGCCGCGGCGGCGGCCATGCAGGCGGGGGCGCGGCTGCTCGCGGTCGGCGTGCCCCTGACCGGTCCGATGGGGCAGCCCTTCAGCGACTCCGACCGCTACCGGCGGATCGGGGAGGGCTACGGCCTGCTGGCCGCCGAGCACGGCGTGTGCGGCTGTCACGTGCACGTCGCCGTGCCGGACCGCGAGACCGCGGTGCAGGTGTGCAACCACCTCCGGCCCTGGTTGCCGGTGCTGCTCGCGTTGACCGCGAACTCCCCGATCCACCAGGGCGTCGACACCGGCTGCGCGAGCTGGCGGTCGGTGCTCAACAGCCGCTGGCCGTGTTCCGGCGCGCCGCCGTACTTCACGTCCGCGGAGCACTACGACGCCGTGCTGGCCACGATGGTCGACAGCGGGGCGGTGCTGGACCCGGCGATGGTGTACTGGGACGTGCGGCCCTCCGACCACCTGCCCACCGTCGAGGTCCGGGTCTCCGACGTGCCCGCCACGGTCGACGAGTCGATCCTGCTCGCCGCCCTGGTGCGCGCCCTGGTCGGCACCGCCCTGGAGGCGGTGCGCCGGGGTGAGCGGGGGCTGCCGGTCACCACCGAGGCGTTGCGCGCGGCCTACTGGCGCGCCGCGCACGACGGCATCGAGGGCGACGGCGTCGACCTGTTCGGCAACCGCCGCGTGCCGGCCGCGCACCTGGTGCGGGGGCTGCTGCGCCACGTCCGGCCGGCCCTGCGCCGCAGCGGGGAGCTGCACGCGGTCAACGCCCTGCTCACCAAGGTCCTCCAGAACGGCAACGGCGCCGTCCGCCAACGGCGGGCGTTCCGGCAGCGCGGGCGGATCGAGGACGTGGTGGCGGTCCTGACCCGTGACACCGGTCACGACTGGCTGCCGGAAACCGCCGCGTGATCGTCGGGTCGACGCTCGCGCCGGCGTACGCGCACCGACCCCCGGCCTCGGCCGGGCAGTGACGACCGGGGCGTGGCGGAGCCGGGACCGGCGGGGTCGCCCGCGTAGTCGGTCGGCCACGCCCGGCCGCTGGTCGGGGCCGTGATCACGTCAAGGCGGTGTGCGCCCGGCACCTGGTCGATCGACCGACGTGCCAGGGTCGGTGGCGGTGCGGCGCTGGTCGAGGCGGACCGGGTCGGTGATCGGAGGGGAACTCCCGGCCGGGCCGGGTCTCCGCGCGGTCGATGTCGCCCACCACGGACGGGGGCGGCGGCGGAGCTGTTCCGCGTGATCCTCTCCGAGGACGACGTGCAGGCCGGGATCGACCGCACGGCCGGGCCCACGCGGACGGCGCGGAGTTCGTGGGCGGGGATGCCGGCCGGGCGCGCCCGACGCAGGTGGGACCGGCCTGCCCGGACCACGCTCGACCCGTGATCCGGCCGGTGGCGCCGCGGCCTCGACACCGGTGCTACGACGACCGGGTGATGGGTCTGGCCCGGAGGACGCGCCTGTCCCTTGACGCGTCGAAGTCCGGTGGACATCCTCGGAAGGGGTGTTCGCGCGGGTCGCGAGCACAACGCCGTCCCCGTTCGCGCGCGTCGACCGCTGTCCGGGGGTCGCGAAAGGTCGTGCGGCAGTGAAAGTGCTCGTGGTCAGCCCGCCGAACTCCAACACCGTCATCGACGGCGCTTCGTGCACGGTGACGAGGCCGGAGGAACACACCGACTGGTCGGACTTCCCGAACCTCGGCGTGCTCACCCTCGCCTCCGCCCTCCGCGCCGTGCCCGGCGTGGAACCCGTCTACCTCGACGGAACGGTGATGCCCTGGCCGGAAGTGCCGGCCTACGTCGAGGACAACGCGGGCGACATCCTGGCCCTGTGCGTCAGCGCCCTCACCGCGACCTACGAAGCCGGCCTGCACCTGTGCCGCGCGGCGAAGCGGATCAACCCCCGGATCGTCACGATCTTCGGCAACGACCACATCACCGCGCTGCCCCGGGAGTGCATGTCCGCCCGGCGCGGGGTGATCGACTACGCGTTCGTCGGCAACGAGGTGGTCGGCGGCTTCGTCGCGTTCGTCGCCGCGCTGGCGCAGGGGCGCGAGCCGGCGGGCGGCTACGCCGGGCTGCTCGCCTACCGCGACGGCGAACTGCGCGGCGAGGCCCAGCGCCCGGAGCCGATCTACACCGCGCTGGACTACTCCCTGATCGACCGCGGCTTCGACCACTCGCGGCTGTACCGCGACAACTTCGCCAAGCGCGTCTCGCCCACGTTCCACGAGCTCACCGGACGCCGCGTGCACGCCGGGGTGCCGGTGGAGATCGGGCGCGGGTGCATCAAGTTCGCCCGCGACGACGCGTGTTCGTTCTGCTCGATCCAGTTCGGCGGCCTGTGGCGGAACTCGGTGCCGGACGCGGAGACGGCCTGGGAGGTCGTCCGCGCCGCCCACGACGAGGGTTTCGACTACCTCTACCTGACCTCGGACGAGCTGCCGCTGACGTTCGGGAAGCTGCTGCGCGGGATGGCGGCCGCGCCGCCCGGCTGGTGGAGCGCGCTGCCCGAGGACGACCGGCCGGTGCTGGTCGGCTACGCGCGCGCCGACGGGCTGTCCGACGAGCGGCGCGCGACGACGTTGCGGTCGCTCGGCGTCCGCCAGCTCATGGTGGGCCTCGACGCGGGCACGCCGACCTCGTTGCGCGCGATGAACAAGCCGCTGGTGTCGATCCGCGAGGCGAACTCCCCGTTCGGGGCGGAGAAGATGTTCGACCACAACGTGCGTGCGCTGAAGTCGGCCGAGAACGCGGGCCTGCTGCTCAAGGTCGGCTTCGTCGTCGGCCACCTCGGCATGGACGAGCGGCTGCTGCGGGAGAACGTGGACTCGATGAAGGCGATGCTGGACTCCGGCGTGGGCAGCATCGCGTCGCTGGACGTCGAGGTGCTGTCACCGGAACCGGGTTCGCTCGACTTCAAGATGCTGCTCGACCCGGCCGGCGCGCTGGCGCGGGCGCGGGAACTCGGTGTCACGCTGCCGGACCGGAACCGGCACGAGGAGCTGGCGCGGCGGTGGCGCGACACCGACCTGATCGACCGGGAGTCGGCGATGGCGGACTACGTCGAGGCGGTGATGCCCGGCCTGACCCTCGACGACCTCGCGGCGGCGCGCGCCGAAGTGCGCCGGTACGGCAAGGGCCTCGGCGTCACGATCGGCGGGTGAGCGCATGACCGGCACGGCGCTGCTCGGGTTCGCGGGCCTGTGCCTGCTGCTGGCCATCGCTCCGGGACCGGACACCTTCCTCGTGCTGCGGTACGGCTTGGCCGGCCCTCGTTTCGGCGTGCTGGCGGCGGCGGGGTCGGCGATCGGCTCGCTGTTCTGGGCGGCGGCCGTGGCGCTGGGGCTGGCGGACCTGCTGCGCTCCTCGCCCACCGCGTTCCTCGTGGTGAAGGTCGTCGGCGGCCTCTACCTGCTGTACCTGGGGGTGGTCGGGTTCCTCCGCCGCGACGAGGTGGTCGACCCGGGCGGTGGGGGACCGGTGCGGTCGCGGTGGGGCCCGTCGTTCCGGTCGGGTGTGCTCTCGTGCCTGCTCAACCCGAAGGTCGGCTTGTTCTTCCTGGCGGTGGTGCCGCAGTTCCTGCCCGCCGAGGCCATCGCCGTGGGCACGATCATGGTGCTCGGCCTGGTCGACGCGGTGGTGGCGTTCGGTTGGCTGGCGGCGCTGGTGGCCGGCGCGGCCAGGGCGGTCGGGTGGCTGCGCCGGCCCCGGGTGTCGCGCGGGCTGGCGGGCCTGAGTTCCGTCGCGTTGTGCGCACTGGGCGTCGGCACCATCGCCGCGGTCATCTGACGCGCGTGCGGTGGCGTCCACCGGTTCGACCTCGCCGAGGGCCTGCAACGCGTCACAGCGCGGGCGGTCACCGCGAACCGCCTCACCGAGCGCGATGCCGAGCGGTGGCCGCACCACCTCGCCACCGAACCGGTCTTCGCCTCCGTGACGCTGTTCATCGTGGCGGCGACGGTGGACCCGGCGGCCCCCGGCGCGCGCTCGGCGGCCTGGAAGTCGCGCAGCGCCCACTCGTCCTGCGGCGCGGGGCGCACCCCGGTCGAGGCGGGCGGCACGCCGTCGTCCACCCGTGGGCCGGTCCACGCGCCCGGTTCCGCCCGCACCGCCGCCCCGCACGCCAGCCGCAGCTCCGGGTCCTCCGGGTCGGTGGCCGGCAGCCGGCGCGCGGGACGCGGCAGTGCCAGCGGATCTCCGTGCCGGAGGTGGCGGGTCGGTGGCGGCGGTGGTGGACGCGGCGGCCGACGGTCGGGCCGATCCGGACTGGGGTGGGCGCTAGCCGGCCCCCGGGTCGGGGTCGAGGTCGAGGGCGCACGCGGTCGTGGCCATGCGCAGCACCGCCTCGGCGTCACCGCCGTCGACCACCTTCGCCGTGATCTCGCTCGACACGGCGGCGATCCGGTCGGGAGCGGCCACCTCGGCAGCACACGAACCGCTCCCGGCGCGGCGCGGTGGCGGGTCAGTCCGCGAGCTGGTCGAGGGGGAGGCGACGTGCCAGCACGTCGCGTGCGACGTCGAGCACCGACCTCCGGCTCGCGAAGGCGTGCGCCCGCAGCCTGGCGAAGGCGTCCTCCAGGCTGATCCGCAGCTGTGCCGCGAGCATCCCGGTGGCGATGTTGACGTCCTGGTAGGAGACCTCGACGCGCACACCGCCACCCGTGGTGTCGCTGTGGTCGAGCAGCCACAGGACCGTCAGGTCGGCCAGCACGGCGGCGTCGCCGAGCACGGTGGGCGACAGGCCGCCCGGTCGGCGGCGGTAGAGGTCCAGCGTCCCGAGCGTGGTGCCACCGAGCCGCAACGGGAAGGCGAACACCGCTGCCAGCCCCTCCTCCTCGGCCAGGTCCGCGAACCCCGGCCACCTCGACCGGGCCGCGCTGAGGTCCGCCACCAGCACGGGCCCGCCCGTGCCGAACGCCTCGACCCCCGGACCTTCGCCGACGGTGTACTGGGCTTCCTCCAGCGCACCGGCCCAGCGGTCGCTCGAAGCGAGCAGCTCCTGCGCCCGGTGACCGCTGCGCAACGTCACCGCGGTGGCGTCGACCCCGGCCAGGGCGTGGACGCAGACCTCGCACAGCGCCCGCGCCCACTCCGTGCGGCCGGGCGAGGCCACGTGCTCCGCGACCACCCGTGCCAACCGGTCCCGACGCTGCCCGTCCAACACCCGTCCTCGCTGCCGCAGGGAAGCCGACGCACCGGACCGCCCAGGAGCCTCGACCACCGCCTCGGTGACCTCGCGCACGAACGCGGTACTTCGCGGACGCGCCCCGGCCCCGTCCGGAGGCGCCAGGGCATCCGATTATCCCCGTTCGACGCGCGACCGCACACCTGACCTCACGCCCGTGGCCGTACCGCGGATGATCCGCCCCGGTCGTTCGTGGACGTGGCGGACCCACGCGCACACGATGGCCGAGGTCGCACGGCTCGTGCGTTCAAGTGGCCCCGTTGTGGTTACTCCACCGGCATGGACCACAGCGAAGCACCCGTGCTGGAAGCGTTGCAGGCGTTCCACGACCAGGGCTACACGCCGTTCAACCCGCCCGGTCACCGCCAGGGGCGCGGAGCGGACCCGCGCGTGCTGGAGGTCGTCGGCGAGGCGGTGTTCGCCTCGGACGTGATCCCGGTCAACGGCCTGGACGACCGGGCGAACCGGCAGGGCGTCGTCGAGCGGGCCCAGCGGCTGATGGCCGACGCCGTGGGCGCGGAGCACGCGTTCTTCTCCACCTGCGGCAGCTCGCTGTCGGTCAAGAGCGCCATGCTCTCGGTCGCCGGTCCGCACGAGAAGATCATCGTGCCGCGGCACGCGCACAAGTCCGTCGTGTCCGCGCTGATCCTCAGCGGCGTGAGCCCGGTGTGGCTGTCGCCGCACTGGGACGCCGAGCGGCACCTGTCCCACCCGCCCGGCCCCGACGAGGTGCGGGAGCTGTTGCGGGCCGAGCCCGACGCCAAGGGCGTGCTCCTGGTCACCCCGAACGACTACGGGACCTGCGGTGACATCCGGGCCGTCGCCGAGGTGTGCCACGAGTTCGGCAAGCCGCTGATCGTGGACGAGGCGTGGGGCGCGCACCTGCCGTTCCACCCCGACCTGCCGCAGTGGGGCATGGACGCGGGCGCGGACGTCGTCGTGACCAGCGTGCACAAGTCCGGTGCGGCGGTCGAGCAGAGCTCCGTGTTCCACCTCCAGGGCGACCTGGTCGACCCCAACGTGCTCAAGGCCCGCGAGGACCTGCTCGCCACCACCAGCCCCACCTCGCTGGTCTACGCGACCCTGGACGGCTGGCGGCGGCACATGGTCCAGCACGGCGAGGAACTGCTCACCGCCACCCTCGCGCTCGCGCGCGCCACCCGCGCCGCGATGGGTGACCTGCCCGGCCTGCGCGTCATGGGCGAGGCCGAGTTCGTCGGAGCGCGCCTCGCGCACGCCCTCGACCCCCTGAAGATGGTCATCGACCTGGACGAGCTGGGCATCAGCGGCTACCAGGCCGCCGACTGGCTGCGCGAGCACCGGCGCGTCACCGTCGGGCTGTCCGACCACCGGCGCGTCGTCGCGCAGTTCACCCACGCCGACGACCACCGCACCGCCGGCGTGCTGCTCGACGCCCTGGGCGCGCTGGTCGAGGCGGCCGACGGGATGCCCGCGCCGAAACCGGTAGACCTGCCCACGCCGGACGAACTCCAGCTGGAGACCGCGATGCTGCCGCGCGACGCGTTCTTCGCCGCCGTCGAGCAGGTGCCCGCGGACCGGGCGGTCGGCCGGATCAGCGCCGAGATGGTCACGCCCTACCCGCCCGGCGCGCCCGCCGTGCTGCCGGGCGAGGTGATCAACCAGGCGGTCGTGGACTACGTGCGCTCCGGTTTCCACGCGGGGATGCAGCTGCCCGACCCCGCCGACCCCGAGCTGACCACGTTCCGGGTGGTGGCCCACGAGCGCTGACGCGTCGGGTCGGCCGGGTGGCCGCCCCGTCAGATCACGGGGAACAGGGCGAGCTGCCCGGTGGTCGTCCACTCCAGCAGCAGGAGGGTGGCGTCGTCCTGGAGGCGTCCGCGCTGGTGTTCGAGCACGGCGTGGACGATGCGGCGCAGGGTTTCCGGGGCGGGCAGCCCGGCGGCTTCGTGGTGCTCGGTGAGCCCGACGAGGCGGTCCAGGCCGAACAGGGCTCCGTCGGGGCTGCGTGCCTCGGTGACGCCGTCGGTGTGGAACAGCACCCGGTCGCCGGGCCGCAGCTGCTCGGTGGCGGGCCGCGCACCGGTCCCGCCGAGGGCTCCCAGGCCCAGCGGCACGCGCACGGGCGCGTCCAGCAGCTTGACCATCCGGCCGTCGCGCAGCAGGACCGGGGGCGGGTGCCCGGCGTTGAGGTAGTGCAACCGGCCGCTGTCCAGGTCGAGCCTGGCCAGGACGGCGGTCGCGAAGGTCATCCGGTCCTGCCCGTTGCGCACGGAGATGGCCTGGTCGGCGAGCCGGGCCGCCTCGACCAGGCCCAGACCGCCGCGGCGGGCGTTGCGGGTGGCGGCCAGCGCCACCGCCGTCGTCAGTCCCGCGTGCAGGTCGTGCCCGGTGGCGTCGAACAGGGCCACGTGCGCGTGGCCGGCGTCCACGGCGTAGTCGTAGCCGTCGCCGCCCACCCGGTCGTAGGGCTCCAGCGCGGCGGTGACGACCATGCGGTCGCAGGCGAAGGTCTGCGGCGGCAGCAGCTGCCACAGCAGCTCGGACGCCACCGACAGCGGCTTGGTGCGGCGCACCAGGTGGAAGAGGTCGCCGTAGTTCTGCTTGCTCGTCACCAGGTGGGCGATCAAGCCGACCAGCACCCAGCACTGCTCCCGCAGCCACGGGTCGCCAGGGTCGGCGTCGGCGGCCAGCTCGATGCGCGCCATGCCCAGCCGTTCCGTGCCGTTGAGCACCGGCATCCACAGGCACGGCGGCGCGCCGTCCTCGACGACGACCTCCAACCGCCGGAAACCCCGCCCGGCCGGAGATCCGTCCACCGCCGGCGACGGTCCGTCCCCGGCCCGCACCGGGTGCAGCCGCTGCTGCGCCAGGTCGACCAGGTACAGCCGCACCGACACGCCGACCGCGGCCGTCGCGCCGTTCACGATGCCGTCCAGCTCGTCGCCGCCGGCCATGTGCGCTTCGTCGACGATCCGGCTGAACACCGCGTGCCAGGCCAGCGCCCGCTCCGTCATCGAAACAGGGTAACCACGTGGCCACCACTCGGCGCGACCCGGTGAACCGGCCGCCCGGCCGGACCTCCTCCGGCGTCGCGCGGTCGCCGCACCCCGGCCGCCGGTGGCGTCACGCCGGTGGCGCTGCCTCGCGCAGGTGCCGGGTGACCTCGGCGACGTAGTCGGCGGTGCGGGTGAGGAGCAGGGAGTGGCCGCCGTCGGGGAAGACGCGGAGTTCGTGGTCGGGGTGCAGGTCGAGCAGGCGCTGCCGCTGGGTCGGGGTGATCAGCGGGTCGTCGTCGGCGGCGAGCACGAGGGTGGGGCAGTGCCGGGCGGGGCGCAGTTCGCCGGAGTGCCGGGCGATGTCGAGCAGCACGGCGTAGGAGTTCGCGAGGCCGTCCCGGCCGGCTCTCCGGTAGGCGGTGTCGACCCGCGCGATCCAGAAGTCGGCCTCGGGTGACTGCCGCCAAGCGGTGCGCAAGGCCGCCCGCGCGGTGTCGAGGGTGTGTTCCCACGGGGTGTTCCGGATGGCCGCGACCTTGCCCGCGAGCCGGTCGACGTCCTCCGGGCCGTAGAGCCCGGTCCCGGTGAACACGAGCGAGGCGACCCGGTCGGGCGCTCGCTGCGCGAGCACCTCGGCGACCATGCCGCCGGCGGACTGGCCGACCACGTGCACCCGGTCGATGCCCTCGGCGTCGAGGACGTCCAGGACGCCGTCGACGAGTTCGCCCGGCGTGGTGGCGGAGGGCGGGTAGTCCACCGTGGTCGTCCGGTAGGCGGGGTGCAGCGCGAGGGCCAGGTCCACCCAGCTGATGCCGATGCCCGCGCCGCCGGGCAGGAGCAGCACCGCCTCCCCGCTCTCCCCGCCGCCGCTGGTGTAGTACCGCCAGTCGCCCAGTTCCCGTGCGGCGTGGACGCGGTCGAACTCCGCCGCTCGCTGCTCGATCGTCCGCACCCGCTGGTCCTCTCCTCGCCGCCGCGTGGGGATGCCGGGTGGTCGCGCGCACGCCCGCAGCCGCCCGATCGCGGGCACGGCCGGCACCCCGCGCACCGACGACGGAGGTCGACGCCTCGGCACCGGCACAGCGCCATGCCCACCATCGGATCCACGCTCATCAACACATTGCAATGTCTGCATGTATAGTCGATTCGGCGATCATGGTCAACAGGGCGAGCACGGAAGCGACTCCCCGACCGTGCGGGTCCGCCGGGCCGGACTCGGCAGTGAGCGCCATGGGCGGCCCCGGTGCACGAGCAGCGGTCCGGTCACTGCTGGTCCGTGAGGCTCATCCGGCCGACCCTGTCGGGGGACGCCGCACAGCGGGACCATGAGCACGTGGTGTGGGGCAACGAAGTGTCCGGCCCGGTGAGCGGACCGGTGGTGCAGGCGGGCGTCGTGGTGGGCGGCGTCCACGTGGGCTCCGCACGGCCTGTCCGGTCCGCCTATCTGTTCCAGGTGCGGGCACTGGCGCCGGAAAGCCTCGTGGGCAGGGAGGAGGAGTTGTCGCTCCTGGAGGCGTTCTGCACTTCGGAATCGACCGCCGAGGGCTATTTGTGGTGGCGAGCGGACGCGTGGTCGGGCAAGTCCGCGTTGTTGTCGTGGTTCGTCCTGCACCCGCCGGAAGGTGTGCGTCCGGTGTCGTTCTTCGTCACCTCCCGGCTGCCCGGGCAGAACGACCGGCGCGGTTTCGTGGACAACGTCCTGGACCAACTGCACGACCTCGCGGGACTCCCTCCCCGCACCGACCTCACCGACGGCACGCGCGAACCGCACCTGCGGCGGCTGCTCGCCGACGTGGCGAACCGGGTCCACCGGCGGGGCGAGCACTTCGTGCTGGTGGTCGACGGGTTGGACGAGGACCGCGGGCTCGACGGGTCGCCCGACGCGCACAGCATCGCCGCGCTCCTCCCGCGCCACGGCGTCCGGGTGGTCGTGGCCGGGCGCCCGGACCCCGGACTGCCGGACGACGTCCCGGTGGACCACCCGCTGCGCACCCGCGCCCGGGTCGAACGACTGTCCCCCTCACCGGAGGCGATCGCCGTGCGTGACGCGATGACGCGAGACCTCAAACGGCTGCTGCGCGGCACGCAGCTCCAGCAGGACCTGCTCGGCTTCGTGACCGCGGCAGGTGGCGGCCTGTCCGCGCACGACCTGGTGGAGCTCACGGGAGCTTCGTCATGGCAGGTCGAGGACGAGCTCCGCTCCACCGTCGGGCGCAGCTTCACCCACCGTCCCGGCGATCCTCCGGTCCACCTCCTCGCACACGAGCAACTGCACGTCCTGGCCGTCGAAATGCTCGGTTCTCGGCTGCGCCCCTACCACGAGCGACTTCACGACTGGGCGAGCACCTACCGCCTGCGCGGGTGGCCGCCCGACACACCGAGGTACCTGTTGCAAGGCCATGCGGCCACGCTGGCCGCGACCGGTGACAGGCAACGTCTCCTGGAGCACGTCACCGACCCTCGCAGGCATGAGGTCGCCTACACGGTCCTCGGCCACCACCAGGGCTCGCTGGGCGAGATCGAGGTCGCACAGGCGGTCTTCCTCGACGGTGAGGACCCGGATCTCCCCGCGCTCGCCCGTCTTGCGGTGCACCGCAACAGCCTTCAGGAAAGCGGAGCCTGGATACCGGAACGGCTCCCGGAGGCGCAGGCGGTGGTCGGCAGGCGGGAGCGCTCCGAGGAGCTGATCATGCTGATCAGCGACCCCGTGGTGCGCACGCGTGCGCTCGTGGGGACGGCAACGGCGCTGCATCGCGCGGGTGATGCCGGCCATGCGGCCGGGCTGCTCGACAAGGCCGAGGCGTTGATCTCCGCGTTCAACCAGTACTGGGGCGAATGGCTGCACCGTGAGCTGGCCGATGCGGCGGCGAAGATCCAGGACCACGACCGCGTCCGACGGGTGGTCGGAAACCTCTCCAACGCCGTCGACAAGGCCCACGTGTACGCCTCCGTGACCCAAGTGGCGTTGTCCGTCTCCGACCGCGAACACGCCGAGCAGTGGTACCACGAGGCCGAGCGGGCCTTCGCGTCGAGACCGGAACGCCCAACGTTCTTCGGCAAGGCCGACGCCAAGGAAAACGCCCTCGTGTACGCCACGATGGCTGCCGCCGCGGCGTCCTTGGGCCACCGGCAACGAGCGGCGGAACTCGCCGACATGGCCACCGACCCCGACAAGACCTACGAACTGCGGACCCGCGAAGCCGTGGCGGCGGTCGTGACGAAACTCGGCCAGGGTGGCTTCATCGACACGGCGCTGGCGTTCGCCGCCGCACGCGCGGACGACGAGGAGCGTGAAGACGCGCTGTCGCACATCACCTGGGCGCTGGCGGGCGACGGCAAGCTGGACGAAGCGGAAGCACTCGCCCGAACCGCCGAGGGAGCGCGGTACCGGTGCGCGCGGCTCGCGGCCGTCGCGATCGCGGCGGGCAGGCACGGCGAGACCGGTCGAGCGAGGCGCCTCATCGCCGAAACCGAAGCCGCGCTCCCGGATGTCCCGGCGGGAGCACTCCGGAGGTCCGTCGTCAGGATGACCGCGGTGGCCACCGCGGAAGCGGGACAGCACGACAAGGCCGAAGCGCTCGCCTTTTCCCGGATCCTCCCCGAGAAGGACTTCTCCGGGGTACTCGCAGTCGCGATGGCGCTCTGTCGTCGCGCCGAGACCGACCGAGCCGAACGCCTCGTCGACGCGATCGAGGAAGCCGCGCGATCGACGTCGACGGACATCGACGAACGCGTGCTGCTGCGCTGGATCGACGTCCTCACCGACTTCGGCGACCTGGACCGCGCCGAACCGCTGGCGCACTCGCTCAAGGACAGCGACCTTCGCGCAGCGGCCTGGCAGCGGCTCGCCGAAGGCTTCGCCTGCGTAGGCGACCTCCACCGCTTCGAGGACGCGCTGGGCCGGGTCACCAGGCCGGCGTGGCAGCGCCGACCGCGCATGGAGATGATCCGGGTCCTCCTCGCCCGCGGCGACGAGGCCGATGCCGTCCGCCTCGCGCGCGCGGCCACGGTCACCACCCAGCGCGCGACGGCGCTCGACTTCATCGCGGGGGCGACACGCGACAAGGAATTGCTCGACGAGGCGATAGCACTGGCGACCGGGTCGGACGACCTCGAAGAGCGAGCGGCGATGCTGCGCCCCATGCTCCGCACCGCCGCCGACATGGGGGATCGGCCCACCGCGGAGCAACTCCTCCGAACGCTGCACACCACCCAGGACCACATGAACACCCGAGCGCGGCGCGCCGGCGAACGGGCCACGAGCCTGGCGCTGCCCGAGCGCGTGAGGACCCTGACCGAGGTGGCGGAACGGATCGGGAACCCGTCCGGGCTGGAGCCGAGGGACGAGCGGACACCGGTGGTCCGCAGCGGAGCGCCGCCGCTGTGGGCGGGGTCGTCACCTCTCCCGTTCCGGGTGCAATACGCTCGGGCCCTCACCATCGGCAGGTGGATCGACGTCGTCCACCGCGTCGTCGAACTCGCGCCGGACACCTACCGCGCCATCGTCGAGGAACTGGACCGGCTCGGTCGCGACGGCACCTGAAGCCGCCGGACCGGCACGACCGTCCTGCCCGTTGCCCGGAGCCTGCCGATCGGCCTGGTGCCGCGATTCGTGAACGTCGCACGACGGGCGGCTGCGACGTGTGGGCGTCGCAGCCGCCACGGCCGGGTGGATTCGTGGGTGGTCAGGGCGCGGGCGTGCCGAGCACCGCGTCGCGGGGGTGCACCCGCGACGTGGCGATCGCGACCGCCTGCAACCGGCTCGCCCGCAGGATCGGGTACGCCGCCTCGCCGTGCGTGCCACCGCTGGCGCCCGTGCCGCCGAGCCCCGGCAGGTACGGGGTGTTGGCCATGTGCGAGTCGTTGACCTTCAGCAGACCGCCGTTCGACAGCTCGGTCGTGAACCGCTCCACCACGGTGGCGTCCTCGGCCCACAACGAGTTGCGCAGGCCGAACCGGTTGCGGTCGAGGAAGCCGAGGCAGTCGTCCAGCAGCCGGGGGCCGTTCGCCGGCACCACGACCGACAGCATCGGGAAGAACTTCTCGTCGCGGACCGCGGGCATGGTCTCCGCCTGCTCGAACCCGTCGACGCGCAGCACGGTCGGCTCGATGAACAGCCCGTTCGGGTCCGGCTCGCCGTCCAGCCCGATCCGGGCGCCGCCGCACACCTTCACCGCGCCCGCGTGCAGCGCCTCGTCCAGAGCGCGTCGGAACGCGGTCGCCCGCAGCACCGGGCTGAGCACCGTGTCGGAGGTCTCCGGGTCACCCGGTCGCAACGCCGAAGCCTCGGCGGCCAGCCGGGTCAGCAGCTCCTCGGCGATGTCCGGGTGCGCGATGACGTACTTCGGGCCTATGCACGCCTGCCCCGAGGCGTAGAAGCACTCCAGCAGCGCCGCGGTGGCGTGCTCCAGGTCCGCGTCCCGCCAGACCAGCACGCCGTCGTTGCCGGACAGTTCGAGGATCGCCTTCTTGCCGCGCTCGACGCACCTGCGCTCCAGGGCGAGCCCGTAGTCGCTGGAACCGAAGTAGTAGATGGTGTCCACCGACGGGCTGTCCAGCCACTGCCGCATGGTCGTCTCGAAGTCGGCGCAGAGCACGTTGATCGCCCCGGGTGGCGCGCCGTGCGCCTCGAACACCGGGATGATCACCTCGTGCAGGGCGTAGCTCAAGGAAGTCGCGCAGCTGCGCGGCACGCGGATCACGACGGCGTTGCCCGCGACCAGCACCAGGGTGGCGATCAGGCCGTACAGCGGCGCGTTGGCGGGCGGGTCGACGCACACCACGCCGTCCGGTCGGCGCTGCAACACGATCCGGTGCCGGGGCGCGGCGACCTCCTGGCGGAGCATGGTCGCGGCCAGGTCGAGGTACTCGGGGAGCATCAGGTCGAGCACGGTTTTGAGCTGCGCCTCGACGAGCACCCTCGGGCAGCCCTCCATCCGCAGGATGCGCGCGATCTCCTCGCGGTGCGCGAAGAACCCGGCGTGCAGGTCCCGCACGCACCGCAGCCGGTCGCCCGGCGGCATGGCGCGCAACAGCGGCGCGGCGGCGGAGGCCGCCGCCAGCGCCGCTTCACCGTGCTCCACTGTGGACAGCGAGACCGAGCACAGGACGTGCGGGTGCGCGTGCACCTCCTCCTCGGTGCCCTCGCGCAACAACCGGAGCAGCGCGGCCGTGTCGTGGCCGTTCGGCTCCAGCACCGAGCGCACGCTCATGCCGTACGCCCGCTCGTCGGTGTCGATCCGCTCGCCGGCGATGTAGAGCGGGAAGGACCGGGCGTCCGCGCGCGGCTGCGTCTGTGTCATGTGGACTGTCCTACTTTCGGGTGTAGCGGGGCGGGAATGGGCAGGATGTGCGCGATCATCGGGACTCTCGCGACCACGAACGAGGAAGGGCCCGATGACCATCAAGCGACGTGTTTTCCTGGCCGGTGCGCTGGCCGCACCGCTCTTCGGCCAGCTCCAAGCCCAGGCGAGCGCCCTGGGCCGCTCGGTCGTCACACTGGAGGAGGGTTGGGTCCGGATCGACTGGACCGACGCGGCGCTCGCGCGCCTGGAGCAGTTCGGCGGCACGCCGTTCGCCGTCGCACCCGCGAGGATGGTCGGGGACCCGGCCCGCCACAGCGTGCGGCTCCCCCTGCGCTCGGCCCTGGTGGACGGCGCGTTCACCGACGGCCAGGGCGAGGTCGACGGCGGTTTCGGTGTGCGGACCGACGAGCACCGCGTCGTCCTGGAGGCGATCACCCGCGAGAGCGGCGATCCCCGCGCGCACGGTGAGCGCACCGTCGACGGCCGGGCGTACCCGAAGGCCCCGGTCTCCACCGGGGACGTCGGCGAGGGCCGCGTCGTGGTGCAGCCCGGCCTGCCCGCCGCGCCGTCCCTGCCCGGCAGGCCCACCGTCGTCCGGGTGTCCGACATCCCGGTGCGGCCGACGCGGGAGACCTTGGAGGTGTTCGAGGACGTGCTGGGCGATCCGGTCTTCACCCTGGGCACGGTCATCGCGCACGTGTCCGGGGAAGGCAGTTACCGGCCCGAGCCGGTGGGCTGAGCGGGTCACTTCTCGTCCTCGCTCTTGAAGTGGGTGACCAGCGAGCGGGCCAGGTCGTCGAGGCCGCCGCTCGCGATCACCCGCATGATCGGGATCTCGCGGCCCAGCCTGCGCCGCATCTTGCCGACCAGCTCGGCGCCCATCAGCGAGTCGACGCCGAGCTGGTCGAGCGGCTTGCTCCGGTCGATCCGCTCGGGGGCCACGTGCAGGATCTCCGACAGCGTCTTGACCATCGCGTCGGCGGTGAGCGCGATCGCCTCCTCCAGCGGCGCCGTCCGCAGCTTCTCGACCAGCTCGTCGTGCTCGTCGTCCGCGTCGAGGTCGCCGCCGGTCAGCTCACCCAGGCGCGGTGTGGTGAGGTGCGGGTAGAGCCTGCGCAGGAACTGACCGTCGTGGCTCCACACGAGCACAACCTCGGGACCCCCGACCAGGTCGTCGAGGGCCTCGCGGACCCGGCGCAGCGGGAGCAGCGCCAGGCCCGCCCTGGTGACCGTCTTGGCCGCGCCCTCGGTGCGGGCCACGTAACCCACCTCGTCCAGCGCGCCCCAGGCGATCGCCTGCCCCGCCAGCCCGCGGGCCCGGCGGGCGCGGGCCAGCGCCTCCAGGAACAGGTTGCCCGCGGTGTAGGCGGCCTGCCCGGCGTTGCCGAACACCGCGCCCGCCGAGGAGAACATCAGGAACAGGTCGAGTTCCCGGCCGTCCGTCACGCGGTCCAGCACCGCCGCGCCGGCCGCCTTCGGCGCGAGCACGGCCTGGAACCGATCGGGCGTCAGGTCGACGGCCATCGCGTCGTCGAGCACCATCGCCGCGTGCACCACACCGCGCAGCGGGGCCCCGCTCGCGTCGATCGAGGCCACGACCGCCCGCATCGCCGCCTCGTCGGTGACGTCGGCGGCGTGCACGGACACCTCGACGCCCCGCGCGGTCAGGTCGGCCACCGTCGCCGCGGCCTCGGGCGCCGCGCCGCCACGCCGGTTCACCAGCGCGAGGCGCCGGGCTCCCCGGTCGGCGAGCCACCGCGCGGTCTCCGCGCCGAACCCGCCCGCGCCGCCGGTGACGAGGTAGGTGCCCGCCGGGTCCGGCCGGAACGCGCCCGGCCTCGCGCGCTCCACCGGCGGTCGCCGGTCGAAGGTGACGAGGAGCTTGCCGATGTGCCGGGAGTGCTGGATCGACCGGAACGCCTCCGCGATCCGCGCGGCCGGGAACACCCGGTGCGGCAGCGCGTGGTAGGTGCCCGCGCGAGCCTGCTCCATCAGCTCGTCGTAGGCGTCCGCGATCGCCGCTCGGCGGTGCTTGCCCAACTGGTCGATGTCGACGACGAAATAGCTGATGTTGTTGCGGAACGGCCGCAACGAGACGTTGCGGTCGCCGTACAGGTCGCGCTTGCCCAGCTCGACGAACCTGCCGCCGAACCGCAGCAGCTCCAGGCTGCGGGTGATGAACTCGCCGCCCAGCGAGTTGAGCACGACGTCGACGCCCTCGCCGCCGGTGGCGGCCAGCACGTCCGCGGCGAAGCTCAGGCTGCGGGAGTCGAACACGTGCGGCACACCCAGCAGCCGCAGGAAGTCCCGCTTCTCCTCGGTGCCCGCGGTGGCGATCACCGTCGCGCCGACGGCGCGGGCGCACTGTAGCGCGGCCAGCCCGACGCCGCCCGCGGCCCCGTGCACCAGCACCACCTCGCCCGGCGCGAGCCGCGCCAGGTGGCACAGCCCGTAGTAGGCGCTGACCGGCGCGACCGACATGGTCACCGCCGTGACGAGGTCGAACCCGTTCGTGATGGTGGCGATGAAGTTCTCGTCGGCCACGACGTGCGAGGCGAACGACCCCGCGACGAAGCCGGCCACCAGGTCACCGGCCCGGAACCGCGTCACGCCCGGCCCGACGGCGCGCACGACACCCGCGCACTCCCCGCCCAGCCGGGTGCCGGCCATGCCGGAACCCACCACCCAGGCGGGCAGCAGGCCGACCGCGAGCAGCGCGTCGCGGTAGTTGATGCCCGCGCCGCGCACCTCGATCAGCACCTCGCCCGGCCCCGGCACCGGCAGCTCGGTCTCCACCCAGGACAACCGGTAGGACGGCCCGGCGTTCCGGGCGACCAGCCGGAACGGCGTGCCCGCGTCGGTGAGCGCGGGCGGCAGGTCGCGGAGCCTCGGCACGAACCGGCCCGACGCGGTGAGCACGACCTCGTCCTCGCCGCCGGGGTCGAGCACCTCGCGGGCCAACCGGTGCGCGGCGACGCCCCTCGGGGCGGAGATCCGCCGCACCTCCAGCGTGCCGAACTCGGCGGCGATCGTGCGGCTCACGCCCCAGGCCGCGGCGGCGGCCGGGTCGACGGCGGCATCCGGGGCCGGGTTGACCCCGGCCGGGCGGCTGACCAGCCACAGCCCCGCCCGTGCCGCGCCGGGCAGCTCACCGGAGGCCACGCCGAGCGCCCGGATCAGCTCGAACCGCCCGGTCGTCGCCGCGACCACGTCGGGACCGGTGTCGGCGAGCACCAGCACGACGTCGGTCGACGTGCCGCCCAGCCACTCCGCCGGGGCGCCCGTCCCGCGGGCCGCGTCGACGCCGAACCCGGTCAGCGCCGCCACGAGGTCCGCGGCGAACCCGGCTTCGGTCTCGTCCTCGGCGACGACCACGACCCGGCCCGCCGGGGCGTCCGGCGCGGGCTCGGACAGCGGCACCGGGCGCGGCGCCCTCGTCGCGGTGGTCAGCGAGCACATGCCGTGCTCCAGCACGGTGCGCGCGGCCGTGAAGCCCTGCTCGGCGACGACCTCCCGCCACCGCCCGGTGGGCAGCAGCGGCGAGTCGGGCCGCAGCTCGACGTCCGTCATCGACCAGAACCCCGGCAGCAGGCCGAACGGCAGGGCGAGCACCCGCGGGTCGTGCGCCTCGACGAACACCAGGTGCCCGTGGTCGTCGAGCGCACCGGCCAGCCCGGCGAGCGCGGCGCGCACGTCCTTGGCGGTGTGCAGCGCGTTCCCGGCGACGACGACGTCGAACGAGCCGGGCTCGACGTCGGGCGCGTTCAGGTCGAGCACGCGGTACTCGACGAAGTCGTACGCGGCGAACCTGGCCGCGGCGGGCGCGAGGAAGAACTCGCCGACGTCGCTGAACACGTACCGCGTGCGGTCCGGCGGCAGCACCGGCAGCAACGCCGCGGTGAGCGCGCCGGTGCCGCCACCGACCTCCAGGACCCGCAGCGGGCGGTCGGCCGGCCACGCCTCGGCGATCGCCCGCACCACCCGCGCGGCGGCCTCGTTGAACGGGCGCAGCGACGGCAGCAGGTCGTAGTAGTGGGCGAGTGTGTCGCTCGCGTGGGTGGGGAAGAGGACGTCCAGCGCGTCCCGCTCGCCGCGCAGCAGCTCGGCCAGGTGCAGCCCGCACCGGCCGAACAGGGTCAGGTCGAGGGTGTGCTCGGGGAAGTCCGCGACCAGCTCCCCGAACGGCTCCTCGGCGGCCGGCCTCAGCCGCCACCGCGGCCGGCCCTGGAACTCGCCGAGCCACTCCAGCGCGCCGTGCTCGACGAGGACGTCGACCAGCACGTCGAGCAGGCGGGTGAACTCCGGCCGCACCCCGGCGGCCGAGAGGTCGTCGGTGAAGAACACCTCGGCCCCGCCGAGGATGTCGCTGAAGGCCCGCGCGGTGAACGCGGCGGTCGCCGCCAACCGCCGCCGCCTGATCTCCGGGTACTTCTCGTCCAGGCGCACGTCGACGGCGTCCGGCGGGTCGGCGGCCACCGGCAGGCCGGCGGTGACCGGCGCGCGGCCACGCGGCGCGGCCCGCAGCTCGGTGACCTGCCGCCGGACGGTCCGCTGGCCCGGCGCGGGCACCCGGACGAACCGGCAGTCCAGCAGCTCCAGCAGCACCACGCCGTCGGTGTCGGTGAGCACGATGTCCGCGCGGGCCCAGGTGTCCGACAGCGACCGGCACCGGAAGTGCACCGAGCCGGTGGTGGCGGGCGCGCCCCACAGCCGGGCGGCGCCGATCGCGACCGGCAGGTAGGAGTCCTCGCCGGTGGACCGCTCGGCCAGCACGCGCCCCAGCAGGATCGCGGCCTGCGGCGCGGCGTCGGTCCAGGCCGGGTGCGCGTGGAAGCCGGTGAAGTCCAGGTGCGCGCAGTCGTAGTCGGCCAGCACCGCCATGCCGTCCACCCACGCCTGCGTGACGACCAGGAAGTCGGGGCCGTAGTCGAGGCCGATCCGCTTGCTCTCGGCGTAGAAGGCCGAGCGGTCGACGTGCTCGCCGCGGGCGCGGAACCCGGCCCGCAGCGCCGCCAGGTCCAGCGGCGGCGGCGCGGCGCCCACCCGGCGGCGCACCCGGCCCCTGGCGTGGGTCCGCCACGCCGCGTTCCCGCCGGTGGAGGTGGCCACGCGGAACACACCGTCCTCTTCGGACAGCGAGACCTGCATCCGGGGCAGCACCGCCTCGTCGTCCGGTGCGGCCAGGGGTTTGGTGATGTGCAGCTCGCACACCTCGACCGGGCCGTCCAGCGCGAGCCGCCCGGCCGCCCACCCCATCTCCAGGTACCCCGCGGCGGGCATGATCGGCGTGCCGCCCGCCCGGTGCCCGGCCAACCACGGCAGCCGCGCGGGGTCCACGGTGGACTGCCAGGTCGGGTCGGACACGGCGGCGCGGTCGCCGAGCAGGACGTGGTCGGCGGGCCCGGTCTGGCCGCCCCAGGCGTGCTTGTCGCCCAACCAGAACCGCTCGCGCTGCCACGGGTACGCGGGCAGCCCCACGACCCGGCCGGGCCGGGTGAAGTACCGCTCGGCGTGCGGTGGCGCGCCGGCGGCCAGCGCGGACTCGACGGCCGTGCGCAACGCCCGCGGACCGGGCTCGTGCCGGGTGAGGGTGGCCAGCACCGCGAGCACGCCCTCGCCCGCCGCCCGCTTGAGGTAGGTCTGGAGCACCGGGCGCGGCCCGATCTCGACGATCGTGTCGTACCCGGCGGCGACGAGGTGGTCGGTGGCGGCGGCGAACCGCACGGGCTCGCGCACGTTGCGCCACCAGTAGCGGGCGTCGAGCTGCTCGCCGGCGATCGGCGCGCCGGTGACCGCGGAGACGAACCCGACCGACGCCGCGCGGGGCGCGAGCCCCGCCAGCGACTCGACCAACGGCTCGCGCAGCGGGTCCATCGCGGCGCTGTGGAAGGCGTAGTCCAGGTCGAGCAGGCGGGCGAAGACGTCCCGCTCGGCGAGCAGCGCGACCAGCTCCCGCAGGTCCTCGCGGGGACCGGCGAGCGTCACGTCGCGCGCGCTGTTGATCCCCGCGACCTCGACGCGCCCGGCGAAGCGATCCAGCAGCTGCCCGACCGCCTCCGGGTCGAGGTTGACCACCGCCATCGTGCCGGCCCCGGCGGTGCGCCCCTGGGCGCGGCTGCGGGCCACCACCAGCGCCACGGCCTGGTCCACGTCGTACACGCCGGCGACGAACGCGGCGGCGATCTCGCCCACGCTGTGCCCGTAGACCGCGGCCGGCCGCAGACCGCGGTCGGCGAGGACGGCCGCGATGCCCGCCTGCACCGCGAACAGCACGGGCTGCACCACCTCGGTGTCGTGCAGGCGGGACCGCTCCGCCCGCAGCTCGTCGGCGACGCGCCAGCCGACCCGCGGTTGCAGCGCCGCGTCGACCTCAGCCACCGCCTTCGCGAACACCGGCTCGGCGTCGAGCAGGTCGACCGCCATGCCGTGCCACTGCGCGCCGTGCCCGGAGAAGGCGAACGCGACCCGGCCCCGCGCGGTGCCGCGCTGCGGCGGCACCGGCAGGGCGAGGCGTTCCCGCGCCTGCTCCGCGCTCGCGGCGAGCACCACCCGCCGGTGGTCGTGCCAGGCGCGGCGGCGGCAGGACGTGTACGCGACGTCGTGGAAGTCCGGGCAGTCCACGAGGCGCTCGCGCATCCGCGACACCGCCTCGGCGAGCGCGGCCTCGGTCCGCGCGGACACCACCAGCGGCACCTCGGCGGCCGGTGGCGGGCTCGGCTCGCCTTCCGGCGGCGGCGCGGCCAGCACCACGTGCACGTTGGCGCCGCCGAACCCGAAGGAGTTCACCCCGACCAGCCCGCCGTCCAGCGGCCGGGCCTCCTCGACCGGCGCGAGGCGCAGGCCGTCGAAGTCGATCCCGGTGCTGCGCGGGCTCGCGTGCGGCGTCGGCGGGACGAGGCGGTGCCGCAGCACCAGGATCGCCTTGCACAGCCCCGCCATGCCGGACGCGGGTTCGAGGTGCCCGAGGTTGCCCTTGACCGAGCCGATGGGCAGCGGCGCGCCGGTGCGGCGGACGCCGAGCGCGGCCCCGATCGCCCTGGCCTCGATCGGGTCGCCGACCGGCGTGCCGGTGCCGTGCGCCTCCAGGTAGGCCAGGTCGTCCGGGTCGAGCCCGAAGCGGGCGTACACCTCGCGCAGCAGCGCCTCCTGGGTGTCGCCGCCGGGCAGCACCAGCCCGGCGGTGCGCCCGTCGCTGTTCGTCCCCGATCCCACGACCACGGCGTGCACCCGGTCGCCGTCGGCCACCGCGTCGGCCAGGCGCTTGAGCACCAGCACGCCGCCGCCCTCCGCCCGCGCGTAGCCGTCGGCCTCGGCGGAGAACGGGCGGCAGCGCCCGGTCGCCGACAGGAAGCCCGCCTTGGCGAAGCCGACGAAGGTCAGCGGGCTGAGCAGGACGTTGACCCCGGCCGCCAGCGCGACCCGGCCGCCGCCGTGCCGGAGGTGCTCGCACGCCAGGTGCACCGCGTTCAGCGACGACGCGCACGCGGTGTCGACCTTCAGGCTGGGCCCGTGCACGTCGAGGTGGTAGGACAGGCGGTTCGCCGTGTTGCACAACGCCGCGCCGGAGTTGGTGTACGGGCCGATGTCCGTCGGGGTCGGGATGTTCTGCCCGACGTAGTCCATGGCCGACACGCCGACGAACACGGCGGTGTCGGTGCCCGCCAACGCCCGCGGGTCGACGCCCGCGTCGTCGAGCGCCTCGACGCCCAGCTCCAGCAGCAGCCGCTGCTGGGGGTCGATGCCGGCCGCCTCGCGCGGGCTGATCCCGAAGTGCTCGGCGTCGAACCCGCTCAGGTCGTCGAGGTAGCCGCCCGCGAAGGTGTAGGACTTGCCCGGCCGCACCTGGTTGGCGTCCCAGTACCGCTGCGTGTCGAACCGGTCCTCGGGAGGGTCGCCCACCACGTCCCGGCCCTCGACCAGGAGTGGCCACAGGTCGTCCAGGCCGGTCACCCCACCGGGCAACCGGCACGCCACACCCACGATCGCGATCTCGTTCGACATGACCGGTGATCGTTCAACACGGGACGACCCCGGTCGGCGCAGACACGGTGGCGCCTGCCGGACATCAACCCATCGGGTGATTTGGTGGTGTGCCGGCGTGATTCTCGGGCAACGGGGATCCAGACGCGTGCCGAGCGGTCGTGACGTCGGGCCGAGGAACAAGGGGAGGTCACGCTCCGTCGAGCCGGGCCGTCATCACGTCCACGTCGCGGAGGGCGATCCGGATACCGGGGATCGGTGTGGATGTCGTCCACCGTTCGAGCGACTCGGTGATCCTCCGGGTGGCGTCGGTGCAGCGGTCGCGCGCGATGGTGACAGGTCGACGACCGTGCCGCGGAAGGCGGGGTGAGGGAGGAGCCCGCCGCGCGGGAGTTCGGCTTTCGGCCCAACGTGATGTGCTCCATCGGAGCGCCACGACGTCGAACCGATCTCCGAGCGCCCCGGTGATCGGTAGCGTCCCGGCCGTGAGGCAGCGAATCCGCAGCGTTTTGTGGTCGGCGACGATGTGCGTGCTGGCGACGGCCGCCTGCACGGCGTCACCGCCGGCCCCGGTCACCGTCACGGTCACGCAACCGGCGACCACCACGTCCACCACGCCCACGACCACCTCGGCGACGCCGTCGATCGTGGCCAGCGGGTACGCCGCCGTGTGCGACGGCCACGGCTTCCCCGACGCCTCGGCCTACGCCGGCCAGGGCCCGCACCCGATCGGGATCGCGGTCCGCTCCGCGAAGGGGCCGGGCACCGGGGCCGACGCCGACCTGACCTCGGACGTCGCCGAGTTGCCCGCCGAGTGGCGGGCACGCGTGAACACCGCGCTCCAGCTGGTCGCGTGCGTGACCGTGCTCGACGTCGTGGAAGTGCGGAGGTGCGAGTACCGGGTGATCGGCAGCACCACGGGGAACTCCCTGTTCGAGACCCGCTTGTCCAACCGCGTCCTGCGGGTCGAGGTGCGCTCCGCCCGCACCGGCAAGCCGGTCTCCGACGCCGTCGAGGCGACTACCCGGACGACCACGTGCGCGGCCACCGCCAAGCAGGCGGCGTTCGGCTCGGACGTGAACCTGAACCAGTTCGGCACGTTGACCGAGGCGGAGCGCGACGACCTGCTCCGCGGCCTGGTCACCGCGACGGTCTGACCCGGCCGTGCACGCATCCCGCGCGGGACCGCCGGCGACCGCTCGGGAAGGCCCCACGTCAGAGCGGCTGTCCTTTGTGGACCGAAAGCTTGCTTCTTCGCTCTTGGGGCAACGAGACCACCGCAAGCTGCCCTTCACGCAGGGCGTGTGATAGGTCACACTGAGCGATTGTAAGCACCCTTTCGGTGACGGTGATCGTCTCCCGGATCGTAAGGAACACAACGTTTTCCGGGAGATGATTATGAAGATGTCAGGCAGCGGGCGGGCACTCGCGGCAGTGGCGTTGGCCGGCGCGGCGGTGCTGGCTGCCGCCGGTCCGGCCGGCGCCGACGAACGGCCGACGCGCACCTGCGCCCCCGGTGAGCTGACCGTCCGGATCGGGGAGCGGCCCTCACCGTCCGCCGCCGACCGGCTGTTCGTCATCGGGTTCCGGGGCAACGAAGGCGTCAGCTGCCTGCTCAGCGGTGCGCTCGACTACATCCGGTTCTACGACACGTCCGGGCGGCCGCTGGACGTGCGGTTCAGCGACAAGTCCGCGGTGCCGCCGTTCGAGCAGGTGCCGGTGAACGACTTCCGCGAGGCCGTCGTCTACGTCGCGGCCCCGAAGCGCGGCGGCAGCCTGCCCATCGGCGGCATGGCCTTCAGCGTGCCCACCGCGCCCGAGAGCGAGATGAAGGCGGCCTGGCCCGCGCCGGTCGCCGGACCGCTGCGGATCACCGGGATCATGTCGCCGGCCAGCTGACCCGACCGGCACGCTGTGCCAGGGGTTCCGGTCGTCGTCGCCGCACACCGATCGGGACCCCTGGCCCTCCCGTCGGCGCGCAAGCAGCGGGACCGCCCCACCGTTGTGGGTCCGGTGTCACCGGGCCGCCGGACCCGGTGCGGTGAGGACGCGGGCACCTCCTAGGCCCCGCGCCAGGACCGGGACCTCGTGCTGGCCAAGCTTGCCACGCCGGTCACCGACCGCGCGCCGGTCGCGCTGGGCAGGGCGCGCCGACCCCCGGCGCGGCGCTGCGGGTGGTCGGCTACGGGCGCACCTACGACACGTGGGTGCACGACAAGGCCCGCGCAGCGATGTTCACGGTGGACGCCGTCACCGGCGGCCCCCGGCCAGTCCGTCATCGGGCAGGGCGGCCGGGCGGGCTTCGCGCGCCTGCTGGCCGGACCCGACGGGCGGCTGTTCGCCATCCGCGCCAACGGTGATGTCCTGCGCTACCAGTGGACCGGCAACCGGTGGTCCGACGACTCCCGGAAGGTCACCGCGACCGGGTTGGTGGGGCTGGGACAACCCGGCGACCCGCCCCAGGATGACCGTCGACGCACGCGGCGACTTCTACTGCACCGGCCGCGACGGCGTCCTATCGGCAACGGCGGCTGGCAGCAGTTCACCGACGTGGTGGCCCAGTCCGACGCCTGCGTCCTGCCCCGCTGACGCGGACGGACCCCGGTCGCGCCCGACGTGACCGGGGTCCGCACGGCGTCGAGCCCGCCGACCGGTCGACCCGGCCCCGATCGCGGCCGTCCGCGCTTCGTCCGCCGCCGTCCGGACGACGGTGTCCACCGGCTTGTGCGACGAACGTCGTCGGACCGTGCGGGTCGGAGTCGTCGGTCATCCCGGTGCCCCTCCCGCCGGAAGGGCGGCGGTGTCACGTGGCCGGGCGCGCGTCGACGATCTTCGCCAGCTTGCGGACGGCCGCGCGGAGGACTTCCGGGGGTTGCACGAACGGCAGGCGGAGGTGCCGGTTGTCCCGCCCCTCCACGTCGAACGCCTTGCCGCTCAGCACGGCGAGCCCGCGCCGCCGCCCGGCCGCCACGACCTCGTCGGCCACCGGCTCCGGCAGCCCCGCCCACAGCGACACGCCGCCGTCCGGCACGTCGAACGTCCAGTCGGGCAGCTCCCGGCGCAGCTCCTCGACCAGCACGTCCCGCCGCTCGCGCAGGGTGCGCACCCGGTCGGCGGCGATCACGTCGCGCCGCTCCAGCAGCCAGGCGGCCTGGAGCTGGACGTCCACGGAGGTGCCCAGGTCGAGCATGCCCTTCAGCTCCGCGAGCGCCTCGACCAGCGAGTGCGGCGCGCGGACCCAGCCGAGCCGCATGCCCGCCCAGCACAGCTTGCTCATCGAGCCGATCGACAGCACGTTGCCCTCCGGCGCCCGCGCGGCGACGGTGGCCGGCGGCGGGCCGTCCAGCCGCAGGTCGATCAGCGCCAGGTCCTCGACCACGAGCGTGGCCGCCCGCTTGGCCGCGCGGGCCAGCTCCCCGGCGCGCGCTTCCGGCAGGCACCAGCCGGACGGATTCCGGTAGGCGGGTGTCACGAAACCCGCCGAACATTGTTCGACCTGCTCCCACGATTGTTCGGTGGAGGGTAGCGCCCGCAGCCGGAGACGGTGCCAGCGTTGCGTCGAAAGCAGCATCGGACAGGTCGGGTTCTCCACCGCGACCATTGCGCGCGGGGGTAGCGAAGCGCACGCCAGGAGCAGTCCCTGGGTGGCTCCGGAAGTGACGATGATCTGGTCGGGGGAGGTGGGCACGTGATGTTCGGCGAACCATTCGGCGATGCGCGAGCGCAGCTGATCTATGCCTGTCCGGGTGTATCCGTGATTGTCCAGGTGTGGCTTGATGAAACGACACGTTGCCGTTTTGGACCGCGCCACGAGCGGATGCGCGGGCAGGCTCGCGACCTGGAGGTCGAGCGCCGGTTCGGAAAGCGCCGGGTAATGTCGCGGGAAAGTGCGCGTCGGCGTCCGGCGCGGTGGTCGCGCGGACGTGCACCAGGTGCCGCTGCCCTGCTGGCTGGCCACCAGCCCGGCGGCCCGCAGCGCGTCGTAGGTGGCCTCGACGGTGTGCCTGCTCAGCGCGAGCGCGCTGGCCAGGGACCTGGCCGGGGGCAGGTAGTCGCTGTGCTGGATGGTGCCGTTGTCGATGATCCGGCTGATCCGGTCCGCGAGTTGCCCGTACAGCGGCAAGTCCGGTGTCGACCAGTCGCCCAATTCGGCGACGAGTGCGCGGGCGGACCAGCGGCGGGCTCCTGAACCGCTCATGTCCAGCTCTCCGGGGAGCCGGATGAATCGATCCCTTCACGGTTCCGGGGAGAGTGGGCTGATTTTTCCCGAGAACGCGGGTGAGTGGCGTGTCGCCGCACTGCCCCCCGTGGGCGCGGCACCCGGTTTGAGCACACTGGTGATCCTCCCCTGAACCCCCTGGTGTGTTACCTGGAGGCGACTGTAGCATGGGCGGGTGATATGTCAACGCTGCTTTCGAGTCGAAGCGGGCGAAAAGATCGTCTTTAGCGGGCGTGATTTGTGCGGGGAAAATATCGCGGTGGTGCCGGTCCCATGATCGGATCAACATTTACGAGTGTCGTCAACGCGTTCCGGTTGACCTGGTCGGCCGCTCCCGGCCGGGTGTTGTCGTCCGGTCTCCTCACGGCCGTCGGCTCCGCGTTGCCCGCGCTCACGCTGTGGTTCACCCGCGACCTGGTGGACGCGATCACCGGCCACTCCGGCGCACCGGCCGTGGTGCCCGCCGCGGCGCTGGCGCTGGCCCTGGCGGCGGGTTTCGCGGTGAACGGGTTGAGCGCGGCGTTGCGCGAGTCGCTGGGCGTGCGAGTCGTGGTGGAGGCCGAGCAGCGGTTCATCCGGGCCGTCGGCGCCGCGCCGCTGACCCGGTTCGAGGAGTCGGCCTGGCACGACCGCCTGGCCAGGGCCAAGGACGACCTGGACTGGCGTCCCGTGCAGATCGCCGAGAGCGGCATCCAGGTGGTGGGCGGGCTCGCCGGGCTGGCGAGCGTCTTCGCGCTGGTGGTCGGCACGGACTCGCTGCTGGTGCTGCTGATCTGTCTCGCCGTGCTGCCGCTCGTGGTGGCGCGCCGCCTGACCAGCGCGCGGCTGATCTCCAACTGGCGCGAGACGACCGGGCTCTCCCGCCGCGGCGAGTACTTCCGCGATGCGCTGACCAGCCGGGACCTGGCCGCGGAGGTGCGCGCGTACGACCTGGCCGGCCGCTTCGCCGACGAGCACCGCGCGGTCGGCGTCGAACTGGTCCGGCGCACCGACCGCATCGCCCGCGGCGCCGCCCTGCGCATCCTGCTGACCGTGCCGCTCGCCGCCGTCCCCCTGGTGCTGGGGTTCGTGCTGATCGCCGATCGCGGCGCGGCCGGGCGGATCACGCCCGGCGAGATCGCCGTGCTGGCCGGCGCGGTGACGGCGCTGACCCTGGAGCTGTCGACGTTCGTGGACAGCCTGCTGGAACTCGTCGAGCACGGCATGTTCATGGAGGACTACTTCGCCCTGGTCGGCCGCGCACGGCCGGCGGACGCGGGCAAGGGCAAGGGCAAGGGCACGGTCGCGGGCAAGGGCAAGGTCGCGGTCGCGGTCGCGGGCAAGGCGGTCGGCAAGGTCGCGGTGGGCCCGCGGGCGCCCGGACTCGCGCCCGGTCCGCCGGCCGTCCGGTTCGAGGACGTCTGGTTCACCTACCCCGGCTCGCGGCGACCCGCGCTGCGCGGGGTGGACCTGACCGTGCCCGCCGGCCGGGTGCTCGGCCTGGTCGGCGACAACGGCGCGGGCAAGAGCACGCTGGTCAAGCTGCTGCTGGGCCTGTACACCCCGACCAGGGGCCGGGTGCTGGTCAACGGCGTCGACCTCAGGGAGCTGGACCCCGCCGAGGTGCGGGCCCGGATGGGCGTGGTGTTCCAGCAGTACCCCCGCTACGCGCTGACCGTGCGCGAGGCCGTCGCCGTCGGCCGCTGCCACCGGCCCGCCACCGACGACGCGATCCTGGCCGCGCTGCGCGCCGGGCAGGCCCACGAGCTGGTCGAGCGGTTGCCGGACGGGCTGGACACGGTGCTGGGCAAGGAGTTCCAGGGTGGCGTCGACCTCTCCGGCGGGCAGTGGCAGCGCCTGACCCTCGCGCGCCTGATGTACCGGGAGCCGGACCTGTGGATACTGGACGAGCCCACCGCGGCGCTGGACCCGCTCGCCGAGGCGGCGGTGTTCGCCGAGTGGCGGCGCAAGCTGGCCGGCCGGACCGGCGTGCTGATCTCGCACCGGTTCTCCAACACCCGCACGGCGGACCTGATCGCCGTGGTGGAGGAGGGGCGGGTGGTCGAGCTGGGCACGCACGACGAGCTGGTGGCGGCGGGCGACCGCTACGCGCGCTTCTTCCGCACCCAGGCCGAGGAGTACCGCTGACGCCGCCGGCGGGCGTCGGGTCACCACGCGTCGGCCTGCCCGCCGGTCGGACCGGACCCGCGAGCGGTGGCCCGCGCGGCCCGCGGGCGCGACCAGGCGGTGAGGGCCGTGCCGAGCGCGGGGAGCAGCGCCGGGCGCGACAGCGGGGACAGCAGCAGTTCCGGCGCGCAGCACAGCACCGCCGCGTAACGCAGGGCGGCCCGCCCCGCGCGCTCGCCGGCCAGCGCCTGACCGGCCGCGGTGACGTGCTCCCAGGCCCGCAGCAACCGGTGGGCCCGGCCGCCCGCGCCCGCCGCGAACCGACGCCGGAAGTCGCGCTCGGCCGCCAGCGCCGCCGAGGAGGGGCGGCGGTCGGTGTGGTCGCGGTAGAGCAGGACGTCGTCCGGCAGCACCAGGACCCGGCCGTGCGGCACGAGCCGCAGCCACAGCTCGTCGTCCTCGCCGAGCCGCACGCCCTCGTCCCAGCCGCCCACCCGGCGCAGGGCGCCCACGCGGAACAGCGTCCGGCCCGCGCCGGTGATCCACAGCCCGGCGAGCACGTCCGGCCACACCGCGCGCAGCAGCCGGCGGCGTGGCCGCACGCAGTTCAGCCAGCGCTCCGCGCCGTCGAAGGCCAGCTCCACCTCGGTGGCGGCGACCGCCGCCGGTTGCCCGGCCAGCGCCGTGGCCAGCCGTCGGAGCGCCTGCGGCAGCAGCAGGTCGTCGTCGTCCAGGAACAGCACGAACTCGCCGCGCGCCAGCGCCAACCCGGCGTTGCGCGCCACGCCGAACCCGCCGCGCTCCGGCAGCCGGACCACGCGGACCCGGTCGTCGGCCCGCGCACCGAGCCACTCCGGGGTGTCGTCGGAGCCGGCGTCGTCGACGACCACGACCTCCAGCTCGGGCCAGTCCTGGGCCAGCACGCTCGCCAGCGACTCCGCCAGCAGCTCGCGCCGGTCGCGGGTGGTGATCACCACGCTGGTCATCCGGTGGCGCACGGCGCCGTCCCCTCGGTGTCGACCAGCAGCTGCCACTGGTGGGTGTGGGCGAACCGGAACGGCGCGGCGGCACGGGTTCCCCGCCGCCGCCCGGAGGCCAGCAGCCGCAGCGCGAGCACCGCGTCGTCCCTCTTGCGCTCGACCCGCCCGCCGGGCAGCCAGGCCCGCAACGACTCCCGCTCGGCGGGGTCCGGCATCCCGGCCAGCAGCGCCGGGTAGTCCCGCTCGGCGTAGAAGGTCCGGGCCGCGCGCGCCAGCAGCTCGCCGGCGGCGGCCTCCCGGATCACGCCGGCGGTCACCGCGGCCCGCGCGGTCGCCCTGATGTCCACCAGCGCGACCGAGAGCGGCCGGTAGCCGCCGAGCGCGGGCTGGTGCAGGACGGCCACCTCGTCATCGGCCACCAGGCGTCCGGCGCGGAAGTCGGCGAAGATCGTCCCGATGCCGACCATGCCGAACGCCGCGGTCTCCGCGGCGCGCAACGCGCCCATGCTCGCCGCGCCGAACACCGCGACACCGTTCGCCAACGCCCAGAGGATCTCCTTGTGCCACACCGAGGGCACCCGCTCGTAGCAGCCGTCCACGAGCAGGATCACACGTGCCCCGCCGGACACCGCGCGGTAGACGTCCCCGATCACCGCGGGACCGCGCAGGTCCGCTCCGGGCAGGAGCCCGGCCGCGCGCCGGTGGGGCAGCGTCGGTCCGAGGAAGACCACCGGCGCGCGGCCGTCGGCCCGGTCAGTAGAGGTCATGCGCCCACCTCAGCCCTTCCGCGACCACCTTGACCACCGGGATGCCGATGGACGGCTTGCCGAGGTCCACCACCGCCACCCGGCCGCCACCGGCGCGTCGAGCCGCCGCCAGCAGGAACCGGACCTCCTCGGCCTTGGTCGCCTCGGCGGGCACGGGGGAGACCGGCAAGCCCGGCGACGCGGGCTCGGCCAGCTCCTCCGCCACGGCGGAGCGCTGCGCCGGGTCGTAGTACCACTCGTAGCGGGAGCGCGGGATCGAGTCCCGCGCGCCGGCGATCACGGTGGCCCGCACCTGCGCGGCCTCGGTCAGCGCGCGGGTCACCGCCTGTTCCGGCCGGGGGTGGCACGCCGTGCCCAGCACCTGGGGCAGCGGGTGCAGCGAGCCCTGGTCCTCCTCGACCAGCAGGCAGTCGACCACCGGCAGCCCGACGGCGGCGCTGAGGTCCCGCAGCACCGGGACGACCCCCGCCGCGGCGAAGCGGTCCAGCAGCCCGCGGTTGACCGGGTCGGTGACCGCCGCGAGGTCGATGCGGTGGCTCGCCTCGGACTCGTCGCGCTCCCAGCAGGCGACCGCGTGGCGCTCCAGCAGTTCGCACAGCGCGTGGTGGGTGGCCCAGGTCAGGTCCGGCCCGGCGGCCAACCCGTTCGTGCCGCCCTGGCAGGCCGCCGGCGGCAGGCCCGGCTGGACGCGGTCGTCGCACTCCACCGCGTCCCTGGGCACCCAGCACGGCTCGCCGTCGGCGAGGTCCGTGCCCAGCACCCACGGGATCCGCCGGTCGTGCGCGGCGGGGTCGGGGTCGGGCAGCCGGTCGACGTCCAGCGCGCGGGCACCTTCGGCCACAGTGGACGGTCGGGCCCAGCGGGTGGGCAGCGCGACCCGCTCGGCGTGCCACAGCTCGACCGCCTCCATGATCGCCGAGATCCGCGCCTGCTCCGGGGTCGCTCCCTTGCCCTGCGAGACGGCGAGGCTCCAGGAGTTCGGCCGGATCGCGCACCACACCGGGATGCCGATGCGGTCGAGCCCGGTGACGTCGGCGACCCTGGTGATGCCGCAACGGCCCAGGACCGGGTCGAGCCGGGCGAGGGTCCCGGCGGGGTCGGCGTCGTACGGCCCGCGAGGCGGCTGCCACGGTCGCGTCGCGGTGGTGCTCACGGCGGCACCGCCCGTCCACCGCCCGGACGGCCTCCGCCGGCGGAGGCCGCCGGCACGACGGCCAACCGGCACGCGTCCGCGGCGGCGCGGGCGGCACCGGGCGGCTCACGCATCGTCGTACCGCGAGTAGATCATCAGGCTCGGCTCCCACCCGAGTTCCTTGAACAGCGCCGCCGCCTCCGCGTCGTCGGGGGAGACCTCGATGCGGTAGTGGTCGGCGCCACCGGCCCGGAGGTGCTCCAGCGCCGCGGACACCAGTGCCCGGCCGATGCCGCGCCGCCGCCGGTCGGGCCGGACGAACAGCTCTTCGACCACACCCACGTAGCCGGGGTAGGTGGAGTGCCCGAGCAGGTGCGCGGTGACGAAGCCGTCGGGCGGGCGGTCCGGACCGGTCCCGCTGATCAGGCAGGTGGACAACGGGTCCTCGACGGCCGCCCTCAGGTGCTCGGTGACCGCGGCGCGCTCCTCGTCGCCCAGCCGCTCGCCGGCGGCGCGCAGCACGTTGAGGTCCCACAGTTCGAGCACCGCGGGCAGGTCGTCCTCGCCCGCCGGGTGGATCGTCCGAGTGGCGGTCATGCTTCCCCCTTTCTCCAGGAGCGCGCGGGCGATCCCGCGCAACGCGCGGTGCGCGTGCCACGGCAGTGCGGTCGGCAGCCGCCTGCGCGGCAACAGCACCATGCCGTCGATGCCCAGGCCGGTCACCCGACCGGCCTCGTCCGTGACGAACGCCGTGCGGCGGACCCGCGCGCCGGTTCCCTCCAGCGCGTAGACCAAGGGTCCGTCCGGCAGCAGCCGGACCCGTTGCCCGGTCAGCGGTGTGCTCAGCCACAACGAGTCGTCGGCGAGCGACACCACGGCGTCCGGTGGCCTGGGCTCCAGCGGGTGGCCCGCTGGGTGGCGGTAGTGCCCGCACAGCCGCCGCGGGTCCGAGGGCCGGGGCCCGTGCCGCCGTGCCGCGCCGGGCCGTGCTCCATCGGGCTGTGCTCCAACGAACCGTTCTCCAGTGGGCCGTGCTTCAGCAGGCCGTGCTGCGGTGGGCCGTGCGTCTTCGAGCGGGGCGTCTTCGAGCAGGGCGGTCAGCACGCGGGGACCGAGGTCTTCCCCGAGCCGCCACGTGGGACCGTTGGCCAGCAACACGAACGCCAGCCCGGCGGCCGGCACCAGGAACATGGCGGCCGAGAAGCCGCCGTCGAAACCGTCGTGCCAGAACACCTCGTGCCCGGCGATGTCGAGCCGGACGAGGAACGGGCACTGCCGGGGCAGCGAGTCGTGCACCGCGAACGTGGCGGCGTCGAGGTGTTGGACCAGCGGGCGGTCCAGCAGCCGCCGGGGCTCCAGCAGCGCGCCGGCCAGCCGCGCCGCGTCGCCCGCCGTCGACACCAGGCCGAGCACGTCCGGCAGGTCGGGTTCGCTCGGCGGCACCGGCCGCCAGCGGCCGTCCTCCCGCTCCAGGGGGGTGGCCAGGTCGGCCGCGGCCGCGCCGAACGTCGTGGCGCGCAGTTCCAGCGGCCCCGTGATCGTGCGCGCGACGTGCTGCTGGAAGGGCTCGCCGACGCGGTCGGCGACCACGCGCGCCAGCAGCGCGAAACCGATGTTGCTGTACTCCCAGCGCTCACCCGGCTCGCGGCGGGGCGTCAGCGTGGCGGGCAGCCGCGCGGGGAGCGGCACGGCGTCGGCCAGCGCCTGCCGCCACGTGAGCACGTCGCCCAGCCCCGAGGTGTTGCACAGCAGGTCGGCGACCGTGACGGGCCGGCGGCCGGCGCCGCGGCGCACACGCAGGGTCACCGGTTCGCCCAGCGCCAGCTCGCCCCGTTCCACCAGGCGCAGCACCGCGACCATGACGACCTGCTTGGTCAGTGACGCGAGCCGGAACCGGGTCGTCCGGGTCACCGGCCGGTCGGGCGCGCGAGCGGAGCCCGCGCAGAGCACCTCCGGCCGCCTGCCGGGCCCGGCGATCCCCAGCGCGACGCCGGGCGCCTCCCGCGCGGCCAGGAAGTCCGCCAGGAGCGCCGCCAGGGCCGTGCTCCCGACCGGGCTAGGTGGCATGCGCGCCCCGTTCCTCGGCGCCCCTGATCCAGTCCTCCACCGCCTGCAACCGGCCGAGCACGGCGACGTCGCGCACCTCGGGCACCCGGTCCGGGTCGACGAGGCCCAGTTCGACGCAGCGGTCCAGGCCGCCCAGCCGGGCGTCCTCGTGCCGGGCCAGCGCCTTGCCGTAGAGCTGCTTCACCTTGGGCAGCGCGGCACGCGCGGACGGCGGGTACAGCGAGACCACCGGGCCCTTGCGGCGGTGGTACTCGGTCCCCAGCCCCGCGTGGTACCGGCCGCCGCAGTCCAGGCCCAGGCCGTAGCGGACGAAGGCCGGGTCCAGGAACGGGGCCCGCTCGGGCACGCCGCCGCTGCTGAAGTTCCCCATGTCGTCGTCGATCGGGAAGCAGGCGTCCCAGGCGTCGGCCCGGTACCAGGCGCGGTGGTGCGCGGTGTGGTTGGCGAGCTGCTCCCGCAACCAGTTCGCGGACCAGCTCTCCACCGCCCGCCGGTGGCCCTCGGCGAGCGCGGGGGTCGGTGTCACCTCGCACAGCTCCGGCCACAGGCACGCCCAGTACAGCCGGCTGGACACCGCGCGGGGCAGCAGCCCGGCCACCGCGGACAGCGCTTCCACGCCCAGCGCGGACCACCGCCCGGCGTCGTAGGCGTCGCGCAGGTAGCGCAGCAGCGCCCGCGGTCGGCGGACCAGCCTCGTCCCGAGGAACCGCGGCGCGCCGAACAGCTCGTCGCTGCCGTCACCGGTGAGCACGACGTCGCAGCCCAGTTCACCGGCGAGGGCGTTGATCCGGCCGAGGATGTGCGGTATGCCCCCGATCCGGGGACCGGTCGGGCTCCACGGCAGCGGTCCGGGCCGCGCCCAGCCCTCCATCTCCTCGCCGTCCAGCGAGTAGACCTCGCAGTCCACGCCGAGGTCGTCCAGCAGCCGCAGCGCCACCGTCGAGCTGCGCACGCCCGCGTCGTCGACCATGTCGATCACCAGCGCCACCGGCGTCGCGCCGGCGCCCGCGCACCGGCGCGCGGTGTAGTGGAGGACGGCGGTCGAGTCGAGCCCACCGGAGAACAGCACGGCGGGCCGCCGTGCGGGGCCGAGGCACCGGCCGACCGCCGCGTCGAACTCCTCGCGCAGCCGGTCCTCGTCCCAGGGCTGGTCCCCGATCGGCACGAACGGCCGCCGCAGGGACACGTCCGGCCACGGTGACACCGGGTGGAACTCGAACGAGATCGACGGCGTGGACAGGTACCGCGCCAACCGGTCGAGTGAGAACGCCCGGCCGACCACGGAATCGCCGGAGACCGGCGGGGAGTAGGTCGGGTACAGCGCCGACGATCCCGCACCCGGAGCCGCACCGGCATCGCTGCGGCTCCGGGTGGGGGAAGGCACCTGGCCAGATGCGGTCATGTCAGCGGCTGAGCGAGGTCAGCAGCGCGCGAACCCGGACGAACAGGGACTTGCCCTTCTCCTGCGCCGCCGGCGTCTCGAAGACGGCGGTGTAGCCGCCGCCGCCGCGAACGCCCCTGCGGTGGCCGCAGCCGTCGCGCGGCGTCGATTTCTTAGCCATGAACGCCCTCCCTGGTGATCAATGTCGTCGCTTGCGTCGGATAGCGACAGACCAGATATATCAGCGGGTCGAGGCGCTGCCACGGGCCAATCAGCGGGCCAATCGCGGAATGGTGGGGTCGGCCGGGACGGCGGCCGGCCGGTGCGTTCACGTTTTCGTGGTCCGGACCGGTGACGTGATCGCGCCTGCGGGCCACCGGTTTCCGGTGCCGTGGGCGTGTTGGCGCGTGGCGGGGGTTTCGCGGGCGGTGCACGGGGTAGGGCATTGGCATGTGCTCATCGGACGGACGGCACGGCCTGGCGCGTGGTAGCACGATCGCCGGGTTGGCCGGGCGGTTCGCCGAGCGCATGGCGGCGGTGCGGCCCCTGGTGGACGCGTCGTTCGTGCGGTCGGACTGGGCGCGGCGCAACGACGAGTTGGCACGCGACCTGCTGCCCGTGCCACCGGCGGATTTCCTGCGTCACCCGTCGATCGCCTTCCAGATGTTCGTCAACGAACGGCTTGTGCCGCACGAACTGCCGTACGTGCGGTCGCGGTTGACCGACGACCGCCTGCTCGCCGAACCGCCGGTCGGTGGGCCGCCGACGGTCCCGTTGCCGGACAGCGACGTCCGAACCTCGTCGAACACCGTGCACCAGCTGTTCCACCTGCTGCGCTACCAGGAGGCGACCGGGCGCCGGATCGACGCCGCCGCCACGGTCGTGGAATGGGGCGGTGGGTTCGGCGCGCTGATGCGCGTGCTCGTCGCACTGCACCGGGGCGAGCCGACCTGCGTCGTCTTCGACACCCCGGTGTTCAGCGCCGTGCAGTGGCTCTACCTGTCCGCGGTGCTCGGCGAGCAGCGCGTCGTGCTGCACGACACCGCGCCGGTGCGGCCGGTCGCGGGACGGGTGAACCTGGTGCCGATCGGACTGGTCGACGCGACGGACGTGGCGGCCGACCTGTTCATCTCGAACTGGGCGCTCAACGAGAGCACCCCGACGGCGAGGCAACACGTCGTGGACCGCCACTGGTTCGGCGCCGATTCGCTGTTGCTGGCGATGCACGCCGGTGACCCGTTCGCCGAAGTGGTGCTGGCGGCGGGGGCCCGAGCGGTGCCACTCGGTGATTTCCTGCCAGGGCAGCATTACCTGGTCGTCTGACGCTTTCCGGTTGTCCCGCTGAATGCGTTCAATTCGCCTCGAGCGGTTTGTGGCCGAGCGATCCGAGCGTGCGCGTCGGACCGGAAAACCGGTCGCCGACGCGTCGAGACGCGGTTATGGTCGTCGGGTGCCCGACGCGATCTTCGCCCACCCGCGCCTTGCCGCCATTTACGACGCCTTCGACGGGGAACGCGGTGATCTGACGGCTTACCTGGACATCGCCGACGAGTTGGGCGCGGATCGCGTGCTCGACGTCGGCTGCGGGACGGGGTCCTTGGCGATCCTGCTCGCCGACAGCGGGCGCGAGGTCGTGGCGGTCGACCCGGCCGGTGCTTCGCTGGCGGTCGCGAGGTCGAAGGACCGGGCCGGCCGGATCACCTGGGTGCACGGCGAGGTCGCCGCGGTGCCGAGCCGCGATGTCGATCTGGCGGTGATGACCGGGAACGTGGCGCAGGTCTTCCTGACCGACCACGACTGGGCGCAAGCCCTGCGGGGCATCCGCGCCGCACTCCGCCCCGGCGGGCACCTCGTGTTCGAGACCAGGCGTCCGGAGCGCCGGGCGTGGGAGGAGTGGGCCGCCGATGAGGCTCGGCTCACCCTCGACGTGCCGGGGACCGGACCGGTGGAGCAGCGTCGCGAGGTCACCGCCGTGGACCTCCCGTTCGTCTCCTTCCGACACACCTACCGGTTCCTGGCCGACGGCGCGGTCGTGACCTCGGACTCGACCCTCCGCTTCCGCGGACGCGCCGAGGTCGAAGCAAGCCTGACCGCGGCCGGCTACCGGGTGCGGGACGTGCGCGACGCACCGGACCGCCCCGGGCGGGAGTTCGTCTTCATCGCCCAGCGCACGACCTGAACCGTCCGAAAAGGACGATCACGCGACGGACCCGGAACACGGCTGGGCGCAGTCCTCGTCCGCGATCACCCTGGCGGCAGGTCGTCGTGGCCCTCATCGGACCGGCGACCGCTGTTCCCCGACCACCGTCAGCACCGCGGCGGTCGTCAGCGCCGCCCCGACGACGACCGCGCCGGTGGGTGCCAGCGCGGCGACGCCGAAAGTGGAGTTGACGGCGGCCCCGAGGAGTCCTCCGCCGGCGACGCCGAGTTGGACGGCGGAGGCGTTGAGGGTGATCAGCATGGCGCCGTTGTCGGGGTGGGTGTCCAGGAGGCGGTTGGTCTGCGCGGGCGTGAAGGTCCAGCCGAACAGGCCCCACACCAGCAGGCACAGGCCGAGCAGGAGCGGCGTGGTGGCGAAGGGCAGCAGCAGCAAAGCGGTCGCGATGACCGTCATGCTGGTCCACAGCACGCGCCGCCAGCCGAACCGGTCGACCAGGAAGCCGCCCAGCAGCGTTCCGCTGGTGGAGCCGATCCCGAAGACCAGGATCGCGGTGGCGGTCTGGGCCGCGGTCGCGCCGACGTTGTGCCGGACGAGCAACGAGATGTAGGCGTAGACCACGAATTCGCCGAGCACCACGGCGAAGGTCAGCACCAGGACGGCGAGCAGTCGGCGGCGGGTCAGGAACGCCAGGCGCTCGCGCATGCCCGTCCCGCTGACGGGGTGGTCGCCGAGCCTGCTGGACCACTGCGCGCCGGCGACGGCGACGGCGCCCGCGGCGACCAGGACCAGCACGAGCCGCCAGCTCAGCACCGAGGCCAGGTAGATGCCCAGCGGTGCGCCCAGGAGGGTCGCGGCGGTGAATCCACTGGAGACGATCGACAGCACCCGGCCCCGCCGGTCGGCGCCCAGCGCGAGCCCGCGGGCCGCGGCGTTGGGGATGTACGCGCACGCACCCAGCGACGCGATCAGCCGCCCCGCGACGAGCGCCGGCAGCGTACCGGCGGAGGCGGAGACGAGGTTGCCGACCGCGAACGCGCCGAGCCCGAGCGTGCACACGAGCCGCTGGGACCGCCCGCCGGCGAGCACCGCCAACGTCGGCGCGCCGAAGACGTACACCAGTGGGTACAGCGCGAGGGCCGCGCCCACCGCGCCCGGCTCGGCGCGCAGGTCGTGGCCGAGCTGCGGCAGCACGCCAGTGAGGATCGTGCCCTCACTGGCGACCACGAACGCCCCGAACACCAGCGGGGTCAGGCTCCACCACGTCGGAGTTCGCTTCTGGACAGCCGTCACGTTCGCTCGTCCTTGCCCGGTTCTCGTAGGAGCTGTGCGGTAGCGCTTCGGTGATCGTCTCGCGATGAGCTTGCCATGCCGCCGGCGTCGGCCCGTGGGGGAGCGGGTCGCACACCGGTGTCCCGGCGCTTGCGCGTCGGTCGGACCGACGGTTATGCTGTCGCCATCTCGTTCTCGTGGACGTAGGCGGCTCAGCCCCACCCACGAACCTCTCGGAAGTCCCGGCTCGGACGTGGCTCGACGCAGCCTTTCCCGACCTGTCGCCGAGGGCGCCGCCGCGGCGTGGCCGCGTTGTCCACCATTCCCTCGATCAGGGAGAAACCCTTGAAGCACAACGATTTCACCACCACCCGGCTCGCCTCCGGCGTACTCGACGTCGGGGACCGCCGGGCCGTGCTGCGCACCGACGGCTACCTGCCGGGCCCGCACGACGTCACCGTGCCCTCGCGGCTGGTGGCCGAGCACGGGCTGCGGCGCGGCGACGAGGTCCACGGCCGGGTCGCGCCCCCGCCCCACGACGGCAAACCGCCGTCGCTGGTCACCGTCGAAGCCGTCAACGGCGCGCACCCGCGCCACTCCCGCGCCCGGCCCGCCTTCACCGACCTCGTGCCGACCCACCCGAGCCGTCGGCTGCGGCTGGAGACCGAGGCGCACGAGTTGACCACGCGGGTGGTCGACCTGCTGGTGCCGATCGGCAAGGGGCAGCGCGCCCTGGTCGTCGCGCCGCCCAAGGCGGGCAAGACCACCGTGCTGCGGTCCATCGCCCACGGCCTGGCCAAGAACCACCCCGAGTGCCACCTGATGCTCGTCCTGGTCGGTGAACGCCCGGAAGAGGTCACCGACCTGGCGCGCGCCGTGCCGGCCGAGGTCGTCGCGGCCACGTTCGACCACCCGCCGCGCGACCACACCGCGCTCGCCGAGCTGGCCGTCGAACGCGCCAAGCGCCTGGTCGAACTGGGCCGGGACGTGGTGGTGCTGCTGGACTCCGCGACCCGCCTCGGCCGCGCCTACAACCTCGCCGCACCGGCGTCCGGCCGAATCCTGTCCGGCGGTGTGGACGCCGGCTCGCTCACCGCGCCCAAGCGGTTCCTCGGCGCGGCGCGCGACGTCGAGGGCGGTGGTTCGCTGACGATCATCGCCACCGCGCTGGTCGACACCGGCTCGGCGGGCGACGCGCTGCTGTTCGAGGAGTACAAGGGTACCGGCAACGCCGAACTGCGCCTGGACCGCAAGACCGCCGCGCGACGGGTGTTCCCGGCCGTGGACGTCCACCAGTCCGGCACCCGCCGCGAAGACCTCCTGCTCACACCCGCCGAGGCCGCCTCCACCCGGCTGCTGCGCCGAGCCCTGGCGGGCAAGGAGGACGCGGTGGACGTGCTGCTCGACGGCCTCCGCAAGACCGGCGACAACGCCGAGTTCCTGACCCGCCTCACGGCCACCACACCCCGCTGAGGGCGCGTCCGCGGCAAGCGGGCGACCGCCGACCACCGCACCGGTGCGACGGTCAACCTGCCCGCGGGGACCCGCGACCGCGTGAGGACGGCTCGGACGGCCTGGCCGATCCGGTGCGCGGCCGGTCGCCCCGCACGGTCGGCCGTTCCACGGGACACCCGAAGGCCGCGCTGAGCGCCGTGGCGCGACACTACGCGGGTGCTTCCCCACGACGCCGCACGGAACGCCGCCCACTACCTCGCCGTCGCCGACCGGTTGCTGCCGGGGAAGATCACCGGCTTCTACGTCGTCGGCTCGGCCGCCCTGGGCGCTTGGCGGCCGAACCGCAGCGACATCGACTTCGTCGCCGTGGTGGACGGCGGGCTCGACGACCGGCGGTTGCGCCGGTTGCGCGTCCTGCACGTGGTCGGCAACCTGCCGGCCGCCGCGCGGTCCGCCGCCAGGGCGGACCCGACCCTGCCCGGCACGATGAACGGCGTCTTCGTCCCGGCGGCGGACCTGGGCGAGCCGGTGACCGGGATCCGACCCCTGGCGTCGCACAGCGGCTGGTCCTTCGCCAAGGGCCGCGGCTTCGACGTGAACCCGGTCGGGTGGAAGGTGCTGCGGGAGGGCGGGATCGCCCTGCGCGGGCCGGAACCGCACCGGCTCGCGCTCGACCCGGAGCCGCACCGGCTGCGCGACTGGAACCTCGACCAGCTCCGCGGCCACTGGCGGACCTGGGCCGAGCGGCTCCTGGCCGGGAATGCGCGCGGCAAGCCGCTGGTGCCGGCCCATGCGACGGCTGTCTCACGCGTCCTCGGCCCGCCGCGCCTGCACCACACGGCCGTCACCGGTGAGGTGATCTCGAAGGAGAGCGCGGCCCAGCACGCGCTCGACACCTTCGGCGACCGCTGGCGACCCCTCATCCGGGCCGCCCTCGCCCAGCGCGCCAACGCGCCGGTGCCGGGTTCGCCGGCTCCCGGCGAGCTGATCCGGATGGCGGGCGAGTTCACCCTGGAGGTGGTGGCCGACGCCGAGCAGCGGGCGTGAACCGGTCGGATCGCCTTGAGAGGTGGCGATCCGGGGGTCGGGACGTCGGATGGGAGTGCGAGGGCTGCCGCCGCACGGGGACCGTGAGGGCAGCCGTTCGTGTGAACCGCCGGCGAGGTCGGCGCGTCGGCCCGACCCGCGCGCTATCCCTGCTGCGCAAGGCGCACAGCGGCGCGAGGGAAGGCGACGGGGTATGGCGGTGGAGTTCGGTCTGCTGGGCGAGGTGACCGCGCACGTCGACGGTCGGGCGGTGGACCTGGGACCGGCCAGGCAGCGGTGCGTGCTGGCGGCGTTGGCGGTGGACGTCGGCCGTGCGGTGCCGGTGGAGCGGCTGGTGGAGCGGGTGTGGGGTCCGGACGCGCCGGTGCGGGCGCGGACGACGTTGCACAGCTACCTCTCCCGGCTGCGCCAAGCCCTGGCGGACTCGGGCGAGGTGGACGTCGTCCGGCGGTCGGGCGGGTACGCCCTGGTGGTGGGCGGGTCCGAGCCCGCCGTGGACCTGCACCGGTTCCACGAGCTGCGCGGCCGGGCACGCGGCGACGACGTGGCGCTGCTGACCGAGGCGCTGGCGCTGTGGCGAGGGGAGGCGCTGACCGGCCTGAGCGGGCAGTGGGCGGAGGCGGAGCGCGAGCGCCTGCGGCACGAGCGGCTGGCCGTCCAGCACGACCTGGTCGACGCCAGGCTCCGCGCGGGCCAGGGCGGGGAACTGGTGGCGGAGCTGTCCGCGCGGGCCGCGGAGCACCCGTTGGACGAACGCGTCGCCGGCCAGTACCTGCTGGCCCTGTACCGCGGCGGTCGCCAGGCCGACGCCCTGGAGCACTATCGGCAGGTGCGGGAGCGGTTGGTGGACGAACTGGGCACCGAACCCGGTGCCGCGTTGCAGGACCTCCACCGCCGTGTCCTCACCGCCGACCCGTCCCTGGCCGCGGACGAAGCCGCGGCACGGCGTGTCAGGTCGCCGGCGGTGCCCCTCCAACTGCCGGCCTCGCCCGGGTCGTTCACGGGCCGCGTCCCCGAGTTGGCCGAGCTGGATCGCATCCTCATCGACGCGGCCGGCGCGGATCCCACCGCGACGCCGGAGGGCTCGCCCGCGGCGGGGTCCACGGTGCTGATCTCGACGATCGGTGGTGCGGGTGGGCTCGGCAAGACCTGGCTCGCGCTGGCGTGGGCGCATCGGGTGGTGGGGCGGTTCCCGGACGGGCAGTTGTTCGTGGACCTGCGGGGGTTCAGCCCGGCGGGGGAGCCGATGACGGCGGACGAGGCGGTGCGCGGCTTCCTGGACGCGCTCGGCGTGGCGGCCGAGAGCGTGCCCGTCGACCCGGACGCGCGGGTCGCCCGGTACCGCAGCCTGGTGGCGGGTCGGCGGATGCTCATCGTGTTGGACAACGCCGCCACCGCGGACCAGGTCGTGCCGCTGCTGCCGGGCAGTGCCTCGTGCACGGTGCTGGTCACCAGCCGCAACCGGCTACCGGGGCTGGTGGTCCGCCACGGCGCCCATCCCCTGAACCTGGACGTCCTCACCGACGCGGAGTCCCGGCAGTTGCTGGTGGCGCGGCTGGGCGCGGCCCGCGTGGCGGCCGAGGAGGCGGCGGTGGCCGACCTGGTCGGGCTGTGCGGCGGGTTCCCGCTGGCGCTGGGCGTCATCGCCGCCCGCGCCGCCGCCGAACCCCACCTGCCGCTGGCCGACACCGTCGCCGAACTGCGCGAGCACGGCCTGGACGCCTTCGACGACACCGACCCGGCCGCGAGCCTGCCCACGGTGCTGTCCTGGTCCCTGCACCGGCTCACCGAGCCGCAGCGCACCGCCTTCGCGCTGCTGGGCATCGCACCCGGACCCGACACCGGCCTGCCCGCCGCCGCCAACCTCACCGGCCTGCCCGAGCGCGAGACGCGCGCCACCCTGCGCGCCCTGGCCGACGCCTCCCTGCTCGACCGCGCACCCGGCGGCCGCTACGCCATGCACGACCTGGTCCGCGCCTACGCCACCACCGTCGCCCACGACCACCTGCCCGAACCGGTGCGGCGGACGGCGCTGGAACGGGTGCTCGACTTCTACCTCCACACCGCCCACACTGCCGGCCGCCTCATGGCCCCCCACGCCAAGTCGCCGACCCCGGAGCCACCCGCGCCAGGGGTGCGGCCGCACCCGCTGCCCGACGACCTCGCCGCGATGGCGTGGATGAGCGCTGAACACGCCCACCTGCTCGCCGCGCAGCACACCGCCGCCGCGCACCACCACTACCACACCGTCTGGCACCTCGCCCGGAACCTGGCCCTCTTCCACTGGCGGCGGGGACACCGCCACGACGAGCTGGCCGTGTGGCAGGCCGCCCTGGACGCGGCCGCCCACCTGCCGGACCCCGCCGCCCGCATCCACGCCCATCGACGCCTGGGCCGCGCCCACGCCCAGCTGGGCAGGCACGAGGAGGCCATCGAGCACCTGCGCCGGGCACTCACCCTCGCGGGACTGCACCACGACACCAGCCAACACGCCGACATCCACAACGACCTCGCAGGGGCCTGGGGACAGCGGGGGGACGACCACAAGGCCCTGCACCACGCCCGGCAGTCCCTGGAGCTGCACCGCACCCTGGACAACCCCGTGATGGAGGCATACGCGCGCAACAACGTGGGCTGGTGCGCCGCCCGCGTGGGCGACTACGACACCGCCCGCGAACACTGCCTGGCCGCGCTCGCCCTGCACCGACGCCACCACCACGCCGACGGCGAGGCGACCGCCCTGGACAGCCTGGGCTACATCGACCACCACACCGGGCACTACGAGCAGGCCCTCGACCACTACGAGCAGGCGCTCGCGATCTACCGCACCCTCGGCCACGTCCACTACACCGCCAACTCGCTCGACCGCCTCGGCCACTCCCACACCGCACTCGGGCGGCACGACCGGGCCCGCGCGGAATGGCGGGAAGCGATGGAGCTGTACCGGCAACAGGGCCGCGACACCGACGCCGAGCGCGTCCGGCGGCAGCTCGACGACCTCGACAGCGGCGCCGGGGACAGCGGAACCGGGGACAGCGGCACCGGAGACAACGGAACCGGGGACAGCGGCACCGCGGACGAGCCCGACGCGGTCGGCTGATCCTCGACCGGTTCGCCGCGGTGCTCGGCTGATCGACTGAAAACCCGACGTAACCCGGAGATCGCCCGACGCTCCTGATAGACCACGTTCCGGGAGCCAGGGGCGAGCCAGGGGGGTTTCCTGATGGCGGTGGAATTCCGCGTACTGGGGCCGGTGGAGGCGCACGTCGACGGCCGGTGGGTCGAGTTGGGCCCGGCCCGGCAGCGGTGGGTGCTGGCGGTGCTGCTGGTCGAGGCCAACCGGTTGCTGCCGGCCGATCGGCTGCTCGACCACGTGTGGGGCGATCGGGTCCCGAGCAGGGGTCGGGATGTGCTGTACGGCTACCTGTCGCGGTTGCGGCGGGTCCTGCGGGCCACCGGCGAAGCCGACATCGTCCGTCGCACCGGTGGTTACGAGCTGGTCGTGGACGAGGGCGTGGTCGACGTGCACCGGTTCCGCCGGTTGCTGGCCGACGCCCGTGCGACCGACGACGCCCGCGCGGTGGCGATGTTGGAGCAGGCGTTGGGTTTGTGGCGGGGTGAGGTGTGCGCCGGCCTGGACACCTCGTGGGTCGACGCCCTGCGCGCCGAGTTGGACCGGCAGCGGTTCACCGCCGAACTCGACCGCGCCGAGTTCCGGGTGCGCACCGGCCGCCACGCGGAGGCCCTGGCCGACCTGTCCGCGCTGAGCGCAGCCCACCCGCTGGACGAGCGGGTGGCCGCGCAGTTCATGCTCGCGCTGTGCCGCAGTGGTCGCCAGGCCGACGCCCTGGCGCACTACCAGCGGATGCGCGTCCGGCTCGCCGACGACCTCGGCGCCGATCCCGGACCATCCCTGCGGGAACTCCACCAGCGCATCCTGACCTCCGACCCGGCCCTCACCCACGCCGTCCCGGACGCGGGCACGAGCAGGTCACCGGTGGTGCCCCGGCAACTGCCGGCCGCGCCCGCCCTGTTCACCGGCCGCCGCGCGGAGCTGGCCCGGCTGGACCACACCCTCGCCACCGCCCCCGACGACCCGGCCGCGCCGGGACCGGCGGCCGCGGGGACGGCGGTGATGATCTCGGCGATCGGCGGTGCCGGCGGGATCGGCAAGACCTGGCTCGCCCTGACCTGGGCCCACCGCAACCTGCACCGCTTCCCCGACGGGCAGCTCTTCGCCGACCTGCGGGGGTTCAGCCCCACCGGGGAGCCGACGGGCCCGGCGGTGGCGGTGCGCGGGTTCCTCGACGCACTGGGCGTCGACCCCCGCCGCGTCCCGCCCGACCTGGACGCCAGGGTGGCGCTGTACCGCAGCCTGGTGGCGGGGCGGCGGATGCTGGTCGTCCTGGACAACGCCGCCACCAGCGAGCAGGTCGTGCCGCTGCTGCCCGGCAGCCCGACCTGCACCGTGCTGGTCACCGGCCGCCACCGGCTGGCCTCCCTGATCGACCGGCACGGCACCCGCCACCTGGCCCTGGACGTCCTGGACCGCGACGAGGGCCGCGCCCTGCTGGCCGCGCGCATCGGCGCCGACCGCGTCGCAGGCGAGCCCGACGCCGTGGACGAACTCGTCGAGCTGTGCGGCGGCTACCCGCTGGCCCTGTCGATCACCGCCCGCAACGCCGCCACCCGCGCCGCCATCGCCCTGCGCGAGGTCGCCGCCGAACTGCGCGAACTGGGCCTGGAGGTGCTCGACCACGACACCGACCACACCGCCAGCCTGCCCGCGGTGCTGTCCTGGTCCCTGCGCCGGCTCACCGACGAGCAGCGCACCGTCTTCGCGCTGCTCGGGATCGCGCCCGGACCCGACACCACCCCGGCCGCCGCGATCGCCCTCACCGGCCTGTCTTCGGCCCGCACGCGCAAGGCGCTGTCCGCCCTGGAGGAGGCGTCGCTGCTCGACCGGCGGCCGGGCGGCCGGTACGCGATGCACGACCTGGTCCGGGACTACGCCGGCACCACGGCCCGCGCCACCCTGCCCGAGGACGTGCGGGAGGCGGCCCTGGTCCGGGTGATGGGCTTCCACCTGCACACCGCGCACACCGCCGACCACCTCCTGGACCCGCACCACTCGTTCCTGCGCCCCGACCCGCCCGCGTCCGACGTCCACCCGCTCCCGCTGCCCGACGCCGCGGCCGCGACCGCCTGGCTGGCCGCCGAGCACGCCACCCTCCTGGCCACGCAGCACGCCGCCGCCGCACTCGGCCGCCACCACGTCGTCTGGCACCTCGCCTGGACGCTGCACACCTTCCACCTCCGCCGGGGGCACCTCCGCGACGCGCTCGTCGTGTGGCGGACCGCGCTGGACGCCGCCGACCACCTGCCCGACCCCGCCGCGCGCAGCTGCGCCCACCGCAACCTCGGCCAGGCGTACTCCCTGCTGGGCCTGCACGAGGAGGCCGCGCGGCACCTGGACCGGGCCCTCGACCTGGCGGTGCGCCACCACGACACCGCCGAGCAGGCGCACACCCACCACAAGCTCGCGCTCGCCCGCGAACGGCGGGGGGACGACCGAGGGGCCCTGGAGCACGCCCGACACGCCCTGGCCCTGCACCGCACCCTCGGCCAGCCGGTGATGGAAGCCGCCGCGCTCAACCTGGTGGGCTGGTTCGCGGCGCGCCTGGGCGACTACGACACGGCCCGCGACCACTGCGAGGCCGCCCTCGCCCTGGCCGGCCGCCACCACGACGCGGAGGGTAAGGCGGACACCCTGGACAGCCTCGGGCTCATCGCCCACCGCACCGGCGACCACCGGCGGGCCGTCGACCGCTACCGCCAGGCCCTGGGCCTGTACCGCACCCTGGGGCACACCTACGAGATCGCGAACACCCTCGACAACGCCGGCCACCCCCACGCCGCCCTCGGAGAACGCGACCAGGCCCGCGCGGTGTGGCGGGAAGCCCTGGAGCTGTACCGGGAACAGGGCCGCGACACCGACGTCGAACGCGTCCGACGACAGCTCGACGACCTCGACCCGACGCCGGAGCCGGACGGGCAGCCGAGCGCGGCCGACAGCGCGGGAGAACGGGCGCGGCAGCGGGCGGCAACCGGGACACCCGGCAGCGCACGCCGACCGGGCCCGGCGTCGCGCTCGGAGGACGCCTCCTGACCTCAGGAGCACCCACGCCGCTTGAGGAAGTCCACCACGGTCACGCGCAGCACCACGTCGTCGTTCGGCTATCAGGCCCCCGAACGGTCCATGCCGCGCAGCCGCCGGGTCGGTGTGCATGGCCTGCGGGTCGAACCGGCCGGCGAAGGCGATCATCCCCCGCTCGCTCACCGCCGCGCTGCCGCAGTCGACCACCACGCCGGCCACGTAGTGCTCCAGGTCGGGTCACGGTGTTGTCCGCGGGCAGGGGGCCCGCGGTCCGCGCGTGCCTGGACTGGTCCCACCGCACCACGCACCTCGGGGGCGCTCGGCGCGAGCGTGCCGGCGGCGATGCTCGACGCGCGATGGGTGCGCCGACGGGCCGGGCGCTGCGGATCACCACCGCGGGCCGCGCGCAGCTCGACGGGCTCGCATCGCCTGGTCAAGTCCTTTGTAGACGGTTGCCGACCACGGGCAGGGGTCAAGCGATTTTCCGGTGGGCGGACACATTGGCCTGTTCGTGAGCCTGACCGACGGCGAGGTCGTCGCTCGGACCGCGTGGTAAGCGGTTTCCGCGCACTATCGGTAGGTCCGCGCACGGCGTTGTCGCCGTGCCCCGGCCACGCGCATCGACGACCGCTCAAGGCGCGTGGCCGGGAGTGTCCCAGAGGTCGAGTGGCGTTCCCAGCAGATGAGCGTTCATCCGGCCGATCGCGCGAACGGGTACGGTCCGTCGCGCCGCGACTGATGCGGCCATCGGGGGAGTGTCTGCTCGACGAGCAGGGAGGGAGACGAGCCGTGCGCCGTCGTAAGCGTGGCACCGCTGTTGCCGCGATCACGTTGACCAGCCTCATGGTGCTGAGCGCCTGCGCGAAGGACTCCGGTGGTGTCGTCGCCGGGGCGACCGGCGTCGCGGGTGCCGCGTGCGAGTTCGCGACACCGCCCAGCCCGCCCGCCACGCCGAGCGCCGGCGCGGGGGAGCAGGCCGCCGACGGCGACCGGGTCGACGGGAGCGCGTTGAAGATCGGCCTGGCCTTCGACATCGGCGGTCGCGGTGACGCGTCGTTCAACGACCTCGCCGCCGCCGGGTTCGACCGGGCGATCGCCGACCTGGGCATCAAGGAGGAGAACACCCGCGAGGTCTCCGCCGCGCCGAACGAGGACGAGTCGGTGAAGCGGTCCCGCCTGCGCCAACTCGCGCGGGAGGGCTTCAACCCGATCATCGGCGTCGGCTTCGCGTACACCGAGTCGCTGAAGGTCGTCGCGCCGGAGTTCCCGGACGTCCGGTTCGGCCTGGTGGACTCGGCCGTGGAGGGCGCGGCCAACGTCACGCCACTGGTCTTCGCCGAGCAGGAGGGCGCGTTCCTGGCCGGCGTGGTGGCCGCGTACCAGAGCCGGAAGTGCCACGTCGGCTTCGTGGGCGGCGTCGACATCCCGCTGATCCGGAAGTTCGAGGCCGGGTACGCGCAGGGCGCGCGGGCCGCCGCGCCGAAGGTCGTGGTCGAGCGCAAGTACCTCACGCCGGCCACCGACTTCACCGGGTTCCAGGACCCGGCGAAGGGCCTGGAGACCGCGAAGGGCCTCATCGACAAGGGCGCGGACGTCCTCTACCCCGCCGCGGGCGCGTCCGGCATCGGCGTCTTCTCCGCGGTGAAGCAGGCGGGTGTGCTGGCGATCGGGTGTGACGCCGACCAGTACCACCAGCCGGCGCTCGCGGACACCAGGGACGTGATCGTCGCGTCGAGCCTCAAGCGCGTCGACGTGGCGGTGTACGACTTCGTCCGGGCCGCCGCGCGGAACGACCTGGCCTCGCTGCCGAAGGTCTTCGACCTCAAGGCGAACGGGGTCGGTTACGCCACGTCGGGCGGCAGGGTCGACGCGAAGCTACAGGGGATCGTGGAGGGGTTCAAGGCCGAGATCATCGCGGGCCGGATCGAGGTCGCGGACAAGCCGTAGGCCACCGGCGCACGGCCGGGCGGCTCACCGCGCTGTCGTCGCACCGGCCGTCCGCGCGTGCTCGGGGCCGGTGCCCGTGGTGGCGCGCCGGCGCTCTTCGGCGGCGCGAAGGATGTCGTCGCCGAGCTGCGCGAGGAATCGGCCGGCGGCGACGAGCCGGGTACCGACCGCGGTGCCCGCCCCGAAGACCTCCGCGCCGCGCAGCGCGGTGGCGGAGAGCCGCTGGTTGGCGCGGGCGCCGACCACGGCGGAGCGCGGACCCGCGTCCTCGTCGAGGAAGTACCGGTGGCGCCGGCTCCGGCCGTCGCGGGCGTGGCGGATCAGCCCCTGCCGCCGCAGCAGGCCGACCGCGTGCGAGATGGTCGCCGCGCTGACCCGCAGGTCCCGCGCCGGCTCGGCGGAGGTGCGGCTGCCGGTCTCGGCGGTGAGCAGGCAGGCCATCACGCCGGCGGCGGTGCGCGGCATGCCGGTGTCGACGATGGCCGCGGTCAGGTCCGCCGTGAACGCGGCCACCGCGCCGGGGTCGAGGCCGCCGCGGTCGTCGTCCGGCCGCGCGGGCGCCTGCGGGCGTGGGCTGCGCCGGGCGCGGTGGGTGGTGGCGAACTGGGCCAGGTCGGCGCGGTAGCGGCCGGGTCCGCCGTTGCGCGCGACCTCGCGGCTCACCGTCGAGGTGGGGCGGCCCAAACGGCGGGCGATCCCGGCGTAGTCCAAGCCCTGCGCCAAGCCCGCGGCGATCCGCCGCCGGTCGGCTCCGGTCAGCCTGCTCCCTGGCATTCGGCCGGCCCCTCCGCTTCGGTCGTCCCGACGCCAGTATGCGAGCCGGTGGTCGGCCATTGCAAAGGACGGCTGCCGGCGTGCATTGGCCGGCAATGTCATTGCAATCGCGATCATCGCTGTGACCAGCTAGGACAGCGCGAATCCGGGGCGGCGTCCGTTGACCGGTGTTTTGCGCTCTGCCCAACGTTCGCGCCATGCGTGCCAAGGGCATCACCTACGACACCGGCTTCGCCCCCGGCGGGCGGAGCACACGACCCGGCTTCGACACCGACGCCGTGCGCCGGGAGATCCGTGTCATCGCCGAAGACCTGCACTGCGACGCCGTGCGGGTCATCGGCGGCGACCCGCAGCGGCTGGCGGTCGCCGCCGGGTACGCCGCCGACGCGGGGCTGGAGGTCTGGTTCTCCCCGTTCCCGTGCGAACTGTCCACAACGGACCTGCCGCCGTACTTCGCCGACTGCGCGGACCGCGCCAGGGAGGTGGGGGCGGACGTCTTCGTCACCGGCTGCGAACTGAGCCTGTTCGCCGCCGGTTTCGTGCCGGGGGACGACAGCCTCGCCCGGATCAAGGCCGTGGCGAGCAGCAATCCCGACCCCGACGAGGCGGCGGCTCGGCTCGGCGCGATCGCCGTCCGGTTGAACGCCGTGCTGTCCGACGCCGTGGCGGCGGTGCGCGAACGGTTCCGCGGCAGGGTCACCTACGCCGCCGGCACGTGGGAGCAGGTCGACTGGACCCCCTTCGACATCGTGGGCGTCGACGCCTACGGGGACGCCGGTGACGCCTTCCGCCAGGGACTGCGGGAGTACCTCGGGCACGGCAAGCCGCTCGCGGCGACCGAGTTCGGCTGCTGCACCTACCGGGGCGCGGCCGAGCGCGGCGGCATCGGTTGGGACGTCGTCGACCACGACGCCGACCCGCCCCGCGTCCGCGGCGACCACATCCGCGACGAGGAGGAGCAGGCCCGCCACCTGCGCGACATGGTGGCGCTGTTCGACGAGGAAGGCGTGGACAGCGCCTTCTGGTTCACCTTCGCCAACTACGGGTTCCCGCACCACCCGGACCCGCGCTTCGACCTCGACCTGGCTTCCTACGGGGTGTGCAAGGTCATGGCCGACGGCAGCCTGGTGCCCAAGCGGTCCTTCCACGCGATGGCCGAGGCGTACCGGGGTCTCCGGGAACGTGGGGGTGATGCCTGAGGGTTCGCGCTCATGGCGGTTCCGTCCGCCCGGTCAGGCAGTGCTGCACCAGGGGGCCGAACCGGGCGACCAGCTCGTCCACCGATGACGAGGCGATCGGTTCGATCCGCACGATGTACCGCGCCACCGCGAGGCCCAGGATCTGCACGTTGACCATGCCCGCCCGCAGCGCGGCGTCCGGTGTGCCGAGCAGCGCGGCGAGCCGTTCGGTGATCTCCCGGTCGATGAACTCGCGCAGCAGCGCCTCGGACTGCGCGTCGGTGGGCGCGGACCTCGTCAGCATCACGAGCGGGGTGCGGTCGGACTTCTCCAGGTTCTCCAGCAGCGTGCGGACGATGCGCTCGCCGATGGTGTCCAGGCCGCCGGTGAAGATCGACTCGATGGCCGGCGGGATGTTGTCGGACATCTCGATCGCCGCGCCGAGCAGGCCCTGCTTGGTGCCGAAGAAGTAGAACACCATCGCCGGGTCGACGCCCGCCGCGGTGGCGATCGCGCGGACGGTCGTGCCGCCGTAGCCGTGCCTGCCGAACAACTCGCGGGCGGCCTGGAGGATGCGCTGCCTGCTCTCCGCGCCGGATCGCCAGCGTCCGGGGCGTTGGTGGGTCCCTCGTTCTGCCATGACCGCCCAAGCCTAACACCCCTTCTTCATCGCCTGGTGGAGTTTCGCCCGGACCCGACGTAGGGTGTTCTTCATCAGGCGATGAAGATTGGGGATGGCGGCATGAGGGTGGTCGTGGTCGGGGCAGGCCCCGGTGGGTTGACGCTGGCTCACGGGTTGCGCCGGGCGGGCGTCGACGTCGTGGTGTACGAGCGGGACGGCGCATCGGGGCGTCGGCAGGGGATCAGCCTGCACGTCGACGAGCGCGGCGCGTCGGCGCTGCGGTCGTGCCTGCCCCCGGCGCACGTCGCGATGGTGGAGGCCACCGGTGGCGGGCCGCGCGAGCGGACCCTGACCCTGTCCGAAGTGGACGGGGTGCTCAAGGTGGTGGGTGAGCAGCCGACCGACGGCAGGGCGGGCCGCGCCTTACCCGGTCGACAGGTCCACCGCCCGCTGTTGCGGGCGGTGCTGCTGACGGGGCTGGAGGACGTGGTCCGGTTCGGCGCGGAGTTCACGCGTTTCGAGCAACGGGCGGACGGCACGGTCGGGGTGTGGTTCGCCGACGGCGGCCGGGACACCGCGGACGTGCTGGTCGGCGCGGACGGGATCGGGTCGGCGGTGCGCCGCCAGTACCTGCCGCACGTGCGGGTGGTCGACACGGGACAGCGGATGCTCATGGGCGCGACACCGCTGCGGGCCCTGGTCGGTACGGGGTTGCCCGAGCTGGTGGGCGACAGCCCGGCCCGCGTGCGGGCGCGCGGCACGATGGTGGTGCTGGGCGTGCTGCGGTTCACCGAGCCGCCGGCGGCGGCGCGGGAGCGGTGGCTGCCCGCCCTGCGGCGCGGCGCGGTCGCCGGGGTCGAGGACTACGTGATGTGGGCCTTGCCCGTCGCGCGGGAGCGCCTCGGATCGCCGGACTCGGTGTGGCGTCGGGCGCGGGAGCAGGCCGTCGACCTGCCCCCGGTCCTGCGGCTGGTCGTCGACGAGGCTTGGCCGGACGTCACGGTCGAGCTGCGGATGGGCGTGATCCCGCCGACGCCCGCGTGGCCCGCCGGTCCGGTGACGGTCGTCGGCGACGCCGTCCACTCGGCTCGGGGTTTCGGCGGCAACCTCGCCATGCGGGACGCGCACCGCCTCTGCGAGGCGCTGGTCGAGGCGCACCGCGGTCGGCTCGGCTTGCTCGACGCGATCGGCCGCTACGAGGACTCGTTACGCCGCACCGGCTTCGCGCCTGGCGCGGCGGAGGTGGACCGGTGAGCCTCAACGTGCTGACGGAGAAGTCCCTGTCGTTGTTCAGCGCGGTGGGCGGTTGGCGCACGGTGGCCGAGGGCGTCGCGTCCAGGGTGCTGTTCCTCGTCGCGTACCTGCTGACCGGGCAGGTGTCGACCTCCGCGCTGGTCGCGGTCGGCGGCGTGGTGGCGTTCGCCGCGGTGCGGATGTGCACCGACCGCAAGTTCTGGCAGCCGGCGGCCGGGTTGGCCGTGGTCGGTGCCTCGGCGCTGGTGGCCGGGAACACCGGGCAGGCGGTCGACTTCTACCTCTCCACCGTGCTCACGCAGGCGGGCGCGGGCGTGCTGTTCGGGGTGTCGATGGTGGTGGGGTGGCCGGTGATCGGGTTGGTGGTGGGCACGGTGCGCGGTGAACGCCTCGCCTGGCGGCGCGATCGCCGGCAGCGGCGGCGTTACCAGCTGTGCACGGCGGTGTTCCTGGCGAAGTTCGCCATCGCCACGGCAGTGTTGGTGCCCCTGCACGCGTCCGGCATCCTGGTCCCGCTCGGCATCGCCGCCACCCTGCTGGGAGGCGCACCCGCCGCGGGGGCCTGCGTCTACCTGTGCCGGCGCTTGCTGCGCGCGGCCCCACAGCCCGGCTAGCGATCCACCGCGCCGACCCACCGCTCGACCGCGTTCGCCGTGTCGACCTCCCGGCGGGGCAGGTCGGTTACAAGGGGTGGATGGGTGGTGAACGGGGAAGGGCAGCGGGGTGGTGGCCGGTGAGGGTGGTTGTGCGGAGTCGGTGCGGCGGGGTGGTTCCGGTATGCGGTGGCGTTGACGGGTGGGGATCGGCCCCAGTGTCGGCCACCTGCGCGGGGGTGAGCACCTGGAGACCGTGCTGGGGTGGTGTGCCGACCCCGGCATCCGGTACGTGACCGTGTTCCTCGCGTCGAGCGACAACCTGCGCGAGCGCGGCTCGGCCGCCGGCGGCCGTCGTGGTCCGAGCTGTGGCACGATCACCGCATGACCGCGCAGGTGTCCGCGTCGTGGGACCGCATCGAGGAGTGGTGCCGGGACAACGGGATCCAGCACGTCCTGCGGCCACCCGCCGCGCCCGCCGGGATCGCGGCGGCCGAGGCGGAGGTCGGGCACCGCTTCCCCGCGGACCTGGTGGAGTCGTTGCGCTGCCACGACGGCACGTCCACCCGGCCGATGAACTTCCTGGTGCCGACGCGGTGGACCCTGCTGCCGCTGGCGCGGGTGGTCGAGGACTGGCGGCGGAGGACCGCGCAGCTCGCCGAGCGCCAGGCGGCGGAGGTCGACGACATGGGCGACGAGGACGACGAGGACTGGTCCGATGTCGAGGAGGGCGAGGAGGACGCGTTTTGGGGCTGGCACCCGGCCTGGCTGCCGATCGCCCTCGACGACACCGGGTGCAGCCTCGTCGTGGAGCTGAGGGAGGGTGACCGGCTCGGCGCGGTCGGGCAGCTCGACCCGCAGTCGAATCCGCGGTTCGACGGCGTGAACACGTACCCGTCGGTCGCGGCGCTGTTGGCGTACACGGCGGATGCGCTGCACGGGAGCGGCACTGCGACCGCGACCGCCGAGAACGACGGAGTCCACTGGAGGTGAACCGGCGCTCCCGGCGCGGTGGGGCTCGTTCGCCCGCGAGCGAATCGGACGGTTCGGCGAAAGCCCGACGGGGTACTCCCACCGCAGACGACTCGGGGAGGCTTCGGTGGCTCAGCGGGTTTCACGGGGGAAGGTCGTTCTGTTCGGGCTGCTCGCCGGTGGGCTGTTCGGCGTCACCCACGGTTTGCAGCGTGACAGCCTGTGGGCCGGCGTGGTGTTCGGAGCGTTGTTCGGTGCGGTGATGGCCGTGTCGATGCGGCGGGTGTGGGGTTCGACCGCGTTGCGCGGCTTGAACTTCGGCGAGCGCCGTGCCGTCTCCCGCGCGATGAGGCAGGGCGTGCCGGTCGAGGACCCGAGGCTCGCCCGACCGCTGGTCGACCAGGCCGATGCGGTGCTGGCCACGCCGTTCCCGCTGAAGACTCTGCGGGTGATGTTCGCGTTGCCGGGGCTGCTCGGCCTGGTGGTCGGAGTCCTGGGGTTCCTGGACGAGGGTCCGGCGGGACTGGTGGCCGGGGTGCCGCTCCTGGTGATCGCGCTGGTGCTGCTGTTCGTCGTCATCCCCTTCGGCCTGCGGCAGCGCGAGCGGGTCCGTCGGTCGCGGGACGTCACGCGGGAGCGGTATCAACTGTCCGAAGTGGAGTGATCGGGGACTGGGGCGGTCGCGCACGCCCATCCGGGCACGGCCGCACCGGCCTCCTGCCGCCCCGACCACCCGTCGCCCCGACCACCCGCAGCCCGGCCCGCGCCGTCGCCGCCCGGCCGGCCCGGTGATCGAGGCGGCGACCTCGGCCGACCGATCCGGGTCGCGCAGGACCAAGATGTGTGCGCCCAGTGGCAAAGCCGGTCCGCCCGGCGGTTGAATACTCGCGAGCCATGAGCCGAAGCGAGTCGCGGGATCACACGGCGTTGGCCCGGAACGTGCTCGGAGTGCCCGGCATCGTCTTCCTCGTGCTGGCCGCCGTCGCGCCGCTGACCGGGATGGTGGTGATCGCGGCCATCGGCATCGCGGTCGGCAACGGCGGCGGCATGGTCGTGGCGTTCGTCCTGGCGACGGTCGTGCTGCTGCTGTTCGCGGTGGGCTACGCGCAGATGTCCAAGGTGCTCACCAGCGCCGGCGGCTTCTACGCGTTCGTGGTGCGGGGGCTGGGCAGGGTCGTCGGCCTCGTCGCGGGGTTCATCGCCATGCTCGGCTACAACTGCTTCGTCGCCGGCGCGATCGGCACCAGCGGGTTCTTCACCTCCACCGGGATCGCGGAGGTGTTCGGGCTGGACCTCGACTGGGCCGTGTGGAGCGCGCTGTCGGTGGTGCTGGTGTTCCTGCTCGGCCGCCGGGGCATCGGCGTCAGCGCCAGGGTGCTCGCGGTCTGCCTGGTGCTGGAGGTGTCCATCCTGCTGCTGCTGGACGTCAGCGTGCTGGTCCGGCACGGGTTCTCGCTGTCGGTGTTCGACCCGTCGGTGGTGCTGCACGGCGCGAGCGGGTTGGCCCTGCTGTTCGCCGCGAACGCGTTCATCGGCTTCGAGGCGACGGCGCTGTTCGGCGAGGAGGCGAAGCGGCCCCACCGGACGATCCCGCGGGCGACCTACATCGCGATCGGGTTCATCGGCGTCTTCGCCGCGTTCACCACCTGGGCCGTGGTCAGCGCGGTCGGCGTCGCGCAGGCCCAGGACGTCGCCCGCGCGCACCTGTCGACCGGCGACCTGGTCTTCTCCGTGGCGCGGGAGCACCTGGGTGACGCGCTGACCAAGCTGATGACGCTGCTGCTGGTGGTCAGCCTGTTCGCCGCGCTGCTGGCGCTGCACAACTCGGCCACCCGCTACCTGTACGCGTTGGGCCGGGTGGGCGTGCTGCCGCGACGGCTGGGGCGCACCCGCGCGGGCACGGGCGCGCCGCAGAACGCGGCGATCGCGCAGCTGGCGTTCGCCTCGGTGGTCGCGCTGGTCTTCCGGCTGGCGGGCCTGGACCCGGTCGCCTCGCTGACCGCGAGCATGACCGGCCTCGGCACGCTCGGCATCCTGCTCCTCCAGTTCCTCGCGGCGGCGGCGATCGTGGTCCACTTCCGCCGGGTCGGCGACCGGCGGTTCACCCGGACGGCGCTCGCGCCCGGACTGGGCGCGCTCGGCCTGGCCGTGATCGTGGCGCTGGCGGTCGCGAACTTCCCCACGCTGGCCGGTTCCGACAACCCGGTCATCGCCCGCCTGCCCTGGCTGCTGCCGGTGGTCGCGGTGGCGGGCCTGGCGACGGCGCTGTGGCTGCGCAGGCACCGCCCGTCGGTCTACCGGGCGTTGAGCACGGACCTGGAACGCGACCCGGCCCCGGCCGACCACCGGGTCGGCCCGGACAGCGGCGCCTGACCCGGCCGGGCGCCGCTGTCCGGCCGCCGCTGCCCGGCCGGACCGGTGTCAGGCCGCGTGCCCTCCGTGCGCAGGCACGACGACGACCGGGCACGTCGCGTGCTCCAGGCAGTGCCGGATCACCGAACCGAGGACCGTGACGCCGCCCCGGCTGTACCCGTGGCGGCCGAGCACCAGGCTGTCGGCTTCCTCGGCCAGTTCCACCAGGGCGGGACCGGGTTCGCCGTCGAGCACCGACTCCTCCACCTGCACGCCGCCCTCGGACCCCATGCGCGTGACGGTGTCGTGCATCATGCGCAGGCGGGCGGTGTGGAACAGGTCCACGTCCCCGGTGGGCGTTCGGAGTCCGCACACCGACACCGCGACCACGACCCCACCTTCCCGCATGTGTCGCACGGCCCACCGCAGGGCTGCGGCACTGGCCGCCGTGTTGTCCATGCCGACGACGATCCGACTGGCCTCCATCACGCCTCCTCGCATAGGGCGCCCCGCAACGGGCTCGCCCGGAATCCGGCCGTGTCCGCCCCGCGTCGATCCGGACGAGCGCCGCGAGGTGAATGGAAATGCGAGCGCTCGACTCGGCACATCGCCGGACACGCACCTGAAATGGTCGAACCGCCGCGTATTCCTGTCGAGTCGCCGCAGTGATCTTTATGCTCTTTTTATAACCTTCGCCGATTGAATCAAAGGATGATTTACCAATCCTTCGCGCTGATTTGACCCGGTGGCGCGTGGCGCTCCCGGACCCACCGGCGCCGGTGGGTCCGGGAGCGCCCGGTTCCGCGCGTGGTGGCGGCACGGCGGCGGAACACCACGACCGACGACGCCCGCACCACGCCGCCGTCCGCCGAACGGCCCGGTCGCGGACCGGCGGCCGGCGCATTGGTGCCAACAGGGGTACCGGACGCTTTCCCGGCCACTACGGTCGGGAGTTGAGCGGTACCACACTCCAGAAGTTCGTCCGCTGCCGGGCTTCCTCGTTCCGCAGGAGGTCGGAAAATATGATGTGGATTCGACGCATCTCCTTGATCGCTGCCGCCGTCATCGCCGGATCGCTCATCGCCGGGCCCGCGTCGGCGACTGGTCCGCAGGAAGGGTCCCAAGTCGAACCCCTCATCATCGGTGGCAGGGTCGTCACCACCCCCTACTCGTTCTTCGCGTCGCTGCAACGCGGTGGCCGGCACTTCTGCGGGGCGTCGCTCATCGCCCCCCAGTGGCTGGTCACCGCCAAGCACTGCGTCCAGGGGCCGACCGGTGGCGGTTTCTCCGCCCGGATCGGCTCGCTCAACACCGGTTCCGGCGGCGAACTCGTCACCGCGTCCGGCGCGATCCTCGGTGAGAACGACATCGCCGTGGTGAAGCTGTCGAGGCCCGCGTCCTCCCAGCCCGTCAGGATCGCGGCGAGCACCCCGGCCGTCGGCACCGTCAACAAGCTGATCGGCCACGGTCAGACGTGCGGCACCCCCGGTTGCGGCGGCGCCTCGCCGCAGCTCCGCGAGGTGGACACGACCACCGTCGCGGACTCCAGGTGCACCGCCTCCTTCAAGCGGGGCAAGGAGATCTGCTTCCAGGGCGCGCGGGGTACCAGCGCCTGCTACGGCGACTCGGGTGGGCCGTCCATCCTGAACGGCGAGCTGACCGGGGCTACCAGCCGGTCGGGCAACAACAGCCGCAACTGCCTCGACGGCCCCGGCATCTACAACAGCGTGCCCGGCTACCGGGGTTGGATCGACCAGGTCACCGGTGGTGCGGTGACCGCGTGGGAAGCGACCTCGTAGACGCGTGACGCCGGGACCGCGTGGTCGGCGATCCGCCGGCGGATCCCGACATCCCGGTGCGCGACTGTGCGTGAACGGGTGTGGTGGGAGCCGGCGTTCCCACCACACCCGGCGTTCCTCCTTCGCCGACGCCCAGGCGATGGCCTGTCGAGTCCACCACGTCGCGCAGGTCGAGAACGAGGCCAAGACGTCCACCGTCACCGAACCGGGCGCCGCGGACGTGTCGTCGGCGCAGGGCGTCGGCGTCGTGGTCTGCGCCCGCTCGACCACGCTCGGCCGGGCCCTCTTCGACGGCCTCGCACACTGGGAGTGGCACACCCACCCTTCCGTTCCCGAACGGAACTAACCTCGAAAACGTGGACGGCAACGCGATCGGTGAGTTCCTCAAGGCCAGGCGCGCGCGGGTGCGGCCGGAGGACGTCGACCTGGCGCCCGGCACCCGCAGGCGGGTGTCCGGCCTGCGTCGGACCGAGGTCGCGCTGCTGGCCGGCGTGAGCGACGACTACTACGTGCGGCTGGAGCAGGGCCGCGAGCGGAACCCGTCCCCGCAGGTCGTCGACGCGCTCGCGCGGGCGCTGGACCTCGACGAGGACGCCAGGGCCTACCTGCACGACCTGGCCAGGCCCCGCCCGCGGCCACGTGTGCGTGCGCGGAAGGAACAGGTCAGCCCGGCGCTGGCGGCCATGATGGCCGCCTGGACCAGCACTCCCGCGGTCGTGCTCGGGCGGTGCATGAACGTGCTGGCCCACAACCAGCTCGGCGAGGCCCTGTTCGCCGGCCACACCTACAGCGACGACCTGGTGCGGCTGGTGTTCCTCGACCCGGACGCCCGCGACTTCTACCCGGACTGGGAACGCGTGGCCATCAACACCGTCGGCGGCCTGCGCTCGCACGCCGACCCCGACGACCAGCGGCTCATCCGGACCGTCGGGGAACTGTCGCTCAAGAGCGAGGACTTCCGCAGGCTCTGGGCCCGGCACGACATCCGCCAGAAGGGCCGCGAGACCAAGCGTTTCCGGCACCCGCTCGTCGGGGAACTGACCCTCACCTACGAGTCGCTCACCGTGAACAGCGCACCAGGCCAGCAACTGGTCGTCTACCAGGCCGAACCCGGCAGCCCGTCCGCCGAGGCGCTGTCGCTGCTGGGCAGCCTGACCGCGCGCTGAGTGCGCATTCCGAATGGACCGGGGCTCGCCCCTGCCTTCGACAAGGAGAACTTCATGACCTCCGTCTGGTTCGTCACCGGTTGTTCGACCGGTCTCGGTCGCGCGATCGCGACGGCCGTACTCGACCGCGGCCGGCGTGCCGTGGTCACCGCCCGCGACCCGGAGCAGGTCGCGGACCTCGGCTCGAACGACCGGGCCCTGGTACTCCCGCTCGACGTCACCGACCACGCCCAGGTCACGGCCGCGGTCGCCGCGGCAGAGGACGCGTTCGGCCGTATCGACGTGCTGGTCAACAACGCCGGCTACGGCTACCTGGCCGCCATCGAGGAGGGCGAGGACGCCGAGGTCCGCGGTTTGTTCGACACCAACGTGCACGGGCTCGTCGACGTCACGAAGGCCGTGCTGCCCGGCATGCGGGCCCGCCGGTCCGGTCACATCGTCACCATCTCGTCGCTGGGTGGGCTGGCCGCGTTCGGCGCGACCGGCTACTACCACGCGACGAAGTTCGCGGTCGAGGGCCTGTCCGAGTCGCTCGCCGCCGAGGTCGCGCCGTTGGGGATCCGCGTGACGATCGTCGAGCCGGGCGCGTTCCGCACCAACTGGTCGGGCCCGTCGATGCGCCAGTCCGCGACGGTCATCGACGACTACGCCGAGACCGCGGGCGCGCGTCGGACCGCAACCCTCGCCACGTACGGACATCAGCCCGGCGATCCGGCACGTGCCGCGCAGGCCGTGCTCACCGCGGTCGAGTCGGACGAGCCGCCGCTGCGGTTGCTGCTCGGCAAGGCCGCCTACGACATCGCGACCGCCCGCCTCGACACGCTGCGCGCCACGTTCGACGAGTGGCGCTCGCTCACCCTGTCCACCGACTACCCGGAGAACTGACATGAAGGTCGTGCTCATCACCGGCGCCAGCAGCGGGATCGGCCACGCGACCGCGCTGCGCCTCGCCCGCGAAGGACACCACGTGGTCGCCGGCGCGCGGCGGGAGGACCGGCTGGCGGAGCTGGCCGGCGAGATCCGTGCCGACGGCGGCAGCGTCGAGACCCGCCGGCTGGACGTGACCGACCGCGAGGACGTCGCGGAGTTCGTCGACGGCGCGGTCGAGCGGCACGGGCGTGTGGACGTGTTCGTGGGCAACGCCGGCGTGATGCCACTGTCCCGGATGGACTCACTGCTGGTCGACGAGTGGGACCGGATGATCGACGTGAACGTGCGCGGGTTGCTGCACGGGATCGCCGCGGCACTGCCGCACTTCCAGCGTGCCGGCAGCGGTCACTTCGTGACGGTGGCGTCGATCGCCGCGCACGCGGTGTCGCCGACGGCAGCCGTCTACGCCGCCACCAAGCACGCCGCCTGGGCGATCACCGAAGGGCTGCGGCAGGAGCTGGAACCGAGCATCCGCGTCACCACGGTCTCGCCCGGCGTGGTGGAGTCCGAACTCGCCGGCACCATCACGGAGGCCGGCGCCAGGGAACGGATGCGCACCTACCGCGCGAACGCCATTCCGTCGGACGCCATTGCCGAGGCCATCTCGTACGCGGTCGGCCAACCGTCCGATGTGGACGTGAACGAGCTGGTGATCCGGCCGGTGCGTCAGCGGTAGCGGCGGTACCACGCCCAGGGGGCCACCGCTGGTTCCTCGCTGCCCTCCGGCTCCACCGTGAGCTGAACGCCGTTCTCGGCCGGCGAGTCGACGGCCCCGATCCGGGCGCTCATCCGCTCGCCGCCGTCCTCGACGTGCCGGTTGCACTCGAACGGGCCGATCCTCCTGCCGCACAAGCGGTCGCCGACGACTGCGGCTGGTCCGGATTGGTGTACCAGTTCGGTGAGGTGTTGTGGAACCCGTTGCGGCCCGACTGCACCGCTGCGGAACTCGTGCAGTCCCATGTCGAGGTACTGCCGCGGAACGCTGTCGAACAAGACGGCGCGCTTGCGCCAGTCCGCGGGGCGCAGCTCGTGCGCCGGCCGGCCTCCGGGTCGTCTTGGGCGGCGATCCGGGCGACCAGCGGGGCGGATCGCCCCCGGAGGACTGGATGTCCACCGGGGGCGATCCGCTCGCGAAGTGCCACGTGCCCCGGTTGCCCGGAGCCGCGCCGTCAGCCGGTGAAGAAGCTGGTGTCGAGCGGGATCGGGGCGAGTTGGTAGTCCTTCGGCGGCTCGACGCCCAGCAGGTGGCGGACCAGGAAGTCCCAGCGCCGGCGGGTGGTGTAGTGCCGGTAGCCGAGCAGCAGGTGCTCCGCGCCCGGCACGATGATCAGGTCGAAGTCCTTGTCGGCCGCGATCAGCTCGTTCACCAGCCGCATGGTGAGGTGCGGTGTGACGTTGTCGTCCAGCTCACCGTGCATGAGCAGCAGCTTGCCCTGCAACCGGGCGGCGTGGGTCGTGTTCGCCGAGTGCTCGTAGGTCGCCTCGTCGAACGGCCCGACGTAGGCGTCGCCCACGTACGGGTGGTAGAGCCGCAGATCGTGGCTGCCGGACTCGGCCACGCCGACGGTGAACACCTCGGGGTGGTCGAGCATGGCCCGCACCGCCGCGTAGCCGCCGCCCGAGGAGCCGCAGACGCCCACCCTGGTCAGGTCGAGCCACGGCCGGGTCTCGGCGAGCTGCCGCAGCGCCGCCACGTGGTCGTCCATGTGGCCGGCGATGGCCTGCGCGCCGTAGGAGGCGTCGTGGAACGCCTTGCTCCGGTTCGGCGTGCCGCGCCCGTCCAGGGCGAGCACGGCGAAGCCGAGCGCGGCCAGGGCCTCGGCGTCGTAGCCGATCAGCCCCGGGTCGAACGCCGGCGACACCCGGTTGACCTGGGGACCCGGATACACGTGGTCGACCACCGGGTAGGAGCTCTCCGGGTCGAAGCCGTGCGGTCGGTGCAGGACGCCGTACAGGTCGGTCTCGCCGTCGGCGGCCTTCACCGTGATGCGCTCGGGCGCGCTCCACCCGCTGGCCTCCAGTTCGGAGACGTCCGCCGCCGCCACCTCCACCAGGACCGCGCCGTCCCAGTCGCGCACGGTCGTCACCGGCGGTTCGGTGACGGTCGAGGCCGAGTCGAGGAAGCAGGAGCCGTCGTCGGCCACGCTGACCTCGTGGTCGAGGTCGTCCTGGGTGATCCGCGCGAACCCACTGCCGTCCAACGCCACCCGGCACACCTGACGGCGGTAGGGGTCGCCCTCGACCAGGCCGTTGGCGGTGAAGTGGACGTACCGGTCGTCGGTGTGCAGGACCTCGTGGACGGCCCATTCCCCGGACGTCAGCTGCACGGGCTCACCGGTGGGGCCGTACAGGTAGAGGTGGCCCCAGCCGTCGCGCTGGGAGTACCACAGCACGCCCTGCGGGAGGACCCTGACGCTCGGCGGGAGCATGGCCACCTGCCTCGCCTCGACGCGGGTGGGGCCGCTCTCCTCCACCAGCGTGGTGACCTCGCCGCTGACGGGGTCGAGGCGGCGCAGGCTGAGCGTGCGCACGTCGCGGGAGTGTTCGAGGTAGTACGCGGCCCTGCCGTCCTCGGCCCACCACGCGTCGCCGGTCACGAACGGCGACGTGTAGTGGAGGGGGAACGGCTCGCCCCCGGACGGCACCGCCTCGCCCGTCACCGCGTCGAAGACGATCATCTCCGCGCGCGGCAGCACATCGTCGCCGGGCACCGCGTAGTGGTAGCTGTGCAGGACGGGACGACCGCCGTCGGCCGGTGCGCTCTCGATCAGGTGCATGAGCGGCACGCCGCGGTTGTCCAGGCGGTGCGTCAGCACCTTCGTGGAGTCCGGTGACCACCGGACCGCGGGCGGCGGGTGTGGCAACCCCAGGCGGCGCAGCAGCATCCAGTAGCGCGCGGCGTCGGGTGCGACGCCGTAAGGCCGCTCCGCGGTGCCGTCCGTGGTCAGCAGGATCTCTTCGCCGGTCTCCAGGACGCGGACGCCCAGGTCGTGCCCGTCGCGGAACACCACGCGGCGACCGTCGGGCGAGACCGACTCGACCGGGTTGTGCTTCGGGAGCCGCGCGCCGAGCGCGGCGACCAGCTCGTCCTCGGTGAGGCCGGTCCTCTTGCCGCCTGCCTTCGGGTCGACGAGGGTGAAGCCTTCGTCGCCCGCGAACCAGAACCTGCCCTTGTGCCAGTTGGGTCGGATCTGCCAACCCTTCACCAGCCCGCTGCGGTTGCGTCCGAGTTGCAGCTCGGCCGCGCGGTATCGGTCTTCCATGTTCCCCCCTGCCGGGACGTGGCGAACCGGGATGGTCGCCGTGGACTTGGTGCGGGCGCGGCGTTGCGCTTACGCGTTGAGGGACGTGCCGAACACCGCATCGATGACCTTGAAGGCGAGTTCGAAGTCCCTCCAGTCGGTGTTGGTGTGCAAGACGACGGCGCGCTCGCCGTCCGGGGTGCTCACCCCGAAGGCGCCGGTCCCCCAGAAGGCGCCGGCCATGCCGCGCAGCGTGAGGCCGCCGGTCAGCGCCTTTTCGAGTTCGAACATGCCGAGGCCGTAACGGGTGTGGGGGATCCAGCCGCTGCCCTCGGTGGAGACGGTGGTCCACAACGCGTGGTGCTGGGCCGGGGGCAGCAGGCTCCCGGACGCCATCGCCTTGATGAACCGGATCAGCTCGCCGGTGGTGGAGACGACGTTGCCCGCCGACCAGAACAGGGAGGTGTTGAACTCGGTGACGTCCAGGGGCGGGGTGCCGGGTTCCTCCATCAGCGACGTCCAGTTGTCGGCCGTGAGCGATGCCGGGTCGACGCCGTCCTTGAGGAACATCGCCGTGTAGGCGCGGGGGTGCGGTTCCGGGTAGCCCGTGTCGTCCGACGCGCGGACGAAGGTGTGGGTCAGGCCGAGCGGCTGGACGACCGCGCGATCGACCTCCTCGGCGTAGCTGTTGCCGGTGACCTTCTCGATGATCGCGCCGGCGAGGTAGTAGCCGCTGTTGGAGTAGACGAAGCGCTCGCCGGGCTCGCCGATCGGCGGCTGGGACAGCCCGAGCCGGATCAGGTCGGCGGTGGTCCAGTGGTCGAAGCGGTGCTTCTCCAAGCCCGAGCGGGTGGCGTAGTTGTCCGTCGTCTCCGGCGCGAGACCGGTGGAGAACAGGCCGCCGGTGTTGCTCAGCAGGTGCCGGATGGTGACCTTCCGGCCGTCGTAGCCGTTGACGTCCATCACGCCGGGCAGCCACTTCTCCACCGTGTCGTCGAGGCTCAGCCGGCCCTCGACCTCCAGTTGGAGCACGGTGGCGGCGGTGAACGCCTTGCCGCCGCTGCCCGCGTGGACGTGCTCGCCCCGCTGCCGCGGTGCACCGGTCCCGAGGTCGGCCACCCCGGCCGTGCCGAACCAGGTCCCGTCGGCGTCGTGCACCTCGGCGATGATGCCGGGCACGCCTGCCTCGGCCACGGCCCAGTCGAGCACCTGCTGAACATCTTCGTGTGACATGGCCATCCTTTGCTCCGGAGTCTTTCCGACAACGTGAAAGTTACGTTGCATGCATAAACTCGTCAAACAGCTCTTCCTGGAGCAACGCGCAAAGCCGCAGGTAGCAAGCTTGTGTTCGTTGCGCGAGGTTGTCGCCTAATGCAATGGCTTTGGTTCGTAAGTGCCGCACTCGGCAGCGCTGCGGAGCGTTCGGGACGCCGTTGGGCCGCGAAGCGAACCCGCGGCGGCAACGGTCGGGGTCACCCCCGACCCGATCGTGAGGAGTGCTCGACCGGCGGCTCGTCCATCGGCCCAATGGCCGTCAAGTTCACCCGGTTGTCGGGCGTGACGGCTGCTGCGTCCGCGTGCCAGGGTGATCTCTCGTTCACCGCAAGTGAGCGGGGCGGGCACCCGGGCCCTTCGCGCTCGTGAGCGAGATCCATCGGCCTGGTCCGGGTGGAGGGGCAGAGACGGTGCCGCACGGAACGCACCCCGCTCGCGTGTCGGCGGCCGACTTCCCGGACGCGCTGGCCAGGATCGCCGAGGACCGCGACTGGGCCGCGCTCGAAGCCCTGTGCGACCAGCACATCCTCGCCGTGGAGGGCGACGTCGCCGGTCGGCTGTTCCTGGTGCTGAACCAGGTGCCCGCCGAGGAGCTGCGCGCCCGCCCGCGCCTGATGCTCTCGTGGATCGGCGCTTACCACGCGATGATCGCGATGAGCCGGCCGCACTCCGGCGAACTCAGGCCGCACCTGCGCCACTACGCGGAACTGGGCACCCGCCTGGCGGCCACGATGGACCTCGCGGTGGAGACCTCGGCGGCGACGCTCGTCGCGGTCGGGACCGCGGCCATGATCGGGCTGCGGATGCGGGGCGCGAGCGCCGAGGCCGAGGAACTGGGCGAGCGGCTCGCGGCCCGCGCGGCGCAACTCGGCGCGCTGCCCGGCGGCGACGCCGAAGCGCGCCCCGGGTGGCTTGCCCTGCAACGGGGTCTGACGCGGTCGCTGATGGACGACTTCCCGGCCGCGGTGGAGCTGTACCGCCAGGCGTACGAGCGCGCGACGGCCGAGCCGGCGACGGCGGCCACCGCCCTCAACGCCGCCGCGAACCTCGCCATGATCTTCGCGCACCTCGGCCACGCGGCCCTCGCCCACCAGTGGCTGGACCGGATGCGCGGCTTCGAGCCGCCCTCCGAGCGGGTCCGCTTGCTGCTCACCGTGGGCGGGACGATCGCGCAGGGCTGGCACGCGCTGGACCGCTACGACGAGGCGGACCTCGCGGAGCGCCTGGCGGTCACCGGCGACGGCACCAGGCCGCTGGAGGTCTGGCCGTTCGTCGCGGCGCTGGTGTTCGCGCACGGGCTGCACCTCGGCGACCCGGCGACGTCGCTGGCCCACCTGGGCGCGCTCCCGCTCAGCCACGCGCCCGAGCTGGTCGCGCAGGGCACGGCCTTCCGGGTGCTCCGCCGCGCCCACGTCGAGCTGCTGATCGCCACCGGCCAGGCCACCCGCGCGCTGCGGTTGATCAAGCAGGCGGACCCGCAGTGCTCGTGGCTGGCGCTGCCCGCCGCCCGGCTCCGCCTGCTCAACGGCGAGTACGAGGCGGTCCGCGCGATGGCGTCGCGCACGTCCTGGCACGAGACGACGTCGCGCCGGGACGCCCGGCAGATGTTGCTGCTCAAGGCGATCGCCGCGCGGCGCATGGGCGACGAGGACGAGGCGCGCCGCTCGCTCGTGCCGGTGCGCCGCGTGCGCACGCCGGACGAGGTGCTCTCGCTCGCCGCGTTGTCACCGGCCGATCGCGACGAGGTGGTCCGGCTGGGCGACCTGCCCCTGACCGACGAGGCGGCGCAGCGCCTGGCGCGGGCCCGGCCGGTGTTCCCGGAACGGGTCGAGCTGGTGGAGCTGACCAACCGGGAGCAGGTGGTCCTCGCCGAGCTGGACGCCGGCCTGACCCTCGGTGAGGTCGCGCGCAAGCTCGTCGTGTCCGTCAACACCGTGCGCACGCAGGTGAAGAGCGCCTACCGCAAGCTCGGCGCGTCCAGCCGGGAGGGCGCGCTGATGCGGGCGCACGAACTCGGTGTCCTCTGAGGGGAAACCGGTGTCCTCTAAGGGAAGAGGGTCGCGCCGAGCGGGCGCTGCTCGTCGAAGCCGGGCAGCACCAGGAAGTTCGCGGCGGCGGTGGTGGTGGTGAACGGCAGCAGGGCGTCGCCGCCCTCCATCCGGGCGAGGGTGTTGGTGAACGTCCGGAGGTCGTTCTGGAAGCTGATGAACAGCAGGCCGGGCGCGGGTTCGTCGATGCTGTAGGAGCGGCGCAGCATGAGGCCGACGCCGACCACCGCGGGGTGCGCCCTGCGCAGGTGGGCGTCCGCCGGGACGAGGTAGCGACCGTCCGGCGTCTTCGCGCCGAGGTCCGGGTCCGCGGCGATGTCGCCGCCGGAGAGCGGCGCGCCGGTGTCCCGGCGTCGGCCGAAGACCGCCTCCTGGGCGGCCACGGGCAGCGCGGCGAACCGCGCCAGGTCCACCTCCATGCGCCGGAGCACGGCGATGGTGCCGCCGGCGACCGGGGCGGGCCCGGCCAGCCACAGGTCCCGTTGCTGCTGGGCGGTCGAGTGCGGGCCGACGACGCCGTCGACGAACCCCATGACGTTGCGCGGCGCGGTGCGGCCCTGGCGCACCGGGACGGCCGGGCCGCGCCGCCCGGACTGCCGCCAGCGCTCGCGCACCCGGTCGCCCGCCAGGGCCAGCAGCGCCGCGGCGGCGACCGGCGGGACGACCGCGTCACCCGCGCAGACCTGCACCAGCAGGTCGCCGCCCCGCGCCCGCGGTTCGACCCGCTCGTGGGAGAACGGCGGGAGGTCCGCGCCGCCGGGCAGGCCCGCCCCGGCCAGGCGCACCAGCCGGGGACCGATCCCGATCGTCACGGTGAGGTCGCCCGCCGGCAGGCCGAGCAGCCGGGCGTCGGCGCCCGAGGCGAGCGCGCGGACGGCCTCGCCGAGTTCGGCCAGCAGCGGGCCGACGGCCGCGCCCCCGTCGACGTCGGCCACCACCACCAGCAGGTTGGGCTGGGCTTCGGCGGGGAGCGTGATGCCCGCCTGGTGCACGCCCGTGGGTGTCACCGGCGCGGCCGTCGCGGGTGCGTCGCGCCCCGGCGGGGAGTCGCCTGCTTCGCAGCCCGCGGTGAGGCCGGCGGCCAGCGCGGTGGCCCCGGCCCCGAGGAACGCACGGCGTGATGGGTGACCTTCGGCTCGGCGCACGCGGTGGAGGGTGCCAGATTCGCCCTGTCGCGGGCGAACCCGGCGGTCGTGCCAGACTGGGCCCATGCTTCGTTTCGGCCTTGCCGCGATCGTGGCGGTGCCGGCCCTGGTTCTGGCGGGCTGCGGCGCGGACGGCGGCGGCGGATCGGGCCAGGGCAGCCGACCGGACGGCGCGCAGGTGACGATCCGGGTGCCCGCCGACGCCCCGACGATCTCCGCCGCGGTGTCCCTCGCCCGGCCCGGCGACCTCGTGCTGGTCGCGCCGGGCGTCTACCACGAGTCGGTCAGGGTGGGCACGGCGCGGGTGACGCTGCGCGGCGAGAACCGCGACGCGGTCGTCATCGACGGGCAGCTTCGTCAGCCGAACGGCGTCGTCGTCACCGCGCCCGGAGTCGCGGTGGAGAACCTGACCGTCCGGAACAACACCCAGAACGGGGTGCTGGTCACCGGTTCGGCGTCGGCGGCCACCGGGACACCGGGGCACGGCGGCTACGACACCGGCGACGAGCCGGTCGCCTTCCTGAAGTCGTTCCTGGTCTCCCACGTGACCGCCACCCGCAACGGGCTGTACGGCATCTACGCGTTCTCCGCCCAGGACGGGGCCATCGAGCACTCGTACGCGTCGGGCTCGGCCGACTCCGGCATCTACGTCGGGCAGTGCAAGCCCTGCCGCATCGTGGTCCGCGACAACGTCGCGGAGCTGAACGCGGTCGGGTTCGAGGGCACCAACGCCGGCGGGGAGATGTACGTGGTGGGCAACCGCTTCGTCGGCAACCGGGTCGGGCTCACCACGAACTCCGACCACCAGGAGAAGTTGCTCCCGCAGCAGGGTTCCCACGTCGTCGGCAACCTGGTCGCGGCCAACCAGCAGGGCGCGACGCCCGAGCAGGCCGACGGCGGGTGGGGCATCGGCGTCGGCATCGACGGCGGCAGCGACAACCAGGTGGTCCGCAACCGGATCGAGGGCAACGCCAACGCCGGGCTGGTGATCACCGCGACCGCCGACATACCGCCGAACGGCAACCAGGTCGTGGACAACACCTTCACCGCCAACGGCGTCGACGTCGGCTGGACGTTCCCGACCGCGACCCGCGGGCGGGGGAACTGCTTGCGCGGCAACGAACTCACGACGACGGCCCCCGAAGGGCTCGCGACGACCGCGTCCTGCCCGGCCGCCGACCAGCCGGCCACGCCGTCCGGCACGTGGGCGAGCCCGAAGGCGCCTCGCGGCATCCCGTTCACCGACGTGGCCGCGCCCGCCGCGCAACCGCAGCTCCCCGACGCCACCACCGCCGGCGCGACCGCCGTCCCGGACGTCCCCGCGCTGCCGGACGTCGCGCGGGTCCCGCTGCCGTCGGCGGCGCTGCTGGTCGACCGCGCGCTGGTGCGGACGCCCTGAGCGGCTAGGGCGTCGGCGCGACACCCGGAGCCGGTTGGACCGGGACGTACTCGCGGGCGTCGAACTCGATGACCACGGGCTGCGGCTCGGACGCGACGTCGGCCCGGACCCGGTGCATGGTGCCGTCCTGGTCGACCCAGTAGCGGACGTTGCCCGCCGTGCCGGGCCTGCCGCGCGCGGCGGGACCGCTCAGGACGTCGACCCGGTGGCCGCCCACCTCGTCCCGGCCGACCCAGGCGGCGCCGTTCTGCGGCAGCAGCTCGGCGTTGTCCGGCCGGTCGCTGCCGAGGCCGAGCGCGATGAGCAGCGCGCTGTCCAGCGAGCTGCCCGCCGTGAGCAGCGACCGGCGGTGCCACCCGGCACCGGGCGGTGACGCCGGGGCCTCCGCCGGCGCGTCCGCCACCGGGTGGACGAACACGGTGGTGGCGTTCCACTGGATCAGCCCGTCGCTGGACGTGTCGCGCCCGGTGCCGCGCACCACGCCGTAACCGAGCCCGGCTCGGAAATCCACGGCCCCGGTGACGACCAGCCCGCCCGCGGTGGTCGGCACGGTGATCGTCACCGCGCGCCCGCCCGCCTCGTAGTTGCGGAACCGCGTGATCGCCAGCCGGTTCGCCTCGTCCGAGGTCAACGCGCGCGGGCCGGCGGGCTCCGAGCGCGAGTCGACGATCAGGAACGCGGCCACCCCGACCGCGGCGGCGGACGCGACGGCGAGGGCGACCACCCACCGGCGCGGGCGTGACCACCGCCGTCGTGAGCGGTGCTGCCGGGCTCCCATGCTGCGCACGCGGCGGGATGCTAACAGGATCGCTGATTCACCCCCTGATTCATCCGGGCGCGCGGCGCATCCGATGACGGTGTTCTGGTTGTCTGGCACGGTTCACGACGACTTCCACAAGGGGATGGCGATGAGCCGGAGAACCCGGACGCCCGCGGGCCGCCTGGCGCGGTTGGGACTGGCCGGCCTGCTGCTGGCGGGCAGCGGCACCACCGGGGCGGTGACCGGGACGGCCGCCGCTTCGGCGACGGACGGCACGGTGACGGTCCAGGTGCTGCGGGACTTCTTCGGCACCGGCGTGATCAACACGGCGATGGACGTGCCGCAGCGCGGCATGCGCGTCGACGTCTCCGACCCGGCGGGCCACCACGTCACCGGCACCACGGACGCCACCGGGAAGGTCGTCGTGCCGCCGTCCGAGGCGCTGGTAGGCGGCCACTACCGCGTCGACGTCACCATCCCCGAGCCCTACCGCGACTACCTCCAGGCCGCGCCCGCCTCCACGGCGGCCAACCAGTTCGACAGCTTCACCACCTTCGTGGACGTGTCGGAGGGCAAGGACGCCTCGGTCATCACCGCGGTGTGGAACCCCGCCCACTTCACGCTGCCGGACACCCGGTACTTCGTGCCGATCCAGAGCGGCGCGAGCGGCGCGGACAACCGAGCGTTGGTCGCGTTCGGGGTGAACACCCGCGGCACCTGCCCCACCGACGTGCGGTGCCCGGACACGCTCGCCACCCAGGAGCAGGTCGGCACGACCTTCGGGCTGGCCTACGACAAGTACCGGAAGCGGCTGTTCCAGAGCGCGTTCGCCCGGCGGCACGCGCCGTACGGGCCGGAGGGCGGCGACGCGATCTACACCGTCCCGGTCGACGGTGGCGGCACGCCGAGGCTGTTCGCGAAGGTGGCGGGCGCGGCGGTGACGCCCCACGCCACCGGCAACATGATCAAGGACGGCGGGTTCACCGACGTGCCGGGCAAGGAGAGCATCGGCGGCCTGGCCCTGTCGGAGGACGGCACGACGCTGTACGCGCTGAACCTGTTGACGCGGAGCCTGGTGAGCTTCGACGCGACCGGTGCCGCCGTCGTCGCGGCCACCGCCGCGGTGCCGGTGCCGGACCCCGGCTGCGCGGCGGCCACCGACTGGCGGCCGTTCTCCGTCATCGAGCACGACAGCACCCTGTACGTCGGCGGCGTGTGCAGCGCGGAGAGCACGCAGAACCGCGCGGACCTGAGGGCGGTCGTCTACGCCTACGACGGCACGCGGTTCACCACGGTGCTGTCCCAGCCGCTGACCGCCGAGCGCGGTCAGGTCCTCACCGGCCGGACCAACGACCGCACCAACCGCTGGAACCCGTGGAACACCGACCTGGCCGGCTGGGACCGGCACGACACCGGTGGCGGCGCGCTGATCGACCCGCAGCCGCAGTTGGCGAGCCTGGCCTTCACGCGCGACGGTTCGATGGTCCTCGGCTTCCGCGACCGGTTCATGGACGCGGTGGGCTGGAACTCGCTGGACCCGCGGCCGGGTGACGACTCGGTCGAGAACGGCTTCTCCGGCGGCGACATCAACATGGCCTGCGCCAACCCCGCCGGCGGCTACCTCTGGGAGGGCACCGGCACCTGCCCGGACCACGCGAAGAACACCAACGACGGCCGCCAGTCCGACGGCGTGGTCGAGTACTTCCCCGGCGAGTACTTCTCGCCGGCGGGCCCGGCGGAGAGCGGGCCGCACCAGGAGACCGCGCAGGGCGCGGTCGCCTACATCCCGCAGCAGCAGTGGGTGATCAGCACGCAGATGGACCCGACCGTCAACGTCGCCACCGGCGGGACCGGTTACTACGACGTCAACACCGGCGTGGGACCGGGCAACGCGCCACGGGCCAACGCCTTCCAGTTCGTCGGGGCGAACCAGAACGGGTTCGGCAAGGCGGGCGGGCTCGGTGCCATCGCGTACCAGGCGGCGAACGCGCCGATCCAGATCGGCAACCTGGTGTGGTTCGACGGCGACCGCAACGGCGTCCAGGACCCGGCGGACGTGCGGCTGCCGAACGCGACCATCAACCTGCTGGACGAGTCCGGCAAGCAGGTCGCGACGACGAAGACCGACGCGGCGGGCGAGTACTACTTCGGCGGTGTCGGCGCGGCCTACGAGCTGACGCCGGGCGCGAAGTACACGGTGCAGTTCGACGTGTGCACCGCGAAGACCGACAGGGTGCCCGGCCGGCCGCCGGCGACCGACCTGCGGTTCACGCTCCCGCTGACCGGTGACGACCGGGTGCACGACTCCAACGTGGTCCCGCCGACCACCGGGCGGCTGTGCAACGGGTACGCGCCCGTCGTCGCGCCGGACGAGCCAGGGGAGGTCGACCACACGATCGACGCGGGCGTGCACATCCCCGAGCCGCCGACGACCACGACGACGCCGCCGACGACGGTGCCGCCGACGACGTCCGAGCCGCCGACGAGCCCGGCCCCGACCACGACGGTGCCGGCCCCGCCCGGCAAGCACCCGCGTTCGCTGGCCTCCACCGGTGTCGGCGGCCTGCCGTGGGTGGTCCTCGTCGGCGTCCTGGTGCTCGGCGCGGGCGTGGCACTCGCGATCCTGAGCCGGAAGCGCCGCGCCAAGCAGAACTGACCCCCGCGGGGCCGGAACCGGTCCGCCCGTCCGCGACGCGGTGCTCCGCGGACGGGCGGACCGCGTGTTCCGCCACTTCGCGTGGTCCTCGGCCGTGCCAGTGTGGACTTCCCGCACGCGGGCGGGCCGTTGAGGAGGATCAGGCGCGGCATCCCCCGCTCCCGGCAACAGGTTCGGCGGCGGGTCGGTCCCGGCCTCGCACCGGGGGACCGCCCGGTCGGCGGGTGGCTCAGGGCTTGCGCATCAACAGGTGGGCCTGCTGGAACCGCTCGCCCTCGCGGGGCTCCCGCAGCAACCGGGCGACCTCGGCGAACCCGGCCCGGCGCAACAGGTCCGCGAGGGCGTCGGGCGACCACCGGTAGGCGAGCGCGACCTTGTGGTCGAACTCCTGCGGCAGCGGGTCGTCGCCGGCGAAGAACCCGAGCAGCAGGTGCCCGCCCGGTGCCAGCACCCGCTGGAACTCGGCGAACACCGCCGGCAGCCGCGCCGGAGGCGTGTGGATGACGGAGTAGAGCGCGAGGACGCCGCCGAGCGTTCCGTCGGCGAGGTCGAGGTCGGTCATCGACCCTTCGTCGAACCGCAGTTCCGGATGGGCTCGGCGGGCCAGGGCGACCATCTCGGAGGACAGGTCGATGCCGAAGGTGGTCGGCCCGAGGGCGTGCACGTGCGCCGTGACGTGGCCGGGTCCGCACCCGATGTCGGCGACCGGTCCGGCGTCGTGGGCCTGCACGAGTTCGGCGAACGCGGCCAGCAGCGCCCGCTCCATCGGCAAGGAGTCGAGCACGTCGCTGAAGAGCTCGGCGTAGAGGGGGGCGACGGCGTCGTAGGCCGTCTTGGTGTCGTGCAGGGCGGACGGTCGGTTCACGGTGAAAACCCTATCCCGCACCGGTTCCGCGCCGCCCTTCGACGGTGCCGCCCGTGTGGGGTTCGCCCGCGCCGAGGCTTGCCCGCGTGGAGGCTTGCCCCCCGCCGGGGGCCAGGCGGTGTCGCCGCCGTTGTTGAGAAGGCCCGCATCGCGCTGTCGTCCGGGTTCACCAGCAGGTAGTCGTCGCGCCGGTCGCCGTTGACGTCGGCGGAGGTGATCTCGAAGCCGGTCGCGCCGACGCCGGAGGCGATGCGGCGCGGCCTCGGGAGCGGTTCGGAGGACCTGGTCGATCAGGCCACCGAGCCGGGCAGGCGCGCCGCGAGGATCGGCGTCCGTCGATCCTCGCGACGCGGCGACCTGCGGTTGTCATCGAGAGTCGGGGCGCACCACCAGGTCCAGTGCTCGGAGGACCGTGTCGAGGGCGTCCGGCGCGGTGCTGAAGACCGCGAGTTCGAACGACGGGTACTTGCGCACCAGTTCGTCGCTGTCACCGGGGAGCAGTTCGGCGAGTACCGGGTTGCCTCGCAGTTCGGTGAGGACGTCGACGGCCAGTGCCGTGTCCATGTCCTGGACGGACCTGAGGTTGATGGTCAGCTCCGGGCGTTCGGCCGAGATGTACAGCGACACCAGGGAACGCCGCTTGCCGTCGACCGGGTAGTAGAGGCCCGCCGACGGGTACGCGCCCGCGCCGCCCTTGACGTGCGCGCCGCGTTCGTCGGCGTGGGCCAGCAGACGTCGCCCCGCCGCTCGGACGTCGGGATCGGCGATCGCCTCGACGGCGGCGTCGACCTCCGGCCTGGTCCACGCCCGCTTCGTCAGCGCGGGCCGGACGGGCGGTGGGCCGACGACGGCCGAGATCGCGACGGCAAGCTGCTCCAGCCAGTCGATGGTCTCGGTGGCCTCGTGGTCCTGGATCGGCCTGCGCTCACCGGTCTCCTGGTCGCGGTCGGTGGCGTGGGCGATCTTGTTCCGCCGGTCCATGATCCGGCTGATCCGCTCCCGCACCGTCTGGTGCGACCACGTGGTGCCGTCGTCCTGGCTGAGGCGTTTCGCCACGCCGTCCCACAGCGCCACGTCGCTGACGTAGCCGAACGCTTCCTTGATCTTCTCCGGGTTCTGGAAGGACGTGTAGCCGAACAACGACCGCAGGTGGTCCCGGAACTTCTCCTCCAGTGAACCGGAGTGGTGCAGCACCTCTTCCAGCAGGCTCATCGGGACCTCGATGCGCAGGAACCGCCTCGGCCGCGGCTCGGAGACCTGGAGCGCGAGCCCCAACGCGCGGTCGTACAGCTCGCTCTTCACCCAGTGGTCCAGCGCCGACACCGCCTGCACCCACGCTGACCGGTACAGGTCGGTGACGTCGAACGCCCCTACCCGTAACCGTTCCAGGTGCTGTCCACCCCGCACCAATCCGCGTGCGTAGTCCATGTTCGCGCGCAACACGCGCAGAGCTTCCGTCTCCACCACATCATCGGGCACGGGCGTCGAGTATGCCGTGCCACGCGGACGGCCCACACGCGCGATCGCGATGTGGGCCGTCCGGGTGGGGGAGAGGACGCGTGGTCCGGCGGGTCAGAGGCTGTCGCGCAGCGGCACGGTGATCTGCTTCAGCCACGTGCCGGTGGTGAAGTCGCGTGCCTTGATCACCACGGCGCGGTGGTACACCTCGACCTGGAGGCCCTGGTTGAAGCTGCCGCCCAGGGAGACCTCGCCGCCCTTGCCGTCGTCCACCCAGCCGGTCTGCACGGCCCCGGTGTTGACCACGGTGAAGCCTTCGAGGTTGCCGCTGCCCGGCACGACCCGTCGGGTCACCCAGTCGGACAGGTTGAGGTCCCAGTGGGTGTGCCCGGAGAACAGGAACACGTCCCGGTACCTGCCGAGCACCGAGAGCAGCCGGTCGGCCTGGAGGTAGTCGCTCAGGTAGAGCTTGTTGCGGGTGCCGGACACGGTGTTCGGCAGCGGGTGGTGGGTCAGCACCATCACCGGCTTGCGCCACCGGTCCCAGTGCGCCAGCCGCCGCTCCAGCCAGGTGAACTGCTGGTCGCTGAGCCACACCTCGTCCCACAGCTTCGGGTCGTGGTACTTGGCGTAGCGCTCGGTGCCCAGGCACAGCACCGGCACGCCGCCGAAGGAGGTCTCCGAGTAGACCGTGTTGCGCCCGGCGAAGTTGTAGAAGCTGCGGAACAGCGAGTCCTCGGTGGTGCCGTTGGGCCAGGTCTCCTGGGCGAGGGTGTCCGGGTCCCGCCACTTCGGCACGTAGAACTCGTGGTTGCCGATGGCCCAGGCCACGTTCCTCGGGTGCGGGTGCTTGTCCAGCACCGATCGCACCTGGGCGTACTCGAAGTCGTAGCCGCGCGGGGTGATGTCGCCGGCCACGCCCAACCCGGCGCCCTTGGGGTTGGTGGCGTGGATGTCGTCCAGGGCCTTGCCGAAGTCGGCCAGGTCGCCCTGGATGTCGCTGATGATGTTGAACCGCACCGCCGAGCCGTGCGGGTCCCGGCCGGGCGTGGCGTCGGCCTCGACGCCCAGGGCGGCGGTCGTGGCCAACGCGCCACCCGTGGCCAGCATGAACGACCTGCGATCCATCGGACACCCACATTCGAGTACACCAGTGCGAACGGGGCGAAGGTAGGACGTGCCGGGTGATCACGGGTGACGCGGCGTCGGCCTCGGTGTGTACGCGAAGGTAACTTCAGGTTTTTGCCGGGGTCCGACGCCGCTCGTGATCACCTGGTCACGCGTCGCCGCCCGCGTCGTCACGGGTCAGCACCTCCAGTGCGTGGCGTGCCGATTCGATCACCCCCGCCCACCCCGCCAGGCTCAGGTAGCGCTCGTCGGACAGCCCGGTCCCGTGCACGTCGAACAGCGCCTCCAGCGACGCCTTCAAGGCCCGCAGCGCCTGCGCCTCCGCCTCGCCGCGAAGGATCTGCCCGATCGTCGAGGACGGGTCGTCGAACACCGGGGTGTCGTCGTAGAGGACGTGGATGTTGTGCGACAACTCGTCGTAGTACTCCGGGTGCGGCAGTTCGCGCCGCACCCAGACCCGTTGCTGGTACTCCGGGTCGGACAGCGCCCGAACCGCCTCGACGACTTCCGCGCGCATCTCCGGGTACCGGACTCTCGCCGTGGCGCGTTCCGCGCCGGCACCGTGATCGTTCACCGAGTGGGCCCGATCACGCTGCCACCGACGAGCGCGCCGATGCGGCGCAGTGGCCGCTCGTCGGCGAGCAGTTCCCGGAACAGGTCCCGCAGCGCTTGGGCGGCGGGGTCGTGCCCGCGCCGCAGCGCCACCTGGGCGCGGGTCCCGATCACCGGGCCGACCGCGCCGGCGTGCGGCACGGGCTCCGGCGCGTCCGGCATGTTCTTCTGGACGTCGATCAACACCAGCGCGGTACCCACCCGGCCATTCAACACGAGGCCGGTCCGGCCGAGGTGCTGATCGGGCGGACGGACCGCCGCGACCGAGCCCGGTGCGCACTCGCGGTGTCCGGTAGCGTCACTCCCCGTGCTCGGACGGGCCGTCCCGTCCCGGACCGCCGGTCACGGGCTTGACCTTGACACTGTGACAAGGTGTCCACTGGGCCGCGGGAGGTGGTTTCGATCAACACGACAAACGGAACCCCGCAGAACGCCCGCCTGGCGGACGCCCTGGGCGCCGAGGCCGCGTCGGTCCGGCTCCAGGCGGCCCTGGCGGTCGGTTCGAACCCCGACGTCGGCCTGCTGGAGGCGCTGGTCGGGCGGTGCGCGGTCGAGCCGGACTTCTTCGTGCGGGACATGCTGTCCTGGGCGCTGACCCGCCTGCCGTCGGAGGTCACCCTGCCCCGGCTCCGCAGGGAGCTGGACTCCGAGCGCGCCCAAGCCCGCAGCCAGGCGTTGCACACGCTGTCCAAGATCGGCGACAAGAGCGCGTGGGCGTGGATCACGCGCCCCATGCTGCGCGACGCCGACGACGAGGTCGCGCGGACCGCGTGGCGCGTCGCGGTCGCCCTCGTGCCCGAGGGCGAGGAGGCGGGCCTGGCCGACGAACTGGTCGGGCAGCTCGGTCGCGGCGGCCGGTCCGTGCGGCTGAGCCTGAGCCGCGCCCTCGTCGACCTCGGCGACGTCATCCTGCCCGCGCTGGAGAAGGCCGCGGCGAATCCCGACCCGGCGGTCGCCGGGCACGCCCGCGCCACCGGGTTCCTGCTCAAGAACCCGGAGGCCGGTTTCGACGCGGCCGTCGAAGAGGCCAAGCGGGTCGTCGCGCTCGGTCCGGAACGGGCCGCCGCCGCCGCTGCCGCCGCCGCGTCGGAAGCCGTCCAGGCCGGGGAGGGCTCGGCTTGCTGATCGGCGACGTGGCCCGCCAGTCGGGCGTGAGCGCCCGGATGCTCCGGTACTACGACGCCCTCGGGCTGGTGCGGCCGACCTGCCGCACCGTCGGCGGTTACCGCGAGTACTCCGCCGAGGACGTCCGCAGGATCTTCCACGTGGAGAGCCTGCGGTCCCTCGGGCTCTCGCTCAAGCAGGTCGCGCGTGCGCTGGACGACCCCGACTTCGCGCCGTCCACCCTGGTCGGCGAACTCATCCGGTGGGCGGAGGACCGCCTGGCGCGGGAGCAGGAACTGCTCGAACGGCTCCGCGCGATCGACGCGTCCGCGCCCACCGGCTGGCAGGGCGTCCTGCGCATCGTCGAACTCATGCAGGGGCTCGACTCGACCAGTGCCGCGCGCAGGCAGCAGGCCGTGCTGACCCGGCCGGAGGGCGTGCCCGCGTCCGGTGAACTGCTGGCCGGTGCGGCCCTGGCCGAGTCCGACCCCCACGTCGCGGGCGCGCTGCGGTGGGCGCTCGCCCGATCGGGCAGCGAGGGCGTGGCGACGCTGGCCGAGGGCGTGCGGTCGGAGGACGCGGAAGTCCGGCTGCGGGCGGTGCTGGCGATCGCGGAGATCCCGGATGCGCCGGGGGCGACCGAGGTGCTCGCGGACGCGCTCGACGACCCGGACGCGACGGTGCGCGGGCAGGCCGCCCTGGCGTTGGGCAGCCGCGGTGTGGCCGCGGCGGTGCCGACGTTGGTCGGCATGGTGGTCGAGGGCGTCAACGACGTCGACGCGGCGGAGGTGCTGGGCACGCTGTCGCGGGACCCCGCCTGCGCGGACGAGATCCTGACCGCGTTGGTCGACGGGCTCGCCGCGGCCACCGGGGACGCCGCGGCGCGGATACGCCTGGCCCAAGCCCTGGTCGAGCTGTCGGGGACTACGGGGCAGGAGGTGCTGCGCCGCCTGTCCCACGACGACGACCGGGCGGTGGCCCTCGTCGCCTGGGCCTTCGTCGAGGTTCTGGAGGATCGGTCGGCCGGCGGCGGGGACTCCTGAAGGCGCGCGACCAGGGGGCGCTGCTTTCGTCGGGGTGACAGGGCTTCGCCGTCGCATCGAAAACACAGTGCGGGACGGGAACACCCGTGGGGCACGATGGCGACGTGGAACCGACCGAACAGCAGCCCAAGCGCGAGGTACGCGCTCGGTACGACGATGACACCATCAGGGTGTACCAGGCATACCCACCGTCCATCGCGGACGGCGCTCCAGCGGCCGGCACGTTCGTGTCCCCGTTCAAGCGAGAGCGCATGACGTGGATCAAGCCCTCGTTCCTGTGGATGGCTTATCGCTGCGGTTACGCGGGCAAGTCCGGGCAGGAGCGGGTGCCGGCCGTCGACATCACGCGCGAGGGGTTCCACTGGGCCTTGGCGCACGCGGTGCTCAGCCGTTTCGTGCCCGCCGTGCACGGCGACCAGAAGGCGTGGGCCTCGGCGGCGCGGGAGTGCCCCGTGCGGGTGCAGTGGGACCCCGAGCGGGACCTGCGACACCGACCGCTCGACCACCGGGCCGTCCAGGTCGGTCTGGGCGGCGAGGCGGTGCGGCGCCACGTGGAGGAGTGGATCATTGCCATCACCGACGTCACCGACGTGATGCGCACCGTGGGAGGTCTGGTCGCGGCCGGCCGGGACGGGGAGGCGAACGACCTCCTGCCGGCGGAACGCCCGTATCAGCTGCCGGCGGACCTCGTCACCCGGCTGCGTGCCGGCTGATCTCGCGCCGAGCCCGGTACCGCACCACGTCCGAGCCGCGCTCCGCCGCCCCTGCCACGAGTCGGGCCGAAGTCGGGCGTCCGGGTTCGGAAGGGCCGTCAGGTAAGCGTTTCTTCCAGTCGGGTGATCTCCTGGTTGACCGCGATCATCGTGCGCACCGTGGAGAACCCCAACTGGTGGTTGACCTGCTGCATGTGCACGTTCTCCACACCCGTCCCGGTGTAGACGCGTTCCAGGTTCGGTCGGTCGGCGAGCAGCCAGCGCATCATCCGGGCTTTGACGGATCGGCCCAACCCACGGCCCCGGTGCGCGGAAACCACCGCGGTGTCCCGTTGGAAGGCCCAGTTCGGGCGGTGGGGGTGCAGTTCGACCTCGGTGAAGCCCGCCACCACACCGGTGGCCTCGTGCTGTGCTACGACGACGCGCAGCTCCACGTCCTGCTCGCGCATCTCCGCCTCACGCGCGCGCAAGTACTCGACGGTCCACTTCGGTGGCCTGACCGCGAGATCACCGATCGGAGCATCGTGGATCGCCTCGCGTGCGAGCACGTAGGACGCGGTGAGTTCCGCCGGCGCGGCGACGGACCACTGGCGCAGGCGGTAGCCGGGTGGCACCGGCACGGTCCACGCCGCGGCGTCCCGTTCGGCGACCAGCAGGAGTTGCAGGACCACCGTGTGCACGGTGCGGAAACCCAGCCCCGCCGCCCAGCGGTCGCCGGCGGAGCCCCGGGTGACCTGCCACCCCTCGACGACGGAACGCCCGCGGGCGCGCAGTTCGGGGAGCACCTCCCGCAGCAGGGCGGTCCCGATGCCACGCCCGCGGTACCGCGGGTGGACGACGATCTCGGCGAGGGCGGTCGTGGCGGCCGCACCGTCGGGGAAGTAGACGGTGGCCGAGCCCGCCAACGCCCCGTCGGTCCGGGCCACCCAGTACGCCACCGGACCGAAACCGGGGAACGGCGTGTTCAGCCGCCCCAGGCAGTCGTCGTAGCTCAACCGGGGCTCGTCGGGCCGGTCGGTCTCCTGCCGGGCCAGCATGACGTCGTGGTAGCCGATGAGGTCCGCCTCCGTCGCCGCCCCCGGCGTGAACGGTGCGATCTCCACGCCCTCGGTCATGATTCCCTTCCCCCCTCGGCCGCTCGCGGCCGGAACGCGTGCCTGGACGGCGTCGCGGTCCACGCCATGACCAGCAGCGCGATCATCACGGTGGCGAACCCGGCCAGGTTCATCAGCACCAGGATCGCCAGGTGCAGGAGGCAGCCGACGACCAGGGCGACCGTCCGCCACCGCCGACTCCCGAGCACGGTGACCGCGATCAGGAGCTGCGCCGCGATCACGCCCCAGCTCAGCGCGGCCACCGCCGGGAAGGAGCGGAAGACCGGCTCGCCGACGGGCCCGAGGAGCGATCGGAACCCGTAGTCGGGGTGGTCGGCCACCACTCGCATCGCGCTGCCCTGCCGCCACATGGGATCGCCTACCTTGGTGATGGCCGTGCTCGCGTAGATGACGCAGAGCTGACCCCGCAACGCCCAGAGCGCGGTGAGCGAGGCGCCGCGCCACTGCGGCGCCAACGGGTGTTCGGGGCGTGACCAGTGCCAGGTGCGGCTGTCACCGAGGCAGATCGGGATCAGCAGCATCGCCCCGATCTGCCCCGCGCTGTCACCGCCGTTCGGCATGGGCATGGCGGTGAGGCTGAACGCGACGTACCAGTGGGGCGCGCACGTCCACCGCGGCCGGTAACCCGCCACCACCGCGATCAGGACGATGATCGCGACCGCCCGACCGACCACCATGCCGGTGTCGGCGGGACCGAGCGCGCACCACAGCGAAACGGCGTGGAAGTCCGTGCAGCGCATACCGGACGGGAACTCCGGTGTGCCGGCGAACAGCGCCGCGTCCGAGCTGAACAGGATCGTCAGCACCTGCGCCGCGGCGAGCAGGCTCCGGCCGATGGCCAGCGCGGACCTCCTCGGGTCGGCGTCGACGACCACCTCGGAGAACCGCTGCCTGGAGCGCTCTAACGCCTGTCGCACACGGCATCCACCACCACCGTCCAGCGCGCCGCGGGTGGCGCGGGGATGCTGTTCGGCGGCGGGACGGCCGTGCGTTCAGCCACCAGCAACACCTTCCCGCACACCGTCGGGGCACGGGACGTGTTCTCCAGTCGGTATGACCACCGCGAACCGGGTTCCTCGACGCACTCGGCCGCATCCGGTCGAGCGCACGGCCGCCAGTGCTGCCGGGGAACACCGCGGACGAGCGTGCGCACCTCGCTCGCCTCCGCGTCGACCCGTCGGTCGAATCCCCACGCGTTGTCCGCCCAGCCCTGGCGCCCGCTCACCGGTCGGAGCGTGCCATCCGGGTTCACCGAGTGCGCCTCCAGCACGTTCCGGTCCAGGTCCACGAAGAACGACCACTCCTGCGGCCACAATGCTCGATAACCGCTGAGGACGGCACGCGGGTGCGGTCCACCGAATTGACCTGTGAAAGCGAATGCGAACGTCGTCAACAGCACGGTGGCGGTGAACACCGAACCTTGTGCGCTGCGTCGCGCGGCAACGTCGTCGGGCCGCGCGCAGGGCCGCGGTGAACGGAACTTCCGCATACCCACCGGGGTTTCACATGGCCTGCATGCCGGTGCTGTCGACCTGGTTCTCCGATTCGACGACGTTCGCCGTGGGGGGCGTGGTGTCCGTCGCCGAGCCGGTCGAAACGGCCACGAGCAGCCCTGACGCGGACAGTGCGAGCGCAGCGAAAAGTGCCTTGATCACAGGTCCCCCTCCTGAGTCAAGTTCGATGTCCCGGTCGTTTCAAACCTTTATACCACTCGTCCCCGAGCCCGGCACATCGACCGCACGCGTCGACTTCGTTTCATATGCCGTCGACGCGACGTTCATCCATTACTGCGTTGGCAGCACCCGGAGCGGGCGATCGGCGCACTTCCGAGCGGCGCGCCGACCCGCCCGAACTCGTAGGCTGGTAGGTCGAGACTGAGGGAGCACTTCATGACCGTGACGTTTCGACTCCTCGGGCCACTGGAAGTGCGCTACTCGGGGGGCCTGGTCCGCATCGCGGGGACGCGTCAGCAGCGGCTGCTGGTGTTGCTCCTGCTCGAAGTCAATCGGGTCGTCCAGATCACCGCGCTCATCGACCAGTTGTGGGTCGATCCCCCGCCATCGGCTCGACAACAGATTTACAAGGCCATCTGCGGGCTCCGCAAGGCACTGGCCCTGCGGATCGACCGGGTGGGGTCGGGGTACCGCCTCCTGCTGCCCGCTCCCGCGATCGACTGGTACCAGTTCCTCCGCACCCTGGAGGAAGCCGATCGCGCGGCGGCCCGCGGCGACCTCGCCGAGGCGGCCGACCGGTTGCGCACGGGCCTGGACCTGTGGCGGGGCAACGCCTTGGCCGGCCTGGCGGGCGACGCGTTCACCAACGCCGCCGTCCGGCTGGAGGAACAGCGGCTCGTCGCGGTGGAGAAGCTCATGTCACTGCGCATCCGCCTGGGTGACGACAGCGCGGTGGTGGGTGAGCTGCGCGAGCTCGTGGCGGTGCACCCGCTGCGGGAGGCGTTCCGCCTCGGCCTGATGCAGGCGTTGCACCGCAGCGGCCGGCAGGCCGAAGCGCTGGAGGTCTACGACGAGGGTCGGCGCATCCTCGCCGATGAGCTGGGTCTGGACCCCGGCCCGGACCTGCGCCGGTACCACCAGGTGATCCTCAGCGGCGAGGGGCTGGAGCCCGCGCCGGCCGGGCGCCGGGTGCCCGACGTCGCCGCCGAACCGGCCGGGCCGCCCGACCTCCGGCCGGTCAAGTCCTACCTGCCGCACGACGTGACCGACTTCTCCGGGCGTTGCGCCGAGATCACCAGGCTGACGGCGGCCGTGCGCGACACCGACCGGCTGGCCCTGACGATCTCGTCGATCGACGGCATGGGCGGTGTCGGCAAGACCGCCCTGGCGGTCCACTTGGGACACAAGCTCGCCGAGGACTACCCCGACGGCCAGTACTTCGTCGACCTCCACGGCTTCAGCCTCGGCATCGACCCGGTCACGCCGGCGCAGGCGCTGGACGCGTTGCTGAGCGACAGCGGTCTCCCCCCGGAACTCGTGCCACCCACCGTGCAGGGCCGCAGTTCGCTCTGGCGCTCCCGCATGGCGGGCAAGAAGGCCCTGCTCGTCCTCGACAACGCCCTCAACACCGCCCAGGTCCGGCCGCTGCTGCCCGGCACGTCGGGTGTCCTCGTGCTCATCACCAGCCGCCGGAAGCTGACGGCGCTCGAAGGGGCGATGCCGCTGTCGCTGGACGTCTTACCGGACGACGACGCCATCCGGCTGTTCACCAAGGTGGCCGGTCCCGAACGCACCGAAGGACAGGAGCAGGCGGTCGCCGTGGTGGTGCGGATCTGCGGCAACCTGCCGCTGGCCATCCGCGTCGCGGCGGCCCGGTTCCGCGAGCGGACCGGGTGGACGGTCGCGGACCTCGCCCGCCGCCTGCTCAACCAGGCGGACCGGGCGCGGTTGCTCCGGGTGGAGGACCGCAGCGTCACGGCGGTGCTCAGGCTGTCCTACCGGTACCTCTCCACCGCGCAGCGACGCGTCTTCCGGCGGCTGAGCCTGCACCCCGGCGTCGACTTCGACGCCTACGTCGTCGCGGCGCTGGTCGGTTGCCAGCCCGGCGAAGCGGAGCAGTGCCTGGAGGAGTTGGCGGACGACAACCTCGTGCGGAGCGGCGGCGACGGCCGATACCACCTGCACGACCTGGTCCGGGACTGCGCCCAGCTGCTGCTCCGGGAGAACGAGGACGAGGCCGAGCGCCGGTCCGCGCTCAGCAGGCTGTTCGACTACTACCTGCACTCGGCGCACGCGTGGTCCGAGCACCTGGTCAACAACCTGTACCGCGTGGCACCCGACGCCGGACCGCATCCCGCGCACATCAGAAGACCCCCGGACGTCGTGGCCGCGTCGAAGTTCCTCGACGCGGAGCGCGCCAACCTCGTCGCGGTGGCGCAGTTGGCCGCGGAGAACGGGTGGTACCGGCACGCCTGGCAGTTGGCGTGCAGCCTCCAACCCATGCTGAAGCTGCGCAACTACGGTGGCCACGCGCACGCGTTGTTCGAGCGCGGTGTGGACGCCGCCCGCACCGCGGGTGACCCCGATGGGGAATCCCTCTGCCTGCAAGGGCTTTCCGCGGTCTGCCGCGAGCAGGGGTCGCGCGCCGAGGCGAAGGAGCACCTGGAGCACGCCCTGAAGCTGAGCCGCGACCTCGGCGACCAGGACGCGGTGATCGCGCAGCTCGTGGACCTGGCCACCCTGTTGCTGGGCGAGGACCGGCCGACCGACGCCCGTAACGTCCTGCGGGACGCCGCGGCGCTGGCGACCGGCGGCCACGGCGCGTTCCTGCGCGGGGTCATCGCGAACAACACCGGCGCGATCCTGCGGGACCTGGGCGAGTTCGACGAAGCCCTCGAACACCTCCACGCGGCGCTGGCCATGACCGAGCCGTCGGAACTCGCCCGGTCCGGGCTCATGACGAGGTGGAGCGTCGGCACGATCCACCACCTCCGCGGCGAGCCCGAACGCGCTCTGGCGGAGTTCACGGCGATCCTCGAGTCGAGCGGGCACAGCGGGTTCGAGCACGGCCGCGCGCTGGCGCTGCTCGGGCTGTCGGCGGTGCGCCGTTCGCTGGGCGACATCGCCGAGTCGCTCGACCGCGGTCGTGCGGCGCTCACCCTCGCGCGCGGGCTGGGGCTGCGGACCATCGAGTGCGAGGCGTTGAACTGCGTGGGCGAGGCCGCGCTCGCGGGCGGGGACCCCGACTGCGCGGAACAGATCTTCGAGCAGGCCGTCGGCCACGCCGAGCGGTACCGGCTGATGCGGTACAAGGCCCGTGGGTTCGACGGGCTCGCCCACGTGGCGCTCGCGCGGGGCAACCGGGTCGACGCGGCCCGGCTGTGGCGGGAAGCCGTCAACCTCTACCCGGAGGGCATGGCCGACGCGGAGTTCGCCCGCGCGCACCTGTCCCGACCCGACCTCGGCGGGGTCTGCTTCCGCTGTGCGACCAAGAGTTCCGCGGGAGGGTAGCCGGGGTGCGGGGATCGCGTCGTGCCGGGTCGCCGCACGACCGGCTCCACGTGCCGTCGACGTCGAGCGCGTGACGAACCGGCGGGGTCGGTGCCGCCCCCCGGTTCTCCTGTGTCGGTCCCGGAGGGGGAGCCCGCGGGTACACCACCGGTAGGAACCGCCGGCAACGTCGGACACGCCGGTATCGCGGGCGACGACGCCCGTGGCACGAGCGCGCGGGACGGGGCGGATCGCGTCCGGTCACCACGAGGGACGCGGAAAGAGCTGCGGGTGCGTCGTCGGGGTGAACGCGACCGATTCAGCCCGCTCCCGTGCTCTTGTCGGGCGAAATCCGACTCCATTCCGTCTTCGCACGAATCCGTGCGTCGAACCCATGCCGCGCCGGTGCCCTGGGGAACGACTGGTCGCCCAGTGGCGCTCCGGCGTGGTCGCGAGCAACCACGTGAGGGGACCGAGTGGCCGATCAGTACGAGTTCGCGTCATTGCTGACCGCGTTCCGCCGGGAAGCGGGACTCACCCAACGGCAGTTGGCCGAATCGTCGCAACTGAGCGAGCGTGCCTTGCGCGACCTGGAACGGGGGCGCGTGCACCGGCCGCGGCAGAGCACGCTGAACCTGCTCGCGGACGCGTTGGGCCTCGACGACGCGCGCGAACGCCGGTTCAAGGCCGCGGCCGTGACGCCGCGGCGGGCGGCGGAGTGCACGGCGTCGCGGCCGGGCAACGGCCTGGTCGGGCGGCGCGCCGAGCTGGACGCGCTGATCGGGCTCCTGAGATCGGGGGAGGAGCGGCTGATCTCCGTGATCGGGATGGCGGGAGCGGGGAAGAGCAGGTTGCTCCGCGAAGTGGCGACCGCGTTCGAGCGGGACCCGGAGTGGTCGGTCGTGCGGTATCCGGTCGACGCCCCCGCTGGAGCGGTCGGGCGCGTGCCGGCGGAGCGACCGGGGACGCCCGGCGGTGTCCCGGCCGCCGCACGCCCGGCGGCGCTCGGTCCCGAGGGCGGGCCCGACGAGGGCCACCACGCGCTGCTGGTCGTCGACAAGGCCGAGGAGGCGGCGCGGGACTACGACTTCGCCGCCATGTTGCGCCGGGCACCGCGCCTGCGGGTGATCGCGGCCGAGCGGATGCCTGCCGTGCGCAGCGGTCGGTACCTGTTCCCCCTGGCGCCCCTGCGCGTCCCGGACGCCGCGGACGAGGTCGTTCCGTGTGACGTGACGCGGGTCGAGTCGGTGCGGCTGTTCCTCGACGCCGCCAAGCGGGCGGGCGGACCCGACCGGCCGTTCCCCGACGACCTCGCCGCGGTCGTCGAGCTGTGCGCGGAACTCGACGGCCTGCCGGGCGCGCTGGCCGCCGCGGCGGCCTGGTCGCCGGTGTACACGCCGAGGCGGATGCTCGCCCTGCTGCGGCGGGACCCTGGTGCGCTGCTGGAGTCGCCGGGTGGCGACGGCGGCCTCTGGAACAGCATGGTGGAGGCGGTGCTGGCCCTGCACGGGGACGACCGCGCCGCGCTGGCGAGACTCGCCACGACCGGCGGTTGCTGGTCGATCGACGCGGGCGCCGCGCTGCTCGACCACGACGCCCACCGGTTCGCCCGCCTCGTCCACTGCCTGCTCTCCCTGGGGTTCGTCCGCCCGTGCCGCCGCGGCGGGAACCGCTTCTCCGTGCTGAACACGGTCCGCGGTGCCCTGACGGCCGCCGCGTAGCCGTTCCCCGACCGGTTCCGCCCGTGCCGGACGGCTTCGGCCGAATGGCCGGTGCGGCATTTTCGGCACGCGGCGGCGGACGCGCAACTGCCGCTCATCTGCCGGATCACCCCGGTGTCAACAGGCTTAGGCTCGATATCGGCCGGCCGATCCCGGAGTTCTCGCGGAATTATTCACGCATTGATCGGAGCAGACCGTGGAAAACCCTTTCGATGACGACAACGCGGAGTACGTCGTGCTCGTCAACGACGCGCGGCAGCACTCCCTCTGGCCCGCGACCATGACCGTGCCCGGTGGCTGGAGTCGGGTGTTCGGCCCGGCCGAGCGGGCCGAATGCCTCGACCACGTCGAGCGGAACTGGACCGACATCCGGCCGGTTCGGGCGCGGGCCTGAGCCGCCGCCGGCCCGACCGGCAGTCGCCGTCGTTCACACCGACCAGGGAGACACGCGTGCGCGGTGCCGTCATCCAAGATGTGTTCCCGCTCACCGCGGTGCAGGAAGCGATGCTGTTCGAGTCGCTACAGGGCACGGCGGGGAGCAATACCTACACCCTGCAGGTGGTCGTCCACCTCGACCGGCCACTCGACCCGGTCGGGCTGAGAGCCGCTGCCGAGCGCGTGGTGCGGCGTCACCCCGCGCTGCGTACGCGCATCTTCACCAGGGCGGGCGGCCGGCCCGTCCAGGTCGTCCAGCACGAGGTCGCGCTGCGGTGGGCGGAGCACGACGTCCAGGGCGTCGACGAAGCGGAGCGCGACGAGACCGCCCGGAGGCTGGCGGAGGAGGACTGGCGTCGCGGCGTGCCGATCGACGCGCCCGCGCTGATCCGCTTCACGCTGCTGAAGCTGGGCGGGGAGCGCCACCGGCTGGTCGTCACCGCCCAGCACGCCCTGGTCGACGGCACCTCGCTCGACCGGATCGTCGCCGAGGTGCTGGGCGGCACCGGAGCCGTGCCCGATGGGGTCGAGGAAAACCCTTACGCGCCCTACTTCTCCTGGCTTCGCGGGCAGGACGCGGAAGGGGCGCTCGCGGCCTGGCGGCCGCAGGTCGAGGGGTACGTGCCCAGGCTGTTCCTCGATCACGGCGGCGAGAACGCGGCGTCGGACCTGCTCCGGCACGAGTTGTCGACCGAGTGGACGGGCCGGCTGCTGGATCGCTGCCGGGAGTGGGGCGTGACGCCCGGCACCGCGTTCCACCTCGCGTGGGGCCTGGTGCTGGCGTCCCGGCTCGACCGCGACGACGTGATGTTCGGGATGGTCGTCGACGCCCGTCCCACGGAGGTCCCGGCACTGGATGACGGTGTGGGCCTGTTCGTCAACACCTCGCCGGTCAGGCTGCGCCTGAGGCCCGAGGACGACGCGGCGGCCGTGCTGGTCGGGATGCAGCGCACGCGTGCCGCGCTGCACCGGCACAACTGGGTCCCGTTGGCGGAGCTGCACCGCGCGGTGAACGCGCGCACGGGTCTGTTCGACACCTCCATCAACGTCGACGACCTGCGCTCGCGCCCGCGGTGGCCGGAGGGCGTGCGGAACGTGGAGTACTTCGACTCCACCGGCTACCCGCTCGCCATGAACGTGGAGCTGCGCGACACCACCCGACTGGCGCTGGAGTTCCGCTCCGACATCTTCGACCGGGACACGGCGGCGGCGGTGCTGGCCGAGTTCACCGGCCACCTCACCGCGCTCGTCGCGGCACCGCGGGCCCGCATCGCCGAGCTGCGGGCGGCCGTGCCCGCGCCGCCGCGCCGCTTCGACTGGACGGGCGGGCGGCGGGCGAACGCCCAGACCGGCGACCGGCGTGGCCGCACGCAGCGCGAGGAGATCCTGCGCGGCCTGTTCGCCGAGGTCCTCGACCTGCCCTCGGTCGGGGTGGACGACAACTTCTTCGCGGTCGGCGGCTACTCGCTGCCGGCCACCAGGCTGATCGGGCGGATGCGGTCCGTGCTCGGCGTGGAGCTGAGCCTGCGCGCCTTGTTCGAGGCGCCGACGGCCGCCGCGCTGGCCGCCCGGCTCGACGGCGGCTCCGCCGTCCGCCCGCCGGTGACGAGGGCGGCGCGGCGGCCCGAGCGGCTGCCGCTGTCGCCGGGCCAGGAGCGACTGTGGTTCCTCGACCAGCTCGAAGGACCCACGTCCACCTACAACGTGCCGTTCGCGATCCGGCTGTCCGGTGCGCTGGACGTACCGGCGCTGGAGTCGGCGGTCCGGGACCTGGTGGGCAGGCACGAGATCCTGCGCACGGTGTTCGACGACGACGAAGGCGTGCCCTTCCAACGGGTGCTGGCTGCCGAGGACGACCCGGTCGCGTTGGAGCGGGAGACCTGCGACCGGGCGGAGCTGCCCGGACGGCTGCGCGCGGTGGCGAACTCGGTGTTCCGGATCGCCGAGCGGCCACCGGTCCGGGCGGTGTTGTTCGCGGTGGCCGACGACGAGCACGTACTGTTGTTGTCGCTGCACCACATGATCACCGATGGGTGGTCGCTGGGTCCGCTGGCCCGCGACCTGAGCACGGCCTACCGGGCTCGCTCGGTGGGCGGGAGCCCGGACTGGGTCGAGCTGCCCGTGCAGTACGCGGACTACGCGTTGTGGCAGCACGAGCTGATGGGTCCGCACCGGCGGGACCAGGTCGAGTACTGGCGCGATGCGCTGGCGGGCCTGCCGGCCCGTACCGAGCTGCCGGCGGACCGGCCGCGTCCCGCCACGTCCACCGGTCGCGGCGACTACGTGCACGCGCACGTCCCGGCGGAGCTGCACGCGGAGCTGTTGCGACTGGCCCGCGACCACGACGTCACGTTGTTCATGGTGTTGCAGGCGGCGCTCGCCGTGCTCATGACGAAGCTGGGCGCGGGAACCGACCTGCCGATCGGCACACCGGTGGCCGGGCGCTCGGACGAGAACCTCGACGAACTCGTCGGGTTCTTCGCCAACACCGTGGTCCTGCGCACCGACACCTCGGGCGACCCGACCTTCGGCGAGCTGCTGACGCGGGTCCGCGAAGCCGACCTGGACGCCTTCGCCCACCAGGACGTGCCGTTCGAGCGCTTGGTCGAGGCGCTCCGCCCGGACCGCTCGGCCTCCGGCCACCCGCTGTTCCAGGTCATGCTCGCCGACGAGACCGACGCGGGCGCGCACCTCGACCTGCCGGGACTGGTGACCGAGGTGCTGCCGGTCGACCTGGACGCGGCGAAGTTCGACCTGTCCGTCGGCTACCAGGCCGCGGTGGACGAGCGGGGCGGTGCCGCCGGCATCACCGCCGCGGTCGAGTACTCGACCGACCTGTTCGACCGCTCCTCCGTGGCGACGATGATGGCCAGGTTCGTGCGGGTGCTCGCGGCCGTGGCGGCCGACGCGGGCGCGCGGGTGGGCGGGATCGACGTCCTGGCCGCCGACGAGCGCGCCAAGCTGCTGTCCGGCTGGTTCGACGAGCCGGCCGCGGCGACGCTCGCCACGGCGGCCTCCGAGGTGGTGACGACCCGTGCCCGACTGGTGGGTCGGGCCGGGCGCCGCACCGGACGGCCGGACGAGCTGCCGGCGGACAACCCGGATGTCGCGCGGGTGATCCGCGGTTTGGCCGCGATCCGCGCCGGCGGGGGAGACCCGGCAGCGGTCGGGTTCGTCGTGCTGGACCGGACGCTGCAACCGGTGCCCCTCGGCGTGCCGGGTGAGCTGTACCTCGTGGGCGCTGCCGCCCCGTCGTCCGACCGCCTCGTGGCCAACCCCTTCGACCACGGCGGCCTGATGTACCGCACCGGTGCGACCGTTCGTCGCGGACCAGGCGGCGCGCTGCGCTTCGCGCACCGACCGACGCCGGCGGGAGCGAGCCCCGCGCCGTCGTCCGATCGGCCGCTCACCCCGCAGGAGGAGATCCTGTGCTCGCTGTTCGCCGACGTGCTCGGCCTGCCCTCGATCGGCCCGGACGACAACTTCTTCGCGGCAGGCGGCTATTCGCTGCTGGCGGTCCGTCTGGTGAGTCGGGTGCAGTCGGCCTTCGGTGTGAGTGTGGGTGTGCGGGATTTGTTCGAGGCGCCGTCGGTTCGGGGTTTGGTGGGGCGTTTTTCGGGTGGTGGTGGTGTGGTTGGTCCGCGGGCGGTGGTTCGGTCGGGTCGGGTGCCGTTGTCGTTCGCTCAGCAGCGTTTGTGGTTGTTGGATCAGTTCGAGGGTCCGAGTGCGGTGTACAACGTGCCGTTCGCGGTGCGGTTGCGCGGCGGGTTGGATGCGGGGGCGTTGGCGCGGGCGGTCAACGATGTGGTGGTACGCCACGAAAGCCTGCGCACGATGTGCGACTCCGTCGACGGCGTCCCGTTCCAGCGGGTGGTCGAAGCGGCCGACGTGCCGTTGACCCTGGTGCGGTGCGACGAAGCGGCGTTGCCGGGCCTGCTGCGGACGGCTGCGGAGGAACCCTTCCGGTTGGGTGCGGACCTGCCGATCCGAACGGTGTTGTTCGAGGTGGGCGCGCGGGAGCACGTGCTGCTGTTGTCGTTGCACCACAGTGTCTGTGACGGCGGGTCGCTCGGTCCCCTGACCCGTGACCTGGCCTTCGCGTACCGCGCGCGACTGGCGGGAGGGGCACCGGATTGGGCGCCGCTGCCGTTGCAGTACGCGGACTACACGCTGTGGCAGCGCGACGCGCTCGGCTCGGCGGGCGACGACACGAGCGCGTTGGCCCGCCAACTCGCCTACTGGCGCGAAACCCTGGCCGGGTTGCCCGACCGTGTGGAGCTGCCGACCGACCGGCCGCGCCCCAACCGGCCAAGCGGTCGCGGTGGGCAGGTCGACCTGCTGTTCCCTTCGTCGTTGCACGGTGGGTTGGTGGGGTTGGCGCGTGATTGTGGTGTGACGGTGTTCATGGTGTTGCAGGCGGGGTTGGCGGTGTTGTTGGCGCGGTTGGGCGCGGGTGATGACGTGGTGGTGGGTGCTCCGGTGGCGGGGCGTGGTGATGAGGTGTTGGACGGGTTGGTGGGGTTTTTCGCCAATACGGTGGTGTTGCGGACGGATGTGGGTGGTGATCCGAGTTTTCGGGAGTTGTTGTCCAGGGTGCGTGAGGTGGCGCTGGGGGCGTACGCCAACCAGGACGTCCCCTTCGAGCGCCTGGTCGAAGAGTTGAACCCGGCGCGCTCCACCGCCCACCACCCCCTGTTCCAGGTGGCACTCGCGGCCGAGAGCGACGTCGGGCAGCAGCTGGAATTCCCGGACCTTCTCGCGTCCGAGGAGGTGGTGGACCTCGGCGTCGCCAAGTTCGACCTCTCGCTCGGGTACCGCGCCCGGCAGGACGCGGACGGGCGGCCCGCCGGGATCGCCGGCCAGGTGGAGTACTCCTCCGACCTGTTCGACCGGACCACGGTCGAGCGCATGGTCCGCGCGCTGGCACGCCTGCTCACCGCCGCCGTGGCCGACCCGGACACCGCCGTCCGCGACCTCGACATCCTCGACGAGCACGAGCGCACGACGCTGGTCGAGACGTGGAACAGCACCGACGCGGACTACCCGGCGACGTCGTCGGTGGACGCGCTGTTCCGCCGACAGGTGGACCGCGCGCCCGACGCGGTCGCGGTCGTGGAGGGCGCGCGCGAGGTGACCTACCGGCGGCTGGACGACCGGGCCGCGCGACTCGCCGCCGTCCTCGCCGAGCACGGCATCCGTGCCGGCGACGGCGTCGCGGTCCTCGTGGAGCACTCCGCCGAGTTCATCGCCACGGTGCTCGCGACCTGGCGGCTCGGGGCGTACTACGTGCCGCTGGACCACCGGTACCCGGCCGAGCGGATTCGCCTGATGCTGGCGGAGAACGAAGTCACCGCCCTGGTCACCAGCGGGCGGAACGCGCCGCAACACCCGATCGACGTGCCGGCGCACATCGTGGTCGACGACGTTCGGGACGGCCCCGGCATCGGTGCCCACCCGGAGGTGGACCCCGACGCCATCGCCTACGTCATGTACACGTCCGGCTCCAGCGGTCGGCCCAAGGGCGTCGCCGTGTCACACCGCAACATCACCGCACTGGTCAGCGATCGCATGTTCGCGAACGGCAACCACGACGCGGTCCTGGTGCACTCCCCACAAGCGTTCGACGCGTCCACCTACGAACTGTGGGTCCCACTGACGAGCGGCGGGCGTTGCGTCGTCGTGCCGGATGCCGAAGACCGCCGCCAAGCCGTCGCGACGGCGCTGCGAACCCACGAGGTCACCGCCGCGTGGTTGACCGCGACCTTGTTCGCCGTGCTCTCCGACGAGGACCTCGACGCCTTGCGGGGACTGCGCGAGATCATCACCGGGGGCGAGCCGCCCTCCGTGGACGCGGTGCGCTCGGTGCTGGAGGGCTGCCCCGACACCGCGTTGGTCAACGGTTACGGACCGACCGAGGTCACTACGTTCACGACCTCGCACGTGATGGGCGAGGACGACCGGACCTCGGTGCCGATCGGGAGGCCGCTGGACAACACCCGCGTCTACGTGTTGGACCGCCGGCTGCGACCCGTCCCGGTCGGCGTGGCGGGTGAGCTGTACGCGGCGGGCGCGGGTGTGGCGTTGGGGTACGTGGGTGATCCGCGCCTGACGGCGAGCCGGTTCGTCGCGAACCCCTTCACCCAGGGCACCCGGATGTACCGCACGGGCGATGTGGCGCGCCGGCGTCCGGACGGGGAACTGGAGTACCTCGGCCGGGCCGACGACCAGGTGAAGATCCGCGGTTTCCGCATCGAGCCGGGTGAGGTCGAGGCGGTGGTCGCGAGCGGTCCGGGTGTCGCGCGGGTCGCCGTCGTCCCGCGCACCCGCGCGAGCGGCGGGGTGACGCTGGTGGCCTACGTCGTCGCCGACGCGCCGGGCGCGGTCGACGTGCCCCGGCTGCGGCACCTCGTCGCGGAGGTGCTGCCCGACTACCTGGTGCCTGGGGCGTTCGTCCTGCTCGACGAACTGCCGATGACCGCCAACGGCAAGCTGGACCACCGGGGGCTGCCGGACCCCGAGGTCGCCGCGGGCGGCTACCAGGCGCCGCGCACCGCGCAGGAGGAGATCCTGTGCTCGCTGTTCGCCGAGGTGCTCGGTCGTCCGCGGGTCGGCGTCGACGACGACTTCTTCGACCTGGGTGGGCATTCGCTCCTCGCGACCCGCCTGGTGAGTCGGGTGCGGTCGGCGCTGGGTGTCGGTGTGGGTGTGCGGGATTTGTTCGAGGCGCCGTCGGTTCGGGGTTTGGTGGGGCGTTTTTCGGGTGGTGGTGGTGTGGTTGGTCCGCGGGCGGTGGTTCGGTCGGGTCGGGTGCCGTTGTCGTTCGCTCAGCAGCGTTTGTGGTTGTTGGATCAGTTCGAGGGTCCGAGTGCGGTGTACAACGTGCCGTTCGCGGTGCGGTTGCGTGGCGGGTTGGATGCGGGGGCGTTGGCGCGGGCGGTCAACGATGTGGTGGTACGCCACGAAAGCCTGCGCACAGTGCTGGAGTCGTCGGGCGGAAAGGCTTTCCAGCACGTGATCGGGGCTTCGGACGCACAGGTGCCGCTGCGCCGCGTCGGCTGCTCGGAGTCCACTGTGGACGACGCGGTGCTCGCGGCGGCGAGCGAGGTGTTCCGGTTGGGTGTGGACCTGCCGATCCGATCGGTGTTGTTCGAGGTGGGGCCGCAGGACCACGTGCTGCTGTTGTCCCTGCACCACAGCGCCTGTGACGGCTGGTCGCTGGGACCGCTGGCCGACGACCTGGCGCGGGCATACGCGGCACGCTCGGAGGGCAGGGCGCCGGATTGGGCGCCGCTGCCGTTGCAGTACGCGGACTACGCGCTGTGGCAGCGTGAGCGGCTGGCGTCCGTGCTCGACGGCCAGCTGGACTACTGGCGCGAGGCGTTGGCCGGGCTCCCGCCCTTGAGCACCATCCGCTCCGACCGGCCGCGCCCTGCCCGGCCGAGTCGGCGCAGCGGCTACGTGGACGTGGTGTTCCCTTCGTCGTTGCACGGTGGGTTGGTGGGGTTGGCGCGTGATTGTGGTGTGACGGTGTTCATGGTGTTGCAGGCGGGGTTGGCGGTGTTGTTGGCGCGGTTGGGCGCGGGTGATGACGTGGTGGTGGGTGCTCCGGTGGCGGGGCGTGGTGATGAGGTGTTGGACGGGTTGGTGGGGTTTTTCGCCAATACGGTGGTGTTGCGGACGGATGTGGGTGGTGATCCGAGTTTTCGGGAGTTGTTGTCCAGGGTGCGTGAGGTGGCGCTGGGGGCGTACGCCAACCAGGACGTCCCCTTCGAGCGCCTGGTCAAGGAGTTGAACCCGGCGCGCTCCACCGCCCACCACCCCCTGTTCCAGGTCATGCTGGCCCACTCCGCGGACCTGGCCACCGACATCCCGCTGCGCGGCCTCTCGACGGAGCCGCTGGAGATCGACCTGGCCGACGCGCTCAAGTTCGACCTGCTGTTCTCGTTCCGCGCGAGCACCGACGACGGCGGTGCGCCGCAGGGGCTCACCGGCTCGTTGCAGTACTCGACCGAGCTGTTCGACCGGGCCACGGCCGAACGGATGATGGGTTCGCTCGGCGAGATCCTCGAATCGGCGGCGACCGACGCCGACATCCCGATCGGCGTCGCGGCGTCGTCGATCGCATCAGGTGGGGAGTAGCGACATGGCGACGGACATCCGCCGCACCGAGGACCTGCTGGTCGACATCTGGTCGGAGGTGCTCGGCGTCGAGGTGACCCGCTCGGACAACTTCTTCGACCTCGGTGGGGACTCGATCCTGGCCATCCAGGTCGTGGCCAAGGCCGCGGCCGCGGGGCTGGCCGTGGGGCCCACCCAGCTGATCAGCCACCAGACGGTGGCCGAGCTGGCGCTCGTGACGTCCGAAGTGGACGGTGGCGCGCGAGTGCCCCTCCCCGAGGGATCACTGCCGCTCACCGCCATCCAACGCGAACTGCTGCGGCGGCAACCACACCCGGAGCACTACAACCAGTCGGTGCTGCTGGCGTGCGAACAGCCGGACGTCGAAGCGCTGCGAGCGGCGTTCCACGCGGTGGTGGCCCACCACGACGCGTTCGCGCTGCGATTCGGCGTGACGGACGGGGAACCGGCCTGGCAGTGGTACGAGCGGGACACGGAGCCACCACCCTTCGACGTCGTGACCACCCGGGTGGGAGAGGACCCGGCCACGCTGCTGCAACGGTGTACCGCGCGGTCGCAAGCGACCCTGGACCCCGGCGCGGGCCCGGTCGTGCGGGCCACCCTGCTCGACCTCGGTCCGGCCGGCCACCGGCTGTTCCTCGTGGCACACCACCTGGTCGTCGACAGCGTGTCCTGGCGCATCCTCATCGACGACCTGACCACGGCGTACCGGCAGCTGCGCGCCGGCCGCCCGGTGGCGCTACCCCCGCCGGGCACGCCGTTCGGCACCTGGGCGCGCCTGATGGCCGAGCACGCGGGGGACCCGGACTGCGGCGGTGAGCTGGACCTGTGGCGCGACCGCGCCGCGCGCTCCTCGGCGCTGCCGTGGGCGGACCACAGCCGGGACCGGTGGCCGGCCCAGCGGATCGACGAGGCGACCACCTGGTCGGCCGAACTCGACGAGGACACCACCTCGCTGCTGCTCGCGCGCGTCCGCCGCCTCCCCGATGTACCGGTCGAAGCGGTCCTGCTCGGTGCGGTGGCCACCGCCGCGGGCCGGTGCGCGGACGCTGGGTCGGTCACGATCGACGTGGAGCGCCACGGCCGCGAACCGCTCTTCCCCGAGGTCGACGTGAGCCGGACCGTCGGCTGGTTCACCCAGGTCCACCCGGTCGTCGTACCGGTGTCCGGAGGCACGGGGCGAGCCGCCGAGGCGGCGGCGCGCGAACTGCGGAGCACCCCGTGCGGTGGCGTGCGCTTCGGCCTGCTGGCGGCCCGCGACGAGGTCCTGGCGGGCGCGCCGCTGCCGGGCGTGCTGTTCAACTACCTGGGACGAGCCACCGGGGGCCAGGCCGGTCCGCTGACCGAGGTCGCCGAGCCGGTCGGACCGGACCGCGAGCCGGCCAACCTGCTGACGCACCCCGTGGAGTTCATCGCGGCCATCGACGGCGGCCGGCTGCACATCACGGTCACCTGCGCGGGCATGGCCCCGGAGCGGTCACGGGCGGAGCCGCTCGGCCGCGCCTGCGTGGCGGCGCTGGCGGAACTGGTGGAACCGGCCACCGGCGTGCGGTCGTGACGGCACCCGGCCACCGCCTCGGCGTGACCCTCAGCCCGCGCGCGTCGTTGGACACCGAGTGCGCCGTGGTGCTCCTGCCCGGCATCGGCGTCCCGGCGCGGACGGCGACGCCACTGGCCGAGCACCTGCCGGGCGTGCGGGTCGTCACGGTGGGGCTGCGGCCGACGACCGCGGCCGGCCTCGCCGACGTCCGCACGAGGGCCGAGTCCTTCGCCGAGGCCCTCCTGCCCGGTCGGACGGCGGAACGGCTGCTCGTCGTCGGGCACAGCATGGGCGCGGTCGTCGGCCTGGAGTTGGCGCACGTCCTGCACCGAAGCGCGCCGGGCCTGGTCCGCGGCCTGGTGGTAGCCGCCCAGGTCGCTCCCCACCGGCTGCCGCGCCACGGACCGGACCACTACACCGACGACGCGGTGCTGGGCCACGTCCTGGGCGACCGACCGCTACCGCCCGACCTCGCCGCCGCGCCGGACTTCACGAGCGCGCTGGTGAGCCGTTGGCGAGCGGACTACCTGGCGCTCGACGCCTACCGCCCGGAGCGCGGGCGTCGGGTGCCGGCGGACCTGCACGTGTGGACCGGCGCGGACGACCCGGTCACCGCCGATCCCGACGACACCACTGCGTGGTCGGAGTACGGCTCGGCGCGGGTGACCACGCGCGAGTTCCCCGGCGCGCACGACTTCCTGTTCGACGATCCGGCCCGGACGGCCCGCGAGCTGTCCCTGTTGCTCGGGTGAGGTGCCCACCATGACCACGCACGTACCACCTGCGACCCCGGTCGGCGACCCGCTGCCGGCCGTCGACCGGACCACCCGCGACACCACGAAGCACCTGCACGCCGTGCACGTGCGGGTGCCACCGCCACCCGGAGACGACTTGGCCGCGGTGGTCGCGGTGGTGGCGGCACTCGTGGCCGGCTACCGCGGGGACGACACGATCGTGCTCGCCTGCCCCGACCCCGACCCGCGCGCCACCGGGCTCCGCCTGGTCCGGTGCGCGCCGGACCTCGACGCGCCGTTCGGCGAACTCGCCGGCGCGGTCGGGGCAGCCCTCGCGGTCGCGCCGCGCGTCGCGCCGCGGGACTGGGCGGACGCCACGTGGCTGTGCCTGCCCGAGGTGTCGCGGTCGGTCGACGGCTGGGACGTCGAGATCCGGTACGACGGCCGGCGGTGGGAGCCGACGGTCGCCGAGCGGGCGTTCGCGCGCTCGGCCGAGGTCGCGGCCTCGGTCCGCCGGTCGACGCCCCGGCGGGCGATCGGCGTCCCGACGGCGGCCGACCTGCGCCTGATCGCCGAGGTGAACGACACCGCCGCGCCGTTCGACGGCGAGGTCCGGCTGGACGGGTTGTTCGATCGCCGGGCACGACACGCGCCGGACGCGCCGGCCCTGGTCCACGACGGCGGCGTGCTCACCTACCGCGACCTGGACGAGCGGGTCGAACGCCTGGCCCACGCGCTGCGCGAGCGCGGCGTCGGTCCCGGCGACGTCGTCGGCGTGCTGCTGCGGCGCGGTGTCCCGTCCATCACCGCGATCATGGCGGTCCTGCGCGTCGGCGCGGCCTACCTGCCGCTCGACCCCGCCAACCCGCCGGGCCGCACCCACCACATCCTCACCGACGCGCGAGCGCGGCTGCTGCTCACCGACGGCGATGTGGTCCCTCCCGCGTCGTGCGCGGTGCTGGACCCCGCGACGGCCGACTCGACGGCCACGGGCGACCCCCGTCCGGGGCGCGGTAGCGGCGACCCCGCCTACGTCATCTACACCTCGGGTTCGACGGGGCGGCCCAAGGGGGTGGTGGTCGGGCACCGGGCAGTGGTCAACCGGCTGTCCTGGATGCAGCGGGCCTATCCGATCGGCGTCGATGACGTGTTGCTGCACAAGACACCCGTGTCGTTCGACGTCTCGGTGTGGGAGCTGTTCTGGTGGACGGCGCACGGAGCCTCGCTGTGCCTGTTGGCACCCGGCGGCGAGAAGGACCCCGCCGCCATCACGACCGCCATCGGCAGGCATGGCGTGACCGTGGTGCACTTCGTGCCCTCCATGTTGGACGCCTTCCTCGATCACGTGGACCGCGTGCGCCCCTTGGCCCAGCTCCGCTCCCTGCGCACGGTGTTCACCAGTGGCGAGGCCCTCACCCCGGAACAGGTCGGCCGGTTCCACCGGTTGCTCGCCGAGGAGACCGGTGCCCGCCTGGTGAACCTCTACGGACCGACCGAGGCGACCGTGGACGTCAGTCACTTCCCATGCGTGGAGCCGGAACCGCACCGGGTGCCCATCGGGCGGCCGATCGACAACACGCGCCTCTACGTCCTCGACGACCGGTTGGCGGTGCGGCCGGTCGGTGCCGTGGGTGAACTGGGCATCGCGGGCGTCTGCCTGGCCGCCGGGTACCTCGACCGCCCCGCGCTCACCGCGGAGCGCTTCCCGGCGGACGTGGCGGGCGAGGAGCGGGTCTACCTCACCGGGGACCTCGCCCGGCTGCTGCCCTCGGGCGAGTTCGAGTACCTGGGCCGGGTCGACCACCAGGTCAAGATCCGCGGTATGCGGGTCGAGCCCGGTGAGGTCGAAGCCATGCTGCGCGAGCACGACGACGTCGGGGACGCCGTGGTGGTGCCGTTCCGGCACGCCGGCGGAGGGGACAAGCTGTGCGGCTTCGTCACCCTGTCCCGACCGGTCCGGGTGGCGGAGTTGAAGCGGTTCCTGCGGGCCCGCCTGCCCGAGCACATGGTGCCGACCTGTTTCGCCGCGGTGGAGTCGTTCCCCCTGTCCGCCAACGGGAAGCTCGACCGGAAGGCGCTACCGCCGGTGGACCTGGCCCGGTTCGCCAGGTCCGAGGACGTCGCCTTCGCCGATCCGGCCGCTCCCGACGCGCGACGATGAGATCATCAACGGCGGCGCTGCTCGCCGGCGGTGGTGGACCGCGCCGGGCGCGCCCACCGGTCGGCGCCCCGCCGCCGGCCGAACTCGGGGGGATGCGAACTTCATGATCCGACTGGTGCGTGGCGTCGGCCTGCTCGCGGAGCGGAACTTCCGGCTGTTGTGGTTCGGTGAGACGATCAGCCAGTTGGGCACCGCGGTCACGACCGTGGCCATGCCGCTGCTGGCCGTGCTCGCGCTGGACGCGAGCACGTTCGTCGTCGGCCTGCTCAACGCCGCGGTGTGGCTGCCCTGGGTGCTGGTCGGGCTGCCCGCGGGCGCGGTGGTGGACCGCCTGCCCAGCAGGCTCGTGATGATCCTCGCCGACGCGATCTCGGTGCTGTTGCTGCTCAGCGTCCCGGTGGCCGCGCACTTCGGCCTGCTGACCGTTCCCCTGCTGCTCGCGGTCGCGTTCGGCGTCGGCGTCGCGGCGGTCTTCCTCCTGACCGCCTACCAGGTGCTGCTGCCCTCCCTGGTCGAGGCGGAGCACCTGCCCGAGGCCAACTCCAAGCTGCTGGGCAGCGAGGCCGCCGCGCGGATCGTCGGTCCCGGTTTGGGCGGTGTGCTGACCCAGCTCGTCGGCGCGGTCACCGGGCTGGTGGTCAACGCCGCGGGCTTCCTGGTGTCGCTGGTCTGCCTGTCGACCATCCGCGTGCGGGAGGAGGCCGGCCGGCGGGTCGAGCGCGGCGGGTCGCTGCTGCGCGACGTCGCGGTCGGGGTGCGGCACGTGGTGGTGGACCCGTACCTGCGCCCGCTCACGCTCTACGCCGCCGTGTCCAACCTGGCCGCCGCCGCCTTGCAGGCGCTGCAGGTGGTGTTCCTGGTGCGCGCGGTCGGGGTCGGCTCGGCCGAGGTCGGGCTGGTGCTGGCGTTGGCGGGCAGCGGAGCGGTCCTGGGCGCGTTGGCGGTGCGGCGGTTCACCGCCAGGACCGGGACGGCGCGCGGCCTGCTGCTCATCGCGCTGTGCACCGCGCCGTTCGCGCTGCTGATGCCGCTGAGCACCGGTGGCGTCGGTCTGCTGTGGTTCGTCGTGGGCGGTTTCGTGCTGGACGCGGGCATCGCCGCGGTGAACGTGATCATCGGCAGCTTCCGGCAGCGCTACTGCCCGCGGGAGGTGCTCGGCCGGGTCACCGCCAGCATGCGGACCGTCTCCAACGGGGCACTGCCGCTGGGCGCGTTGCTGGGCGGCGCGCTCGGCACGTTCCTCGACCTGCGCGCGGCGATGTGGGTGGCCGCCGCCTCCCAGCTGGTGTGCGTCGTGTTCCTGTTGACCCGACACCTGCGCCGCCTGCGGGACCTGCCGGTCGCCGCCTGACCCGACCCGCGTCGTGAAAGCACCCGCACACCGCCGTGCGGGTGCTGCCCGGCGTGCCCGCGGCCCGGTGTGCGGAGGTGCGGATCTGCCGCCGGGAGAATGAAAACTTCCGGTCGGCGCAACGCATTCGGCCAGTAGAGTCGGTGGTGGTCGGGAATTCGACCACGAGTTCCGGAGAAAGGTTGGAAGGTATGACCGCGCCAAAAAAGACCGCTGTCGCACCCGCTCTGGACTGGACGTTCGACCCCGGCTCGCCCGCCGTCGTCACCGCTCCGCCGCTGGCCGACGCCCCTGCGGCGCGCGCCTGGATCGAGAGCGTCGCGGACGACCTGCGAGCGGGTCTCGACCAGTACGGTGCGCTTTACCTGAGGAACCTCCCCGTGCGCGACGTGGACGATTTCGCCCACGTCCGCGACGCCTTCATCCGTCGGGAAACGCCGTACCGCGAGAAGGCGACCAAGCGCAGTGACTTCGGCAATTCCGTGTACTCCTCGACCGACCTGCCCGCCGCGCAACGAATCCGAATGCACAACGAGAACAGCTACACGATGACTTTTCCGGGGCTGCTCCTGTTCGGTTGCCTCGTGGCGCCGGGAAGCGGTGGCGCGACCCCGGTCGCCGACTGCCGCGAGGTGCTGTCCCACCTCCCGGAGGACCTGGTGCGACGTGGTCGCGACACCGGCTGGCTGCTGTGGCGCACCTACTCCGACGACATCTCCCTGGGGTGGCGCACCGCGTTCAACACCACCTCCCCGGACGAGGTCGCCCGGTACTGCGGTGAGAACGGCATCGACCACGAGTGGCTGCCCGACGGGAGGCTGCGCACGCGCCAGCACCGCTCGGCGATCATCCGGCACCCGCGCACCGGGCAGGAGATCTGGTTCAACCACCTGGCGTTCTGGAACCAGTGGTCCTTGGAGCCGGCGGTCCGGGAGACGCTCGTCGACGAGCTGGGCGCCGAGAACCTCCCGTTCAACACCACCTTCGGGGACGGCGAACCCATCGACGAGGCGGACGCCCGCCTGATCAACGCGGCCTACGACGCGGCGACCACGCGCCGTCCCTGGTCGCCGGGTGACCTCCTCGTGGTGGACAACCTGCTCGCCGCCCACGGCCGGGACGCGTTCCGCGGCGACCGCCGGATCGTGGTGGCGATGGGGGAACCGGTGGACCTGGCCGACTGCGCGCCGACCGTCGCGGTCGGCGCGCGCTGACGTCGACGCACGAAGGAGGAGCGTTCAGTGACGAGTACAGACCTCCGGCCCGGCGACCTGACGGACCGGTTCCGACGCGTCGTGCGGCAGTTCCCCGACCGCGTCGCGGTGCGCGCCGTCGACGGCGCGCTCGACTTCGCCGCGCTCGACCACCGATCCCGCCGCCTGGCGGGCGCGCTGGCCGCCGCCGGCGTCGGTCCGGGCACCCGCGTCGGCATCCACCTCGGCCGGACCTCGCGGCTCGTCGTCGCCCTCGTCGCCGTCTGGCGGGCGGGCGGGGCGTACGTGCCGTTGGACCCGTCCTACCCGGCGGACCGCCTCGCCTTCATGATGGCCGACTCCGGCCTGGTCGCGGTCATCGCGGACGAACCCGTGCCCGGTCGACCCGACGGAGTCGCGCTGGTGCCGGTCGATCCGCCCACCACGACCGTCGCGCCGCTCGACGTGGACCGCGACCCGGACGACGCCGCGTACGTGATCTACACCTCCGGCACCACCGGCAAGCCCAAGGGTGTCCAGGTCGGCGTGGGCGGCGTCGAGCAGCTCGTCCACGCCCTCGAAGCCGACGACGTGTACCCGTCGGAGCACCGCACGGTCGCGTGGAACGCCAGCATCTCGTTCGACGCCTCGGTGCAGCAGTGGATCAGGGTGCTGCGCGGCGACACCCTGGTGCTGCTCGACGACGAGGCGCGCACCGAACCCGAGGCGCTGGTCGCGCTGCTGGAGGACCACGCGGTCACCGACATCGACTTCACCCCCACCCACGTCCTCGCCGTGCGGGAGCACCTCGACCACCTCGCGGAGCGGAGGGTCGCGTCGGGCGGGTCGCCGCTGCGCCTGCTGGTCGGCGGCGAGGCGATACCCGGGGCGCTGTGGGAGGGCCTGGTGGCGCGCGGGCTCGCCGGCGGGCTGGAAGCGGTCAACCTCTACGGCCCCACCGAGTGCGGCGTCGACGCCACGGCCGCGTGGATCGGTGGGGCGACTCCGCACATCGGGACCCCGTTGAGCGGCGTCAAGGGCTACGTCCTCGACGAGCGACTGCGGCCAACGCCGCCCGACGAGCCCGGCCACCTCTACCTGTCCGGCCCCGGTCTCGCCCACGGCTACGTCGGGAGGTCGGCGCTGACCGCACAGCGGTTCGTCGCCGACCCCTTCGACGACGGCGGCGCCCGCATGTACCGCACGGGCGACCGGGTGCGCGAGCGCCCGGACGGCACCCTGGAGTTCCTGGGGCGCACCGACCGGCAGGCCAAGCTGCGGGGCTTCCGCATCGAGCTGGACGAGGTCGGCCACGTCCTGGCGGAGCACCCCCGGGTGGCTTCGGCCGCGGTCGTGCTGAGCGGTGGACGGGAGCTGGTGGCCTACGTGACGGGGTCCGCGACCGAGGGCGAGGAGTTGCGGGCGTGGTGCGCGACCCGGCTGCCACCGCACATGGTGCCCGGTCGGGTGGCACACCTCGACCGGATGCCCACCACCGCCGGCGGCAAGGTCGACTTCGCCGACCTCGAAGGTCGTGCGCCCCGGTCGCCGGCCGGACCGGAGGCGCGCCGGGAGGGCGGGGGAGTGGAGGACCTGCTGTGCGCGGTGTGGGGTGACATCCTCGGCCTGGACGCGATCGACGCCGAGGACAACTTCTTCGCCCTCGGCGGTCACTCCCTGCTGGCGATCACCGTGGTGAGCGAGGTCAAGAAGACCTTCGCGGTGCGCATCAAGACCGCGGACGTATACCGGTTCCCCCGACTCGGCGACCTGGCCGGCCACATCCGGCAGGTCGCGGCGGAGACGGCGCGACCCGCGGTGCCGGCGTCGTGAGCACCACGACGGCGCAGGGGCACGCGACGCCCCACGACGACACGTCGATCATCCGGCCGCTGCGGCGGGACTCGGCCGAGCGGGTGCTGGTGTGCTTCGGCTTCTGCGGCGGGGGAACCGCGCCCTACCGCCCGTGGGCCTCCCTGCTCCCCGACGACCTCGACCTGGCGCTGATCTGCTACCCCGGTCGGGAAGGGCGCTTCCTGGAAGGACAGGTCGACTCGTGGGACGCGCTGGCCGCGGACGCCGCGGCGCTGACGCGCCAGGTCGCCGAGCGCCCGTACCTGCTCTTCGGGCACAGCATGGGCGGTTGGATGGCCTACGACGTCGCCACCCGCCTCCAGGACCAGGGCGTCCGCGTCGCCGAGTCGGTGATCATCTCCTCCTGCAACGCGCCGTACGCGTCCGTGCGGGAGCGGGACAAGTTCCCCGCGCAGAACGACACCGACGAGCAACTGATGGCCTGGATGCGCAACTTCGGCGCGCTACCCGACTACGTGCTCGAAGACCCCGACCTCACCGCGATGGCACTCGACCTCATGCGAGCCGACATCAAGGTCCGCGACTCCTTCCACTGCGACGACACCAAAACCCTGCTCAGCCCGCTGACCGTGCTGCTGGGCGAGACCGACGAGGTGATCGAGGACAACGCCGAGGTGCGGTGGGCCGAGGTGGCCGCCGCCGGCTTCTCCGCGCGGCACCTGCCCGGCGGGCACTTCTACACACCCGAGGTGTGGTCCGTCCTGCCGCGGTACTTCCCGTGGGACGCCGAGCAAGGGGGTTCCGTCGCATGAGGACCGGAGAACCGACCGACGTCCGATCGGTCGTGGCGATGTTCGAGTCCCGGGTGGAACGCTCGCCGCAAGCCGTCGCGGTGGTCGACGGCGAGGACGAGTGGACCTACGGCCGGATCGCCGGCGTGGCCGACGCCATCGCCGCGGGCTTGCGGGGGCACGACATCGGCGTGGGCGACGTCGTGGGCGTGCACCTGCCGCGATCGGCGATCGGTGTCGCGACCGCGTTCGCCGTGCTCAAGGTCGGCGGTGTCCACTTCCCCCTGGACACGGCGTTCCCGGACGAGTACGTCCGTTCGCTCGTCACGGACTGCGCGCCGCGGGCGGTCGTGACGACCGCCGACCTGGACCTGCACGGCACGGTCGCCCTGCGGGTGGACGCGCTCGCGACGACACCCGTCGAGAAGGCGGTCGCCCCGCCCACGCCCACCGGCGACACCCCCGCCTACGTCGTGTACACGTCGGGCTCGACCGGCCCGCCGAAGGGCGTCCTCGTGCCGATGGCCGCGCTGACGGGGTACGTGCGCTGGCACGAGGAGAACCTGGTGTGCCGGCCCGGTATCCGGGTCGCGCAGACCGCCCCGGTGTGCTTCGACGTCTCGCTCCAGGAGATCGTGGCGAGCCTCGCCCTGGGCAAGACCCTGGTGATCGCCCCGGAAGGGCTGCGGGCGCGACCGGAGGAGTTCGTGCGGTGGCTGGCCGACCACCGGGTCGGTCAGCTCCTGCTGCCGAACGTGTTGCTGGAGGCGGTAGCGGAGGCCGCGCGGCAGCTCGGTACCACGCTGCCCGACCTGTGCGACCTGGTCCAAGCCGGTGAGCAGCTCACCCTGTCGCCGGCGGTGCGGGAACTGGTGACCGCCGAGCCGGGACGGGCGCTGCGCAACAGCTACGGCGCGAGCGAGGTGCAGGACGTCACCTCGTACCTGGTGCGAGCGGATGACCTGTCCGGCGGCGGGCCGTGCCCGATCGGCTCGCCGATCGGCGGCCACGGCGTGCTGGTGCTGGACGAGGCGCTCCGCGAGACGGAGTCGGGCGAGTTGTACGTCACCGGTGCGGTGGCCCACGGCTACCCGGGCCGACCGGCGTTGACCGCGGCGCGCTTCGTCGCCGATCCGTTCGCCGCCGACGGTTCCCGGATGTACCGCACCGGTGACCTCGTTCGGCGCGACGCGCGCGGTGACCTCGTCTTCCTGGGCCGCGCGGACGGCCTGGTGAAGGTCGGCGGGGTGCGCGTCGCCCCTTCCGAGGTGGAGGCGGCGCTGTTGGCGCACCCGGAGGTCACCCGGGCCGCCGTGGTCGCCCGTGCCCGTTCGAGCGGGGTGACGACGCTGGCGGCTTTCGCGGTCGCCGCGGGTGCGACCGCCACCGCGCTGCGCGCCCACCTGACGGCCGTGCTGCCCGCACACGCCGTTCCCGCGCAGATCACCGTCGTCGACACCCTGCCGCTGACGGTGACCGGGAAGGTGGACCGGGCGGCCCTGGCCGCGCCGGCGGACGCCGGGGTGCGGTCCACCGGGGCCACCGCGCGGGAACTCGTGCTCCTCGAAATCCTCGCTGAGGTGTTGGCGGTGCCCGACCTGGGGCTCGACGACGGGTTCATCGCCAGGGGCGGAAGCAGCCTGCTGGCGATCACGGCCGAGCGCGCCGCCCGCCGGAAGGGTGTCCGGCTCCCCGCCGGTGAGCTGCTGCGGCCGCGGACGGTCGGGGAACTGGCCGCCCTGGTCGAGTTCGAGCAGGGCGGGGTCCCGCCGGCGGCCGGGGCGGCGGAGCACGACGTCGACCCGTACGGCCTGGCCCTGTCCGCCGACGAGGTGGAGGCCATCACCCGAGCAGTCCACTCCGGACAGTGAGCATTCACCGGCCCGGTCCCGGATTTCCAACCCTAGAGACGAAAGAGCCGTGGAGATGATCGTTCGCACCAGGGAAAACCTCACGCCCGTCGACTGGGGCAACGGGTTGAGCTACCGGCTGCTCGTGCAGTCCGACGGAATGGGCTTCACCCTCGCCGAGACGGTGGTGCGCGCGGGGACCAGCTCGCGCTTGCAGTACCGCAGGCACTTGGAGGCGTGCTACTGCACGAGCGGCTCGGGGGCCGTCGTGTCCGCCGACGGCCAGGTCCGCCACGAGCTGCGCCCCGGGGTGCTCTACGCCCTCGACGAGCACGACGCCCATCACCTGATCGCCGACGAGGGCAGCGACCTCGTGCTGATCAGCGTGTTCAACCCCCCGCTCTCCGGCAGCGAGAAGCACGTGGTCGCCGGTCCCGGGTTCTCCAGCTACTGACGGCCGCGTCGCTGCACGGTGTTCTCCGGACTCGTCCGGGGGCTGGGCACCGTCCAGGCTCCCCTCAGCGGAGCGGGACGGTGCCCACGCGGCTGTGGCAGGCGGCTGGCTCGTGTCGATCGGTGCCGCTCGGCGTGGGCGACGGCGTCCGCCAGGTGTTGGTGTACCAGTGCTCGGATCGTCTCGACGTGGTCGTGCACGGGTGCCCCCTCGGCTTCAGGAAACGCGGTCGGTCGGCGGCGCCACGGTGATGGCGAGGAACAGCCGGACCGGACGGGCGTCCGGTGGGCGCAGTTCGGGTCGTGCGGTGCGCTCCTGGTAGCGGGCCATGACGGCGGCCAGCTCCTCCGCCAGCCGGCCCGTCTCGGCCGCGGTCAGGAACGCGTGTTGACCGGTCACGCCGGTGGCGGCGCGCCAGTCCTCGGGCTCCAGGGCCTTGAGGCGCACCCGGTCCTTCAGCTGCGCCGCCTCGTGGTCGAGGAACGCCTCGGCGGCGGCCTCGGCGGCCAGCGTGCCCTCCTGGCTCAGCCCCTCGGTGGTCCAGCTCTGCTCGCGGCTGGTCAGCCGCCACCGCTTCTCGCGGCCGACCCCGCCCGGCGCGTGCTCGACGAAGCCGTACTTGGCCAGCAGGTTCAGGTGGTAGGAGCAGCCGGCCACGCTCTCGCCGAGGGCCCGCGCGCACCGGGTGGCGGTGGCCGTGTCCTCGTTGCGGATCAGCTCGATCAGCTGCCACCGGAGCGGGTGCGCCAACGCCCGTAGCGCCTTGGGGTCGCGGATGTACCCGGAGTGCTCTTCGGTCACGTTAACAACGTATCTTGCTAAAGGGTTGTTTAGCAAGGTATCTTTAGATGGCTGTGGGTTGCCAGGTGACCGCTATTCCTCGGTGGGCTTGACAAGCCACCGCCCTCGCGACCGACCGCCCGGTTACCCGCCGGTGGTAGCGGGACATCGCCCGCCGTCCCCGGCCGCGGCTAGCGTCCGCCGTCGACTGCCCGTCCCGGACGCCGGCCGGGTGAGCGGGCAGCAGGACGGGGGCGCAGCGTGGACGACGAACCGATCGGGCACACCACCCGCCGCACCGGGAAGACCGCGTGCCGCGCTGCCGGCCCCCGGTCGTGGCGGGCGGCGTCGCACCACGCCCGTGCGGTGGGTGAGCGGTGACCGAGCACCAGGCGGTCCTCCTGCTGGTGGACCTGGCGTTGATCGTCGCCCTGGCGGGCGCGGCGGGCGCGGTGGCGCGTCGGCTCGGGCAGCCCGCCGTGCTCGGCGAGATCGCGGTGGGCGTCCTGCTCGGGCCGACGCTGTTCGACGGCGCGGTGCCGGACGCGCTGTTCCCGCCGGACGTGCGCCCGCTGCTGTCGGCGGTCGGCAACCTCGGCGTGCTGCTGTTCATGTTCGTCGTCGGCTACGAGTTCGACCGCTCCCGGTTGCGCGGCTCCGGCCGCCCGGCGACGGCCGCGGCGCTGGGGTCGGCGGTCGTGCCGTTCGCGCTGGGCGTGCTGCTGGCGCTGTGGCTGGTGGGGCGCCACCAGACGGTGCACCGGGTGGGGTTCGCGCTCTTCCTGGGCTTGGCGCTCGCGGTGACCGCGTTCCCGGTGCTCGCCCGGATCATCGCGGACCGGGGGATGGGCTCGTCCCGCATCGGCGCGATCGCGCTGTCCGCGGCGGCGGTGTGCGACGTCGCCGCGTGGTCGGCGCTGGCGCTGGTGCAGGCCGTCGTCGGGCGGGACGGCGTGCCGCACTGGCAGGTGCTGCTGGCGGTGCCCTACGTGGTGCTCATGTTCGTCGTGGTCCGCCCGCTGCTGGCGAAGGCGCTCGTGCCGAGCGCGCCGCTGACGCCGGGGAGGTTCGGGGTCGTGCTCGTCGGCCTGCTGGCCTCCGCCGCCGCCACGCAGCTCATCGGCCTGCACTTCCTGTTCGGCGCGTTCCTGTTCGGGCTGGTGATGCCGAGGCCGCCCGACGCCGCCGGGCGCGAGGACCTCCTGCACCGCACGCAGGTCGGCACGGCGCTGTGCCTGCCGGTCTACTTCGTGGTCGCCGGCCTGAACGTCGACCTGTCCGGCCTCCGCTGGGGCGGCGCGCTCGACCTGGCGCTGATCGTGGTCACGGCGGTGGTGGGCAAGATGGCGGGCACGTTCCTCGGCGCGCGCTCGCAGGGGATGCCGGGCCACGACGCCGCGGTGCTCGCCGCGCTGATGAACACCAGGGGGCTCACCGAGCTGATCGTGCTGGGTGTCGGCCTCCAGATCGGCCTGCTCGACGACCGGCTGTACTCGCTCCTGGTGGTGATGGCCGTGGTCACCACCGCCATGTCCGGGCCCCTGCTGAGCTGGCTGACGGCGCGGGGCAGGCGGGGCGCGGGTGTCGCCGACCCGCACCGGGCCGGGGCCGGTCCCGGCGGGTCCGACCCCGCCGAGCGGTGCCGCGCCGACCGGGCGGGCTGACCGGGCGGGCCGACCGGCCGCGTTGATCCGCGGTTCGCAGGGCCGGGCGGGCCGGGCGGGCCGCGCCGAGGAGCGCGGCAGGGCAGCGGGGCAGGGCAGCGGGGGAGGGCAGCGGGGCCGGGTGAGTCCGCGCCGGCCGGGTCACGCCGCCGCCGACGGGTGCTCCAGCGCCGCGGCCAGCCGCCGGTGGTCGGCCGACAGGTCGGGCAGGTCCCGCGCCGCGTCGTCCAGCCACGCGGCGGCCAGCCGGTGCTTGCGCACCCGCACCGACCGCGGCAGCCGCAGGTAGGCGGCCTCCCGTTCGAGCGGGTGGCGGAAGGCGTAGGCGGGCCGCCCCGCCACCGCCCGGCGGCGCCCGCGGAGGAACCCGCGGCGCTCCAGCTGGGCGAGCCGGCGCGCGGCCTCCTCGGCGGTGCACCCGCCCAGCGCCGCGACGGCCTCGTCGCACACCGCGTCACCCAGCACCGCCGCGTCGAGCAGCACGGCCTTCACCGGCGCGCCCAGGTCGTCCAGCCGCGCGGCCAGGGCGGCGCGCACCCGGTGCGGCACCGGCCAGGGCCCCGTCGGCACCGGTCCACCCGACGCGCCGCGCAGCGCCCGCGCGTACTCGACCGCGAACAGCGGGTTCCCGCCCACCAGCGCGACGAGCCGGTCCCGCGTCGGCGGCGCGGCGCGGTCGGCCGTCGGGCGCGCCGCGCCGCCCGGCCCGAGGAGCGGGTCGAGCACCGTCGCGATGTCGGCGTCCGCGAGCGGTTCCAGCGTGGTGGTGCAGGTGTGCGGCTTGCCGCCGCCCCAGCCGGGTCGCCGCTCGTGCAGCTCCGGCCGCGCGGTCACCACGACGAGCAGCGGGACCCTGGCCGCGTCCTCGACGAGGTCGCTCAGGAAGCCCAGCACCGGCTCCGCCGCCCGGTGCGCGTCCTCGACGACCACCACCAGGGGCCGTCCCGCCGCGATCCCGGTGAGGAACCGCCGCACCGAGGGCCACGGGTCGGGCGGTCCTCCGCCGTCGACCGCGGCGCGCAGGTCGTCGAGCACCGCGGCGGCCCGGTCGCCAGGGCCGGGCAGCCGGGCCGCGGCCCGCCGGAGGGCGCGCTCCACCTCGTCGGCGTCCGCGCCCGGCGGGACGCCCGCCGCGCCGAGGACGAGGTCCGCCGGCAGGGAGCACCGCGTCGCCTCGGCGGGCCACGCCGGGACGCGGCCCACGACGCACCGCACGTCGCGCCGCGCGGAGGCGAGGGCGTCCGCGAACTCCCGCACCAGGCGGCTCTTGCCGATGCCGACGTCGCCGAGCACGGTGGTCAGGTGGCCGCGCGCGCACCGGACCGCCTCGTCCACCTGCCCCAGCAGCATCCCCAGTTCGTGGTCGCGACCCACGAACGGCGTCCGCGCCACGGGGCCGCCCTCCGGGCGCCCGGTGATCCGCTCGGTCGCCGCGCACCGCGCCACCTCGCCGGGCGCGGCCGACAGCAGCAGCCGCAGACCCGTGTCCAGCACCCCGCCGCTGATCCGGGGCGGGTCGTCCGGCCGGTCAGGGTGCGGCCGGACCAGCACCTCGCCGGTCGCGACCGCGGCGACCGCCTCCAGGCCGGCCGTGAGCACGCCGTCGGCGCGCAACCGGTCCACGACGGCACGGGCCGCCGGCACGGCGCGCCGCGCGTCGTCGTCCCGCGCCCTCGGCACGCCGAACACCGCGAGCCACACCGGGCCGAGCGCGCCCGCGACCGTGCCGCCCCACCGCGCCACCTCCCGTGCCAGCACGTCGTCGGAGCGGCGGCGGGCGCGGTCCACCTGGTCCGGGTCGACGTCGGCCCCCGCCGCCGGCCGGACCGCCAGGAACACGGCGGTGACCTGCTTGACCTCGGGGTCGTGCCCCGCCGCGCGCCGCGCGGGCACGGCCGCCACCGGCTCCGGGCCGCGCAGGACCACCGCCCCTCCGGAGTCGCCCGGCCGCGACGCGGCGACCCCGTGCGGCCCGAGGTCGTGGTTGAGGATGGCGCGGTGCAGCTCCTGGAGCTCGCCGCCGGGTTCGAGGCCGAGCCGGTCGATCAGCGCGGCCCTGGTCCTGCGGTAGAGGCCGAGCGCGTCGGCCTGCCGCCCGCAGTGGTAGAGCGCCCGCATGAGCTGCCCGCACAGCCGCTCCCGCAGCGGCTCGGCCTCGACCGCCTGCTCCAGCTCGGCGACGACCTCGGCGTGCCGCCCGCAGGCGAGGTCGGCTTCGACGCAGTCCTCCAGCGCGTCGGTCCGGGCGCGCTGCGCCGTGGTGATCTCGGGCCACGAGATGCCCCGCTCGACCAGGTCCGCGAGGACCGGCCCGCGCCACAGGCCCAGCGCCTCGTGCAGGGTGCGGGAGGCGCGCAGGGGGTCGCCCGCCAGCAGCTCGGCGCGCCCCCGGTCGGCGAGTGCCGCGAAGGTGGCGAGGTCGATGCGGCCGCGGTCGGTGTGCAGCAGGTAGCCGGGCGCGTGGGTGATCAACCGGGGCGGGTCCTCGACACCGGTCTCGGACAGCGTCGCCCGGATGCGGGACACGGCGTTGTGGAGCATCTTGCGCGCGGTCGGCGGCGCCCCCTTCGGCCACACCGCCCGGATCAGCGCGCTGGCCGGCACGAACGCGTTGTCGTGCAGCAGCAGGAAGGCGAGCGTGGCGCGCTGCTTGATGCCCCCGAGGGGGACCTGCCGGGCGTCGTCGAGGACGGTCAACTCTCCCAGGACGCTGAACCGCATCTGCCCCTCGCACCCGCGGTGGTCGAATCGACACGCCAAGTCACCATTATAGGTGGCTGATGCACGAGTGCGGCGTCGCGGACGAGTGCGCTGCCGCGCCCCAGGGTGACGTCCTGTGACCGCGAGTGACGAGTGTGGTGCTCCGCGTCCAGCCGCACCGACCCCGGTGGCCGAGTCGCCGGCCACCGGGCACACCCCGTGTCACCAGTACCGGTGCCGCGTCCCGTCGGTGTCGGCGATGAAGATGACCGCGTCGGCGCCCTCCGGCCCCGACGCCGTCGGGTGCAGGGGCAGGTGGCCGGGCAGGAACGGCTCGTCCGCGCCGACCGACGGGGGCAGCGCGGCGCGCAGTTCCCGCGTCGGGAACAGGGAGCGGCGGGTGGTCGCCTCGGCCAGCGCGCCCTGGAGCGTGCCGGGGGCGGGCCGCGGGTTGGCGTCGGACGCCAGGAACAGGTAGCGCTCGCCGAGCGCGAGCCCGACCAGCGCGCCGGCGCTCCACCAGCTCGCCCGCCCCTCACCCATCGGCGCGTGGCTCAACGCCATGTGGGACCGCGTCCGCTGGAGGTGCGCGTTGTGCGCGAACACCAGGCCGGGTCCGCGCCCCTGTTCCCGGTCGACGATCGCGAGCAGGTTGTCCGCCTGCATCTCGTCGCGCAGGCCGAGCATGGTCGAGACGCGGTCGGGCGCGCTGCTCGCCAAGGCCGCGTGGTAGCGCAGCAGGCCCTGCGCGGTGCGCGCGTGTGCGAGGGCGTCGGCGTGGCCGGCGGGGTCGGCGGTGCGCAGTTCGGGCGCGGCGCGGCGCAGCGCGCTGACGAGGTCGTCGGCGACGAGGCGCAGGGCGCGGGCGCGGTCGGAGCCGCCGATGGAGGTCGACGGGTCGTACATGACCCGCGGGTCGGTCCAGTCGGCGTCGTCGCCGAGCAGCGCGTCGAGGTCGCGGGCCGACTCCGGCCGCAGCGCGGCGGGCAGGTGGTCGACGGCCGCGGCCAGTGCCCGTCGCGGGCTGGGCGCGCCGGAGATCTCCAGCGGCGCGTCGAAGCCGTGGAAGTGGACCCGGTCCTCCGGCGCGCGGTCGGCGTTGTGCGCGCGGAGCCACTCGACCAGGTCCCGGTTGGACGGCAGGTTGCCGAACCCGTGGCTGAACCCGGTCGCGAGCACCGCGTCGAGGTCACCGGTTCCCCCGCGCACGTAGTCGTCCACGACGGCCGCGGCGAAGAAGTCGGTCTCCAGCGCGATCGACCGGTACCCCCGTTCGACGAGGTGGCGGAGGACTTCGTTGCGCAACAACGGGAACGCCTCGACCCCGTGGGTCGGCTCGCCGAGGGCGAGCAGGGTCGGCGGCTCGGGCCGCGCGGTCAGCAGCTCGTCGAGGGCGCGACCCAGGCTCGCCGCGTCGTCGAGCGGGCGGCCGATGCCGCGCAGCGCGGTGGCGGTGGACATGGATACTCCTTCCGGAAGGGACTGCCATCGAAGCTATCGTTGAAGGATCGATTGAAGGTTGGGCACTGCTCGCCCATTTCAGACGGCTGAAAACCTCAACCGGAGGTGCACGCTGCGACCCATCGACCTGGCTCGGGAGCACGGGTTGTCCGCGCAGGCGGTCCGCAACTACGACGACGCCGGCGTCTTCCCGCCGACCGAGCGCGGCGAGACCGGCCACCGGCGCTACACACCCCTGCACGCGCAGGCGTTGCGCGCCTTCCTCGCGCTGCGCCGCGGCCACGGGCACCAGCGGGCCGTCGAGATCATGCGCGCGACCAACCGGGGCGACGTCGAGTCCGCCTACCGGCTCATCGACGCCGCGCACGCCGAGCTGCTCGCCGAGCGCGACACCCGCCGCGAGGTCGCGGCGGCCCTCGACACCCTGTCCACCACCGCTCCGCGACCGGTCGGCGGTCGGCCGCTGACCGTGGGCGAACTCGGGCGTCGGCTCGGCGTGCACCCCGCGACGCTGCGCGGCTGGGAGGCCGAGGGCATCCTGCGCCCCGTGCGCGACCGGGCGACGGGGTACCGCGTGTACGGACCGGACTGCGTGCGCGACGCCGAGATCGCGCGCCAACTGCGCCGGGGCGGGTACTTGCTGCACCAGGTCGCCCGGTTCCTCGAATCCCTGCGCGCGGCGGGCGGTGCGGACGCGTTGACCGCCTTCCTCGGCGCCTGGCAGGACCGCCTGACCGCCCGCAGCCGCGCGCTCCTCGCCGGCGCGGCCCACTTCGACGCCTACCTCACCCTGCTCGACCGCGCGCGGCCGACGGAGGGCTGAGCGCGCGCCGGCCCGGCGCGGCGGCGTGTCAGGGGCCGTGTCAGCGCGATGACCGCCCGGTGTCAGGACCGGCGGTGATCGTAGTCGTCGTGGCCGGTTCGGGGATCGCGGTCTCGGGCCGTGGGAAGGCCGCCACGAACGGGGTTTCCGAGAGCTTCCAGGAGGAGAGCGACATGGTGGGCACGACGGGTGCGGCGACCGTGCAGGGTCACGTCGCGGAGGGCTGGGGGAAGGTCGCCGACGCGTTCCGCGCGAACTTCGAGGGCGACCCCGGTGAGATCGGCGCGGCGTGCGGCGTCTACGTGGACGGCCGCCCGGTCGTCGACCTGTGGGGCGGCTTCGCCGACCGCGAGGCGAACCGGCCGTGGACCGAGGACACCATCGTCCAGGTGGCGTCGACGACGAAGGGCGCGACGGCGATCTGCGCGCACCTGTTGGCGCGGCGCGGCGAGTTGGACCTGGACGCGCCGGTGGCGCGGTACTGGCCGGAGTTCGGCGCGGCGGGCAAGGAGGACATCCCGGTGCGGTGGCTGCTGTCGCACCAGGCGGGCCTGCCGGTGGTGGACGGGCCGTTGACGTTCGAGCAGGCGTGTGAGTGGGACCCGGTGATCCGGGCGTTGGAAGCCCAGCCACCGCTGTGGGCGCCGGGCACCGAGCACGTCTACCACAGCGTCACCTTCGGGTACCTGGTCGGCGAGGTGGTGCGGCGGATCTCCGGCAGGTCGCTGGGCACGTTCTTCGCCGACGAGGTGGTGCGCCCGCTGGGGTTGAGCGCGTGGATCGGGCTGCCCGAGGAGCAGGAGCCGCGGGTGGCGCGGATCGGGTACGCCGCGCCGTTCACCCTGGAGGAGCTGACCGCCGGGATGATCGAGACGACCGGGTTGGACGCGGGCACGGTGAACGCGTGGATCAGCGCCGTGTGGGGCGCGGACTCGGTGCAGGCCCGCGCCGCCGAACTGGGCGGCGCGTTCGACCCCACGACCGAGATCCACACCACGCGCGCCTACCGCGCGGCGGAGATCCCGGCCGCGAACATGGTCGCGGACGCCCGTTCGGTGGCCCGGATGTACGCCGCCACCGTCAGCGAGGTCGACGGCGTGCGGCTGCTCGACCCCGCGACCGTCGAGCGGGCCACGGCCGTGCAGACCGACCGGACACGGATGCACGGGCTGCCGCCGGAGCTGGACATCCCGGCCGACCGCTCGTTCTACCTGTCGCTGGGGTTCTGGCGGTCCTGCCCGCCGATGCCGCTGCTCGGGCCCGGTTCGTTCGGCCACCCCGGTTCCGGCGGGTCGATCGGCTTCGCCGACCCGGACGCCGGCGTCGGCTTCGGCTACGTCACCAACCACTGGTCCTTCCGGGTCGGCGAGCCGCGGGCGTCGAACCTGGCCGAGGCCGTGGGCGCCTGCCTCGGCTGACCGCCGCGCCGAGCCGGCCGAAGGCCGGGTGGGCGGCACCGACCGACTCCGTGGGAGTCGGCCGATGTGCCGGCCACCCGGCCTTTCGGCGTGCGTGGGCGGGCGACGCCCACCCGTGCCTTCCGGGGTCTCAGCGCAGGCGGTCGCCTTCGCGATCGCGCACGAGGACGGGCAGGTGGGTCCACCCGGCGGGCCCGAGCGGGTCGCGGAGCGGTTCGAAGGCGGTGGCGTCGATCCCGTCGTAGCCGTGCCGCACCACGGAGCGGTGGATCTCGTCCGACACGACGAGCACCAGCGCGCCGGCGGACGTGCGCAGCCGCTCCTTCGTCGCGGGCGCGTTCAGCAGCCGGAACGCGACGTCGAGCGCCTCGCCGAACCACCCGTACCGGTCCCGGTGCACCTCGCCCGCGTGCACGACCACGCGGAGCCGGAACCCCTCGTCGGGCACCATGACCCGGTGATCGTCCAGGAGGCGGGAGAGCGTCGGCACCACCCGGCCCAGCAACCGCGCCTTCGACGCGGCCTCCACCGGGCGGAGGAGCGCGAGCACCCCGTCGCCGGTGTCGACCAGCCCCTCGTGGTGCTCGGCGCCCACCCCGCCCGCGGCGAGCGCCCGGACGAGCAGGTCGTGGACCGAGTGCCGCATCCGCGCGCGGCCCGGATTGGTGAGGGCGGTCGACCGCTCGACGTCGACCGCGAGGATCGCGCGGTGGTGCGCGGGCGGCACGACGGAACGTCGGGGTACCGGCAGCATGGGGTGCTCCTTCGCGTGCAACGGGAGGTTGATGAATCGCTGTGAATCAGATTGAATCAGAGGTGACGCCGAGTCAAGGGCGTTGGCACCAGATGGGGCGGCTGACTCGAACGGATGGCGCACGATCCAGTGCTTGATCAAGTTGACAGTTGCCGACAGTGATGCGACTCTCGGCATCGGCACGAATCATGATGGGTCGATCGGAGTTGGGGCCGATCGACCCAGGGAAGTTGTGGCAACGATGGTCATCGCCGCAGTAGGACCCGAGCCGCCGCCGTCCGGACGCGAGCTGCTCGCGGCGGAGTTGCGGCGGCTGCGCGAGCTGTCGGGTTGGTCGGGCCGCCGACTGGCCGAGCGGATCGGGATCAGCCAGTCCAAGGTGTCGAGGATCGAGTCGGGCAGCGCGATCCCGTCACTCCCGGAGGTCAAGAGGTGGGGAAAGGCGCTCGAGGTGTCCGTGGAGACGCAGGAACGACTGGTCTCGTTGGCCGAGGCCGCGTTCACCGAGGTGCACCCGTACCGAGCCGCCTTGCAGCGGCGGGGGCACCTGCAGGATTACGTGCACGAGGGGGAGCAGCGGGCGGACTGGGTGCGCACCTTCCAGTCGGAGGTCGTGCCCGGCCTGCTCCAGATCCCCGATTACACGCGGTCGGTGCTGGCCCTGGGCGAGACCGAGTACTCGCCCGAGGACCTCGCGGCGGCGATCGGCGGTCGGCTGCACCGGCAGCTCGACCTCTACGACCCGACCCGCAGGTTCGACTTCCTGATCACCGAGTCGGCGCTGCGGTGGCGGCCCGGCTCGGTCGACCTCCAGGTGGCCCAGCTCGACCGGCTGTCGAACGTCGCGACGCTGGAGAACGTGTCGGTCGGGCTCGTCCCGCTCGACCGGCAGGCGACCGCGCAGCTCTCGCACAGCTTCGTCCTGCGCGACCACCGGGACGAGGAGCAGGAGGACTCGGTCGTGGTCGAGCTGGTCCACGGCCTGGTCACCCTCGTCGGGGCGGCCAACCGCGAACCGTACGAGGCCAGGTGGGCGAAGCTGGCCGGGATGGCCCTCCACGGCGACGAGGCGCGCGACTTCCTCGCCGAGTCCATCGCCCACCTGCGGCGGTCGCGCGCCTGACCGGGCGCGGTCGGGGCGCCGTCGTGGCGCCCCGACCGCACCGGGTCAGAACAGGTCGAACTCCCCGTCCCGCACGCCGAGCACGAACGCCTTCCACTCCGCACGCGTGAACCGCAGCACCGGCCCGTCGACGTCCTTGGAGTCGCGCACGGCGGGACCGTCGGCCGTGTCGGCCACCTCGACGCAGGGCCCGTCCTTGCAGTGGCTGCTGCGGAAGAACGACCCGGTCCGCCGCGGGGCCGCGTCGCCGGTGAAATCGTTGAGATCGGGCATTGTCGACTCCTTGTGATCCGGCCGGCCGACCCGGTGTCGGTCCGGCGGGAACAAAACTGTCGAATGCGGCCGGGTGTACCACGGGGCGCCGCGCCGGCTATTGCGCGGGGTGTCGCGGGGTCACCGGCCGGCGACTCGGCACGGACTGATCCGCAAAATTCGGGAAGTGGTATTCCAGTGACAGTTCCGGCACGTAGAGAAATTCGGTTCCGATTGCTCGGCCGGCCGACCCTGGAGGTCGGCGGCCGACCGGTCGACTTCGGCACGCCGCGCTCCAGGCGACTGCTGGCGGCGCTGCTGCTGGAGGCGGGCAGGCAGGTCGGCCACGACCGGCTGCTCTCCTGGGTGTGGGACACCGACAAGTCGCGCGAGGCGCTGTACGAGGTCGTCAGCGACCTCCGAGCGGCCCTGCGGCCCTACGGGATCGCCCTGACCAGCCGCGACGGCTGGGCCCGCCTGGAGGTCGACCCGAACTCCGTCGACCTGCACCGCCTGACCGCGCTGGTGGAGCGGGCGCGGGACTGCGACGGCCCCCGGCGGGCGGAGCTGCTGGGCGAGGCGGTGCGGCTGGGTTCCGGCGAGCCGCTGGAAGGGCTCGACGGGGTCAAGGCCGAGAGCTGTCGGCAGGGACTCCGGGCCAAGCTCGAATCCGTGGCGCTGGACCACCTCGGCGAACAACTCCGGGCGGGGCGGTCCGCGGATTGCCTGGACCGCCTGCACCAACTGTTCGCGGAGAAGCCGGAACACACGCGAATTACGGCTCTCTTCATGTACGCGTTGCACATCGCCGGCGACACCATGAGCGCCCTGGACGTCCACCGGCGCCACTACCGGGCGCTCAAGGAGTCCGGTCTGACAATGTCCGAGGGTATCGAGCAGTTGCGGCGCAGGATCGCGGAGGAAGGCCCCGACGTCGACGCGGGCGCGGCCGACTTCCTCGGCGGCGAGCCGTACCGGGACGCCGAGCCAGTGCCGCCCGCGGCGGCGAACACCGAGGCGATGGTCATCAGCCACAACCGCGGCAACTTCGTCTTCGGCTCCGGCCCCACCACGTACGCCGGGGACATCCACTACGAGCCGCGCGACCGGGGGCGGTCGTGAGCGCCGAGGAGGAGCGGGCGGAGGAACCCGCCGGGGAGCAAGGGGCGGAGGAGCGCGAGGGCGCGAAGTCCGAACCGGACACCGCCGAGTCCTACGCGGACATCCAGGAGCTGCGCAGCCAGGGCCGGGCGCACCTCGACGGCGACTTCGACGGCATCATGGTCAACGGCGACGGCCCGTCGACCTACATCGAGAAGTTCGTGGTGTCCGGCGGTCGGCGGGCGCGCGTCGTCGAGGTGGTGGTCGGCGGCGACCGCGTCCGGGCCGAGCAGCGGACGTACCACCGGGTCGACCACTACGCGGACATCGCGAGCGGCCTCAAGGCCGACCACGTCGTCGGCATCTTCGACGCGCCCGGCCAGGGCAGGCGCACCACCGCGGTCAACCTGCTCGCCGAGCGCGTCGACCCGGACCGGGTCCGGCTGCTCGTGCCGGGCGAGGGCATCCAGCCGGCGGACCTGTGCGACGAGCGGGCCGAGCTGTTCGAGAGCGGCCGGGGCTACCTGCTCGACCTCACCGGCTGGCCGGTCGACCCGCTGGTCGTGGACGCGCTGGTGGAGCTGCTGGCCAAGCTCCAGGCGTACCTCGTCGTGCTCGGCGACCGCGGGCACGCGGCGCACCACCAGGGGCCGAACGTCTTCCGGCACCCGCCGCCGAACCCGCTCGACGTGCTGCACACCAGGCTCGGCGTGCTGGCCGAGCGGCACGTCGCCGAGTGCGTCGGCGGGTGCACGCCGGACCGCGTCTTCGCCTACCTCGAACGGTGCCTGGCCGACGCGGACCTGGCCCGCGAGCTGGAGTTCCGGGCGTCGCCGCGGGTGGTCGTGCAGTTCGCGCAGACCGTCGTCCACGGCGCGTGCGGCAACCGGGAGCCGGCGGAGCTGACCGCGAAGCTGCCCGACCGGCTGCGGCAGGCCGCGGTCGAGGCGCTGCGCGAACCGGGCGCCGCACCGGACGAGCCGCACCGCGCGCCGCTGCGGCAGGCGGTGCTGGCGGGGTACGCGGTGTTCCACGGCCGACCGCTCGCCGAGGCGTTCGAGGCGAGCACCCTGCTGTGCCACGAGATCCTGCCGCGCTTCGAGACCCGCGCGCCGGGGCTCGACCGGGCGGTGTTCGACAGCAATTTGAGCGAGCTGATCAGCCACATCATCGTGCAGGACGGACCGGACGGGTCGGAGGGGCCGAAGCTCGCCGAGTTCGTCGCGCCCTCGTTCAGCCGGATCGTGCTCGACGTCGTCTGGCACGACTTCGTCAGCACCCGCGCGCCGGTCGTGGCCTGGCTCGACGTGCTGGCCGGGCATGACCGCGAGCCCATGCGGGTGCGCGCGGCCCAGGCGGCGGGACTGCTGGCCCGCTACGACTTCGACGAGATCCACCGCAGGCTGCTCAGGCACTGGGCCAGGGGCAACGCCCGCTACCGCGACTCGACGGCGCTGGCGCTGGAGATGACCGCGTCGAGCGAGCGGCTGTTCGGGCGGGTGTGCGACCTGATCCGGAGCTGGGCGGAGGAGAGCGCCGACAGCAGGCTCCAGGACTGCGCCGCCCGCGCGTACGGCACGGTCATCGGCGCCCGGCTGCCGTCCGACGCGCTGCGGGCCCTGCGCAGGCTGGCGGCGAAGCCCGACCTCGCCCGCAGCGCCGCGATCTCGGTCGCCCTGGCCCGGCTGTTCGCCGCGAGCGCCCACGAGCAGGTGCTCGACGCCCTCGGCGACTGGCGCGCGGCTCGGGACCGCACCGTCCGGCTGCACGCCGTGCGGGCCATGCTGATCCTCACCAGGGCGTACCTCGGCAGCGACGAGCAGCAGGCGCTGCCCGCCCTCGTCGCCGCCCGCGAGGACTGGCAGGACACCCTCGTCGAACTGTGGCGGGTGGCCCTGATCGGCCGCGAGACCGCGGGCCGGGCGTGGCAGGCGCTGCACCGCTGGCTGCTCGACGCCGAGGACGGCGGGCGCCGCGACCTGGTCGAGTCGCTCGCCGCGCGCGTGTTCGCGCCGCCGGTGGCCGTCCGCGCGGCGTTCCACCTCGACCTCTGGTCCGCGCGGGACCGCCGGTCCGCGCTGCTCGCCCGCCTGCGGGCGCAGATCCGCTCCACCGACAAGGGAAGGACCGACCGCTCATGACCGCCAGGCGCGGGATCATCCGCAGGGCGTTCGACTGGATGTTCGGCACGGGGGAGACCGCTCCCGCACCGCCGATGCGGACCGTCGAGTACGCGCCGCCCGCCGACGAGGAACCGGTCGTCGTCTACGCCGAGGGTGGCATCCTCACGTTCCGGCTGCTGCCGACGTTCCGCTGGTCCAGCAGCGCGGTGGGCTACGACGAGCTGGTCGGCCTGGCGGCCCGGTACCACGGCGCCGCGCGCAGCACGCTCCTCGACCGCGTGTGGACGACCGCCCGCGGGCACCGCCCCGACGACCTCGCCGCCGCCGAGGACGCGATCAACGAGGTGCTCGCGCGGGAGTGGTGCTTCGACGACGAGCACCACGGCCGGATCGGCTACCGCTCGTCGGTCCGCGCGCTGCTCGACCCGCAGCTGCGCGAGCACATCCTGCCCGCCGAGAAGCGCCGGCTCGACCTCGTCTTCGACCACGACCTGGCGATGCTGCGCGCCGACCACGTCGAGGAGCGCACCGCGCGGTGGTTGGCGGCGATCGCCCGGCTGGAGGACGCCGGCCCGCTGGACGGCCACGCCCGGCAGCTGCTCGTGCCGTTCGCGGCGAACCTCGCCGACCAGCAGTTCGCCGAGGTCATGCACGCGTTGGGCGCCAAACGCGGCCAGCTCGCCCGCGACCTCGTCTCGGTGCTGCGCCTGGCCCGCACCGACCACGAGGGCGTCGGCCTCTACGAGTTCGCGAACGCCTACGACAAGGCGGTGCGGGCGTTCTGCCGGCAGATGGGGCTGGACCCGTACGGGTGGACGGCGGGCGTGTCCTCGGTCGAGGGCGGTGAGTCGTGAAGCGGCTGCTCGTGGTGCTGCTGTGCGCGCTGACGCCGGCGGTGCCCGCCTGCGTGCCCGAGCCGGCGGCGTCCGACAAGTGCTCCTGGATGACCGACGCGCCCTTGCGGCCGGACCAGGGCCGCACGTCGGTCCTGGTCGACGTGTCCAACTCGACCCGCGCGTCGGCGCGCCGTCCCGGCGCACCGGACCTCGCGGGCGCCGTGCGGGAGCAGCTCGCCCGCGCGGTGGAGCGCAAGGACGCGGTGTCGATCGGCAGCTTCAGCGGTCCGGGCGCGGAGCCGGTGTCGGCGGGCGGGCCCCTGAACGCCGACTACACGACCGACAACGACCGGAACGAGGCGCAGCGCCGCGAGGACGCCGTCGCGTGCCTGTCCGAGCGGTTCGCCGACGCCGTCCGCGCCGCTCCGGCCGCGGCGGGCACGGACGTCCTCGGCGCGCTGCGCGGCGCGGCGCGGTGGGTGCGCGAGGGCGGCGGGGCCCGGACCGTGGTGCTGGCGACCGACGGGCTCCAGACCACCGGCTGCGCCGACCTCACGCGCGCCGGGTTCGAGGGGCAGGGCGAGATCGACGACATCACGGCGGTGTGCGCCGAGCGCAAGGAGGTGACGCCGGACCTGCTCCGCGACGCCGAGCTGGTGCTGCGCGGCGTCGGCCAACCCGCGGTGGAGCACCCGCGGCCCGACGCGGCGCAGCAGGCGTGGCTGGAGGACCTGTGGCGGAGCCTGTGCCGGGCCACCGGCGTGGCGGCGGAGCGGTGCGGCGTCGCCGCCACCACGGCGACCGGCGGCGACGAGCCCACCGCGGTGGCCGCGGACGTGGCCGACCCGCCGGTCTCGTTCTCGGCGCGGACGCTCCGCTACGAGGTGCCGGGCGACGTCCTGTTCGACACCGGCCTGGCCGACCTGCGCCCGGAGGCGCAGGCGACGCTCACCCGGATCGCGGTGGGCATCCGGACCCGCGCGTACCGGTCGATCGAGGTGGGCGGCCACACCGACTCCCGCGCCGAACCGGCGTTCAGCGTCGAGCTGGGTCAGCGCCGTGCCGATCGGGTCGCGGAGTTCCTCCAGCGCAACGGGCTGTCGGACATCACCCCGGTGTCGTACGGCCGCACGAAGCTCAAGTGCCCCTTCGAGTACCCCGGCGGGGTCGAGGACCCGGTCGCGCTCCAGTGCAACCGGCGGGTGGAGATCGTGGTGACGCTGCGATGACGGCGACCGACGGCAACGGGGTGGTCGGTGAGGTCTGGGTCCCCTCCCGGCCGTGCGGCGACTGCGCGCCGGAACACCTGCCGGCCGGGTCGGTCGAGGAGTCGGAGATCACCGCGCTCGTCCGGGCGTACAGCGCGGGGAACGCGGTGCTGGTGGAGGAGAAGCAGGCGCTGGCGTCCGCGTCCGCGGCGGTGGTGCGCACATTCCGGCAGGTGCAGGACGCCGCCGACCGCATCCGGGTGTTCGCCGGCGTCGGCGAGGTCGTCGAGGCGGGGGACGCCCGGCGGGCCGTCGTGGCGCGGCACGCGGCGGACGGGCCCGAGGACCGTCGGCGGGTCGTGCGGTGGGCGCGCCGGCTGCTGTGGCCGGCGGTCGTCCTGAGCGGCCTTTACGACGCCGTCTACCTGGGCGACATCCTGCAACGGCTCACGTCGGCCGACGAGGGGTCGTTCGAGTACTGGGCGGCGTACCTGCCCGCGGTGGGGTTGACGCTGGCGCTGCTGGTCGCCGGCGCGTTGGTGGCGCAGGCGCTGGTCCGGGCACGCGGTCGCGCGGAACGCGCCACCACGCGGGACGCCCTCGGCGTGCGGCTGGTGCTCCGGCGGCTCGTGACGTGGCGGGACGCGGGCCGGCGCGAGCACGACGACCTGCCGTGGCCGGTGTGGCCGCTCGCGGTGCTGTTCACCGTCGCGGTGTTCACCGTGCTGGGCAGCTGGGCGGCCATCCGCGCGAAGATGTCCGGTGCGGAGTTCGCGGCGCTGAAACCGTACGAGCCCTACGCCGCGCTGCTGATCCTGCTGTCCGCGGCGGCGGTGGTGATGCTCAAGGTGTTGGGGCACAACCCGTTCGCCGACGAGGCGGCCACCGTGGCGAAGGACTTCGCCGCCGTGCGCGACCGGGCGGAGGCGCTCGTCGCACGCGCGCGCGAGCTGACCGTGGCGCACTGGCAGGCGTGGCTCGACCTGGAGGCGCGCTGGGAGACCGCGCGGTCCCGCGCGTGCCGGGTGGTGGAACTCGCGATCGTCGAGCTGCGCGAGCGGCGGTCGGCGAGCGGCGCCGCGTCACCGCTGCAACCGCCCGGTCTCGCGGTGACCGACTCGGTCCCGGAGCTGCTGGTCGGCACGCACGCGGGCGTCGTCCACCTCCGCCTGGACTTCTCCGTGCTCGACCAGGTCGGCGTGGTGGCCGGGACGTACTCGCCCGAGGCGGCGGAGCAGCGGGTGGAGGAGCGGGTCGCGGAGCTGCTCGGTCAGTTCGGCGACCCGACCCGCCGGGCCGGGTGAGGTCGCGGGACCGGGCGCGCGCCGCGCCCGGTCCCCGCGGTGGCCCGGCGTTTGCGAGCCGCGGTTCCGGGCAACCCGTGGTGAGCCGCCAGAACCGACGGGAAGGTGCGACGGTGTCACGGTCGCTCGACACAGATCTGCTGGCAGGTCGGTACCGGCTCCTGGAACGGATCGGGGCCGACGGCACGGTGAGAGCGCACCGCGCCTGGGACGTGCTGCTGCGCCGGCGGGTGGCCGTCAAGCTGTTCGAGCCGATGACCGAGGAGGCGGGCCTGCGGTTCGACCGGGAGGTCGGCGCGCTCGCCAGGCTGTCGCACCCCGGGCTGGTCACGGTCTACGACTGCGACGTGCACGACGGCGTCAGGTTCGTCGTCCTGCGGCTGGTCGAGGGCCGCACCCTGCGCGAGCTGGTCGACCAGGGTCCGCTCCCGCCGGACCACGTGTGCCACCTCGGCGCGGGGCTCGCCGACGCGCTCGCCCACGTGCACGCGCACCGCCTGGTGCACGGCGAGGTGCACGCGTCGAACGTGCTCCTGGACGACGAGGGCGCCGCCTGCCTCGCCGACTTCGGCCTGGGCGACTCGACCCGCGCGGTGGACCCGGACCGGTCGACGAGCGGCGCGACCGACGTGCTCGCCCTCGGCCTGGTCCTCCTGGAGTGCCTGACCGGGCACGCCACCGACCCGACCCGCCGCCCGCCGGCGATCCCCGAGGACCTGCCGGCCGGGCTCAAGAGCCTGCTGGCGCGCATGACCGCCCCCTCGCCGCGGGACCGACCGGCGGCCGACGCCTGCGCGTCCGCCCTGACCGGCCTCGCGTCGGACGTCACCGCTCCCCGGGTGCAGGCGGCCGGCGCGGACATCCCCGCCGCCCGGCGACCGGCGGACGTGCCCGCCCCTCGGCCGGCGGTCGGCGCGGACACCCCGGACCGCTCGAAGCGGCACCACTCGAGGGGGACGCTCGCCGCGTCCGCGGGTGTGCTGGTCGGCGCGCTCGCCATCACTGCCGCCATGACCGCCGACCTCCGCCCGGCGGCGTCCGACCCGCCCGGCACGTCCGCCCCGCCCGCCGCGCCGCAGGCGACGGGGGACGCCCGGCCGGACGAGGCGCGACCCCAGCTCGTGGGCGTCACGCGCCCGGCGGACGTGCCGCCGCCGCCCGCCGCGTCGACGACGGCGCCGCCCGCGCCCGCGGAGCCGGAGGCCGGGCCGTCCGCCACCTCCGCGCCCACGACCACCCCGACCACCTCGGCCGCGACGCCGACCACCACCGCGGTCACCACCACGCCCGGCACGTCGTCGTCGGCGCCACCGACCACCGCGACGTCGTCGGAGAGCAGCGCCTCGCCCGACGTGCCGACCCCGTCCGTCGACGGCGACTGAGCGCGCCTCCCACGCCGGCTCAGACGGTCGTGCGGTGCAGGACGATGTCGTCGAGCCGCGTGCGGGCGTGGACCTTGACCCGCTCGGTGGACGGGCTGGGGTCGCTCCACGCGGACACGGAGTCGTGCACCGCGCCCTTCGTGCTCTCGGCGTCCACGTCGACGGCGGTGCCCGCGCTGACGCCGACCGCGATGCCGCCGGAGGCGTTCCTCAGCTCGGCCTGACCCCGCGACAGCCGGCCGATCCGGATGGGGCAGTCCGCCGCGTCGGCGTGGACGCTGCCCTCGGCGCGGCCGATGTCGAGACCACCGCTCGAGCTGGTGAACGCCACGTCGGCGAAGGCGTGCCCGATCCGGACCTCGCCGGTCGAGCCGTGGTACCGGACGATGCCCTCGACCTCGCCGATGGTCACCGCGGCCGCGCCGCCGTCGAGTTCGACGGCCCCGGCGACGTGCCCGACCTCGACCACGCCCGCCGCGAGGTGCCCCCGAAGCGTTGCGACGCGGTCGAGCCGGACCTGCCCCGACGACACCGCCAGCCGGCAGTCGCCGAGCGGGCCCTCCGCGTCCACGTCCGACCACGCGGTGTGCAGGACCAGCCGCGACGCGACCGGCAGCTCGACCGTGATGGCGACCGAGGCGGTCCGACCACCGGACTTGGTCATCTTGACCGTCAGCTCGCCGTCGGCGAAGTCGACCTTGGTGTGCTCGGCGGCCTTGAGGTCCGACTTGTCGGCCTTGTTGACGGGCTCGACCAGCACCACCGTGTCCGTCTGGTCGGTCGCGACGACCCGCACCCGCGCGCCCGCGGTGGTCAGCGTGGCCGTGATCGGCTCCGGCGTGGCGAATGCAGGCATGGCGATTCTCCCCTTGGTCCCGTGCTGGTGTTCTTCGTGCTCCGCGGACGCGACCGGGAGGTCGGGCCGTCCGCGTGGCGGTTCGTTGCGACAGATGTTCAACGATCAATCTGACACACGGCTGACACGGCTCTGACACCGGTGAGGTGATCACCGGCCGACCGTCGCGGAGCGGTCCGGCCACTCACGACGGTCGGCGTCGGTACCTGGCGCAGGCAACTCCGGGGGCCGCCGCGGCGTCTTGGGGTGGTGGCGTGCGCCACCCGGAGCAGAGGGGACCGATGATCATCAGCGAACGGCGGTCCGGCCCGCCCTGGAAGGCGGTCGTCGGACGACTGTGCTCGGCGGTGTCGAGCCTCGGCCTCGGCTACCTCGCCGTGGTGCCCCTGCTCCTGGTCCACTACGTGATCCACAACAGCTTGTTCGCGGCGTTGGGCTGGGTCGAGCCGGACACGAAGTTCGCCCGCGAGGGTCCGCTCTTCCAGTGGGTCGTCGCGGTGGCGCCGACGGTGGTGCTCCTCCTGGTCTTCCTCGCGGTCAACCTGGTGGTGTCACGCGTGTTCGCGGTGTCCGGGCGGTGGTACTGGACCACCGCCTGCCTACTGGCGGCCATGCCGCTCACGCTGGCCCTGATAGAACCCTCGTTCTGGACCGCCGTGCGGTGGTACTGACCCGCTGTCCGCGAGGCCGCGTCGGTGGTTCACGGCGCGGGTTTCGCCGATCACGTTTTTCGATCGGCGGGACTCGCCCCGTGTGCCGCCGACTCAAAGGCGGCCGAGCCGCCCGACGGAGGAGGGCAAATCCAACACCGCGAGGCCGCGTCGGTGGTTCACGGCGCGGGTTGTGCCGATCATGCTTTTCGATCGGCGCAACGCGCCCCGTGTGCCGCCGACTTCCGGGCGGCCGAGCCGCCCGACGGAGGAGGGCAAATCCAACACGGCCGCGTCGGTGGTTCACGGCGCGGGTTTCGCCGATCACGTTTTTCGATCGGCGGGACTCGCCCCGTGTGCCGCCGACTTCCGGGCGGCCGAGGCACCCGACGGGACCCAGTCGTAGAACCCCGGCTGCGGCATCGCCGGGTGGGCGTAGTGGGTCGTCACCAGGTCGAACCGCGCGTCCGTCCGCCAGGCGCCCAGGTCGGCCTCCACCACCGCAGGCGCTCGCCCACGCGGCTCGCCGTCGCGCGCTCGGCGGCGCGGGCCAGCGCCTCGGCCGAGGTGTCGGCCGCCGTCACCCGCCGGCCGCGCTCGGCCAGCCAGGTCGCCTCCGCGCCCGCCCCGCACCCCGCGTCCAACGCCGTGCCCGGCGTCAGCTCGCCGACCTCCCGCGCCAGGTACGGGTTCGGCGGGTTCCCGCCCGTGGAACCGCCGGCGTCGCCCTCCCGCTCGTTCCACCGGTCCCGAGATGGTGGCAAGCGGTGGGCGATCCGGCGGATCCGGCTGCCGAACGGCGCACCGGGAGCGCCCCGCACGCGGCCGGGCAGCCTCGCGCCGATGCCCGGCCGGTGTATCGCGCGCCCGCCGAAATCCTTGCCGCACAACGCTTTTCCGGACACAACGCCCCGGCTCGTCGGATGGTCGGCGGGCTCCGGCACGAGAACCACCGGGAAACACGCTTGTGGACACCGTCCGCGATCTCCTACTGTGGTGGCGACGATGGGGGATATGCCCCGCTCGCTCGGCGTCGAGCGGCGAGCGGTGTGGTGGGCGGCGGTACCTGGCCGAGGTCGCTGGAGCTGCGTATGACGGGATCACGGGCGCGACGGGTCTCCCGGTTGCTCCACCTCGCCGTGGCGGCGGCGATCATGCTCGTCGCGCCACCCGTCGCGGCCGGGTCGACGACGCGCTGCGACGAGGTGGCGGTGTCGACGGGGGACCGGCGGGTCACCGGCACGCTGTGCTCGCCGCCGAACGCGCGCACGGTCCAGGTGTTGCTGCACGGGTTCACCTACGACCGGCTCTACTGGGACTTCCCGTACCGCCGGCCGACCTACTCCTACGCGCACGCGGCGCGGGCGAGGGGCTACGCGACGCTCGCGCTGGACGGGCTGGGCGCGGGGTCGTCGGCGCACCCGCCGAGCGCGGAGGTGACCTACCACTCCTCGGCCGAGGCGCTGCACCGCGTGGTGGGCGCGCTGCGGACGGGCCTCGGCGGCGCGCGGTTCGACCGCGTGGTCGTGGTCGGGCACAGCTTCGGCTCGCTGGTCGGGTACCTGGAGGCAGGCGTCCACCGCGACGTGGACGCGCTCGTGGTGACCGGCTCCTCGCACCTGCTCAACGCGGCGAACATCGCGAGCAGGCTGGCCGTGAACATGCGGCCGGCCGTGACGGACCCGGCGTTCGCGGACTCGGGGTACGACCTCGGCTACGTCACGACGGCGGCGGGCGCGCGGCGGGAGTTCTACAACACCGCCGACGCGGAGCCGGGCGTGATCGCGGCCGACGAGCTGCACAAGGACGTCGGCTCGCTGCCCGCGCTGGTGACCGCGCTGCCGTACAACGTCGTGAACGCGTCGCTGCTGATCGACGTGCCGACCCTGACGGTCGACGGGTCGGCGGACCCGTTCGCCTGTGGACCGTTGGCGGCGGACTGCTCGTCCTCGGCCGCCCTGGCGGCGTTCGAGCGGCCGTTCTTCGGTCCGCGGGCGACGGTGGAGGCGCGCGTGGTGCCCGACGGCGGGCACAACCTCGCGCTGGAGTTCACCGCCGGTGAGACCGCCGCCGTCATCGGTGACTTCGTCGACCGCCACGTGGGCAGGTGAGGGGGGCGCGATGCTGGAGGGGTGCGTCGACTGGCCGGAGGAGTTCCGCGAGCGGTACCGCGCGGCCGGGTACTGGCGGGACGAGACGCTCGGCGGTCTGCTGCGCGGGTGGGCGCGGCGGCACGGCGGGCGCACCGCCCTGGTCGCCGGCGCGACGCGGTGGGGCTACGCCGAGCTGGACCGGCGCGCGGACCGGCTGGCGGCCGGCCTCGTGGCGCTCGGCGTGGCGGCCGGTGACCGGGTGGTGGTCCACCTGCCCAACCGCGCGGAGTTCGCGGTGGTGTGCTTCGCGCTGTTCCGGGTGGGCGCGCTGCCGGTGCTGGCGCTGCCCGCCCACCGGGACGCCGAGATCGCGCACCTGTGCCGGCTGTCCGACGCCGTCGCCTACGTGGTCCCCGACGAGCTGGACGGCGTCGACTTCCGCGCGCTGGCCCGCCGGGTGCGCTCGGAGGCCCCCTCGGTGCGGCACGTGCTGGTCGCCGGGGAGGCGGCGGAGTTCGTGCCGCTGGCCGAGGTGGACGGCGAGCCGGTGGCGCTCCCCGAGCCGTCGCCCGCCGAGGTCGCGCTGCTGCTGCTGTCCGGCGGCACGACGGGCGCGCCGAAGCTGATCCCCCGTACGCACCGCGATTACGGCTACAGCCTGCGCGCGAGCGCGGAGGTGTGCGGACTGGGCCCTGGCTCGGTGTACCTGGCGGCACTGCCGGCGGCGCACGCCTTCCCGCTGGCGGCGCCCGGCGTGCTGGGCACCTGGTCGGCCGGCGGCACGGTGGTGTTCGCGACGGACCCGAGCCCCGACGGCGCGTTCCCGCTCATCGAGGCGGAGCGGGTCACGATCACCTCGCTGGTGCCGCCGCTGGCGGCGGTGTGGGCGGAAGCGGCGGAGTGGAGCGACGCCGACCTGTCGAGCCTGCGACTGCTCCAGGTCGGTGGCGCACGCCTGCCCGCGGCGTCCGCGCGCCGCGTCCCGGAGGCCCTGGGCTGCCGGCTCCAGCAGGTCTTCGGCATGGCCGAGGGGTTGGTCAACTTCACCCGCCTGGACGACCCGCCGGACGTCGTGGCGACCACGCAGGGCCGGCCGATGTGCCCGGACGACGAGGTGCGCGTCGTCGACGAGTCGGACGCGCCGTTGCCGGACGGGGCGACGGGCGAGCTCCAGGTGCGCGGACCGTGCATCCTCCGGGGCTACTACCGCGACCCGGTCGCCAACGCGCGCTCGTTCACCGCGGACGGGTTCTTCCGCACCGGCGACCTCGTGCGCCGGCTGCCGAGCGGGCACCTCGTGGTCGAGGGCCGCCGCACCGATGTCGTCAACCGCGGCGGCGAGAAGGTGCCGGTGGAGGAGGTGGAGCACCACCTGCTCGCGCACCCGGCCGTGCGCGACGTGGTGGTCGTCGGCGTGCCGGACGCCGGTCTCGGCGAGCGCACCTGCGCCTGCGTCATCCCGCGCGCCGCCGCACCGACGTTGGCCGAGCTGCGCACGTTCCTCCAGGACCGGGGTCTGGCGGCGTTCAAGTTCCCCGATCGGCTGGAAGTGCTCGACAGCTTCCCGCGCACCGGCGTCGGCAAGGTCAGCCGCCGCGCTCTCGCCGCCCGCTTCACCGAACCCTCGGCCGCGACCGGCTGAGCCGAAAGCCCGACGGCAATTCCCCCTACCGCGTACGACACACTCCAACAAGGCGCGTACAAGACACTCCAACGATAAGCGTACAAAGTACCCTAACCGTACGCGTACGAGATACTCTAAAAATACGCGTACCACACACCCCGAAGGTGCGCGTACAACACACTCCGAAGGTGTGCGTACGGCATACCCCAAAGGCGCGCGCACGGTATGCCGCGAAAGTGTGCGTACGGTGTACTTCAACGATACGCGTACAAGATACTCCGTCGATGAGCGTACGGCATACGCAAACGATGGGCGTACGCTCGACGCTAACCATGTGCACATGGCGGGGTCGCCATTGCCGCCCCGTCGCGTGGAGTTCGCGCCGCCCGTCCGTTCATCCGACCCGAGAAAGTTTTGTCCCGTGCGCCGGGTGCCACTTCGTCGTGATCTTTCCGTTGTCCCGACGGGGGTCGCCTAGGAAGTCGGGCGGCGTCGGATGAATCGTTTTAGCCACCGCGTCCGTGGCCTTAATGATCAATTTTCGCGCGTTACCCACGTCTTGCGGACACTGTCCACTACGCGTAGCCTTGTCAACGTTGAGGCAACATGCAGGCAACACGAGCGGGGGAAAACGGGAGCCGTGGCCGGAGCACGTGTCGGACAACGCGAGTGCCGTACCCCGGTCGTGGGCGCCGGGTCGGCGGGGCGTCGGCCGACCTATTGCTTTTCGCGCACCGGGGGGAGTCACGTCGTGGTGGTCGGCGGACCCGGACCGGACGCGTTCTCCGGCAATCCTTTCGGGTTCGGTGCCGCGGGTCCGGTCGACCGCGGCATTTCCGGGCGGCATTTCCGGCGGTCCGGTGGTAATGCGCGGCGGCCAGTCGGAGCAGGCGCCCGGTGCGCCGAAGGGCTGCTCCTCCTCCCGCCGGTGCGCGGGCGGTCGACCCGGCTCCCGCGTCGCGCCGCCAACGCCGCCGACACCACCGACACCACCGGCTCCATTGGCTCTACCGACGCCACTGGCTCTACCGGCTGCACTGACACCCGCGGGTTTCGGTGCGGGGCTGGCGCGTCGCATCGCCTTCTGAGCGCGTCGCACCGCCCGCTCCTGGGCGCGTCGCACCGCCTGCTCCCACCCGCGTCGCACCGGTACGCGGGCGGGGCGTCGTCCACCGGCCGGACTGGGGTCGATCCGGTCGACCTGGGGCTGGACCCGAGTCATCGGATCGGTGGCTCGTCGGTGGCTCGTCCGGGGAAGCGCGCGGCGCGAGCGCGGCCGACGCACCGCCGGGCGGGCCGCGCGCGGCACCGGGCGGCGCACCGCCCGGCGGACCGCCCGGCCGGCGCAGGCCCCTAGCGCCGCGCCGGATCACCGCACCCACCAACCAACCGCACACCGCGCCGCACCACCACACCACTGCGTCACCGCGTCACAGGACTACTGCATCACAGCACCACCGCGTCACCGCACCACTGCGTCACAGGACCACTGCGTCACCGCACCACTGCGTCACTGCAGGCTCCGAACACCGACAGGTCATGGGGTTTCCGATGCGTGCGCTTTTGCTCAGCGGCCTTGGGCCGATGTACTTCAATTCGACCTACCTGGCGGGGACGATGTTCGACCCCGAACCGGGTCCGCACGTCGCCGAAACGCTCCGGCGGGCCGGGCTCACCGGGTTGCGGTTGACCGATTTCGGATTCGAGCACTCCGGGCGCGACTACGCGCTGCTGCGGCCGGTGCAGGAACGATTACCACATCTGACCACGTTCACCCTCGAATCCATCCTCCAAGCGGGCAAGTTCGACTACGCCCACGTGGACCTGGAACACGTGTGGCGGGACGACGTGGAGATGCCGGGCGGCGACTTCAAGGTGGTCCTGCTGTCCACGTCGTTCATCTGGAACCAAACCCTGCTGGCCACCGCGGTCGGCTGGGTCGAGCGCAATCTGCCCGGTGTGCCGATCGTCGTCGGCGGCCAGTACACGAACCTGAAGTTCATGCCGGCGATGAACCACCACGACTCGATCGTCGCGGTGGTGCGCGGGGACGGTGAGGCCGCCATCCCGGCGGTGCTGGACGCGCTCGCGAACGGCGGCTCGATGGCCGGGGCGCCCAACGTCGTGTGGCGGGACGGCGACCGCATCCGCATCAACCCGATCGAGTACGTCGACATGGACGAGTGGCCCTCGCCCGGCTACTCGGGCAGGTTCCCGGTCGTGCCGTACGAGTCGATGCGCGGCTGCCCGTTCGACTGCAAGTTCTGCTCGTTCCCGGCGGCCTCGCCGAAGTGGCGGTACAAGTCGGCGGAGAAGATCCGCGACGACTGGGTCCGCTACGCCGGGGAGAACGAGAGCAAGCTGATCTCCGCGATGGACTCCACGTTCACCATCCCGCCCACCAGGCTGCGGCGGCTGCTGGAGATCCTGCCCGACGCCGGGGTGGCCTGGGAGGGGTTCTCCCGCGCCAACACCGTCGGGTCGGTCAAGACGATCGAAGGGCTGCGCGCCGCGCACTGCGAACAGCTGCACATCGGCTTCGAGTCGATGAACGAGGGCACGCTCAAGCTGATGAGCAAGCGCGTGACGGCGAAGCAGAACCGGCAGGCGCTGCACGCCCTGCGCACCGGCGGGATGGGGTACACGGTGTTCTTCATCGTCGGCTACCCCGGCGAGACACCGGAGATGTTCGCCGACACCCGCGACTTCCTCGTGGAGGAGTACGACGGGCACTTCATGCTCAACCTGTTCACCATCACCGACGAGACCATGCCTTTGTGGCAGGACCGGGAGAGGCTGCGCATCCAGGCCGACGACCCGGAGGACCCGGACTCGAACTGGTCGCACATCGGGATGACCCGCGACGACGCCCTGGCGCTCCAGGCCGACGCCCTGGACCGGGTCCGCCGCCGCAACGACCGCGCGGTGTACCTGCTGTGGCAGCGGTCCTACCAGAACCTGATGCTGCCCCACCGCGACCGCGACACCAACCTCGCGGTGGAGAAGTGCGTCGAGCGGCTGGCGATGGCGCCGCGGGACTTCACCGACCCCGACCGGGGCGCGGCCGAGATGCGCGCCCAGCTCGACCGTCTGGCCGCGCACGGCGTGCGGCCGCTGAGCGGTCGGCCGTTGTGCACGGACTCGCTGTAACGGACAGGACCGCGCGCCGTCGGCTCGGACGGTCGCGCCAGAAGGAGACGACATGGGGAGAGCTCGTCGATACCGGGAACGCCACATCCGGACGTCCGGTGATCCGTTGCTGCTGATGGCGAGCTTGGCCGAGTGGGCGCCGACCGAGCCGTACCTGATCTACGAGCGGGAGGGCCGCTGGACCTACGCGGCCGGGGTCGCCGCCGAGGTGGTGGTGACCGGGAGCGGCGCGGTGCTGCGCGGCGTCGACGCGATCCCCGCCGAGCGGTCCTCGGGCGATCCGTTCCGCGCGCTGGCCGAGCTGCTGGCCGGCGTCGCCGTCGAGGACTGGCGCGCGTACGGGTGGACCGCTTTCGAGCTGGCCTACCTGGCCGACCACGGCGCGCCGGCCGACCTGCCGGTGGCGCACCTGTTCGTGCCACGCCTCGAAGTGCGCGTGTCCGGCGACCGGGCGACGGTCCGGGCGCTGGACCCCGCCGACGCCAACGCGGTCACCGAGCTGGTGATGGCGCCGGCCGAGGAGCGGGAGCTGTTCCCCCGGCTGGTGGGCCCGGACGCCGACTCGTCGGCGGACTACGAGCGCCGGGTGGCCACCGCCATCGCCGAGATCCGCGCGGGGCTGCTGCAGAAGGTGGTCCTGTCCCGGCTGGTGCCGATCCACTTCGACCTCGACCTGGTCGGCACCTACGTGTTGGGTCGGCGGCACAACACGCCGCGCCGGTCGTTCCTGCTCAACCTCGGCGGGGTCGAGGCGGCCGGGTTCAGCCCGGAGACCGTGCTGGAGGTCGACGTCAGCGGGCGGGTCTCGACCCAGCCGCTGGCGGGCACCAGGGCGCTGGTGGCCGACCCGGTCGAGAACGGCAGGCTGCACACCGCGCTGGTCACCGACCCGAAGGAGAACTTCGAGCACGCCATCTCGGTCAAGGAGGCGTTCAAGGAGCTGGACCGGGTGTGCGCGCGCGATTCGGTGCGCGTGGAGGAGTTCATGGAGGTGCTCCGGCGCGGCAGCGTGCAGCACCTGGCGTCCCGGCTGGCCGGGCGGCTCGCGCCGGGCAAGGACGCGTGGCACGCGTTCAGCGCGCTGTTCCCGGCGATCACGGTCTCCGGGGTGCCGAAGACCGCCGCCTACGCCTGCATCCGCCGCAACGAACTCCAGCCGCGCGGCCTGTACGGCGGCGCGGTGCTGGCGGTGGACGCGCACGGCGCGCTGGACGCGGCCGTCGTGCTGCGCACCGTGTTCCGCCAGGCCGGTCGGACGTGGTTGCGGGCGGGCGCGGGGATCGTGGCCGACTCGCTCCCGGCCCGCGAGCTGGAGGAGACCCGCGAGAAGCTGCGCAGCACCGCCCTCCACCTGGTGCCCGCCGTGCCCGCGGGCAACGGCGCGCGGCCCGCGCACAGCGCGTCCCACGGGAGGATCGGGTGACACTGACCGAACTGCGGGGCGTGGTCGCGACGCTGCTCGACTGCGCGGGCGACGACCTCTCGGACGAGGAGAACCTGACCCACCGCGGCCTCGACTCGATCGCGATCATGCGGTTGTCCGGGCGGCTGCGCCGGGCCGGCGTCCAGGTGCCGTTCCGCGCGCTGGCGGCGAACCCGACGCTGCGCGAGTGGGCGCGGCTCATCGAGGAGCACGGCGTCGACGCCCGGCCGCTCACGGGCGGCGGGCGGCCGGGCGACGCGGACGGGACGGCCCGCGCGGAGGCCGCCGACGGCGAGCCGTTCCCGCTGACGCCGGTCCAGCAGGCGTACCGGGTGGGCCGCACCGCCACGCTCGAACTCGGCGGCGTCGCCTGCCACGCCTACCTCGAACTCGACGGGCACGACGTCGACCCGGACCGCCTCGACCGCGCCCTGCGCGGCCTGTTCCGCCGGCACGCGATGCTGCGCGCCCGGTTCGACGGGAACGGCGTCCAGCGCGTCGCCGCCGAGCCGGCCTGGTCGCGGCTGACCGTGCACGACCTGCGCGGCGCGACGCCGGAGGCGGTGGGCACCTACCTCCACCCGCTGCGCGCGCGGCTGTCGCACCGGCTGCTCGACGTGGAGCACGGCGAGGTGCTCGACGTGCAGCTGTCCCTGCTGCCCGCCGGCCGCACCCGCCTCCACGTCAACATCGACCTGCTGGCCGCCGACGTGCACAGCATCCGCGTCCTGCTCTGCGACCTCGCCCGGCTCTACGAGCGGCCGGACGAGCCGCTGCCGCCGCTGCGCTACGACTTCCGGCGCTACCTGGCCGACACCGCCGCCGAGCGGGGCGCCCGGCGCGACACGGCCCGCGCCTACTGGGAGGCGCGGCTGGACGAGCTGCCCGAAGGGCCGCGGCTGCCCCTGGCCATCGAGCCCGACCGGGTGGCGCAGCCGCGGTTCACGCGCCGCAAGTTCCGCCTGGACGCCGAGCGCTGGGGCCGGCTCGTCACCCGTGCCCGCGACCACGGCCTGACCCCCGCGATGGTGCTGCTCACCGCCTACGCGGACGCGCTGGCCGGGTGGAGCGCGAGCCCGCGGTTCGTGCTCGACATCCCGCTGTTCGACCGCCGTCCGGTACACCCCGACGTCGAGTCGCTGGTCGCCGACTTCACCAGCCTGCTGCTGCTGGAGGTGGACCTGTCCGGGCCCGGCTCGTTCCTCGACCAGGCCCGCGCGGTCCAGGAGCAGTTCCGCACCGACGCCGAGCACACCGACTACACCGCCGTCGACGTGCTGCGGGAAGCCACGCGCAGGAACGGCAGGCGGCACCGCGCCCCGGTCGTGTTCGCCTGCAACCTCGGTCGCGAACTCGTGGACGAGCGGGTGCAGCGCGTCCTCGGCGAGTGGAGCTGGATGATCTCGCAGACCCCGCAGGTGTGGCTGGACCACCAGGTCTTCCAGGACCGCGACGGCGTGCTGCTGGCGTGGGACTCGGTCGACGAGCTGTTCCCACCCGGCCTGGTCGACGCGATGTCGGACCACTACCGCCGGCTGCTCGACCGGCTCACCGACCCCGACGCCGACTGGGCCTCGGTCACCTCGCCGCCGCTGCCGCGCGCGCAGGCGGAGGTGCGCGCCCGCGTCAACGACACCGCCGGCCCGTTACCCGACGAGCTGCTGCACTCCGGGTTCCGGGCGAGCGCGTCCGCCCGACCCGAGGCCACCGCGCTGGTGTGGGGCACGGCGGGCGAGATGAGCTACGGCGCGCTGGCGGCCCGCGCGCACGCGGTCGCGCATTCCCTGCGCGCCAACGGGTGCGAACGCGGTGACATCGTCGCGGTCCTGATGGACAAGGGGCCCGCGCAGGTCGTCGCCGTGCTCGGCATCCTGCTCGCCGGCGCGGCCTACCTGCCGATCGACACCAACCAGCCGCCGGACCGCCGTCGCCGGATGCTGACCAACGCGCGCGCCCGGCACGTGCTGACCGGGCCGAGCCCCGCCGCGCCCGACGACCTGCCCGCCGGCCTGTGCGTGCTCGCGGTCGACACCCTCGGCGAAGCGCCCGCCGGACCACCCGCCGAGCCGGTGGCCGACGAGGTGGCGCCGGACGAGCTGGCCTACGTCATCTACACCTCCGGCTCGACCGGCGACCCCAAGGGCGTCATGATCAGCCACCGGGCCGCGGTCAACACCGTCGCCGACATCAACCGGCGCTTCGCCGTGTCCGCGGACGACCGGTGCCTCGCGCTGGCCGGCCTCGGCTTCGACCTGTCCGTGTACGACGTGTTCGGCACGCTGGCCGCGGGCGGCGTCGTCGTGGTGCCGGACCCGGACCGGCGGGGCGACCCGTCGCACTGGGCCGACCTCGTGGAGCGGCACGGCGTCACGCTCTGGAACTCGGTGCCCGCCCAGCTGCACATGCTGTCGCAGTACCTCGACAGCGCCGCGGACCGCGACCTGTCCTCGCTGCGGCTCGCGCTGCTGTCCGGCGACTGGATCCCGGTGGGCCTGCCCGACCGCGTCCGGGCCCAGGTGCCCGGCCTGCGCGTGATCAGCCTCGGCGGCGCGACGGAGGCCGCGATCTGGTCGATCATCCACCCCGTCGACCGGGTGCCGATGCACTGGCGCAGCATCCCTTACGGCACGCCGCTGACCAACCAGACCTTCCACGTGCTGGACCACCGGTTGCGCCCGCGCCCGGACTGGGCGGTCGGCGAGCTGTACATCGGGGGCGCGGGCCTGGCCCTGGGCTACCTCGGCGACCCCGCCAAGACCGCCCACCGGTTCCCGACCCACCCGGACACGGGCGAGCGCCTGTACCGGACCGGCGACCTGGGGCGCTACCGGCCCGACGGCGTCATCGAGTTCCTGGGCCGCGCCGACGACCAGACCAAGATCCGCGGCCACCGCATCGAGCCGGGCGAGGTCGAGGCCGCGCTGGAGTCGCACCCCGCCGTGGCGCGGGCGGCGGTGCTCGTCGACGGCGACGAGCCGATGCAGCGCCGGCTCGTCGCGATCGTCGAGCCCGCGCGGAAGCGCGCCGAGCCCGTGGTCGACCCGGCGATCGGCGCGGCGGCGCACGCGGCGTGGGAGGAGCACGTCAAACCGCTCGACCGGGACGCCGTCGCCGCGTTCCTCGACCGGGTCGAGCACGCCGTGCACCTGTCCCTGGCGGGCGCGCTGCGCGAGGGCGGGCTGTTCGCCGACCCCGACGCCGTCCACCCGGTCCCCGAGATCATCCGCCGGCTCGGCGTGATCCCGTTGCACCACCGACTTGTGCGCCGCTGGCTGTCCACTGTGGAGAAAGCCGGCCTGGTCGAGCGGTGCGAGGGCGGGTTCCGCGGCCTGCGCGCGCCCGAGCCCGGTTCGATCGCGGAAGCCTGGCGGGCCGCCGAGCGGGCCAGGCCGGACGACCTGTGGCCCGCCGAGCTGCTCGCGTTCTTCCGCGACTGCGCGGACCACCTGCCCGCCCAGCTGCGCGGCGAGCTGGAGACCACGCACCTGCTGTTCCCCGAGGGGCGACAGCACATCGCCGCGGCGGCCTACGAGCACAACGCCCTCGCCAGGGGCCTCAACGCGGGCGTCGCCGCGCTCGTCCGCGGCGTCGCGGACTCGGCGGGCACGCGGTTCCCGTTGCGCGTCCTGGAGATCGGGGCGGGCATCGGCGGCACCACCGCGACGCTGCTGCCCGCGCTGGCCGACCTGCCCCTCGGCTACCTGTTCACCGACGTGTCCCGGTTCTTCCTCGCCGAGGCGCAGCGGCGCTTCGGCGAGTACCCCGGCGTCCGGTTCGGCCTGTTCGACGTCAACCGCGACCACCGCGCCCAGGGGTTGCGCCCCACCAGCTTCGACGTGATCGTGGCCGCCCAGGTGCTGCACAACACCGCGCACCTGCCGCGCCTGGTCGAGCGCCTGCGCGACCTGCTCGCGCCCGGCGGCTGGCTGGTGCTGACCGAGATGACCGAGGACCGGCCGGAGCTGCTGATCTCGATGGAGTTCCTGTTCCGCACCGGCGAGCCCGGCAACGACGTCGCCGACCACCGGGGCGACCGGCCGTTCCTGCGCGCCGACGAGTGGGTCGACCTGCTCACCGCCGCGGGCGCCGAGCAGATCGTCCTGGTCGGCGACGACCTGGCGGGCGCGCCGCTGGGGCAGCGGCTGATCGCCGCGTCCTTCAAGTCCCACCACGCCGTCGTGGACCTGGACGACGTGTCCGCCTGGCTCGCCCGGCGGCTGCCCGACTACATGCGCCCCGCCGACGTCCAGGTCGTCGACGCGCTCCCGGTCACCCGCAACGGCAAGCTCGACCGGGCGCGGCTCGCCCGCTGGGTGGCGGCCACCGCCGCGGCGGCCGAACCCACGCCCGCCGGCCGCGCGAAACCCCGTGACCACCTCGAACAGCGGCTGGCCGAGCAGTGGGCCGAGGCGCTCGACGTGACGACGGTGGGCCGGGAGGACAACCTGTTCGACCTCGGCGGCGACTCGCTGGTCGCCGCCCGGCTGGCCGGTCTCGCCCGGCCCTTCGCGCCCACCGTGCCCTTCGACGTCGTCCTCGGGCGCATCATGAACGAGCCGACCGTCGCCGCGCTCGCGGAGCTGCTGCGCGACACCGGACCGGGGCTGCCGTCGTGAGCGCCCGGCACCAGTGGCTCCGCCGCCCGCTGTCGCGCCCGAACCTGCGCGCCGTGCTGGTGTGCTGCCCGCACGCCGGCGGCGACGCCGGCTTCTTCCACCCCTGGGCCAGGGCGCTGCCCGAGGCGGTGGAGCTCCTCGCGGTCCAGTACCCCGGACGCGGTGGGGCGACGCCGCCGCCGCCCCGGTCGTCGGCCCTGCACACCTGGGCGGACGAGATCACCGACGCCCTGCGGCCACTGCGCGGGCACCGCCTGGCGCTGTTCGGCCACAGCATGGGCGCCGTGCTCGCCTACGAGATCGCGCGGCGGCTCGACTCCCGGCGGCTGACGCCGGAGCGCCTGTTCGTGTCCGCCAGCCCGCCGCCGGGCGCGGAGCGCCCCCGGCGGGGCGACGCCGGTGACGCCGAGCTGGTCGCCGCCCTGCGGCGGTGGGGCCGGGTCGACCCGGCGTCGCTGGACCAGCCCGACCAGCGGGCGGCGATGCTCGACGCGCTGCGCGGCGACCTGCGCGTGCTCGACGCCTACCGCCCCGGTCCGGCGACGCGGCTGGGCTGCCCGGTGACGGCCCTGGCCGGCGCGGACGACACCGAGGTCGCACCCTCCGCCGTCCGCGGCTGGCGGCACCGCACCGCCGCGCCGTTCGACCTCGTGACCTTCCCCGGCGACCACTTCTACCTCGCGGCCCACCGGGACGAGGTCGTCGCGGTCGTCGCCGACCGGCTCGGCGTCGCCGACCCGGCGTCCGCCTGGGTGGCGCCGTGACGCCCGGCGGCCGGTGCGGGACCCCGCCCGCGCAGCGCGGGCCACCGGGCGGCACGGGAGCGCCGATCCGACCGCGGCCCGCGGCCGGCCGGTCCGGTGCTCCCGCTCCACGCCCGCGTCGTGTCGCGTCGGCGGCGGCGCGGGTGGGCGGTACGGCAATTTCCTGTCAGGGCGAGCGTGAAAAGGGGACGCGGTAGTGGTCGACATCACCATCAAAGACGCCGAACTGTTGAGGCTCATCATCCACGGCCCGGTGGCCTTCGAGCTGTTGCGCACCGGTCTGGAAATGGACCTGTTCCAAGCCGTGGAAGCCGCCGGCGGGCTCAGCGTCGACCAGGCGGCCGCGACCCTGGGCATCGAGCGCCAGCCGGCCAGAATCCTGCTGCTGGGGCTGTGCTCGCTCGACGTGCTGCGCAAGGAGGGCGACCGGTACGTCAACAGCGACATCGCCCGGCGGAAACTGCTGCGCGACAGCCCGGAGTACCTCGGGCCGCTGGTCGACATCCAGGCGAAGATCATCAACCCGGCGATGGGCGATTACGCGGAGGCCACCCGCCGTTTCACCAACGTCGGCCTGCGCCACCTCTCCGGTCCCGGCACGACGCTGTACGAGCGGCTCACCGCGCACCCGGAGTTGCAGCAGGTCTTCTACGACAACATGGGCGACGCGTCGCGCAAGGCGTTCGCCCAGGTGCTGGACAACTTCGACTTCACGGGCCGCAAGCACCTGGTCGACGTCGGCGGCGGCGACGGGTCGAACGCGATCGAGTTGGCCAAGCGGTACCCGGACCTGGAAGTCACCGTCTTCGACCAGGAACGCGTGATCTCGATCGCCGCCGAGCGCGCGGCAGAGGCCGACCTGGCGAAACGGGTGCACACCTATCCGGGCGACATGCTGCACGACCCGCTGCCCGAGGGGATCGACGGCGTGCTCTTCTTCCACATCTTCGAGATCTGGTCGCTCGAACGGAACACCGAGCTGCTCAGGAAGTGCTACGACGCGTTGCCCGAAGGCGGCGTCTGCCTGGTGTACAACTACGTCTCGAACGACGAGGGCACCGGTTCGCTGATGGCCGGGATGATGTCGCCGTACTTCATCACGCTCGCGTCCGGCGAAGGGATGGTCTACTCGCCCGGCGACGTCGAGCAGGCGATCCGCGCCGCGGGTTTCCGGCGCGCCGAGCGGTACGACCGGATGAAGTTCAGCCATGCCCTGGTGGTGGGCTACAAGTAACGAGACGGCTCATCGGGCATCGGTCATCTTCATCGGTCGGAGGACGGCGCAATGGTGTTGGACGGGCAGGTGCGGTGGCCGGAGCACCTCGTGGCGGACTACGTCGCGAAGGGCTACTGGCGGGGCGTGGCGCTCGGTTCCCTGCCCTGGCGGTGGGCGGACGCGCGCGGCCACCGCACCGCCCTGGTCGACGGGGACAGCCGCCTGGGCTACGACGACCTCGCCCGGCGGGTGGACGCCCTGGCGGCGAACCTGCTCTCCATCGGGCTGCGCCCCGCCGACACGGTGCTCGTGCAGCTGCACAACTGCTGGGAATTCGTGGTGACGGTGTTCGCGGCGGCCAGGATCGGCGTCGTGCCGGTGCTGGCCCTGCCCGGCTACCGCGAACGGGAGCTGGCGCACATCGCGCGGCACGCCGCCGTGTCGGCCGCGGTGGTGCCGACGACGTGGCGCGGCTTCGACCACCAGCGCCTGGCGCTGGACGTGGCGGCCGGGCTGGACCGGCCGTGCCGGGTGCTCGCGGTGGGCGCGGGCGTGTCGCCGGACGCGACCGCCCTGCGCCCGCTGCTGCACGTCGACGAGGAACCCGCCGCGCTGCGGGCGCGGCTCGACGCGCTCGCGCCACCGTCGGGCGACGTCGCGCTCCTGCTGATGTCCGGCGGCACCACGGGACCGCCGAAGCTCATCGCCCGGACCCACGACGACTACGAGTACAACGCCCGCCGCAGCGGTGAGCTGTCCGGGCTCGGCCCGGACTCGGTGTACCTGGTGAGCCTCCCCGCCGGGCACAACTTCCCGCTCGGGTCACCGGGCCTGCTCGGCGCGCTGCTGGCAGGCGGCACGGTGGTGATGCTGCCGTCCCCGGAGCCCGAGGCGGCCTTCGCGGCGATCGCGCGGGAGCGGGTGACGATCACGTCCGTCGTGCCCGCCGTCGCGCACCGCTGGCTGGAGCACCACCGCCCGGACCGGCACGACCTGTCCAGCCTGCGGGTCGTGCAGGTCGGCGGCGCGCGGCTGGCCCCCGACGTGGCCCGGCGGCTGCCCCGGCTCGGCTGCGCCGTGCAGCAGGTCTTCGGCATGGCGGAGGGGCTGCTGAACTTCACCAGGCTGGACGACCCGCCGGACGTGGTCGCCGAGACCCAGGGCCGGCCGATGTGCCCCGACGACGAGGTCCGGATCGTCGACGAGGCGGGTGACGACGTGCCGTTCGGCCGGCCGGGCGAACTGCTCACGCGGGGGCCGTACACGCCCAGGGGCTACTTCCGGGGCGGGCGGCACGACGTCGACTCGTTCACCCCGGACGGCTGGTACCGCACCGGTGACGTGGTCCGGTGGCACCCGAGCGGCAACCTGGTGGTGACGGGCCGGGTCAAGGACCTGATCAACCGCGCGGGCGAGAAGATCTCGGCGCAGGAGCTGGAGGACGTCCTCTACTCGCTGCCGTGGGTGGCGCGCGCGGCGGTGGTGGGCGTGCCGGACGCCGAGCTGGGCGAGCGGGTCTGCGCGTGCGTGGTGCCCGGTCCGGGACCGGTGCCCGACCTGGCGGAGGTGCGCGCGGAGTTCGCGGCTCGGGGTGTCGCGGTTTTCAAGCTGCCCGAACAACTCCGGGTGTTCGACGCGCTGCCGCTGACCGATATCGGGAAACCCGACAAGAAGAAGTTGCGCGCGCTGCTCGCGGCGAACACCGACGGCCACCGCTGAGCCGGGGTATTCCGCGGCGGAGCGCGCCTGTCGCGGTTCGCCCTGCCGCGGTTCGCCCGATCGCTTCCGCCCTGCCGTGTTCCGCCCTGCCGCGTTCCGCGTGGCCTTGTTCCGCCTGGCCGTGTTTCGCCGCGTGCGTTTCGTCCGGGCGCGGCGGAGATCCCGGCGGCGGGCGGAATGGCGGTGCCGTCGGCGGTGACGTGGATCACCGGGCCGGGACCGCGGAAAGCGCCGTCCCGGCCTCTCGCGGCCCGGCTCACTCCAGCGCGCGGGCCGCCGGTCGGGTCGCGGCGCGGATGCCGTTGATGAGGAGGTCCAGTTCGGCGTTGAAGATGTCGTCCTGGTCGATGTCCTTCAGCGCGGAACTGGTCCGGTCGATGGTGGGGAATTCGTCCGGCGTCTTGGAGGCGGCGGCGAGGAGGTTGCTCGTGCGCTTGGGCGCGACGACGTCGCCGTGCAGTTCGCGGTGGACGCGGCCGAGCGTGATGTCGACGAAGATGAGGTAATAGCGGGCGGCGTCCTGCTGCTCGAAGCCCGCGGTGTAGAGGATGTCGAGGATGGCCTCGGCGAGGCGCAGCCCACCGGTGCTGGTATTGCTCCGGGTGGTCAGCAGTTCGACCAGGCCGGGATAGGCGAGGAGTTGCCTGCGCATGGCGTGGGCGAGTTCGGTCAGGCGCTGGTCCCAGGTCCCGTCGTCGGGGTCGGGTATGCCGAGTTCGTGCTCGGCGATGGCGCTCGCGACGAGGTCGAGCAGGGCGTCTTTGTCCGGTATGTGGCGGTAGAGCGACATTCGGGACGCGCCGAGGTCCGCGGCGAGGCGCCGAATGCTCAGCGCGTTGACGCCTTCGGTGCGCGCGATGTTGAGCGCCGCTCGGATGATGTGTTCCCGATTGAGGCTGCCCCAGGGCAGTCGAGTCGCACTGGTCACCGCCGTATCGTAGCCGCCCGGACGCTTGCGGACAGTGTCCGCAATCTCTAAGGTAAGGCAAGGCTAAGGGGACGGAAGTGCGCCCCGTGCCGTTATTCGCGTGGAAAGGGGACGGGACATGCCGGAAGCCGACTGGGCGTCGTGGCCGCTGGTGGAGGTGCGCGCCGACGGCGCGCCGGCGGACGAGAGCCGCCGGTACCTGATGGACGTGCTGGCGAAGGCCCTCGCCAGGGGTGAGCAGTTCGCCGTCGTGGTGCAGGTGCCCGACGGCCCGGAGGAGCACGGTGGCGGTGGCGGGATGGCGAAGACGCTGCGCTCCCACCGCCCCGGCCTCCAGGAGCGGTGCCGGGGCATCGCGTTCGTGGTGGGCCCGGAGCAGGCGGAGCGCGCGCGGAAGATGAGCGAGGTCGGCCCGAAGATCATGGGGTGCCCGACCACGGCCGTGCACGACAGCGGTGAGGCGCGGTCGTGGGCCGTCGGCAGGCTGTCCGAGGCGGGCCTCACCGTGCCGGCGCAAGGGGGGACACCGTGCTAGTGCTGCTGTCGACGGTGGGGGTCGCCGTGGTCGCGTGGGCGCGCCGCAGGGTGCGCCGCTTCGGCCGGGCGGGTCGGGCGCAGGGCAAGACCGTCGCGTGACCCCGGCCGGCGCCGCGCCGGCCGATATCGTCCACTGTGGACACGTGGACGCGCGCCCACCGCCGCCGCCCCGCCCGACGGGCGTGGCGCCCCGGCCGGTGGCTCGCGGCGATCGCCGCGCGGGACCTGCCCGCACCGAGCGGCCCGGTCCTGGCGTCCTCGCGTGCCGCTTCATCCCCGCGTGCTCCCCGCGCTCCGCACCCCCGGCGTCCCCGCTCCCCGCGTCCCCGCTCCGCACCCGGCTCCGCGCTCCGCACCTCCCGCGTCCGCGCTCCGCCGCAGCGGGGGATCGCCGCGTTAGTCCGACTGTCCCCGTACGTCCCGCCCTACTGCGGACCGCGCGTTTCCCCCAAGCTCGGGGTGACGGACTTCGAGCCGGGAGGCGGTCCCATGCGTTCCTGGGTGGCAACTGTGATCGCGGCGGTCGTGGCGCTGGCCGGTGCGGCGACGCCGACGGCGGCCGGCGCGGTGGGCCGGGCGGACCGGAGCGAGCCGGTGTACGACTTCGCCTCCGCCATCAGGGAAACGGTGTGGGTCGACCTCGGGCGGGACGGCGATGGAGACGGTCGCCCCGACCGGGTCGCCGCCGATGTCGTCCGGCCGGCGGAGGCCGCCGCGCGAGGTGTCCGCGTGCCGGTCATCATGAACGCCAGCCCGTACTTCTCGTGCTGCGGCAGGGGCAACGAGAAGGAGCTGAAGACCTACGACGCCGCCGGCCGCCCGGTCCTCTTCCCGCAGTTCTACGACAACTTCTTCGTCCCGCGCGGGTACGCCGTCGTGCTGGTCGACGTCGCCGGCACCAACCGGTCGCGCGGGTGCGTCGACATCGGCGGCCCGTCCGACATCGGCTCCGCCAAGACCGTCGTCGACTGGCTCAACGGGCGCGCCACCGGGTACTCGGCGGCCACCGGCGGCGCACCCGTGACCGCGGGCTGGACCACCGGGGCCGTCGGCATGATCGGCAAGTCCTACGACGGCACGATCGCCAACGGGGTCGCCGCGACCGGCGTCGAGGGGCTCCGGACGATCGTGCCGATCGCGGCGATTTCGAGCTGGTACGACTACTACCGCTCGGACGGCGCGGTGGGCAACGGGTCGCCCGCCGGGCTCGCGCGGACCGTCTCGGCGCGGAACCGGGGCCAGGACTGCTCCGCCGCCCAGCGCAGGCTGTCGCAGGTCTTCCCCGCCAACGGCGACCACGCGCCCGCCTGGGCGGAGCGCGACTACGTGGCCGGTGCGCGGAACGTCAAGGCCAGCGTCTTCGCCGTGCACGGCCTCAACGACCTCAACGTCAAGCCGGTCAACTTCGGGCAGTGGTGGAGCGCGCTGTCGCCGACCGGCGTCGACCGCAGGCTGTGGCTGTCGCAGACCGGCCACGTCGACCCGTTCGACTTCCGGCGCGCCGAGTGGGTCGACGCGCTGCACCAGTGGTTCGACCACTACCTGCTGGGCCTGGACAGCGGCGTCGGCCGCGCGCCGCGGGTCAGCGTCGAGCGGCAGCCGGACGTCTGGGTCGACCAGACCGCCTGGCCCGCCGCCGGCAGCCGCGACGTCGTGCTGCGCCCCGTCACCGGCCCGACCGCCGGGCTCGGCACGCTGAGCCAGGGTCCGGCGGTGGCGGGCAGCGCGGTGTTCACCGACGACCCGAGGCAGGACGAGTCGGACTGGGCCGCGCAGCCGACGCGGCCGTCGAGCGCCCGCGTGCTGTACACGACCGGTGCGCTGGCACAGGACCTCCACCTGTCCGGCACCGGGTCGGTGACCGTGACCGCGACGCCGAGCACGGCGACGGCGCGGGTGTCGGCGGTGCTCGTGGACTACGGCCCGGCGACCATCCGCGACTACGCGGGTCCGGGCGAGGGCATCACGACGGGCACGGCGCAGGACTGCTGGGGCGCGAGCGCCGCCGGCGACGACGCCTGCTACCGGACCACCTCCGCCGACACCGCGGCGGTCGGGCTGCACGTCCTCAGCCGGGGCTGGGCGGACCTCGCGAACCACGCGTCGCTGAGCCGGGAGGACCGGCTCGTGCCCGGCCGGCCGTACACCATGACGTTCCGGCTGGCGAGCACGGACGCGATCGTGCCGCGGGGGCACCAGCTCGCGCTGATCATCGGCGGCACGGACAGCGCCTTCATCGCCGCGCCCGCGCAGCCGCCGAGGATCGCGCTGGACCTGGCGCGGACGTTCGCCACCCTGCCGGTCGCCGGACCGGGCCCGGTGTCGTCGTCCGCCGAGCCGCTGCCCGCCGACCCCGCCCTGGTGCGACCCCGCGCGGTGGCCGGCCTGGAGCGCGGCTAGGACCCCGGCCGGGCGCGGCGGTGCCGGGCGGGTGAGCCGGCCGTGGCCGGGTCCTCGCGGCCGCCCGGTCGGCCCCGGTCGACGTGGAAGGAGGTCAGCGCCGACATCGGCGAGCCCGCGGCCCGGTAGGCGCGGGCCGGTGGCAGCGCGGGGTTGAGCGGCCAGGCCGCGCCGAGCGCGCCGGCCGGTGTGCCGGCGACGGCCGGTTCCGCTCGGAGCGGAATCAGCGCGAACGGGCGGAGCACCGGTGCCAGGATGACGGCATGGCGGACATCATCCCACTCCACCAGGGCCGCACCCCGGCACCGGACCGCGAGCCGGAGCCGCTGTGGCGGGAAGCGCTCGGCCGCAGCCTGCGGGCGATCAGGGAGGAGCAGGGCGGCCGCCTGGTCGACGTCGCGGAGCGGGCCGGCATCTCGCCGCAGTACCTGTCCGAGATCGAACGCGGTCGCAAGGAGCCGTCGAGCGAGATGATCGCCGCGGTCACCGGCGCGCTCGGCGTCGAGCTGGCCGACCTGCTCGTCGGCGTCGCGGGCCAGGTCCGGCGGCGGCGCGGCACGGGCCGTCCCGCGGTCGGTCGCCGTCCCGCGGGGCCCGTGCTGCTGGCCGCCTGAGGCTCCCGGCCCCAGGTCCGGCGGTGCCTCAGGTCCGGCGGTCCAGGACGTGGTCCGCGAGGCCGTAGGCGACCGCGCCCGCCGCGTCGAACACGCGGTCCCGGTCGGTGTCGTGCCGCAGGTCCGCGACGTCGCGACCGGTGTGCGCCGACAGGATCTCCTCCAACTGGGTGCGCACCCGCACGACCTCGTCGGCCTGGAGGATGAGGTCCGGGATGGTGCCGCGGCCCTGCGCCGCGGGCTGGTGCAGCACCACCCGCGTGTGGGGCAGCACCGAGCGGCGCCCGGCCTCGCCGGCGGCGAGCAGCACCGCGCCGGCCGCGACCGCCTGCCCGACGCACGTCGTCGCCACCGGCGCCTTGATGTAGCGCATCGTGTCGTACAGCGCGAGCATCGCGGACGGGTCGCCGCCCTCGGAGTTGATGTACAGGTTGATCGGCAGCTCCGGGTTGTCCGCCTCCAGGTGCAGGAGCTGGGCGATCAGCGCGTTCGCCACGCCGGAGTCGATCGCGGTGCCGAGGTAGACGATCCGCTCGGACAGCAGGTGCGAGTAGACGTCCATGATCCGCTCGCCGCCCGCGCCGCGCGTGATGACGTTGGGGATGGTGTAGGTGCTCATGCGCGGGCTCCCGCCGTCGAGTCGAGGCCCAGCCGGTGCGTGCGCACGGGCACGATCTGGGCGAGGTCGTCGACGATGTGGTCGATGAAGCCGTAGTCCAGGGCCTGCTCGGCGGTGAACCAGCGGTCGTGCAGCGAGTCGGTGAAGATGCGCTCGATCGGCTGACCGGTGTCCTCCGCGATGAGCCCGAGCACCGTGTCCCTGGTGTGCCGCAGGTCATCCGCCTGCACTTCCACCTCGACCGCCGTGCCACCGATGCCGGACGAGCCCTGGTGCATCAGGATTCGGGCGTGGGGTAGGGCCATCCGCTTGCCCGGTGTGCCCGCGGACAGCAGGAACTGCCCGGCGCTGCACGCCAGGCCCAGCGCGAGCGTGACCACGTCGCAGGGGATGAGCCGCATCACGTCGCGGATGGCCAGCATCGCGGGGACCGAGCCGCCCGGCGAGTGGATCCACAGCGCGATGTCCTTCTCGGGGTCCTCGCTCGCCAGGGACAGCAGCTGCGTGGCGAGCACCGTCCCGTTGTCGTCGTCGAGCACGCCGTCGAGGACCAGCACCCGTCGGCCGAGAAAACGTTCGCGGAGCCGGTGGTCGAACAGCGGCTGCTTCTCGGTGTTCGTCATGTGCCAGACGATGCCGCCACCCGGCCGCCGTTCGCCGGCTTCTCCGCTGTGAGCGGATCAGCTCTCGGCGTACCGGGCGCGGTGGGTCCACTGTGGACAACGTGGCGCGGGCAGGCCGTCGCGCCACCGGTTCGCGCGGGCGACGGAGGCCCCGCCGGGCCCGTGCCCGCTGAATCCACGCCCGCCGACCGCGCGGCCGTCAGCGCGGCGGCCTCGCGAGGTCGGCGTCGTCCGGGCCGGCCACGCTCGTGGTGGCCCGGCCCGACGCGGTGTCGTCGGAGCCGGGACGGGGTTCGGCGGGGGTCCCGGCCGCCTCGCGGGCGAGTGCGGCGACCATGCCGGGCAGGCGGTAGCGGCACATCAGGACGTCGTCGCCAGGGCGGTGGTCTCCCAGGCGAACCCGTCCGGGTCGGTCCAGGGCTCGACGGCGGCGCCGATGGCGATCCGGTGCGACCCGGTGCCGTCGGGGGAGACACCGGCGTGCTTGGCCAGGGCGCGGCGTCGGTACAGCGCCAGCTTGACGGGGCCGGACCCGGAGTCGAACTCGACGTACATCCGACCGAAGCTCTTCGCGACGGTCAGGCCGCGCCCGACGTAGAACCGCTTGCTCGCAGCCACGTCGGAAACGCCCAGCAGGAGGACGACCTGCTCGATCCGACCGGTGGCCGGGCCGGTGTCCTTCTTGGCGGTGCCGGCGATCTGCCAGATCGTGCCGTCCGGGGCCTGCACGACGCCGCCGTAGCCCCACAGCGACTTGGCGGCGGGCTTGAGGACTGTCGCGCCGGCGTCGACGGCGGCGTCGACCAGGGCGTTGACGTCGGCCGGCTGGGCCACCGTGAGCGTGAGGGTGAACCCGCGGAAGCCCGTGGACGGTTCCCGCGAGGCGCGCAGGCGCAGCCGGTCGTCGAGCCCGAAGGCGGTGGCGTAGAAGCGCTCGGCGGCGGCGACGTCGGTCACGTCGAGGGTGATGGTGTCGATCGAGGTCATGGCGAGAACGCTAGGCGCGGCCCGGTGACCGGCGCTTCTCGATTCCTGATCAGTCTCGCCCGCCGGGCTCGCGGTGGTGGACGAGCCGCCGCGCGATGCGCCGCCGGTCTTCGTCGTCCGCCGGGGGAGCGGCACCCGGTCGCGGCGGGTCCGGGCAACCCCGGAAGGCGCTTCCCGGTGCTGGGACCGGTCCCGGTCGGGCCGGCTACGTTGCCGCCGTATCGACCACCCACGGTGTGGAGGCTGACGATGGCGGCGGTGGTGGGCCGGGTGGTGCTCGTGGTCTGCGGGGTGCTCGCGGTCGTCGGTGGGGCGATGCTCACGTTGATGGTCGTCCTGTACTTCGGCGCGGACGACTACGTGCCGGAGCTGAACGAGATCGGCGGGTGGGGCATCATCGCCGGGATGTGCGGGCTCGCGATCCACGTGGCCGGCGTCGTCCGCGCCCACGTCGTCCTGCGCGTCGTCGCCGGGGTCGGCGCGGCGGTGGCGGGGATCGTCGCCGCCACGGTCGTCGCGACCGTCGTCTCGCTGGCGGGTGACCGGGGCGGCGAGCGGGGCACGCTCGAAGACGGCGCCAACGGGTTCCTCTGGCTCCTCGCCGGCGCCTACTTCGTCTGGCGGGCCGCGACGGGCAGGTGGCCGGCGCGCCGGAAGGCGGAACACGCGAACTCGGCCTGACCGGCGACGGCCGAACCCCGACGACCACCGAACCCCGACGACCACCGAACCGGCGGCCGACTCCAGGCGGCGGCCGGACCGACGACCACCCGCGCAATCACCGGAGACCGCGTCACCACCAGGGCGCGAGGCGCGGCCCCGTCAGCTCATGTGCAGGCGGACGAGCTGCGCCAGGTGCACGGCGGCGGTGTGCAGCGCCGCGGCGTCGGCCGAGACGCGACAGATCAGCTCGGCACCTTCCAGCGTGCTGATGATCGTGCACGCGAGGGCGCGGGCCGCCGCGTCCGGCACGCCGCCGGTCGTCAACTTGGCCGCCAGCAGCTCCTGCCACTGCCGCAGCGCCTGCGCCGAGGCGCGCTGGATGTCCGGTGACGCGCCGATGGTCTCCAGCGCGGTGGCCGCCACCGGGCAGCCGTCGGTCCAGCTCGACACCCGCAGGGTGTCCGCGAGCCGCACGGCGCAGGCCGCCACCGCCTCGGCCGGGTCCTCGGCGCTGTCCAGGCCGGCCCGCAGCAGCTCGGTGAACTCCTCCGCCCCGTGCCGCAGCGCCTCCACGGCGAGCTGTTCCTTGCCGCCGGGGAAGAAGTGGTAGACGGAGCCCTGCGTGACCCTGGCCTCCGCGCTGATCCGCTTGATCGAGGTGCCCTCGTAACCCTGGCGTTGCAGGAGCATCGCGGTGGCGCGCACGATCCGCGTCCGCGTGTCCGCCTCACCCACCGCTGCGTCGCCCGTCGTCCGTACCGCCATCCCGCCACCCTACTGGATTGAACGTTCGCTCAAGCGCGGCCTCCTGGTTGAACGCTCACTCCAGAGCACGCTAGGGTTGGTTGAACGTTTACTCAAGTGGAGGTTGGTGTGCTCGAAACAGATCGGTTCGCCGGACACCGCGGGTACCGCACGATGTTCACCCCCGGCCGCCTGACAGTCGGGCTGTTCCTCCCGCTGTGGCAGTACACCGGTGACATGGCCGGCATGGCCGGTCAGGGCGAGGTGGTGAAGCTCGCCGACCGGTCGGGGTTCGCGGCCATCTGGGTGCGCGACGTCCCGCTGTTCGACCCCGGTTTCGGCGACGTCGGGCAGGTCTACGACCCGTGGACGTACCTGGCCTGGCTGGCCGCGCACACGCGGCACGCCGCCTTGGCCGCCGGCAGCGCCATCTTCCCGCTGCGCCACCCGATCGACCTGGCGAAGCAGTCCGCGTCCATCGACCACCTCTCCGGTGGCCGCCTCGTCCTGGGCGTCGCCTCGGGCGACCGCCCGGCCGAGTTCCCCGCCTACAACGTCGACTTCGAGTCCAGGGGCGAGCGCTACCGGGAGACGGTCCACCTGTTCCGGACGCTGCTGGAGTCGGTGAAGCCCAGCGTCTCGTCCCCGCTGAGCCGGATGCAGGGCGTCGACCTCCTGCCCAAGCCGGTCAGCGGCCGAATCCCGCTGCTGGTCACCGGCAGGTCGCAGCAGACGCCCGAGTGGATCGCCGAGCACGCCGACGGGTGGCTCGTCTACCCCGGCGCGGCCAACGCCGACGGCACCACCGCGCTGGGGCAGCGGGTCGCCGCCTGGCGCTCGCTCATCCCCGGCGGCGAGTTCAAGCCGGTGGCCACCAACGAGTGGATCGAGCTGGTGGAGGACCCCCGCCACCCGCCGACGCCGCTGCGGGGCGGTTTCGTGCTCCAGACCGGCAGCGAGGGCCTGCTCGACCTGCTGCACCGCTGGCAGGAGGCGGGCATCAACCACGGCGCGCTCGGTGTCCAGCACGGTCGGCGGCCGGCGGCGGAGGCCGTCGCCCAGCTGGCCGAGGAGGTCGTGCCGCACTTCCCGGCGCCGGCCGCGCCCGACCCGCAGGTCCCGGTGTGGTGACACTGGGACCCGCGTCGTCCGGCACGCCTCCGCTCACCCCGGAGGGGGAGGCGTTCCGGCGCGCGATGCGGCACCTGCCCACCGGGGTCGCCGTCCTCACCACCAGGGGACCGGGCGGTCCGCACGGCATGACCGTCAACTCGGTGCTCTCGGTGTCGCTCGCCCCGCCGACCCTGCTGGTGGCGGTCGGGCACCGCACCCGCACCCACGGTCTGCTGGCCAGGGCCGACTCCTACACGGTCAACGTCCTGGGCGCGGACCAGGGCGACCTGGCCGACCGGTTCGCCCGGTCGCGCCCCGAGGGCGAGGCCGAGTTCGAGGGCCTGGCCTGGACGCCGTCGCCGGTGACCGGGAACCCGGTGCTGGCCGGCAGCGTGGTCGCCGTCGACTGCCGGATCGGGGAGCGCGTTCGGGTCGCGGACCACACCCTGTTCCTCGGCGCGGTCCGCCACGTGCGGAGCGCGCCGGACGGCACGGGCTGCCCGCTGGTGTTCGTCCACCGGGCCTACCGCCGGGTGGCAACCGAGCCGGCGGCATGACACCGCTCGGCGTCGAGGTGCTGGACACGCCGGTCGGCCCGCTGGTGATCGTCAGCCACGCGGACGGTGCGGTGGCCGCGTGCGGGTTCGCCGCGACCGCCGACGAGCTGTTCGACTCCCTGCGCGCGCCGAGGGCGCCGACCGCGCCCCGGCGTGCGCCCACCGCGGCGCTGGCGGCGGCGCGGGCGTACTTCGACGGTGAGCTGACCGCGCTCGACGCCGTCGAAGTGCGCCAGCCGGGGACACCGTTGACGCAGCGGGTGTGGCGGCGGTTGCGGGAGCAGCCCGCCGGCACGACGACCACCTACCGCGACCTCCTGCCGGCCGCGCCGCGCGTGGCCGGGCGGGCGTGCGCGGTCAACCGGGTCGGCCTGTTCGTGCCGTGCCACCGGGTGCACCGCCGCGACGGCGGCCTCGGCGGCTACAGCTGGGGGCTGGCGGTCAAGCAGTGGTTGCGCCACCACGAGGAGCGGGGCTGAACGGGCCGTCGGCGAGGCCGGTCGCTCATCGGGTGCGGGAGCCGGTGACTCCCGCACCCGGCCGGGTGTGCCGGTGGAGAAGGCTGCCGGCCGTCCCGCCGCCGCGCGCCTCACCCCGTGATGGGCGATGCGGCCACGAACGCGCACGGGCCGCCCGGTCGATCATGCGCGTTGACTTCAACCTCACTTGAAGTCCTAACGTGAGCGCCATGATATTTCCGGGGGTGTTGCTGGTGAGCCGGGTGCTCGTGAGCGTCCACGCCGTCGCGATCATCGGTCAACCGGTGTTCGCCGGCGGCTACCTGAACGGCGACTACGACATGCTCTGGGCGCACCGGTGGGGCGCCGACATCGTGTCGTACCTGAGCTACGCGCAGGTCGTGGCCGCGCTGGTGCTGTGGCTGGCGCGCGGACCGCGGTGGTTGTTCGCCGTCAGCCTGCTCGTCACCGTCGGCGAGACCGGGCAGTACGTCGCCGGGCTCGCCGGCGCGCTCGACCTGCACGTGCCGCTCGGCGTCGCGCTGGTCGCGGCGATGGCGCTGACGACCATCGCCGTGTGGGGCCCGCAGGCGCGACGGGTGGCCGGGTGAGCGGGCGGGCGCTGCCCCGGCGGGCCTTCCTGGGCCTGACCGGCGGCGCCGGCCTCCTCCTCGCCGCCGGCCTCGCCGGGCCCCGGCTGCTCGGCACGGGCGCGCAGGGCACGGGCGAGCTGCTGCGCAGCGCGCTGCCGCTGCCGGAACCGTTCCGCGTGCCGCTGCCGGTCCCACGAGTGATCAGTCCACATCGGACGGACGACGCCGACCACTACGCGATCACCCAGCGCGAGTCGACCGCCGAGATCCTGCCGGGCGTCCGCACGCCGATCTGGGGCTACGACGGGACGTTCCCCGGACCGACCGTCGAGTCGCGGCGGGACCGGACAGCCGTGGTCCACCACCGCAACGAACTCCCCGTCCCGACCGTGGTCCACCTGCACGGCGGTCGGACGCCCGCCGACTCCGACGGCTACCCGACCGAGCTCGTCCTGCCGGTGACCGGCTGGGACGCCGGGCACGGCGGCCACGGCACGCACGACGCCCGCGCCCGGATCTCCAACGGCTCCCGCGACTACGTCTTCCCGCTGCGGCAACGCGCGGCGACGCTGTGGTACCACGACCACCGCATGGACTTCACCGGTCCCGCCGTGTACCGGGGACTGGCCGGTTTCCACCTCGTGCGCGACGACGAGGAGGACGCCCTCGGCCTGCCGTCGGGCGACCGCGAGCTGCCGCTGATGATCGTCGACCGCGCCTTCGACGAGCACGGCGCGTTCGCGTACCCGTCCCTCGACAGGACGCTGCGGACCGTGCCGGGCGTCGAGGACGCTTACGTGGAAGGCGTGTTCGGCGACGTGATCCTCGTCAACGGCGCGCCGTGGCCGGTCCACGAGGTGGCGGCGGTCCGGCACCGGCTGCGCGTCCTCAACGCCTCGAACGCCCGCCGCTACGACCTGGCGCTGGACCCGCCGCCGCCCGGCGGGGGCGGGTTCGTGCAGATCGGCAGCGACCAGGGGCTCCTCGACGCGCCGCGCAGCCACGACCACCTGCCCGTCGCGCCGGCGGAGCGCTACGACGTCGTGGTGGACTTCGGGCGGTACCCGGTGGGCGCGGAGGTCACCCTGGTGAACCGCCTGGGCAGCGGCACGACCGCGCGGGTCATGAAGTTCGTCGTCGCCCGCTCCGCGCCGGACGACAGCCGCGTGCCTGCGAAGCTCGCCACGATCACGCCGCCGTCCCGGTCGCAGGCCACGACGACCCGTGAGTTCTCCTTCCGCGGCGGTCGGGTCCACGGCCGGGCGGGCTGGGTGATCGGCGGCGAACCGTTCGCGCCGGACCGGATGTCGGCCACGCCCCGGCTGGGCGACGTCGAGGTTTGGCGGTTCATCGCCGACGTGCACCACCCGGTGCACCTGCACCTGGTGGGGTTCCACGTGCTGTCGCGCGGCGGCGGCCCACCCGGACCGTTCGACGGCGGCATCAAGGACACCGTCGACCTGAGCCCCGGCGAGGCGGTCGAGGTCGTCATGCGGTTCGACGGCTACCGCGGCCGCTACGTGTTCCACTGCCACAACGCCGAGCACGAGGACATGGCGATGATGGCGAACTTCGAGGTGGTCTGACGCGGGGCCCCGGCGCGGGCAGCGGGTCAGGTCGCCGATCGGCTGCCCGGCCGCGGCGGGGTGTCGGCGCCGGGTCCCGCCGGGCCGTGCAGGCGTGCGCCCTGGTCGTCCAGCCGCCCGTCGAGCCGCGTGCGGAGCACCGCGACCCAGGAGGCGGGCAGCACCTCGGCGTGGTCGAGCAGGCGTCGGGCGGCGGCGAGGTCGGCGCGGTCCACGTTGAGCACGCGGTGCACCTCGGCCGCGGTGATGCCGTGGCGGGGCACGTGGAGCGGTTCGAGGCGGTCGCCGGCGGCCACGTGGCCGGGCGTCAGCACCCGGCAGTAGAAACCGGTCCGGCCGCTGCGCTGGGTGCGCACGGCCATGTCCTCGACGCCGTGGTGGGCGGCCAGCCGGTAGCAGGGCCGGCGCGGCCGGCTCACCTGGAGCACGGCGGTGCCGACCGCGTAGACCGAACCCAGCACCGCGTCGCCCTCCGAGATGCCGGTGGTGGTGAGGTTCTCGCCGAACGCGGGCCGGTCGAGCTCGCCGAGCTGCCGCGCCCACTCCCGGTAGTGCTCGTCCGGGTAGACGAGGACCGCCTTGTCCGGCCCGCCGTGGTGCTTCCGGTCGCCCTGCTCGTCGCCCGCCAACCCGAGCCGGGTGACCTCGACCGGCCCGTCGACCGGCCGCTTCCCGATGCCCGACACCACCGTGCGCCCGTGCCAGGACAGGGGGCGCACCACGCCGACGGACACGGTCGACACCCGCCCGCCGCTCATCGTCGCACCCCGCGCTCTCCTTCGGACGTGTGCCGTGTGCGCCGGGGTCGGACCACCGTCCACTGTGGACGGGCGGGGTCGGCCGGTCGCGGGCGCGCTCGCCGACGGCCGACGCCGGGCCCGAGGTGGTCGGCGAGCCGACCACCGGGTCGGGAACGAGGTGGGGACCGCATTTCCGACAGGTCTTACTCAACCACCTTTGACCAGCAAAAACAAGACTTGATCCGGGTCGCGGGGACCGTCACCCTTGCGGTCATGAGGTGGGGACCTTCTGGTGAACTCGGCACTGTCCTGTGGATCGGCGGCGCGCAGTGGGCCGGCAAGACGAGCGTCGCATGGCTCTTGTCCCGCCGGTTCGGGGTGACGGCGTACCACTACGACTTCCACGACGCGCGCGGCCACTACGACCGCGCGCTCGCCCACGCGGGCCGCTACCCGCACCGGCACGCCTGGCAGGTGTTGCAGGCGCACGACCCCGACACGAACTGGGTCCGCCCGTCGCCGGAGGAGATGGCGGACAACTGCAAGCGCGGCCACGTCGAGCGGTTCGGCATGGTGCTCGACGACCTGCGCGCCCTGTCCAGCGGTCGCCCGCTCGTCGCCGAGGGGTGGGGCCTGCGACCGGAACTCGTCGCACCGCTGCTCGCCGACCCGCGCCAGGCCGTGTTCCTCGTGCCGACCGAGGCGTTCCGGCAGCGCCGGCTCCGGGAGCTGCCGAGGGCGGCGGACGTGTCCGCCCCGGTGAGCGACCCGCGGCGGGCGCGGGCGAACCGGGTCGCCCGTGACCGCCTGCCGGCCGAGGACGTGGTGGAGCGGGCGCGGGAACACGGCCTGCGCGTGGTCGAGGTCGACGGCAGCCTCAGCGTGGGCGGTCTGGCCGGCGTCGTGGCCGACCACTTCGGCCCGTGGCTGAGCCGGTGCGGCGTGTCCTGACCGCGCACCGCCCCGCTCCGGGGCCGTCGGGAGGTGGCCGGCCGGGGTGACTACTTCAACGTGGCGATCTGGATCAGGTTGCCGCACGTGTCGTCGAGGACGGCGGTGACCACGGGGCCCAGGTCGGTCGCCTCCTGGGTGAACTCGACGCCCAGCCCCTTGAGCCGCTCGACCTCGGCGTAGACGTCGTCGACGGCGAACTGGGTGTACGGGATGCCGTCGTCGACCAGGGCCTTCTTGAACGGGCCCGCCGCCGGGTGGCCGTCGGGCTCCAGCAGGAGCTCGACGCCATCCGGGTCGGCGGGGGAGACCACGGTGAGCCAGCGCGCGCCGCCGGCGGGCACGTCGGTCTTCTTGGTGAAGCCGAGCTTCTCGGTGTAGAAGGCCAGCGCCTTGGCCTGGTCGTCGACGAGCACGCTGGTGATGTTGATGCGGATCACGGGTTCGGTTCCTCTCGGTCGATGGGCCACCGCTCGACGATCGAGCGCAGCGGGCTCGTGTCGAGGTGGTGGAACTTGTACCGGCCCTGTCGCCGGGTGTGCACCAGACCTGCCTGTTCGAGCACCGCCAGGTGCTGCGAGACGGCCTGGCGCGACAGCGCCAAGCCGTGCTTCATCGCCAGTCTGCCGCAGATCTCGAACAGTGTCTGACCGTCCCTTTCGGTCAGCTCGTCCAGGATGGTGCGTCGCGTCGCGTCACCGATCGCCTTGAACAGGTCGACGTCTGCGTCCACGGCACAGTTATAGGCAAGTGGTGACTTGCCTGTCAAGGCGGCGGTGGTCGTCGTCGGTGTCCGGGCGTGACCGACGATCGCTGCGCTTTACCCGATGCGGTGGTATCCGAGCCGGGAAGGGTCGTTCGCTTCACCGCCCGTCAGTGCCACTGCCCGATCGGGTGGCAATGGTTTTGTCCCGGCGGCGGCCGGCCTAGCCTCGGTCCTGGGCACTCCGGGTCGGATACCCGAGGCGTGCCAAGGGGGTTCTTCGTCGCGCCACCGCCCCGGACGTGGTCCGGTCGCCGGCCGGCGTCCGGAGTGGACGGTTCGCTGGACCCCGTCCACCCCGCCTCCGCCGACCACGCACGATGTCACGGCGTGGGTGACGCCACCCGGGCGCTCTCCCGGCACTCGGCCGGGTCCCCACGCCACACCGGCCGGGCGTGCACCGGTCGGAACCACCCGAAGGGGGAGACAACCATGCGCATCCGACGCGCGATCACCGCCGCGGCCCTGGCCCTCGGCGCGACGACGGCCCTCACCGTGCCGGCGACGACGGCCTCGGCCGTGCCGGCCAACTGGGAGTGCGAGGCGTCGTCGTTCTGCATCTACCACGGCGAGAACGGGGAACCGCCGCGGCTGGCCCTGCGGAAGGGCGCCTACGACCTGGGCGGCATCTCCGGCGGCAAGCTCAACGACCACGTCTACTCGGCGCGCAACATCAGCGGCAAGGCGTGGTGCCTGTACGAGCACGCGGGCTACAAGTCGCCGATCGACACGATCCCCGACAAGTTCCAGGGCAAGATCGCCGACCACATCCGCAACCGGGTCAGCTCCGTGAAAGCCTGTTGACGCCACACCGCCGACGCCCGCCCGACGAGCGCGGGCGGGCGCCGGCACGCCGGGGTCGGCGACGGTCGCCGGGCACCCGCGGTGCTCGGTGACGGTGCCGGACCCGGCCGATGCCAGTGGCCGACATCGATCGGAGGCGGAACTCCGGAAGAGCACCGCGGTGGTCAGCGCCGTGCGGCCGACGTGGTGACACCGGCCGCGTGCAGTGCCTCCCGAGCCGCGATCACGGCGCTGTTCATGGAGATCTCCCCGCGCATCCCCGGCGCGGCCACCATGTCGCCGGCCAGGAACACGTCACCGCCGCGCACGATCGCGGGACGGTCGCGCCACGTCCGGCCCGGCAGGTCGAGCGCGCCGCTGCGCCCCCGCGCGACGGCGGTGCGCTTCCAGGTGGTGCGCTCCCGCCAGCCGGGCACGGCGAGGTCGGCCAGCTCCTCCACCCTGGCCGTCGCGTCGGCTCGTGACTCGCCGGGCCGGATCGGCATGTCGAGCTGGAACAGCGACTCGCCCGCCGGCGCGAGCGTCGGGTCCTGCATCGTGTAGCACTCGTGGAACCCGCCCTGGTCCGCGTCGAACACGATGAAGAAGTCGCCGCGCTCGCGGCGCACCGCGAGGTCCAGCATCACGCACCGACCGCTCTCCCACTCCAGCGAGTCGTCACCGAGCAGGGCGCGGGCGCTGGCCAGCTCGGTGGCCACGATCGTGGGCGTCGACGGGATCTCGGTGATCCGGGAGTTCATCTCGATCCGCACGCCGAGTTGCCGCGCGCGCTCCGCCATGCGGTCGAACACCGTGGGCCAGCCCCCGACCACGTACCGCACCGCGGGCGGCGCGGGCGCGAACACGCGGTGCAGCAGTTCCCAGACGAACGCCGCCGACAGCCGCCCGGTGTCGGCGTCGAACGTCACGACGCCGATCGCGTTGGCCGCCGCCCGCGCGGCCTCCTCGCCGTACCGCTCGCCCGCCCAGCTCGCGAAGTCGCGGTCCACGGGCGCGGGCCGCCGCCGGTCGCGGACCATGCGCAGCAGGCCGGGGAAGGGGCGGCGACGAAGCTTCCCGCCGTACCGGAACCCCGCCACCAGCGCCGCCCTGGCCGGGATCCTGGCGAGTTCGCCGACCAGGTCGCGCTCGACCAGCCAGCTCCAGTGCGGGCCGTCGGCGTAGAAGACGTGCGCGCCCTCGTGCGCCACGTACGGCGGCGGTGTCGTCCTGCCCCGGCCGCCGAGGGTGGAGTGCGCCTCGTGCAGCGTGACCGAGGCTCCGGCCTCCGCGCAGGCGATGCTCGCCGTCAGCCCGGCCAGTCCGCCGCCGATCACAACGATTTCTCGTGCCACTTCCGTCTCCGTGCTCCTGTCGGCAACCCGTGCACCAACGAGACGAGACAGCGCCGTAAGACGTGACAGGCGGTTCTCCCGGTGCGTGGGCCGTCGTGCGGGTTCGGCGGTCGTGGCCCGTCGGCGCGGCACGACGCGGGCGCACGCCGACCGGCCGCACGTCACCGGGGTGCGTCGTCCGGCGGCTGCCGGGACCCGTCGCGACGGGTGCGGTTCGGCGGGGCGGGCGGCGGCTCGGCGGTCGTGGCGGCGGCGTAGCGGCGGGCCAGCCGTGCGAACGCGTCCGCCAGCTCGGCGGGACCGACGACCCGGAAGTCGGCGTCGAACCTGCCGATCGCCGCGGCCAGGCCGGTCCACGACCACGAGCCCAGCACGAGCCGGCAGCGGTCCGGGCCCAGTTCCTCGACCACCCCGTCCGGGGCGCGGCGGGCCACGGTCGCGGCGGGCAGGTCGAGGACCACCTCCCCGCGGCAGGGCCAGTCGCCGGTGCCCGCCGAGCCGTCGGAGCCCCGGAACCAGCCCTCCACGAACGCACCGACCTCGCCGCCGGGCAGCTCGCGCGGCGTGAAGCGGGGCCCGGTCGGCGTGCGCGGGGTGATCCGGTCGGCGCGGAAGGTGCGCCAGTCCGCGCGGTCGAGGTCCCACGCGACCAGGTACCAGCGCCCGCCGCGGACCACGAGGTGGTGCGGCTGCACGCGGCGCGGCGGGGCCTGCCCGCCCTGCTCCGACCCGGCCGCGTAGTCGAACCGCAGCACCTCGCGGGCGTGGACGGCGGCGCTGAGCGCCGTCAGCACACCGCTGTCCACCCGGGGCGCCCGGCCGGGCGCGGACCGCTCGACGGCGGTGGCCCGGAAGGTGTCGATGCGGTGGCGCAGCCGGGCGGGCATCACCTGGCGGACGGTGTGCAGCGCGCGTGCGGCGGCCTCCTCGATGCCGGCCCCGGAGGAGGTGGCGATCCGCAGCGCGATGGCCAGCGCGACGGCCTGCTCGTCGTCGAACAGCAGCGGGGGCAGCTCCGCCCCGGCGTCGAGCCGGTACCCGCCGTCGGGACCCTTGACGGCCGCGACGGGGTAGCCCAGCTCGCGCAGGCGGTCGACGTCCCGGCGCACGGTGCGCGGACTGACGTCCAGCCGCCGCGCCAGCTCCGCGCCCGGCCAGTCCCGGCGCGCCTGGAGCAGCGAGAGCAACGCCAGCAGCCGAGCGGAGGTCTTGTGCACATCTCCGATGGTGCCCGAGAAGCGGACAGGACCTGGCCGCTATCCCTGAGATGGTGGTCCCGCACCGCACAACGACCGGAAGGCACGACCACGTGAGCACCACCGGCACCACCACGCCCGACCCCGCCCTCGACGCCGAGCGGACCGAACTGCTCGCCCAGCTCGCGGTCGCGCGGGCCTCCCTGATCGCCACGACGGAAGGGCTCACCGACGAACAGGCGGGCGAGCGGACCACGGTCAGCGCGCTGTGCTTGGGCGGGCTGGTCAAGCACGTCGCGTCGATGGAGGAGGCGTGGGTGCGGTTCGCGGCCGAGGGCACCTCGGCGCTGAGCTACGACCTGCCCGACGGGGTGACGTGGGCGGACTTCGCGGCCGGCACGGCCAGGGAGTACCCGCAGTGGGCGATCGACCACCAGAACGACTTCCGGATGCTGCCGGGCGAGGCGCTCGCCGGGGTCGTCGCCCGGTACGAGCGGGTCGCCGCCCGCACCGGGGAGGTCGTCGCGTCCCTGCCCGACCTGTCGGTGGCGCACCCGCTGCCGGCCGCGCCCTGGAACGAGCCGGGCGCGGTGCGCAGCGTGCGCCGGGTGCTCCTGCACGTCATCGCCGAGACCGCCCAGCACGCCGGGCACGCCGACATCCTGCGCGAGTCGCTCGACGGCCGGAAGTCGAGCTGAGGGCCACCTCGTGGGCCACCGCCTGGGCCGTCATCACCCAGGACGTCACCGTTCTGGGTGACGCCGCTCGGGACGACGCCGCTCGGTGACCGCCGGGCCGGATGGGGGCGGCCCCCATCCGGCCCGGCGGTCGAGCCGGCCGTCGCCGCGCCCATCGCCGCCCGCCCACCGTTCGCCACCGGTACGAACAGCCTGTGCACCAACCTCCCGTGCGAGAAGAGAGCGCTCTCACATGCCACCCAAGACCGTGCTCGACACCCGTGCGCTCAACCGCGCCACGCTGGCCCGCCAACTGCTGCTCGACCGCGCCGACCTGCCGGTCCTCGACGCCGTCGCCCACCTCGGCGGCCTCCAGGCGCAGGAGCCGCAGGAACCGTTCGTCGGCCTCTGGTCGCGGCTGCGCGGGTTCGACCCGGCCTCGCTCTCGGACCTGCTGCTCGAACGGCGCGTGGTGCGGACGCACCTCATGCGCCGCACGGTCCACCTCGTCACCGCCGACGACGCCCTCGCCTGGCGCGCCCGGCACGACGCGATGCTGCGGCAGCGGGTCCTCGGCGCCTACCGGCGCGAGTTCGACGGCGTCGACCTCGACGGGCTCGCGGCGGCCTGCCGCGCGGTGCTGGCCGACGGTCGCCCGCGCTCGGCCGGCGAACTCGCGCGGGCCGTCGCGGGTGATCGGTCGACGCCGGGTACGCGGGCGCTGGGGGAGATGCTGGTCGCCGCCCTCGTCCCGATGGCGCAGCTGCCGCCGCGCGGGCTCTGGCGCACGAAGGCGGGCGTGCGCAACGCCCCGCTCTCGTCCTGGCTGGGCCGCGAGGTCGACCCCCTGCCCGCGGACGGCTCCGACCCGGTCGGCCGGGAGCTGGCGCGGCGCTACCTGGCCGCCTTCGGCCCGGCGGCGACGGCCGACCTGCGCGCCTGGTGCGGTCTCGCCGGGTTGCCCGCCGCCGTCGCCGCGCTGCGCCCGGAGCTGGTCTCCTTCCGCGACGAGCACGGCCGGGAACTGCTCGACCTGCCCGACGCGCCGCGCCCCGACCCGGACACGCCCGCCCCGGTGCGGTTCCTGCCCGCCTTCGACAACGCGCTGCTCGGCTACCACGACCGCCGCCGGATCGTCGACGACGCCCACCGGGGCCTGTCGGTCGCCGGCGCGCGCGTCGTCCTGGTGGCCGGTCGGGTGGCCGCGACCTGGCGCGTCGAGGCGGGCACCGTGGTCGTGACACCGCTGCGCGGCTTCTCTCGGGCCGACCGCGCCGACGTCGCCGACGAGGGGCGGGCCCTGGCCTCGTTCCTCTCCGACCACGACAGCGACCGCGTGGAGGTCGCCACGTCACCCCGGTGAGACCACGTTGAGGAACGATCGTTCTTGACCGATCGTTCCTCAAGTGGTTAAGGTCTGCTCATGGGACGACCGAGGGGATTCGACGAGGCCGAGGTGGTGCGGGCGGCGGCGGCGCTGTTCGCGGGCCGGGCGTACGACGGGGTGTCCGTGGACGACCTGGTCACCCACCTCGGCGTGCACCGCAACAGCCTCTACAAGACGTTCGGCAGCAAGCGCGGGCTCTACCAGGCGGCGCTGCGCCGGTGCCTGGAGCACGAGGTGCGGCCCCTCGTCGAGGCCCTGCGCAGCGCCGCCGACCCCGCCGAGGCCGCGCGCCTGGCGGCGGAGGCCGGCCCGGAGCTGGACTTCCTGCTGCTGGCGGCGGTCGAGCGCGCTCCCGTCGACGCCGAGGTCGCCGTCGAGGTCGGCCGCGCCCTCGCCGCCCTCGACGAGGCGCTCGGGACGGTGCTGGGCGACAGCACCGGCACCGGCACCGGCGACGGCGAGCACCCGGCGCTGGCCACCGCGTTCACGGCGGCGCTGCTCGGCCTGCGGTTGCGCGCCAAGGCGGGCGGCTCGCACGTCGAACCCGGCGCGGCGGGCGCCGCGCTCGCCCGACGCCTGCGTCCACCACTTCCACGATAAGGAGCACGACATGGCACAGGTCCACATCGACGGCGACAACCTGGTCGTGGTGATCGAGGGGCTCAACAAGCTGTGGGCGCTCAAGAGCAGCCTGACGATCCCGCTCGCCCACGTCCGGGGCGCCACCGCCGACCCCGGTATCGCCAAGGAACCCAAGGGCATCCGCGCGCCCGGCGCGCACCTGCCGGGGGTCATCACGGCCGGCACCTTCCACATCGACGGCGACCGGGTGTTCTGGGACGTGCGCGACCCGGCCAAGGCGGTCGTCATCGAACTGGCCGACGAGCGGTACGCCCGACTGGTGCTCCAGGTCGACGACCCGCGTGCCACCGTCGCACTGGTCGAGGGAGCGGCACACCGGGCGTGACCCGGCCCCGTCGAGGCCGTCCACGCGGATGATCCGGGCCATGCGCGACACTCCGCCGTCCGTGCGCCCGACCGGGATCGCGGACGATCACCGGCGGGCGGCCGAGCCGATGCTCCCACCGCCCTGGTCCACCGACGACTGTTGCTGATCGGGCTGGATGGCGATGACGCGCAGCACCGTTTCCGGTGGGGCGACGGCACGTCCTCGGGGAAAACCACCGCCGTTTCCGGGCGCGTCGACGGGCGTGGGATCGCGCGGGTCGGTGACCCGGCGCCGCGGTCCCCACCCGCCCGGTGGGCCGGGACCGCGGCGCGCACGTGCGGCCGGGAGGACGGCGCCGTCGTGGCGTCAGCAGCGCTTCGTCACGAGGTCGTACTTCGCGCGCACGGTGCCGCGGCTGGACTCCGCCAGGATGAGGCTCCGCTTGGCGCGGTCCGACGTGCCGAGGTCGACCCGAAGCTCGGCGTTGATGTTGAGGTTGCGGTCGTCGCCGCACGGCGAGTACACGACCTCGCCCGGCGTCGGCCGGTAGGTCGAGCGCCACTCGTCGTTCATCGGGCCGCTGTACGGGAATTCGAGCGTCTTGCCGGACGACGAGCCCTGGAAGTGGAAGTCGACCCGGTGCAGGGCCCGTGCGCCCGCCTCCAGGTGCGTGAACCCGTCGTAGGTCATGCGGGACAGGCCGTAGGTGTAGCCGGGCGGGAGGCTCACGCGGACGCCCAGCTGGCAGTTGCGCCGGGAGTCGACCGCGTCCGCCCCGCCGCCCGCCTGGGCGTAGAAGGCGCGGTAGTCGACCTCGAAGGACGTCGTGCCGGTCGAGACGTTCGCGGTGCCCGCGGGGCAGCCCGACCCGTTGACGGTGACCACCTCGACCCGCGTCGGGGGCGCGGGCTCGTCGAGGTCGTCCGCCCCGGTGGCCGGGACCACCGTCGAGAGGGCCAGGAGGGTAGCCGCTGCCGTGGTCAGCATGAGGTGCCTTTCTCGATCCGTGCTCGGTGGCGGCGGCAGCACCAGACGGTAGCGAGCACGTCCGCGGCGTGACTCCGCCGGATAGCCGATCCCGCGCGGAACCCGGCACGCGCCCGCCGCCGCGGGGGAGGACGGTCTTCGCGCCCGCTCGCCGGCACCGGGGCGGGACCGATCGGCGCAGGCGGTGCCCACCGGTGGCGGCGCGCGGCGCGCAGGAGTCGGGCGCGCCGCGCGCCACCGCCGGGTCACCAGCCGCTGTTCTGCCAGCCGGTGCCGAGGTAGACCTGGTCGAACCCGTTGCCGTCGTTGTCGTCGGTGTACGCGACGGTGATCAGGCCCCACGCGTCGACACCGATCGCCGGCTCGTCCTGCCGTCCCGTGGTGGTCCGGTCGGTGGCCTGCCGGGGCAGCCTGCCCTCGACCGACCCGTCCGCGTTGAGGCCCTGCGTGTGCACGTCGGACGCGACCACCGAGGTGACCACGACGCCGCGCTGGTCGTCGATGCCGACCTGGGGGTCGAGGCCGGGCACCAGGGTGTCCACAGTGGACTGGGCGGTGCCGTCGGCCGCGAACGAGCGGACCCCGGTCAGGGCGGTGCCGGTGTGGTCGGTCTCCCAGGCCACCACGAAGTCGCCGGCGAAGTTCGCCGCCACCGACGCGTGCCGCTGCTGCCCGCCGCCGCTCGCGTTCACGACGCCCTGCGCGAGCTTCACCCCGCCGGACGGGGTGAGCACCTTGCGGCCGACGTTGGAGAAGCCGTTGCCGTCACCGTCCTCGTCCCACACGACGACCGCGTTGCCCGCCGCGCCCATCGCCACGTCCGGACGCCGGTGCGCGCCGCCCGCCGCGTGCACCTGCGCCTCGTAGGTCTTGGCCGTCACGGACGCGAAACCCGCCACCCGCACGGTCGGCTCGGTGGCGGACTGCTCGTCCTCCCACACCACGGCGAACCCGGCGGTGTCCGGGTCGGCGGCCACCGCCGGGGAGCTCTGCTGCCCGGCGACCGAGGCGTTGGCCGTCGCCGAACCCGCGATCGTGCCGTCGGTCCGGACGACCCGCACGGCGATGTTGTAGTACCCGTTGCCGTCCGGGTCCTCCGACCAGACCACGACCGCGCTGCCGTCGTCGTGCAGCGACACGTCGGGCTGCACGTGCCGCCAGTCGCCGGTGCCGCCGGCGGACAGCTTCTTCTCGTACCGCGACACGCCGTCCTTGAACAACCTGATCCACACGTCGCTGTGCACGGGGTCGGCGGGGTTCGCCGGGTCGCGGTCGTCCTCCCACACCACGGCCGTGTACCCGGTGCGGACGGCCGACACGGCGGCGTTGTCCTGGTCGCCGGTCGCGGTGGAGTTGGCGGTGGTCCAGGTCACGGCGGCGGACGCGGTGCCGGTGCCGGCGCAGAGCAGCCCGAGCGCGGCGGTCAGGGCGAGGATCTTCTTCATGGCGCCTGCAATCCGGGGTTGCCCGCCTCGATGACGTAGCTGCGCAACGTCCGGACGGGGTAGTCGCGCGTGGTGACCTTGTCCACGAACCGGAAGTCGACCGCCACCCGGCTCGGGGTGGTGACGGTGCGGACGTAGCCGCGCAGGTTCTTGTAGAACTTGATGTGCGGGTTGAGGCTGGACAGGGCGTCGTCGGCGGCGTTGCCGTCGCCGCCGGAGGTCACCGAGGTGGTGACGAGTTCGGTGCCGACGATCCGGTCCTGCGTCCGGTAGTCCGCCATCAGGTCGCACGCCCACGACCGGTGCACGTCACCGGTCAGCACCACGGTGTTGCGCAGCCCCGCCGCGTCCCAGCCGCGCTGGAGCCGGTCGCGGTTGGCGCTGTAGCCGTCCCAGCCGTCCATCGACTTCGCGCCGTCCGCCGACGCGAGCCGCTGCGCGAAGAACACCTGCTGGCCGAGGAGGTCCCAGGTGCCGAGCCGCTGCCGCATCCCGTCGAGCAGCCAGCGCTCCTGCGCCGCGCCGGTGAGGGTGCGGGCCGGGTCGTCGGCCTCCGGGCACACCTTGGTGCCGTCACCGCACGCCTGGTCGTCGCGGTACTGGCGGGTGTCGAGCATGTGGAACGTGGCCAGGCTGCCCCACCGCACGCGGCGGTAGAGCTGCATGTCCTCCGCCACAGGTGCTTGCGCGGCCCGCAGCGGCATGTGCTCGTAGTACGCCTTGTACGCCGCCGCCCGCCGTGCCCGGAAGTCACCGGCGGGCGAGCCGTCGTCGCGGATCAGGTCGGCGTAGTTGTTCTCGACCTCATGATCATCCCAGACCGGCAGCCACGGCGCGGCGGCGTGCGCGGCCTGGAGGTCCGGGTCGGTCTTGTACTGCGCGTGCCGCACGCGGTAGTCGGCCAGGCTCGAAATCTCGGGGCCGGGCGCGTGCTTGCGGACGTTCGTGGTGGACGCCGCGCCCTCGTAGATGTAGTCGCCCAGGTGCAGGATGAGGTGCGGGTTCTCCTCGGCCATGCGGCGGTACGCGGTGAAGTAGCCGGCCTCGTAGTGCGAGCACGACGTGAACAGCATCGTCAGCGCGGGCGAGGTGCCGGGCGCGGGCGCGGTGACGGCCCGGCCGACCGGCGAGACGAACCCCAGCGCGCGGAACCGGTAGAAGTACTCCCGGCCGGGCTGGAGGCCGTCGACCTCGACGTGGACGCTGTGCGCCCACGCCTGCACGGCGGTGACGGCGCCGGACCGCACGACCTGCGTGAACCGCTGGTCGGTGGCGACCTGCCAGTCCACGGCGACGTTCGCGGCCGACATGCCGCCGAGGCCGTCGGGGTCGAGGGGGCTGGGCGCGAGGCGCGTCCAGAGCACGAAGCCGTCCGGTGCGGGCTCACCGGACGCGACGCCGAGCGTGAACGGGTAGGCGACGGCGCTTGCGGACGGGGTGGCGAGGACCGTGACGCCGGCACTGGCGATGCCGCCGGCGATCAGGGTTCGCCGTGTCAGTGGGGACATACGCCGTGCGTACACCCGGAAGGTGATTTCCGGCCGGCTTTCAGGTGTACATGCGGGTGTCAAGCGCCGTGGGTGGGGATTGCCGAACGTGTGAACGGGCTACCGCGGTAGGTGGTCGGCGAGGACTGCGCACGCACGTGGACGCTCGGCTACGACGACTCGCGCCGGACCACAGGAGCCGTGCACGACGACCGAGCCCGCCGACGGCCGCCGTTCCATCCGTCCACAAAGGACATGCGACGGAACTGCCCGATCGGCCCGCCACCCCCGCGTCGCCACCGGCCGTTCAGCGGCGGGTCGCCACGAGTTGGCCGTCCCGTTGCCCCGCTTGGGAAAACTTGATCATACCGGCGTTCGGTGGGTGGTCTTGGGCCGGACGGGTGAACCGGCCGGCCTCCGGGTAACGACGCGTCCCGGTCGGTCGACAGCAAGACCACCGACGCGGTGTTCAGGGGGATCAGGCCATGAAGGCGAAGAAGAAGAACGACGCGCTGCTGCCCGCGCTCCGGCGGTTCGTGCGCACCAAAGGCTCCGAGTACCTGCGCGACGGCAACGTCTCCTCGATCGGCATCGGCTACAAGGTCGAGGACGGCAAGCCGACCGACGAGATCGCCATCCAGTTCACGGTACGGCGGAAGGCCGAGCCGGAGGCGTTGAGCGCCCTGGGCACCGCGCTGTTGCCCGAGGCCATCACCGTGGACGGGGTCGCGGTCCCGACCGACGTGCTGGAGCGCGACTACCGCACCGACTTCCACGTCGTGTCGGAACGCGCGTCCGACGACCGCAAGAGCCGCCTCGACCCGGTGGCCCCCGGCGCCAGCGTCGGCCACGTCAACGTCGCGGCGGGCACCGTGGGCTGCGTCGTCTACGACCGCGTCGACGGCACGCCGTACGTCCTGTCGAACTGGCACGTCCTGCACGGCCCGGACGGCGCGCTCGGCGACGTGGTGGTCCAGCCCGGCCCGCACGACGACAACCGGGTCGAGCGCAACCGGCTGGGCAGGCTCGTCCGCTCGCACCTGGGCGCGGCGGGCGACTGCGCGATCGCGACCATCGAGGACCGGGAGTTCGTCTGCGACATCCTGGAGCTGGGCGTGGCCGTCGACCGGATCGGCGAGCCGGAACTGGGCGACAAGGTCGTCAAGAGCGGTCGGACGACCGGTGTGACGCACGGGATCGTGCGCCGCGTCGACGCCATCGTGAAGCTCGACTACGGCGGCTCGGTGGGCGAGCGGGAGATCGGCTGCTTCGAGATCGGGCCCGACCCGGCGCGACCCGCGCCCGGCGGCGAGATCAGCACGGGCGGCGACTCGGGCAGCGCGTGGGTGTTCAAGTCCGCCAACGGCCGGACCGGCAAGACGCTGGCGGGCCTGCACTTCGGCGGTGAGGTGGGCGGCAGCGCCGACGAGCACGCGCTCGCGTGCCTGCCGCGGTCGGTGTTCGAGAAGCTGGGCGTCACGATCACGCCGCCGAAGCCGGAGGCGTTGGCGAAGAAGGGCTTCTCGGCCGACTTCCTCGGCGTCCGGGTCGGCGTGCCGGTGCTGGGGGCGGCGGCCGAGGCGGACGCCGTGCGGGTGGACGGCTCGGTGGTGGTGGACTACACGCACTTCTCGCTCGCGCAGAGCAAGTCGCGCCGGTTCGCGTTCTGGGTGGCGTGGAACATCGACGGGCGGACCCTGAAGTCGATCAACCGCAGCGGCATCCCGTTCGTGCTGGACCCGCGCATCCCGGCCGAGTTCCAGGTCGGCGACGAGCTGTACCGGGGCAACCGGCTCGACCGCGGCCACCTGGCGCGCCGCGCGGACCTGCTGTGGGGCGCCAAGGCGGAAGCGGAGCAGGCCAACGTGGACTCGTTCTACTTCACCAACATCACGCCCCAGATGGACGACTTCAACCAGAGCGCGCGCCGGGGGCTGTGGGGCAGGCTGGAGGACGCGGTGCTGGCCGACGCCGAGGTGGACGACCTGAAGGTCAGCGTCTACGGCGGACCGGTCTTCCGGGACGACGACCGGGTGTTCCGGGGCGTGCGGCTGCCGCGCGAGTACTGGAAGGTCATCGCGTTCGTGGCGCAGGGGGTGCTCAAGGCGCGGGCGTTCGTGCTGACCCAGCACCTCGACCAGTTGGAGGCGCTGGAGCTGGACGAGTTCCGGGTGTACCAGGTGACGGTCGCCGAGGTGGAGGAGCGGTGCGGCTTCACGTTCCCGGAGGCGTTGCGGGCCGCCGACACGCTGGTGGTGCCGGAGTCCCTGGCGGAGCGGCGGCCGCTCGACGCGCTGGAATCGATCCAGTGGTGACCCCGGCCTGAGGCGGGGGCGGGCGGTCGGGGCGCGGCCGGCCGCGGGGTTCCGGGCTCGTGCCGGGCGGGTGCGGCACGAGCCCGGCGCCGTTTTCGGTCGGTCGGGCGGACGGCGGCCCGATGCGCTGGAGAGCGCGCACCATGTTCGCCGCTCTCGTGGCCCACGGTCACGCCTCTCCGTCCATACCGCCGGCCCTGGCGGAGGCGTTCGCCGGCGCACCGCCCACGGACGAGGGCGTCGGCCACGTCCTGCCGCGCAGCCGGGTGGCGGACCTGCGACCCTTGCTCACGAGCGTCGACCTGCTCGTCCACGACATCGCGACCCCGGGCGCCGGTCTCGCGGCGGCACTGGCCGGGTGCCGAGCGTCGGCCACACTGGAGTCGGGGTGCTGACCGAATCGGTCCGTCGGATCGGCGGCGCGCCTGCCTCCGGTGGGCCGGGTCGGTTCACCGGTGGCCGCCGGGCCGCCTTCCTGCGGGTGCCCGGTGAGGGCCGTTCGCGGTGGTCGTCAGGCGGTGCGGCGCACGCGGTCCGAGGCGGGCCACACGTAGGGCAGGTCGGTGGGCACGTCCGGGAACAGCGGGCCGTAGTGCGCCGGGTCCTTGCGCACCAGCGCGGAGCGGTGGCTGAGGTGCAGGGCCTCGTCGCCGAGCCACGGCGGCAGGTCGCCCGTCGCCGCCAGCGCGGCCTGGTCGCGCACCCCGTCCTCGCCCCGGACGTCGGCCAGGCCGGCGCGCAGCGTGGCCGCGCAGGTGTCCGCGTGCCCGATCGCGCACCACACCGCGCAGACCTCCAGCCCGTACCGCACCAGCGCCTCCTCGTACCCGGCCCACATCTTCACCGCCGGGTGGTGCCGCCAGCCGTAGCCGGGCACGATCAGGCCGCGCAGCACCTGGATCGCCTCCACGCGCTGCTTGCCCAACCGCCGCTTGTCCAGCACGCGCGCGGTCTCGGCGAAGTCGGGATAGGGGAGGAAGGTCTGCACATCGGACGGGTACCCGGTCCCGCGGCCTTCATGTCGCGGGAGACCCCGTACGGGAGACACGGCGCGCGGAACCGCACGAGTCGCCCTATCGTCCACTCGGGAGGTTCCGCGTGGTCGAACGGGTCGAGGTCGGGCGGCGGGCGCGCACCGCCGTCATCACCGTGATCATGCTCGGGATGCTGCTGGCCGCCCTGGACCAGACGATCGTCGCCACCGCGCTGCCCACCATCGTCGGCGACCTCGGCGGCGGCGGGCACCTGTCGTGGGTGGTCACCGCGTACCTGCTCGCCGAGACCATCACGACCGCCCTGGTCGGCAAGTTCGGCGACCTGTTCGGCCGCAAGCCCGCGTTCCTCGCCAGCGTCGCCCTGTTCATGGTCGGCTCCTTCCTGTGCGGCTGGGCGGACTCGATGGCCTGGCTGATCGCCGCCAGGGCCGTCCAGGGCCTGGGCGCGGGCGGCCTCCTGGTCACCTCCAGCGCCGTGATCGCCGACGTCGTGCCGCTGTCCGAACGCGGCAAGTACCAGGGCATAATCGGGGCGCTGTTCGGCGTGTCCACCGTGGTCGGCCCCCTGCTGGGCGGGCTGTTCGTGGACCACCTGAGCTGGCGCTGGGCGTTCTACGTCAACCTGCCGCTGGGCGTGATCGTGCTGGTGGTGGGCGCTCTGGCGCTGCCCGGCGTGCGGTCGGCGGGCAGACCGAGGATCGACTACGCGGGCATCCTGCTGATCGCCCTCGCCTCGACGGGCCTCACGCTGGTCACGAGCTGGGGCGGGGTGGAGCAACCCTGGACCTCGCCGACCATCCTGTGGCTGGCGGCCGGCTCCCTGGTCGCGCTGGCGCTGTTCGTGCGGGTCGAGCAGCGGGCGGCGGAACCCATGCTGCCCATGCGGTTGTTCCGCAAGCGGGTGTTCACCGTGTGCAGCGTGCTGAGCTTCGTCGTCGGGTTCGCGATGCTGGGCGGCGTCACGTTCATACCGACCTACCTCCAGTACGTGCACGGCGCGTCGGCCACCCAATCGGGGTTGGAGATGTTGCCCCTGGTGACGGGTATCCTCGTGGCCTCGGTGACGGCGGGCAACGTGATCGGCAAGACCGGGCGGTACCGGGCGCTCCCGCTCGTGGGCACCACGCTGATGGTCGCCGGGCTGCTCCTGCTGTCGTTGCTGGACGTCGACACCTCGTTCTGGGAGGCGTCGGTCTACATGCTCGTGCTCGGCCTGGGCGAGGGCCTGTGCATGCCGGTGTCCATCGTGGTCGTGCAGAGCACCAGCGACTACGAGGACCTGGGCGTCGCGACCTCGGGCGTGAGCTTCCTGCGCACGCTGGGCAGCTCGTTCGGCGTGGCGGTCTTCGGCACCGTCTACGCGAGCAACCTGCCCGAGCACCTGGCCGGCGCGGTGCCACCCGGCGTCGACCCGCGCGCCGCGACGAACGTGCAACTCCTGCACGAGCTGCCCGACCAGCTCAAAGCCCCGATCGTGGCCGCCTACGCCGACACCATCCAGGGCGTGTTCCTGTCCGTCGTCCCGGTGGCCGTCGTGGCGTTCGTCGTGGCCCTGTTCCTCCGCGAGGTGCCCCTGCGCGACACCTCGCGCGCGGCGGCGTCCGGCAACAACGGCGTGGGGGAGAGCTTCGCCGTGCCGCAGTCGGCCGAGTCCGAGCAGGAGCTGGAGAAGCTCGTGGCGCTGATCGTGAGCCAGGAGCGCCGCGACCCGACACCGCAGGTGCTGGCCTCGTCCGGGCTGCCGCTCAACCACGCGCAGGCGTGGCTGGTGCTCAAGGTGTTCCGGCAGAGCGCCCGCCACGGCGACGCGACCCTGGATCGCCTGGCCGAGGAGACGCGCGTGCCGGCGGGCGTGTTCGAGCCGGTGGCCCGGCAGCTCATGGTGAAGGGGCTGCTCGCCGAGACCGCCGACCACTACCGCTTCACGGCGCAGGGCACAGAGGTGTTCACCCGCCTGGTGGACGCCTGGCGGGATTGGCTGCACGCCAAGCTGGTCGACTGGCGCTGCGAGGACCCGGAGTTCACCGAGGCGGTGGACCGCGTCGCAGCCGAACTGGTGACCACCGGCCGGGCGCTGGCCGAACGCGAACCCGCGTCCGTGTGACCCCGCGTCCGTGCAGGCCCGCGTCCGTGTGACACCAGGCCCGTGCAGGCCAGTGTCCGTGTGACACCGGGCCCGTCTGATCCCGCGTCCGTGTGATTTCGGGCGCGCACGGGTCCGGGCCGCGCCGTCCCTGTGCGGGTCGACGCGGCCCGGCTCTTCCGGCCCGTCCGCCATCGATCCGGTCGGCGCGACCCCGAGCACCCGAGCGCGGTCAGGACGGGGCTCGGGGCCGCCGACCGGACCGCCGGTCGACCCGGAGCGGGCGACGGCCCTGCCGGGCGCCGAGGCACCGGCAGGGCCGCCCGAATCACCGACCGTCCGGTCGGCGGTGGCCGAGCAACATCAGCACGGCGCAGAGGAGCACCAGGTTCTTCAGCACGAACTCGCCGTCGGCGGTCAGCAGCAACGGGTTGCCGTCCGACCACGCCAGCGACGGCGCGGTGACGAACACCAGGAACGTCCCCGCCAGGTGGCCCCCGGTCACGACGAGCGTGATCCGCCGGAACCGCCCGATCACCAGCGCCGCCCCGAGCAGGACCTCCACCGAACCCAGGGCGGGCAGCAGCAGGCCCTGCGGCACGAACGGCAGCGTGGCGCTCAGCAGCTCGGCGACCGGCGACCGGTCGACCACCTTCAGCAGCCCGAACCACACGAACACCAGACCGATCACCACTCGCAGCGCGGGCGGCGCGAACCGGCGCAGCCCCTGTTCGACCCGGTCCCACCACGTCGGCGGCGGCGGCTCCGGTCTGACCTCCTCGACCTCGTAATCGCGTGTCGTCGACATGTCAGTCCCCCAACGGGTTGAGCAGGTCGGCCTTGCCCTCGAAGGCGAACAGCAGCAGGTCGGTCATCCGGAACGTCTCGGCGTCCGGCCCGAACACCGGCCGCCACGACGGCTCCCGGACGATCGACGTGCGCGACACCTCCATCGACCGGTGGAACACCTCGGCCACGATGCGACCGCCCACCGGGCCGAGCAGGCCGTTGTGGAACTCGGCCTCCCGCAGGATGTAGAACCACAGCGGCGTGTGCTCCACGACCGCCGCGCGCTGCTCGTCGGTCAGCGAGTCCAGCGTCACGCCCTGGTTGCCGTCGAGGATCTGCTCGGCGGTGAGCGCGCTCTCGTTGAACAGCGACGCCATCTGCTGACCGCTGGCCAGCTTCACCATGTTCGCCCTGGTGAGGTTGCGGAAGGCCAGGTTGCGGTGGATCGCCGGGAACGTCGTGCCGCGCCCGTCGAACGTGCCCGCCGGCAGCAGCGTGAGCGGGTTGACCAGCAGCGTGTCGACCCGCTTGGTGATGTTGCCGCCACCCGCGCCGGGCACCAGGTCCGGCCGCCCGGCCTCGGTGAAGTCGTACAGCCTGCGGAAGTCGGCGATCCAGTTGGTCGGCAGCCGGTCGACACCGGCCACGGTCGGGTCGTCCTGGTCGGTGCCGGGCTGGAAGTTGCCGCTGGTGCCGCTGAAGGCGAACAGCAGGTCCAGGCCGGCGATGCCGCCCTCGCCGCCGGCGCTGTTGAACACCCGGTTCCACTGGTAGGCCGCCCGGATCATGCTGTGGCCCAGCCGGTACGCCGCCACCGAGAACTCCAGCGGCATCGTCGCCTCCTGCGACGTGCCCCGGCCGGTCTCGAAGAACTTCCGGCCGTTGGTGAACACGTCGTCCACGATCGCCGGCTCGACGATGCGCGGCAGGTGGTCGGTGCGCAGCATCCACTGGTAGTGGCGCACGACCTGCGCGCGCGCCGCCTCGAACAGCCGCTGCCCGGTCAGCCCGGTCAGCGCCAGCTCGTCGACCACCCGGTTGTGGAACCGGATGAACGCCAGGTGGGTCTGCGCGACGACCAGGTTCTCGTCGTTGCGGAGGTCCGGGATGAGCGCGCGCCTGCGGTCGGCGCCGGTCGCCCCGGAACCCGCGCGCGGCAGGTCGAACCCGTCGAGCTCGACGTCCGTCAGGTCCGCCGGGAACAGCGGCTTGGACGTCCGGCCGATCTTGAGCTTGACCTGGTCGGCGGCGTAGCAGACGCGGTCGGTCGGGTCGAGCGGGCCCCGGCCGTAGACCGAGTCCAGGTCGAGCGCGGGCGACCGGCCCTGCACGAGGTCGTCGAGGTTGACGTCCCCGCCGAGCTGGGTCTCCGTGCGGTCCATCGTGAGGTCGTGGTCGACGAACTGGCCGAGGTAGGTGAACCCGGCCGGGATCGCGGGGTCCGCGGAGTCCGGCTGAGTCGGCTCCTCCGCCGTCATGGCGGTGGCCAGGGCGACCCTGACGTCCTCGGGCGTCTGCACGCCCTCGGGCCCCAGTCGCGAGAACCGGAAGCTCCGCAGCTCCTCCACGGTCAGCGGACGCCGGCTGGCGGGCTCCTGGTTCCGGTCGAACTCCAGCACCCCCTCGCCTACGACGAAGAAGCTCTTCACGCCGTGGTGCTTCAAATCTGCCTCCCCCTTGCTTCGTCCGAAGATCCCCCCGGACAGGTGGGCGCGCCCCCCGGCGCGCTCCCCTCATTGATACAGGGGTCGACCGCCATTCGATGGATACATCGAAATTTATTCCTGAACGCCGGTCACATAGCTGAATGATCGATCGACCGGGGAGGTCGTGGATCGACCGAGCGTGCACGGCGCGCCGGGCGCAACCGCCGACGGGGTGGTGACCACCGCCGCCCACCAGCCCGGACGTCGTCCGACGACGCGGCCCGCGACCCGGTCGGAGGATCGGGCCGCGGGCCGACGACGTGCTCGGGACCGCCGCGTTCCGAACCGCGCGGGACGGGTGGTCGGCGCCGCCGCCGCGGACCGCGATCACCGCCGTGCCCGATCACCGGCGGTGGAACTCCGCTATTCCAAGATCAATTCTCAAGATCGGTTCTCGGGAATGCAAGCGGGGGTGTGTGCGCGTTATGCCAAGATCGGCTCGGAATTCCACCGGTCACAGGTGCGCGGTGAACCACCCGACGATCAGCTCCACCGCGGCGGCCCACCCCTCGCGGTCGACCTCGTGCCCGACGCCGGGGTGCAGCTCCAGCCGCGCCGGCTTGCCCAGCTCCCGCAGCCGCCGGTACATCCGCTCGGACTCCTCGGGCTTGACGCGGGTGTCGTTCTCGCCGTGCAGGAACAGCACCGGGACGCGCACCCGGTGGGCGTTGCCCAGCGGGCTGCGCTCGGTCAGCCGGGCCAGGTCCGCCGGGTCGTCGGGGTCGCCGATCCACTCCTTGCTCCGCTTCCGCCACGTCGGCGGCAAGTCCAGGACGTCGGTGACGAGGTCGGACGTGCCGCACTCGCTGACCGCCGCCCGCCACCGGTCGGGCAGCCGGGAGGCGCAGGACAGCGCGGCGAAACCGCCGTAGGACGCGCCGTGCACCCCGAGCCTCGTCCCGTCCGCCCAGTCGACGTCCGCCAGCAGGTCCGCCGCCGCGGCCAGGTCCGCCAGGTCACCGCCGCCCCAGTCGCGGTAGATCGCCCGCTGGCGGCGCAGCCCGTAGCCGGAGGAGCCCCGGAAGTTGGGCGCGATGACGCCGATCCCGGCGGCCAGCAGCTCCTGCACCATCGGGTCGTACTCGGGGTACGCCTGCGACTCCGGGCCGCCGTGCACCGTCATGACGACCGGCGCGGGCGCGTCGGGGCTCGCCGAGGGCGGCCGGTAGAGCAGGCACGGCACCGCCAGGCCGTCCGCGCTCGTCGCGTGCACGACGGTCGGCGCCACGAGGTCGTCCGGGAGGCGGGCGCCGAAGTCGGTCAGCCGCTCCGCGGTGCCCGCGTCCAGGTCGGCCAGGTACAGCTCGGTCGCCGCGTCGGCCCTCGCGAGCACCACGAGCAGCCGCCCGTCGTGGGTGAAGCGCAGGACGTGGCCGCCGAGGCCCCACTCGCAGACCGCGAGCCCGCGCGGCAGGCCGGCGACCTCGCGCGGCTCGCCGCCCCGCTCGGACCAGAGCAGCCGCGTCCACCCGTCCTCGTTGCGGCCCCACGCCAGGCGTGCGCCGTCGCGGGACAGCGCGCCACCCTCCACATCGGACTCCGGGGTGTCCAGCCAGGTGACCTCGCCGGTCAGCGACAGCGTCGCCAGGCCGACGGAGTCGCGGCCGTGCGTGGTGCACACGACGATCCCGGACGAGTCGGGCAGCCACGCGACCGGCTCCCACTTGGCCGGGCCGCCGGGCTCGGTGAGCCGCCGCGCGGTGTCGGTGGCGAGGTCGACCACGAACAGCTCGTGCTCGGTGTTCTGGTGCAGCTTGACCACCAGCAGCAGCCGGGAGTCGGGGGAGAACCCCATCGGCAGGTAGCGGTCGTCGCCGCGCAGCACGATCCGCGACCCGTTCGCGTCGCGCACCAGCACGTCGAACACCTCGACGTCACGGGCGTTGCTCGCGTAGGCGAGGAGCGCGCCGTCGGCGCTGTACGGGTCGCCGGCGCTGCCGTAGGGCACGCCGATCTCGCAGCGCACGCCCTGCTCCGCGACCACCCACTCCACCTCGCCGGTCGCCGGGTCCAGCTCGCCCAGCCAGTGGTCCTCGCGGCCGTCGGGGTCGGTCAGCACCAGCAGCCGCGCGCCGTCCGGCCGCCACGCGCACCGCCGCGCGGAACCGGCGACGGGCACGTGCCGCCCGTCCACCCACGGCTGGGGGCGGCCGGTCGCGTCGCTGATCCACGCGAGCGCGCCGCCGGGCCCGTGCGCCGCGTCGGTGACCCGCTCGAAGTCGGTCAGCGTCATCGCCCCACCGCCGCGATCGCCTGCTGCACGGTCGCCGCCGCCACCACGCCGCGCCGGAACCAGTCCAGCGCGAGGTTCTCGTTCGGGGCGTGGTTCCGCTCGTCCACGTTGGCCAGCGGCACGCCGTAGCACGGCACGCCCAGCTCGTCGCTGAACGCCGCGATCGGCAGGCTGCCGCCCAGCGCGGGCACCAGCAGCGGCTCCTCGCCGAGCCCGGCCGCCGCGCCCCGCAGCACGGCGTCGGTCCAGCGGGTCTCGGGCAGCGTCCGGGACGGTTCCATCGCGCCGCCGGGCGTGAGCTCGACGTCGGGCGCGTGGCGGGCCAGGTGCTCGCGGATGGCCGCGAACACGGTCTCCACCCGCTGCCCGCCGACCAGCCGCATGTCGCACTTCGCGACCGCGACGTGCGGTATGACGGTCCGGTGCTCGCCGCCGTCCTCGCAGGTCAACGAGTTGATGCTGAACGTGGGGCCGGTCAGCCGCTCGTAGAAGCCGAGGTCGGCGGGCGGCTCCATGCCGGACACGCCGATGCCGGCCAGGACCTCGGGCACGTCCGCGGGGAGCGCGGCCAGCGCCGCGCGCTCGCCGGGGCTCAGCGGGACCACGTCGTCGGCGAACCCGTCGACCAGCACCCGTCCCCGCGCGTCGCGCATGCCCGCCAACACGTGCACCAGCCGCCACGCGGGGTTCGGCGCGACACCGCCCCAGTTGCCCGAGTGCAGCGGCCCGGACGCGCCCCTGACCCGCAGCTCGAACGTGGCGATGCCGCGCACGCCGAGCACCACCGAGGCCCGCCCGGACTCGTGCACCGGCCCGTCGCTCCACACCACCAGGTCGGGCTTCGGCAGGGCGCGCAGGGCGTTCGCCAGGTGCGGGCTGCCGATCTCCTCCTCGCCGTCGAGCAGCACCGTGACGCGGCACGGCAGCCCGCCCGTCACCTCGCGCAGCGCCCGCAGCCCGAGCAGCTGGGCCAGGTGCTGGCCCTTGTTGTCCCCCGCGCCCCGGCCGTAGACGCGGCCGTCCCGGAAGGTCGGTTCGAACGGCGGCGAGTCCCACTCGTCGAGCGGCCCGGCCGGCTGCACGTCGTAGTGGCCGTACACCAGGACGTGCGGCGCGCCCGGCGGTCCGGGCGCGGTGCCGACCAGCGCGGGCCAGCCGCCGGTCTCGACCACCTCGGGCGTCAGCCCGGCTCTCCGCAGCAACTCCACGCCGTGCGCGACCGCGTCGGCCATGCCCTCGCCGGTGCGGCTCACGCTGGGCTGCGCGAGCCACGCGGCCAGCTCGGCCAGCAGCTCCGCCTCCCGCTCCCGCACCCAGTCGCCGACCTGTTCCGCCAACCCCATCGGGACCCCTATCGATTTCAGAAAGTGCAATCGATAGCAGTGAACCAAATCACTGTGGGGGCCGGCAAGGAGACCTGGGCTAACATCCGGCGGGTGTCCGCAGACCAGTCCGAGCGCACCGCCTCCGTGGCCGAGCTGAAGGCGCTGGCGCACCCGCTGCGCTGGCGCATCCTGCGGCTGTGCCTGGACCGGGCGTGGACGAACCAGGAGCTGGCCGAACGCCTGGAGGTCGCGCCGGCGACCGCCCTGCGGCACGTGCGGGCGCTGGTCAACACCGGTTTCCTCGCCGCGGAACCGGTGCGCACGGGTGCGAAGGGCGCGTTGGAGCGCCCCTACCGGGCGACCGGTCGGACGTGGCGGCTCGGCCTGGTCGACGTCGAGGGCGTCGGCCTGGCGCAGCGGGTGGACCTGGCGGTGCTCGCCGCGCACCGCGCGGAGATCGTGGAGGCGGGTCCCGACTCGGTCCGCGACATGTCGCGCGGCGTGCTGCGCCTCAACGCCGAGTCGCAGGCGGAGCTGAAGGCCCGGCTGCTGGACCTGGTCGGCGAGTTCCTGGCCCGCGAGGACCCGGACGGCGAAGCGCTGAGCTACCTGTGGTCCCTCGCGGCGCGCCCGGAGCCCTGACGCCCGGAGCCCTGACGCCCGGAGCGCTGGCGCTCGCAGCGCCGGCAGCCGGAGCGCCGGAGCGCGGTCAGGCGCGGTAGCGCAGGCCGTCCATCAGCAGGTCCATCATGCGGCCCGCCCGCTCGCGCTCGCTCTCCTCGCCGGCCGCGATACCGGTGGAGAGGGCGATGCCGCTCATCGTGGCCAGCACGTCCAGCGGGTCGAGGTCGCCGCGCAGCACGCCCTTCTCCTTCGCCGCGTCGAGCAGCAGGGTCATCGCCTCGATCAGCTTCTCGCGGCTCTCGCTGTAGGGGTCGCCGCCGGACGCGATGACCGTCTTCAGCGCGTCCGCGATGCCGCGCTTGGCGGCCAGGTGGTCGAGGAACCGGTCCATCCACGCCCTGGTCGCCTCGTCGGGCGGCATCGTGCCCAGCAGTTCCCGCGCCGAGTCGCACAGGCGGGCCAGTTCCGAGCGGTAGACGGCCTCGATCAGGGCCTCGCGGGTGGGGAAGTGCCGGTAGAGGGTGCCGATGCCCACGCCGGCCTCCTTGGCGATGGTCTCCAGCGCGGCGTCGCCGTTCGCGGAGAACGCCTTGAGCGCCACCGCGAGCAGCTTCTCGCGGTTGCGCCGCGCGTCGGCGCGCAGGGGGCGCGAGGCGTTCACGGCAGCTCCTTCCGGCTGTGACGGACGTCTCAATGCTATCCGGAGGGGCCTCCGGATAGGTTCGGGGCAGCGGAGGAGCCTCCGCTTCAGGGTACTGAGGGGAACATTATGAGCGAACGCATCAGCACGCCGTTCGACGCGGAGTCGACCGCCTCCGACGTGCTGGCCGGTGTCGACCTCACCGGTCGGCGCGCCGTCGTCACCGGGGCGTCGTCCGGCATCGGCGTCGAGACCGCACGGGCGCTGGCGGCGGCCGGCGCGGAGGTCACGCTGGCGGTGCGCGACACCGCCGCCGGACGGCGGACCGCCGACGACATCGCCGGGACCACCGGCAACCGGGCGCTCCACGTCGCGCCGCTCGACCTGGCCGACCGGGCGTCGGTCGCGGCGTTCACGGCGAACTGGGACGGGCCGCTGCACATCCTCGTGAACAACGCCGGCATCATGGGCTCGCCGGAGACGCGCACGCCCGAGGGCTGGGAACTCCAGTTCGCCACCAACCACCTGGGCCACTTCGCCCTCACCACCGGGCTGCACCGCGCGCTCGCGGCGGAGGGCGCCCGCGTGGCCGTGGTCAGCTCCGTCGCCCACCTCGGAGCGGGCGTGGACTTCGAGGACATCCACTTCCACCAGCGCCCCTACAGCCCGTGGGTGGCCTACTCGCAGTCCAAGACGGCGAACATCCTGTTCGCGATCGAGGCGCACAAGCGCTGGGCGGACGACGGGATCTCGGTCAACGCCCTCGCGCCCGGCGTGATCATGACCAACCTCCAGCGGTACCTGACCCCGGAAGAGCTCGAACAGGTGAAGGCGTCGGTCGAGCAGGTGGGTGTCCGGTGGAAGACGGCCGAGCAGGGCGCGGCCACGTCGGCCCTGGTGGCCGCGTCGCCGCTGCTCGACGGCGTCGGCGGCAGGTACTTCGAGGACTGCCGCGAGGCGGGGCCTGCCGACGCGGAGCAGCCGCGCGAGGGCGTCGCCGCCCACGCGCTCGACCCCGAGGCGGCGGCGCGGCTGTGGGAGGTCTCGGAGCAGGCGCGGTAGCGGGGGAGGACGGCCGGGCCGGTGGGCGCCCCCGCGTCCCACCGGCCCGGACCGGCGGTGTCGCGACCTCCCGGACGCGGTGGCGTGCGGCGGTACGGGAGTGACGCGCGGTGGTGCGCGGGTCGCGTGGTGGCGCTTGGCGGTGCGTGGGTCGCGCCGTGGTGTGTGGTGGTGCATAGGTCGCGCGATGGTGTGTGGCGGTGCGTGGGTCGCGCGGTGGTGCGTCGGGTCGCGTGGTGGTGCGCAGGGGTGAGCGACGCCGCGCGGTGGTGCGCGGACGGGCGTCGCGGAGGGGCCGCGCGACGGCCGTCCGGGTGACCGCCGGATGACCGCTTCGGCTCATTGTCGGTGCGTGCCACCGCCCCTACCGTGGGCTGGCGTCCACCACCCGGACGCCACGAGCGGCTGGAGGTCTCGCGGTGACGTGGAGTCGGGTCGTGGGCGCGGTCGTGCTGGCCGCGGCGTCGGTCGTGGCGCTGCCGGTGTCCGCCGGCGCGGTGGACACCCGGCCGACGGCGGTGGTGTCGCTGGGCGACAGCGCCATGTCGGGCGAGGGCGCGGGCGCGTACGAGCCGGGCACCGAGGGCGAGAACGGCAACTGGTGCCACCGCTCCACGCGCGCGATGGTCCACCGCACGAGGCTCGCCGACCACACCGTCAACCTGGCGTGCTCGGGCGCGGACTCGGCGCACGTGTCGCTGGCCGGCACCACCCACTACACCGAGGGCTCGCAGGCGCGGCGGCTGGTCGACGTCGGTCGGCGGTACCGCGTGACCACCGTGCTGGTGCAGGTCGGGGCGAACGACGACCCCCGGTTCGCCGACACGATGGTGGACTGCGTCGCCGCCTGGGCGAACCCCTTCGGGCCGGGCTGCCGCTCCGCGCTCGCCGAGGAGTGGCCCGCGCGCCTGGCGGCGATGGCGCCCAAGGTCGAGCGGGCGGTGCGGGACGTGCGGTCGGCCATGACGCGGGCCGGGTACGCGGACTCGGCGTACGCGCTGGTGCTCACGTCCTACGCGTCGCCGGTGACGGAGGAGATGGACGGGCTGCTGCACGGTCCCCAGGGCTGCCCGATCCGGCTCGCCGACGCGGCCTACGGCCGGACGGTGGCCGTGCCGCAGCTGTCCGAGGCGCTGCGCGGGGTCGCGGTCCGCACGGGCGCGCGGTTCCTGGACCTCTCCCGCGCCACGGAGGGCCGCGAGGCGTGCGCCGAGGGCCTCGACCCCGACGGCGAGTGGCAGCGCCGCCTGACCGTCGACCCGCACGCGCTGGTCCACGGTGGACTGGACGCCATCGGCCTCCACCTGGCGCAGCAGTCCTTCCACCCGAACGCCGCCGGGCACGAGCAACTGGGGCGCTGCGTGACCGAGTTCGTGTGGAGCGGTGCGTCGGCGGCGCGCTGCCTGGAGGGCTCGGACGGCGGCCTGCACGCGGTCGCCCCGGCGTGACGGGTCGGCGTGTCGGGCCGGTGAACGGAAGTTCCCACCCTAAGGAACTCTAAAGTTTCCCGCCGGATGTGACGCAGATCCCTAGCCTTGTCCCATGAGGCTGCTGCTCTGGACCGCCCTGGTCTGCGCGTGCGCGGTCCACGGCGGAGAATTGCTGGTCCTGCTGTCGGGCGCGCTGTTGATCGGGTGCGCCGCCGACTACTCCCTGGTGCGCCGGCGGTGCGCCCGCGCGTCGATCGCGGGGCGGTGACCCGAATCGACCCGTGCGCAATCCGCGGGTCCATTCCGCCGGCCCCGGTCGGGCGCCCGGCGCGGCCGGGCCGCGGGCGCGCCCCGCCGCGCGGGGTGATCACCTCGTCGTCCGGTGCGGTCCGAACAGGCATTCGACCGGACCGCGTCACAGCGGCTGCGCCGAGGCCAATCGCAATCGACTGTTCCGCGGCGTGGTCGGCCACGAGCCGGAAACCCGCTGGAATGCCCCCGCGCCTTCCTCTTCGCCTCGGGGTCGGGCGGACGAGGATCGGGGCGGAGGAGGGTCGGGGGAGAACAGGACCGGGGAGTCCCGTGGACGGACTCCCCGGCCCTCGCGAGCGTCAGGCGGGACTGGGGGACCTCGCCTGACGCGGAGCCTCGTGCGCCGATCCCGGCCCGTTGCGGGCCCATTCCGGGCACGCGCGGCGACGCTCGTGCAGGCCGGACAACGGTGGGCAGCACCGGGGCGGGTTTGATAAGGAAAACTTGCGAATCCCCTCTCCGCTCCCCGGATCGGATCGTGTTCGTCCCGGAACGCGATCCGTGCGAGACGGTATTAGCCGCCCCCGGATCGTCGGAAGCGGCTGAACGGGTGAAAGTGCGAAAGGCGCGCCGCCACTCGCCGCGCGCCCTATACCGTATTGGGGCGAGTGGTGCGCGCGACTTGGCCCAATCGATCCGGCCGCATTGCTGCAACCGTGAATATTCCAAGTGGTCGGCGCAACCGGGCGCGGCCCACGGGAGAGGGTTCACGACCGATTTCCATCGGGGCGGACATAATCCGAAGTCCGCGATCGCGCCGCTTTTCCCGCTCGGGTGTCGAGGACGCATACCGACAGCCGGAATTGTTCGCGATGTCGCCATTCGGGGCGCGGTGGCGCACGTCACCTTTGCAGGGGGCGTGGCCGAGCCGCGTGCGGCGGGCCGGTGGCGGCTCACCGGGGCCCGGTCCCGCCGGCTCACCGCCCGACCAGTTCGGCGACCAGGTGCTCCAACGCCCCGAGGTGCGCGGCGCGGATCCCGGCGTACTCCGCGTCGGACGCGGCGGTCACCGCCGTGGTGATGGTGATGTCCAGCGGCTCGGCCAGCTCCGGCAGGTTGACCAGCGTCCGCCCGCGCGCGTGGGCCACCCGCGCGTAGTGGCCGGCCACCGAGCGCTGCTCGTGCGGCGGGTAGGAGCCCTTCAGCTCGTCGAACGCGCCGGCCCCGTCCGCGCCCCGGTCGGCGAACACCGCGATCTCCACCGAGGTCACCGGCGGCCGGCCCCGGCCGGACGGAGGGAACGCCCACTTGCCGTACGCCCGCAGCGCGCGCCCGTCGCCCGGCTCGGCGGTGCAGCGCGCGTCGTCCACCGGCAGCCCGTCGGCGCGCATCCACGCCGTCAGGTCGCCGGGGCTGTCGCACAGGCTGATGCGCAGCGGCTCGCTCGTCCGCGTGGCCGACTCGGCCGGACCCGCCGGGGCGACCTGCTGCGCGCAGGCGGTCGCCGCGAACCCGGCGACCAGGACGGCGGCGGCCACCGCGGCACGTGATCTCACCATGTCCGACTACATCGCCGGACGGACGCCGGACGTGACACTGAATGGATCACGTCCGGTGCCGAACGGCCTAGCGCCCGCCGATCACCTGGTGCGGAACAGCTTGACCTTCATCGACGTGCCGGACTGCGACAGCACCCGCAGGCCAACGCCGACCGCCGGCAGCTTGACGCCCGCGGTGGGCGTCTCCGGGAACCAGAACTGCCCGGTGTCGTCGAACACCGGCTTGGCCGGCTGCCCGCGCACGTACGACGCCTTGCCGTTGACGTGCAGCGTGAACGAGTCGGACTTCTGCAACCCGAACGGCGCGTCGTAGCCGCCCACGGTCGGGGCCCACGCGGCGCCGTCCAGGTGGTGGATCGGCGCGGGGTTCGCGTCGATCGGCAGGATCAGCCCCTCGCCGGGGTGCTCGCTGGTGTTGTTGTCCAGGTGGCTGGTGTCCCACAGCGACACCAGCAGGCCGTCCTGGTACGGGAAGTGCTCCACCAGCTTCGGCTTGTCCGGGAAGCTGTACCGGTAGGGCCCGGTGCGGTTGTACTTCCCGTAAGACTCGTAGGTGCGGTTCGAGGCGATGTAGAACTGGTCGAACGACTTCGTCTCGGTGCCCGCCGTGCTGCGGAAGCCCTTGAGCGCCCACCCCGTGCCGGTCTCCGCGCCGTCCTCCAGCAGCGGGACGCCGTCGGCCGTCACCGTGACGGCGTCGGCGAAGAAGCCCTGGAGCGCGAGGCCGCCGTCGGTGCGGTAGGCGAACCGGAGCTTGGTGTCCTTGCCCGCGTACGCGTTCAGCGGCACCCGGACGTCGACCCAGCGGCCCTTGGTCGAACCGCCGATCGCGGGCGCGGCGCCGGAGTCGCGGAGGAACGGGCGGCCGTCCACGGTGCCGTCCAGCTGCGTCCAGCTCCCGTCGGGGTTGGCCGCCTCGACGTAGAGGTAGTCGAAGTCCTCCTCGATGTCGAACCGCGCCTTGAGGGTCAGCTCGGCGGTCGACTTCCCGGTCAGGTCCACCGACCTGGTCATCGAGTTGTCCAGGTCGTTGCCCTTGTCGCTCCACCACATCCGCGAGCCCGCGAACGGGTCGCCGTAGTAAAACGTCTTGGCCACGTCCGGCAGCACCACCACCAGGCCCTGCGCCTTGGCGCTGTGGTACTCGTGCGGTCCGAGGTCGAAGGTCCGCTCCTGGCCCGCGACGGCCACCTCGTAGTCCAGCCACCCCAGTTGCAGCTTGTCCCACGCGGACAGCTCGTTGGCCCGCGTGCCCGGCGCCTCGCCCGGCTCGCCGACCCGCGTCTGACCCATCAGCGACCACCAGTTGACGCTGTTCGTGCCGCCGGCGGTGTCGTAGTGGTCGGGCAGGCCCAGGTCGTGGCCGTACTCGTGGGCGAACACGCTGACGCCGCCGTTCTCCGGCTGCATCGTGTAGTCGCCGACCCACAGGCCCGTGTCGCCGATCGGCGCGCCGCCCAGCTTGTTCGTGCCCGGACCGGTGTTGTAGTTCTTGAACGCGTAGCCCCGGTGGCTCCAGATCGCGTCCTCGCCCTGCCACGGGTCGCGGTCGGCCTGGTCGCCGCCCGCGTGCACGATCTGGAAGTGGTCGAGGTAGCCGTCGGGTTCGTTGAACTCGCCGTCGCCGTCGAAGTCGTAGCGGTCCCATTCGTCGAACGCGGCCAGTTCGGCGCGGATCTGCTCCGTGGTGCGGCCCGCCGCCTGCTGGTCGGCGACCCACTGCGTGAGCGCGTCGCGGACCAGTTCGTAGCTGTTGTTGCACACGTTCGCGGCGCACGGGAAGCCGTCGGACCGGCCGTAGCGCGCCTCGTTGTAGCGGACCTTGACCCAGTTGGTCACCGTGCCGGTGACGCTGTAACGGCCGGACGACTGCTTGTCGTAGTAGTTGGCGACGGAGTTCGCGCCGGGGTCGGTGGCGAAGTACAGGTTCCGGAAGTACTCGCGGCTGAAGTCCGGCTGCCAGATGGTGGTGTTGTCCACCGCGCGGTCGGGCCGCGGGATCTGGTTGTGCAGCGGGCCGTCGAACCGCCGCGGGCCGGGCGTGCCGGGCGCGGTGTCCCGGTCGGGGTACTCGGGGTGGCGCTCGTCGCCGAACTCGGCGAGCACGACGAAGATCTTGTCGACCTTCTCCCGCTCCAGCTCGACGTACTGGTCCACCTTGCCGTTGCGGCCCGCCCGGTCCTTGCCGAGCCTGACCACCGTGCTCGCGCCGCGCCGTTCCGCGGTCGCCTCGCCGGCCAGCACCTTGGCCAGCGCCTCCTGCCGCAGGGCCCGCCGCTTGTCCTCCAACGGGTGGGGCAGCTCGTCGACCTGCCGCGCCGCGGGTTCGGCGGCGGCGCCCGGCGCGGCGGCCGCGACCGCGGGCGTGGCCGTGATGCCGGCCGTGGTCAGCGCGATCGCTGCCGCGGCGACTAAGAGTCTTCGCACGAAGGTTCCTCCCTGGTAGGTCACCGCTGGTGGGTGACGTCGTGCGGGGACCTTACGTAGCGGTTCGCGCGAGCGGCACAGCCGGAAGTCGGGAGCACGGGGACGGGCGGGGGCGGGTCGGCCGGCCGGCCGGGCGGTGGTTGCGGCGCTGAGGACCGGGGAAGTCGCAGGCGACTTTCGTCCCGCGTTTGCGGCGTTTAAGATTTCCTGGTGCCGAATCTGCGGATCAGCGAGGCCGCCGCCCTGCTCGGGGTCAGCGACGACACCGTGCGGCGGTGGGTCGACCAGGGCCGGCTGCCCGCCGTCCAGCTCGACAACGGGCGCAAGGGCGTCGCCGGCCGGGACCTCGCCGAGTTCGCCCAGCGGCTCGCCGAGGCCGTCGAACCCGGCACGACCGTCGCCGCGTCGGCGCGCAACCGGATGAGGGGCATCGTCACGCGGGTGGTCAAGGACGTCGTGATGGCGCAGGTCGAGCTCCAGGCCGGGCCGTTCCGGGTCGTGTCGCTGATGAGTCGGGAGGCGGCCGACGAGCTGGGCCTGGAGGTCGGCAGCGTCGCCGTCGCCTCGATCAAGTCCACGCACGTCGTCGTCGAGATCCCGGAGGGCTGAACCGTGGTCCGCCGCGCGCTCGCGCTCACCGCCGCGCTCGCGCTCGCCGGGTGCGGCGCGCCGTCGACCGCCGTCACCGGGACCGTGACGGTGTTCGCCGCCGCGTCGCTCACCGAGGCGTTCACCGCGCTCGGCGGGCAGTTCGAGGCCGCGCACCCCGGCGTGCGGGTGCGGTTCAACTTCGCCGGCAGCTCGGCGCTGGCCAGGCAGCTCGTCGAGGGCGCGCCCGCCGACGTGTTCGCCTCCGCCGCGCCGGCCAACCTGGAGCAGGTCGTGGCGGCGGGCGGCATCGCGGAGCCACCGGTGGTGTTCGCCCGCAACACCCTCCGGATCGCGGTGCCGAAGGGCAACCCCGGCCGGGTCGCCGGCCTCGCCGACTTCGGCCGGGACGACGCCGCGATCGCCGTGTGCGCCGAGCAGGTGCCCTGCGGCGCCGCGGCGAAGGCGGTGTTCGCGGCCGCCGGCGTGGCGCCGCGGCCCGACACCGTGGAGCAGGACGTCAAGGCGGCGCTGACCAAGGTCCGGCTCGGCGAGGTCGACGCGGCCCTGGTGTACCGGACGGACGTGCGGGCGGCCGGCGCGGACGTGGAGGGCATCGCGTTCCCGGAGGCGGAGCGGGCCGCCAACGACTACCCGATCGCGCCGCTGAAGGCGGCGCCCAACGGGGCGGGCGCGCGGGCGTTCGTGGACCTCGTGCGGTCCGAGCGGGGCCGGGCGGTGCTCGCGGACGCGGGGTTCGACACACCGTGACGGCGCGTCGGGTGCGGCGGCGAACGCCGGTGGCGCTGGCGCTGCCCGCCGTGCTGGGGCTGGCGTTCCTGCTGGTCCCGTTGGCGGGCCTGCTCGTGCGCACGCCGTGGGCGTCGCTGCCCGGCCGGCTGCTGAGCGCCGAGGTGGGCGAGGCGCTGCGGCTCTCCGTGGTCTGCGCGAGCCTCGCGACGGCGGTGTGCCTGGTGCTCGGCGTGCCGCTGGCGTGGCTGCTGGCCCGCGCCGACCTGCCGGGGCGCGGCCTGCTGCGCGCGCTGGTGACCGTGCCGCTGGTGCTGCCGCCGGTGGTGGGCGGCGTGGCGCTGCTGCTGGTGCTGGGCAGGCGGGGGCTGATCGGGCAGCACCTCGACGCGTGGTTCGGGGTGTCGCTGCCGTTCACCACCGCCGGCGTGGTCGTGGCGGAGGCGTTCGTGGCGATGCCGTTCCTGGTCATCTCGGTGGAGGGCGCGCTGCGGGCCGCCGACCCCCGGCACGAGGAGGCCGCCGCGACCCTGGGCGCGTCCCGGCTGCTCGCGTTCCGCCGGGTCACGCTGCCCTCGATCGCGCCGGGCGTGGTGGCGGGCGCGGTGCTGTGCTGGGCCCGCGCGCTGGGCGAGTTCGGCGCGACCATCACCTTCGCGGGCAACTTCCCCGGCGAGACGACGACCACGCCGCTGGCGGTCTACCTGGCCCTGGAGACCGACCCGGACGCGGCGGTCGTGCTCAGCGTCGTGCTGCTGCTGGTGTCGGTGGGCGTGCTGGCCGGGCTGCGCGACCGGTGGATCGGGGGGTCGCCGTGACCGCGCCGCGCGCCGGCCACCGGTGGATCGGGGCGGCGTCGTGACGGTGCGCGCCCGGCTCCGCGTCACCCGCGACCGGTTCCGGCTGGACCTGGACCTGACCGTCGCGCCGGGCGAGGTCGTCGCCCTGCTCGGCCCCAACGGCGCGGGCAAGACCACGGCGCTGCGCGCGCTGGCCGGCCTCCTGCCGCTCACCGCCGGGCACATCGACCTGGACGGCGTGCCGTGGGACGAGCCGCCGGGCGCCTTCGTGCCGCCCGAGCGCCGCCCGATCGGCGTGGTGTTCCAGGACTACCTGCTGTTCAACCACCTGACGGCGCTGGAGAACGTCGCGTTCGGCCCGCGCGCCCGCGGCACGCGCCGCGCCGCCGCCCGCGCGATCGCCCGCGACTGGCTGGACCGCGTCGGTCTGGCGGAGCACGCGCACGCCAAGCCCCGCGCCCTGTCCGGCGGACAGGCGCAACGGGTGGCGCTCGCCCGCGCCCTCGCGACCGGCCCGCGCCTGCTGCTGCTCGACGAGCCGCTGGCCGCGCTGGACGCGAGCACCCGCCTCGCCGTGCGCGCCGAGCTGGGCCGCCACCTCGCCGGGTTCGCCGGCCACGCGCTGGTGGTCACCCACGACCCGCTGGACGCGATGGTGCTGGCCGACCGCCTGGTGATCGTCGAGGGCGGCCGCGCGGTGCAGGAGGGGCCGCCCGCCGAGGTGGCCCGCCGACCGCGCACGGACTACGTGGCCGCGCTGGTCGGGCTCAACCTGTACCGGGGCGAGGCGCGCGGCACGACCGTCACCGTGGCCGGCGGCGGCGTGCTGACCGTCGCCGAACCCGCGTCCGGCGCGGTGCACCTGGCGTTCGCGCCCAGCGCCGTCAGCGTCCACCGGGAGCCGCCCGGCGGCAGCCCGCGCAACGCGTGGCGGGTCACCGTGGCCGGCGTCGAGCAGCACGGGCACACCACCCGGCTCCGCCTGGACGGCGCGCCGCCCGTGCTGGCCGACATCACCGCGGCGACCCTGGCCGACCTGCGGGTGCGACCCGGCGACGTGGTGTGGGTGGCGCTCAAGGCCACCGAGATCCGCACCTATCCCGCCTGACGATGCGCGGATCGGGCAGCCACATTCACCCGAATGGCGGGCCGAGTCCGGGGTGGACGGTCGACGTGCCGGTTTTCCGCCCGCGCTCGCCGCGGAATGCCGGTTGCGCACGGTGAGCGCGGTGCCGGGGCGGACCGCGCCGGGTTCACTGGATCGGATTAATGGGGGCTATTCCGCACGAGAATAGCTTCAAGATCATTGTGCTAGCGTCGGGCCGTACCGACAAAATGGCCGCCGACATTCGGAAAGGCATGAGGTGTGAAGCGTTTCCTCCCCCTGCTCGGTGCCACCGTGGCGCTCGTCGCCACCGCAGGCACCGCCACGGCGTTCACCCCGGACGAGCACGCCTCCCACGAGGGGCACGGTCGCGGCGGCGTCGTGGTGACCACCGGGCGGTTCGCGCCGCCCGAGAGCGCGACCAACGCGTTCACCTACGACACCGCGCTCATCGAGCCGGGCTCCAAGGTCATGGTGGTGGCGGTGCCCAAGCGGCACTCGACCAAGGTCCAGCTGAGCGTGTACGGGCTCGTGCCCAACCGCACCTACGGCTCGCACGCCCACCAGAAGCCGTGCGGGCAGCTGCCCGCCGACTCGGGCGCGCACCACCAGCACGTGGTCGACCCCGTCCAGCCGTCCGTCGACCCGGCGTACGCCAACCCGAAGAACGAGATCTGGCTCGACTTCACCACCGACGCGCGCGGGCGCGCCACGGTGACGACCGTGGTGCCGTGGCAGTTCGCCGACCGGCGCGCGGGGTCGGTCGTGATCCACGCCGAGAAGACCGCCACCGAGCCCGGCAAGGCGGGCACCGCCGGTCCGCGACTGGGCTGCGCGACCGTCAAGTTCTAGGTCCGGCCGGGAATCCCACGCTGCCGGCGGTGGGCGGGAAGTCCTGATCCCGCCCACCGTGCGGGAGCGGCGCGGTTGTCGGGGCGCCTGGTCGCCACCCGTCGCGCCGCAGGCGCCCCGGAGTCACCGGGTGCGCGTGGCGCGGCGGATCGCGGGAACCGCGAGCGCCCCTCGGCCGCGACGGGCCGTCGGCGCTCGACGCACGCGCGCCGGTGCCGCACGTAAGCTGGGGCGGTGCGCACACGTCCGACGCTGACCTGGACCGCCTCGGGTGCGCCGCTGCCGCGCACGACGAGCCTGGCCGAGGTCGTCCGGGTGGTCGCCGAAGGGGACGTGGTCGTGCTCAGCGGCGCGGGCCTGTCCACCGAGTCGGGCATCCCCGACTACCGCGGCGCGGCGGGCAGCCTCCGCAGGCACACCCCGATGACCTACGACGAGTTCACCGGCGGCGAGGCCGGTCGGCGGCGGTACTGGGCCCGCAGCCACCTGGGGTGGCGCACGATCGCCCGCGCGCACCCCAACGCGGGTCACCACGCCGTCGCGGCGCTGCGCGCCGAGGGCTTCCTGTCCGGGGTGATCACCCAGAACGTGGACGGCCTGCACCACGCGGCGGGCACGGTGGACGCCGTCGAGCTGCACGGCAACCTGGACCGGGTCGTCTGCCTGGGCTGCCGGCGGTCGAGCCCGCGCGAGGAGCTGGACCGCAGGCTGCGGGCGGCGAACCCGGACTTCACCGCGACCGCGTCCAGGGTCAACCCGGACGGCGACGTGGACCTCTCCGACGACGACGTGCGCGGCTTCCGCGTGGTGCCGTGCGCGGACTGCGGCGGCGTGCTGAAGCCGGACGTGGTCTTCTTCGGCGAGAACGTGCCGCGCCCGCGCGTGGAGGAGTGCTACCGCCTGGTCGACGCCGCCCGCGCGGTGCTCGTGCTGGGCTCGTCGCTGGCGGTCATGTCGGGGCTGCGGTTCGTCCGGCACGCGGCGAAGGCGGGCAAGCCGGTCGTGATCGTGAACCGGGGCGAGACCAGGGGCGACGAGCACGCGGCGGTCCGGGTCGACCTGCCGCTCGGCCGGGCGCTCACCGAGGTGCGCGAGGCGGTGCGGAAAACCCTTTCGTGACAAGGGTTGGCGCTTGTCAGTCCACAGTGGACCCGCCTGGTGGGTCGTGCGGCGCGGTCCGCTCCGGTTCACCCTGATGTCGCAGCATGTTCCTGTGCCGCAACGGGTATTCGAGTCGCACACCCGGTGCGGCCCGTCCACCCCGGCGGCGCCGCCTCTTCCCGCAAGGAGGTCGTGATGGCACATGTCCGGGACTTGATCGACATCCGCAGCGGCGACGAGTTCGACCAGCCCATACCGTACGGCCTGGTGTACCCGTTGCGCACGGCGGACGGTTCCGCGCCGCCCAGCCAGCGCGGTCGCACCTGGGAGCACCTCACCGCGTCCGGGCGGGAACTGCGCCCGGTGCGGTAGCGGTCGGGCCGCACGTCGGCGCGCCACCGCCCGCGTGCGGTTCGCCGGCGGGCGCATCCTTGCACGGCAACGGGAACCGTGACCGCGGCGGCGCGCCGACCCCCGCGCCCCGCGGTCCGGTCGCCCGCTCGGCGGGCGGCTCAGGACGCCCGGTCGTACGCGCGGACCGCGTCGAGGTACGCGGAGATCGCGTCGCGGTTGCGGGTCAGGCAGCGGATGCGCTCGGTCATCCGGTCGCGCTCCCGCTCCAGCGTCGCGATCATCTCGGGCGTGGCGTCGGGGAAGTAGATCACCCTGGGCTTGTCCAGGCACGGCAGGATCTGCTTGATGATCCGCGTGGGCAGGCCGGCGTCGAGCAGGCCGCGCACCTGGAGCACCCGGTCGACCATGCCCTCGTCGTAGGAGCGGTACCCGTTGGCGCACCGGGTGGAGACGATCAGGCCGCGCTCCTCGTAGTAGCGCAGCAGGCGGCGGGACGCGCCCGTCCGCGCGGACAGCTCGCCGATGCGCATGTGCGCCACCTCACTGGTCTCGGGTTGACCTTCACACTGGTGTGATGGTTCGAGCATACGACGCATGGCTTCCCGAACGGAGATCCCACCCGCGTCGACCCGGCTCCCGCTGGGCGCGCTGCTCGCCCTCACCACGGCCGCGTTCACCACCGTCCTGACCGAGGCGCTGCCCGCGGGCGTGCTGCCCGCCATGAGCGCGGGGCTCGGCGTGACCGAGTCCGCCACCGGCCAGTTGGTCACGGTCTACGCCGTCGGCACGGCCGTCACGGCCATCCCGCTCGTCGCGGCCACCGCCACGTGGCGGCGCAAGCGCCTGTTGCTCGCCGGGGTCGCGGGTTTCGCGGTGGCGAACACGGTCACGGCGGTCTCGGCGGACTACGGGCTCACGCTGGTGGCGCGGTTCGTCGCGGGTGTCGCGGCGGGCGTGGTGTGGGCGCTGCTCGCCGGGTACGCCCGCCGCCTCGCGCCGGCGCACCTGGCGGGCAAGGCGATCGCCGTCGTCATGGCGGGCATCCCGGTGGCGCTGTCGCTGGGCATCCCGGCGGGCACGTTCCTCGGCGGCGCGCTCGGGTGGCGGCCGACGTTCTGGGTGATGTCGGCGCTCGCCGCGGTGCTCGTCGGCTGGATCGTCGCGGTGGTGCCCGACCACGCCGGGCAGCCCGCCGGGCGATCGGCCCTGCGCGCGACCTCCCGGTTGGCCGGCGTGCCGGCGGTGCTGTTCGTGACGCTGGTCTTCGTGCTGGCGCACAACGTCTTCTACACCTACATCGCGGCGTTCCTCGGCGCGGTCGGCCTGGGCGGGTCGGTCGACCTGGCGCTGCTGGTGTTCGGCGTCGCGTCGCTGGTCGGCATCTGGGTCGTCGGCGCGCTGATCGACCGCCGTCCGAGGGCGCTCATGGTGGCGTGCACGGTCCTGGTCGCCGTGGCGGCCATCGGGTCGGCGGTGCTCACCGGGAGCGCCCCGCTGGTGTTCGCGGCGGTGGCGGTGTGGGGCCTGGGCTGGGGAGGCGTGCCGACGCTCCTCCAGACCGCCGCGGCCCACGCGGGCGGTGACGCGGCGGACACCGCACAGGCCATGCTCGTGACGGTGTGGAACGTGGCCATGTCGGGCGGTGGCGTCGCCGGTGGTGTGCTGCTGGCCCTGCTGGGCCCGATGTCGTTGCCGTGGGCCGTGGTGCTGCTGCTCGTGCCGGTGTTCGCCGCGGTGCTCGCGACGCGCGCCTTCCGGCCGGCGACGGGCTGAGCCACGCGCCGGGCCGTTCGACGCGACGGGTGGGACCGGCACGCGGGGCCGGTCCCACCCGGCACGCCGTGCGGGCCGATCGTGCCGGACGGACGTCTGCGTCTCGCCCTCGCCGAGCACAGCCGTCGGCCCTCGGGCGGTCGGTGCAGGCCGACCGCCCGCGCCGATGACATACCGGGCGTCCCGACGCGGTCAAGGTCGCCCGCCGGGCACCGACCACGACTGTGGAACCGCGCGCGAAACTGTGGAGGACTACCCACCGCCGTCGGGCTCACCGGGCGTGATCCGGCTTCTAGACTGTGTGTTCCACAGTCGAGGGGGTCTGCGATGGCCGTGCGACCGTCCGGGGCCGACCACGAGGTGGACGTGCTGCTCCGGACGGGTCCGTTCTACGAGGCGCTGCGCGCGGCCATCGAGCGCAGCGGCCTCACCCTGGAGCGCCTGCGCGACCGCCTGGCCCGCAGGGGCATCCACGTCAGCCTGTCCACCCTGAGCTACTGGCGGCTGGGTCGCAGCCGCCCCGAGCGCGCCGAGTCGCTGCGCGCCGTGCAGGCCATCGAGGTCATCCTCGGCCTGCCGCGCCACTCGCTGGAGTCCCTGCTCGGCCCGCCCCGCCCGCGCGGCCGGTGGGTGGCCGGGCAGCGGCAGCCCCGGCGGTACGGGCGGATGCTGGAACCCGCGCAGTCGTTGGCGGAGACGGTGGAGGCGCTGGTCGGCCCGTCCGACGGCGACCTGCGGCTGTGGTCGCAGGACGACGCGGCCGGCGTGGACGCCCGGGGCGTGATCCGCGAGGTCCGCACCCGGCAGGTGCTGCGCGCGGTCGACGGCCACCCTGACCGGCACGTCGCGGTGTACTGCGCCGACCCCGGCACCGCGCCGGACGCGATCACGGTGGAGGCGGTGGCGAACTGCCGCCTCGGCCGCGTCCGCCGCCACCACCGCGCGCCGGTGATCGCGGTGGAGCTGCTGTTCGACCACACGCTGCGCGCCGGCCAGACGCACCTGCTGGAGTACCGCTTCACCGTGGCCGAGGGAGCGGTGGCGCTCGACTACCGCCGCGCGTTCCGCTACCCGGTCGGCACCTACGTCCTCAGCGTCCGCTTCACCGAGCCCCGCCTGCCGGTGCGCTGCTTCGACCTGGTCCAGTCCGGGGCGGAGGGCGCGCTCACCCACGGCCGCGAACTGGCCCTGACACCCGGCCGGATGCTGCACCTGGTCGCGAGGGACGTGCCGCCCGGCGTGCTCGGCATCGGCTGGGAGTGGACCTAGTGCGTTGACCACGAACGTTCACCGGGTCGACCCGTCGTGACCGAGGTCGAGGCGGACGCGGAACTCGTGCGGGCCGACTCTCTCCCGCTCGTCACCGACCCGACCGACCTCTGCGGTGGACTTCGGGGGGCAGAACGGTTCCTCCTCGAACTTCGACTGCCGACGGTTCACGGCGGAATCCGCCACCTCCCACCTGTCGACCGCGTGCGGTTGGTGGGCGCGATCACACCTGCCAGGCCCGAGGGGCGGTAACGCCGCCTGAGCTGTTCGGTGGTCCCGACCAAGCCCTGTACGGACTTGCTGTCCCTGGGCCTTACGGAGGTCGAGGTACCGCCGTACAGTCTGTTCGGTGAGCCCGGTCCCGCCTCCTCCGACAGGCGCGGCGCGCCTGTCCTGTTCTCGGGCCGACCTGCGATGACACGAAGAAGTGAGCCTTCGTCACTCCGGTTGTACAACCTCGGTCTGATCCCCGCTCACCCCTCGGACGGACACCGTCGAGCCCTTGGTTCGATGTGCCGGACCCCGTCGAGGAGGTGGACTGTTCGCATCGCACCGATGTGACAGGACGCCGATGACCAGCCAGCTCCACCCCGCGCGGAACGACGAGCCCGACGCGGCCGGTCCGGTCCGGCCCCGCGCCGACCGCCGCCCGCCTCCCACGGGATCGCACCCGCCGCCCGACCGCCCTGCGGTCACGGCGGGTGGCGCGGTGGTTCGAGCGGGCGGGCGCGGACGGGACGAGGACGGGAAGGTGCGGGACGTGCCGACGGGCGGGGACGGGGCAGCGCCGGGGCGGACGGCCCGGCTGGGACGGGTGACCGCCGCCGCGGCGCGCCTCGTCGGCCGGGTGAACCGGCTCGGGCCGGTGATCCGCCGCGCGCCCGGCACCGCGGGCGCGGTGCTCGCGCTGTGGACGATCGGCGCGGCCACCGGGAGCCTGTGGTCGGGGCCGTCCGAGGACCTGCTGGACACCATCGGCTTCGGGGTGCCCGCGCCGCTGTGGACGGCGGCCACCTCGGCGCTGTGGTGCGCCAACCTCGCCGGCTACCTGGCCACGACGGCGTTGCTGCTGCTGTTCGGACCGGTCGCGGAACGGGAGTTCGGCACCGCCCGCGCGCTCGGGGTCGTCGCGGTGACGCACGTGGTCGGTGTGCTCGCCGGCTCCGGCCTGGTGCAGCTCGGCTCGGCGTGGAGCTGGCTCTCCTACCTGAACTTCGACCTCGCGGTCGGCCCGTCGCCGGGTGTCGTGGGGCTGGCCCTGGCGGTGAGCTTCCGGCTGTCGCCGCTGTGGCGCCGGCGCGTGCGGCTGCTGGTCGTGCTGGGCCTGCTGGTGCTGGCGCTGTACTCGGGCTACCTGGAGGACGTGCACCGGCTGTGCGGCGGGGTCGTCGGGCTGGTGCTGGGCGCGGTCGCGGTGCGCGGTCGTCCCGCGCCCGTGCCCCCGTCACGCGAGGAGACGCGCGTTCTGGTGGCGTTGCTGCTCGCGGCGTCCGCGTTGGGGCCCGTGGTCGTGCTGCTGTCGCCTTACGCGGACGGGCCGCTGTCGTGGTTCGCCGATCTCGTCGCGGTGCCTCAGCCGGACGCCGCGCTCATGGCCTCCTACTGCGCGGACCCCGAACTGGCGGCGCTGTGCCGGGCGTTGCAGACCCAGGCCGTGTACGACCGGCTGCCCGCGCTGGTCATGTCCGTGATGCCCGCGTTGCTGCTCCTGGTGCTGGCCGAGGGGCTGCGGCGGGGACGGCGGTTCGCGTGGTGGTCCGCGCTGGTGCTCAACGTGGCCATGACCGGGCTCATCGGGTGGTACATCCTGACCGAGGTGCTGTTCGCCGAGGTGCCGCCGGTGCCGGTCACGCCGATCGAGTACGGCATCCCGCTGTTGCTGCCGCTCGGCATCGTGGTGGTGCTGCTGGCGACGCGGCGGCACTTCCCGCTGGCGACGCCCGTGCGCCGGTTCTGGACCGTGACCGTCGGCGGGTTCGTGGGGCTGGGCGCGTGCTACGTGCTCGTGGGGTGGCTGGCGCGCTCGCAGTTCACGCCGCGGCCGGGGTTCGTCGACCTCCTGGCGGACCTGCCCGCGCGGTTCCTGCCGCCGGGCTACCTGGGGCTGGTCTCCATGCCGTTCCGGCCGGACGGCCTGATCGCCGCGGTGCTGATCGAGTACACGGGCGTGGTGTTCTGGCTGCTGGTCCTGTACGCGCTGCTGCGGGCCACGTGGAGCGCCGGGGTGGAGGAGGACGCCGAAGCCGCCGCACGGGCGCGTGAGCTGATGGTGCGGCACGGCCGGACGTCGCTGTCCTACATGACGACCTGGCGCGGCAACCGGTACTGGTTCACGCCCGACGGTCGTGCCGTGGTCGCCTACCGGGTCGTGGCGACGATCGCGCTGACCGTCGGCGACCCGATCGGACCGTCCGACGCGTGCCGTGACGCCGTGCGCGGGTTCGCGCGGTTCTGCGCGCACCAGGGCTGGACGCCGTGCCTGTACAGCATCAGCGAGGAGCTGTGCGACGAGGTCGCGCCGCTGGGGTGGCACGCGGTGCAGGTCGCTGAGGACACCGTGATCCCGCTGGCGGACCTGCGGTTCACCGGCAAGAAGTGGCAGGACGTGCGCACGGCGTTGAACAAGGCGGGCAAGCAGGGCATCACGGCCGAGTGGTGGCACTTCGCGGACGCGCCGCCCGCGCTGACCGACCAGATCCGGTCCATCTCGGCGGAGTGGGTGGCCGACAAGGGGCTGCCGGAGATGGGCTTCACGCTCGGCGGGCTGGAGGAGCTGTCCGGCGAGGGCGTGCGGTGCCTGATCGCGGTGGACGCCGACCGGACCGTGCACGGGGTGACCAGCTGGCTGCCCGTGTACGCGGAGGGTCGGGTCGTCGGGTGGACGCTGGACTTCATGCGCCGGCGGGGCAGCGCGTTCACCGGGTCGATGGAGTTCCTGATCGCGTCGGCGGCCATGACGTTCAAGGAGGAGGGCGCGGGGTTCGTGAGCCTGTCGGGCGCGCCGCTGGCCCGACTCGACCGCGGGGTGCGGGCGTGCGGGCTGCAACGGGTGCTCGACGTCACCGGGCAGTTGCTGGAGCCGGTGTACGGGTTCCGCTCGCTGTTCGCGTTCAAGGCGAAGTTCCAGCCCGTGTACCGGCCCATGTTCATGGCGTACCCGGATTCGGCGGCGCTGCCCCGGATCGCGAACGCGGTGAGCCGGGCGTACCTGCCGGACATGAGCGTGCGGCAGGGCGTGCGGCTGGCCCGGCTGGTCGCCCGGCGGCGGTTCGGCCGCCGCCTCAGCCCCCGCTGAGCCCGTCCGGCGCGGCCCGGCCGGCGGCGAGCCGGTGCAGCCAGTCGTGCAGCAGGGCCGTCTCGGCGGGGGACAGTGGGTGGGCCTGGCGGCTCAGCGTCACGTCCAGCGCGAGCGCGCGGGCGGACAGCGAGGCGTCCGGGTCGGCCGGCTCGTCGGTGGTGACGGCGGCCAGGACGATGTCCCGGACGCGCGTGGCGATGTCGGGATCGACGCCGTCGGGCGGTGCGGCGATCAGGTTCAGCGTGACGCCCGTGCAGGCGGCGTGCACGATGTCGCCCGCCGTGCCGACGGGCAGGCGGAGGCGGCCCGCCCCGGCCACCCGGTCGAGGATGCCGAGCAGCAGCCGGTGCGCGTCCGCCGCCGCGGCGGGCCGTCGGCCGGGCTGCGTGACGCCGAACATGAGCACGTAGAACGCCGGGTGCGTCAGCCCGAACTCGACGTGGGTGTCCCAGCCGCGCCGCAGGTCCTCGACCGGGTCGTCGCCGGGCGGCAGCTTGCGCTTAACCCCGAGGTAGCGGTCGAAGCCGTGCGCGGCGACGGCGTCGAGCAGGCCCTGCTTGTCGCCGAACAACCGGTACAGGGCGGGCGCCTGCACCCCGGACGCCGCGGCGACGGCCCGCGTGGAGACCGCGTCGATCCCTTTCCGGGTCAGCAGTTCGGCGGCGGCGGTGATGATCCGCTCCCTGGTGGTGCCGGCCCTGGTCGCCTCGGTCATGGAACAACGTTAACACGATAGAGGGTAGCGCCGATACCGAACCACTGCTAACGTCGTTCCTGTTACCACCGCTACCACCCACCACGAGGAGCGAAAGATGACCACGTCCCCCACCCTGCCCGTCCGCCGCCTGGGAGCCACGGGCCCGGAGGTCTCCGCCCTGGGCCTGGGCCTGTTGGGCATGTCCGACCTGTACGGGCCCGCCGACGAGGCCGAGGGCGTCGCCACCATCCACGCCGCCCTGGAGGAGGGCGTGACCCTGTTCGACACCGGCGACTTCTACGGCATGGGCCACAACGAGATGCTGCTGCGCGAGGCCCTGCGTGGCCGCCGCCGCGACCGGGCGGTCGTCAGCGTGAAGTTCGGCGCGCTGCGCGATCCGGCCGGTGGCTGGAACGGGCAGGACAACCGGCCCGAGGCGGTGAAGAACTTCGTCGCGTACAGCCTGCGGAGGCTCGGGACGGAGCACATCGACGTCTACCGCCCGGCCCGCCTGGACCCGAACGTGCCGATCGAGGACACCGTGGGCGCCATCGCGGAGCTGGTGCAGGCAGGCCATGTGCGCCACATCGGGCTGTCCGAAGTGGGCGCGGGGACGCTGCGCCGGGCGCAGGCGGTGCACCCCATCGTCGACCTGCAGATCGAGTACTCGTTGATCTCACGCGGCATCGAGGGCGAGATCCTGCCGACGGCGCGGGAGCTGGGCATCGGCATCACGGCGTATGGGGTGCTGTCCAGAGGCTTGATCTCGGGCCACTGGCAGCGGGACCGCAAGCTGACGGCCGACGACTTCCGCGGCGTCAGCCCCCGCTTCGAGGACGGCAACCTGCAACGCAACCTGTCCTTGGTCGAGTCGCTGAGGGAGGTGGCGGAGGCCAGGGGCGCGACGGTGGCGCAGCTCGCGATCGCGTGGGTGGCGGCCCAGGGCACCGACATCGTGCCCCTGGTGGGCGCCCGAACCCGAGCCCGCCTGGCAGAAGCCCTGCCCGCGGCGAGCCTCACCCTGACCCCGGCCGACCTGGCGGCCATCGAGGAGGCGATGCCCGCGACAGCGGTCAGCGGCAGCCGCTACGCACCGGCCATGATGGAGCTGCTGGACAGCGAACACTGACCACGACGCACCACGACAACGACAGCCCAACCCTCCCTGCCTCCGAACCACCCCATCCCTGAGGTTCCCCCGATAACCCGAGGCGGTTGTTACCTGGATCGGGTCGGTGATGCCGGGATGGTAGTCGGTTCGGCTTGGGCGGTGTGCCAGGCGGCTTCGTACTCGTCCGGGCTGAGCCAGCCGAGGTCCTTCTGGATGCGCTCGGTGTTGTAGAACCCGTCGATATACCGGAACAGGTCGTTCTCGGCCTCGTCGCGGGTGCGCCAGGAGCGGCGGTAGACCAACTCGATCTTCAGTGTGGAGAAGAAGTTCTCCGTCAGAGCGTTGTCATACGAGTCGCCGATCGACCCCATCGAGGGCAGGGTTCCGTTGTTGTCCGCCAACCGTTCTGCGAACTGGAAGGCCGTGTAGGTCGACCCGCGGTCGCTGTGGTGGATCAACTGTCCGTCGCGCACGTCGTGGGACCAGATCGCATACTCCAGAGCACCCAGGACCAGGTCGGTGTCGCAGCGGTCGGGGGTCTTCCAGCCCACGATCCGGTTGAAGAACGCGTCGCGCACCGCCGCGAGCCAGAAGACACCCTCGCCGGTGCGGATCCGGGTCGCGTCGGCCACCCACAACCGGTCCGGCGCGGGCGCGGTGAAGTCCCGATTCACCCGGTCGGGCGCCGGTGCGGACCGCGGATCCCGCCCGGTCGAGGGGACACGCCACCGTTTGCGCAGGAAGGCGCCCTGCAGTCCGGCCTGGCGCATCAGCCGCTCGACACGCTTGCACGACACACGGACACCCCGGCGCCACAGCACCTGGCGCACCCGCGGACTGCCGTAGGTGCCCCCGAGGCGGCGTGGATGTCGACGATCTCGGTCGTGATCGCCCGGTCCTCGCGTTCACGCCGGGACGGGTCGACCTGTCGGGCCACCCAGCCGTAACAGGTGGACGTGGAGACACCGAGGACCCGGAGGACGAACTCGACCCCGAAGCGGCCGCGAAGCTGCTCGACGAGCTTCACGACCGTCGCCGGGTCGGGTCGGGTTCCACCGCGAAGAACGCGGACGCGGTCTTCAGGATCTCGTTGGCGCGTTTGAATTCCGCGTTCTCCTTGCGCAGCTGGCGCAGCTCCTCCGACTCGGTCGAGGTGGGCCGGTCGTCCCGCTCGCCGCGGTCGGCCTCGTCCTGCCGGATCCAGTTCCGCAACGCCTCCGGGTGCACGCCCAACTGCTCGGCCAAGCGCCGGACCACCGGTTTGGGATCCGACTCCCTGAACAACCGGACAGCACGCGCCCTCGACTCGTCGGGGTACTTCTTCGGTGGTGCCACGGACGCTCCCTTCAGGCCCTACGGACCATGCCTGGAAAGCCTCCGAGCTATCGGGGGAACCTCACCCACCATCCTGTTAGCTGTTGCGGGTCATGACGTTGGCGACGGTCGGTAGGGGCCGAGACGGGGGGACGGGTCTGTCGGCGGCGGGATGGAAGTGCGGCCAACACATCCGCCGAGCAGAAAGACCTGTCCGTGCTCCACCGTAACGCCCCGCTGTCCGTCGAAGGCCGCCACCGCCTGGTCCAGCGCTGCCGCACCCGCCCCATCGCCCACGTCGCCGAGATGGGCATCTCCCGGAAGGCGCCTCCAAGTGGGTCAACCGCTATCGCCGCTTCGGCGAGGCCGGCCTGGCCGACCGCCCCAGCGCTCCGCGCCGGCAGCCCACCGCCACACCGGCCGAGGTGGTGGTCCGGATCGAGCGGCTGCGTCGCGACCGCACGTGGTCGGCCCGCCGTATCGCGCTGGACCCGCCGCCGAGGGCGCGGCCGGGTCGGTGCGCACCGTCGGCCGGCACCCGGCCCACCTCGGGCTCAACCGCCGCCGGTTCCTCGACCCGACCGGGGAGAACAACCGCGCTCCCCGCCGGATCGTCGCCCGCCGGCCCGGCCACATGGTCCACCTCGACGTCAAGAAGGTCGGCGTGATCCCCGACGGCGGTGGCCGGCGGGTCCACGGCCGAGGCAGCGAGCAGGCCAAACAGGTCGAACGCGCCAAGAACACCGCCAGCGGCAAGCAGCGCAGCCACACCTACCCGCACTCCGCGGTCGACGGGTTCTCCCGCCCGGCCTACACCAAGGCATGCCTCTACGCCCACGCCTGGACCAGCGAACAACAACGCACCGACGCCCTGACGGTCTGACGGTCTGACGGTCTGACGGTCTGACGGTCTGGAACGTGCACTACAACTACCATCGCCCCCACACCGCCGCCGGAAACCGACCATCAGCAACCCGGCTCCACACCAGCGTCACCAACGTCCTGGCCTCATGCAGTTGGCCTGTCCTACCGTCCTGTGCGTGGGTATCAGCCGGTCGTTCGTAGGATCGGCGGACACCAGCATTGCCGGGTATGGCTGTGAGCTTGTCGCCGTCCGGTGGCTCAAGGCGACAGGCCGGCGGAGGCGACCGTGCCCAGAGCTTCTGGGCCGGGTGGACATCGGCAAGGAACATCACCACTGCGTGGTGATCGACTCGGAGGGCAGGCGGTGTTGTCTCGCCGGGTGCTCTACGGCGAGCAGGAGTTGATCGGCGATGTGCTCGCGTTGTCGAGCGATGTGCAGTGAGCGGTGGACGTCAACCACGGCGGCGCAGCCTTGTTGATCGGTCTGCTGCTGGGTCACGATCAGTCGGTGGTCTACCTCACCGGCCTTGCCGTGCACCGCGCTGTGGATGCTCACCGGGGGTAGGTCAAGACCGACGCGGAGGACGCCTTCGTCATTGCCGACCAGGCCCGGATGCGCACCGATCTCGGCGTGCTGCGGCCGGGCGACGAGGTCGCCGTCTACCTGCGGACTCCCACCCGGAGGCGGACCGACCTGGTCGACGGCCGCACCCGGCAGACCAACCGGCTCCGCGACCAGCTCCTGGCGTTCTTCCCCGCCCTGGAACGAGTCCGAGCCTGACGAACAAGGGACCGGTCCTCGGCCGCCGAGATGGTGGCCCGCATCGCCGAGGTCCTGGTCGCGCTCGACGAGGAAATCGCTTCGCTCGACACGCTCGTCGAGGCGTGGTTTCGGCAGCACCGGCACGCCGAGATGATCCTGAGCCTGCCGGGCATGGGTGTCCAGCTCGGCGCCGAGTTCATCGCCGCGACCGGTGGTGACCTGACGGCTTTCGGGTCGGCGGACCGCCTGGCCACCTTCGCGGGCCTGGCTCCTGAGCCTCGTGACTACGACCGCAAGCGCGGTGAAGGAAAGAGCCACCAGCGCGCGGTGCCGGCGTTGGCGCGCCGCAGAGCCAATCGTTCTGCCACACCTGCGGCCGCAGCAAGGACGAGCACCGCATGATCCCCGGCTCGGGCCGGGTGCTCAAGTCGGTGTCCGGTTCTCAGTCTGCTCGTGAGAGTTCTCCGGCCGAGGTGCGCCAACGGCGTCGCCATGTTCCCGGTGCGACGCCCTCGACACGGCGGAAAGCTCGGCTGAAGGCGGCGTCGGTGTCGTAGCCGATCGTCCGTGCGATCTGCCCGAGGCTCAATTGCGTGTCACGCAGCAGTCTTTTCGCTCGGTGCATCCGCCAGCAAGTGAGGTGGTTGATCGGTGAATCGCCTGTCTTCTGCTTGAACGCCGCGGCGAAGGCCGCCCGCGACATCCCGGCCCGGCTCGCGAGTTCCTTGACCGTCCAAGGATGGGCGATATCGGTGTGCAGTTCGCGCAGGGCCGGCGCGAGCCTTGGGTCGCTCAGCGCGGCAAGCCATCCGTGCGGGGCCGTGGCGGATGACGAGACATAGGTCCGTAGCGCGTACACGAAGAGCGCTTCGGCCAAGCGGCTCATGATGAATCCGGACCCGAAGCCGGGGAATGAGCGCTCCAGCTCCAACAACCGGAACGTGGAGCGCAACGCGTCGTCGGCCGAGTCGTCGAGGTCGAACCGCAACACGGGCGGCAGCGCCCGCAACAGGGGCTCGGTGACCCCGCTGTCCAAGGCCAACCGAGCCGAAACGATCTCGGTCAGCGGTCCGTTCCCGCCGTGGCGCACCGAGGGATCGCGCTCGGCCGCCAGGAGGCTCTCACAGCTGACCGTGCTCCGCCCCGGCTCGTCCGCGACGGCGAACTCGGCGTCGGCTTGGACCAGGAAGCAGGCGCCGGGGGTGAGCAGTGCCGGAGCCGTGTTCGCGCCGCGCAGCCACCAGCAACGCCCGCTCCTGACCATCATCACATAGGTCGCACGGGGCGAGCGGAACGAGATCCCCCACGGCCCGCGGGCCTGCACCAGCACATACCGCGAGTCCTCACCGGACCTTGCTGACAGGACGTCGTCGATAGGGTCCACATCGACACGTTAGACGATCAGTCGTGGAAACAAGACGATCGACGATCGTCCGTCTTGAAGCTTCGTCGTAGCGTCGACGGCGACACGAGAGGCACGTCGACGCGGCTCCCGCCACGACGAGTTGCCCTTCGTTCGTCGTAGCAGCGCACCAGCCGAGCACCAGTGGAGTTGACATGCCCGAGTCCCCCGCCCCGGCCCCGTCGGTCGCCATCGCCTTCCACTCCGGCCACGGGCACACCGCGGTCCTCGCGGAGGCCGCCCGGCGCGGCGCGGCCGTGGCCGGTGCCAACGCGATCCTCGTGCCCGTGGACACCATCACCGAGCGACAATGGCGGCAGTTGGACGATGCCGACGCGATCGTGTTCGGCTCGCCCACCCACATGGGCAGCGCGTCCGCCGCATTCCACACCTTCGCCGAGGCCACCAGCCGTCGTTTCGCGGAAGGCCGCTGGGCCGACAAGCTCGCGGCAGGCTTCACCAACTCCGCGTCCAAGTACGGCGACAAGGCGGGCACTCTCGCCTTCTTCGCCACCTTCGCCGCCCAGCACCGCATGCTGTGGGTCAGCCTCGGCCTCGCCCCCGGCTGGAACTCGACCACCGCCACCGAGAACGACCTCAACCGCCTCGGCTTCTGGGGTGGCGCCGGAGCCCAGACCCCAGTGGACGGCGGCATCGAAACCGTTCACCCGTCCGACATCGCCACCGTCGAGCACCTCGGCGGCCGGGTCGCCCGCCAGGCGGCACTCGTGGCAGCCGGACGCCGCGCTGTCCGCCTCACTTCCTGACCGACTACCAGTGCCTCCGGGCCGGACGCCGCCCTGGCCACCAGGTGCCCGCCGTCCACGCCCGTCAGCAGGACGGTGACGGTGTCCACCACGAACAGCCCGATCTCCGTCGCCGGTCGACCGACGAAGACCGGGCTGTTCGCTCGGGTTCCGCTCGGCGGCGGCACGATGTCGTCGCACGGCGAGCGCTGGTCGAACCACATGAAGCCCCGGCGAGGACCGCGGACCGCTGGACCGATTCCTCGCCCCGCCACGGTTCACAGCACGGCGGTGAAGGTGACGGCGCCGCTGACGCTGGTCAGGCCCTCCGGAGTGAGGCAAGCGGTGAGGGTGGTGGCGGGCAGGACCTTGGTCTGCACGACGGTCGCACCCTCGAACAGGCCGTCGACCACGGTGCCGGTCAGGACGAGCACGGTGGTCCCGCCGGGCTTGAGGTTGACCTCGAAACCGCCTTGGACGGTGCTGCTGTGCCCGGTGTTCCAGTGGTAGGTCGAGGTGTTGGTGGTGGAGCCCGACACGCAGCTGAACGTGCCGCTGACCAGGGACGTGAAGGTCGCGCCGGTGATCTCCGGGTGGCCGGGGGACGCGCAGCCGCCCAGCGTGCCGATGGCGTGGAAGTCGATCTTCCTGGGCAGCAGCGTCATACCGGGGGAGTAGGTGCCGACCTGGGTGCCCAGGGCGCAGTTGACGTCCACCGCGGACGCCGAAGCGGGCACGTGGAACAGCACGGTGGCGCCGAGCAGCCCGCCGACCACGGCGACGATCAGTGAACGCAGACGCATGGGGTTTCCCGTTCTTCGCAGGCGTGATGGTCGGATCGAGTTTCGCGATCCGCTCCTCCGCTCTCAATCGGCTGAACGGCTTGCGGTGGCACACCGTGTGTGGGTGTCGTTCCCCGCAGGACTGCGGGATTGCGCGATGGGCGGTTTCGCGATGACCGCGATTGGCCCACCGAGAGCGATTCCGCAGTTCTGCGGTACGGCTACGGCTTTTCGAAGGAAACTTCGCAGAGGTACTCGATTGGCGGCTGAGGTGTCGGGCGGAGGGGTATCCACTGTCGGCGAGAGCGATGCCCGAGTCGGATGTCACCTCGGATCGGCTCGGGTCGCCCCATCCGGGAGGAATGGATCAATGGACAAGGTGAGACCTTTCTTGGTGGCGGTCTCGGCGCTGGCTGCGCTCACCGGCGTCGGAGCCGTTGGGGCCGGAACGGCATCGGCGGAAGCGTTCAGCGTGCAAGAAGCTCGCACTTTGTGCTATGCGAACGACGTTGACGTGCGGTACTCGCCCGGCGGAAGTCCGACCGGTCGGCTCGTGTACCGGAACCAGAGCGTGAACGTCATCGATCATCGCGATGGCGTGTGGTGGCAGATCAATTCGCCGTACTCCGGCTACGTGCTGGCGGCGTACTTCTGCTGACCCGCTTCCAGGACTGCGACCGGAAGCCGTCGAAGTGCGCTCGACGGCTTCCGGCCGGCCGATAGCCCGTCGAACTCGGATCTCCGCGACCGGCACCAGCGCTGGGCCGACCACGGCGATCCGGACGATGCCGTCCCGGCCGCGCGTGTGGTGGTCGGGTCGCCACGTCACACGGATGATCGCCGGGGGCGGGTCGGTGCGCACCCGGTGCGTCGGTTACGGCGGTCCCCACAACAGGTCCGCGAGTTCGTCCGGCTCGGTGATGTGGTGAAGGTCCAGTGGTGTCTCTTCCAATACCTCGAAGTCGTGCAGGAAGGTGTAGGCGAGCATGTCGCGGGTGAATCGCGGCGTCCGCTCCAGTCCCAGCCCCTCCAGCGCCGCGGCGAGGAGGGCGCGGTCGGCTCGGAAGGCGTTGAGGTGCAACTGCACCAGGGCGTAGCGCGGGTCGCCCGCGTAGACGTCGGTGAAGTCGATCAGGCCGGTGACGGCCGGCTGCTCGGTGTCGACGAAGATGTTCGTGCCGTGCAGGTCGCCGTGCACGAAGGCGATCGGTGTGCCGTGGACCAGGTCCCGTGGGTCCGGCAGGAGGTCTTCGACGCGGTCGAGGAGACGCGGCGAGAGGTAGCCCCACTTCCGGTGGTCGGTGACGGTCTTCGCGCGGCGGGTGCGCAGCAGGTCCAGGAAGGTGGACCGGTCGGGCCTCAGGTTCACCCGACCGGTGAGCGGCACCTCGGCCAGCGCGCGGATCGTGACGCCGATGCGGTGGGCCAGTTCGAGCCGCGAGTCCCGGTCCAACCCGGCGTCGACGGCGGCCCGCCAGGTGCGGCCGGTGGCGGTGCGCAGCACGAGGAACGGCCACGGCCAGGTCGGGCTCCCCGGCCGGAGTTCGCCCGCCCCGGCGATGGCGGGCACGGGGAGGCCGCGTCCGTCGAGCACCCGGTAGGCGTCCAGCTCGGCGGCGTGGTTGTCCGGCCCGCTCCAGTGCCGGCCGTAGAACTTGACCACGTAACCGTTGTCCCCCACCAGAACCGGGTGAGTGCTCTCACCGGGTACGTGCAACCGTTCGGGTGGCGGGAGGCCGACGAGGTCGAGGGCGTGCCGTCCCCACGGCTCCCACAGCGCGGGGTCGTTGCGATGGGACGCATAGGATTCCTCGGAGTCGATGACGTCCAGATCCGGTGGCACGCCGCCAACATAACGGCGTTGATCCCATCTCCGCGCGAGCGCCGTGTACGCGGTGGCTGTGCCGGTCGGCACGGCGAGCGCTCTCAATTCGTGGACGTTCCACACCACGGCACAGCGATCGGTTGCGGCGCCGGCGAGCAGTACTCGACGTGGAGTCCACGAGGCTGGGCCAGGACGCCGTCGCCCACGTGCGATTCCGTGCAGTAGTGCGGGATGTCGGCGCGGGTACGAGGTCTTACGAGCGGGGGGATCGGGCCGTGCTCGCCGTCGAGCCGTTCGTCGAGATGATCCGGCAACGACCGCGCGGCACGAGCCCCGTCGTCCGTGCGGTCGCCGAGGCGTTGCCGGTGCGCGACCACGCGGTCGACGCCGCGCTGGCCGTGCTCACCGTCCACCACTGGACCGACTGGCGGCGTGGGCTCGCCGAGTTGCGCCGGGTGGCGCCGCGCCGGTTCCGCTCTGGCGCAGACGGGTCCCGCCGCCGTCGAGCGGGGCGTCCGCCGCCTGCGTGCAGACCTGCGCGGCGGCCGTTGGCACGAACGGCACCGGGACCTCCTCGGCCTCGACCACTGGGACGCCGGCTTCCGCCTCGTCGTGTCGCACGGCTGAGCGCGGGCGGGGTCGACCTTCACCCGTGCCGACCTGCGGGTAGGATAAGTCGCACTAGTGGGAAAAGTAGGAGAGGGTGTGCATGGCCGGGCAGATGATCCAGGGACCGGACGGCCGTTACATCGTGGGCACGGTCAAGGTCGGGGAGAAGGGGCAGATCGTCATCCCGAAGGACGCGCGGGACCTGCTCGGGCTCCGCCCCGGTGACACGCTCCTCGTGCTGGTGGACCCCAAGCAGGGCGTCGCCCTGGTCGACAACGAGCGGTTCCAGCAGTTCGCCAGGGGCATCCTCGACGTGCAGGACGAGACCGCCCCGGAGTCGGACCGGTGACCGGCTACCGCAACCCCTTCGAGGGGCAGCGCGAACCGCTGCCGCCGGACCTGGCCGAGGCCGGCTTCCGGCAGGAGTTCGCCGACCTCGACGGCGTCGTCCTCCACTACGTGCGCGGGCGGGACGTCGGCCTGCCGCTCGTGCTCGTGCCCGGCCAGATGAGCCTGTGGAGCAGCTACCGGAAGGTCATGCCGGCGCTCGCGCGGCAGTTCACGGTGTACGCGATCGACGTCCGCGGCCACGGGAACTCCTCGTGGACACCGGGTGACTACTCGTGGGACGCCGTCGGCACGGACATCGCGCGGTTCCTGCGGCAGGTCGTGGGCCGGCCCGCGATCGTCAGCGGCAACTCCTCCGGCGGCGTCCTCGCGCTGTGGAGCGCCGCCAACGCGCCCGAGCACGTCGCCGCGATCGTGCTGGAGGACCCGCCGATCTTCTCGGTGGAGATGCCGCGCTTCCGCGACCGGGACCGGTGGGTCCACGGCAGCCTCGCCCACGCCGTCGACGTCCTCGGCGACCTCGAACGGCCGCGCCCGGCGAGCATCCTGCGCCAGGACATCCCGGTCTCCGAGACCAGGACCGTGCGGCTGCCCGACCGGTTCGTCGACCTGCTCGACCGGCTGGTGGCCCGCCACCGGCGACGGCACCCGGACCGTCCCGCGAGCCTCGGCCTCGGCGGGTGGCCGGGATCCCTGGACGAGCGGATCCGGGCCGCGTCGATGTTCGACCCGGACTTCGCCAGGGCGTTCCTCGACGGCCGCTTCTACGGCGACTTCTCGCACGAGGACGCGTTGCGGCGCACGACCTGCCCCGTCCTGCTGCTGCACGCCGACTGGAACCGGTACGAGGCGTACGGGCTGGTCGGCGCGATGGACGACGACGATGCCCGCCGCGTGCGCGAACTGGCACCCCGGACCGTCTACCACCGCATCCACGCGCGGCACGTCATCCACGGCGACAAGCCCGAGGAGTTCATCACCGCGGTCACCCGGTTCGGCGGCGCGCTGCCCGTGACGAGCTGACGCGGACGGGCGGTTCACCACGGCCTGCGCCGGAAGCGGACCGGGGCGAACGGGCCGCGCTCCGAGTCGCGCGCCAACCGGAACCGCCGGCTCGTCACCAGGTTCCACTGGCCCGCGATCGCGAGCACCATCAGCACGCCGGCGGTGCACACCGCGATCGTCTCGAACACCCCGCCTTGCAGGTACACCCACGCGCCGAGGCCGATCACCGCGAAGAGCCAACGCCTCCGCCATAGGATGTGGACGCCCGTGTGGGTGTAGGCGAGCTGGTGGACGGCCAGTACCACCAACGCGACGAACCAGCGCCGATCCCCGGTGACAGCCAGCCACCCGAGCAGGCAGAACGAGCCGACGTGGAAGCAGAGGAAGAACAGCACCCGCATCCGGAAGGCGATCAGCGCGCTGCGCACCATGACGCTCCTCGGCTGCGGGCCCTTCCTCCGCCACACCAGGAAGGTCGGGGACCACCTGACCGGTTGGCACAGCGCGGGCTCGACCTTCTCCTCGTCGGTGGCGGCGTGGTAGGCGGTGACCTCGTAGCCGACCGGTTCCCGCCAGCGGAAGATCGCGGTCGGCGGCGCTGCGATCAGGTACCGGACGATCCGGGCTTCCGCGTGGACCTCGCACGGATGACCCAGGGTGGCGAGGTACAGCCCCAGGGTGCCGCAGGAGACGACCTTCGCCGTGAGCCACGCGGCGTCGAGCAGGAGGTGGGGTGAGGCGTCCATCAGCCGAGCAACCACTCGAGCAGGGCCGCCAGGTCCGCCGGGTCGATCGGATCGGCGGGCAGGTCGGTGACCGCTTCGCCGATGACCCTGGCGACCCGCGACTCGCGATGTCGCAGGGCCGCCGCCAGCGCCGCGCCACCCGCGATGGCGAGCGCCCATGCCGCGACCTCACGGCCTCGCTGCTTCCCGGTGGGCGGGGTGGCCAGACCTCCGGCGAGCGCCATCGCCGCCAGCAGCGCGCCACCGCGGCGGGGATCGGCCAGGTCGTCGAACAACGCGACCATCGCCGAGGAGAACGACTTGTCGGCCACCGAGCGCGCGAACACCTCGGCGGGTTGGCGTTCGTCCCGCGCCCGTCGCACGAGCGCCGCGAGCCGGGGCGAGGTGATCCGGGCGAGTTCGCCCGGCCAGTCCGGCGGCAGCTTCCGCGCGGTCACCACCGGCCACAGCGAGCAGACGACCAGGTCGAGGAGGACGTGCTCGGGCACCGACTCGTCCGGTGGCGGGCCGGGTTGGGCCAGGTAGCCGACCATGCCGGCGACGACGAGGCGTCGGACCACGTCCCCGCGCCGCTCGTCCACGGGACCGGAGTCGTCCAGTCCGGCCCGCACGAGGTCGACCTGCCGGACGTGCGCCGCGCCGCCCGGTCGCCGGTGCGCTCGACCACCGCGCGGTAGTCCGCCGCGACGCGGTCCACCCACGACCGGAGCGTGCGCAGGTCGAGCGGCCGACGGTCGTCGCCGTGGTGGTGGATGCCCCCGGTGACCGTGCCGGCTTGCAGCACGGGACCGATGACCACGGCCCGGTCACCGATCCGGTTGTGCACCGCGGCCGGTTTCCGGGTCACCTCGTCGGCGTCGTCGCCCATCCCGCCTCCTCCGACGCAGGTTCGACCCGGTCGAGGCTAACGATCCGCCCACGTCGGTGGGGGCCGAATCCGACCCGTCGCACGGCGCACGATCGCTGGGCGGTGACGGGACCAGCGAGGGCGGGCGGTCCGGGTCCGTCCGGCCCTCGGCACTCCCGCCTCGCGCGGGTGCAGCGCCGCGAAACCGTGGCGGGACCACCTCCCGGCGCGCCGTCGGACCGAGCAGCGCCGCCTCCCGGTGGATGGTCGACGCACCGTCGAAGTCGACGCCCGCGGTGCACGTCGCCTCGCCGCAAGCGGTGTCGCCGGCGAACGTCGCCCTGCCGAACCAGGCGGTCTCGGCGAACGTGGCCCCGGCGTTCGTCCCCCGGCGGGCGCCGGAGGACGAACGCCGGACCCCGGCCCGCCGGGTCAGGCCGGCACGGTCGCGTGGTCCCTCGCCCGGACCTGCGGGATGATGCCGCCGGCGGCGGCCGAAGCGCGGTGCAGGGCCAGTTCCGCGGTGGGGCCCTCGGCGAGCACGATGCCGGTGCACGACCGCTGGTCGGTCAGGTGTTCCAGCACGTCGCCGGGCCGCGCGGTCGGGTACCACTCGGGCGCGCCGGGCAGCGAGGGCAGGCGGTCCAGGCCCGTCCAGCCCTCCAGCACACCGGCCTCGCGCGGGTACAGCGCCACGAACCCCGTGGCGGGGCCGCCTCCCGGCGCGCCGTCGAGCAGGTCGGGCCGCACGCCGAGCGCCACCTGCACCATCGACTCGTAGGCGTTGACGCCCAGCGACCGGCACAGCGCCTCGCCGACCAGCGCGCCGCCGATGCGGGCGTTGACCTCGACCAGCTCGGGGCCGTCGGCGGTGAGGACGAACTCGGTGTGCGCGAACCCGCGCTCGTGCCCGGCCGCCGCCAGCACCCGGCCGACCCAGTCGTCCAGCCCCGCCAGGTCCGCCTCCGGGAAGGCGACCGGGAACGCGCTGGCCTCCTCGCGGCACGCGGGCTCCGGGGACAGGACCCGGCTGAGCACCCCGAGCAGCCGGGTCCGCCCCCGCCAGCCGATCGTCTCGGCGCTGTAGAGCGGTCCCTCGAAGTACGGCTCGGCGATCAACCTGCCCTTGAGCGCGGTGCCGGCGGCCTCGCGCAGGGCCGCGTCGCGCTCGGCGGGTGATCGGCACAGCCAGACCGCGCGGGACGAGGTGCCCGCCGAGTCCTTGAGCACCAGCGGGAACACCCGCGTCGACACCGGGTCGAGCGGACCGCTGCGGCTGAGGCCGAGGTCGTGCAGCCGGGCCCGGACGGCGGCCTTGTCCCGCAGCGTGCGCACCGCCTCCGGGTCGGGGCCGGGCAGGCCGAGGCGGTGCGCCAGGTCAGCTCCGGGTATCGCCCACGTGTCGGTGGAGCTGATCAGGCCGGCCAGGTCCGGCAGGTCGCGCAGCACCCGCTCGCAGGCCGCGACGTCGGTGGTGTCGACGTCCACGACCCGCAGGCGGTCCGGCCCGAGCCGGCTCAGCTCGTGGGTGTAGGTCGACCGGTCGGCGGTGAGCAGCACGAGGTCGTGCCCGGCGGCGCGGGCGGCGTCGGCGAGGCGGCCCAGGCCGAACGTGAGGGCTTCCAGCATGGCGATGGTCACGGCAGGGCATCCTTCCGGCGTTCCAGCGTGGGCGATCGGTCCGCGAGCCGGCGCGTCCCGCTGCCGAACGACCGCGCCGGCCGGCCACCACTGGTCGTCACCACGGCCCCTCCGGTTCCCGGTGCCGGCGAATCGACTTCGGGACTCCGGGGAACCTTCCCGCGCGCCGGAACGACCACTTCTGCGCCGAGGTCGATCGAGTCGGCCCCCACGGCGACGGGTGCGACACCGGCGACGACGACGCGGAGGCTGCGCATGGGCGGGTGCGGTTGATGGGCACGCGGGTGTCCGCGGGCACGGGTGACCGGCGGCGCGGGCAGGCGGCCGGGTGGGGCGGGGGGCTCACCGGCGCTCAACTCTCGTTGCTGACCTGCGGTTTCCTGGTCAACGTCGGCACCTTCTCCGTCTACCCGTACCTGGCGGTCCTGCTGCGCGACCGGTTGGGCGTCGGCATGGCGCAGGTCGGCGTGGTCCTCGGGGCCGCCACGCTGGTGCAGTTCGCCGGCGCGCCGTTCACCGCCGCGTTCGCCGAGCGCGTCGGGCTGAAGCGGTGCCTGCTGCTGGCCGCGTCCCTGTACTGCCTCGGCGCGGCGACCTACCTGGCGGGCGCGGGCAGCCCGGCGCTGACGGTGGTCGCCCTGTTCGTCTCCTGCGGCGCGGGGTCGCTCTACTCGCCCTCCTACCGCGGCTACCTGGTGCACTCGGCGACGGCCGAGCAGCGCCCGCGGCTGGTGTCCGCGGGCAACGCCGCCGGCAACCTCGGCATCGCGCTCGGGCCGGTGGTCGGCGCGCTGTTCCTGTCCGACCCGAGCCGGCTGTTCGCCGTGAACACCGTGCTCTACGCGGTGCTGGCGGTCGGCCACTGCTTCCTGCGCCCGGAGCGGGCCACCGACGACCGGCCCGCCGTCGAGCCGTTCCGGCGGGTGCTGCGCGGCCTGGCCGGGTTGCCCTTCGCCGTCACCGTGCTGACCCACTACCTGTACATGCAGTTCTACCAATACCTGTCGCCGTTCGCGGAGGGCCGCGTGCCCACGGCCGTGTACGGCCTGGTCATGATGGGGTACTCGCTCGGCCTGGTGGCCGTCCAGCCGCTCGTGGCGCGGTGGGTCGGCCGGGTCCGCTACCCGGTGGCGATGGCGATCGGCTTCTCCTGCATGGCGCTGGGCATGGCGGCCTTCGCCGGTGGCCGCGCGGTCGGTCTCGCGCTCGGCGTCGCCGCGATGAGCGTCGGCAACGCCGTGTTGTTCCTCAAGAACGACCTCGCGGCGCTGGAGGGGTCACGGCGGTCGGCCACCGTGACCTTCGGGCAGCAGCGGCTGGCGGTGGGCGTCGGTGCGCTGCTCGGCGGCGTGCTCGGCGGCGCGGTGTACGGGTTGTTCGAGCGCGCGGGGGTCCTCCAGGTGTTCTGGCTGGTCGTCGCCGCCCAGTGCGCCCTGCTGCCGCCGCTGGTGCCGGCGGTGGCGCGCCGCTTGCGCCGCTCGGCGTGATCACGCGGTCGCGGGCTTCTCGTAGACGGTGACGTAGTTGCCCTCGCCGCGGAACGCCTCGCCGCGCCAGCCACCCCACCGGTGCACGCGTTCGAGCCCGGCGAGCCTGGCCATCAGGTCCAGCTCGGCGGGCCAGGCGTAGCGCATGAACGCCGGGGCCAGCCGGACGCCGTTGCCGGAGATCAGCACGTGGTGGCCGTCGAGGCGCTGCCGGGCGGGGTCGTGGCGGACCGCGACCAGCCGGACCCGGTCGATCCCGACCTCGAAGGTCTCCAGGGTCTGGTTGCGCGCGTAGCGGGCGACGTCCGGCATCGGGCACTCCAGGACGAACCGGCCGCCGGGCAGCAGGCGCTCGGCGACGTTGGCGAAGCAGCGCACCTGGTCCTCCTGCTCGGTCAGGAAGAAGAAGGTGGAGAACACGATGAACACCAGGCCGAACCGGTCGTCGGTGCCGGGGTCGACGTCGGCCATGTCGCCGATCGCGACCGGGATGCGGTCGCCGCCGGGCTTGGCGCGCATCCGGGCCACCATCGCCTCCGACGCGTCGATGCCCCGCACGTCCACGCCGGCCTCGGCCAGCGGGATCGTGACCCGGCCGGTGCCCACCGCCAGCTCCAGCACCGGTCCCGCAGGTGACTGCCCGATGAGGTCCAGCAGGCCGCGCACGGCGTCCCCGGGGTCGTGCGCGGCGTGCCACTCGTCGTAGACGTCGGCGTTCAGCTCGCCGTAGGTGTCGGGTCCGTAGTTCTCCATCGAGCGTTCTCCCCGGCAGTCGTTGGGCGCGTGCGGTGGGCGCGTCCCCGGCGGGCGGCGGGACGACGCCCCTCTCGGAGGTCGGCCGGCCGACGGGGAAAGTTCCCGCCCCGCCGGGGTGGGGGTTCGGGGTCGCCGACGGCCGGTGCGGACGCCCGGCCGGACGCGGGGGCACGGCCGGACGCGGACCGGCCGTGCCCCCGGCGCGGGACCGGTCCGGGTCGTCACGCCTCCGCCCGCGGACCCCGGCCGCCCCCGCCGCACTCCTCCCGCGCGGAGTTCCGGAATTCGCGGGAACCGCATGCCCGCACCGCACGACTCCTACGGTGGTGGCCGTTTCACGCGGGGAGGGACAGGGTGCGGGGTGTCGGGTAGTCGCACGGGTGTCGAGGACGTGGCCGAACGCGAGGCCGAGGAGGCGGTGCCGCGCGGGCCGCGCCGTCGCGCCGGGTACGTGACGGCGCTGTTCGCGCTGCTGGTCCTCCTGCTGCTCGGCGCCGTCGTGGTGCTGATCGCGCAGGGGTCGATCGCCATCCCGATCGGCGACGTGCTGCGCATCCTCACCGGCCGGGAGGTCGAGTCCGGGACGAGCCGCACCATCGTCCTGGACGCCCGGCTGCCCAAGGTCGTCGCCGGGCTGCTGGCCGGGGCCGCGCTGGCGGTCGGCGGCGTGCAGATGCAGACCCTGTTCCGCAACCCGCTGGCCGACCCGTTCGTGCTCGGGGTCAGCTCCGGCGCGATCCTGGGCGCGTCCATCGTCATCCTCGGCACCGGCGGCGTGGGGTGGCTGACCGGGCTGGGCGTGGTCAGCCAGCTCGGGGTGACCGGCGCGGCCGTCGCGGGCGCCGCCGGGGTGCTGCTGATCGCGCTGGGCATCGCCCGGCGCGTCGGCGACCCGGTCGTGGTGCTCGTGGTCGGCGTCATGCTCGGCTACCTGGCCGGCGCGCTGGTGGACATGCTGGTCTACTACACCGACCCGGACCGGTTGCAGGCGCTGACGACCTTCACCCGCGGCTCGGTGCGCAACGTGACGTGGAACGAGTTGCAGGTCGTCGCGGTGGCCTGCGGCGTGGTCCTGCTGCTGTCGGTGTTCCTCGCCCAGCCGCTCAACGCCCTGCTGCTCGGCGAGCGGTACGCGGGCAGCCTGGGCGTCGACGTCCGGCGGGTCCACTTCCTGTCGCTGGCGAGCGTCGCCGTGCTGTCCGGCATCATCACCGCCTACTGCGGTGCCATCGGGTTCGTCGGCCTGGCCGCGCCGCACCTGGCCCGCGGCCTGCTGCGCACCGCCGACCACCGGCTGGTCCTCCCGGCGAGCGCGCTCGTCGGCGCGGTGATCGTGCTGGCGGCCGAGTACGTCGCGGGCGGCAACGGGCTGACCCGGACGTCGTTGCCGCTCAACTCGGTCACCGCGTTCGTCGGCGCGCCGGTCATCCTCTGGGTGCTGCTGTCCGGCCGAGCGAGGAGGGGGGCCTGATGACCGCGGCGGACCGCCCGGCCCTGCAGGCGATCGCCGTGCGCGCGGGTTACCGGCGACGGCGGCGGCACCCGGCCGTCACGGTGCTGTCGGACGTCCACCTGGCGGCCCGGCCCGGTGAGCTGATCACGCTGATCGGGCCCAACGGCGCGGGCAAGTCGACCCTGCTGCGCACCCTCGTCGGCGCGCAGCCGCCGCTGGGTGGCCGGGTGCTGCTGGACGGGCACGACCTCGCCGCCCTGTCACCGCGCGAGCGGGCCCGGCGGCTGGCGGTCACGCTGACCGAGCCGGTCGACGTGGGCATGATGAGCGTCGAGGCGGTGGTGGCGCTGGGCAGGCTGCCCTACCGGTCGTGGATCGGCCGGTCCACCGCGCGGGACCGCGCCGCGGTGGACCGCGCGCTGGTCGACGCAGGCGTCGAGGAACTGCGCCACCGCGGGCTGGGCGACCTGTCCGACGGCGAGCGGCAGCGGGTGATGGTGGCGCGGGCCCTCGCGCAGGAGCCGGCGGTGCTGGTGCTGGACGAGCCGACGGCGTTCCTGGACGTCGCCCGCCGGATCGAGCTGGCGGCGATGCTGACCCGGCTCACCGCCACCACCGGCGCGGCGATCATCCTGTCGACGCACGACCTCGCCTTCGCGCTGCGCCGCGCGGACCAGGTCTGGCTGGTCGGCGCGGACGGCGCGGTGACGGCGGGCGCGCCGGAGGACCTGGCCTACGGCGACGCCGTGGCGCGCACGTTCACCGGCGAGAACATGTCGTTCGACGACGCGGCGGCCACGATCGTCGTCGCCGACGGCGGCGTGCCCGGCGCCACCGTGCGGGTCGCCGCCGACGGGCGGGTGCGGCAGTGGGCCGAGCACGCCGTGCGGCGGGCCGGGTGGGAGCCGACCGCGGACGCCTGCGCGCACGTCCTGGAGGTCGAGGCCGGCCCGCCGTGCCGCTGGCGGGTCGACGGCGCGGCCGTGCCGGACGCGGACCGCGGCCGGGGCGTCGGGTTCGAGTCCCTCGTCGGCCACCTGCGCCGCCGCGCCACGTCGCTGCCCGAGGGGGTGCGGGCCGGGCGGCCCCGGTTCCCCGACTGACCGGACGCCCGACGCCCGACCCCGCCGAGAACCAGCCACCCGCAGGAGAACACCGTGAAGGCACTCATCCGCTCGGCCGTCGCACTGCTGGTGCTGGCCCTCGCCCTGGCCGGGTGCGGAGGACCCGGCACCGGCGCGACGGGCGAGCGGGGCGGCGCGGAGGGCTGCGTCACCGACCACGCCGAGGGCAAGGACTACTTCCCTGACAAGAGCACGGTCGAGCAGTCGGAGCTGTGGGACATCTCGTACCACGGCTCCTACAAGACGATCACGTTGGCGGACACCGAGAACGACGGCGCCGGCCCGCTGCGGTACGTGCTCTACCAGTGCGGCACGCCCCGGCCGGAGGCCGCCGGCGACCTGGCGGGCGCGCTGTTCGTCCAGGTGCCGGTCACCAACGTGGCGGTCACCTCGTTCAACGCCTTGGCCATGCTGGACCGGCTGGGGAAGAACCGGACGATCACCGGCCTGAGCGGTCAGCTGCTGGGCAACGTCGGCAAGGACGCCTGGTACGCCGGGGTGGCCGAGGCCGCGGGCAAGCCCACCTCGATCGGCGAGTACACCGACCTCGACCGGGAAGCCGTCCTGGGCCTCGAGAACCAGGTGGTCTTCATGTCCGGGTTCGGGGCGGGGTTCGACGACATCTCCAACGCCCGCGCCGCCGGCCTGCCCGGCGTGAGCGTGTCCAACCGGTTGGAGCGCCACGCCCTGGCCTCCGCGGAGTGGCTCAAGATGGTGGCGGCCTTCTACAACGCCGAGGCCGCCGCCAACACCGAGTTCGACGCGATCAAAGCGCGGTTCGACCAGGTGGTCGCCACGGTCACCGGCAAGGTCGGCGACCGGGAGGCGGGCTACCTGTGCGTCGCGCCGGAGCGCGGCTGCGAGTTCGTCCACGCGCACGGCGCCGAGACCCTGGTCGGCCGGCTGTTCACGCGGCTGGGCGTCGGCAACGTCTTCGCACCCGGCAACGACCGGCCCAACGGCAGGCCCTACGACTTCGAGGAGGCCGTCGGCACCGCCGCCTCCGCCGACTTCTTCGTCGTCTACGACCCGCTGAAGCTGACGACCGACACCCTGAAGGCCGACCCCCGGTTCAACCGGTTCCGGCCGTTCCGGGACGGCGCGTTCATCGCCGGCGTCGACGCGAACTTCGAGGAGTGCCGCGCCAAGACCTACCTGGACGTGGACGTGCTGCTGCGGGACATCGCGATCGGCCTCGCGCCCGACCTGTTCCCCGGCACGCGGGGCACCTGCTTCGCCCGCCCCTCCTGACGCCGGGCCGCCCGGTCCGCCGGCCGGCGGGCGTCGCCGGCGGACCGGGCGGCCTCACCCGCGCGTGCCCCGCACGATCAGCCGTCGCGCGTGGTTGTCGTAGGGCGATCCGTCGAAGTCGCCGAAGCACTCGACCTCGGCGAACCCGGCCTCCCGGAACAGGGCGCGCAGCTCGGCGGCGCTGTAGAGCACGCAGTAGGTCGACGTGCGCCGCACCTCGTCACCGCGCACGTAGGTCCAGTCGGAGCGCAGCCGCGTCCAGTCGTCCAGCACGGTGTCGCGCATGAACACCGTGCCGCCGCCCTCGACGTCCACCGCCTGCGGCCGGCCGACCCACCCGGCGAACACCTCCTTGCCCATCACGTCCACCAGCAGCCGCCCACCGGGCACGAGGCTCGCGTGCGCGTTGCGCAGCACCGCCAGGTTCTCGCCCGGCTCGACGAAGTAGCCGAACGACGTGTACATGTTGACCACCAGGTCGTAGCCGCCCGGCTCCACGTGGTCGCGCATGTCCGCGCGCACCAGGCGCGCGGTCGTCCCGGCCCGCTCGCAGGCGTCCCGCGCCCGCGCGAGCATCGCCTCGCTCAGGTCCACCCCGGTGACCACCGCGCCGCGCCGGGCCAGCGGCACGACGTGGGTGCCCGGCCCGCACGCGAGGTCGAGCACCCGGTCGCCTGCGGCCACCTTCAGCAGCGGCGACGTGGCCACCAGGTGCTCCGCCTCCGCCACCCGGCGCGGCGGGAACATCACGTCGGCGAACCCCACCCAGAGATCGTCGTCCTCGTACCAGTCCATGCCGCTCCAGCCGTGTCGTCCTCGTGCGGGTGCGCACCGCCCCGGTCCAGGTGGTCGTCGGTCGGCGGCCCCCGGTTCCCGCGAGGCCCGAACCGCCGTCACCGCGCGGGAACTTTCCGCGCCGCCGGCCCGACCACTGGTGGTGACGACGCGACCGCCCGGAGTGGGGACACCGATGCGATCCACGCAGGCTGCCCGTTCTTACCCGTTCCGCGAACCCACCGCGCTGGAGCTGGAGCCCGAGTACGCGCGGCTCCGGGAGCACGAACCGCTCAGCCGGATCTCGCTGCCCCACGGTGGCGACGCCTGGCTGGCGGTGCGGCACGAGGACGTCCGCGCGGTGCTGAGCGACCCGCGGTTCAGCCGCGCCGCGCTGCTGGACCGGGACGTGCCGCGCACCTCGCCCCGCCGGCTCACCGACCCGACCCTGCACACGGTCGACCCGCCCGAGCACAACCGGTTGCGCCGCCTGGTTTCCGCCGCGTTCAGCCCCCGGCGGCTCGGCCGCCTCGCCGAGTACGCCCAGCGCGTCACCGACGACCTGCTCGACCGGATGGCGGACCAGGGCCCGCCCGCCGACGTCGTGTCCGGGCTCGCGCTACCGCTGCCGATGGCGGTCATCTGCCAGATGCTGGGCGTGCCGGTCGCCGACCGCGACCGGTTCACCGGCTGGATCGACGTCGCCCTCGCCACCACCGCGTTCTCCAGCGAGGAGATCCACGACGCGTTCGCGAGCCTGAAGGGCTACCTGGTCGAGCTGGTCGCCGCCCGCCGGCGCGAGCCGACCGACGACCTGCTGGGCGCGCTGGTCGAGGCCCGCGACAAGGGGGGCAGGCTCAGCGAGGACGAGCTGGTCGCGCTCGGCGTGACCCTGCTCTACGCGGGCCTGGAGACCACGTCCAACCACATCGGCAACTTCATCGCCACCCTGCTGACCCACCCCGACCAGCTCGCGCTGCTGCGCGCCGAGCCCGACCTGCTCGACCGGGCGGTGGACGAGCTGCTGCGCTTCATCCCCATCGTGACGTCGGCGGGGTTCACCCGCATCGCGCTGGAGGACGTCGAGCTGGGCGGCGTGGTCGTGCGCGCGGGCGACGCGGTGATGCTGCACCTCGACGCCGCCAACCGGGACGAGCGCGCCTTCGCCGACCCCGACGAGCTGGACCTGGCCAGGGCGGTCAACCCGCACCTGGCGTTCGGGTTCGGGCCGCACTACTGCGTCGCCGCGCAGTTGGCCAAGGCCGAGCTGCGGGTGGCGGTGGGCTCGTTGCTGGGCCGTTTCCCGAGACTGCGGCTCGCGGTGGGCGAGGACGAACTGCCCTGGCGGCGCGGCCGGATGGCACGCGGCCTGGAGCGGCTGCCCGTCGCCTGGTGACGCGGCGTGAGGCGGTGCGGCGCGGTTCGGGGTGGTGGATGCGCGCGGAAGTGGGGCGGTGCGGGGGATCGCGGTCGCGCACGGGGTCGGGGTGGCGTGCGGGCCGCGGCTGTGCGGGGCGGGACGGTACGCGGGGTCGGGGTGGCGTGCGGGTGACCCCGGTGTGGGGGGACGGGGCGGTGCGCGGGACGCGTGCGGGACCGGGCGGTGCGCGGGTCAGGACGACCAGGCGGCCGGACCGGTGTTCGGGCGCGGGTCGGCGGCCAGGTCCCGCTCGATGGCCGCGCACGCGGCCAGCAGCGGCGGCACCATGTCGCGCCGGACGCCGTCGGCGGTGGTGCGGCTGGCGTGGGTCGAGACGTTGACCGCCGCGACCACCCGGCCGGCGCGGTCCCGGACGGGCGCGGCGACCGAACGCAGGCCCTCCTCCAGTTCCTGGTCCACGAGCGCCCAGCCCTGCGCGCGCACCCGGTCCAGCTCGGCGCGCAGCCGGTCCGGCGACGTGATCGTGCGCGAAGTCAGGGGTTCCAGCCGCACGGCGGCCAGGTAGCGGTCCAGCGCGTCGCCCGGCAGGCCGGCGAGCAGCACGTGCCCCATCGACGTCGCGTAGGCCGGGAACCGCGTGCCGACCGTGATCGACACGGCCATGATCCGCGACACCGCGACCCTGGCCACGTAGACGACGTCCGAGCCGTCCAGCACGGAGGCGGAGGTCGACTCGCGGACCTCGCCCGACAGCCGCTCCAGGTGCGGCTGGGCGACCTCCGGCAGCGAGATCCCGGACAGGAAGGCGTACCCCAGTTCCAGCACCCGCGCGGTCAGCGAGAAGTGCTTGCCGTCCGTGCGCACGTAGCCGAGGTCGACCAGCGTGAGCAGGAACCGCCGCGCGCCCGCGCGCGTGAGGCCGGTGGCCTTGGCCACGTCCGTCAGCGTCGGGGACGGGTTGGCGGCGGTGAACGCGCGGATCACCGCCAGGCCCCGCTCCAGCGACCGCACGTAGTGCGCGCCGCGCTCGCTCGGTCCGTCCTGCTCGATCATGGTGGCGCTCACCCTATCCGGCGGTCACGGCGTGGTCCGGGCGCGGCGCGGGCGACGCGCCCGCGCCGCCGGGCGCCTACGCCTCCACCACCACGGCCAGGCCCTGCCCGACCCCGATGCACAGCGCGGCCAGGCCCCACCCGCCGCCGCGCCGGCGCAGCTCGTGCGCCAGCTGGAGCACCACCCGCGCGCCGGACGCGCCGAGCGGGTGCCCGATGGCGATCGCGCCGCCGTTGACGTTGACGATCTCCGGGTCCAGCTCCGGCCAGTCCGCCAGGCACGCCAGCGACTGCGCGGCGAACGCCTCGTTCAGCTCGACCGCCGCGAGGTCCGACCAGTCGATCCCGGCGCGGCGCAGGGCGATCTCCGCCGCCCGCACCGGGCCGACGCCGAAGGACTGCGGGTCCACGCCCGCCGCGCCCCGACCGGCGATCCGGGCCAGCGGCTGCACGCCGAGGCGGGTGGCGGCGGCCCGGTCGCCGAGCAGCAGGGCGCACGCGCCGTCGGTGAGCGGCGAGGCGTTGCCCGCGGTCACGGTGCCCTGCGGGCGGAACGCGGGCTTGAGCCCGGCGAGCTTGTCCAGGCTGGTGTCGGGCCGGATGCCCTCGTCCCGCGCCAGGTCGACGCCGGGCGGCGCCACGACGTGGCTGTCGTAGAAGCCGTCGTCCCACGCCCGCGCGGCAAGCCGGTGGCTGCGCAGCGCGAACTCGTCCTGCCGCTCGCGGGTGACGCCGTAGCGCTCGGCGAGCTGCTCGGTGGCCTCGCCGAGCGACACCGTCCACTCCGCGGGCATGTCCGGGTTGACCATGCGCCAGCCGAGGGTGGTGGAGTGCAGCGTCTCGTGGCCCGCGGGGAAGCCCTTGCCGGGCTTGAGCAGGACCCACGGCGCGCGGCTCATCGACTCCACGCCGCCCGCGACGACCAGCGACGCGTCGCCGACCGCGATGGTGCGCGAGCCCTGCATGACGGCGTCCATGCCGGAGCCGCACAGGCGGTTCACCGTCGTGCCGGGCACGGACGTCGGCCAGCCCGCGAGCAGGGCGCCCATCCGCGCCACGTTGCGGTTGTCCTCGCCCGCCTGGTTGGCGTCGCCGAGCACGACCTCGTCGACGGTCGCCGGCGCGAGGTCGGAGCGCTCGGCCAGGGTGCGCAGCACGTGCGCGGCGAGGTCGTCGGGCCGCACGCCGGACAGCGCGCCGCCGTAGCGGCCGAACGGGGTGCGCACGCCGTCGAGCACGAACACTTCGGTCACCGCGATGCCTCCTTGAGCGCGCGGAGAGCGGCCAGCTCCCCGGTGGTGGGCGGGGGAGTGCGGCCGACCTCGGGCGCGGTCCGCAGGTCCCAGCCGGTCGCGGCGCGCACCTGGTCCAGCGTCACGCCCTCGTGCATGTCCGTGAGGACCAGCTCGGCGGTCTCCGGGTCGGGCCGGAACACCCCGAGGTCGGTGATCACCAGGGTCGGCCCCGCGCCGCGCAGGCCGAGCCGCTCGCGGTCGCCCTTGCCCGTGCCGTGCCCGAACGAGGTGACGAAGTCGACCCGGTCCACGAAGCTGCGGCTGCTCTGCCGGACCACGACGTAGACCTCGCGGCACGACGCGGCGATCTCGGGCGCGCCGCCCGCGCCCGGCAGCCGCACCTTCGGGTGGTGGTAGTCGCCGCCGATGACGGTGGTGTTGATGTTGCCGAACCGGTCGAGCTGCGCCGCGCCGAGGAAGCCCACGTCGATCCGGCCGGGCTGGAGCCAGTAGTTGAACACCTCGGGGACGCTGATCACCGCGTCGGCGGTCTCGGCCAGGATGCCGTCGCCGATGGAGGCGGGCAGCCGGTCCGGCTTGGAGCCGAGCGTGCCCGACTCGTAGACGAGGACGAGGTCCGGCGCGTGCGTGCGGCGGGCCAGGTTGGCGGCGGTGGACGGGAGGCCGATGCCCACGAACACCCGCTGCCTGCCGGACAGCGCGCGTGCGGCGGCGATCGCCATCATCTCGTCGGCGGTGTGGGTCATGCCGGCACCTCTTCCCGGACCTGTCGCAGCCAGTTCGCGAACTCCTCGCGGTCGCGGCCGATCGCGTCCCACGCGGCGTAGTAGGCGTTGTCCCGCTCCGAGTAGCCCTGCGCGTACGAGGGGTGCGCGCCGCCCGGCACCTCGGCGACCTTCGTGACCGCCCAGGACGGCAGCACGATCGCGCCCGGCACGGGCGTCAGCTCGTCCACCACCTCCTCGACGGTGACGAGGCTGCGCCGCGCCGCCAGCACCGCTTCCTTCTGCACGCCGAGCAGGCCCCACAGCTGGACGTTGCCGGCGCGGTCGGCGCGCTGCGCGTGGATCACCGTGACGTCCGGGTTGAGCGCCGGCACGGCGGTGAGCTGCTCGCCGGTGAACGGGCAGGTGATCGGCTTGATGGTGGCCGTGACGGACGGCAGGTCGGTACCGACGTACCCGCGCAGCACCGCGAACGGCAGCCCGGACGCGCCCGCGACGTACCGGTTGGCCATCCCGGCGTGGCTGTGCTCCTCGATCTCCAGCGGCACGGGCCACGAGTGCTGCACCGCGTCGCGGAACCGGTGCAGCGAGCCGACGCCGGGGTTGCCGCCCCACGAGAACACCAGCTTCCGCGCGCAACCGGCGCCGATGAGCTGGTCGTACACGATGTCGGGTGTCATGCGCACGAGCGTCAGGTCCCGACGGCCCTGCCGGATGATCTCGTGGCCGGCCGCCGTCGGTATCAGGTGGGTGAAGCCTTCGAGGGCCACCACGTCCCCGTCGGCGACCAACTCGCCGATCGCCTCGGCCAAGGTCACGATCTCCGCCACCGCACACCCTCACTTTGTTCGTATGCCGAACAGGAGTTCTTAATACGAACATACGAGGGCGTGCGGCGTCGGTCAAGGTGGGGTGGCGGCTGTCGCCGGGGGTTGGTAGGAGGCGACCGGTTCACCGGGGCTCGGTGCACCGAGGCGGCGGTTTGCCCTGGGGGCGGCGGGCGCGGCGAAGCGGTGGGCGCGGCGAAGCGGCGGGCCGGGTGGGCGGTGGGCTCGGCGGACTCGGCGGGCCGGGTGAGGCGGCGCGGCGGCGGGCGGGGTGAGGCGGCGCGGTGGGTGAGGCGGCGCGGTGGGTGAGGCGGCGCGGCGGGTGAGGCGGCGCGGCGGGTGAGGCGGCGCGGCGGGTGAGGCGGCGCGGACGGTCGTGGCCGGGACTCGGCGGCGTCGGCGTCCTCCCGGCCGGGGGACGCCGACGCCGGTGCGCGGCGGGCGGGGTTACTTGCGCTTGAGGCGACGCCGCAGTTCCGCGACCAGCTCCTCGTCGCTCAACTCCGCCGGGTCGGGCCTGGTGTGCCGCAGCTGCGCCTCCTCGGCCGTGATCAGCTCGGCGGCGACCAGCACCTCCAGCGGGCTCACGTCGAACAGGTTCGCGATGGACCGCGCGGTCTCGATGCTGATCGACTTGCCGCGTCGCCAATCGGTGAAGCGGCTCCGGTGCACGCCGGTGGCGCGGGCCAGGTCACCGGTGGTGAGGCCGCGGTTCTCCAGGTTGGTCTCGATGTAGGTCCACAGGGGCGACGGTGCGTTCTGGTCTGCGCTCACGCCGCCCATGATAGTTGCGCGCACGCAACGTCCGTCATGCGCGTCCCCTGAAAGCGTGGCGCCAAAGCGGTGACGACGCGTTGCGTGCGCGCGGTCCGAGGTCGGGTGCGACGTCCGCTCGGCGCCGTCCGGGCGGGAAGCGGCCGAGGTCGTCGAGCGGATCCGGGTGGTGCGCCCCGGTCGGCGGGCGACGGGGAGGTCTGGGGGTTGCCCTCCCCGTCGTCCGCACGATGGGAGCGGGTTCCCGAACACCCGCTCCGCTGCTCCTCACCGCCGTCGTGGCAGCCATCGACAACTGTGCCACCGGCGGCGGGGCGGTGCGCAGGGTCGGAAGTCCCGATTCGACAGGGTCCTCGGTCATCCGGGTGACGCGCCGGCGGAAGCGTTGCCGTCGCGGTGGACTTCCGCCCGGATCGCGACTTACCCATACCCCCTATGGGTGTAACCCAAGTCTCAACCACGTTGACTTATACATACCCCAGGGGGGTATAAATTCGACCACCGGGGAGCGACCCCGGACGACGAGGAGGAGCCGACGATGGCCGAGTCCACTTTCACCGAGTCCACTTTCACCGTCACCGGGATGACCTGCGGCCACTGCGCGGCGTCGGTGACCGGGGAGGTCACGCGGATCGCCGGGGTGACGGACGTGGCCGTCGACCTGCCGACCGGCGCGGTGCGGATCACCAGCGCCGCGCCGGTCGCCGAGGCCGACGTGCGCGCCGCCGTCGAGGAAGCGGGCTACGCGCTCGCCCGCTGAGCCGACCACCCGGGGCCCGCCCCGAGCGGGCGGGCCCCCCAGTCCGAGGACCACACCATGAACACAGCAGCGAAGCTCTCCGCCTACGGTGCGGCGCTCGTCCTGGTCGCCGGTGCGGCCTGGGCGACCGGCGGTGCTGTCGGTCCCCTCCCCGCCGGCACCGCCGAGGGCGGTCGCGGCGGGGCGCACGGCGCGGAGGACGCCGGCCACGGGGACGACCACGGCGCCACCGTCGCGGGGGCCGAGCAGGACCAGCCCGCCGGGTTGGCGTCGTCCAGGGGCGGCTACACCCTCGCGCCCACCGACCTGACGCCGACCCCCGGAACCCCGTTCACCTTCCGCGTCCTCGACCGCGACGGCCACGCCGTCACCGCGTTCGACGTGGCGCACGACCAGCGGATGCACCTCATCGTCGTCCGCCGCGACACCTCGCACTACCGGCACCTGCACCCGGGGATGGCCGCCGACGGCACCTGGTCGGCCCCGCTGGACGTGGCCGAGGGCGGCTCCTACCGGGTGTTCGCCGACTTCAAGCCGACCGGCGGCGCGGCGACGACGCTCGGCGCGGACGTGTCGGTCGCGGGCCGGTACGAGCCGCGTGGGCACGCGCCCGCCCGGGTCGCCGAGGTCGACGGCTACCGGGTGCGGCTGGACGGCGACCTGGTGCCCGGCCGGGCGTCCCCGATCCGGCTCACCGTGACCAGGGACGGCCGGCCGGTGACCGACCTCCAGCCCCACCTGGCGGCGTACGGGCACCTGGTGGCGTTGCGCCGGGCCGACCTCGCCTACCTGCACGTCCACCCGGAGGGCGCGCCCGGCGACGGCAGGACCGCGCCCGGACCCGTGCTCCCGTTCACCGCGCGGGTGCCGACGGCGGACACCTACCGGCTGTTCCTGGACTTCCGGCACGAGGACGTCGTGCGCACCGCCGAGTTCACCGTGGAGGCGCGTCGTGGCCACTGACCTGGAACTGTCGATCACGGGCATGACCTGCGCCTCGTGCGCCGCCCGGATCGAACGGAAGCTGAACCGGCTCGACGGCGTGACCGCGACGGTCAACTACGCCACCGAGAAGGCGAAGGTGTCCGTGCCCGACGGGCTCGACCCGCGTGCGCTGGTCGAGCAGGTGGCCGCCGCCGGCTACGGCGCGACGCTGCCCTCCGCCGAGGAGGGGCCCGCCGACGCGGTGGACGACCCGACGGCGTCGTTGCGGCGGCGGCTGGTGGTGTCCGCCGTGCTGGCGACGCCGGTGGTCGCGCTCGCGATGGTCCCCGCGTGGCAGTTCACGCACTGGCAGTGGATCTCGCTGGCGCTGGCCGCCCCGGTGCTGGTCTGGGGCGCGCTGCCGTTCCACCGGGCGGCGTGGGCGAACCTGCGGCACGGCGCGGCCACGATGGACACGCTGGTCTCGATGGGCACGCTGGCCGCGTTCGCGTGGTCGCTGTACGCGCTGCTGTTCGGCACCGCCGGCACGCCCGGCATGACGCACCCGTTCGAGCTGACCATCGCGCGGACCGACGGCGCGGGCTCGATCTACCTGGAGGTCGCGGCCGGGGTGACGACGTTCATCCTGGCGGGCCGGTACTTCGAGGCGCGGTCCAAGCGCCGGGCGGGCGCGGCGCTGCGCGCGCTGCTGGAGCTGGGCGCGAAGGACGTCGCGGTGCTGCGGGACGGCCGGGAGGTCCGCGTCCCCGTCGACGAGCTGGCCGTGGGCGACCGGTTCGTCGTGCGGCCGGGCGAGAAGGTCGCGAGCGACGGCGTCGTGGAGGAGGGCGGCTCGGCGGTCGACGCGAGCGCGGTGACCGGCGAGTCGGTGCCCGTCGAGGTCGGCCCCGGTGACGCCGTGGTCGGCGCGACGGTCAACGCGGGCGGCCGGCTGGTGGTGCGCGCCACGCGGGTCGGCGCGGACACCCAGCTGGCGCGGATGGCGAAGCTGGTCGAGGACGCGCAGAACGGCAAGGCGCGGGCACAGCGGCTGGCCGACCGCGTGTCGGCGGTGTTCGTGCCGGTGGTGATCGCGCTGGCGGTCGGGACGCTCGCGTTCTGGCTCGGCGCGGGCGGCGGGGTCTCGGCGGCGTTCACGGCGGCCGTGGCGGTGCTGATCATCGCCTGCCCGTGCGCGCTGGGCCTGGCGACGCCGACGGCGCTGCTGGTCGGCACGGGCCGGGGCGCGCAGCTCGGCATCCTGATCAAGGGCCCGGAGGTGCTGGAGTCGACGCGGCGGGTGGACACGGTGGTGCTGGACAAGACCGGCACCGTCACCACGGGCCGGATGACGCTGCTCGACGTGCGCACCGCGGCGGGCGTCACCGCCGACGAGGTGCTGAGGCTGGCCGGCGCGCTGGAGAACGCCTCGGAGCACCCGATCGCGAAGGCCGTGGCGGCGGGCGCGGTGGACCGGGTCGGCGCGCTGCCGCCGGTCGAGGACTTCCGCAACCTGGCGGGCCTGGGCGTGCGGGGCGTCGTGGCCGGGCACGCGCTCGTCGTCGGACGGGAGGGCCTGCTGGCCGACTGGGGCGTGCGCCTGGACGACGACCTGGCCCGCGCCAAGCGCGAGGCCGAGGAGCGGGGGCGGACCGCCGTGCTGGTCGCCTGGGACGGCGTGGCGCGGGCGGTGCTGGTGGTCGCCGACGCGGTGAAGCCGACCTCGGCGGAGGCCGTGCGGCGGTTGCGCGACCTCGGTCTGCGGCCGGTCCTGCTGACCGGTGACAACGCCGCCGCGGCGCGGGCGGTCGCGGCCGAGGTGGGCATCGACGAGGTGATCGCCGAGGTGCTGCCGGAGGACAAGGTGGACGTGGTGGCGCGGCTCCAGGCCGAGGGGCGGGTCGTGGCGGTGGTCGGCGACGGCGTGAACGACGCGGCGGCGCTGGCCAGGGCCGACCTCGGGCTGGCCGTGGGCACCGGGACGGACGCGGCGATCGAGGCGGGCGACCTGACGCTGGTGCGGGGCGACCTGCTCGCGGCGGTGGACGCGATCCGGCTGTCGCGGCGGACCCTGGGCACGATCAAGGGGAACCTGTTCTGGGCGTTCGCCTACAACGTGGCGGCGCTGCCGCTCGCGGCGGCGGGTCTGCTGAACCCGATGATCGCGGGCGCGGCGATGGCGTTCTCGTCGGTGTTCGTGGTGACCAACAGCCTGCGGCTGCGCGGCTTCCGGGGCACCGCGCCGACCGCGCGGCCGACCGGCACGGCCGACCGCCGGCGGGAGCCCACACCGGTGGGCTGACCGCCGCGCACCGCGGTCCGGAGTCCACCGCGGGCTCCGGACCGCGGCCGTCTGCTCCGCCACTGCCTGCACGCGTTGGTCACGCCCGACGAGGAGAGCGTGCGCCTGATCCGGTTCTCGGTGGCGGTGCTGGGCCGCACGTTCTCCGACCCCGCGATGGCCCGCGTCCCGGCGCCCGGTGACGTCGGGCTGATCACGTTCACCGCCGGGCTGATCGCGGCGGCGCGGACCGGGCCGGGCGGGGACGACCGGGTCGACGCGGACATCTGCTGGTCGCCGGCGACGAGCCTGGCCGTGGACGTCGCCATCGGCCACCGCACGCCCGAGGCGGCCAGAGCCGTGCTCGACTACCAGGTCGACCGGGTCCTGCGCCCGGCTCGTGGTCCGTGGTCCCTGGTTCAGGTCTGGTGCTTGTCGGTTTTCGAAGCAGCGGGACCACAGCAGGGTGAGCACGGACTCAAGCTCCTCGAAGGCTGCCAGGTCTTGGACGGTCATCGGGGACGCCGAGCAACAGGACCACCCCATCGCCTGTGTACGAATCCGCCGCGCGGATCTCCCGTCAGTACGGCGTGATCCGACCGCGACCGGGGTCGCTGCGGGCCAAGAACCGGACCGATCGGGGGAGCCGGGCGGCGGATTCGTATCCAAGCGGAGGGGTGGTCAAGCTCCGTAGCGTCCCCGACGACCATCCAAGACCTGCGTAGCCTCCGGGCGCTTCGAGTCCGTGGTCCCTCTGCTGTGGTCCCGCTGCTTCGAAGGACTTGAAGGGCGTCAGTCCTGGAGGGGTGGAGGGCGTCGAGGGCGGGGCTGCCCGTCCTAGCGACGTTCGCGCGCTCGTCGATCAACGTCGAGGACGGGTCGCCCCCCCATGCACCCCTACCGCGCGAGCAGGTCCCGCAGCGCCTTCACCACGTCGGCGGGCGCCTCCTCGGCCATGAAGTGACCGCACGTCACGGTGTTGTGCACCAGGTCGTCGGCCCACTGCCGCCACAGGCCCTCGGCGTCGAAGCCCAGGGCCGCGCCCCAGTCCTGCTGGAGCACCGTCACCGGCATCCGCAGGCGGTTCCCCGCCGCGCGGTCCGCCTCGTCGTGCTCGACGTCGGTGGTCGCCGACGCCCGGTAGTCCGCCACGATCGACGGCACCGCCGCGCGCGACGCGGCCAGGTACGCCGCGCGCACGTCGGCCGGGATCGCGCCGGGGTCGGTGGTCCAGCTGTCCAGGAAGTGGCCGAAGAACGCGTCCGGAGCCGCGCCGATGAGCTGCTCGGGCAGGTCGGGCGCCTGCGCCATCAGGTACAGGTGGAAGCCGACGGCCGCCGAGCGGCCCCGCATGACCTCCCACATGTCCAGGGTCGGCAGCACGTCCAGCGACGCCAGGTGGGTGATCACGTCCGGGTGGTCCAGCCCGGCCCGGATGGCGACGAGCGCACCCCGGTCGTGCCCGGCCAGGGCGAACCGGTCGAAGCCGAGCCCGCGGGCGAGGGCCACGACGTCGGCCGCCATCGTGCGCTTGTCGTACGGCCCGTCGGCGGGCTTGTCGCTGTCGCCGTACCCGCGCAGGTCGGGGCAGATGACGGTGTGGTCGGCGGCCAGGTCGGCGGCCACGTGCCGCCACATCAGGTGCGTCTGCGGGAAGCCGTGCAGGAGCACGACGGGGCGGCCGGAGCCGCCGACGGCCACGTTCAGCCGCACCCCGTCGGCGACGGTGACGCGCTGGTGGTCGAAGCCGGTGATGGTCATGGGAGTCCTTCCGAGTGGTTGCGGGGTCGAGCCTGCCCGCGCCCGGTCAGCAACCGGTCAGCGTCCACTTCGGAGCCGTCTGACCTGCGGTTAAGCTGGTGCCCGTGGAGTTCGGGGTGCTCGGTCCGCTGGTGGCCGAGGACGAGCGCGGCCCGGTCGACCTCAAGGGGCGGCGGCACCGGGCCGTCCTGGCGCGGCTGCTGGTCGCCAAGGGCCGGGTCGTGCCGGTGTCGTGGCTGGTCGACGACCTGTGGGAGGACCCGCCGGACGGCGCGGTCGGCGCGATCCAGAGCTTCGTCTTCACGCTGCGCCGCGCCCTGGAACCCGATCGGCCGCCCCGCACGCCGTCGCGGTTGCTGGTCACGGCCGCGCCCGGCTACGCGCTGCTCGCCGGCGACGCCGTGGACGCGGTGCGCTTCGAGACCGCGGTGCACGAGGCGCGCGACCTGCTCGCGGACGGCGCGGCCGAGGCGGCGCTGACCTCCCTGGACGCCGCGCTCGCGCGGTGGCGCGGACCGGCCTACTCGGAGTTCGCGGAGGAGCGGTGGGCGCGGGGCGAGGTGGCGCGGCTGGACGAGTTGCGGCTGCTGGCCGTCGAGCGCCGGGCGGAGGCGGTGCTCGCGCTGGCCCGGCCCGCCGAGGCGGCGGCCGAGCTGGAGTCCCACGTGGCCGGTCAGCCGTGGCGGGAGAACGGGTGGCGGCTGCTGGCCCTCGCGCTGTACCGGTCGGGCCGGCAGGCGGACGCGCTGGGCACCCTGCGCCGGGCGCGGCGGGTGCTGGCCGACGAGCTGGGCGTCGACCCCGGACCGGACCTGCGCCGGCTGGAGGCCGACATCCTGGACCAGGCGCCGCACCTGGCCGGTGAGCCGGCCCGGACGCCCGCGCCGCGGGTGGTGGCGGATCGCCCGTTCGTGGGTCGGTCGGCCGAGGTGGCCCGGTTGGAGGACGCGGCGGCGGACGTCGTGGCCCGCGCCCGGCTGGGGTTGGCGCTGGTCTCGGGTGACGCGGGCGCGGGCAAGACGGCGCTGGCGGAGGTGGTGGCGCGGCGGCTCGCGGTGCGCGGGTGGACGACGCTGTGGAGCCGCAGCCAGGAGCACGACGGTGGCCGCTTCGTGCCTGACGTGCTCGCCGACCCCGCCACGGCTCCCGCCGAGGTCCCCGGCACGGCTCCCGCCGTCGAACCCGCCGAGGCTGCCGGAACGGCTCCCGCCGTCGAACCCGCCGGAAGGAGCGCCGCCGGTCCCGCTCCCGATCCCGCCACCGGCCCCGGTCCTGCTGCCGCTCCCGGTTCCTCTCCCGCCGCCGGTCCTGCCCTCGATCCGGTCCCCGCCCCCGCGTCCGGGCCCGCCGGTCACGACACCGGTCCGACCGGCGCCGACGCGGAACCGGCCGACCCCGTCGCGCGGCCCCTCGACCCCGCCGCCGAGCGAGCGCGGCGGCTGCGCGCCGTGGCGGCGCGCCTGACCGCCGCGGCCTCCGCCGGACCGGTGCTGCTGGTCGCCGACGACCTGCACTGGGCGGGCGAGGAGACGCTGGCCGCGCTGACCTCCCTGGTCGCCGAGCCGATACCCGCGCCGGTGCTGGTCGTCGGCGTCTACCGGGCCACGGAGGTCACCGCCGAACTCGGCGAGGCGCTGGCCCGGTTCGCCCGCGCCGAGCCGACCCGCGTCCACCTCGGCGGCCTGGACGGGCCGGCCGTGGCCGAGCTGGTGCGCGCCACCGCCTACCGGGACGTGGACGACGCCACCGCCCGCGTCGTCCACCGGCGCAGCGGCGGCAACCCGTTCTTCGTGCGCGAACTGGCCCGGCTGCTGGACGACGAGGGCGTCGAGGTGCTGTCGGCCGTCCCCGAGGGCGTGCGGGACGTCATCCGCCGCCGCGTCGCGAACCTGCCCGAGCCCGCCCGGCTCGTCCTGCGCCAGGCGTCCGTGATCGGCCACGACGTCGACCTCGACCTGCTGATCGCGCTGTCCGGCGACGAGGACGCCGTGCTGGACGCGGTGGAATCCGCGCAGCTCATGGGTTTCCTCGCGGAGCGCGGCGCGGACGAGGTGCGGTTCGCGCACGACCTGGTGCGCGACACCCTGTACGCCGACACGCCCCGGTCACGTCGCGGGCGCTGGCACGCCGCCGTCGCGGAGGCCGTCGAACGCGTCCGCCCCGACGACGTGGACGCGCTCGCGCACCACTTCCTGCGCGCGGAGAGCCGCGCGACCGCCGCCAAGGCCGCCCACTACGCCCGCGCGGCGGCGGAACGCGCCGAACAGCGGTTCGCGCCCCACGAGGCGGCGCGGCTGTGGCGGGACGCGGTCGCCGCCCACGACCGCTCCGGCTCGGACGACGTGCGGACGCGGCTGCGGTCCGTGATGGGCATGGTGCGGGCGTTGGCGGTGACCGGCGAGCTGGCCGCCGCGCGCCGGCACCGCGCCGAGGCGTTGACGGCCGCCGAACGGCTGGGCGACCCCGCCCTGACGGCGGCGGTGATCGGGTCCTTCGACGTGCCCGCGGTCTGGACCGGCAACGACGACCAGGCCATGTCCGACCACCTGGTGGAGGTCACCGAGCGCACGCTGGCCGCGCTCGGTCCCGGCGACCTCGCGACGCGCGCCCGGCTGCTGGGCACGCTGGCGCTCGAACTGCGCGGCACGGCGGGGGAGCGCGGTCGCGCGGCGGCGGCCGAGGCGGAGGCGATCGCCCGCTGGCTGGACGACCCGGCGCTGCTGGCGTTCGCCCTCGACGGCCGGTTCATGCAGTCCTTCGAGCGGGCCGGCCTCGCGCCCCGGCGCGCCGCCATCGGCCGTGACCTGCTGGCGGTGGCCACCCGGCACGGCCTGGTCGCGTCCGAGGTGCTGGCCCACCTGGTCCTCGTCCAGGCGAACGCCGCGCTCGCCCGGTTCGCCGCCGCCGACGAGCACGCCGCGACCGCCGACCGCATCGCCGAACGCCACGAGCTGCCGCTGGTCGGCGTGTTCACCGAGTGGTACGCCGCGTTGCGGCTCGCGGTCGCGGGGCGCGACGAGGAGGCGCGGACCGCCTACCGCACCGCCGCCGCGCGGCTGGGCGGCACCGGGATGTCCGGGCTGGAGGCGGGCATCCTGCCGTTCGCCCTGCTGTGCCTGGACGTCCGGGCCGGTCGGCTGCCGGATCCCGGCCGGGTGGTCGACGCGGACGAGTGGGGACCGTACCGGCCGTGGGCGGACGCGCTCGCGCACCTGGCGGCCGGTCGCCGCGCGGAGGCCCGCGCGGCGGTCCGGGACTCGCCGAGGGACCTGCTGTACGAGGCGAGGACGTGCCTGACCGCCACCGTCGCGCTCGGGGTGGCCGACCAGGCGCTGATGCGGCAGGTCTACGAGGACCTCCTGCCGGCGGCCGACGAGCTGGCCGGCGCGGCCAGCGGGCTGCTCACCCTCGGACCGGTGGCGGGGTACCTCGGCGACCTCGCCGCCGCGCTGGGCCGTCCGGCTGACGCCGAGCGGCACCGCCGGCGCGCACGGGCCCTCCTGGTCGAATCCGCGCGGGGCTGAACGACCGCCCGCGCGGAATGCCGGAAGCCCGTGCGACCGGAATTCGGTGGCGCGTTACCGGGGTTGGTAGGTCAGGCAGTTCGCGGCGTGGTCGCCCCTGCCGGGACCGACCCGCACACCGGTTGCCGTGCATTCCAGGTCGGAGTTGTGCACGCAGTCGACGCGCGAGCACGCGCCCACCTGCGCGACGACCTTCGGCAGGCCGCCCTTGGTGGACAGCGGCACGAAGGTCCCGCAGTCCGCCACGCCGTCGGCACCGCTGACGGTGATCGCGAACGCGTGGCAACCGTCGTGGTTGTACGAACAGCCGACGACGGTGCACTCGTTGACGGCGGGCATTTCTGTGGTGGTCATGGCCGCTCCTCGATCGGCGGATGTCCGGGTATATCGAGTATCGGCACGGCCATTCCAAGGTCGCAACTCGGCAGGAATCAGGTAAGGCTAACCACGCCGAATAGCGAAATGGGCTCCGGTGGTCCACCGACCACCATTCCACGCGGTTTCCCGACGGGTCCGGCGCGTGCGCCGGGCGCGACACACCGCTCGGCGGTCGCCGATCAGGTGACGCAGGGCCGGCATCGTAGGCGGGTACACACGTTCGATGGTCGCTGGATCGGGTGTTCGAGTACTCGACGTGCGTGGTGGGGGAGTAGGAGCAGTGGTGGACGAGCGCACCATCGCGGGCCGGTACCGGCTGACCGACCGGATCGGCGCGGGCGGGATGGGCGTGGTCTGGCGTGCCGAGGACACCCGGCTGCGGAGGATCGTCGCGGTCAAGGAGCTGTTGACGCGCAACGGGTTCGACCCCGACTCCACCCGGCGGGCGGTGCGCGAGGGCCGGATCGCGGCCCGGCTCCAGCACGCGAACGTCATCGCGCTCTACGACGTGATCGAGGACGAGGGCCGGCCGTGGCTGGTCATGGAGTACCTGCCGTCGCGGAGCCTGGCGGCCATCCTCGCCGACCGGGGGGCGCTGCCGCCCGACGAGGTGCGCCGGATCGGCAGGCAGCTCGCGGCCGGGCTGGCGTCGGCGCACCAGGCGGGCGTCGTGCACCGGGACGTCAAGCCGGGCAACGTGCTGGTCACCGAGTTCGGCACGGTGAAGGTCACCGACTTCGGCACCTCGCGGGTCGCCGGCGAGGGGACGCTCACCGGGTCCGGGCTGCTCGTCGGCACGCCCGCGTACCTCGCGCCGGAAGTCGCCAGGGGCGGTGAGACGGGGTTCCCGGCCGACGTGTTCGGCGTGGGCGCGACCCTGTACGCCGCGCTGGAGGGCCGGCCGCCGTTCGGGCTGGACAGCAACCCCATCCTGCTGCTGCACCGGGCGGCCGAGGGCCGGTACCCGCCGCCGAAGAACGCCGGGTCGCTGGAGCCCGTGCTGACCCGCCTGCTCGACCCGGACCCGGAGGCGCGCCCGAGCATGGCGGAGGCCGTGCGGATGCTGACCGAGGAGACGGTGGACCCGGCGACGGTGCTCGCGTCGGCGCTGCCCGTGGCCGAGGCGACCCGCGTCGTGCCGCCGGCGGACGTGGCGCCTGCCCGGCCCGCCGGTGCCGAGCCCGCCGACGCCCAAGCCGCTGACGCCCAAGCCGCTGATGCCCTGGCCGCTGATGCCCTGGCCGCTGATGCCCAGGCCGCTGATGCCCAGCCTGTCGTGACCCAGCCCGTCGACGCCGAGCCCGTCGATGCCGGGCCGACCGATGCGCAGCCCGCCGACGCCCGGCCCGCCGACGCCTCCTCGGCCGGCGCTCCTCCCGAGGTTCCCGCCGCCGTGCCGCCGCCCGCCGGAGCCGCGTCGACCGACGTGCTCGCCGCCGACGGGACCACCGTCGAGAGCCCCACCGCCGGTGACCGCGCCACCGTCCCCGCCGGGCCACCGGCCGTGCCGCTCGCGGACGCCCGCACGGTGGACACCCCGCCGGTCGACCCGACACCCACCACCGGCGAACCGGGACCGGGTCGGCGGCGGGCGGCCCTGGTCGCCGGTGGTGTCCTCGCGGCGCTCCTGGTCGTCGTGCTCGTGGTGTGGCTCAACCGGGGCGGCGGCCCGTCCACGACCGACCAGGGCACCGGCGCGAACGACGCCACCACGACCGCCGAGCAGACCGCGGGCGAGAACCCGCCGTCCGAACCGCAGCCGACGGAAACCGGGCAGACCGGGGCCGAGCGGACCACGTCCGGCACGACGCAGGTCACGACCTCTCCCCAGCCCACGACGGCTCAGCCCACGACCGCCCAGCCTGCGGCAAGCGCGGACCAGGCGCTCATCGACTACTACGCCCTGCTGCCGGAGAGGCTCGACGCCGGCTACGCCCGGCTCACCGATGCCTTCCGGGCGTCGCGCGGGCTGGATTTCGCCGGGTACCAGCAGTTCTGGGGGCAGATGCAGGACGTCCAGGTCTCCAACGTGCAGGCCAACGGCAACCAGGTCACGGCCACGGTGACCTACTTCTACAAGACGGGAGGGACGTCCTCCGAGCAGCACCGCTACGGGCTGGTCCGGGTCGGCGACGGCTGGGCCATCGACAGCCAGTCCTGAGCCCGACCGACCACGGCCGGCACGCGTTCCGCGTGCTCGGGAGGCGGTCCCCGCGGGCCACTTCCCGATCACCGGTGAGGCGGGGTCGTCGTTGTCGATGACCACGTCGGCCACCCTGGTCGGCCGCACGGCACCCCGGTACAGCCGCTGCCCCGGCAGGTAGCGCTACCGGACCACCTCCGGGGAACCGAACAGGGCGGTCTCGCGGACGAGGGCCCGGCGCAACGCCTCGGCGGGCTGACCCCCTCGGTCGGTCGCCGCGGTGCGGCCGGCCCGGAGCGGTCAGCCGCGCGGCGCGTACATGATCACGGCGACGCCGAGCAGGCAGATCGCCGCGCCCGCGTAGTCCCACCGGTCGGGGCGGAAGCGGTCCACCACCACGCCCCACGCCAGGGAACCGGCGACGAAGACACCGCCGTAGGCGGCGAGGATGCGGCCGAAGTGCGCGTCCGGCTGAAGGGTGGCGACGAAGCCGTACGCGCCGAGCGCCACCACGCCCGCCGCGACCCACAGCAGGCCGCGGTGCTCGCGGACGCCCTGCCAGACCAGCCACGCGCCGCCGATCTCGGCGACGGCCGCGAGCGCGAACAGCACGAGTGAGCGGGCGACGGTCATGATCCCGACGGTAGCCGGGGCGGCGGGCGCGGGCCGCGTGCGCGGGGTGTGATCCGTCCGGTCGAGACCGCAGTTTTGCGGTTCCGCGACGTATGGTCTGTCGGCACCGCACGCACGACCAGGCAGGAGCACCACGACCGTGGCGAAGACCGTCGACCCCGCGCGCGTCGAGCAGGACGCGCGCACCCGTTTCGCCGACCTGGACGCCGCCGCGCCGGCCGCGCGCGACGACCGGGGCGTCGAGCACGCGCCCGGCGAGCGCTACGTCGACATCCTCCGCCGCGCCCGCCTGATCGCGATCAGCGACGGCCTCGCGGACGCCGTCCTCGCCCGCCTGGCCGCGGCGGGCGTCGAGGCGGTGACCGACCGGGTGCGCGTCGACCCGGCCGAGGACGACCGGCAGGTCATGGCGATCGCCGGGACGGTCGGTGGAACGCCCGCGGTCGTGCCGCTGCGGCCCGGTGGGACGACGCTGCGCGCGTACCCGGCCGGGCCCGACACGACGCTCACGGGTCCGCCGCTGGTGATCGTCGAGGGGGTCGCGCGGGAACCGGACGGCTGGGTGGGGGCCGCCGCGATCGCCGACGCGCTGGCCGAGCACCTGCGGTAGTCGAGCACGCGTGCTCAGTCGCGTGGTCGCCAGCGCTTCCACAGTGCGGACGCCTCGGCGCGCGGCTTGCCGTCCCACACGAGCGAGACGTCCACCGTCATCTGCGCCTCGGACACCTCCCGCAGGGACGCCCGCAGCTCCACCGCTTCGGTCAGCGGCGAGGGCCGCAGGTAGCGCACGTCCAGCCCGGCCGTCACGTACGACAGCGCGGCGTCACCGAGCGGTTTCCAGCCCCGCCGGTCGGCCTCCAGCATCACGGCGGCGGCGCTGTGGCAGTCCAGGACCGTGCAGATGATGCCGCCGTTGAGGAACCCGAGCCCGTTGTCGTGCGCGGGCCACGGCGTGAAGGTCGCGGTCACCACCCCGTCCTCGCCGGGGTAGCTGCGCAGGCGCAGCCCGTCGTCGTTCGCGTGGCCGCAGCCGAAGCACGGCAGGGTGGGGTAGAGGCGTTCCTGGATGCTGTCCACGGAGTCCAAAGTAGGTGGACGCACGTGGTGCCCGTGATGGGGTCCGGCACGCCGCGGAGGTGATCCGCGCCACGCGAAGCCTCAAGGCACGCCGACCACCACGCCCGCCGGCACCACGCCCGCCGGCACCACGCCCGCCGGCACCACGCCCGCCGGCACCACGCCCGCCGGCACCACGCCCGCCGGCACCACGCCCGCCGGCACCACGCCCGCCGGCACCACGCCCGCCGGCACCACGCCCGTCCGCATCGTCCCCCGGCCGGCACCACGCCCACCCGCGCCATCCCCGCCCGCGCCTCACCCGGCCGGCACGCCGCGGCGACCTCGCGGTTGTGGCCGACCAGTCCCATGCCGCCCCTCGCTCGTCGGATCGCGGCCGATCACGGTCGGTGCGCGGCGCGGCCGTCGTCGGCCGGCGGTATGACGAGGCGCCATCCTGGCGGCTTACCGCACCCCGCCGGCTTGCAATCGGGCAAAACGGGTAAGTCCACAGGCATGAGGACGGGTCGAGTGGCGGTGTTCGCGCCGTCTCCGCAGTTGACGGTGACGGTGGAGGTGCTGGATGACGCTCCCGACATCCACATCCACGCTGGGGGCCAAGGGGTGTGGGTGTCCCGGATGATCGAGTCCCTGGGTGTCGACGTGGTGCTGTGCGCGGCGCTGGGCGGTGAGACCGGACAGGTGTTGCGGCACTTGGTGGACGTCCGGTTGAAGGCGCGCGACGTCACCGCGCGCAACGGGGCCTACGTGCACGACCGGCGCGACGGCGTGCGCGACCCCCTCGTCGTGATGCCCGCGGACCCGTTGTCCCGGCACGAGTTGGACGACCTGTACGAGATGACGCTGGTGGAGGGGCTCAACGCGGGCGTGGCCGTGCTCAGCGGTCCGGCCGAGGGCGACGAGCCGGTGCCGGACTCGGTCTACGAGCGGCTGGCCAAGGACCTGGGCGGCAACGGGTGCCAGGTGGTCGTCGACCTGTCCGGCGGCCGGCTCGCCGCCGCGCTGGAGGGCGGGCCGACGGTGGTGAAGGTCAGCCACGAGGAGCTGGTGTCCGACGGCCTGGCGGAGTCCGACTCGCTGCCGGACCTGGTGGCGGCGTGCGAGCGGATGGCCGGTTCCGGCGCGCGTGCGGTCGTGGTGTCGCGGGCCGCCGAGGCGACGCTGGCGATGGTCGACGGCGGTTTCGCGCTCGTGAGCGCCCCGAAAATGTCCACTGTGGACACCCGTGGCGGTGGTGACTCGATGACGGCCGGGCTCGCCGCCGCGCTCGCGCAGGGCAAGTCCCTGGAGGACGCCGTGAAACTCGGCGCGGCGGCGGGCGCGGTGAACGTGATGCGGCACGGGCTCGGTTCCGGTAGTGGTGACGTGGTGCGCGAACTCGTCGGACGGGTGCGGCTGGAGCGGTGGGAGGGCGACCGGTGAGGGTGCTGATCACCAACGACGACGGCATCGACTCGCCGGGGCTGGCGGCCCTGGCGCGCGGTGCGGTCGACCACGGGTGGACGGTGGTGGTCGCCGCGCCCGCGGCGGAGTCCAGCGGCACCAGCGCGGGCCTGACGGCCGCCGGCGACGAGCGCCGGGTGCGCGTGGAGCGCCGGGACCTGCCCGGACTGCCCGGCGTGCCGGGCTTCGCGGTCGCGGCGCACCCCGGCCTGATCGCCCTGGCGGCGTCGCTGGGCGCGTTCGGCGACCCGCCCGACATCGTGCTGTCCGGGGTGAACCGCGGCGCGAACGTCGGCCGGGCGGTGCTGCACTCCGGCACCGTCGGCGCGGCGCTGACCGCCGCCATCAACGGCGCGCGCGCGATGGCCGTGTCCCTCGACGTGGGGCTGGAGGTGGACGTGGAGCACCACTGGGACACGGCCGTCGCGGTGGCGAGCGGGTTGTTCGACCGGCTCGCGGCCCTGCCCGCCGGTGCGGCGCTGAACCTCAACGTGCCCAACGCCCGCGAGGCCGCCGCGCCGCGCCGGGCGACGCTGGCCGAGTTCGGCGCGGTGCGGAGTCGGATCGAGGAGACCGACGACGGCTCGATCACCCTCGCCGCGGTCTTCGTCGAGGGCGAGCTGCCGCCCGGCAGCGACGCCGCGCTGCTCGCCGAGGGCCACGCGACGCTCACGCCGCTGCGCTCGGTGACCGAGGACCCGGAACTCGACCTCACGGTGGTCTGACCGGTCGGCCTCGGGCGGCGGCGTTGGCGCCGGTGTTCGCGGGTGGCCGTCGTGCCGTTCGGCGGCGGGGCAACGGGGATGACCGGTTGGTCTGTGGACTGTCCGATGTGGAAATGCGGCCGAGTCGCAGGTCAGCGCACACGGTGATGACGCACGTGGAGACGTGCTGTGCAAGCGCTGCCTGCGCGACCAGCCCGCGGAGGCCCGGGGCCACTGGGCCGCGACCTGCTCCACACCCGCCCGCGCCCGCGCGAAGCCGAACGTGTCGCATGGCGAGGGTTCGACTTTTCGGCACCGGACCTGACAGGCTGGACCCCGAACGGTGCCCGACCGGACGACCCGGTCGGGCCGCCGGGTCCACATCCGTGGAAATTCCGTCGGCGCGGTGGTCGAAACGAGAGATGGATTACTTCGCGTCGCGCCCGGGATCGGAGGCCGGATCGGCGAGGATGGCCACGTGAACCAAGCTCGGAAAACCGCGGCTGTCTGGTCGGAGCTGTCGACCGGACAACTGTCGGAGCAGGTGCGACTGACCGTGAAGGCCCACGACGCGCGGGCGCGGGCGCTCTGGGCGGTCGTCGCGGAGGACCCGGTGCTGGTCGCGCGGGTGCGCGGGGCGCTCGCGGGGCTGAAGGCGGAGTTCCGCGGCCACCGCGACGAGGTGATGTGGCTGCTGTGGATCAACCAGGCCCAGCAGCAGCTCACGCCGTCCCACCCGGAGCCCGTCGAGGCGGCGGCCGCCGCGCCGAGGACGGCGGAGCCCGAAGCCCTTCCGCCGGCCGCGGAGCACGCGGAACCCGGCCCGGACCGGTCGGCGCACGACCTCACGCCGTCGGCGGTGGCCGTGGAGGAGCACCGGCCGGAGCGGGCGGCCCGCGACATCCCGGTGATGCTCTTCCAGGAGCCGCCGTCCGCGACCCGGTGACCGGGGGCCCGTCGCCGATCGGGCGGGACGTGACCGGAGGGCGGGCCGCCGACCCGGCCGGACCGGTGACCGTGCTGGTCACGGGCGTCCAGGCGGCAGGCAAGTCGACGGTCGCCCAGCTGCTGGCCGAGCGCCTGCCCCGCTCGGTGCACCTGCGCGGCGACCTGTTCCGGCGGATGGTGGTCAACGGCCGCGCGGACATGACGCCCGACCCGTCCGAGGAGGCGGTGCGGCAGCTGCGGCTGCGCCACCGGCTGACGGCGCGCACGGCCGACGAGTACCGCGAGGCGGGCTTCACGGTCGTCGTGCAGGACGTCGTCCTCGGCCCGCACCTCGGTGAGCTGGTCGGCTGGGTGCGGCACCGGCCGCTGCTGGTCGTGGTGCTCGCGCCCCGGCCCGACGCCCTCGCCGCGCGCGAGGCGGCACGGGCGAAGCACGCCTACGACGAGTGGACGGTCACCCTGCTCGACCGCGTCCTGCGGGAGGAGACGCCCCGGCTCGGGCTCTGGCTGGACACCTCGGAGCAGACGCCGGAGCAGACCGTCGCCGAGATCCTGGACCGCGCCTGGACCGAGGGCCGGGTCACCTGACCGGGGCCGGTCCGGCGCCCTTGGGCCGCCGCACCTTGACCAGGTCCATGTCGGTGGCCGAGGCGCGCAGGTCGCGGAAGTCGACGCCGAACTCCTCCACGGCACGGGCCGCGAGCGCCAGCGCCCGGTCGCACACCGCCCGGTCGGTCGCGGCCACCTCCGCGCGCAGTTGCACGCGGAAGCTGAAGAAGTCGAGGGTCCGGTCGTAGGACAGCGCGCCCTCCTCGGAGAACCCGTTGGTCAGCACGCCGTGCCGGTCGACGGCCGCGAGCAACCGGGCACGCCCGGCCTCGTCCAGGTCGGTGAACCGGCCGCGCACCAGGACGCGGTAGGTGTGATCGGTCATCGCGCCCACTTCCCCGAGGATGTCGCGCCATGATCGGCGAACCGCACCGCCACCGCAATCGATATGACGCCCGCCACGGTGCCCGCGAGCACCCGGCCCGCGCCGGCGTCAGACCAGCACGCCGGTGGTCGTGAGCAGCACCGCGAGCGCGGGCAGGAAGTTGTTCACCTGGTGCGCGACGACCGAGGCCAGCAGGTTGCCGGTGGACATCCTGGCCAGGCCGATCGGCACGGACAGCACCAGCAGGAGTGGCGTGCGCAGCAGCTCCAGGTGCGCCACCGAGAACACGGCGGTCGTCACGGCGAACACCACCCACCGGTGCCACCCGAACCGCTCCAGCGCCCGCCACAGCACGCCCCGGAACAACACCTCCTCGGCCAGCGGCGCGACGAGCCACACCACCAGGAACGCGAGGCCCGCCGCGAGCGGCTCCAGCTGCCTGCCCGCGAACGCGTCGCCGACCGCCGAGTTCTCGTCGCCGCCCACCCACGCCGACCACAGCGCGGCGGCGGGGATGGTCAGCAGCAGGCCGCCCGCCCCGTACGCCAGCCCGGTGCCCAGGTCGCGCCGGCGCCACGCGACCGCCAGCTCGCGGCGCACCCGGCCCGGCCGCGGACCACCGCCGAGCAGCGCGGTCCCGGCCACGGCCACGAGCGCCGCCGTCGACGTCGGCACCGCCAGCAGGGTCAGCAGCGGCCACGGCGGCAACCTGCCCTCCAGCAGCTCCGGGTCGTCCAGCGCGAACGGCACCAGCACCAGCACGGCGGCGACCACGCTGACCGCCTCGGCCACGAGGAACACGCCCAGCAGCAGGAGGCCCCGGCGGGGCTGCCGGACGGTCGGCGGCACCGCGGCGGACGGCCGGGACGGCGTCACGGCACCACCCTGCCCGACCGGACACCCGAGCGAGGCATCGCGCGGCGCGGGCGCGTGCCGCGAGCGGAGGACGGCGGCATCATCGGGCCGCCCCGTGGGAACACCTTGGCTCATGCGCGATGAACCGGCTCGATCGAGGACCACCGGCGCGCCCGGCCGGTCGACGTTCCCCGGCCGCCTGCTCGCGGCGGTCGGCGTGGCACTGCCCGGCGCGCTGCTCGGCGCGGCCGACTACCTGGGGTGGCCGCACCCGGAGCCGTCCCCGCCACTGGCCGCCGCCGTGTTCGGGGTGGCGATCGTCGGCGCGGCGTTCGTGCTGTCCTGGGCGGCCGAGGCGGCGCAGGTGGACATCGGCGCGGGCCTGGCGATCGCCGTGCTGGCGGTGCTCGCCGTGCTCCCGGAGTACGCGGTGGACCTGGTGTTCACCTACCAGGCCGGCCGGCACTACGCCGAGCACGGCGCGTGCGGGCAGGCGGGTGGCGCGGACCCGTGCTCGCTGGCGCTGGCGAACATGACCGGGGCCAACCGCATCCTGGTCGGCCTGGGCTGGCCGCTGGTGGTGCTGGTGGCGACGGTCTCGGCGGTGCGGGCGCGCAGGCGCAGCGAGTCGGCGAAGCCGGGCCGGGTCGCGCTGGCCCCCGCGATGTCCGCCGACGTGGTCTTCCTCGGCCTGGCCACGCTGTACTCGCTGACCCTGCCGCTGCGCACGTCGTTGACGCTGCTCGACGCCGCCGTCTTCGTCGGCATCTTCGCCGCCTACGCGTGGCGGCTGTCCAAGGCGCCCGCCGAGGAGCCGGACCTGGTGGGGGTGGCCGCCTGGGTGGGCGGCAAGCCGACCCGCGCCCGGCGCGGCCTGGTGGTCGGCCTGTTCGCGGTCGCCGGGCTGGTCATCCTGACCACCGCCGAGCACTTCGCCGAGAACCTGGTCCGGACCGGCGGCCTGCTCGGGGTCGACGAGTTCCTGCTGGTGCAGTGGGTCGCGCCGCTGGCCAGCGAGTCGCCCGAGCTGATCGTCGCCTGCCTGTTCGCGGCGCGGCTCAAGGCGTCCGAGTCGCTGGGCACCCTGCTGTCCAGCAAGGTCAACCAGTGGACGCTGCTGGTCGGCACGATCCCGGTGGTGTTCGCGCTGTCCGCCGGCACCACCGACGGTCTGCCGCTGGACGACCACCAGCGCCTGGAACTGCTGCTCACGGCCGCGCAGTCGCTGTTCGCGGTGGCGATCCTGGCCGACCTCGGGCTGACCGCGATCGGGGCGGTGAGCCTGCTCGCGCTGTTCGGCGTGCAGTTCACCGCGAGCCTCACGCTGCCCGACGACGCCAACCGGGTCGTGATCGTCGTGCTGTCCGCCGCGTACGCCCTCCTGGCGGCACTGCAAGTGCTCCGCCACCGGCACGACGTCACCCGGACCGTTCGCGACGGGCTGCGGACGCCGTTCCCGGAGCTGATCCGGCAGTCGCCCGGCCGGGACTCGTGAACCCGGCCGGCGCGGCGTCACCGCCCGACACGCCCGCCGCCCTCGTCGCCCTCCTCGACGTGCATCGCCCGCTGCTCGGGCCCGGCGGTGTAGTCGGAGCCCGCCTCCTCGGCGATCTCGGTGGCCTCCACGTCCGCGGACGACCCGACGTCATCCGGACGGGTGAACTGCGGACCGCGCGTCCCGCCCGTGCCCGGCTCGTCCACCCGCTCGTCGGCCCACGCCACGCCCTCCAGCCCCTCCTGCTGCTCGGACCGGGGTTCCCCGTTCGCCATCCGCCGCGCTCCTTCCCTGACCCGAGAGAGACGCCGCCACGTGGGGCGGCGTCCCGGAGGCGACACCTCCGGGACGCCTCGACTACCCCGACGGCCGCTCGGAAAACCCCGGCGGGCCGGGCGTGGTGCGCCCGGCCCGCCGGTGCCCGGCCACGACGGCGTAGCGGATGATGACCTGCCGATCGCGAAGTCGATCGGGCGGTGACGCCATCGGCCGGGCCCGACCCGCGCCGAGGCGCGACCCGCGTTCCGCGAGCCGGTCGGAAGGACACCCGTGCCGCATCCCCTCGGCGCACCAGGCCCGCCCGTCGCGCCCGTCCGGCGCACGGGGCACGGCCGCGCGCCCGCCCACCACGGCGAGATCCTCCAGGGCGTCTTCGAGGACGCGGGCGGGCGGCTCCGGCACGGCCTGGTGACGCTTCCCATGCCCGGTCACGGCAGCCGGGCGAGCTTCACCCCGCACGACGCGCCGGGCGTCACCGTCGAGCCGGCGGGCCTGGCGAAGTCGACGGCGGCGGCGGAACTCGCGCTGCGGCACGTGTTCCCGGCCGACGACCGGCCGCGCGGCGGGGTCCTGCGGGTGGCGCACGACGTCACACCCGCCGTCGGCCTCGGGTCGTCCACCTCGGACGTCGTCGCCACGATCCGCGCGGTGGCCGACTGCGCGGGCGTCCGCCTGCCCGAGGCCGCCGTCGCCCGGCTCGCCGTGGCCGCCGAACGCGCCTCCGACCCGATCATGGTCGAGGACCGGGTCGTCCTGTTCGCCCAGCGCGACGGCGTCGTCGTCGAGACGCTCGGGCCACGCCTGCCGCCGCTGGTCGTCGTCGGCGTCGACACCGACGGCTCCGGCCTCGGCATCGACACCCTGTCCCGCCCGCCTGCCCGCTACGAGGCCGGGGAGGTCGCGGCGTTCCGGGTGCTGCGCGCGGCGCTGCGCCAGGCGGTGCTGTCCGGTGACGCCGCGTTGCTGGGCCGCGTCGCCACCGCCAGTTCGCGCGTCAACCAGCGCTTCGGGGGTGCGGCCGGTTTCGCCGAGCTGGTCGAGGTCTGCCGGGCGGTCGGAGGGGTGGGCGTCCAGGTCGCGCACAGCGGAACCGTCGCGGGCGTCCTGTTCGACGGCACCGCGCCTGCCGCGGACCTGGCCGAACGCGTGGACCGGTGCGAACGGCTGCTGGCCCGGCGCGGCCTCGCGCACCGCGTCACCTTCGCCACGCCCGGTCGCCCGCACGGCCACCGGAACCCCGCGTCGGCGTCGTGAGGAGGGGGAGAGCCGCCCGCGGCCTGCGCAGAACAGGCCGCGGGCACTCCCCGGCGACACGCGGGGAGCGAGCCGGGCGTCGCCAAACCCCTGCGACGACGTCACCCGCCCTCGGCGCCGAACGGGCCCAGACCGCTCGGCACGACCGATCCTGTCGGCCCACCGCACCTCCGGCCCAATCCCATTCGGCTATCACACCGCACCACATCGGTCCGACGGGTGACGGCGTACGGCATCCGGTGGCCCCCGGACCCGCACCACTGCGGTCACGGGCGGCCGAAGCGGGCCCTCGCACTACCGACGGTGCGCGCCCGCCGGCGAAACAGGTGAACCCGCGCCGAGGACGTTCCCGCGCCGAGGGCGGCGGCACTAGCGTCTGCGTCGACCGGTTGTCGATCATGTCGGAGGTGTCGGATGGGTTGGGCACGCAGGTTGGTCGGGCGCTCCGCGGCGGTGCTGTCCCTCGTCCTGGCGACGACCCTGGTCGGCGTCGCCCCGGCACAGGCGGCGGGGACGGGCCTCACCGAGTGCTCCGCCGAGCAGTACCACGACGACCGCCGCCTGGGCCCCGAACGCCTGCCCGCGCTCGGCGCGGTCGGCGTGCAGCTGCTGGGGTACAGCCGCACCGGCTACCGCTCCGAGGAGCAGTTCCTCTCGACGTACTACGACACGGCGGCGAACTCGTGGCGGTACCCGCCGAAGGACGGCTACCTGCTGACGCCGGCCGGTGAGCCGGTGAAGTGGCAGCAGGAACTCCACGCGGGCCGACGCATCGACCGCTACGGCAGCGAGTACGGGGCATTCCTGGCCCCCGAGGGCCTGCCGTACACGACCCGCTCGATCCCGCCGCAGAACCTCACGGGCACCCCGGCGGAGAACTGCAACTACCACGTGTACCGGGTCGTGAAGCCGTTCCAGGTCGACGCGGGCCTCATCGCGCCGTGGTTCTACCAGGTCGGCGGCGGCATCCAGTACCAACTGCGCGGCTCCCTGGTCCCCGGCGCACCCGAACGCCTCAACGTCCTGTGGCTCCTGGACAACGGCTACCTGCAACGCCTCCGCTGACGCCCGAGCCCAGCGACGCGACAGCACCGACCACCCGCGCCACGAGTGGTCATCAAGGGCGAACAGCGACCCCCGCGTCGAGACCATGCTTCGGCCCCGTCGCTTCGGAACACGCGTGCTCGGGGAGAGAGGGTGCGGTCTTCGGGCCGGGCGCGGGGTTTCGTTGTCGCCATACGCATACAGGCGTCGGGGCAAGGGCTGGTGCCGGGATCAGGTTTGGAGCAGGGAGGTGAGGGTCTGGCCCTCCACCTCGTGGCGGTCGGGGAGCTTGTGGGCCGGGATCGGGTCGAGGCCGTCGGTTTCCGCCGGGGTCACGCCGAGTTCGGTCACGCGGTCGATGGACTGCCGCACGTACTTCGCCACCCGGTGCGCGTCGGTCTCGGTCAGGTCGGGTGAGTTGAACACGGCGACCACCGCGCGGTTGCGGAGGTCGCGGTGGGTCTCCGGCAGCCCGTGCAGGTACGCGGTCACCGCTTCCCGGCGCAGGCGTTCCAGTTCCGGGAAGCTCCAGTCGTCGCGCTCCTCCCGGCACTCGACGCGCAGGACCAGGAAGTCGTAGCCGGTGAGCAGGCCCCGCGGGCCGTGCAGCCGACCGTCCACGATCGTCAGCGGACCGGGCAGGGCGTCGGGCGAGCCGCTGACCACCGCCAGGTGGCCGGGCCGCAGCACGTTCCCGCCGCCGCCCGGCGAGGTCATCGCCCAGTGCACGCCGAGCACCGGGTCGTCGCCGTGGGCCGCGAGCACCGCGTCGACACCGGTGGACACCTTCTCGGCGATCGTGGCCGCCGTCGACAGCGGCGGGCCGATCAGCGGCGCCAGGCCGCCGGCGATGGTCACCGCCGTCTCCAGGGGACCGCCGGACGAGGCGCGGTACAGCGCGGCCTCGACCTCGACCGTGCCGCCGGCGTACGGGATCAGCGCGGTCATCGGGTAGTCCAGGTACGCGCCCGGCGCGGTGAGCGAGGCGCCGGGTCGGGTGAAGCGCGTGAACGGCGTGGCCTCGCTGCCCAGGAACGACAGCGTCACGCCGCCGTGCAGCGCCGGGAAGTGCTCCCGGCCCCAGCTGACCCGCTTGGCCAGGAAGCCCTCCACCAGCCACAGCCGGAGGTAGCCCTGGCCCGCCACGACCGGCCGCCCGTCGGGGTCCGGGAAGAACTCGACGGTGATGTGCTCGGCGTTGGCGGCGAACCAACCCCGCACGCGGTCGCGCATACCGGTCACTGGGTCTCCTCGTGGTCGATCCGGCGGTGGAAGAGGATGAGGTCGAGGCTCGCCGGCGTGGTGCCCGCCGACCCGGTCTCGGCCGCCGCGACCAGGTCCCTGATCTCGGCGAACGCCGACAGCACGGCCCGCGTGCCCGGCGTCCCGTGCGCGGCGACCCCCCAGATCAGCCGCACCACCCGGAGCGCCAGGTCGTCGGTCAGCGGTGGGACGACCAGCACGGTGCCCACGCCCCGGTCGACGGCGGCCACCGCGCAGCGCACGAAGTCGGCCCGCGTCTCGTCCAGCGGCAGCGGCCCGTGGTCGACCGGCTCGGCCTGGAGCACGACCACGCCGGTGGGGCGGCTGGTGGCCTCGTCGATGTCCAGCAGCACCTCGCGGTCGGCGGCGCGGCTGCCCCTGGCGTAGCCGTCGTCGTCGCCGGTCCAGTCGCGGACGCGGAACTGGGGCCCGGCGGTGGTGGTGACCGGTGTCCCGACGAGGTGCAGCAGGAGCCGGTCGGCGGTCGCGTCGTGGCGAGACCGCTCCGGTTCGAGGTGCGCGGGGCCGTGGAAGGTCGCGACGGACGCGTTCCGGCGCTGGTCCGGCGGCCGGCGGCGGCCACCGGTGTGGACGCGGAACACCAGGGGCCGCGCCGCCCACCTCGACCGGGCCCGGCCGATCCACTGCTCCCACGCCAGGACCTGGAGGTCGCGCTGGACCTCCAGGGCGACCGGGTGGTGGACGCGCAGCGTCGCGACCGGCGAGCTGCGCGCCTTGACGTCCACCTCGGCCACGGGCGCGGGCGCGTCGTCCTCGGGCAGCCGCCGCCGCCCCAGCGACACCCACTTCGTGTAGTTGGCCAGCCGGCGCAGCCGGTTCGACGCGCCGCCGTCGAACTCGTCGAGCAGGACGGCGTCCACGGTGGTCAGGTCGACCCGCCCGGCCGACGTCGACCCGACCGCGACGACGTCCACCGGTGTGAAGTCCCGATCGCCCACCAGGTGGACGAGCAGGGCGCTGACGGCCGCCGCCGCGTAGCCGCCGACCATCACGTACGCCGCCCACTGCGGCAGCGCCGTGACGAACAGGGCCGTGAGGAGCGGCAGCGCCACCAGGGCGACCAGGCTCGGGAGGTGGTGTGCGGCCAGGTCCGCGGTGATCGCCCGGAAGAGGTTCCTCGCGGCGGTGCCCACGCCGATCGACTCGACCGGTGCGCGCTCGGCCGAGGTCTCGGACCTGGCCCGGCGGTCCAGGCGGGCGGCCAGCGTGGCGGCCTGGTCGGCGGCGTCGTGGTCGCCCGCCCCGCCGAACTCCTCCCGCGCGACGCGCAGCAGGTTCGCGCCGCGCGCGGGCGCGGCGAGACCGCGCACCTCGCCCGCCGCCAGGGCCACGACGCCCCGCGCCCGCGCGGTGTCCGGTATGACCGGGTGCAGCAGGTCGTCGGTGGCCAGCACGGCCGCCTCCCACGCGTCGAGGTGGTCGGCGGGCTGCCAGTCGGGCGGCTCGGGCGGCTGCGACTCGGGCGCGCACCGCCAGTAGCCGTACGCGCTGCCCAGCAGCGGGCGGGCCGGTTCGGCGTCGTCCACCAGCCGCCGGACGAGCCACGCCTCGTCGCGCACGCGCGGCGTGCCCTCGTGCGCCAGCCGCACGACGGGCGCCCACTCCGTGGTCCGGTGCCGTCGGCACAGCCGCAGCAGGGCCAGTTCGCAGTACTCCACGACCCGCGCGTCCTCGCCGCTCGCCACCGCCGCCCGGCGATGCCTGCCGAGCAGGTCGGCCGCCACCCAGGGCCGGCCCGCCGCGCTGAGCGCGTCCGCCACCGCGAGCACCCACGGCCGGCCGAGGCCGAAGTGCAGCCAGCCCGTGTCGCTCCAGGAGTGGTGCGGCAGCGGCACGGCCAGCGACTTCACCGGCACGACGCCGTGGCACAACTCGTAGTCGAGGGTGGCGGCGATGAGCCGGTCGGCGTCGACGTCCTCCTCGCCGCGCCGCAGCGCGTCCGCCCGCCACGGTCGCCAGGTGGCCTCGGGCAGCGGCTCGCCGCCGTAGAGGGCGACCAGCACGCGCATGAGCCGGGCCCGGTCGAGCAGGCCGCGCGGGGCGACCCAGTCCCGCTGCTTGGCGGGCTCCCGCGCGCCCTCCAGCAGCTCGACGGCGCGCGCGGCCAGGGGCGCGGGGTCCGTCGGCCTGCCCCGGCGCAGCACCAGGCCGCAGCGCAGGATCAGCGCGTGCGCGGCGATCTGCGGCACCGGGTGGTCGCCCAGCGCGGACAGGAGCCGGTCGACGGTGGCCGCGTGGGCGTCGGCGACCGGGGGGTGCGCGACGGCGGTGTCGAGCGCGGCGAGCACCGAGTCGGCGATGTCGGGCCGGCCGAGCGCCCGGCCCGCGAGGTCGTTCCAGTCGGCGGCCTCGACGCGGTGCCCGGACGCGAAGCGGCCGAACTGGGCGCGCAGCGCGAGCGACTCCCGCTGCCCGGCGAGCGGGTGGTGCGGCGCGCTGCGCTGGACCTCCGTCCACAGCTCGGCGAGACCCTGCCGCTGCCCGGTGTGCACCCGCGCGGCGGCCTGGGTCGCCAGCACGGCGGCCAGCACGCTGCCGGGTGTGGGCCGCTCGGCCTCGACCGCGGCGATCCGCGACGTCACCTGCATCGCCCAGCCCCACTCGTCGTGCCGGGTGACCCGCCGGTCGATGCCCTCCCACAGCGCCGCGGCCTCGTCCGACGGCAGCAGCCGCATCGCCGCCTCGACCGTCTCCGCCGCCACGTCGGACAGCTCGGTCTGCTCGATCACCGTCGCCGCGTCGCGCCCGAGGCGGCGCTCGTCGAGCGGCGCGCCGAGGTCGCCCGTGCCGAGCACGTTGCGGATGCGGTCGCGGATGTGCTCGTCCACCTCCACGACACCCGGCCTGCCGTCCGGGTTCAACCGGACGACGTTGATCCACTCCTGGGCGGCCAGCCCGTCGAACGCGGCGCCGGGTTCGACGCCCGCGCGGCGCAGCGCGGGGCTGATGAGCGGCAGGTCGAACCGGCCGAGCGCCACGGCGGCGGGCAGCGCGGCGAACACCGCCGGGTCCTGGACGCGCGCGACGATCCGGCGCTCGATGTAGGGGTCGCCGGGCGCGTCGAGCAGGTCGCCCGCCACCAGGTCCCCGTCGCTGCGCACCCAGGAGCAGTAGCTCTCCAGCTCGAACGGGTTGTACCGGTCGGTGCCGCGCACCGCCGACCGCTCCAGCAGCGCGGGGCGCAGGGCGTCGGGCACCGACCGGGAGTCGAGGAACCGGTCCGCCTCGGCGGCGGTGAACCCGGCGATGCGCAGCACGCTCACGTACGGGCGGGGCCGCAGCCGGGGACCGCCGTAGCGGCGGGAGTCCGGCGGCACCAGCCACCGGCGGCCGGCGAACACGACGCGCACCTGCGGCACCCGCTCGTGCAGCCGTTCCAGCAGGTCGAAGGTGCGGTCGATGGCCGGCGCGCTCACGCCCGGCGCGTACAGCTTGGCCAGCTCCTCGCAGGTGTCGAGGACCAGCACGACCGGTCGGCCCGTCTCCTCGACCAACCGGGCGAACCGCTCGACCGCGCCCGCGACCAGGGTCCGCGCCTGCCCGGCGTCGGGCTCGGGTCTGGCCAGCTCCTCGTGCAGCGCCTCGGCGGTGTCGTGGACGGACCGGTGGTAGTGCTCGGCCGACCGGGACGGCGCGAAGCCCAGGAGCTGGTCGGTCAGCGCGACCAGCAGCTCCACCGGGCGCTGCTCGGGGTAGCGCGGGTCCAGGTGGTCGAAGTCGACCCTGGCGACGGGGAACGGCGCCAGGCCGTGCTCCTCCGCGAACCGCCCCGACGCCAGGTAGCGCAGCACCATCGTCTTGCCCACCCCGGCGTCGCCCATGAGGTGCAGGGCCCACGGCGCGCCCGGCGGCGCGTCGTCCGGGGTGGCGACGAGCCGCCGGATGGCCTCCTCGATGTCGGCGCGCCGGAAGTAGCCGCGCAGGTGGTCCAGGTCGTCGGCGGTGCGGTACTCGCGGTCCAGCCGCCACTGCGCGCGGGTGACCGCGCCTTCCAGCGTCCCGCCGATCACGTCGCTGACCAGGCGGGCGGTGGCGACCGTCGCCGCCGCCGCCGGCACGTCGCCGGTGCCGAGCAGGCCGTCCACGCGGTCCAGCAGGGACCGGCCGGACGGGTCGTGCTGGAAGCGCCGCACGGCCAGCCACAGCCGCAGCTGCGGGTCGTCCGGCCGCAGCCCGTCGACCAGCCGGCACAGCGCCTCGTACTCGGCCTGGAGGGCGCGCCCGAGCCGCTCCCGCAGGTGGTCGCCGATCTCCCGCCGGTAGCGGCTGCGGATCCAGAAGGTCTCGCCCGGCTGGTCGAGGTCCGGCCCGAGGTCGGAGCTGTCGATGCCGCGCTCGATCAGCCCGGCCCGCTCCAGCCGCTCGACCAGCCGGGGGAAGCCGTCGGCGGTCGTCAGGCCGAGGTCGGCCGCGAGGGCCCGGTTCCACCGCGGCAGCAGGCTCGCCCGGCACAGCGTGCGGACGTCGAACTGCCGCAGCGAGTGCTCCCACGCCTCCTGGCCGAGGGCGGCGAGCCCGCGCCGGAGCCGGTCGCCGAGCCCCTCGGACCCGCCCGCGCCCGACACCCCGGAGCCGCCCTCGCCGCGCCCTTCGGCCCAGCCCTCGCCGAGCCCCCCGGTCCGGCCCCCGCCCGGCCCGTCGGTCACGAGTACCGCTCCTCGTAACGGGTCCACGCCGCGTGGTCGTCCCCGGTGACGAAGACCTCGAAGTGCTCCAGCATCTCCGCGACCCGGTACAGCACCGGCTCCCGGACCACCGTCGGCCTGCCCTCGAAGAACTTGAACGCCTGCACGAAGTCGTCGTAGCGGGCCTTGGGCAGCGCCGCGTAGACCGTGCCGCCGTCACCCGCCCGCGGTGACGGCGGGTTCAGCAGCACCCACTGGAACCCGATCACGCCCTCGTCCACCGGCAGCGGGCCGAGCTGGGGGAACACGTGCCCCGGCATGTTCGCCATCCGCTCGCTGAACGACCGGACCGCGGCGCCGCTCGCGACGCCCGTGGACGCGGTGAACACCACCGGCACCGGCCGGGCGCGACTGCCGAAACCGTTGCGGCCGGCGGCTTTCAAGTGGTCGAGCAGGTCGCCGACGACACCCCAGCGGTGGATCTCGTCCGCCAGCACCACCACCCGGCTGTGCGGTCCGAACGGCTCGGCGAGGTCCTCCGCCGCGACCGCCAGCGTCTCCAGGTCGGCGGTGAGCATCGTCGTGGCCACGCCCCAGTCCAGCGGGACGGCGTCGGCGGCGAACCGCGCCTTGGCGGCGTAGAAGGCCATCCTGGCCGCGTAGGCGGCCCGGCCGGGGTCCTCGGCGGCGGCTTCCGCCGGGTAGTGCGGTTCGAGCAGCCGGAACCGGGGCACCGGCAGGTCCAGTTCGGTGGCGAGGATCGCCATGCAGTCCAGCACCGCGCCGAGCATCGCGCGCAGGTCGCTCGGCGACTTCGTCGGGTCGAACGGCCCCAGCAGCAACGGCAGGTGCCCGCGTAACAGGAGCATGTAGCCCAGCTCCCGCAACAGGCGGGTGCCGCCCATCCCGGAGATGTCGTCGCCGATCGCGCCGATCACCGACAGCCTGCGGTTGACCTCGTCGGCGAACAGGTCGTCCACCAGGTCCAGGATGCTCGTGCGGCCGATGAACAGCGGCCACTCGCGCAGCTTGAGGCTGTCGGCGATCTCCACGATGCGCCGCGCCTTGGCGTCCACCGGCCGGAACGACGACGGCACCGACTCGGACAGGAACAGCGACGGCATCGCCCAGTCCAGCTGGTCGCGCGGGCTGGACGAGTCCAGCAGCGCCGCCCGCCTGCCCTGCGCCGCCGCCACGGCGAGCGGCGTGCCGTCACCGATGGCCTCCACGAGCCGCCGCGTGTAGAGCCGGCACGCCTGCTCGCTGACCTCGCCGGAGACGGCGGACACGATGGGTATGCCCTGCTCGACCAGCTCGGCGGCGAGCGGGCCACCGCCCGGCGCGGCGGTGGACCCGGAGCCGCAGGCGCTCAGCACGACCGCGAGCGGGCGGCGCGCGCCGGTCAGCGCGGGCACCAACTGCTCCGCGGTGACCTGCTCGCCGTCGCCGAGGACGATGCTGCCGCGGCCGTCCACGGAGTCGCCGTGCGCCACGATGTGGACCAGGTCGGGGCGGAACCCGGTGCAGTGGTCGGTCAGGCTCTTGACGGTCACGGTCTGCGCGGCCTTCGCCGAGCAGACGCCCCGCGCGTCGAAGCCGCGCAGCAGCCCCATGAACATCGCGCCCGGCCGGATGACCTCGTCGACCATCGAGCCGCCCACCGCGAACAGCACGCGCGGCGTCCGCTCGATGGTGTGCACGGCCCCGGTCTCGACCGGCACCAGCCGGGTGATCGCGACCAGCAGGTCCGGGTCGGCGGCCAGCGGCGCGCGCCCGTCGTGCATGGCCTCCCACACCAGCCGGTGCAGGTCGGTCTGGTCGACCGGCCACCGCAGCGCCAGCTCGACGCCGCGCGCGGCGCACACCGCCTGCGCCGTGCGGATGCGCTCCCACACCGGTCCCAGCAGCCCGGCGAACAGCCACTGCCCGTACCGGCGGACGTCGCCGTCCACCGTGGACCGCCGCCTGATCCGGTCGAGCAGCCGCGCCAGTTCGACGGCCTCGACCGGCGCGGCGGGCACCCGGCACGCCTCGCCGCCGACCTGGACCCGGACCGCGGCCAGCTCGTGCTCCGCGTCGACGCCCGCACCGCGGACGCGCACCGACCACCCCGGACCCGCCGTCGACGGCGTGAGGTCGACGACCACCCTCGGCAGGGTCATCGGACGCCGTCCTCGGCCAGCAGCCGGTCCGCCAGCCGGTCGGCCAGCCCGGTCGCCGAGCGGTCGGGCCGGCGGGCGAGGACGCCGGGCGCCCCGCTGCCGGCGAGCGCGCGCACGAGGGCGCGGTGCAGCCCGGCGAGGTCGTCGGCGGCGCCCGCCGAGCGGTAGCGGCGCACGCCGGCGGCCAGCAGGACCCGCGGCGCGGATCGGGTGTCGATCGGCGTGAGCACGGGGTTCGCGCGGCCCAACTGGGCGGCCCACCTCTCGATGCGGCGTGGGTTCGACAGGACGTCCCGGTCGGCCAGCGAGCGTAGCGGGTACCCGGCGACGGGAAGGTCCAAAAGCGCGGACGCGATGCCCGGCAACGCCCGCGCGTGCGCCAACGCCCGCTCCCGCGCGGGCCCGCCCGACCCGGCGAGCCCGACGAGCCACCGCTCCGCCTCGGCCGCGCCGAACAGCGACCCGCCGCCGGCCCCGTCCGCCTCGGCCGCGCCGGACACCGCCCCGCCGCCGGCTCCTCCCACCGCACCCGTGCCGAACGCCGACCCGACGCCGGTCCCTCCCGCCGCGCCCGTGCCGAACGACGGCCACACCTGGGGTCCGGCGTCCAGCGCCCGCGCACCCCGCAGCACCTCGCCCAGCAGCGCGAGCCGCACCACCGGCGCGGGGTACGCGCCGACCGGCCGCAGCAGGTGCCCGGTCGACCCGAACGCCAGCTCGCCCACCGCCCACCCGGCGGCCTCGCCGACCATCAGCACCGAGAACGCGTCGGCGAACACCTCGCCGCTCCACGTCGACCACTCCCGCCCGAGGCCCGGCGGAGCGGCGGACGCCAGGGCCTCCACCACCGGCACCGTCAGCCCCAGGTCGTGCTGCACGTGGTGGCCGGTCTCGTGGGCGGTGACGACCAGCCACCACGCCTCCCGCGTCGCGTTCTCCGGCAGGGCGACGAGGGGCACCGGCAGCTCCGCGACGAACGCCGCCAACGGGTCGTCGCCGGCCACCCGGAAGTCGCTCGGCACCGGGCAGCGCCGCACGGAGTGCCCCGCGGACGCGCCGTCGACGAAGCACAGCGGACCGGTGGGCGGCGCGAGGTCCGCCGCGACGAACGGCTCCTGCCAGCAGCTGCGGGTGACCTCGTCGGCGGCCCGCAGCAGCCCGGCGTGCGGCCGGCCGTCGAGCCGCTGGTCGTACTTCTCCGCGTACCACTCGAACAGGCCGCGCACGAGGGACACCCGGCCGTCCAGCCGGCGGCACCGCTCGTAGCACTCGCCGGGGTCGGCGACCGGCGTCGCCGACGCCTCCGCGAGCCGGTCGAGCATCCGCAGCAGCACGGTCTCCAGCACGTCGAAGTGCCCGGTGAACCGCCGGAACGCCCGGTCCGCGCGCCGCTCGGCGAACCACCGCCCGATCCGGGAGCGCAGCGCGGCGAGGGCGTCCGCGCTGCGCCGCAGCCGGACCGGCACCGGGTCCGGGCCGATGTCCCACGGTGTCGGCGGGGCCGTTCGCTGACCGTCCATCGACTTCTCAGTCGGTGGACCGCCACGTTCGGTTACAGCCCTGAATCCGCCGAACGGGTGATCTTCGAGGGCGGCCCTCCGTCGCGCGCCGGCGGGGCTCCGGTACGCCGGGCCCGGCGGGAAGTCCGCGCGCCGGGCCCGGCGCAAGCCAGTGGCCGAAGGCCGGTGAACGAAAAGCCGCAGCCGGAAGGCGGTGGGCGGAAGGCGGTGGCCGGAAGGCGGTGGGCGGAAGGCTCAGTACGCGAACACCCGGTCGGCGAACCGCTGCGCCGGCTGGACGCCACCGCCCGACGGGTACGCGATCCGGTCCGCCACGCCGTCGGACGTGTACCGCGTCGCCGGGTTCGCGGCCAGGTGGTCCAGCCACGTGGTGGAGCCGTACTTGGCCTCGTCGCCGGACGCGTCCTGGGAGCGGATGCGCGGCACGCTCGCCGGGTCGAAGTCCGCCGCGTACGGCGACGGCGCGGGACCCGCGCCCACCAGCAGCACGCAGGTGTGCTCGTAGGACGTGCCGTCGGCCGCGCCGCGCAGCGCGAGCGAGCCGTCGGTGGGCCGCGCGCCGAACGGCAGCGCGAGGCTCTGCACCGCGTACCCCGGCAGCGCGGCCTGGATCTCCCGCTGCCCCGCCGCGATGGCCTGCTGCACCTCGGTGTCGCCCGCCGCGGACAGGTTCGTGTGCTGCCGCGTGTGGTTGCCGACCTCGAACCCGTTGTCCCGCAGCCACGGCAGCACGCCCGCGCCGTCGGACGTGCCGAACGGGGCGGCGTTGACGTACACGCTCGCGACCGGTCGGAAGCCGGGGTGCCGCGAGGCGACGTCGAGCAGGATGGCGATCGCCGAACCGGCCGCCGGTCGCCCGTCCGGCCCGAGGGTGAGCTGGGTCGGGTCGCCGTCGTCGAAAGTCAACACGACCGGGTGACGTCCGGCCGGGATGTCGATGCGGCCGGTGGCGTACTCGGTCGCCGTCACCGGCACGTAGCCCTCGTTCGCGAGGCGTTCCAGCTCGGCGCGGAACGCGTCCGGCGTCCGGTCGTAGACCGAGGTCGGCTCCGCCACGAACCGGTGGTACATCAGGACCGGGACCTGGCCCAGCTCGTTCGCGCCGACCGCGGCGGCGTCCGGTGCGGCGGAGGCGGACCGGCCCGCGGGCTGCGCGGAACTCGCGGTGCCGTCGGGGGGTGGTCCGGGCGCGGGCGCGTCGGCGGCGGGCTGCGCGCCGCACGCGCAGCAGACGGCCGCCGCGAGGGCGATGGCGGAGGGGGCGCGGCGGGTGCGCGGTCGTGGGCTCTTCACCCGTCGATGGTGGCGCGGAACGGCGGTGTCAGCAGGGGATACCCACCTTCGGATGACCCCGCGTTTGCGGCGCCGCGCCACGGGCTAGTCGCTGCTTGACTGTTCCGGACCCAGATAGGAGCCCACGGTGCCGGATTCACCACTCAAGGCGAAACGCGTGCTCATCCCGGTGGTCGCGGTGGCCGTGCTGCTGGTCGTGGCGGGCGTGGTCACCACGATCGTGCACACCCGCGACGTCAGCCTGGCGGTGGCCGACCTCGCCGACGGGACCAGCATCACGCCCTCCGACGTCGAGCAGGTGTCGATCACCGCGGCGGACCCGGCCGAGCTGCACGGCGTCTCGGTCCAGGTGGACGGGCGGCCGGTCGAGGTGCGGCAGGTCGAAGGCCGGATGACGCTGGCCGGCATGAAGCTGGCGGAAGGCCCGCACACGCTGTCGGTGCGCGTGCCGAACCTGCTGCCGTGGCTGCCGGACACGTCGGTCGACCGGGCGTTCACGGTGGACGCCACACCGCCCGCGGTGGAGGTCGAGTCGGCGGAGGCGAAGTCGCCGCGCGGTCCGCTCACCGTGCGCGGCACCGCCGACGGCGCGGACTCGGTGCGGGTGGGCGACCAGCGCGTGCCGGTGCGCGACGGCCGGTTCGAGGCGACGCTCGACTCGGTGCCCGCGCAGCTGAAGGTGCGGGCCGACGACAGCGCGGGCAACGCGACGGAGCGCGACGTCACCGTCAAGGTCACCCACCCGGGTATGCGCGCGGTCCACATGAGCGCTTCCGCGTGGGCGACGGAGTCGCTGCGCGAACCGGTGCTGGCGATGGCGCGCGAGCGCCGCATCGACACCATCCAGCTCGACATCAAGGACGAGAGCGGCGAGATCGGCTACGAGTCGCAGGTGCCGCTGGCCAGGCAGGTCGGCGCGACCCGCAACCACTACGACGCCCGCGCCACGCTGGACGAGCTGCACCGCATGGGCCTCCGGGTGGTCGGGCGGCTGGTGGCGTTCCGCGACCCGGTGCTGGGCAGGGCCTCGTGGGAGTCCGGCGCGCGCGACCGGCTCACGCAGAACACCTCCGGCGCGCCCTGGTCGGCGCACTACGGCGAGTTCGCGTTCACCAACTTCGCGAACCAGGAGGTGCGGGGCTACAACATCGCGATCGCCGAGGAGGCGGCGCGGCTCGGGTTCGACGACATCCTGTACGACTACGTGCGCCGCCCGGACGGCCCGGTGGGCCAGATGGTGTTCCCCGGCCTGACCACGACGCCCGAGCAGTCCATCGTGGACTTCGTGAAGGACAGCCGGGCGGCGGTCCGCCCGCACGGCGCGTACCTCGGCGCGTCGGTGTTCGGGATAGCGGCGCACAGCCCGACCGACGTCGCCCAGGACATCCCGGCGATGGCCCCGCACGTCGACTACGTCTCGCCGATGGTGTACCCGTCGCACTGGGGCCCCGGCGAGTACGGGGTGGACAACCCCAACGCCCGGCCGTACGACATCGTGCGGGCGTCGGTGGCGAACTTCGTGGAGCTGACGAAGTCCGGCAGCACGACGGTCATCCCGTGGCTCCAGGCGTTCTCGATGGGGCACAACTACGGTCCGGGCGAGATCCAGGCGCAGGTGGCGGCCTCCAGGGACGCCGGGGTGCCGTCGTTCCTGCTGTGGAACGCGGCCTGCACCTACGGCTCGTCGGGGCTGGAGCCCGCATGAGACCGGTTCCCGTGGTGGTCCACCTGACCGGCCTGTGCCTGGCCGTGACGACGGTGGTCGCGCTGGAGCTCGGCGCGGCGGCGCCGTCGCCCGGCGAGGTGACGCTGCCCGGACCGGCCACGGGCGGCGCCACCGCGGGCGGACCGACGACGGGGAGCGGACCGACGACGGGGAGCGCGCCGGCGCGGGAGAGCGAGCCGCGACCGGCCGGGGTGCGGGTCGCGGACCTGCCGCCGGGCCCGGAGTTCCCCCGGCACGGCACGGGCACGTGGCGGGTCGTGCCGGGAGGCATCGGCACGACCGGCGTCCAGTACTCGGTGGAGGTCGAGGAGGGCGTCACGGTGCCCCAGGGCGACGACTCGTTCGCGGCGGTGGTGGACTTCGCGCTGGCCCACCCGCGCGGCTGGTCGCGCGTCCAGCGGTTCCGCCGGGTCGCCGCCGGGGGCGAGCCGGAGCTGCGGGTCCGGCTCACGTCGCAGGACACGGCGCGGCGGTTGTGCGGCGTCGAGCTGCCCTACGACACGTCGTGCCGGATCGGGGACAGCGTGTACCTCAGCGCCGCGCGGTGGTTCCGGGGCGCGCACGCCTACGGCGGTGAGCTGCGGGCCTACCGGACCTACCTGGTCAACCACGAGGTCGGCCACTTCCTCGGCCACGGGCACGTGCCGTGCCCGGCGGACGGCGCGCCGGCGCCGGTGATGATGCAGCAGACGCTGAGCACGGCGAACGACGAGCTGGCCGCCATCACCGCCGGGGTGGACCAGGGCGTGGTGATCACGGCCGACGGCAAGGCGTGCACCGCCAACCCGTGGCCCTGAGCCACTTCCCGCCCGGAGGCCGCCCCGCGGTGGCCGTCCGGTTCGGACCGAGCCGGCTCCGCCCGCCTCGCGGTGCCCGCCTCGCGGTGCCCGCTCTGCCGTTCCCGGCCCGGCTGGCTCCCCACCCCAGCGCGCCGACACCCCGCGTGCGACCGGCCTACCCGCGAACGGGCGCCACGAGGTCCGAGGCGGGGTGCGCCTCCGCCATGAGCGTGACCACGTCCGCACCGGCGCGCACGCGGGCGCGGCGGCGGAACCGGGTGCCGGACCAGGTGCGCGGCCCGTGCCCGTGACCGGCGGGTACGGCCGGGTGGCCGGTCGGGGCGGGCACCGGGCGCGGCCGGCGCAGGACCCGGTGCGCGAGCGCGGCGCGGCGCTGGTGGGGCGCGGCGAAGACGGTCGCCGCGAGCACCGTCGCGATCAGCGTGAGCGTGCCCGCCAGCACCAGCGTCTCCGGCGCGCCGATCCGCTCGCACAGCCAGCCCAGCAGCGGCGCGCCGACCGCGCCCGCCGCCGCGCCGACGGAGGAGTTGACCGCGAGCAGCCTGCCGCGCATCCCGTCGGTCGAGTCGAGCTGGAGCCGGGTGCTCATGGTCGTGTCGATCACCACCGCGCCGGCCGCGATCGGCACCAGCACCAGCGCGAACCCGAGCGCGCCGGGCACCAGCCCGCCCGCCGCCTGGAGCACGCTGGTCACCCCGGCCACCACCAGCAGCAGCCGGACCGTCAGCGCCCGCCGCAGCGACGCCGCCAGCCCGCCGAGCACGGTGCCGACGGCGAACACCGTGGACAGCACGCCGTACCCGGCCGCGCTGTCGCTCATCGCGGCCATCGTGACCTGGTAGTTGCGCCCGAGGCTGGACAGCACGAACCCGAGCGCGAACAGCAGCAGCAACCGGCCGGACGCGCCGATGTAGCGCAGGCCCGCCCGCACGCCCGCCTGCTCCGCCGTGCTGACCGCCAGCGGGTGCAGCTCGCCCACCCGCACCGTCATGACGGCCGCGATCACGGCCAGGAAGCTGACGGCGTTGACGAGGAACAGCACGGGCGCGCCGAGCGCCGCCGCCAGCACGGCGGCGCTGCTCATGCCCAGGATGCGGCCGGTGGAGTTGAGGATCGAGCCGAACGCGAGGGCGTTGCCCAGGTCCTCCCGCGCCACGACCTGGCCGCCGAACCGGCCCAGCGCCGGGCCGTCGAACACCGACACCAGCCCGGCGGCGGCGGTCAGCGCGAACACCGCCGTGATCGGCGCGTGCAGCCAGACCACCAGGGCCAGCGCCGCGGCGAGCACGGCGTGCAGCGACTGGCAGACGAGGATGACGCGGCGGACCGGCACGCGGTCGGCCACGGCGCCCGCCCACGGGCCGAGCAGGACCGACGGCAGGGTGCCGACGAGCACGGACAGCCCGACGGACGCGGCGGAGCCGGTGCGGTCCATGACCACCCAGTTGAGGCCGATCAACTGCATCCACGCGCCGGTCACCGACACGAGGTCGGCGAAAGCCCAGCGACGGTAGTTTCGGCCGCGCAGCACGCGGAACATCAAAGCTCCCTGGAGAAAAGAACCGGGCGCGTCGACGGGCCCGTGCGAACTGCTCAACATTAGGCGTCGCTTTCCGGGGAACGTGCTTGTCGATCAGGTGAAACTGTTCACGTAACGCACCGTGCGGTCAGCGCTTCGCGCCGCCTTTCCCGCAGGTCGGCAAGCCGCGAGTCGCGGTGGGGAGCGTGGGTCGGAATGGTGGTGAGGGCGCGGATCGCCCATTCCGGGACCGGTTCTCCGGGTAGTGGGAAAGCGATGATCACGGATTCGGGTGGGCCGGGGGAACGGCGCGCGGGGGCGGTGGCCGGGCGGCGGAGAAGCGCTGCGACGGGGGGAGCGCCGTGCCGGAGAAGTGCCGAGGCGGGCCGGTGGGGCGGCGTGCGGCCGGGCGGCTGAGGAGTGCGGCTGAGGAGTGCGGCTGAGGAGTGCGGCGGCGGGGAGCGCCGCGCTGCACGGGAAGGGATCACCGGGCCCAGCGCGGGCGCTGGGTGATTCAACGGCACCGCGCCGGACCCGGCCGAGCCGCCGCAGCGGCTCTACCGCGCTGACACGTGCGCACGGTAAGTCATGACTACCCGAACGAGTGGAGATCCACACCTGTGGTGTTCATGAACCCGAACCGGGCGCGGGCACCCCCGGCCGCGCGTCGAGGGCGTCGGCTCGGGACGCGTACACGTCGAGGGTGCTCGCCACGCCGGTCACCTGGAGGGGCCGCAGCACCGCCCGCTGGTCGGCCACGACGGCGAACCGGACACCGAGCCGCTCGGCCTTCTGGCTGGCCGCCACCAGCGCCGAGATGCCCGGCGAGCCGAAGAACGTGACCTCGCTGAGGTCGACCACGAGCGCGCTGGGCCGGGCGTCGAGCCTGCCGAGCACCTCGTTCCGGGGACTGCACGCCGGTGCCATGTCCACGTCGCCCGCCACGCAGACGACGACCGCGTCGCCGACCACGGTCGTCTCGATCCTGACGGGTCCACCCCTGTTGAGCCGGTCGTCCACGAGAAACCTCCCGCTTCCGAGCCACCGAACGCAGGCTGGCTGCTCAACCGGACCGCTCGGCCGACGTCACGACGTCAAACGCAGTGAAGGGCTCCACCATACGCCCGCCCCACCGCCATCCACAATCAGTGAAGAGGTTACTACTCTTGGTGACAAGACCGTGTCACGGTCGGGTGTCGCGGCACCCCACCGTGCGGTGCCGGCGCCGGGCCCGGTCACCCGATGCCCTGCTGCTCCACCCCGACCTCGACCTCGACCGCCACCACCGGGCGCAGGCTGACCAGCGAGGGCCTGCCCTCGGCGTCGAACTCGATGACGCCGGACTGCCCGGTCGTCAGCGCCCGGTCGATCTCGGCGAGCATCTCCAGCATCACCTGCTCGGCGCGCTCCAGGCTCTCGGCGTGGGTGATCACGTACTCGTGCGCCCGGCCCCGCTGGCCGTCGGCGTCGCCGTGGAGCTGGACCACGATGCCGTACGGCAGCGGCGGGTCCGGGGTCAGCAGCAGCGCCGCGCCCACCCGCAGGAGCAGGTCGGCGCGCACCAGGCCGCGGTCGTAGGTCGGCAGCCACACCTGGGGCGTGGCGACCGGCACGGTGCTCCTGCTCATGATCACCACTGTAAGAGCCGACCCGCCGAGGGGGACTGCCGACGACCGGGAGACCCCCGGATCGAGTGAGACCGGTTCGGGTGGTCGACGGTGCCGGTCACCACCCCGTCAGACCCGGCGCGAGGCCGCCGAGCGCGAGCAGCACCAGCGCCACCGCCACCGCGCCGTGCTCCACGGGCGTGAGGTCGCGCTCACCGGTGTCCTCCGGGCGGCCCGCGAACAGGCCCAGGAAGCCGCGCAGCACGGTCACCCCGTCGACCGCCACGGCCACCACCAGCGCCGCCACCACGAACCCCGCCGGGTGCGCCAGCAGGTGGTGCACGTCCGCGAACCCCGGCAGCAGCGGGAAACCCGCCAGCGCCAGCCCGAAGCCCAGGTAGGCGACCGCCAGCCGGGGCGTGCGCGCCAGGTCGCCCGCCGGCGCGGTCAGCGACAGCGGTCCCCGCCGGGCCGCCAGCGCCGCCGCGGTCATCGCCAGCCCGGTGGCCGCGACCGCCGCCGCCGGCCGCGCGCCGCCCACCAGCGCCACCCCGTTCGCGCTCGCCAGCAGGAACGCCACCGCGCGCGTGCCGTCGGTCTGCACCACCGCGAACACCGCGCCGACCAGGGCGGCACCGGCGCCCACCGCCGCCGCGAGCGGCGTGGCGGGCGCCACCAACCCCAGCGGCAGCAGGAAGGCCGCCACGACGCCCGTCGGCGTGCGCGCCACGAACCGGGGGAACCAGCTGTGCAGCGGGACCGCCGCCGCCCGCACCGCGACCCCGAGCAGCACCAGCACGTCACCCGCCGGCGACGGGACCACCGAGCCGGCCAGCACCAGCAACACGCTCGGCACGTGGTAGACCGCGAACAGCCGGCGGTCCCGCGCGCCCGACCACGCCACGGCCGCCGTCACCGCCCACAGCGCCGCGTCGACGACCTCCACGCGCACCACCGTGAACGCGCAGGCCAGCCCGACCAGCGCCAGCGCGCGGGCCAGCACGCGCGGCGGGTGCGACGCGACCGGGCTCAACGCCGCCACGAGCAGCCCGGCCAGGCAGAACGCCGAGCACACGACCGCCGTCGCCGTCCCCGACGACACCGGGATCGCCGCCAGCGACAGCGAGAACGCCGCCGCCGCGCCGATGACGGCCCCGCGCCGCGCCGCGCGGGCGTCGACCCGCGCGCCGACCGCGAGCGCGGTCACCAGCCACACCACGACGACCGCCGCCGACGCGATCACCGGGACACCGCCGTCCGCCGCGTCCAGCGTTCGCCGCCCGTGGTGGGTCGACGCGTCGGCCGTGCGAGCCGGCCGACCGCCGTTGCCCGCCACACCGCGATCACCGGGATGCTCTCCGCTCGCCGCGTCCGGTGCTCGTCGCCCGTAATGGGTCGGCGCGCGTCGGCGCACCGGCCGCGTGGGCCTGCCGGTCGTGGCCGGTGCCGGGGTGGTCGGGTCGCGGTCGGCGCGGTCATCGGGTCGCCGCCAGCCGGCGCACCCAGCGCTCGTCGGCCGCGGCGCACCGGCGCACCAGCCGCGCGAACCCGCCGACCACCCGCTCCACCACCAGCGCGTCCAGGTAACCGCGCTCCAGGGCGAACCGGTACAGCCACGACCGGACCGGTCGAGGCAGGAGCCGGTCCCACACCGCGCCGGCGCGCGGCACGGGGCCGCCCAGCGCCTGCTCCAGGTGGTGGTGGTCGTGCAGCGCGCTGGGCGCGCGCAGGAACTGGGCGCTGCGCAGCGCCGCGTGCCCGAGCAGGTGCGCCAGCGCGAGCACGTGCCAACCCGCCGCGATCTCCACCAGCACCAACCCGACCTGCGTCGTCGACGCGTAGGCGAGGCCGGTCTTGACGTCGGTCTGCGCCCGGCCCACGAGCGCCGCGTGCACCGCCGTCACCCCGCCGACGACCCCGATCAGCACCGGCACCGCCGGCGCCTGCGACCACACGGGTTCCGTGCGCAGCAACAGGTACGGGCCCAGGCTCACCGAGATCGCGCCGTAGCAGATCGCGGTGGACGGGGTGGGCCCCTCCATCGCGCGCGGCAGCCACCCGCCGAGCGGGAACTGCGCGGCCTTGCCCATCGCGCCCCACAGCAGCAGCACGCCGACCGCGAGCGGCGGGCCGCCGTGGTGCGCGACCACGGCCGCGCCGACCAGGCCCACGTCGCACACCCGGTAGGTGGCGAACGCGCGCAGCCCGTGCGCGACCGGGCCGCGCCGCCGGTGGAAGAACGCGATGAGCAGCGCGGACGCCAGCCCGGTCAGCTCCCAGCCGACGACCAGCAGGTCAAGCGTCCCGGCGAGCACCACCAGTTGCACGCCCGCCACGAACAGCGCCAGCAGCAGGTGGAACCGGCGGTAGCCGGGGTCGCGGTGCAGGTAGCGGCGGGAGAACGCGCTGATCGTCGCGCCCAGCAGCCCGGCCAGCACGCCCACCGGCACCGACCACCCGTCGGCCACCAGCACCAGCGGGAACCCGGCGAACCACGTGCCGAGCACCACCTCCACCGGGCCGGACCACGCGACCGCGCACAGCAGCCCGGCGGAGACCGCCGCCGCCAGCACGACCACCGCCGACACGACCCGCTCGTCCGGCGGCACCCGCCGACCGGCGCCCGCCGCGAGGAGCAGGAACGCGGCGAACGGCGCGGCGACCGCCCCGACCAGCGCCCCGCTCACGGGACCGGCACCGGCACGTCGACCTCCTCCGCCAGCACGTGCGCGCAGTCGAGGTGGTCGCGCGAGCCCGCGTAGACGTCGACCGACCGCGCCACGACCGGGAACACCGTCCGCTCCCGCGCGTACGGCTGGAACGCGCCGTCCTGGAACACGTGCAGCGCGTCCGCCTCCCACGCCACGAGCTGGACCCAACCGCCGGACACCAGCCGGTCCAGGGCCGGGTTCGCCGCCACGATCGCGGCCAGCCGCCCCGGCGCGGCCTCGACCACGAGCAGCAGCCGCACCGGCTCGTGGATCTCCACCATCTGCCACGGTAGACCGGTGCGCAGGTCGGACGCGTGCCCGTCCATCACGCCGATCAGGCCGGTGACGTTGTGCGGCAGCTTGGTCCCGCAGCCGTAGCCCGTCGGGTCGACGAAGCTGAAGTAGTACTCCAGGTTGATGCCCGCGCACACCGGCCCGACGGCCGCCAGCAGCGCGGCGAGCAGGGTCGCGTCGGGGTCCGCGGCCGGGTCGTAGGAGGCCAGGAACGCCCTGCGGTCCAGGAACAGCCCGCGGGTGCGCGACCGCCGCCCGACCACGCACACCGCGTTGGTGGCGTGCCCGTACTCCGGCCGGGGCTGGCCGAGGTCGACGGCGTGGGTCTCCGCGTGCGCGGGCGCGGCGGCGTGGGCGAGGTCGGTCGGCGCGGTCTCGAACCGGCGGCAGCGCTCGTGCGCGGCGCGGACGCACGCCTCGGCGAGGGCGGTCTTGGCCTCGCGCAGGGGCTCCGCGTGCGCGTCGGGCACCAGGTCCTCGTCGTACCAGGTGATCGAGTCGTCGCACGTGTTGTGGTAGCCGCCGACGAACCAGGTCCCGTCGGGCACGGTGATCCCGCGCTCGGCGAGTCCACTCCGGACGGCCGGGTCGTTGGCCATGACGGCGAACGCCCGCGCGTTCGGCCCGCCCCGCCCGCCGCCGGTGGCCCCGCAGTCGTGCGCGGACTCGTGCGGGTTGTTCAGGCTCGACGAGCCGTGCCCCAGGACGAGCACCAGCGGTGCGGGCGCGCGGCTCAACCCGGTGGTGCGCAACAGGGTCGCCACGACGTCCACCTGTTCCGCCGTGGTGAAGCCCAGCGCCAGCCGCGTGGGCGGGGTAGTGCCGTGCCGCCGCGTCCAGCGGTGCGCGGCACGCGGGAACAGGCACCGCCCGACCAGCGACACCAGCGCCGCGACGCCGAGCGCGACGCTGGCCACCGCGCCGCCCGCGAGCGTGCGGCTGCCCACCGCGACCGCCCGCGTCCAGCGGGCCCGCAGGCGGCGCGGCGGGCGGCCGGGGCGCACCGGCCGCTCGACCACCGCGTGCCGGGGCGTCACGACCACCGGGCACAGGGGGCGCGACCGGACGTCGTCGACGCCCCGGTAGTGCATGGCCACGCCGAAGAACCCCGCGTAGCCGAACGTCTCGGCGGCGGGGCAGCACTCCTCCAGGTGCCTGCGCACGGACTCCTCGCGCTCGTCGAGGCAGAACACCGCCTGGAACGCCACCGCGCCCGCCGGCGTCGCGACCCGCTGGTGCGCGGCCAGCCCGTCCAGCACGCCGATCCGGTGCCGCCGCTCGTAGGCGAGGTGCAGCAGGCGACGGCGCTCCACCTCGTCGCACCGGTCCACGACGGCGAGCCACGCCGCCGCACCCGCCCGGTCGGTCAGCGGCACGTCCATCAACCGGGCCAGCACGAACGCCTCGTAGGCCAGTTCCAGCCCCGCGCCCCGACCCGTCGCGGCACCGACGACTCCCACCCCAGCGGTCCGGTCCGCCCCGGCCATCCCGCCCGCCGGACCACGCCCGACCCCGTCGCCCGGCTCGGCGGTCGCGAGCACGTGGCGCGTGGCGAACACGTCCAGCGTCAGCTGCACGGCCAGGTAGTCCACCAGCCGCGCCGCACGCGGTTCGACCGGTGCGCGGTCGGGTCGCAGCTCGAACTGCCGCACCATGCCCGCCCAGCCCCGCAACGACAGCAGCGTCGCGGTGACCACCTCGGCCCGGTCCTCGCCGGGCACCCCGAGTTCGGCCAGCGCCCACTCGGCGGTGCGCTCGGCCGACCACCCGCGCTGGGACCGCAGGCACGCCCCGAGCCCGCGCAGGAACGGGTCCGGCGGACCGCCCGCCCGGCCGTAGAGGTCGCGGAACGCCGCCAGCAGGCCGTGCTCGCGGCCCGGCATCGGCCAGAGGGCGACCCCCTGGTCCAGGAACGCCGCCGTGAACCGGATCAGCAGCGGGTGCGCCAGGTGGTCCGGGTCGACGCCGGTCGCGGCGAGGACGCGGTCGCGGGGCCGCGGGCGCGGCGGCGGTGCGGCCGGCGGCGGCGCGCAGGACCGCAGCAGGTCCCACCGCGGGTCGGTCGCGTCCACCGCGTCGGTCTCGGCCAGCAGCCAGTCCAGCGCCGGGCCGCGCGGCACCTCGACGTGGTGGCGCAGCCGGACCTCGTGGAACCGGCGCGGCGTCGGGCCGCCGGGCACCACGGGCACGCCGTCGTCGACGACCTCGGCCGCGACCACGGCGTCGAGGTCGGCCGTCGTGATCCGGCCCGAGCGCAGGAAGCCGTGGAACGCGGCCTCGCCCTGGTAGGGCTCGGTGCCGAGCACCCCGGCCGCACGGGTGACGGCGTCGGTGAACGGCAGGTGCTCGAAGGCGTGCAGGGTGTTGTGGTGCACGAAAGCCTGGAGCGGCCCCTGTTCGGGCAGCAGCGCCGCGGCGCGCCCCACCAGCTCGGCGATGGTCATCGCGACCGCCCGCGGCGGGTGGCGTGCGGGTCGTCCGAGGCGGGCACGAGCCCGTCGAGCCCCTCGACGACGAGGGTCGCGGCGGGCAGCTCCCGCGCCAGCTCGTCCAGCCTGGCCAGGAACGTGTGGTCCACGAGGACCGCGTCGCGCACGTCCACGACGACCTTCGTGACACCCCGGCCGGCGCGCGTGATCGCCTTGCGCACCGGCAGCAGCGCCGGGAAGACCGCCGCGCCGCGCAGCCGGACGCGCAGCACCTCGCCGACCACCGTGACCTGAGGTCGGGGCAGGAACGCGGACACCGGCACACCGCGCGCCAGGTGCAGCACGACCTTGAGCGCCAACCCGGACGCGACGCCCACCAGCAGGTCGGTCGCCAGGGTGACCAGCAGGGTGGTGGTGAACAGCGCGAGCTGGTCCCACCCGATCCGGGCGATGTGCCGCACGCCCGCCGGCGAGGCCAGCCGGAAACCGGTGTAGACGAGCATCGCGGCCAGCGCCGCCAGCGGGATGGTCTGCACGACGCCGGGTACCAGCGCGACGAACAGCAGCAGGATCGCGCCGTGGCAGACGTTGGACCAGCGGCTCGTCGCGCCCGCGTCCACGTTGGCCTTGCTGCGCACGATCTCGGAGATCATCGGCAGGCCGCCGATCAGGGCCGAGGCGAGGTTGCCCGTGCCGATCGCGAGCAGGTCGCGGTTGACGTTCGACACGCGCTCGGCCGGGCGCATCGAGTCGACGGCGAGCACCGTCAGCGTGGACTCGATCGTGCCGATGAGGGCGAACATCACGACGTACTGGACCGAGGTGGCGCTGAACACCTGCGAGAAGTCCGGGAAGGTGATCGCGTCCAGCAGCGAACCGGGCAGCCGCACCAGGAACTCCGGTCCGAGGTGGTGCTGCGCGCCGAGGAAGGTGTAGTCGTGCGGGCGGTCCAGGTGCAGCCAGAGGCCGATCGGGATGGCCACCGCCAACACCACCAGCGGCGCGGGCGCGAGCCTGCTCCAGCGGGCGCGCACCAGCGGCAGCCCGAACAGCAGCACCAGCGACAGCGCGCCGACCAGGAGGATGAACGGGTTCGCGTGCGCCGCGCTGCGCGGTATCTCGGCGATCAGGCCGAACGTCGAGTCCGCGGTCGGCCGCACGCCGAGCACCACGTGCGCCTGCTTCGCGATGATGATGACGCCGATCGCCGCCAGCATCCCGTGCACCACCGACGGCGACATGACCACGCCGACGCCTGCCGCGCGGACCAGCCCGAACACGATCTGCACGAGTGCCGCGACCACGCCGACGGCCAGGGCGCGCCGGTAACCGGCCACGAGGTCGCCCTGGCCCAGGTCGTGCACCGCGCCGACGGCGATCACGATCAGCCCGGCGGCGGGGCCCTTGATGCTCAGCGGCGCGCCGCCGAGCAGCCCGCCGAGGATGCCGCCGACAATGGCGGTGAGCACGCCCGCGATGGGCGGGAAGCCGCTGGCCACCGCGATGCCGAGGCACAGCGGCAGTGCGATGAGGGCGACCAGGAAACCGGACTTCAGGTCGGGCACCGTAAGTCTTCGGGGTGCCCGCACGGCGGGTGGTCGACCGTTTTGCCGGATTCGATCGGATTGACCGGGCATCGGTTTTGTCCTTTTTTCGGGCGCGACCGGGACACCGCCCGTCGTTTCGACGGGGGTGTGGTGGATACGGGTCAGCGACCGTCCGGCGGCCCGCGCGCGACCCGGCCGCCGACGCGCGTGGCGACCGCCGTCGAGGGGGCGGCGGCCACCGTGCGCACCAGGGCGCGCAGGAGCGCGACAGCGGGTTCGCAGGACTTGGCCTCGTCCGCCACACCCTCTTCGGGGTGGTGGAGAGCGCTGGTCAACGCCTCGACGAGGGAGTGCTGCCCGGACACTTCGGGTTGCGGCGGGCGCTGGTCGGCCCGCGCGCCGACGACGGAGGCGACCCCGATGAGCGCCGCGAGGAGCAGGCCGAGCACGCGCACGGAACCTCCCCGCGGAAGTCGGTGATTGTCGGGTCGGCGGTCGCGAAAAGGCGCGGACCGCAATCCGGGCAAGCCGCTCGATCATCGGGGACGCGCGGAACGGCCGTCAAGGGCCTGAAGTAGCCATTCAACGGCAGAGCAACGGGAACTACTGCGAGAGGCGTAGCGCTTAGGTTGGTCAATTGTCATGAGGATTGGTCGAAATCCGGGGAGGTGGTCTTATTCCCGTCCGGTGACCGGTTCGACCGGTGTTTCCGGTTGATCGCGAATATGTGCGGCAGCGGCGGTGGCGCGCGATTCGCGCTCGGCGCCGGCGGCGGTCATCCGGTGATCGGGTCGGCGGTCGTGTGGTATGCCGATCGGCGCGGTGGACGCGGTCGCGCCGCGCGGTTCAGTTCATCGCCTGAGTGTCGCGCGGCGGCGCGACCGGGTCGCGGCCGTCGGACTGGCCGGCCGCCATGCGCCGGCCGCGTTCCAGTTCGGCGTCCAGCTCCGCGCCGAGCAGCAACGCCAGGTTCGAGATCCACAGCCAGACCAGGAACACGATCACGCCGGCCAGCGAGCCGTAGGTCTTGTTGTAAGAACCGGCGTTGGCCACGTACAGGGCGAACCCGGCGGAGGCCGCGACCCACGCCAGCACCGCCAGCAGCCCGCCCGGCGTGATCCACAGCCAGCTCGGTTGGCGCACGTTCGGCGACGCCCAGAACAGCAGGCCGATCGCGAGGCTGGCCAACAGCAGCAGCACCGGCCACTTCGCGATGTCCCACACCGTGACGACGGTCGCGCCGAGCCCCAGCACCTCGCCCAGCCACGCGGCCACCCCGCCGGTGAGCGTGACGCCGAGCGCGGTGAGCGCCAGCAGCACCACCACGCCGACGGTCAGCGCCAGCCGCAGCGGGATCACCTTCCAGAACGGGCGGCCCTCCTCGACGTCGTAGATCGAGTTCGCCGCGCGCATGAACGCGCCCACGTACCCGGAGGCCGACCACAGCGCGGTGACCAGGCCGACGATCGCGAGCGGCCCGGCGACGCCGCTGGAGCGCTGGAGGTTGTCGATGCCGTCGGAGATCAGCTGCTGGGCCTCGCCGGGGCCCAGCAGGTCGAGGCTGTCCTTGACGGACCGCGTGGCGTCCGGGCCGAGCAGGCCGAGCAGCGAGGTGAGCAGCAGGAGGCCGGGGAACAGCGACAGCACCGCGTAGTAGGTCAGCGCGGCGGCCCAATCGGTGAGGCCGTCGTCGCCGAACTCCTCGACCGTCCGCTTGAGGACCGCCCACCAGGAGCGGCCGGGCAGTTGCGTCGGTGCGTCGGGTGCGTGCGCCATGCGCGAGGGGTTACCCCCGGGGCGGTTCGCGCACACCGCGTCGTCGGGACGCGGTGCGGGGGAACGGTTCGCGCGCGCCGCACCGCCGGGGCGACGGCCGCCGTCCACTGTGGACCGCAGGGTCGACCCGGTCGGCTCCGGGCTCCGGCTTGCGGCTCCGGCTTGCGGGACGACGACGGCGGCGGCGCGCCGGGGGAGTGCCGGTGGTGCCCGTGCTGGTGGTGCCCGTGCTGGTGGTGCGCTGTGCCGGTGGCGTTACGGTCGCGCGGACGTGTCCGTCGGCCGCACGCCGTGGTGCCACGCCGGTTCGCGGAACAGGTCCGTGTAGGTGCGCTGCTCATCGGCGGGCCGGGCCGGGCCGGTGTGGGTCTCGTGCGACTCCGGGTGGCTGAACAGGCCGTGTGCCGGCTGTGCGGCCGTCGCGCGGGTCGTGCGCAGGGCGTCCGCCCGTGCGTCCTGACGAGGAACGAAGTGCATGTGTGTCCGACTTTCTCCGCACCCGGCACGTGCTCACCACGAGCGGTGGCGAGGCTGCCGTGCGGTGCGAGTGTGTTCGGGGAGCGCCCAGTGGCGCCTCCACCCGATACCACCGACGGTACACCCTCACCCGCCCCGGCCGCACGGCACCGCCTACGGTGATCGTGACGGGAGTGCGGGGCCGACGGCGTCGAAGGGGGTGACGTGCACCAGGAAGCTCATCCGCCGGAACCGTGGGACCTGCGCGGCGACGGCTGGGTCTCGGCGTGGCTGGTGCGGTCGTCGGCGCTGCCCGCGCTGCCCGCCCCGACCAGGCCGTTGACGCTGCTGGGCGTCGCGCTGGTGTGCACCGCGTTCGCCGACTACCGGCCGGGCGGCGTGCTCGCGTACCACGAGCTGGTCGCCGTGGTCCCGGTGCGGCGCGGCGCGCGGATCGGCCTGTCGATCACGCACGCCTGGGTCGACAGCGCGGCCTCGCGGGCAGGTGGGCGCGCGCTGTGGGGCATCCCGAAGGAGGCGGCGCGCTTCGAGGTGGACCCGCGCGGCTCCGCGTCGGCGCACGACGGGCGTCGCGCGGTGGCGTCCGTCCGGCTCGGCGGGCCGGTGCGGTGGCGGCTGCCGGTTCGCGCGCGGGCGTCGGTGTGGCAGGGCGTGCCGGGTGGCGTGGCGCGGACGCCGCTGCGGTACCGGGGCGGGGTCGGGTTCGCGCGGCTGTCGTGGCGCGTCGACCCGGCCGGGCCGCTGGGGTGGCTGCGGGCGGCCCGGCCGCTGTTCGGGCTGGCGCTCACCGACTTCCGGCTGCGGTTCGGTCCCCGCCGGTCCCGGTCGTCGCGCGGATGAGGGGCCACCGTCCGCCGGCGGGGGGAGTGCGACGCGCGCGTGCCACCGGATGCCGCAGCGGCCACGGCACTCCGGGTAGACTCTTCCGCGATCGCGGTGGCTCGCACGTCCGCCGCGGACCGACATCCGGGTTCAGCAGGCAGCCCACCACTACTTTCTCGCTCCGAGAGGTGACCTGGTGGCAGACCCGCGCCGACCGAAGCCCCGCACCGCCGGCGTCACCCGGTCGGGTGGAATCGAGCCGGCCGCGACGCACGATCCCGTGCGCGCGACGCCCGACCGCCACGCCCGCGGCCTGGCGACCCGCCGGGTGTTCGGTGCATCCTTCGAGGGAATCACGGAAAGGGCACCCGCACGTCATGACGCACAGCGGTGAACCCGGACCGGACCGGCGCGGGTCGGCGGTGGCCGTCCGGCGGTCGTGCGGGCACGGGCGGCACGAGCACCTGTGCTGGTCGTACGGCGAGCCGAGCGAGTTCACCGGCCGCGCCGGGCGGTTCCTCGCCGACGGGCTCGCCCTCGGGCAGCGCGTCCGGCTCGTCGGTGCCGGCGACGCCGACGCCCTGACCGCCCTGCTGCGCGGCACGGCGGGGCTCGGCGCGGCGCTCGACAGCGGTGCGGCGCAGGTCGTCCCGCCCGCCGCGAGCCACGCCGTCACCGACCCGGAGGCCCTGGTCGCCGCCCACGCCGCGGCCACCGAGGAGGCCCTGGCGGACGGCTACACCGGTCTCCGCGTGGTCGCCGAGGCCACCGCCCTCGTGCGGACCCCCGCGCACCTGGCCGCGCTCCTGCGCTACGAATACCTGGTGGACCGCTACATGGTGGGTCGCCCGTTCGCCGCGATGTGCGGCTACGACCGGGCGGAACTGGGGGAGGACGTCATGGCGCAGCTCGTCGGTGTGCACCCCCGCGCCAACCGGCCGGGCCCGTTCCGGCTGCACGCCGGGCACGTGCCGGACGCGGCCGTCCAGCTCGGCGGCGAACTCGACTTCAGCGGCGACGAACTGCTGGCGACCCTGCTGGCGCGCGTGGACCCCGAGCCGTCGAACGGCGAGTTCGTGGTGCACGCGCCCGACCTGACGTTCATCGACCACCACGGCCTGCTGACCCTGGCCGCGCACGCCCGGCGGCGGGGCGCGACCGCCGTGCTGCGCACCGGCTGGGCAGGCGCGGCGCGCGTCGTCGCCCTCCTCGACCTCCCCGACGTGCGGGTGGAGCCCCTCTCATGACCGCGCCCGCGGACGAGCTGTTCGTCCACCCCGCCCTGTTCTACGGCTCGGCCGAGGAGTACCTCGCCGCGCTGGTCCCGTTCGCCGTCGACGGCCTCGCCGCCGGCCAGCCGGTCGCCATCGCGGTGCCGGGGCGGAAGCTCGACCTGGTCCGGGACGGCCTCGGCGCGGACGCGCGGCACGTCACCCTGCTCGACATGGCGCAGGAGGGGCGCAACCCCGGCCGGATCATCGCGCGGGTGCTGCGCCGGTTCGCCGACCGGCACCGCGACCGCCACGTGCGGATCGTCGGCGAGCCGATCTGGGCAGGCCGCTCGGGCGTGGAGTACCCGGCGTGCGCCCAGCACGAGGCGCTGATCAACGCGGCCTTCGCCGGCCGCGACGTCACCATCCTGTGCCCGTACGACACGTCCGAACTGGACGACCGCGCGCTGGCCGACGCCAGGGCGACGCACCCGGTGATCTGGGAGGCCGCGCGGCGCTACGCCAGCGACCACTACGCGCCCGACGCGGTGGTGGCCCGCTACAACGAGCCCTTCCCGGACCCCGGCGAGGGGGTCGTGGTGATCACCGGCACGGCGGGGCTGGGCGAGGCCCGGCGGCTCGCGGTGCGGCACGCCGTGGCGGCCGGGCTGCCGGAGGACCGTGTGGCCGACCTGGAGCTGATCGTCACCGAGCTGACCACGAACAGCCTGCGGCACACCGACGGGCCGAGCCGGCTGGCGGTGCGGCGGGAGCACGACCACCTGGTGTGCGAGGTCCGCGACACCGGGCGGCTGGCCGATCCGCTGGCGGGTCGTCGGCCGGCGGAGCCGGGGCAGCCGTCGGGGCGGGGTCTGCTGCTGGTGAACGACCTGGCGGACCTCGTCCGCGTGCACACCGGGGTCGACGGTACGACCGTGCGGGCCCTGCTGCGCCTGGACGGGTGAGCGTGCGCGTCCTGCTGCGCCTGGACGGGTGAGCCGGTCGCACCCCCGGCGGTGGGGCGGTGGCCCGACCGCCACGCGCTCGGGCGTCCGGCGCGCGACCTTCGTCGCACGGCGGACGCCCGGAATCGTCGGTTCGTGTGGAAGCGCGGTCGTGGTGTCACACGGTGTGGCGGGAAGCCTCTTCGACGGCCTCGCGCGGCACGTCCACGGCGAGGCCGCCGCGAACCTTCGTACCGGACCGCACCGGGCGGTCGAGCGACACCCGCAGGGGCAGCAGGCGTGCGCCGTCCCGGTTGGCCGCCCGCAGCAGGGGCAGCAGCCGGGTCCGCTGGTCGCCCGGAGTGGCCAGCCGCACGGCGCGCGGGTCGCCGGGGTGCTCGCCGCGGAGCAGCCGGTGCGCGAACCGCGCGACCGCGGCCGGCGGCGGCACGAGCGACCCGTGCAGGTAGGCGACCGTCACGAGGTCCAGCCCGCTCTGCGTCTCCAGCGCCGCGGACCACCCGTGCTCCTCGTCCCACAGCAGCGCCACGTCCCGGTCGGGGAACGACGGCAGCCGGCCGTCCAACGCGAGGTAGGCGTTGGCGGGCGGGCCCGCGTCGATGTAGGAGCAGTCGCCACCGAGCCCCAGCGCGCCGGTGACCCGTTTGACGTAGCGCCGCAACTCCAGCGCCACCGCTTCGTCGAATTCCTCGTCCACCACAACTACCGCCCAGCACTCGTGTCCCTGGCGTCGGCCGCTCGACGCTGTCCACGGATACCCGGAAGTGCGGCTTTTTACCGTTTATCGGCTACTGTACCGATTCAGTTACCACGGCTGGTCATGGGGAACACCCGTACGGGCGTCGCTCGGCCGGCGGGGATCGGCCGGCGGGATCGGCCGGTTTGAGGCCGGCGGGGGCGGTTACCCCTCGCGCATGTCGATCGCCGCGATGTTCGGCCGGGTCCGTGACGCGTACTCCGGTGGGGCCGACCGCCCGCTGGGCGGGTACCTGGGAGCGTTGGCCACCTATGCCGGCCTGGTCGGCGCGGCCGTCGCCGTGGGGCGTCGGCGGGGTGCGCGCCTGCCCGAGCGCTGGGCGGCGTCGGACCTCGTCCTGTTCGCGGTGGCCACCCACAAGTCGAGCCGGTTGCTGACCAAGAGCGCGGTGGCCGGCGTGGTCCGCGCGCCCTTCACCCGGTACGAGGAGTCGGCGGGACCGGCCGAGGTCACCGAGTCGGTGCGCGGCACCGGCGTCCGGCACTCCGTCGGAGAGCTGATCAGCTGCCCGTTCTGCTCGGGGGTGTGGATCGCCGGCGCGCTGACCGCGGGGCTCGTGCTCGCGCCTCGGGCGAGCCGGCTGGTCGCCGGCGCGTTGGCCGTCGTGGCGGGTTCGGACTGGCTCCACCTGGGTTACGCCGCCGCCACGCGGTGCGCCGAGGGCGAGTCCTGACGGACGCCGGAGCCGAATCCTCGCGTACGCCGGCCGCCGGGTCCTGACGGGCGCGGGCTCCCCGGCGGGTCACCCGGCCGGCGCACCGGTCGGCTGTGCGACCGGTGCGCCGGGGTCCGCGCCGGGCCGGGTCACCCGACCGCCCGCGCCCGCCTACGAGGGCTCGGGTGGCTCGTCGGCGGTGTCCCGCCGGGCCGCCTGCTCCTCCTCGCTCATGAACTGCTCGGGGTCGACGTCGAGGTCGGGCGGTTCCGGCGTGCCGGGCGAGTGCGGCGGGTCCGGGTTGAGCGGTGCTTCTTCGTGTTCGGCCATGCCGTACACGTACCCATTCCAGGCGACTCCGATCGGCCGGATCCCGCCGTGCCGCGCGTCCGTCCGCGCTCGATCGAGTGGTTCGACCGGTGCGCCGGCATAGGCAGGGGACCGGGGGTATTCGGGAGGCATCTTGTTTCCCGGCTCCTCTGGAGGGCCCTATGAAGGTCAAGGTAGTCGTGTGCACCGCGTTCGTCGCGGCGGGCCTGGCGGTCGTGCCGATGATCGCCCACGCCTCGTGCTCCCCGTCGGCGGAGCAGGCGGCCTTACTGTCCCGCGCGGTGGACGGCGAACTGGCCAGGCTCGCGCCCTGGCACCCCGGCGCCGACCCGCGCGACGCGGAGTGGTTGAAGGGCAACGTGGTCGGGCTGGTGCCGGACTGGCTGCCCGGCACCAGGAAGATGGTCGTCCGCGCGGAAGCCGACATCGGGCGGGTGGTGGACGACTGCCACCGGCCAACCGACTACACCGTCCCCGGTCCGGAGCGGAGCGCGTTCGCCGCGTGCGCGAAGGAGGCCGCGCTGACCCGGTTGGCGCCGGCGCACGTGGCCGAGTGGGGCGCGTTCTGCGGCGAGGTGCGGCAGAGCCTCCAGGACCCGGCGATCGAGGCGAAGGTCCGGGACTGGGCGCGGCACTGGGTGGACGCCTACATCGAGCACGTGCGGACGCGACCGGCGCGGTGACGCCGACCCGTGCGGTCAGCAGCCTTCCCCGCACGCCGGTGACGACGGGGCGCGGCGTTCGAGCAGGACGGTGTCGCGCCAGACCCCGTGGTGCCGCGCGATGCGCTCGCGGACCCCGACGGTGCGGAAGCCGGCGGCGTGGTGGAGGGCGATGCTCGCGCGGTTCTCGGGGAAGATCGCGGTTTGCAGCGTCCACAGGCCGGCGGCGTCGGCGGCGGCGACCTGCCGGTGCACCAGCGCCGTGCCGACGCCCCGGCCGCGCGCGTCGGCGGCGACGTACACCGAGGTCTCGGCGACGCCCGCGTAGCACGTGCGGGGGGAGACCGGGGTGGCGGCGGCCCAGCCGGCGACGCGGCCGTCGACCTCGGCGACCCAGCGGTGGCCGGGCAGCCACTTCGCGTCGAGCGCGCGGCGGCTGGGCGTCTCGGTCTCGAAGGTGGCGTCGCGGGTCGCGATGCCCTCGGCGTAGACGTGGCGGACGTCGGTCCAGTCGTCGTCGGTCATGGCGCGCACGGTGACGTCGGTCGGCGGTGCGGCGCTGCGGCGGGGTCCGGTGACGACGGTGCCCATGACGGCGTCGGCGGCGTGCGGCAGGCCCGTGCAGCAGGCCCGGTTCACCGACACCAGGGTGGTGGTGCCCTCCCGGCGGAGGCGGACGAACCCGGTGTCGGCGAGCTTGCGCAGGTGGTGCGAGCAGGTCGGCTGGCTGACGCCGATGGCCTCGGACAGCGCGCCGACGGTGATCTCGCCAGGGCCGGTGGCGACGGCGTGCAGCAGGCGGACCCTGGTCGGGTCGGCGAGGCAGGCGAACCACCGGGCGTAGGCGGTGGCGTCCTGGTCGGGCAGCGCGACCGGGCGGAGCGTCGTCATGCCGCCCACTCTATAGATCGGCGTCGATGCTTGTTTTGATAGATGATCGCCGATAGAGTCCGTCACGCCTTGATAGAGGTTCATCTATGAAAGGGGTGGCGCGTGGGCGCACTTCCGGTGGTCGTCGTCGGCGCGGGTCCGAGCGGCTTGGCGGCGGCGGCCCGGCTGGTGGAGCGGGGCCTGGAACCGCTCGTGCTGGAGTCCGGGCCGCGCGCGGGCGCGGCGGTCGCGCAGTGGCGGCACGTGCGGCTGTTCTCACCGTGGTCGGAACTGGTCGACCCGGCGGGACGGCGGCTGCTCGACACCGCCGGGTGGGCGCCGCCCCCGGCCGACGACCACCCGACCGGCGCGGAGTGGGCCGCGCGGTACCTCGCGCCGCTCGCCGCCGCGCTGGGCGACCGGGTGCGGTTCGGCGCGCGGGTGGTCGGCGTCGCCCGGCGCGGGCGGGACCGGCTCGTGGCCGAGGGCCGCGACCGCGAGCCGCTGACCGTGCACGTCGAGACCGCCGCCGGCGAGGAGCGGATCACCGCTCGGGCCGTGCTCGACGCGTCCGGCACGTGGGGCACGCCCAACCCGCTGGGCGGCGACGGGCTGCCCGCGCTCGGCGAACGCGCCGCCGCCGACCGGATCGCGTACCGGGTGCCCGACCTCGCCGCCGAGGCGCGGCGGTACGCGGGCGGGCGGGTCGCCGTGGCGGGCAGCGGGCACTCGGCGCTGACCGCGCTGGTGGCGCTGGCCGACCTCGCGGAACGGCACCCCGGCACGCGCGTCACGTGGCTGCTGCGCAGGGGTGCGGCGGGGACGGCGTTCGGCGGCGGGGCGGCCGACCAGCTCCCGGCGCGCGGCGCGCTGGGCGTCGCGGCCCGCGCCGCGGTGGAGGCGGGCCGCGTGACCGTCGTGACGGGGTTCCGCACGGTGTCCGTGACGCGCGTCGACGAGGGGGTGGTGCTGGAGTCCGAGGACGGCCGGCGGCTCGGCCCGGTGGACGAGGTCGTCGCGCTGACCGGGTTCCGCCCCGACCTGTCGTGGCTGTCGGAGATCCGCCTCGACCTCGACCCGGCGTCGCAGGCGCCGGCCGCGCTCGCGCCGCTGATCGACCCGAACGTCCACTCCTGCGGCACGGTTCCCCCGCACGGGGCGGAGGAGCTGCGCCAGCCGGAGCCGGACTTCTACCTGGTCGGCATGAAGAGCTACGGCCGCGCGCCGACGTTCCTCGCCCTGACCGGTTACGAGCAGGTGCGCAGCGTCGTCGCGGAGATCGCCGGCGACCACGGTGCCGCGCGGCGGGTCGAGCTGACCCTGCCGGGGACGGGCGTGTGCGGTGGGGCCGGGGTGTTCGACGCGGAGCCGGCGGCCACGGGCGGTTGCTGCGGCACGCCGGCCGCGGTGGAGCTGGCGGCACCGGGGCCGCGCCCCTGAACCGTGCCCGGCGGCGGGGAACTCCACCGCGTTCTCACCGGCCATGGGAGTGGTCGTGAAGCGGGTGCTGCGCTGGCACATGGGGCGCGACACGGCGGTGTTCTGCCTCGGAGCCGTGACCGGCCGGTGTCCGCGCGGCCTCGTCACGCCAGAGCGGCCTGCTCCACGCGTTCGCCGAGGCGGTGGACAACGGCGGCGGCGCGGTCGACGGCGCCGAGCGGCCGGCGTGGGTCGCGGTGGTGGACCAGGACCCGATCGGGCGGACCCCGCGGTCCGGCCCCGCCACGTGCACCTGACTTCGGCGCGGAACGCGCCCGGCGCGCGGTCGAGGCGCACGCCCGGACCCACGTGAGTCCACAGTGGACATCACGATGCGCCGGCGTCCTCCACGGCGCTGCCCGCGGTCACGACGACCTCGTCGCGCTGCCCTCGGCCGGGGCCTCTCCTGTCGTCCGACAGCCCCCGGATGACCAGGTCGACCGCGGCGGCGACGTCCTCGCGGTGTCGCCGCAGGGTTCCGGGGGTGACGCCCGTCGCCGTGACGTGGGCCAGGTGGTCGGTCGCCACCTTCAGCACCGCGCTCATCGCGGCCGCCTGCACGCGGACCTCGACGGAGTCGGGGGAGGCGCCCGAGCGCTCGGCGAGCACCTCCGCGAACGTGTCCTCCGAGCGTTCCCTGAGCATGAGGTACACGGCGCGCAGCGCCGGCTCGTCACGGGTCATCCGGACCACGGCGAGCACCGCGTCGAGGTCCGCGTCCGACGCCGAGTCCAGGACGGGCGTGTACGCCGCGCGCAGGTGTTCGATGAGGTCCAGTTCGGCGGGCCAGGCGCGCAGGACCGCGCGGAAGGCGTCGATCGCCTTGGCGAGCAGCGGCTCCACGCAGCTCTCCTTGCTGCGGAAGGCGCGCCACAGCGTGCGTTCGGAGACGCCGGCGGCTCGGGCGATCTGCTCGCCCGAGGTGGCGGCCACGCCGTGCTCGGCGAACAGGCGGACCGCGTGGCGCGAGATCTCCAGGCGCTGCCGCTGGCGTTGCCGGTCGCTCACCGGCGGCCGTCCCCGGCGGGGCACCTCCACCTGCTCCCTGTCGGTCGCGACGTTTCCCACCGGGCGATTCAAACATGCTCGTCCACCCGGCGGGCCGGGCCGAATTTACAGTCAGCCACTGCCAACAAACTGCTACGGTCGGGGTGCTTGAGGATCACGGGAGGAGAGCCATGAGCATTGCCGCGGAGCGCCCGCAATTACCGTTCGCCAGGCCCAACGTCCTCGACCTCGCGCCGCTGTACGAGGTGCTGCGCCGGGAGGCGCCGGTCGCGCGGGTCACCACGCCGACCGGGGATCCCGCCTGGCTGGTCACCCGCTACGAGGAGGTGCGCGACCTGCTCGGCGACAAGCGGCTCGGCCGTTCCCACCCCGAGCCGGAACGGGCTTCCCGCCTGTCGACCGCCGCGATCCTGGACGGGCCGACCGGCGACTACGAGACCGAGGAAGCCGACCACGCCCGCATGCGTCGGCTGCTGACCCCCGCGTTCTCCGCCAAGCGGATGAACCTGCTCTCCGGCTACATGCACGAACTGGTCGACGGCTACCTCGACCGACTGCTGGCCGAGCACGCCGCCTCGCCCGACGGGGTGGTCGACCTGCACGCCGGGTTGGCGTTCCCGCTGCCCGTCGCCGTGATCTGCCGGCTGCTCGGCGCGCCGGAGGGCGACCGCGAGCACTTCCACTCGCTGTCGGAGCGCATGTCCAACCTCGCCATCGGCGAGGACGCCCACCGGGCGTTCGAGGAGTTCAGCCGGTACATGGTCGGGCTCGTCGAGGCCAAGCGCGCGCGACCGGGCGAGGACGTGATCTCCGACCTCGTGCGCGCCCAGAGCGCCGACCCGACGTTCGACTACCACGAGATGGTCCGGCTCTGCGTCGGGCTGCTGTTCGCCGGCCACGAGACCACGGTCAACCGCATCGGCCTGGGCACGCTCTTCCTGCTCACCCACCGCGACCAGTGGGAGGCGCTGACCGCGGACCCCGACGGCCGGGTCAACGCCACCGTCGAGGAGATCATGCGGTTGGGCGCGCCCGGCGACCTCGGGCTGCTGCGGTACGCGCACGTCGACGTCGAAGTCGCCGGAGTCACCATCCGGCGCGGCGACGCCGTGGTCCTGTCGATCAACGCCGCCAACCGCGACGCCTCGGTCTACCGCGACGCCGAGGCGTTCGACCCCGACCGCCCGGAACGCGCCCACCTCGGCTTCGGGCACGGTGGGCACTTCTGCATCGGCGCGAGCCTGGCCCGCACCGAGTTGCGCGTCGTGTTCGCCGCCCTCGCCCGCCGCGTGCCCGGCCTGCGGCTCGCCAAGCGGGTGGAGGAGCTGGAGACCCGCACCACCATCACCGGTGGCGTCACCGAGCTCCCCGTGACCTGGTGAAGGTTTCCCGGATCCCGACGGCGGGCCGCACCGGCCGGCCGGCCGTCGGGGTCGATACCGCTCGCACATGGAGGAGGACGTCGTGAAGGTGGTCGTCGACCAGGACAAGTGCGTCGGCTCCGGGCAGTGCGCGCTGACCGCGGACGACGTGTTCGACCAGCGCGACGAGGACGGGATCGTGGTGCTGCTGGACGCCGCTCCACCCGCCGAGCGGCTGGCGGACGTGCGGCAGGCCGCGGTGATGTGCCCGGCGCTGGCGATCACCGTCGAGGAGTAGCCCACGGCGAGTACCCGGCCGCCCGGCCCCGCGGGCCATCGGCGCCATCCGGTCAACGCCCGCCGCCACCACCGGCTACGGGCCGGAGTCGAACACGCCCATCGCCGCGAAGGCGATGCGGTGCACGGCGTCCGGGGCGGGCAGGGAGGAGGTCGTGGACCGCGGTGGTGAGCACGCCCCCGTTGACGCACAGCAGCGCCGACGGCGGGTCGTCCGAGCCGAACAGGTCGGACGGCATGGTCTGCCGCTGCCACTCGGACGGGTCCGTGGGTTCGAGGTCGAGGTGGTCCGGCCCCGCCTCGACGCGGCCGCACGGCCTGGTGGCCCGGCTCCGGACACTTCGGCCCGCGCCCGGTGGACGCTCAGGGCCGGACGCCGTCGAGGACGAGGCGGAGCAGGCGGCGTGCCGCCGCCGGATCACCTTCCGTGGCCAGGGAAATGGCCGTCACGAGGGCGAGCAGGTCGTCCGGTGAGGTCCCCGGTCGCACGGCGCCCACCGCGCGCGCTCGGTCCACCAGCTCCACGGTCGCCTTCCGCACCACGCCGTGGCAGCCGTCGGCCGATGACGGCCCCCGGTCCGCGTCGGCCTCCAACGACGCGGTCAGGCCACGGGTCTCCACAGCGGTCACGGTCAGTTCTTCCAGCCACGTGAGGAGCCCCGTGCCGGGGTCGCCGCGGGCGAGTTCGGCACCTCGCCGGCGCAGGCACTCGACGGCCTCGTGGAAGACCTCGTCGAGCAACGCGCGCCGGGACGGGAAGTGCCGGTGCAGGGTGGCCGAACCCACGCCGGCCTCGCGGGCGACCTCCTCGAAGGAGAACCGGGCCCCGTTCCGGGCCACGAGGGGCCGGGCCGCCGCCAGGAGCCGCTCGTGGTTGCGCTGCCAGTCCGCCCGCTGCGGCCTGGGCCCACTGCTCGCCATCGGGACGACCTCTCGCTCGACAAACGGGGTGGCACCCCATATCTTAGCCCGGAGAAAACGGGGAGGGGCCCCACTTGCTGATCGGAGGACCGCGTGTCAACGCAACCGTCGTTCGTGCTCGTCACCGGAGCGACCGGCAAGCAGGGAGGCGCCGTCGTTCGCGCCCTGCTCGCCTCCCGCATCCCGGTCCACGCCCTGGTGCGGGACACCGGCACCGAGCGCGCCGCCGCCCTGCGTGAACTCGGAGCCGTTCTCGTGCAAGGCGACCTGGACGACGTCTCGTCGTTGGCAGCCGCCCTCGACAACGCCCACGCGGTGTTCTCGGTGCAGACGCCCGACACCACCGACCCGCTGGGTGACTCCGAGGTCCGCCACGGCCACAACCTGATCAAGGCCGCCCGGCGGGCGCGGGTCGGGCACGTGGTGCACACCTCGGTATCGGGCGTCGGCGCGATCGACGTCGAGCACTTCGACGAGCAGCGCTGGGGCTCCTTCGTGCGGCACTACTACCGCAGCAAGGCCGCGGTCGAGGAAGTCGTGCGCACCGCGGGCTTTCCACAGTGGACGATCCTCAGGCCGGCCACCTTCATGGAGAACTTCGTCCGACCATCGCCCTACTTCGCCGACATGACCTCGAACCGACTCGCCGTCGCCGTCGACCCCGACGTCGCGCACCCGTTCGTCGCGGTGGACGACATCGGAGCGGCCGCCGCCGCGGCGTTCGCCGAACCGGAGCGCTTCCACGCCGTCGAACTGGAACTGGCCGGTGACGTCCTGAGCTTCCGCGACGCCGCGCAGGTGCTGTCCCGGACGGTCGGAACCGACATCGAACCGCCTCCCGGCCCCGAACGGGTCCGAGCGGAGGGCGTCCACATGGCGTTCTTCCAAGCGCAGCAGCACATGAGCGCCCACCCCGCGCCGGCGCGTCCGGAGTTCGCCGCGCACCTGGGTGTGCCGACGACGACCTTCGCTGACTGGGCGACGAAAACCCTGCGCGACCGGTGATCCGGCTCAGCCGGGAAGTGCTCGGCCGGTCCGGCTTCGGGACGCCGGCGGGGTCCATCGGCTAGTGTCGGCTCGACTACCGTTCGTCACGCGGGGCGGGGGCGACAGCAGTGGCGCATGAAGGTGAGCACCGTGGGGATCCGGGGACGGCTGCGACGTCTCCCGAGGTTCACAACGAGTTCCACGGCGTCGCCGACTTCGTGGTGATGGCGCGTGACATCAGTGGCGGGATCAGTTATTCGCCGACCTTCACCACGGCCGCCACGGACCCCCTTGACGCGGCCGGCCGGGAACTCGCCCGGATGGTGGGGGCGCAATGGAGGTCGGAGATCGGCCTGCGGGGGCTGTTCACCATGAACCCGTTGGCAATCCGCTGGACAACAGACCGCAGCGGGCTCTCGGACCACGAACAGCTCATCGGTGGCCATGTCGACGGGGAGCGGGGCGACCTGAGGTCGTTGGCCGACTCGTTCCTGGACTTGCCGCACCGCAGGCTCGTCCTGCTCGGCGGGCCGGGGTCCGGAAAGACCACGCTGGCCACCCTGCTGCTGCTCGCGCTGCTCGAACAGTCCTCGCCGGATGACCCGGTGCCGGTGCTGCTTCCCCTGGCCTCGTGGGACCCCGCCCGGCAGCACCTGAACACCTGGCTGGCCGCCAGGCTCAACGAGAACTACCCGCGCTTGCGAGGTCGGGAATTCGGCAGACGTGCCGCCCAACGCCTGATCGAGGCCCGTCGCGTGCTCCCCGTCCTCGACGGCCTCGACGAGATGCCGACACACCGCCGGGCACTGGCGCTCCACCAGCTCAACAGTGCGTTGGCCGGGGGATCTCCCGTCGTCCTCACCTGTCGCACCGGTGACTACGAAACCACCGTGGGCGACGCGGGGGTGTTGCGGCACGCCACGGCGATCCACGCCAACCCCTTGGAGCCCGAGGAGGTGCTCCACCACTTGAGGAGGGCGATAACCCCGCAGCGGCAGGCGCTGTGGCAACCCGTGTTCGATGCGCTGGCGGCGGATCGCGGAGCCCCGTTGGCGGTCGCGCTGCGATCACCACTGATGATCAGTCTGCTGCTCTCCGTCTACACCGGCCCGGGTGCGCGGCCGGGCCGACTGCTCGACCTCCGTCGGTTCCCCGACGCGGCGGCGATCGAGGACCACCTGCTCGACAGCCTCGTCCCGACGGCGTTCACCAGCGGTCCGCCCCCCTCCGAGGTTCCCTGGCGGCACCGCCGCTGGGACGAGCGGAAGGCGCAGCGCTGGCTGCGCCAACTCGCCGTCGACCTCGCCCGGCGTGGCGAGGCGGATCTGACGTGGTGGCGGCTCCACCGGCGTTCACCGGCCTGGCTCAGGGCGCTGACCACGGGCGTCATCGCGGGGACGTCGTGCTTCGCCTTCCTCGTCGTCCTGGCGCATGCCGGGCTGTTCGGCCGCACTGACCAGGCAGGTCTGCTCGCGTCTGCCGCGCTCGGTGTCATCACCGGTGCAACCGCCGGCTGGCTCATCGCCGGCGCGGCCGGCCCCTACGAACCCGAACGCCCTCTGACCGTGTCCGAGGAAGTCTGGTGGTTCGGGGTCCGGCCTCGATTGCGGACTCCGATCAGGGGCTTCGTTCGCTCCGCGCGCCTCGCCCTCCTCGTGTGGGCGGCTTGCTGGGGGACCCTCTGCGTCATCGGGTTCGCCTGGATAGCCTGGGATCGGCTGCGGGGTAGGCAGGTGCCTGATCTGTCAGGTGAGTGGACCGTAGGCCAGGTGGTCGGGTTCGTGAAGTTCTTCGGGACGTTCCCGGCTGCCCTCGGCCTGCTGTTCTGGTTGCTCGCTTGGCTGGCCCGGCCGTTCGGCTCCGAGGATGCGGCGACCATGCGGGTCGGTCTGGGAATCGCGCGCCGCCGCGCGATGGCGCTGTTGCCGGCGTTCTGCCTGCCGGCGTTGGCGTTGCTGGCCCCTGGCTTGCTGTTGTGGGGTTTGTTCATCGGCTACATGGCGATCTTCCGCACCGCGTGGGGGTGCTATGTGAAGTGCCGGGTCTGGCTGGCCGTGACGGGCCGGCTGCCGTGGCGGCTCACGGCGTTCCTGGAGGACGCGCACCGGCTCGGAGTGCTCCACCAATTCGGGACCGTGTATCAATTTCGGAACACGAAACTGCGCGATCGTCTCGCCTCGGCCCCGCCGACGGATCGCCATGAGTGATCCGATCGAACCGTAGCCGGCGGGACAGCGGACTTCACGGGAGTCGCCCGTTGGCGCTGTCGAGGTCGTCGAGTTGCCGTTGCACGCGCTCGGCATCGGGGTGGCGGTCCTGCTCCCGGTACAGCTGGAGCGCCTCCCGCCACGCCGCGCCGGCCTGGTCGTGGTGTCCGAGCATGGTGTGCAGGTGGCCGAGGCGGTCGAGGGTGTTGGCGACCTCATAGGTGTCGCCGAGGGCGCGGAACAGGGCAAGGGCCTCGTGGTAGTGGGCGACGGCCCGGTCGTGGTGGTGACCGGCGTTGTGGTCGATCCAGCCCAGGCTGTCCTGGGTGGCCGCCTCGCCGTGGGGGTCGTGGTGGCTGCGGAACAGCGCGAGGGCGGCTTGGCAGTGGTCGCGGGCGGTGTCGTAGTCGCCCAGGCGGGCGGCGTACCAGCCCACGGCGTTGAGCGCCCGCGCTTCCCACACCGGGTTGCCGAGGGCGCGGTGGAGGTCCAGGGCGTGTCGGGCGTGTTCGAGGGCCTGGCGGTCGTCGCCCCGTCGTTCCCACGCCGTCGAGAGGTCGTGGTGGGTGACGGCTTGGTGGAAGGCGTCGTGGTGCTGTCGGGCCGAGGCGAGCGCCTGGTGCAGGTGTTCGGTGCCCTCCTCGTTCCGGTCCAGCCAGACCAGGGCCGTGCCGAGGTACCGGTGGGCGAGGATGCCGGTGGTGGGGTCGGACAGGTGTTCGGCGGCGTGCAGCGCTGCCTGCCATACGGCCAGGTTGTCGTGGACGTGCCCGCGCCGCTGGTGGAAGCTGTACAAGCTCCAGGCGAGTTGCCACACGGCGTGGTGGCGGTGGTGTTCGGCGGCGGTGCGCTGGGCGGCCAGCAGGTGGTGGTGATGGGTGTCCAGCCAGGCCAGCGCGTCCGACAGGTCGCGCGGCGCGGCGGGGTGGGTGCCCGGCGAGGGCGGGTCGAGCCGGATCGGTTGCCGGTGGGGGTTCAGGAGTTGGTCGGCGGCGTGGGCGGTGTGCAGGTAGAAGTCGACCACCCGCTCCAGCGCCGACCGCCGCACCGGGTCGGGGAGGTGGTCCCGGGCGGTGGTGGCGGCGTAGGCGCGGACCAGGTCGTGCATGGCGTAGCGGCCGTGTGGGCGCCGGTCGAGCAGGAAGTGGCCCTCCAGGGCACGGAGGTCCTTGAGCGTCCGCGCCTCGGGCTGACCGGTGAGGTGGACGGCGGCGGGCAGGCCGATGTCGGGACCGGGTGCGATGCCGAGCAGCGCGAACGCGGTGCGCTGCTCGTCGGTGAGCCGGTGCAGGGACCAGGACAGCACCGTGGGCAGGCTTCCCGTCGGGTCCTCGGAGTCCAGCGCGTCCAAGCCGAACTCGCGCAGTTCGGCGACGGTTTCGGCCAGCGGGAGGTGGGGTTCGGCGACGGCGCGGGCCGCGATCAGCCCCAACGCGAGCGGGAACCCGCCGCACAACCCGATCAGGTCCGCCACGGCCGGCTCCTCGGCCGCCACGCGTTCCGCGCCCAGCCGCGCCACCAGCAGTTGCCGGGACTCGGCCCCGGTGAGCACGTCCAGGTGCAGCGGGCGGGCGCCGTGGCGGGCGATCAGCCCGGCTAACCGGTTCCGGCTGGTGATCACCACGGCGCACGAGTCGGTGCCGGGCAGCAGCGGCACGACCTGGTCGGCGGTGGCGGCGTTGTCCAGCACGAGCAGCATCCGCTTGTCGGCGACCAGGCTCCGGTAGCGGGCGGCCCGCGCGTCGGGGTCGGTGGGCAGGCGGTCGGGGTCGGCGCCGAGCGCGTCGAGGAAGCCGCGCACCGCCTCGTCCGGGGCCATCGGGGGACCGGTCGGGCTGAAGCCGCGCAGGTCCACGAACAGCTGCCCGTCGGGGAACCGCTCGGCCCACCGGTGGGCCCAGGCGAGCGCGAGCCAGGTCTTGCCGATGCCGCCCGCACCCCCGATCGCCGAGATCACCACCGTGGCCCCTGGCGCCGAGGGGTCCCGCGACGCGTCGGACCGGCCGTCCCCGGCGGCGTCGGCCAGGGTGCGGTCGAGCGCGGCCAGTTCGGTGACGCGGCCGGTGAACAACCCGGGCGCGGCCGGTAGCTGGTGGGGCACCACCGGTGGCCCGTCGGCTCCCGCCGACCCGGTCCTGCCCGTGGCGTCGGCCAGGGTCGGGTCGGCGGCCAGGATCCTCCGGTGCAGGTCCTGCAACGCGGGGCCGGGGTCGGTGCCCAGCTCCTCGGCCAGTCGTGCCCGCATCCGCCGGTAGTGCTCCAGGGCGTCGGCCTGGCGTCCGCCGCGGTACAGGGCCAGCAGGTACTGGGCGGCGACCCGTTCGTCCAACGGGTGCTGCTCGGCCCGCGCGGACAGCTCCGCCACCAGTTCCCCGCCCTGGCCCGCGCGGAGCCTGGCGTCGACCAGGTCGTGCTGGACGGCCAGCCGCTCCTGCCGCAGGCGCTCGCGCTCCGCCTCCACCCACTGCCCGGTCAGGCCCGCCAACGCCTCGCCGCGCCACAACGCCAATGCCTCGGTCAGCAGCGCCACCGCGTCACCACCGCCGCGGGCACGCCCGCACAGCGCGCGGAACCGGTCCAGGTCCACCGCCGGGTCGGCCTGGTCCACCACCAGCGCGTAGCCGCCCGACCGGAGCACGATGTCCACCGAGCCGGGGGCCGCGTCGTCCAGGGCACGGCGCAGCCGGGAGAGGTAGGTGTGCAGCGTCGTCCGCCCTCGCCGCGGCGCGTCCGGACCCCACACCCGCTCCACCAGCCGCTCCACCGGCACCGCACGGCCGACGTCCACCGCCAACGCCGCCAGCACGCACCGCTGCCTGGCCGGCCCCGGGTCCACCGCCCGACCGTCGACGTGCGCGGTCACCTCGCCCAACAACCCGAACTCCACCGCCATGCCCCGCCGCCCCCTCGCACTGCTGTTCCCCTTGAGCAGGAGGCATAGCGCGCACACCGGGCCGGTGCGCCGACCTCGCCGACGGTTCACACGAACGGCCGCTCCCGCGGGGCTCGGGTGGGGCGGCCCGACGGCAGGTGCCCCGGCCGCCGGTTCGTGCCTGACCAGGTTCGCGGACGAGGCCGTCGGCTTTCGCGGACGAGGCCGTCAGCTGTAGTAGACGCCGATGCGGTTGCCGTCGATGTCGTGGACGGCGATGTCGAGGTCGAACACCGTGCCCAGCAGCTCGGGCGTCATCAGCTCCGTGGTAGGGCCCTGGGCCACGACACGGCCGTCGCGCATGGCGATCACCTCGTCCGAGTGGCAGGAGGCGAAGTTGATGTCGTGCACGACCAGCACGACGGTCTTGGCGAAGTCGCGGGCCATTCGCCGCAGGCGGCGCATCATCTGCACGCTGTGCCGCATGTCCAGGTTGTTCAGCGGCTCGTCCAGCAGCACGTAGTCGGTGTCCTGGCAGAGCACCGCGGCCACGTGCGCGCGCTGGCGCTGGCCGCCCGAGAGCTGGTCGAGCTGCCGGTCGGCGAACTCCTCCAGCTCGAAGTACGCGATGGCCTCGTCCACGGCGGCCAGGTCGGCGGCGGCGAGCCGCCCGCGCGAGTGCGGGAAGCGGCCGAAGGCCACCAGTTCCCGCACGCTGAGCCGGATGCTGGTGTGGTTCTCCTGGCGCAGCACCGCCAGCCGCTTGGCGAGCGTGGCGCCGGGGGTGGTGGTCACGTCCAGCCCGTCGACGGTGACCCGGCCGGAGTCCGCGGGGAGCAGCCTGCCGATGACCGACAGCAGCGTCGACTTGCCCGCGCCGTTGGCCCCGATGATCGAGGTGACCCCGCCGGGGGCGATCGTCAGCGACACGTCGTCGAGGACCCTGGTCGAGCCGTAGGTCTTGGTGACGTTGCGTACCTCGATCACCGCTTGGCCTCCCGGATCAGCAGGGCGATGAAGTAGATCCCGCCCACGAAGTTGATGATGACGCTGAGCGCGGTGTCGAGCGCGAACACGCGCTCCAGCACGAGCTGCCCGCCCACCAGGGCCACCACGGCGAGCAGCGCCGACGCGGGCACCACGACCCGGTGGCGGGACGCGCCCGCGAGCTGCCGGGCCACGTTGGCCACCAGCAGCCCGAGGAAGGTGATCGGCCCGACCAGCGCGGTGGCCACCGACACCAGCACGGCGACGGCGACGAGCACCTGGTTGACCACCGAGCGGTGGTCCACGCCGAGGTTCAGGGCGTGCTCACGGCCCAGGGCGAGCACGTCCAGCCGCGGGAACAACCTGACCACCCAGAGCGAGACCACCGCCACCAGCACCGCCGAGACCGCCAGCAGGTCCCGGTCGACGCTGTTGAAGTTGGCGAACAGGGTGTCCTGCAGCACGACGAAGTCGTTGGGGTTGATCAGCCGCGAGGCCAGCGAGGACAGGCTGGAGAACAGCGTGCCGCAGACGACTCCGACCAGCACCAGCACGTAGAGGTCGCGGCTGCGCCGGTCGAACAGCCACCGGTACAGCGCGCCGGCGAAGACGACCATGGCCACGACCTGCCCGGCGAACAGCAGGCGCGGGTCGGCCGAGCTGAGGGCCAGCGCGCCGAAGAAGTACACGACCAGCGTCTGGATCAGCACGAACAGCGAGTCGAACCCCATGATGCCCGGGGTGAGCACGCGGTTGTTGGTGACCGTCTGGAACAGCACGCTGGACACCGCCACGGCGGAGCCGACCACGACCATCGCGGCCACCTTGCGGGCCCGGATGGCCAGCGCGTACTCCCAGTTGCCGCGCAACGCGATCACGCAGAAGGCGACGACCGTCGCCGCGGCGGCCAGCGCCAGCAGCGCCAGCACGCGGTGCTCCCGGCGGCGCACGCGGGCGAACGCCTCGGCCGAGGTCACCCGGCTCACCCCGCCACGCGCCGGACGCGCAGCACCAGCAGGAGGAACACGACGCTGCCCACCACGCCCGCGACGGTCTCGACCGGGATCTCGTGGGGGTGGCGCACGACCCGTCCGACGACGTCACAGGCCAGCACGAAGGCCGCTCCCGCCAGGGCGGTCACCGGCAGCACGCGGCGCAGGTTGTCGCCCAGCACCAGGGTGACCAGGTTCGGCACCACCAGCCCGAGGAAGGGGATGTTGCCGACCGTGACCACCACCGCGGCCGTGGTCGCGGAGACCAGGAGCAGCCCCAGGTTGACCACCCGGTCGTAGTGCACGCCGAGGTTGACCGCGAAGTCGCGGCCCACCCCCGCCACGGTGAACCGGTTGGCGTAGAAGTAGCACCCCACCGTCACCGCCGCGGTCAGCCACAGCAGTTCGTAGCGCCCGCGCAGCACCGAGGAGAAGTCGCCGTTGGTCCACGCCGACAGCGACTGGAGCAGGTCGGCGCGGTAGGCGAAGAACGTGGTCACCGCCGTGATCACGCCGCCGAGCATGATGCCCACCAGCGGCACGACGACCACGTCGGCGAAGGTCAGCTTGCGGAGCACCCACAGGAAGAACAGGGTGCCGAGCAGGGCGAACAGCAGCGCCACGACCATCTTGACCATCACCGACTCGGCGCCGAGGAAGACCGTGGCGACGAACACGCCCAGCACGGCCGACTCGGTCGTGCCCGCCGTGGAGGGCGAGACGAAGCGGTTGCGGGTGATGTGCATCATCACCAGCCCCGCCACGCTCATCGCCGTCCCGGCCAGCAGGATCGCCAGCAGCCGGGGCAGCCGCGACTCCAGCAGCAGCAGCGCCGCCCCGGAGTCGGCGCGCAGCAGGTCCAGCGGGCTCAGCTCGCCGGCGCCGACGAACAGCGAGGCGAGCGCGGCGGGGACCAACAGGAGGACCGCGAGCGCCAGGTGGCGCCCGCGGACCTCCCGCCGTCGTCCGGTGCTCCGGCTCACGACAGGCTGTCGCCGATCGCCGCGACCATGGACTCGACCGAGCTCAGCCCGGTGGGCGCGACGTACCACGCGAACGGCTCCAGGTAGACGACGCGGTTGTTGCGCGCGGCGTTGGTCCCGTTGACCAGCGCGTTGTCCAGCACCCGGCGGGCGGCCTGGCCGTTGTCGCCGATGGCCGAGTCGCGGTCGACCACGTAGAGGACGTCGGGGTTGGTCTGGGCGATGAACTCGGCGGAGACGGCGTTGCCGTGGATGTCGGTGCCCAGCCCCTCGGCGGCGGGCTGCACGCCCAGCGCGTCGTGGATGAGGCCGAAGCGGGAGCCGGGGCCGTAGGCGCTGATCTTGCCGCCGGTGGTGAGCACGATCAGGCCCCGCTTGCCACCGGCGGGGGTGCGGCCGGCGATCTCGGTGATCCTGGCCGACAGCGCGTCGAGGCGGCGGCGCACCTCGTCCTGCTTGCCGAAGACCGCGCCCACGGCCTCGACCCGTTCGCGCAGGCTGGTCAGGAACTTCGCGTTGTCCACGGTCAGGTCGATCGTGGTGGCGATCTTGGACAGCTCGGCGTAGGCGGGCGCGGACCGGCCGCCGACGATGATCAGGTCGGGTGCCAGCTCGTTGACCTTCTCGTAGTCGGGCTCGAAGAGGGTGCCCACCTTGGTGTACCGCTCGCCCGCGTACTTGGCCAGCCGCTCGGGCAGCCCCTCCAGCTTGGGCACGCCCACCACCGGCACGCCGAGGTCGTCGAGCGTGACCAGGGCGCCGATGTCGAACACCACGACCTTGGCGGGGGTGGCCTGGAACGTGGCGGTGCCCTGCGCGTGGGTGACCGTGACGGGTCCGGAGGACGCGGGCGCGGCCGGCGCGGCGTCCGACCCGCTCCCGCAGGCGGAGAGCACGAGCAGGGCGAGGGCGGCGAGAGCCGCGGTCAACCCGCGGCCGGTCGCGCGGTGGTTAGGGGCGGCCACTAGGTGCACTCTCCTCGACGATTGATCCGATTGGGGTCCCGGCCGACGCCTGACCGCGCGTCGCGGTCGGTGCGAACGGAGGTGCGGGACACCACCGAACGGCCGAAACTTAGGAGAGCCTAAGTTTTCTGCGTTGACTGTTCAACAACCATCGGTATGGTCGATCTCACGCGCGGAACACTGGCCGCCGCGTCCCCGGTGTGATCTCTCGGTGTGATCTCTTGGCGGGCCGTCCGGCCCAGCGCCCCGACGAGGAGGCGCGACACCTCGACGGCGGCATCTACGCGCTCGACCTCGTCGACGTCCCGCCGGGGCGTCACCTGGTGTCCGACAGTCCCCGGATGACCAGCTCGACCGCCGCGGCGAGCGGGCAGCGTCGTGCGACAGGCGGCGGGCATCGACTTCCCCGGCACCGACTCGACCGTCTTCGGCTTCCTCGGCGACGTCGAGCTGGCCGACCCGCCGGAGCGGCCGGGCTTCTGGCACAACGCGCACGGCGCGCTGCTCGTGGCTCCGATCCCCGGCGGGCACCACCGCGTCACCGGGTACGCCCCGTCGGCTCCCACCCCGACCCTGGAGTCCCTGCGGGAGACGGTGGAGCTGATCGCGGGCACGGACTTCGGCCTGCACTCCCCGGTGTGGCTGTCCCGCTTCGGCAACGCCACCCGGCTCGCGGCGGAGTACCGGAAGGGCCGGGTGTTCCTGGCGGGCGACGCCGCGCACATGCACTTCCCGGCGGGCGGCGTCGGGCTGAACGTGGGCCTGCAGGACGCGATGAACCTGGGCTGGAAGCTGGCCGCGGTCCAGCGGGGCCGGGCGGACGCGGCCCTGCTGGACACCTACCACCCGGAACGCCACCCCGTCGGCGTGGCCCTGGGCGAGCACACCAAGGCCCAGACCGCCCTGATCACCGCCACCACCGAGGAGGGCCGCTCCCTGCGCCGGTTCATGGCCGACCTGCTGCGCACGCACCCCGACGTGGCGACCGCGCTGGCCAACACGCTGACCGCGCTGGACGTGCGCTACCCGGGCACCCATCCCCTGGCGGGCCAACGCCTCCCGGCCACCCGCGAGCAGCTGCACCTGCTGCGCGAGGGCCGCCCGGTGCTGCTGGCCCGGGAAGCCGACCCGGCGTTGAAGGACCTGGCAGCGAGCGCGGACTTCCAGCTGTACGAGACCGAGCTGCCCTGGCCCACGACCGCCGTGCTGATGCGCCCGGACGGGCACGTGTGGGCCGCCGGGGACACCGCCGAGCAGTTGGCGGACGCCCTGGCGGAACTGCCCCTGGCCTGACCAGGAGCCGCGCCCCCGGAGAAGCCCTCCCGGTGGCGCGGCACCCGCGTCCACCCGACCGGCGGCTCGTCCGCGGACCCACCGGCCGGCGCTCGTGGCGGCCTCGCTCGCGGGCACGGTCGCGTTCGACGCGGCGTGGCTGATCACGTCGAGGGCCATGCAGGGCCTGACCTTCGCGGTCACGGGCTCCGCTGGGGGTGGAGCCCGTGACCGCCACGGGTAGGTGCACCTCGGCGACCAACTGCCCGCGCAGGCCGATTCCGGCGTAATAATTCACCTGATAGGTGTCGTCGTCGATTCTTGTCAGGGTGCCGGTTGTGCGTCCGAATGCGGGTTCCGGCCGGCGGGACGTGACTTCATGGTTGTCCGGCAATGGGTTCGCGGACTGGTCAAGCGTCGGGAGGGACAGCGTCGACGACGATCGCGCCGGTCACCCTTACGGGAGCCTGTCTCAGCCGTGTGAGTGCGCTCCCGCACGAATAGTGCAACTCTTGGTAGTTCATGGACAGTGCTTCGCGTGACTACGAGTCACCTCTTATCCATTGATGATGGGAATATCGGCACGGGGAGCAGGGAGCCGGTTGTCCGAGCTTCCCCGGTGGCCGGTTCCGATCGCGAACAGGTGGTGTCGTGGTGCCGTCAGAGCAGCTGACCGCAGCGGGTTCCGTGATCGAGAGCGTGGTCGCGCCGCAGGCCGCTCAGGTGGACCGGGAGGGCGCGCTCCCGCGGGAGAGCATCGACGCGTTGGCCGGAGCGGGACTCCTCGGGCTGCTGTCCTCGGCCGACGTCGGTGGTGCCGGTGGCGGTCTGGTCGACGCGGCGCGGGTCGTCGAGGCGCTCGCCGGTGCGTGCGGCTCGACCGCCATGATCGCGCTCATGCACTACTCGGCCACCGCGCTGATCGAGGCGCACGGTGACGAGAAGACCCGGCGCGCGGTCGCCGCCGGGGAGCACCTGAGCACCCTCGCGTTCTCGGAAGTCGGTTCGCGCAGCCACTTCTGGGCGCCGTTGAGCACCGCGACCGACGTCGGTGGCAGCCGGGTCCGGCTCGACGCCGACAAGAGCTGGGTGACCGCGGCGGGCCACGTCGACAGCTACGTCTGGTCCAGCACGCCGTTGTCCGCGGACGGCCCGATGACGGTGTGGCTGGTGCCCGGGGACGCCGCCGGGATCTCGGTGCGCGGCGGGTTCGACGGGCTCGGGCTGCGCGGGAACGCCTCCAGCCCCGTGACCGCCTCGGCGGTCGAGATCCCCGCCGCGGCGATCCTCGGCGACGACGGGGCGGGGCTGGACATCGCGCTCCGGACCGCCCTGCCGCACTTCCTGGTGCTCAACGCGGCGTTCTCGCTGGGGTTGATCCGGTCACTGGTCGGCGAAGCCGGTGAACACCTCAAGCGGACCCGGCTGCACCACCTCGACCAGGCCCTGGCCGACCAGCGGCACCACCGCGCCGCCTACGCGCGGCTGCTCACCCGCGCCGACGAGGTCGGCGCGTTCCTGGACGACACGCTGCGCGCGCTGGAGACCGGTCGCGCCGACGCCACGCTGCGGGTGCTCCAGGTCAAGTCCGTGGCCGCCGAAGCCGCCGCCGAGGTCGCCGACGGGGTGCTCAAGCTGTGCGGCGGCGCCGCGTTCCGCAAGGAGCTCGGCGTGGAGCGGCGGTTCCGCGACGCCCTCGCGGCCCGCGTCATGGCACCGACGACAGAGGCTTTGCACGACTTCGTCGGTCGTGCCGCGCTCGGCCTGCCGCTGTTCTGAGACGGGGAGGCCGGAGCATGACCCTGATCCTCGGCGCCGTCGCCTACGACCCGAAGGTCGTCACCATCTGGAACGGGTTCCGCGCCTGGCTGCGGGCGCACGACCTGCCGTTCGACTACGTCCTGTACTCCCACTACGAGCGCCAGGTCGAGGACCTGCTCGCCGGGCGGCTCCACGTCGCGTGGAACTCGCCGCTGGCGTGGGTACGGGCCGAGCGACTGGCCCGTGCCGCCGGCCGCGAGGTCCGGCCGCTGGTCATGCGGGACACCGACCGCGACCTGCGCTCCGTGCTGCTGGTGCGGGCCGATTCGCCGTGCGCGAAGGTCGCCGAGCTCCAATACCGCACCGTCGGGCTCGGTGCGGTGGACTCGCCCCAGGCGACGCTGCTGCCCACCGCGCTCCTGCGCGAGGCCGGGCTCGTCCCCGGTGGCGACGTCACCGTGCGCCGCTTCGACACAGGCGTCGGCCTGCACGGCGACCACATCGGGGGCGAACGCGACGCGGCGCGGGCGCTGATCGCCGGCGAGGTCGACGCCGCCGCGGTGGTCGACACCAACGTCCTGCTGTTCGGCCGCGAGGGCACCCTGCCGGCGGGCAGTACCAGGGTGCTCGCCCGGACCGGGGCCTTCGACCACTGCAACCTCAGCGCCGTGGACACCGCGCCCGCCGACCTGGTCGACCGGCTGGGTGAGCTGCTGCTGTCGATGTCCTACGCCGACCCGGAGGTGCGACCGCTGTTCGACCTCGAAGGACTGAGGGAGTGGCGGGAAGGGCGGACCTCCGGCTACGCCCGGCTGGCAGCCGCCGTGGACGACGAGGGCTTCTACGACGGCCGAGGCCGCGTCACCGCGCGGGGGTACTCGCCATGATCGTGCCGGGAGTCCTGGACCTGCACGGGCTCGGGTTCGAGCGCGGCGCCCACCTCCTCGTGCAGCAGGCGCTGAAGAACACCCCGCCCGGCGGGGAGCTCGGTGTCACGGGAGCCGATCCGGCGCTCGTGGTCCACCTGACCGCGTGGTGCCGCCGGCAGGGCCACCGGGTGCGCGAGGCGTCGGACACCGACTCCGGCGTCCGCGCCCTGGTCGTGCGCGGACGGGCCGACCTGGACCGCTGGGCGGGTGCGGTCCGGGCCGGTGGTCCGGGCGTCGACGGCATCGTCGCCGAGCCCCCGTCCGACTGGGGGTTGGCGGCCAGGGGCGCGCTGGTGGAGAGCGGCGGTCCGGCGACCCCGTTCGACATCACCCACCGGGACCTGGTGTGGGCGGAGATCGCCCCCGCGCTGTACGCCAGCGCCGCCGCCTCGCAGTGGAACCCCGACACCGAGGTCCACTGGGACGCGGGGGAGCCCCTGCCCGACGAGGTCGAGGACGCGGTCGTGCAGGTGATGACCTACCTGGTCGAGAACGAGCAGACCGCGCTGGTCGTCCCCGCCCGGCTCCTCGCGCGCGTCCACCCGCACTTCCGCGAGGTCCAGCAGCTGCTCGCCGTGCAGGCGGCGGACGAAGCCCGTCACATGGAGGTCTTCACCCGCCGGGCGCTGTTGCGCCGCGACGAGCTGGGCACCTCCTCGGTCAGCGGCCGTGAGTCCCTGGCCGGCCTGGTGGCCGAAGCCGACTTCTCGGTGGCGTCGTTCCTGCTGTCCGTGCTCGGCGAGGGCAGCTTCCTGAACCTGCTGGACTTCCTCGACAAGAACGCGCCGGACCCGGTCACCCGGCAGGTCACCCGGCTGGCCCGGCGTGACGAGGCCCGCCACGTCGCCTTCGGCGTGGCCCACCTCCAGCACCAGGCCGAGCGCGACCCCGAGGTGAGGCGGCGACTGCGGTCCGCCGTCGAGCGCCGCTACCGCGCGTTGGTCGACACCGCCGGGCTCAACCAGGACGTGTTCGACGCCCTGGTGATCCTCGCTGCCGGCGCGTGGGAGCCCGACGCCATCGGCAAGGGGTACGACGCCGTCATGGCCCTCCAGTCCGAAATGGACGAAGGCAGGCAGCGGCGCCTGGTCCACCTGGGTTTTCCCGCCGACGAAGCCGCCGACCTGTCGGCCCTGCACACCCGCAACTTCATGTGACGCGACCCGGCCGCGCGTCACCCGCCGTGCGCGCCGGAGATCGAGCAGCAGGACACCACCGGGTGCCAGTACCGCGTGACGCTCGCGGAGCGGCATCATGGCCGTCTCGGGGAACCGGTTGTGCGGCACCGTCGTCGACGGCTGCGCCCTGATCACCGACCTGCTGACCGGGGCCCCCGACGCGCGGGCACCAGCCCCGCCGTCGAGCACGGCCCCCCGACCTGTGGCCGCGATCCCGCCACCAGCACGGCGAGGGCGCACCCGGCGGCCAGCAGACCGACGTGCCCCCACGGGACCCGCACAGCGACGCCGGCGAGCGCCATCGGCGGGAGCGCGACCAGGAGCGCGAGCCCGAGGCTGATCGCCGTCGTCACACCGGATTCGAGCAGGAGCAGCTGCTGTATCCAGCGTTTGCCCACTCCCACCGCCGTCAGCACCGTCGCGTGGTCGCGCGACGTCCGTGCCCGGGTGCCGGCGACTGCGGCTGCGGTCAGCACCGCGAGCAGTGCCGGCCCGATGGCGACGGCGTACAGCGACGTCGGCAGGACCGCGGGCTCCGGCGGCCGGTGGACCAGCACGAAGCTGTGCCCGAGCCGAGCGTCGGCCACGGCCTGCTGCGCCGCCCGTGCGATGTCGTCCGGCACATCGGTGAACACCACGGCCGATGGGGCGGCGTTGGTGGTGTGCGCGGCGAGCACCACGCCGTTCGCGTAGCTCCGCCACGACGGGTCGGTGAACGGCACGAAGCGCCCTGAGCGCAACGACTCCAGCTCGGTGGGAGTCAGCGCGCGGTGGTCCAGCGCGGACACGTCGTCAGGCGAGTCGACCACGAGCAGTCGTTGGCGCGGCAGGAACCCGGTCCGAACTCCCTGGCCGGTGATCCTGGTCCGGACGGCGGCGAGGACGTCGTCGGGCGGCGGGTGCCCGATGCCGGCCCGGCCGCTGACGATGACCTGCCCGGACGGTGCGTCGGGCACCACCGACGCCTCCTGGTGCGCCAGGTCGGTGGCGAGCAGCGTCATCAACGCCAGCGCCGGGGTGAGCGCCGCGGTCAGCACGACGACGGCGGAGGCGCCGCGGTCGCGCAGCCGGCGTGCGCCCAGCCGCAGCCTCGGGTCGCGCTCCGGGAGCAGCCCGGCCAGCCGCGGCACCAGGTCCGGCACGAGCAGCAGCACCACGGCGCCGACGAGCGCGGTGACGACCATCGCACCGGTCACGCCGTCCGAGCGGGTGATCGCGAAGGCGACCGCACCGACGAGCAGCACGGCCAGGTACCGGCGTGCGGCCGGGCCCGCCGCCCGGGTGCCGCGCCGGAAGTACACCCCGCACGCGAGCGAGGTGACCAGGAGCAGCTGTGCCGTCGGCGGCAGCAGGTCCGGCACCGGGGAGAACGGCTCGGCCCGGTCCCGCGCGAGGATCGTCCGCACCAGGAGCCCGATCCCGATGCCCGCCCCGATGCCGAGCGCGGTCCAGACGAGGGTCGACGCCGTGGCCGCGACGCCCACGGCGTACGTCTGGCGCACGCCGACGGAGTGCAGGAGCGTACGGGTGCGGCGCGACCACGCCCCGGTCAGCCCGGAGATGGCCAGCACGGTCAGCACGGGCAGGGCAAGCGCGGGAATTCGGTGGACGAGCGGGTTGCGCTCGATCCACGACCGCGGGTGGCGCGTGTCGCGCGCCACCACGGTGCCGGCCAGAGCGGCGCCGGCGGAGGCGGGACCGTTCCAGTACACCGTCGTCGTGGCGCTCACGCCCTCGCCGCGGATCGTCGCGAACGTGCCGGGGGCGGCGAGGATCGTGTTCCAGCCGGAGTAGGAGTCGCGCACGGTCCCCACGACCCGCAACGTGCCGTGTGGCACCGCGAGCGAGGAGCCGGTCGCGGCGGTCACCACGGCCTCGCCGGCGTGCCGCGGCCACCGTCCACTCGTGAGCGCGAACCGCGCGGGGAAGGGCGTCACGCCCCAGTCCGCCTCCAGGTACCTCGTCACCGGCGGGTCGACGACCGACGGCCGCACGTCCGTCGAACTCAGCGTGACCGTGATGTCCCGGCCACCCGCGCGTCGCACCCCCGCCAGATCGGGAGGCTCCGGTGTGGCCAGTTCGACCCGGGCGTCGAAACGGCCGAGATCGCGTTCGTCCACCTGCTGCGCGGTGAGCGCGAACGCCTTGACCGTGACGAAGAGGCCGACCAGCACCGACGCGGTGACGAACATGAGCGCGGCCGACCATGTCAGCGCCCTGTTGCGCATCAACCTGATCGCGAACCTCATACCGGTGCCCCCACCGCCGTGCGCACCCTGCCGTCGGACATCTCGTAGACCGTGTCCGCGATCTCCCGGCACATCGGGTCGTGCGAGCACACGACGGCCACCATGCCGTCGTCGCACAACGCTCTGATCAGCTCGAACAGCTCACGGGCGGCACGCGAGTCGAGCGCGCCCGTCGGTTCGTCGGCGACCAGCACGCGCCGGTCGCCGACCAGCGCCCGTGCGACGCCCACCCGTTGCCGCTGGCCGCCGGAGAGCTGGTGGGGCATCCGGTGCGCGACATCGGCGAGGCCGACCCTGGCGAGCTGGTCGAGCGCCCGGGCGCGTCCGTCGAGCCCCTGCGCCTCCAGTGGCAGGGCTACGTTCTCCAGCGCGGTGAACTCCTCGATCAGGTTGTGCTCCTGGAACACCACCCCGATCGTGGTGAGCCGCAGTCGGGCGCGGGCGCTCTCGTCGAGCAGGCCGAGGTCGACCTGCTCGACGAGTATTCTCCCGGTGTCCGCGGTGTCGAGTCCCGTGATCAGGTTGACCAGCGTGGACTTGCCCGAACCGCTCGCCCCCGCCACGCACACGAACTCTCCCGCACGTGCGGTCAGGCTGACGTCTCGCACGGCCGTGACGGTCTCGGCGGTGGAGGCGAACGAGCGGCTGACGTTCTCCACCACGAGCAACCGGGAGGTCATGTCAGCACCGGCCCTGGGTGTTCCACGACGAGAGCTTGTTGTCGTCCCTGGAGTTGATGTCGTCGTCCGACGTCCCCGCCCTCATCGTCACGCACCGGCCGCCGCCGCCGGCGTCGTGGTACCAGCGGGCGTCGACGTTGGTGAGGTTCCGCCACGACGACATCTCGTCGTTCGCCACGGCGCTGACGTTCGTCGTACCCTTCAGCGGCGCCTTCTCCTCCAGCTTGGTGCCGTAGTTGTTGTGCTTGTAGATGCAGACCCGGTCGGGCGTGCAGGACTCAGCCTGGACGCTCGCCGACGCCACACCGATGCCCCCGAGCACCACAGCGCCCGCGACGGCCACACCGGCCGCCAGCTTGCCGAACTTCATGGGAATTCCTCCTTTGGTTCGCCCTCTTCGTCGCCATGTCGGGACTTTCGGCGCGGGAGCACGAATGGCACAGCGGTACCCCTGCGCGTCGCCCGTTGATCTGCTGTAATGGCTGCACAGATGCCCTCCGCCGGGAATTTCGGTCAGGAAGGCGACTGCGGGCCCGTCGTAGGGCGTTCTCCGACGGGTGGGCAAACTGTGTGCCACGGCTGGTGCACCGTTCCTGTAGCACTCTTGAAACCGCAGGTCAGGGGGCGGGTTCGGGAGGGAGCGGCGCAGGCCGCAGGGGGTGGTGACGATCGAGTTCCGCGTGTTCGGAGAAGTCGAGGCGATCGTCGACGGACGTGTGGTCGACCTGGGGCCTTCACGCCAGCGGTGCGTGCTGGTCGCGTTGCTCGTCGACGCGAACAGATTGGTGTCCCTGGACCAGCTGATGGACCGGGTCTGGGGTGACAGCCCGCCGCACAGCGGCAGCAATTCCCTGCACAGCTACCTGTCCCGGCTGCGCAAGGCGCTGGGTGTCGCGATCTGCCGGCAGCCCGGCGGCTACGTCCTGCGGGTCGATCCGGCGATGGTGGACCTGCATCGATTCCGCGACCTGGCCGAGCGGGCGCGCGGCTCCGACGACGCGACCGCCGTCGCCCTGCTGGACCGGGCACTCGCGCTGTGGCGGGGAGCGGCCTTCCCGGTCATGGAGACGCCGTGGGCGGACGAGGTCAGGACCGCGCTGCACCGCGACCGGCTGGAGGCGGTGCTGCACCGCAACGAGCTCGGCCTCCGCGGTGGCCGCCACGCGGAGCTGGTTCCCGAGCTGCTGGCGCTCGCCGCGGAGGAGCCGCTGGACGAACGCCTGGCCGGCCAGCTGATGCGCGCGCTCTGCCTGGGCGGACGGCCGGCCCACGCGCTGGAGCACTACGAGCTGGTCCGGCGCAGGCTCTCCGAGGAGCTCGGCGTCGACCCGAGTCCCGCGCTCCAGCGGGTGCACCAGCAGATCCTCACCGGGTCGCCCGCGCTCGTGCCCGCGGACACGCGTCCCGTGCACGCCCTGCCGCACGACATCGCGGACTTCACCGGCCGCGACCAGGAGCTCGCACAGCTGCTCGACACCGTCCGCGACCCGTCCGGCGCGACGACGGTGATCGCCGCGATCGACGGCATGGCGGGAATGGGCAAGACCGCGTTGGCCGTGCACGCCGCCCACCGCCTCTCCTCGTGCTACCCGGACGTGCAGCTGTTCATCGACCTGCACGCGCACACGGCCGACAGACAGCCCGTGGACACCGCGGCGGCTCTCGGCACGCTGTTGCGTTCGGTGGGAGTGCCGGGTGAGCGGATTCCGGCCGGGCTGGACGAACGGGCGGCGCTGTGGCGTTCGACGCTCGCGGGGCGGAAGGCCCTGGTGGTGTTCGACAACGTGGTCAGCGCGGCCCACGTCCGCCCCCTGCTGCCCGGCGGCCCCCGCTGCCTGGCGCTGGTCACCAGCAGGCGCAGGCTGACCGACCTCGACTCGGCCCGCACGCTGTCGCTGGACGTGCTGCCGCACCGCCAGGCGGTGGCGTTGTTCACCAGGGTCCTCGGCGACGAACGGCGCGAACCGGGGGCCGTCGGCGAGGTGGTCGGCCTGTGCGGGCACCTGCCGCTGGCGATCAGGATCGCGGCGGCACGGCTGCGGTCCCGTCCGGTGTGGACGGTCGGGCGCCTGGCCGGCCGCCTGCGCGCCGGGCTGAGCGAGCTGGCGACCGGCGACCGCAGCGTGGTCACCGCCCTGCACCTGTCCTATCGGCAGCTCACCGAGGCGCAGCAACGGTTGTTCCGGCTGCTGGGCCTGCACCCCGGCGCCGACTTCGACGGGTGGTCGGCCGCCGCGCTCACCGCCGCCGGGGTGGTGGAGGTGGAGCGGACCCTGGAGGAGCTGGTCGACCTGCACCTCCTGCAGGAGCCGGAGCCGGGCCGGTACCGGATGCACGACCTGCTGCGCGCGTTCGCCGTCGAGCTGACGACCGCCACCGACAGCGCCCAGAGCAGGCACGCGGCCCGGACACGCCTGCGCGACAGGTACCTCTCCACCGCGGCGAGGGCGGTGGACGTCGTCGCGCCGGGAGACGACCACGTTCGCCCGCCCGCCGACCTCCCCGGCCCGGCCCTGTCCGGCTACGCGGAGGCGATGGCGTGGTTGGAACGGGAACGGGAGAACCTCGTGGCCACCGCGATCGCGGGGGCGCACTCGGGTGAGCTGTCCACGACCCTGTTGCGCTACCTCGACCTGCGCGGCTACCACGACGACGCGCTCGCGCTGCACGGCCACGCGTACGCCACCGCCCGCGGTCGCGCCGACGCCGAGGCGGAGTGCCAGGCGCTGGGGAACCTCGGCACCGCCTGCGAGCGGCTGGGCCGTTACGACTCGGCGGAGAAGCACCACCGCAACGCGCTGGACCTGGCCAGGTCGGTCGGCGCCCTGCCGCTGGAAGGCCGCACCCACAACAACCTGGCCAACGTGTACCTGGCCGTGGCGGACCACCACAACGCGCTCGTGCACTACCGGCAGGCGCTCGACATCGCGGTGCGGACCGGGAACCGCGTCGGCCAGTGCCGCTCGGCGAACAACCTCGGCATCGTCCACGAGCGGCTGGGCCAGTACGACGAGGCGGCCGTCCAGCACACCGAGGCGCTGACCGTCGCCGAGCAGGTCGGCGACGTCGCCGGGCGCGGGTACGCGTTGCACAGCCTGGGTTTCGCCTACCGCCGGCTGGGGCGTGCGGACGAGGCGCTCGGCCACTTCCGGCAGGCCGTCACGATCGCCGAGCACACCGCCAACCGGAGCCTGGAGGGCTACACCAGGCTGGGCCTGGGACTGCTGCTGGCGGACCTGGGCCGGTTCGCGGAGTCGGCCGCCAACCTGCACAACGCGCTCTCCGTGGCGAGCGACACCGGGAATCGGGGCCTGCGGACCGAAGCGCTCAACGGCCTCGGCGAACTGGCCCGGCGGGGCGACGACCCGGCACGTGCCCTCGTCCACCACCGGGAAGCCCTCGCACTGGCCGAGGAAACCGGCGACCGCTACCAGCAGGCCCGCGCTCATGACGGGCTGGCCCATGCGCAGCACGCCCTGGACCGGCGGTCCGAGGCCCGGCGGCACTGGCGCAGCGCGTTGACCCTCTACGTCGCGGCCGGCGTGCCGGAAGCCGATCCCGTCCGCGTTCGACTGTCCACCGCAGGGTGACCACCGAGTAGGAGCTGAGCCGTGAAACCGTACTCCGCCCTGGCAGCCGCGGTGCTGCTCGCCACGTTCCCCGCGCCCTCCGCGCGGGCGACGATCAACGGAACCGAGCCGGGCACGCAGATCTACTACGTGGGATCGGTGCAGGAGGCCACCGGTCCGGAGGCGTCCCGGCACCTCTGCGGGAGTGTCCTCACCGAGGACTACTGGGTGCTCACCTCGAAGCAGTGCGTGCAGGGCAGAACGCCCGAGTCGGTCAACGTCCGAGTCGGGTCGCGACGCCATGCGGGCGACGGTGAACTCATCTCCGCCGCCCGCATCATCCCGCATCCCACCAGCGACGTGGCGCTCATCCGGCTGAGCAAGCCGAGCAGCGCCGTCCCGGTGCACGTGGCCGAACAGCCGGCCGGGACGGGTGCCGAGGCCAAAACGCTGGGCTGGGGCCAAACCTGCCCGACCGCCGGGTGCGGGGGACCGAGCGCGGAGCTGCAGGCGGTGGCCGCCCGCACCGAGCCGCGTTCCGCGTGCGGCGGCGAGGGTGACCGCCTCTGCACGACGTATCCGAACGGTGGTGGTCCCTGCTTCGGCGACGAGGGCGGCCCGCTGGTCAGTCGGGACGGCTTGCTGCTGTTCGGGCTCGTTCCCAGCTGGGTGCCCGAGGCGCACGACTGCACCCTGGACCGGCCGCCCGTGATCGACCTGTCCGCGCTGCGCGACTGGATCGACCGGGAAATCCGCTGACCGGACCCGTCGGAGCACCAGGCCGACGTGCGCCCCTGGCGGTGCGGCGCGGCGCCCGACCCGCGCTCGGCCGATCCGCGGTTCCAGCGACGGGACGGCCGCTCGGGGCGGCCCGCTGCTCCTCCATCGCCCCTGCCCCCGCTGTCAACGGACTGCGGCGTGGGCCAGGTGCTTCTTCCGGAGGCGGATGGACAGGACGAAGACGGCGGACACCTCAAGCAGGAGGAGGGTGCCGGAGACGGTCGTCGACAAGGCGCTGATCGCGGTCGGCGGGTGCGAGCCCGGCACGATGAACACGGTGGCGGTGAACGCCAGTGAGATCATCAGCATCGTGACCGACACGGCGACGGGCAGCCGGCGCAGCGGACGTGCCAGCACCACCTCGACGGCGTCCCGGAGGGTGAGGCGTCGCCTGCCCGCGCGCCAAGCCGCCATCGGCCAGCGGAGCACCACCGACCAGAGTCCGCCGAACAGGAGCATGGCGATCGCGGTGCTCAAGTCGTCCACGGCGGTCCTGCCCAGTGGCGGGGTGCCGAAGATGGAGCCGATCACCCCACCGACGAAGCCGCTCACCCCCATGAACACGCCCAGCCACAGCGGGATCAACAGCAACCCGCTGGCGACTCGGGCGGCATCCACCGACTCCGTGCTCCGGGCGGCGGACATTCGCCCGGTCGGCTGATCACCGGTCCCCGCGGCGCGCTCGTGTGCGGCGGCGTCCTCGGGCGGCACGGCGTGCGCGGTCGGCGGCGGCTCCGGCGCGGGCGGCTTCGGGCCGGGCGGTGCGGCGGCTGGGTCCGAGCGCGGTTCTTTGCGCAGCAGCAAATCCGCGCTGGTGTCGGTGCTCTTGAACTTCGGTTCGGGCAGCCCTCGGTTCGACATGGCGGCGAGCAGCGAGCGGTAGAGCGTCCGGATCGTCAGCGGTGAGCCCGCGATCGACGTCCCCCGTCTCAGGAGCCCGATCAGCTCCTCGGTGAAGGCGGTGTTCCGCGCGCCGGGCGGTGCGTGGGACACCTGGTTCCGGGGCGCCGAGGTGATGACCGACGTGCCCGCGATCGCGATGTCCCGGGCGTTGATCCCACCGCCGGACATCGCGCCGAGGACCGTCCCGGAGTAGCAGCAGTCCAGGATGAGCAGCTTGACCCTGGCGGGGCTGTCCGCCAGCACTTCGCGCACGAACTCGAACGGGACCGCGGAACCGGCCAAGCCGTCCCGGTCGGTGTGCCGGACGGTCAGGTACAGCTCGTCCCTGGTGTCGTGGCGGACGCCGTGACCGGCGTAGTACACGAGCAACAGGTCCTCGGCCTGGCTGACCGCGCCGCGCAGGCGCTCCATGAAGCTGCTCACCGAGTCCGGGGTGTCGACGACGACGCACTGCTCCCACCCCAGGATGCCGGTGTCGGCGGCGGTCAACGCGGATACCAGGTCGAACAGGTTGTTGCGCACCGCGGGCAGCGGTGGGAACCGGTCGGTCTGGCGGAAGTCGCTCGTACCGATCAACACGGCCCTTGAGCGCACCGGATCGGGAAGCGTCGCCACCTATCCCTCCAGGAACGTCCGGACCGCGGTGGCCGTCGCGTGCGCGTCGTCACCGGAACCGCACGTCAGCTCCAACTCGCGGCCCTGCTCGTCGCGGACGGTGAGGGTGATCTTCGCGGTCGTGCGGCGGTGCTTGAGGTAGTCGAACAGCGACCGCACGAGCACCGACACGGTCCCGCTGGTCAGCACGATGACGGCGGCGTCGACGATCTCGCCCATCTCGCCCTCGGCCGGTGGTGCCGCGGCGAGGCTCACCCGGCCCCGCAACGCGTCCTCGTCCCGCAGCCACATCACCAGTGCGCGCAGGTCGTCAGCCGAGCCCGCTGTCCGCACGCGCGCCGTTGCGGTCGACACCCGAACCCCCTCGTCGGCGGAGCCTGACCACTCCGGCCGGTCAATAGTCATCTCGCGGGTGGAAGATCCACCCGCGCCACGCTAGCGCAACCACCGCCGTCGAACAGCACCTTTCGCGGTGAACGCACCCTCATACCTCGTACTGGTCCCGAGCGCCGGCGAAGTCGTGCTTCACTGGCCCGATCACCTGAACGGGCTTGACCTTCGACACGGGGCGGATCAGCGGCTATGCGCCGAGGGTGGTGCGACGGACGCGGACGCTGGAGCTGTGCCCGTCGTGCTGCGACCAGCCGCTGCTGAAGCCGGTGCTGGTGGCGACATCCCATCCCTTCTGCGCGCGCATCTGCTGGGCGAAAGCCGCAAGGTCCTTGATCCGGCATCCGCAGTCGAAGCGGACGTCCACCCACACGTAGCGAGCGGTGGGGTTGGTCTCGGAGGAACTGACTCCCCAGCGGATCTGGTGCTCGTGCTCGGCCAGTCCCGTTCGTTGCTGGTCGTGGACGATGCCGAAGGCTTTGGCGTAATCGTCCAGATCGTCGATGACGAACAGGTCGCTGCGGTACTGACCGGGCCAGACGGCGTACAGGCGCGACGCGCCCGAACGAGCCCGCTCGTAAGTGCCCGCGTCCTGCCCGAAGGTCACCGTGCCATCGGATGCGACTTCGATGTAGCAGATCGTCGACATGGTGTACGGGAAGTCCGCACTGGCCGCACTGCGTGGTTTCACCGAGCCTCCCGGTTCCCTTCGCGTCACCTTGCATTTCCACCCGCCTTTCGCACTCGGCGAATGATGTCGGAGGAGATGGGTCAGGCTCGGCCGATGGTCGAAGGCTCGGCCGCGAAGGGTGCGCATCAAGCACCCCTCGACGTCGGTGGCGACGGCTTTCCGCTGCTGGAGCACGGATTGAGGCTTTCCGTGAGCCCGGGCGGGACCGTGTCCGCCGCGGTGGTGCCCGGAACGGTCACGGTCTGCTCGTCCAGGGCGGTCCAGATGGACTCGACCAGTTGGTGCCCATGCGGGCGCGTTCGCGGCGGCGATCGCGGCGACTGTGCGTCGTCCGGCTTTGCGGATGCCGGCCGGTCCGCCGCAGCGGGACAGGATCTCCAGCACCGCCGAGTGCGCGATCCGGGTTCCGAGGGCGGGGTGGATGCCGGTGAGCAGGCCGCGGATGTGGGTGGAGATGCGGGTGGCTTCGGCGGCCAGGACGTCGTCGAACCCGACCAGCACGCCGAGTTCGGCGAGGGTGTCGTCGCCGGTGCCGACCGCGCGCAGGGTGAGGGACAGCGTGCAGGCCGCGTCGGCGATGACGAAGGCGTCGCGGGCGTCGGTCTTGGCCGTGCCGGGGTAGAGGTCGGCGATACGGCGCATCGCCGGACCGGGCGGGCAGGCGACCCGGTGGCCGGCCGCGCGGGCGACCGCGACGGGCAGGGCGCCGGTGGTGGCGGGCTGGTCGACCACGACCAGCACCGTCCCGTGTCGGGCGCCATGACCTGTGTGGGAAGGCGCTCTGGGTGTTCCCCCGAGCGGAGTTGCCGTCGGCGGCCGACGCCGCCTACGGCGACGACATCGAGGGTGGTGCGCGCCGCCGTTCTCGAGTCTTGGCGATCAACGTCCTCGACCGGCTCGGCCGCCACCTGGGCGCGTTCACCTGTGGTGGGGCAGTGCGAGTGTGGAGGGGCAGTGCGACGATCATGGCCTTCGCACGGTATGTCGCCCGGCTGGAGCGTGGCGAGGACTCCGGTGGACGGGCCGGCGGGCGAGGACTTCTGAACACCGCGGATCTCCGTGCCCCCGGACCCACCCACCACGACCGGCGCGGCGGCGCGCCATCGGCGCAAAACACCCATATCGAGCTATTGGGGATGGCTGGATGAGTGGGTGATCCGTCCTGTGCTGCACGTCACAGTCTCTGGCTGTGAGCGCTGGCGGTGCGGATCGATTCGCTGGGACGGCCGCTTGACGTCGCCGGTGATGGGCGCGTGCGTCCTGGTTCGGCGAGGGCCGTCCCTGGTGCACTTTCCTTCAGTATCAATCCTGTCCACGTCGTTAGGGGGAACAGGTGGGGTGCGGCCGTGTCCGTCGCGGTCATTGGTTGGTTGACAGTCGCCACCGGTCCATGTGTATGTTCGTGACGTGTTAAAGCGTCGGTGACTTCGATTCGTCGGTATTTGTGAGCCGTCGTTTCGGGTTCGCAGACTTCTCTTCGGGATTGTTCGCGTATTCGCGCGCCTTCTCCGGGGGTGGGTTCGTGCCAGGGGGTGTCATGGGTGTCGGTCCCGGTGCTGTCGTCTGCTGTTTCCGCTGGTCATGCGCATCGTGTCACCGTGCGCGCGGCGGGTGGCGCGGGTCGGGCGCGGAGTGTCGGGCCGGGTGGGTCGCCTGCGGTTGACGCTGTGTGCCGCGAGCGGCCGGCGGGGTGGCTCCTGAGGGCCGACGCGTGCGCGGAGGATTTCCGTCCGACTCGGAGGTAAAGGACGCGCCAGCCGTTCTTTCGCTGCTTGCCTGCCTTGACGGGACAACCGGACCGCCTATTCGCGGCCGTGTTGAATACACGACCAAACTGGGGGATGCACAGTGTTGGATCGGCCTGTTCGCGTCGCGTTGCTCGGCCACGGGACGGTCGGCTCGGCCGTTGTCCGGCTGCTCACGGGGCGTGCCGCGGGACTCCGCGACCGCATCGGCGCGCCGGTGGACCTCGTCGGCATCGCGGTGCTCGAACCCGCCCGCCACGCCGGACCGTGGCGCCACTTGCTGACCACGGACGCCGCCGCGCTGGTCGACGCGGACGTCGACGTCGTGGTGGAACTGATCGGTGGTGTCGAGCCCGCGCGGGAGTTGGTGCTGTCGGCGCTGCGCTCCGGGAAATCCGTGGTGACGGCGAACAAGGCGCTGGTGGCCCGGCACGGCCTGGAGCTGCGCGCGGCGGCGGAGTCCAGCGGCGCGGCACTGCGCTACGAGGGCGCGGTCGCCGGTGCGGTGCCCGTGTTGCGGCCGTTGCGGGAGTCGCTGGCGGGCGACCGGATCACGCGGGTCAGCGGGATCGTCAACGGCACCTGCAACTTCGTGCTCACCACCATGACCCGCACCGGCGGCTGCTACCGGGACGCGCTGGCGGAGGCGGTGCGGCTCGGGTATGCCGAAGCCGACCCGACCGCCGACATCGAGGGGCACGACGCCGCCGCGAAAGCCGCGCTGCTCGCGTTCGCCGCGTTCGGCGCGGTCGTCGACCCGGGGGAGGTGCGGCGGACCGGCATCGCGGAGGTGACGGCCGAGGACATCGCCGCGGCGCAGGCCTCCGGTCGGGTCGTGAAGCCGATCGCGGTGTGCGAGCGGGTCGACGGACAGGTGAACGTGGCCGTCCACCCGGCGATGGTCCGCGCCGACCACCCGTTGGCGGTCGTGGACGGTGTGCTCAACGCCGTGCTGGTCGAGGCGGAGGCGGCCGGCGAGCTGCTGTTCCGCGGCGCGGGCGCGGGCGGCGACGCCACCGCCAGCGCCGTTCTCGGCGACCTGGTGTCGGTCGCCCGGGACCTGGCCGCGGGCGTCACCCGTCCCGCCGACGCCGCACCCGTGGCGCTGCCCGTGGACCCGCGCGGCGGCACGGCCACCGGCTACCACGTGCGGGTCGAGGTGGACGACCGGCCGGGCGTGCCGGTCGAGGTGGGCGCGGTGTTCGCGGGTCAGGGTGTCGAGCCGGAGTCCCTGTCGCGCCGCGGTTCCCACGTCGTGGTGACGACCCGCCCCGCGCCCGATCCGGCGGTGCTGTCCGCCCTGGACAAGCTCGCCGTGCTCCCCGAAGTGCGCGCACTGCCGCGCGCACTTCGCCTCGAAGGCTGATTCCCCTTCCCACGACAGGCCCGTTCGAAGGCTGATTTCCCCCTTCCCACACCAGGCCCGTGCCCGTGCACGGGTCCCACCTCCCTGCGAGAGGACACACCGTGACCGAGACCACCGTGCGCGCCGAGACCCCCGAGCAGCTCCCGGACCCGAGTGGGTCATGGGGCTTCGAGACGCGGCAGATCCACGTCGGCCACTCGCCGGACGTGGCGAGCAACGCGCGGGCGCTGCCGATCTACCAGACCACCTCCTACGCCTTCAACAGCACCGACCACGCCGAGGCGCTGTTCAACCTGTCCGAGACCGGCAACGTCTACACGCGGATCATGAACTTCACGCAGGACGCCGTGGAGCAGCGGATCGCCTCCCTGGAGGGCGGTGTCGCCGCGCTGCTGCTGGCGTCCGGGCAGGCCGCGTCGGCGGTGTCGGTGCTGAACCTGACCGGCTCCGGCGACCACATCGTGTCCAGCCCCCGGTTGTACGGCGGCACGCACACGCTGTTCGGGCACACGCTGCCGCGGTACGGGGTGGAGGTCGCGTTCGTCGACGACCCGGACGACCTGGAGCAGTGGCAGGCCGCCGTCCGCCCGGAGACCCGCGCGTTCTTCGGCGAGAGCATCTCCAACCCGCGCAACGAGGTCTTCGACATCGGGGGCGTCGCCGAGGTCGCCCACCGCAACGGCCTGCCGCTGGTCGTGGACAACACCGTCGCCACGCCGTACCTGGTGCAGCCGCTGCGGCACGGCGCGGACGTCGTCGTGCACTCCGCCACCAAGTACCTGGCCGGTCACGGCACCACCATCGCGGGCGTCGTCGTGGACGGTGGCTCGTTCGACTGGAGGTCGGGCCGGTTCGCGCAGTTCACCACGCCGGACCCCAGCTACCACGGCTTGGTCTACGCCGACCTCGGGCCGGCCGCGTACGCCATCAAGGCCCGCGTCTCGGTGCTGCGGGACCTCGGCGCGGCGGTGTCGCCGTTCAGCGCGTTCCTGCTCGGGCAGGGCGTGGAGACGCTGAGCCTGCGGGTGGAGCGGCACGTGGCCAACGCGACGGCCGTCGCCGAGTTCCTCGCGGGGCGGGACGACGTGCGGTCCGTGGCCTACGCGGGGCTGCCCACCTCGCCCTGGTACGACCGGGCCCGCGAGCTCGCCCCGCGCGGCGCGGGAGCGGTGGTGGCGTTCGAGATCGCCGGCGGCGAGGCCGCCGCGCGGCGGTTCATCGACGCGTTGTCGTTGCACAGCCACGTCGCGAACATCGGCGACGTGCGGTCCCTGGTGCTGCACCCGGCCACCACCAGCCACGCCCAGCTCACCTCCGAGCAGCAGTTGGCGGCCGGCATCACGCCCGCCACCGTGCGGCTGTCGGTGGGCCTGGAGAGCATCGACGACATCATCGACGACCTGAAGACCGGGTTCGCGGCGGTCGCCCGATGACGGTGCACGCGCCCGCGCCCGTCGCGTTCCCCGGCGAACGGGTGCGGAACATCGCGATCGGCCCCCTGCGGCTGGAGTCCGGCGAGGTGCTGCCGGACGTGGAGCTGGCCGTGCAGTCGTGGGGCACGCCGTCCCCCACGCGGGACAACGTCGTGCTGGTGCTGCACGCGCTGACCGGCGACTCGCACGTGACCGGCCCGGCCGGGCCGCCCGACCACCCGACGCCGGGCTGGTGGGACGGCCTGGTCGGGGAGGGCCGCCCGCTGGACACCCGGCGGTGGTGCGCGGTCGCGGCGAACGTGCTCGGCGGCTGCTACGGCAGCACCGGGCCGACCGCCACCCACCCGGACGGGACCGTCTGGAGTGGACGGTTCCCCGAGGTGACCGTGCGCGACCAGGTCGCCGCCGAGGCGGCCCTCGCGGACGTCCTGGGCGTCCGGGAGTTCGCGGCCGTGGTGGGCGGTTCGATGGGTGGCGCGCGGGCGCTGGAGTGGGCGATCGGCCGGCCAGACCGGGTTCGCGCGGCGATGGTGCTGGCCGTCGGCGCGCGCGCCACCGCCGACCAGATCGGCACCCAGAGCACGCAGGTCGCCGCCATCACCGCCGACCCCGACTGGCAGGGCGGTCACTACCACGCCACGGGCCGCGCACCGCGCGCCGGCCTCGCGCTCGCCCGCCGCATCGCCCACCTCACCTACCGCTCCGAGACCGAGCTGGACGAGCGGTTCGGCAACGACGACCAGCGACCCGGCCTGCCCGCCGTGGAGAGCTACCTGCGGCACCAGGCCCGCAAGCTGGTCGCCCGCTTCGACGCGGCCAGCTACGTCGTGCTCACCCGCGCCCTGAACGGGCACGACGTGGGCCGCGGCCGGGGCGGTGTGGACGCGGCGCTCGCGTCGTGCCCGGTGCCGTTCGTCATCGGCGGCATCGACAGCGACCGGCTGTACCCCCTGCGCCTGCAACGCGAACTCGCCGACAAGCTGCCCGGCTGCGCCGGCCTGGACGTGATCCGGTCCCGGCAGGGGCACGACGGCTTCCTCACCGAGACGGCGGCGGTCGGCGAGCTGCTGACCCGAGCGCTGCGCCTCGCCGAGCGCTGACCACCAGGAGGAACGATGGCCCGTGTCACCTACCCGCACCTCGCGCCGTCCTTCGCCATGCCCACCCCGATCTACGGCGACCCGCACGACGGCACGCTGCTCAACGTCTTCCGCATCCTGGGGCACAACCCGGCGCTGCTCACCGCGGTCGCCGACATCGGGCGCGCCCAGGCGCTGGACAGCACCCTGACCGACGCCGACCGCGAGCTGGTGGTGCTGGCCGCGGCCCGCCACTTCGGCGCGGAGTACGTGTGGGCGCAGCACCGCGCGGGCGGGCTGAGCGCCGGCCTGAGCCCCGGGCAGCTCGCCGCGCTGAGCGCCGGTGCACCGGACGGGCACTTCGACGACCGGCAGCGCGCGGTGCTCGCGTTCGTGGCGGAGGTCGCCGCCGGGCCGCGCGTGGACGACGCCGTGTTCGCCCGCCTCCGCGAGCACTTCCGGGACAGCCAGGTCGTCGAAGTGGTCGCGCTGGTCGGCGTCTACTTCATGGTCGGCCGCCTGACCACCGTCCTGGACATCGAGATCGACGCGCCCGCGGACCCGACACCCACCTTCGAGTCGTAGGAGAAGACTGTGCGCAACACGTCCTACGCCAGTGCGGGGCGGCGGTCCGGCGCGATCGCCGTCGTCGGCCTGTCCTGCCGGTTCGCGGGCGCGGGCAACCCGGACGAGTTCTGGCACCTGCTCCGCACCGGCCGCGACGTGGTCGGCGAGGTGCCCGCCGACCGGGCCGAGCCGGGCGGGGACACCCGTCGCGGCTCGTTCCTGGACCACGTCGACCGGTTCGACCCGGGGTTCTTCCGGATATCACCGCGCGAGGCCGCGCACATGGACCCGCGGCAGCGGTTGGCCTTGGAGCTGGGTTGGGAGGCGCTGGAGGACGCGCGGATCGTGCCGACCGGCCTGCGCGGCCGGTCGGTCGGCGTGTTCGTCGGCACGATCTGGGACGACTTCGCCCAGCTCCTGTCCAGGGGTGGCGAAACCGGGCACACCATGCCGGGTGTCCAGCGGGCCCTCATCGCGAACCGGCTGTCGCACTTCCTCGGCCTCACCGGGCCGAGCATGGTGGTGGACACCGGCCAGTCGTCCTCGCTGGTGGCGCTGCACCTGGCGGTGGAGAGCCTGCGCTCGGGCGAGTCGGAGGCCGCGATCGTCGGCGGCGTCAACATCAGCCTGCTGCCCCGCACGTCCGAGGTCTCCGCCAAGTGGGGCGGGTTGTTGCCCGACGGCCGGTGCTACACGTTCGACGCGCGCGCCAACGGGTACGTGCGCGGTGAAGGCGGCGGCGCGGTGGTGCTCAAGCCGCTGGCCGCCGCGCTGGCCGACGGCGACCGCGTGTACTGCGTGGTGCGCGGCAGCGCGGTGTGCCACGGCGGCGGCAGCAGCGTCACGGTGCCGGACGTGGCCGCGCAGGAGGAGGTGCTGCGCCGCGCTTATCGGGACGCGGAGGTGGACCCGGCGCTGGTGGGCTACGTGGAGCTGCACGGCACCGGGACGCGGGTCGGTGACCCGGTGGAGGCGGCGGCACTGGGCGCGGTCGTCGGCACGGCCGCCGAGGAGCGGGTGTTGCGCGTCGGCTCGGTGAAGACCAACATCGGGCACCTGGAGGGCGCGGCGGGCATCGCCGGGTTCATCAAGCTCGCGCTCAGCGTGTGGCACCGGGAACTGCCGCCCAGCCTGAACTTCCGCACGCCCAACCCGGACATCCCGCTCGACGAGCTGCGGCTCGCCGTGCAGGACCGGCTCTCACCCTGGCCGGGCGGAACGCTGGTGGCAGGTGTCAGCTCGTTCGGGATGGGCGGTGCGAACTGCCATGTGGTCGTGTCGGAACAGGTGGCCCCGCAGCCGACCGCCGCGCCGGTTCCGGCATCGGGCGAGGGCCGTGGGCCGGCGCTGGTGCCGTGGGTGCTGTCCGGGCACACGCCGGCCGCGGTGCGGGCACAGGCATCCCGGCTCGAACAGTTCCTCACCGGGCGTGACTGGAGTCCCGTCGACGTGGGGTTCTCGCTGGCCTCCACGCGAGCGGTCCTCCCGCACCGCGCGGTGGTCGTGGGCGCGGACCGGGACGAGCTGCTGACCGGGCTGGGCTCGGTGACGGCGGAGACGCCGTCATCCGGGTTGGCGTTCGCGTTCCCCGGCCAAGGCGCACAGCGCGCCGGCATGGGGCTTGAGCTGGCGCGGACGTTCCCGGAGTTCGGTGAGTTCTACGACGAGGTGCTGGCCGCGTTCGACGGGGAGGTGCGGCACGCCGTCGCCACCGGTGAGCGCTTGCACGACACGGGGATCACGCAGCCTGCCCTGTTCGCGCTGAGCGTCGCCCTTTACCGGTTGGTGCGTTCCTGGGGTGTGTCTCCGGATTTTCTGGTGGGTCATTCGATTGGTGAGATCGCGGCGGCGCATGTGGCGGGTGTGTTGTCGTTGGGTGATGCGGTTGGGTTGGTGTCGGCGCGTGGTCGGTTGATGCGGGCGTTGCCGGTTGGTGGGGTGATGGTCGCGGTGGGGGTGTCGGAGCGGGACGTGGTGCCGTTGTTGTCCGGTGGTGTGGGTGTGGCGGCGGTGAACGGTCCTGCTTCGGTGGTGTTGGCGGGTGATGAGTCGCAGGTGTCGGCGGTTGTGTCTTCGTTGCGGGACAGGGGTGTTCGCACGAAGCGGTTGTCGGTGAGCCACGCGTTCCACTCGCCGTTGATGGACCCCATGCTCGACGACTTCCGACGAGTTCTGAAGAGCCTGACCTTCCGTGAACCGGAACTGCCGATCGTCTCGACGTTGACCGGTGGGCTGGTGACCTCCGAGCTGACCGATCCGGAGCACTGGGTGCGGCACGCGCGGGAGGCGGTGCGGTTCGCCGACGCCGTCGCCGTCCTGGAGCGGGAGGGCGTGCGCACGTTCCTGGAACTCGGGCCGGACGGCACGCTGAGCGCGCTGGTCCCGCACTGCCTCGCCGAACCGGACGCGAGCACGGCCTTGGCCGCGCTCAGCGGCGTGAAGCCGGAACCGGACACGTTCGCGGCGGCTCTCGCCGGCGTCTTCACGCGCGGCGTGCAGGTCGACTGGAAGCGCGCCTTCCCCGGCGCGCGCTGGATCGACCTCCCGACCTACGCGTTCCAGCGCGAACGGCACTGGTTGGAACCGACGGCGGGACGTGACCTGACGTCGGCCGGGCTGCGCCCCACCGAGCACCCGCTGGTGGGCACCGCGCTGGACCTCGCCGACACGGGCGGCCACGCGTTCACCGGGCGGCTGTCCCTGGCCACCCACCCGTGGCTGGCCGACCACGCGGTCCTCGGTTCGGTGGTCGTGCCCGCGACCGCGTTCGTCGAACTCGCCCTCACCGCGGGCGCGCAGGTCGGGTGCGCGGCGGTGCGGGAGCTGACCCTCACCAGCCCGCTGGTGCTGCCGGAGGACGGCAGCGTGGTCGTGCAGATGACCCTCACCGAGCCCGACGACGCGGGCCGGCGCGTGCTGGCCGTGCACTCCCGGCAGTCCGACGGGGAGTGGACGCGGCACGCGACGGGCGTGCTGGGACCGGACCACGCGACGGTGCCCGTGCCGGCCGCGTGGCCCGACGCGGACGAACTGGACCTGACCGACGTGTACGAGCGGCTGGCGGAACAGGGTTACCGGTACGGGCCCGCGTTCCAGGGCCTGGTCGCCGCGTGGCGCGACGGCGACGAGCTGTTCGCCGAGGTGGACCTGGACCGCCCCGGTGAAGGGTTCCTGCTGCACCCGGCACTGCTGGACGCGGCGCTGCACGTGCTGTTGCCCGGCGTCGCCGACGACGCCACCGGTACCCGGCTGCCGTTCTCGTGGTCCGGCGTCCGGCTGCACGCCGCGGGCGCGACCCGGCTGCGCGTGCGGGCCACCCGGCGCGGCCGGGACGCGGTGTCGCTCACCATCCAGGACACCGCGGGCGCGCCGGTGATCACCGTGGACGAACTGCTGTGGCGGGAAGCGCCGGCGGGCGGCTTCGGCGCCGGCTCGCTGTACGAGGTGCGGTGGCGGCCACTGGAGCCGGCGGGCGGCGTACCGCCGCTTTTCGTGGCCTCGCACGGAGAACTGGCCGCTCTCGCCGAGGTGCCCGAGGTGGTGGCGCTGCCGGTCACCGGGACCGACCCGGCGGGTATCGCGCTGGACACCCTGGAAGCGGTGCGGTTGTGGCTGTCCGACGAGCGGTTCTCCGCCTCGCGCCTGGTGCTGGTCACCACCGGCGCGGCCGGGGACGGACCGGTCGAGCCCGCACCCGCCACCGCGTGGGGCCTGGTGCGGTCGGCGCAGACCGAGCACCCCGGCTGGCTGGTGCTGGTGGACGTGGACGGCACGCGGGCGTCGGCCGACGCGCTGGGCGCGGCGGTCGCCACGGGCGAGCCGCAGGTGCTGCTGCGCGAGGGCGCGGCGTTCGCGCCGGAACTCGTGCGCTCCCCAGCGGTCGAACCGGCGACGCTCGACGGCACCGTGCTGATCACCGGTGGGACCGGCGCGCTCGGCCGGTCGCTGGCCCGGCACCTCGTGCGCCGGCACGGGGTGCGTGACCTGGTGCTGCTCAGCCGCAGCGGCCCGGACGCGCCGGGCGCCGCGGAGCTGGTCGCCGAACTGGCCGAAGCCGGTGCGCGGGCACGCGTCGAGGCGTGCGACGCGGCCGACCGGGACGCGCTGGCCGGACTGCTGGCCACCGTGCCCGCCGACCGCCCGCTCAAGGCCGTGGTCCACGCGGCCGGTGTGCTGGACGACGGCGTGGTCACCGCGCTCACGCCGGACCGGCTGCTGGACGTGCTGCGGCCCAAGGTGGACGCCGCGTGGAACCTGCACGAGCTGACCGGCGACCTGGACGCCTTCGTCGTGTACTCGTCGGTGTCCGGGCTGATCGGCGCGGCGGGCCAGGCGAACTACGCCGCCGCCAACGCCTACCTCGACGCGCTCGCCCAGCACCGCCGGTCGCGCGGCCTGCCCGGCACCGCGCTCGCGTGGGGGCTGTGGGAGCAGAGCGGCGGCATGTCGCAGAACCTGGCCGACGCGGACGTGCTGCGCATGGCACGCGCCGGCGTCGGTGTCCTGTCGCACGCCGAAGCGCTCGACCTGTTCGACCGCGCGATCGCCGCCGACCGGGCGCTGCTGGCTCCGCTGCGGGTGGAGCGGTCGGCCACCGCGCACCCGTTGCTGCGCGGCCTGTTCGGACGCCCTCCCGCGCGGCGACGGACCCGGCCCAAGCCGGCGACGAACGACCTGCGCGAACACCTCACGATGGTGGTGCGCGCCCAGGCGGCGGGTGTCCTCGGGCACGCCGACGCCGACGCCCTGCCGCTCGTGAAACCCTTCCAGGAGCTGGGTTTCGACTCGCTGATGGCGGTGGAGTTCCGCAACCGCCTCGGCGCGGAGACCGACGTGCCGTTGCCGATGTCGCTGGTGTTCGACCACCCGTCGCCCGCCGCCGTGGTGGACCTGCTGGTGGAACGCCTGACCGGCGCGGGGGAGCCGACGCCGGCCGTGACCGCGCCGACCGGGGTCGATGACGACCCGTTGGTGGTGGTGGGTATGGCGTGTCGTTATCCGGGTGGTGTGGTGTCGGCGGAGGGTTTGTGGGAGTTGGTCGTGGGGGAGGGGGATGCGATCGGTGGGTTTCCTTCGAATCGGGGTTGGGCTGCTGATTTGTATGATCCGGACCCGGATGTCCTTGGTAAGTCGATGACGCGGTCGGGGGGTTTTCTTTACGGGGCGGATGAGTTCGATGCGGGGTTTTTCGGGATTTCGCCGCGTGAGGCGGTGGCGATGGACCCGCAGCAGCGTTTGTTGTTGGAGACGGCGTGGGAGGCGTTCGAGCACGCGGGTATCGATCCGTATGGCGTCCGGGGCAGCAACACGGCCGTGTTCATCGGCGCGATGTACCACGACTACGCGCCGCCGGTCAGCCAGATGCCGGGCGAACTGGAAGGCGTGCTGCTGACCGGGAACACGGCCAGCGTGATCTCCGGCCGCCTCTCCTACATGTTCGACCTGACCGGCCCGACCGCCACCGTGGACACGGCGTGCTCGTCGTCGTTGGTGGCGCTGCACTTGGCGGCCAAGGCGTTGCGGTCGGGTGAGTGCGACCTGGCGTTGGTCGGTGGTGTCACGGTCATGTCCACGCCCGGCACGTTCGTGGAGTTCAGCCGCCAGCGCGGTCTGGCCCCGGACGGCCGCTCGAAGTCGTTCTCCGCCGACGCGGACGGCACCGGGTGGGGCGAGGGCGTGGGTCTGTTGCTGGTGGAACGGTTGTCCGACGCGCGGCGCAATGGTCATCGCGCGCTGGCGGTCGTCCGCGGCACGGCGGTGAACCAGGACGGCGCGTCGAACGGTCTGACCGCGCCCAACGGCCGCTCCCAACAGCGGGTCATCACACGGGCGCTGGCCGACGCGAGGCTGTCGCCGCGTGATGTGCAGGTTGTGGAGGCTCATGGGACCGGGACGCGGTTGGGTGATCCGATCGAGGCCGAGGCGTTGTTGGCGACGTACGGTCGGGATCGGGACGAGCCGTTGTGGTTGGGGTCGTTGAAGTCGAACATCGGTCATACGCAGGCGGCGGCGGGTGTGGCCGGTGTGATCAAGATGATCATGGCGATGCGGTATGGGGTGTTGCCGAGGACTTTGCACGTGACGGAGCCGACTCCGCACGTGGACTGGTCGTCGGGGCGGGTGGAGCTGCTCACCGAGGCGCGGGAGTGGGTGGTGGAGGGTCCGCGTCGGGCGGCGGTGTCGTCGTTCGGCATCAGCGGCACCAACGCCCACGTGGTCCTGGAGGAACCACCCGCCGCAGAACCCGAGCCCGAGCCGGTGGACCTGCCCGCGACGCCGTGGGTGCTGTCCGGCCACTCGGCGGAGGCCGTCCGCGCCCAGGCGGCCAAGCTGCGTGACTTCCTCGACGGCAGCGACTGGCACCCCGGCGAGGTCGGCCACGCGCTGGCCACCACCCGCGCCGTGCTGGACCACCGAGCCGTGGTCGTCGGCCGCGACCGGGACGAACTGCTCGCCGGCCTGGACGCGGTCGCCGAGGGCGGCACGCGGCCCGCGCGGGAGCGGGAGAAGGTGGTGTTCGTGTTCCCCGGCCAGGGGTCCCAGTGGATCGGGATGGCCGTGGAGCTGCTGGACGCCTCCCCGGTGTTCGCCGAGGCGATGGCCGAGTGCGAGCGGGCGCTGGCGCCGCACACCGGCTGGCGGCTCGCGCAGGTGCTGCGGTCGGGCGGGTTCGACCGCGTGGACGTGCTCCAACCCGTCCTGTTCGCGATCATGGTGTCGTTGGCCAGGCTGTGGGAGTCGGTCGGCGTCACGCCCGCCGCCGTCGTCGGCCACTCGCAGGGCGAGATCGCGGCGGCGCACGTCGCGGGCGCGCTCAGCCTGGAGGACGCGGCCCGCGTGGTGGCCCTGCGCAGCCGCGCCCTGTCCGCGATCGCCGGGCACGGGGGGATGCTGTCCGTGCCGCTGCCGGTGGACCGGACGGTCGACCTGCTGGCCGACTGGTCCGGGCGGCTGTCGGTGGCCGCGGTCAACGGACCGCACGCCACCGTCGTGGCGGGTGACGTCGAGGCGGTGACCGGCCTGCACGACCGGCTGCGCGCCGAGGACGTGCGGGCGCGGATCATCCCGGTGGACTACGCGTCGCACTCGCCGCACGTCGAAGCGGTGCGCGACCGGCTCCTGGCCGACCTCGCGGACCTGGAGCCGACGGCCTCCGACGTGCCGTTCCACTCCACGGTCACCGCCGCCCGCCTGGACACCACCGGGCTGGACGCCGACTACTGGTACCGCAACCTGCGCGAGCCGGTGCGGTTGCAGGAGGCGGTGGAGGGCCTCATCGGCGGCAAGCACGTGGTGTTCGTCGAGGTCAGCCCGCACCCGGTGCTGGTCACGGCCGTCCGGGACACGGCGGAGGCGCTGGACGTGGACGCCACCGTGGTCGGCTCGTTGCGGCGGGACAGCGGTGGCTTCGACGAGTTCCTGCGCGCCGCGGGCGCGCTGTTCGCGGACGGCGGGAACGTGACGTGGCGCGAGCTGTTCACCGGTCTGCGGCGCGCCGAGCTGCCGACGTACGCGTTCCAACGCCGGCGGTACTGGCTGGACGGCGGCGGTGTGCACGTGCCCGCGCCGCGTCGCGCCGAGGAGCCGGAGCTGAGGTCGCGGCTGGCCGGGCTCACCGGGCCGGCGCGGACCGAGGTGATCGCCGAGGTCGTCAGCCGGGAGCTGGTCAGCGCCCTGGGCAGGCAGGAGGGCGGGATCGGGGCCGGTGACACGTTCACCGAGCTGGGCCTGAACTCGCTGTCCGCGCTGGAGCTGCGGACCCGGTTGAACGCGCTGACCGGCGCGCGGTTGCCGGCGACCGCCCTGTTCGACCACCCGACCGTCGACGGCCTCGCCGGGGTGATCGACGAGCTGGTCGGCGAGGTCGTGCCCGAGGAGGCCGCAGAGCCCGTCGAGCCGGTTCCGGTCCAGGGCGCGGGGCGGGCGCTGGTGCCGCTGTTCGAGGGCGCGCGGGCCACAGGTCGGATCGGCGAGGCGCTGGAGCTGCTGGCGCTGGCGGCCGACCTCCGGCCGGAGGGCGCCGGGCGGCGTCGGCGGGAGGCCGTCCGGTTCGGCGGTGACGGCGCGGAGCACGCGCTGGTGTGCCTGCCGTCCTTCGTCGCGCCCGCCAGCCCGTACCAGTTCGCCCGGTTCGCGGCGGTGTTCCGCGGCGAGCGGCCGGTGCACGCGGTGACCGCCCGGGGGTACGCGGCGGGCGAATCACTGCCCACCAGCGTGGCGGACGTGGTCGCCGACCACCTGGACGTCGTGCCGCGGGTGGTCGGCGACGACCCGTTCGTGCTGGTCGGGTACTTGTCGGGCGGATGGCTCGCGCAGGCCGTCGCGGCGGGGTCGGCGCGGCGGCGGCCCGCGGCCGTGGTGCTGCTGGACACGTTCCTGCCCGACGACGACGAGATCCGGCTCATCCAGGCCACCCTGTTCGACGAGCTGGCCGGGAAGCCGGAGGTCGCCGAGCTGGTGGACGACGCCACCCTCACCGCGATGGGCCGCCACCTGCGCCTGTTCCGGGGCTGGAGTCCAGAGCCGGTGGACGTGCCCACCCTGGTGGTGCGCGCGGCGGACCTCCCGGGCGCGCCTCCCGAGCGGTCGGTGTGGCCGCTGCCGCACGACGTGGTCACCGTGCCGGGCACCCACGTCAGCCTGATCGACGAGCACGCCGCGGCGGCGGGTGAGGCGGTGCGTGACTGGTTGCGCTCGGTGATTGATTACTGCACCTTAGAGGTCGCCATGACGGTGTTGGGCGGCATCTGGAAGCTGAGCATCCTCAAGTACCTGTTCCGGGGCACGCTGCGCTTCGGTGAGCTGAACCGCATGATGCCGGACATCACGCCGCGGATGCTCACCCGCCAGCTCCGGGAGCTGGAGGAGGACGGGCTGGTGCGGCGGACCGTCTACCGGGAGGTCCCGCCGAAGGTCGAGTACTCGCTGACCGAGGTCGGGCTGAGCCTCAAGGACCTCGCGGAGCAGCTGGAGGAGTGGGGCAACTGGTACCGGGACAAGATGCGCGGGCCCCGTGCGGGGGAAGCACGGGGCCCGCTGGAGCCGGGTCGTCAGGCCGGGGAACCCGACGACTCGGCTTCTTCGGCGGGGCGGTCGGCCTCGACCGCCGCGGCCGGCCTCAGCAGCACGGCCGTCGACACGGCGAGGAGCAGCAGCGCGGACGCCACCACGGCCCCGGTGAAGGAGAAGCTGGCCTCGTAGGCGGAGCGCGCCGCGGCGCGCAGGGCCTCGCCCGCCGCGCCGCCGAGGTCGTCGGCGACCCGCAGCGCGCCGCTGATCGAACCGTTGACCGCCTCCCGCCACTCCGGGGTGAGCGCCGCGGTCGCCCCGCCGACGCCCCAGCGGTAGGACACGGCGGTCAGCACGCCCAGCGCCGCCACGCCGAGGCCCGCGCCGAGCGAGAAGCCCGTCTCCTGCACCGCGCCCGCCTCACCCGCGCGCTCCGGCGGCGCGGCGGTCATCATCGAGTCCGCGCCGAGCGCCATCACGATGCCCGCGCCCAGCCCGACCCCGGCGAACGCGGCGAAGTTCCCCGCCGCGCCGAACACGGCCAACGCCGTCACCGCCAGCGCCAGCACCACGACCCCGGTCGTGACGCCCCAGCGGTTGCCCACGACGGCGGCGAGCCTCGGCGCGACGACACCTCCGACCGCGCTGGACACGGCGACCGGGACCAGCGCGAGGCCGGACTGCGCGGGCGAGTAGCCGTGCACGGACTGGAGCTGCTGGGTCAGCAGGAACAACAGGCCCGTGTAGCAGCCGTAGCAGACGAGGATGGACACCGTGGCCGTGGAGAACCGGCGGTCGCCGAACAGGCGCAGGTCCAGCAACGGGTTGTCGATCCGGCGCTGCCGCACCACGAACACCACCAGCAGCGCCACACCCGCGATCCCGACCAGCACCGCGTCCAGCGGCACGGGACCGGGCTGGCCGATGTGCTGCAACCCGTACACGGTGCCCGCGAGGCCGAGGATCGACAGCACCGCGCTGAACGCGTCGAACCGGTGCACGGCGTCGCCGCGCGACTCGGGCACGAGTGCCGCGCCCAGCGCCAGGATCACCACCACGATCGGCAGGTTGACGAGGAACACCGCGCCCCACGAGAACGACTCGACCAGCAGGCCACCGAGCACCGGGCCGAGCGCCGCGCCCGTGCTGGACGCGGCCACCCACAGGCCGTAGGCGAGCGCGCGTTCCCGGGCCACCGGGAAGACCACGCGGATCACCGCCACCGTGCTGGACAGCAGCATGGCGTAGCCGAGGCCCTGCACGGCACGTGCGGCGATGAGCTGGCCGGGCGCGGAGGACAGGGCCGCCGCCGCGGACGCCACGCCGAACGTGGCCGCGCCCGCGAGCAGCACCCGCTTCCGGCCCAGCCGGTCACCGGCGGTCGCGCACACGACGAGGGTCGCGGCCACGGTCAACGAGTAGGCGTCGACCGTCCACAGCAGCTCGGAGTTGGTCGGCAGCAGGACGCGGCCGATCGTGGGCAGGGCCACGTTGAGGATCGTGAAATCCATGCCACCCATGAGCATCCCGGCCAGCAACACGGCCAGCACCACCCACCGGCGACCCAGTACCTGGTCTTCCGTCACGACGTCATCGTGCCGAGCCGCGCAAGGGCGGACAAGTAGGGCATTTATTGTCAGGTAGGGACATTTTCGTCCTCACCCGGGGTCTCCGGCCAGGCCGTGGGCACTCGAACTGAACTCCTTGTCATATAACGGGAAACGTGCCACGTTGACGACTGTGGCATTGACGCTGATCCATGCCGACCCCTGGTGGGGCGGTGACCTGCTGGCCGGTCGACCGGAGCGGGACGTGTGGGCGGACGTCCGTCGCGAGTGGACGTTCGGCGCGTTGCGGGACCGGGTGGACGCCCTGAACGCCACCTACGGCGCGCACGGCGTGCGCCCCGGTGACACCGCGGTGCTGCACATGGCGCCCAGCCTGACCCTCCTGTGGTCGTTGCTCGCGCTGTGGTCGCGCGGCGCGCGGGTGGTCCTGGTCGACCACCGCGCGGGCCGTTCCCGGGTGATGCGCGACCTGGCGCGCACCCGACCCCGCTGCTACGTCCGCTCCGACGGTGCTCTGCCCGGTCGGTTCCGCGCCGAGTGCGGCATCCGCGTGGAGATCCTCGGCGGCGGTTCCGCACCGAGCACGCCGCATCGGCTGCTGCACCTGGACGGCCCTTCCCCGGTCGGCCGCACCGGACCGGACCTGCTCGCCGAGACCACCCGGTTGTCCGGGCTGGACGGCGCGCCGCGGGCCGGTGAGCGCGTGCTGGTGCTGGACGACCCGGTGAGCCCGGTGGGCGTCGTGGTCGGTCTGCTGCACTCGTTGCAGGCAGGGACCACACTGGTCTTCGGGCAGCACGACGACGTGTCGTACGCCCTGGCGGACACCGGGTGCGACGTCGTGTTCGCCCGCCCCGAGCGCATCCGCTCGCTGAGCACCGCCCCGCACGACTTCAAGACGCGGCCGAGGCTGGTCGTCGCCACCGGTCCGGTGTCCGAAGTGGAGCATGATCGGTTCGTCCGACGTCACGGCGTGTCCCTGGGCCGACTGCTGCACATACCCGGGGTCGGCGTGGTCGCGGCGGACCTGGTCGGCGCTCACCGGCCACCCGTCGTCGGGCCGTACTGCCGGGCGTCTCGTTGACCGCGCGGCACGGACTGCTGCGGGTCCGGGCGGCGGAGTCGCCGTTCCCGAGCCACGACGATGAGCGCTACCGCGACGGCTGGGTCCACACACGGGTGCGCGCCGACGTCGACGGGGGCGTGGTGCGCACCCGGCCGTGATGGAACCGGTCCCTGCCCCTCGGTCAGTCGGGGAGATGCGCGGACAGCACATCGAAGTAGCGTTGCGCGGACCAGGAAGACCTGTTGCCGATGACGTAGAGACGACGTTTCGCACGGCTCACCGCGACGTTGAGCAGGTTCGGTTTGCCGGCGGCCCAACGACGCGCGCCCGGACGCGCCGGATCGCTGCCCAGGACCAGCACCACGACGTCCGCCTGCTTGCCCTGCGCGGTGTGGACGGTGCCCGCCACCAGACCGGGGTACCGGTGGGACCGCGACGCCAACCGCCGGGCGACGTCCCGGAAAGGTGCCACGACCATGACCTCGGACATGTCGAAACCGAGGTCCGCCAACGCGGCCAGCACCCGGTCGAGCCGTTCGCCCTCCTCCGGTACCCAGTGGCCCTGGGACGTGCCGGACACGACGTCGATCCACTTCGACGGCGGCAACGACGGGAAGGCGCGGGCGAACCGCTCCCCGGCCGCCGGACCGGTACCGTTGATCATGAGGCCGTCGTAGGCGATGTCGTTGACGATGTCGAACATCGGTTGGTCGCAGCGCCGGTGGACGGTCAGCGGCACGCCGACCCAGGCCAGGCCGTCACCGTCGGGGAGGGAGGTGCCCAGCGGGGTCAGGCGGTCGGCCAGCCGCTGCACCGAGGTCCGGCTCGCGGACCACTCCTCGTCGACGCCGAGCTGCGTCCGGATGGCCTGTTCGGCGCGGAAGGGCAGGGTGGTCACCGGTTCGAGCTGCAGCGGGTCGCCGACGACGACCGCGCGCCGCGTTCGCCACAACGCGCCGACGGCGTTCTGCGGGGTCGCCTGACCGGCCTCGTCGACCAGGAGCCAGCCGAGGGCCGCGCGGCCGAGGTGCCCGAACAGCCGGGCGTAGGACGCGAACGTCGTCGACACCACCGGCACGACGAAGAACAGGCTGCGCCACGCTTCCAGCGCGGCGTCCTGGGCGACGTCCGACGGCGCTTCCCCCGAAACGAGGTCCATCGCGGCTTGCAGGTTGCGGCGCATCTCACCGGGCACGTGCCGCAGGAATGCCTTGTGCAGGGCCAACGCCGCCAAGAGCAACGCACTACGGGCCGCGTTCCACTCGGGATCGGTCCACAAAGCGGCCGATTCACGGCGTTCGCGGTCGTGGTACCACTCGTCGTCCGGGAAGTGTTTTTTCAGCTCCTCCGCGCCGGCCTCCCGGGTCCGCCGCGCGGAGTCGAGTTCGGCCTCGCGGTCGCGCAGCGCGCTTGCGGCCCGCTCCACGGCCCGCCGCGCCTCGTCCACGGCGTGCCGAGCAGCGGCTACCACGTTCCTCGCCCAGGTCAGCGAGGCCGGGGTGCCCGGTGCGGTAGGCATCGCCGGTAGTGGTGCCTGGTGGGCGAGGGCCAGTCCCGCCTGTGCCTGCTGGACCTGTTCGAGAAGAGCCGCGTCGTGTCGCTTCCACCGCCTGTACGACCTTCCGAAGGTGCGCAGCGACGACCATGTGCTCGGGCGTTGTTGTTGGTGCATCAGATGGGCCTGCCAGCGGGTGTCCACCAGGGATTTCCACGCCTCGACCGCCTGTTCGACGGATGTGCGGTGCTCGCGGGTGATCCGCTCGACCTCGGCCCGGTGCGCGGCCTGGACCGCCGTGAACGCGTCGTTGCCGCGCTCTTCCTCGGCGAGGGCGGTGGTGTGCCGGTGGTGTGCGGAGTCCAGTACTTCCTGGGCTTCGGCGACCGAGCGCCGGAGCGCCGCGACCTCATCGGTCAGCCGCTGGTGCCTCCGCACCGCCTGGTAGACCTCGTCCCTGCGCGCGCGGAGGGTGCTCACCAGCGCCTCCGCGGCGCGGAACTCCTCCACGGCGCTCCGCCAACCGGTCTCGGGTGCGCTGTTCTCGTAGGTCCTGAGGATGGCCAGGAGTCCGTCCCACGACTTGGGGTCGTCGTCCTTCCTCGTCTCGTACCAGAAGGCGTTCACGAACCGGCTGCGGTTCGCCTTGTTGCCCAGTCGCGCCGCGATCAGCGCCCACGCCGGAGCCGGGGACCCCTCCTGGTCGTCGTCCGCCTCGGGCTCGTCATCGGTCGTCAGCAGGTTGCCCGCGATCTCCGCGAAGTAGTCGACGGCGGCGGCTTGGGCACGCCAGGAGCCGTCGATCGCGTCCGCGGCCGGGATCTCGTCGGTGACGTTCTGCACGGCGCCGTTGTTGGACGACGCCACCACCACCTCGAACCCGACGAGGTCGGGGCGCCATTCGCTGACGACTCGCGTGCGCTGACCGCTCTTCCACCGCATCTTCCGGCTGGTGAACGCCTTGCGCGGGTCGCTGAGCACCGACAGCCGCCTCGCCCGCTCGACCACCAGCGCCGCGATCAGGTCGCGCAGCATCGTCGTCTTCCCGGTGCCCGGTGGCCCGTTGACGCCGACCACGCCGGCGTCGGACATGCTCAAGGCGGTGTTGACGGCGAGCTGCTGGTTCAACGCCAAGGGGTGCTCCGGGTCGCTCGGCCACCGGCCCGACGGCACGCGGTCGGGCGCGGTCGCCTCCAGCACCGCGTGGACGTTCTCGCGGACGTCCACGCGCCTGGCGGTGGAGATCGAGCCCTCCGGTGACAGGTACTCCCGCAGGGCCGCGCCGAAGTCGCCACTGGCCAAGCGCTCCGCCACGTTCCCCAGGTCGTCGACGATGAAGCTGTTGAGGAAGTCGTGGCCCGCCGACGCCGCCGTGCGCCGGGACACGACCTGGCTCCTGACGCGGATCTCACCCGGCCGCAGGATGACGCCCGTGCCCGTGGCCGCGACCGCTGCCGCGAGGCAGTCGGCCAGGTCGCCGTGGTCCAGGCTCCGCGGCGTGCGGGTGATCGGGACGCCTTCGCCCGAGCCGACGTCCTCGACCGCGACGATGTCCCGCCACTCCTCGGAGAACCCGTTGGCCGCCTTGTCGAAGCCGGACAGCCAGTCGACTCGGCCGCCCCCGTGCCGGACCACCTGCCCGGTCGCCCAGGCACAACCGGACAGCACGATCGAGTCGAGCACCGCCTGACCGCGCTCGTCCACCACGAACGCGGCGACCGCGCTCTCGCCGGCGGGCCGGTCGTCGTAGCTCTCCTCGTCGGGGGTGAACACGCGCGACAGCGCCTCGTAAACGCCGTCCAACTGGTAGATGCCCAGGTGGACGACGTGGCGCCAGGTCTGCTTGGCGGTGAGGCGGCGGCGGGCGAGGACGTGACCCGGCTCCCAGGGCAGCGGCTGGTCCGGCCGCACCGCGTAGACCATCCGCTCCCGGTCGACCTTGTCCACTTTCTGCGGACTGAACATCTCGACCGTGCGCCAGTACTCGACGACTCGGGCCCGTTTCGCGTCCGAATGCACGATTGCCGCTCCTCTCACCCCTGTGCGGCCAATGGGGCAGGAGATTACCGGCACTCCGAATGCGAACGATCTCCACAATCTGCCAAGAAGTGCGCCGCGTGGACGGCATGGGCGACACGCGCCGACTCCCGTGGTCCAGGGGCCCGAAGCTCGCCGTGTCCCAACCGGACCGCGCTTCCTCGTCGCTCGTCCGCTACGGGCCGGTGATGGTGGCGCGCACCTCGGCCGGTGCGTGGATCAGGTAGTGGCGGAGCAGGTTCGCGGTGGCCTTGGCGTCCGGAAGGGCGCGGTGGGCTGTGTCGTGGGTGTCGAGCAGGTTGGCTGCGGCGAGGCAGTCGCGCAGGCGGCGGTGGCCCGTCCGGTGGACGCGGTTGTCCAGCTTCATCGTGCACAGCGTCGCGACGGCGGCCGGTGGGTGGCCGGTGCGGCTGAATTCCGCGTCGAGGAAACCCATGTCGAACGGGGCGTTGTGGGCCACGACGACGGCGCCGGCCAGCCGCGCGGCGAGGACCGGTGCCAGGTCGGCGAAGGTGGGTGCGCCGGTGAGGTCGGCCTCGGTAATCCCGTGGACGCTCGTCGCGCGCAGCCGGCGGCGCGGGTCGACCAGCGAACTCCACTCGTCCAGCACGGTGCCGTCACCGGCGACGCGCACGACGGCGACTTCGATGACCCGGTCACGGCCACGTGCGGCGAAGCCGGTGGTTTCGACGTCCACGACGGCGTACTCGGCCGGGACGGCGGCGATGCGGCGCGGGATCGGCGGCGGCGCGCCGGTGATGATGTCCCCGTCTGCTTCGGGCAGGCGCTCGATCAGTTCGGCCAGCGTCGCGCGGGCTCCCGCCATGTCCAGGTGGCCTGCGGCGTAAGCGCGGATGCGCAAGTCGTCGCCCAAGTGGGCATCGTACTTGTCGACGACGGTGTCCGGCAGTGCGGCGGCGACGTCTTCGGCGGTGGTGCGGTCCTCCAAGAGCACTTGCCGGCACACCGCGCGCAGCTGGGCGGGCGTGCACTTCAGCACGGTGAGCGCGACGCCGTCGCGGACCGCCTCCACACCGGCCACGGTCAGCCAGGCGACGAGGGTGTCGAGGATGCGGTCCCCGCGCCACGGGAACACGATCGTGCTGTCGCCGGCGGCGAGCGCCGGTGTGGTGGCGAGGCCGAGGCGGCGGTAGGTGGCGCGACCCTCGTCGAGGAGCCGTTGGGCGGTGGCGTCGAGGTAACCGGGCACGTCGTCGGATTCGTAGACCTCGCGCATCCGGCGGCGGACGCCGTCGTGGATCTCGGCGGCGACCCCCTTGAACCTCGGTGCGCGGCCTCCGCGCGAGGGTTCGACCTCGATGAGCGACGCGCGCTCGTCGAGCGAGAGGATGCGCCAGCGCCGTCCCGCGAAGATGATCAGTGCGCCGATCGGCGTGGGTGTGGTCAGGTGCAGGGCACCCAGCGTTCGCGTGCCGTGGACCAGTCGGTACTCCTGCTTGTCGGCGAACACCGAGTAGAACGAGTGGTGGTTGACGATGCGCTCGCCCACCCGGCCGAGCAGGAGCAGCCCGTCGGGTTCCTGCTGGACCAGTTCGGCCCGGCCGAGGTCGCGCAGCAGGGCGACGAAGGTGGCCTGGTCGACCCGGGCGAACGGGCCACCGGCGCACAGCGACCGGAACAGCTCGACCGGTCGTGCGCCCTGGTGCTGGGCGATGACCGACAGGACCTGCTGGACCAGCGTCGACAGGTGCAGCGAGGAGGTGTCCGGCGGCTCGTACCAGTGGTCGGCGAGCAGGCTCATCGTCGCGACGGCCTGGAACAGCTCGGCCCGCAGTTCGTCCTGGGGCGTGATGTCGGCGGTGATCTCCTCGGCGGTCACGTACAGGCGCAGCACGGCGGGCTGCCCGCGCCGCCCGGACCGGCCGAGCCGCTGGCGCAGGCCGGCGACCGACGGCGGTGCGCCGATCTGGGCGACCGAGGTGACGGTGCCGATGTCGATGCCCATCTCCAGCGTCGAGGTGCACAACACGGTGACCGGCCGGTTGCTCCTGAGCAGTTCCTCGACGTGCTCGCGGACCTCTTTGGCAAGGCTGCCGTGATGGGGGAAGAACTCGTTGGGCACGGCGCGTTCCTCGCTGCGGCGGCGCAGGCGGTCGGCGTAGAGCTCGACGTCGCCGCGCCGGTCGAAGAACACCAGGTTGTTGCCGCCGCGCAGCTTCGCGAACAGGTGCTCGCTGATCTGCTCGACGGAGGTGCGCTCGTCCGCATCACCGTCCTCAGTGGACGTCGCTTGGCCGATGTAGCCGCGGATGATCGCCTTCGCCCCGGCGCCCTGGTGCTCGGAGGTGAGCAGGTGGACCTCGGCACGCCGGCCCGGCCGCAGGTAGTCCCGCGCGGACGCCATGTCGCCCAACGTGGCCGACAGCCCGACGCGAGGCACGCGGCGGCGGGTGGCCAGCTCGACGCGGTGCAGCAGCGACTGGAGCTGGGCACCGCGCTCGGTCCCCAGGAAGGAGTGCATCTCGTCGATCACGATCCACCGCAGCGCGCGCAGCAGCCGGCCGACCTCCATGCCGCGCAACACGAACATCGCTTCCAGTGACTCCGGGGTGATCAGCAGGATGCCGTCCGGCCGGTCGAGCACCTTCACCTTGGCGGAGCGGGGCACGTCGCCGTGCCAGCGGTGCACCGGCAGCCCGAGGTCCGCGCACAGCTCTTCCAGGCGGCGGTGCTGGTCGTTGATCAGCGCCTTGAGCGGCGACACGTACAGCACCCGGATGCCGCCGTCGTCCACCTCGTCGAGCAGCGCCGAGCAGATCGGCAGGAACGCCGCCTCCGTCTTGCCCGACGCGGTGGCCGCCGACACGATCACGTCCTCGGTGCCCTTGAGCACCAGGGGGATGGCGCGCTCCTGCACGTCGTTGAGGGCCTGCCACCCCCTTCGGTGGACCCAGCGGCGGACCTTCTCGTGCAGCCGGAAGAACTGCGAGGACGGTTGGCTGCCCTCAGAGTCGGAAGGTGGCCAGCTCATCGTCCACACCCTCGTCGCCGTGGCCCTGGTCGGCCAGGCCCCCGTGGTTCGCACTCCCGCCGTTCAGCCGCTCGCCGCCCGACGTCGGCGCTTCGAGCGGTTCGAGGTCGGGATTGGACTCCGCCGCCAAGCGCACACCGCCGACGAGTGGTTCCCAGGGCTGACCGGGGTTGTGCTCCAGGATGGAGAGCAGGTTGAGGAACTCGCGGATCGTGGTGCGCGGCGTGCGGAAGTAGGCGTCGCCGATGTTCTTCGAGCAGTGCCGCATGAACGCGTGCAGCGCCTCGTCCGGCACCAGGTACCGGGCCGGGTCGCCCGAGGCGTGCACGTGGCGCAGCTTGGTGAGCAGGACGTAGAAGTCCTCCTGCGTCAGGTTGCTCAGCCTCAGCACCGGTCCGGAGTGGTCCACCAAGCCGTCGGTGGCGAACGCGTTCTCCGCCAAGCGCGATTGGAGCGCTTCGTAGGAGTACAGGCCGCGCCGGGTGTCCATGAGGAACTCCGGCGTGCCGCCGAACAGGAAGCCGATGTGGGTGCTGATGCCCTGGAGGCTGTCGTTGACGATCCGCAGGATCTGCTCGTAGTTCGCCGAGCGGGCCTGTGACGAGGTCAGCTTGTAGAGGTTGACCATCTCGTCCAGGCACACCAGGAGCCCGCTGTACCCGGCCATGCGCACGAACCGGGACAGCAGCTTGAGCTGGTCGTAGAAGTTCGCGTCGTCCACGATCGTGCGCACGCCCAGCGCGGTTCGCGCCTCGGTCTTGGTGGTGAACTCACCGCGCATCCAGCGCACCGCGTCGATCTTGAGCTGCTCGTTGCCGGTGTCGTGCCCGCGCCAGTAAGCCTCGACCACGGTACCGAAGTCGTACCCGCCGACCAGTTCGGACAGCTCACCCATGCGCTCCCGGATGACGCTTTCCGGGGAGCTGCCCCGTTCGCGCGCGGTGGACAGGGACTGGGACACGAACCGCTCGACCACTCCCGCCAGCGCGCCGCCGTCCGGCTTGGCCGACGTGGACGCGTTGCGGGCCAGTTCCGCGTACAGACCGCGGGCCTGGCCGCCGGTCGCGTGCAGGCGGCGGTCGGGCGCGAGGTCCGCGTGCAGGGTCACCAGGCGCTTCTTCAACGCGGCTGACCTGATCAGGTTGAGGAAGAACGTCTTGCCCGAACCGTACTCGCCGATCACGAAGCGGGCCGTGGAGCCGCCGTCGGCGACCCGGTCGAGGTCGCGCAGCAACGAGTCGACCTCGCGCATCCGCCCGACCTGGACGTGCTGGTGCCCCGAGCGTGGCACGACACCGGCCCGGAGCGACTGGATGATCGCGTCGCGGTCACGAGGCCGGATGCGCGTGTCGTTCATGCGAGCAGTTCTCCCCTTGCGTAGTCGTTGATCACGAACCCGTCGCCGTCGTCCTCGATCAGCGGTTCGTCGGAGACCTCCACCGCCGCTTCGTTCACCACGTCCAGCGCGCCCTCGGGCAGCAGACCAGCCTCGGCGCAACGGGCTTCGAACTCGGCGCGGGACCAGGACGTCCGCGTCACCAGCACCCGCACCAAGGCCGAGTGCGCGGCGTCCAAGGGCCCGACGGCCGCCACGGCGACGACCGGGGCGGGCGGCGCCTCCTCGGGCTCGTCCTCGAAGACGTCCGAGAGCAGGGCCGCCACCGCCGCGCTCTCCCGCATCTTCGCCTCGACCAGCGCCGGGTCGAGGCGCACGGCCCCGGTCGGCTCCGCGCGCACCTCCGGTGCCGGTGGCAGGAGGTAGCCGGACGGCCCGGTGCTCGCGGGCAGCACCACGACGGGGTCGGTGGCGGGCGTGGGACGGGCCGACGCGGCGAGGGCGTGCAGTTCGGCGTACACCGAGTCCGGCTCCTGTCCCAGCAGCTTGTAGATCTTGCGCAGCGTGTCGACCTCGGCGGGCGAGACCACGCCGTCCACCGCGGCGATGGCGGTGGCGAACCCGGCGACCCTGGCTCGCTGCGCGGTGGTCAACGCGCCCAACCGCTTGGTCAGCCCGGTCAGCTTCAGCGTCGACGCCAACAGCCAGTCGAGGTGGGCGATCAGCCTGAGCCGTTCACCCGGCGTCAGGTGCAGGCTCGACTCCAGGTGCGAGACCAGGTGGTCGCGTTCGGCGGCGGACACGTCGTCGTCGGCGGCGGAGACCACGGCGGCCAGGTGCAGCAGCGTCGTCGCCGCGACGTACTCGGGCGTCGCGGTCGCCGGCTGCGCGGCGGTGAGCCGGAACAGCACGGCCGGTCCCGCGCTCTGCACCGGCCCGCCCATCCGCACGTCGGGTTCGAGCCCGACGCCCAACCGGTCGAGCAACTGCGCGACACCCACCGCGTCGGCCTTGACGAACTTGCCCGGCGTCCGCGCGGGCCACAGCGACGTCAGGTCCGCCAGTTCGAAGCGCGCCTGCCGCACGCCGTCGGGGAGGACACGTGCGACGAGTTCGCGCACGGGTGCCAGGCCGTCCGGCGCGGCGGTGAACAGCTCGTCGGGCAGCAGCGCCAACGCGGGCAGCGTCCCGGCCGCCTCGGGCTGCCGGCCGAGCAGGCGGCTGTAGGCGTCCAGGTCGTCCGAGCAGGACTCGACCAGCGCCTTGAGCGCCTTCGTCGGCGCCGCCGCCGTGATGACGTCCGGCAGGTCCGCGGTCACGGTCACCGTGTCGAGCCCCCCGCTGGCGGGCCGGTAGTCCACGGTCACCCGCGCCTTCAACGGGCGCACCACGAGACCTTCGCCGTGCCGTGCCCGGTAGCGGGTGGTGAACAACTCGCGGAACTCGTCCGGGCACCGCTTGGCCGGTGTCCTCGGGTAGATGTCGGGGTGGCTCATCGCCCACGACCAGGCCCAGTCCGCCGGGACGGGCCGCTTCGCGTCGGCGAACCGGCCGATGCCCGCGCGCAGGGCGGCCGGAGGTTGCCAGTGGTCGTGCTCGGCGGGATCGGGCGGCGCCTCGTTCCCGTCGCTCAGGAGCAGGCGCAGGACCTGTTCGAAACCGGTCGCGTACCCGTGGAACGAGCGGTTGTCACCGTAGAGGGAGCGCAGGCGGACGACCTCGTCGAGGATGGCCGGCAGGTCGGCCTGCGCGGCCGGGTCGTGGCGTGCGTCGACCAGCGCGCGCCGTTCCAGGCCGTAGAAGTACAGGAACACGTGGCCGATGTACGCGTCCGGGTCCCGCTTCCCGCCCTGCAACCAGCTCAGGTATGCCGCCCTGGCCTGCGGGGTGATCGAGTGGTAGGCGGGCCAGTAGCCCATGCTCCGACCCAGGAGGTCGGGCTTCTTCCAGTCGACCGGCAGCGTCGGGTCGATCACCTCGACGTGGCGGTCGTCCACTCGTTCGGAACGGTGGAGCTTCCCGAAGTAGAGCATCCCGCCCGGCAGTTCGCGCCCGTCCACCCGGACCGTCGTGCCGGCCGGGACCCAACTCGGCTTGCCGGTCTTGGTGCGGACCGGGGACGCCGGCGGTGCGGGCGGTGGTGGCGCGGCTGGCGGGGACGCGGGCGCTTGCGGCCGGGGTGCGGGGTCTTGCGGCGGTGCGGGCGGGTACGGCGCGGGAACCTGCGGCGCGGGCGGCTGGGGCGCGGTGGGCTGGGGCGCGGTGGGCTGCCGCAAGAGCGCTTGTGGCACGGGTGCTTGCGGCACGGGCGGGTACCCGGCGGACGGCTGCGGTGCGACGGGGTACTGGCCGGGAGGCTGCGGCCCCGGTGGGTACGGCGCCGGTGGGTACGGCGGGGGCGCCTGTGGCGGGGGAGTTTGTGGTGGCCACGGCATCGCAGGGTGCGGCGGCGGGCCCGGTGGGGGCATCGGCGGCGGTGAGGCGGGTCTGATCGCGAGTTTGCGCTTCAGCTTCTCGAACAGCCCCACCTGGCCCCCAAGCCTTCCACTGCCGCGCATTACGGCCCGTCCGCGGTGACGTTATCAGCGGCTACGTCGTATCGGCTCGGGTCAGTGTTAGCGGCCGAATGGGTGAATCGTGGGTTGAGGTCCGCCGTCGTCCGGTTCTGGCGAGTCACGTTGGTGCTGCGGTCGGCGGTCCTGGTGCGCTCCCTTCGCCGCCGTCGTGATGAGGTAAGGACGGGTGCACGGCTTCAGCGGGGTTCTCGGTGTCCAGCGGTGAACCGGGCAGTGCGTGCTCGGTGTACCGGTAGACGCCGGGGAAGTCCGTTGGTGTCCGTGCTGTCCGGAACAGCGACCCGGCTCACCGCCGGCGGGGTAGTAGCAGGTCGACCAGGCGTTGTCCGATGCCGATGCCGATCCCGGTCAGCAGCGCGGTCGCCATCGTTCGGGCGCTGCGGTCCACGGCCGGCATTGGCGCGGTCTCGGCTGCGACGTCGGTGTCGAGTGGCCCCGGGTCGACCGTTTCGGCAGGGGTGCCGCCCGGTCGGGGGATGCGGTGGATGCGGTGGGCCGCGTCCTCCAGGCGCACGGCGACTGCCTGTCCGTCCCAGGCCACCACCTCCAGTCGGCCCAGGTCGGCCAGGTCGGCGAAGCGGTGGTCGCCCGAGGCGACGACGAAGGTCCGGCAGCCGAGTGAGGCGTGCACGCGGCGGGCGTGTGCGAGCAGTGCTTCCTCTGCCGCGTTCGCCGACGGTGTCACGCGCAGTGCGGACACGTGCGACTCGGCGAGCATCGAGGCGGTCGGGTCGTCGGCCAGGTCCGCCCCGCCGTACCCGGCGACCGCGTGGTGCACCGGCCCGGCCGCGGCCAGCAGTGCCTCCACGCGGACTTGCAGGACGCGCCGTCGCGGTCGCACCGCACCGACGCTGTTCTCCAAGTCGATCAGCAGGACCCGGGGTTCTACAGCGGTTGGAGTCACCCGGTGAGTTTGGCGCAGGTTGCCCCGGCGGGGTGGGGGCACGCGCTCGGCACCTTGTTCTCCGGTCGATCGACGCGGTCAACGCGCCGGGCGCATGGTCAGCGGCGTTCCGACAGCGGATTCGTCACGCCCGTCAGGTCTTCGAGATGTGCGAGCACCGCGGCGGGGGTGAAATCGTCCCGCTGGTAGCGGTACGACATGTTTCCCCAGGTGTCGTACCCCACCATGGTCGCTTTGAGCCCTTCGACGTACAACTCGACCACCTCGCCGTAGGTGTCCCGGCCGAGGGCGTCGACGACCTGCGGCAGTTCGCTTTCGAGCCGCAGGAAGTCGCGCAGCTGGTCGTGCGCGTCGGCGCGCACCCGTTCCGCGGCTTCCGCTACCGGGATGCCCAGGGTGCGACTGACGACGAAGACGATGTTGTCCGTCCTGTTGTCGGCTCCCGCCTCTTTTTCGTAGGATTGCAGGTCGTTACTCATCGATGTCGTGCGGGCGATGTTCTTCCTCATCAGCCACAGGTGTGGATGGAACTTGATCTCCTCCGGCACCTCGTACTCCCCGATCCGCTCGGTGAGGTCGAGGGTGGACTGCACACCCACGTTGAAGTGTCGGCACTGCTTGTACTCGGTCAGGTCGTAGGTGGTCCCGAGCTTGCGGTGGGCAGCTTCGAAGAACTGGCCGTTGAAAAAATCCCGCCAATGCGCGGCCATCCGCTGGCACCAGCCGGCGGACATGCCCTGGACGACCCTGGACCAGATGTCGGCGAAGGCGACGTAGATGGGCTCGGTTCGATCCGTGACACCGCCCGTGAAGGTTATCCGGTTCAAGGGCTCGACCACGCGGAGGACGGCTTGCGGGTCCCATCCCAGCGCCACGTCGAACTGGTCGTCGAGGAAGAAGTAGAAGGTCATGAGGTCGACCGCCAACTCGACGCTTCGTTGATTGGCCTGCGCCCAGTGCAGGCAGGCCAGTTCGGGCATCATGGCGGCGTGCCAGTAGTCGGCCGCCTCATCGCTCTTCACCATGCCCATGCGGCGTGCCCAGCGGATGCCGTGGTAACGGGCCTGCTCGACGAAGGGCGCCATGCGGACCTCGAACGGGATTTCCAGTCCTGAAACGGGCATGATACTCCTGTCGTCCGGCCCGGTACCGCTCGCTTCGGTGGCGCAGCCGGCCTCGGGGATGACATGGGCAGAACCCGAAGAATTCGGGTGGTGTGCTCGCCTGCGCCGCAGCCGGCGGACGGCCGACTCGGCGTCGACTACGATCGGCCACCGGGGGCGATGACGAGTGCGGGGTCGCGCGGGAGCGACGAATGCGAAAGATTCCCGTGGGGCAAGCCGGGTGCCGTCATGCAGTATCCCCACGGGTGCCACTCGAATTCGGCCGAACTCGCGTCGGCGGCCCCGGCGCGGGGGTGTCACCGCCCTCCTCGGCGATGCGCATGGCCTCCTCGATGAGGGTCTCCACGATCCGGTGCTCGGGCACGGTCTTGACCACCTCGCCCTTGACGAAGATCTGGCCCTTGCCGTTGCCCGACGCCACACCCAGGTCCGCCCCCCGCGCCTCACCGGGACCGTTGACCACACAGCCCATCACGGCGACCCGCAGCGGCACCTCCAACCCCTCCAGACCCGCCGTGACCTGCTCCGCCAACGTGTACACGTCCACCTGGGCCCGACCACAGGACGGGCAGGACACGATCTCCAGCTTGCGCGGACGCAGGTTGAGCGACTGCAGGATCTGGTGACCGACCTTGACCTCCTCCACCGGCGGCGCGGACAACGACACCCGGATCGTGTCCCCGATGCCCTGCCGCAACAACGCACCGAACGCCACCGCCGACTTGATCGTGCCCTGGAACGCCGGACCCGCCTCGGTCACCCCCAGGTGCAACGGGTAGTCGCACCGCTCGGCCAACAGTTCGTAGGCCCGCACCATGACCACCGGATCGTTGTGCTTCACACTGATCTTCAGGTCGTGGAAGTCGTGCTCGGCGAACAACGACGCCTCCCACAACGCCGACTCCGCCAACGCCTCCGGGGTCGCCTTGCCGTGCTTGGCCAGCAACCGCGGGTCCAACGACCCCGCGTTCACCCCGATCCGGATCGGCGTGCCCCGGTCACGCGCCGCGGCGGCGATCTCCCGCACCTTGTCGTCGAACTTCCTGATGTTGCCGGGGTTCACCCGGACCGCCGCGCACCCCGCCTCGATCGCCGCGAACACGTACTTGGGCTGGAAGTGGATGTCCGCGATCACCGGGATCTGCGACTTGCGCGCGATCTCCGCCAACGCGTCCGCGTCGTCCTGCGACGGGCACGCCACCCGCACGATGTCACAGCCCGCCGCCGTCAACTCCGCGATCTGCTGCAACGTCGCGTTCACATCCGCCGTCACGGTCGTCGTCATCGACTGCACCGACACCGGGAACTCACTGCCCACCCCGACCGACCCGACCATCAACTGCCGGGTCTTGCGCCGCTCCGACAGCACGGGAGGCGGCAATGCCGGATCGGGCAGCGGAACGGACACCATGATACGAACCCTCCACGAAGTCGTCAGGCCGCGCACGAAGTCGTTCGGCCGCGCTGGGAGCAGGTGCTCGTCCGCGCTTTTTCGACGGTACGGCGGCGCCGGTCGCGACCGCCAGGGCTTGGTGTTGAACCGGTTGAAGAAGAGCTGCCGCCCGCGCTACCCGGCACGTGGCATCGCTTGGCTCAGAACTCGTTCCACGGCGGGGTTCCCGCGATAGCGCTGCAGTCTCCTGCGCAGCACCATGATGGCGCGGTCCACTCGACCGGAGTGCATGTACGGATAATCTTCGAGAAAACCTCGCCAGGCCGCACAGGCGTTCTCGACTTGTCCTTGCGCCAACTGCGAATCGGCCAGCAGGTGCGCGGTGAGCATCCGGGACCGGCGCTCCCTCCCCGGCCGATGCCCCAGCGACCGGAGCAGCCAGCGCTCGGACTCGCGGTAGTTCTTCGACAGCAGCATCGCCTGGCCGACGCGATAGGCAAGGTCGGCCTGGGGGGTCTGGCCCGGCCGACTGACGGTGTCGATCTTCTCCACTTGCCGCTCCGCGTGGGAGAGGAAGGTGGTCGCCTCCCTGCTGCAGGCGAGAGCGGCGTAGGCCACCGCGGCCTGCCCCAGGAACGCGGCATGGGTTTCGGGTGGCGCCACGCCCTTCGTCCGGTAGAGCGCCGCGCTCACCAGTTGAGCAGCCCGGGAGTGGTGGCCGAGGAAGCTCGCCTGGATGCCCATGTAGAACAGGGTTTCGCCGTGGCCCAGGGTGTCGCCTGCCTCCTCGGCCAAGCGCAGTGACACCCGGTAGTACCGTTGGGCGAGGTTGCAGTGCAGGCTGTCGAAGCACTTGAACCCCATCAGGCGCGTCAGGGCCGACGCCGCGGCCAGCAGTTCTCGGCGCTCCTGCCCGCCGGACGACGACCGCAGCCAGGTCAGGACGTCGGTGGCCAGGTACGCCTTGAGCGCGGACCGGCCGATGTCGCCCCCGAACGCCTGATCGGTCGAGGCGAAGGCGGCTGTCATGGCGACGAGTGCCGCCGTGTGGCCGGTGGGGGACTGCGGCACGCCGTGGTGGTGGCTCGGCCGCTCGGAGCCGGTCGGGTGCCACGGGCCGGTCACGGCCCAGTCGAGCCGGAACGGCTGCTGGTACAACCGCGATCGACGTACGGGGTCCAGGTCAGCCGTCACCAGGGCGTGCAGCGCGGTGGTGCCGGACGGCTCGTCACAGGTCGACGTCGTGGCGTCGGGGGCGGCGTCGGTCATGCCGATGTCGGCGGTGCTGACGAAACGGTCCAGGCGGCGTGACAGCGCCTCGGCGATGAATGCGGCGACGTGGGGCCGCGGTCTGGTGCCCCACAACCAGTGGGACACGGTGGTCCGGTCGTAGCGCAGGGTGATTCCGGATTCGGCCGCGACCCTGTTGACGGCCAGGGCAAGATTGTGGTTGGTCCATCTGGCCTCGTTCACAAGGGCGCGTAGGAGGGAATTCTCGGTGCGGTTCCTCGGTGACATGGAACTCCTACCGGTGCACATTCCATCTCAATTCGCACGGCTATCCAGGTGTGCGGGAATGTTGGGGCACACAAGTCCTGGTCCGCTTAGCTGGGAACGTGGGGCGCTTACAGTCAAGATGTCGAGGGATTTCCCTGCAAGCGGCGTTGGAGTGAACCGGCAGTTACAACCATTGGGGGCGAATGGATCGTGTGCCGGAGACGGGCTACGCCGAACGGCAGTAGGGCGACGTCCGGCGCTCAGTTGGCGGCAGGTCGCACCACCGCCGCTGCACAGGTGTTCTTTCACGGACGGCCACAGCTCCTCGTCGTCCGGTCGCCGCAGTGGACCGCGGTGAATCCGGGCATTGTGGGCCCGAACGGCGGGCATCCGGTTCAACGGGTTCAACACCCGGTCGACGCCACGGGTTGTGAATCCCGATGCCTCCTGCTCGAATGCTGGGGATGGTGGTTCCGGGCCGGTCGACGAGGCGTCGGCCGTACGGTCTCCTCGGGGAGTGATGCGTTCTGACCGCCTACAGCGAGGACACGGTCGACAACGCACGGACGGCGGACGCGCCGGGACCCCCGAAGAAGAAGAGCCGTTCGCGACTGCTGATGGACGTGGCGGGCAACATCGCCGCGGGCGCCGTCTCGCGCCAATCGGCGGGGTCGGAACCGACCCAGGACACGCCCGTCGAGGACAAGGAGCGGCGGCGAGCGCGGGCCGTCCGGGTCGCGCTCGAGCGGTTGGGCCCGTTCTACGTCAAGCTCGGCCAGATCCTGTCCACCCGGCCCGACCTCGTCTCCGATGTGCTGATCGACGAGTTGGAGAAGTTGCACGACGACGTGACGCCCAGCCCGTTCGGGGAGTTCGCCGCGATCCTGGACCAGGAGATACCCAGTTGGCGCCTGCGGCTCAGGACCATCGACGTCGTCAAACCCCTGGGGTCCGCCTCCCTCGCGCAGGTGTACCGGGTCACGATGGACGACGGTGGCGACGCGGTGGTGAAGATCCAACGCCCCCGGATACGGTCGCAGGTCCTCCAGGACATGAAGAAGATGCGCCGGGTCGCCCGACTCGTGGGCCGGTTGGCACCGCGTTTCAACGAACTGATCGACCTCGACGCGATGCTGCAGGTCATCTTCAACGGTATGCAGCCGGAGCTGGACTTCACCCTCGAAGCGCAGAACATGGTCGACGCCCGCCGGGTGGTCAAGGAGTTCAAGCACCTGACCGTGCCCAAGGTGATCGACGCGACCCCGAGGGTGTTGGTGCAGACATTGGCCCCCGGTGTGTCCATCGGTGACGCCGACCCGAACGCGTTCTCCGGGAAGGAGCGCAAGAAAATCGGTCGGGACCTCCTCGCCTTCATGTACCGCGGCTACTTCTCCGAACACGTGTTCCACGCGGACCCGCACCCCGGCAACATCTTCGTGCACCCCGGGAAGAAAGCCAACATCATCGACTGGGGAATGGTCGGGAAGATCGACCGCCACCTGGGCATGGTGCTCATCCTGGTACTGCTCAGCATCGCGCAGAACGACGCGCCGGCGACCGCCCGCAGCTGGATCGAGCTCGGGCACGCCACCTCGCGGGCCGACCTGCACGGCTTCTCCGGCGACATGTCGATGCTCATCCCGAAGATCTCCTCGGCCTCGCTGGAGGAGTTGAACTTCGGGGTCACCCTCAGCACCATCCTCATGTACGCGACCAGGCGCGGCGTCCACACCAGCCCGCACATCTCCCTGCTGGGCAAGTCGTTCGCCAACGTCGAGGGCTCGGTGCGCAACCTGGCTCCCGAGCTGTCCATGGTCGACGTCTTCGAGGACGCGATGGTCGAGATCATGGGCGACCTCTTCTCCGAAGTCCTGTCCAAGAAGCAGGCGGCGCGGTTCGCGCTGGACCTCGTGATCGGCGGCACGAGCGCGCTGGACTACCTGCGGAAGATCACTCGCGATCTCAACAACCGCGACGTCACCATCCAGCTGGGGGTGCTCAAGGGCAGGGGCTACCAGGAGGTCGGCCACGCGGCGAACATGATGTACATCGGCCTCGGCATCCTGATCGCCTGGGTGTGGACGCTTCGCACCCGCCGATAGGGCGCCGACAGCCCGTATCGGACGCGGGCCGACGACCGTGCCGCGGCCTCCGGCGCTCCCGCCGGCCCCACGGGGACGCCGGTGTCACCAGTCGTCGACGGCGTCCGCCGCACACCGGGGTCGCGGGGGCAGCCGGGGGAGCCCCGAGCGGCGCAGCCAGGCGATGTGGCCGCTGACGCAGTCCCGCAAACGCGACAACGTCGACCGGAGCGCGGTGTCCGCCCGTCGGTCGAGGAACTCGCAACCTCTGACGAACGCCGCCATGATCTCGTCGCGGCGCTGGACCGTTCGGTAGATCGCGACGTCCCACGGGTGCCCCTCGTGCCTCTCGATGCAGGTGGCGGCATTGAGCGGGAAAGGGCCGCTGCGCAACACCAACGGGTACAACGCCACATCGTGGTCCAGGCCGATGACGTCGACCGCGGCCAGGGCGAGTCGTCGTGCGGCGAGCGTCGCGGATGACCCGAGCCCCGGGTCGGACCGGCGGGGCAGGGTGAGGACGCAGAGCGCGGCGATACCGGACCGCCGCCGGGTCACGTAGTGCCCGAAGCCGGGAACCCCGTGTCGGGAGCGGCACCCGTACTCCCAGCGCCGGGCCACGACGTGGTTGCGCACGCGGGCGGTCCAGGCGTCGACGGCGGACGGGTGCAACCGCTCGACGCGTCGCGACAGGTCCGCCAGCGCCCGCGGCAGAGGACCGCCACCCGCCCCTCGTGCCCCGGGGCGCTGGAGCACGCCGAGCAACCGCTGGGCCAGGGCCGGGAAGTCCTCCACGTCGGGGCGGGAGAAGTCCTGGCGCGCGGCGGCCTCCAGGGCGAAGGACCACTCGACGAAGTCGCTCGCCAGTTGGGCGGTCCCGGCTCCACCGGCGGGGTCGAGATAGGGGCCGAGGCCGGACACGCCCCTCGGCAGGGCCGTGTCCGCGAACACCGTCGAGGACGCGGCCAGGCCCATGTCCCGCGCCCATCGGGCACTGCCGTCGACCAGTTGCGCCGCCAGCGGGTGCGGCCTCGCGGGGAACGGGCACCAGAACGGGGGACGTGGAGGTGTGCCGCGGGCGTGGGTCACGACCGCGCGGTTCGGCGGGCCGACCGCAGGGGGTGGAGGCGGTCATGCGTCTGGACCGCCGTGCCGCGCAGGTCCGCGGTACCGGGGCGCAGGCTCGTCAGCACGGTCCGGACGATCGACCGGGCGTCCAACCCCGCTCGGGCCAGCAGGGCGTCGCGGGAATCGTGGGGCAGGAACGCGTGCGGCAACGACACCGTGCGCACCCTGCCCGGACGGGGGGACGCGGCGGCTTGGTGCGCCAGGCGCGCGCCGAACCCACCGGTCTCGACGTTGTCCTCCACGGTGACGGTCAACTCGTGTGCGGCGGCCATCCGCGGGAGGCACGGGTTGAGCGGCACGGCCCACAACGGGTCCACCACCGTCGCGCCGATGTCGTGCCGGGCCAGCAGTTCGGCGGCCTCCAGGCAGACCCGTGCCAGGGGGCCCAAGCCGGTCAGCAGCACCCTGGCGTCCCGCGCGGTCCGCAGGACGTCGATGCCGTCGACTTCCGCGACCGCGGGGATGTCCGCCCCCACCGCACCCTTGGGGAAGCGCAAGGCCGTCGGGCCGGTGTCGGTGGCCGTCGCGGCGTCGAGCAGGGTCGCCAGACGAGCGGCGTCACGGGGCACGGCGACCCGCAGACCGGGAACCGCGGCCAGCAACGACAGGTCCCACACGCCGTGGTGGCTGGCCCCGTCCGGGCCCGTGACGCCCGCGCGGTCGAGCACGAACGTCACCGGGAGGCGATGCAGCGCCACGTCCATCAACACCTGGTCGAAGGCCCGGTTGAGGAACGTCGCGTACACCGCGACCACCGGGTGCAGGCCCGCCATCGCCAGGCCGGCGGCGCTGGTGACCGCGTGCTGCTCGGCGATGCCGACGTCGAAGACCCTGTCCGGGAACTCCCGGGAGAAGCCGAGCAGCCCGGTCGGACGCAGCATCGCCGCGGTGATCGCGACGACCTCCGGTCGCCGGCGCCCGATGTCGACGATCCGCTCGGCGAACACCGACGTCCAGTCGCGCGGTGACACCGATGTCGGCCTCCCGGTTCGGGGATCGACCACGCCCACGGCGTGCAGGCGGTCCGCCTCGTCGGTTTCCGCCGGCGCGTACCCCTGCCCCTTGACCGTCACGCAGTGCACGACCACCGGGCACCCCAACGCCGCGGCCCGGCGCAGCGCGGCCTCGACCGCGTCGACGTCGTGGCCGTCCACCGGCCCCAGGTAGGCCAGTCCCAGGTCCTGGAACAGGTTCGGCCCGCTGTGCCGATCCCCGGCCGCGCGCCTCAGCTCGGCGAGGTGTCGCGCCAGACCACCGCGGGTGGGCGCGTACGATCGGCCGTTGTCGTTGAGCACGACGATCACCGGCGCCGCGTCGTCGGTGCCCAGGTTGTTCAACGCCTCCCAGCCCATGCCCCCGGTCAACGCGCCGTCACCGACGACCGCGACCACGCGGCGGTGCGACTGGCCGCGCAACGCGAAGCCCCGGGCCAAGCCGTCCGCGTAGGACAAGGCGGTCGAGGCGTGCGAGTTCTCCACGGCGTCGTGGTCGGACTCGCTCCTGCTCGGGTAGCCCGACAGGCCACCGCCCTGACGCAGCCGCCCGAACCCGGCGCGACGTCCGGTGAGGATCTTGTGCACGTACGCCTGGTGACCGGTGTCGAACACGATCCGGTCGGAGGGCGAGTCGAACACCCGGTGCAGCGCGATCGTCAACTCCACCACACCGAGGTTGGGCCCCAGGTGGCCGCCGGCGCGGCTGACCCGGTCGACCAGGAACAGGCGGATCTCCTCGGCCAGCGACGCCAAGCGGTCCCGCGGCAGCGCGCGCAGGTCCGCGGGGCTGTCGACGCCCGCCAGGACGGAGGTGGTCGGTCGAACGGCCGGGCTGGTGGTCATGAGGTGGCTACCTTGCGTGGCAGGGCGAACTGGATGTCCTCGCGGGTGACCTGGCGGTCCTCCACGTCCACCGGTCCCAGGCCCGCCAAGGCGGCCACCACCTCCTCGACGATGCCGCCGGGAGCCGAGGCCCCCGCGGTGAGCCCGATCGCCTCCGCCCCGACCAGCCATTCCCATCGGATGTCCGTCGCGTCGTCGACCAGGTGGGCGGGTGTGCCGTCCCGGCGGGCGAGTTCCACCAGCCGCTGCGAGTTGGAGGAGTTGACCGATCCGACGACCAGCATCACGTCGGCGTCGCGAACGACGGCCCGGAGCGCGTTCTGCCGATTGGTGGTGGCGTAGCAGATGTCCTCGGAACGGGGTCCTCGGATGGCGGGGAACCTCTCCCGCAGGGCTCCGATGACCTCCTCGGTCTCGTCGACCGCCAGGGTGGTCTGCGTCAGGTAGGACACCCGCGCCGGATCGGGAACCCGCAGGGTGGCCACGTCGGCGACGTTCTCCACCAGCACCACGCGGCCGGGAGCTTCTCCCAGGGTGCCTTCGGTTTCCTCGTGCCCGGCGTGCCCGATGAACACGACCGTGTCGCCGCGCTGCGCGAAGCGCCGCGCCTCCGCGTGGACCTTGGTCACCAGGGGACAGGCGGCGTCGACGACGTCCAGCCCCCGGGCCAGCGCCGCGGAGTGCACCGCCGGGGAAACACCGTGCGCCGAGAACACCACCGGCACGCCGGGGGGAACGGTGTCGATCTCGTCCACGAAGACCACGCCCCGTCGTTCCAGGTCTCGCACCACATGGACGTTGTGGACGATCTGCTTGCGCACGTAGACCGGCGGACCGTGTTTGGCCAACACCTTCTCGACGATCTCGATCGCCCGCTCCACGCCCGCGCAGAACGAACGGGGGGAAGCCAACAGCACCCGCCGCGGCCCGAACACCCCGGCCGCGGTGCGCAACGCCGACCGTGCCGCGGCCCTGGCGCCAACGGCGTGGTCGGCAACCGCCACGGCGAGGCCGTGCCCGTCGACAGGGGTCCTGGCGACCAGCAGGGTGGCCGCGTCCCCGTCGCCTGGCCGGTCGGTGGCCACCGCGCCCAGCCTGGCGTCGAACCCCTGCCTGCGCAGCTCACCCCACAGCAGCCCGGCGGCCGGGCAGTGCACCGGTTCGCCACCCGGGGTGAAGACTGCCGTGGCCACCACGACCTCGCTGTCGACCACCCCGTCGATCGGCGTCTCGGTGATGTGGTGGTCAGGCGTTCGGGCGCTCATGGATCACACCTCGTCCTCGTCGCTGAGACGGTCTTCTCCGGAAGCGGCGCGTGCCGGCCATCTCGACACCGCCGCCGGCCCCGGACGGCGGTCGACGACCAGCCCGGGACCGGACGCCGCCGCGTGGTCCGCGTGATCGCGGCGGGACCGCGTCGGCGGCTGCCGGCGTGGTCAGCCGTCGCGGTCGGTGATCAGGCGCGAGATGGCGACCAGGACCCGCACGGCGCGCGGGTCGGCGTCGACCGCCTCCAGGCACGACAACGCCTCCTGAAGGTGCCGGTCCGCGCGCGCCCGTGCCCAGGACCTGCCCCCGGCTTCGTCGACCAGCTCGGCCACCGCGACGAGCTGGTCATCCGACAACGCGGCCGGGCTGCCGTACAGCCGGGCGAGCTCCCGCCCCGCCGCGGTGCCGCCGGACAGCGCCGCCACCACCGGGAGCGACTTCTTGCGGGCCCGCAGGTCCGACCACACCGGCTTGCCGGTGCGGTCGGGCCTGCCCCAGATGCCCAACAGGTCGTCGACGTACTGGAACGCCATCCCCAGGTGACGTCCGAAGTCCCCCAACGCCGCGACCTCGTCCGGCCCGCCATCGCCGTACATCGCCCCCAACGTGCACGCGCACCGGATGAGGGATGCGGTCTTGCCCTCCGTCATGATCAGGACGTCGTCCGACGCCACGTCCTGCCGGGATTCGAAGCTGATGTCCAACATCTGCCCGTACAGCATCTGCTGCACCGTGTCGCCCAACACCGCCAGCGCACGCGTCGCCACGGGATGTCCACCGGAGAGCAGCACCTGCTGTGCCGCCATCAGCATCACGTCACCCGCCAGGATCGCGGTGGGGATGCCGAACACCGACCACACGGTTCCGCGGTGCCGCCGCCGCTCGTCGCCGTCCATCACGTCGTCGTGGACGAGCGAGAAGTTGTGCACCAGCTCCACCGCCACCGCCGCGTCGGCCGCCGCCTGCTCCGCCGCACCCAGCGCCTGCGCCGCGGACAGCGCCAACGCCGGCCGCACGGCCTTGCCGCCACCGGCCGACACGGGCTCCCCGGCGGCGTCACACCAACCGAGGTGGTAGCCCACGACGGTCCGGAACGCCGGGCAGAACTCGTCCAACGACGTCCGCATCCGCGGCTCGACCACTTCCCACGCCCGGCGCAGCGCCGACAACGCTTCCCGATGTGTCGAGACACCGCTCGTCGTCACGACAACGCCTCCTCTTCCGGTGGTGCCCGTCGAGTGCGGCGGGACAAACGATGCACCGATTACAGGCGATACCTCGACCGAAAGGCAAGGTCTCCCGGCCGCCCGGAGTTGAGTGTGTTGAACACCGGGCGAAAACCTCGGAATTCAACACATTCAACAGCCGGCCGGTCGACGGGGTTGCCGGGTCGCCACGCGGTGACGTCTACTGGGGACCCCGTACCAGAAGTGAAGGGAGGGCTCGTGGCGAAACGCAGGAAGAACCTTTTCGACAACATGTTCGACCGCCTCGACGACGTCAGCAGGGACTTCCGGAAGGCAGGCCGGCGCACCTTCAAGAGCAAGAAGAGGAAGAAGGGCAGCGCGCGCAAGTGGGCGAGGCGGAACAGCGAGCAGCTGGACGCCCTCACCGAACAGATGGCGTTGCTGGTGCGGCACCTGTCCTCGTCCTCGGACACCTCGCGTGAGCCGACCCGGTCCACCAAGTAGTTCCAGGGTGCCGTCGCCGAGTCGACCCGGGACGATGTCACCCCGGTCCTCCGGCCCGTGCGGCTGTGACGGGGCGGCCGGTCAACCGGTCGGCCCGTCGCCGGCTTGGGCGACCGCGGACGTGAGGTGGCGACCTCCTGCCGGCGACGAAGCTCGACTGCCCGACCGGATCGGACCGGGGAGGACAGCGCCATGAGCGCCGAGGATCTCTCGTCACATGCCCCTTTCGCCTTCACGGCCGCCGGCTTGACGCTCTTGTCGCTGGCGGACCCGGCGTGGTGGCCGACCGAGGTCGGCTGGGCGATGCTCGCACTCACGCTCATGGCATGGCTTCTTTTCGCCGCCCGGGCACGTCGCCGTTGACCGCTTCCGGCCCGCCCGGCGCATCCCTCGGAGAGATCGATCAAACCCGCCGCGAGGCATGGCGTCCACGGCGGCAACCGCGACAAACCGCCGGGCGGGGACGGTGGTGACGCCGTCCCCGCGGACCTGACCGGCGGTGGTCGATCAGTGTCCTGCCGGCCCCGAACTCCCTCCCGGCCCTCGCGCGGACTCCGCACCCTGGGAGTGCGCCGCTCGCGCTCGTCCGCGTTCGCCGCCGCGCATACGCACGACCAGGCCCAGGTGGAACGCGGCGAAGACGACCGAGGCGGCTGCGAAGTAGCCGAGCAGCAAGCGATCGGTCAAGTGCAGTTCGGAGGGGGCGAACAGGAAAGCGGTCGGTCCGGTGCCGGCGATGATCAGCCACAGGCCGGCCGTGACGACCGACTGCCCCTCCAGCGTGCCGCGGTGGTACAGCATGATCGGATAGCACACCGAGACGATGAAGACGACGAGCGTCGATGTGTAGGCGCCGTGCGTGTCGTGCAGGCTTCGACTGATCACGGGAGCGATTCCGGCGCCGATCACCATGGCCAGGACGAACAGCCCGCGGAAGGTTTTCGCCGGGATTCGGGGGAAGTGCCGCGGCCCGTACACGATGATCTGGTACACGAAGATGACATCAGGGATCACGAACGCGATGCCGAGCGCCCACATCGGCACGGCGGGAAACCAGCGGTCGTACAGATCGAGGGCGATGGACACGTCGAGCGAGAAGAACACGCAGACCGAACCGATGGGCACGCTGTAGGTGCGATCCCGGAAGCCGGCGCGGCTGGAACTCAGTCCCCACAAGACTGCTGCCGCGAGGGCGAGGACGAGCAATGTCACGAACAAGGGGGCCTCCTTCGCGTCGTATGGGCAGAAAACCGGGCGGTGGTCGTCGCTGGGTGCCCCTTCGGCGGCTACCGGCCGCCCTCCGATCATCGGGTTCCGGCCGTGTAGCGATTCGTGATGTCGTACCAGTCGTAAGAGCCCCGCACCCAGTGGCGAAGGGACTCGACGTGCCGCCTGACGACGTGGCACGTGTCGCGGGCAAGGCTCAGGCGGTCGCAGAACGACCCGAGCCGGTCGCCGAGGGCGCAGAACTCGTGGACGTGGCGGTCCGCCTGCTGCGTGACGACCTGCATCGCTTGAGCAGAGGTCAGCTCCTGCTCATCCATGATGAGCGATACGAGGTTGACGCGCTGTGCCGCCACGTCCTGGTCGAACGACCGGATGTCGTTGGTCAGGATGATGTGGCGGGCGGCGTGGTGGCGCAGGGCGGCGAGGTAGCCGGCGTGCCACACCTCGACGGGCACCTCGAACCCGCCCGTGCGCTCGGCGACCGCGAACATCGCGTGGACGGAGATCGACATGTCCTTGATGCGGAGGTGCTCGGAGCTGGTCGGGACACGGCCTTCGCGGCGGTCGGCGGTCTCGGTGTAGTTGCCGTGGAGGTATTCCTGCCACAGCCAGGCCATGCGGTGGCACCAGGCGTCGGACATCCCGGTGCGGAGCCGGTCCCACAGGTCGGAGAAGGCCGCTGTGAGCGGGTGGGTCGGCGTGAGCGGGTGGTGCAGGATGCTCACCAACTCCGAGGTCACTGCGGGATCGACCGTGCCGTGGGCGGCGTTGTCCATGTAGTCGTCGTACTGGAAGACCCATCCGTAGACGTCGGAGGACAGGAGCGGACTCCCGCTGCCCGGGTCGCAGTAGGAGGCGATGTCCGGGACACGGGTTTTCAGGTACCGGTCGGTGGCTGCGCCAGGGGACAGAAGGCCGTGGCGGTGCAGCCACGACAGGTGCGCTTCGCGCACGTCGTCCACGACGGGCGGGTGTTCCTGCCGGGGCAGCGGCATGGCCGGCGGGGCGGGGTGCGACATGTCGTTCTGCTTTCGTCCGATGCCGAGGTTCACGTCGACGGCGAGGAAGTCCGAGGGGCGCGAGGTGGCACGAGGTTCCCCGCGGTCTCCTGGCCGTCCCGCATCGCCCCCCGGCCGCCGGGTGACGGTGAACTGCAGGAGCTCGGCCAGGTCCTCGCGCACCCGCGCGGGCACGGCGACGGTCTCCAGCACTCCCAGCGCCAGGCCCAGGTGTGTTCGGGCGACTTCCTCGGCGGCGGCCTTGCCCCCGAGCCGTTCCAGGAGGTCGGCGGCGGCCTGGAGATCCGGTTCGTGGAGCGTCTCCTGTGCCAGGAGGGCGCGGAGCCGCGGGACCTCGGCGTGCCCGGACTGCACGGCGGCGATGACCGGGAGGGTGTTCTTGCGCAGCCGCAGGTCCTGGAAGCCCGGTTTGCCGACCAGGGCGGCGTTGCCCCAGATGTTCTCCAGGTCGTTGACGGCTTGCCAAGCGGTGCCCGCGTGGTGGGCGGCGCGGCGCAGCGCCTCGCCGTCGTGGACGGGCTTGCCGCACAGGATGGTGCCCAGGAGCGCGCCTGTCCCCAGGAGCGCGCCGCCTTTTCCGCGACAGCAGTCCAAGTAGGCGTCCAGCCGGATGTCCTGCGCCGGAGCGCGGTCGAAGGTCGGTTCGCTCGCCCAGGCGTGGATCATGTGGTCCACGCCGTCGGTGAACACCCGCACCGCCGTCGCGGCATTCGCGGTGGCGGCCAGGACTCGGACGGCCTCGTTGAGGAGCGCGTCGCCCGCCACGATGGCGGGCCCGGCGCCGAAGGCGAGCCAGGCGGTGGGCCGGTCACGCCGGACGACCTCGTCGCCGTCGGCGATGTCGTCGTGCAACAGGGAGAAGTTGTGGGTGAGCTCGACGGCGACGGCGCCGGGGACCGCGTCGGCCGGGTCTCCTCCGCTCGCCTCGGCGGCCAGCATCACCAAGGCCGCCTGCAGCGAGCGGCTGCCGCGGCCACGGGTCGGATTGCCTTCGACGTCGTTCCACCCGAAGTAGTAACCGCAGATCCTGGCCAGGTCGGGGTGGAGTCGGCTCAGCGCCTCCTCCAACCCGCTGCGTGCGAAATCACGAGCGCGGTGGATGACATCGGGCAGGGGCGGCTGGCTGACCGTGCTGGGGGTGGTCACGAAGTCCATTCCCTTCCTGTCGGTGGTCGTGGATCGTTGTCGCGCCGATCCGACGGCGGCGGCCGAACGACGCGAGGGCGTCCGCGATGCCGCGGGACCGGCCCGAGTCCGCACCCGGCCGGTCCCGCGACGGTGGCACGGGCGGACATCGCCCCGAGCAAAGGAAGTCCTCCGCTCCCGGAACGGACGCCGCGGACGGGCACTTACGAGGTCTGCGAAGCTTCGTCCGGTGCCGCCTGGTCGTTCTTGCGGGAGGCGATGCGGATGTAGTTGACGCGGTCGCTGAGGTAGCCGCTCAGGTACACCTGCTCGATTCCCGTGGCCAGTCGCGAATGGCTGCGCAGCTCCCAGTAGGGGATGGCGGCCTTGGTCAGGTCGTCGACCTGGTAGGGGATCAGCCCGGCGTCGACGAGGGCCCTCAAGTAGGCCACACGGCGGTGGGTGTGGCAGTGGTAGTGCTGGTCGATGGCCTCCGCTTCCGGGGGACGCGGTGCGATGGCGTCGTTGTTGCACCAGGTCGTCAGGACGTAGCGGCCACCGGGTTTGAGGATGCGGGCGAACTCGGCGAACGTCGTGTTCAGCTCGACGTACATGGTCGTCTCGTTCGTCACCACGTAGTCGAAGGACGCGTCCGGGAACTCCGTCGACACCATGCTCCGGTCGTGGAAGCGCACCCGGTCGGCACAGCCTCGGCGTTCCGCCTGTTCACGGGCGAAGCCGTTCTGGTAGCTGGAGATGTTGACGCCGTCCACGCGGCAGCCGAACGCGCGGTGGAGGAGGAAGGCGGTGCCGCCGCGCCCGGACCCGGCGTCCAGGATGCGCGCTTCGGGCGCGACGCCGCCCAGCGCCTCGACCAGGATGTCGACCTGACGGGTTTCCATGCGGTGCATCTCGGCGTTGATGGCTTGCTCGCGCTCGTCGTCGGGCAGTTCCAGGACTCGGCGGTCGAAATCGCCCACGGCGAAGTGGTGGTGGTAGAAGCCGTCGATGGAGCCGAGACCGAGGTTGATGAAGTCCGTGCGCTTGTTGTCGTAGTAGGCGAAGGCCGCCTCTTCCAACGGGTTGCGCATCTTGAGGGTGGGGCGGGTGTCCATAACAGCTCCTGTGCTGCCGGCCGGTCAGGGTTTCACTGGTCGGGGAAGGGGCTCCGCGGGCCCGCGGGCGTCCGGGCACGCATGGGTCGCGGCGCTGCGGAGGTCTCAACCGCTTCCCGGTCACGGCGAGTGCGTGCTGGAGGAGCGTCTCGACCATCGCGGAGTCCGCGATGGCGGCGATCACCTCGCCCCTGACGGACACGACAGTGGCTCGGAGCGGGTGCGGAAAGCCGCCGACCACCACCGACCCGATCCGGACCCGGCGACTGAGCCGTCGGACGTCGCGCACGTCGAGGGGCGGGGGCCTGGTCACCTGCCGCTCCCGGACGGTGCGCCGGCGGTGAGGCGGGACAGCTCCGCGCGGGCGGTGGCCGCGATGGCGGTTCCGGTCAGGCCGGCCCGGGTCAGGACCTGCTCGCGGGTGCCGTGCGCCAGGAACGAGGTCGGCAGGCCCACCACGTGCACGCGGTGGTGCGCGGCGGCCTGCGCCAGGCGGGAACCGATGCCGCCGGCGGCGACCCCGTCTTCCGCGGTGACGGTCACCCGGTGGCGCGCGATGGACCGGAGCAGGGGATCAGGGGGCGGCCAGGCCCAGCGGGGGTCGACCACCGTGACGCCGACGCCCTGCTCCGCCAGCAGTGTCGCGGCCCTCAGGCAGGCCGGCGCGGTCGCGCCGATGGCGACCAGCAGGACGTCCAGGGGGCGCCGGTCGGTGCGGTGCAGGACGTCCATGCCGCTCATCCGCGTCAACGCCGGGATGTCCTCCGTGGCCGGTTCCTTGGGGAAGCGCAGCGCCGTCGGGCCGGCGACGTCGACGGCCTCGTGCAGCAGTTCGCAGAGCCGCTCGGGATCGCGCGGGCAGGCCACCCTCATGCCCGGTACCGCGGCCAGCAGGGTGAGGTCCCACATGCCGTGGTGGCTGGGGCCGTCGGGCCCGGTGATCCCGGCCCGGTCCAGGACCAGGGTGACCGGGAGGCGGTGCAGGGCGATGTCGAGCAGGAGCTGGTCGAAGGCGCGGTGCAGGAACGTGGAGTACAGCGCCACCACCGGGTGGGTGCCGCCGGTGGCCAGTCCGGCGGCCGAGGCGAGCAGGTGCTGCTCGGCGATGCCGGAGTCGAACACGGCCCCGGGCCGCGAGCGGGACAGCGTGCCGAGGCCGGTGGGCAGGCGCATCCCGGCCGTCAGCGCCACCACGTCCGCGCGAACCTGCGCGATCGCGGCGATCTCCTCCTCGAAGACGTCGGTCCAGGTCGGCTTCGGGGGCTTGGCGGGCCGTCCGGTAAGGGGGTCGATGATGCCGCAGGCGTGCATGTGATCGGATTCGTCGGCTTCCGCGGGAGGGTAGCCGTGGCCCTTGCGGGTGATCGCGTGCACGATCACCGGTCGCCGCGCACCCGCCGCTCGTCGGAAGGCCGTGCAGAGGGCGTCGATGTCATGGCCGTCGACCGGGCCGAGGTAGTCCAGCCCCAACGCGGTGAACAGGTTCCCCGCTCCCGCTTCCCGCCGGCGGAGCCGGCGCAGGTGGGCCGCGACACCCCCGACGGTCGGGTCGTAGGAGCGGCCGTTGTCGTTGAGCACCACGATGACCGGGCGATCCGGCGCGGAGGCGAGGTTGTTGAGCCCTTCCCACGCGACACCACCGGTCAGGGCGCCGTCGCCGAGTACCGCGATCACCCGCCGATCGGTCTCGGCGCGCAGCGCCAGGACCTTCGCGATGCCGTCGGCCCACGCGAGGCTGACCGAGGCGTGCGAGTTCTCCACCCAGTCGTGCGGCGACTCGCCCCGGTTGGGGTAGCCGGAGAGACCACCGGCCTGGCGCAGCGTCGTGAACTCCAGCGCGCGCCCGGTCAGCGCCTTGTGCGGGTAGGTCTGGTGACCGGTGTCGAACACCAGCACGTCCTGCGGTGAGCGGAACACCCGGTGCAGGGCTATGGTCAACTCCACCACGCCCAGCCCTGCTCCCAGGTGGCCACCGGTGGCGGCCACGCGGTCGATGAGCAGGGATCGGACCTGCGCCGCCAAACCGGGGAGCCGGTCGGCGTCCAGGGCGGCCACATCGGTCGGACGGGTGATCCCGGCCGGCGTCACGGGAGTGGCGGTCACGACTCTTCCGCCTGTGCCGGGAGTCCGAAGTGGACCGTCCCCGTCGCCACGGTGCGCTCGACGCTCCCGATCGGGGTGGCGACCGCGGTGACGGCATTCCGCCGAGTGGTCGTGGCGTGCCGGATGTCCGCGTCAGGCGGGTCCGCCGACCGCGGGTACCCGGCCAGGGCACACAGCGATCGAGGGCCGGTGAGGAGCACGGTACGAGCAGGGACGGTCATGGAATCTCCAACGATTTCGTGCAGCCGAAGCGCGCCACAGTCGTTGCGGAACGAATTGAGGACTGCCGCGCGGACGGCAGATTCGCTCGGCGATCCGCGATTGTCCCGTCTGCTGCCGGGTGGGAGTGCCGTGGCGCAACTCCCGGACAGAGGGGAAAGGTTGCCCTTCGAGGAGGTTACGTCACGCCGTGTTCGGATTTCCAGAACGGTCACCCGCCCAGCCGACAACCGTCCGTCACCCTGTCAGCCGATGCGCGGCCCACTGGACCGGGAACACTTCATGACGCCCCGGGAAGCGCGTCCCGATGGCAGAACCGCGTGGTCGGCGGCGGTTTGTGTGCGAAGGCGTGATGAATGTGCCGGGGCAATCCCGGCCGGAGCTGGGCGAATGGCTGCGGCGCGACCGCGATATGTTGAACCGGTCGCAATGTTGAAAGTCGGCCCGGTCGCGGGGTATTCCGGCGCGAATCCGCCGTCCGCGGGGGCGGCGCGCCGAGCAGCGACCCGGCGGGTTCGGCGCACGACCGCCGGGGCCGTGACACGGCGTCGCGCCGGCTCGCCCCGGAGGAATGGCACGTGCGTCCCGCCCGACCGGCGCGTGCCGCGCCCGGTGAACCCGCGATCGCGGGTTCGCCGGGTCGTGGTCGAGGCGTTCGACGCCATCGCCGTGCGGTCGACGAGCCCGGGGCGGAACAGCCCGCCCGGCGTCAGGACCTGAGCACCGGCCGGCCGGTGGTCAGCACGGCCAGGTCGCCGTCCACGATGACACCGATGTCCCGGGCCACGTCCCGCGTGATCGTTCGGGTGTGCACGGCGGCACGATGTCCGGCGGCGCCGACTTCGGACGGTGCTCGCGGGGCGGTCGGGTCCGGGTGGCGGTTCAGCGGAGCCGGTCGCGGGTGGCGTCGGCCGTGCGGCGGCGCCAGAGCGTCCAGAACACGACGGCGGTGATGGCCAGGGGGAGCGTGGGGACGGGGGAGTTCCCGCTCGGCGGGGCGGGTGCGGCACCAGGACCGCCCGAGCCCGGCGCGGGGTCGACGTCGTCCCCGGCGGGGCGGTGGGTGTCGCAGGCCCCGGCGAACACCTCGCAGTAGGTCGGCCGGCCGCCCAGCGGGGTGGCGGCGAGGGCGGCGTGCACGGTGGCGCGGCTGAAGGTGCTCGCCGCGGCGTCGAGGATCGCCTCGTACCCGAGGTCGTCCGGCGCGCCGGTGGTGCGGGTGGAGATCCCGAACGTGGTGTCGCCGTCGCCCATGCTGTGCGCGGGCCGGATGGCTCGGGCCAGGCCGTCGTGGGCGACCTGGGCGAACTTCTCGGCTTGCGCGACGGTGAGGGTGGCATTGGTGGCCACCACGCCGATGGTGGTGTTCTCGTCCACCGCGCCGTCGGTCCCACCGCCGCGCGGAGCCGGGCCGGAGCCCGCGGTGGAGGTCCGGCAGCCGCGCGGAGGGCGTCGGGTGTCGCCGTACTCGTCGCCGACTTCCATGTGCAGCGCGTGCAGCTCGCAGCCGAGGGCTTCGTTGTAGACCTTGCCGGCGGAGTTGAGCACCACCAGCGCGCCCACGACGACACCGCCGTCGAGCCGGATGCTCGCGGTGCCGACCCCGCCCTTCAACCGGGTGCCGGGGGGACCGTCGGTCCCGGTCCCCGTGCCCGCGCCGACGCTGCCCATCTCGACCGGGCCGGGGCGGGCGGCCTTGGCCGCCTGGTAGCCGGCGTCGAAGTCGGGCGTCCGCTCGATCGGGTCGTCGGCGTCGACGCCCTGGCCGAGGTCGAACACGATCGCGCCGGGCACGACGGGGATGGCCTTGCCCAGGAACTTGCTGCCCAGTCCCTGCTCCCGCAGGTGGTGGACCACGCCGGCGTAGGCGGACAGGCCCATCACGCTGCCACCGGACAGGAACAGGCCGTGGACCTCGGGCCGCAGGGCGACCGGGTCGAGCAGGTCGGTGTTGATCGTGCCGGGGGCGCCGCCCCGGACGTCCGCGCCCGCGGTCGAGCCCTTCGGCATGACCAGGGCGGTGGTCCCGGTGATGGTGGCGCGATCGGTGTGGTGGCCCACCAGGACGCCCGCGACGTCGGTGATGGCGTTGTCCGGGCCGGTGCGGCCCGGCTCGTCGGCGGAGGCCGGCGCGGTGACGCCGAGCGCGATCAGCAGTGCGAGGCCGGTGGTCGAGGACCGTTTCATGGCGTTCTCCGGAAGTGGTGGGCGTCCGGACCGGGGCGGACCTGCTCGCCCGCCGACCCGGGCGCACGGGGCGGGGAGGGTGGCGATGCGGTGCTCGTCGACGGTGAGCGGATTGTCCCCGAGCACGGCGAAGCCCGCCAGGTCTCCCGGTGGCGGCCACCTCCTCCGCGTGGCGGCCGGCAACCCCGCGCGCCCGCGAGGACCGACGTGCCCCGGACACGTCGGTCCTCGCGGGCGGCACCCGAAGGCGGTGGAGCAGCGTGGCGGCAGCGCGGTGGCGGGGCCGACCGCCATGACGCGCGCCTCGGCGCGCCGGCCGGGATCAGCGGCGGCGGCCGGTCCAGCGGAAGGTCAGCAGGCAGAGCGCGAGGCCCACCGCGCACCAGGCGCCGAGCACCAGCGCGGTGCGGCCCAGCTCCCACGTGCCGGCGGGTTCCCAGGCCGCCAGCTCGTCGGGCAGGAACACCGAGCGGAAGCCCTGGCAGATCCACTTCACCGGGAACACCGACGCCACGGTCACCATCAGCGTCGGCAGCACGGTGATCGGTGTGATGAACACGCCCGAGACGAACTGCAGCGCCAGGAACGGCATGTTGATCACCGCCGGCGCGCTGCGCGCCGAGCCCGGCAGGCCGCTCACCGCGATGCCCAGCAGCGTGCACGCCGCGAGCCCCAGCGCGAACACCCACGCGAACGTCCACCACTTGCCGGGGGTCGACGGCAGGTCCAGGCCGAACATCAGCGTGCCCACCGCGAGGATCAGCACGACCTCCGCGACGCTGCACACCGCGACGAGGATGAACTTGCCGATGAAGTACGCCGCGGGCGGCATCGGGGTACCGCGCAGGCGCTTCAGCGTGCCGTCCTCGCGGTCCAGGCAGATGCCGACGCCCAGGGTGGTGAACGACGTCGAGATCACGCCCGCGCCGATCATGCCGGCCGCCAGCAGCTGCCCCTTGGTGACGCCGGTGTCGCCGATCTCCTGGCCGAAGATGCTGCCCAGCAGCACCAGCAGGACGGCGGGCAGGCTGAACGTGAAGACCACGTAGTCCTTCTCGCGGAAGAACTGCTTCAGCTCCAGCGCGCCGCGGGCCAGGCCGAGCCGCAGCGTGCCGACCGGCGGGAGGTGCGCCGCGCGCGGCGCGGGTTCGACGGAGAGGGAGGTCATCGTCGGCCGCCGATCAGGTCGAGGTAGCGGTCTTCCAGGGAGGGGCGGGTCACGGTCAGGTCGGGCACCTCGCCGGCGAACCTGGTCGCCAGCGTCCGCAGCAGGGCGGTGGGCGCGTCGGTCAGCTCCTCGCGCGGCCCGTCCGCGTCGGTCCACCGGACCCTGGCGCGCCCGGCGGACGCGCCGCCGAGCGCGGCGGGCGCGCCCTGCGCGACCACCTGCCCGTCGACGACGACCGCGACCCGGTCGGCCAGCGCCTCGGCCTCGTCGAGGTAGTGCGTGGTGAGCACGATGGTGGTGCCCTCGGCGCGCAGCAGCCGGATGAGGTCCCAGAACTGCCGCCGGGCGTCCGGGTCGAACCCGGTCGTCGGCTCGTCCAGGAACAGCAGCTCGGGCTTGCCGACGATGCCGAGCGCCACGTCCAGCCGCCGCCGCTGGCCGCCGGACAGCGTCCGCGTCCGCGCGTTCGCCTTCGCGGTGAGGCCGACCAGGTCGAGCAGGTCGTCGGGGTCGCGGTGCTCCGGGTAGTAGCGGGCGAAGTGCCGCAGGGTTTCCAGCACCGTGAGGTCCGCGGCGTCGTAGGCGCTCTGGAGCACGATCCCGATGCGGGCCCGCCACGCGCGCCCCGCCCGGCCGGGGTCCTCGCCGAGCACCTCCGCCTCGCCGCCGTCGCGGGCGCGGTGGCCCTCCAGGATCTCCACGGTGGTGGTCTTGCCCGCGCCGTTCGGCCCCAGCAGGGCGAACGTCTCGCCGTGCCCGATGTCGAGGTCGAGCCCCGCGACGGCGCGGTGCGCGCCGTACTCCTTCACCAGGCCGCGCACCCGCACAGCTGTCATCGCGCCATCCTCGTCTTCTCCGCTGTGGACAGTCAGGTCTCGGGCAGCGCCACCGGCGCGATCCGGTCGAACACGTCGCCCGGACCGGGGTTGTCCGGTGGCGTGCCGCCGCCCAGGTGGCGCAGCACGCCCCACACCGCGTTCAACGCGGTCGTGACCGCGCCCTCGGCGAAGCCCGCCGTCCACGACACGTCGTCGCCGCACAGGAAGAACCCGCGCTGGGCGGGCGGCAGGCCGTCCTGCGCGAAGTGCGTGAACAGGCGGCGCTGGTAGCGGTAGTGCCCCGGCAGGTTCGCCTTGAACGCGCCCATGAAGTGCGGTTCGTCCTCCCACGTCACGCCCAGCGGCGAGCCGATGACGTGCGAGCGGATGTCGACGTCGGGGTAGATCTCGCCGAGCCGCTCCAGCAGCACCTCGACGCGGTCCTCGATGGACAGGGTGGCGAGCTTGCGGGAGTCGTCGTTCCACGTGTAGGACAGGCAGATCACGCCGGGGGAGTCGGGGCCGTTGTCGAACAGGTACACCCCGCGCGGGGTGCGGTCGGTCAGCGTCATGCCCATCACGTCGCGGCCGGTCGCCGGGTCGGTGTCCCGCCAGAAAGGTCGGTCGGTGAGCACGAACACCTTGGACGAGCCCATGTAGTGGGTGCGCTCGATGGCCGTCCACAGTGGAGTCGGCAGCAGCCCCGGCGCGCAGTCGACGCGGCCGAGCAGCGTCCACAGGTGCGGCGTGTACACCACGGCGGCGAACCGGTCCTGCCCGCCGGACGCGTCGGTGACGACGAAGTCCGCGCCGTCGCGGCGGATGCGCGTGACCGCCGGCCGGGGCGCGCCGCCGTGCAGCGACTCCAGCGACGTGCCGCTCGGCCAGTGCGCGACCCGGTCCGGCCGGTGCGACCACAGCCCTTCCGGCAGCCGCTGCGAGCCGCCCTCGATGCCCACGTGGGCTTCGTCCGCGCCGGTGTAGACGACGCGGAGGATCTCCAGGATCGAGTTGGGGAAGTCGGTGTCCCACCCGCCCGCGCCGAACCCGACCTGGCCGAAGATCTCGCGGAACCGGAAGGACTCGAAGCTCGGCGCGGACGCCAGGAACCCGTAGAACGACTGGTCGTCCAGCCGCGCCACGAGCCGGTTCCACACCGCCTTCAGCAGCGGCACGTCCCGCCGGCGGATCGCGTCCTCCAGCGTGGAGCGCTCGGCCAGCTCCCGCAGCGCCTTGTCCCACGCGTCGGCCACCTGCTGGTACACGGTGGGCAGCTCCTCCAGCGAGCGCGCGTGGTGGGTGCGGCCCGCCAGGTGGACCACCGTGCTCGGCGTGCAGTCGGCCAGCGGGTTCGGGAACGGGTAGGTCGCCAACCCCAGCTCGTCGACGTAGTGGAACAGCGTCGAGGCCGCGCGCGGGAACCGCATCGCGCCCATCTCCGCCACGCAGCGCGGGTCCTCGGCGAAGGGGACCGACCGCATCCGGCCGCCCAGCGCGCCCGCCTCGTACACCACGGGCCGCAGCCCGGACCGCAGCAGCTCGTACGCCGCCACCAGCCCGGACAGCCCGCCGCCCACCACGGCGACCGGCGCGCCGAGCCGGTCCGGCGGCACCGCGCCCAACCCGGCGGGGTGGCGCACCCAGTCGTCGTAGGGGAACGGGAAGTCCGGGACGAACATGGTCGGCGCCGCGCCCGCGTGCGTCACGGCCGCACCTCCGGCCCCACTGCCCCGTACAGCTCGGGGCGGCGGTCGGCCAGGTACGGCGTCTCCGCTCGGGCGGCGGCGATCGCGGCCGGGTCGACGTCGACCACCAGCAGCTCCTCCGCGTCACCGCCGGCCGTGGTGATCGCGCCGTGCGGGTCCACCACGCGGGTCAACCCGCAGTAGCGCACGCCGAGCCGTTCGCCGACCCAGTTGGTGTAGGCGATGAAGAGCTGGCTCTCGAACGCCCGCGCCGGCACCAGGGTCTCGGCGACGATGGTCCACGGCCGCATCAGCGCCGTCGGCACGACCAGGAGTTGCGTGCCCGCCAGCGCGTGCGCCCGCACGGTTTCCGGGAACTCCACGTCGTAGCATACCAACAGCCCCACGGTCACGCCCGCTACGTCCGCCTGCACCACCGGCTCGTCGCCCGGCGTGAACACCGAGCGGTCCAGCTCGCCGAACAGGTGCGCCTTGCGGTACGTGGCCAGGGTTTCGCCCGTCGCGGAGACGAGGCTCGCCGCGTTGCGCACGCCGGTCCCGGTGTCCTCGGGCCACCCGTGCACGACGGCGACGCCGGTGTCGCGGGCGATGTCGGCGACCTCGCGGGCCGCCCGCGCGCCCCGCTCCACCTGCCGGCCGACCGGGTAGCCGGTGACCGACATCTCCGGTGTCACCAGCAGTGCCGCGCCCGCGTCCCGTGCGCGTGCCGCGGCGGCGGCGATCCGCTCGGTCATCGAGCCCGGCGCGTCGGCGCCAGGGCTGCGCGCCTGCCAACAGGCGATCCTCACGACGCTGTTCCTCCCCCGCACGACCCGTGCGAACACGAGGCTCCCCGCCGCGCCGGCGCGGCCGGAGTGCCCAGTGGACGGTCACGAACCGGCGCGCTGGGCGTGCGGTGCGAGGTGACGTCCGGGTTCGGAGCCTAGGAACGGCGTTCGCGGCCGGAACACCCCTAGCGTCCCCCTACCGACCCGGAAAACCGCCCTTCAGGACGGCGAACCGCGCTCGGGGACGGGGAACCGGTCGGGGGACGGCGGACCGGTCGGGCACAGCGAACCGCTCGGGCACAGCGAACCGCTCGGGGACGGCGAACCGCTCGGGGACGGCGAACCGCTCGGGCACGGCGGACCGCGCTTCAGGACAGCAGCCCGCGCTCCATCGCCGCCAGCACGGCGGCCGTGCGGTCGGACACGTCGAGCTTCTTGAAGGTGCGCAACAGGTGCGTCTTGACGGTGGCCTCGCTGATGAACAGCCGCTTGCCGATCTCGGCGTTGGTCAGGCCGCGCCCCACGAGCTTGAGCACCTCGCGCTCACGGCCGGACAGCGCGGGGGCCTCCGGCGCCTTGACCCGGAACAGCCGCTGCGCCACCGACGGCGACAGCACCGTCTCGCCGCGCGCCGCCGCCCGCACCGCGTTCACCAGCTCCACCCGCGGCGTGCCCTTGAGCAGGTAGCCCGCCGCGCCCGCCTCGACCGCGCGCAGGATGTCCGCGTCGCTCTCGTAGGTGGTGACGACGACCACCCGGCTGCCCGGCACGGCCGCCAGGATGCGCTCGGTCGCCTCGACGCCGTCCATGCCCGCCATCCGCAGGTCCATCAGCACCACGTCCGGGCGCAGCGCCGCGGCGTGGGCGACCGCCTCCTCGCCGGACGCGGCCTGGGCGACGACCTCGACGTCGCCCGCCGACTCCAGCATCGTGCACAGGCCCTCCCGCACCACCGGGTGGTCGTCGGCCAGCAGCACCCTGATCGTCCCGTCCCCGGTCACCCCGCACCTCCACCGTCGTCCACCGGCACGCTCACGGTGATCATGGTGCCCTCCTCGGGCGCGCTCGTGACGGTCAGCACCCCGCCGATCTCCGCGACGCGCGCCCGCATGCCCGCCAGCCCGTAGCCCCCCGGCGCGGCGGACGCGTCGAAACCGCGCCCGTCGTCCACCACGGCCAGCTCCACCTGGTGGGGCTCGAAGGTCAGCGTCACCTCGACCCGCGTCGCGCCGGAGTGCTTCTGCACGTTCGCCATCGCCTCCTGCGCCACCCGCAGCAGCACCACCCGCACGGCCATCGGCAGCGGGAACTCGTCGCCCTCCAACTCGCACACCGCGGTGAGGCCGGTCTGCGTGGCGAGGGTGTCGGTGCGGCGGCGGACGGCGTCGCCGAGCGAGCCCGCGTGCAGCGACGGCGGCGTGAGGGCGACGACGAACTGCCGCGCCTCGGCCAGGCCCTCGGCCGCCGCCTCGCGGGCGAGGGTGAGCAGCCGCTTGGTGCGCGGGTCGGTGTCGGCGACCTCGGACTCCGCCGCCTCGACCAGGCTGATGACGCTGGTCAGGTTCTGCGCGATGGTGTCGTGGATCTCGCGGGCGAGCCGCTCGCGCTCGGCGGCGATGCCCGCCTCGTGGGACAGCCGCGCCACGCGCTCGCGGTTGCGGCGCAGCTCCTCGATCAGCGCGGCCCGCTCGCGGCTCTGCCGGATGACCCGGCTGATCCACAGGCCCATCAGGGCGGACAGCGCGATGCCGAGCAGGGTGGTCGGCAGGACGCCGAGCATCTGCTCGTCGATGCGCCCCTGGCGCAGCCACACCGAGAGCAGCGGCACCAGGTTGGCCACCAGGGACACCGAGATGGCGGGCCACGTGGGCAGCGTCATCATGATCATCGGCACCACGGCGAACAACGCGAAGCTGCTGCCCAGGTCCACCAGGGTGGCCAGTGCGAACAGTCCGAAAAGGACGGTGGTGAACAGGACGTTCCGCCAACCCGTCCGCTCGGTGAAGATCAGGCGTCGCCCCACTCCCGCGTACCACGGGACGAGCGCGGTCAGCGCGGCGGTGGCGACGGCGGTCTCCAGCGGCTGCTCGGCGGAACCGCTGAACAGCAGGGTCGCGGTGACCAGGTACGAGATGGCGAAGTAGCTGTCCCACAGGCCGAACCAGCGGCCGGGGGCCTCGGGTGGGGCGCTCACCGTCTGTGCCGGCGTCGCGGCCGGTCCGTGCTCGGGCACGTGCCCAGTCCTATCACAGGGCGCCGCCCGCCGGGCGGGAACGCCGGAATGCGGCGCCGGGCGCACCCGGAATAGGCGACACCCGGAGGGCGCGTCCGCTCCGGGTGCTCCGTCGCGGCGCGAAATGGTCACAAGTGCGTAGTTTTGCGGATAACATCCGGCTACTTCGTGGTGTATTGCGCCGCCCGCGCCGATTATCCGCGGGCGCGGATGTGACGTCGGCTCGGTTCACCGCCGACGGTGATTCGGCCGGGGCGGCGGCCCGGTCCGGAGGACCCGCCCGGCGTGCGCTCCCTCCCCCCTGGTGACGCCGCGACCGGCCCGGACGTCCGGCCAGGCGCGAGGCTAACACCGGCGGGCGAGGGGCCCTGTCAACCGTTCGGGGGACAGCCGGCGGCGGGGATCACCATTTGGGACGCGGCTGAAATATTTCTCGAACCCACTGGGTGGGACGGGCGACTACTTAAGGTTTTCCTAACATTCCGGACCGGCTGCTACTCCCTGCAGTTGAGGCCGGTTGGTTAGAACAGGTGAGCCGGTTGAGGAGCGTCCGACGAAATCGCGGTACGACGTTTACCGGTGTGCTAGCGTCCGCACCGCCCAGGCGAATCTGGTTGCGACCGGCGACGTTTGCCCAGGTCGCTCGGGCTCTCGTGCGCGCAGAGCGGTTGCGCGCCGACCGGCGGGAGTCCCGGGGCGGACACATCCACGACAGTCCAATGTGGGGGTTGACGAGTGGCGGGATGGCACATATTGATCGAGCGGAACGACCACCTCGCGGCACTCGGGGAGCGCCTCGCCTCGGCGAGCCGCGGCGAGGGCAGCGTGGTGGTCGCGGCGGGTCCCGCGGGGAGCGGGAAGACCGCGTTGCTGATGGAGGCGTGCGGCTCCGCCGCGCGATCGGGATTCGGGCTGCTGGGCGCGACCGCGTCCGCGGACGAGCGCGACCTCCCGTTGGGACTGATCGGGCAGCTGTTCGCCAACGCCCAGCTCACGCCGGCCGAGCGCGAGGTGATGGCGACGCACCTGCGCACCCCGATCGGCCAGGGTGGGCTGCTGCCCGCGCACGCGGTGTACGAACTGGGCAACCTGCTGTTCACACTGGCCGCGCGCAAGCCGCTGCTGGTGCACGTGGACGACGTCCGGCACGCCGACGACGCGTCGTTGCAGTGCCTGCTGTTCCTGGCGCGGCGCATCCGCACCAGCGGCATCGTGCTGGTGCTGTCGGACATGCCGTCGAGGCGGTCGGGCCACCAGCCGTTCCGCTCGGACCTGCTGCGCCAGCCGCACGGGCACCGGCTGACCCTCGGACCGCTGTCCCGGCAGGGCGCGCTGCGGGTCGTGGCCGACCGGACCGGTGAGCTGGACGAGCAGCTGGCCGCCGACTGCCACGCGGTCAGCGGTGGCAACCCCGCGCTGCTGCACGCCGCGCTCGACGACCGCGAGCTGTTCTCCACCAGTGGTTTCGAGCAGACCGACGCCGTCGCGCTCGGCCACGGCGAGACGTTCCGGCAGGCGGTGCTGGACTGCCTGGACCGCTACGAGCCCGCCGTGGCCGCGGTCGCGCGGGCGATGGCGGTGCTGGACGAGTGCGGCACGCCCGAGCTGATCGCCGGCCTGCTCGACACGGACGTCGACCTCGTCGGCATCCCGCTCGGCGACCTGGAGCGCGCGGGCCTGGCGTGCAACGGCGCGCTGCGGCACGCGGCGATCCGCGCCGCGGTCCTCGCCCACACCCCGGCGGCCGAGCTGACGGACCTCAACCGACGGGCCGCCCGCCTGCTGCACCGGCACAGCGCGTCGCCGACGGTGGTCGCGCGCCGGCTGCTCGCGCTGGACGACCAGCCCACCCCGTGGACGGTGGCCGTGCTGTGCGAGGCGGCCAACGAGGCGTTCACCGCCGACGAGGCCGACTTCGCCCACCGCTGCCTGGAGCTGGCGCGCCGCGCGGCAGGCGACGAGCGGCAGCGGGCCGAGATCGCCGCCCAGCTCGCGGGCATGGAGTGGCAGCTGCCCGAGTTCAACGTCGCCCGCCACACCGCCCAGCTGGACACCGTGCTGGAGGAGGTCCGCGCCGGCGGGCGGCACCGCGCGACGCTCGTGCGCTACCTGCTGCGCTACGGCTGCTTCGACCTGGCCGAGCGCGCGCTGGCCGTGATCGGCGCCGACCCCGACGACGTGGACGAGGTGGAGCTCCAGGCGGTGCGCACCCTGGTCGCGGTGTCCTACCCGCCGCTGGCCGAGCACCTCGCCGCGGAGTGGCCGCCCGGTGCGGGGCCGTCGCCCGCGGTGCGCGCGGACCCGCTGGTGCGCACGGCGGGCACGCTGCGCGACGTCCTGCGCCGGTGCGCCGACGACGACAGCCTCGCGGGCGCGGAGCAGGTGCTGCGCACCGCCCGGCTCACGTCGGGGTCGTTCGAGCAGGTCGAGTGCGCCCTGCTGGCCCTGGTCTACGCCGACGAGCTGGGGCGCGCGGCGGCGGCCTGCGAACTGGTGGAGAGCCGGGCGGAGCGCACCGGCAGCGCGGCCTGGCGGGCGAGGCTCGCGGCGCTGCGCGCCGAGATCGCCCTGCGGCGCGGCGAGTTGTGCGCCGCGCGGCACCACGCCGACCGGGCGCTGGCGCTGCTGCCGGAGCAGGCGTGGGGCGTGGCGGTCGCGGGACCGCTGTCGGTGCTGCTGATGTCCGCCACCCTGACCGGCGACCTCGTCACCGCGGCCGACGTCGTGACCCGGCCCGTGCCCGACGAGGTCTTCCGCACCCGGTTCGGCCTGCACTACCTGTACGCGCGCGGCGAGTACCACCTGGCCACCAACCAGGTGCACGCGGCGCTGGGCGACTTCCTGGTGTGCGGCGAACTCATGCGGGACTGGGGGATCGACCTGCCCGGCCTCGCGCCGTGGCGCTCCGGCGCGGCCCGCGCGCACCTGCGGATGGGCAAGACCGACCGCGCCCGCCGCCTGGTGGACGAGCAGGCCGCCCGCATCGGCTCGGGCAGCCCCCGCAGCCGCGGCATCACGCTCCGGCAGCTCGCCGCGGTCGGCGACGCCAAGGCCAGACCGGCCCTGCTCCGGCAGGCCGTGGAGGAGCTCCAGTCCGCGGAGGACCGGGTCGAGCTGGCCTACGCGCTGACCGACCTCGGCCAGTCCTACCACGCCCTGGGCGAGCACCGCCGGGCGCGCATGATGTTCCGGCGCGCCGGGCACATGGCGGAGGAGCAGCGCGTCGTGCCCCTGCTCAACCGGCTCGCCCACGACTTCCCCGAGCTGCGCCGCCTGGAGCTGGTGGAGGACGACGAGGAGGCGTCGGCGCGGATCACCGTGCTCAGCGACGCCGAGCGCCGCGTCGCGGCCCTCGCCGCGGCGGGCTACACCAACCGCGAGATAGCCAACAAGCTCTACATCACGGTCAGCACGGTCGAACAACACCTGACCAGGGTGTACCGGAAGTTGAACCTCGCCGGGAGGAATGAGCTGCTCTCCGATCTGGGTGCGCTCGTCACCACGAGCGCGTGACAGGGGCGGTGGCCGCGGAGACGGTCACCGCCCTCTTTCCGCCCGGACGCGGCGACGGACCGTGTCCGTTCCACCACCGAAAGTACCGCCCCCGTCGAGGTCCGGTGTCCACCGGCCGACTGACAGCCGGGTCAACCGCCCGGTCGTCGTGCGCGGGGCGCCCCCGGTCCTAGCGTGGTCGACGAGAGTCACCGACGGCGTGCAGAAGGAAGCGTGAAGGCGGAAACCATGAGCCCATTCTGGACAACGGTCGTGGTCAGCGGCACCATCCTGGTGGTCATCCTGGCCAGCGACCTGGGCCGGCGCAAGGTCACCACGATGCGGCTGGTGCGACCCCTGATCGCGGTCGGCATCGTCATCGCCATCTTCGTGCGCTCCTTCCCGCTGGACGGCAACGACCCGTCGCTCCAGCTGGTCGGCATCGGCGTCGGTGTGATCTGCGGGCTGATCGCGGGCGCGCTGCTGCCCGCCGAGCGGGAACCCTCCGGGACCGTCTTCACCCGCGGCGGCGCGCTGTACGCGCTGCTGTGGCTGGTGATCTCCGCGGCGCGGGTCGTGTTCGTCTACGGCACCGAGAACTGGTTCACCGACAAGATCATCGAGTTCTGCATCGAGTACCGGATCAGCGGGCCGGACGTGTTCTCCAACGCCTTCGTGTTGATGGCGCTGGCGATGGTGCTCGCGCGGACCAGTGTCATCCTGGTGCGCAGCCGCCGCCTCAAGGCCGCGGCGGAGCCCGCAGAGGTCAGGGGATGAGCGGAGTGGACACCGTGGACCAGGTTGCCGTGGCAGGACGGGGTGCGACGCGGCTGCGCCCGCCCCGCCACCGGTTGGAGCGCAGGGCCGTCGGGTGGTGGACCGTCAACGCGCTGATCTGGGCGCTGCCGCCGGTGATCGTGTTCGGGGTGCTGACGCTGGTGATCCCGCCGACGCGGTTCATCTTCGGCCCGGCCACGGCGGTCGCCGCCGTCGTCGGCCTGGCGTACGTGCTGGTGATGCCGACGTGGCGGTACCGGGTGCACCGCTGGGAGGTCACCGAGGACGCGGTCTACACGCTCAGCGGCTGGCTGTGGCAGAAGTGGCGGGTCGCGCCGCTGTCCAGGGTGCAGACCGTGGACACCCTGCGCGGCCCCGTGCAGCAGCTGTTCGGGCTGACCGGCATCACGCTGACCACCGCGTCCACCGCGGGCGCGGTGAAGATCAAGGGCCTGGACCACGAGCTGGCCGAGCAGCTGGTGGAGGAGCTGGCGAAGGCCGCGCAGCGGCACCGGGGTGACGCGACGTGAGCGCGTCCACCGAGGGTTGGGAGCGGCTGCACCCCCGGTTGGTCATCGTCGGCGCGAGCTGGTTCCTCGGCCCGCTGGCGACCACGGCGGTGTCGGCGGTGCTCGCGGGCGGGCTGTCGGTGTCGGCGGCGATCACGCTGGCCGGTTTCCTGGCCGCGTTCCTGGTGATGGCGTCCATCATGGTGCTGCGCTGGATCAGCACCCGCTACCGGATCACCGACACGGCGGTGGAGATCCACTCCGGGCTGGTGTTCCGCCGCAAGCGCGCCACGTCCGTCGAGCGCATCCGCAGCGTGGACGTGACCGCGAACCCGGTGCACCGGCTGTTCGGCCTGGCCACCGTGGTGATCGGCACCGGCGAGCAGGTCGACTCGTCCGACAGCGCCCGCCGCCTGGCCCTGGACGGGGTGACCCGCGCCCAGGCCGACGAGCTGCGCACCCGCCTGCTCCGGCGCGCGCCGGACGCGCACGGCGACGAGGCGACGCTGGCGCGGATGGACTGGGCGTGGCTCAAGTACGGCCCGCTGACCATCTGGTCCATCGCCGGCGTCGGCGTGGCGCTGGGCGGCCTGTACCGGCTGCTGGAGTCGTTCGGGCTCAAGCCGTACGAGCTGGGCTTCGTCAAGGGCGTCTACTACTTCTTCGCGGACATGTCGCCGTGGGCGGCGGTCCCGCTGCTGGTCGCCATCGTGGTCGGCCTGGGCGCGCTCGGCTCCACCGCGCTGTTCGTGGAGTCGTGGTGGAACTTCCGGCTGTCGCGGGAGGACGAGGCGTCGTTCCGGGTGCAGCGCGGCCTGCTCACCACGCGGTCGCTGACCGTCGACCGGTCCAGGGTGCGCGGCGCGCAGATCACCGAGCCGCTCGCGCTGCGCATGGTCGGCGCGGCGCGCACCAACGCGATCGCCACCGGGCTGGGCACGCACGAGGACCGCTCGACGTCGCCCAAGTCCGCCCTGCTGCCGCCCGCGCCGATCGGCCTCGCGCACCACGTGGTGGCCGAGGTGCTGGGGCTGCCGGACTCGCCGCAGCGCGACGTCCACTGGCGCGCGCACCCGCGGGTGGCGCTGCGGCGACGGCTGTTCCGGGTGCTCCAGCTCGTGCTGCCGCCGGTCGCGGTGGTGTGGGCGTTGGGCCTGTGGCTGACGCCGGTCCTGGTGCGGACGGCGTGGATCGCCGGCCTGGTGTGCCTGCTCGCGGGCGTCTGGCTGGCGTTCGACGCGTACCGCAACCTGGGGCACGGCTTGTCCGGTGACTTCCTCGTCGTGCGGTCGGGCACCTTCGCCCGCCGCGCGGTGGCGCTGCGCCGCGACGGCGTCGTCGCCTGGGAGGTCTCGCAGTCCCCGTTCCAGCGCTGGTCCGGCCTGGTCACCCTGACCGCGGCCGTGGCCGCCGGCCGCAACGCCTACCGGGTGCGGGACGTGGCGGTCGCCGACGGGCTGGAGTTCGCCGAACGGGCGGTGCCGGGCCTGCTGGCGCCGTTCCTGGAAGAACGAGGGGAGCGGGTCCGGTCGGACCGGGCCGCGACCGCGCGTCACACCCCCCAGACCGCGCGGTCCTGAGCAGCTCCTCCCGATCGCCCGGTGTCGACCTCCCCCCGTCGGCACCGGGCGAGACCTTTTCCGCCCCCGGTCGCGACGACGCCCGTTCGCCGTGACCGGGGCGACACCGCCCCGTCCGCCATAGGGGTGGGTTAGGGGTTGGGCCCGGCGGGGTCGCCGTTGATAACTGGGCGGTATGAACGATGGCTGGCCGTTCCCCGTCGACCGCTCCGCGTTCCCGAACCGGGAGCCGGGCCCCATCAACCTCCAGCGCTACGCGGGCCAGCCCGCCTACTCCGGCATCGCCACGTTCCTGGGCCTGCCGGTGTGCCTGACCCCGGAGGACCTGAGGGCGGGCAACGTCGACGTCGCGGTCCTCGGCGCACCCGTGGACAGCTCGACCGGCCACCGGGGCGCGGCGTTCGGCCCGCGCGCCATCCGCGGCGACGAGCGGTACCTGTTCCACAACAACACCGAGTGGACCAACGCCAGCACCCGCGTGAAGCCGTTGAGCGAGCTGACCGTCGTCGACTACGGCGACGCCGCCGTCGACATGTTCAGCGTGGAGCGGTCCCTGGACCAGGTGGCGCTCCTCGTCCGGGAGATCGCCGACGCCGGCGCGGTGCCGGTGCTGCTGGGCGGCGACCACTCCGTCCTGTGGCCATCCGTGCGGTCGCTCGCGCAGGTCCACGGCGCGGACCGGATCGCCGTCGTCCACTTCGACGCCCACCCGGACTGCCACGACGAGATCTACGGCCACAAGGCCACCCACGCGACCCCGATCTGGCGGCTGATCGAGGACGAGGGCATCCGGCCCCAGAACGTCGTCCAGGTCGGCATCCGCACCCCGGCGGCGCCGGACAACCAGCTGTTCAACTGGATGCGCAAGAAGGGCATCCGGGCGCACTTCATGGCGGAGATCGAGCGCGTGGGCTTCCACGCCGTCCTGGACAAGGTCATCGCCGAGGCGCGGGAGAACGCCGACTTCGTCTACCTCTCGGTGGACATCGACGTCCTGGACCCGGCGTTCGCGCCGGGCACCGGCACCCCGGAACCGGGCGGCCTGACCAACCGCGAGCTGCTGCCCGCGTTCCGCCGGATCTGCCACGAGACCCACGTGATCGGCATGGACGTGGTGGAGGTCGCGCCCCACCTGGACCCCGGCTACTCGACGGCGCTCAACGCGCGCCGCGCCATCTTCGAGGGCTTGACCGGCATGGCGATGCGCAAGATGGGCATCACGACGACGAACTACCTCCACCCGGTGGCGTCCGGCGAGATCCGCTTCCCCCTCGCCTGACCGGCGCACCCGTCGCGGGTCACCCGGTTTTCCTTGGTCCACAACAACACTAGGGGTCCCTAGGGGCGGGTTCGGGGTGCCCGGCGCGGCTAGCATCCGGGCGACCGGCGGACCGCCGCCGTCCCCGAGCCCTGCCGTTTTGCGGCTTCCCGACGCGATTGCGGAGCACCATGACCAGCGGACCCGGCAGCACGCGCGCACCCCTCTCCGACCGGCTGGCGCAGGCGCCGGCACCGGAGCGGGAACGACTCCTGCTCCGCCTGGTCCGCGACCACGCCGCGGCGGCCCTGCGCCAGGGAGGTCAGTCCGAAGTGGACTCGGCCGACAACCCGGACCGCGGCTTCTTCGACGCGGGTTTCACCTCCCTGTCGGTGGTGGAGCTGCACAGGTCCCTGGTCGAGGCCACCGGCGTGCCGCTCGCGCTCAGCGTGGTGTTCGACCACCCCACGCCGCGCGCCCTGGCCCGCCACCTCCACACCGAGCTGTTCGGCTCCGGGGGCGACACCACCGCGCCGCCCGCCCGGCGGACCGCCGAGGAGGACGACCCGATCGTCATCGTCGGCATGGCGTGCCGCTTCCCCGGTGCCGACTCGCCCGAGCGGTTCTGGCGGCTGCTCACCGAGGGCCGGGACGCGATCACGCCCTTCCCGACCGACCGCGGCTGGGAACCCGAGGCGCTGTTCCACCCCGACCCCGACGAGCCGGGCCGCACCTACGTCCGGTCCGGCGGCTTCCTGCCCGACGCGGGCCGCTTCGACGCCGCGTTCTTCGGCATCAGCCCCCGCGAGGCCGCGGCGATGGACCCGCAGCAGCGCCTGCTGCTGGAGACGTCGTGGGAAGCCTTCGAGCGGGCCGGTATCGACGTCCTCGGCCTGCGCGGCAGCCGCACCGGCGTGTGGGTCGGCGCGGAGAACCACGAGTACGGCCCCGGCCTGCGGGACGCGCCGGACGGCGCGGAGGGCTTCCTCGTCACCGGCACGGCGGGCAGCGTCGGCTCCGGCCGCGTCGCCTACGCCTTCGGGTTCGAGGGCCCGGCGGTCACGGTCGACACCGCGTGCTCCTCCTCCCTGGTGGCGCTGCACCTCGCCGCGCGGTCGCTGCGCGCGGGCGAGTGCGACCTCGCGCTCGCGGGCGGGGTGGCCGTCATGGGCGGCCCCGGCGGGTTCCTCGCGTTCAGCCGCCAGCGCGGCCTGGCCCCGGACGGGCGCTGCAAGCCGTTCGCGGCGGCGGCGGACGGGACGGCCTGGGGCGAGGGCGTCGGCCTGGTGCTGCTGGCCCGCCGCTCCGACGCCCTGCGCGCCGGCCACACCGTGCTGGCGGTGGTGCGCGGGTCGGCGGTCAACCAGGACGGCGCGTCCAACGGCCTCACCGCGCCGAACGGGCGTGCCCAGCGCCGCGTCATCGCGGACGCCCTCGCCGACGCCGGCCTCCGACCGTCCGAAGTGGACGTGGTGGAGGCGCACGGCACCGGCACCCGACTCGGCGACCCCGTGGAGGCGGACGCCCTGATCGCGGCCTACGGGACCGACCGCGCCGCCGACCGCCCGCTGTGGATCGGCTCCGCGAAGGGCAACATCGGGCACGCGCAGGCCGCCGCCGGTGTCGCCGGCGTCATCAAGATGGTCCTCGCCCTGCGCGAGGGCACCCTCCCCGCCACGCTGAACGTCGACACGCCCACCCCGCACGTCGACTGGTCGGCCGGCGCGGTCCGGCTGCTCACCGAGCCGACGCCGTGGCCCGCGCCCGAGTCGGACCGCCCGCGCCGCGCGGGCGTCTCGTCGTTCGGCTTCAGCGGCACCAACGCGCACGTCGTGCTGGAGCAGGCGCCGCACGAGGACCCGCCGCCACGCGAGCACCGCGCCGGCGGCGCCCTGCCGTTCCTGCTGTCCGCGCGCACCGCGGAAGCGCTGCGCGCGCAGGCGGCGCAACTGCTCGCCGTGCCGCACCCGCCCGCCGACACGGCGTTCTCGCTCGCGACGACCCGCTCCGCCCTCACCCACCGCGCCGCGGTCGTCGCGGCCGACCGCGACACCCTGGCGCGGGGCTTGCGCGCCGTCGCCGACGGCACACCGGACGCGGCGGTGGTCACCGGCACCGCCCGCGAGGGCGGCGTGGCGTTCCTCTTCACGGGCCAGGGCGCGCAGCGCGCCGGCATGGGCCGCGAGCTGCACGAGCGCTTCCCGGTGTACGCCGAGGCTTTCGACCGCGCCTGCGCCCACCTCGACGTCCACCTCGACCGCTCGATCCGGGACCTCGTCCTGGCGGGCCCCGACGAGGCGCTGGCGCGGACCGAGTACACCCAGCCCGCGCTGTTCGCCGTCGAGGTCGCCCTGTTCCGCCTGCTGGAGCACTGGGGCGTGCGCCCGGACGCGGTGGCCGGCCACTCCGTCGGCGAACTGGTCGCCGCGCACGTGTCCGGGGTGCTGGACCTGCCGGACGCGGCGGCCCTGGTGGTCGCGCGCGGGCGGCTGATGCAGGCGGCCCGGTCCGGTGGCGCGATGGCGTCCGTGCGGGCGGCGGAGGACGAGGTCCGGCCGCTGCTGCGCGACGGCGTCTCCATCGCCGCCGTCAACGGCCCGGCCTCCGTCGTCGTCTCCGGTGACGAGGACGCCGTGGCGGCCCTGACCGACGCGCTCGCCGCGCGGGGCCGTGCGGTCAAGCGGCTGCGGGTCAGCCACGCGTTCCACTCGTCGCACCTGGACGACGTGCTGGCCGAGCTGTCCGAGGTGTGCGGCGTGCTGACCTACTCGCCGCCGCGCATCCCGGTGGTGTCCAACGTGACCGGGCGGTACGCCGACGCCGACGAGCTGCGCTCGCCGGACTACTGGGTACGGCACGCGCGCGAGGCCGTGCGGTTCGCCGACGGCGTCGCCGCCCTGGCCGCCGACGGCGTGACGAACTTCCTCGAACTCGGCCCGGACGGCGTGCTGTCGGCGATGGTGCGCGAGTGCCTGGCCGACCGCGACGTGCTGGCCGTGTCCGCGCTGCGCCGCGACCGCGCCGAGGAGCCCACCCTGGTCGACGCCGTCGCGCGGCTGCACGTGCGCGGCGGGCACGTCGACTGGCGGCGGTTCTTCGGGCCCGGCGTCGGGCGGGTGGACCTGCCGACCTACCCGTTCCAGCGGGACTTCTTCTGGATGGGCGCGCGTCCGGCGGCCGGCGCGGGCACCGAGGACGCCGGGTTCTGGGCCGCGGTCGACCGCGGCGACGTGCCCGCGCTCGCCGACGCCCTGGACGTGGCCGACCGGGACGCCCTGGGCGCGGTCGTGCCCGCGCTGGCGGCCTACCGGGGCAGGCGGCGGGAGCTGGCCGAGGTGTCGGGGTGGCGCTACCGGACCCGGTGGGTCCCGGTGCCGGCGGCCACCCGCCCGCTCGGCACCTGGCTGGTGGTCGTGCCGGACGGCGGCGAGGACCGGATCTCCCCGGTGCTGACCCGGCACGGCGCGACCTGCGTGCCGACCCGGCCGCACGAGCTGCCCGCCCGGACCGTCGACGGCGTCGTCTCGCTGCTGACCGACGCCGCCGACACCGCCGCCCTGGTGCGCGCGCTGGGCGAAGCGGGGATCACCGCCCCGCTGTGGTGCGTCACCAGCGGCGCGGTGGCCGCCACCGCCGACGACGTGGTGCCCGCGCCCGACCTGGCCCTGGTCTGGGGCCTGGGCCGGGTGGTCGGCCTGGAGCACCCCGAGCGCTGGGGCGGCCTGCTGGACGTGCCCGCCGAGCCGGACGAGCGGACCGGACGGCTCGTCGCCGCCGCGCTGTCCGGCGCGACCGGCGAGGACCAGCTGGCGGTGCGCCCGGCGGGCCTGTTCGCGCGGCGGGTCGTGCCCGCGCCCGCCACCGGCGGTCGCGGCTGGGCGCCGCGCGGCACCGTCCTGGTCACCGGCGGCACCGGCGCACTGGGCCGCGCGGTGGCGCGGTGGGCGGCCGGCGCGGGCGCGGACCACCTCGTGCTGGTGTCCCGCCGAGGCGTCGCCGACGACCTCGACGACCTCCACGCCCTCGGCGTCCGCGTCACCGTCGAGCGCTGCGACGTCGCCGACCGGGACGCGGTCGCGGCGCTGCTGGACCGCCTCGACGCCGCCGGCGTCGCCCTGGACGCGGTGGTCCACGCGGCCGGGGTGGCGGTGAACGGTGCGGTCGCGGACCTGTCCGCCGAGGGCTTCGCCGCCGTCGTGGCGGGCAAGGTGTCCGGCGCGGCCCACCTGCACGAGCTGCTGGGCGACCGGCCGCTGGACGCGTTCGTGCTGTTCTCCTCGATCGCGGGCGTCTGGGGCAGCGGCGGCGAGGCCGCGTACTCGGCCGCCAACGCCTACCTGGACGCGCTGGCGGAGCACCGCCGGGCCAGGGGCCTCGCCGCCACCGCCGTGGCCTGGGGCCCCTGGGCCGACGCGGGCATGGCGGCGGACGAGGACGTCGCGACCCACCTGCGCCGCCGGGGCCTGCGCGCGATGCCGCCCGCGAAGGCGCTGACCGCGCTCGGCGTCGCGGTCGCCGAGGGCGGGGCCACCGTCACCGTCGCCGACGTCGACTGGGCCGTGTTCGGGCCCGTGTTCACCTCGGTTCGCCCCAGCCCGCTGCTGCGCGAGCTGGTCGCGACGCCCGACGCCGAGCCCGCGCGCCCGCCGTCGGCCGACCGGTTCGCCGGGTTGTCGCCCGCCGACCGGCACGCGGCGGTGCTGGACCTGGTGCGCGCGCACGCCGCCGTCGTCCTGGGCGGGGTCGACCCGGCGGTCCTCGACCCGGACCGGGCGTTCCGGGACTTCGGCTTCGACTCGCTGACCGCGCTGGAGCTGCGCGGCAGGCTGGTCGAGGAGACCGGTCTGCCGCTGCCCGCCACCGCCGTGTTCGACCACCCCACCCCGCGCGCCCTGGTGGACCACCTGCTGGCCGGGCTCGCCGGCGCGGGGGCGCCGACGCCCGCCGCGGTGGTGGCCGCCGCGCACGACGAGCCGATCGCGATCGTGTCGATGGCGTGCCGCTTCCCCGGCGGGGCGACCTCGCCGGAGGAGCTGTGGCGGCTGCTGGTCGACGGCGTGGACGCCGTGGGCGACTTCCCGACCGACCGGGGCTGGGACCTGGCGTCGCTGTTCCACGACGACCCCGACCACCCCGGCACCAGCTACACCGACCGGGGCGCGTTCCTGCGGGACGTGGCGGGCTTCGACCCGGTGCTGTTCGGCATCGCGCCGCGCGAGGCGCTGGCGATGGACCCGCAGCAGCGGCTGCTGCTCGAAACGACCTGGGAGGCGTTCGAGCGGGCGGGCATCGACCCGCTGTCCCTGCGGGGCAGCCGGACCGGCGTGTTCGCGGGCACCAACGGCCAGGACTACGGCACGGGCATCGCCGTCCCGGCGGACCTGGAGGCGCACATCGGCACCGGGACCGCCGCCAGCGTGGTCTCCGGCCGGCTCGCCTACGCGTTCGGGCTCGAAGGCCCGGCGCTGTCGGTGGACACCGCGTGCTCGTCCTCGCTCGTGGCGCTGCACCTGGCGGTGCAGGCGCTGCGCAACGGGGAGTGCGACCTGGCCCTGGCGGGCGGCGTGACGGTGATGTCCACGCCCGAGGCGTTCGTGGACTTCAGCCGCCAGCGGGGGCTGGCCAGGGACGGTCGGTGCAAGGCGTTCGCCGCCGCCGCCGACGGCACCGGGTGGGGCGAGGGCGTCGGCATGCTGCTCGTCGAGCGGTTGTCGGACGCTCGCCGCAACGGTCACCGCGTGCTGGCGGTGGTGCGCGGCTCGGCGGTGAACCAGGACGGCGCGTCGAACGGGCTGACCGCGCCGAACGGCCCTTCGCAGCAGCGGGTGATCCGCCAGGCCCTGGCGAACGCCCGCCTCGAACCGTCCGATGTGGACTTCGTGGAGGCGCACGGCACGGGCACGAAGCTGGGCGACCCGATCGAGGCTCAGGCGCTGCTGGCGACCTACGGGCAGGACCGGTCGACGCCGCTGTGGCTCGGCTCCGTCAAGTCCAACATCGGCCACACCCAGGCCGCCGCCGGCGTGGCGGGCGTGATCAAGGTGGTCCTGGCGCTGCGCCACGGCCTGCTGCCGAGGACCCTGCACGTGGACGAGCCGTCGCCGCACGTGGACTGGTCCGCCGGCGCGGTGGAACCGCTCACCGGGCACCGGGACTGGCGACCGGGGGAGCGGCCCCGGCGGGCGGCGGTCTCGTCGTTCGGGTTCAGCGGCACCAACGCGCACGTCGTCATCGAGGAGCCACCCGCCGGGCAGCCCGACGCCGAACCGGCTCCTCCGCGCCCGGCCACCCCCGTGCCGCTGCCGCTCTCGGCCCGCACCCCGGCCGCGCTGCGCGCGCAGGCGGACCGGGTGCGCGCGCACCTCGACGGCGGTGCGGACCTCGTCGACACCGCCTACTCGCTGGCCACCGGTCGCGCCGCGCTCGACCACCGCGCGGTCGTGGTCGCCGCCGACCCGGACCGCGCGGCCGACGCCCTGGCCGCGCTCGGCGGCGGCTCGGCGGCGGGGTCGGTCACCGGCCGGCCCGCCGCGGGCAGGCTGGCGCTGCTGTTCACCGGTCAGGGCGCGCAGCGCGTCGGCATGGGGCGCGGCCTGCACGACGCCTTCCCGGCCTACGCCGACGCCTTCGACCGCGTGTGCGCCGCCGTCGACCCCCACCTGGACCGCCCGCTGCGGGACGTCGTGTTCGACGGCGGGGACCTGCTGGACCGCACCGGCTACGCGCAGCCCGCGCTGTTCGCGGTGGAGGTGGCGCTGTTCCGGCTGGTCGAGTCGTGGGGGATCAGGCCGGACTTCGTCGCGGGCCACTCGATCGGCGAGCTGGCCGCCGCGCACGTGGCGGGTGTGCTCTCCTTGCCGGACGCGGCCCGCCTGGTCGCCGCGCGCGGACGCCTGATGCAGGAACTGCCGCCCGGCGGGGCGATGGTGGCCGTGCAGGCGCGCGAGGACGAGGTCGAGCCCGCGGAGGGCGTGTCGATCGCGGCCGTCAACGGGCCGGAGTCCGTCGTGCTCTCCGGTGCCGAGGACGCGGTGCTCGCCGTCGCCGCGGGCTGGGCGGCGCGCGGGCGGAGGACCAAGCGGCTCACCGTGAGCCACGCCTTCCACTCGGCGCTGGTGGAACCGATGCTGGCGGCGTTCCGCGAGGTCGCCGAGCAGGTCGACTACGCCGAGCCGACGCTGGCCGCCGTGTCCACCGTGGACGGCGGCGGCGCGGCGGCGTGGCGGTCGCCCGACTACTGGGTGCGCCAGGTCCGGGACGCCGTGCGGTTCTCCGACGCCGTGACGGCCCTGCACGCGCAAGGCGTGCGCACCTTCCTGGAACTGGGCCCCGACGGCGTGCTGTCCGGCCTCGGCCGCGCGGCGCTCGACGACTCGGCGGTGTTCGTGCCCGTGCTGCGGTCGGACCGGGACGAGGCCGCCACCGCGGTCGACGCGCTCGGCCGGCTGCACGTGCGCGGCGTCACCCTGGACTGGGCGGGCTTCTTCGCGGACCGGGACGCCCGCCGGATCGACGTGCCGACCTACGCGTTCGACCGCGAGCGGTACTGGATCGCCGACGTGGCGGAGCGGCCGGCGGGCTCCCTCGGCTACCGCACGACGTGGCACCCGGTCGCCGGCGGGTCCGGGCGGCTCACCGGTCGCCGGCTCGTCGTCGCCCCGGAGGGCGAGCCCGTCGACGCCGTGGTGGCGGCGCTGCGCGCCGGTGGCGCGGAGCCCGTGCTCGTCACCGCACCCGCCGACGCCGACCGGGCGGCGCTGGCCGCGTCGATCGGCGACGTGCGGCCGGACGGCGTGCTGTCCCTGCTCACGTCGGCGACCGCCACGATCGCGCTGCTCCAGGCGTTGGGCGACCTGGGGATCGACGCGCCGCTGTGGTGCGCGACGCGCGGCGCGGTCGGCGCGGGCGACCGGGTGGTCGCGCCCGAGCAGGCCCTGGTGTGGGGGCTCGGCCGCGTGGCCGCCCTGGAGCACCCCGACCGGTGGGGCGGCCTGGTCGACCTGCCCGCGGACGGTGGGGACGCCGTGGCGCGGTGGCTCGTGCCCGCGCTGCTGGGCGAGGAGGACCAGGTGGCCGTGCGGGCGTCCGGGCTGTTCGGCCGCCGGGTCGAGCCGGCCGCGCTGGGCACGGGCGAGTGGCGGCCGGGCGGCACCGTCCTGGTCACCGGCGGCACGGGCGCGCTGGGCGCGGCCGTCGCCCGGCACCTCGCCGCCGGCGGCGCGCGGCTGGTCCTCGTCGGCAGGCGCGGACCGGACGCGCCCGGTGCGGCGGAACTGGTGGCCGAGCTGGGCGACCGCGTCCGGGTGGAGGCGTGCGACGTCGCCGACCGCGCCGCGGTGGCCGCGCTCGTGGCCCGCCTCGACCGGGAGGGCGCACCGGTCACCGCCGTCGTCCACGCGGCCGGCGTCGCGGACGACGCCGACCTCGCCGACCTGACCCCGGCCGGCTTCACCGCCGTCGTCACGGCCAAGGTCGCGGGCGCGCGGCACCTGCACGACGTGCTGGGCGACCGGCCGCTGGACGCCTTCGTGCTGTTCTCGTCCATCTCCGGCGTGTGGGGCAGCGGCGGGCAGGCGGCCTACTCGGCGGGCAACGCCTTCCTCGACGCGCTGGCCGAGCACCGCCGCGGCCTGGGGCTGGCCGCCACCGCGATCGCCTGGGGACCCTGGGGCGAGGTCGGCATGGCCGCCGATCCCGCCGTCGCCGCGCGCCTGCGCCGCCAGGGCCTCGTCGCGCTCGACCCGGCCGCCGCGCTCGCCGCGTTCAGCGGCGCCGTCGCCGCCGGCGAGACCACCGTGACCGTCGCCGACGTGGACTGGGCGCGGTTCGCGCCGCTGTTCACGGCGGTCCGGCCCAGCCCCCTGCTGTCCCGCCTGGCGCCCGTGCGCGCCGCGATCACGTCGACCGCCGCCGGCGCGGCTCCCGGTGGCGGGCTGGCGGCCCGGCTCGCCCCGCTGCCCCGACCCGAACGGGACCGGGTGCTGACCGAGCTGGTCCGCGCGGAGGCCGCCGCGGTCCTCGGCTTCGCGGCCACCGACGCGGTCGAGGACGGGCGGGCGTTCCGCGACCTGGGCTTCGACTCGCTGACCGCGCTGGAGCTGCGCGGCAGGCTCGCCGAGGCGGCCGGGGTGGCGCTGCCCGCGACGCTGGTGTTCGACCACCCGACCGTGGCCGCGCTGGCCGATCACCTGCACGACCTCGTGCTCGGCACGGCCGACGAGGTCTCGGAGGTGGCCGCCGAGTGGCGCGCGGACGAGCCGGTCGCGATCGTCGGCATGGCGTGCCGCTACCCCGGCGGGGTGTCCTCGCCGGACGACCTGTGGCGGCTGGTCGTGGCCGGTGGCGACGCGGTGGGCGAGTTCCCCGCCGACCGGGGCTGGGACCTGGCGAACCTGTTCCACGACGACCCCGACCACCCCGGCACCAGCTACGTCCGGACGGGCGCGTTCCTGCACGACGTGGCGGAGTTCGACGCGGGTTTCTTCGGGATCTCGCCGCGTGAGGCGTTGGCGATGGACCCGCAGCAGCGGTTGCTGCTGGAGACGTCGTGGGAGGCGTTCGAGCGGGCCGGGATCGACCCCGTGACGGTGCGGGGCAGTCGGACCGGGGTGTTCGCGGGCACCAACAACCACGACTACGCCCAGAACGCCGACACCGCGGCCGACGGCGTCGAGGGGCACCTCCTGACCGGCACGGCCGCCAGCGTGGTGTCCGGCCGGCTGGCCTACCTGTTCGGGCTGGAGGGCCCGGCGGTGACGGTCGACACGGCGTGCTCGTCGTCGTTGGTGGCGCTGCACCTCGCGGTGCAGGCGCTGCGGTCGGGGGAGTGCGACCTGGCGCTCGCCGGTGGCGTGACGGTCATGTCGACGCCCGGCACGTTCACCGACTTCAGCCGGCAGCGCGGGTTGGCGGTCGACGGCCGGTGCAAGGCGTTCGCGGCGGCGGCCGACGGCACGAACTGGGGCGAGGGCGCGGGCGTGCTGCTGGTGGAGCGGCTGTCGGACGCCCGGCGCAACGGCCACCGGGTCCTCGCGGTGGTGCGTGGCTCGGCGGTGAACCAGGACGGCGCGTCGAACGGCCTGACCGCGCCGAATGGTCCGTCGCAGCAGCGGGTGATCCGGCAGGCGTTGAGCAGCGCGGGACTGCGTCCGTCCGAAGTGGACGCCGTGGAGGCGCACGGGACCGGCACGAAGCTGGGTGACCCGATCGAGGCGCAGGCTTTGCTGGCGACTTACGGTCAGGACCGCGACGAGCCGCTGTGGCTCGGGTCGGTCAAGTCCAACATCGGGCACACCCAGTCGGCCTCGGGTGTCGCCGGTGTGATCAAGATGGTCATGGCGATGCGGCACGGCGTGCTGCCGAGGACGCTGCACGTGGACGAGCCGTCGCCGCACGTCGACTGGTCGTCGGGCGCGGTGGGGCTGCTGACGGAGAACCGGCCTTGGCCGGAAGTCGGCCGGCCGCGCCGGGCCGCGGTGTCGTCGTTCGGGATGAGCGGCACCAACGCGCACGTGGTGATCGAGCACGTCGAGCCGGTCGAGGCGGCACCGGTGGCGACCGGGCGGGCGGTGCCGGTGGTGCTGTCGGCGCGCGGCGCGGAGGCGTTGCGGGACCAGGCCGCGAACCTGGCCGCCCACTTGGCCGCCGAACCCGGCATCACGGTGGCGGACGTGGCGCTGTCGGCCGCCGCGCGGACCGCGCACGGCCATCGGGCGGTCGTCGTCGCGCGGGATCGTTCCGGCTTGTCGGACGGACTGCGGGCTCTGGAGCGCGGCGAGCGCACGGCATCCACGGTGCTCGGCGAGGTCGTCAGTGGCAGGCTGGCGTTCCTGTTCACGGGTCAGGGTGCGCAGCGGGTCGGGATGGGCCGTGAGCTGTACGACGTCTTCCCGGTGTTCGCGGAAGCCTTCGACGCGGTGTGCGCCGCGTTCGACATGCCGTTGGGCGAGCTGGGCGCGGACCTGATCGATCGGACGGAGTACACGCAACCCGCGTTGTTCGCGGTTGAGGTGGCGTTGTTCCGGTTGTTCGAGTCGTGGGGTGTGCGGCCTGATTTCGTTGCGGGGCATTCGATCGGTGAGTTGGCCGCCGCGCATGTGGCGGGTGTGTTGTCGTTGGATGATGCCGCCACGTTGGTGAAGGCGCGCGGGCGGTTGATGGGTGCGTTGCCCGAGGGTGGCGCGATGGTTGCCGTGCAGGCGACCGAAGCAGAGTTGGAGCTGACCGACGGGGTGTCGGTCGCGGCCGTCAACGGGCCTTCCTCGCTGGTGCTGTCGGGTGTGGAAGAGGAAGTGCTGGCGGTCGCGGAGAAGCTTGCGGCGCAAGGCCGTAAGACGAAGCGGTTGGCGGTGAGTCATGCGTTCCACTCGGTGTTGATGGAGCCGATGCTGGCCGGGTTCCGCGAGGTCGCGGAGTCGTTGGCGTACGGCGATTTGCTGGTTCCGGCGGTGTCGACGGTGACGGGCAAGCCGGTGACGGACGAGTGGCGGTCGCCGGAATATTGGGTGGGGCAGGTGCGGCAGGCGGTGCGGTTCGCCGACGCCGTCACCGCGCTGCGGGACGAAGGCGTGGCGACGTTCCTCGAAATCGGCCCCGACGGCGTGCTGACGGCTCTGGGCGACGAGGACTTCGTGCCCGCGTCGCGCCGCGACCGGGCGGAGGTGGAGACGATCACGTCCGCCGTGGCGGCGCTGTTCACCCGAGGGGTCGCCGCGGACCTCGACGTGGTGCTCGCCGGCACCGGCGGGCGGCGCGTCGAGCTGCCGACCTACGCCTTCCAGCGGCAGCGGTACTGGCTGGCCCCCGGCACCGCGACCGGTTCACCGGCGGCGGTCGGGCTGGCGGCGGCGGACCACCCGCTGCTCGGCGCGGTCACGCGGGTGGCCCGGACCGGCGAGTCGCTGTTCACCGGCAGGCTGTCCACCGCGACGCAGCCGTGGCTCGCCGACCACGTCGTGCACGACGCCGTCGTGGTGCCGGGCACGGCCCTGGTCGACATGGTGGTCCGCGCGGCCGACGAGGTCGGGTGCGCGACCGTCGAGGAACTAGCCCTGGCCGCGCCGCTGGTGCTGCCGCCCTCGGGCGCGGTCCGGGTGCAGCTCGCCGTCGAGGCGCCGGACGGGGACGGGCGGCGCGCGGTCTCCGTGCACTCGCGACCGGAGCACGGCGACGACGAGTCGTGGACCCGCCACGCCACCGGGGTCCTGTCGCCGGAGAGCCGGGCCGCCGGGTTCGACCTGGCGCAGTGGCCGCCGGCCGGCGCGCGACCGGTGGACGTCTCGGCGGTGTACCCCGCGCTGGCGGAGGCAGGGTTCGGCTACGGGCCGGTGTTCCAGGGCCTGCGGGCCGCGTGGCGGCGCGACGGCGAGCTGTTCGTCGAGGCCGAGCTGGCGGAGGGGCGGGATGACCGGTTCGGCGTGCACCCGGCGCTGCTGGACGCGGTGCTGCACGGGCTGGAGGTCGGCGGGTTCGCGGGCTCGGAGGGCGGCGCGCAGCTGCCCTTCGCGTGGACGGGTGTCGAGGTGCACCGGTCGGGCGCGACGGCCGTGCGGGCGCGGATCGCGCCGGCGGGGGCGAGCGGGGTCCACCTCCAGGTCGCGGACGGCTCGGGCGCGCCGGTCGCGTCCGTGGCGTCCGTGGCGCTGCGACCCGTGTCGCCGGACCAGCTCGGCTCGGCGCGGCCGGTGTCGTCGCTGTACCGGGTGCGGTGGACGCCTGCCGACGGCGCGCCGGCCGACTTCGTGGTGCTCGGTGAGGACGTGTTCGGCCTGGGCGCGCCCGTGGTCGTGGACCCCGCCGACGCGCGGGGTCGCCACGTGGTGGTGCAGTCCGCCGGTGAGGGCTCGCCGAGCGCACGCGTGTCGGCGGTGCTCGCGGTGGTGCGGGACTGGCTGGCGGCCGACGTCGCCGACTCGTGCCTGGTGGTCGTGACGCGCGGCGCGGTCGCGGTGGACGGTGGGGACGTGCCCGACCTGGGCGGCGCGGCGGTGTGGGGCCTGGTCCGCACGGCCGCCGCGGAGAATCCGGGACGGCTGCGGCTGGTCGACCTGGACGACTCCCCGCTGCTGCTGGTCGGCGACGAGCCGGAGGTGGCCGTGCGCGGGGGGACGGCCCACGTGCCGCGCCTCGCCCGCGTGACGACCGCCGACGCGCCGGCGGAGCCGTGGGACCCCGACGGCACGGTCCTGGTCACCGGCGCTTCGGGCGCGCTGGGCGGGTTGTTCACCCGGCACCTGCTGGAGCGCGGCTGCCGCCGGCTGCTGCTGGTGGGCAGGCGTGCGCCGGCGACCGCGCTCGACGACGGGGTGACCTTCGCGCACTGCGACGTGACCGACCGGGACGCGCTGGCCGCCGTCCTCGCGGCGGTGCCGGCGGAGCACCCGCTGACGGCGGTCGTGCACCTCGCGGGCGCGCTGGACGACGGCGTGGTGACCGCGCTGACCCCGGAGCGGGTCGAGCGGGTGTTCGCGCCCAAGGCGGACGCCGCGTGGCACCTCCACGAGCTGACCGCGCACCTGGACCTGGCCGGCTTCGTGCTGTTCTCGTCCGCGTCCGGCGTGCTGGGCAGTCCGGGGCAGGCGAACTACGCCGCCGCGAACACCTTCCTCGACGCCCTCGCCCGGCACCGGGCGGCGCGCGGCCTGGCGGCGAAGTCCCTGGCGTGGGGCCTGTGGGGCAGCGGCGGCATGGCGGCCGGCCTGAGCGGGACCGACCTGGACCGGTTGCGGCGGGGCGGCGTCGAGCCGCTGTCGCACGACGAGGGGCGCGCGCTGTTCGACGCGGCCCTGCGCGTGGCGGACCCGGTGGTGGCGCCGGTCCGACTGGCGCGGTCGGCGTTCCAGGGCGCGGAGCCGCCGCACGTGCTGCGCGACGTGGTGCGGGTGCCGGCGCGGTCGACCGCCCGCCCGGCCGCGCGCACCGGCCTCGACCTCGCGGGGCTGGCGGCGGAGGACCGCGCGCGGGTGCTGCTGGACGTCGTGCGCGACCACCTCGCCCGCGTCCTCGGCCACGACCGCCCCGGCGCGGTCGACGTGCGGCGCGGTTTCCTGGAGCTGGGCGTGGATTCCCTGACGGCCGTGGAACTGCGCAACGCGCTCGCCGGCGCGACGGGCCTGCGGCTGCCCGCGACCCTGATCTTCGACCACCCGTCCCCGGTGGCGCTGGCCGAGCACCTGGACCGCGAACTCGCGCCCGCCGCCGACTTCTCGGCCGAGGAGCTGCTGGCCGGCCTCGACCGGGTGGAGGCGGAACTGCCCGCGCTGGACCCCGACGTGGCCGACCGACTCGGCGCGCGGCTGCGCCTGCTGCTGGGCCGCCTGGACCACCGCGAACCGGCCGCCGACGAGCACCTGGCCACCGCGACCGACGACGAGATGTTCAACTTCATCGAGAACGAACTCGGCCTGTAAACCCCTCGCCACCAGCGGGACACGGCCACGCCCCCTAACCCCACCCCCTACCCCCACCACCCCTCCTCCCACCCTTACCCCTTTCCCTCCCTCTTCCCTTCCCTCCCTCCCGCTCCTAGTCCGCCACCGCTCGCGCTCAGTCCCGCGAGGCCGCGTCGGTGGTTCACGGCGCGTGTTCCGCCGATCACGCCTTTCGATCGGTGGAACACGCCCCGTGAGCCGCCGACCAACAGGCGGCCGAGCCGCCCGACGGAGTCGGGCCATCAGACACAGTCGGGCCGAATACTAGGGGCCCGGTAGGGGTTGTCCGCCGGATTCGGGCGTTCATAGCGTGCGAACGCGCAAGCCGCAGCGGGTTTCGTGCGCCCCGGGGCTTGTCGCGGTGGTCGTCCGGGACACCGGTGCCCGCGTGTCCGTCGGTTCATCCGCGCGAAGAGGTGGCCTGGAATGTCGAACGAGGAAAAGCTCCGCGACTACCTCCGGCGGGTCACCGCCGATCTCGCGCAGACCAGGAAACGGTTGCAGGAGGCCGAATCCGGGCTGCACGAGCCGGTGGCGATCATCGGGATGGCGTGCCGCTACCCCGGCGGGGTCGGCTCGCCCGACGACCTGTGGCGGCTGGTCGAGGCGGGCGGTGACGCCATCTCGGAGTTCCCGACCAACCGGGGCTGGCACGTGCGGTACGACGCCGACCCCGAGCAGGCCGGGACCACCTACACGCGGCACGGCGGGTTCCTGCACGACGCGGACCTGTTCGACGCCGAGTTCTTCGGGCTGAGCCCCCGCGAGGCGCTGACCGTGGACCCGCAGCAGCGGCTGCTGCTGGAGACGTCCTGGGAGGCGATCGAGCGCGCGGGCATCGACCCGTCTTCCGTGCGGGGCAGCCGGACCGGTGTGTTCGCCGGTGTCATGTACAACGACTACGGCGCGCGGCTGATGAACGCCGACCTGCCGGAGTTCGAGGGCTACCTGGGCAACGGCAGCGCGGGCAGCATCGCGTCCGGCCGGGTCGCCTACACGCTCGGCCTGGAGGGGCCGGCGGTGACGGTGGACACGGCGTGCTCGTCGTCGCTGGTCGCGTTGCACCTGGCCGCGCACGCGCTGCGCCAGGGCGAGTGCGGGCTGGCGCTGGCGGGCGGCGTGACCGTGATGTCCACCCCGGACACCTTCGTGGAGTTCAGCCGGCAGCGCGGGCTGTCGCCGGACGGTCGGTGCAAGGCGTTCGGCGCGGGCGCGGACGGCACCGGGTGGGCCGAGGGCGCCGGGATGCTGCTGCTGGCCCGGTTGTCCGAGGCGCAGCGCCTGGGTTACCCGGTGCTGGCGGTGCTGCGCGGTTCGGCGGTCAACCAGGACGGCGCGAGCAGCGGCTTGACCGCGCCCAACGGGCCGTCGCAGCAGCGGGTGATCCAGCAGGCGCTGTCCCGCGCCGGCCTGTCCACCTCGGACGTCGACGCGGTCGAGGCGCACGGCACCGGCACGACCCTGGGCGACCCGATCGAGGCGCAGGCGCTGCTGGCGACCTACGGGCGCGACCGGCCCGCCGACCGGCCGCTGTGGCTGGGCTCGTTCAAGTCCAACGTCGGGCACACGCAGGCGGCGGCGGGTGTCGGCGGCGTGATCAAGATGGTCATGGCGATGCGGCACGGCGTGCTGCCGAAGACCCTGCACGCCGACGAGCCGACGCCGGCGGTGGACTGGTCGGCGGGCGCGGTGGAGCTGCTGCGGGAGGCGCGGCGGTGGCCCGAGTCCGACCGGCCGCGCCGGGCCGCCGTGTCGTCGTTCGGGGTCAGCGGGACGAACGCGCACGTGGTGCTGGAGCAGCCGCCGTCGACGGAGCCGAAGCTCGCGGCCGTCCACAACGGACCCGTGCCGGTGGTGGTGTGCGGGCGGACGGAGGAGGCGCTGCGCGCCCAGGCGGCCCGGCTGCGTGACTTCGTGGAGGGCGACCGCGGCGTGACGCCCGCGGACCTGGCGTGGTCGCTCGCGGTGTCGCGGTCGCGGTTCGCGCGGCGGGCCGCGGTGGTCGCGGAGAGCCGGGGCGAGCTGGTGCGCGGCCTGGACGAGCTGGCGCGGGGCGTGCCCGCGTCGCCGGGCGTCGCGAGCGGGCGGGCGACGGCGTCGGGGAAGGTCGCGTTCGTGTTCCCCGGCCAGGGCTCCCAGTGGCCGGGTATGGGCGTCGAGCTGCTGGAGTCGTCGCCGGTGTTCGCCGCGCGGATGGCCGAGTGCGCCGAGGCGCTGCGCCCGCACACCGGGTGGGACGCCGTGTCGGTGCTGCGCGAGGCGCGCGAGGACCACGACGTCGACGTCATCCAGCCGCTGCTGTTCGCGGTGCTGGTGTCGCTGGCCGAGGTGTGGCGGGCGCACGGGGTCCGGCCGGCGGCGGTGGTCGGGCACTCGCAGGGCGAGATCGCCGCCGCCTGCGTGGCGGGCGCGCTGTCGCTGGCGGACGCGGCGAAGGTCGTGGCGCTGCGGTCGCGTGCGCTGCGGGCCGTCGTGGGCGACGGCGGCATGGCGTCGGTCGCGGTGTCCGCCGAGGACGCGGCGGAGCTGATCGCGCCGTGGGCGGGCCGCCTGTCGGTCGCGGCGGAGAACGGGCCGGCGTCCGTCGTGGTGTCCGGTGACCGGGATGCGCTGGACGAGTGGCTCGCGCACTGCGCCGAGCACGACGTGCGCGCCCGCCGCGTCGCCGTGGACTACGCCTCGCACAGCGCGCACGTCGAGCGGGTGCGGGACGAGGTGCTGTCCGGCCTCGCGGGCATTACGCCCGTCGAAGGCGCGATCCCGCTGTACTCCACGGTCACCGGCACCGCGCTGACGGGTGCCGAGCTGACGCCCGACTACTGGTTCCGCAACCTGCGGCAGACCGTGCTGCTGCGCACGGCCGTCGAGCGCCTGGCGGCCGACGGGTTCGGGTTCTTCGTCGAGTCCAGCCCGCACCCGGTGCTCACGCCGGGCCTGCGCGAGACGGTCGAGGACCTCGACAGCGGCGCGGCGGTGCTGGGCACCCTGCGCCGCGACGACGGCGGCCTGCCCCGGTTCCTGACGTCGCTGGCGGAGGCGCACCTGGCGGGGCTGGACCTGGACTGGACGGCCGTGCTCGGCGGCGAGCGCCGCCGGCTGGACCTGCCGACCTACGCCTTCCAGCGCGACCGCTACTGGCTCGACGCGCCCGCGACCACCGCCGCGGACCCGGAGGACGCGGCGTTCTGGGCCGCCGTCGAGCGGGAGGACCTGCCCGCGCTGGCGGACGCCGTGCTCGCCGGCTCCGACGACGACCGGGAACGGCTCGGCGGCGCGCTGCCCGTGCTGTCGGCGTGGCGCAGGCAGCGGCACGCCTCGTCCACCGTCGACGACTGGCGGTACCGGGTGGAGTGGCCGCGGCTCGCCGGGCTGCGCCCGACCACGCCGTCCGGGAGGTGGCTGGCCGTCGTGCCCGCCGGGGTCGAGCACCCCTGGGTCGACGGCGTGCTGGGCGTGTTCGGCGACGTCGTGCGGGTGGACGTCGGCACCGACGGCGACCGGGACGCGGTGGCCGCCGCGATCCGCGCTGCCGTGGCCGACGGTGCCGTGGCGGACGGTGCCGCGGTCGACAGTGGTGCGGCGGACGGTGCCGTGGTCGAGGGTGGCGCGGTCGGCGGTGGTGCGGTCGAGGGTGTCGTGTCCCTGCTCGCCCTCGCCGAGGGCGTCCACGCGACCGGGATCACCGACGGCCTGGCGGCGACGGTCGTCCTCGTGCAGGCGTTGGGCGACGCGGGCGTCGACGCGCCGCTGTGGGTGCTGACCCGCGGCGCGGTGGCGGTCGGCGGCGAACGGCTCGACCGGCCCGCCCAGGCCCAGTCGTGGGGCGTCGGCCTGGTCGCCGCGCTGGAGCACGCCCGCCGCTGGGGCGGCCTGGTCGACCTGCCCGAGGCCGTGGACGCCGCCGCCCTGGCCGCGCTGTCCGCCGTGCTCGGCGGCGGGACGGACGAGGACCAGGTCGCGCTCCGGGCGACCGGCGCGCACGCCCGCCGCCTGGTCCGCGACCCGCGCGCCCGCCGCGCGGGCACGCCGTGGCAGCCGACCGGCACCGTGCTGATCACCGGTGCGACCGGGGCCATCGGCCCGACCATCGCCCGCTGGTTCGCCGACCAGGGCGCGCGCCGCCTGGTGCTGACCAGCCGGAGCGGGCGCGGTGTCGACGGACTGGCGGCCGAGTTGGCCGAGCGGGGCGTGGACGTCGCGGTCGAGGCGTGCGACGTCGCCGACCGGGACGCCGTCGCCGCCCTGCTGCGCCGGCTCGCCGACGCGGGCCACGAGATCGGGACCGCCGTGCACGCCGCGGCCTTCATCGAACTGGTGCCGCTGGCGGAGACGACGGTCGAGCAGTTCGCCGACACCGTGCGCGCGAAGGTCGCGGGCGCGGTACACCTCGGCGACCTGCTCGACCACACCCACCTGCGCGACCTGGTCCTCTTCTCGTCCATCGCGGGCGTGTGGGGCAGCGGCGAGCACGCCGCCTACGCCGCCGCCAACGCGTTCCTGGACGCCTACGCACAGCAGCGGCACGCCGACGGCCTGCCCGCCACCTCCGTGGCGTGGGGCATCTGGGACGAGCACGAGACGGCGTCGCGCATCGACGCCGCCCAGATGGTCAAGCGCGGCCTGGCGTTCATCGACCCGGACATCGCGCTGAGCGGCCTGCGGCAGGTGCTGGAGGACGGCGAGCCGTTCCGCGCGGTCGCCGACGTCGACTGGGACAGCTTCGTCCCCGTGTTCACCTCGGCGCGGCCCAGCCGGTTCATCGCCGACGTCCCCGAGGCCCGGCGCGCCCTGGCGGGACCGGAGCGGGTGACCTCCGGCGGGCCGGCCACCCTGCCGCCGGCGCAGCGCAAGCGCGCCCTGCTGGACCTGGTGCGCGCGCACGCCGCGGCCGTCCTCGGCCACGACTCGGCCGCCAACCTCGACACCGCGCGGGCGTTCCGCGAGTTCGGCTTCGACTCGCTGACCGCCGTCGAGCTGCGCAACCGGCTCGTCGCCGCCACCGGCCTGCGACTGCCCGCCACGCTGGTGTTCGACCACCCCACGCCCAACGCGCTGGTCGCGTACCTCGACGGCGAACTCGCGGGCCACGCGCGGGAGCAGGCCGACGTGCCCGCCGCGACCCCGAGCGCCGAGCCCATCGCGATCGTCGGCATGGCCTGCCGCTTCCCCGGCGGCGCGGCGTCGCCCGAGGAGCTGTGGCGGCTGGTCGCCGAGGGCGGCGACGCCATCACCCCGTTCCCGCCGGGGCGCGGCTGGGACGTCGACGCGCTGTTCCACCCCGACCCCGACCACCCCGGCACCACCTACGTCCGCGAGGGCGGCTTCCTGCGCGACGCGGGCGAGTTCGACGCCGCGTTCTTCGGCATCTCGCCGCGCGAGGCGGTGGCGATGGACCCGCAGCAGCGGCTGCTGCTGGAGACCACGTGGGAGGTGTTCGAGCGGGCGGGCATCGACCCGACGTCGCTGGCCGGCGCGCCGGTGGGCGCGTTCATCGGGTCCGGGTTCATGGACTACGGCGCGACCGCGCAGGACGCGACCGAGAGCTTCCTGCTGACCGGCAACGCGACCAGCGTGCTGTCCGGGCGGCTGTCGTACTTCCTCGGCCTGGAGGGCCCGGCGGTCACCGTCGACACGGCGTGCTCGTCGGCGCTGGTCGCCCTGCACCTGGCGGCGCAGGCGGTCCGGTCGGGCGAGTGCGCGATGGCCGTGGCAGGCGGCGCGACCGTGATGGGCGGTCCGATGCCGTTCATCGGGTTCAGCAGGCAGCGCGGCCTGGCGGCCGACGCGCGGTGCAAGGCGTTCGCGGCCGGCGCGGACGGCATGATCCTGGCCGAGGGCGTCGGCGTGCTGCTGGTGGAGAAGCTGTCGGACGCCCGGCGGCTGGGGCACCCCGTGCTGGCGGTGGTCCGCGGCTCGGCGGTGAACCAGGACGGCGCGTCGAACGGCCTGACCGCGCCGAACGGACCCGCCCAGCAGAAGGTCATCCGGCAGGCGCTGGCGAGTGGCGGCCTGCGACCGTCCGATGTGGACGTCGTGGAGGCGCACGGCACCGGCACGGCCCTCGGTGACCCGATCGAGGCGCAGGCGTTGCTGGCGACCTACGGGCAGGACCGCGACGAGCCGCTGTGGTTGGGTTCGGTGAAGTCGAACATCGGTCACACGCAGGCTGCGGCGGGTGTCGCCGGGATCATCAAGATGGTCATGGCGCTGCGGGAAGGCGTGCTGCCCAGGACGCTGCACGCCGACGAGCCCTCGCCGCACGTGGACTGGTCGGCGGGTGCGGTGCGGCTGCTGGTGGAGAACCGGCCGTGGCCCGAGGCGGGTCGTCCGCGCCGGGCGGGCGTGTCGTCGTTCGGCATCAGCGGCACCAACGCCCACCTGGTGCTGGAGGAAGCGCCCGCCGTCGAGGCGGAGCAGCCGGAGACCACCGTGCGCACGCCCGTCGTGCCCGTGGTGGTGTCGGGTCGCGGCGCGGAGGCGCTGCGGGCGCAGGCGGCCCGGCTGCTGACCACCGACCCGGACGTGCCCGCCGCCGACCTCGCCTGGTCGTTGGCCACCGGCCGGGCCGCGCTGGACCACCGCGCCGTCGTGGTCGCCGCGAGCACCGAGGAGGTGCGCGACGGGCTGGACGCGGTCGCGCGGGACCGGCAGGCCGGGCACGTGGTGCGCGGCGTGGCCACCGACGGCGGCCTCGCGTTCCTGTTCACCGGCCAGGGCGCGCAGCGGCTGGGCATGGGTCGCGAGCTGTACGAGGCGTTCCCCGCCTACGCCGAGGCGTTCGACGCGGTGTGCGCGGAACTGGACCGGCACCTCGCGACACCGCTGCGCGAGGTGGTCTTCGAGCGCGCCGACCTGCTGGACCGCACGGCGTGGACGCAGCCCGCGCTGTTCGCGGTGGAGGTGGCGCTGTTCCGGCTGGTCGAGTCGTGGGGGATCAGGCCGGACTTCGTCGCGGGCCACTCGATCGGCGAGCTGGCCGCCGCGCACGTGGCGGGTGTGCTCTCCTTGCCGGACGCGGCCCGCCTGGTCGCCGCGCGCGGCCGGGTGATGCAGGAGCTGCCGCCCGGCGGGGCGATGTTCGCCGTGCAGGCCACCGAGCAGGAGGTGCTGCCGCTGCTGGCGGGCCACGAGTCGCGCGCGTCGCTGGCGGCGGTCAACGGGCCGGGTTCCGCGGTGGTGTCCGGCGCGGAGGAGGTGGTGGCCGGTATCGCGGAGCAGTTGGCTGCGCGGGGCCGCAAGACGCGGCGGCTGGTCGTCAGCCACGCCTTCCACTCGCCGCTGATGGAGCCGGTGCTGGACGAGTTCCGCCGCGTCGCCGAGACCCTGGCCTACGCGGAGCCGACCGTGCCGGTGGTGTCGACCGTGACCGGCAAGCCGGTGGCGGGCGAGTGGCGGTCGCCGGACTACTGGGTCGAGCAGGTGCGGCGGCCGGTCCGGTTCGCCGACGCCGTCGCCGCGCTGCACGCCGAGGGCGCCACGTCGTTCCTGGAGCTGGGCCCGGACGGCGTGCTGTCCGCGATGGCGCGGGAGAGCCTGCACGGCGACGTCGTCCTCGCGCCCGCGCTGCGCGCCAAGCGCGGCGAGGTGCAGGCGCTGACGACGGCGGTGGCGCAGGTGTGGGCGCGCGGCGCGGCGGTGGACTGGTCCGCGGTGACGGCCGGGCGCGGCGCGCGGCGGGTCGACCTGCCGACCTACGCGTTCCAGCGCCAGTGGTACTGGCTGGCCGAACCGGCGGCGACCGATGCCGCCGACCCGCTCCGGCACCGCGCCGCGTGGCGGCCGGTGCGTGCGGGCGACGCGCCGCCCGGCGTGTGGCTCGCGGTCGCGCCCGCCGGCGTCGACCACGGTGTCCGGCACGACGGGCCGGTGCTGACCGTCGACGGCCCCGCCGACCGGGCGGTGCTCGCCGACCGGCTGCGGGACGTGCTGCTGGACCTCGTGGAGCCGCTGGCCGGTGTCGTGTCGCTGCTGGCGCTGGCCGAGGACCGCGGCGTGGCCGACACGGTCGCGCTGGTCCAGGCGCTCGGCGACGTCGGCGTGCCCGCCCGGCTGTGGGCGGTGACCCGCGGCGCGGTCGCGGCCGACCCGGCGGACCGGGAGGTGCGCCCGGCGCAGGCCGCCGTGTGGGGCCTGGGCCGCACCGTCGCGCGGGAGCACCCGGACCGCTGGGGCGGCCTGGTGGACCTGCCCGCGGGCGCGGACGCCGTGCCCGCCGGCGCGCTGGGCTCGGGCGAGCCGGAGGTGGCCGTGCGCGGCGCGGGCCTGCTGGCCCGCCGCCTCACCCGGTCCCGGCTCGCGCCCGCGACCTGGACCGCCCGCGGCCTGGTCCTGGTCACCGGCGGCACGGGCGCGCTGGGCCGCGCCACCGCGCGGTGGCTCGCCGACCGCGGCGCGGAGCACCTGGTGCTGGTGTCGCGCGGCGCGTCCGCCGGGAGCGCCGCGGACCTGGTCGCCGAGCTGTCCGCGCGCGGCGTCGAGGTGACGCTCGCGGCGTGCGACGTGGCCGACCGGGACGCCGTCGCCGCCCTCCTGGCCGGTCTGCCGCAGCCGCCGACCGCGGTGTTCCACGCCGCGGGCGTCCTCGCGGACGGCGTGCTCGACGGCCTCACCCCCGACCGGGTCCGCGAGGTGCTGCGGGCCAAGGCCGACGGCGCGCGGCACCTGCACGAGCTGACCGGCGACCTGGACGCGTTCGTCCTGTTCTCCTCGATGTCGGCGACGCTGGGCAACCCCGGCCAGGCCAACTACGCCGCCGCCAACGCCTACCTCGACGGCCTCGCCGAGCACCGCGCCCTGACCGGGCTGCCCGCCACGTCGGTGGCGTGGGGCCCCTGGGCGGGCGGCGGCATGGCGGCCGACCTGGCCGAGCGGACGGCCCGCGACGGCGTCGCCGCGCTGGACCCGGACCGGGCGCTGGCCGCCCTCGACCGGGCCCTCACGGCGGGCGACCCGGCGGTCACCGTCGCCGACGTGGACTGGGCGCGGTTCCGCGCGCCCGGCCCGGTGCTGGCCGAGCTGGTGCCCGACGAGCCGGCGGCGCGGGCGGAGCAGGCCGCACCGGCGGACCGGCTGACCGGCCTCGCGGGCGCGGAGCTGGACCAGGCGGTGCTGCGCCTGGTGCGGGAGCAGGTGGCGCTGGTCCTCGGCTACCCCGGACCCGACCACGTCGAGCCGCACCGCTCGTTCCAGGAGCTGGGCGTGGACTCGCTGACGGCCGTCGAGCTGCGCAACGCCCTGGCGGGCGCGACCGGCGCGGCGCTGCCGCCGACGCTGGTGTTCGACCACCCGACCCCGGCCCGCCTGGCGGAGCACCTGCGCGGCGAAGTCGGCGGCGCGCCCGCCGACCCGGTCGCCGCCGCGCTGGCCGACCTGGACCGCCTGGAGGGCGCGGTGGCGCGGCTGCCCGAGGGCGACCACGCCGCGCTCGCCGCCCGCCTGCGGGCGCTCGCGTCGCGCCTGCACGGCGGCGCGGACCGCGGCGAGCTGGCCACCGCCAGCGCCGACGACCTGTTCGAGCTGATCCAGACGGAGTTCGGCAAGTCCTGACGACCCGCCGACCCCGTGACGAGGTGGACCCCTGAGATGTCGAACGAACAGAAGCTGCTCGAACACCTGCGCTGGATGACCGGTGAGCTGCGGGAGACCCGCGACCGGTTGCGCGCGGCGGAGGACGCCGCGCGCGAGCCGGTGGCGATCGTGGGCCTGGCGTGCCGGTTCCCCGGCGGCGTCGACACGCCCGAGCAGCTGTGGCGGCTGCTCGACGCGGGCGCGGACGCGGTCGGCCCGTTCCCCGACGACCGGGGGTGGGACCTCGACGCGCTGTTCGACCCCGACCCGGACCGGCCGGGCACCACCTACGTGGACTCGGGCGCGTTCCTCGCCGACGCGGCGGGCTTCGACCCGGCGCTGTTCGGCATCTCGCCGCGCGAGGCGCTGGCGATGGACCCGCAGCAGCGGCTGCTGCTGGAGGTCACCTGGGAGGCGCTGGAGCGCGCGGGCCTGGACCCGCTGTCCCTGCGCGGCAGCCGGACCGGCGTCTACACCGGCACCAACGGGCAGGACTACGGCTCGCAGGGGAAGGTGCCCGCCGAGCTGGAGGCGCACATCGGCACCGGCACGGCGAGCAGCGTGCTGTCCGGCCGGGTGTCCTACTCGTTCGGGTTCGAGGGCCCGGCGGTCACCGTGGACACGGCGTGCTCGGCGTCGCTGGTGGCACTGCACCTGGCCGTGCAGGCGCTGCGCAACCGCGAGTGCGATCTGGCGGTCGCGGGCGGCGCGACGGTGATGGCGACGCCGGGCGCGTTCACCGAGTTCAGCCGCCAGCGGGGGCTCGCGGCCGACGGCCGGTGCAAGCCGTTCGCGGCGGCGGCGGACGGCACCAACTGGGGCGAGGGCGCGGGTGTCGTCCTGGTGGAGCGCCTGTCGGACGCGCTGCGCAACGGTCACCGGGTGCTGGCCGTGGTGCGCGGCACGGCGGTGAACCAGGACGGCGCGTCGAACGGGCTGACCGCGCCCAACGGCCCGGCCCAGCAGCGGGTGATCCGGCAGGCGCTGGACAGCGCGGGGCTCGCACCGTCCGATGTGGACTTCGTGGAGGCGCACGGCACGGGCACCAGGCTGGGCGACCCGATCGAGGCGCACGCCCTGCTGGCCACCTACGGCCGCAACCGCCCCGACGACCGGCCGCTGTGGCTGGGCTCGGTGAAGTCCAACCTCAACCACACGCAGGCCGCAGCCGGCATCGCGGGCGTGCTCAAGGTCGTCCTCTCGCTCACCCGCGGCAGGCTGCCCAGGACCCTGCACGTGGACGCCCCCACGCCGCACGTGGACTGGGCGTCCGGCGCGGTGCGGCTGCTCACCGAGGCCCGCGACTGGCCGCGCGGCGAGCGGGTGCGGCGGGCCGGGGTGTCGGCGTTCGGCGTGAGCGGGACCAACGCGCACGTCGTGCTGGAGGAGGCGCCCGAGGTCGAACCGGCGACGCCGGTGGCCGACGACCGCGCCGTGCGGGCGTTCCCGGTGTCCGGCAAGGACGCGGCGGCGCTGGCCGCGCAGGCCCGGCGGCTGCTGGACGTGGACGCCGCCCTGCCGGACCTCGCGCACACCCTGGCGACGCGCCGGGCGGCGCTGGACGAGCGCGCCGTCGTCGTGGCGGGTGACCGGGCGGGGCTGCGCGCCGGCCTGCGCGCGCTGGCCGACGGCACGCCCTCGGCGTCGGTGGTGCGCGGTTCGGTGCGGTCGGGCGGGCTCGCGTTCCTGTTCACCGGTCAGGGCGCGCAGCGCGCGGGCATGGGGCGCGGGCTGCACGCGGCGTTCCCGGTCTTCGCCGAGGCGTTCGACGCGGTCCGCGAGGCTTTCGGCCTGCCGCTCGGCGATCCGGGCGCGGGGCTGATCGACCGGACCGAGCACGCGCAGCCCGCGTTGTTCGCGGTGGAAGTGGCGTTGTTCCGGTTGTTCGAGTCGTGGGGCGTGAAGCCCGACTTCGTCGCCGGGCACTCGATCGGTGAGCTGGCCGCCGCGCACGTGGCGGGTGTGCTGTCGTTGGAGGACGCGGCCACGCTGGTCGAGGCGCGCGGTCGGCTGATGGGCGCGCTGCCCGAGGGCGGGGCGATGGTCGCCGTGCAGGCGGCCGAGGACGAGCTGGTCCTGACGCCGGGCGTGTCGGTCGCGGCGGTGAACGGTCCGTCGTCGGTGGTGCTCTCCGGTGTCGAGCAGGAAGTGCTGGCGATCGCGGAGAGCCTTGCGGCGCAGGGACGGAAGACCAAGCGGCTCACCGTCAGCCACGCGTTCCACTCGGTGCTGATGGAGCCGATGCTCGCCGAGTTCCGCCGGGTCGCGGAGGGGCTGGCGTACGCCGCGCCGACGATCCCGGTCGTCTCCACGGTGACCGGCGAACCGGTGTCCGCCGAGTGGGCCTCCGCCGAGTACTGGGTGGACCAGGTGCGCCGGCCGGTCCGCTTCGCCGACGCCCTCGCCGCGCTGCACGACCGGGGCGTCCGGACCTACCTCGAACTGGGCCCGGACGGCGTGCTGTCCGCGCTGGGCCGCGAGAACCTGCCCGACGACGTCGCCCTGACGCCCGCCCTGCGCGGCGACCGGCCGGAGGCCGAGACCGCCACGACCGCCGTCGCCGCGCTGCACGTGCGCGGGATCGCCGTCGACTGGGACGCCGTCCTGGGCGGCGGCGGGTGGGTGGACCTGCCGACCTACGCCTTCCAGCGGCAGCGCCTGTGGCTGACCGGCGCGGTCGCCGACACCGCCGACCCGTGGACCTACCGCGTGCGGTGGCACCCGGTGGACCTGCCGCCCGGCGCGCCGTCCGGCACGTGGGCCGTCGTCGCGCCCGCCGACCCGGACGGCGCGGAACTCGCCGCCCTGGCGGCGCGGGCGCTGGAGCGGCACGGCGCGCACGTCGTGCCGACCACCGGCGCGGTGCCGGACGCCGTGGCGGGCGTGGTGTCGTTCCTCGCGTTCGACGACCACGACCCCGCCGCGCCCGCCGGCCTGGCGAAGCTGCTCGACCTCGTCCGGGCGGTCGACGCGCCGGTGTGGGCGGTGACGCGGTCCGCGGTGTCCACCGGGCGCGGCGACCACCTCGCCCATCCCGCCGGCGCGGCGACGTGGGGCCTGGGCCGCGTGGTCGGGTTGGAGCGCCCGGAGCGGTGGGGCGGCCTGGTCGACCTGCCCGCCGAGGTCGACGACCGCACCTGGGACCGGTTCGTCGCGGTGCTCGCGCAGGGCGTCGAGGACCAGGTGGCGATCCGGTCCGCCGTCCTGGGCCGCCGCCTGGTCCGCACGGCGGCGACCGGCGAGCCCTGGACGCCGCGGGGCACCGTCCTGGTCACCGGCGGCACCGGGGCCCTGGGCGCGCGCGTGGCGCGCCTGCTGGCCCGCTCGGGCGCGGAGCACCTGGTGCTCGCCTCGCGCCGCGGACCGGGCGCGCCGGGCGCGGACGAGTTGGCCGCGGAGCTGCGCGGGCTCGGCGCGGAGGTGACGGTGGCGGCGTGCGACGTCGCCGACCGGGACGCCCTGGCCGCGCTGCTCGCCGACCACCCCGTGCACGCCGTCGTGCACACCGCCGGCGTCCTCGCCGACGCCGTCGTGGACAACCTGACCGCCGACGCCCTGGCCGACGTGCTGCGCGCCAAGGCGGTCGCCGCACGCAACCTGCACGAGCTGACCGGCGACCTGGACGCGTTCGTCCTGTTCTCCTCGACCTCGGGCACCCTCGGCAACCCCGGCCAGGCCGCGTACGCCGCGGCCAACGCCTACCTCGACGCCCTCGCCGAGCACCGGCACGCCGCCGGCCTGCCCGCCACGTCCGTGGCGTGGGGCCCGTGGGCCGCGTCCGGCATGGCCGCCGGCCTGTCCCGCCGGCTGCGCGACGCCGGCGTGCCGCCGATGGACCCGGACCGCGCGCTCGACGCGATGCTGCGCGCGGTGGGCGACCGCCGGGCCGCGCTGACCGTGACCGACCTCGACTGGGCGCGCTTCGCGCCCGGCTTCACCGCGACCCGGCCCACCGCGCTGTTCGCCGAGCTGCCGGAGGCCCGCGTCGCCGCGCCGCGGCCCGAGCCGTCCCGCCACGCCTTCGCCGACCTGCCCGCCGCCGACCGCCTGCCCGCCCTGCTCGACCTGGTCCGGTCCCGGGCGGCGGCCGTGCTCGGGCACGCGTCGGCCGCGCGGGTCGCGCCGGACCGCGCGTTCCGCGACCTCGGCTTCGACTCGCTGACCGCGCTGGAGCTGCGCACCGCGCTGGGCACCGCGACCGGCCTGAAGCTGCCGGCCGGCCTGGTGTTCGACCACCCGACCCCGACGGCGCTCGCCGCGCACCTGCGCGACGAGCTGTTCGGCGCCGAATCGGAGGCCCCGGTCGCGGCGGCGGTCGACGCGGGCGACCCCGTGGCGATCGTCGGCATGGCGTGCCGGTTCCCCGGCGGGGTGTCCTCGCCGGAAGACCTGTGGCGGCTGGTGGAGTCGGGCGTCGACGCGGTGTCGGCCTTCCCCGACGACCGCGACTGGGCCCCGGGTGAGGACCCCGGCTACACGCCGGTGGGCGCGTTCCTGCGTGACGTGGCGGAGTTCGACGCGGGTTTCTTCGGGATCTCGCCGCGTGAGGCGTTGGCGATGGACCCGCAGCAGCGGTTGCTGCTGGAGACGTCGTGGGAGGCGTTCGAGCGGGCCGGGATCGACCCGGCGACGGTGCGGGGCGGTCGCGTCGGCGTGTTCGCGGGCACCAACGGCCAGGACTACGCGGACGTGGTGTCGGTGTCGGCGGACGACGTCGCCGGCTACGTGGGCACCGGGAACGCGGCCAGCGTGCTGTCCGGTCGGGTCGCGTACGCGTTCGGGCTCGAAGGCCCGGCGGTGACGGTGGACACCGCGTGCTCGTCGTCCCTGGTGGCGCTGCACCTCGCCGTCCGCGCGCTGCGGTCGGGTGAGTGCGACCTGGCCCTGGTCGCCGGTGCCACGGTGATGTCGACGCCGGAGTCCTTCGCGGAGTTCGGCCGTCAGGGCGGGCTCGCGGCGGACGGTCGGTGCAAGGCGTTCTCGGCGGCGGCCGACGGGACGGGGTGGGGCGAGGGCGTCGGCGTGCTGCTCGTGCGCCGGCTGTCGGACGCGGTGCGGGAAGGGCACCGGGTGCTGGCCGTGGTCCGTGGTTCGGCGGTGAACTCCGACGGCGCGTCCAACGGCCTGACCGCGCCGAACGGTCCTTCGCAGCAGCGGGTGATCCGCCAGGCGCTGGCCGACGCGGGTGTCGCACCGTCCGAAGTGGACGCTGTGGAGGCGCACGGCACCGGCACCGCCCTGGGCGATCCGATCGAGGCGCAGGCGTTGCTGGCGACTTACGGTCAGGACCGCGACGAGCCGTTGTGGTTGGGTTCGGTGAAGTCGAACCTGGGGCACACCCAGGCGGCGGCGGGTGTCGCCGGGATCATCAAGATGGTCATGGCGATGCGGCACGGCGTGTTGCCGAGCACGTTGCACGTGGACGAGCCCACGCCGCACGTGGACTGGTCGGCCGGCGCGGTGGAGCTGTTGACCGCGAACCGGACCTGGCCCGAGGTGGACCGGCCGTGGCGCGCGGGTGTGTCGTCGTTCGGTGTGAGCGGCACCAACGCGCACGTCATCGTGGAGGACTACCCGGCGCAGCCGGCACCGGAAGCCGCCGGGCGCGACGTCCCGCTGCCGTGGTTGCTCTCGGCCCGCGCCGCCGACGCCCTGCCGGCCCAGGCCGCCCGCCTGGCGTCGCTCGACGCCCCGGCGCGCGACGTCGCGCACTCGCTCGCCACCACCCGGTCCGCGCTGGAGCGCCGGGCCGTGCTGCTGGGTGACGACCCGCGTGCGCTCGCCGCCCGCTTCGCGGAGGGCGTGGTCGAACCCGGTGTGGTCACCGATGACCTTGCCGATGGCAAGGTGGCGTTCCTGTTCACGGGTCAGGGTGCGCAGCGGGTCGGGATGGGTCGTGAGCTGTACGGCGCTTTCCCGGTGTTCGCGGAAGCGTTCGACGCCGTGTGTGCTGCTCTTGACATGCCGTTGGGCGAGTTGGGCGCGGGTGAAATCGATCGGACGGAGTTCACGCAGCCGGCGTTGTTCGCGGTTGAGGTGGCGTTGTTCCGGTTGTTCGAGTCGTGGGGTGTGAAGCCCGATTTTGTTGCGGGGCATTCGATCGGTGAGCTTGCTGCCGCTCATGTGGCGGGTGTGTTGTCGTTGGATGACGCTGCCACGTTGGTGAAGGCGCGTGGGCGGTTGATGGGTGCGTTGCCCGAGGGTGGCGCGATGGTCGCGGTGCAGGCGACCGAGGCTGAGTTGGATTTGACCGAGGGTGTGTCGGTTGCGGCGGTGAACGGGCCTTCCTCGCTGGTGTTGTCGGGTGTGGAAGAGGAAGTGCTGGCGGTCGCGGAGAAGCTTGCGGCGCAGGGTCGTAAGACGAAGCGGTTGGCGGTGAGTCATGCGTTCCACTCGGTGTTGATGGAGCCGATGCTGGCCGGGTTCCGCGAGGTCGCGGAGTCGTTGGCGTACGGCGATTTGCTGGTTCCGGCGGTGTCGACGGTGACGGGCAAGCCGGTGACGGACGAGTGGCGGTCGCCGGAATATTGGGTGGGGCAGGTGCGGCAGGCGGTGCGGTTCGCCGACGCCGTGACAACCCTGCACGAGCAGGGCGTGCGGACGTTCCTCGAACTCGGTCCGGACGGCGTGCTGTCGGCGCTGGGCCAGGAGGTCGTCGCCGAGCCGGGTGGTTTCGTCGCGGCGCAGCGCAAGGACCGGCCCGAGGCGCGGACCGCGGTCGAGGCGGCGGCGCGCCTGCACGTGCGCGGCGCGGCCGTGGACTGGGCGGCCTACTTCGCGGTGGCGGGTGGACGGCGCGTCGACCTGCCGACCTACCCGTTCCAGCGCAAGCGGTACTGGCCCCGGCCGGCGCGCCCGGTGGGCGACCTGGCGGCCTTCGGGCTGTCCGACGCGGACCACCCGCTGCTCGGCGCCGCGGTCGAGTCGCCCGATTCCGGCGCGGTGCTGTTCGTCGGCGCGCTGTCCGCGCCTGCCGGGTCGTGGCCGGCGGACCACGTGGTGTCCGGCTCGGTCCTGCTGCCCGGCACGGCGTTCGTCGAACTCGCGCTGCGGGCCGGCGACGAGGTGGGCCTGCCGCACCTGGAGGAGCTGACGCTGTCCGCGCCGCTGGTGCTGCCGGACCGCGGCTCGGTGCGGTTCAACGCGGTCGTGGCGGCACCCGACGGGACGGGCCGCCGGACCGTGACCGTGCACGCCCGCCACACCGACACCGACCCGTGGACCGTCCACGCGTCCGGCACGCTCGCCCCGGCGAGGCCCGTGCCCTCCCCGATCGCCGAGTGGCCGCCCGCCGGCGCGGAACCCGTCGCCGTGGACGACCTCTACCCGGCCCTGGCGGACCTCGGGCTCGCCTACGGCCCGCTGTTCCGCGGGCTGCGCGCGGCGTGGCGGCGGGACGGCGAGGTGTTCGCCGAGGTCGAGCTGCCGGAGGCGGCCGACGCCGCCCGGTTCGGCATCCACCCGGCGCTGCTGGACGCGGCCCTGCACGGCATCGCGCTCGGTGGCCTGACGTACGACGACGAGGGCGGCGGACCCCGGTTGCCGTTCGCGTGGCGGGACGTGGCGCTGCACGCGGTGGGGGCGACGTCCCTGCGGGTGCGCATCACGCCGACCCGGCCGGGCACGGTCGCGCTGGAGGCGTGTGACGCCACCGGGGCCCCGGTGGTCTCGGTGGGGTCGCTGGCGCTGCGCCCGGCGGCACCGGTCGCGTCGACGGCACCGCAGGACCTCTTCCACGTCGCCTGGACCCCTTGGCGCGCACCGGACGCGGACGCGAGCGTCGCCGTGCTGGGCATCGACCCGTTCGGGTCGGGGCTGCCCGTGCACGCCGCGGTGGCCGACGTGGCGGCGGCGGCCCCGGACGCCGCGCTGCTGGTGCTCCCCGACACGCCGCCCCACCTGGCCGGCGCGACGGCGGCCGACGTGCTGGGGGTGCTGCGGCAGTGGCTCGCCGACGACCGCCTGGCCGACACGCGCCTGGTCGTGGTGACCCGGAACGCGGTGGCCGTCACGGACGAGGAGGTGCCCGGCGCGGGGCACGCCGCCGCGCGCGGTCTGGTGCGGTCGGCGGCGACGGAGAACCCGGACCGCTTCCTGCTGCTCGACGTGGCCGGCTCGGGTCCGGGCGCGGCGCTGGTCGGCGGCCTGATCGCCGCCGGCGAGCCGGAGGCGGCCCTGCGGGACGGCACGGTGTTCGTGCCGCGCCTGGCCCGCACCACCGCCACCCCGGCCCGGCCCGACTTCGGGTCCGGCGCGGTCCTGGTGACCGGTGCGGCGGGCGCGCTCGGCCGGCTGGTGGCGGACCACCTGGTGACGCGGCACGGCGTGCGCCGGCTGGTGCTGGCGGGCAGGCGCGGCGCGCAGGCGCCCGGCGCGGCCGACGTCACCGCGCGGCTGACCGCCGCCGGCGCCGAGGTCGAGTGGGTGGCCTGCGACGTCGCCGACCGGGAGGCCGTGCGCCGGCTGTTCGCCGACCACCCCGTGACGGGTGTCGTGCACCTGGCGGGCGTGCTGGACGACGGCGTGCTGTCGTCGCTGACGCCCGAGCGGCTCGCGGCGGTGCTGCGGCCCAAGGCCGAGGCCGCGTGGCACCTGCACGAGCTGTCCGGTGAGCTGTCCGCGTTCGTGCTGTTCTCGTCGGCCGCCGGTGTGTTCGGCGGCGCGGGTCAGGGCAACTACGCCGCCGCGAACGCGTTCCTGGACGCGCTCGCCCAGCACCGCCGCGCGCTGGGCCTGCCCGCGACCTCGCTGGCGTGGGGTCCGTGGGCGGGCGAGGGCATGGCGGGCGCGCTGGCCGACGCCGACCGCGACCGGCTCGACCGGGCCGGCGTCGCGGGCTTCTCGCCCGAGGAAGGGCTCGCGCTGCTGGACGCCGGGTTGGCGGCGGACCGGGCGCTGGTCGTGCCGCTGCGGATCGACCTCGACCGGGTCCGCGCCGACGGCGTGCCACCGCTGTTCCGCGGCCTGGTCCGCGCGCCGGCGCGGCGGGCGGCGGCACGCGGGGCCGACCGCGCCGCGAACGGCCTGGTCGACCGGCTGACCGGCCGGACCGCCGAGGAGCAGACCGCCGTGCTGCTGGAGGTGGTGCACGGCCGGGTGCGCGCGGTGCTCGGATACGGTGACGAGCTGCTCGACGCGGCGAAGTCGTTCCGCGACCTGGGGTTCGACTCGTTGACGGCGGTGGAGCTGCGCAACGCGCTGTCCGGGGAGACCGGCCTGCGGCTGCCCGCGACGCTGGTGTTCGACCACCCGACGCCGGCCGCGCTCGCCGACCACCTGCGCGGTGAGCTGGTGGGTGGCGCTGCACCCGTGACCGCCGTCCCGGTGGTGCGACGGGTGGACGACGACCCGGTCGTGATCGTGGGCATGGCGTGTCGGTACCCCGGCGGGGTGTCCTCGCCGGAGGGGTTGTGGGAGCTGGTCGCGGGCGGTGTGGACGCGATCTCGCGCTTCCCGGTGAACCGGGGCTGGGACCTCGGGCGGCTCTACCACCCGGACCCCGCGCACCCTGGCACCACCTACACGGATCAGGGTGGTTTCCTGCACGACGCGGCGGAGTTCGACGCGGGGTTGTTCGGGATTTCGCCGCGTGAGGCGTTGGCGATGGATCCGCAGCAGCGGTTGTTGCTGGAGACGTCGTGGGAGGTGTTGGAGCGGGCTGGTGTGGACCCGTTGTCGTTGCGCGGCAGTCGGACGGGTGTGTTCGCGGGTGTCATGTACTACGACTACGGCGCTCGGCTCTCGTCGGTGCCCGAGGATGTCGAGGGCTATCTCGGTACGGGCACCGCGGCGAGCGTGGTGTCGGGTCGGCTTTCCTACACGTTCGGGTTCGAGGGTCCGGCGGTGACGGTGGACACGGCGTGTTCGTCGTCGTTGGTGGCACTGCACCTCGCCGCACAGGCGCTGCGCAATGGCGAGTGCGACATGGCGTTGGCCGGCGGTGTCACGGTCATGTCGACGCCTTACACGTTCATCGACTTCAGTCGGCAGCGCGGCCTGTCCCCGGACGGTCGGTGCAAGTCCTTCTCCGCTTCGGCCGATGGCACCGGCTGGGGTGAGGGTGTCGGCATGCTGCTGGTGGAGCGGTTGTCGGACGCTCGCCGGTTGGGGCATCCGGTGTTGGCGGTGGTCAAGGGTTCGGCGGTGAACCAGGATGGTGCGTCGAACGGGTTGACCGCGCCGAATGGTCCTTCGCAGCAGCGGGTGATCCGGCAGGCGTTGAGCAGCGCCGGCTTGACTCCGTCCGAAGTGGACGTGGTGGAGGCGCACGGCACCGGTACCACGCTCGGTGACCCGATCGAGGCGCAGGCTTTGCTGGCGACTTACGGTCAGGACCGTGACGAGCCGTTGTGGTTGGGTTCGGTGAAGTCGAACCTGGGTCACACGCAGGCGGCGGCGGGTGTCGCCGGTGTGATCAAGATGGTCATGGCGATGCGGCACGGCGTGTTGCCGAAGACGTTGCACGTGGATGAGCCGTCGCCGCACGTGGACTGGTCGTCGGGTGCGGTGGAGTTGTTGTCGGCGTCGCGGGAGTGGCCTGCGGTGGGGCGTGCGCGGCGGGCGGCGGTGTCGTCGTTCGGCATCAGCGGCACCAACGCCCACGTGATCCTCGAACACGCCGAGGACGACGCACCCGCCGACGTCGTCACCGTGCACAGCCCCGTGGTGCCGGTCGTGGTGTCCGCCAAGGACGACGACGCACTGCGCGCCCAGGCACGACGCCTGCGCGACCACCTCGTCGAGCGGGACATCGCGCCGGTGGACGCCGCGTGGTCGCTCGCCACCGGGCGTGGCGCACTGGAGCGGACGGCCGTCGTCGTGGCGGCGGACCGGGACGAACTGCTCGCCGGGCTCGATGCGGTCGCCGACGGTCGCGCCCCGGCACGGGCCACCGGCACGACGGCTTTCCTGTTCACGGGTCAGGGTGCGCAGCGCGTCGGGATGGGCCGTGAGCTGTACGACGCCTTCCCGGTGTTCGCGGCAGCCTTCGACGCGGTGTGCGCCGCGTTCGACATGCCGTTGGGCGACTTGGGCGCGGATGAGATCGATCGGACCGAGTACACCCAGCCGGCGTTGTTCGCGGTTGAGGTGGCGTTGTTCCGGCTGTTGGAGTCGTGGGGCGTGAAGCCGGACTTCGTCGCCGGGCATTCGATCGGTGAGCTGGCCGCCGCGCATGTGGCGGGTGTGTTGTCGTTGGAGGACGCCGCCACGTTGGTGAAGGCGCGTGGCCGGTTGATGCAGGCCCTGCCCGAGGGTGGGGCGATGGTCGCGGTGCAGGCCGCCGAGAACGAGGTCGAGCTGACGCCGGGTGTGTCGGTGGCGGCGGTGAACGGGCCGTCGTCGGTGGTGCTCTCGGGTGTGGAAGAGGAAGTGCTGGCGATCGCGGAGGGCTTCGCGGCGCGTGGGCGCAAGACGAAGCGGCTCGTGGTGAGTCATGCGTTCCACTCGGTGCTGATGGAGCCGATGCTGGCCGAGTTCCGGGTGATCGCCGAGTCGTTGGCGTACGGCGAACTGCTGGTTCCGGCGGTGTCGACGGTGACCGGCAAGCCGGTGACCGACGAGTGGCGCTCGCCGGAGTACTGGGTCGGTCAGGTGCGGCAGGCGGTGCGGTTCGCCGACGCCGTCACCACGCTGTGGACGGCGGGCGCGACCAAGTTCGTCGAGGTCGGGCCCGGCGGGGTGGTGACGGCGATGGCGGCGGAGTCGCTGCCCGCCGACGCGGTCCTGGTGCCCGCCCTGCGCGACGGCGCGGAGGCGCGCGCGGTGACGTCCGCCGCGGCGGCGGTGGGCGCGGACTGGCGGAAGGTGCTGGCCGGCCGGGGCGCTCGGCGCGCGGACCTGCCGACCTACGCCTTCCAGCGGCGGCGGTACTGGCTCGACGAGACCCCGAGCCCCGCGGCCGACCCGGTGGACGAGCGGTTCTGGGCGGCCGTGGCCGGCGGCGACGTCGAAGACCTCGCCCACACCCTCGGCGTGGCCGACACCGCGGCGCTGGACGCCGTGCTGCCCGCGCTGTCGGCGTGGCGCAAACGCGAGCGCGAGCAGGCCGCGGTGGACGGCCGGCGGTACCGCGTCGAGTGGGCACCGGTCGCGGTGGCCGGCGGCCTGCGCGACCAGGTGTGGCTCGTGGTCGCCGCCGACGGCGACGAGTGGGCGGCGTCGGTGCGCGCGGAACTGGCCCGGCACACGACCGTCGTCGCCGCCTCGGTGGACGCCCTGCCCGACGCGGCGGGCGGGTTCGCCGGCGTGGTGTCGTTGCTGCCCGCCGAACCCGCGACGCTCGCGCTGGTGCAGGCGCTCGGCCGGGCGGGGGTCGACGCGCCGCTGTGGTGCGCCACCCGCGAGGTCGTCGGCGGCGTCCGGCCCGAGCAGGGCGGCATCTGGGGCCTCGGCCAGGTCGTCGGGCTGGAGCACCCGGAGCGGTGGGGCGGCCTGGTCGACCTGCCGTCCACCGTGGACGAGCGGATCGGCGGCCTGCTGGCGGCCGTGCTGGCGGACGGCTCCGAGGACCAGGTGGCGGTGCGCGCGGCCGGTGTGACGGCACGCCGGCTGGTGCCCGCCCCCGCCTCCGGCGCGACGTGGACCCCGCGCGGCACCGTGCTCGTGACCGGCGGCACGGGCGCGTTGGGCGCGCGGGTGGCCCGCGCGCTGGCCGGGGCGGGCGCGGAGCACCTGGTGCTGACCAGCCGCGGTGGCCTGGGCGCGCCCGGCGCGGTGCGGCTGCGCGACGAGCTGGTGGACCTGGGCGTCGAGGTCACGGTCGCGGCGTGCGACGTGGCCGACCGGGACGCCGTGGCCGGGCTGCTCGACTCGCTGGACGGCCTGACCGCCGTCGTCCACGCCGCCGGCGTCACCAAGGACGTGCCGCTGGACCGGTTGACGCCCGAGGACTTCGCCGAGGTGTGCGCCGCGAAGGTCGCGGGCGCGTGGCACCTCCACGAGCTGCTGGGCGACCGGCCGCTGGACGCCTTCGTGCTGTTCTCCTCCATCGCGGGTGTCTGGGGCAGCGCCACGTCGGGCGCGTACGCGGCGGCCAACGCCGCCCTCGACGCGCTCGCCGAGCACCGCCGGTCGCGTGGCCTCGCCGCCACGGCCGTCGCCTGGGGGCCGTGGGCGGGCAGCGGCATGGCCGCCGACGAGGACGTCGCCGAACGGCTCCGTGCCCGCGGCCTGCGGCCGATGGACCCGGCGGACGCGGTGACCGCCCTGTGGCGGGCGGTGCCGGACGACACCGCGGTGGTCGTCGCCGACGTGGACTGGGCCCGGTTCGCCGAGCTGTTCACCGCGGCCCGGCCGCGCCCGCTGATCCGCGAGGTCGCGCCGGCGCGACCGGCACCGGTGGCGCAGGCCGCGGAGGCGACCGCCGAGCGGCTCGCCGCGCTGCCGCCGGCCGACCGCGCGCGCGTCCTGCTGGACGTGGTGCGCGACCAGGTCGCCGCCGTGCTCGGGCACGGCTCCGGCGCGGCGGTCGACGTGGACCGGCAGTTCCGCGAGCTGGGCTTCGACTCGCTGACCGCGGTGGAGCTGCGCACCGCGCTCACCGCCGCGACCGGCCTCGCGCTGCCCGCCACGGTCGTGTTCGACCACCCGACGCCGCTCGACCTGCGGGACCGCCTGCTCGCCGAGCTGGCGCCCGCCGACGCGGCCGGGTCCGACGAGGACGCCCACCTGCGGCACGTCCTGGCCACCATCCCGCTCGACCGCCTGCGGGCGGCGGGACTGGCCGGCGTCCTGCTCGACCTCGCGCGGGACCCGGCGGACGCACCCACCCCGGCCGGCGTCGACGTCGACGACCTCGACGTCGACGACCTGGTCCGCCTCGCCCTGGACCAGGGCGACGCCTGATGCCCACCCCAGACCACTGCGAAGCGCGGAGCACACGATGAGCACTCCCCAGGACCGGATCGTCGAGGCGCTGCGCGCGTCGGTCAAGGAGGCGGAGCGGCTGCGCCGGCACAACCAGCAGCTGACGGCCGCCGCGACGGAGCCCGTCGCCGTCGTCGGCATGGCGTGCCGGTTCCCCGGCGGCGTGTCGTCGCCGGAGGACCTGTGGCGGGTCGTGGCGGACGGCGTGGACGCCCTGACCGGGCTGCCCGCCGACCGGGGCTGGGACGTCGGCGACGCCGACTTCGCGCCGCAGGGCGGGTTCCTGCACGAAGCCGCCGAGTTCGACCCGGCGTTCTTCGGCATCTCGCCGCGCGAGGCGCTGGCGATGGACCCGCAGCAGCGGCTGGTGCTGGAAGTGGCGTGGGAGGCCGTGGAGCGCGCGGGGATCGACCCGACGTCCCTGCGCGGCTCCCGCACCGGGGTGTTCGCGGGCACCAACAGCCAGGACTACTCGATCGTCCTGCTGGACGCGCCCGACCACCTCGAAGGGCACATCGCCACCGGCACGGCGGGCAGCGTGCTGTCCGGCCGCGTGGCCTACACGCTGGGCCTGGAGGGTCCGGCGGTGACGGTGGACACGGCGTGCTCGTCGTCGTTGGTGGCGCTGCACCTCGCGGTGCAGGCGCTGCGGTCGGGGGAGTGCTCGATGGCGCTCGCCGGCGGTGTGACGGTCATGTCGCAGCCGGGCGCGTTCACGGAGTTCGCCAAGCAGGGCGGGCTCGCCTCCGACGGGCGGTGCAAGGCGTTCGCGGCGGCGGCCGACGGCACCGGCTGGGGCGAGGGCGTCGGCCTGCTGCTGGTCGAGAAGCTGTCCGACGCCCGGCGCAACGGCCACCCGGTGCTGGCCGTGATCCGGGGATCGGCGATCAACCAGGATGGTGCGTCGAATGGGTTGACGGCGCCGAATGGTCCGTCGCAGCAGCGGGTGATTCGGCAGGCGTTGAGCAGTGCCGGCTTGTCTGCGTCCGATGTGGATGTTGTGGAGGCGCACGGTACGGGTACGGCTTTGGGTGATCCGATCGAGGCGCAGGCGTTGTTGGCGACTTACGGTCAGGGTCGTGACGAGCCGTTGTGGTTGGGTTCGGTGAAGTCGAACATCGGTCATACGCAGGCTGCGGCGGGTGTTGCCGGGATCATCAAGGTGGTCATGGCGATGCGTGAGGGTGTGTTGCCGAGGACGTTGCACGTGGATGAGCCGTCGCCGCATGTGGACTGGTCTTCGGGTGCGGTGGGGTTGTTGACGGAGAACCGGCCGTGGCCGGTGGTGGGTCGTCCGCGTCGGGCGGGTGTGTCGTCGTTCGGGTTCAGCGGCACCAACGCCCACGTGATCGTCGAACAGGCCGAGGAAGAGGAAGCTCCCGCGACGACCGGTGTCCCGCCGGTGGTCGTGGCTCCCGTGTCGGCGCGCGGCACCGCCGCCTTGGCCGCGCAGGCGGACCGGCTCGTCGCGGCGGTCGAGGAACGCGACCTCGACGCCGCCGACGTGGGTTTCTCGCTGGCCACCACCCGCGCGGCGCTCGCGGACCGGGCCGTGGTGCTGGCCGACGACCGCGCCGGCCTGCTCGCCGGGCTGCGCGCCCTGGCGGGCGGCGCGTCCGGCGGCGAGGTCGTGCAGGGCTCCGTGACGGGTGGCAGGCTGGCGTTCCTGTTCACGGGCCAGGGTGCGCAGCGGGCCGGGATGGGCCGTGAGCTGTACGACGCCTTCCCGGTGTTCGCGGAGGCTTTCGACGCGGTGTGCGCCGCGTTCGCGATGTCCCTGGGTGAGCTTGACGCGGATCTGATCGATCAGACGGAATACACGCAGCCCGCGTTGTTCGCCATCGAGGTGGCGTTGTTCCGGTTGGTCGAGTCGTGGGGCGTGAAGCCGGACTTCGTCGCCGGCCACTCCATTGGCGAACTGGCTGCCGCGCACGTCGCCGGTGTCCTGTCGTTGGAGGACGCGGCGACGCTGGTGAAGGCGCGTGGCCGGTTGATGCAGGCGTTGCCCGAGGGCGGCGCGATGGTGGCCGTGCAGGCGACCGCCGACGAGCTCGACCTGACCGGTGGCGTGTCGATCGCGGCCGTCAACGGGCCGTCGTCGGTGGTGCTGTCGGGCATCGAAGAGGAAGTGCTGGCGGTCGCGGAGGACCTCGCGGCGCAGGGGCGCAAGACGAAGCGGTTGGCGGTGAGCCACGCGTTCCACTCGGTGCTGATGGAGCCGATGCTCGCCGAGTTCCGGGCGGTCGCCGAAAGGCTCACCTACGCGGAGGGCACCGTCCCGGCCGTCTCCACGGTCACCGGGGCGGTCGTGGCCGACGAGTGGCGCACGCCGGAGTACTGGGTGGACCAGGTGCGGCGGGCGGTGCGGTTCGCCGACGCCGTCACCACCCTGCACGACCAGGGCGTGCGCACCTTCCTCGAACTCGGTCCCGACGGCGTGCTGACCGCACTGGGCCGCGAGGTCGCGCCCGAGGACGCGGTGTTCGTCCCGGCGCAGCGCGCGGACCGGTCCGGGGTGAAGGCGGTCGCCGGCGCGCTCGCGCGGCTGCACGTGCGCGGCGTCGACCCGGACTGGGCGGCGTTCTACGGCGGTCGGGCCCGTCGCGTCGACCTGCCGACCTACGCGTTCCAGCGGCAGCGGTACTGGATCGACGAACCCGTGGCGGCGGTGCGCCCCACCGGCGGCGACGAGGCGTTCTGGAGCGCCGTCGAGCGGGCCGACCTCCAGGCCCTGGCGGACGCGCTGGAGGTGGACGGGACCGGGGCGCTGACCGAGATCGTGCCCGCGCTGTCCGCCTACCGCCGCCGCCTGCGGGAGAGCGCCGCGCTGGACGACCTGCGCTACCGCGTCACGTGGGAGCCGGTGCCCGCGCCCGACGCCGCCCTGTCGGGCGCGTGGCTCGTGGTCGGCCCGGACGCGGCCGACGTGGTGGGCGCGCTGACCGCCGCCGGGGCCGACGTCCGGGCGGTCGACACCGCGGCGGACGTCCCCGCCGGCTCCTGGGCGGGCGTCGTGTCGCTGCTGGCGCTGGACGAGGAGCCGCAGCCCGGCACGACCGTCCCGCGCGGCCTGGTGGCCACGCTCGACCTGCTGCGCGCGGTCGACGCGCCGCTGTGGTGCGTGACCAGGGGCGCGGTGGCCACCGGCGGCGGTGACCGGCTCACCTCGCCCGACCAGGCCCTGGTGTGGGGCCTCGGGCGGGTGGTGGGGCTGGAGCAGCCCGGCCGCTGGGGCGGTCTGGTCGACCTGCCCGGCACGTGGGACGAGCGGGTCGGGCGACGGCTGGTCGCGGCGCTGGCCCGGACCGACGGCGAGGACCAGCTCGCGGTGCGCGCGACGGGCCTGCTCGCGCGGCGGCTGGTGCGCGCGCGGGGCGGTGCGACTCGGCGGTTCCGCGGCACGGTGCTCGTCACGGGCGGCACGGGCGGCCTGGGCGCGCGGGTGGCGTCGGCGCTGGTCGAGGACGGCGTGGACCACCTCGTGCTCACCGGTCGGCGGGGTGCCGACGCCCCCGGCGCCCCCGAGCTGGTCGAGCGCCTGAGCGCCGCCGGGGCACGGGTGACGGTCGTGGCGTGCGACGTCGCCGACCGGGACGCGGTGGCGCGACTGGTCGCGGAGCACGAGTTCGACGCCGTCGTGCACGCGGCCGGGATCGCGCCGGACGGCACGGCCGCCGAGACCGGCGTGGACGACCTGGTCGCGGGCCTGGCCGCCAAGGTCGACGGCGCGCGGCACCTGCACGAGCTGACCGGCGACCTGGACGCGTTCGTGCTGTTCTCCTCGATCTCCGGCGTGTGGGGCAGCGGCAACCAGGCCGTCTACTCGGCGGCCAACGCCTACCTGGACGCGCTGGCCGAGCAGCGGCGCGCGGACGGGCTGCCCGCCACGGCGATCGCGTTCGGCCCGTGGGCCGAGGTCGGCATGGCGGCCACCGACACCGCCGCGCGGCACCTGTCCCGCCAGGGCCTGCGCGGCATGCGCCCGGACGTGGCGGTGCGCGCGCTGCGCTTGACCGAGCCGGCCGCCGTGGTGGCCGACGTGGCGTGGGACCGGTTCGCGCCCGTGATCACCGCGAGCCGGCCGAACCGGCTGTTCGACGGCATCGCCGAGGCCGCGCCGGAAGCCGGCGAGCCGGCGGCGGACGACCACCCGTTCGCGGGTGTCGCACCGGCCGACCGGGACCGGGTGCTGGTGGACCTGGTGCGCGACCGGGCCGCGGCGGTCCTGGGCTACGGCGACGCGAGCGCGGTCGCGCCCGGACGCGCGTTCCGCGAGCTAGGCTTCGACTCGTTGACGGCCGTGGAGCTGCGCGCCGAGCTGGCGTCGGCGACCGGCCTGCGGCTGACGCCCACCCTGGTGTTCGACCACCCGACACCGGCCGCCCTGGCGGCGCACCTGCGCGAGCTGCTGTTCGGCGCGGACGCCCCGGCGGCGGTGACGCCCGCGTCGGTGGACCACTCCGCCGACCCGGTGGTGATCGTCGGCATGGCGTGCCGCTACCCCGGCGGGGTGTCCGCGCCGGAAGACCTGTGGCGGCTGGTGGTCGAGGGGCGGGACGCGGTGTCGGCGTTCCCCACCGACCGGGGCTGGGACCTGGCCAACCTGTTCCACGACGACCCCGACCACAAGGGCACCAGCTACGCGCGGGAAGGCGGTTTCCTCTACGGCGCGGCCGAGTTCGACGCCGGATTCTTCGGCATCTCGCCGCGTGAGGCGTTGGCGATGGACCCGCAGCAGCGGTTGCTGCTGGAGACGTCGTGGGAGGCGTTCGAGCGGGCCGGGATCGACGTGGCGTCCGTGCGCGGCAGCCGGACCGGGGTGTTCACCGGCACCAACAGCCAGGACTACCTGACCACGCTGGAGGACGTGCCCGACGAGCTGGAAGGCCACCTGGGCACCGGCAACTCGGCGAGCGTCATCTCCGGTCGCGTGGCCTACGCGTTCGGGCTGGAGGGCCCGGCGGTCACCGTGGACACGGCGTGCTCGGCGTCGCTGGTGGCGTTGCACCTGGCGGCTCAGGCGCTGCGCAACGGCGAGTGCGACCTGGCGCTGGCCGGTGGCGCGACCGTGATGGCCTCGCCCTACACGTTCGTGGACTTCAGCCGGCAGCGCGGGCTCGCCGTGGACGGCCGGTGCAAGGCGTTCGCGGCGGCGGCCGACGGGACGGGCTGGGGCGAGGGTGTCGGCGTGCTGCTGGTGGAGCGGCTGTCCGACGCCCGGCGGCACGGGCACCCGGTGCTCGCGGTGGTGCGTGGCTCGGCGATCAACCAGGACGGCGCGTCGAACGGCCTGACCGCGCCCAACGGTCCGGCGCAGCAGAGGGTCATCCGGCAGGCGTTGAGCGTCGCCGGTCTGGCTCCGTCCGATGTGGACGCCGTGGAGGCGCACGGCACGGGCACGAAGCTGGGTGACCCGATCGAAGCCCAGGCGCTGCTGGCCACCTACGGCCAGGGGCGTGCCGAGCCGCTGTACCTGGGTTCGTTGAAGTCCAACATCGGTCACACCCAGGCGGCTTCGGGTGTCGGCGGGATCATCAAGATGGTCATGGCGATGCACCACGGTGTGCTGCCGATGACGTTGCACGTGGACGAGCCGACTCCGCACGTGGACTGGTCCTCGGGCGCGGTGGAGCTGCTGACGTCGTCGCGTGCGTGGCCGGAGGTCGGTCGGCCACGGCGGGCGGCGGTGTCGTCGTTCGGGTTCAGCGGCACCAACGCCCACGTCGTGCTGGAGGCCCCGGCCGCGGTGGAGGATGACGCGGTCGAGCGGCGGGCACCGGCGGTGTTGCCGTTCGTGCTGTCGGCGCGCGCGGAGGACGCGCTGCGCGCCTGCGCCGAGGCGGTCGCGAGCCGTCCGGACACCGGGCTGGACCTCGCCTTCTCGCTGGCGACCTCGCGGACCGCGCTGGAGCGGCGGGCGGTCGTGGTGGCGGAGGACGAGGACTCGGCGCGGTCCGCGCTGATCGACTTCGCGGCGGGGCGGCCGGCGGCGAACGTGGCCGTCGGGACCGTTCAGGACGGGCCGCTGGCGTTCCTGTTCACGGGTCAGGGTGCGCAGCGGGTCGGGATGGGTCGTGAGCTGCACGGCGCTTTCCCGGTGTTCGCTGAGGCTTTCGATGCGGTGTGTGCTGCTCTTGACATGCCGTTGGGCGAGTTGGGCGCGGATGAGATCGATCGGACGGAGTTCACTCAGCCGGCGTTGTTCGCGGTTGAGGTGGCGTTGTTCCGGTTGTTCGAGTCGTGGGGTGTGCGGCCTGATTTTGTTGCGGGGCATTCGATCGGTGAGTTGGCTGCCGCGCATGTGGCGGGTGTGTTGTCGTTGGATGACGCTGCCACGTTGGTGAAGGCGCGTGGGCGGTTGATGGGTGCGTTGCCTGAGGGTGGGGCGATGGTCGCGGTGCAGGCGACCGAGGATGAGTTGGATTTGACCGACGGGGTGTCGGTCGCGGCGGTGAACGGGCCTTCGTCGCTGGTGTTGTCGGGTGTGGAAGAGGAAGTGCTGGCGGTCGCGGAGAAGCTTGCGGCGCAAGGCCGTAAGACGAAGCGGTTGGCGGTGAGTCATGCGTTCCACTCGGTGTTGATGGAGCCGATGCTGGCCGGGTTCCGGGAGGTCGCGGAGTCGTTGGCCTATCGCGAGCCGGAGATCCAGGCGGTGTCGACGGTGACGGGCAAGCCGGTCGCGGGGGAGTGGCGGTCGCCGGAGTACTGGGTCGGTCAGGTGCGGCAGGCGGTGCGGTTCGCCGACGCTGTCACCACCCTGCACGGGCAGGGTGTCGGGACGTTCCTGGAAATCGGTCCGGACGGCGTGCTGTCCGCGATGGGCCGGGAGAGCGCGGACGCCGAGTTCGTGCCGTCCCTGCGCGCCGACCGCTCCGAACCGCTCGCGGTGGTGACCTCGCTGGCCCGCCTGCACGTCCGGGGCGCGCGGGTCGACTGGCGGGCGTGGTTCGCGGGCACCGGCGCGCGGCGCGTCGACCTGCCGACCTACCCGTTCCGGCGGCAGCGGTTCTGGCTGGACCGCGCCGCCTCGCCCAAGGGCGCGGTCCGCGCGGGCGACGTGGCCGGGTGGCGCTACGAGGTGACGTGGCAGCCGGTCACGGCCGAGCCCGCCCCGCTGTCCGGCACGTGGCTCCTGGTCGGTGACGCGCCGCTGGTCGCCGAGGCGCTGACCGCCGCAGGCGCCCGCGTGCTCACCGTGCCCGCCACGGCCGACCGCGACGACCTGCTCGACCGGCTGCTGGACGTGACGGCGGTCGCGGCGGTCGCGGGCGTGCTGCTCGCGGCCGGCCGGGACGACCTCGGCGCGCTGCTGACCCTGGTCCGGACGCTCGGCGAGGTCGGGGTGCCCGCACCGCTGTGGTGCCTGACCCGCGACGCGGTGACCACCGGCGACGACGCAGTCCTGGTCGACCCGGACCGGGCGGCGCTGTGGGGCGCGGGCCGGGTCGCGGCCCTGGAGCACCCGGACCGCTGGGGCGGGCTGGTGGACGTGCCGTCCGACGACGACGCCCTGCTCGCCCACCTGCCCGCCGTGCTGTCCGGCGCGGAGGACCAGGTCGCGGTGCGCGCCGCCGGGCTGTTCGGCCGCCGCGTCCGGCCCGCCGCCGCACCGACCGGCCCGGCGTGGACGCCGACCGGGACCGTGCTGATCACCGGCGGCACGGGCGCGCTCGGCACCCGCACCGCACGGCACCTCGTGGCGCGGGGCGCGCGGCACCTGGTGCTGGTGTCGCGCGGCGGACGGGCGGACGACGTGGCGGAGGCGCTGGCCGCCGAGGGCGCGCGGGTCGACGTGGTGGCCTGCGACGTCACCGACCGGGACGCCGTCGCCGAGCTGCTGGCGCGCCTGTCGGCCGAGGGGACCCCCGTGCGCGCCGTGGTGCACGCGGCGGGGATCGCCGCCGAGACGCCGATCGCCGGGACGGACCTCGCGGAGGTCGCGGACGTGCTGGCGGCCAAGGTGGCCGGTGCCCGCGTCCTGCACGAGCTGACCGGCGACCTGGACGCGTTCGTCCTCTACTCGTCCGTCTCCGGCGTGTGGGGCAGCGCGACGCAGGCCGCCTACGCCGCCGCCAACGCCTACCTGGACGCGCTCGCCGAGCGCCGCCGCGCGCAGGGCCTGCCCGCCACGGCCGTCGCGTGGGGCCCCTGGGCCGAGGCGGGCCTGGCGGCCGAACCGGTCGTCGCGGACCGGCTGCGCCGCCAGGGGCTGCGCCCGATGGCGCCGGACGTGGCGGTGACCGCGCTGGACCACGTGGGCGACCGGGCCGCGGTGACCGTCGCCGACGTGGACTGGACCCGGTTCGCCGCCCTGTTCACCGCCGCCCGCCCGAGCCCCCTGCTGTCCGCCCTGGTGGTGGCGGAGGAGGAGCAAGCGGCCGAGGTCGACGCCGCCGAGCCGGGCACCGCGCTGGGCCGCCGGCTGGCCGCCGTGGCCGCCGACGAGCGGGACCGCCTGGTGCTCGACGTCGTGCGGGCGGGCGCGGCGGCCGTCCTCGGCTACCGCGCGGCCGCCGACGTGGACCCCGACCGCGCGTTCCGCGACCTGGGCTTCGACTCGCTGACCGCGGTGGAGTTCCGCGACCGGCTGGCGGGCGACACCGGGGTCGGGTTGCCCGCGACCGTCGCGTTCGACCACCCGACGCCGCGCGCCCTCGCCGCGTTCCTGCGGGACGAGGTGCTCGGCGCGGCCGACGCCGTCGAGGAGACCCGCGCGGACGTCGGGCCGGGCGAGCCGATCGCGATCGTCGGCATGGCGTGCCGCTACCCCGGCGGCGTCGCCTCGCCGGAGGACCTGTGGCGACTCGTGGCGGCCGGCGAGGACGCCGTGTCCGGCTTCCCGGTCGACCGCGGCTGGGACCTCGACGGCGCGGACTACGTGCCGCAGGGCGGTTTCCTGCATGACGCGGGCGCGTTCGACCCGGCGTTCTTCGGCATCTCGCCGCGTGAGGCGCTGGCGATGGACCCGCAGCAGCGCCTGCTGCTGGAGACCTCCTGGGAGGCCGTGGAACGGGCCGGGATCGACCCGACGTCCCTGCGCGGCACGCGGACCGGCGTGTTCGCGGGCACCAACAACCACGACTACCTGACCATGCTGGAGGAGGTGCCGGACGGCCTGGCCGGGCACCTGGGCACCGGCAACGCGGCGAGCGTCGCGTCCGGCCGCATCGCCTACACGCTGGGGCTGGAGGGCCCGGCGGTCACCGTGGACACGGCGTGCTCGTCGTCGCTGGTGGCCCTGCACCTGGCGTTGCAGGCGCTGCGCACCGGGGAGTGCTCGATGGCGCTGGCCGGCGGCGTGAACGTGATGGCGACGCCCGGCACGTTCGCCGAGTTCGGCAGGCAGGGCGCGCTGTCCGGCGACGGTCGGTGCAAGGCGTTCGCGGCGGCGGCCGACGGCACCGGCTGGGGCGAGGGCGTCGGGGTGGTGCTGCTCGCGCCGCAGTCCGAGGCGCGGCGGCTGGGCCTGCCGGTGCTGGCCCTGGTGCGTGGCTCGGCGATCAACCAGGACGGCGCGTCGAACGGCCTGACCGCGCCCAACGGCCCGGCGCAGCAGCGGGTGATCCGGCAGGCGCTCGCGAACGCACGACTCGAACCGTCCGATGTGGACGTCGTGGAGGCGCACGGCACGGGCACGAAGCTGGGTGACCCGATCGAGGCGCAGGCGTTGCTGGCCACCTACGGCCAGGACCGCGTCGAGCCGCTGTACCTGGGTTCGCTGAAGTCCAACGTCGGTCACACGCAGGCGGCGTCGGGTGTCGGCGGTGTGATCAAGATGGTCATGGCGATGCGGCACGGCGTGCTGCCGATGACGCTGCACGTGGACGAGCCGACTCCGCACGTGGACTGGTCCTCGGGCGCGGTGGAGCTGCTGACGTCGTCGCGGGAGTGGCCCGAGGTGGGGCGTGCGCGCCGGGCGGCGGTGTCGTCGTTCGGCATGAGCGGCACCAACGCCCACGTCGTGCTGGAGGCCGCGCCGGCGACCGAACCCGGACCCGAGCCCGAGCAGCGGGACCTGGTGTGGGTGCTGTCCGCCAAGGACGAGGCCGCGCTGCGCGCCCAGGCCGAACGGCTGCGCGAGGTGGACGCCCACCCGGCGGACGTGGCGCACTCGCTGGTGACCGGCCGGTCGCGGTTCCCCCACCGCGCCGTCGTCGTGGGCCGCACTCGGGAGGAGCTGCTGGCGGGCCTCGCGGGCGGTGCCGTCACGGGCGAGGCCCGCGCCGCCGGCCGGGTCGCGTTCGTGTTCCCCGGCCAGGGCTCGCAGTGGGCGGGCATGGCCGTGGAGCTGCTGGAGACCTCGCCGGTGTTCGCCGCGCGGATGGCCGAGTGCGCCGCCGCGATCGACCCGCTGGTGGACTGGTCCCTCCTGGACGTGGTGCGGCGCGGCGACTTCGAGCGCGTGGACGTCGTGCAGCCGGTGCTGTTCGCCGTGATGGTGTCGCTGGCCGAGGTGTGGCGGTCGTGGGGCGTGACGCCCTCCGCCGTGGTCGGCCACTCGCAGGGCGAGATCGCCGCCGCCGTGGTCGCGGGCGCGCTCGGGCTGGTCGACGGCGCGCGGGTCGTGGTCGAGCGCTCGCGGGCCATCACCCGCATCGCCGGCGGTGGCGGGATGGTGTCCGTCGCGCTGTCCGCGCAGGACGTGGCGCCCCTGCTGGACGAGGGCGTGTCGGTCGCGGCGGTGAACGGGCCGGCCTCCGTGGTGGTGTCCGGTGACGTCGACGGCCTGGAGGCGCTGCTCGACCGGTGCGCGCGGCTGGACGTCCGGGCCCGGCGGGTCGCCGTGGACTACGCGTCGCACTCCCCGCACGTCGAGCGCATCGAGGACGAGATCCTGCGCGCCCTGGACGGTGTCGCCCCGCGCGCCGGGACCGTCCCGGTGTACTCGACGGTGACCGGGCAGGTGCTGACCGGCGCGGAGCTGGACGCCGCCTACTGGTACCGCAACCTGCGGCAGCCGGTGGACCTGCGCGGCGCGGTCGAGCGGCTGGTCGCCGACGGCCACGACGTGCTGGTGGAGGTCAGCCCGCACCCCGTGCTGACGCTGGGCGTCCAGGCCACGCTCGACGCCGTCGGCAGCGACGCGGCGGTCACCGGCACGCTGCGCCGCGACGAGGGCGGCCTGCGGCGGCTGCTGACGTCGCTGGCCGAGGTGCACGTGGCGGGCGTCGAGCCGGACTGGTCGGCCGTGCTGCCCGCCGGGCGGCGGGTCGACCTGCCGACCTACCCGTTCCAGCGGTCGCGCTACTGGCTGGAGCCGGGGCAGCCGTCCGCCGCCGCCGACCCGGTGGACGCCGAGTTCTGGACGGCCGTCGAGCGCGACGAGTGGCCCGCGGACCTCGTGATCGACCCCGAGCAGCCGTGGCGCGCCGCGGTGTCGGCCCTGTCGTCGTGGCGGCGGGCGCGCCGGCAGGAGTCCGTCGTGGACGGCTGGCGGCACCGGGTGGTGTGGCGGGACGCGGGCCGCCGCGCGGAGGCCGACCTGCTCGGCGAGCGGGTCGTGCTGCTCGGCGGTCCCGACGGGCTGGCCGGGCAGCTGGCCGACCTCGGCGCGGACGTCGTCCCGGCCGGGGTCGACGAGCTGCGGGACGTCCTCGACGGCCGCCCGACGACGGTGGTGTGCCTGCTCGGCGTGCTGCCGACCCTGGCGGTGGCGCGGACCCTCGCCGACGTCGGGGGCGACGTGCGGCTGTGGGTGGTGACCTCCGGCGCGGTGGCGGTGGGCGACGACGAGCCGGTGGACCCGGTCGCGGCGCAGCTGTGGGGCCTCGGGCGGGTGTTCGGCCTGGAGCACCCGGACCGCTGGGGCGGCCTGGCGGACCTCGCCGAGGTCACCGGCCGGCACCTGGCCGCCGCGCTGGCCGCCGGCGAGGACGAGGTGGCGGTCCGGCCGCGCGGCGTCCTCGGTCGGCGGCTGGCGCCCGCGCCCGCCGCTGCGGCGCGGCCGGTGTCGTGGGACGGCCCGGTGCTGGTCACCGGCGGCACGGGCGGGCTGGGCTCGCGCGTCGCGCGGCACCTCGCCGCGCACGGGGTGGACCGCCTGGTGCTGGTGAGCCGCCGGGGCCCGGACGCGCCCGGCGCGGCCGACCTCGTGGCGGACCTGGCCGCGCTCGGCGCGCACGCCACCGTCGTCGCCTGCGACGTGGCCGACCGGGACGCCGTCGCGGCGCTGCTCGCGCGGCTGGCCGACGAGGGGGTGGCGTTCGGCGCGGTCGTGCACGCCGCCGGCGTCGGCCAGGACTCGGCGGTGCGCGACACCTCGGACGCCGCGTTCGCCGACGTGGTGGCCGCCAGGGTGACCGGCGCGCTCGTCCTGGACGAGCTGCTGGACGCGTCGGCGCGGTTCGTGTCCTTCGCGTCCCTGTCGGGGGTGTGGGGCAGCGGGCGGCAGGGCGCCTACGCCGCCGCCGACGCGTTCCTGCTGGCGTTCGCCGAGCAGCGCCGCCGCCGCGGCAGGCCCTCGACCACCGTCGCGTGGGGACCGTGGGCCGGGGTCGGCATGGTCGCCGCCGCCGAGCCCGCGCTGCGCCGCCAGGGCCTGCCGGGGCTGGACCCCGACCGGGCGCTGGTCGCGCTGGACCGCGCGCTCGCGGCCGACGACACGACCGTCGTGGTGGCGGACGTGGACTGGGCCCGGTTCGCGCCCGCGTTCACCGCGGCCCGGCCACGCCCCCTGCTCGACGAGGTCGCGCCCGCGCCCGCCGACGAGCCCGAGGCGGTGGACGACGACCTCGCCCGCGCCCTGGCCGGGCAGACCGCCGCCGAGCAGCAGCGAACCCTGCTCGCCCTGGTGCGCCAGGCGGTGGCCGGCGTGCTGGGCCTGCCCGACGCCGACGCGGTCGGCGCGGAGCGCGCGCTGCGCGACCTCGGCTTCGACTCGGTGACCGCGGTGGACCTGCGCAACCGGCTGGGCCGCGCCACCGGCCTGCGGCTGCCCGCCACGCTGGTGTTCGACCACCCCACGCCCACCGCGCTGGTGGCGCGGCTGCGCGCCGACCTGGTGCCGGACACCGACCCGGTGGCGGCCGTGCTGGACGGGCTGGACCGGGTCGAGGACGCGCTCGCCGCCGCCGACGCCCTGTCCCGCAGCAGGTTCCGCGTCCGGTTGCAGACCCTGCTGTCCCGCTTGGACGATCCCGCGCCGGCGGCGGGCGCGGTCGAGGGGCAGTTCGACGCGGCGTCCGACGACGAGCTGCTCAGCTTCATCGACGAGGAGCTGGGCCGCGCCGGTCGGTGAGGTCCGCGGCGGGCCGTCCGCGCGGCACCGGGGAACCGGTGCCGCGCGGACGGCCTTTTCGCTGCTCCACCGCCCTGAGGGGGGCCTAGGGGGACGGTAGGGGTTGTCGCCGAAATCCGGCCGTTCCTAGCGTCCGACTCCGGGGACGTGCGGTCGTGCCGCCGTCCCGCGATGCACCGGGCCGCCCGACGCCGATCGGGGACCGGTGCGGGTTTGTTCCGTCGAGCGCGCAGGTGTTGCGGGCAAGAGGTGGGGTCCGATGGCGAACGAGGACAAGCTGCGCGAGTACCTCAAGTGGGTGACGGCCGATCTCGCCCAGACGAGGCAGCGCGTGCGCGACCTGGAAGCGAGCAGGCACGAGCCGGTCGCCGTCGTCGCCATGAGCTGCCGCTATCCGGGCGGGGTCCGCTCGCCCGAGGACCTGTGGCGGCTCGTCGAGTCGGGGGTCGACGCGATCGGCCGGTTCCCCGACGACCGCGGCTGGGACGTCGACGCCGCCGAGGTGGTCACCGAGGACGGCGACCGGGTCACCCGCGGCGGCGGCTTCCTGCACGACGCGGCGGAGTTCGACCCCGCGTTCTTCGGGATCTCGCCGCGCGAGGCGCTGGCGATGGACCCGCAGCAGCGCCTGCTGCTGGAGAGCACGTGGGAGCTGTTCGAACGCGCCCGCATCGACCCCACCACCCTGCGCGGCGGCGACACCGGGGTGTTCGTCGGCGGCAGCTTCATGGGCTACGGCGCGGTGGACGAGATCCCCGAGGGCGTGCGCGGCCACCTGCTGACCGGCACCGCGCCCAGCGTCCTGTCCGGACGCCTGTCCTACACCTTCGGGCTCGAAGGCCCCTCGGTCACGGTGGACACCGCGTGCTCGTCGTCGCTGGTGGCGCTGCACCTGGCGGTGCAGGCGCTGCGGGACGGGCACTGCTCGCTCGCCGTCGCGGGCGGCGTGACGGTGATGGCGGGCTCCGGTGTGTTCGCCGAGTTCGACAAGCAGGGCGGGCTGTCCGGCGACGGCCGCTGCAAGGCGTTCTCCGAGGACGCCGACGGCACCGGCTGGGGCGAGGGCGTCGGCGTGCTGCTGGTGGAGCGGCTGTCCGACGCGGTGCGCAACGGCCACCCCGTGCTCGCCGTGGTGCGCGGCGCGGCGGTCAACCAGGACGGCGCGTCCAACGGGCTCAGCGCGCCCAACGGCCCCGCCCAGCAGCGGGTCGTCCTCCAGGCGCTGGCCGACGCGAAGCTGTCGCCCGGCGACGTGGACCTCGTCGAGGCGCACGGCACCGGCACCCGGCTCGGCGACCCGATCGAGGCGCAGGCGCTGCTGGCCACCTACGGCCGCGAGCACTCGCCCGAGCAGCCGCTGTGGCTGGGTTCGGTCAAGTCGAACATCGGCCACACGCAGGCGGCGGCCGGCGCGGCGGGCCTGATCAAGGCGGTCATGGCGATCCGCCACGGCGTGCTGCCGCGGACCCTGCACGTCGGCGAGCCGTCGAGCCGGGTGGACTGGTCGTCGGGCGCGGTGGCGCTGGTGACCGACAACCGGCCGTGGCCGGCGGTCGACCGCCCGCGCCGCGCCGCCGTGTCGTCGTTCGGCGTGAGCGGCACCAACGCGCACGTCGTGCTGGAGCAGGCGCCCGCCGCCGAGCCGGTGGACGAGCCGGTCGCCGTGTCGACGCCCGTGGTGCCGCTCGTGCTGTCGGCGCGCGGCGCGGAGGCGTTGCGCGCGCAGGCCGCCGCGCTGCTCGACACCGACCTCTCGTCCATTGTGGACACCGCGTACTCGGCGGCCGTCGGGCGGGCGGCGCTGCCGCACCGGGCGGTGGTCGTCGGCGACGGGGAGGCCGTGGCGCGCGGGCTGGAGGCGCTGGCCTCGGGCGCGTCGGCGGCGAACGTCGTGCAGGGCGTCGTGCGCGACACCGCCTCGCCCTCGGCGTTCCTGTTCACCGGTCAGGGCGCGCAGCGCGTGGGCATGGGCCGTGAGCTGCACGCTGCGTTCCCCGTCTACGCCGAGGCTTTCGACGCGGTGTGCGCCGAGGCGGACCCCCACCTGGACGTCCCGCTGCGCGAGGTGGTGTTCGAGCGCGCCGACCTGGTCGACCGGACCGAGTACGCGCAGCCCGCGCTGTTCGCGGTCGAGGTCGCCCTGTTCCGGCTCTTCGAAGCCTGGGGCGTCACGCCGGACGTCGTCGCCGGGCACTCCATCGGCGAACTCGCCGCCGCGCACTGCGCCGGCGTGCTGGACCTGGCGGACGCCGTGCGGCTGGTCACGGCGCGCGGCCGGCTGATGCAGGCGCTGCCCGCCGGTGGCGCGATGGTCGCCGTGCAGGCCGGTGAAGCCGAGGTGTCGCCGCTGCTGACCGACGGGGTGTCGATCGCGGCGGTCAACGGGCCGTCGTCGGTCGTGGTCTCCGGCGTCGAGGCCGAGGTCCTGCGGATCGCCGGGTCGTTCGCCGAGCGGGGGCGCAGGACCAAGCGGCTCACCGTCAGCCACGCCTTCCACTCGCCGCTGATGGAGCCGATGCTCGCGCGGTTCCGCGAGGTGGCCGGGCAGGTGGCGTACCGGGAGGCGGCGATCCCGGCGGTGTCCACCGTGACCGGGCGGCCGGTCGCGGACGAGTGGCGCACCCCGGAGTACTGGGTCGACCAGGTCCGCGCGGCCGTCCGGTTCGCCGACGCCGTGACCGCCCTGCGCGAGCGGGACGTGCGGACGTTCCTCGAACTGGGCCCGGACGGCGTGCTGACCGCCCTGGGCCGGGACGTGCCGTCTGACGCGCCGGCCGTGCTCGTGCCCGCGCTGCGCTCCGGTCGTCCCGAGGTGGAGGCGGTGACCGCGGCCCTGGCGCGCCTGCACACCGCCGGCGTGACGCCCGACTGGGCGGGTGTCTTCGCGGGCCGGGGCGCGCGGCCGGTGGACCTGCCGACCTACCGGTTCCAGCGGGAGCGGTTCTGGCTCGCCGACGCGGGCGGGGACACCGCCGCGCCCGCGCTTGACCCGGCGGAGTCGGCGTTCTGGTCGGCGGTCGAGCGCGGCGACGTCGCCGCGCTGGCCGGGCAGCTCGCGGTGGGCGACCAGGCCGCGCTGGACGCGGTCGTGCCCGCGCTCGCCGCCTGGCGCGCCCGCCGCCGCGCGACGTCCACCGTGGACTCCTGGCGGTACCGGGTGGTGTGGGAGCCGCTGACCGGCCTGCCGCCCGCCGCGCCGACCGGCACGTGGGCCCTGCTGGTACCGCAGGGGCTGGCCGACGACCCGGCGGTCGAGGCGGTGCGGCGCGCGGTGACCGCGGGCGGCGCGGCGGTGCTCGCCGTGGAGGTCGACACGGCCGCCCCGGTGGTCGCCACCGCCGACGTGACCGGCGTGGTGTCCCTGCTCGCGCTGGACGACCGACCCGACCAGGCGCACCCGGGGCTGACCCGCGGCCTGGCCGCCACCGCGGCCGTCGCCCGCGCCGGCGTCGGGCCGGTGTGGTGCGTCACCAGGGGCGCCGTCGCCACCGGCCGCGCCGACCGCGCGCCCCACCCCGACCAGGCCGCCGTGTGGGGCCTGGGCCGGGTCGTCGCGCTGGAGCGGTCCGCGCTCTGGCACGGCCTGGTGGACCTGCCCGAGGATTTGGACGACCGGGCGGTGTCCCGGCTCGCCGCCGTGCTCGCCGGCGCGGCGGGCGCGGAGGACCAGGTCGCGCTGCGCCCGTCGGGCGTGTCCGTGCGCCGCGTGGTGCGCGCCGCGCCGCTCGGCGACACCGGCGCGGGCTGGACGCCGACGGGGACCACGCTGATCACCGGCGGCACCGGCGCGCTGGGCGGCCACGTCGCCCGGATGCTCGCCGAGCGCGGCGCGGAGCACGTCGTGCTGGTGTCCCGGCGCGGCGCGGACGCGCCGGGGGTGGACCGGCTCGTCGCGGAGCTGTCCGGCACGCGGGTGACCGTGGCCGCCTGCGACGTGGCCGACCGGGACGCCGTCGCCGACCTCCTGGACCGCCTGGCCGCCCAGGGCGACCCGGTGCGCGCCGTCGTGCACGCGGCGGGCGTCGGGCAGCACACCCTGCTCGCCGACACCGACCCGGCGGAGTTCGCCCGCATCGTGTCCGCCAAGACCGCCGGCGCCCGCCACCTGGACGAGCTGACCGGCGACCTGGACGCGTTCGTCCTGTTCTCCTCGATCTCCGCGACCTGGGGCAACGGCGCGGGCTCCGCCTACGCCGCGGCCAACGCGTTCGTCGACGCCCTCGCCGAGGCCCGCCGCGCCCGCGGCCTCGCCGCGACCTCCGTCGCCTGGGGCCCGTGGGCGGGCGGCGGCCTCGCCGAGGACGACGGCGTCGGCGAGCACCTGCGCCGCCGCGGCCTCGCGCCGATGGCGCCGCACCTCGCCCTGGCGGCGCTCGCCGGCGCGGTCGGCGCCGGCGACGCCACGCTGACTGTCGCCGACGTCGACTGGTCCCGCTTCGCGGCGACGTTCACCGCCGCCCGCCCCAGCCCGCTGCTGCTGGGCGTCGCCGAGGCGCGCGCCGCCGTCGTCGAGGACGACGCGCCGCCCGCCGGCACGGACCTGACCCGCGCGCTGGCCGCGCTCGCGCCCGCCGACCGCCGCCGCAGGCTCGCGGACCTGGTGCGCGCCAGGGCCGCCGCGGTCCTCGGCCACGCCTCGGCCGCCGCCGTGGAGCCCGACCTCGCCTTCCGCGACCTCGGCCTGGACTCCCTGACCGCCGTCGAGCTGCGCGACCTGCTCGCCACCGAGACCGGCGTGCCGCTGCCCGCGACGGTGGTGTTCGACCACCCGACGCCCGCGGCGCTCGCCGACCACCTGGCGGAGCGGCTGCTGGGCGACGCGGACGACGCCGTCGCGGTCACCGCCGCCGGCGCGGCGGACGAGCCCATCGCGATCGTCGGCATGGCCTGCCGCTTCCCCGGCGGGGTGTCCTCGCCGGAGGACCTGTGGCGGCTGGTGGCGGACGGCGTGGACGCGGTGGCGGACTTCCCGACCGACCGCGGCTGGGACGTCGACGCCCTCTACCACCCCGACCCGCTGCACCCCGGCACCTCCTACGCCCGCTCGGGCGGCTTCCTGTCCGGCGCGGGCGAGTTCGACGCCGGCTTCTTCGGCATCTCGCCGCGGGAGGCGCTGGCGATGGACCCGCAGCAGCGGCTGCTGCTGGAGGTGTCCTGGGAGGCGTTCGAACGGGCGGGCATCGACCCGTCGTCGGTGCGCGGCAGCCAGACCGGCGTGTTCGCGGGCACGACCAACCAGGAGTACCTGAGCCTGCTCGCCGACGCGCCGGAAGCGTTGCAGGGCCACCTGGGCACCGGCAACGCGGGCAGCGTCGTGTCCGGCCGCATCGCCTACACGTTCGGGCTCGAAGGCCAGGCCGTCACGGTGGACACGGCGTGTTCGTCGTCGTTGGTGGCGCTGCACCTGGCGGCGCGGGCGCTGCGGTCGGGCGAGTGCGACCTGGCCTTGGCGGGCGGTGTCACGGTCATGGCCACGCCGGGCACGTTCGTCGAGTTCAGCCGGCAGCGCGGGTTGGCGGAGGACGGCCGGTGCAAGTCGTTCGCCGCCGCCGCCGACGGCACGGGCTGGGGCGAGGGCGTCGGCATGCTGCTGGTCGAGCGGCTGTCGGACGCTCGCCGCAATGGCCACCGCGTGCTGGCGGTGGTCAAGGGTTCGGCGGTGAACCAGGACGGCGCGTCGAACGGCTTGACCGCGCCGAATGGTCCGTCGCAGCAGCGGGTGATCCGCCAGGCGTTGGCGAACGCCGGCCTCCGTCCGTCCGATGTGGACGCCGTGGAGGCGCACGGGACCGGTACGCGGCTGGGCGACCCGATCGAGGCGCAGGCCCTGCTGGCGACCTACGGGCAGGACCGCGACGAACCGCTGTGGCTCGGGTCGCTGAAGTCCAACATCGGTCACACCCAGTCCGCGTCCGGCGTCGCCGGCGTGATCAAGATGGTCATGGCCATGCGGCACGGCGTGCTGCCCAGGACGCTGCACGTGGACGAGCCCACCCCGCACGTCGACTGGTCCGCCGGCGCGGTCGAGCTGCTGACCGAGGCGCGGCCGTGGCCCGAGGCCGACCGCCCGCGCCGGGCGGCGGTGTCGTCGTTCGGCGTCAGCGGCACCAACGCCCACGTCGTCCTCGAACACGTCGAGCCCGTCGCCGAGCCCGCGACCCCGGACCCGGCGGGCCCGCTGGCCTGGCCGCTGTCCGCGCGCACCCCGGAAGCCCTCGCGGCGCAGGCCGGGCGGCTGCTCGACACGGCGGCCGACGCCCACCCGGCGGACGTGGCGCACGCGCTGGCGACCACCCGCGCCGCGCTGGAGGAGCGGGCCGTCGTGCTGGGCGCGGACCGGTCCGAGCTGCTGGCCGGCCTGCGGGCGCTCGCCGAGGACCGCCGGGCGGGCGGTGTCGTGCGCGGCACGGCCGACCGCGGCCGGGTGGCGTTCGTGTTCACCGGTCAGGGCGCGCAGCGGGTCGGCATGGGCCGTGAGCTGTACCAGGCGTTCCCGGTGTTCGCGGAGGCGTTCGACGCGGTGTGCGCGGAGTTCGACCGCCACCTCGACGTGCCGCTGCGCGAGGTGGTGTTCGAGCGGGCCGACCTGGTCGACCGCACCGAGCACACGCAGCCGGCGCTGTTCGCCGTCGAGGTGGCGCTGTTCCGCCTGGCCGAGTCGCTGCGGATCGCGCCCGACCTGGTGGCGGGGCACTCGATCGGCGAGTTGGCCGCCGCGCACGTCGCCGGTGTGCTGTCGTTGGCGGACGCCGCGAAGGTGGTGGCCGCGCGCGGTCGGTTGATGCAGGCCCTGCCCGAGGGTGGGGCGATGGTCGCGGTGCAGGCGGCCGAGGACGAGGTCGGGTTGACGCCGGGTGTGTCGGTGGCGGCGGTGAACGGTCCGTCGTCGGTGGTGCTCTCCGGTGTCGAGCAGGAAGTGCTGGCGATCGCGGAAGGTTTCGCCGCGCGGGGGCGCAAGATCAAGCGGTTGGCGGTCAGCCACGCGTTCCACTCCGTGCTGATGGAGCCGATGCTGGACGACTTCCGGGCGGTCGTGGAGAGCGTGGCGTTCGCCGCGCCCACCGTGCCGGTCGTGTCCACGGTCACCGGCCGGCTCGCCGTGTCCGGCGAGTGGGGCGATCCAAGCTACTGGGTCGAGCAGGTCCGCGCGGCGGTGCGGTTCGGCGACGCCGTGACGGCGCTGCACGGCGAGGGCGTGACGACCTTCGTGGAGATCGGCCCGGACGGCGTGCTCTCGGCGCTGGGCGCGGACTCCGCGCCGGAGGCGGTGTTCGTCCCGCTGATGCGCGCCGGGCGCCCGGAGGAGCGGACCCTGCTCGACGCCGCCGCCACCGTGCACGTGCGCGGCGTCCGCGTGGACTGGGCGGCGCTGCCGTCGGTGGCGGGCGCGCGCCCGGTGGAGCTGCCCACCTACGCGTTCCACCGCGGCCGGTACTGGCCCCGGCCGACCGCCGGGTCGGGCGACGTGACCGCCGCCGGCCTGGCCGCCGCCGACCACCCGCTGCTCGGCGCGGCCGTCGCGCTGCCCGACTCCGACGGCGTCCTGCTCACCGCGCGGCTGTCCCTGGCCACCCACCCGTGGCTGGCCGACCACACCATCTTCGGCACCGTCCTGGTGCCCGGCACCGCGTTCGTGGACCTGGCGCTGCGCGCCGGCGACCTGGTCGGGCGGGACGTGCTGGACGAGCTGACCCTGCACGCGCCGCTGGCCCTGCCCGCCCGCGGCGCGGTGCACCTGCGGGTCGCGGTGGACGGCGACGGCGGCATCACCGTGTACTCGCGGCCCGAGGACGCCGACGGCCTGCCGTGGACCCGGCACGCGACCGGCGCGCTCGTCGCCGGGAGCCCGGTCACCGGCCTGCGGCAGACCCAGTGGCCGCCCGCAGGGGCGTCCGAAGTGGACACCGACGGCCTCTACGACTGGTTGCGCGACAACGGTTACGGCTACGGCCCGCTGTTCCGCGGCCTGCGGGCGGTGTGGCGGCGCGGCGACGAGGTGTTCGCCGAGGTGGCCCTGGCCGACCGGGAGGAGACCTCGCGGTTCGGCCTGCACCCCGGCCTGCTGGACTCCGCCCTGCACGCCGTGGGCGTCGGCGGCCTGCTCGACGACGCCGAGCAGACCCGCCTGCCGTTCTCGTGGACCGGCGTGCGCCTGTTCGCGCGCGGCGCGGACACCCTGCGGGTGCGGCTCACCGCGTCGGCCGGCGCGGTCGCGCTCGACCTCGCCGACGGCGCGGGCGAACCCGTCGCCGAGGTGGCCGGCCTGCTGCTGCGCCCGGTGACCGCCGACCAGGTGGACGCGTCCCGCCGCGCCCACCGCGACGCCCTGTTCCACCTCGACTGGACGCCCGTGCCGCTCCGCGAGGCGCCCGCCGGGCGGTGGGCGGTGCTCGGCGACGCGCCGGACCTCGTGGCGGCGCTGCGCTCGACCGGCGCGGAGGTCGGCACAGGGGTCGGCACAGGGGTCGGCGCGGCGGCCGACGCCGACTGGGTGGTCCTGCCGCTGCTGGACCGGGTCGAGCCGACCGCCGCCGCCGTGCACGAGCGCACCGCCCGCACGCTGGAGCGGCTGCGCGAGTGGTCCGCCGACGGCGGCCGGTCCCGGCTGGTCGTGGTCACCCGCGGCGCGGTGTCCGCCGCGCCGGGCGAGGACGTGGCGGACCTGGTGCACGCCGCCTCGCGCGGCCTGGTGCGGTCCGCGCAGTCGGAGAACCCGGACCGCATCGTCCTGGTCGACCTGGACGACCCGGCCGCCGCGACCATGCTCGCCGCCGCCGTGGCCACCGACGAGCCGGAGATCGCCGTCCGCGCGGGCACGCTGTCCGCGCCGCGCCTGGCCCGGCTCGCCCCGGCCGACGCGCCGTCGTTCGGCGCGGGACCGGTGCTGGTCACCGGCGCGACCGGCACGCTGGGCCGGCTCGTCGCCCGGCACCTCGCCACCGCGCACGGCGTGCGCGAACTGCTGCTGGTCAGCAGGCGGGGCCACGACGACGACCTCGCCGCGGAACTCGCCGGGTTGGGCGTGGCCGCCACGTTCGCCGCGTGCGACGTCGCCGACCGGGACGCCCTGTCCGCGCTGCTCGCCGACCGGCGGCTGACCGCCGTCGTGCACACCGCCGGCGTGCTGGACGACGGCGTGCTGTCCTCGCTGACGCCCGAGCGGCTGGCCGCCGTGCTGCGGCCCAAGGTCGACGCGGCCGTGCACCTGCACGAGCTGACCCGCGACCACGACCTGTCCGCGTTCGTGCTGTTCTCGTCCGGCGCGGCCACGTTCGGCAGCGCCGGTCAGGCCAACTACGCCGCCGCCAACGCATTCCTGGACGCGCTCGCCCAGCACCGCCGCGCCGCCGGGCTGCCGGCGACGTCCCTCGCCTGGGGACTGTGGTCCACCGAGGGCGGCATGGCGGGCACCCTGTCGGCCACCGACCGCGCCCGCATCGAGCGCGGCGGCGTGACCGGCCTGTCCGTCGCGGAAGGGCTGGCGCTGTTCGACGCGGCGATCGCCGCCGACGACCCGCTGGCCCTGCCGATGCGGCTGGACCTGCGCGGTGACGGCCCCGTGCTGCCGCTGCTGCGCGGCCTGGTGCGCACGCCGGTCCGCCGGGCCCGCGCGGGCTCCGCCGCGCCGGCCGCGTCCCGGTTCGCCGGACTGGACGGCGAGGAGCGCCAATCGGCCCTGCTCGACCTGGTCCGCGCGCAGGTCGCCGCCGTCCTCGGGCACGAGTCGGCGGGTTCCGTCGCGGCCGGCCGGGCGTTCCGCGACCTGGGCTTCGACTCCCTGACCTCGGTCGAGCTGCGCAACGCCGTCGCCGCCGAGACCGGGCTGCGGCTGCCCGCGACCCTGGTGTTCGACCACCCGACGCCCAAGGCGCTCGCGGCGTTCCTGGCGGCGGAGCTGGGCGAGGCCGCCGCCGACGCGCCCACCGCCACCGCGACCCGCGCGGCCGACGACGAGCCGATCGCGATCGTCGGCATGGCCTGCCGCTACCCCGGCGAGGTCACCTCGCCGGAACAGCTGTGGGAGCTGGTCAGCCAGGGCCGGGACGGCATCACCGGGTTCCCCGACAACCGGGGCTGGGACCTGGAGGCGCTGTACGACCCGAGCGCCACCGTGCCCGGCACGACCTACGCGACCGGCGGTGGCTTCCTGCACGATGCGGCCGACTTCGACGCCGACTTCTTCGGCGTCAACCCGCGTGAGGCGCTGGCCACCGACCCGCAGCAGCGGTTGCTGCTGGAGACGTCGTGGGAGGCGTTCGAGCGCGCGGGCATCGACCCGGCCGCGCTGCGCGGCAGCCGGACGGGCGTGTTCGCGGGCGTCATGTACTACGACTACGCCGCGCGCCTGTCCACCGCGCCCGAGGAGCTGGAGGGCTACCTCGGCGTCGGCAGCTCGGGCAGCGTCGTGTCCGGCCGCGTGGCCTACACGTTCGGGTTCGAGGGTCCGGCGGTGACCGTCGATACGGCGTGTTCGTCGTCGCTGGTGGCGCTGCACCTGGCGGCTCAGGCGCTGCGGTCGGGCGAGTGCGACCTGGCGCTGGCCGGCGGTGTGACCGTGATGCCGACGCCGGGCACGTTCACCGAGTTCAGCCGGCAGCGCGGGTTGGCGGAGGACGGCCGGTGCAAGTCGTTCGCCGCCGCCGCCGACGGCACGGGCTGGGGCGAGGGCGTCGGCATGCTGCTGGTCGAGCGGCTGTCGGACGCTCGCCGCAATGGCCACCGCGTGCTGGCCGTCGTCAAGGGTTCGGCGGTCAACCAGGACGGCGCGTCCAACGGCTTGACCGCGCCGAATGGTCCGTCGCAGCAGCGGGTGATCCGCCAGGCGTTGGCGAACGCCGGCCTCCGTCCGTCCGATGTGGACGCCGTGGAAGCGCACGGCACCGGCACGACTCTCGGTGACCCGATCGAGGCGCAGGCTTTGCTGGCGACTTACGGTCAGGACCGTGACGAGCCGTTGTGGTTGGGTTCGGTGAAGTCGAACCTGGGGCACACCCAGGCGGCGGCGGGTGTCGCCGGGATCATCAAGATGGTCATGGCGATGCGGCACGGCGTGCTGCCCAGGACGCTGCACGTGGACGAGCCCACGCCGCACGTGGACTGGTCCGCCGGCGCCGTCGAGCTGCTGACGGAGGACCGGCCGTGGCCGGAGCTGGACCGCCCGCGCCGCGCGGCGGTGTCGTCGTTCGGCATCAGCGGCACCAACGCGCACACCGTCCTGGAGTTCGACCCGGCGGTCGCGGAGCGGGTCGAGCCCGTGCGGCGCGACCTGCCCGCCGTGCCCGTCACGCTGTCCGCGCGCGGTGACGACGCCCTGCGGGCGCAGGCGGAGCGACTGCGCACATGGGTCGAGGACAACCCGCACGCGCGTCTGGCCGACATCGCCGCCGCGCTGGCGACGACCCGGTCCGCGCTGGACGACCGGGTGGGCTTCGCCGCCGTGGACCGTGAATCGGCGTTGTCGGTGCTGACCGCGCTGGCGGCCGGTGAGCCCGCGCCCGGCGTGGTGCGGGATCGGCCGGCCGACGGCAAGGTGGCATTCCTGTTCACGGGTCAGGGTGCGCAGCGGGTCGGGATGGGTCGTGAGCTGCACGACAAGTACCCGGTGTTCGCGGAGGCGTTCGACGCCGTGTGTGCTGCTCTTGACATGCCGTTGGGCGAGTTGGGTGCGGGTGAAATCGATCGGACGGAGTTCACGCAGCCTGCGTTGTTCGCGGTTGAGGTGGCGTTGTTCCGGTTGTTCGAGTCGTGGGGCGTGAAGCCTGATTTCGTTGCCGGGCATTCGATCGGTGAGTTGGCTGCCGCGCATGTGGCGGGTGTGTTGTCGTTGGCGGACGCCGCCACGTTGGTGAAGGCGCGCGGGCGGTTGATGGGTGCACTGCCCGAGGGTGGCGCGATGGTCGCGGTGCAGGCGACCGAAGCAGAGTTGGAGCTGACCGACGGGGTGTCGGTTGCGGCGGTGAACGGGCCTTCCTCGCTGGTGTTGTCGGGTGTGGAAGAGGAAGTGCTGGCGGTCGCGGAGAAGTTTGCGGCGCTGGGGCGCAAGACGAAGCGGTTGGCGGTGAGTCATGCGTTCCACTCGGTGCTGATGGAGCCGATGCTGGCCGAGTTCCGCGACGTTGCCGAGTCGTTGGCGTATGGCGATTTGCTGGTTCCGGCGGTGTCGACGGTGACCGGCAAGTCGGTGACCGACGAGTGGCGGTCGCCGGAGTACTGGGTGGGGCAGGTGCGGCAGGCGGTGCGGTTCGCCGACGCCGTGACAACCCTGCACGGTCAGGGTGTCGGGACGTTCCTGGAAATCGGTCCGGACGGCGTGCTGTCCGCGATGGGCCGGGAGAGCGTGGACGCCGGGTTCGTGCCCTCGCTGCGCGCCGGCCGCGACGAGGCCGTCACGGTCACCACCGCCGTGGCGGGCCTGCACGTGCGGGGCGTCCGCGTCGACTGGGCCCGCTACTTCGCGGGCGCGGCGGGGCAGCGGCTCGACCTGCCCACCTACGCCTTCCAGCGCCGGACGTTCTGGCTGCACGACGTGCCGGACGGCGTGGACGTCGGCGCGGCCGGACTGCGCCCGGCGGACCACCCGCTGCTCGGCGCGGCCGTCGCGCTGCCCGACTCGGACGGCGTGCTGCTCACCGGCCGGCTGTCGACGCGCACCACGCCGTGGCTGGCCGAGCACGTCGTCCACGGCCGGGTGCTGCTGCCGGGCACCGCGTTCGTGGAACTCGCCGTCCGGGCGGGCGAACTGGTCGGCTGCCCCGTGGTGGACGAGCTGACCCTGTCCGCGCCGCTGCCCCTGCCCGACGCCGTCCAGTTGCGGGTGGCGGTCGCGGCGGAGCGCGGCGGGACGCGGTCGTTCGAGGTGTTCTCCCGGCCCGAGCACGCGGCCGACGACGAGCCCTGGACCCGGCACGCGAGCGGTGCCCTGCGCGCCGAGGAGCCGGTGGACGCCCCGTCCGCCGAGCCGCCCGCGGGCGCGGAACCCGTCGACGTGGCGGAGCTGTACCCGGCGATGGCCGAGGCGGGCCTGGCCTACGGGCCGCGCTTCCGGGGCCTGCGGTCGGCGTGGCGGCACGACGGCGAGGTCTTCGCCGAGGTCGCGCTGCCCGACGGCGAGCAGGACGCCGGCCGGTACGCGGTGCACCCGGCGCTGCTCGACGCGGCGCTGCACGCGATCGGCGCGGCCGGGCTCGTGACCGACACGGCGCTGCCGTTCTCCTGGTCGGGCGTGCGGCCCGGCGCGGTGGGCGCGACGGCGCTGCGCGTGCGCCTGACGCCGCTGGGCGGCGACTCGTTCGCCTTGGCGGCCACCGACCCGACGGGCGCGCACGTGGTCAGCGTCGACGCGCTCGCGCTGCGCCCGGCGACCGCCGAGGCGACCACCGCCCGGCACGACGCGCTGTTCGGCGTCGACTGGGCGCCGCTGACGCCGGCGGCCGGCACGCCCGCCACGTGGTCGGTCGGGCCGGAACTGCCCGCGACCGCGTCGGACGTGGTGGTGCTCCAGGTGCCGCCCGCGACCGGCGACGTGGTGGCGGCGGTCCACGCGACCACCGCCCGCGTGCTCGCCGACGTCCGCGCCTTCCTGGCCGACGACCGGTTCGCGGACTCGCGGCTCGTGGTGGCGACGGCGGGCGCGGTGGCGGTCGGCGACGAGGACGTGACCGACCTCGCCGGCGCGGCCGTGTGGGGCCTGGTGCGCACCGCCCAGTCGGAGCACCCGGACCGGATCGTGCTCGTGGACGTGGACGCCGCACCGGCGCCCGAGGCGCTGTCCGGCCTGGTCGACCTGGACGAGCCGGAGGTCGCCGTGCGCGGCGGCACCGCGTTCGCGCCGCGGCTGGCCCGCGTGCGTTCGGCGGGCGGGTTCGGCGCGTTCGGCTCCGGGACCGTCCTGGTGACCGGTGCGGCGGGCACGCTGGGCGGGCTGGTGGCCCGCCACCTCGTCGCCGCGCACGGCGTCCGCGACCTGCTGCTGGTGAGCCGGCGCGGCGCGGCGGCCGAGAACGCCGCCGCGCTGTCGGCCGACCTGGAGGCGTCGGGCGCGGCGGTGGAGTGGGTGGCGTGCGACGTGTCCGACCGGGACGCCGTGCGCGCCCTGGTCGACGGGCGCGAGCTGTCCGCCGTCGTGCACACGGCGGGCGTGCTGGACGACGGCGTGCTGTCGTCGCTGACGCCCGAGCGGCTCGCGGCGGTGCTGCGGCCGAAGGTCGACGCCGCGTGGCACCTGCACGAGCTGTCCGGTGAGCTGTCCGCGTTCGTGCTGTTCTCGTCGGCGTCGGGTGTGTTCGGCAACGCCGGTCAGGCCAACTACGCCGCCGCGAACGCGTTCCTGGACGCGCTCGCCCAGCACCGCCGCGCCGCCGGTCTGCCGGCGACGTCGCTCGCCTGGGGCCTGTGGGAGACCGAGGGCGGCATGGGCGGCGGGCTCGCCGACGCCGACCGCGACCGCATGACCCGCTCGGGCGTTTCCGGCCTGGGCGAGCGGGAAGGGCTGGCCCTGCTCGACGCCGGCGTGGCCGCCGACCGGGCGCTGCTGGTGCCGGTGCGGCTCGACCTGCGCCCGCGCGGCCCGGTGCCGCCGCTGCTGCGTGGCCTGGTGCGGCAGCGGTCGCGCCGGGCCGCCGGCCGGGCGGCCGACACCCCGCTCGCCGCGCGCCTGGCGGGGCTGCCGGACGCCGAGCGCGACCGCGTCCTGCTGGACCTGGTCCGCACGCACGTCGCCGCCGTCCTCGGGCACGCGGCGGTCGGCGCGGACCGCACCTTCCGCGACCTGGGTTTCGACTCGTTGACGGCGGTGGAGCTGCGCAACGCGCTGTCCGCCGCGACCGGCGTGCGGCTGCCCGCGACCCTGGTGTTCGACCACCCGACGCCGCCGGCGCTGGCGCGGCACCTGGCCGCGGAGCTGGTCGGCGCGGACCAGCCCGTGACCGTCACCCCGGTGGTGAAGCGGGTGGACGACGACCCGGTCGTGATCGTGGGCATGGCGTGTCGGTACCCCGGCGGGGTGTCCTCGCCGGAGGGGTTGTGGGAGCTGGTCGCGGGCGGTGTGGACGCGATTTCCGGCTTCCCGACCGACCGCGGTTGGGACATCGCCGGGTTGTACGACCCGAACCGGGAGCGGGCGGGCACCACCTACACGGATCAGGGTGGTTTCCTGCACGACGCGGCGGAGTTCGACGCGGGGTTGTTCGGGATTTCGCCGCGTGAGGCGTTGGCGATGGATCCGCAGCAGCGGTTGTTGTTGGAGACGTCGTGGGAGGTGTTGGAGCGGGCGGGTGTGGACCCGTTGTCGTTGCGCGGCAGTCGGACGGGTGTGTTCGCGGGCGTCATGTACTACGACTACGGCGCTCGGCTCTCGTCGGTGCCGGACGACGTCGAGGGATACCTGGGCACCGGCACCGCACCCAGCGTGGTGTCCGGGCGTGTGGCTTACACGTTCGGGTTCGAGGGTCCGGCGGTGACGGTGGACACGGCGTGTTCGTCGTCGTTGGTGGCACTGCACCTCGCCGCACAGGCGCTGCGCAGCGGTGAGTGCGACATGGCGTTGGCGGGCGGTGTCACCGTCATGTCGACGCCCTACACGTTCACCGAGTTCAGCCGGCAGCGCGGGTTGGCGGCGGACGGTCGGTGCAAGGCGTTCGGCGCGGGTGCGGACGGCACCGGGTGGGGTGAGGGTGTCGGCATGCTCCTGGTGGAGCGGTTGTCGGACGCCCGTCGGTTGGGGCATCCGGTGTTGGCGGTGGTCAAGGGTTCGGCGGTGAACCAGGACGGCGCGTCCAACGGCCTGACCGCGCCGAATGGTCCTTCGCAGCAGCGGGTGATCCGGCAGGCCCTGAGCAGCGCCGGTCTTCGTCCGTCCGATGTGGACGCTGTCGAGGCGCACGGCACGGGCACGAGCCTTGGCGACCCGATCGAGGCCCAGGCGCTGCTGGCGACCTACGGGCAGGACCGCGACGAGCCGCTGTGGCTCGGGGCGATCAAGTCGAACCTGGGTCACACCCAGGCGGCGGCGGGTGTCGCCGGTGTGATCAAGATGGTCATGGCGATGCGGCACGGCGTGCTGCCGAAGACCCTGCACGCCGACGAGCCGTCGCCGCACGTGGACTGGTCGTCGGGCGCGGTCGAGTTGCTGACGTCGTCGCGGGAGTGGCCTGCGGTGGGGCGTGCGCGGCGGGCGGCGGTGTCGTCGTTCGGCATCAGCGGCACCAACGCCCACGTGATCCTGGAACAGCCGCCCGCCCAGCCGGTTCCGGCCGTTGTGGTCGAGGACGGGCGGGTGCACGCGCTGGCGGTGTCCGGGCGTGACGTCCAGGCCCTGAGGGCACAGGCCGAGCGGGTGCGGTCGACGGTGGCCGGGGGTGTTCCGCCGGCGGACGTGGCCTTCTCGCTGGCGACCGGCCGCGCCGCGCTCGACCACCGGGCGGTGGTCGTCGGGACCGACCGGGACGAACTGCTGGACGGGCTCGCCGCCCTGGCCGAGGGCGTCCCGTCGTCCGCGGTCGTGGAGGGCACGCCGGTCGAGGGCGATCTGGCGTTCCTGTTCACGGGTCAGGGTGCGCAGCGCGTCGGGATGGGTCGTGGGCTGTATGCGGCTTTCCCGGTGTTCGCGGAGGCTTTCGACGCGGTGTGTGCCGCGTTCGACATGCCGTTGGGCGACTTGGGCGCGGATGAGATCGATCGGACGGAGTTCACGCAGCCGGCGTTGTTCGCGGTCGAGGTGGCGCTGTTCCGGTTGGTGGAGTCGTGGGGTGTGCGGCCCGATCTCGTCGCCGGGCATTCGATCGGTGAGCTGGCCGCCGCGCATGTCGCCGGCGTGCTGTCGTTGGAGGACGCCGCGACGCTGGTCAAGGCGCGCGGTCGGTTGATGGGCGCCTTGCCCGAGGGCGGGGCGATGGTCGCCGTGCAGGCGACCGAGGATGAGCTTGACCTGACCGATGGCGTGTCGGTCGCGGCCGTCAACGGACCTTCCTCGATCGTGCTGTCCGGTGTCGAACAGGAAGTGCTGGCGGTCGCGGAGGTCCTTGCGGCGCAGGGGCGCAAGACCAAGCGGTTGACCGTGAGCCACGCGTTCCACTCGGTGCTGATGGAGCCGATGCTCGCCGAGTTCCGGGCAGTCGCGGAGTCGCTGACGTACTCGGACCTCGCGATCCGGGCGGTGTCCACGGTGACGGGCAAGCCCGTGGTCGACGAGTGGCGCTCGCCGGAGTACTGGGTGGGGCAGGTGCGGCAGGCGGTGCGGTTCGCCGATGCCGTGACGACCCTGCACGAGCAGGGCGTGCGGACGTTCCTCGAACTCGGCCCGGACGGGGTCTTGTCCGGCATGGGTCGCGAGAGCGCCGCCGAGGACGAGTTCGTGCCCGCGCTGCGCGCCGACCGGCCCGAGACGCGGTCGGTCGTGACGGCGGTCGCCCGCCTGCACGCGGCGGGTGTCGCGGTGGACCGCGCGGCGTTCTTCGGGACGCCCGGCGCGCGGCGGACCGAGCTGCCGACGTACCCGTTCCAGCGGCGGCGGTACTGGCTGGACGCCGGCCCCGCGGCGGGCGACGCCGGCGCGCTGGGCCTCGCGGCGACCGACCACCCGCTGCTCGGCGGCGTGGTGGCGTTGCCGGACTCCGGCGGCGCGCTGGTCACCGGTCGCGTGGCCCGCGCGAGCACCCCGTGGCTCGCGGACCACGCCGTGCACGGCGAGGTGGTGCTGCCCGGCGCGGCGCTGGTGGACCTGGTGCTGCGCGCGGGCCGCGAGGTCGGCGCGCCGGCGCTGGTGGAGCTGACCCTGGCCGCGCCGATCGCCGTGCCGGCGCACGGCGGGGTGGCGGTGCAGGTGGTGGTGGGCGCGGACGACGCCGGGCAGCGCCCGGTGACCGTGTACGCGCGGCCGGACGACGCGGCCGCCGACGAGTGGACCCGGCACGCGTCCGGTGTGCTGGGCGCGCACGCGGCCGACCCGGAGCCGGCCTGGGCGGAGTGGCCGCCGTCCGGTGCGGAGCGGGTGGACCTCGACGGGCACTACGCGGCGCTGGGCGCGGCCGGGCTCGGCTACGGACCGGCGTTCCAGGGCTTGCGGGCGGCGTGGCGGCGGGCCGGCGAGGTGTTCGCGGAGGTCGAGCTGCCCGACGGCGTGGCCGTCGACGGCTACGGCCTGCACCCGGCGCTGCTGGACGCGGCGCTGCACGCGATCGGGGTGGGCGACCTGGTCGACACCTCGGACGGCGCGGTGGTGCCGTTCGCGTGGTCCGGTGTCGCCCTGCACGCCGTGCGCGCCACGTCCCTGCGGGTCCGGATCACCGGGCGCGGCGGCGCGGTGTCGCTGGCGCTGGCCGACGGCCTCGGGCAGCCGGTGGCGTCGGTGGGGTCACTGGCGCTGCGCCCGGCGGAACGCGCGGTCGGCCGCACCGGTCACGACGCCCTGTTCCGGCTGGAGTGGGTCGCCACGACCCCCGGCACGCCGTCGGCCGACCGCGCGGTGGCCGGTGGTTCGGCCGCCGAGGCGCACACCGTGCTGCCGCCCGCGAACAGCGTGCGGGACGCGGTGAACGACCTGGTCGACCTGCTGCGCGAGCGGCTGGCCGACGACGGGGCGCTGGTCCTGGTCACGCGCGGTCTGCTGGAGGGCGACGAGGTCGCCGCCGCCCGCTGGGGCCTGGTGCGCTCGGCGCAGTCCGAGCACCCCGGCCGGTTCGTCGTCGTGGACGTCGCGGACGACGCGGACCTGGCGCTGGTCCCGGCGGCGGTCGCGACGGGCGAGCCGCAGGTGGCGGTCCGGGACGGCCGCGTGCTGGTGCCGCGCCTGGCGCGGGCCAGGGTGGGCGGCGCGCCGTTCGCCGGGTTCGACCCGGCCGGGGCGGTGCTGGTCACCGGCGCGTCCGGCACGCTGGGCCGGCTCGTCGCGCGGCACCTGGTCACCGCGCACGGCGTGCGGGACCTGCTGCTGGTCAGCCGGCGCGGCGAGGCCGCCGACCTCACCGCCGACCTGGTCGCGGCGGGCGCGTCGGTGCGGTGGGCCGCGTGCGACGTCGCCGACCGCGACGCCCTGGCCGCCGTGCTGGCCGGGCAGCGCCTCACCGGCGTCTTCCACACGGCCGGTGTGCTGGCCGACGGCGTCCTGACCTCGCTCACCCCGGAGCGGGTGGATCGCGTGCTGCGGCCCAAGCTGGACGCCGCGCGCCACCTCGACGAGCTGACCCGCGACCACGACCTGGCGGCGTTCGTGCTGTTCTCGTCGGCGGCCGGCGTGTTCGGCACGGCGGGTCAGGGCAACTACGCGGCGGCCAACGCCGCGCTGGACGCCCTGGCGGTGCGCAGGCGGGCCGCGGGGCTGCCCGCGATGTCGGCCGCGTGGGGCCTGTGGGCGGACAGCGGCATGGGCGGCGGCCTCGGTGACGCGGACCTGCTGCGCATGGCGCGCGCCGGCGTCACCGGGCTGTCGGCGGAGGACGGCCTGGCGCTGCTCGACCTGGCGCTGGCCGACGACGCCGCGACCCTGGTGCCGATGCGGCTCGACCTCGCGGCCGTCCGGGCGCGGGCGGCGGAGGACGGCGTGCCGCCGCTGCTGCGCGGCCTGGTGGCGACGCCGGTCCGGCGGGCCGCCGGCCGGACCGCCTCGGGCGGCCTGGCCGACCGGCTCGCCGGGCTGACCCCCGCGCGGCGGACCGACGAGCTGGTCGCGCTCGTGCGGGCGCGCGGCGCGGCCGTCCTCGGGCACCCGGACGCCGGGGCGGTGACGCCCACCCGGTCGTTCCGGGACCTGGGCTTCGACTCGCTCAGCGCCGTGGAGCTGCGCAACGCGCTCAACGCCGAGACCGGGCTGCGGCTGCCCGCGACCCTGGTGTTCGACCACCCGACCCCGGTGGCGCTGGCGGACTTCCTGCTCGGCGAGCTGTTCGGCGTCGCCGAAGCGCCCGACGCGCCCGCGCCGGTCGCGCCGCCGTCCGACGACCCCGTGGTGATCGTCGGCATGGCGTGCCGCTACCCCGGCGGCGTGTCGTCGCCGGAGGACCTGTGGCGGCTCGTGCTCGACGGGACCGACGCGATCTCGGGCTTCCCGCTCGACCGGGGCTGGCCGGTGGACGACCTGTTCGACGCCGACCCCGGACGCGCCGGCACCAGCTACACCGACCAGGGCGGCTTCCTGCGCGGCGCGGCGGAGTTCGACGCCGGTTTCTTCGGCATCTCGCCGCGTGAGGCGTTGGCGATGGACCCGCAGCAGCGGTTGTTGCTGGAGACGTCGTGGGAGGCGTTCGAGCGGGCCGGGATCGACCCGTCCGGGATGCGCGGCAGCCGGACCGGGGTGTTCGCGGGCGTGATGTACCACGACTACGGGTCGTGGCTGACCGAGATCCCCGAAGGCGTCGAGGGGTACCTGGGCACCGGGACGTCGGGCAGCGTGGCGTCCGGCCGGGTGTCGTTCACGTTCGGGTTCGAGGGTCCGGCGGTGACCGTCGACACGGCCTGCTCGTCGTCCTTGGTGGCGTTGCACTTGGCCGCGCAGGCGCTGCGCAACGGCGAGTGCGACATGGCGCTGGCCGGTGGCGTGACCGTCATGGCGACGCCCGGCACGTTCCTGGAGTTCAGCCGCCAACGCGGCCTCGCGGCGGACGGCCGGTGCAAGGCGTTCGCGGCGGCGGCCGACGGGACGGGCTGGTCCGAGGGCGTCGGGATGCTCCTGGTCGAGCGGATGTCCGACGCCGTGCGCAAGGGCCACCGCATCCTGGCGGTGGTGCGCGGTTCGGCGGTGAACCAGGACGGCGCGTCCAACGGTTTGACCGCGCCGAACGGCCCGTCGCAGCAGCGGGTGATCCGCCAGGCGTTGAGCAGCGCGGGTCTCCGTCCGTCCGATGTGGACGCCGTGGAGGCGCACGGCACCGGCACGCGGCTCGGTGACCCGATCGAGGCGCAGGCGTTGCTGGCCGCCTACGGCCAGGACCGCGACGAGCCGCTGTGGTTGGGCTCGGTGAAGTCGAACCTGGGCCACACCCAGGCCGCCGCCGGTGTCGCCGGGATCATCAAGATGGTCATGGCGATGCACGAGGGAGTGCTGCCCAGGACGCTGCACGTGGACGAGCCGACGCCGCACGTGGACTGGTCGGCCGGCGCCGTCGAGCTGCTGACCGACAACCGGCCGTGGCCGGAGCTGGACCGCCCGCGCCGGGTCGCCGTGTCGTCGTTCGGCATCAGCGGCACCAACGCGCACACCATCCTGGAGGAGCCCCCGGCCGCGGAGCCGGCGCCGGTCGAGCCCGTCGTGACGGCGCCCGTCGTGCCGTGGGTCGTGTCGGCGACGAGCCCGGAGGCGTTGGCGGCGCAGGCCGCGCGGCTGCGGGACGCCGACGTGCCCCTGCTGGACGGCGCCTACTCGCTGGCCACCGGGCGGGCCGCCCTCGACGAGCGGGCGGTCGTGGTCGCCGCCGACCGGGACGAGCTGGTGGCGGGCCTCAGCGCGCTGGCCGACGGCCGTGCTTCCGCGTCGCTGGTGCGCGGCCCCGTGACGGCGGGACGCCTGGCGTTCCTGTTCACGGGCCAGGGCGCCCAGCGGGTCGGGATGGGTCGTGAGCTGTATGCGGCGTTCCCGTTGTTCGCCGAGGCGTTCGACGCGGTGTGTGCCGCGTTCGACATGCCGCTGGGCGAGCTTGGCCCGGACTTGATCGATCGGACCGAGTACACCCAGCCCGCGCTGTTCGCGATCGAGGTGGCGTTGTTCCGGTTGGTGGAGTCGTGGGGCATCCGGCCCGACTTCCTCGCCGGGCACTCCATCGGTGAGCTTGCCGCCGCGCACGTGGCGGGTGTGTTGTCGTTGGAGGACGCGGCGACGCTGGTCAAGGCGCGCGGCCGGTTGATGCAGGCCCTGCCGGAAGGTGGGGCGATGGTCGCGGTGCAGGCGACCGAGGCCGAGGTCGAGCTGACGCCGGGTGTGTCGGTCGCGGCGGTGAACGGGCCTTCGTCGGTGGTGCTGTCCGGTGTGGAAGAGGAAGTGCTGGCGGTCGCTGGGAAACTCGCGGCGCAGGGGCGGAAGACCAAGCGGTTGGCGGTCAGCCACGCGTTCCACTCGGTGTTGATGGAGCCGATGCTGGCCGCGTTCCGCGAGGTCGCGGAGTCCTTGGTCTACCGCGAGCCGGCGATCCAGGCCGTGTCGACGGTCACGGGCAAGCCCGTGGCGGGGGAGTGGCAGTCGCCCGAGTACTGGGTGGGGCAGGTGCGGCAGGCGGTGCGGTTCGCCGACGCCGTCACCGCACTGCACGAGCAGGGCGCGCGCACCTTCCTCGAACTCGGCCCGGACGGCGTGCTGTCCGCCGCCGCGCAGGACGTCGTGGACGGCGTGCTCGCCCCGGCGCTGCGCGGTGACCGGCCCGAGGCCGTCGCGCTGACCGCGGCGGTCGCCCGGCTGCACGTGGCGGGCGTGCGCGTGGACTGGGAAGCGTTCTTCGCCGGGCGCGGCGCGCGGCGGGTGGACCTGCCGACCTACGCCTTCCAGCGGGAGCGGTACTGGCTGGGCACCACGCCCGCGCGCGGCGACGTCGCGGCGGCCGGGCTGGACGCGGCCGACCACCCGCTGCTCGGCGCGGCGGTCGAGCTGCCGGGCTCGGGCGGCGTGCTGTTCACCGGCGTGCTGTCGACAGCGACCCAGCCGTGGCTCGCCGACCACGTCGTGGGCGGCGCGGTGCTGCTGCCGGGCGCGGCGTTCGTCGAACTGGCGGTGCTCGCGGGCGACCGGGCGGGGTGCCCGCACCTCGCCGAGCTGACCGTCGAGGCGCCGCTGGTGCTGCCGGAGCACGGCGGCGTGCGGGTGCAGGTCGTGGTGGAGGGCGAGGGCGAGGAGCGCCGCGTGAGCGTCCACGCGGGCGACCCGTGGGTCCGGCACGCGACCGGCACCCTCACCACCCGCCCGCCGGCGTCGACCGCGGACCTGCGGGAGTGGCCGCCGCCCGGCGCGGAGCCGGTGGCGGTGGACGGCCTGTACGACGGCCTCGCCGACGCGGGCCTGGCGTACGGACCGGCGTTCCGGGGCCTGCGCGCGGCCTGGCGGCGCGGCGACGAGGTGTTCACCGAGGTGGCCCTGCCGGACGGGGTGGCGGTCGACGGGTTCGGGCTGCACCCGGCCCTGCTGGACGCCGCCCTGCACGGCATCGCGCTCGGCGGGTTGGCGCCCGGTGACGAGGTGCGGTTGCCGTTCGCGTGGAGCGGCGTGCGCCTCGACGCGGTCGGCGCGTCGGTGCTGCGCGTCCGGCTGGCGCGCGCCGAGGGCGATGCGGTGGCGATCGACCTCGCCGACGGCGCGGGCCGCCCGGTGGCGTCGGTGTCGTCGCTGGTGCTGCGGGCGATGTCGACCGGGGAGCGCAGGGTCGACTCCCTGTACGACCTCGACTGGGTCGAGGTGTCCACTGTGGACGACGTCGGTGCCCCGGTGGTCATGCCCGCCGGTGGCCCGGCCGCGTTGGATGACGTGCCGGACCTCGTGGTGGCCCATCCGCCGACCACGGGCGGAGACCTCTCCGACGCGGTGCACGCCGCCGCCGGCTGGGCGCTGGACCTCGCCTCGGCGTGGGTGGCCGACCCCCGGTTCGCCGCGTCCCGCCTGGTGGTGGCGACCACGGCGGGCGTGGCGGCGGGCGGTGTCGTGCCCGACCCGGCGCACGCGGCGGTGTGGGGCCTGATCCGGTCCGCGCAGTCCGAGCACCCCGACCGGTTCGTGCTGGTCGACGGCGCGGACGGCCTCGACGCGGTGCGGTCCGCCGCGGCCTGCGGCGAACCTCAGGTGGCGGTGCGCGGCGGCCGGGTGCTCGCGCCCAGGCTGGTCCGGGTCGCGGGCGAGCCCGGTCGGCTCACCGGGCCGGTCCTGCTCACCGGGGCGTCCGGCACGCTGGGCGGCCTGGTCGCCCGGCACCTGGTGACCGAGCACGGCGTGCGCGAGCTGCTGCTGGTCAGCCGCGGTGAGCCCGCCGTGCTCGCCGAGCTGGCCGAGCTGGGCGCGGACGTCGAGTGGGTGGCGTGCGACCTGACCGACCGGGCCGCGGTGCGCGACCTGGTGGCGGGCCGCGAGCTGTCCGCCGTGGTGCACGCGGCGGGCGTGCTGGACGACGGTGTCCTGTCCTCGCTCACCCGCGACCGGCTGGCGACCGTGCTGCGGCCCAAGGTCGACGCGGCGCTCGCCCTGCACGAGGCGACCGCCGGGCACGACCTGTCGGCGTTCGTGGTGTTCTCCTCGGCCGCCGGCACGTTCGGCAACGCCGGTCAGGCGAACTACGCCGCCGCCAACGCCGCGCTCGACGCCGTCGCCGGGCTGCGCCGGGCGCAGGGCCTGCCCGCGGTGTCGCTCGCGTGGGGCCTGTGGTCGGGCGCGGGCATGGGCGCCGCCGCCGACCGCGACCGCCTGGACCGGGGCGGCGTCACCGGCCTGTCCGAGGCGGAGGGCCTGGCGCTGTTCGACGCGGCGCTGGGCGCGGACCGGGCGGTGCTGGTGCCGATCCGGCTCGACCTCGCCGCGCTGCGCGGCCGGGACACCGCGCCACCCCTGCTGCGCGGCCTGGCGCCGGGCGGCACCAGGCGCACGGCCGCCGGGACGTCCCTGGTCGACACCCTGGCGGGCCGGGACCGGCAGGGCCGGACGGGCGCGCTGACCGAGCTGGTGCGCGAGCAGGTCGCGGCCGTGCTGGGCTACCCGTCGACGTCGGCGGTGCGGCCGGACCGCTCGTTCCGGGAGCTGGGCTTCGACTCGCTCAGCGCCGTGGAACTGCGCAACCGCCTCGGCGCGGCGCTGGACCTGCGGCTGCCCGCCACGCTGGTGTTCGACCACCCGACCCCCGTCGACCTGGTGGAGCACCTGCTGGGCGCGCTGCCGTTCACCGGGTCCGACCTGCCCGCGGAGGCCGAGCTGGACCGGTGGGAGCGCGCGCTGGTCACGCTGCCCGCGGGCGACCTCGACCGGACCCGCTACACCGTCCGGCTCCAGGCGCTGCTCGACAAGCTCACCGCGTCCGACGCGGCGGGCGCGCCGGAGGTCGAGCTGGACTCCGCCTCCGACGACGAACTGTTCGACCTGCTCGACAACGAGCTGTCCTGACCGCGCGAGGAGCCGTGGACCACATGCAGACCGAGGACAAGCTGCGGGAGTACCTGAAGCGGGCCACCGCCGACCTGGTCGCGGCCCGGCGCAGGCTGCGCGAGGTCGAGGAACGCGACCAGGAGCCCATCGCGATCGTGGGCATGGCGTGCCGCTACCCCGGCGGCGTGTCGTCGCCGGAGGACCTGTGGCGGCTCGTGCTCGACGGCGGCGACGCGATCTCCGGCTACCCGACCGACCGGGGCTGGCGCATCGAGGACGTCGTGGACGCCGACCCCGGCCGACAGGGCACCAGCTACGTCGCCGAGGGCGGGTTCCTGCACGACGTCGCCGACTTCGACCCGGAGTTCTTCGGGATCTCGCCGCGTGAGGCGTTGGCGATGGACCCGCAGCAGCGCCTGCTGCTGGAGACGTCGTGGGAGGCGTTCGAGCGGGCGGGCATCGACGCGCTGGGCCTGAAGGGCAGCCGGACCGGCGTGTTCGCGGGCGTGATGTACCACGACTACGGGTCGCGGCTGTCGGAGGTGCCCGAGGGCGTCGAGGGGTACCTGGCGACCGGCACCTCGGGGAGCGTCGCGTCCGGCCGGGTGTCGTTCACGTTCGGGTTCGAGGGTCCGGCGGTCACGGTCGACACGGCGTGCTCGTCGTCGCTGGTGGCCCTGCACCTCGCGGTCCGCGCCCTGCGGTCGGGCGAGTGCGACCTGGCGCTGGCGGGCGGGGTGACCGTGATGTTCACGCCGACCACGTTCGTGGAGTTCAGCCGGCAGCGCGGGCTGGCGGCGGACGGGCGGTGCAAGGCGTTCTCGGCCGACGCCGACGGCACCGGCTGGTCCGAGGGCGCCGGCGTGCTGCTGGTGGAGCGGCTGTCGGACGCCCGCCGGCTCGGGCACCCGGTGCTGGCGGTGGTGCGCGGGTCGGCGGTGAACCAGGACGGCGCGTCGAACGGGTTGACCGCGCCGAATGGTCCGTCGCAGCAGCGGGTGATGCTCCAGGCGCTGGCGGACGCCCGGCTCGCACCGTCCGATGTGGACGTCGTCGAGGCGCACGGCACCGGCACGACCCTGGGCGACCCGATCGAGGCGCAGTCGGTGCTGGCCACCTACGGCCAGGGGCGCGCCGAGCCGCTGTGGCTCGGGTCGCTGAAGTCGAACATCGGTCACACGCAGGCGGCGGCGGGTGTCGCGGGTGTGATCAAGATGGTGATGGCGCTGCGGACGGGTGTGCTGCCGAAGACGCTGCACGTGTCCGAGCCGACCCCGCACGTGGACTGGTCGGCCGGCGCGGTGGAGCTGCTGACGTCGTCGCGGGAGTGGCCGGCGGTCGACCGGCCGCGCCGGGCGGCGGTGTCGTCGTTCGGGTTCAGCGGCACCAACGCGCACCTCGTGCTGGAACAGGCGCCCGAGGAAGCGCCGGTGGAGCCGGCCGAGGTGCCCGGCGTGCTGCCGTGGGCGCTGTCCGGTCGGGGCGAGGAGGGCGTGCGGGCCCAGGCGCGGGCACTGCGGTCCTTCGTGCTGGACCACCCCGATGCGCGCTTGGCCGATCTCGCCTGGTCGCTGGGCGCGGCACGGGCGCACCTGTCGCACCGGGCCGTCGTGGTCGGGCGCACGCGCGACGACCTCCTGCGCGGGCTTGGTGAGGTCGCGGACGGCGAGGTCGGCTCGGTGGTGACGGGGGCCTCGCGGGGTGGTGGTCCAGTGGCCTTCGTGTTCCCTGGTCAGGGGTCGCAGTGGGTTGGTATGGCTGTGGAGTTGTTGGAGCAGTCGTCGGTGTTCGCGGGGCGGATGGGGGAGTGTGCGGCTGCGATCGACCCGCTGGTGGAGTGGAACCTGCTGGACGTCGTTAGGTCCGGTGATTTTGATCGGGTTGATGTTGTTCAGCCGGTGTTGTTTTCGGTGATGGTGTCGTTGGCGGAGTTGTGGCGTTCGTGGGGTGTGCGTCCGTCTGCTGTGGTGGGGCATTCGCAGGGTGAGATCGCGGCTGCGGTGGTGGCGGGTGCGTTGTCGTTGGAGGATGGCGCGCGTGTGGTGGTGTTGCGGTCGAAGGCGATCACCGGTATTGCCGGTCGTGGTGGGATGGTGTCGGTCGGCTTGCCGGTGGCCGAGGTTGAAGCACTGATCTCGCGTTGGGAGGGTTTGTCGGTCGCGGCGGTGAACGGTCCGGGGTCGGTGGTGGTCTCGGGTGATGTGGCCGGGCTGGAGGGCTTGCTGGAGCACGCGTCCGCGAATGATGTTCGTGCGCGGCGTATCGCGGTGGACTACGCCTCTCATTCTGTTCACGTCGAGCAGTTGGAGGACGAGATTCTGGCTGTGTTGGCCGGGATCAAGCCGCGTGAGGGTGAGGTGCCGGTCTATTCGACGTTGACCGGGTCGGTGTTGTCCGGTGTGGAGATGGATGCGGGGTATTGGTTCCGTAATCTGCGGCAGCGAGTGGGGTTGCAGGGTGCGGTGGAGCGGTTGGCCGCCGATGGGTTCGGTGTGTTCGTGGAGTGCAGTCCGCACCCGGTGTTGACGTTGGGTGTCCAGGAGACGCTGGATGCGGCCGGCAGTGATGCGGTGGTGTTGGGGACGCTGCGCCGCGATGAAGGCGGGTTGGCGCGTGCGCTGACTTCGCTGGGTGAAGCGCACGTGGCGGGTGTCGAGCCGGACTGGGCGGCGGTCGTGCCCGGTGGGCAACGGATCGACCTGCCCACGTATCCCTTCCAGCGCGAGCGGTACTGGCTCGACGCGACCGCGCCGTCGGGCGACCCGTCGTCCCTCGGGCTCGTGCCGCTCGACCACCCGCTGTGGACCGCCGTCGCGGACGTGCCCGACAGCGAGGACGTCCTGATCACCGGCTCGCTGTCGAGGGCAGGCCACCCGTGGCTGGCCGATCACGCGGTCGGCGACGTGGCCCTGCTGCCCGGCACGGCGTTCGTGGAACTCGCGGTCCGGGCGGGTGACCAGGTCGGTTGCCCACGGGTGGCCGAGCTGACGCTGTCCGCGCCGCTCGTCGTGCCCGACGCCGGGACGGTGCGGTTGCGCGCGGTCCTCGGTGGCGCGCGGCCGGACGGCACGCGCCCCGTCACCATCCACTCGCGGCTGACCGACGGCGAGCCGTGGACCCGGCACGCCACCGGCGTCCTGGCCCCGCCGGTCGCCCCGACCGGGCCGGACCTCACCGCGTGGCCGCCGGCCGGCGCGGAACCCGTCGCCGTGGACGACCTCTACCCCGACCTGGCCGCGGTCGGGCTCGGCTACGGTCCGGCGTTCCAGGGCGTGCGCGCGGCGTGGCGGCGCGGGCGCGAGGTGTTCGCCGAGGTCGAGCCGGCCGAGGCGGTCGCGGGCGACTTCCGGCTGAGCCCCGCGCTGCTGGACGCCGCCCTGCACGCCATCGCCCTGGGCGATTTCGTGCCGGGCGCGGCCGGTCCGCTGCTGCCGTTCGCCTGGAACGACGTGGCCGTGCACGCCGTGGGCGCGACGACGCTGCGCGTCCACCTCGCGCCGGCGGGCGGCGACACCGTCGCCATCACCGCCGCCGACGGGACCGGCGCGCCCGTGGCGTCCGTCGCGTCGCTCGCGCTGCGGGCCGTCGACCCGGCGCGGCTGCGGCCCACCGGTGCGACCGACTCGTTGTTCGGCCTGGACTGGGTGCCGCTGCCGCTGGGCCAGGCGCGTGCCGACGACGTGGTGCTGTGGTCGCCGCCCGTGACCGGAGGCGACCTGCCGGCCCGGACCCGCGCCGCCGTCAACGCGACCGTCGAAGCCGTCGCCGCGTGGTCGGCCGACGACTCGGGCCGCCGGCTCGTCGTCGTGACGCCCGACCACACCGATCCCGTGCACGCCGCCGTGTGGGGCCTGGTCCGCTCCGCGCAGTCCGAGCACCCCGGCCGGTTCGCCCTGGTCGCGGGCGACCGCGAGGACGACCGGCTCGCCGCGTTCCTCGCCACCGACGAACCGCAGGGCGTCCTCACCGCCGACGCCGCCCTCGTGCCGCGCCTGGCCAGGGTCGGCGCGGCCGAGCAGCTCCCGGACTTCGGCGGTGGCACCGTCCTCCTCACCGGCGCGTCCGGCGCGCTGGGCAGGCTCGTCGCGCGGCACCTCGTCACCGAGCACGGCGTGCGCGACCTCCTCCTGCTCAGCCGCGGTGGCGGCGTCGGCGCGGAGGACCTCACCCGCGAACTCGCGGACCTCGGTGCCGCCGTCACGTGGGCCGCGGCGGACGCGGCGGACCCCGGCGCGCTGGCCTCGGCGGTGGGTGACCGGGCGCTGACCGGTGTCGTCCACGCCGCCGGCGTGCTGGACGACGGTGTCGTGCAGGCGTTGACGCCCGAGCGGGTGGACCGGGTGTTCCGGCCCAAGGTGGACGCGGTGGTCGCGCTGGACGACCTCGCCCGCCGCCACGCCGTGACGGCCTTCGTGGTGTTCTCGTCGGCGGCCGGTGTGTTCGGCAACGCTGGTCAGGGCAACTACGCGGCGGCCAATGCGTTCGTGGACGCCGTGGTCGCCCGCCGCCGCGCCGAGGGCCTGCCCGCCGTGTCCCTCGCCTGGGGCCTGTGGGCGGAGACCGGCACGATGACCGGAGCGCTGACCGACGTCGACCTCAAGCGCATCGGCCGCGCCGGCGTCAGCGGGCTGTCCGCCGCCGAGGGCCTGGCGCTGTTCGACGCCGCCGCCGGGTCCGACCGGACGCTGGTCCTGCCGATGCGCCTCGACCTCGGCCCGGTGCGCGCGAAGGCCGCGAGCGACGGCGTGCCTCCCCTGCTGCGCGGCCTGGTGCGGCCACCGGCCCGCAAGGCCGGTGCGACCGCGGGCGCGGCACGCCGGCTCACCGGGCTGTCCCGCGAGGAGCAGTCCGCCGAACTGCTGACCCTGGTGCGCGCGCAGGTCGCGGCCGTCCTGGGTCACACCGGCGCCGCCGCCATCGCCGCCGACCGCGCGTTCTCCGACCTGGGCTTCGACTCGCTGACCGCGGTCGAGCTGCGCAACCGGCTCGGCGCGGCGCTGGGGTTGCGGCTGCCCGCGACCCTGGTGTTCGACCACCCGACGCCGACCGCGCTCGCGGAGCGGCTGCGCGCCGAGCTGACCGGCGACGACTCCGCGCCCGTCGTGGTCGGCCCGGCGGCCGTCGCGGACGACCCGATCGCGATCGTCGGCATGGCGTGCCGGTTCCCCGGCGGCGTGACCACGCCGGAGGAGCTGTTCCGGCTCACCCTCGACGGGGTGGACGCGATCTCCGCGTTCCCGACCGACCGGGGTTGGCCCGTCGGCGGTGTCGGCGGGTACGCGCCCGAGGGCGGTTTCCTCTACGACGCGGCGGACTTCGACCCGGAGTTCTTCGGGATCTCGCCGCGTGAGGCGTTGGCGATGGACCCGCAGCAGCGGTTGCTGCTGGAGACGTCGTGGGAGGCGTTCGAGCGGGCGGGCATCGACCCGTCCGGGATGCGCGGCAGCCGGACCGGGGTGTTCGCGGGCCTGATGTACCACGACTACGCGAGCCGGCTCGCCGAGATCCCCGAGGAGGCCGCGGGCTACCTCAGCACTGGCACGTCGGGCAGCATCGCGTCCGGCCGCGTGGCTTACACGTTCGGGTTCGAGGGTCCGGCGGTGACGGTCGACACGGCGTGCTCGTCGTCCTTGGTGGCGTTGCACTTGGCCGCGCAGGCGCTGCGCAACGGCGAGTGCGACATGGCGCTGGCCGGTGGTGTGACGGTGATGTTCACGCCCGGCACGTTCAGCGAGTTCAGCCGGGCGGGCGCGTTGTCCGCGCACGCGCGGTGCAAGCCCTTCGCCGCCGCGGCGGACGGCGCGGTGTGGGGCGAGGGCGTCGGGATGCTGCTGGTGAAGCGCCTGTCGGATGCCCGGCGCAACGGTCACCGCGTGCTGGCGGTGGTGCGTGGTTCGGCGGTGAACCAGGATGGCGCGTCCAATGGCCTTACCGCGCCGAACGGCCCTTCGCAGCAGCGGGTGATCCGGCAGGCGTTGAGCAGCGCGGACCTTTCTCCGTCCGATGTGGACGTGGTGGAGGCGCACGGCACCGGTACGACTTTGGGTGATCCGATCGAGGCGCAGGCGTTGTTGGCGACCTATGGTCAGGGTCGTGACGAGCCGTTGTGGTTGGGTTCGGTGAAGTCGAACATCGGTCACACGCAGGCGGCGGCGGGTGTCGCGGGTGTGATCAAGATGGTGATGGCGCTCCGGGAAGGCGTGCTGCCGAAGACGTTGCACGTGGACGAGCCGTCACCGCACGTGGACTGGACGGTCGGGTCGATCGAGCTGCTGACCGAGTCCCGGCCGTGGCCGGAGGTGGGGCGCGCGCGGCGGGCGGCGGTGTCGTCGTTCGGCATCAGCGGCACCAACGCCCACGTCGTCCTGGAACAGGGTGACGCCCCGGCCGAGGTCGCCGCCGAGCTGGTGTCCGTGCCGGTGCCCTGGGTGCTGTCGGCCAAGGACCCGGCCGGCGTTCGGGCGCAGGCCGAGCGGCTGCGGGAGCACTTGGCCGAGCACCCCGGCACGCGGGTGGACGACGTGGCGCTGACCCTGGCGGGGCGGTCGCGGTTCCCGCACCGGGCGGTGGTCGTCGGCGCCGACCTGGCGGGCTTGGCGCAGGATCTCGCCGAGGTGACCGTTGGTGAGGCGGTAACGGGCGCGGATCGCGTCGCTTTCGTGTTCCCTGGTCAGGGGTCGCAGTGGGTTGGTATGGCTGTGGAGTTGTTGGAGCAGTCGTCGGTGTTCGCGGGGCGGATGGGGGAGTGTGCGGCTGCGATCGACCCACTCGTGGAGTGGAACCTGCTGGATGTGGTCCGGTCTGGTGATTTCGATCGGGTTGATGTTGTTCAGCCGGTGTTGTTTTCGGTGATGGTGTCGTTGGCGGAGTTGTGGCGTTCGTGGGGTGTGCGTCCGTCTGCTGTGGTGGGGCATTCGCAGGGTGAGATCGCGGCTGCGGTGGTGGCGGGTGCGTTGTCGTTGGAGGACGGCGCGCGTGTGGTGGTGTTGCGGTCGAAGGCGATCACCGGTATTGCCGGTCGTGGTGGGATGGTGTCGGTCGGCCTGCCGGTGGCCGAGGTTGAAGCACTGATCTCCCGTTGGGAGGGTTTGTCGGTCGCGGCGGTGAACGGTCCGGGGTCGGTGGTGGTCTCGGGTGATGTGGCCGGGCTGGAGGGCTTGCTGGAGCACGCGTCCGCGAATGATGTTCGTGCGCGGCGTATCGCGGTGGACTACGCCTCTCATTCTGTTCACGTCGAGCAGTTGGAGGACGAGATTCTGGCTGTGTTGGCCGGGATCAAGCCGCGTGAGGGTGAGGTGCCGGTCTATTCGACGTTGACCGGGTCGGTGTTGTCCGGTGTGGAGATGGATGCCGGTTACTGGTTCCGGAATTTGCGTCGGACGGTCGGGTTGCAGGGTGCGGTGGAGCGGTTGGCCGCCGATGGGTTCGGTGTGTTCGTGGAGTGCAGTCCGCACCCGGTGTTGACGTTGGGTGTTCAGGAGACGCTGGATGCGGCCGGCAGTGACGCGGTGGTGTTGGGGACGTTGCGCCGCGATGAAGGCGGGTTGGCGCGTGCGCTGATTTCGCTGGGTGAAGCGCACGTGGCGGGTGTCGAGCCGGACTGGACGGCGGTCGTGCCCGGTGGACAGCGGATCGACCTGCCGACCTACGCGTTCCAGCGCAAGCGGTACTGGCTTGAGGGTGCCGCGACCCCCGCAACCGCCGAGGACGAGGTGTTCTGGGACGCCGTGGAGCGGGGTGAACTGGGAGCCCTGGTGGGCGCGGACTCGCCGGAGGACCGGCGGAAGGTCGAGCAGGCGCTGCCACTGCTGTCGTCGTGGCGTCGCCGTCGCCAGGAGGAGTCCACTGTGGACTCCTGGCGCTACCGCCTGACGTGGTCCGCCGTCACCCCGAGCGCGTCCGCGCTGCTCGGGACCTGGCTGCTGGTCACGCCCGAGGGCTTCGACGCCGACGCCCTCGCCGAGGGGTTGGCGCGTCAGGGCGCGCGGACCGTGCACGTCCCGCTCGACCCGTACGCCGACCGCGAGACCATCGCGCGGCGCTTGGCCGGTGTCGAAGCGGACGGCGTGCTGTCGCTGCTCGCGCTGGACGAGGCGCCGCACCGCGACCACCCGGCCGTGCCGGTCGGGCTCGCCGCCACCCTGGCGCTGCTCCAGGCGCTGGACGGCGGCGCGCCGCTGTGGGTGGCGACGCGCGGCGCGGTCAGCACGGGCGCCGAGGACGTGACCGGTCCCGCGCAGGCCCAGGTCTGGGGCCTGGGCCGGGTGGCCGCGCTGGAGCACCCCGACCGCTGGGGCGGTCTGGTCGACCTGCCCGCCGACCTCGACGACCGCGCGCTGGACCGGCTGGCCGCCGTCCTCGCCGCCGCTGACGAGGACCAGGTGGCGATCCGCCCGGCGGGCGTCTTCGGCTGCCGGCTCGTCCCGGCCGGCCCGGCGGCGGGCGGCACGTGGCGCCCGCGCGGCACCGCCCTGGTCACCGGCGGCACGGGCGCGCTCGGCGCGCACGTGGCCCGCCTGCTGGCCCGCGAGGGCGTGGAGCACCTGGTGCTCACCAGCCGGCGGGGCGCGGACGCGCCCGGTGCCCCGGAGCTGGTCGCCGAGCTGCGCGAGGCGGGCGCGCGGGTCACCGTCGCCGCGTGCGACGCCGCCGACCGGGAAGCGCTGGCCGACCTCCTCGCGGGCCTGCGCGACGAGGAGGTCCGGATCGCCGTGCACGCGGCAGGCGCGCTCACCCCGGCCGCCCTCGCCGACACCGACCTGGCGCTGCTGGCCGACACGGTGTCCGCGAAGGTCGCGGGCGCGGTGCACCTGGCGGAACTGCTCGACCCTGCGGAGCTGGACGCGCTGGTGCTGTTCTCGTCCAGCGCGGGGGTGTGGGGCAGCGGCACGCAGGGCGCGTACGCCGCGCCGAACGCGTTCCTCGACGCCTTCGCCCGCCAGTGCCGCGACCGGGGCATCCCGGCCACCTCCCTCGCGTGGGGCCTGTGGGCGGGCGACGGCATGGCCGCCGGCATCGGCGAGGAGTACCTGTCGAGCCGCGGCCTGCGACCCATGACGCCGGACCACGCGGTCGTCGCGCTGCGGCAGGCCGTCGCGGACGGCGAGGTCGCGCTGGCCGTCGCGGACGTCGACTGGCCCCGGTTCCTGCCGGTGTTCACCGGCGCCCGCCCGAGCCCGCTGCTGGCCGACCTGCCCGCCGCGCGCGAGCGGTCCGCCGACCCCGGGGTCGAGCAGGTCACCGACCGGGACGAGCTGCTGCGCAACCTCACCGCCCTGCCCACCGAGGAGCGCGTGGCGGTCCTGACGGACCTGGTGCGAGCGCACACCGCGGCCGTGATCGGCTACGACAGCGCGGACGCGGTGCGCGGCGACCGCCCGTTCAAGGACCTCGGGTTCGACTCGCTGGCCGCCGTGGAGCTGCGCAAGCGCCTCGGCGCGGCGACGGGCCTGAAGCTGCCCGCCACCCTGGTGTTCGACCACCCGACGCCCGCCGCGGCGGCGCGCAAGCTCCTGGCGGACCTGGGCATCGCCGAACCGGGCACCGCGGAGTCGGCCCTCGCCGAACTCGACGCGCTGGCCGACCGGTTGGCGGAGGTCGAGGCGGACGAACAGGCCAGGCTGCGGATCTCCATGCGCTTGCAGACCCTGCTGGCCCGCTGGCAGGCCCCGGCCCAGCCGACCGCGGACGGCTCCGTCGACGACCGCATCGGGTCCGCCGACGCCGACGAGCTGTTCGCCTTCATCGACGGCGAATTGGGCGTCTGACCCGCCTTCGGCCCGCCCGGTCGCCCCAGTGCCGGGCGGGCCTTTCCTTTTGCGCGTGGCGTGCCCTCGCGGTGCGAGGCGCAATTGTTCCGGCACCGTCCACAGCTCGGTGGCGTGCGATTTCCGCTTTCGCCAGGACGTGCGCCACGCTGGGAAAGGCGAGGTCGGGGCCGTTGTGGTGGGGGTCGGGGCAGCCTAGGGGCCGCTAGGGGGACCGTAGGGGTTGTTCGCGCGGAACGGGCGCTCCTAGCTTGCCAACTGATATCGAGTCGCTTTTTCCTGCCCGCGTTCCGCGCTGGTGAGCGCTTTTCGGTCGGGGTGTGATGGAGGTTCCGCCGGTGGATCAAGAGAAGCTCCTCGACTACCTCAAGCGGGTCACGGCGGACCTGCACAAGACGCGCAAGCGCCTACAGGAGGTCGAGTCGGCCGACGCCGAGCCCGTCGCCGTCGTGGCGATGGCGTGCCGCTACCCCGGTGGCGTGTCGTCGCCGGAAGACCTCTGGCAGCTGGTCGCCGAGGGCGGTGACGGCATCAGCGCCTTCCCCGACGACCGGGGCTGGGACCTCGACGCCCTCTACCACCCCGACCCGGACCACCCCGGCACGAGCCTGACCCGCGAAGGCGGGTTCCTCACCGGGGCGAGCCGGTTCGACGCCTCGTTCTTCGAGATCAGCCCGCGTGAGGCGTTGGCGATGGACCCGCAGCAGCGGTTGCTGCTGGAGACGTCGTGGGAGGCGTTCGAGCGGGCGGGCATCGACCCGACCTCGGTGCGCGGCAGCCGCACCGGGGTCTTCGTCGGCTCCAACACGCAGGACTACGCGCGACTGCTGGCGGTGGCCGAGGAGTCCAGCGAGGGCTACATGGTCACCGGCACCACCGCCGCCGTGATCTCCGGGCGCATCTCCTACACCCTCGGGCTGGAAGGCCCCGCGGTGACCGTGGACACGGCCTGCTCGTCGTCGCTGGTGGCGTTCCACCTGGCGGTGCGGGCGCTGCGCAGCGGCGAGTGCTCGATGGCGCTCGCGGGCGGCGCGACCGTCATGACAACGCCCGCCGCGTTCGTCGAGTTCAGCCGCCAGCGCGGGATCGCGGCCGATGGCCGCTGCAAGGCGTTCGCCGCCTCCGCCGACGGCTTCGGCCCGGCCGAGGGCGTCGGTGTCGTGCTGCTGCAACGCCTTTCGGACGCCCTGCGCGACGGCAACCCGGTCCTGGCCGTGGTGCGCGGGTCGGCGGTGAACCAGGACGGCGCGTCCAACGGGATCTCCGCGCCCAACGGCCCGTCCCAGGAAAGGGTCATCCTCCAGGCGCTGGCCGACGCGCGACTCACCCCGTCCGATGTGGACGTGGTGGAGGCGCACGGCACCGGTACCGCTCTTGGCGACCCGATCGAGGCGCAGGCGTTGCTGGCGACCTACGGTCAGGGTCGTGACGAGCCGTTGTGGTTGGGTTCGGTGAAGTCGAACATCGGTCACACGCAGGCGGCGGCGGGTGTCGCGGGTGTGATCAAGATGGTGATGGCGCTGCGGGCGGGTGTGCTGCCGAAGACGCTGCACGTGGACGAGCCGTCGCCGCACGTGGACTGGGAGTCCGGTGCGGTGGAGGTGCTGGCCGAGGCCCGGTCGTGGCCCGCGGTGGACCGGCCGCGCCGCGCCGCCGTCTCCGCGTTCGGGGTGAGCGGCACGAACGCCCACGTGATCCTGGAGCACGTCGAGCCGTCGACCGCCCCGACCGAGGACGTCCCCGGCCCGGTGCCGTGGGTGGTGTCCGCGCGCACGGAGGAAGCGCTGGCCGAGCAGGTGGCGCGGCTGAGGGCGTTCGCGGTCGAGCACCCCGATGTCCGCGCGGTCGACGTCGCCCACACGCTGGCGGTGTCCCGCGCCCGTTTCCCGCACCGCGCCGTGCTGGTGGGTGAAGCGCCGGCGGACTTCGCGGAGCGCGAGCCGGTGACCGGCGTGGCCCACGGCGGGAAGACCGCCTTCGTGTTCCCTGGTCAGGGGTCGCAGTGGGTTGGTATGGCTGTGGAGTTGTTGGAGCAGTCGTCGGTGTTCGCGGGGCGGATGGGGGAGTGTGCGGCTGCGATCGACCCACTCGTGGAGTGGAACCTGCTGGATGTGGTCCGGTCTGGTGATTTCGATCGGGTTGATGTTGTTCAGCCGGTGTTGTTTTCGGTGATGGTGTCGTTGGCGGAGTTGTGGCGTTCGTGGGGTGTGCGTCCGTCTGCTGTGGTGGGGCATTCGCAGGGTGAGATCGCGGCTGCGGTGGTGGCGGGTGCGTTGTCGTTGGAGGACGGCGCGCGTGTGGTGGTGTTGCGGTCGAAGGCGATCACCGGTATTGCCGGTCGTGGTGGGATGGTGTCGGTCGGCCTGCCGGTGGCCGAGGTTGAAGCACTGATCTCCCGTTGGGAGGGTTTGTCGGTCGCGGCGGTGAACGGTCCGGGGTCGGTGGTGGTCTCGGGTGATGTGGCCGGGCTGGAGGGCTTGCTGGAGCACGCGTCCGCGAATGATGTTCGTGCGCGGCGTATCGCGGTGGACTACGCCTCTCATTCTGTTCACGTCGAGCAGTTGGAGGACGAGATTCTGGCTGTGTTGGCCGGGATCAAGCCGCGTGAGGGTGAGGTGCCGGTCTATTCGACGTTGACCGGGTCGGTGTTGTCCGGTGCGGAGATGGATGCCGGTTACTGGTTCCGGAATTTGCGTCGGACGGTCGGGTTGCAGGGTGCGGTGGAGCGGTTGGCCGCCGATGGGTTCGGTGTGTTCGTGGAGTGCAGTCCGCACCCGGTGTTGACGTTGGGTGTTCAGGAGACGCTGGATGCGGCCGGCAGTGACGCGGTGGTGTTGGGGACGTTGCGCCGCGATGAAGGCGGGTTGGCGCGTGCGCTGACTTCGCTGGGTGAAGCGCACGTGGCGGGTGTCGAGCCGGACTGGACGGCGGTCGTGCCCGGTGGACAGCGGATCGACCTGCCGACCTACGCGTTCCAACGCAAGCGGTTCTGGCCCAAGCTCGCGCCGGTGGTCGGTGACATCTCCGCCGCCGGCTTGAACCCCGCGAACCACCCGCTGCTCACGGCGGCCGTGGCGCTCGCCGACTCCGACGGGTTGTTGTTCACCGGTCGGCTGTCCCGTGCGACCCACCCCTGGCTGGCGGACCACGCCGTCGGCGACGTGGCCCTGCTGCCCGGCACGGCGTTCGTGGAACTCGCGGTCCGGGCGGGCGACCAGGTCGGTTGCCCACGGGTCGCCGAGCTGACGCTGTCCGCGCCGCTCGTCGTGCCCGCCCAGGGCGCGGTGCAGGTCCAGGTCCGGGTGGCCGCGCCGGACGCGGAGGGGCGGCGCGCGGTGACGGTCCACTCCCGGCCGGAGGAGGACGAACCGGAGTGGTCCGGCGCGGTGTGGGCCCGGCACGCCGAAGGCGTGCTCGTCGCCGCCGGCGCGGTGCCGGACGGGTTGACCGGCGCATGGCCGCCGCCGGGCGCGCAACCGGTGCCGGTGGACGACTTCTACGCCGTGCTCGCCGACGCCGGGTTCGAGTACGGGCCGGCGTTCCAGGGGTTGCGGGCGGCGTGGCGGGACGGGGAGGACGTGCTGGCGGAGGTCCGCCTCGCCGCCGACCAGGCGGAGCACGCCGACCGGTACGGCCTGCACCCGGCGCTGCTCGACGCGGCGCTGCACCCGCTGGGGCTGCTCGACCGGGCCGGTGGCGTGCGGCTGCCGTTCGCCTGGCGGGACGTCGAGCTGCACGCGACGGGCGCGACCGCGCTGCGGGTGCGGCTGTCGCGGCGCGGTGACGGCGTGTCGCTGCTGGTCGCCGACGAGACCGGCGCGCCGGTCGCCGAGGTGGGCGACCTGGTGCTGCGACCGGTGGACCCGCGTGCCCTCGGCACCCCGGCGGAGCTGCCTTACCGGGTGGACTGGGTCCCCGTCCCGCTGGGCCGCGCGGAAGCGCCGCACGCGGTGGTGGACGACCTCGACGCGTTGGCGGGCGCGGAGGTGCCCGCGACGGTCGTGGTTCCCCTCGCCCCGGTCGCGGGCGAACCCGGTGGCGCGACGAGGACCGCGGTCGGCACCGCGCTCGCGCTCCTCCAGCGGTGGGTGTCGGACGACCGGTTCGCGGACTCCCGGCTGGTGCTCGTCACGCGTGGCGCGGCCGGCCCGGACGTCACCGACCTGCCGAACGCCGCCGTGTGGGGGCTGGTCCGGTCCGCGCTGTCCGAGCACCCCGGCCGGTTCGGGCTGGTGGACACCGACGACGAGTCGGCCCACCTGGTGCCCGCCGCGCTGGCCTGCGACGAGCCGCAGGTGGTGTTGCGCGGCGGCACGGCGCTGGCCGCTCGGCTCACCCGCGTCGCGCCGGTCGACCCGCCGGTGTTCGACCCGGACGGCACCGTGCTGGTCACGGGTGCGACCGGGACCCTCGGTTCGCTGGTGGCGCGGCACCTCGTCGTGGCGCACGGCGTGCGGGACCTGCTGCTGCTGAGCCGGTCCGGGTCGGCCGCCCCCGGCGCGGCGGAGCTGGTGGCGGATCTGGCGGCGGCGGGCGCGCGGGTGGACCTGGCCGCGTGCGACGTGGCAGACCGCTCCGCGCTGGCCGCCGTGCTCGCCGATCGCGAGGTGGCTGCCGTGGTGCACACGGCGGGCGCGCTGGACGACGGCGTGCTCACCGCCCTGACCCCCGAGCGGGTGGACACCGTGCTGCGGCCCAAGGTGGACGCGGTGCTCAACCTGCACGAGCTGGTCGGCGACGTGTCGGCGTTCGTGCTGTTCTCCTCCGCGTCGGGGCTGTTCGGCGGTGGCGGTCAGGCCAACTACGCCGCCGCCAACGCCTTCACGGACGCGTTCGCGCGGCACCGGCGGGCGATGGGGCTGCCCGCGACCTCGCTCGCGTGGGGCCTGTGGGACCAGCGGACCGGCCTGACCGGGCACCTGGCGGACGCGGACATCGCCCGAATGGCGCGCATGGGCGTCGCCGCCCTGTCCACCGAGGACGGCCTGCGGATGTTCGACACCGCCGTCGCGTCCGGCGAACCGGTGCTGGCGACCGTGCGGCTGGACCTGGCCGCGCTGCGCGGCCGGCCGGTGCCCGAGGCGATGGGCGCGTTGCTGCGGGGTCTGCTGCGGACGCCCACGCGCCGGGTCGCGGCGCGGGTCGACGTCGACGGTGCGGCGCTGGACGAGGCGGCGCTGCTCGACCTGGTGCGCGCACAGGCCGCGAACGTCCTGGGCTACGCGGCGGGCGACGACGTGGGCGCGGACCGCGCGTTCAAGGAACTCGGCTTCGACTCGCTGACCGCCGTGGAGCTGCGCAACCGGCTCAACGGGGTCACCGGGCTGAGGCTGCCCGCGACCCTGGTGTTCGACCACCCGACGCCCGCCGCGCTGGCCGCGCACCTGGCCGCCGAGCTGGGCGGCGCCGCGCCCGCCGCGCCGGCGGTGGTCGCTACGGCGGGACCGGTGGACGAGCCGATCGCCGTCGTCGGCATCGGCTGCCGCTTCCCCGGCGACGTGCGGTCGCCCGAAGACCTGTGGGACGTCCTGGCCGCCGGGCGCGACGTGCTGACGCCCCTGCCGGCCGACCGGGGCTGGGAGGGCTGGTTCGAGGACACCCGCGTCGGCGGTTTCCTGCACGACGCGCTCGACTTCGACCCGGCGTTCTTCGGCATCTCGCCGCGTGAGGCGCTGGCGATGGACCCGCAGCAGCGCCTGCTGCTGGAGACCTCCTGGGAGGCGTTGGAACGCGCGGGCATCGACCCCGCGACGCTGCGGGGCAGCCGCACGGGTGTGTTCGCGGGCGTCATGTACTTCGACTACGCCTCAAGGCTTTCCTCCGTGCCCGACGACGTGGCGGGCTACCTGGGCAACGGCAGTTCCGGCAGCGTGATGTCGGGCCGCGTGGCCTACACGTTCGGCTTCGAGGGCCCCGCGGTCACGGTGGACACGGCGTGCTCGTCGTCGCTGGTCGCCCTGCACCTGGCGGTGCAGTCGCTGCGCCGGGGCGAGTGCACGATGGCGCTGGCGGGCGGCGTGACGGTGATGTCGACGCCGGGCGTGTTCGCCGAGTTCGACCGGCAGGCCGGTTCGGCGGCCGACGGCCGGTGCAAGTCCTTCGCCGCCGCCGCCGACGGCACGGGCTTCGCCGAGGGCGTCGGGATGCTGCTGGTGGAGCGGTTGTCGGACGCCCGGCGCAACGGTCACCGCGTGCTGGCCGTCGTCAAGGGTTCGGCGGTGAACCAGGACGGCGCGTCCAACGGCTTGACCGCGCCGAACGGCCCTTCGCAACAGCGGGTGATCCGGCAGGCGCTGGCCGACGCGCGCCTGCGACCGTCCGATGTGGACGCGGTGGAAGCGCACGGCACCGGCACCACGCTCGGTGACCCGATCGAGGCGCAGGCGGTGCTGGCCACCTACGGGCAGGACCGGGCAGAGCCGCTGTGGCTGGGTTCGGTGAAGTCGAACCTCGGTCACGCCCAGGCCGCCGCGGGTGTCGCCGGCATCATCAAGATGATCATGGCGATGCGGCACGGCGTGCTGCCCAGGACCCTGCACGTGGACGAGCCCACCCCGCACGTCGACTGGTCCGCCGGCGCCGTCGAGCTGCTGACGGAGGACCGGCCCTGGCCGGAGCTGGACCGCCCCCGCCGCGCGGCCGTGTCGTCGTTCGGCATCAGCGGTACCAACGCGCACGTCGTCCTGGAGCAGGCGCCGCCCGAGCCCGAGCCCGCGCCCTCCTCGCCCGCGCGCCCGCTGCCGTGGGTGCTGTCCGCCAAGTCGCCCGAGGGCCTGCGCGCCGGGGCCGACCGGCTGCTGCGCCTGGTGTCCGACGGCCGGGACGACTGGGGCGACCTGGCGTTCTCCCTGGCCACCACGCGGTTCGCCGCCGAGCACCGCGCGGCCGTCGTCGCCGCCGACCCGGCCGGGTTCCGCGCCGGCCTCGCCGCCCTCGCCGAGGGCACGACCCACCCGGACGTCCACTGCGGCCAGGCGGCCGGCGGCAAGGTCGCGTTCCTGTTCACCGGGCAGGGCGCCCAGCGCGTCGGCATGGGCCGCGAGCTGCGCGAGGCGTTCCCGGTGTTCGCGCGGGCCTACGACGAGGTGTGCGCGCACTTCGACGTCCCGCTCGCCGACCTGGACGCCGACCGGCTCGCCCGCACCGGCAACACCCAGCCCGCGCTGTTCGCGTTCGAGGTGGCGCTGTGCCGGTTGGTCGAGTCCTGGGGCGTCCGGCCGGACTTCGTGGTGGGGCACTCCATCGGCGAACTCGCCGCCGCCCACGTCACCGGGGTCCTGTCGCTGCCCGACGCCGCCCGGCTGGTCGCCGAGCGGGGCCGCCTCATGGAGGAGCTGCCGCCCGGCGGCGCGATGGTCGCCGTGCGCGCCGCCGAGGACGAGGTGCTGCCGCTGCTGACGCCGGGCGTGGCGGTCGCCGCGGTCAACGGCGAGGACTCGCTGGTCCTGTCCGGCGCGGAGCAGGCCGTGCAGTCGGTCGTGGACGCCCTGGGCCGCAAGGCGAAGCGGCTCGCCGTGAGCCACGCGTTCCACTCGCCGCTGATGGAGCCGATGCTGTCCGCGTTCCGCGAGGTCGCCACGGGCGTCGCCTACGCCGGACCCGCGGTGCCCGCGATCTCCACCGTCACCGGGCAGGCCGCCGACTGGACCGACCCGGAGTACTGGGTCGGGCAGGTCCGCGCCACCGTCCGGTACGCCGACGCAGTCGCCGCCCTGCGTGCCGCGGGCGTCACGACGTTCCTGGAGATCGGCCCGGACGCCGTGCTGACCGCGCTGGGCGACGGACCGGCCTTCGTGCCCTCGGTGCGCGCCGGCCGGCCCGAACCGCTCGCCGTCGCGGCGGCCGTCGCGGCGCTGCACGTGCGCGGCGTGCGGGTGGACTGGCCGGCGTTCTTCGCCGACACCCCCGCGCGGCGGGTCGACCTGCCCACCTACCCGTTCCAGCGGCAGCGGTACTGGTTGGACGCGACCCCGGCGACGGGTGACGTGACCTCCGCCGGCCTCGACGCGGCGCGCCACCCGCTGCTGGGCGCGGCCGTCCCGCTGCCGGACGCCGACGGCGTCGTGTTCACCGGCCTGCTGTCGCGGGCGACCGCGCCGTGGCTGGCCGACCACGTCGTCGGCGGCGTCGTGCTGCTGCCCGGCAGCGCCCTGGTCGAGCTGGCCGCGCACGCCGGGGCCGCCGTCGGCCGCGACCGCGTGGACGAGCTGACCGTCACCGCGCCCCTGGTCGTGCCGGCGCGCGGCGGTGTGCAGGTGCAGGTCGTCGTGCGCGACCGCGCGGTGACCGTGTACTCCCGCGCGGAAGGCGCGGAGTGGACCGCCCACGCCACCGGCACGCTCGGCACGGCCGGTCCCGCCCCGGTGGAACCGGCCGAGTGGCCGCCCGCCGACGCCGAACCGGTCGCCCTCGACGACTTCTACGCCGCCTTCACCGAGCTGGGCATCGAGTACGGCCCGCTGTTCCGGGGCGTGCGCTCGGCGTGGCGGCGTGGCCGCGAGGTGTTCGCCGACGTGCGCGTGGCCGACGACCGCGCCGAGGACTACGGCGTCCACCCCGCGCTGCTGGACGCGGCCCTGCACGGCATCGCCCTCGGCGACTTCCTCACCGGTCCCGAGGGCGCCCGGCTGCCGTTCGCCTGGCGGGGCGTCACCGTGCACGCGGTGGGCGCGTCGGCGCTGCGCGTCCGGATCAGCCCGGTCGGCGCGGACGCGGTGGCGCTGACCGCCGTGGACGGCACGGGCGCGCCCGTGATCACCGTCGACTCCCTGACCCTGCGCCCGCTGCCGGCCGACCGGCTCGACGCCCGGCCCCGACCGGACGCCCTGCTGCACCTGGCGTGGCGCCCGGTCGACGCCCGACCCGCCCGCGACGGCCGCTGGGTCGTCGTCGGCCCACCGCTGCCCGGCCTCGACGTCCCGGCCCAGGACGACCTCGACCCCGCCGCCGACGTGGTGGTGGTGCCGCTGACCGGGTCGGACGTGCGCGGCGCGACCACGCGGGCCCTGGAGCTGGTGCGGCGCTGGACCTCCGACGACCGGTTCGCCGACGCCCACCTGGTGATCGCCACGACCGGCGCGGTCGCCACCCGGCCCGACGAGGACGTCACCGACCTCGCGCACGCCGCCGTGTGGGGCCTGGTGCGCTCGGCGCAGTCCGAGCACCCCGGCCGCGTCACGCTGGTCGACGGCGCGGACTTCGCGCTGCTGCCCGCCGTCCTGGCCGCCGGCGAACCCCAGGCCGCGCTGCGCGACGGGCGCGTGCTGACGCCGCGCCTGGAGCGGGGGCGCGCCGGCGACCCGCTCGACCTCGGCGACACCGTCCTGGTGACCGGCGCGACCGGCGCGCTCGGCGGGCTCGTCGCCCGCCACCTCGCCGCCACGCCCGGCGTGCGCCGCCTGGTGCTGCTGAGCCGGTCCGGCGCACCGGTCGACGTGGCCTGCGACGTGGCGCACGTGGCCTGCGACGTGGCCGACCGCGACGCGCTGGCCGCCGTGCTCGCCGAGCACCGGGTGACCGCGATCGTGCACGCGGCGGGCGTGCTGGACGACGGCGTGCTGTCGGCGCTCACCCCCGAGCGGCTCGACACCGTCCTGCGGCCCAAGGTGGACGCGGCGCTGGCCTTCGACGACCTCGCGCCGGACGTGCCGCTGGTGCTGTTCTCCTCGGCGAGCGGCGTGCTCGGCGCGCCGGGGCAGGGCAACTACGCCGCGGCCAACGCCTTCCTCGACGCGTTCGCCCAGCACCGCCGGGTGCACGGCCGTCCCGCGGTGGCCCTGGCCTGGGGCCCGTGGTCGGTCGGCGGCGGCATGGCCGAGGGGACCGCGCGGCGCGGCCCGTTCCTCCCGTTCGGCGCGGAGGACGGCCTGGCGCTGTTCGACGCGGCCGTGGGCGGCGAGCACGCCGCGCCGGTGCTGCTGCGCGTGGACCGGTCCCGCGCCGACGACGTCCCGCTGCTGCGGACCCGCGCGCCGCGCAAGGCCGCCGCGTTCGTGCCCGGCACCGAGGCGTTCGCCGCCCGGCTGGCCGCGTCCGGTGACCCGCTGCGCACCCTGCTCGACCTCGTGCGCACCGCCGTGGCGGGTGTGCTCGGGCACGCGGGCGCGGCGGCGATCGAGGCCGGACGCGCGTTCACCGACCTCGGTTTCGACTCCCTGGCGGCCGTGGAGCTGCGCAACGCGCTCCACGCGGAGACCGGGCTGAGGCTGCCCGCGACCCTGGTGTTCGACCACCCCACACCGCTGGCGCTGGCCCGGCACCTGCACGAGCACTTCGCCGGACCCGCCGCCGCGCCGGCCGAGGTCGCGCGCGTCGCGGCCGTGGACGAGCCGATCGCGGTCGTCGGCATCGGCTGCCGCTTTCCGGGCGGGGTGCGGACGCCCGAGGACCTGTGGCGGCTCGTCCTCGCGGGCGAGGACGCCGTCGTGCCGTTCCCCGAGGACCGGGGCTGGGACGTGGACGCGCTCTACGACCCCGACCCGGACCAGCGGGGCACCAGCTACACGCGGGAGGGCGGGTTCCTGCGCGACGCGGACCTGTTCGACCCGGCGTTCTTCGGCATCAGCCCCCGTGAGGCGCTGACCATCGACCCGCAGCACCGGTTGCTGCTGGAGACGTCGTGGGAGGCCGTCGAGCGCGCGGGGATCGACCCGGTGTCCCTGCGCGGCAGCCGCACCGGCGTGTTCGTCGGCGTGATGTACAACGACTACGCGACCTTGCTGAGCCAGTCCGAGGAGGCCGCCGAAGGCCACATGGGCACGGGCAGCGCGCACAGCGTCGCCTCCGGCCGGCTGTCCTACACGTTCGGGCTCGAAGGTCCGGCGGTGACGGTGGACACCGCGTGCTCGTCGTCGTTGGTGGCGCTGCACCTGGCGGCTCAGGCGCTGCGGGCCGGTGAGTGCTCGTTGGCGCTGGTCGGTGGCGTGACGGTGATGTCGACGCCGGGGGCGTTCATCGAGTTCAGCCGGCAGCGCGGGTTGGCGGCGGACGGTCGGTGCAAGGCGTTCGGCGCGGGTGCGGACGGCACCGGGTGGGGCGAGGGCGTCGGCATGCTGCTGGTGGAGCGGTTGTCGGACGCCCGGCGCAACGGACATCGCGTGCTGGCGGTCGTCAAGGGTTCGGCGGTGAACCAGGACGGCGCGTCCAATGGTCTGACCGCGCCGAACGGTCCTTCGCAGCAGCGGGTGATCCGGCAGGCGTTGAGCAGCGCGGGTCTTCGTCCGTCCGATGTGGACGTGGTGGAGGCGCACGGCACCGGTACCGCTCTCGGTGACCCGATCGAGGCGCAGGCGTTGCTGGCGACCTACGGTCAGGACCGCGACGAGCCGTTGTGGTTGGGTTCGGTGAAGTCGAACATCGGTCACACGCAGGCGGCGGCGGGCGTGGCCGGGATCATCAAGATGGTCATGGCGATGCGGCACGGCGTGCTGCCGAAGACGCTGCACGCCGATGAGCCGTCGTCGCACGTCGACTGGTCGGCCGGGGCCGTGGAGCTGCTGACCGACAGCCGGCCTTGGCCGGAGGTGGGGCGTGCGCGGCGGGCGGCGGTGTCGTCGTTCGGCGTGAGCGGCACCAACGCGCACGTCGTGCTGGAGCAGCCACCGGCCGTCGCCGAGCCCGAGCGCCGGCCGTCGGACGCCGTCCTGCCGCTGGTGATCTCCGCGCGCGGTGCGGAAGCCCTTGCGGCCCAGGCGAGCCGCATCCTCGACCGGCTGACCGACGACGTGTCGCCCGCCGACGTGGCCCACTCGCTCGTGACGGGTCGGTCCACGTTCGACCGCCGTGCCGTCGTGGTCGGCGACTGGCGCGAGGGCCTGGGCGCGCTGGCCGCCGGTACCGCGTCGCCGAACGTCGTGACCGGGCGTCCCGTGGACGGCACGCTGGCCTTCCTGTTCACCGGGCAGGGTGCGCAGCGCGTGGGGATGGGCCGTGGGCTGCACGACGCGTTCCCGGTGTTCGCGGAGGCGTTCGACGCGGTGTGTGCCGCGTTCGACATGCCTTTGGGCGAGTTGGGTGCCGACCTGATCGATCGGACCGAGTACACCCAGCCGGCGTTGTTCGCGGTCGAGGTGGCGTTGTTCCGGCTGCTGGAGTCTTGGGGTGTCCGGCCCGACGTCGTCGCCGGGCATTCGATCGGTGAGCTGGCCGCCGCGCACGTGGCGGGTGTGCTGTCGCTGGCGGACGCCGCGACGCTGGTGAAGGCGCGTGGCCGGTTGATGCAGGCCCTGCCGGAAGGCGGGGCGATGGTCGCGGTGCAGGCCGCCGAGAACGAGGTCGAGCTGACGCCGGGTGTGTCGGTCGCGGCGGTGAACGGGCCGTCGTCGGTGGTGCTCTCGGGTGTGGAAGAGGAAGTGCTGGCGATCGCGGAGGGCTTCGCGGCGCGTGGGCGCAAGACGAAGCGGCTCGTGGTGAGTCATGCGTTCCACTCGGTGCTGATGGAGCCGATGCTCGCCGAGTTCCGGCAGGTCGCCGAGTCCCTGACCTACCACGAGCCCGGCATCGACGCCGTCTCGACGGTGACGGGCAAGCCGGTGACCGACGAGTGGCGCTCGCCGGAGTACTGGGTCGGTCAGGTGCGGCAGGCGGTGCGGTTCGCCGACGCCGTCGCCACCCTGCACGACCAGGGCGTGCGGACCTTCCTCGAACTCGGCCCGGACGCGGTGCTCACCGCCCTGGGCCCGGAGAGCGCCGACGCCGCCTTCGTGCCGGTGCTGCGCGCCGACCGGGACGAGGAGCGCACCGCCGTCGCCGCGCTGGGCGTCCTGCACACGCGCGGGATCCCGGTGGACTGGGCGGCTTTCCTCGCGCCGCACGGTGGGCGTGCCCTGGACCTGCCGACCTACCCGTTCCAGGAGGAGCGGTTCTGGCCGCGGGTCGTGGCACGGGCCGGCGACGTGGCGTCGGTCGGTGTGACGGCGGCGGACCACCCGCTGCTCGGCGCGGCCGTCGACCTGCCGGGCTCGGGCACCGCGTGGACGGCCCGGCTGTCCCGCCGCACGCACCCGTGGCTGCTGGACCACGCCGTCGGCGACGCGGTCCTCCTGCCCGGCACGGCGTTCGTGGAGATGCTGGTGCGCGCGGGCGACGAGGTCGGCGCGGACCGCGTGGAGGACCTGGCGCTCGCCGCGCCGCTGGTGCTGCCCGAGCGGGGCGCGGTGCAGGTGCGGCTGATGGTCGCCGACGCCGACGACCGGGGCCGCCGCGCGGTGACCGTGCACTCGCGGCTCGACGACGGGCCGTGGACCGAGCACGCGCAGGGCGTGCTCGCGCCGGGTGCGCCCGCGCCGGCCGCCCTCGGCGAGTGGCCGCCGGCCGACGCCGAAGCGCTCGACGTCACCGGCCTCTACGCGGAGCTCGCCGCTCGCGGCCTCGCCTACGGCCCGGTGTTCCAGGGCCTGACGGCCGCGTGGCGGCGCGGGGACGAGGTGTTCGCCGAGGTCGAGCTGCCCGAGGACGTCCGCGCGACGGGGTTCGGCGTGCACCCGGCGCTGTTCGACGCGGCGCTGCACGCGGTCGCGCTTACCGGCGGCGCGGGCGGTCCCGCGCTGCCGTTCGCCTGGTCCGACGTGGCGCTGCACGCGGCCGGCGCGACCGCCCTGCGGGTGCGCGTCACGCCGACCGACGGTGGTGTGCGGCTCGACGCCGCGGACCCGACCGGCGCGCCGGTGCTGTCGGTCGGCACGCTGGCGCTGCGGGAGGTGGCGGCGACCGCCTCGGAGGAGTCCGCCGTCCGGGCCGCCGCCGTGGACGCGCTGTTCCGCCTGGACTGGCTGCCCGTGGCAGGCGGGGCGCCGACCGGCTCCTGGGCGGTGGTCGGGCCCGACCCGCTGGGCGTCGCGGACGCCGTGCGGGCGCACGGCCTCACCGTCACCACCGCCGACGAGTTGGTGGCGGCGGACGTGGTGGTCGTGGCGATCGGCACCGGCGACGGCGACCTGCCGCACGAGGCGCGGGCCGCCGTGGCGCGCGCGATCGACGTGGTCGCGGCGTGGACCGCCGACGACCGGTTCGCCGACTCCCACCTGGTGCTGGTCACTCGGGACGCCACCGGGCCCGACCCGGACCCGGCCGCGGCGGCGGCGCTGGGCCTGCTGCGGACCGCGCAGTCGGAGCACCCCGGCCGGCTGACCCTGGTGGACGTGTCCGGTGACGCGGCGGCGCTGCCCGGCGCGGTGGCCTCGGGCGAGCCGCAGCTCGCCGTGCGCGGCGGTGCGGTGCTCGTGCCGCGCCTGGCCAGGGTCGCCACCGACGAGGTGGGCGAGCGGCCGGGGTTCGGGGCCGGGACGGTGCTGGTCACCGGCGCGTCCGGCGCGCTGGGCCGGGTGGTCGCGCGGCACCTGGTCGCCGAGCACGGCGTGCGCGACCTGCTGCTGGTCTCGCGGTCCGGCGACGGGGACGACCTCGACGGCCTCGACGCCCGCGTGCGCCGGGCCGCGCTGGACGTGGCCGACCGCGCCGCGCTGGCGCGGGCCCTGGCGGGCGAGCGGCTCTCGGCCGTCGTGCACCTGGCGGGCGTGCTGGACGACGGCGTGCTGTCGTCGTTGACGCCCGAGCGCGTCGACCGGGTGTTCCGGCCCAAGGTGGACGGCCTCGTCGCGCTCGACGCCGTGACGCGCGACCACGACCTGGCGGCGTTCGTGGTGTTCTCGTCGGCGGCCGGTGTGTTCGGCAACGCGGGTCAGGGCAACTACGCGGCGGCCAACGCGTTCGCCGACGCCCTGGTGGCCCGCCGCCGTGCCGAGGGCCTGCCCGGCGTGTCGCTGGCGTGGGGCCTGTGGGCGGGTGGCATGGCCGACCGGCTCGGCGAGGCGGAGCGCCGGCGCGTCGACCGGGGCGGTGTCACGGCGCTCGCCGAGGACGAGGCCCTGGCGCTGCTCGACACGGCGCTGGCCACCGGGCACGGCCTCCTGGCACCGATCCGGCTGGACCTCGCACCGTCCGACCACGCGCCGGCGGTGCTGCGGTCCCTGGTCCGCGCGCCCCGGCGGCGCGCGGCGGCGGCGGGCAGCGCGCCGGACCTCGCGCGGCGGTTGGCCGACCTGGACGGGCCCGCGCGCCGCGCCGTGCTGCTGGACCTGGTGCGCGGGCACGTCGCCGCCGCCCTGGGCCACGCCCGGCCGGAGGCGATCGAGGAGGACCGCGCGTTCTCCGAACTGGGCTTCGACTCCCTGACCGCCGTGGAGCTGCGCAACGCGCTCGGCGCGGCCACCGGTCTGCGGCTGCCGAGCACGCTCGTGTTCGACCACCCCAACCCGGCGGCGCTCGCCGACCACCTGCTGGCGGCCCTGCGACCGGAACCCGTCCCGATCACCGCCGACCTGGCCCGGCTCGCCGCGCCGACCGCCGAGGACCTCGCCGACGAGCAGCGGCGCGCCGAGGTGACCGCGCTGCTGCGCGGCCTGCTCGGCAAGTGGGACCGGCCCGCCGACCGGACCGGTCTCGTGGCACGGCTCGACGAGGCGGGCGACGACGAGGTCTTCGAGCTGCTCGGCACCGAGTTCGGCATTTCCTGAGAGGCGACCAGAATGTCCACCGAGGACAAGCTCCGCTACTTCCTCAAGCGGGTCACGGCCGACCTGCACGAGGCGCGCACCCGCCTGGACGAGGTGACGGCCGCCGCGGCGGAACCGATCGCGATCGTCGGCATGGCCTGCCGCTACCCCGGTGGCGTCACCGCACCCGAGGACCTGTGGCGACTGGTCGCCGAGGGGCGCGACGGCATCGGCCCGTTCCCGACCGACCGCGGCTGGGACGTCGAGCGGCTCTTCGACGAGGACCCCGACCGGGCGGGCACGTCGTACGTCGAGGAGGGCGGTTTCCTCCGCGACGCCTCGTGGTTCGACGCGGACTTCTTCGGGGTGAACCCGCGCGAGGCGCTGGCGATGGACCCGCAGCACCGGTTGCTGCTGGAGACGTCGTGGGAGGCCGTCGAGCGGGCCGGGCTGGACCCGGTGTCGCTGCGCGGCAGCCGGACCGGCGTGTTCACCGGGATCATGTACAACGACTACTCCACCCTGGTGCACGGCGCGCCGGACGGCGTGGAGGGCTACCTGGGCACCGGCACGGCGGCCAGCGTCGCGTCCGGGCGGGTGGCCTACACGTTCGGGCTGGAGGGTCCGGCGGTGACGGTGGACACGGCGTGCTCGTCGTCGCTCGTGGCGTTGCACCTGGCCGTGCAGGCGCTGCGGAACCGGGAGTGCGACCTGGCGCTGGCGGGCGGGGCGACCGTGATGGCGAGCCCCGCGCCGTTCACCGAGTTCAGCCGCCAGCGCGGGCTCGCGCCGGACGGCCGGTGCAAGGCGTTCTCGGCCGCCGCCGACGGCACCGGCTGGTCCGAGGGCGCGGGTGTGCTGCTGGTGGAGCGCCTGTCGGATGCCCGGCGCAACGGTCGCCGTGTGCTGGCGGTGGTGCGTGGTTCGGCGATCAACCAGGATGGTGCGTCGAATGGGTTGACGGCGCCGAATGGTCCTTCGCAGCAGCGGGTGATTCGGCAGGCGTTGAGCAGTGCTGGGCTTTCCGTGTCCGATGTGGATGTTGTGGAGGCGCACGGTACGGGTACGGCTTTGGGTGATCCGATCGAGGCGCAGGCGTTGTTGGCGACTTACGGTCAGGGTCGTGACGAGCCGTTGTGGTTGGGTTCGGTGAAGTCGAACATCGGTCACACGCAGGCTGCGGCGGGTGTTGCCGGGATCATCAAGGTGGTCATGGCGATGCGTGAGGGTGTGTTGCCGAGGACGTTGCACGTGGATGAGCCGTCGCGGCATGTGGACTGGTCTTCGGGTGCGGTGGGGTTGTTGACGGAGAACCGGCCGTGGCCGGTGGTGGGTCGTCCGCGTCGGGCGGGTGTGTCGTCGTTCGGGTTCAGCGGCACCAACGCCCACGTCATCGTCGAACAAGCCCCGGACGAGCCGGTCACGCCGACCGCCGAGGACGGGATCGTGCCGTTCGTGCTGTCCGCGCGTGGTGACGACGCCCTGCGCGCCCAGGCCGCGCGGTTGGCCGACCACCTGGCCCACCACTCGGCCGACCAGGCCGCCGCCGACCTCGCGTACTCGCTCGCCACCGGCCGCACGTCGTTCTCCCACCGCGCGGTGATCGTCACCGACGACCGGGGGGAACTGTCGACGGCGCTCGACGCCCTCGCCGGCGGCGGCCACCACCCCTCGGTCGTGCGCGGCACGGCGAGCAAGGGACCACTGGCCTTCCTGTTCACGGGTCAGGGTGCGCAGCGGGTCGGGATGGGCCGTGAGCTGCACGACAAGTACCCGGTGTTCGCGGAAGCGTTCGACGCGGTGTGTGCCGCGTTCGACATGCCGTTGGGCGACTTGGGTGCGGATCGGATTGATCGGACGGAGTTCACGCAGCCGGCGTTGTTCGCGGTTGAGGTGGCGTTGTTCCGGTTGTTCGAGTCGTGGGGTGTGAAGCCTGATTTCGTTGCCGGGCATTCGATCGGTGAGTTGGCTGCCGCGCATGTGGCGGGTGTGTTGTCGTTGGAGGACGCTGCCACGTTGGTGAAGGCGCGTGGCCGACTGATGGGTGCGTTGCCCGAGGGTGGCGCGATGGTTGCCGTGCAGGCGACCGAGGCTGAGTTGGATTTGACCGAGGGTGTGTCGGTCGCGGCGGTGAACGGGCCTTCCTCGGTGGTGCTGTCCGGTGTCGAGGAAGAAGTCCTGGTGATCGCGGAAGGTCTTGCGGCGCGAGGGCGCAAGACGAAGCGGCTCGCGGTGAGTCATGCGTTCCACTCGGTGTTGATGGAGCCGATGCTGGCCGGGTTCCGGGAGGTCGCGGAGTCGTTGACGTACGGCGAGCGGGAGATCCAGGCGGTGTCGACGGTGACGGGCAAGCCGGTGACGGACGAGTGGCGGTCGCCGGAGTACTGGGTGGGGCAGGTGCGGCAGGCGGTGCGGTTCGCCGACGCCGTCACCACCCTGCACGAGCAGGGCGTGGACACGTTCCTCGAACTGGGACCGGCGGGTGTGCTGTCGGCGATGGCGCAGGACTGCGTGGGCGGCGTGACCGCCGTCCCCGCGCTGCGCCCCGGCACACCGGAAGCGGCGGCCGTCCTCCGCGCGGTCGGCACCGCGCACGTGCGCGGCACAGCGGTCGACTGGACCGCCCTGCTCCGGGGCCGCCGCGTCGACCTGCCGACCTACCCGTTCCAGCGGGAGCGCTACTGGATCGACGCCCGCCCCGGCGTCGGCGACGTCTCGGCCGCCGGGCTCGACCCGGCCGACCACCCGCTGCTCGGCGCGGTCGTGTCCGTGCCCGGCACGGGCGGGGTCGTGCTCACCGGGCGGCTCTCGCTCGCCGACCAGCCGTGGCTGGCCGACCACCTCGTGGGCGGCTCGGCGCTCCTGCCCGGCACGGCGTTCGCGGACCTCGCGGTGGCGGCCGGCGACCAGGTCGGGTGCGGCGCGCTCGCCGACCTGACCCTGCGCGCGCCGCTGGTGCTGCCCGAGCACGGGTCGGTGTGGCTGCGCGTCGTGGTGGGCGACGGCGACCCCCGCACGGTCGACGTGCACGCGCGCACCGACGACTCCGAGTGGGTGTGCCACGCGTCCGGCACGCTGACCACCCCCGGCGCGCCACCGGCCGGGTTCGACCGCCCGGCCGACGCGGAACCCGTGGACCTGGACGGCTACTACGACGCGCTCGCCGGGCTGGGCCTGGAGTACGGCCCGGTGTTCCGGGGCCTGCGAGCGGCGTGGCGGCACGGCGGCGACGTGTACGCCGAGGTGGCGCTGCCCGTCGAGCCCGACGGGTTCGGCCTGCACCCGGCGCTGCTCGACGCCGCCCTGCACGCCATCGGCCTCGGCGACGCGGCGGGCGGCGGCCTGCCGTTCGCGTGGCGCGGTGTGGCGCTGTGGGCGTCCGGCGCGGCGGCGCTGCGGGTGCGCCTGTCGCCCGTGGCCGGCGGCGTGGCCGTGCTCGCGACCGACCTCGACGGGAACCCCGTGCTGTCCGTGGACGAGCTGGTGCTGCGCGAGGTCCGGCACGACGTCCCCGTGCGCTCCCTGTACGCGGTGGAGTGGACGCCCGTGCCCGCCGCCGACCCCGCCGCCCTGGACATCGCCGCCCTGGACATCGCCGCGCTCGGCGCGGTGCCCGGCGTGCGGACGTGCGAGGACCCGGCGGAGGTCGCCGACGCCGTGCTGCTGCCCGTGCCGGACACCGAGGACGTGCGGGAGGCGACCCGGCTCGTGCTCGCCGCCGCCCAGCGGTGGGTCGGGCTCGACACCGCGGCCCGGCTGGTCGTGGTGACCCGCCCCGGCAACCTGGCGCACGCCGCCGTCCGCGGCCTGGTCCGCTCCGCGCAGTCGGAGCACCCCGGCCGGTTCGCGCTCGTCGAGGCGGACGACCCGAAATCGGCGCCGCTCGCCGTGGCCACCGGTGAGCCGGAGGTGCGCGTCCGCGACGGCGTGCCGCACGCGCCCCGCCTCGTCCGGGTGCCCGCCGCGGACGGACCGCCGGTCTCGTTCGGCTCCGGCGCGGTGCTCGTGACCGGCGCGGCGGGCGCGCTCGGCCGCGTGGTCGCCGCCCACCTGGTGCGCGCCCACGGCGTCCGCGACCTGCTGCTGGTCGGCCGGCGCGGCGAGGACGCCGAGCTGACCGCCGAGCTGACCGCGCTGGGCGCGACCGTCGAGTGGGCGGCGTGCGACGTGGCCGACCGGGACGCCGTCGCGGCGCTGCTGGCCGGCCGCCGGGTGACGGCCGTCGTGCACTCGGCGGGCGTGCTGGACGACGGCGTGCTGACCGCCCTGACGCCGGAGCGCTGCGACCGGGTGCTCGCGCCGAAGGCGGACGCCGCCACCCACCTCCACGAGCTGACCGCGGACCTGTCCGCGTTCGTGGTGTTCTCCTCGGCGGCGGGCACGTTCGGCAACGCGGGCCAGGCCAACTACGCCGCCGCCAATGCCTACCTCGACGCGCTGGTCGAGCACCGCCGCGAGCGTGGCCTGCCCGCCGCGTCCCTCGCCTGGGGCCCGTGGGCGGTCGGCATGGCCGAGGGCGAGGCCGACCGGCTCGCCCGCGCCGGCGTGCGCCCGCTGTCCGAGGACGAGGGGCTGCGCCTGTTCGACGCCGCGCTCCGCGCGGAGGCGCCGGTGACGCTGCCGATCGGGCTGGACCCGGCGGCGATGGCCGCCACCGGCACGCCGCCGCTGCTGCGCGGCCTGGTGCGCCCGACCCGCCGGCGCGCCGCGGTCGCCGCGCCGACCGGCGACGCGGACGCCCTGGCCGAGCGGATCGCGGCGCTGCCCGAGGCCGAGCGCGGGCGCGCCCTGCTGGACCTGGTGGTGACGAGCGCCGCGCACGTCCTCGGCCACACCTCGACCGCGGCGGTCGCGCCGGACCGCGGGTTCCTGGACCTGGGTTTCGACTCGCTGACCGCCGTGGAGCTGCGCAACCGGCTCGACGCGGAGACCGGCCTGCGGCTGCCCACCACGCTCGTCTTCGACCACCCGACGCCGGCCGACCTCGCCGAGCACCTGCTGGCCGCGCTGCCGCTGCCCGGCGCGGTCGGCGTCCGGGCCGTCCACGCCGGCATCGAGGACCTGGAGCGGGCGCTCGCGGCGGTGCGCGCGTCCGACGACGAGCGGGCCGCCGTGACCACGCGGCTGCGCGCCCTGCTCGCCGCGTGGGACGACCGGCCGCGACCGGCGGACGACACCCTCGACGACGCGACGGCGGACGAGCTCTTCGACCTGCTCGACGCCGAACTCGGCCAGCTCTGACCCACCCGTACCGGCCCACCAAGGTGACTCACATGGCGAACGAGGACAAGTACCTCGCCTACCTCAAGCGCGCGACCGGCGACCTGCGCGAGGCGCGGCGGCGGCTGCGCGAGGCCGAGGAGCGGGACACCGAGCCGGTCGCGATCGTCGGCATGGCGTGCCGGTTCCCCGGCGGTGTCCGCACACCCGAGGACCTGTGGCGGCTGGTCGCCGACGGCGGCGACGGCATCGGCCCGTTCCCCGACGACCGTGGCTGGGACTTGGACGGCCTGTTCCACCCGGACCCCGACCACGCGGGCACCTCCTACGCCGACGAGGGCGGCTTCCTCGACGGCGTCGCCGACTTCGACCGCGAGCTGTTCGGCATCTCGCCGCGCGAGGCGCTGGCGATGGACCCGCAGCAGCGGTTGCTGCTGGAGACGTCCTGGGAGGCCGTCGAGCGGGCGGGCATCGCGCCCGCGTCGCTGCGCGGCAGCCGGACGGGCGTGTTCGCGGGCGTGATGTACCACGAGTACGTGGGCCTGCTCCAGCAGTCGGCGGACGAGGGCGTCGAGGGCTACCTGGGCACCGGCAACTCCGGCAGCATCGCGTCCGGCCGGGTCGCCTACACCCTGGGCCTGGAGGGACCGGCGATCACCATCGACACGGCGTGCTCGTCGTCGCTGGTCGCGCTGCACTGGGCGGCGCGGGCCCTGCGGGCGGGCGAGTGCGACCTGGCGCTGGCGGGCGGCGTCACGGTGATGGTCAGCCCGGCGGCGTTCGTGAACTTCAGCCGCCAGCGCGGTCTCGCGGCCGACGGGCGCTGCAAGCCGTTCGCGGCGGCGGCGGACGGCACCGGCTGGGGCGAGGGCGCGGGCATGCTGCTGGTGGAGCGGCTGTCCGACGCCCGCCGCAACGGGCGGCCGGTGCTGGCGGTGCTGCGCGGCTCCGCCCTCAACCAGGACGGCGCGAGCAGCGGCCTCACCGCGCCCAACGGCCCGTCGCAGCAGCGCGTGATCCGGCAGGCGCTGGCGTCGGCCCGGCTGTCGGCGGCCGACGTGGACGTGGTGGAGGCGCACGGCACCGGCACCACCCTGGGCGACCCCATCGAGGCGCAGGCCCTGCTGGCGACCTACGGGCAGGAGCGCCCGGCGGACCGGCCGCTGTGGCTGGGGTCGGTGAAGTCCAACCTGGGCCACACGCAGGCCGCGGCGGGTGTCGCCGGGGTCATGAAGGTGGTGCTGGCGATGCGCCACGGCGTGCTGCCCAGGACGCTGCACGTGGACGAGCCGTCGCCGCACGTGGACTGGTCGGCGGGCGGCGTGGAGCTGCTGACCGAGGCGCGGCCGTGGCCCGCGGGCGAGCGGCCCCGGCGGGCGGCGGTGTCGTCGTTCGGCATCAGCGGCACCAACGCGCACGTGGTGCTGGAGGAGGCTCCCGTCGCGGAGTCCGAAGTGGACGCCCCGGTGCGGCGGCTGCCGGTGCTGCCGCTGCCGGTGTCGGGCCGCTCGCCGGCAGCGCTGCGCGCGCAGGCCGAACGGCTGCTGGACCACGTGCGGGCGACCGGTGTCGCGCCGCTGGACCTGGCCTGCTCGCTGGCGACCACCCGGTCCGCGCTGCCGTGCCGGGCGGTGGTCGTGGCCTCGGACGCCGACGAGGTGCTGCTGGGGCTGGCCGCGCTCGCCGACGGCACGGCCGCCGCCGGTGTCGTGCACGGGACGGCCGCCGAGGGCCGGGTGGCGTTCCTGTTCACCGGTCAGGGCGCGCAGCGGGTCGGCATGGGCCGTGAGCTGTACGGTGCGTTCCCGGTGTTCGCCGACGCGTTCGACGCGGTGTGCGCCGAGTTCGACTTCCCGTTGCGGGACACCGTGTTCGAGGGCGGTGAGCCGATCGACCGCACCGAGCACGCCCAGCCCGCGCTGTTCGCCGTCGAGGTGGCGCTGTTCCGGCTGCTGGAGTCGTGGGGCGTCCGGCCGAACGCGGTGGCGGGGCACTCGATCGGCGAGTTGGCCGCCGCGCACGTCGCCGGTGTGCTGTCGTTGGCGGACGCCGCGAAGGTGGTGGCCGCGCGCGGTCGGTTGATGCAGGCCCTGCCCGAGGGTGGGGCGATGGTCGCGGTGCAGGCGGCCGAGGCCGAGGTCGAGCTGACGCCGGGTGTGTCGGTGGCGGCGGTGAACGGTCCGTCGTCGATCGTGCTGTCGGGCGTTGAGGAAGAAGTGCAGGCGATCGCGGAGGGCCTTGCGGCGCAGGGTCGCAAGACCAAGCGGTTGACGGTGAGCCACGCGTTCCACTCGGTGCTGATGGAGCCGATGCTGGACGACTTCCGGGCCGTCGTGGAGGGCGTGACCTACTCCGCCCCGGATATCCCGGCGGTGTCGACGGTGACGGGCAAGCCGGTGACGGACGAGTGGCGGTCGCCGGAGTACTGGGTGGGGCAGGTGCGGCAGGCGGTGCGGTTCGCCGACGCCGTCACCGCCCTGCACGACCAGGGCGTGCGCACGTTCCTCGAACTCGGTCCGGACGGCGTGCTGTCCGCCGTGGTCCGGGAGGTGGCCGCCGACTCCGCCGCCGCGCCCCTGCTGCGCCGCGACCGCCCGGAGGTCCACACCGCCACCACCGCGCTCGCCGCCGCCCACGCGCACGGCGCGGCCGTCGACTGGGCGGCGTTCTTCGCGGGCACCGGCGCGCGGCGCGTCGACCTGCCCACCTACGCGTTCCAGCGGGAGCGGTTCTGGCCTTCCGGCGTCGCGCACGCGGGCGACCTCGCCCACGCCGGCCTCCGCCACGCGGACCACCCCCTGCTCGGCGCGCTGGTCGCCCTCGCCGACGCCGACGGCGTCCTGCTCACCGGGCGGCTGTCGCTGCACGCCCACCCGTGGCTGGCCGACCACGCGCTGGGCGACGTGCCCCTGCTGCCCGGCGCGGCGCTGGTGGACCTCGCCGTCCACGCGGGCGACCAGGTCGGCTGCCCGACCCTGGCCGAACTGACCCTGCACGCGCCGCTGCCGCTCACCGGGCCGGTCGACGTCCAGGTCGCGGTCACCGCACCGGACGACACCGGCGCGCGGACCGTCACCGTCCACTCCCGCCACGACGACGAGCCGTGGGTCCGGCACGCCACCGGCCGCCTCACCGCCGACGCGGGCGCGCCGACCGGCCTGCCCGAGTGGCCGCCCGCCGGCGCGGACCCGGTCGACGTCGCCGACCTGTACCCGGCGCTGGCCGCCGCCGGCCTGCGCTACGGTCCGGCGTTCCAGGGCCTGCGGGCCGCGTGGCGGACCGCCGACGCCGTCTACGCCGAGGTCGCCACGACCCGCGACGTCGCGGGCTTCGGCCTGCACCCGGCCCTGCTGGACGCCGCCCTGCACGCCATCGGCCTGGGCGGGTTCGTCGACGTCGCGGGCGGCGCGCCGGTGCTGCCCTTCGCGTGGAGCGGGGTCCGCCTGCACGCCACGGGCGCGGAGTCCTTGCGGGTCAAGGTGTCCCGCGCCGGCGGCGCGGTGTCGCTGACCCTCGCCGACGACACCGGCGCGCCCGTCGCGGAGGTCGCGTCGCTGACCCTCCGGCCGCTCGCGCCCGACGCGATCCGCGGTGGCCACGTCGAGTCCCTGTACGCGGTGCGGTGGGCGTCGGTCGCCGTGCCGGACGCGCCGGAGGCCGCGGTGGCGACCTGTCCCGGCGGCGACCCGCGCGAGACCGCCGCATGGGCGCTGGACGTGGCGCGGGCGTGGCTGGAGGACGGCGACGGCCCGTTGTTCGTCGTGACCCGCGGCGCGGTGGGCGAGGACCCCGACCCCGCGCAGGCCGCCGTGTGGGGCCTGCTGCGCTCGGCCCAGTCCGAGCACCCGGGGCGCATCGTGCTGGTCGACACCGACGACTCGCGGCCGGTGCCGTTCGGCGCGCTCGTGGTGGGCGAGCACCAGGTGGCCGTGCGCGACGGCGTCGTGACCGCGCCCCGGCTGGTCCGCGCGCCACGACCGGACGCCGAGGTCCGGCTGTCCGGGGCGGTGCTGGTCACGGGCGCGAGCGGCACGCTGGGCGGGCACGTCGCGCGGCACCTGGTGACCGCGCACGACGTCCGCGACCTGCTGCTGCTCAGCCGGCGCGGCGAGGTGCCGGAGCTGACCGCCGACCTGCGCGCGCTCGGCGCGGAGGTCACCTGGGCCGCCGCCGACGCCGCCGACCGCGACGCCGTGGCCGCCCTGGTCGCCGGTCGCGACCTGTCCGCCGTCGTGCACGCGGCGGGCGTGCTGGACGACGGCGTGTTCACCGCCCAGACCCCGGAACGGCTCGACGCCGTGTTCCGCGCCAAGGTCGACGCGGTCACCGTCCTCGACGAGGTGACCCGCGAGCACGACCTCACGGCGTTCGTGGTGTTCTCCTCCGCCGCCGGGGTGTTCGGCACCCCCGGCCAGGCCAACTACGCCGCCGCCAACGCCTGGCTCGACGCGTTCGCCGCGCGCCGCCGCGCCGCGGGCCGGCCCGCCACGTCCCTGGCCTGGGGCCTGTGGTCCGACGACAGCGCCCTGACCGGCGCGGCCGACCGCCGCCGGCTGGCCCGCGCGGGCGCGGCGGGGCTGCCCACCGCCGAGGCGCTCGACCTGTTCGACGTCGCGCTGGGCGCGCCGGACGCGCTGCTCGTGCCGATGCGGCTGGACCTGGCGGCGTTCCGCGACGCCGCGCCGCCGCTGCTGCGCGGCCTGGTCCGCACGCCGGTCCGCCGCGCCGCGAGCCGCCGCGCCGACTCCTCCGACCTGGCCCGCGCGCTGGCCGGGCTCGACGCCGACGAGCGGGACCGGCACGTGCTGGACCTGGTGCGCGGCCACGTCGCGGCGGTCCTCGGGCACGCGGGCGCGGCGGCGGTCGACCCGCTGCACACGTTCGGCGACCTCGGGTTCGACTCGTTGACCGCCGTGGAGCTGCGCAACGCGCTGGGCGCGGACACCGGGCTGCGGCTGCCCGCGACGCTGGTGTTCGACTACCCGACGCCGCGCGTGCTGGCCGACCACCTGCTGGCCGAGCTGTCCGGCGCGGACGTCGCGGTCGACGTGGCGCGGGCGACGGCGTCGGCCGACGACCCCATCGCCATCGTGGGCATGGCGTGCCGGTTCCCCGGCGGTGTCGCCTCGCCCGAGGACCTGTGGCGGCTGGTCGCGACCGGTGGCGACGGCGTCACCGACCTGCCGACCGACCGCGGCTGGAACGTCGAGGCGCTCTACGACCCCGACCCGGACCGGCCCGGCACCAGCTACACCCGCTCCGGCGGGTTCCTGGCGACCGCGGCCGACTTCGACCCCGGCTTCTTCGGCATCTCGCCGCGCGAGGCGCTGGCGATGGACCCGCAGCACCGGTTGCTGCTGGAGACGTCGTGGGAGGCCGTCGAGCGGGCCAGCATCGACCCGCGCTCCCTGCGCGGCAGCCGGACGGGCGTGTTCGCGGGCGTGATGTACAACGACTACGGGAACCTCCTGCAACTCGCCGCCGAGGACCTGGAGGCGTACCTGAGCACCGGCACGTCCGGCAGCGTCGCGTCCGGGCGGGTGGCCTACACGTTCGGGCTGGAGGGCCCGGCGGTGACGGTGGACACGGCGTGCTCGTCGTCGTTGGTGGCGTTGAACATGGCCGCGCACGCGCTGCGGGCGGGGGAGTGCGACCTCGCGCTGGTGGGCGGGGTGACGGTGATGTCGACGCCCGGCACGTTCATCGCGTTCAGCCGGCAGCGCGGCCTGGCCCCGGACGGCCGGTGCAAGGCGTTCGCCGCCGCCGCCGACGGCACCGGGTGGGGTGAGGGCGTCGGCATGTTGCTGGTGGAGCGGCTGTCCGACGCCCGGCGCAACGGTCACCGCGTGCTCGCCGTGGTCAAGGGTTCGGCGGTGAACCAGGACGGCGCGTCGAACGGCTTGACCGCGCCGAATGGTCCGTCGCAGCAGCGGGTGATCCGCCAGGCGTTGGCGAACGCCGGATTGCGTCCGTCCGATGTGGACGCCGTGGAGGCGCACGGCACCGGCACCACGTTGGGCGACCCCATCGAGGCGCAGGCGCTGCTGGCGACCTACGGGCAGGACCGGTCGGAACCGCTGTGGCTGGGTTCGATCAAGTCGAACATCGGCCACACGCAGGCGGCGGCGGGTGTCGCCGGGATCATCAAGATGGTCATGGCGATGCGGCACGGCGTGCTGCCGAAGACGTTGCACGTGGACGAGCCGTCGTCGCACGTGGACTGGTCGGAGGGCGCGGTCGAGCTGTTGACCGACAACCGGCCGTGGCCGGAGGTGGGTCGCGCGCGGCGGGCGGCGGTGTCGTCGTTCGGCGTCAGCGGCACCAACGCGCACGTCATCCTCGAACACGTGCCCGCACCGGACGCGCCGGCCGAGCCCGAGGAGCGGCTCGTCCCGGTGCTGCTGTCCGCCCGCACCGCGGCCGGGCTCGGCGCGCAGGCCGCGCGGCTGCGCGACTTCGTGGCGGACCGGGACGTCCGGCCGCTCGACCTCGCGCACTCGCTGGCCGTGGCGCGGACCCGGTTCGCCCACCGGGCGGTCGTGGTCGGCGCGACCCGCGAGGAACTCGTGCGGGGGCTGGACGAGCTGGCCGGCGGGCTGCCCGCGTCGCCGGGTGTCGTGCGCGGCACGGCGGCCCGGTCGGGTCGCGTGGTGTTCGTGTTCCCCGGCCAGGGTTCGCAGTGGGCGGGCATGGCGGTGGAGCTGCTGGAGACCTCGCCCGCGTTCGCCGAGCGGATGGCGGGGTGCGCCGCCGCGATCCACCCGCTGGTCGACTGGGACCTGTACGAGGTGCTGCGGTCCGGCGACTTCGAGCGGGTCGACGTCGTGCAGCCGGTGCTGTTCGCGGTGATGGTGTCGCTGGCGGGGCTGTGGCGGTCGTGGGGCGTCGAGCCCGCGGCGGTCGTCGGGCACTCCCAGGGCGAGATCGCCGCCGCCGTCGTGGCGGGCGCGTTGACCTTGGCCGACGGCGCGGCGGTCGTCGTCGAGCGGTCCCGGCTGATCACGCGCATCGGCGGCCGGGGCGGCATGGTGTCCCTCGCGCTGCCCGCCGCCGACGCGGAGGCGCTCGTCGCCAGGTTCGCCGGGCTGTCCGTCGCGGCGGTCAACGGGCCGGGCTCCGTCGTCGTGTCCGGCGAGGTGCCCGCGCTGGACGGCCTCCGAGCCTGGTGCGACGACCACGGCGTGCGGGCGCGGCGGATCGCGGTGGACTACGCGTCCCACTCGGCGCAGGTCGAGCCGCTGGCCGACGACATCGTGGCCGCGCTGCGCGGCATCACGCCCCGGCCGGGGACCGTGCCGCTGTACTCGACCGTGACCGGCGAGGTGCTGACCGGCGCGGAGATGGACGCCGCCTACTGGTACCGCAACCTGCGCGGCACCGTGGACCTGCGGGGCGCGGTGGAGCGCCTGGCCGCCGACGGCCACGACGTGGCGATCGAGGTCAGCCCGCACCCCGTGCTGACGATGGGCGTCCAGGAGACGTGGGAAGCCGCCGGCGGCGCGGTCGTCGGCACGCTGCGGCGCGGCGAGGGCGGCCTGCGCCGGGCGCTGGCGTCGCTGGCGGAGGTCGTGGTGGCCGGGGTGGAGCCGGACTGGTCCGCGCTCGCGCCCGGCGTCGTCGTCGACCTGCCGACGCACGCGTTCGAGCACACCCGCTACTGGCCGACGCTGGTCGACGCGCCCGGCGACGTGTCCGCCGCCGGCCTCGGCGCGGCCGACCACCCGCTGCTGGGCGCGGCGGCCGAGCTGCCCGGCTCGGACGGCGTCGTGTTCACCGCCCGGCTGTCCACGCGGACGCACCCGTGGCTGGCCGACCACGCCCTCGGCGGCACGGTGCTGTTGCCCGGCACGGCGTTCGTGGAGCTCGCGCTGCGCGCAGGCGACGAGGTGGGCTGCGCGCTGGTGGAGGAGCTGACCCTCGCCGCGCCGCTGGTGCTGTCCGACGCGGCGGTGCAGCTGCGCCTGGTGGTGGACGGTCCGGACGAGGCGGGTCGGCGCGCCCTCGCCGTGCACTCGCGCCGCGAAGGGGCCGTCGACGAGCCGTGGACGCCCCACGCGACCGGTGTGCTGGCCCCGCGCGGCGAGGTGGCGGTGGACCTGACCGCGTGGCCGCCGCCGGGCGAGCCGGTCGCCCTGGACACCCTCTACGACGACCTCGCCGCCGCCGGGCTGGAGTACGGCCCGACGTTCCAGGGCCTGCGCGCGGCCTGGCGGCACGGCGACGAGGTGTTCGCCGAGGTCGAGCTGCCCGTCGACCCCGGCGGGCACACGCTGCACCCGGCGCTGCTGGACGCGGCGCTGCACGCGATCGCCGTCGCGGGCTTCGGCGGCGGTGGCCTGCCGTTCACGTGGTCCGGGGTGAGCGCGGTCGTCGCGGGCGCGGACCGGCTGCGCGTGCGGCTGTCCGAAGTGGACGACGGCGTGATCCGCCTCGACCTCGCCGACGGGGACGGCGCGCCGGTCGGCGTCGTCGGCGGCCTCACCCTGCGCGCCGCGCCGACCGGCCCGGCGGGCGCGGAGTCGCTGTTCCGCGTCGACTGGGTGGAGGTGCCGCCGGGCGCACCCGGCGAGCTGACCTTCGCCGTGCTGGGCGAGGACGAGCTGAAGGTGGGCGCGGCGCTGGACCTGGCCGGCGTGCGCTACGCGAGCCACCCCGACCTCGCCTCCCTGGTCGCGGGCGGGGTGCCGGCCGCCGTGCTGTGCCCGGTGGTCCCGGCGGCGGGCGACCCGGCGTCGGCCACCCGCGCCACCCTGCTGCGGGTCGTTGACCTGCTGCGCGACTGGTCGGCCGACCCGCGGTGCGCGGCGAGCAGGCTCGTCGTCGTCACCGCGGGCGTCCGGGCCGACGACCCGGTGGTCGCCGCGGTGTGGGGCCTCGTCCGGTCCGCCCAGTCGGAGAACCCCGGCCGGTTCAGCCTCCTCGACCTCGACCTCGACCTCGACCTCGACGGCGCGGGCGCGGCGGTGGCCGCCGCGCTGGCCTGCGACGAGCCGCAGCTCGCCGTGCGGGACGGCGGCATCACCGCGCCGCGCCTGGTCCGCGTGCCCGCCGCCGACACCGACCCGGTCGTGTTCGACCCCGACGGCACGGTGCTGATCACCGGCGCGACCGGTGTGCTGGGCGGGCTCGTGGCCCGGCACCTCGTGACCGCGCACGGCGTCCGCGGCCTGCTGCTGGTGAGCCGCGGCGCGGCCGACGAACTGGCGGAGGAGCTGCGCGGGCTGGGCGCGGCGGTGGCCGTGGCCGCGTGCGACGCCGCCGACCCCGACGCGCTGCGCGCCGCCGTGGCGGGCTTGCCGCCCGACCGGCCGCTGCGGGGCGTGATCCACGCGGCGGGCGTCCTGGACGACGGCGTGATCGGGTCGCTGACGCCCGAGCGCGTCGACCGCGTGCTGCGCCCGAAGGTGGACGCCGTGCTGGCGCTGGACGAGGTGACCCGCGACCACGCCCTGACCGCGTTCGTCGTGTTCTCCTCCGCCGCCGGCACCTTCGGCGGTCCCGGACAGGGCAACTACGCGGCGGCCAACGCGTTCGTCGAGGCCGTCACCGCCCGCCGGCGCGCGGCGGGCCTGCCCGGCGTCGCCCTCGGGTGGGGCCTGTGGGCGCGGCGCAGCGCCATGACCGGCGACCTGGCGGAGGTGGACCTGCGGCGGATGGCGCGCTCCGGCCTGGTGCCGCTGGCCTCCGACGAGGGCCTGGCCCTGTTCGACCGGGCCTGCGCCGCCAACCTGCCGGTCGCGCTGCCCGTGCGGGTCGACTTCGCGGCGCTGCGCGAGCAGGCGTCCGCCGGGCTGCTGCCGCCGCTGCTGCGCGGCCTGGTCCGCGCGCCGTCCCGGCGGGCGGCGGCGGCACGGCACGACCCGGCCGAGTACGCCCGCTCGCTCGCGGCGATGTCCGGGCCGGACCGCGCCGCCGCGCTGCTCGACCTGGTGCGCGGCCAAGCGGGCGCGGTGCTCGGCCACGACCCGGACGCGATCGCGCCCGACCAGCCGTTCCTGGAGCTGGGCTTCGACTCCCTGACGTCGCTGGAGCTGCGCAACCGCCTGGTCGCCGCGACCGGGAGCGCGCTGCCGGCGACCCTGCTGTTCGACCACCCCACCCCGGAGCGCGTGATGGCCGTCCTCGCGGAAGCCGTCGCGGGCGCCGCGCCCGAGCCGGCGGCGGCCGACACGGTGACGACGATGTACCGGCAGGCGGCGCGAGCGGGCCGGATGTCGGAGTTCCTGCCGCTGCTCATCGCGGCCTCGGAGTTCCGGCCTTCCTTCGCCGCCCCGGCCGACCTGCCCGCGCCGCTCGCGGTGACCCGGCTGGCGCCGGGGCCGGGGCCGGTGGTGGTGTGCCTGCCGTCGATCCTGGCCATCTCCGGTCCCTTCCAGTACACGCGGTTCGCGGCGGCGCTGCGGGACCGGCGCGAGGTGGCGGTGCTGCCCGCGCCGGGCTTCCTGGCCTCCGAACCGGTGCCCGCCTCGGTCGAGGCGGTGACGGAGGCGCAGGCGGAGGCGTTGCGCGCGTACGTCGGCGACCGGCCGTACGTGCTGCTGGGGCACTCGTCGGGCGGGATGCTGGCGCACGAGCTGGCCGCCCGCCTCGACGGCGAGGGTGGACCGGCGGCGGTCGTGCTGATCGACATCTACTCGCACGACGGCGACGCGCTGACCGGCATCCAGGGCGACCTGACCGACGGGATGCTGGACCGCGAGGACGGCCACACACCGCTGGACGACGCGCGCCTCACGGCGATGGGGGCCTACTTCCGCCTCTACCGCGACTGGCGGCCGCGGGAGATCGGCGCCCGCACCCTCCTGGTCCGCGCCGCGGAACCGCTGTTCGCGTGGAACCGGGACGGCGAGTGGCGGTCGACGTGGGCCGGTGCGCACGAGGCGCTGGACACGCCGGGCAACCACTTCACCGTGATGGAGTCCCACGCCGGGACGACGGCCGAGGCCGTGGCCACCTGGCTGGACCGCCTGTAGGCGGGCGGAGGCCGCGCGCGTCACCGGTTCCCGGTGGCACGCGCGGCTTTTTCGCGGTGTGGAGCCGGTTCGGCCTGGTGGCGGTGCGAAGCCGGCTCGGGTACCGGACCGCCCGCGGGAAGGCCGAAGGCCGCGCGTGCCACCGTTTTCCGGTGGCACGCGCGGCCTTCGCTCGTGGTGGGGTCGGGCTCGGCCGGGTGCGACGCGAAGTCGGACCGGGCCGAGCGGCGCGGGTCAGGCCAGGTGGTGCATGGTCGGCCACAACCGCGACCACGGCTGCTTGACGTCCTCGCACAGCCAGATCGCCATGCCCTGGCTGAAGTTCACCACGCCGACCCCGTTGTCGACCTCGCCCACCCTGCGGACGGACCCGAAGTACTGCCGCAGGTAGTTCTCGTCCGCGCCCACGAACAGCACCGTGCGCGCGGAGTCCGGCGGCGCGCCGAAGTACCAGTACCCCCGGTGCGGGCTGTAGGCGTGCGGCAGGCCCCGCTCACGGCCCAGCACCTCCACCGCGCTCGCCGGGCCGTAGGTGTCGGCGACCACCACGGCCTCCTCCTGCCGCGCGGCGGGCAGCGCCCGGTAGGCCCGCTCCACGGCGTCCACCAGCTCGGGGTTGCCGATGGTCTCCACGGACGACAGCAGGAACGCCTGCGGACCGGTCGCCACCGACGTCACCGGCAGCACGGGCAGCGCCAGGAACACCGCCGCGAGCGCGGAGAAGGCGAAACCCACCTTGCCGAACGCGAACCGCCACCAGCGGGCCGAGTCGGCGCGGTCGAGTTCGACGGCCGCCACCGCCCACACGACGGGGAACACGCCGGCCACGTAGTACTGCCGCCCGTTGGTGATCAGGAACACCGCGAGCAGGCCGACGACCGTCCAGCCCAGGAACCGGTACGGCCGCAACCACTCCGCGCGCAGCAGCCGCCACGTCCCGTACATGGCGGGGAACATCAGCAGCGGCCCGGCCGAACCCAGGACGAACGGCAGGAACATCGCGCGCCCGCCCTCGACGGCGTCGATCTCCGCCGACAGCACCGGACCCATCGCGAGCTGCGGCCAGCCGTGCGACGCCTGCCACAGCAGGGCAGGCACGGTGGCCACGACGGCGATCGCCGCGCCGACCCACAGCAGCGGGCGGCCGAGCACCTCCCGCGGGCCGGTCACCGCGATCGACACCAGCAGCACGACCACCAGGAACACGACCAGGAACTTGTTCTGCAACGCGACGGCGGTGGTCACGCCGGCCCACAGCAGCAGCACGTCCCGCCGCGTGCGCACCCACCGCACCAGGAGCAGGCAGATCAGCGCCCAGCTCACGATGTCCAGCGTCGCGGTGGCCAGCCAGTGGCCGTGCACCAGCACGATGGGGGAGCAGGCGAACGCGCCGGCCGCCACGAGCTGCGCCCGCCGCGCGCCGCCGAACTCCCGCGCCAGCAGCGCGGCGAGCACCACGCCCACCCCGGTCAGCAGCGCCGGGAACACCCGAAGCGCCACCAGGTTCGGCCCGAACAGCAGGTCCACGAGCCTCGCCACCAGCGGCACCAGCGGCGGCTGGTCGGCGTAGCTCCAGTCCAGGCTGCGGCCCGCGCGGAGGAAGTACAGCTCGTCACCGGCGAAGCCGTAGCGCCCCGCGGTGGCGAGCAGGGCCGCGACCACCGCGCCCGCCACCACCAGCACGGGCTGGCGGGCGAAGGCGGGCAGGTCCCGCGCCACCGGCTCGTCGATCGTCGCGGCGCTCTCCGCCGCCGTTCTCGCTTCTGCGACCACCACTACCTCCGTGGCGAGAAAAGGGGTTGACGGGAAAACCGCGAACGGGGCGGAAACGGCGTCGGGACAACGGGTGCCGAGCACATCGCGGAGGTTTTCCGCGGCGGAGCGTAACAGCGGCGCCACTCGGGCCGACCCCGCGCGACCGGGATCAGGGGACCCTAGGGGGCGGGTAGGGGTTCACCGGGCCATGCCCCGGTGCGGAGCCTGGGAGCGTGCCGGGGACGGGTGCCCGGCGCGTCCGCACGTTCCTCGGGGGACATCCCGCGCAGACCGGCGACCACATCCACCGGCGCAGTGGACGGAAAGAGGTCCGATGACGGCGAAGATCTTCGGCCCGGACGGCGTGCAGCCGCTGCCCGAGTTCGAACGCGACGCTCTGAACATGGCCCGCGAGCTCCAGGAGCGCGGTGTCAACCACGGCGACCGGGTCCTGCTCAAGGCGGGCAACTCGGCCGGGTACGTGTGCGCCCTGCTCGCCCTCATGCACGTGGGCGCGTCCATCGTGCTGGTCGACCACCAGGAGCAGCGCGAGTCGACGCGCGCGATCATCCGCCAGGCGGGCGTGAAGATGTGCGTCGTGGACGACGACGCGCCGCTGCCCGACGGCGTGGCGCACCAGGTCACCGTCTTCGAGCTGATGGTCGCCGCGTCGGGCCGGGTGCCGTTGCAGGCCCGGCTGTCGGTCGGCGAGTGGTGCGAGCGGCCCGACGGCCTGGTCATGTGGTCCTCCGGCTCGACCGGCACGCCGAAGGGCGTGGTGAAGTCCGGCGGCTCGTTCCTGCGCAACCTGGACCGCAACCGCGCGCAGGTGGGGCACGTGGCGTCCGACGTGCTGGTGCCGCTGCTGCCGTTCTCCCACCAGTACGGGCTGTCGATGGTCCTCATCGCGTGGCTGGCCCGCTGCTCGCTGGTCATCGCGCCCTACAAGCGGCTGGACCGGGCGCTGACGATGGCCGCCCGGTGCGGCGGCACGGTGTTCGACGCGACACCCGCGACCTACCGCAGCATGCTGAACCTGACCCGCCGCCGCCCGGCGCTGCGCCCGGCCCTGGACGCCGCCCGGATGCTGTGCGTGGGCGCGGCACCGCTGGACCCGAACCTGGTGGACGAGTACGTCGCCGAGTACGGCCTGCCGCTGCTGGACAGCTACGGCAGCACCGAGCTGGGCAACGTCTCCTTCGCCACGCCGGAGAACCCGGTGGCCTGCGGGCGCGCCATGCCGGGCCTGGAGCTGGCCGTCGTGGACGACGACGGCAACCGCCTGCCCGCCGGCGAGGTCGGGGAGGTCCTGGTCCGCACGCCGGACCTGATGACCGGCTACCTCGACCAGGACGGCGGCGTCGACCCGGTGCGGGTCGACTGGTACCCCAGCGGCGACCTCGGCTACCTGGACGAGCGGGACAACCTGCACGTGCTGGGCCGCAAGCTCGCGGTGCACCGCAACGGCCACACGCTCTACCCCGAGGTGATCGAGCGGCGCGCCGCGCGGGCGGGCTGCTCCACCAAGGTCGTCGCCCTGCCCGACGACCGGCGCGGCAGCAGCCTGGTGTTCTTCGTCGAGGACGAGTCCGGCACGGACGCCGCCGTGTGGCGCGAGCGCATCAACGAGGTGCTGCCGCCCTGGGAGGCGCCCAACCGCGTCGTCGTGGTGGACCGCTTCCCGTTGAACCGCAACGGCAAGCCGGACCGCGCCGCGCTGGAGCGGCAGGCGCTGGCCGACGCGGCGGCGAGCTGATGGCCGACCGCACGGCGATGGTCTTCCCCGGCATGGCACCCTCCGGTTTCGCCACGCTGGGCAAGTTCCTCGTGCTGGACCGCTTCGCGCGCGAGCGGGTCGCGGAGGCGTCCGAGGTCCTGGGCTACCCGCTGTTGGCGCGCCTGCGGGCCGACGGCGAGGACGGGTACTCCGCCGACGCCCAGGTCGCGTTCGTGGTGAGCTGCCTGGCCCTGGCCGACCGCGCCGAGCAGGTCCGGGGTGTGCGGGCGGACGTGGTCGCGTGCCCGAGCTTCGGGCAGAAGGCCGCCGCGGTCTACACGGGAGCGCTGTCCTTCGCCGACGCCGTCCGCTTCACCGTGGACCTCGCGCGGTGCGAGGAGGAGTACTTCGCCGGCTCGGACCTGGTGACGCACTGCGTGGTGCGGGTGCCGGAGGAGGCGTTCCACGACGTGCTGCGCGGCATGGCGGAGCGCGGCGAGTGGTACGACGTGTCCGGCCACCTCGACCGCGGCTTCCACCTGGTGTCGTTGAGCGAGCGCCACCTGGACGCGTTCATCGCCGACATCCGCGCCGCGGGCGGGTACTCGATGCACACCATGCGCCCGCCGGTGCACGCGGCGGCGTTCACGCCGTTGCGGCACAAGGCGGAAGCGGAGGTCTTCACCCGCTACACCATCGGCGCGCCGCGCATCCCCGTGGTGGCCGACCAGGACGGTGCGCTGGTCGAGACCGCGGACGCCATGCGGACCATGCTGCTGGACACCTTCGACCGCGCGATCCGCTGGCCCGACGTGGTCGCGGGGCTGCGCCGGCTGGACGTGGGCACGGTCGTGTTCGCGGGCCAGGACAACCTGTTCCACCGCCTCGACGTCACGGCGGAGGCGTTCCGCGTGGTCGCGCTGAACCCCAAGAACGCCCTGCTGCCGCCGAAAACCGCCCGATCCGCCTGAGGACGCCGATGAACACCGAGTGGTTCCGCCACTTCCACGACGCGCCCGCCGGCGCGCCGCGCCTGATCTGCTTCCCGCACGCGGGCGGCGCGGCCAGCGCGTACCTGCCGCTGGCCCGCGTGCTGTCGTCGTTCGCCGAGGTGTGGTGCGTCCAGTACCCGGCGCGGCAGGAACGCAGGCGGGAACCGCACTTCGGCACGGTGCCCGCGCTCGCGGACATGGTCGCCGAGGCGCTGGGCGAGGGGCCGTACGCGTTCTTCGGCCACAGCATGGGAGCGGTCGTCGCCTACGAGGTGGCGCACCGCGTCACCCCGACGGCGCTGATCGTGTCCGGCCGCCGCGCGCCGTCCACGACGCGCTCCGAACGCGTCCACCTGCGCGACGACGACGGCGTGCTGGCGGAGATCCGCGCGCTCAGCGGCACCGACCAGCGCATCCTGGACAACGACGAACTGCTCAGGATGGTGCTGCCGACCCTGCGCGCCGACTACCGCGCCGTCGAGACCTACGAGTTCCCCGGCCACCCGCCGCTGTCGACGCCGATCACCGCGCTCGTGGGCGACCGCGACCCGAAGGCCACCGTGCCCGAGGTCGAGGCGTGGGCCGGGCACACCACCGGCCCGTTCGGCCTCCACGTCCTGCCCGGCGGCCACTTCTTCCTGGACGACCGGCGGCAGGAGGTCGCCGCCCTGGTTCGCGCCGCGCTGACCGCGGCGGCGTAGCGGCGCCTGCTCCCACGGGCACGGACGCGCTCCCGGTAGCGCGTCCGTGCCCGCCTCGCGTTCCGCCCGGAGTCCACTGTGGACCCCGTGGTCACGACCGCCGCTTTCACATCTCTCGCGAAAAGCTGTGTGCATTTTCGGCCGGTCGGCAGTCGGCTTGATCGGTCGGGAAAACGTGGCCCCGGTTGATCCGTGCGGGTGAACATCCCCGACCGCCGGGTGCGCGCGGTCGCTCTCCCGGACGAAATGACCTGCGCCGATCGCCCGGCCTTTGATCGGGGTCGAAGAGCGGGTCCGATTATTGCGCCGGAAACGGTGTTTGTCGGTGTGATGCTCCGGTTATCTATCTGGCGATCGCGGTCCGAGTCCGTGATCGAATAGTTTTGCAATCTTTTCTCCTCCTACCTGGAATAGGATGCACATGGTCATGTCGAGATGTGTTCTCGGCTTGCCCGGCGCGGTGGGGCCCGTTCGTCGGGTGGTCGACCTGGAGATCGTGATCCCCGCCTACAACGAGGCGGCGCGGTTGCCCGCGACCCTGCGTGCGGCGGTGGCCTACCTCGACGAGCGCCCGTGGCGCACGCGGATCGTCGTGGTGGACAACGGCAGCGTGGACGACACGGCCGAGGTGGTGAGAGGTGTCGAGGCCGGCGGGGTGGACCTGGCGGTGATCGGGTGCTCCCGCGCCGGGAAGGGCGCCGCGGTGCGGCGTGGCCTGTCGGCGGGGACGGCGGCGTTCGTGGGTTTCGTGGACGCGGACCTGTCCACGCCGTTGGACACGCTGACCGAGGTGATGTCCCGCCTGCGCTGGGGCGCGCCCGCGGTGGTGGCCTCGCGGCACGCGCCGGGCGCGCGGTTCGTGCGCGCCCAGCCGTTGGGGCGACGCCTGGGCGGCGCGGTGTTCCGGGCGCTGGCGCGGCCGTTGGTGGTGGGGGTGCGCGACACGCAGTGCGGGTTCAAGTTCTTCCAGCGGGACGTGGTGCACGCGGCGTTGCGGCGGTGCCGCTTGACGGGGTTCGCCTTCGACGTGGAGCTGCTGCGCCAGGTGCAGGCCGCGGGTCGGCAGGTGGTGGAGATCCCGGTGGCGTGGACCGACGACGCGCGCACGACCTTCCACCCCGTGCGGGACGGTGTGGCCACGTTCGTGTCGCTGCTGCGCCTGTACCGGCCGGGTGTCGCATGACCAACGTGGCACGGCTGCGCGGCAAGCACCTGGCGGTGTTGAACTGGCGGGACGTCCGGCACCCGCAGGCCGGCGGCGCGGAGTGGTACCTGCACCACATCGCCCGCCGCTGGGTCGGCGCAGGGGTGCGGGTGACGTGGCTGACCGCGCGCCCGGAGGCGCTGCCCGCGCACGAGGTGATCGACGGCGTCGACGTGGTGCGCGCCGGGGGAGCGCTGTCGGTGTACCCGGCGGTGGCGTGGCGGTTGCTGCGCGAGCGCGGCCGGTTCGACGCGATCGTGGACTGCCAGAACGGCATCCCGTTCTTCGCCCCGCTGTTCGCCGGTGGGAGCGTGCCGGTGGTGCAGGTGGTGCACCACGTGCACCAGGAGCAGTTCGCCGATCGGTTCTCCCCGCCCATGGCGGCGGTGGGCCGGTTCCTGGAGGGGCCGGTGGCCCGCCGGGTCTACGGGCGTCGCCTCACGGTGGCGGTCTCGCCGTCCACCCGTACCCGGCTGCGGCAGCGCCTGGGGTGGCGCGGACCGATCTGCATCGTGCCCAACGGCACCGCCGCCCCGGCGGGCGCGACCGCGCCGCGCGCTCCCGACCCGACGATCACGGTGGTCAGCCGGCTGGTGCCGCACAAGCGCCTGGACCTGCTGCTGTCGGCGCTGCCGCCGGTGGCCGCCCGGTTGCCGGGGCTGCGCGTGGACGTCGTCGGCGACGGCGTCGAACTGCCCCGCCTGCGCGACCTCGCGGCACGGCTCGGCCTCCACGGGGTGGTGACCTTCCACGGCAGGCAGCCCGACGCGGTCCGGGACGGGCTGCTCGACCGGGCCTGGCTGACCGCGTGCACCTCCGCCGGCGAGGGGTGGGGCTGCTCCATCGTCGAAGCGGCCGGTCGGGGCGTGCCGTGCCTGGCGGTGGACGCGCCCGGTGTGCGCGATTCGGTCATCCACGGTCGGACCGGCCGACTGGTGGCCGACGCCGACGACCTGCCCGCGGCGCTGGTCGACCTGCTCACCGACCTGGCGGACCCCGGCACGGCCGCCGCGTTCGCCGACCGCTGCCGGGCGTGGGCGGGCTGCTTCACCTGGGAGCGCAGCGCCGAGCTCCTGGCGGGCGTGCTCGTGCAGGAGGCGGCCGGGCAGCGGACCGGTTGCCGCCGCACGGCCCGGCCCGACATCGCCACCGTCGTCCGCTGCGCGCCGGGCGTCGCACCCGGCGTCGGGCGGCTGCGCGCCACCGACGAGGTCGCGACCCACCGCGACGGCACGACGACCGTGCTGCTGGCCGGCTGCGACGACTTCGACGCGCCGCGCGTGGTGGCACGGCTCGGCCTGACCGTCGAGCGCGTGCGCCTGGCCGACCGCTACGACCTGCTCTCGGGTCCGGCCGGGCTGCCCGCCCGGCTGGCGCCCGCCGACGAGGAGGCGAGGCGGGCGTGACCGGGCTCCACCGCGCGGGTGCGCTGGTGACCGCCGCCGCCGGACTGGTCGGCGTCACCGGCTACGTCGGCACGCTGCTCCTGGCGAACCTGCTGACGCCCGCGCAGTTCGTCGACTACAGCGCCGCCCAGTCGCTGGTGACCACCGCCGGGGTGGCCGCCGCCGCCCTGGTGCCGCTGCCCCTGGCCCGCGCGGTGCGCGCCGGTCCCGCCGGCTCGGTGGTCCGGCGCGACAGCACGGGTTTCGCCGTGCTCGTGGCGTTGCTCGGCGGTGCGGTCACCGCCGTGGCGCTGACCGGTCTCGGCCTGGTGCTGAGCACGCCCGGCGTCGCCGTCGCGCTCGGCGCGGCGGGGTTCGCGGTGTTCGCCATCTCCCCGGTGTGGGGCCGCCTGCAAGGGGAAGCGCGCTTCGGCCGCTACGCGGCGGCCTCCGTCGCCGAGGTCGTGGTGCGGCTGGTGGCGAGCGTGGCCGCCGTCGCGCTCGGCCTCGGCTCGGCGGGCGCGGTCGGCGGGTTCGTCGTCGGCGCGGTCGTCGTGGCCTGGACGGGCGTGACCACCCTGCGCGGCGACCTCGCCTGGCGGCCGGGCCTGCTGCGCGATCGGACCCGGTGGCGCGAGACCGGTGTGCTCGCCTCGGCGCAGCTCACGCTGTCCGCCCTGGTCGGGTGCGACGTCGTGCTGGTGGCGGCGGTCGACGCCGACTCGACGGCAGGCGCGGGCTACCAGGCGGTGGCGGTGATGGCCAAGGGCCCGGTGTACGTGGCGGCGTCGGCCGCGCTGGCCGGTTTCCCGCTGCTGCGCAACACCGCTCCCGAGCGGACGCCCGAGGTGGTCGGCGCGATGCTCGGGTCGTTCACCCGGCTCGCCCTGCCGATCACCGCCGTGGTCGCCACCGTGCCGCCGTCGGCGGTGTCGGCCGTGCTGCCCGACCGGTACGCGGGCGCGCTCGGCCTGCTGCCCTGGCTCGCCGTCGCCGGGTTCTCGTTCGGGGCGATCAGCGCCCTGGTCATGGTCTTGCTGGGCGTGGGCGCGCACGCGAGGTGCCGTGCCGCGCTCGCGGTGGCGACCGCCGTGGTCACGGGCGGCATGTGCGTGGGCTGGTACGCCGCCGCCACAACGGGTCTCGCGGTCGGCGTGGCCTTCGGCGCTTCCCTCGCCGCGCTGGTGTGCGCGGTGCTCGTCCACCGGTTCCTGCCCGCCCGCGCGCTGCGGGCGTTCGCGCGTGCCGCGGTGCTCGTCGCCGGGCTGACGGTGGTGCTGCTGGTGGCCCGTTCCTCGACTCCGGCGTGGCTGTGCATCGCGGTGGTCGCGGTGTCGGCGGCGTTGTGGCCCCGTCGGGAGCCGCGCGGACGGCCGGGCGCGTCCCTGGACATCCTGCACCTGGGGTTCGAGGACCCCGACATGCCCGGCGCGGGCGGCGGCTCGCTGCGCACCCACGAGATCGACCGGAGGCTGGTCGCCGCCGGCCACCGGGTCACCGTGCTGACCACGAGGTTCCCCGGCTGCCGCGACCGCGTCCAGGACGGCGTCCGCTACGTCCACGTCGGTCCGGGGCGGGGGAGGACCCTCGTCGGGCGGGTGCTCGGCTACGCCGCGGCGCTCCCCTTCGCCGCGCGCCGCCACGCCGCCGACCTCGTCGTGGAGGACTTCTTCGCGCCGTTCTCCACGATGGGCGCTCCACTGTGGACCGGGCGGCCGACGGTCGGTGTCGTGCAGTGGCTCAACGCCCGCGACAAGGCCCGCCAGTACCACCTGCCGTTCCACCTGGTCGAGCGGTTCGGCGTGCGTCGCCACCGGCGGCTGGTCGCGGTGTCCCGAGGCGTCGCGGACCGGTTGACCGCCCTGAACCCCCGCGCGCACGTCGAGGTCATCGGCAACGGGGTGGACCCGCGCGCCTTCGCCGCCACCCCCTCCGACGGCGCCGACGTCGTCTACATAGGACGGTTGGAGTTCATGCAGAAGGGGCTCGACCTGCTCCTGGGCGCGTGGTCCTCGGCCTGCGCCCACGTCACCGGGACGCTGGTCGTCGCCGGGACCGGACCCGGCGGGCGCAGGCTGCGCGACCTGGCCGACGACCTCGGCATCGCCGACCGCGTGCGCTTCGCCGGCTGGGTCACCGGGCAGGCGAAGTACGACCTGCTCGCGCGCGCCCGCCTGGTCGCCGTGCCGTCGCGGTTCGAGACCTTCGGCATCGTCGCCGTCGAGGCGCTCGCCACCGGGACCCCCGTGCTCGCGTTCGACATACCCTGCCTGCGGGAGGTCGTGCCCGCGCACAGCGGCGAGCTGGTCACCCCGTTCGACGTGCCCGCCTACGCCGAGGCCCTGATCCGCCTGCACCGCACGCCCAAGACCGGCGACCGCGTCCGCCGCGCCCGCTCGTTCGCCGCGGCCTACGACTGGGACGCGCTCGCCCGGCGGCAGGCGGACTTCTACCGCCGGGCCGTCCGGGAACGGCCCGGCACCGACCCCGTGCCCACCGGGAGGTCGACATGACGCACAGCAGACGACCGGCGCGCGGACGACTGGCGCACGGACGCCCGCCGCTGCTCGTCGCGGCGGGTTTCGGCGCGATCGCCCTGGCGGTGCGCGCCTTCGGCCTGACCCGCGCCTTCGACCTCTGGGTCGACGAGATGGTGTACGCGCGCCTGGCCGCCAGCGCGGCCCGCGGCGAGCTGCCCAACCTGGACGGCATCCCCTTCTTCCTGCACCCGCCCGGCAGCTTCCTGCTCAACGGCCTGCTCATCGACCTGTTCGGCCTGTCGGGCACCGACATGGACCTCGCGCTGGCGCTGCGCTGGGGCAACGCGGTCCTGGGCGCGGTGACCGTCGCGCTCGGTTTCCTGCTGGTCCACCGCGTCGCGGGCACCGGCCTCGCCGCGTGCTGCGCGACGATCCTCGCGTTCGACCCGTTCGTCCTGCGCAACAACAGCAGGCTCTTCCTGGAGACCCCTGCCGTCGCGGTCGCCCTGGCCGGGTACCTGCTCCTCGTCCGGGCGGTGAGCGGCGGCGGTCGCGTCCCGACGGGCGCCGCGGTCGCGGCCGGGCTCCTGCTGGGCTGCGGCGTGCTGACCAAGGACGTGACGATCGTGCTCGCCGCCGCGCCCATCGTCCTGGCCGTGGCCTGGCGGAAGACCTTGCACATCAGGGACGCGGCGGTCGTGCTCGCCGCCGGCGCGGTGCCCTACCTGGTGTACCTCTTCGTCGTCGTGCTCGACGGGTCGTCGGGCGCGTGGGGCCGGGCCAAGCTCGACGGCGTCGAACGCATGATCGGCCTCACCCAGACCACCGGGTTCAACGCGCCCCACACCCCGAACCTCGTCGGACGCCTCGTCGACCAGGTCGGCTACTTCGGCACCAGCTACCTCCTGCTCGCCGCGTGCCCCGTCGCCGGGGTGATCGCCGCACGCGGCGCGGACGCCGCCCGACGGCTCGTCGGGCTGTGCGCGGTGGCGATGGGCGCGCTCGGCGTCTACGCCGCGGCCTTCGGCACGTTCGAGGAGCAGTACGGGTACGGCGTCATCGTCGCCGGGACACTGGCCCTCGGCGTCGCCGCGGCGGAACTGCGCGACCGCCGCCCCGGCCTGGTCAAGGCGGGCGCGATCGCCTTGGCCTGCCTGGTCCTGCTCACGGCGGCACTGGGCGCACGGGTCGAGACCACGCGGGACGACAGCATCCGGGCCGTCCGCGACTGGGTCCGCCACCACCTGCCCGCCGACGCCAGGGTCGGCGTCACCTCCAACACCGCCCAATGGGCCTTCGCCGACGACCCGAGGTTCGGCGTCTGGCCCTCCGCGCCGACCCTGCGCGACCACGGGGCCACCCACATCCTCACCCACGACCTGATCACCGAGCAGGGCTACGGCTACGCCAAGACCTCGATCATCACCTGGCTGCGCGCCAACGCCACACCGCTGGTCACCGCCACCGGGCCCAGCAACGGTGAGACGGTTCTGTGGCGGATCGACCCCGCCGCCCTGGACGAGGCCGCCCGCGAAGGCGTCGGGTCGTGACCCGTGAGCCGCCGGGGTGACCACCCGGCGCGTCATCACCCGGCCCGGTAGGCCCGGAGGAACGCACGCACGCCCTCGACGACGAGCGGCCGGAAGCGGGCGTCCGCCGCGGCGTTCGCGGAGCCGAACCGGCTGAGCGCGACACCGGAGGTCAGCGCGACGAGGTGGTCGGCCGCGAGCCGCGCGTCGGGGGCTGCCGGCAGTCGACGGCGTTCCGGCCACCGTCGCGGCGACGGCGCTGCCCGCCGGCGCGATCCTCGCCGCCGAGGCCGACCCGGTGCCGAGCCGGCCGGCCGAATCGGCCTTCGTCGCGGGTTTCGCCGTCGCCGGTCTGGTCACCGCACCGGCACTGTGCTTCGTTCGTGCCATGAGGAGAGGAATCCGGTCATGACGCCCACCGGTCGATCGACGGACATGAGGAGCGCTGCCCGGCGCAAGATCCTGATCTCGGGCGCGAGCATCGCCGGGCCCGCGCTGGCGTACTGGCTGCACCGGTACGGGTTCGCGGTCACGCTGGTGGAGAAGGCGCGTGCGCCGCGCGACGGCGGCTACCCGATCGACGTGCGCGGCACCGCGGTGGAGGTCGTCCGCCGGATGGGCCTGCTGCCGCGGCTGGAGGAAGCGCACGTCGACACGCGGCGGATCACCTTCCTCGACGCCGGAGGCGGCGAGGTGGCCTCGGTACCCATGCACGTGGCCGTCGGCAGCGCCCGGGGACGGGACCTCGAAGTGCGTCGGGGGGATCTGACAGCGGCCCTCCACGCGGCGATCCGCGACGACGTGGAGTTCCTGTTCGACGATTCCATCGACGCCCTCGACCAGTCCGGACACGGTGTCGACGTGGCGTTCCGCGGCGGTGGTCGGCGCACGTTCGACCTCGTGCTCGGCGCTGACGGCATGCACTCGCGCACCCGACAGCTGGTGTTCGGTCCCGAGGAGCGGTTCCACCGCTACCTCGGCTACTGCTTCGCGGTGTTCACGGTGCCCAACACCTACGGGCTTTCCCACGAGGCCGTGTTGTGGAACACCCCGGGCAGGGCAGCGGCGCTTTACGCCGTCGGCGACCACGACCGGGTGCACGTTTTCCTGAACTTCCACCGACCGGAACCGCCGAACCACGTCATCCGGAACCCCGAGGCCCAGCTGGACCTGGTCGCCACGACGTTCGCCGGCGCGGGGTGGGAGGTGCCGGACCTGCTCACCGCCATGCGCGCGGCGGACGACCTGTTCTTCGACACGGCCGGCCAGATCCGCATGCCCGGCTGGTCCAGCGGTCGGGTCGCGCTGGTCGGCGACGCCGCGTACGCGCCTTCGTTCCTGACCGGCCAAGGCTCCAGCCTGGCGCTCGTCGGCGCGTACACGCTCGCCCACGCGCTGGCCACGAACCGGGACCACGTCGAGGCTTTCGCCGCCTACGAGCACGGCAGCCGGGAGTTCGTGGCCATGAACCAGGCGCTGGTCGACCACGGCGGCGCGGCGCTCTTCCCCGCCACGGCCGAGGCCCTGGAGCAACGCAACGCCGTGTTGCGCGAGCTGGTCGCCATGCCCACCGCGCCGACACCACCGGCCCACTCGGCCCTCGCGCTGCCCGATGTCGTCCGGTAGCCGCGAGCCCGTTGCCCGCCGAACGGCGGACCGCCCCCGGCCGGCGCGGCCCTGCCGCCGGATCACCCCGGACGGGCAGCGTGTCGGTCGAGGACCGCTTCGGAGCGGCAGGCCACAATCCGGTTGTGCGGGACGGTGACATGTCGGGCGACGAGGGGACGCGGGTGGCCGCGCACGGTGGCGACGCGGTCGGTCAGCGCGCCCACGCCGAGTCCGCCGGGATCGTCGTGCAGACGGCCGGCGACGCCACCATCAGGCTGGAGCACGGGCTGCCGGACGCGCACGTCCGGCTCGTGCACGCGCAGGCCGACACGATCGAGGCGCAGCGGCAGCTCATCGACGTCACCAACGAGCTGAACGACGCCCGGCGGAAGTTGGTCGAGAGCGCGCGGGTCGAGCAGCGGACCTCCCAGCTCATCATGGTGTTGCACGTCGTGCTGGTCCGCCTGTCGGCGCTGATCGCGCACCTGACCGGTGAGCGGGACCGCTACCTCGTCGAGGCCGCCGCGTACCGCGAGGAACTGGAGGCCGCGCACCGCGGGCTGAGCGACGCCGAGCGCGAGCGCGGTCGGGCCGAGGGGCAGTTGGACCAGGCCAAGCAGGAACGCGGACGGGCGACGGCGGTCGCCGAGGCCGCGCACGTCCGGGTCCGGTCGTTGGAGCAGCGGCTGCGCGGTATCGGGGGTTACGGGGGAGCGCACGCGGGCGAGCGGCCCGCGCTCGACGTCCCGGTGCTGTCGCCGGACGACGTCCTGCTGGACACGTCGAGCGGCCTGGACCGGGTGCAGCGGCTGCTGGACGCCCAGGAGCACGAGCTGGCTTCGCTCGAGGCCGGTGTGGCGCGGCCGGTCCTGGAGCGCGGTCCGGGCGGGCGTGATCCGCTGACCGGGCTGCCGGACCGGGCGTGGTTCCTGGTGCGGCTGGCGGAGGTGTGCCGCGGTGGGGGACCGCCGGTCGGCGTGTGCTGCGTTGAGCTCGACGACTTCGACCGCGACGACGAGGGCGGGCGCGAGGTGGGCGACCGGGTGCTGGCGGCCGTGGCGCGGCGGCTGTCCGAGGCGCTGCACGGCGTCCACCCGCTCGCGCGGGTGGGTGGCGCCGCGTTCGCCGTGCTGGTGGTGGCGCCGGGGGATGCCGACGTGCTGCCCGAGCTCGCCGCGCGGGTCCGGGCGCTCGTGTCGGCGCCGACCGGTGATCCGCCGTCCCCGGCCCGGACGGTGAGCATCGGCTTGGTGGAGCGCCGGCCCTCCGACACCACGCCCGAGGAGCTGATGCGCGAGGTCGAGATCGCCCTGCTGCGGGCGAAGTCGGCCGGCGGGAACCGGTGGGTGCGGTACGACCCGCACGACGAGGCCGAGCGGCTCGCGCGGTCCTTGGCCGGCCAGCGCGAAGCGCGAGCCCGGATGAACCGGTCCGGTCGGCGGTTCGCGGACCTGGTGTCGCTGACGCCCGTGGGTGTCGGCCTGTTCGACGAGGCCGAGCGGTTGGTGGACGCCAACGACGCCCTGTGCGACCTGCTCGGCACGGACCTGGAGCAGCTGCGCGGCAGGACCGCGGCGGAGCTGACCCACCCCGACGACAGTCGCGACTGGTTGCGGTCGGCGGGCGATGCGATCAAGGAGTCGTCCCGCACACATGAGATCCCGGAACGGATATTGGTCCGCCCCGACGGTGAGCGGGTGTACTGCGAGTTGCACATCGCGTTGTCGGTGCAGGATGACGGTCGTCGGTTCTGGTTGACGGTGTTCCAGGACATCACGGAGCGTCGTCGTGCGTCGGAGGCGTTGCGTCATCAGGCGACGCACGACGAGTTGACGGGTCTGCCGAACCGGGCGCTGGTGAAGGAGATGCTGGCGCGGTTGTTGGCGTCGGAGGACCGGTCGCGGGTGGCGGTGTTGTTCTGCGACATCGACAATTTCAAGCGGGTCAACGATTCGTTGGGGCATGACGCGGGTGACGAGTTGTTGGTGGCGTTGGCGCGGCGGTTGGAGGGTGGTCTGCCGGAGGGGTGCACGGCGGCGCGGTTGTCCGGTGACGAGTACGTGATCATCTGCGAGGACATCGACCGGGTCGGTGGTGTGGACGCGTTGGCGACGCGGGTGGCGGGGTTGTTGCGGACGGCGGTGCCGGTGCACGGGCAGTTGGTGCGGGTGTCGGCGTCGATCGGGGCGGCGGTGCCCAACGGGGCGCGGGCGACGGGGAACGACCTGTTGCGGTTCGCGGACGCGGCGATGTTCGAGGCGAAGCGGTCGGGTGCGGGGCGGGTGGCGTTGGCCAGTGCGGCGTTGATCGCTTCGGCGGATCGGCAGGTGCACCTGGAGGGCCAGTTGCGGGAGGCGTTGGCGCACGACGGGTTGGCGTTGCACTTCCAGCCGGTGGTGGGGGTGGACGGGGTGGTGGAGACGGCCGAGGCGTTGGTGCGGTGGCCGCACCCGGATCGGGGTCTGTTGCCGCCGGATGTGTTCCTGCCGGTGGCCGAGCAGGGTGACCTGTTGCGGGAGTTGGACCGGTGGGTGTTGCGTTCGGCGTTGCGGGAGGCGGCGGCGTGGCCGGCGCCGAACGGCCGGCCGGTGTCGGTGGCGGTGAACCTGGCGGGGTTGGTGCCGGGTGATCCGGAGTTCGTGGACGTGGTGGCGGACGCGATCGCCGAGGCGGGTGTGCCGTGGGACCGGGTGGTGCTGGAGTTGGTGGAGACGGCGCTGGTGGACCTGCCCTCGCGGGTGCGGCAGTCGATGGACGAGTTGGTGGCGCGGGGTATCCGGTTCGCGGTGGACGACTTCGGCACGGGGTATTCGTCGTTGGCGCGGTTGAAGGACCTGCCGGCGCAGATCATCAAGGTGGACCGCCGGTTCGTCTCCGGGGTGGGCAACGACTCGTCGGACTTCGCGGTGGCGCGGGCGGTGGTGGACATGGCCCGCGCGATGGGCCGCAAGTGCGTGGCCGAGGGCGTGGAGACCGTCGACCAGTTCCACGTGCTGCGCGGCGTCGGGGTCGACGCCTACCAGGGCTGGCTGTTCTCCCGCCCGGTACCCGCCGGGGAACTCCGCGCGCTGCTGGCCCTCGGCGGGCTCACCATGCCGGCGTCCTGATGTCGCGGATGTCCTGAGCGCGATCCGACCGATGCCGCCCTCGCCGGCGCGCACCTCGTCCGGAGGTGGTGCGGGCGCCGGTGCCGCCGGGGTTCGCGCTGACCCGCACCCCGCTGGACCCCGTTCGCGCCGGACGGCCGCACGCCGGCCACCGCGAGCGAGGACCACCGCGCGGCCGTGGGACGTCGCCCCGGCGCGGGTGGTGGACCTGATCCGCGCCACGGCGTACCCGCGGATCACCTCGGCCGAGTGGGCACGGCACTTGGACAACGTCTCATGTGGCCATCCTCGCCAGCCGTTTGAACCAGGTCGGTGTTGCGGCGAGGGTGAGGAAGGCGCAGTGGTTGTCCGCGTGGAGCTTCGCCGGGCGGAAGCGGCGCGGGCCGCGTCGTGAGCGGATGCGCGGGATCGCCCGGAGCAGGGGCTTGAGGGCCTGGCTGTCGTACGGGTTCGCCGCCGACACCCCCGCAAGGGCATCGACTCGTCCGATCGACTCGGCTGCCACCGTCGGGCCGGGGAACGCACGATCTCCTGGTTCACCGGCTACCGCCGCCTGGCCATCCGCTACGAACGCCACGCCGACAACCACTGCGCCTTCCTCACCCTCATCGCAGCACCGACCTGGTTCAAACGACTCACCAAACCGACCACGTGAGACGTTGTCTCAGATCGGGTGGTCATGCTCCGGACGGAGCGGGTACGGCCCCCGGTGCGCATCCGGTGGTGTGTCGGGCCGCACGACCATGGACGCTTCCTTCCACCGCCCGTCCCTGTTCCCGTTCCGCTGCCTGGCCTCACACCCCATCCAACGGGCTTGATGGGGTGTGAGGGCGCTCCCACGACACGTTCGGCGGGTTCGATTGGATCACCCCGTGGCCCGGATGGTCAGTGCCGATTGGCCCGGAAGAAGTTCAGCAGCACGGGGTTGACCACGTCCGACCGTTCCCAGTGGACGTTGTGCCCGCACTCGTTGGCCACCACCGTGCGCACCCTGCGGAAGTGCCGGGCCAGCAGACGCTGCACCGGCGGTGAGGTGTGCGGGTCGGCGTCCCCCCACAGCAGCAGGGTGGGCACGGTGAGCCGTTCGATCACGGCCCAGCTCAGCGAGGTCGCCCTGGGCTGGACGATCCCGTCGGGCCCGGCCCGGTGATGGATGTCCAGCCACCTGGCGACACCGTCCGGGTCGATCGCGCGGTAGGACGGGCCCAACTCCCGGAAGTGGATGGGCAGCGCGTCGACCTCGGGCGACCGCAACCGCTCCACCATGTCCTGGTAGTCCCGCTCCTGGACCTGAAGCACGCACGTGCCGATCACCAGGCTGTGCAGCCGGTCCGGGTGGTTGAGCGCGTAGTCCATCGCGTACCAGCCGCCACCGGCAACGCCGACGAGGTGGAACTTCCCGACTCCCAGGAACTTCACGAGGTCGTGCAGATCCTCGATGCCGGTCCTCGGGTCGTTCGGGTCCTGCACCGGCGAGTTGGTGTACCCCCGGCGCGAGTAGCCGATGACCCGGTACCCCGCACGGGCGAGGTACGGCTGCTGGTACGGCCAGCTCTCGCCGCTGCCGCTCAGAGCGTGCAGCAGAACCACCGCCTCGCCGGGCCCGCCGGTGTCCCAGTACCACAGCCGCGCCCCCGGCACCTGGAACAAGCCCTGGGTAGCCGGAACCTGCTCGGGCACCGGGATCGGGCGCACCGGGCTACCGGGGGCCGGGACCGGAACACCCGGTGGGTGCGCGTCCGCGGTGCCGTTGACCAGGGCCGTGCCGCCGAGGGCGAGCCCGGTTCCCTGCAACAGGGTCCGGCGGGATATCGGAAGCGACGGGTTCGGGTTGGCCTCGGCGTTGCCCATGTGACCTCATCTCGAGTACCGGTTCCCGCCGACGTGCCGGACGTGCCGAGGAGCCGAACCACTGGCGCATCGGTGATCACGTGTCGGGTCGGGCGGGCGCGGCGGCCGTCCGGAGCGTAGCGAACGGTCCGCACCCGACTCCAGGCGTTCACCGTAAAGAACGCACCCTGGTGATCACCGCAGCCTGTCGGCCGCTGCCGTGTCGGTCTGGCCACGGCGCGTGGGGAACGGGGACCGGTCCGCGTACCGTTGGCCTCGACAGGGAGCGACGTCCCGTCGGGTCGACCGCCGTGTACGAGCCGTGCCGGTGACCCGCCGGTCGGGCCGGGGCCGACCCGGCTCGACCGGCGGGCGGCCCGCGGGACTACCTGGCGTGTCGGCCCCCGGTCCGGCCGGGGAGCCGAGCAGGGGCGAGGCGCGTCACCGCGACCAGCAGCGCCACGGCGAGGACGGGCGTCAGCAGCACCCGCGGCGTGCCGGACCCGGACAGCGGTGCGGGGTGACAGCCCCGACCGGTCGCCTGCCGTTGTCCGCCGCGTGGGAGCGACGCAACGCCGCCGTCGGTCGCGGCGCCTGCATTCCATGGTCATCGTGGTTCCGCCGGTCTTGCTGGTTGATCACGGAAGCGCGGATACCGCCGCTTGCAGGCGTCCTACGGTTCCCGCGCCGGCACCGGTGGAGCACGTCCGGGCCTCCCCGTCGCCGCGGTGTCCGGGACGGCGACGGGCGGCCCCTGGTGGAGCCGCCCGTCGCCGTCGTGCCTGGTGCCGACGCCGACCTTACGGGCGTCGACCGCAGGTGGTCGTGCTCGCCGTCGGCAAGGAGACCGGCATCGCCGGCCGGCGGCCGCACGATGCCCTCCTGGTTTCCGGACCGGGCTGTCACCCTGTCCGGGGCCAACCATTCCGATAGTCGGATCTCAAGTGGGCACGGCACTTCCCCGGCACGGACTACCGGCCTCCCCGTCCGTGAGCGCCGCGCCTCCGCCCCGTCCGCTCGGTGCCGACGTCGACGCGGTCCCCGCTCGGCGCCGGACCGCGCCGCCGTCACGCCTTCGACAGCCAGAAGCGCAGGCCCAGCTCGTCGTCCACGCGGGGTTCGGTGGCCCCTGCGCGCTCGGCCACCTCCACCGCCAGCACGGTGTCCGCGATCTCGCGCTCGTGCTCCCGCAGCGCCTCCGCCGTCTCGCCCTCGGCCGTCCACAAAAGACGGACGCGGTCGGTGACCGCGTAGCCGGCCTCCTTGCGCGCCGCCTGCACCAGCCGGACCACCTCCCGCGCCTGCCCGGCCCGGCGCAGCTCCGGCGTCACGGTCGTGTCCAACGCCACGGCGGCCTCCGGCTGGGTGATCATCGACCACCCCGTGCGGGGCACCTCGGTGATCAGCACGTCCTCGGGCGTCAACGACACCTCGGCCCCGTCGACGACGACGACCGCGCTGCCCGTCGCCTTCAGGTCGCGGGCCAGCCCGCCGTGGTCGGCGTCGGTGATCGCCTCGGCGACCTGCCGGGTCCGCGGCCCGAACCTCCGGCCCAGCGCGCGGAAGTTCGGCTTGACGGTGACGTCCACCAGCTCGCCCGCCTGCGCGAGCGGCGTCACCTCGCGCACGTTCAGCTCGTCGGCGATCTCGGCGAGCAGCTCGGGGCGCGGTTCCCGACCGCCCGGCACGGCCACCAGCGCGCGCCGCAAGGGCTGGCGGTTGCGGACCTTGCTCGACTTGCGCACCGCGCGACCGACCTCGACCACCTGCCGGGTGACGACCACCTCCGCGCGCAGCTCGTCGTCCCGGTGCGCCGGGACGGGAACCGGCCAGGACGACAGGTGCACCGACTCCGGAGCGGTGTCGTCACCGGGCCGGATCGCGTGCCGCCACACGTGCTCGGTGACGAAGGGCACGAACGGGGCCAGCAGCCTGGTGAGCGTGTGCAGGCACTCGTGCAGGGTCGCCAACGCGTCCGGGTCGCCCTCCCGGAACCGGGCGCGGGACCGCCGCACGTACCAGTTCGACAGGTCGTCGACGAACCGGCTCAGCGCCTTGCCCGACCGCGCGGTGTCGAAGTCCTCCAGCGCGGCGTCCACTTCGGACACCAGGGCGTGCAGCTCCGCGAGCACCCAGCGGTCGTTCACCGCGCGCTCGGCGACCGGCGACGCGGTGGCGGCCGGGCTCCACGAGCCGGTGCTCGCGTACAGGGTGAAGAACGAGGCGGTGTTCCAGTAGGTCAGCAGGACCTTCCGGACGATCTCCTCCAGCGGCGTGTCACCGACCCGCCGGGGCGACCACGGCGAGCCGGAGCACAGCATGAACCAGCGCAGCGCGTCCGCGCCGTGCTTCTCCATCAGCGGCACGGGCTCGATGATGTTGCCCAGGTGCTTGCTCATCTTGCGGCCGTCCTCGGCCATGATGTGGCCGAGGCACACGACGTCCTCGTAGGAGGACCGGTCGAACACCAGCGTGCCGATGGCCATCAGGGTGTAGAACCAGCCGCGCGTCTGGTCGATGGCCTCGCAGATGAACCGGGCCGGGTAGCCCTTCTCGAACCGCTCGACGCTGCCCTCGACGTACGGGTAGCCGATGCTCGCGAACGGCATCGAGCCCGAGTCGAACCACGCGTCGACGACCTCCGGCACCCTGCTCGCGCGCTCGCCGCACTCGGGGCAGGGGAACCGCACCTCGTCGACGAACGGGCGGTGCGGGTCGAGGTCCGACAGGTCCGCGCCCGCGAGCGCGCCCAGCTCGGAGCGGGAGCCGACACAGGTCAGGTGCCCGTTCCCGCACTGCCACACCGGCAGGGGAGTACCCCAGTAGCGGTTGCGGGACAACGCCCAGTCGACGTTGTTGGCCAGCCAGTCGCCGTACCGGCCGTGCTTGATGTGCCGCGGGTGCCAGTTGGTGCGCTCGTTCTCGCGCTGGAGCTCGGCGCGCCTGGCCGTGGTCCTGATGTACCAGGAGAGCTGCGCGTAGTACATCAGCGGGGTGTGGCAGCGCCAGCAGTGCGGGTACTGGTGCTCGTGCTCCTCGGCGCGGAACAGCAGGCCGCGGGCCTCCAGGTCGGCGGTGAGCAGGGCGTCCGCCTCCTTGAAGAAGACGCCGCCCACCAAGCCGACGTCGTCCAGGAAGCGGCCGTCCTCACCGATCGGGTTGACCACCGGCAGGCCGTGGCGGCGGCAGGCGGCCAGGTCGTCGGCGCCGAAGGCGGGCGCCTGGTGCACCAGGCCCGTGCCGTCCTCGGTGGTGACGTAGTCGGCCGTGATGACGACGTGCGCGTCCGGGATGTCGACCAGGTCGAACGGCGCGCGGTACCGGACGCCGGCCAGCTGCTCGCCGCGCAGCGAGGCGAGCACCTCGGCGCCCTCGCCCAGGACGGCGGCCAGCAGCGGCTCCGCCACGACGAACACCCCGTCGGCGGTGCGCGCCACGACGTACGCCGTGTCCGGGTGCACCGCCACGGCGGTGTTGGACACCAGCGTCCACGGCGTGGTGGTCCAGATCAGCAGCTCCGCGCCCGCCGCGCCGGCCACTTCGCCGTCCACGGGCATCCGCACGTACACGGAGGGGTCGACGACCGATTCGTACCCCTGCGCGACCTCGTGGTCGGACAGCCCCGTGCCGCAGCGCGGGCAGTAGGGGGCGATGCGGTGGTCACGCACCAGCAGCCCGCGGTCGTTGATCCGCTTCAGCGCCCACCAGACGCTGTCGACGTACTCGGGCGACATGGTCCAGTAGGCGTCGGACATGTCCACCCAGTAGCCGACGCGGTCGGTCATCTCCTCGAACTCGCCGACGTACCGCTGCACGGACTCGCGGCAGCGGGCGTTGAACTCCCCGATGCCGACCTTCTCGATGTCCTGCTTGCCGGAGAGCCCGAGCTCCTTCTCGACCGCGATCTCCACGGGCAGTCCGTGGCAGTCCCACCCCGCCCGGCGGGGCACGTGGAAGCCCTTCATGGTCTTGAACCGGGGGAAGACGTCCTTGAACACGCGCGCCTCGACGTGGTGCGTGCCGGGTTTGCCGTTGGCGGTGGGCGGCCCTTCGTAGAACACCCACTCGGGGCCGTCACCCGTGCGCTCGACGCTGCGCTCGAAGATGTTCCGCGCACGCCAGAAGCCGAGCACCTCGTGATCCACCGCGGGGAGGTGCGCATGGGGCGGCAGCGGCGTGTACGGCGACTTGTCGGGCAACGGAACTCCCTGGTCACGTGACGTGCGGGTGCGGCATCGGCCAGGGTATCGAGCCGGTCCACCGCGTTCGCCCGCACAGGTCCGACCGCGCGGCGGAGGGTGTCGGAAGGCTTGCGCGAGGCGGTCGCGGAGGACGGGCCACCCTTGTCTCGTCGATCCGGTGGGCGTCGGCCACCGCCAGGCCCAAGCCGACGCGGGGGGTCGTCGATCAGCCTGCCGCGGACCGCACCGTCGCGGGCGAGATCCGCCCGCGACCGTCGCCCCCGCTGGTGCGCGCGGGCCCGGCCCCGGTGTTCAGCAAGGCGGCTGGAACTCGACGTCCGGGAGGTGCTTCTCCCACTCCGCGGCGGTGATCCGCGGCGCGGCACGGCAGGCGAGGGCTTCCGCGTCGGCCACGTCGAGGTCCCAGATGTGCGCGGTCCGGTCGGTGCTGCCGGTGGACATGGTCCCGTCCGGGGCGAACGCCACCGAGGTCACCGCTCCCTGGTGACCGGTCAGCACCGCGCGTCCGGTGCGGCTGTCCACGTCCCACAGCCGCACGGTGCGGTCGGTCCCGGTGGAGGCGAGGGTGCGGCCGTCGGGGCTGAACGCCACCGACATGACCACGTCGTCGTGACCGGTCAGCACGGCCTCGGGCCGGAAGCCCCGCACGTTCCACAGCCGCACGGTGTGGTCGTCGCCGCCGGTGGCCAGCAGCCGGCCGTCGGGGCTGTAGGCCACCGTCGTCACGAAGTCGCCGTGCCCGGACAGCACGGCCACTTCGACCGGCTGCCCCGGCCGGCTCACGTCCCACACGCGCACGGTCCGGTCGTCGCTGCCCGCGGCCAGCAGCCGCCCGTCGGGGCTGAACGCGACGGGCTTGACGTTGAGGGCGAACCCGCCCAGCACGGCGACCTCCCGGCCGGTGGCCACGTCCCACAACCGGACGGTGTGGTCCCAACTGCCGGACGCGAGGGTGCGGCCGTCCGGGCTGAACGCCACCGACCACACCGCGTCGGCGTGCCCGCGCAGCGTGGCGAGCTTCGTGCCGGACGGCAGGTCCCACAGCTGGACGGTCCGGTCGCCGCTGCCGGTGGCCAGGCGGGTCCCGTCGTGGTTCAGCGCGACGGAGAAGACGGTGCCGTCGTGCCCGGTCTCCAGCACGGGGCCGGGCTCTCCCGCCGGCCCCCACAACCGCACGGTGCGGTCCCTGCTCCCGGTCACGAGGTGCCTGCCGTCCGGGGTGAACAGCACCGCGTTGACGTAGTCGCGGTGCCCCATCACCGTGGTCGCGAGCGTGCTCAGCAGCCCGTCACGCACTTCGGGCGTGGGGTTCAGGCGGTACGCGCTCAAGCCGAGCTGCGCCGCCAGCGCCGGGTTCGCGGTGCGCAGCCCGACGGCTTCGACGGCGACCTTGTGCGCCAGCGCCGCGTTGCGCTGCGCGGTCACCGCGCTCCGCGCCCGCACCGCGTACGCGGTCGCGACCATGCTGACGACCAGCAGCACCACCAGCGTGGCGACCAGGTACCCCATGCGCTTCGCCCGGTGCCGCCCGGTGGCCTGCTCGGCGAGTTCGAGGGCCACGCCGGCGTCCACGAACGCGCGTTCGCGGGCGGTGAGCCGGGGCAGTTCGCGGGCCAGCGCCAGCCGCGTGCCCCGGTACAGCGAGCCGGGGTCGCGGTCGTGCGCCTCCCAGGCGTCGGTGGCGTCGGTCAGCTCGCGGCGCCTGCGCAGCCCGTCGCGGTCGTCGGCGAGCCAGTCCCGCATCCGCGGCCAGCCTCGCACGAGCGCTTCGTGGGTGATCTCCACGCCGGTGCGGTCGAGCGTGATCAGCCGCGCGCGGGCCAGGTGCTCCAGCACGGGCGCGGTGTCCGGGTCGAGTTCGCCGCGGTTGAGCCTGCGCTTGGTGTCCTCGGTGCCGTCGCCGAGCGCGACCAGGCGGACGAACACGTCCCGTGCGAGCTGCCGCTGACCGGGCGAGAGCGCGTCGTAGGCGGCCTCGGCGGTGCGGGCGATCGCGTCGGTGATGCCGCCCGCCTCCCGGTACCCGGCGAGGGTGAGCATGTTGCCCCGCCTGCGCCGCCAGGTCTCCAACAGGGCGTGCGAGAGCAGCGGGAGCACGCCGGGCCTGCCGACGGCGTCCGCGACGACCGCGGGCACCAACTGGTTCTCCAGGCGGTAGCCGGCGGCCGTGGCCGGGCCGGTGATCACCGCGCGCAGCTCGTCGGCGGACATCGGGCCGACCAGGAGCTGGCCGTCGCGCAGCACGTCCACCAGCTCCGGGTGCTGGGCGCAGTGGGCGTAGAAGTCCGCGCGCACCCCGATCACGACGTGGTGCTCCAGGAGCGACACCACGAACCGGACGCGCTCGTCCTGGTCGTGGCAGAGGGTGAACAGCTCCTCGAACTGGTCGACGACCACCAACTCGTCCGGCCGGCCGGTGATCTCGGCCAACCGGGGCAACGGTCGGCGGCCGGGCGTGATCACGACGGTCGGCCGCGTCCCGCGCGCGTGCACGAGCCCCGCGTGCAGCAGTGACGACTTCCCGGACCCGGACGGCCCGATGACCGCCACGGCCCGCCGTGCGGCGACCAGCGAGCACAGCTCGCTGACCAGGGCGTCCCGGCCGAAGAACCGCGCGGCGTCGCCCTCCCCGAACGCCGCCAGCCCGACGTAGGGCGCGCTGTCGCCGGCGGTCCCGGCGAGCTCCGCGGCCACGCCGCGCCACCGGGCCTCCCACTCGCCCGCGTCGCCGCCGCACGCGCGCACGTAGGCCAGCGTCACGTCCAGCGTCGGCAGCTTGCGGCCCCCGGCGGCCTCGGCGAGCGACGACGCCGAGAAGTGCGCCCGCCCGGCCAGCTCGCGGTAGGACGGACCACCCGCCAGGTCCCGCAGCCGCCGCAGTCCACCCGCGAACTCGGTCAGCGCGGACCCCTCGGCGTCCAGCGGACGCTCGGCTCTCGGCACCACAACCTCCGGGTCGGTGTTCGGACGTTGTTGTCCGACGATCGTCTTTGGGCCTTGGACAACGTAGCTGCCACTACGCATGGAATCCGCAGTTCCGGTCGTCCGAGGGGGAGCCCCAGGTGTTGTCGCGAAGATTCACCCTGCTGTCGGTGCTGGTCATGGCGTCGTCGCTGATGTCGGTGGGGACCGCCACCGCCGATCCGGTCACGGCGCAGGCCGTGACGTGCCGGTCCGACGTGCCCTTCTTCCTCGCCGACGTGTACAACGGCCTGACGCTGACCCGGCACTCCGAGCCGGAGACCGGCGTCGAGGCGGGCGCCTGGTCGACGGGCCAGGGCATCGGCGTGGGCTGGGACGGCAACCTCTTCGCGGGACCCGACGGCCTGGTGTACCACGTCACCCCCGGCAAGGAGCTGTACCGCTACCGCTGGACGGCGTCGGGCTGGGCCGACGGCGGCCGGCCGCAGCAGCTGCCGGGCCTCGGCCTCCAGTTCGCCGGAGGGGCGGCCGGTCGCAACCGGATCGCGGTGGACGAGCTCGGCGACTTCTACTACTTCGAGCTGGGCCGGGGCCTGACCTGGGCGCGGTTCGACGAGGCCACGCGCACCTGGAACACCCGGCTGATCGACGGCGGCGCCAAGTGGACGCTCGCCCGGTACGACATGCTCATCGCGGCCGGGCCCGGCGTGCTGTACGCGCGGGAGTCGCAGGTGGGCAACCTCTTCCGGTTCCAGTACGACGCGGCCAGCGAGCGCTGGATCGAGCACGCGCACCAGGTCGGCGCCGGCGGCTGGGACCGGTTCACCGACGCCGCCGGGGTGGGCGGCGACATCTTCTACGTGTTGGAGAGCAACAACACGCTGAAGTGGTACCGCTACGCCAACGGCGGGTTCGTGACGGGTTCCGGCCGCACCGTCGGCTCCACCTGGCGGGCGGACCTGCGGATCGAAGCGACCAGCGACTCGTGCAAGGCGATCCCGAACGGCCTGCCGACCCGGCCCGTCGTGCCCGCCGTGCCGCACGCGCCGGCGAACCTGCTGGTGGCCGCCGACGGCCGGCTCGACTACTCCTACGTCGACGAGTCGAACCGCACGGTCAACGCCCAGGTCACCGACCTGACCGGCGGCGCGCCGTTCGGGTTCGCCGCGATACCGGGCAACCTCGGCGTCACCGGCACTCCCGCCGCCGTGGACGGCCCGGACGACCGCGTCCGGCTGCTCGCGCTCGGCCTCGACGGCGACCTCCGGTCGAACCGCCAGGTGGCGTCGAACGGGGCGTGGGGGCCGACGGCCCACGTGGGCGGCTTCGCCGCGGGCTCGCCCGCGCTGATCCGGGCGGGCGACGAGTTCAACGCGTTCGCCGTGGACGACGCCGGCTGCCTGTGGCGGCGCGCGTTCCGCAACGAGAACGAACGCCTCGGCTGGTGGCACCAGGGCTGCCACGACCTCGCGCCGCAGGCCCTGACGACGGTGCGCGCCGGCGACACCTGGCACCTCACCGCGCGCACCCGCTCCGGGAGCTACCTGACCAGCGTGCTGAACGGCGCGTGGACGACGTTGCCGGGCACCGGCTTCACCGGCCGGGCCTCGGTGGTCGTGGACGGCAGCGGGCTGCGCAGGCTGTTCGCGCGAGCCGCGGACGGCACCGTCCGGACGCTGGCCGAGACGAGCCCGAACGCGTTCGGGTCCTGGACGGTCATTCCGGGCATCACGGCGGCGGGCGACCCGTCCGCGCTCCTCGCCCCGAACGGGCTGTACGAGGTCGTCGTCCGGGGGACCGACGGCTACGTCCACAACACCGGTCAGCTCTCGATCGGCTCGTCGGGCTGGAGGCCCTGGCGGGAGATCACCGACTACGCCGAGCAGTCGTCCACCGACCCGACGGCGGTGGCGGTGCCCGCGCGGAACGCGTGGGTGGTCGCGTTCCGCGACCTCAACGACGCGCCCAGGCTGCGACGCGCCCAGTCGGGCGCCCACGCGGCCCTCGGCGGTGCGGGTTTCGTCGACCTGCCGCTGACCGCCGCCCGCTAGTCCGTCCGCCCAGAAGGCCACCGGGGGAGTCCTGCCGTGCCGGTTTTCCGTTCGCGCTCCAACGCCTTCCTGCCCGCTCCCGTGCCGCCGACGCGGCGCTGGACGGCCCTGCTGCTCGCGGTCGCGCTGGTCGTCGGGGTCTTCGGCCCCGAGCTGGGCCGACTGTGGCCGCGCTACGCCGAGGTCGCCGCCCCCGCCTCGGGGCCCGCGCAGCGGTGGGGCAGCGCGGACGGGCTGCCCCACGAGGACGGTGACGGCAAGGGCAACACGGCGGACCCGGTGTCGTTGCAGTCGCAGTACCCGCCGGTGGAGGGCCAGGCCGACCCCGCGCCGGCGGCCAACGCGGTGGAGGTGGTCGACCCCGTGCCGCAGGTGCGGGGCTTCGACCAGGCCACCAGCACCGAGATCCCGGAGCTGCGCGGTCGGTCGCAGCGCACGTTCCGCAACGGCGACGGCACGCAGACCACCGAGTTCTCCGAGGTGCCCGTCAACTACCGGGCCGCCGACGGGAGCTGGCAGCCCGTCGACCCGGCGTTCGTGCCGAAGGAGAAGGGCGAGGGCTGGCGCAACAACGCCGACCAGGTCTCCATCGTCGCCGCGCCGCGCGCCGCCGCGTCCGGTGTCGTGCGGGCTGCGTTGGATGACGGGCACGCGATCGAGTTCGGCGTCGCGGACGCGGCGGAGGTGCCCGGCGAGGTGTCCGGCAACAGCGTCACCTACCGGGGCGTGCGGCCCGACGCCGATCTCACCGTCACCTCGGAACCGGGCCTGCTCAAGGAGGTCGTGCGGCTGAACACGCCGAACGCGCCGCGTTCCTGGCTGTTCCCGCTCACCCTGACCGGCCTGACCGCCGAACGGGTCGACGGCGGGGTGCTGCTCCACGACGAGAAGGGCGTGCGCCGGGCGCACATCCCCGACGGCTTCATGACCGACGCGTCACCGCCGGACGAGTCGGGCGCGGTGCCCACCTCCTACGGCGTGACCTACGAGCTGGTGCGGCACGACGGGAAGCCGGCGCTGCGCATGGACCTCGACGCGGCCTGGCTGGACGACCCGGCGCGCGCCTACCCGGTGTCGGTCGACCCCCCGGTCGACATGCGCGCCGCCGCGTCGAGCATGTACGTGCAGCGCGACAACAACGGCAACAACTTCAGCCGCGTCGACGGCGACCTGAAGGTCGGCCGGTCGTCGGTCAGCACGGCCGCGAGCTACCTGTCGTTCCCCGGCGTCGAGGACGCGCTGCGCAACCACAAGATCTTCGGCGCCAACCTGTCGCTGCTCAACTACCAGTCGTCGTCGTGCAGCGCCCGGCCCATCACCGTGCACCCGGTCGTGGTGCCGTGGACGGCGAACAACTCCCACAAGTACCCGGGGCCGGCGGTCGGCGACGCGCTCGCGTCGTCGAGCTTCGCGCACGGCTACATCGCTTCCGGCAGCACCAAGTCCCGGTGCCCGTCGACGACGGAGACCGTCGCGCTCGGCGACGACGGCCGCGACCTGGTGCAGCGCTGGGTGACCGGCGCGCAGGCCAACCACGGCCTGTCGGTGCGCGGCTCGGAGACCGACCCCAAGAGCTGGAAGGTCTTCACCGGCGCGGGCACCGCGAACCCGCCGCGCCTGGCCGTGACCCACACGCCCTACAACGCCTCCTACAAGTTCCTGCGCCCGGTGCCCGAGCCGCCGGTGACCCGCACCCGGGCGGGCAAGGTCCGGATCGAGGTCACCAACCTCGGCGCGGAGAAGTGGACGCCCGGCATCTACGCCCTGGCGTACCGGTACTTCGGCGCGAACGGCCAGTACCTCGGCTGGTCGGAGTCCGCCGCGCTGCCGTCGGTGGTCGAGCGCGGCGGGACGGTCGAGCTGGACGCGACGATCAACGCGACACCGCCGGGCAGCTACCGGTTCGAGTTCACCATGATCAAGCGCGGGGTCGCGTTCTTCACCGACGAGCAGATCCCGCCCGCCGCGCTGGCGTTCCAGGTCATCGACGTGCCACCGGTGATCAAGGAGCAGTACCCGCCCAACGGCTACTCCGCGCCGACGCTCACCCCCAGCCTGTGGGCCAGGGCGCTGGACGTCGACGCGCCGCCGAACGGCTCGTTGCAGTACCGCTTCGAGGTGTGCGACTCCGACAAGCGCAACTGCTTCGACTCCGGGCGCCTGGCCAAGGCGACGTGGACCATCCCGCACGGCAAGCTGTTCTGGAGCCGGAGCTACCTCTGGCGGGCGTTCGCGTTCGACGGCGCCTCCGAGAACGAGAAGCTGCCGTTCAGCACCCTGCTGACCGCCGTGCCGCAACCGGAGATCACCGCGCACCTGGGCAACGCGCCCTACGGCGGCCGGTCGACCGACGTCGACCCGCAGGTGGGCAACTACACCACCGGCGCGGTCGACGCCTCGCTGGGCACGCCCGGCCCGTCGCTGACCGTCGCCCGCACCTACAACAGCCTGGACCCGAGGCGTGACAACGCGTTCGGCGCGGGCTGGTCGACCGTCTACGACATGCGCGTCACGCCGGACGGCGACGGCTCCGGCAACGTCGTCGTCAGCTACCCGGACGGCCAGCAGGTCCGGTTCGGCGCCAACAAGGACGGCTCGGGCAACCCGGTGGGCGGCCGGCTCGCACCGCCGCAGGGCAGGTACGCGACGCTCGTGCCGCAGCCCGAGGGCGGCTGGACGTTGGCGGACAAGAACGGCACGACCTACGTGTTCGGCGGCGACGGCAGGCTGACCGGCATCATCGACCGCGCTCAGCGCCACCAGGAACTGACCTACACCGGCGGGCGGCTCGCCGCGGCCACCGACCGCGCCAACGGTCGCAAGCTGGAGTTCACGTGGCAGGGCGACCACGTCGCCTCGGTCACGGCGGGCGGGTCGACCTGGAACTACACCTACGAGGGCGACCGCCTGACCTCGGTGTGCGACCCGGACGACGGGTGCACCAGGTACTCCCACACCGCGGGGTCCCACTACCGCAGCACGGTCCTCGACGCCAAGCCGGACGCCTACTGGCGGCTCGGCGACCGGGGCGGGGACAACGCCGTCAGCCAGATCGGCATCAACCTCGGCGCGGACAAGGCGCGGCTGACCGATGTCGCGCTCGGCGGGGAGGGCGCGCTGTCCGGCACCGACGACAAGGCGGCCGGCTTCAACGGCGGCTCGTCGGTGATGAGGCTGCCCGACGGCCTGGTCCGGCGGACCCGCGAGCTGACCGTCGAGCTGTGGTTCAAGACCACGACCGGCGGCCCGCTGCTGGGCGCGCAGCTCAAACCGCTGGGTGAGAACGACAACCCGACCTCGGCGACGCTGCTGGAGGTCGGCGCGGACGGCAAGCTCACCGGCCGCTTCCCCGGCGTCATCCCGTTCCCGCCGCCCAGCGCGGGCCCGGTGAACGACGGCCGCTGGCACCACGTCGTGCTCACCGGCTCGCTGACCACCCAGACGCTGTACCTGGACGGGCAGCAGGTGAGCACCCGCGCCGGGGTCATCGACACCTCCGAGATGGCCTACAGCCAGATCGGCGCGGCGTTCTCCGGCGGCACGCGCAAGTGGTTCGCCGGCCAGGTCGACGAGGTCGCGGTCTACCAGCACCCGCTCGGCGCGCCCGCGGTGCGGGACCACTTCCGCGCCAGGGAGGCCACCGACCACGTCGCCGAGGTGAAGCTGCCCAGCGGCCGGGTCGCCGCCCGCCTGGACTACGACACCGCCGCCGACCGGGTGCGCGAGTACGTCGACCACAACGGCGGCACCTGGAAGCTCTCGGTGCCGGCGGTGTCCGGTCCGCCGACGAACATCATCCGCACCGTTCGGCTCACCGACCCCGCGAACCGCGCCCACTACTACGACTTCGACCCGCTGCGCGGTCGGATCGTGCGCTACCTCGCCCCGCTGGGCACCTCCACCCGCCCGGAAGACCTGCCGCCCACCACGACGGCCACCCGACCACCGCCGTCGTGCACCACACCGCCGCCGGGCGAACCGGTGTTCTGCGACGTGCCCACCGACGGCGGCCCCGGCTCGTTCCCGCCGGTCGAGGCGCAGGGCGCGCGCAGCTACCACTACGACGCCAACGGCTTCCAGAGCACGATCGCCGACGAGAACGGCAACACCGTCACCCTCGTGCAGGACGACCGCGGCAACATCCGTTCCCGCAAGACGTGCCGCACCGGGCCGACCGACTGCCAGACCGCGCACTTCGAGTACTACAACAGCGACAACCTCACCGATCCCCGGCTGGACAAGCTGATCTCGGCGCGCGACCCGCGCTCGGCGTCGGCCACCGACACGACCTACCGCACGCTCTACACCTACACCTCGCGCGGCGACCTGGAATCGCAGACGACGCCGGACGGGGCCGTGGTGCGCCACACCTACACCACGGCGACCACGCCCGCGTTCGGCGGTGGCAGCACGCCGGCGGGCCTCGTGCACACCTCCACCGACGCGCGCAACGCGCAGACGGTCTACTCCTACTTCCGCAACGGCGACCTCGCGGAAGTGCGCACCCCGAGCGGGTTCGCCACCCGCTTCACCTACGACGCCCTGGGGCGCAGGACGTCCTCGACCCAAATCTCCACCGCCCACCCCGGCGGCGTGACGACCACCTACACCTACGACAAGCTGTCCCGCCGCACGTCGGTCACGACGGCCGCGACGACCAACGCCGTGACCGGAGCCCGGCAGCAGTCGCGCACCACCACGGCCTACGACGTCGACGGCAGGCCCGAACGCGTCCAACTCGAAGACCTGACCGGCGGTGCCGTCACCCGGTCGTCCACCGTGGAGCACGACGACCGCGGTCGCGTCGCGCTCACCAGGAACGCCGAGGGGCACGAGACCAGCTACCGCTACGACGTGTTCGGGAATCTCACGTCGATGGTGAACGCCGCGGGCGTCAACTTCGAGTACGCCTACACGGCCCGCAACAAGCTCGCCGAGGTGCGGGTGAAGGGGTGGAACAGCGACCCCGGCGACGCGCCGCCGACCGAGCAGCTCGTCCTGGCCTCCTACGCGTACGACCTGGCGGGCCGGCTCGTCCGGGAGACCGACGCGATGGGCCGCGCCACCCGGTACCGCTACTACTCCGACGACCTGCTGCGCCAGGTGGTCGCGGCGGGTTCGCGCGAGATCGTGCTGGAGGACAACACCTACGACGCCGCTGGCCACCTGACCCGCAGCACGCAGGCCGGCGAGCGCGTGTCGGCGTTCGAGTACGACGCCACCGGCAGGCTCACCGCCACCACCGCCGACCCCGCCGGGCTGAAGCGGCGCTCGGTGCTGTCCTACGACCCCAACGGCAACGTCACCAAGGTCGTGCGCACCGGCAACGAGTCGAACACCGGCGTCCTGGACGACGGTGTCAGCGAGACCACCGAGTTCGGTTACGACCAGGCGGGCCGGCAGACCTCGCAGACCGTGTGGCTCGGCGCGGACCGGCTGGTCACGAACTACGGGTACGACCAGCGCGGCCTGCTGACCTCGTCGACCGACCCGCGGGCCGGCGACGCGCACACCTCGCTGTTCGGCTACGACGAACTCGGCAGGCTGGTCACCGCGTCCACGCCGCCGGTCACCGCCGAACGGCTCGGCGCGCAACCGGAGACCAAGCGGGCCGTCACGACCCTCGGCTACGACGTGTCCGGGTCCGTCGTGGACGCCCGCGACGCGGCGGGCCGCACCACCCACGTGGACCACGACAAGCTCGGCCGCCAGGTCGCCACGCACCTGCCGGACTACACGCCGCCGGGCGCGACCGAGCCGATCAAGGCCGTGTGGCGCACCGCCTACGACGAACTCGGCAACGTCACCGAGACCACCGACCCGCGCGGCGCGGTGAGCCGGTTCACCTACGACCAGCTCGGCCGGCTGGTGTCCTCGGTGGCGCCGAAGTGGGACGTCCCCGGTGAAGCGGGCGGTACGACCGCCTACACCTACACCAGGGTCGGCGAACTGCTCGCGGTGACCGGACCGACCGGCGCGCGGACCGAACGCACCTACGACGAGTTCGGCCGGATGGACACGCTCTCCGTCCTGGAGCGCAAGCCGACGCCCGGCACGTACACGACCCGCTTCTCCTACCGCGACACCGGGGAGCTCGCGACGACCACGTCACCGGGCGGGGTGGTCGACAAGATCGACTACGACGCCGCGGGCGACCCGATCACGTTCACCTCGGGCGCGGGCGTGCGCACCCGGCTCGGCTACGACCGGGCGGGCCGCCCGGTGAAGTCGGTGGACGGCCTCGGGCGGACCCGCCGCGTCCAGTACGACCAGGCGGGGAGGGCGGTCAAGAGCCTCGACATCGCCCCGACCGGCGGCCTGCTGCGCCAGACCGCCACGGGCTACGACCGGGCGGGCAACGCGATCTCCCACACCGACCCGGAGCAGCGGGTCACGGAGGTGGCGGTCGACGCGCTCGGCCGCGTCACCCGGCAGACCGAGCCGGTGGCGGCGGGCGAGTCCCTCACGACCTCGTTCGGCTACGACATCGTCGGCAACCCCACCAGGTTCACCAACGGCCGCGAGCACAGCACGTGGACGACGTTCACCAGCTGGGACCTGCCGGAGTCGGTGGTGGAGCCGTCGACCACCGCCCACCCCGCGCCCGGCGACCGCACCTGGACCACGTCCTACGACGCCGCGGGCAACCCGGTGAGCACGGTGGCGCCGGGCGGTGTGCGCCGTGACCGCACGTTCGACCTGCTCGGCCTGCTGCGCGCGGAAACCGCCCCCGACACCGCCGAGCGCGTGCTCGACTACGACGACCTCGGGCGGCTCGTCCGGGCGGGTGGCAACACCTTCTCCTACGACGACCGCGGCGCGCTGCTCGACACCGCCGGCCCGTCGGGCGCCTCGTCGTTCCGCTACAACGGGGACGGCGACCTGCTCTCCCGCGCCGACGCCTCCGGCACCTCGGCCTTCACCTACCTCGACGGGCGGCTGAAGACCCTCCGCGACGGCATCACCGGCACCGTGCAGACGCTGGGCTACGACGAAGCGGGCGCGCTGTCGACCGTCGACTACGGCGGCCGGGGCGTGCGCAGGTTCGACTACGACGAGCTGGGCCGGCTCAAGACCGACGCGGTGGGCACGGCGGCGTCCACCGCCTACGGCTACGACCTGGCGGACCGGCTCACCGGCAAGACCACCACCGGTGTCGCGGGCGCGGGGACGCAGACCTACGGCTACGACTTCGCCGGACGCCTCACGTCGTGGAACGGTGTCGCCTACGGCTGGGACGCGGCCGGGAACCGCACCCGCGTCGGCGACAAGACCGCGCAGTACGACGAACGCGACCGCCTCCTGACCGACGGGGCCAGCAGCTACACCTACACCCCACGGGGAACGCGCGCGACGAAGACCACCGGGACGACCGTCGTCCCCTTCGCCTTCGACGGTTTCGACCGGATGACCGCGCAGGGCGCGACCCACTACACCTACGACGCGCTGGACCGGGTCGCCACGCGGGACGCGACCGGGTTCTCCTACAGCGGTCCGGGCAACGACCTGGCCTCGGACGGCTCGGCCACGTTCAGCCGCGACCCGTCCGGCGAGGTGATCGCGCTGGCGTCCGGCGCGGACCAGCGGCTCACGGTGGCCGACGCGCACGGCGACGTCGTCGGCGGCTTCGACCCGGCGACCGGGCCGACCGCGCTGGCCGATTCCGCGTCCTACGACCCGTTCGGCGCGGTGACGGCGGTCGGCGGGGCGAAGCGCCCGCTCGGCTTCCAGGGCGACCACACCGATCCCGAGACCGGCCAGGTCAACATGGGCGCGCGGTGGTACGACCCGGCGAGCGGCGCGTTCGACAGCCGGGACGACGCCTCGCTGCCCACCTCCCCGTCGGCGATGGCGAACCGGTACGGCTACGGGTCCTCGTCGCCGGTGAACTTCACGGACCCGTCCGGGCACAACTCGCTGCCGCCGGGCTGGACCTGCACGCCGAGCTGGTGGGACCCGTTCAGCGGCAACCAGTCCGCGGACTGCCACATGACCCCGCCGAGCGACGACGGCGGCGTGGGCGGCAGCACCTGCGGCGGCGGCGGGGTGGACCCGAGAATCCAGACGCGCGCCCCCCGCTGCTGTTCCGGCGGCACGGCGAGCAAGGCGTCCAACGGGTGCGCCGGCAGCTCCACCACCACCATGAAGGGCGGCAAGGGCACCAGCATGAAGGGCGGCAAGGCCGGCGGGAAGGGCGGCGGGCGCAAGAACGCCACGAAGCCCAAGCCGAAGCCCGACCCGGCGATCGCCGCCCGGAAGGAGGCCCGCAACAGCGCCCGCACCAACCCGCGGCCGATCCCGCAGGCCATGCGCACGCCGCTGTACGGCTCGACGTACACCCCGCCGGTCTCGTCCGCGCCGCACGCGTGGTCCCACGAGGTGGGCGACTACCAGGAGCCGGTCGACGACGTCAACGAGAGCTACCGTCGACTCCAGCGGTCGCTGACGGTCGACCCGGGCACCCTGCTGGGCAAGGTCGCCGACACGGTGGCGGCGCCCTCCGAGATCACCGCGACCAACGCGGCGAACAAGTTCCGCATGGACCCGGAGTCGGGCGCAGGCCAGCGGCACAACCGCGAGGACTTCCCGACCCAGGAGGAGTACGAGCAGTACTGGGGCGAGAAGAACGGTTGCGTCGACAACGGGACCTGGGACCGGACGGGTCCGGAGTGCGACCCGCCGAACCCCGCCGACACGGCCCGGCAGAACCGGGCGGTCGGTGACTTCCTGATGATGCTGCTCGGTGTCGACGACATCAGCGCCTGCTTCGAGGACGGTTCGATCGAGGGCTGCCTGTGGTCCGCGATGGCGATCATCCCCGGCGGCAAGCTCGCCAAGGGCGCGAAGCTCGGCGAGCTCTCCGGCGACGCGGCGCACCTCGGCGACGCCGGTCGGCACATGGTCGGGAACTCCGGCAAGCTGGCCCTGCCGTTCCACGACCCGGCCCTGCGCGACCAGGTCCGGAGCGTGGTGGAGCACTTCGACAAGTTCGGCACGCCGCCCGCCGGCGTGTTGCAGGGCGGCAGCAGGCGTGGGGACGGGATCTACCGGGGTGGCGGCCTGCCTCCCAAGTCCGACAAGTACTACGTGGAAACCGATGTGTGGCCCACGAAACCGGGGGAGCACCGCAAGAGCGGGCGGCTGGTCATGGGCGCTCTGGGCGAGGTCTACTACACCAACCACTACGATGACGGCTTCGCGCTGATCCGCTCGGGATACTAGGGACGTTCGTGGACCTGAGAGATGTGGTGAGACGCCATCCGTGGCTCGGGGAACGACCGCACCTGGTCGAGGCGGACCGCCGGGAGGACTTGATCCGGGCGCTGGGAGCGGCGGACGGCGTCCGGGTGCGGACGGTGCGGGCGCGGACGTCGGTGCCCGAACTGGTCACCGGGATCGGGCGGGCGCTGGAGTTCCCCGAGCCTCTGCCGCGCGGCTGGTGGGCGTTCAACGACTACTACCGCGAGATCGACCGGCTCTCGCTCGGCCCGTTCGCGGTGGTGGTGGACGACGCGGACCTGCTGGCCCGGAGCGCGGGCGTGGCGGCCTTCGTCGGAGCGGTGCACCGCTTGCTCTCCATCGCCGACGGAGGCGAACCGTGGGAGGACGTGGACGTGCGCGTCGGGTACTTCTTCGTCGGGAGGTGGGCGGAGCTGGTCTCGCAGGGCGCCCGCGGGGTCGGCCCGGTCGACCGGGCCGACCCCGCGGGCTAACGCCGCGCGGGTGGCTCGCCGAGGGTGGCCTGCGCCTGGTCGAGCATCGTCCGCATGCCGTTCAGGAAGCTGGTCGCGTCGTGCAGCGCCGTGTGGAGCTGCTCGGCCAACTCCTCCGACGCGCTGGTGAACACCACCACCTCGGTCGACTCCAAGCGCTGGTTCAGCGACGAGACCGCGGTGCGCCAGCGGTGCAGCAGGTCGATCAGCTCGGCGTCGTGGCGCGGTCCGGCGCGAGCAGCAGCAGGTTCACCCCGAAGCCCTGCGCCGAGCGCGGCACCTGGAAGTCGGAGTGCGTGCGCAGCAGCGCGCTGGTCGCGAACTCGCGGTAGGCGCGGCTGCGGGCGTACTCCTCCACCGTGTCGCGCGCCAGGTCGTCGCTCAACGCGTCGGTGGTCGCGACCTCAAGCAGGAACAGGTCCTGCGGCCTGGTTAACGCGGTGAGGTTCGCCGGCAGCTCGGTGTCGTGGTCGAACGGCTCGCCGACCAGTCGCACGTCGTCACTCGGACTCCTCGCGCCGGCGGCTCCACCCCACCTCCCCGCGACGCCGAGAGGCTGCCCGCCCCGGACAGGGCGGGCAGCCTCTCGGTCAGTGCCGAACCCCGCATGGCCAAATGCCGGGTACGCCGAGGTCGAGCCGGTCAGCCGATACCGTAGACGTGCACCGTCACGTGGCCGTCCGCGCCCTTGATCACGTAGGGCTCGTGGTGGCCCCGGTAGGGCAGGCAGCCGTCGGCGAGCCGGTCGTCGGAGCCCCCGTCGCGGTCGTTGACGAAGGCGCACACCTGCTCGACGGCGTCCTCGGGGAACGGCACCTCCTCCACGGCGGCGCCGGTCGTCGGGTAGCGCCACCGGGACGGGATGTCCCCGGCGCGGCCCTGGTGCCACAGCAGCCGGTCCTGGTCCGCCTGCCGCAGGACCACCGCGCCGTACGGCTCGGGGTCCCGGTGCTCGCCGGGGTCGGCGAACTCGATCGAGTACGCCACCCGCGTCCGCTGCTCCGCCCCGGCGGGGCCGACGCCGGACAGACCGGTCAGCAGCAACCCCGCCGACGCGACCAACGACGCCTTGCCCAACCACCCGACGACCATTCCTGCCTCCGCACCCGTGATGGCGTTGCCGACACCGCTCGAACGTAGGCAGCGGAGGCCCACCCCGCCGCGCGCAGCGCGAAAACCGTCCGCGCGGGTGAGGTGTCCACGTCCGGACGGTGAACGTGCCCTGCGCCGGACACGGACGGTGTCCTGCACGGCCCGGTCGTACGGGTGGTGCGGAGAGCGCGACAACCACCCCATCGTGTGGCCGGATGAGGGGCGGCAGCAGCCCCTGTGGCGACTACTGTCATGCGGCGACCTGGTGCCCGGAGAAGGGTTCGCGCCATGTGGCGGTTACTGGTGGTGTCGGTGCTGGTCCCCCTGCTGCTGTGGTCGTCGGGGGTTTCGGCGGCCTCGGGCGTGCTCGTGGGACGGTCGGGCGCGGCGGCGTTGGCCAATGCCGCGCTGCGGCCCGACACCCCGCCGGACGGGGCGAACGACTGGTCCTGCGCGCCCTCGCCCGCGCACCCCCGGCCGGTGGTGCTGGTGCACGGCACGGTCGAGAACATGACCTACAACTGGTTCGCGCTCGCCCCGCTGCTGGCCGACGAGGGGTACTGCGTCTTCGCGTTCAACTACGGCCAACGCCCCGGTCGCGTCGTCGGGCTGCCGGGTTCCCGCCTCGCCGGTGGCGTCGCGCCCATCGCGGAGTCGGCCGCCGAGCTCGCCGCGTTCGTCGACGAGGTGCGGTACCGCACCGGCGCGGCCGAGGTCGACCTCGTCGGCCACAGCCAGGGCGGGCTGATGCCGCGCCACTACCTGAAGTTCCTCGGCGGCGCGGCCGCGGTGCACCACCTCGTCGCCCTGGCCCCGCCCAACCACGGGACCACCGTGCTGGGCCTCTCCCGGCTGCCCGGCGTGCCCGAGCTGCTCGCCGCCGGCCTCGGCGAGTCGGTGGCGGACCAGGTCGTCGGCTCGGACTTCCTGCGCGCGCTCAACGCGGGCGGCGACACCGTGCCCGGCGTGCGCTACACGGTGATCGCCACCCGCTACGACGAGGTGGTCACCCCCTACACCTCCGCCTTCCTGGACGGCCCGGAGGTCACCAACATCACCCTGCAACGGCTGTGCGGCCCGGCGCACGCCTCCGAGCACCTCGCCGTCCCCTTCGACCAGGCGGCGCTCCGGCACGTCCTCAACGCGCTGGACCCGGCCCACGCCCGGCCGGTGGCGTGCGGCTTGGCGCTGCCGGTCGTCGGCGGCTGACCGACCCCTGGGCCCGCGGTGGTCAGATGACCGTGCCGACGTCCTGCGCCACGATCCGGTCCAGGCAGCGCTCGGCCAGCGCCGTGATCGTCCACGACGGGTTGCAGCACGCGGTGGAGCCGGGGATGAGGGAGCCGTCGGTGACGTAGAGGCCGGGGTTGTCGTGGACCCGGCCGTACGGGTCGCACACCGGCCCGATCACCGCGCCGCCCAGCGGGTGGAAGGTGTTCGGGTCCACCGGCTGGACGGGGGCGAACACCCCTCCGCTGGTCAGGGCCATCCGCGTGACCGCCGCGTCGATCGCGATCTCGGGGTCGACGTCGGAGGTCGGCGGCCACACCAGCCGGGCCGAGTCGGTCAGCGGGTCGTAGTGGAACGCGCCGTGCCCGTTCGGGATCGCCATGCCCGCCACGTACATGGAGAACGTCTCGACGTCGAACGGCGCCGGCGGGTGGAACAGCGTCACGGGACCGGTGCCGGCGTCCCAGTCGAGCGCCGCGATCGCGGTCGGACCGCCCTGGTGCGGCAGGGTGGGGTCGAGCGGTTCGGTGCGCAGGAACACCCGGTCGCCGTTGGTGCCCCAGAAGCGGCCGACGTCGGGCGGCAGGTTCGGCATCGTCCCGGACCCCTTCGCCCGCACCAGCAGCCGCGAGGTGTTGGCCGACCCGGCGTTGAGCAGCACGGTGTCGGTGTGCACCACGACGTTCTCCTGCACCACGCCGTCGGTGTCGATGCGGTGGCAGCGCAGCACGTACCGGGTCGTGCCGCCGGGCGCGAGCTCCTTCACCACGTGCAGCGGCGCGATGGTGACCAGGCCGGTCGCCACCGCCTCGGCCAGGTAGGTCTTGTCCACCGAGTACCGGGCGCCGTTGTTCACGCCGTACAGGAACTCGCCGTGCGACGTCCACGGCGGCAGGTCGCCGCGCAGCTCGGCGCGGATGACGTCCCAGTTCATCGGTTGCAGCACGCGCACACCGGTGGTGCCTGCCCGTTCGGCGTCGGCGAGGAACTTCCGGGAGGACGTGTAGCGGACGTGGTTGAGGATGTCGTCCGGTATCGGCGTCATCCGCAGCATCGACGCCACCCTGGGGTAGTGGACGGCGGCCATCTCGTCGTAGTCCACCGAGGAGGGCATGACCCTGGTGAACAGCTCCTCGGACGGTTGCAGCGAGATCCCCTCGTAGTGCAGGGAACCGCCGCCGACGCCCGCGCCGCACAGGACGCTCATCCCGACCCCGCGAACCCGTTCCACCAGGCCGGTGTAGGGCTGGAACACGGCGGGCGGCGACGACGGCACCACCGGCGTCGGCTCCAGCCAGCTCACCCGCCGGTCGGGGTGGTAGAAGCGCGGGAAGGTGTTGTCGTTGGGGACGCTGTTCCACCAGCGGCCCCGTTCCACCACGAGGGTGCGCACCCCGGCGCGGGCCAGGCGCAGGGCCGCGACACCGCCGCCGAACCCGCTGCCCACCACGACGGCCCGGTACCACTCGTCGCGCGTCGGCGCGGGCGCGGGGAAGCCGACGTCGGGCAGGGCCCGCGCCGCCGCGGCCTCGCCCAGCCCGACCGTCGCGGCCGCGGCGCCGACACCGGCCAGGAAGCCGCGTCGGGAGATGCGCTGTCCCGTGGTCATGTTCCGGGTCCTTCCAGCTGTGGTGGAGGGGGCCTCCTGACCATCCGGGCCGGCGGGACGGGCCGCAATGAAGCGGGGGACCCCGGTCGGACAGCCCGAACCATCCGGCCGCCGGGCCCGCCGTCGGCGGGTTCGCGCTGGTCGCCGTCGCGCGCTCGGTGGGACGCCCGGCGGCGTCATGCTTCCGGGCCGGCACCAGCAGGCGGCTTATGCCCTCCGGTGGCGCGCCGCAGACTCGGTGCGACGCGGGCTTCGGACCAGCGGGGCTCCGGACCGGTGGGTCCGGACCGGGACCGGCGGGCTTCGGGCCGGCGGGTCCCGGCCCGGTGACCACCGCACCGGGCCGCGCCCGGCACAGAGAGGACGGTGACCGCTGATGGCAGCCGGTCCCGATGTCCGACCGCAGGCGCACGGGCGCGAGGACGGCGCGCACCTCCGGGGTGTCGCGGCGGGGCAGGCGGTGTTCGACGAGGCGGGCATCGTGGCGGCGGTCGGCCGGGTGCGGGAGCGGGCGCACCTCGTGGTGCTCGACGGGCGGGTGGGCGTGGCGCTCGACGACGGCGGCGGTCCGCCACCCGGCGGGCACGTGGGCACGCTGCCTCCGCTGTACCCCGAGTGGCTGGGCGACCGCTCGTTCTGCCAGGCGCACGGCGTGCGCTTCCCTTACGTGGTCGGGGAGATGGCCAACGGCATCGCTACCACCGGCATGGTCGCCGCGGCGGCGCGCGCGGGCCTGCTGGGCTTCTTCGGCGCGGCCGGCCTGCCCGTCGCCGCCGTCGACCGGGCGCTGGACGAGCTGGCCGCGACGCCGGGCGAGCACGCGCCGTGGGGGGTGAACCTCATCCGCTCGCCGCACGAGCCCGCCACCGAGAACCGGGTCGCGGACCTGTTGCTGCGGCGGGGTGTCCGGCGCGTGTCGGTGTCGGCGTTCACCGAGCCGAGCCTCGCCGTGGTGCGGTGCGCGGCGACCGGGCTGCGGCGCGGTCCGCACGGGGTGCACCGCCGCGTGCGGTTGTTCCCCAAGGTCTCCCACCCGGTCGTCGCCGAGCGGTTCATGTCGCCCGCGCCCGCCGCGCTGCTGCGCGCGCTGGTGGACGACGGGCACCTGACGCGGGAGGAGGCCGAGCTGGCGGGCCACGTGCCGCTGGCCGAGGACATCACCGTCGAGGGCGACAGCGGCGGCCACACCGACAACCGGCCGCTGGTCGCGCTGCTGCCCGCGATCACGGCGTTGCGCGACGAGGTGGTGCGCCGGTTCGGCTACCGGGAGCCGGTCCGGGTGGGCGCGGCGGGCGGGCTGGGCAGCCCGGCCGGTGTCGCGGCGGCGTTCGCGCTCGGCGCGGCCTACGTGCTGACCGGGTCGGTGAACCAGGCCGCGGTGGAGTCCGGGCTGTCCGCCGACGCCAAGGAGATGGTCGCCGCCGCGGACATCTCCGACGTGGTGATGGCGCCGGCCGCCGACCTGTTCGAGTTCGGCGGCAAGGTGCAGGTGCTGAGCCGCGGCACCATGTACGCGGTCCGGGCCGCCAAGCTGTACGAGCTGTACGTGGGCCACTCGTCGCTGGAGGAGATCCCGGACCGGGTGCGGCTCAAGCTGGAGCGTGAGGTGCTGCACGCCTCGCTGGAGGAGGTGTGGGCGGAGACGGCCCGGTTCTGGCAGGCGGTCGACCCCGGTCAGCTCGTCCACGCGGAGGCCGAGCCGAAGCACCGGATGGCGTTGCTGTTCCGCTGGTACCTGGGCCGGTCCAGCCACTGGGCGATCGACGGCGAGCGCGCCCGCCGCGCCGACTACCAGGTGTGGTGCGGACCGGCGATGGGCGCGTTCAACCGGTGGGCCGCCGGCAGCCACCTCGCGCCGGTCGGCAACCGCTCGGTGGGTGACATCGGGCTGAACCTCCTGGAAGGGGCCGCCGTCGTCACCAGGGCCCAGCAGCTGCGCAGCCACGGCCTGCCCGTGCCGGCGCGGGCATTCGCGTTCACGCCGCGCCGACTGGCCGGAGAGAGGCACGGAGCTTGAGGTGGAGACGATGAGCGAGCCTTCCTACTCGCGCCAGGCGCCCGTCGCGGTCGTCGGCGTCGGCGCGCTGCTGCCGGGGTGCGACGACGTCGAGGACTTCTGGCGGGCCGTGCTGACCGGGCGGGACCTGATCGGCGACGTGCCCGCGACGCACTGGCTGCTGGAGGACTACTACGACCCCGACCCGTCCGCCGTGGACAAGACCTACGGCCGCCGGGGCGCTTTCCTGCGCCCGACGGAGTTCGACACCCTGTCGTTCGGGATACCGCCCAAGGCGCTGCCCGCCACCGACACCACCCAGCTCCTCTCGCTGGTGGTGGTGGAACGGCTGCTCGCCGACGCGTTCGGCGGCCGGACACCGCCCGACCGCGAGCGGGTCGGCGTCGTCCTGGGCACCGCGGCGGTGGAGCTGCTCTACACGATGGCCGCGCGGTTGCAGCGCCCGGTGTGGCTCAAGGCGTTGCGCGCGAGCGGGATCGCCGAGCCGGAGGCGCGGCGGATCTGCGACCGGATCGCCGACCACTACCCCGAGTGGCAGGAGGAGAGCTTCCCCGGTCTGCTCGGCAACGTCGTCGCGGGCCGCGTCGCCAACCGGTTCGACTTCCACGGCGCCAACTTCATCACCGACGCGGCGTGCGCCAGCTCGCTGGCGGCGATCTCGACGGCGGTCGACCAGTTGGCGCTCGGCCGGGCGGACGTCGTGATCACCGGTGGCGCGGACACCGCCAACGACATCCTGATGTACATGTGCTTCTCCAAGACGCCCGCCATGTCGCCGTCGGGTGACTGCCGCCCGTTCTCCGACCTCGCCGACGGCACGGTCCTCGGCGAGGGCCTGGTGTTCTTCGCGCTCAAGCGCTTGGCGGACGCCGAACGCGACGGCGACCGCGTCTACGGGGTGATCAAGGGCGTGGGCAGCTCGTCGGACGGCAAGGGCGCCGCCGTCTACACCCCCGTGCCGCAGGGCCAGGAGAGGGCGCTGCGCCGCGCCTACCAGGCGGCGGGCTACGGCCCGGACACGGTGGAGCTGGTCGAGGCGCACGGCACCGGGACCAAGGCCGGTGACGCGGCCGAGGTCGCCGCGCTGCGCGAGGTGTTCGGGCCGCGTGCGGCCGGCGAACCGCCGCGCACCGCGCTGGGGTCGGTCAAGTCCCAGCTGGGGCACCTGAAGTCGGCCGCGGGCGCGGTCGGCCTGCTCAAGGCGCTGCTCGCGCTGAACCAGGGCGTGCTCCCGCCCACCGCGAAGGTGCGGCGCCCCAACCCGGACCTGCTGCTGGAGGGCAGCCCGCTCTACCTCAACACCGCCGCCCGGCCGTGGGTGCGCGGCCGCGGCCACCCGCGCCGCGCGTCGGTGTCCAGCTTCGGGTTCGGCGGCAGCAACTTCCACCTGACCGTCGAGGAGTACGTGCCCGCGCCGGGCTCCGCCGCGCGCCGCGCGCCCCGGTTCCGCGCGCTGCCCGCCGAGCTGGTGCCGCTGAGCGCCGCGGGCCCGGTCGAACTGCTGGCCCGGCTCGACGCGCTGGTGGCCGGACCGGGCGGCACGGCCGCGAAAGCCAAGGCCGCGCAAGGGGAGTTCCGCGCCGGCGACCGGCACCGGCTGGCCCTGGTGGTCCGCGACGCCGAGGACCTGGCGCGCCAGGCGGCGTCGGTGCGCGGCGCGATCGAGAGCCACCCCGCGCAGCCGTTCGCCACACCGGGCGGCGCGCACTACGCGGTGGGCGACGCCGATCCCGGCGCGCTGTGCCTGCTGTTCCCCGGACAGGGCGGCCAGTACCCCGGCATGGGCGGCGACGTCGCGGCGCACCTGCCGCGTGCGCTGGCGGCCTGGGACGCGGCGGCGTCGGTCGACCCGGACGGGTGGGCGCCGCACCGGGTCGCGCACCCGGCGCCTGCCTTCACCGACGAGGAGCGGGCGGCGCAGCAGGAGCTGCTGACCGCCACCGAGTGGGCGCAACCCGCGCTGGCCGTGCACAGCCTGGCGCTGCTGGAGGTGCTGCGGTCGGTGGGCGTCCGGCCCGACCTGGTGGCCGGGCACAGCCTCGGCGAACTGGTGGCGCTGCACGCGGCGGGCGTGTTCGACGCGCCGGACCTGGTGCGCCTGGCGCGCCGGCGCGGCGAGCTGATGGGCGCGGTCCGCGGCGAGCCGGGCGCGATGCTCGCGGTCGCGGCGGCGGTGGGCCGGGTCGAGGAGCTGCTGGCCGAGTCCGGCGCGGACGGGGTGTGGGTGGCCAACCACAACGGGCCGGAACAGGTCGTCGTGTCCGGTGTCGCGGACCGCGTCGAGGCGTTGCGGGGATGGCTGGAACAACGCGGGGTGCGTACCCGCCGGCTGCCGGTCTCGCACGCCTTCCACACCCCGTTGGTGGCCGATGCGGGCGAACCCCTGCTCGACTTCCTCCACACCGTGCCGGTGCGCTCGCCGCTGATCCCGGTGGTGGGCAACCGGGACGCCGCCGCCTACCCCGACGAGCCCGACGCGATCCGGCACGCACTCGCCGCGCAGGTCGGCGCGCCCGTCCGGTTCGCGGAGCAGGTCGAGGAGCTGTACCGGCGCGGCGCGCGGACCTTCGTGGAGGTGGGCGCGGGCTCGGCGCTGACCGGCCTGGTGTCCGCGACCCTCGGCGACCGGCCGCACCTGGCGGTGAGCACGGAGCCCCGGCGCGGTGACGGCGTCACCGGGTTGTCCGAGGCGCTGGGCAGGCTCGCCGTGGCGGGTGTCCCGGTGGACTTCGCCGGGCTGTGGGAGTCCTACGACCGGGCGGAGGCCGGTGCCCGCGAGGAGCCCGCCGCCGACAACCGGGCCGTGGTGTCGCTCCTGGGCGTCAACTACGGCAAACCGCGTCCGGCGGAGGACGGGACGGCCGCGCTGGCCGAGCCCGTGCCGGGGCCGGGGTCGGTGCTGGAGCCGGCGGAGGGGGAGGAGGCGTCGGGCACGTCGGCGATGCCACCCGCCCCCACCGTGCCGACAGCGCCCCGACCGGTTTCCGCGCCGCCGGTTTCCGCGCCGCCGGTTCCTTCGACAACGGTTCCCTCGGCACCGGTGCCACCGCCGTCCGTGCCGTCGGTTCCCGCGCCCTCGGTCGCCGTGCCGGCGCCTCCGTCCGTTCCGCTCGGACAGTCCAATGGAGACAGTGAGTGGTGGCGGGCATTGCACGAGTCGCAGCGCGAGACGGCGCTCGCCCACGCCGCCTACCAACGGGCGATGGCGGACAACCACACCGCGTTCCTGCGGCTGTCCGAGGTCGCGCTGACATCGCTGGCCGCAGCCCTCAACGGCAACGGGCATCACGCGCCCGCACCGACTTACGCCCCGCCCGCGACCGCACCGCGACCGGATCCACCCGCCGCGTGGCCCGACGCGCCGCCTGCCGCTCCACCCGCCGTCCGCACCGAGCGGTCGCCCGCGCCGCCCGACCTGGTCGAGCCCCCGGCACGCCCCGAACCGGCGCCGGTCGCGGAGGGGGACGCGGCGGACCTGGAGGAGGTGCTGCTGTCCGTGGTGGCCGACCGGACCGGGTTCCCGGAGGAGATGCTGTCGGGTGAGATGGACCTGGAGGCGGACCTCGGCGTCGACTCGATCAAACGGGTCGAGGTGTTGTCGGCGCTGCGGGAACGGGTGCCGGGGTTGGCCGACGTCGACACCGCTCGGCTGGGCAGGCTGCGGACGCTGCGGGAGATCGCCGACCTCTTCCGCGGGGTCGCGCCCGTGCCCGCGCCCGAGCGGGGTCCCCGCCCGCCCGGACCGCAGGACCCCGAGCCACCGCCGCCCGCGCGCCTGGCGTGGCGCACCGCGCCCGCGCCCGCACCCGGCCTGCGGATGGCCGGCCTGTCCGACGGGCCCGTGCTCGTCACACCGGGGGAGCCCGGCGTGGCCGAAGCGCTCGCGGCGCGGCTCGCGGAGCGGGGCGTGCCCGCCGAAGCCGTGCCCGCCGAAGCCGTGCCCGCCGAAGCCGTGCCCGCCGAAGCTGTGTCCGCCGGAACCGGGTCCGACGGAACCGGGTCCGCCCTCCCGTCCGACGCCCGCGCGGTGGTGTTCCTCGGCGGCCTGCGGGAGGTCGCCTCGCCCGACGAGGCGTTCGCCGTGCAGCGCGAGGCGTTCCGGCTCACCCGCGACCTCGCGCCGCGCTTCGCCCGCGACGGCGGGCTCCTGGTCACCGTGCAGGACACCGGGGGCGACTTCGGGCTGCGCGGCGCGCACCCGGAAAGGGCCTGGCTGGGCGGGATCGCCGCACTGGCGCGCACCGCGGCCGTCGAGTGGCCGGACGCCTCGGTGAAGGCCGTCGACTGCGAACGCGGCGGCCGGAGCGCCGACGCCCTCGCCCAGGCCCTCGCGGCGGAGCTGCTGACCGGCGGAGCGGCCCCGGAGGTCGGTCTGCGCGCCGACGGCACGCGCACCGCGCCCGTCCTCGTGCCCGTCCCCGCACCGCCGCCGACCGAGCACGACGACCTCATCCGGCCCGACTCGGTGCTCGTGGTCAGCGGTGGCGCGCGGGGCATCACCGCGCGGGCGCTGGTCGAGCTGGCCGCGCGCCACCGCCCGCGCCTGGTGCTCCTCGGCCGCACCCCACCGGCCGAGGAACCGGAGGCGCTGCGCGCCCACGTCGACGAGCCGTCGCTGACCAGGGCGCTAATGGCGCGCGAGCGCGACCGGACCGGCCGCCCGCCCACGCCGGCCGAGGCGGCGGCGCTGGCCGCGCGCGTGCTGGCGGGCCGCGAGCTGCGCCGGACGCTGGAGGAGCTGCGCGGCCACGGCAGCGAGGTCCGCTACGCGTGCGTGGACGTCCGCGACCCGACCGCCCTGGCCGCCGCGCTCGCCGCCGTGCGCGCGGAGTGGGGCCCCGTCACCGGGGTCGTGCACGCCGCCGGTGTGCTCGCCGACCGGCGTCTGGAGGACAAGACCGACGAGCAGTTCGACCGGGTGTTCGGCACCAAGGCCGACGGGCTGCGCGGCCTGCTGGCCGCGACCGCGGACGACCCGCTGGAGCTGGTCTGCGTGTTCTCGTCGGTGGCCGCCGTGCACGGCAACGCCGGTCAGTGCGACTACGCGATGGCCAACGAGGTGCTCGCGCACGTCGCCTCCGCCGAGCGGGCCGCCCACCCGGCCCGCCGCGTGCGGTCGATCGCCTGGGGCCCGTGGCGCGGCGGCATGGTCTCGCCGGGGCTGGCCCACGAGTTCGACCGCCGGGGCGTGCCCCTGCTCGACCCGGACGCCGGCGCGCGCGCCTTCGTCGCCGAGCTGTCGGCCGACTCGCCGGACGTGCGGGTGGTCGTGGCCGGCGCGGGTGACGGCGCACCGCACGGCGCGCCGCCGCGCCGGGCCGCCGAGGTGCTGGTCGACGCGGCGTCGCACGGTCACCTGGCGGACCACGCCATCGTGGGCGTGCCGGTGCTGCCGCTGGCGGTGGTGCTGGAGTGGTTCCGGGCGGTGGCGGCCACCTGGTGGCCGGGCGGCGACGCGGTGGTGCTCGGCGACGTCCAGGTGCTGCGGAAGGCCGCGCTGCCCGACTTCGCCACGACCGGGCACCGGTTGGCCGTGCGCGGCGTGCGGCGGGCGGTCGACGCCCGGCCCGTGGTGGAGCTGGAGCTGTGCGGCGACGGTGGAGTGGTGCACTACCGCGCGGTGGCGTCGGTGGGCGAGGCGCCGGACCCCCGGCCCTGGCACCGCCCCGACGGGGAGCCGTTGGACGCGGACGACCTCTACGACGGCGTGGTGTTGTTCCACGGCCCCGCGTTCCAGGTGCTGAGGGGCGGGCCGGTGGTCGCCGCGGACGCCGCCGCCGGCGTCGTGGACGGCTTGCGCGCGAAGGGGTGGCCGGCGGGGTTGTGGCACACCGATCCGGTGGCGGTGGACGGCGCGCTGCAACTGGCGGGCCTGTGGGCGGCGCGGCGGCTGGCCGGCGCGTGGCTGCCGATGTCGGTCGGGCGGTTCGCGGTCGGGCGGTCCGGGCCGCTGACCGCGCCGGCGGAGGTGGTCGTGCGGGTCGGCCGGGTCGAGCACGACACCGCGCGGTGCGACATCCGGGTGCAGGACGGCGGTGGCGCGGTGGCGGAGCTGACCGACGTCGTGCTGGTGCGCCGGCCCGATGTGCCGGCCGACCGGGTGCCGGCCGCGCCGGCGGGGGAGGTGGCGGTGTGGCGGGGCGCGAGCCGGTAGCCGTGGTGGCGGTGGCGGTCGCGGCCACCGGCGGCGGGACGACGCGGGACCTGTGGCGCGCCCTGTTCGACGGGGTGGCGTGGTCCGACGCCGCGGCGCGGCCGGGGCGGACCGGCCACGGGGCCGGCGTGCCACCGGTCTCCGCCGCGCTGGCCGAGGCGGCGCGGGACACGCGGCTGCCGGCGCGCGGCACGGTCGTGGCCGGTGCGGTGGACCCGGCCGGTGCGCCGCCGGGCGCCGTGCTCCCGGTGCCACCCGGCTCGACCGCGCTGGCCGCCGCCGCCGACGCGGTGGCCGGTGGCGCGGCGGAGGCCGCCGTCGTGGTCGAGGTGCCGCCCACCGCGCCGGAGGTCGCGGTGGTGCTGGTGCTCAAGCGCACCGCCGACGCCCGGCGGGACGGCGACGTCGTGTCGGCGCTCCTCGACGTGGCGGTGGACCGGGACGGCACGTCGAACGGGTCGAGCGCCCCCCGCGCCCCGGCGGACCTGGTCGTGGGCGTCGGTCGGCGGGGCAACCGCCGGTTCGACCCGGTCGCCTGCACGGGCGTGCCCGCCGCGGACCTGTTCGCGGTGGCGTGCGCCGTGCTGGCGGTGCGCCACCGGGCGCTGCCGAGGCCGGGTGTGCCCGCGCGGGCGTGGCCGGGCGACTGGTCCGCCGAGGTGGCCACCGCGGCCGGCCCGGTCGGGTTGCGGACCGCCGACGCGGTGCCGTGGGTCGCGGGCGCGCCCGTGGCGCTGCGGGTCTACTCGGGCGCGGACCGGGCCGGGGTGGTGGCGGCGGTGGAGGCCGGTCGGCCGTCCGACACCGGGCCCGCCCGCCTGGTCGTGTGGTCCACCGACGGCCTGCCGCCGCGCGAGGTGGAGCAGGCCGCGCTGCGGTGGCTGGCGGGGCGCGGGCCGAAGCCGGCCGGCGCGGCGTACCGGGACGGCCCGGTGAGGGGCGAGGTGGCCCTCGTCTTCGGCAACGGGGCCGCGGCCTACCCCGGCATGGGCGCGGAGCTGCTGACGGCCTTCCCCCGGCTGGTGACCGCGGTGGAGGGCGCGTTCGGCTTCGTCGGGCCGCTGCTGGGCCCGGCGGCCGACGCCGGCGACGACCCGCTGCCCGCGGCGCTGCGGCAGATCTGGGGCGCCGGCGCGCTGGCGGGCCTGCACCGGGCGGTGACCGGGGAGGTGCTGGGCCTCCGGCCGGACGCGGTCATCGGCTACTCCTCCGGCGAGATGGTCGCGATGGCCGTCCTGGGCGTGTGGCGGCAGCCGGGGCGGGTCGTCCGGCAGGTGCGCGAGTCGTGGCTCTACACCGCGGGCGTCGTCGGCGGGTTCGAGGCGCTGCGGGAAGCCTGGCGGCGGGCCGGCGTGCCCGGTCGGGACTGGGCGTGCCACCTGGTGCACGCCTCGCCCGAGCGGGTGCGCGAGGTGTTGGCGGGTGAGCGCGCCGCGCACCTGATGCTGGTCAACGCGCCCGAGTCGTGCGTGGTCGGCGGTGAGCGGGACGCCTGCGCGCGGGTCGTCGGGCGGCTCGGCGCGGACCGCGCCCAGGAGATCGACTACCCGGTCGTCGCGCACGTGCCCGAACTGGCCTGGGTCCGCGACCGGTTCCACGCGCTCTACCACCAGCCGACGACCGACGTCGGTGGCACGCGGTTCTACTCGTGCGCGACCACCGGCTGGTACGTGCCCACACCGGAGAACGTCGCGGAGGCGCTCACCGCGCAGCTCGTCGGCACGGCGGACTTCGCGCGCACCGTGGAGCGCGCGTGGCAGGACGGGGTGCGGGTGTTCGTCGAGCACGGGCCGCGAGGGGTGTGCTCGCGCTGGATCGGCCAGGTGCTCGAAGGGCGCGAGCACCTGGCCGTCGCGCTCGACGCGCCGGGTCCGGGCGGGGTGCGGCACCTGGTCGGCGCGGTCGCGGAACTGCTCGCGGCCGGGGTGCGGGTGGACGTGGCGGCGCTGCTCGACCACCTCTCGCCGGGCGCCGGGCGGCCGCCGGCGGACACGGCGTCCGCGGTCCGGGACGCGTACCACGTGCGGGTGGCGCGCGTGCACCAGGAGTTCGTCGAGCGGGAAGGGGCCGTGCACCGGCGTTTCCTCGACCTGCGCGCGCGGCTGGACGCGGTGCTGCGCGGCGTCGGGGGAACCGTCACGTCGGACGGCGGCACGGCCACGCCTCCGCCCGGCCGGGTCGTCGCGGACGCGACCGCCGACGGCGCGCCCGTCGCGGACCTGCCGCCCCACCCGCACTTCCGCCCCGCCGACCTCCTGCCCACCGCGGAGCCTTCACGGGCCGCCGACCCGCCCCCCGCCGTCGGGCCTGCGCGCGTCGCCGACCCCCAGCCCGTCGCCGACCCGGCACGCGCCGCCGACCCCCTTCCGGTCACCGGGCCCCCGCCCGTCGCCGACCGCTCCTCGGCCATCGGGCCCCCGCCCGCCGCCGATCCCGCGCCCGTCGCCGACCGCCCTTCGGTCACCGGGGCCCCGCCCGCCGGCCCGTCCCGGCCGCCCCTCCTCGACCGCGCGCGGCTGGAGCAGCACGCGGACCGGGGTGGCGAGCTGTTCGGCCCGCTGTTCGCCGCCCAGCGCGGCTTCCGCAGGCAGACCCGCCTGCCCAAGCCGCCGGTGCTGCTGGTCGACCGCGTGGTGGGGCTCGACGCCGAGCCCGCCTCGATGACCGGCGGCACCATCCGGACCGAGACCGACCTCCGCGCGGGCGACTGGCACATCGACCCGACCGGCCGGGTCGCGCCCGCGCTGCTGCCGGAACTGGGGCAGGGCAACATCCTGTTGCTGAGCTGGCTCGGCGTCGACCTGACCACCGGCGGCGAACGGGTCTACCGCGCGCTCGGCGCGGAGCTGACCTACCACGGCAGCCCGCCCGCCGTCGGCGACACCGTCGAGTTCGAGACGGCGGTCGAGTCGTTCACCGAGCACGACGGGCTGCTGGTGGCGGCCTTCCGCGCCGACTGCCGGGTGGCGGGGCGGCCGCGCCTGACCGTGCGCGCCGCGCGGGCCGGGTTCTTCACCGAGGCCGAGCTGGCCGGCGGTGGCGGCGTGGTGTGGCGGCCGGAGGCCGAGCGCCCGCCGTCGGGTCCGCTCGACCCGCCGGCGCGCCGGGCCGCGCGGTCCGCGTTCGGGCGGGCGGAGGTGCGGGCGCTGGCCGAGGGCAGGCCCGCCGACTGCTTCGGCCCGGAGTGGCGGGCGGCGCGGTCGCACCTGCGCACACCGCGCATCGCGGGTGGCGAGCTGCTGGTGCTGGACGAGGTGACCCGGCTGGACTTCGGCGGCGGGCCGTGGCGGCGCGGTTACCTGCGCGCCGAGACCGCCCTGACCGGTGACGAGTGGTTCTTCGCCTGCCACTTCGCGGGCGACCCGTGCATGCCGGGCTCGCTGATGCTCCAGGGTTGCGCGCAGGCCGCGGCGTTCTACCTGGCGGCCACCGGGTGCACGGTGGAGCGGGACGGGTGGCGGTTCGAGCCGGTGCCCGACCGCCCGGTCCGGCTCACCTGCCGCACGCAGGCGACACCGCGCAACCGCCACGTCGCCTACGAGGTGTTCGTCCGCGAGCTGTCCCTGCGGGACCGCCCGACGCTGGTCGCCGACGTGCTGTGCTCGGTGGACGGGGTCGGCGCGCTGCACGGGCGCGGCCTGGCCCTGCGCCTGGTGCCGGACTGGCCGCTGGAGCAGTGGCGGACCGGGCGGGCGGTCCCGCGCCGCGTCGCGCCCGCCGGGCCGCCCGCCGCGCTGGGCGGTCTGCGCGGCCACCGGGACGACCGGCCGGCGGCCGAGGTCGACGGGTTCCGGTTCGACTACCCCGCGCTGCTGGCCTGCGCGTGGGGACGGCCGAGCGACGCCTTCGGGCCGTCCGCCGCCGCCCTGGACGGCGCGGACCGCGTCGCGCCGCGCTGCCCCGGTCCGCCCTACCACTTCATGAGCCGGATCGCCGAGGTCACCGGGCCGGCGGACGGCACGCGCCCCGGCGGCGTCGTGGAAGCCGAGTACGACGTCCCCGAGCGGGCGTGGTTCTTCGACGCGGACGACGACGACGACGCGGTCATGCCGTTCGCGGTGGTGCTGGAGGCCGCGCTGCAACCGTGCGGCTGGCTGGCCGCGCACGTCGGCGGGTTCGACCCGGTCCGCAGGTTCCGCAACCTCGACGGGTCGGCGACGCTCCGGGCGCTGGTGCGCCCCGGCGCGGGCGTGCTGCGCACCAGGGCCGAGCTGACCGCGCTGTCCACCAGCGGCGGCACCACGATCGAGCGGTTCGAGGTCACCTGCCGGTTGGGCGGCGCGCCGGTGCTGACCCTGTCCACGGTGTTCGGGTTCTTCCCGGACGACGCCTTCGCGGACCGGACCGGCCTGCCGGTCTCGGCGGCCGAGCGGGCCGCGATCGCCGAGCCCGCCGCGTGGTGGCGCGACCTGCGGGCGCGGGACGGCTCGGCGGGCCCGCCGCTGTCGGTCGGCCTGCTCCGCGCGCTCGACCGGATTACCGGCTACTGGCCGACCGGCGGCTCGGCGGGCCTGGGCCGGGTGCGCGGCGAGAAGCGCGTCGACCCCGGCGAGTGGTACTTCCGGGCGCACTTCTTCCAGGACCCGGTGCAGCCCGGTTCCCTCGGCCTGGAGGCCATGCTCCAGCTCGTGCGGTGGTACGCGGTCGAGCGCGGCCTCACCGCCGGGCCGGCGAGGCCCCGGTTCGAGCCGGTGGCGCTGGGCCGCCCGCTCGACTGGACCTACCGCGGCCAGGTGCTGCCCACCGACGAGGTGGTGACCGTCGAGGCCGACGTGCTGGAGGTCGGCCGCGACGAACGCGGCCCGCTGGTGGTCGCGCGGACGCGGCTCTGGGTCGACGGCCGGTGCGTCCACGAGGCCACGCCCGCCGTCCGCGTCGTCGGCGGTTGAGCGCGCGCGGGCGCGCCGGACGGCCCTCTTCGGCCTCTCGGGTGGTCATTCCGCCCGGCTCCCCTCGAATGGAGTCGAAATTCCTCTACCCAGCGTGACCGCACCGGGATCGGTTGTGTATTCGGCCGGTCGCCCTTTGTGCGGAACAGCCTGATCGGCCGTCGCGGTGCGAGGTATGCTCATTCGGCGGGTCCTGTTGCGTCGACAATGCGCGCGGTTGTCGCGGGCGTCGCGGAGGTGTCACAGCATGTGTCCGGAGGAGCGCATTCCCGATACCGGTGGGGAACCCACCGTGCTGGGGCTGATTCGTTTGGCGCGCACCCACCAAAGTATCGCGCAGGCGCTGCTCGCCCATGCCGAGAAGATCGGTCGCCGCAATTCGGCGGTGTTGCCGGCCGCCCTGGACGGCCTGGCGAGGTGGAATCTCACCAGACGGGAGCGGCGGGTGGCCGAACTACTGGTGGAAGGGCTGTCCAATCGCCGGATAGCGCGCAGAATGGAAATCTCCGAGCGCACCGTGAAAAACCACCTGCACTCGATCTTCTACAAGCTCGGCGTCGGTGACCGGACCCAGGCGGTCATCAAGCTGATGCGGAGGCCCGAGTGACCGGCGGGGCGTCAGTCGTCGCGGTGCGCCCTGCGCCACAGCAGCACGCCGCCGAGCGCGGCGGCGCCGTAGAGCACCTTGGCGGGGGTGATGGTGGTCGCCTCCACCTTGCGGGAGTCGACCGGGATCTGGAGGTCCCGGTTCGACAGGTCCCGCAGGATGCCGCGCGCCTGGGTGTAGCTGCCGTTGGCGGTCAGCAGCAGCTCCACCACGCCGCGGGCGAGGTAGGACTCGGACAGCGTCTCGCAGCTGAGGTCGACCACGATGTCGGCCAGCTCGGCGCGCAGCACCTCGGCGGCGGACACCTCGGGCGCCAGGCAGCGGATCGAGCCCTCCAGGTTCGCGAACGACTTGCCCAGCATGGGTATCACCGGGCTGATCCGGATGCCGCGCTTGGTGGAGTGCCCGAGCACGGTGGTCAGGGTGATGCCGAAGTTCAGCTCCTCCAGCGACGCGGTCGCCGCCTTGGGCACCAGCGCCGCCACGTCGCCGACGAAGCCGCTGAGGTCGGCCCACTGCGTCGGCTTGCCCATCTCCACCCACGCCTTCGCCGCGCCGTCGCCGTCGTTCTCCACGATGTTGATCAGGGTCAGCGCCAGCTTGAGGCTCATCGGGCGGTCCAGCCGGCACACCATGCCCCAGTCGATCAGGAACGCGCCCCGGCCCGGCGCGACGAAGACGTTGCCGGGGTGCGGGTCGGCGTGGAACAGCCGGTCGACGAAGTAGCCGCGGTACATGTAGGCGAGCAGGTCGTGGGCGATCGCCAGGCGCTCGTCGGCGGGGAACGCGCCCGGCGCGACCTCCCGGATGGACCGGCCCGCCGCCAGGCCCTGCACCAGCACGCGGGGCGTCACCAGCAGCACCTCGGGCACGGTGAGGTGGTCGAACGCCGCCGCCTGCGCGCGCCCGCGGTCCATGTTGCGCGCCTCGACGGTGAAGTCCAGCTCGCCGTTGACCGCCTCGAAGGCCAGGTCGAGCATCGCGTGCACGTCGACCACGGCGTTGAACCGCGGCCGCGTGTTGACCAGCAGGCGCGCGGCCCGGCGCAGGAGCGCCATGTCGGTCGCGACCACCTCCCGGACGCCGGGTCGCTGCACCTTCAGCGCCGCGCGGCGGCCGTCGGCCAGCGTCACCCGGTAGACCTGGGCGAGCGAGGCCGAGCCGAGCGGGTGCTCGACGTCGACGTGGCGGAAGTGCCGCTGCCAGTCGCGGCCCAGCTCGGCGGCCAGGACGGGCTCGAAGTCCCGGAACGGCGACGCGGGCACCCGGTCGTGCAGCCTGCCCAGCTCCTCGATGGTCTCCGCGTTGACGAAGTCCGGCCGCGTCGACAGGATCTGGCCGAGCTTGATGTAGAGCGGGCCGAGCTGCTCGAAGGCTTCCCGGACCGCTCGCGCGCGTCGCCTGCGCCGCGCGGCGAGGTCGCCGCCCGCACCGGGCGCGACCCGGCGGGCGACCAGCCGCGCCAGCGTCGCGGCGATCAGCCGGACCCGCCCGTCAGCCATGTCCGACGTCCGGGTCGGGACCGCGCGGGTGCGCCGGGCCCGGCAGCAGGCCCGCCACACCGCCGACCAGCGGGACGGCGACGCCGCCTGCCCGCGGTCCGGACAGGGCCGGGCCGAGCACCTCGGCGAGCACCTCCAGCGTGCAGTCCGCGCCGGTGCTGCGCCGGTGCGCCCGGAAGCGGCGGCCCGCCCGGAGGCCGTCCAGCAGCTCCGCGGCGTCGACCACGCGCTGCTCGTCGACGTCGAAGAGGCCGCCGTCCCGCTCCCGCAGCAGCACCCGCCGCGCCCGCGCCCGGCCGGCGGCGGGCGGGCGGCCCGCGATCACGCCCCGCCCCGGACGGCCGCGCCGCACGACCGCCGGCGGGTCACGAACCCTTCTTCTGCTGGCCCTGCGCCGACTGGCCCTGCCCCGACGACGTCCCGGCCTGCGCGCCCGCCAGCTCCTCCAGCCGCCCGGCCAGCTCGTCCAGCTCCTCCCGCAGCGCCGCGACGTCGTCGGCGGTGTCGTCCTCGCCGCGGAACGCGCGCCGGGTCGTGCGCCGCAGGTCGTGGTCGATCTCGTGGCCGCGGTCGAGCACGTCGTCGAGGTACTCCTTGGTGTCGTCGACGATGTTGCCCAGGTACCCGATGATGCCGGTGCGCTTCCGCGAACCCCGGCTCGTGCTCCTGCTCGTGGTCATCCTCGATCTCCTCGGCTGGTTCGGTGTCCGGTGGGCGGTCCGCGTCCGCACTGGCGCCGGGACGCGGACCGCCGGGGTGAACGCGGGAAACGTGGACCATCGGGGATCGGGCCCACTCGGGCGTTCCCGCGTCCGGTCGATGGCGTTCCGGTCCTGTCCGGTCCAGTATGCGGCGGGCGCGATCGGGAAAGAATGGTTCTCTCGCACTAGTCCACCAGGGTCGCCCCGAAATCCACCGAAAGAGTTCCGACCCGGCCGCCCGGACTTCGCCGCGCACGCCTCCGGCGCAGGTCGGCCCAATGGTACCGGGTGCTTTCCGCCTATTCGACGGTGCGTTACCGGGCAGCCATTCGTGCCTATGCCGGAACACCCCATCGGCGGTTTACTGAACAGCCCGGTCTGTCTGTGATGGAAACGTGGGCCGGGCCTGGCCCGACCAGTCGAATACCGGTGCGCACGAGGTGCCGGGAGCGCCTGCCGGTTTCCGATCGGCCCGGTCGCGGCGGTCACCACTGGAAGTGTCGACGGAAAGCGAGGTATCCGGGACATGGGCGCTGATCCGTTCCGGCATCTGACCGGTCTCCGGACGTGGGGCGCGGTGCGGGAGATGAACGCGGTGGAGGCCATGTTCTGGCGGGCCGACACCAGCGCCGGCCTGAACGCGAACCTCATCGGGATGCACCTGCTGGACCGCTCGCCCGACTGGGACCGGCTGGTCGCCAAGCACCGGTGGGTCAGCCGGGTGGCGCCGCTGCTGCGCAGCCGACCGGTCGAGCCGCCCCTGCGGGCCGGCCGGCCGTTCTGGGCGGACGACCCGCACTTCGAGGTGGAGCGCCACCTGCGCCGGGTGCGGCTGCCCGCGCCGGGTTCGCACCGCCAGCTCCTGGATTTCGCCCAGGCGCTGGCGATGTCCGCGTTCCCCGCCGGGTGGCCGCTGTGGGAGGCGGTGCTGGTCGAGGGCGTCAACGGGCACGGCGCGGCCTACCTGCTCAAGCTCCACCACAGCCTCACCGACGGCACCGGCGCGTCGCAGCTGGTGTACCTGCTGACCGACGAGGAGGCCGACCCGCCGCTCCCCGAGCTGCCGCCGCCACCGGGACCCGGCCGGGCCCGGACCAACCGGGGGCTGCTCCTGGCCGGGCGGCTGGCGCGGACGGCGGGCGGCGCGGCGCGGGCCGCCTGCCGCCTGCCCGCGGCGCGCGCCGCCCGGTCCGCGGCCCGGCTCGACGGCGGGCCGCGCGCGTCCGTCCGGGCGCGGGACCTCCGGGCGCTGCTGCCGCTCGTCCCGCCGACCCTGCTGGCGCTCGCCAGGGCCACCGTGCTGCCGTCGATCCCGCCCTCGCCGCTGCTGGCCGGCCGCAGCGGCCGCGCCCGGTTCGAGATGCTCGACGTGCCGTTCGAGGCGCTGCGGGCAGCCGGGAAGGCCGCCGGCGGCACCTTCAACGACGCCTACCTCGCCGCGCTGGCCGGCGGTTTCGACCGCTACCACCGGCGGTTCGGCACGGCGGTGGACGCCGTGCCCGCCCTGCTGCCGATCAGCGTGCGCCGCCCCGGCGCGATGGCGGGCGGGAACCACCTGGCCAGCTCCCGGTTCGTCCTGCCGACCGGCGAGCGGTCGCTCGCGCGGCGGGTGCGCCTGATCCACGACCGGGTGGCCGCGGTGCGCGGCGGGCCGACGCTGCACGCGCTGCGCCTGCTGTCCCGCCCGATCACGCCGCTGCCGCCGTCCTGGGTCGCGGGCGTCACGATGCAGCTGTTCCGCGGCAACGACCTCCTGGCGAGCAACTTCGCCGGGATCAACCGGCAGGTCCACCTCGCCGGGGCCAAGGTGACCGCGATCGTGCCGTACGCGCCGCTGCTGTGCGGCGCGGTCTCCATCGCCCTGGTGTCCTACCAGGACAGGGCCTGCCTGGGCATCACCCTCGACTCCGCCGCGGTCACCGAGCCCGACGTCTTCGTGGCCTGCCTGCGCGAGGGCTTCGACGAGGTGATCGCGTCGCTGCCCGCCGGGCAGGCGCCCGCCGCGCCGGAACGCGCGGCATCCCGCAACCACTGAGCCCCGCCGACGCCCATCGCGACCGCCGGGCACGCCTGCGGCGACCGGGCCCCACCGGGTCCGGGAGCGCGCGACCGCCACGACACCGCTGAACCGCTGAACCGCTGAACCGCTGAACCGCCACGAGAACCGAGGAGAAGACGACTTGACCACCCCCGGCGCCGACGTGTTCCCCATCCCGGCACCACTCCCGCGCCCACCGGACGCCGAACCGGCCGCCCCCTCGCTCGACCTGGTCGAGCACGCGTTGCAGTGCGTCCGGCAGGCCCTGGCGTCCGTGGAGCAGGTGGCGCGCACGCTGTCGGTGGGTGACGGCCGGGAACGGGCGGAACCGCGCGCCGCCGTGGCCGCGCGCCCCGACGGGAGCGCCCACGAGCCCTGGCTGACCAGGCAGGAGCGGCGCGTGCTCACCCTGGTCGCCGCCGGGCTGTCCAACCGGGAGATCGCCGGTGTCCTGGAGATCTCCGAGAAGACCGCCAAGAACTACGTGCACACGGTGCTGGTCAAGCTGGACGCCGGCAGTCGCACGGAGGCGGCGTTCACCGCGCTCTACGAGAACCTGGTGGACCTGGACGAGTGCCGCCGCGCCAGCAAGCGCTCGTCGGCCTCCTGGCTGGTACCGCCGCAACGGAGCCGGCCGCTGCCCTGACCCCGCGCCGCGCGCCCGGCGGGTGCCCGGAGTGCACCTGCCGAAGGGTTCTGCCGCCGCGGCGGCTTCGCTCGCACACTGGGTGACCGGCCGACGACGCCGGCACGGCGCACGACGAGCACCCCGACGTGTCCCGGAGGACATCGATGAACCCACGTACCGCCTTCCTCTTCCCCGGACAGGGGAGCTACCTCCCCGGCCTGTTCGGCAACCTCGTCGACCACCACCCGGTGATCGGGGACACCCTGTCCACAGTGGACTCCGTCGCCACCCGGCTCGGGCGGGCGGCGGTGTCGCCGATGCTGCTCGACACCGACTCGCCGACCCTCCAGGAGCTGGTCGCCCACGACCCGCCCGCGCTGCACCTGGCGATCTTCGCCGCGTCGGTGGCCACCTCGCGGCTGCTGGTCGAGGACGGCGGGGTGGCCCCGGACCTCATGCTGGGGCACAGCTTCGGCGAGCTGACGGCGTTGACCGCGGCCGGCGCGCTGACCCTGGCCGACGGCGCGCACCTGGTGGCCCGGCGCGACGAGTCGCTGCGCCGGCCCGGCGCGCCGCGCGGCGGCCTGGTGGCGGTGAGCTGCGGCGTCCGCCGCGCACGGCACCTGCTGGGCGCGCTGGACGAGTGGGGCCTCGCCGTCGCCGCCGACAACGGCCCCGACCAGGTCGTCCTCTCCGGGCCGGACGAGGCGCTGGCCAGGCTCCAGGAGGCGGCGGGCGCGCTCGGGCTCACCGCGACCCGCCTGCGCATCCCCTACCCGTTCCACAACCGGCTCATGCTGGACGCGGCCGACGACTTCGCCGAGCGGACGGCGGACGTGCCCAAGCGGGCGCCCCGGCTGCCGGTGTACTCGCCGCTGCTGGGCCGTTACGTCGAGGACGTCGCGGACGTGGAGCGCGTGGTCCGCGACCACCTCGTCCGGCCGGTGCTGTTCCTGGACGCGGTCCGGGCCGTGCACGCCGACGGCGTGCGGCGGTTCGCCGAGGCCGGGCCGAAGGGCGTCCTGGTGGACCTGGTGGCCCGTGCGGTGCCCGACGTGGTGACCACCGCGCCGCTGCGGCGGCGGACCGACCGGCGCGGGCTGCTCTCCGCCGTGGAGGAACTGCTGGCGCACGACGACCGGTGGGTGCCGGCACCTCGTCGCGTCGAGCACGACCGATGGGCGCCGATGCCACCCCGCGCGGTGCGCGCGCGCGAACCGGGGACGGAGCCGTCCCCGGTCCGGGGGACCGGTCGGTGGCAGGAGTGGACCACCACCCGCGAGGACCCGCCCGGACAGCCGTCGGCGCCGGACCGGCCCTCGGCGCCCGACCGGCGCGAACAACCTGATCCGTCCGAACAGGACGGTCGCGTCAACGCGTCCGGAAGGGACGGTGCGGAGTCGGCGGCGCAGCACCTCCCGGCCGCACCCGCCCGCCCCGGACCGCACCCGGTCACCGCGGCGGGCCTGGACCGCGACGAAGTGCTCGGCACCGTGCGCGGGCTGTACGCGGAGCTGGTGGGCTACCCGGTGGACGTCTTCGAGAGCGGCACCGACCTGGAAGCCGACCTCGGCATCGACTCCATCAAGCAGACCGAGGCGTTCGCGCGGATCACCCACCACTTCGGCATCCCCGAGACGGCGTCGGTGGACGTGCGGCTGACCGACTACCCCACCGTGGACGCGGTCGCCGACCTCGTCGTGGAGCTGGCCGAGGGCCGCGAGCCGACGGGACGGGTCGCGTGACCGGTCGGGCGGGTGGCCCGCAGGCGCCGCCCGGTGAGTTCGAGGGGAAGGTCGTGCTCGTCACCGGCGGTGCGCGGCGGGTCGGCCGGGCCATCGTGCACGAGTTCGCGTCCCTGGGCGCGCACGTGGTCGTCAACTACTTCCACTCCGGGCAGGCGGCGCACGAGACGCGCGAGCAGGTCCTCGCCGCGGGCGGCTCCTGCGAGCTGCTGCGGGCGAGCGTCGCCAAACCCGACGACGTCAGCGCGATGTTCGACACCGTGCGTGACCGCCACGGCGCGCTGGACGTGCTGGTGAACAACGCGGCGCGAGGGGTGTTCGCGCCGACGGCGACGCTGACCGAGGCGGACTGGCGGAAGATCTTCGACGTCAACGTGCACGGGGCCCGCCGGTGCGCCCTCGCCGCCCTGCCGCTGCTGGCCGCCGTCGGCGGCGCGGTGGTGAACGTGTCGTCCATCGGCACGGAGGTGGTGCTGACGGACTACACCGCGATCGCGGCGAGCAAGGGCGCGTTGGAGACGCTCAGCCGCTACCTCGCGGTGGAGTTCGCCGAGCGCGGTGTGCGGGTGAACGTGGCGTCGGCGGGCCTGCTGGACAACCCGACGGCGGACCTGTTCCCCGACGCCGCCGAGCTGCGCGCGCGGTGCGCGGCGGCGGCTCCCCTGGGTCGGCTGGGCACGGAGCAGGAGTTGGCGCGCCTGGTGGTGCTCCTGGCGTCGCCCCGGCTGGGCTGGGTGACCGGGCGCAGCCTGCTCGCTGACGGCGGGCTGTCGCTCGGCCACGCCCTGCTGCGACCGGACCCGCCGGCGGCACGGGTGCCGGCGGCGCGCGAGGCGGGTGGCCGTGCGCCTTCGCCGGGGGCGGCGGGTGGCCGTGCGCCCGTCCTCGGGGCGAAGCCCGCCAACGGTGATCGTCTTGCCGAGCCGGGTCCGGCGTCGGTCGCACCCGCGCGCGCCGCCGGGCGGTCCGGGTCCGTGACGTCCCCCGGACCGTCAGGGGCCGACGACTCCGCCGGCGACCGGACCGTCGCGGTGGTGGGGCTGGGGCTGGCCCTGCCCGGCGCGGTCGACCCCGGCGAGTTCTGGGAACTGCTCGACCGGGGCGAGCCGGTCTTCGACGAGCCGCGCGAGCGGTTCCGCCGGGACGCGTTCAAGACGCCGGACGGGACCGCGCCGGGCGGCACCGCACCAGGGTGGTCCACTCTGGACAAGTCCACTTCGGACGGTGCTGTACCGGACCCGAACGCGGCGGACCGCGGTTACACCTTCCGCGGCGGCTACCTCCGGAACCCCCGCCTGCACCGCGAGGCCAAGGCGCGGTCCTGCGCCAACGACATGGCCGCCCAGTGGTTGCGGCACAGCCTGGCGCAGGCGTTCGAGGACGTCGTCCACCTGTCCGGCGACCGGGTCGAGTGCTTCGTCGGCAACACCGTCGAGGGCAACCAGCACCTGGAGGAGCGCCTGGTGGTGGAGACCGCGCTGAACCGGCTCGTCCGGCACTGGCCGGACCCCGACGCCGATCGCGACCGGCTGGCGGACCGGCTGCGCGCGGTGCTGCTGCGGCACTACCCGCACGCGGCCGGCGACGGGCGCGGCCACCTGCCGGACGGGGTCGTGCACGCCGCCGTCACCGACCTCCTGCCGGCCGGGTCGCCGTACACGACGGTGGACACCGCGTGCTCGTCCAGCCTCTACGCCGTCGACCTGGGCGTGCGCAGCCTGCTGGCGGGCGAGAGCGACATCGCCGTGTGCGGCGGGGTGTTCACCAACACGCCGCGGTTCTCGATCATGTTCGCCGCGCTGCGCGGGCTCAGCCGCAGCGGCGCGGTCCGGGCGTTCGACCGGGCCGCCGACGGCACGCTGTTCTCCGACGGCGCGGGCGCGGTGGTGCTCAAGACGCTGCGGCGCGCCCGGCGGGACGGCGACGAGGTGCTGGCCGTGCTGGGTGGCACGGGGGTGGCCTCCGACGGCCGGGGCAAGGCGGTCTACGCGCCCAACCCGGTCGGGCAGGGCATCGCCGTCCGCCGGGCCAGGCGGGTCAACGGGACCCGGCCCGAGGACGTCGACTGGGTGGTCGCGCACGGCACGGGCACCCCGGTGGGCGACCGGGTCGAGCTGGGCGTGCTGGACTCGGCCGCCCCGGAGCGCGGCTACCCGTGCACGTCCAACAAGTCGCTGATCGGCCACACCGGCTGGACGGCGGGCGTGGCGTCGGTCATCCACGCGGTGCTCGGGTTGCGCCACGACCGCGTGCCGGCGCAGCGCCCGCTGCGCGAGACGACCCCGGACGTCCGGAACACCCGCGTGCGCATCCCGCGGACCGGCCGACCGCTGCCGCGCGAGCAGGGCAGGCCGCGGGTGGTGGGCGTGTCGGCGTTCGGGTTCGGCGGCACCGACGCGCACCTGCTCGTGCAGGACCCGCCGCCGCCGGGCGGCACGCCGCCGGTCTCGGCGCCCGAACCGGAGACCGACGACGTGGTGCTGGTCGGGTGGACCGCCCACCTGCCCGACGACCCCTCGCCCGAGCAGGTGCGGACGCGGTTGGCGGCGGGCGCGCCGCTCACCGCGCGGCGGGCGTTCCCCACGCCCTACCCGCCGCCCGCCGGCATCGTGCGGCTGACGCCCCGCACCGCGCGGACGATCGACCGGTCCCAGCTCATGGCGCTGGCCGTGGCCGCGAAGTTCGCCGAGGAGCACGGCGCGATCTGGGAGGAGGTCGCGGAGCGCACCGCCGTCCTGGCCGCGCACACCGGTCCGGCGAGCCTGCTGGGCACGTCCGCGTTGCGCTGCTACGCCGACGACCTGCGCGCGCTGCGCCCGACCGAGGACGACGGGCTGCCGCCCGAGGCGCTGGCCCGCGCGATCGAGGGCTGCCTGGCGCAGGTGCGGCGGGAGCGGGTGCCCACCAACGAGGACCTGCTGCCGGGTTCGGGCCCGAACATCATCCCGGCCCGGCTGGCGAACGCCCTGGACCTGCACGGCCCCGCGCTGACCCTGGACACCGGGCGGTCGTCCACCCACACGGCGGTGCGCACCGCCTGCCACTACCTCGCCGACCGCGAGACCGACCTGGTGCTGGTGCTGGCGCTCAACGGCAACAGCACGCCCGAGCTGGCGGCCCTGCTCGACCTGCCCGCCGACCGCCTCGGCGAGGGGGCGTTCCTGCTGGCGCTGGCGCGCGGGCGGGACGCGGCGGCGAAGGGGTGGCCCGCGCTGTGCCGGGTGACCGCCGACCCGCGACCGCGGCGGGCCGCCGCGGTCGACCGCCCCGAGGACCCGTCGGCCGGGCTCGTCGAGGGCGGGTCCGCGAGCCACCCGGAGACCTCGCGCGCCGATGCCGCCGCCGGCGCGCCCACCGAGCACCTGGCCGCGGACCACGCCGGGGGTGCCGGCCACGTGGCGGGCGCGCGCACCTACCTCGCCGCCGACGGCGCGATCGACCTGCTGACCGCGCTGGCGGGCGGCCCGGTCGAGCCGGTGACGGTGACCGCCCCGTTCCCGGGGCCCGCGCTCACCCTGCACCCCGTGCCGGCGACCGGCGCCGATCGGGCCGGTGGGTACCCGGCAGCCGCCCGGCCGGTCGCCGCGAACCCGGCGCGGGAGACGGCGGACCCGGCGCGCGACACCGCGAACCCGGCGCGGGAGACGGCGGACCCGGCGCGGGAGACGGCGGACCCGGCGGGGGAGACGGCGAGGTCGGCGCGGGAGACGGCGGACCCGGCACGCGACACCGTGAACCCGGCGCCGGACACCGCCGCGCCGGTGGTGCCCCGGCCGCCGCGAGACCCGCTGACGGCCCGGCACGTCTGCCGCTGGGAGCCGCAACCCCTGCCGAGCGGTCGCGACGGGCTGCCCGCCGACTGCCTGGTGCTCGCCGACGAGGCGACGGCACGGGCCGTCGCCGGCGCGGCGGAGTCGACGGGCGCGACCGTGGTCGCCGTGCGGCCCGGCGACGACCCGGAGGCCGTGCTGCTCCCGGCCTTCGCCGCCGGGAGGTCGTACCGCCACCTGCGCGTCCTGGCCCGGCAGCGGCACGCCGGGCCCCACGCCTCCGAGTCCGCCGACACCCTGGTGGTGCTCCAGGAGGCGGTGTTCCTGGCCGCCCAGCGCTGCCTGCGCGAGCTGACCGGCGGCGGCTCGCTGGGCGCGGTGCTGCTCGACCCGCTGGAGTCGGGCACGCCGGGCGTCCACACGGGACTGCTGTCCGGTTTCGTCAAGAGCCTGTCGTGGGAGCTGCCCGCGTGCACCTGCCGGATGGTCGTCACCGACGAGCCCGCGGTCGCGGCGTGGCACGCGCTGGAGGCCGAGCCGGGGCAGCGCGGCGGGCTGCCGGTGGTCCTGCGCCGCGCCGGTACGCGGTACCGGCAGCGGCTGCACCCCGCGCCGCCCGACATCGGGGAGCTGCCGCTGTCGGCGGGCGACGTCGTGGTGGCGACCGGCGGCGCGCGGGGCATCACCGCCGCGTGCCTGGAAGCGCTGATCGACCACGTGCCGCTGAAGGTGTGGCTGCTCGGGTCGTCCACCCCGGCGGAGGTGCCGGACTGGCTGCTCACCGCGGCGGACGACGACCTGCCCGCCCACCGCGCGGAGTTCATCGCCCGGCTCCGCCGCGACGAGGGCGCGCCGGTGGCCGAGCTGAACCGGCGCTTCGAGCGGCTGCTGCACGCGCGGGAGAGCAGGCTGACCCTGGACCGGATGCGGCGGCGCTGCGGCTGGACCGCGGTGCAGTACCTGACCTGCGACGTGGTCGACCCGGACGCGGTGCGCCGCGCGGCGGCGACCGTGCTGGCTCGGGACGGCCGGGTCGACCTGCTGGTCAACGGCGCGGGCGTGCACGGCGCGGGCGACCTGGAGCGCAAGCGGCTGGCGGACTTCCGCCGGATCAGGGACGTCAAGCTGCTCGGCTACCGGCACCTCAAGCGGTACTTCTCCGCGCCGCCGCCCCGGCTGTGGTGCAACTTCGGCTCGGCCGCCGGCCTGGTCGGCCTGCCGGGGGAGTCCGAGTACGCGGCGGCCAACGACTACCTCTCCTGCGCCGCCGAGCACCGGCGCGCGACGGGCGGGTCGGACGAGTACACGATGGCCTGGACCGTGTGGGACGAGACCGGGCTCGGCGGCGGTCCCGTCGCCCAGGCCATCGTGGCCCGCGCCCAGCGGCTGACCTCGATGAGCAAGGCGGAGGGCGCGGCGCACTTCGTCGCCGAACTGGCGCAGCGGGGTCCCCGCGAGCCGGTGGTGTCCTTCCTCGGGGACAAGGAGCGCGCGTCGTTCAGCCGGCAGTTCCCCGGCTGCGTCGCCGATCGCGCCCCGGACCGCGACGAGGCGGCGGTCGGCGCGCTGCTGCCGCCACCGGAGGAGATCACCGCGGACCGGGCCGTGTGGCGGCTGGTGCTCACCGAGCGGCACCGGGACCTGGTGCGCGACCACCTCGTGGACGGGCGGCCGACGGTGCCGGGCACGGTGCTCGCCGCGCTCGCCGTCGAGGCGGCCCGCGCGCTGCTGCCCGAGCACCCGGTCCGCGCGCTGCGCGACGTGTCGTTCGCCTCCTGGGTCCGGCCGGCCGCCGACGGCAGGCCGGGCCGGTACCGCGTCACCGCCGTGGTGAACCGGTCCGGCCGGTCCTCCCGGCCGACCGTGCTGGTGCGCGTCACCTCCGACGTCACCGCGTCGGGAGGGCGGCTGCTGCGGCGCGACCGCGAGCACTTCCGCGCCACGGCCCTGGCCGGCGCGCCGAGACCGGAGGGCGTCCCGGCGCCGGAGGGCGACCGCGAGCCCGTCGGCGCGCCGTACTACCACCCGGCGGCGAGGGTGCTGCTGTCCGGCGCGTACCGCACGACGCGGGACTGGCGCGCCGGCCCGTCCGGCGCGTCGGCGACGTGGCGGCCCGACGTCGCCGCGCTGCCCGCCGACCTCGCCCGGCTGGCCGCGCCCGCCCTGCTGCTCGACGCCCTGGCCCGCACCCGCGCGCTGCGGCCGGTGGCGGGCGGCGAGCAGGAACCGGAGGCGCCGCGGCACATCCGGCGGGTCGAGTGGTTCACCGACGAGTGCGACCTGGAGCTGGCCGCGCGCTGCCCGGAGGGCGTCCGGCTGCGCTGGGACGCGGTGACCGGCGAGTTCACCGCGGTCGCGGTGGACGGCACCCCGCTCGCCCGGATGCAGGACGTGCGCGGCGTGCCGATGGGTCGCGTGCGGGCGACCGGGGAGGCATGAGGGAGCGGGCGCCGAACGGCGAGGAGAGGAGGGCGACACCGTGGAGCTGGACGGCAAGGTCGCGGTGGTCACCGGTGGCAGCAGGGGCATCGGCCGGAGGATCGTCGAGCGGTTCCTCGACGAGGGCGCGTCGGTGGTGTTCAGCGGCCGGGACGGGATGGCGGGCGAGCGGACCCGCAAGGAGCTGGACGTCGGTGACCGGGCGCTGTTCGTGGCGGGCGACGTGACCCGCAGGCAGGACGCCGAGCGGATGGTCGACGCGGCGGTCGAGCGGTACGGCAGGTTGGACGTGCTGGTCAACAACGCCGGCGGGATGCCGGGTTTCGGCCTGGTGGCAGGCACCGACGACGCGGTCTGGCACGACACGCTCGCGGTCAACCTGCACGCCGTGTTCTACGTGACGCGCCGGGCGCTGGCGCACCTGGTGCCGCAGCAGTCGGGCCGGATCATCACCATCTCGTCCATCTCGGGCAAGCAGGGCGACCCCGGTCTCGGGGCGTACGTCACCGCCAAGCACGCCGTGATCGGCCTGACCAAGGTGGTGGCGCGCGAGGTCGGGGCGCTGGGCATCACCGCGAACTGCATCTGCCCCGGCCTGGTGATGACGGACCTGATCCGTGACCGCGCGCCGGTCGCGGCGGAGGTGCTGGGCGTGACCGCCGAGCAGCTCGTGGCCGCGTTCGCGGGCAAGGCCGCTACCGGGCGGGCGACCACGGTGGACGAGGTGGCCGCGATGGCGGTGCTGCTGTCCTCGGAGGCCGGTGCCGGGATCACCGGCGCGGCGCTGTCGGTGGACGGCGGCGTGACCTCGCACTGAGACGCCGTGACCGCGCTGGGACGCCGTGACCCCATCGAGGCGACCGCCCGGCCAGGGGCCGTCGACGGGGTGCCCCTCCCACGGGGGATGCCCCCGCGGGGGTGACCGCCCACAGGGTCACCCCCGCGTCGGCGGGACGTCCACCGGGGTGAACCGCCCACTCGGGTGGCCATCCCGGTGGACGACCGCGACCGGGCGGGAGGGCGGGAGTGGCCCGGCCCGCGTGGGGCCAGGCCACTCCCGTCGCTGGACCAGGCCACCGCTGCCGCTGGACCGGGCCACTGCCGTCGCGGCCTCGCCTCACCTACCGGCGGCGGCCGTCTCCGCCAGGGCGCGGTCCAGCCTGCGCAGGCAGTGCGCCCGGTCCCGGCCGCTGACGACGACCTCGGCCGACGCCCGGTCGGCCGGGCACCCGGCGGGCAGGTCGACCCGCACCCCGGCGCCACCCGGCAGCACCGGTCCGGTGTGGTGGTCCGGCGGTGCCACCCGGTCGCGGTCCGGCGGTGCCACCCGGTCGCGGTCGGGCGGTGCCGTCCGGCCCGCCGGCGGTTCCGGGGCGCTGATCCGCACCAGCACGGCGTGCCCGCGCACCGCCACGTCCCACCGGTCGAGGTCGAGCCGCTCACCCGCCGCCACGCGCAGCGCCCACTCCACGACGTCCACCCCGGTCACCGCCTCCGTCACCGGGTGCCCCGCCCGCGGCACGGGGTCCACCCCGACGCAGGCGAACCCGTCCGGCCCGGTGACGAGGAAGTCGACCGTGGCCGCGCCGGCCAGGCGCACCGCCGCCGCGCCGCGCACGGCGGCCTGGTGCAGCCGCTCCCGCAGGCGGGTCGGCAGGTCCGGCGCGGGCGCTTCCGCCACCAGCCCCCGGTGCCGGTCCGGACCCCGGCGGTCGCCCAGGTGCACGACGCCGCCGTGGTGGTCGGCGAGCACCTGCACCTCGACGCGTCGGGCGGCGGGCAGGTGCCGCTCCAGGAACAGCCGCGCGTCGGCGAACAGCCGTCGCGCGTCGTGCGTGGCGCGCCGGAACGCCTCGGGCAACTCCGCCGGCGTCCGCACGAGACGCCCGCCTCGGCCCGCGGCGGGCTTCAGCGCGACCGGGTAACCCAGCCGGTCGGCCTCCCCGAGCGCGTCCTCCACGCCGCGCAACCGGTCGGCCGACCCCGGCACCACCGGCAGGCCCGCCCCGGCCAGCACCGCGCGGGTGGCGATCCGGTCGCCCAGCAGCGCCAGGTGCTCCGGCGTCGAGCCGACGAACACCAGGCCGGCTTCCGCGCAGCCGCGCGCCAGCAGGAGGTCGGCGGCGAGGGGGCCGCAACCGGGGTGCACCGCGTCCGCGCCGGTGCCGGCGCAGCCGTAGAGCACGGCCGGCACGTTGAGGTAGCCGTGGGCGGGTGCGGCGGGGCCCAGGCAGAAGCCGTCGTCGGCCAGCCGGACCGGCAGGCTGTCCGCGTCCGCGTCGGAGTGCCCGACGACCGAGCGGAGGCCGAGTTCCCGGCAGGCCCGCACGACGCGCACCGCGGCGCCGCCCCGGCCGGGGACGAACACCGTGCGGACCGTCGGCGACGGGTCAGCCGAGGGCATCGGCCGGTGCCCCGTCGTCGCCCACCGGCTCCAGGCGCAGCAGCGGCTGCCCGAACGACACCACGTCACCGTCGCGGGCGCAGACCTCGCGGACGACGCCCGCGTGCCCGGCGAGCACCGCCGTGACCGTCTTCATGGCCTCGATCTGCGCCACCTGGTCGTCCGCGGCGACCACGAGCCCCGACGGGCTGCCGGGACCGGTGGTGAACCGGACGACGCCCACGGCGGTCGCCACGACGTCGACCAGGGCAGGCGCGGTGTCCGCCGCCGGCGCGGTGTCGGTGGGTGCGGTGCCGGCGCGCGTGGCGCCGGGTTCGACGCGGACGTGGTCGGCCTCGATCTCGACCTCCAGCCCGGCGGTGCGCACCACCAGCCGGCGCGCGGAGTGCCGGTGCACGGCGGCGAGGAGCTGCCGCACGACGTCCAGCGGGACGCCGTCCGCCGGGCCGGTGCCCCGGTGCGGTGGGGGGATGGGGGACACGTGCGTCGACACGGGGACCGCCTCACTCGTCTGCTCGGACCGCGTCCGCGGAGGCCCCCCGGACGCGCAGTCGGTGGTCACGCCGGGCCAGCAGCTCGGCGGTGGACAGCCTCGCCAGTTCCGCCAGGCGTCGGCGCAGGGCGGACCCGACCAGCCGCACCGCCGCCGCCGGGTCGGCCTGCGCGCCGCCGTCCGGCTCCGGGACGAGTTCGTCCACCAGCCCGGCGCGGTGCAGGTCGACCGCGCGCAGCCGCAGCGCCTCGGCCGACTCGGGCGCGCGGCCGGCGTCGCCGTGCAGGATCGCGGCGCACCCCTCGGGGCTGATCACGGAGAAGTAGGTGTTCCGCATGGCCAGCAGCACGTCGCCGGCCGCCAGCGCCAGCGCGCCGCCGCTGCCGCCTTCCCCGATGACCACCGCGACCAGCGGGACGGGCAGGCCGGACGCCGTCCGCAGCGCCTCGGCGATGGCGCCGCTCTGGTTGCCCTCCTCCGCCCGGCGGCCCGCGTAGGCGCCGGGCGTGTCCACGAACGACACCACGGGCAGGCCCAGCCGCCCGGCCAGCCGCATCAGCCGGACCGCCTTGCGGAAACCGGACGGGTGGGGCATCCCGAAGTTGCGGACCCGCGCGCGGGCCGGGTCGTGCTCCTTGGCGTGCCCGAGGACGACCACGCCGGTCGCGCCCCACCGGGCGAGGCCGCCGACGAGCGCTGGGTCGTCCTCGGTGTGGCGGTCGCCGTGCAGCTCCACGAAGTCGTCGAAGATCCCGGCCACGTGGTCGAAGACGGTGGGGCGGCGGGGGTCGCGGGCCGCCCGGACGGCGTCCCACGCCGTGCTCCCGCCGACCCCGGTCGCCTCCGCCGCCTCTCCGGCCCGGCTCGCCCCGCCCGTGCGATCCGCTGCGCTCACACGGTTCGCCTCCTCCGCACGGTCCGCTCCGCCGGCACCGGACGCCCCGCCCGACCCGTCCACCTCGCCCACCTCGCCGGTCGCGCTCGCCCCGCCGCGCTCGTCGGTCTCCCGCACCTCGTCCGTCTCGCGCGCCTCGCCCGGCGACCGCTCGCCGGGCAGGCCGGGCAGGCCCGGCAACTCCGGCAGCGCCGGGAACGCCGAGAGGGCCAACCGGTCGCGGGGCCGCGCGCGCGCCGTCGACCCCGGCCGCCGGCGGCCCGCCAGGCAGGTCAGCACGCGGTCCAGCACCTCGGGCAGCGCCGACCGCTCGACGACCCGGTCGACGTGGCCGTGCGCGTGCAGGAACTCCGCGGTCTGGAAGTCGGCGGGCAGCCGCTCGCCCAGCGCCTGCTCGATGACGCGCGGACCGGCGAAGCCCGACCGGCTGCCCGCCTCGGCGAGCACCACGTCACCCAGGGACGCGAAGGACGCGGCGACACCGCCGTACACCGGATCGGTCAGCACGCTCACGAACGGCACGCCGTGCTCGTTCAGCCGCCGTACCGCGTCGGCCGCGCGGGCCACCTGGAGCAGGGAGTACATGCCCTCCTGCATCCGCGCGCCACCGGAGCACGAGACCGCCACGAGCGGCGCGCCCAGGTCGATCGCCAGGTCGGCGGCGGCGACGACCTTCGCGCCGACCACCACGCCCATGCTCCCGCCGAGGAAGCCGAAGTCCATCACCAGCAGCACGACCGACCTGCCACCGGCCATCGCGGTGCCCAGGACCGCCGCCTCCGAGGAGTCCGTGCGGGCGTGCGCCCGGCGCAACCGCACCGGGTACGGCGCCGAGTCGGTGAACCCGAGCGGGTCGGTGGAGCGCAGGCGCGCCAAGTGCTCGGTGAAGGTGTCCGGGTCGACCAGCTGGGCGATCCGCTCGGCGGCGCTGAGCCGGCGGGTGCTCCCGCAGGCCGCGCAGGCGCCGTGCGACCGCGCCCACGCGGTGTGGTGCAGCAGGCACCCGCAGGCCGCGCACCGCTGCCACACGCCCGGCGGCACCTCGTCGATCCGGTCGAGGACGCGGCGCGGGCCGACGCCGGGCGTCGCGGTCGGGTCGCCGCCGGCCGGCGCTGTTCCGGTGTCGGACAGGTCATCCAGCCGCATTCGTGCTCCCACCCGATCGACGCCGCTCCGTCACCGCCAGTGTCGCTCCGTCACCGCCAGTGTGGTCGCGCGCGGGCGCGGCGCACATGGTCCGGGCGTACCGGGCACCGGGACTCCGGCCTTTCGGTCCGTCCACTGAGGACGAAACGGGTCCGGCGGCGGTTGTGCCCTGGTCGCGATGGGCGCCGCGCGCCATCGGCGGTGTCCGCCGTCGGACCGGTCGCGGTGTGAACATCGGGCAAAGCCCTTGTCCACGGTCCGGTTCCGGGGCGAACCTCGGTGGTGCACCGGCCACCGGGAGGAACGGACATGGCGGACTCGCGAGTACGCGGGAGAACACGTCGCGGGGTGTTCGCCGGCGTGCTGGTCGCGGGGCTGGCCGTGTCGGCCCTCCTGCTGGTGGCGGTGTCGCGGGGAGCGCTGGCGGCGTCGTTCGCGGTGTCGGGGACGAGTTTCAAGATCTCGGCGGACAGGTTGGAGGGAACGGGTTTCGTCCAGTTCGGCGGTGTGGACGGCGGACCGGAGGGCGCGCACGCCGTGTCGCCCAGCGCTTTCCGCACCGTGGTCCTCGACAACTTCTGCCAATCGGCGTCGCTGCGCTCCCTACCGGTGGTCGGCGACGTGACCCTGCGCATCGCCTCGCCCGGCGAGGGCGGCATGTCGGCGACCGACATCGTGCTCGGCGTGGCGGAGCAGCGCGGCGACCTGACCCTGCTGAACCCGCAGATCGGGGTGGACGCCGGGCAGGTGTCGAAGGGGCCGCCCGGCGTGGTCGGCCCGCCCGGCGGGTTCGGACAGCAGGCGGACCGCGCCACGATCGTCGCGCCGCGCATCGAGGCGTGGAGCGCCGCCGCCTCCACGTTGCGCTTGAAGAACTCCCTGCTGACCCTCCACAACGGCGGTGGCGAGTGCTACTGACACCGGCGGCGAGGAGGGCTTGCGAGGAGGGTTTGATGGATGCGGACGCAAAATGGGGCACGGCGCGGTGGCGGGCGTGGTGGCGGCGGACGTGCCGGGCCTGGCGCGGTTTCCGGGACTGGCGGCGAAGCCGGCCGTTCACCGCCGGTGCGCTGCTGGTGCTGTCCGGCGTCGTGATCGCGCTCCCGCCGTACGCCGGGTTCCGCGTGGGCGACGTGCTGGTCTCCATCACGACGGTCGGTGGCGTGTCGGCGCTGCTGATCGGCGCGCTGCTCGGGATCTGCGGCCTGTCGCTGTGGCTGCGCCCGCGGTTCCGGTTCGCGGCGGGCGTGGCGGCGGCGCTCCTGTCGCTCGTCGCCCTCGTCGTGACCAACCTGGGCGGTTTCGTCGTCGGCACGCTGGCGGGACTGGTCGGCGCGGCACTCGCCCTCGCCTGGACCGACCGACCGCGACCGCCCCGGCGATCGGTGCCGCGCACCGGTTCCTCACTCCTGGTCGTGATCGCGGCGGCGGCGGGCACGGGCGCGCCGAGCGCGCGGGAGGTGCCCGCCGGGCGCAGTTGGACGGTGTCGGCGAGCGCGGTGCGGTTGGAGGGCGTCGCCTACCACGGCATCGACCGGGTCGTCGTGGACGGGCGGCCCACCAGGGCGATGCGGTTCACGGCGCACCGCGTCGAGGTCACCGACGCGGTGCAGGTCGGCGACCTCGGCAACGGGCACGAACTCGTCATCACGACCGCGCGCGACGCCACCCCGGCGGTGGCCGGCTCCGTCGACCTGTTCGCCCTGCGGGTGACCGGGGTCTTCAGCGTGCTGGGCCTGATCGGCATCCCGTTCGACTTCACCCCAGACCACCCACCGCCCCTGGTGCCGTCCGCCGCGGTGCTGACCGACGTGACCGCGGTCAACGCCCTGGCGAGCGGCTCGGCGCTGGCGGTGCCCGACGCGGAACTGGTGATCCGATGAAGCACGAGGCCACGTCCCACCGCGTCCTGCTGTCCGGCGGTCCGGACTACCTGGACCCGGCCGAGCGGACCCGTTTCGTCGACGACCTCGACCAGCCGCTCAAGCTGCCGTGCTACGGCGGGCACGAGCACTTCGTGTTCGCCGGCAGCTATGAGGTCGTGGACGGGGCCCGGGTGGCGGTGATGCGTTGGTGCCATCGCACCGCCCTGGCGGAATGACGTGCCCCGAGGTCCTGCGGTCCTGAGGCACCGGGGCCCATGCTGCCCCGCACCGCGTCAGCGGTGGGCCGACTCCCGTGAGCGGTTTGAATCGGCCGCGCCGACCCCCGGCTGTTCGAGCTTCGACCGGCAGGAGCCGGGTCGGCAGACCAGGTCGCGGCTGCTGAAGGCCGAACAGATGGGGGATCGCGGCCGGGGATTCGTACCCGGGCGACGGGGTGGTCGTTCTGCGTAGCGTTCCCGACGACCGTCCAAGACCTGATGCGCTTCCGGGCGCGTTGAGTCCGTGCTCACCCTGCTGTGGTCCCGTTGCTCCGAAAACCTCGTAGCGCCAAGACCCGGACCGGGGATCACGCGGTGTTGGTCGGAGGGCCCCGTCAGCGCCTGCCGTACCTGACCCAGTCGGGTCCACCGGGTTCGGTGTTGCGCCCCTTCTCGATGAACACGATGTCCCGCCGGGTCGGCCTCCGGTGCGCGCCGCCGCGGTCGGCCCGGCGTCGCGACCCAGCCCATCGGCGGGCGGTGTCGTGGGTGGAGCGGTGCGAGAGGTCTGGGAGGATCACCCCGCCGAGGTCTGGGGGATGACGATGAGGACGAACCTGCCCGCGCTCGCCGGTGTGGAGTTGGGCGCGGGGTTCCGCGCGGTGGTGGACGCGGTCGCCGCGCTCGTGTCGCCGCCCGACGGGCGGGTCGCGGTGCTGCTCGACGACCTGCCGGACTCCTCCGCGCGCCTGGACCTGGTGCGGCTGGCCGTGATCGTGGCGCTGGAGCGGGGCGCCGGGAGCGTCCGGGTCCTGCCGGTCACCGCCTGCTACTGGGCTCGGGTCGGCACGGAGTGGTTGATCTCCAGGGTGGAGCCCGCTCGCGGGTTCACCTTCGTCGGCGGTGCGGAGCAGCCGCGCGAGCGCACGGTGACGCTGGCCGAGGGCGACGACGGCTCCGTGCGCGTGGCGGTGGGCGGCGCGGGGATCGACGTCGCGGTGCCGTCCGAACAGGAATGCCTGCGGCTGCTGGGGTCCGGGGTGCTGGGCAGGGCGCTCCGGTTCCCGGTCTTCCCGAGTTCGGGCCCCTCGCTGGTGGCGCGCGGCGACGGGCCGGACGAGCTGGTGCTGTGGCGGTGCGGCCTGCCGGCGGCCGCCTTCCGGCTGCCGGGCCCGGTGCTCGCCGCGATCCACGTGTCCGACACGTCCGTCGAGTCGCTGATCGCGCTGATCGGGGTGGGCGGGGAGCTGGTGGTGCACGTCGAGGGTTTCCAGGACCTGCACGTGCGGCGGCTGCGCGTGCCGGTCGACTTCAGCGTCGCCGACGAGGCCGGCCGCGACCTGTCGCCGCTGTACCTCGCGATGGACGAGCCGTGGCGGTTCGGCGTCTACTTCCGCCGCGCGGGCACGTGGTGGGAGCTGCACCGGCTCGGCGACCGGACCTCGCTCGAACGGTCGCCCGCCGTGGTGCACCAGCCCGGTACCTCGCCCTTCCACACCACCACGGACGGCGCCGGCCTGACGTTGGCCGGGCCGGGCTGTTCGCGCGCCGCGCGGGACGGGACCACGTGGCGGGTGTGGGGGCCGCGCCTGGCCGAAGCGTCCATCCCGGTCCCGCCGGGCGAGGACGTGCTCGGCCTGGCGAAGCTCGGCGACCGGCCGGCGCTGGTGACCCGCGAGGGCGACGTCGTCCGGGCGCGGACGTCGGACGGCGTGCGCACGGTCGTCGAGTCCGCCGGGCCGGTGGCGCGCCACCAGGAGCTGCCGTGGGTGGCGGTGCAGCGCTCGCCGCGGCTGGTCGAGGTGCTGGACGTCGCGACCGGCGCGGTCCTGCACCGCGTCGGGACCGCGGGCGACGAGCCCCGCTCCCTCCGGCCGGTGGTCGAACTGCTGCGCGCGGGCGGGCGGGACGGGCTGGGCGCGGTGGCGCTGGCCGGGCTGGCGCGCGAGCACCTGGGTGACGCGTTCGACACGGTCACGTTCCTGGCGTCGTTCCGGATGGCTTTCGGCGTCCCGTTCGAGACCATGCGGGCAGCCACCGCCTGGCGCGGCCACCACCCCGGACCGCACGCCCTGTCCGACGCGGAGTTCGAGCGGCTGCTCGCGCCCTGGCTGGACCGGCCCCGGGGAGCGTGAGCGGGCCGGCCACCCCTCCGCGACGGGCACACCTGACGAAAGTAAGGGGTGCACCGCTGTCGGAGGAGGGGGTGGACCGGTGCCGATCGTGCGCGGTGCCGACCCCCTTCCCGCTCCTACCTTCGCCATCGAGCGGAGGCGGCCCGAGGACGCGGGTCGCGGGAGAGGGATGGCCATGATGGTGCGGGTGGACGGGACGGCTGCGTCCGGCAGCGGTCTGTACGACGGGGTCGTGGAGTTCGCGGGTGCGACACCGCGGTGGTTCCAGGGGTTGTTCGCCCTGTACACCGAGTTGGGACTGCTGGTCTTCGGCGCGCTGTTCGTCGTCGTCTGGTGGCGGGCGCGCGGGCGGAACGATCCGCGCGCCACCGCGCGGGCGTTGCTCGCCCCGGCGGCGACCGTGCTCGCGTACGTCGTGAGCGAACTGCTGAAGACCGTGGTGGACGAGGACCGGCCGTGTCGGGGGCTGCCGGCGGAGGCCACCGTGGTCGCGTGCCCAGGGACCGGTGACTGGTCGTTCCCGAGCAACCACGCCACGATCGCGGGGGCGGCGGCCGTCGGCCTCGTGCTCGCGCGGCGGGCGCTGCTGCCGTGGGTGGCGGCACTGGCCGTGCTGATGGCGTTCTCCAGGGTCTTCGTCGGCGTGCACTACCCGCACGACGTGCTCGTCGGCCTGCTGCTCGGCGCGGTCGCGGCGTGGGTGACCGTCCGGCTGTGCGCGACCCCGGTCACCGCGCTGGTGGTGCGGCTCGGCGGCCACCCCCTGGCGGGCAGGGTGCTGTACGCCGCGCCGCCCGCGCGGGCGGCGGGCCGACGCGCCCCGATCGACCAGGCCACCGTGCGGCTGGACCGCACCGGTTCCACCGCGCGGCGGCGACCCGACGGGCGCTGACGTGACGGGCGCTGACGCGACGAGTCCTGACGCGACGGCCGGACCGTGTCGCGTCAGGACTCGTCGACGAGATCGGCTTCGTAGGCGATGATCGCGGCCTGGACGCGGTTGCGGACGTCGAGGCGGTTGAGGATGGCGCTCACGTAGCTCTTGACCGTGCCCTCGACCAGGTGGAGCCGGTCGCCGATCTCCTGGTTGGAGCAGCCCGCGCCGACGAGCGCGAGGACCTGGCGCTCGCGCGGGCTCAGCTCCGCCACCCGGCCCTTCGCGCGCTCGGCCCGGCTCATGCGGTCACCGCCGAAGGCGCTGATGACCCGAGCGGCTACCTTGGGGGACAGGTAGGCGGCGCCCTCCGACACCGCGCGGACACCCGCGATCAGCTCGTGGGGGTCGCCGGACTTGAGCAGGAAGCCGCAAGCGCCCGCGCGCAGCGCGCGGGCGATGTAGGCGTCCTCGGAGAAGGTGGTGAGCATGATCACGGCCGTGCCCTCGGCCGAGCGGCGGATCGCTTCGGCCGCGGTGAGGCCGTCCAGGCCGGGCATCCGGATGTCGATGACGGCGACGTCCGGGCGGTGGCGCGCCACGAGGTCGATCGCGGCGCGCCCGGTGTCGGCCTCGGCCACCACGTCGATGTCCGGGTCGGACTGGAGGATGCCCTTCACCCCCACCCGCACCACCGCCTCGTCGTCGGCCAGCACCACTCGAATCATGCGCGCTCCTCAGCGATCCGGCCCCGATGCTAGCCGCAGCGGCGGGCACCGGTGAGCGCGCGTGCGTGGCCGGTCCGGGCCCCGGCGGCCCCGGGCCGGGCGGACCTGGCGCTGTGGGGCGGTTTCGCGCTGCTGACCGTGGTGGAGAGGGCGACGCAGGGTGGTCGCGGCGCGTCCTGGTGGCTGGTGCTGTGCGGTGCGCTGCTGCTGGCCGCGGCCGGGTCGTCGGCGCGGCGGCGTCCGCTGGTGTCGTGGCTGGTGGTGGCGGTGTTGGCGTTCGGGCAGCTGGACGGCTCGACGATCGGCCCGTCGTTCCTGCTGACGTACCCGCTGGCGCTGGTCGCGGTCAGCTACCGGGCCGGGCGCTCGGTCGAGGGCGTGCGGCGGCCGGTGGCCGTGTTCGCGGTGGTGGTGGCCCTCGGGCTGTTCGCCGTGGTCGCGGTCGGCTTCCTGGACGGGAGTTCCCTGCCCGCCGTGGGGCACCGCCTGGTGCGCGGGCTGTACCTGGTGGTGGCGCTGGTCCTGCTCGCCGGGCTGCCGTGGTTGGTCGGCCGGTACCGGAGGCTGGACGCCGGCCTCGCGGCGGCGGGCTGGGAACGCGCGCGACAGCTCGCCCGCGAGCAGGTCATGCTGGCCGAGCGGGAACGGCTGCGCGAGCGCGCCCGGATCGCGCAGGACGTGCACGACTCCCTGGGGCACGCGCTGAGCCTGATCGGGCTGCGCGCCGGGGTGCTGGAGGTGGACCGGACGGCCGACGACCGGCTGCGCGGGTTCGCGGCCGAGATGCGGACCGCCGTCGGCGCGGCCGCGGAGGAGCTGCGGACCGTCATCGGCGTGCTGCGGGAGGATGCCGCGCCCGCGCCGGTCGCGCCGGTCCACGAGGGCGTGGCGGAGCTGGTCGACCGCACCGCGTTGTCCGGTGTGGACGTCCGCCTGGAGCGCGTCGGGGAACCGGTCGCGCTGCGGGTGCTGGCGGACCGGGCGGTGTACCGGGTGGTGCAGGAGTCGCTGACGAACGCCACCAAGCACGCGCCGGGCGCGCCGGTCACCGTGCGGTTGGCGCACGGCGCGGACGAGACGGTGGTCGAGGTCGTCAACGCCCGTCCGCCCGCCGGGGCGCGCCCGGCGGCCGGGCAGGGCGGGCGTGGCCTGATCGGCATCGAGGAACGGGTCCGCGTCGCGGGCGGCGTGCTGACCGCCGGTCCGCACGACGGGGGCTTCCGGGTCACCGCCACCCTGCCGCACGGTGCCGTGGACGTCGTGTCCGGCCCGGTGCGGCCGGGGGCCGCGCCACCGGTGTTCGAGGAGGAGCGGCGGCGGAACCAGTGGCGGCTGGTGCGCGGCGTCGCGGTGCCGGTGGGGTTGAGCCTGGTGGTGGTCGTGCTCGTGCTCGGCCTGTACGCGACGTGGGTGTACAACTCCGTGCTGGGCGAGGGGGAGTACGCGGCCCTCCGGGTCGGGGCGGACCGCGCCGCGATCGAGCCGGCGCTGCCCGCGTTCGAGCTGACCTCGCCGGACATCGCGGCGGAACCGGCCCGGCCGCCGGGCTCGACCTGCTCGTACCACCTGACGAGCGCGGTGGTCGTCCCCGCGCCGCGGTCGGTGTACCGCCTGTGCTTCGCGTCGGGCGTCCTGGTGGAGAAGACGGTGATCCCGGTCTCGCGGTGAGGGCGGTGACGCGGGTCTCGCGGTGAGGGGTGCGCCGGTCGGAACCACCGCGCGGGTCCGTTGAGCCGAACCGCACCGCGCCGGGGTGTGGCGGCCGCGCGGACCGGGCACTCGGACGTCGGCGATCCGACTCCCCGAGGAGAAACCCGATGTCACCAAGTCGATTAGCGCGCGCCGCCCTCGCGGTGCCCGCCGTGGTCGCGGCGCTGCTCGTCGCCCCGGCCGGCGCGGGGGCGAGCACGCCCGGCCGGGACGCCGCGGCCGTGGAGGTCCGGTACAACCCCGGCGACCAGGACCCCGCGCACGGTCCGAACTCCTTCGTGATCACGGTGGGGAAGTGCCCGCCGACCTATTTCGTCGAGTACCGGTGGGCGTCGAAGTCGGGACGGGTCAACGGCAGGTGCGAGGAGACCACCGCCGACTCCATCGCGCCGCTGGGTGACACCGAGTACTCGCTCGAGTGGCGGCTGTGCAGCTTCCGGCTGTGGAGGTACCCACCGCTGCCCTACGTCCGGTGCGGCGACTACCGGACGGACGTCGTGCGCACCGGCTGATCCACATCACGGTGGTGGGGCGGGCCGTCCGGCCCGCTCCACCACCGCGCGCCGATGGCCCGGCGCCGGGGCGGCGGTGCGGGTCAGCGCCAGCCGAGGGCGGGCGCGACGTGGGTCAGGATGCTGTCGAGCACGTGGGTGTTGTAGTCGACGCCGAGCTGGTTGGGCACGGTGAGCAGCAGCGTGTCGGCCTCGGCGATCGCCTCGTCCCCGGCCAGCTGCTCGACCAGCACGTCGGGCTCGGCGGCGTAGCTGCGGCCGAAGATCGCCTTGGTGTCGGCGTCGATGTAGCCGATCTTGTCCGTGCTGTCGCCGTCGCGGCCGAAGTAGGCCCGGTCGAGGTCCGTGGTGAGCGCGAAGATGCTGCGCGAGACCGAGACGCGCGGCTCGCGCCGCCAACCCGCCTCCGACCACGCCTTGCGGTAGGCCCGGATCTGCTCGGCCTGCTGCACGTGGAACGGCGCGCCGCCCTCGTCGTTCTTCAGCGTCGAACTCATCAGGTGCAGGCCCTTCTCCGCCGCCCAGACGGCGGTGGCGTTGGAGCCCGCGCCCCACCAGATCCGGTCGCGCAGGCCCGGCGAGTGCGGCTCGACGCGTAGCAGGCCCGGCGGGTTGGGGAACATCGGGCGCGGGTTGGGCTGGGCGAAGCCCTCGCCCTCCAGCACCGTCAGCAGCACCTCTGTGTGCTTGCGGGCCATGTCGGCGTCGGTGTCGCCCTCGTCCGGCCGGTAGCCGAAGTAGCGCCACCCGTCGATGACCTGCTCGGGCGATCCCCGCGAGACGCCGAGCTGGAGCCTGCCGCCCGAGATGAGGTCGGCCGCGCCGGCGTCCTCGGCCATGTACATCGGGTTCTCGTACCGCATGTCGATCACGCCGGTGCCGATCTCGATGCGGTCGGTCCGGGCGCCGATCGCGGCCAGCAGCGGGAACGGCGAGGCCAGCTGCCGGGCGAAGTGGTGCACCCGGAAGTACGCGCCGTCCACGCCCAGCTCCTCGGCCGCCACGGCGAGGTCGATGGACTGGAGCAACGTGTCCGACGCCGTCCGCGCGCCGGAGTGCGGGCTGTCCGACCAGTGCCCGAAGGACAGGAATCCGATTTTCTTCACGCCCGTGCCAACGCGCGGTCCTGCTGGTTGATTCCTCAACTACTTTGTCGGCTGGATCTCGGCCGGGCATGTCGTGGGCCGTGGCGGGCGGCCGCGCGGCGACGAGGAGTGACCCCCCGGGCGCGGGAGCCCACGCCCGTACGGGTGGTTACCCGCCGGACACGGGCCGCGAACGGGGCTCGTCTCGTAGCGTCGGGGCCACCGAACGCACGGAGGCGGACGGGAACAGGCGATGACGGTCCGAAACCGGCAGGGCGACAGCCGCGACGACGGGACCCCGTCGGTCGGGTCCACTCCCGCGTCCGGGGTGCACAACGCGGTCGTCGGCGTGGTGTCCGGGTCGGTGGTGCAGGCGGGCGTCCTGGTCGTGGGCACCGCGCACCAGCCCGCCGCGCGGGAGCGGCCGGTGCCTCGGCAACTGCCCGCCGCCCCACCCGCCTTCGTCGGCCGCGCCGGCGAATGCGCCGAGTTGACCGCCGCGGTGGAGCGGCCGGTGGGCGGTGCGCCGGCGATCGCGGCGATCTGCGGCGCGGGTGGCATCGGCAAGACGGCGCTGGCGCTGCACTGGGCGCACCGGCACGCCGACCGGTTCCCCGACGGGCAGCTGTTCGTCGACCTGAACGGCTTCTCCTCGGCGGGGGAGCCGATGACGCCGGGGGCGGCGGTGCGCGGGTTCCTCGACGCCCTCGGCGTGGACCCCGCACGCATCCCGTCCGAACCGCACGCGCAGACCGGGCTCTACCGCAGCCTGGTCGCGGGTAAGCGGCTGCTGATCGTCCTGGACAACGCCGCCGACGCGGAGCAGCTCGGGCCGCTGCTGCCCGGTGACGCCTCCTGCGGGGTGCTGGTGACCAGCCGTCGCCGCCTCGACAGCCTCATCGCCAACCACGGCGCGCACCCGGTGCGGCTCGCGGCGCTCGCCGGCACCGAGGCCCACCGGCTGCTCGCCGCCCACCTCGGCCCCGACCGGGTCGACGCCGAACCCGGCGCCGTGGCCGACCTGCTGGCCGTCTGCGGCGGGTTCCCCCTGGCCCTGGCCATCGTCGCGGGCCGCGCCCGCGCCCACCCCCACCTGCCGCTGACCGGCCTGGTCGCCGAGCTGTGCGACGAAGCCAACGGCCTGGACGTCCTGGACGGCGACGACCCCGCCGTCAGCCTGCCCGCCGTCCTGTCCTGGTCGCTGCGCGCGCTCACCCCGTGGCAGCGGGCGGTGTTCGGGCTGCTGGGCATCGCGCCGGGCAGCGACATCGGGTCGGGCGCGGCGGCGAGCCTGCTCGGCGTGCCCGGAATCCGGGCCAGGGCGGTGCTGCGCGAGCTGGTGCGGGCCTCCCTGCTCGACGAGCACGCACCCGGCCGGTGGCGGATGCACGACCTGATCCGCCGCTGCGCGGTGGAGCGGGCGGACCGCGACCTCACCGACGCGGAGCGGGAGGCCGCGCTGCGCCGGGTGGTCGGGTTCCACCTGCACACCGCGGACGCGGCCGCGCGGCTGCTGCACCCGCAGGTCTACGAGTCGATGGTCCCCTTCGGACGGCCGCCCGGGGGTTGTGCGCCGCTGCGCCCGGCTGACGCGCGTGCGGCGCTGGCGTGGTTCCGGGCCGAGTACCCGAACCTGGCCGCCGTCGAGCGGTTCGCGGTGGAGCGACGCCGGGACGCGCTCGTCTGGCAGCTGGCGTGGGTCATGCAGGGCTTCCGCGTCATGCAGGGGCACCACGCCGACAACGAGGCCGCGTGGCGGGCGGCCCTCGTCGCCGCCCACCGCCTGCCGGACCCGGTGCTCCCGACGTGGACGCGCGGGTTCCTGGGTGCGGCCCTCACCTGGAACCGGCGGTACGCCGAGGCCACCGGCCACCTGGAGCACGTCCTGAGCGTCGCGGTGGACTTCGAGGAGGTCGGTGTCGAGGGCCACGCGCACGCCCTCCTGGCCTGGAACCACGGCGAGGCGGGCGACCACGAGCGCGCGTGGGAGCACGCCCACCACGCCCTGCGGATCTGCCGGGAAGCGGCTCTTGGCGGGAAGGAGGCGTACGCGCTGCACGTGGTGGGTCGCTGCCGGATGCGGGCGGGCGACCTCGCCGGCGCGCGCGACTGCTGCGAGACCGCCCTTGCCCTGCACCGCGCGCAGGGCGACCGGTTCGGGGAAGCCGAGGTGCTGGACAGCCTGGGCGGGATCGCCCGCCGCGAGGGCCGCCTCGACGTGGTCGAGCACTACCGGCGCGCGGCGGACCTGCACCGGGCGCACGGGTACACCTACGCGGAAGCCGAGAGCCTCGACCACCTCGGGCAGGCCCACCTCGCCGACGGCCAACGGGTCCGGGCCCGCGCGGCGTGGGAAGAGGCGCTGGCGCTGTACCGGGAACAGGGACGGGACACCGCCGCCGCGCGGGTGCGGGCACGGCTCGACGACCTCGACGCGGCCGGCCGGCCGCCTCCGGGCAGCGGGTAGGCCCGGCCGGCGGACGCCTCGTCCGGTGGGAGCGCCCCGTCGCCGGCCGGCACTCTCGGTGGTCGTCAGTCGATCCGGTAGGCGGCCGCGCCGTTGTGCAGGAAGCGGGCGCGGCCCTGCTCGTCGGAGCCGACCAGGGACAGGACCCGGTGGCCGTCGGGCTTCGGTTCGACGGTGATGATCGAGCTGTCGCCGAGGCGGACCACCTCGACGCGGTCCTCGGGGCCGCCGAGGAAGGACTCGGCGAGCCGGTCGCGTGCGCGGTAGGTGAGGAACGCGCGGTCGTGCTCGACGGCGAGGGTGATGTCGTACAGGGTGGAGCGGTAGGTGCCGCACATGCGGTCCGCGTCGATCCCGGTCGCGTCCGGGGGCGGCACCGGCAGCGGCGCGGTCCCGACACCGGCGAGTTCTTCGAGCGCCGTGCCGAAGACCTCGTGGGCCAGCGGATCGCCGCCCGCGCTGTTGGTCAGCACGGCCACCGCCACACCCGCCGACGGCGCGATGCGGAGGAATGCCTTCTGCCCCTTGGCGACGCCGGTGTGGCCGACGACGCCGTCCCGGTAGAGCATCCAGCCCAGTCCCCAGCCGACGACGCCGCCGCCGAAGTCCGGCACGGGGTCGACCTGGGGTTCGCGCAGCGCCGCCAACGCGGGGTCGGTGAGGTGCAGGCGGACGAACTCCAGCAGCTCGCGTGCGCTGATCGCGAGGTGCGACCCGCTGGGCGCGCAGTAGTACGACACCGCCCAGTCCTTCACCGGGACGACCTCCGCGCCGGCCCGGAGGTGGCCGACCGCGGCGCGGTGCAGGATCGCCTCGTAGGGGTCGGTGGCTACGGTGCGCAGGCCCAGCGGCGCCACCAGGCGTTCGCGGAGCACGTCGTGGAAGGGCTTGCCGCGCAACACCTCCACCAGCCTGCCGAGCACCACGTACCCGCTGTTGGAGTAGGACAGGACGGTGCCGGGCGGCAGGAGGTGGTCCGCCTCGGCGAGGGTGGCGACGAACCTCTCGATCGCGTCGTCGTTGCGCCCGGTGTCGGTGAAGTGGTTGCCGTCGATACCGCCGGTGTGGGTGAGCAGGTGGCGGGTGGTCAGGGACTCGGTGGCGGCCGGGTCGCTCAGCCGGAAGCCGGGCAGGTGGTCGCGGACGGGGCGGTCGAGGTCGAGCACGCCGTCGTCGACGAGCTGCTGGACCAGCGTGGCCGTCCAGACCTTGGTGATCGAGCCGATCTTGAACACCGAGTCGGTCGTGGCCTCGACCCCGGTGCGCAGGCTCAGCACACCCGCGGCCTCGTCCCGGATCTCCCCGTCGGCCAGCACGGCGACCTGCGCACCGGGGACGTCGTGCTTCGCGACCAACTCGCCGAGATCCCACCCCACCCCGTCAGGTTAGTGGGGCGGCCGGTGGCCGATCCGGGACGGGTTCCGGGGCGGGTTCCGGGGCGGGTTCCGGGGCGGGTCCGAACACCGACCGTGTCCGGTTCGGTCGCCGGCACTCGTGCAGGTGGTTCCGCGCGCGCTCCGGTGTGGTCGGCGGGAGCGGGCGCGTTCGGCGCGGGTCCCGGTGGTACGTCGTGCGGTGACCGTACTGGTGCAAGTCGGGAGGGATCATGGAACGCACCACTGCCGCCACGACCGTGCTGGGTGTGGTGACCGCACTGGCCCTGGTCGGTGCGCCGCAGGCGTCCGCCGCGGCGGCCCGCGCCGCCGGGACCGCGGCCGCCGAGGCCGCGCCGGACCTCCGGCAGAAGACCGCCTGCTACCAGGCGACCCGCGACCTCTGGGTGCGCGAGGAGCCGAGGAAGGACGCCAAGGCGGTGGGGCTGCTGAAGAAGGGCCAGGTGGTGCGCGCCTCGGTGAAGGAGACCAACGGTTTCCGCGAACTGGGCCCGCAGCGGTGGTCCAGCGCCCGCTACCTCATCAAGGTCACCCACGACAAGTGCTGAGCCGCGGGGTCGGGCGGGTGGCGGGTCGGGAGGCTCCGGGTCGTGCCCGGCGCACGGGTGGAGGTGCCCCGGCCCGGTGCGCGGTCCGGGGGAGCGGGGTCACCGGTCCGGGGTGGTGAGGTCGAGGTCGGCCAGGCGGTCGGGGTCGGAGAGGATGTCGATCGCGACGATCCGGTCGGCGGCGATGGTGAAGCTCATGATCGAGACGAGCGTGCCGTCGACGGTGTTGACCAGGCCGGCGGTGCCGTTGACGCGGGCCGGGCGGGTGGTCGAGAGGGTGGCCATGCGGTGGAAGGTGTCCAGCCGGCCCGCCACGGCCTCGACGCCGCGCAGCACCTTCACCCCGTCCGGGAGGCCCTTGCCGCCGTCGGCCCGCAGCGTCACGTCGGGGTCGAGGACGGCCACCAGGGCGGTGAGGTCGCCGCCGCGCGCGGCGCTCAGGAAGGCGTCCACGACGCGGCGCTGCGCGGCCGGGTCGGGGTTCGGGGCGGGTGTCGCGCCCTGGACGCGTCGCCGGGCGCGGCTCGCGAGCTTCCTGGCCGCGACCGGTGTGCGGTCGAGGATCGGGGCGATCCGCTCGAACGGCATGCCGAACAGGTCGTGCAGGACGAAGGCCAGCCGCTCGGCCGGCGCCAGCGACTCCAGCACCACCAGCAGCGCCAGGCCCACCGAGTCGGCGAGCACCGCCCGGTGCTCGGGATCGGCGTCCTCCTCGGTGACGACCGGGTCCGGCAGGCGGGCCTCCAGCGGGTCCTCGCGGCGCAGGCGGCGCGACCGCAGCACGTCCAGGCAGACCCGGCCGACGACCGTGGTCAGCCAGCCGCCGAGGTTGTCGATGCCCGCCGCCCGGTCGTCGGCCTCGGCGCGCGCGAGCCGCAGCCAGGCTTCCTGGACGGCGTCGTCGGCGTCGGCCGACGAGCCGAGCATCCGGTAGGCCACCGCGGTCAGGTGTCCCCGGTGCTCCTCGAAGCGGTGGGCCAGGCAGTCGTGTCCGGTCATGCTCGTCCTCCGTGTCGGCGGTCGATCCCATGACGAACGGGACGTCCGCGATGTGACCGCCGGGAGGATGCCACCTCCCGCGCGGCCCGTGCGCCACGCCTCCGACGGATCGACGACACGACGGTCGGAGCAGCACGGGCGATACGACCGGGTGATCGCGCGGCGGCCGGCCGGGCAGCGGCCGTACCGGCGGCCGGGTCCGGCCCACGGCTACGGGGGTTCGCGGCGTTCGCGATCGTGGGCGAGGTGGTCCGCCCGGCCACGGGGCGGTCGTCGGTCCACCGCGCGGAACCGGCCGTGATCGGCGGTCACATCCGCCGCGCGCCGGACGTCAGAGCAGTGATCACACCGGAATCGCGAAAGGACCACCCACGATGACCACCGCCACCACGCAGGAGAACCCCCAGTCGCGTCTGCCCAACCCCGGCGTGCTCGTGCCCGAGCTGGCGGAGATCGGCGCGGCCCTGTTCAAGGCCACCGGGAACGGCTCGATCCCCCGCACCACCATCAGCCTGGTGCAACTGCGCGCCGGGCAGATCGTCGGCAACACCTACCTGACCGTCCTGCACACCGGTAACCTGCGCAAGGCAGGAGAAGCGGAAGAGCGCGTCACCGCCGTGTCGTCCTGGCGGGACGCACCGCACTTCACCGCCGCCGAACGGGTCGCGCTGGCGCTCGTGGAGGCCGTGCTCACGCCCGACCCGCGCGGCGAGCGGGTGCCCGACGACCTCTACGCCCTGGCGTCCGCCCACTACGACGACAAGGCGCTCGCCACCCTCGCCCTGGCGATCGGCCAGGTGTGCTTCTTCATCCCCCTGGCCCTGATCGGCAAGCCGCTCCCCGGCGTGTCGCCGGCGGAGCAGTGGCGGGACTGACCCGCCCGGACCGACCCCGCGGCCCGTCCGGCCGCGGTCACCCCGGGCACGGCGGCCGGTAGGCGAGGCCGGGGAAGTACCTCTCCCGGTCGGCACGGCTGATCGCGGGGCGCGCGAAGTCGCACACGCGGGACGCGACGCGCTCGGGGTCGACGGGCCACAGCCGGGCGGTGCGGTCCGCGCCGCGCGGGCGACCGCTCGGTGGTCGTGGAGCAGCGGTTCGGCGCGCTGCCCGGCTACACGCGGCTGAGCGCGGAGTTCACCGCCGACGCGTCGGTGGTCGAGGTGTTCGCCGGGGTCTGGGCGAGGTCCGGCGCCGACACGTGGGCGCAGCTCGACGACTTCGTCCTGGAGCGGCTGCCTGTTCGTGTCGTCCCCGGCGAATGCCGCCCCGGCTCCGCTGCCCGCCCGGGGCGACTGCGCCGCCGGCAGGTTCTGCCTGTTCGACGGCGCCAACGGGTCAGGTTTGTTCTACTCGGCGACCGATGGGTGTCGGTTCCTCAACATCGGCCTCGAAGGTGCCGGTGACCGGGCCGATTCCGCGTACAACCGCACGAGTCACCCGGTGGACATCGCCGACTGGACCGGCAGCGCGTGGGAGCACCTCGCCACGGTGCACCCTGGGCAGACGCCGAACCCGGACGGCAACTCGGACAAGGCCGACGCGATCCACTCCATCTGCCGAGGCGCTGATCGCGGCGCGGCACCCGGTGCGCCGGCACCGAGGCCGTGACGCGTTCCGCGCCGACCGGGCGCCGGGTGAACCGGACCCGGCAACGCGGACGACGTCCCCGCACGCGAGGCGTGCGGGGACGTCGTGGCGACCGGCTCAGGCCGCCCAGGACGTGGGGGCGGTGTAGCCGGTGGTCGTCAGCCACGTCGGGCGGTGGACCACGGGTGCCGGTGGCGGTTCGGTGGCGGCCCGGACGAGGAGCGCGATGGCGAGGGCCGCCAGTTCCTCGTCCGTCGGTTCGCCCTTGAGCACGCGGAACGCGGGGCTGGTCATGGTTCTCCTGGTCCGGTCAGTACGGCGGGTTGCCGTGCTTGCGCAGCGGGAGGGGCCGGGTCTTGCGGCGGAGCATCGCCAGGCCCGCCGCCAGCGCGCGCCGCGTGTCCGCCGGGTCGATCACGTCGTCGACCAGGCCCCGCTCCGCCGCGTGGTACGGGTGCATCAGCTCCTGCTCGTACTGCTTGATCTTCTGGGCGCGCGCCGCCTCCGGGTCGTCCGCCGCCGCGATCTCCCGGCGGAACACCACGTTCGCCGCGCCCGCCGCGCCCATCACCGCGATCTCGTTGGTGGGCCAGGCGAACGACAGGTCGCACCCGATCGACCGCGAGTCCATCACGATGTAGGCGCCGCCGTACGCCTTGCGCAGGATCACCTGCACGCGCGGCACGGTGGCGTTGCAGTACGCGTACAGCAGCTTCGCGCCGTGCCGGATGATCCCGCCGTGCTCCTGCTCGCTGCCCGGCAGGAACCCCGGCACGTCGACCAGCGTCACCAGCGGGATGCTGAACGCGTCGCACGTCTGCACGAACCGCGCCGCCTTCTCCGACGCGTGGATGTCCAGCACGCCCGCCAGCGACGCCGGCTGGTTCGCCACGACGCCCACCACGTGCCCGTCGATCCGCGCCAACCCGCACAGCACGTTCGTCGCCCACCCCCGGTGCACCTCGAACAGGTCGCCGTCGTCGACGAGGGTTTCGACGACCCGCCGCATGTCGTAGGCGCTCGACGGGTCCGCCGGCACGATGTCCACCAGCTCCGCCGTCGGCCGGTCCGCCGGGTCGGCCGCCGCCACGACCGGTGGCTCCTCCCGGTTGTTGGCCGGCAGCAACGTGATCAGGTGCCGCACCTCGGCCAGGCACTCGGCCTCGTCCCGGTACACGAAGTGCGCCGCGCCGGACACCGAGCCGTGCACGCCCGCGCCGCCGAGCTGGTCGTGCGTGATGACCTCGCCGGTCATCGCGCGCACCACGTCGGGCCCGGTGATGTACATCTGCGAGATGCCCTCGACCATGAACACGAAGTCGGTCAGGGCGGGCGAGTACGTGGCCCCGCCCGCGCACGGCCCCAGGATCACGCTGATCTGCGGGATCACCCCGGACGCCCGGACGTTGCGGCGGAAGATCCCGCCGTACCCGGCGAGCGCCGTCACGCCCTCCTGGATGCGCGCGCCCGCGCCGTCGCTCAGGCTGATCAGCGGCGCGCCCGCGTCCACCGCCAGGTCCATCACCTTGTGGATCTTCTCCGCGTGCGCCTCGCCCAGCGAACCGCCGAAGATGCGGAAGTCGTGCGCGTAGACGAACACCTGCCTGCCCTCGACCAGGCCCCAGCCCGTCACCACGCCGTCGGTCGGCGGTCGCCGGTCCTCCAGGCCGAACGAGGTGGAGCGGTGCGTGCGGAACCGCTCGATCTCGTGGAACGTGCCGGGGTCCAGCAACAGGGCGATGCGCTCGCGCACGGTCAGCTTGCCGCGCGCGTGCTGCGCCTCGGTGGCCTTGGCGGACGGGCCCGCCTCGGCGGCGGCCCTGGCCTCGCGCAGCTCGGCGACCCTGGCCGGCAGGCCGGGCTTGACGTCGGTGGTCATCACGCACCCCTGTTCGTGGTGGCGGCGGGCGTGGGGAACCAGCCCGTGTCGACGAAGAACCGGACGTAGGTGTCGAACAGCTCCGGTCCGAGCGGCGGGCACACGACGCCGGAGCCGGCCAGGTCCCGCTCGGTGGCCGAGACGTCCATCGCCGGGTAGAAGCCCTCCGGGTCGTCGGTCATCAGCTCGAACGCGTGCAGCAGGGGCACCAGCGCGTTGTCCCGGTCGGCGCGGACCCGGTCGCGCCAGGTGTCCCGGTCGACCTCGGCCAGTTCGTAACCCGCCGCGCGCAACCGGTCGACGAACTCGGCCAGGTCCATCGTGGACTCGTTGTGCAGGTGGTAGGTGCCGCCCGCGCCCCGGTTGCCCAGCTCCACGACGGCCGCGCTGACGTAGTCCACCGGCAGCAGCCGGATCGGCGCGCGCAGCCCCGCCGGCACGGCCCGCGCCTGGAGGAGCCCCTTGAGGCTGAGCCAGATGAAGTCGCGCGTCTGGCACGCGCCGGTCCGCCGGTCGCCGCTGACCACGTCGACCCGGTACAGCGACACCGGCAGGCCGCGTTCCCGCGCCTGCTCCACCAACTGCTCGGCGACCCACTTGGTGCGCAGGTAGCCGCTGGGCAGGTCCTGCGGCGGCCCGGTCGGGTCGTCCACGCGGGTCGGGCCGCCGTGCGCGGCCTTGCCGGCGAACACGCCGACCGTGGACACCACGTGCACCGGCACGGCCCGGTGCCGCGACGCCAGCCGCAGCACCTCGGTGGTGCCGCCGACGTTGGCCGCGCGCAGCGCCTCGTACGGGTGCAGCCAGTGCACCGCCGCGCCCGCGTGGTAGACCACGTCGACGGTGCGGGCCAGCTCGTCGAACACCTCCGCGGGCAGGCCCAGCCCGGCTTCGGCGAGGTCGCCGGGGTGCACCCGGACGCGGGACAGGTCGACGTCGTCGGTGAGCCGGAACCAGTCCAGCGCCTCGACCAGCCGCCGGTGGCCGTGGTCGGCGTCGTCGGCGCGCACCAGGACGTGCACGACGTCGGCGGCCGTGCGGTGCAGCAGGTCACGCAGCAGGAACGCGCCGAGGAACCCGGTCGCGCCGGTCAGCAGCACCTGCGCGGGCGGACCCGTCGGCGTCGGGCCGCCGGGTCGGACGTCGTCGGGCAGGAGGGCGTCCGCGGCGTAGTCCGGGCCGGCGCCGCCGCCCGGCTCCTCCGCGCCGAAGTACTCCGCGCCGAGGAACGCGGCCAGCCGCGCGGCCGTCGGGTGGTCGAACGCCACCGTGGCGGGCAGCGCGTGCCCGGTGACCGCGCCCAGCCGGTTGCGCAGCTCGACCGAGGTGAGCGAGTCGAACCCGAGCTCGGGCAGCGGTTTGTCGGCGAGCGAGGCGTCGGCCGAGCCCAGGCCGAGCACCCCGGCGACCTGCTCCAGCACCAGCGCGAGCAGGGCGGCGGACCGCTCTTCCGGCGGCAGGTCGGCCAGGTCGGCGAACGACGGGCCGGCCTCGGTGTCCCGCGCGGCCGGCCGGGTCGTGGTGCGCAGCAGGCCGCGCAGCACGGCGGGCACCTCCGCCGCGGCGCGCAGCGGGCGCAGGTCGACCGGCGCGGCCACCACGGCGGCGGCCCCGGTGCCCAGCGCCGCGTCCAGCAGCGCCGGACCGCGCTCGCTGTCCACCGGCCGGAACCCGCTCGCCGCGATGCGCTTGCGGTCCACGTCGGTCAGCTCGCCGGTCAGCCCGCCGTCGCGGTCCCACAGGCCCCACGCCACCGACGCGCCCGGCAGGCCCCGGCCCGCGCGCAGCGCCGCGAGGCCGTCCAGGAACGAGTTGGCCGCCGCGTAGTTGCCCTGGCCCGGTCCGCCGAGCACGGCCGCGATGGACGAGAACAGCACGAACGCCCCGAGGTCCAAGCCCTCGGTCAGCTCGTGCAGGTGCCAGGCCGCGTCCGCCTTCGGCCGCAGCACGCCCGCCAGGCGCTCCGACGTCAGGTTGGTGACCAGGCCGTCGTCGTTGACGCCCGCCATGTGCACGACGGCGGTCAGCGGGTGCGCGGCCGGGATCGCCGCGAGCCGCGCGGCCAGCGCGGCGCGGTCGGACACGTCGCACGCGGCGATCGTCACCTCCGCGCCCAGGTCGGACAGCTCGGCGACGAGTTCCCGCGCGCCCTCGGCCTCGGCGCCGCGCCTGCTCAGCAGCAGCAGGCGGCGCACGCCGTGCGCGGTGACCAGGTGGCGGGCGAACAGGGAGCCCAGCGAGCCGGTGCCGCCGGTGAGCAGGACCGTCCCGCCGCTGAAGTCCGGGCGCTCGCGGGTCGGCGCGACGGGGCGCAGCCGGGGCACCCGGACACGCCCGCCGCGCAGCAGCACCTGAGGCTCGCCGGACGCCACCGCCGCGTCGAGGTCCGCGCCGGGCTCGGCGTCGACCAGCACGACCCGGCCGGGCGCCTCGGACTGCGCCGAGCGGACCAGGCCCCACACGGCCGCGCCGGGCAGGTCGGTCACCGCCTCGCCCACCGCGCCGCTGGTGGCCACCACGAGCGGGACGCCGGTGGTGCGGTCGTCGGACAGCCAGGCGCGCAGCCGGTCCAGCACGCGGGCCGTCACCTCGTGCGTCGCGGCCAGCGGGTCGCCGGTCGACGGCTCCACCCGCAGCAGCACGGCGTCCGCGGCGGCCGGGTCGGTGTCCGGGGTGCCCCAGCGCAGCGCGGGGACGTCGTCCACGGCGATCGGCGTCCACACCGTCTCGAACAGCGCGTCCGCGCCGCGCTCGGCGGGCTCGGCGGTGTCCGGGCGGGTGCGCACCCCGCCGACGGTGGCCACCACCGCGCCCGCCGGGTCGGTCAGCACCAGGTTGGTGCCCTCGGCGGTCCGGGTGATGCGGGCCCGGACCGTCGACGCGCCCGCCGCGTGCACCCGCACCGCCGTCCACGTGTCGGCCAGGCCGGGCGCGGTCAGCCGGACGGCGGCGGCCAGCAGCGCCGGGTCCAGCACGACACCCGCCGGCGGGGTCGTCGCCAGTTCGGCGAACACCTCGCCGCCCCGCCGCCACGCGGCCTGGACGACCGGGTCGCCCGACGGCAGCGGCTCGGCGTCGGCGGGCGGCCACGGCGTCGCCTCCGGCACGGCCGCCACCCGCACGCCCAGCACGCCCTCCGCGTGCCGCACCCACGCCGCCGCCGCGCCGTCCGGTCGCGAGTGGACGGTCACCGCGCGGCCGCCCTCCTCGTCCGGCGCGCCGACCCGCACCTGGACCTGGAGCGAGCCGCGCGCGGGCGGCACGAGCGGCGCGTCCACGGTGAGCCGGTCGAGGGTCGTGCAGCCGAACTGGTCGCCCGCCGCCACCGCCAGCTCCACCAGCGCGGTGTCGCCGTCGGTCAGCCAGGGGTGGGTGCGGGCCGACACCACGGCCGTGAACAGGCCCTCGTCCGCGCCCGCGACGGACAGCGCGGTGCCCAGCAGCGGGTGGTCGACGGCGGTCAGGCCCAGACCGCCCGGATCGGACGGACCCGCGTCCACCCAGTACCGGGTGCGCCGGAACGGGTAGGTCGGCAGCGCCACCGGGCGCGGCCTCCGCCCGCCCAGCACCGCCGACCAGTCCGGCGCGACACCGGCCAGAAACAGCGCGCCCGCCAGGTCGGACACCGCGAGCACGTCGTCGCCGTCCCGGCGCAGCGAGGCGATCGCCGTGTGCGGGCCCTCCAGCACGCGGGACACCAGCGGGGTGAGCACGGCGTCGGGGCCGAGTTCCACGAACACGGTCGCGCCGCGGTCGGCCAGCGCGCGCACGGCGTCGGCGAACCGCACCGCGCCGCGCATGTGCCGGGCCCAGTAGTCCGCGCCCACCGGGCCCGCCGCGACCAGGTCCCGCCCGGTCAGCGTGGACACGATCGGGATCGTCGGCTCGTCGAACTCCACCGACGCGCAGACCTCGGCGAACTCCGCCAGCACGGCGTCCACGTGCGGCGAGTGGAACGCGTGGCTCACCTCCAGCCGCTTGGTCCGCCTGCCCTCGGCGGCGAACCGGTCGGCCAGCGCGAGCACCGCGCGCTCGTCGCCGGACACCACCACGGAGTCGGGCGCGTTCACCGCCGCGATGTCCACCGCGACCCCGTCGACCAGCGGCCGGACCTCGTCCTCGCGCGCGTCCAGGGCGACCATGACGCCGCCGTCGGGCAGCGACTGCATCAGCCGGCCGCGCGCGGCGACCAGCGTGGCGGCGTCGCGCAGGCTGAGCACGCCGGACACGTGCGCCGCCGCCAGCTCGCCCACCGAGTGGCCGGCGAGCAGGTCCGGCCGCACGCCCCACGACTCCAGCAGCCGGAACAGCGCCACCTCCACCGCGAACAGCGCCGGCTGCGCGTACTCGGTGCGGGCCAGGCCCTCGCCGGTCGCGATCACCTCGCGCAACGGCCGCGCCAGGTGCGCGTCCAGCTCGGCGCACACCGCGTCGAACGCGACGCCGAACGCCGGGAAGTCCTCGCCCAGCGCCAGCGCCATCCCGACCCGCTGCGCGCCCTGCCCGGTGAACAGGAACGCGGTGCGCCCCGGCGCGGGCACGGCGGTCACCGGCGCGGCGCCGTCCGCCAGCGCCCGCAGCCCGGCGCGCAGCTCGGCGGGACCGTGGCCGGTGACGACGGCCCGGTGCTCCAGCGCGGCCCGGCGGGTGGCCAGGGCGTGCGCCACGTCCAGCGGGTGCTCGTCGGCGGTGGCCTCCAGCAGCCGCGCGGCGGCGTCCCGGACGGCCTGCGGCGAGCGCGCCGACAGCACCCACGGCACGGCGCCCGGCTGCGTCCCGGCCAGCGCGGGTTCCGGCGCGGGTTCCGGCGGGGCCTGCTCCAGGATCACGTGCGCGTTGGTGCCGCTCACCCCGAACGCCGACACGCCGGCCCGGCGCGGCGCGCCGGTCTCCGGCCACGGGCGCTCCTCGGTGAGCAGCTCCACGTTGCCCGACGCCCAGTCGATCAGCGGCGACGGCGCGTCCACGTGCAGGGTGCGCGGCATCCGCCCGTGCCGGATCGCCTGCACCGCCTTGATCACGCCGCCGACGCCGGCGGCGGCCACCGAGTGGCCCAGGTTGGACTTCAGCGAGCCGAGCCACAGGGGCCGGTCGCGCTTGCGCCCGTAGGTGGCGAGGATGGCGTGCGCCTCGATCGGGTCGCCCAGCCGGGTGCCGGTGCCGTGCGCCTCCACCAGGTCCACCTCGGCGGGGGTCAGGCGGGCGTCGGCGAGCGCCCGCCGGATCACCTCCTCCTGCGACGGTCCGCTCGGCGCGGTGAGGCCGTTGGACGCGCCGTCCTGGTTCACCGCCGAGCCGCGCAGCAGGGCCAGCACCTCGTGGCCGTTGCGCCGCGCGTCCGACAGGCGCTCCAGCAGCACCACGCCCACGCCCTCGGACCACGACGTGCCGTCGGCCGCCGCCGCGAACGACTTGGACCGCCCGTCCGGCGCGAGCCCGCGCTGGCGCGAGAAGTCCACGAACCCGCCGGGCGTCGCGGTCACGGTCGCGCCGCCCGCCAGCGCCAGCGCCGACTCGCCGCGCCGCAGCGACTCGGCCGCCAGGTGGATCGCCACCAGCGACGACGAGCACGCGGTGTCCACGGTGATCGCGGGACCGGTGAACCCGAAGGTGTAGGCCACCCGGCCGGACGCGACGCTGCCCAGCTTGCCCGTCATCAGGTAGCCCTCCAGCTCCGGAGGACCGGCGGTGCCCAGGTAGCTCTGCTCGACCAGGCCGCTGAACACCCCGACGGGCGCGCCGCGCAGCGCGGTCGGGTCGATGCCCGCCTGCTCGAACACCTCCCACGAGGTCTCCAGCAGCACCCGCTGCTGCGGGTCCATCGCCAGCGCCTCGCGCGGCGAGATCCCGAAGAACTCGGCGTCGAACTCGCCCGCGCCGTCGAGGAAGCCGCCGTGGCGGGTGTAGGACGTGCCGGGCGCGGTCGGGTCGTCGTCGTACAGGCGCTCCAGGTCCCAGCCCCGGTCGGCGGGGAACTCGGAGATCGCGTCCCGACCTTCGGCGACCAGCGCCCACAGGTCCTCCGGGGAGCGCACGCCGCCGGGGAACCGGCAGGCCATGCCGACGATCGCCACGGGCTCGCGGTCGCCTGCCTCCAGTTCGGCGATGCGGGCCTTGGCCCGCTTCAGGTCGGCCGTCACCCGCTTCAGGTAGTGGACGGCCTTCTCCTGCTCGTTCACGGGATTCCCCCTCGTCGTCGGGTGGCGGTCAGCCGAGCGGGCTGTCGAGTTCGCGGTCGATGAGGGCGAACAGCTCGTCGGTCGAGGCGTCGTCGAGGTCGTCCGCCGGCGTGCCGGCGTCGTCGGGGTCGCCGCCGGTGGCGGCGAGCCAGCGGGACAGGGTGGTGCGCAGCCGGGTGGTGATCTCCGCGCGCCGCTCGTCGCCCTCGGGGACGCGGTCCAGCGCCGCGTCGAGGTCGTCCAGGTCGTCCAGGACGGTCCGCTCGGCCGGGTCCGCCGGGAACCGGGCCAGCAGGTGGTCGGTGAGCGCGGCGGCGGTCGGGTGGTCGAACGCGACCGTGGCGGCCAGCGCGACGCCCGCCGCCGCGGCCAGGCGGTTGCGCAGGTCGATGGCGCTGAGCGAGGTGATGCCCAGGTCGGTCAGCGGCTTGTCGGCGGGCACGGCCTCCGGGTCGGCGTGCCCGAGCACGGTGGCCGCCGCCCGGCGCACCACGTCGAGCACGGTCGCGTGCCGCTCGGCCGGGTCCAGGCCGAGCAGGCGGGCGCCCAGGTCGCGCGGCGCGGTCGGCGCGGTGGCGGCCGTCGCGGCGCGCAGGACGACCGGGACGCGGGGTCGGGACCGGGCGGCGAGGACGTCGAGCGGGGTGGCGACGACGACGGGCGCGGCCACGGCGCGGGCGGCGTCGAACAGCGCCAGCCCCTCGGCCGGGTCGACGGGCCGCAGGCCGCCCTCGGCGAAGCGGGCGCGGGCGGCGGCGTCCAGCGCACCGGTCACGCCCCGGTCCCAGCTGCCCCAGGCGATGGCGGTGGCGGGCAGGCCCAGCGCCCGGCGGTGCTCGGCGAGGCCGCCGAGGAACGCGTTGGCCGCCGCGTACGCGCCGTGGGCAGGCGCGCCGAGGACGTCGGTGACGGAGGTGAACAGGACGAGGTCCGCGTCGCCCGCCAGTTCGTGCAGGTGCCAGGCGGCGTCCGCGCCGGGCCGCAGCGCGGCGTCGAGCGCGGCCCGGTCGAGCGCCGGGACCGTGGCGGTGGTCAGGGCGTTGGCGGCGTGCACGACCGCCGTGATCGGCCGCTCGGCCCGGTCCAGCGCGTGCCGCAGCGAGTCGCGGTCGGCCCCGTCGCAGGCCACCACCCGCGCGGACGCGCCCAGCCCGGCCAGCTCCGCCGCGAGGCCCCGGTCGTCGCCGCCGCGGTTGAGCAGCAGCAGGTGGCGCACGCCGTGCTCGGCGACGAGGTGCCGGGCGACCAGCGAGCCCAGCGCGCCGGTGCCGTAGACCACGGTGGTGCCCGCGGTGTCCCAGGCGGCCGGTCGGCCGGGTTCGGCGGTCACGAGGCGGGGGACGAGCACGCCGCCGTCGCGCACCGCGACCTGCTCCTCGTCGCCCACGGCGAGCGCCCGCAGGACGTCCGCGCCGGCCGGGCCGTCGACCAGGACGATCCGGCCCGGCTCCTCGGACTGCGCCGACCGCACCAGGCCCCACACCGCGGCCTCGGCGGGGGAGACGCGCTCGCCCGGCCGCGCGGCGACGGCCGACGTGGTGCGCACCAGCAGCCGGGTGTCCGCGAACCGCGCGTCGGCGAGCCACGCGTGGAGGGCGTCCAGCACCGCGCCGGTCCGCGCGCGGGCCTCGGCCGGGGCGTCGGCGGCGGTGTCGGGCACGCCCAGCACCACGGCGCGCTCGGTGCCGGCGACCTCGTCCAGGCCGGACAGGTGCCGCAGGCCCGGCACGGGCTCGCCCACGGTCACGACCTCGCCCGTGCCGGGGTCGGGCAGCGCCCGGCCGGTCCAGCCGACGACCCGCAGGGCGCGGGCGGCGCTCGCGGCGGCGTCGGCCCGCTCGACCTCCACCAGCCCGACCACCGCCGCCGCGCCCGAGTCGAACCGCACCCCGACCGCGCTCGTGCCGCCGACGGCGCCCGTACCGCTGTCCGGGCCCGCGCCGTTCGCGCCGGGGCCCGGCACGGCGACCGCGTCGCCCGGAACCGCCCCGTCGGGCCCGGCTGCCCCGTCGAACCCGCCCGCGTCGAACCCGCCCGCCGCCTCGTCGAGCGCGGCGGGAGCGACGACGGCGGTCGTGGTGGGCGCCTCGACCTTGCCGGCGCGGAGGTCGCGCCAGCGCAGCGGCACGCGGCCGGGCAGGACGTCGGCGAGCGCGCCGCGCCACACCGCCGGGTGCACCAGCCAGCGCGGGTCCGCCCCGTCCGGCACCGCGACGTCGACCGCCGTGCCGTCCGCGTCGGCCGTCGAGTCCTCGGCCCGGTCCAGCACGCCGGAACCCAGCCGGGTCCACTCGCCGTCGGCCTCCGCGTACACCGCGACCGGTCGCGCGCCGTCCGCCGACGGCCCGCCCACCCGGAGCTGCACGCGCGCCCCGGCGGCGGGCACGCCCACCAGGTCCAGGGCCCGCACGCGCGGGTGCTCCACCGCCACCCCGGCCCGCAGCACGGCGTCCGCGACCGCGAACGCCCGGTCCTGCGCCGCGTCCCCGGTCAGCGACTCCCCGGCCAGGGACCTCCCGGCCAGGGCGCCGCTGAACAGCCACTCACCGGCGGTGCCCGCCACCGGGTGCGCGTCGCCGAGCACCGGGTGGTCGAGCGCCGACCGGTCGCGCCGCGCGCCCGGCACCGGGTCCAGCCAGTACCGCCTGCGGTCGAAGGCGTAGGTGGGCAGGTCCACGCGGCGTGCGCCGGCACCCGCGAAGTGGGCCGCCCAGTCCACCGCGACCCCGCGCACGTGCAGGTCGGCCAGCGCGGCCGTGAACGCCTCGTCCTCGGCGCGGTCCCGCCGCAGCACCGCCACCGCGTCGGCGTCGGCGGACCGCGCGGACGGGGCGAGCACGGCGTCCGGCCCCACCTCCAGCATGGTGCCGAACCCGGCGTCGACCAGCGCCGCCACCGCCGCGCCGAACCGGACCGGGCGGCGCACCTGCCCGACCCAGTACTCGCGGTCCTGCCACTGGTGCTCCACCGGCGCGCCGGTCACCGTCGACACCGCGGGCACGCGCGGCCGGTCGAACGTCAGGCCCGCCACGACCTCCCGCAGCGCGGGCAGCGCGGAGTCCATGTGCGCCGAGTGGAACGCGTGGCTCACCGCCAGCGCCTTCACGCGGTGCCCGGCCGCCCGCACCTGCTCGGCCAGCGCGTGCACGGCGTCCGCGTCACCCGACACGACCACCGAAGCCGGCCCGTTGACCGCCGCCAGGTCCACCCCCGGCCGGTCGGCGAGCAGCGGCGCGACCACGTCCTCGCCCACCGCCAGCGCCACCATCGCCCCGCCGGGCCGGGCCGCCTGCATCAGCCGGCCGCGTGCCGCCACCAGCGCCGCCGCGTCCGCGAGGGACAGCACGCCCGCCACGTGCGCGGCGGTGATCTCGCCCAGCGAGTGGCCGGCGACGGCGGACGGCGTCACGCCCCGGTCGGCGAGCAGCCGCACCAGCGCCACCTCCACCGCGAACAGCGCCGGCTGGGCGAACTCCGTGCGGTCCAGGCGCTCCGGGTCGTCCAGCACCTCGCGCAGCGGCGCGGACAGGTGCGGGTCGAGCAGGTCGCACACCTCCTCGAACGCGGCGCGGAACACCGGGGACGCCGCCGCGAGCCGCTTGCCCATGCCGACCCGCTGCGCGCCCTGCCCGGTGAACAGGAACGCCACCCCGCCGTCGCCCCGCTCGCCGCGGACCAGTTCCGGCGCGTCACCGCCGTCGGCCAGCACCCGCGCCAGCTCCACCAGCCGCTCGGGTTCGGCGACCACCGCCGCCCGGTGCTCCAGCGCGGACCGGGTGGTGGCCAGCGCCGCGGCCACGTCCAGCGGGTCCAGCCCCGCCTCGGCCGCGTCGGCCACGGACCGGGCCTGGCCCGCCAGCGCGGCGGGCGTGCGGCCGGAGAACACCCAGGGCAGCACGGACGGCCGGCGCGAGCCGGGGTCCGCCGCTTCCGGTTCCGCGTCCGGCGCCTGCTCGACGATCACGTGCGCGTTGGTGCCGCCGAACCCGAACGACGACACACCGGCCCGCCTCGGCGCGCCGGTCTCCGGCCACGGCGTGCTGCCGCGCAGCAGCCGCAGCCCCGACGACGCCCAGTCGACGTGCGGCGTCGGCTCCTCCGCGTGCAGGGTGCCCGGCAGCACGCCCCGCCGGATCGACTCGATCACCTTGATGACGCCGCCGACGCCGGCCGCCGCCTGCGCGTGCCCGATGTTGGACTTCAGCGAGCCGAGCAGCAGCGGGCGGTCCGCCGGGCGGCCCGCGCCGTAGGTGGCGGCCAGCGCGTTGGCCTCGATCGGGTCGCCCAGGGTCGTCCCGGTGCCGTGCGCCTCGACCGCGTCCACGTCGGCCGGGCGCAGCCCGGCGTCGGCCAGGGCGGCGCGGATGACCCGCTCCTGCGCCCGGCCGTTGGGCGCGGTCAGGCCGTTGGACGCGCCGTCCGAGTTCACCGCCGACCCGCGCAGCACGGCCAGCACCCGGTCGCCGTCCCGCCGGGCGTCGCCCAGGCGCTTGAGCAGCAGCAGGCCCACGCCCTCGGCCCACCCCGTGCCGTGCGCGCCCGCCGAGAACGAGCGGCACCGCCCGTCCCGCGCCAGCCCGCCCAGCCGGGAGAACTCCACGAACGCCACCGGCGTCGACATCACCGTCACGCCGCCCGCCAGCGCCAAATCGCACTCGCCGCGCCGCAGCGCCTGCGCCGCCAGGTGCAGCGCCACCAGCGACGACGAGCACGCCGTGTCCACGGTGACCGCCGGCCCCTCCAGCCCGAACCGGTACGCCACGCGCCCGCAGGCGATGCTGCCCGCGCTGCCGCTGAACAGGTAGCCCTCGAACTCCTCGGGCGGCAGGCCGGGCCGGGCGCCGTAGTCGCTGTACATCACGCCGGTGAACAGGCCGGTGCGCGAGCCGTGCAGCGACTCCGGCGGCAGGCCGCCCCGCTCGAACGCCTCCCACGCGGTCTCCAGCAGCAGCCGCTGCTGCGGGTCGGCGGCCAGCGCCTCGCGCGGCGACATGCCGAACAGCGCCGCGTCGAACAGGGCCGCGTCGTGCAGGAACCCGCCCTCGCCGCTCGCCGACGTGCCGGGCCGGTCGCTGCCGTCGAGCAGGTCGGCCAGCGGCCAGCCCCGGTCGGTCGGGAACGGCGACACCGCGTCCACGCCCGCGTCGGCCAGCTCCCACAGCTGTTCCGGGGTCCGCACGCCGCCGGGGTAGCGGCAGGCCGCCGACACGACGGCGATCGGTTCCCGGCTGCTCTCCTCGACCGCCCGCAGCCGCGCCTTGGCGTCCTGCGCGTCCGCGATCGCGCGCTTGAGGTACTCCCGGAGCTTGTCCTCGTCTGCCACGTCTCTTCGCTCCTGCGCTCGTTGGTGGGGTGCTCAGTTGCGGGTCGGCTGGTCGAGGCCGTCGACCAGGGCGAACAGGTCCTCGTCGGACGCGGAGTCCAGGTCCGGCCCGGTGCCGGCCGACGCCGGTTCGGCGGCGCGCAGCAGCCCGCGCAGCCGCTCGGCCAGCTCGGGCGGCAGCGCGCCGGGGTCGGCGGCCAGCGCCTCGGCGAGCGCGTCCACGGCGGCGGCGACCGGCACCGCGGCCGGCTCGGCCGGCGCGACCAGCGTCGCGAGGTGCGCGGCCAGCGCGCCGGTGGTCGGGTGGTCGAACACCAGCGTCGTGGGCAGCCGCAGGCCGGTGGCGGCGGAGAGCCGGTTGTGCAGCTCCAGCACGGTCAGCGAGTCGAACCCGAGGGCGTCGAACGCCGACCGGTCGGTGACGCCCGCCGTGCCCGCGTGCCCGAGGACGCCCGCCACCTCGGTGCGGACCAGGTCGGTCAGCACCCGCAGCCGCTCGCCCTCGTCCAGGCCGACGAGCCGCTCGGACAGCGACCGCGTGCCGGTCGCCGCCCGCGCGGTCCGGCGCACGGGGCGGGACCGGCCGCGCAGCACGGCGGGCAGCCCCTCGCGCGGACCGCGCAGCCGCCGCGCGTCCAGCCGCGTGACGGCCACGGCCGGGTCGTCGAGCCGCAGCGCGGCGTCGAACAGCGCCACGGCCTCCGCCGAGCCCAGCGGGGTCAGGCCGATCGACGCGAGCCGCCGCACGTCCAGCTCGGTCAGGCCGCCGGTCAGCTCGCTGCCCTCGGCCCACAGGCCCCACGCCAGGGACGTGGCGGGCAGCCCGGCGGACCGGCGGTGCCGCGCCAGGGCGTCCAGCGCGGTGTTGGCCGCCGCGTACGCGGCCTGCCCGGCGGTGCCGAGCCAGCCCGCGACCGACGAGTACAGGACGAACGCCGCCAGGTCCCGGTCGCGGGTCAGCTCGTGCAGGTGCCACGCCGCGTCCACCTTGGGCCGCAGCACGCCCGCCAGCCGCTCGGGCGTCAGCGACGTCAGCACGGCGTCGTCCAGCACGCCCGCCGTGTGCACCACCGCGCGCAGCTCCGGCAGGTCCGCGACCAGCGCGGCGACCGCGTCGCGGTCGGCCACGTCGCAGGGCAGCACCCGGACCCGCGCGCCCAGCCCGGTCAACTCGGCGACCAGCTCCGCCGCGCCGGGCGCGTCCGGGCCGCGCCTGCCCACCAGCACCAGGTCGTCCGCGCCGTGCTCGGCCACGAGGTGCCTGGCCAGCACCGCGCCGAGCGCGCCGGTGCCGCCGGTGATCAGCACCGTCCCGCCCGACCACACCGGGCCCGGCACGTCGGCGGGTGTCGCGGGCGCGACCCTCGGCACGAGCACCGCGCCGTCCCGCACGGCGAACTGCGGCTCGCCGGTGGCCAGCGCCGCGCCGACGGCCGCCCCTCGCGGGTCGTCCAGCTCGGCCAGCACCAGCCGGTCCGGGTGCTCGGCCTGCGCGGACCGGACCAGGCCCCACACGGCCGCCGCCGCCGGGTCCTGCCCGGTGCCGCCGGGGGTGGCCACGACCAGCCGCGACCCGCCGAAGCGGTCGTCGGCCACCCACCGCCGCACGGTCGCGGCCACGCCCGCCACCACGGTCCGCACCCGGTCGGGCAGGTCGCCCGGCACGTCGGTGGCCACCGGCAGCACCACCGCCGGCGGCACGTCCGCGAGTTCCGCCAGGTCCGCGACGACGGCGCGCTCGACGTCGCCGTCCGCCGGCGCCGGCGTCGGCGTCGGCGTCGGCGTCCACCGCAGCACGTGCAGCCCGTCCGCGGCGGCCGGCGCGCCCGCCGGCCGCAGGGTCAGCTCCGCCACCGACAGCACCGGCGCGCCGAGCGGGTCGACGGCGGTCAGCGCCACGGACGTCGTGCCGCCCCCGGACCGCGCCACCGCCAGCCGCACCCGCAGCTCCCGCGCGCCGGCGGCGTGCACGGCCAGGCCGGACCACGCGTAGGGCAGCACGGCGGGCGCGTCCGGGTCGACCACGGTCGGCACCAGCGGGTGCAGCGCCGCGTCCAGCAGCGCCGGGTGCACCAGGAACCGGGTGTCCGGCACGTCCTCGGGCAGCGCGACCTCGGCGAACAGCTCGCCGTCCGCCACCCACGCCCGGCGCAGGCCCCGGAACGCGCCCCGGTAGTCGAACCCGCGCTCGGGCAGCCGCTCGTACACCCCGGCCAGGTCGACCTCCGCCGCGTCCGGCGGCCACTGCGCCAGCCGCGCCACCGCGTCGGGGTCCGGGCCGGTGTCCTCCGCCGCCACCAGCGTGCCGGTGGCGTGCGCCGTCCACTCGGCGTCCTCGTCGGACAGCCGGGAGTGGACGGTCAGGGTGCGCGTGCCCCGGTCGTCCGGCGCGCCGACCACGGCTTGCAGCGCCACGGCCCGCTCGCCCAGCACCAGCGGCGCGGACAGCACCAGGTCGCCGACCGAGGTGCCGGTGGCCGCCGCGACCGCCGCCGCGATCTCGGCGAACGACGTGCCCGACAGCAGCGCGTTCCCGCGCACCCGGTGCTCACCCAGCCAGCGGTCCCTGGACGCGCTGAGCCGCCCGGTGTACACGGTCGCGCCGGTGTCGGCCACGTGCACCGCCGCGCCGAGCAGCGGGTGGCCCGGCTCGGCCAGCCCGAACCGGCCCGCGCCCCGCGTCGACGTGTCCTCCAGCCAGTGCCGGGCGCGCCGGAACGCGTACGTGGGCAGCTCCACCCGCTCGGGCGCGCCGAACAGCGCGTCGGCCGACAGGTCGACCCCGCGCACCCACAGGCCGGCCGCGGCGGACGCGACCGCCTCCGCCTCCGACCGGCCCGACCGCAGCACCGGCGCGGCGCTGCCCACCCCGTCCGGCAGGGACGCGCGGACCAGCGCGGTCAGCACCCCGTCCGGCCCGACCTCCAGGAACTCCGTGACGCCCAGCGCGGCGAGGGTGCGCACGCCGTCGAGGAAGCGGACCGCCTCGCGGATGTGCCGCGCCCAGTAGCGGGGCGAGGTCAGCTCCTCGGTGGTGGCGGGCGCGCCGGTCGTGTCGGACACCACGGGGATGCGCGGCTCGTGCCACGTCAACCCGGCGGCGACCCGCTCGAACTCCGCCAGGACGCCGTCCATGTGCGGCGAGTGGAACGCGTGGCTGACCTCCAGCCGCTTGACCCGCCTGCCCCGCGCCCGCCAGTCCGCCTCGACCGCCGCGACGGCGTCGGCGTCACCGGACACCACGGTCGACGTCGGGCTGTTGACGCCCGCGACCGCCACCGTGCCCGCGCGGCCGGCGAGGTCGGCCAGCACCTCCTCCTCGGAACCCTCGACGGCGAGCATCGCGCCGTCGTCGCGGGCCGCCTGCATCAGCCGGCCGCGCGCGGCGACCAGCGCGCACGCGTCGGGCAGGTCGAGCACCCCGGCCACGTGCGCGGCGACGACCTCGCCGATCGAGTGGCCCAGCACGTGGTCCGGCCGCAGGCCCAGGTGCTCCAGCAGCCGGAACAGCGCCACCTCGACGGCGAACAGCGCGGCCTGGGTGAACGCCGTCCGGTCCAGCAGCGCCGCGTCCGCCGTGTCCGGCTCGGCGAACAGCACGTCCCGCACCGGCCGCTCCAGCAGCGGGTCGAGGTGCGCGCACACCTCGTCCAGGGCGGCGGCGAACACCGGCGACGCCCCGTACAGCTCGCGCCCCATGCCCGCGCGCTGGCTGCCCTGCCCGGTGAACAGGAACGCCAGCCGGCCGCGCGGCGCGTCCGACCCGGTGACCACGCCGGGTCCGCGCTCGCCCCGCGCCACCGCCGCCAGCCCGGCCACCAGCGACGCCCGGTCCGCGCCGACCACGGCCGCGCGGGCGTCGAGCCGGGCGCGCCCGGTCAGCAGCGCCGCGCCGACCGCCGCCGGGTCCTGGTCGGTGACGAAGTCCGCGAGCTTCGCGGCCTGGCCGCGCAACGACGGCTCGTCGGCCGCCGAGAGCACCCACGGCACGACCGGCAGGGCGGGCGAGCCGCCGCCGCGCGCCGGCTCCGGCTCGGGCGCGGCCTCCAGCACGATGTGCGAGTTGGTGCCGCTGATGCCGAACGACGACACGCCCGCGCGGCGCGGCCGGTCCACCGCCGGCCACGGCCGCGCCCGGTCCAGCAGCGCGACCGCGCCCGATGCCCAGTCCACGTGCGGCGACGGCGTGCCCAGGTGCAGGCTGCGCGGCAGCGTGCCGCGCCGCATCGCCTCGACCATCTTGATCACGCCGCCGACGCCCGCCGCCGCCTGCGCGTGCCCGATGTTGGACTTCAGCGAGCCCAGCCACAGCGGCTCGTCCCGGTCCGCGCCGTAGGTCGCGAGCAGCGCCTGCGCCTCGATCGGGTCGCCCAGGGTCGTGCCGGTGCCGTGCGCCTCGACCGCGTCCACCTCGTCCGGGCGCAGCCCGGCGTCGGCGAGCGCGGCGCGGATGACCCGCTCCTGCGCCGGGCCGTTGGGCGCGGTGAGACCGTTGGACGCGCCGTCCTGGTTGACCGCCGTGCCGCGCACGAGGGCCAGCACCCGGTGCCCGTTGCGGCGCGCGTCGGACAGGCGCTCCACCAGCAGCAGGCCGACGCCCTCGCTCCAGCCCGTGCCGTCGGCGTCGGCGGAGAACGACTTGCAGCGGCCGTCCGGCGCGAGCCCGCGCTGCCTGCTGAACTCGACGAACGTGGTGGGGCTCGACATCACCGTCACGCCGCCCGCCAGCGCCAGGTCCGTCTCGCCCCGCCGCAGCGCCTGCACCGCCAGGTGCAGCGCCACCAGCGACGACGAGCACGCGGTGTCCACCGTGACCGCCGGGCCGCCCAGCCCGTAGGTGTAGGCGAGCCGCCCGGACACCACGCTGGACAGGTTGCCCGCCAGCAGGAACCCCTCGTACTCCTCCGGCACGTCCGCCAGCCGCGCGGCGTAGTCGTCGTACATCACGCCGACGTACACGCCGGTGTTCGACCCGCGCAGCGACGTCGGGTCCACCGCCGCGCTCTCGAACGCCTCCCACGCCGTCTCCAGCAGCAGCCGCTGCTGCGGGTCGGTCGCGGTGGCCTCGCGCGGCGACATGCCGAACAGGGTGTGGTCGAACAGGTCGGCGTCGTGCAGGAAGCCGCCCTCGCGGGTGTAGGACGTGCCGAGCCGCGCGGGGTCCGGGTCGTACAGCGCGTCGAGGTCCCAGCCCCGGTTGACCGGGAACCCGGACACCGCGTCGACGCCGTCGGCCACCAGCCGCCACAGGTCTTCCGGCGAGGACACCCCGCCGGGGAACCGGCAGGCCATGCCGACGATCGCGATCGGCTCGTCGTCCACCGCCCGCGCGCCCCCGGCCGGACGCGCGCCGGACGATTCCGGGACGCTCGCGCCGACGCGGTCGAGCAGGTGGTCCGCCAGCGCGGCCGGGCTCGGGTGGTCGAACACGGCCGTGGTCGCCAGCCGCACGCCGGTCGTCGCGACGAGGTTGTTGCGCAGCTCCACCCCGGTCAGCGAGTCGAAGCCGAGCGCCCGGAACGCCTTGCCCGCGTCCAGCGCCGCGCCCGAGGAGTGCCCGAGCGCGGCGGCGGTGGCCGCCAGCACCTCCGCCAGCACGGCGGCGCGCCGCTCCTCCGGCGGCAGCGCGCCGATCCGCTCGGCCCAGCCGGCGCCGGCCGTGCTCGCGGCGGCGGACCGCCGCCTGCGCCGCACCAGGCCGCGCAGCAGCGGCGGCACCGGGTCCAGCGCCACGCGGGACGAGTCCAGCACCACCGGCACGGGCGTCGGGTCCGCGCCGCCGAGCACGGCCGCGAGCAGGGCCGCGCCGCGCTCCGGGGTGATCGGGTCGATGCCGGCGCGCGCCCAGCGGGCCACGTCGGCGTCGCCGAGGGACGCGCCCATCCCGCTGTCCCACAGGCCCCACGCCGGCGAGCAGGCCGGCAGGCCGGCGGCGGCGCGGTGGGCGGCGAGCGCGTCCAGCCACGTGTTGGCGGCGGCGTAGTTGGCCTGCCCGGCCGTGCCCAGCAGGCCGGAGACCGAGGAGAACACCACGAACGCCGTCAGGTCCAGGTCGCGGGTGGCCCGGTGCAGGTGCCAGGCCGCGTCCACCTTGGGCCGCAGCACGGTCGCCAGCCGGTCCGGGGTGAGCGTCGGCAGGGTGCCGTCGTCGAGGACGCCCGCCGTGTGCACGACCGCGGTCAGCGGGTGCTCGGCGGGCACGCCGTCGACCAGCGCGCGCACGGCGGCCTCGTCGGCGACGTCGGCGGCGACCACCCGGACCTCGGCGCCCGCCCCGGTCAGCTCGGCGACCAGGTCCGCCGCGCCGGGCGCGGCGGGGCCGCGCCGCGAGGCCAGCAGCAGGTGCCGGACGCCGTGCGCGGTCACGAGCTCCCGCGCCACCAGCGCGCCCAGGCCCGTCGTGCCGCCGGTGACCAGCACCGTGCCGCCCTCGGCGAACCGGGGCCGGCCGGGCGTCGCCGTCGCGCGGGCCAGCCGGGGCGCCAGCAGGCGGCCGTCCCGGACGGCCAGCTGCGGCTCACCGGTCGCGAACGCCGACCGCACCGCCGCGTCGGCGTCGGCGTCGTCGTCGAGGTCCAGCAGCACCACCCGGTCGGGGAACTCGGACTGGGCGGTCCGCACCAGGCCCCACACGCCCGCCTGCGCGAGCCCCGGCACGTCCTCGCCGCCCGTCGACACGGCCCGCCGCGTGACGACCGCCAGCCGGGTGTCCTCCTCGGCCAGCACGCGCCGCACCGCCGCCAGCACCTCGGCGGTGACGGCGTGCGCGCCCGCAGGCCCGACCCCGGACGGCGCGGTCAGCACCACCGCGTCGACCGGCTCGGCGTCGGGCGACACCTGGCCCACCGGGGTCCACCGCACGGTGTGGAGGTCCTCGGGCACCCCGGTGGGGGCCGCGGCGGCCTCGGCGGGCACCGGCAGCAGCGACAGCGCGCGGGCGTGCAGCACGGTCGCGCCCGCCGGGTCGGCGGCCAGCAGCTCGACGCCCTCGTCGGTCGGCGTCAGCCGCACCCGCAGCCGGGTCGCGCCCGTCGCGTGCAGCGCCGCGCCCGACCAGGAGAACGGCAGCCGGACCGTGCCGTCCGCGCCCGCCGCGGCCAGCACCAGCGGGTGCAGCGCGGCGTCCAGCAACGCCGGGTGCAGGCCGAACCGGCCCGCGTCGTCGGCCGCGCCGGCGGGCAGCTCGACGTCGGCGAACAGGGTGTCGCCCCGCCGCCACGCGCCGCGCAGCCCCCGGAACGCGCCCGAGTAGTCGTAGCCCAGCCCGGCCAGCCGCTCGTAGGCGTCGGTGACGTCCTCGGCGGTGGCGTCGGCGGGCGGCCACCCGGCCGCGTCGGCGGGCGTCGCCACCGCGTCGGTGAGGAAGCCGCCCGCGCAGCGCGTCCACGTACCACCGGTCCGGGCGTGCACCGAGAACTCGCGGTCGCCGTCCTCCGCCGGCTCCGCCACGCGCACCTGCACCCGCACCGCGCCGTCCTCGGGCAGCACCAGCGGCGCGGCGAGGGTCAGCTCGCCGACGCCGCGCGCGCCCACCCGGTCGGCGACGGCGACGGCCAGGTCGAGCAGCGCGGTCGCGGGCACCAGCACCCGCCCGGCGATCCGGTGCCCGGCCAGCCACGGGTGCGTCGCCACCGACACCGAACCGGTGAACACCACCCCGCCCGCGTCGGCCAGCTCCACGACGCCACCCAGCAGCGGGTGGTCCGCCACGTCCACGCCGGCCGCGCCCCGCGCCGGCGGGGCCTGCCAGAACCGCTCGCGGCGCAGCACCGTCACCGGCACCTCGGCCGGCCGCACGCCGGGGAAGAACGCGGCGAGGTCCGGCACGCGACCCAGCACGTGGGCCCGCGCCACGCCCTCGGCGAACGCGACCCGCTCCGGCCGCCCGCCCCGGACCAGCGCCAGCGCCGTCGAACCCGGCCGCCGCACGGACTCCGCCGCCATCGCGGTCAGCGCCGAGTCCGGGCCGATCTCGACGAACGCGGTGACCCCGTCGTCCTCCAGGGTGCGCACGGCGTCCAGGAACCGGACGGTGCCGCGCAGCTGGGCCGTCCAGTGGTCGGGCGAGGCCAGCTCCTCGTCGGCGAGCACCCGGCCGGTGGCCGTCGACACCACCGGGAGCCGGGCGGGCCCGAACGGGATCGAGGCCGCCACCGCGTGGAACTCCGCCAGCACCCCGTCCAGGTGCGGTGAGTGGAACGCGTGGCTGACCCGCAGCGGCTTCACCGACCGCTCCCTGGCGCGCCACCCGTCGACCACGGCGCGCACCTCGTCCGCGTCACCGGCGACGACCACCGAGCCGGGCCCGTTCACGGCCGCGACGACCACGCCGGTGCCGTCGAGCGTGGGCAGCACCTCCTCCTCCGAGGCGCGGATGGCCGCCATCGCGCCGCCCTCGGGCGCGGACTGCACGAGCCGGCCGCGCGCGGCGACCAGCCGTGCCGCGTCGGGCAGGGTGAGCGCGCCCGCGACGTGGGCGGCGGTCAGCTCGCCGATCGAGTGGCCGGCGACCGCGTCGACCACGAGGCCGTGGTGCTCGGCGAGCCGGAACAGGGCCGTTTCGTAGGCGAACAGGGCGGGCTGGGTGTAGCGGGTCTCGTGCAGCAGGGCCGAGCGCGGGTCGTCCTCGTCGTACGACATGACCTCGTGCAGCGGCACCTCCAGCAGGCCGTCGAACGCGGCGCACGCCTCCGCGAGCGCGTCGGCGAACACCGGGTGCGCGGCGGCGAGGTCGCGCCCCATGCCCGCGCGCTGCGCGCCCTGCCCGGTGAACAGCACGGCGGTCAGGCCGCCGTCCGGCGCGCCGGTCACGACGTTCGGCGCGGAGCCGCCCGCGGCGACCGCCCGCAGCCCGTCGACCAGCGCCGCCCGGTCCTCGCCGAGCACCACCGCCCGGCGCGCCAGCGCCGCGCGGGTCGTGGTCAGCGCGAGCCCGACCCCGGCCGGGTCGCCGACCACCTCGGCCACGGCGGCGGCCTGCGCGCGCAGGCCCTCCTCGTCGACGCCGGTGACGACCCACGGCAGCGGTCCGGCGGGCGCGGGCGTCGGCGCGGCGGGCGCGGACCCGGCGGGCTCGTCGGGCGCGGACTCCACGATGAGGTGGGCGTTGGTGCCGCTGATGCCGAACGACGAGATCGCCGCCCGGCGCGGCCGGTCCACCTCGGGCCACGCGGTCGCCGACGTGACCAGCTCGACCTCGCCCGACCGCCAGTCCACGTGCGGGCTCGGCGCGTCCACGTGCAGCGTCGCCGGCACCACCCGGTGGCGCAGCGCCAGCACGGTCTTGATCAGCGCGGCGACGCCCGCGGCGGCCTGGGCGTGGCCGATGTTGGACTTCAGCGAGCCGAGCAGCACCGGCCTGGCCCGGTCCCGGCCGTAGGTGGCCAGCAGCGCGCCCGCCTCGATCGGGTCGCCCAGCGCGGTGCCCGTGCCGTGCGCCTCGACGACGTCCACGTCGGACGGCCGCAGCCCCGCGTCGGCCAGCGCGGCGCGGATCACCCGCTGCTGCGCCGGGCCGTTGGGCGCGGTGAGCCCGTTCGACGCGCCGTCCGAGTTGACCGCCGAACCCCGCAGCACCGCGAGCACCCGGCGACCCTCGCGGCGCGCGTCCGACAGCCGCTGCAACACGACGAAACCCACGCCCTCGGCCCACGACGTGCCGTCGGCGGCGGCGGCGAACGGCTTGCACCGGCCGTCCGACGCCAGCCCGCCCTGCCGGGCGAACTCCGTGAACATGCCGGGCGTCGACAGCACCGCCACCCCGCCCGCCAGCGCCAGCGACGTCTCGCCCGACCGCAGCGACCGGATCGCCAGGTGCACCGCGACCAGCGACGACGAGCACGCGGTGTCCACGGTCAGCGCCGGTCCGGACAGGCCGAGCCGGTAGGCGACCCGGCCGGAGACCACGCTGTTGGTCGTCCCGGTCAGCACGTGCCCGGCGATCTCGGCGGGCGCCTCGTGCATCGGCGCGCCGTAGTCGCCCTCGGTCGCGCCGACGAACACGCCGGTCCGCGTGCCCGCCAGCGACGTGGGCGCGATACCGGCCCGTTCCGCCGCCTCCCACGCGGTCTCCAGCACCAGCCGCTGCTGCGGGTCCATCGCCAGCGCCTCGCGCGGCGAGATGCCGAAGAACCCGGCGTCGAAGTCGGCGACGCCGTCCAGGAAGCCGCCGAGCCCGGTGGCGTCCCAGCCCCGGTCGGTCGGGAACGGGCCGATCGCGTCCCGCTCGGCGAGCAGCAGGTCCCACAGCTCGTCCGGCGACGCGACGCCGCCGGGCAGCCGGCACGCCATGCCGACCACCGCGATCGGCTCGTCGGCGGCCGTCGCGACCGCCTCGGCCTCCTGCTCGCCCGCGCCCGCCAGCTCGGCGGTGAGGTGCGCGATGAGCCGTTCGGGCGTCGGGTGGTCGTACAGGACGCCGCCGGGCAGCGGCAGGCCGGTGGCCTCGGCCAGCGCGTCCCGCAGCTCCACCGCCATCAGCGACGTGAAGCCCAGGTCGCGGAACGGGGCCGCGACCTCGATCGGCTGGTCCGGCCCCTGCCCGAGGACGGCGGCGACGTGCCCGAGCACCAGCCGCACGACGTCAGCGGCCCGGCGCGGCGGCCTGCGCTCGGCGGTCGCGGGCTGCCGGGCGGTCGCGGGCTCCTCGGTGGTCCCCGGTTCAGGCGCGGTGAACGCGCGGGCGACGCCCAGGTCGTCCAGCCAGTGCCGGCCGCGCTGGAAGGCGTAGGTGGGCAGCGGGACCACGCGGGCGCGCGGGTGCAGGGCCGACCAGTCCACCTCGACCCCGCGCACGACCAGGCGGGCCAGCGCGGCGGCCAGCGTGCCGGGCTCCGGGCGGTCGCCGCGCGTGGTCGCGACGGCGGCGGTCCCGGCCTCGGCGGACTCGGTGACCATCGGCGTGCAGACCGCGGCGGGCCCGATCTCCAGCACCGTGCGCACGCCCTCGGCCTCCAGCGCGCGCACCGCGTCCCGGAACCGGACGGCGTGCCGCGCCTGGCGGACCCAGTAGTCGGCGGTCAGCAGCTCGTCGCCGGCGGGCGCGCCGGTGACGGTGGACACCAGCGGTACCTCCGGCCGGCGGAACTCCGTCGCCTCGGCGATCGCGCGGAACTCGGCCAGCGCGGGCTCCAGGTGCCGCGAGTGGAACGCGTGCCCGACGGCCAGGCGCTTGGTCCGCGCGCCCCGCGCCGCCAGCGCGTCCGCCGCCGCCGTGACGGCCTCGACCGCGCCGCTGAGCACCAGCGAGCGCGGGCCGTTCACCGAGGCGACGTCGACCTCGGCGGTCAGGTCGGCGGGCAGCGCCGCGTACTCCTCCTCCGACGCCTCGACGGCGATCATCGCGCCGCCTTCGGGCAGCGCCTGCATCAACCGGCCGCGCGCGGCGACCAGCGCGCACGCGTCGGCCAGCGTCAGCACCCCGGCCACGTGCGCGGCGGCCAGCTCGCCGATCGAGTGCCCGGCCACCACGTCCGGCCGCACGCCCCACGACGCCAGCAGCCGCACCAGCGCCACCTCGAACGCGAACAGCGCCGGCTGGGTGTACTCGGTGCGGTCCAGCGCGGCGGCGTCGGCCAGCACCTCGTCCAGCGGACGCGCCAGGTGCTTGCCGAACTCGGCGTGCACCTCCGCGCGGGCCCGCGCGAACACCGGGTGCGCGGCGGCCAGCCCGTCGCCCATGCCCACCCGCTGCGCGCCCTGCCCGGTGAACGCGAACGCCAGCCGGCCCTCCACGACGGACCCGGTGACCACGCCCGCCGACGGCACGCCGTCGGCCAGCGCCGCCAGCCCGGCCAGCAGCTCGTCCCGGTCGGCGGCGGGCACGGCGGCCCGGTGGCGGAACGCGGTGCGCGTGGTCGCCGTCGACCACGCCACGTCGGCGGGCGACCAGTCCCGGTCCGCGAGCGCCGCCCGCAGCGCCGCCGCCTGCGCGGGCAGCGCGGCCTTGGTCGGCGCGGACACCACGACCAGGGCGGCCGGCGCGTCGGCGGGGGAGCGCGGCCCGGTGGCGGCCGGTTCGGTGGGGGAGGCGGGCTCGGCGGTCGGCTGGGTGGGGGAGGCGGGCTCGGCGGTCGGCTGGGTGGGGGAGGCGGGCTCGGCGGTCGGCTGGGTGGGGGAGGCGGGCTCGGCGGTCGGCCCGGCGGAGGGGTGCGGCTCGGTGGCCGCCGGCCCTGCGGGGTAGTGCGCCCCGGCGCGGGATCGCGGCCCGACGGCGGCGGGTTCCGCGGGGGAGTGCGCCCCGGCGGTGGGCGGCTCGGCGGTGGGTGGCTCGGTGCGGGAGCGCGGTCCGGTGGCGGCGGGCGCGGTGGCCGGCGGCTCGGCGGAGGCGCGCTCCGGCGGCGGGCCCAGCACGACGTGGCAGTTGGTGCCGCCCATGCCGAACGAGCTGACGCCCGCGTACCGCGGCCGGTCCGGGTGCGGCCACGGCCCGGTGACCCGCTGCACCTCGATGTTCAGCTCCTCGAACGGGATCGCCGGGTTCGGGCGCGCGAAGTTCAGGCTGGCGGGCAGCCGGCCGCGCTCGATCGCCAGCACCGCCTTCACCAGGCCCGCGATGCCCGCCGCGCCCTCCAGGTGGCCGATGTTGGTCTTCACCGAACCCACCCGCAGCGGCCCGCCGTCCCGCGCCGCCCCGTACGCCGCGCCCAGCGCCGCCGCCTCGACGGGGTCGCCCACCGGCGTGCCCGTCCCGTGCAGCTCGACGTACTGCACCTCCGCCGGGTCGACACCGGCCCGGCGCAGCGCCGTGGTGATCACCGCCGCCTGCGCGTCCGCGCTCGGCACGGTCAGCCCCGGCGTCGCGCCGTCGTTGTTGACCGCGCTGCCGCGGATCACCGCGAGCACCCGGTCGCCGTCGGCCTCCGCCCGCTCCAGCGTCTTGAGCACGACCACCGCCGCGCCCTCGCCGCGCACGTACCCGTTGGCCCGGCTGTCGAAGGTGAAGCACCGGCCGTCCGGCGAGAGCCCGCCGAACGCCTCCGCGCCCAGCGCGCCCTCGGCGGTGAGGTTGAGCGTGACGCCGCCCGCCAGCGCCAGGTCGACCTCGCCCGAGAGCAGGGCCTGGCTCGCCGCGTGCACCGCCACCAGGGACGACGACTGCGCGGTGTCCAGCGTGGCGCTGGGGCCGCGCAGCCCGAGGAAGTAGGAGACGCGGTTGGCGATCAGGCCGCGGTGGGTGCCGGTGTTGGTGTGCTGGGTGACCGCGCCCGCGCCGCGCGCGTGCAGCAGGGTCGTGTAGTCGTCGCGCAGCGAGCCGATGTACACGCCGGTTTCGGTGTCCCGCAACGAGCCCGGCACGATCCCGGCCCGCTCCAGCGCCTCCCAGGCCAGCTCCAGCACCAGCCGCTGCTGCGGGTCGGTGGCGGCGGCCTCGCGCGGGGACAGGCCGAAGAACCCGGCGTCGAAGTCCGCCACGGCGTCCAGGAACGCGCCGGCGCGGGGACCGCCGCCCCGGCGGCCCAGCACCGCCGGGTCGCCCGAGACCGACTCCCAGCGCCCCTCGGGCACCTCGCCCACGGCGTCGCCGCCCGAGGCCAGCAGGTCCCAGAACTCCTCGGGGTCGCCACCGCGTGGGAACCGGCAGGAGAGCCCGACGACGGCGACCGCCGCTGCCCGACCGGTCCTGTCCTCCCGTACCGTCACCTCGCGCACGTTCGTGTCACTCCCTCGACAGCGCCTGGGAAAATGGCTTCGAATGCGAATCGCCGACGGCGGTAATCGCCTCCCGCGATCGGCGGGAACGTCGACCCGCCGGCCGGGGTCGCGCACGTCGGCGGCGGATTCCGCTCGAATCCCGGTTCAGGTTGCCGGCGCGCCCGGCGCGCCCGGTAATACCGCACTCACCGAGGGGTAATGAGTCGCGGGCCTGACCCGTGCATTACCCGGCGGTGAGGCGTCGGCGCGCGGCAGTGTGTTTTGGGTCGCAATCAGGTCTTGGCCGCGGATGGCGTGACGCGGTCGACGATCGGCGCGGACACCGCCGAATGGTCCATGCCGGGTATTGCCCGCGCGGTGGCGCGGCGTCCCATTGGCGGGTGGCGGCGTTCCGCCATTACCACAGGGCGAACACTCAGGGTGACCGGCTCGGCGATGATTCCCAGTGAGTGGACCACCATCCGGGTGGTCGGGTCAGCACAGGTCGGGGTGCGCCGCCCGGAAGTCGCCGCCGTCCGCCGCGCGGGCCCGCTCCGCCGCCTCGCCCTCCGCCACCAGCTCCGCGAACGCCGCCTCGCCCAGCGCGTCCCGCGCGGCCGCGGTGATCCGGTCCACGTCGCGCCGCTCCTCCTCGTGCAGCGGCGCGTCCAGCGCGTCCCGGATGGCCCGCGCCACGCCCAGCAGGCGCGCGGCGGCGTCCGGCCGCCCGGCGAGCCGGTGCGCGCCCGCCAGGCCCTCCGCGGCCAGCGCCACCGCCCGCCGGTCCCCGGTGGCCAGCGCCGCCTCCAGCCCTTCCGCGTGGTGCGCGCGGGCCGCCGCCGCGTCACCCCGCTGCTCGGCCAGGAAGCCCAGCTCGGCCAGCGTCAGCGCGAGCCCGTTGAGCGCCTGCATCCGCCGCATGGCGGGCACCAGCCCGGTCAGCAGCGCCTCCGCCTCGGCCAGCCGCCCCTGCCGCCGGTAGCTGATCGCCAGGCCCGACTCGGCGAACACCTGCCACGGCATGTTCGCCTGCTGCTTGGCCAGCGCCGCCGCCCGCCCGTGCAGGTCGTCGGCGATCGGGTAGTCGCCCGCGAGCATCGCCATCCGGCCCAGCATCGCCAGCTTGCGCGCCGTCTCGCCCCACAGGCCCAGGTCGGCGGCGATGCCCAGGCCCTCCTCGTGCAGCCGGGTCGCCTCCCGCCGGTCGCCGCGGATCTCCGCCAGCACGCCCAGCAGGTCGGTCGCCTTGAGCAGGCCCCACCCGTCGCCCAGCGCCTGGAACAGCCGCAGGCACTCCGACGCGGCGGCGTCCAGCGTCCGCAGGTCGCCCCGGCCGACCGCCAGCGCCGCCGCGGTGGCGGTGGACGCCGCCGTGCCCCACCGGTCGCCGACCGCCCGGAAGTGCGGCAGCAGCACGGAGTTCAGCTCCGCGCTCTCGGCGAACGCGCCCACCGACCAGCGCGCGTAGGCCAGGAACCACCACGCCCGCCCGTCGCCCGCCGCGCCGCGGCCGGCGGGCGCCCGCGGCCCGGTCGGCTCCACCCCGGTGGACAGCAGGGTGAACCCCCGGTGCCAGACCTCCGCGTCGGCGACGTCCGGGGCGGACCCGGCGTCGTGCGCGAGGCCCAGCACGAGCCGGAGCCTGCGCTGCGCCTCGGACAGCCGCCCGCGCAGGAACCAGTACCAGGTCTGGTCGTTGACGTGCCGGACCGCCCGGTCGTGCCTGCCCAGCCACAGCCACGTCTGTAGCGCCCGCTCCAGGTTCGCGGTCTCCACGTCCAACCGGGACAGCACGTCGCGCTGGCGCGGCCCGCACAGCTCCGGCCGGAGGGCGGCGACCAGCCCGCTGTAGTACTCGGCGTGGGCGAGGGCGGTGGCCTCGGCCTCGCCGGACTCCGCCAGCCGCTGCCTGCCGTACTCGGCCATCGACTCCAGCAGCCGGTAGCGCGGGCGGCCCGCGTCCTCGCCGACCACCACCAGCGAGCGGTCCACCAGCCTGCCCAGCACCGAGGGCACGTCGGCCGCGTCGACCGGGCCGCCCGCGCAGGTCCGCTCGGCGGCCTCCAGCCGGCAGCCCTGGGCGTGCGCGGACAGCCGGGCCAGCACCAGCCGCTCCGGCTCGGTGCACAGCTCCCAGCTCCAGTCGATCATCGCCCGCAGCGTCTGCTGCCGCGCGGGCACGCCGCGCCGCTCCACGCCGACGCCCAGCACCCGGAACCGGTCGGCCAGCCGCACCAGCAGCTCGTCTAGGCCCAGCGCGCGGACCCGCGCCACCGCCATCTCGATGGCCAGCGGTATGCCGTCGAGGCGGCGGCAGATCGCGGCCACCGTCTCCAGGTCGCGCGGTCGCGGCGCGAAACCGGGCACCGCCGAGCGGGCCCGCGCCAGGAACAGCTCGACGCTGCTGAACCGGGCGATCACCGCGGGCGACGCGCCCGGCGCGGGCAGGTCCAGCGGCGGCACCTCCACCAGCTGCTCGCCGACCACGCCCAGCAGCTCCCGGCTGGTGGCCAGCACGCGCAGGCCGGGCGCGCCCGCCAGCAGCACCGACACCAGCTCGGCGGACGCGGCCAGCACGTGCTCGCAGTTGTCCAGCACCAGCAGGGTCCGCCGGTCCTGCAACGTGGCCACCAGCCGCTCGGTGGCCGACCGGGGCTCCGCCCGCTTGTCCACGACGGGCTCCTCGCGCAGGTCCAGCGCCGCCGCCACGACCTCGGCCAGGTCGTCGGCCGTGCACGCGCTCGCGGGCGGCAGGCCGGCCAGCTCCACCAGCCACGTGCCGTCGGCGGACTGCCCGTCCGCTTCCCGCGCCACCTCCGTGGCCAGCCGGGTCTTGCCCACGCCGCCCGGCCCGACCAGCGTCACCAGGCGGTTCGCGGCGAGCGTCTCCCTGATGCGGGCCAGCACGCGCGCCCGGCCCACGAGCCCGGTCAGCGGCGCGGGCACGTTGCTGCCGCGCACGGTCGGCCGGTCCGCGTCCGCCCGCAGCGACCGGTCCTGCTGGAGCATCGCGTGGTGCAGCCGGACCAGCCCCGGCCCCGGATCGACGCCGAACTCCTCGGCCAGCCGGGTGCGCAGCGCGTCGTAGAGCCGCAGCGCCTCCACCGAGCGCCCGCTGCGGTAGAGCGCGAGGAGCTGCGCCGTGCGCAGCCGCTCCCGCAGCGGGTGGCGCTCGGCCAGCTCGGTCAGCTCGCCGATGAGCGACTGGTGCTCGCCCAGCTCCAGCCGGGCGTGCGCCCGTTCCTCCAGCACCACCAGCCGCTGCTCCTCCAGTCCGGCGGCCAGCGCGTAGACGGAGCTCTCGTCGGCGAACCCGTCGAACGCCGCGCCGCGCCACAGCGCCAGCGCCTCGTCCAGGGCGGCCACCCGCTCGGCGGGCGCGGTGATGGACAGGGCGCGGGCGGTCAGCGCGTCGAAGTGCCGGAAGTCGACGTCCTCGGCGGGCGCGGACAGCACGTACCCGGCGGAGGTCGAGCCGAGCAGGGCCCGCCCGCCGTCGGCCGCCCGGTCCAGGGCGCGCCGCAGCTGCGAGACCTTCACCTGGAGCGAGCCGGTCGGGTTCGCCGGCGGTGAGTCCGGCCACAGCAGCTCGATCAGCCGGTCCGCCGAGACGGGCCGCTCCTGGGCGGCCAGCAGCGCGACGAGGAGGGAGCGGACCTTCGCCTCCTTGACCGGCACGACCTCGTCACCCTGCGTGCGCACCTCCAGCGGGCCGAGGACCGCGAAACGCACCCGTGCGACCTTCTTTATGACCCACCCCCAGCGCCCGTTCGCGCCCGTCCCCTCAGGGCGTCGAAAGCCGATCGAAAGTGTCCCATAGGGGGTGTCGGACAGGGTGTTGCCGACGACGTGCCCGTCCTGTGCGCACAGACCGACAACGGGGCGCACGCGCAGCGCCGCGCAGGGCCCTGACCGGCCGGAACCACCGGTCCGCGGGCCCGGTCTCCCCAGCCGCGCGCACGCCGGGCACGTCGTCGGATATGTCGACCGCCGAACCAATCCGGCGGTTCGTCTGTCTTGTTCACTCGGGGGAGGAAGTGCTCATGCGTTTTCGTGTGCTGGGGCCGCTGGAGTTAACGGACGGAAGCGTCCAGGTGGGCGTGCACGGCACGAAACAGCGCGCGGCGTTGGCATACCTGCTGTTCAATGCCAACCGGGTGGTGTCGACGAGTGAATTGCTGGACATCCTCTGGCCGACGGGGGAGACGCCGAACTCGGCGCGGAAGATCCTGCACAACGCGATCTGGGGACTTCGGGGTGTGCTGAACCCCGAAGTGTTGGCCGACGACCGGGTGTCGTTGCTCACAAGGCCGCCGGGCTACGTGCTCGAACTGGAGCCGTCGCTGGTCGACCTGCACCGGTTCCACCGGCTGGCTGCCGAGGGGCGCGCCCAGTTGGCGGCGGGCCGGCCGGACCGGGCCGGCGAGACGCTCGGCGCGGCGCTGGGCCTGTGGCGGGGCGCGGTGCTGGCCGACCTCGTGGAGGCGGGGTTCGGCTGGCCGGAGCTGGCGGCGGTGGAGAGCGCGCGGGTGGACGCGCTGGAGGACTACTTCGACGCGGAACTGGCGCGGGGCAGGCACCACGCCGTGCTGCACGACATCGAGACGACCGTCGAGCAGGAGAGCCTGCGCGAGCGCCTGTGCGGCCAGCTGATGCTCGCGCTGTACCGGTGCGGCCGGCAGACGGACGCGCTGGAGGCGTACAACCGGATGCGCGCCCGCCTGGTGGACGACCTGGGGCTGGAGCCGGGCGTGGCGCTCCAGGAGTTGCAGCGCGCCATCCTGCGGCACGACGACTCGCTGCGCCTCGGACCGCGCGAACCGGTCGTCGCGGGCCGCGTGCCCGCCGCCGTCGGCGCGCTCGCCCTCAACCCGGCGCCCGTCGTGCCCTTCGTCGGCGACCGGCGTCCGCAGCCCGGTCCGGTGTGGACGCCGCACCGGGCCGTGCACGCCCTGCCGCCCGCCGCCCTGCCGCCTGCCGCCGAGGCGGTGGTGCCCGAGTCGGTGGTGCTGGAGTCGGCGGCGTTCGAGTCGGCGGCCTTCGAGTCGACGGGGTTCGAAACGGCGGGGTTGGAAACGGCGGGGTTCGAGTCGGCGGTGCCCGTGCCGCGCTCGGCCGAACGCGGCCACCCCGCGCCGCGCCGGGAGGAGCTGAGCGTGCTGATGGCGCAGGTGTCCGCGACCGGCGACGGCGAGCAGGACCCGGTCCGGCTCAACCGCGCGCTCGCGGCGTTCCGCACGGCGTTCCAGCAGGCGGTCGACCTGCTCGGCGGCCGGACGGACACCGCGCCGGGTGCCCCGATCGCGTGGTTCCACGGCCGCGCGGAGCTGGCGGCGGCCGAGCGCGCGGTGTCGGCGGCGCTGGCCGTGCTCGCGCCCGCGCACGACGCCATCTCGGTGCGGGCGGCGGTGGCGACGGGCGAGGCGGTGGTGTTCCGGCTGCCCGGCGCGGCCGAGGACCGGCTGGTGATCACCGGGCCGGTGGTCGACACGTGCCAGGCGCTGCTGGCCCGCACCGCGGCGGGCTCCGCGCGGGCGTGCGACACGACCAGGGCGCTGACCGGCCACTCGGCGGACTACGGGCCGCGGACGCCGGGCGGGGGAGGCAGCCGCATCCGGTCCGCGCACTGGCACTCGGTGGCGCACCCGTCGATACCCATCGTGGACCGCGACTGGGAGCTGGACGTGCTGACCGGCCTGATCGACCGGTCGTGGCACCGGGGCGTGCCGCAGCTGGTGACGGTGCTCGGCGGGCCGGGCGTCGGCAAGAGCAGGCTGGTGCTGGAGTTCGAGCGCCGGGCCATCGCCAAGTGGGACACGACGGAGTTCCTGGTGGCCGGTCCGGGCTCGGCGTCCTCGCCGTTCGGCCCGCTGCCCGACCTGCTGCTCGCGCTGTGCGGCGGGGACCAGGCGGCACCGAGGGCGGAGGCGCTGCGCGGTCTCGTCGCCGCGCACGTCGCGGACCCCGCGGAGGCCGAGCGGGTGGCGGCCGCGCTGGCGGACGTGGTGGCGCCCGAACCGAATCCGCGGGACGCCGCGCCGGGGCAGGCGTCGGTGGCGGCCGCGCTGGCGGCGGGCGCGACGCTGCTGCGCGCGGTGGCCGCCGACCGGCCGCTGGTCGTCTTCGTGGACGACGCGCACGAGCTGGACGACCGGGCGCTGGACTTCCTGACCGGCCTGGTCGCCGAACCCGGCCACCCCGCGCTGGCGCTGGTGCTGGCGGCCCGCCCGGAACTGCTCCAGCGGAGGCCGGACTGGGGCGCGGGGCTGCCGCACGCGGCGACGATCACGCTGACCCCGCTGTCGGAGTCCGCGATCGACCGCCTGTCCGACATGGTGGTGGCGGGCATGCGGCGGCGGCGGATCGCCATGCCGCCGTGCCGCATCCGGGACAGCCTGACCGACCAGGAGCACCTGGCGCGGCGGCGCGCGGCGATGCGGGTGCTGATGCTGGTGGACGGGCTGCCGAGCCCGGCGGGCCACGCGCCGGCCGACCAGCCGCCGACGGCGGTGCCGCCCCGGCGGCGCTGCGACGACGACACCGAGGTCCGGGTCGCCTGACGGGACGACGGCGCGGCACGCGACCGGCACCGGCCGACGACGCCCGGTCGGCCGGTCGCGGGGCCACCACGCCCGGCCCGTTCCCGTCTCCGCTCCGACGCCGTCCGGCCGTCCGCGGCGTCGCCGAACCGCTCCGACCGGTCCTCCCGCCTCCGCGACGCGGCCGGCCCGCCGCGCACCGGGACCGAGCCGACCCCGACGCCGGTCCGCCCCCGCCACACACCGGCGGGTCGCGGGGGAGGACCGGCCGCCGGGTCAGCGCGAGCCGAGGAGGGCCTCGCCGTCCGCGGCGCGGAGCACGGCCGCGGCGTCGCGCAGGCCCTCGGCGAGCTGGTCGACCTCGGCGTCGCCGATGAACACGGAAGGCTCGAACCGCAGGGTGTTGGGCGCGCTGGCGGTCGGGAACGTCCGCACCCGGTGCCGCCGCAGCAGCAGGCCCGCGATGGCGTACCCGAGCGTGCCGCCCGCGTTGTGCTCGCGGATGGCCGCGTGGGCCGACCCGGACTGGTCGGCGAACTCCAGGCCCAGCATGAGCCCGCGCCCCCGCACGTCGACCACCACGTCCGGGAACTCCTCCCGCACCGCCCGCAGGGCGGCGGTGATCCGCTCGCCCCGCTCGGTCGCCCGCCGGTACAGCGCGCCGCCGTCGGCCTCCAGCAGCTCCAGCACCTTCAGCGCGATCGTGGTCGAGAACGCGTCCTTGGCGAACGTCGAGCTGTGCACCAGCTCGAACTCGCCCCGGTACCGGGACGCGCGGGCCAGCATCACCGCGGTCTTCGCGACGCCGCCGCCCAGGCTCTTCGCCAGGGCGTAGTAGTCACCGCGCAGCCCCACCGCCGAACTGGCCAGGAACGTGCCCGTGCGGCCCATCCCGCTCTGCACCTCGTCCACCAGCACCGGGCAGTCGACCTCGTCGCACGCGGTCCGGATCAACCGCGCCGAGCGCTCGTCCAGCACGCGGATACCGCCCTCGCCCTGCACCGGCTCCACCGCGAACGCGCAGAACACCGGCAGCGGCCGGGGCACCGGGACGACGCGGCCGTCCCGCACCTCCAGGTCCAGCAGGTCCACCCGCTCCTCGTCGAACAGCTTCGGCAGCGAGGCCAGGTCGTCCTTCGCCACGAAGCGGGTCGTCACGCCCAGCGCGCCGAACGGGTTGCGGTAGGCGGCGTTGTGGGTGAGCTGCACGCTGCCCACCAGCTTGCCGTGGAACCCGCCCTCCAGCGCGAACAGCACCGGACGGGTCGCCGCGCGCTCGGCGTTCACCTCGTCGACCCTGGCCGCCAGCGCCTCGAAGTCCCCGTCCGCGACGGCCGTGCCGTCGGCGACGGCCGCCCGCGCCGCCTCGACGTTCGCCGCGATCGACTCGCGCAGCGCGCCGACCTTGAGCACCCGGTCCAGCTCGGCGTGCTTCACCGCGGCCTCGATCGCCTCCGCGCCGCTGTTGGCGAAGATCACCGAGTACGGCTCGTCGTCGCCGTGCTCGCGGCGCAGCACGCGGTTGAGCGCGCTCGCCAGGTCGCGGGCGTACGGGTGGCGCGAGAACTGGGCGTGCACCGGGACGCCGTTGGCGAGCAGGTCCCTGGCCAGGGCCACGATCTCCGGGTGGTTGTGGCCGAGCAGCGTCGAACCGTAGCCGCCCGCGAAGTCCACCACGGCCACCTCCCGCCCCTGCTCGTCCAGCCGGTACAGGTGGTCGCCCTCGGCGCGCGTGTAGTGCGCGTCCAGGTGCACCGATGCCAGCCAGCCCAACAGCAGCGGCTCGGCGAGGTCGGGTTCGTCGTCCATGATCGCTCCTGCCCGGTGGTCAGTGGTACTGGGTGATGGTGGGGCCGATGTCGAGCAGCGCGCGGGCGTAGTCCTCGGCGATCATCGGCGTGCCGAGCATCGCGTGCCTGCTGCCGACCTCCAGGTCCCGCCAGTAGACCTGCAACGGGTTCGGCACGGCGAAACCGCTCGTGCCCGCCACGTCCAGGGCCTTCTGCAACCCGTCGCGGGCGGCGCGCAGCGCGGACGACGAGTGCATCCGGGCCCGCGCCCGCGCCAGGCGCGGCATCTCCTCGCCGGGCAGCAGCGCGTCGAACTCGTCGGCCACGTGCAGCATGTGCACCCGCGCCGTGTCGATCAGGTGCGCGGCCTCGGCGAAGAAGAGCTGGATGGTGGGCGAGTCGACCGCCCGCCGGTAGCTGGAGTAGATGATCCCCTTGCCGCGCGCCAACTGCTCCCGCACGATGTCCAGCGCGCCGTACGCGCCGCCGACGAGCGCGGACAGCGAGTGCAGGTTGCCCCGCACCAGGTCCGTCGGCGACAGCAGCTCCTCCAGCCGGCTCAGGTCCTCCTTCTCCACCACCAGCGACAGCATGTCGGGCACGAACACGTCCACCACGCTCATGGCGTGCGTGCCGGTGCCGCGCATGCCCGCCGCGTTCCACGTGCGGGACACCGTCGCCTCGGTCAGCGGCACCAGGCACGTGGTCGCACCGATGCGCTTCTCCCCCTCGTACAAGGGGATGCCGATGAGCAGCGCCCAGTCGGAGATCTCGCAGCCCGACGCGTAGGGCGCCTTCGCGGTGACCTTCAGCCCGCCCGGCACGCGCTCGGCGCGCGAGTCCGGCGTGCAGCCCGCCGACAGCATGATCGCGTCGGGGTTGTCGCCGAACACCCGGTCGGTGGCCTCCTCGGTGAGGATGAGGGTGAACTCGGTGGACGCCGCGTGGTTGGCCACGATCCACCCGGTGGACGCGCAGCCCCGGCCCACCTCGGCGATGATCTCCACCTGGGTGCGCATGCTGGGGTGCAGCCCGCCGTACGCGATCGGCGTGGTGAGCCGGAAGAGTTCCGCCGCGCCCAGCGCCGCCAGGTTCTCCGGCGCCGGGTTGCCCAGCTCCTCGGTGCGCGCGAGGTTGGACCGCAGCAGCGGCACCAGGTCGCGGGCGCGGGCGACGAGTTCCTCCGGCGGCACGGACTTCTCGTGCGCCGGACCCTGCTGGACAGGCTCCTGCGTGGCTGTCATCGCTGCTCCTCCTGTGGCCGGCGGTGCGCGACGGCGGCCGGGCGGTCGCCACGCGCGCGGGTGCCGGATCGATGTCGGGGACGTCAAGACCGGGGCGGACCGCCGCTCGCGGTTCCGCTGCCCGCCGGACGCGCCGAGCCTAGTTCCGGTGCGGCGCACGACGGTCATTTCCGGTTCTCCACGCGGTCATCCGGTCCGCGGGGCGGGCGGGAGAGCCGGGGATGAGCCGGCAGTTGGCCCGGCCTGGCAGCGTTCCGGGGCGGGGCAACACCACCGGTCGACACCATGAGGGAGAAGTCGTGGGAATTCCGGGTCGTGACCGCGCGGTCGTCATCGGTGCGGGCATGGCGGGGCTGTTCGCCGCCCGCGTGCTGGCCGAGTCGTTCGGGGAGGTCGTGGTGCTGGACCGCGACGAGCTGCCGGACGGCGTCGAACCGCGCAGGCGGGTCCAGCACGGCAGGCACGTCCACGGGCTGCTGGCCAAGGGCCACCAGGGCATCGAGGGGCTCTTCCCCGGCATCACGGCGGAGTTCACCGCCGCCGGGGCCGTCGAGTGCGACCTGACGGGCGACGTGCGCTGGGTGTACGACGGCGCTGCGCTGCGCCAACCGATCTCCGGCCTGCGCATGGTGTCGGCGAGCCGCCCGCTGCTGGAACGGGTGGTGCGGTCCCGCGTCGAGGCGCTGCCGAACGTCACCGTGCACGGGAGCAGCGACGTGGAGGAGCCCGTCACGGAGGGGGAGTCGCACCGCGTCACCGGTGTCCGGGTGCGCCGCGGCGACCTGGTCGAGGAGATCGCCGCCGACCTGGTGGTGGACGCGGGCGGGCGCGGCGCGCGCACGCCGACCTGGTTGGGGGAGTGGGGTTACGGCCCGGTCGAGGAGGAGACCTTCAAGATCGGCATCGGCTACACCACCCGGCACTACGACATCCCGGAGTCCGCGATGGGGGGCGACGTGTCGATCCACGTCGTCGCCACGCCCGCGAACCCGCGCGGCGCGGTGTGCGCCCGCGTCGACGGCGGCCGGGTCGTCGTCACCGCGTACGGCATGAACGGCGACCTGCCGGGCGCCGACGAGGAGAGCTTCCCGGAGTTCCTGCGCTCGCTGTCCGCGCCGGACGTGGCCGACGCCGTCGCGCAGGGCACCCCGCTGGACGGGTTCGCCACCTACCGCTTCCCGGCCGGGCTGCGCCGCCGCTACGAGCGCCTGACCGCGTTCCCGGAGGGCCTGCTGGTGGTCGGCGACGCGATCTGCAGCTTCAACCCGACCTACGCGCAGGGCATGACGGTGTCCGTGCTGGAGGCGCTCGTGCTGCGCGACCACCTCGCCCGGCCCGCGCTCGACCCCGCGGCCTACTTCGCCGACGTGGCGACGGACGCGGTCGACCGCTGCTGGACCATCGCGACCAGCACCGACCTCGCCCGCTCCGGCCGCGTCGACCCGGCGGACCCGGCGGCGCGAGCCGCCGCCCGGCTGCTCGCCGCCGCGTCCCGGCACGACGAGGTCGCGATCGCCCACATCCGCGTGGTGAGCCTGATCGACCCGGCGGAGTCGTTGGCGGAGCCGGACATCGCGGCCCTCGTCGCCCGCGAGGACACCGGCCGCGTGGACCGGGTCGCCGTCGGGGACCTGGTGTTCGACGTCCGGCTGGCGGGACCGGAGGACGGCGAACCGGTCGTGCTGCTGCACGGCTGGCCGCACAACTTCCGCTCCTGGCAGGAGGTCGAGCCGCTGCTGCACGCCGAGGGCCTGCGCACCATCGCGCCCAACCAGCGCGGCTACTCGGCCGGCGCGCGGCCGCGCGACGTGGCCGACTACCGCCTGCCGCTGCTCGCGGGCGACGTGCTCGGCCTGCTCGACGCCCTGGGCGTCGAGTCCGCGCACGTCGTCGGCCACGACTGGGGCGCCATCGTCGCCTGGTACCTGGCCGCGCGGCACCCCGAGCGGGTGCGCACGCTGACCGCCACCGCGTTCCCGCACCTGGACGCCTACCAGGACGCCTACCAGGTGGACCCGGAGCAGCGGGCGGCGTCGGCCTACATCGACCTGCTGACCGCGCCGGGGTCGACCGAGTACTGGCTGGCCGACGACGCCCGGCGGCTGCGCGAGCTGCTCGCGTTGCACGACAACGCGCTCACGCCCGAGCAGCAGGCGCGCTACCTCCGCTTCCACACCCAGCCCGGCACGTTCCACGCGGCGCTCAACTGGTACCGCACGGGCGTCCTGCTCGACGGCGCCGTCGCGCTGGGCAAGATCACCGTGCCGACGACGTTCATCTGGAGCGAGGCGGACGCCTCGGTCAGCACGATGGCCGCCGAGCGCACGGCCGACTACGTCAGCGCACCCTACCGGGTGGTGACCCTGCCCGCGCCCGCCTCGCACTGGCAGCCGCAGGAGTTCCCCGCGCTGGTCGCGGCGGAGGTCGTGGCACGGGTGCGCGGCGGCTCCACCCCGTCCGAGACCGACTCCTGACAGCCCCGGAGGGCAGCATGTCCCTGGACACCGCGACGTTCACCTCGGTCATGGCGGCGGTCGCCGGGCCCGTGGCGGTGGTGACGACCGTCGACGAGCACGGCAAGCGCTGGGGCTTCACCGCCAGCGCCTTCTGCTCGCTGTCGCTCGACCCGCCGCTGGTGCTGGTGTGCTTGGCCCGCACCGCGTCCTGCCACGGAGCGTTCGTCACCGCGAAGTCGTTCACCCTCAACGTCCTCGCGCACGACCAGGACGACCTGGCGCGGCACTTCGCCCGCTCCGGCCCGGACAAGTTCGAGGGCACCCGGATGACCGAGTGCGAGCGCGGGCTGCCCGGCCTGGTCGACGCGGCGGCGCGGCTGGTGTGCTCGGCGCACTCCGTCTCGGACGGCGGCGACCACAGCATCCTGGTGGGCCGGGTGGAGGAGGCGGTGGCGCTGGACCGCGTGCCGCTGATCTACCACAACCGCGCCTTCACCCGGCCGCAAGCGGCCTGACCAGGACCGATTACCGGCGGATGACCACCTGGGAGGTCGGCGTGGCCACCGGGCCGCTACCTTCCCCGGCTGTGACAACCGCACAAGACGCCCCGATCCTCGTGATCGGGGGCACGGGCAAGACCGGCAGGCGCGTCGTGGACCACCTGCGGGCGCGTGGCGCGTCCGTCCGCGTGGCGGCGCGCCACGGCGACGTGACGTTCTCCTGGACGGATCGGGACACCTGGGCCCCGGCGCTGGCCGGGGTCCGCGCCGTGCACATCGTCGCGATCGACGGCGTGTCGCGGACCGACGAGTTCGTCGCCGCCGCCGTCGAGGCGGGCGTGCGCCGCTTCACCCTGCTGTCGGCGCGCGGCGTGGACGTGCCCGACTACTACGGCGAGGGCAACGCGGGCGCGGCGACGCACCTGCTCGGCGAACGGGCGCTGCACGAGTCCGGTGTGGACTGGACGGTGCTGCGGCCGGGCTGGTTCATGCAGAACTTCGACGAGGGCATCTTCCGCGACGACGTGCGGCGCGGCGAACTGCGGCTGGCCGCCGCCGAGGGCGCGGCGGCGTTCGTGGACGCCGAGGACATCGGCGAGGTGGCGGCCGTCGCCCTCACCGAGGACGGGCACGCGGGTCGGACCTACGACCTGACCGGGCCCCGCGCCCTGACCTTCCACGAGGCGCTGGCCGAGATCGCCGACGCGTCCGGCGTGACGGCGCGCTACCGGCCGATCCCCGAGGCGGAGTTCATCGCCGAACTGGTCGAGGCGGGCTGGTCGCCGTCCGACGCGGCCCTGTGGTCGGCCGCGCTCGACCCGATCCGGCGCGGCGTGGAAGGCGCCCTGGCCGACGGCGTCCAGCAGGTGCTCGGCCGCGAGCCGCGCGACTTCCGCGCCTTCGCCGCCGCCGCGCGGGACGCCTGGCGGGACTGACGCCGCGCCACCCGACACCGTCGTCCCACCTCCCCGCGCGGGGAGGTGGGACGACGGCCGCCCCGGCCGCACCGCACGCACCGACCGGAGGTCCGACCACCATGTCTTCGCTGTCCCGCAGGCACTTCCTCACGAGCACCGCGGTCGCCGGCGGCGCGGTGGCCCTGCCCGCCCTCGCGGCGTCGCCCGCGTCCGCCGACCCGGCGGCGGACGGTGACGTCGGCGCGCTGTCGGTGGTGACGCGCGACGACCCCCGCTACGCCGGTCTGCTCACCGGTTCGAACCAGCGCTGGGTGGCCTCGCCCGAGCGCATCCACCTGGTGCGCACCGCCGACGACGTCGTCCGGGCGGTGCGCGACGCCGTGCACGCCGGCCGACGGGTCGCGGTGCGCAGCGGCGGCCACTGCGACGAGGACTTCTCCAGCAACGGCGCGCCGGTCCTGATCGACCTGTCGCTGATGGACGAAGTCGGCTACGACCCGCACCGCAGGGCGTTCGCGGTCCAACCCGGCGCGACCCTGGGCGCGGTCTACCACAAGCTGTACCGGGGCTGGGGCGTCACGCTGCCCGGCGGCACGTGCCCGACGGTCGGCGCGGGCGGCCACATCGTGGGCGGCGGCTACGGCGCCCTGTCCCGCCTGCACGGCCTCACCGTCGACCACCTGCACGCCGTGGAGGTCGTGGTGGTGGGCGCGGACCGCGAGGCGCGCAAGGTCGTCGCCACCAGCGACCCCGGCGACCCGCACCGCGAGCTGTGGTGGGCGCACACCGGTGGCGGCGGCGGGACGTTCGGCGTCGTCACCCGGTACTGGCTGCGCACGCCGGGCACGGCGGACCTCCCGCCGGAGCGGCAGCTGCCCCGGCCGCCGGCGAACCTCCTCGTGTCCGACGTGTCCTGGTCGTGGGCCGACCTGGACGAGCGCTCGTTCACCCGGATCCTGCGCAACTACACGGAGTTCTTCGAGCGCAACTCCGCGCCGGGCTCACCGTGGGCCGCGCTGTTCAGCCAGCTCAAGCCCACGCACAAGGCGGCGGGCGCGTTCACGATGAGCACGCAGGTCGACGCGTCCGCGCCGGACGCGCACGGGCTGCTGGACGCCTTCCTCGCGGCGGTGGGTGACGGCACCGGCGTCCGGTACCGGGTGAACGACCGGTCCACGGTGCCGTGGACGTACGCGGCCAAGGAGTGGTTCGGCTTCGTGACCGCCGCCGTGCCCCGGTGGAAGGCGAAGTCGGCCTACCTGCGCAAGGCGCCGCCGGAGCCGCAGCTCAAGGCGTTCCACCGGCACCTGACGCGGGACGACTACGGCAACCCCTCCGCTACCGTCGTGCTCGCCGCGTACGGCGGCCGGATCAACGCGGTCGGCCGCGGCGAGACCGCCACCGCCCAGCGCGACTCGGTGCTCAAGCTGCTGTACCTGAGCCTGTGGACGGACCGGGCGGCGGACGCGGAGCACATCCGGTGGGTCCGGGAGTTCTACGCCGACGTGTACGCGGAGACCGGCGGCGTGCCCGCGCCCGGCGACGTCACCGACGGCTGCTACATCAACTACCCCGACGTCGACATGGCCGATCCCGCGATCAACACCTCGGGCGTGCCGTGGCACGCGCTGTACTTCAAGGACGGCTACCCGCGCCTGCGCCGGGTGAAGGCGGCCTACGACCCGCTCGGGGTGTTCTCGCACGCCTTGGCGGTGCGGGCGGACTGACGGCGCCCTGATTACCCGACCATGACCGCCGGGTGATCGGCGTCGCGTTGGATCGGCGGTGTGGGATGCGACCCGATGCCGGCGGCGTGCGCGCCGCGGTCAGCGCGCCGACCCGGGGCCGAGGTGCTCGACGAGCACCGCGAGCCGGGTCGCGGCGGCCTCGGCGTGCCGCTCGCGGCCGAGGTCGGTGGCGCTGACGTCGACGATGCGCCGGTCGGTCGCGCACAGCTGCCGCTCGACCAGGCCGTCCTTCTCCAGCCGGGCGACCGTGCGGGAGAGCGCGCTCTGGCTCAGGTACATGTCCTGCGCGAGGTCCTTCATCGGCCGGTACTCGGTGCCCGGCTCGATCAGCCGGTCGAGGGTCTCGAACTCGTTGAGGTTGAGCCCGTGCGCGCTCTGGAGCACCTGGTCCAGGTGGGTGGCGATGCCGTTGTAGGTGGTCAGCAGCTCGCGCCACGCGGCGATCACGTCCGACGGCGCACCCATGAGCCGAGAATAACATGCGTCGGCAATTCATGATTCGACATATGATGTCTTGACATCCTATGTCTAGGCAAATTACTGTTGGTGAGCACGCGATCGCCCCTCGGAAAGGAACCCGTCCCGATGCCCACGAACGCGGCACCCGCCGCCCCGCGAGCCGGGCTGAAGCAGTGGTTCGGACTGGTGATGCTCCTGCTGCCGACGGCGCTGATGACGGCCGACCTCGGCGTGCTGTGGCTGGCCACCCCGTACCTCACGGCGGACCTCCAGCCCACCAGCTCGCAACTGCTCTGGGTGACCGACAGCTACGGGTTCATGACCGCGGGCTTCCTGGTCATCATGGGCACGCTCGGTGACCGCATCGGTCGCCGCAAGCTGCTCATGATCGGCTCGGTGCTGTTCATCGCGGCGTCGGTGATCGCCGCGTACGCGCCGAGCGCGCTCGTGCTGATCATCGGGCGCGGCCTGCTCGGCATCGCGGGCGCGGCCGTGCTGCCGTCGACCCTGTCGCTGATCACCACCATGTTCGTGGACGCCCGCCAGCGGGGCGCCGCGATCGCCGCGTGGGTCACCGCGCTGTCGCTCGGCCTGGGCGTCGGCCCGGTGCTCGGCGGCGTCCTGCTCGGCAGCTTCTGGTGGGGCTCGGTGTTCCTGATCGCGGTGCCGGTCATGGTGCTGGCCCTGGTGACCGCGCCGGTCCTGCTGCCCGAGTACCGCGACCCCGCCGCGGGCCGCCTCGACCTGCTCAGCGTGCTGCTGTTCCTGCTGGGCATCCTGCCGGTGGTCTACGCGATCAAGCACGCGGCGGAGTCCGGTGTGGACGTCGCGTTCGGCGTGGCGCTCGTGGTGGGCCTGGTCTTCGGGACGCTGTTCGTGCGCCGCCAGCGCGCCCTGCCCAACCCGCTGATCGACGTGCGGCTGTTCGCGAACCGCACGTTCACGATGGCCCTGGTGACGCTGATGCTGGGCATGATGGCGCTCAACGGCGTCGAGTACGTCGTGCCGCAGCTGCTCCAGCTCGTCAGCGGCATGTCGCCGATGGACGCGGCGCTGTGGCTGCTGCCCAGCGCGGCGGGCCTGATGCTCGGCTCGCAGCTCACGCCGCCGCTCACCCGGACGTTCCGCCCGGCCTACGTGATCGGTGGCGGCCAGGTGGTCGCGCTGGTCGGCTACGCGATGATCTGGGCGACCGGCGAGGGGTACGGCGGCGGTGTGCTGGCGTCCGTCGGCCTCACCGTGGTGATGTTCGGCGTCGCGCCGATCTCCGTGCTGTGCACCGGGATCGCGGTCGGCTCCGCGCCGGCCGAGAAGGCGGGCGTCGCCGCGGGCACCGGCCAGACCAGCTACGAGCTGGGGCTGGCGCTGGGCATCGCGGTCGTCGGCAGCGTGTCGGTCGCGGTCTACCGCTCCGACGTGGCCGACCGCCTGCCCGCCGGCCTGCCCGAGGACGCGGTCGCGCAGGTCCGCGACACGCTGGGCAGCGCGGTGGCGGTGTCCGAGACCCTGCCGGGCGCGCAGGGCGCCGAGGTGGCGGCGGTGGCGCGCGCGGCGTTCCTCGACGGCTTCCACGCGTCGGCGATCTTCAGCGGCGCGGTCGCCCTGGTGCTCACCGTGCTGGTGGTGACCCTGCTGCGGCACGTCCCGTCCACCCCGCGCGCCACCGAGCCCGCGGAGCCCACCGAGCCGGGGCCGTCCGCCGAGGCCGTCGGTCCGGCCGCACCCGCGGCGGCGGTCGAGCCGGTGCCGAACGCGGCGGACGAGGACGCGGCGGACGAGGGCGCGGCGGGCGACCCGCCCCGCGCGCAAGCCCCGGCGGCCGACCCGGAGGGGTCCGCCGCCGACGAAAGGGAGCGGGTGGAGCGCGTCTAGCCCGGACGGCTCCCCGCGACCGCCCCCGGCGGCCGGGGCCGGGTGAGACCCCCAGCTCACCAGGCCCCGGCCCGCCCTTGCCACCGAACCGAGGAACGAACCACATGATCACCGCACACGAGGTACAGCTGGTCACCCGCCCGGACGGCGCGCCCCGGACGACGGACTTCCGCGTCGCGGAGGTGCGGGTGCCCGACCCCGGCCCCGGCCAGGTCCTGGTCCGCAACACGTGGCTGTCGATCGACCCGTACATCCGCCTGATGCTCAACGACAGCAAGTCCGCGGTCTTCCCGCCGTTCGCGTTGAACGGGCCCATCGACGGCGCGGCGGTCGGCGAGGTCGTCGCGGGCGACGCGGTGCCGGTGGGCGCGACGGTCACGCACTTCCGGGGCTGGCGCGAGTACTCCGTGCTGGACGCGGGCGACGTCCGCGTGCTGGACGTCGACGGCGTCCCGCCGCAGGCGCACCTGAGCGTGTTCGGCACCACCGGCCTGACGGCGTACGCGGTGCTGACGGACGTGACCCCGGTGCGGCCGGGCGACACCGTGTTCATCTCCGCCGCGGCGGGCGCGGTCGGCAGCGTCGCCGGGCAGCTGGCGCGCAAGCTGGGCGCGGCGCGGGTGATCGGGTCGGCGGGCGGACCGGCCAAGGTCCGGACCCTCGTGGAGGACCTGGGCTACGACGTCGGCATCGACTACCGCGCGGACGACCTGGCGCGAGCCCTGGCGGACGCCGCGCCCGACGGCCTCGACCTGTACGTGGACCACGTCGGCGGCGATCAGCTGGACGCGGCGCTGACCGTGCTCAAGCCGCGGGGGAGGGTCGCCCTGGTGGGGGCGATCACCGGGTACAACGAGGCGACGCCGACCCTGTCGACGCGCAACCTGTTCGCGGCGGTGGAGAAGGAGCTGACGCTGCGCGGCATGCAGGTGACGTCGTACTTCGACCGGCTGCCCGAGTACGTCGAGCTGGCGAGCCCGTGGCTGCGCGACGGTTCGTTCCGCGTCCCGGAGACGGTGCTGGAGGGCATCCACGCGGTGCCCGAGGCGTTCGTCGGCGTCCTCGGCGGGGCCAACACCGGCAAGATGCTCGTGCGCCTCTGACCCCGGACACCCCGCGCCGGCCCGGAGGTCCGTCCGTTCAGCCGGCACGCACCGCCATCGACCGAGCCGTGCTCGATCGGCGAGCCGCGTCGCGGGACGATCCGGTCGTGGCGGTGGCCGCGAGCACCGCCACGACCGGTCGACGGCTCGGCCGATGGCACGATGGGATCATGACGACTGCCGGGAACACCCGTCACCACGGGCTTACGGCCGTGCTGTCCGCCCTCGACGACGCCGAGCTGGCCGCGCTCGTCGACGCCGGCCGGGTCGTCGGCGTCGGTGTCGGCGGTGGCTCGGCGGTGCTCGATGTCGACGGCGTGCCGGTGTTCGCGAAGCGCATCCCGTTGACCGACCGGGAACTCGCCCACCCGCGCTCCACGGCGAACCTGTTCGACCTGCCGATGTCCTGCCAGTACGGCATCGGCGGCCCGAGCCTCAACGCCTGGCGCGAGCTGGCCGCGAACCTCCTCGTCACCGACGCCGTGCCGGCGGACGGGACGCGGTCGTTCCCGGTGCTGCACCACTGGCGGGTGCTGCCCGGCCGCGCGCCGGTCGCGGCGGAGCACGTCGACGTCGACGCGGTCGTCGCCACTTGGGGCGGCTCACCGGCGGTGCGCGCCCGGCTTGAGGCGCTGACCGCCGCGCCGAGCAGCCTCGTGTTGTTCTCCGAGTACGTCCCGCACCCGCTGGAGGACTGGCTGCGCGATGACCCGGTCGGCAAGGCCGCCGCGGTCGAACGGGGGTTCGCGTGGATCGTCGCCTCCCTGCGCGAGCGGGACCTGCTGCACATGGACGGGCACCTCGGCAACATGCGCACCGACGGCGAGCGGATCCACCTCTGCGACTTCGGCCTGGCCACCTCGCCGCGGTTCGACCTGTCGGCGACCGAGCGCGACTTCGTCCGCCGCAACGCCGCGTACGACGCCGACCACGCCGCCATGCGACTGGTCAACTGGCTGGTGACCGACGTCTGCGGCGTGCCGGTGCCGACCGGCGGCGCACCGGTCGCCCGCAACGAGTGCGTGCGCCGGTGCGCCGCCGGTGACCTCCCGGACGGGGTGCCGCCGGTGGTGGCCGGGATCCTGGCCCGGCACGCGCCCGCCGCCGCGCGGATGAACGCCTTCCACTGGCGGCTGTTCGACGGCGAGGTCGACGCGGAGTACCCGGGGCCGGGTCGGTGAACCGCGCTCGTCCCGGAGTGGTCACCCGCGCTCGGCAAGGGCCGGCAGGGTGCGGGCGACCTCGTCGGGGGAGGGCATGCGGGCGATCTCCTCGGCGATCGCGCGGGCCGCGTCGCGGTGGGGGGCGTGCCCGTGGCGCGGCAGCAGTTCCCGGGCGTGCTCGGCCACGGCGTCCACGCTCAGCTCGTCGGGGAGCAGGCGCAGCGCGGCGCCCGCCGCGACCAGCGCCTCGGCGTTGGCGAACTGGTCGGCCCCCTGCGGGAGGAGCAGTTGCGGGACGCCGACCGCGATCGCGCCGAGGGTCGTGCCGCTGCCGCCGTGGTGCACGACCGCGTCGACGTGCGGCAGCAGCTCCGCCTGGGCCACCCAGCCCAGCACCGTGACGTTGCCCGGCACCGCCCCGAGCTGCTCGGGGCGCACCCGGCCGGTGGCGACCACCACGTCCGCGCCGAGCGCCGTCAGACCCCCGATCGCCGTGGTGAGCACCTCCGGGGTGCCGAACGCGGTGCCGAGCGTCAGGTAGACCAGCGGTCGCGACGCGCGCTCGACGCGCCACGGAGGCGTCGCCGCTTCGGGGAACGGCACGGGCCGTAGTTCGACGCGGTCGGTGGTGGCGAGGAAGTCCTGGTCCTGCAAGGACGGCGGGCAGATGTCGAGGTGTGGTCGGTCGGGGAGGCCGGCGGCGGGCGTGGGCCGTTGGAGCCCGATCCCGTCGGGGAACATGCGGCCGAACCCGTGCCAGAGGCCGGGGACCCCGGCGCGGCGCGCGGCGACGGCCGCGCCCGGCAGCCCCCACCCGTGCACGACGAGGTCGGGCCGCAGCCGCGCCAGCGCCGGCGCCAGGTCCTCGGCGTAGATCTCGTAGCACGCGTCGGCGGGCCGGAAGGGTCGGAGCCCGTGCCGGCGCAGGGGCGCGTGGACGTGCTCGCCGGCGGCGAAGTGCACCTCGTGCCCGGCCTCCCGGGCGGCGACGGCGAGCGGGACGAGGGGATACGTGTGGCCGGGCGACGCCAGGCCGGCGAAGAGGACGCGCACGTGATCGGTTCCGGCCGGCGTCAGCAGGAGACGACCAGTGCGGTGAGCCGCCACGTCCCGGGGTCCGGGGCGCGCCGGGCGTCGGCGATCGCGAGGGCGGGGAAGCGGCGCAGCAGCGCGCCGAGCGCGACCTCGGTCTGGACGCGGGCGAGCGCGGCGCCGAGGCAGAAGTGCGGACCGTGGGCGTAACCCAGGTGCGCCGGTCGGCCCGCCGGTCGGCGGAGGTCGAGGCGGTCGGGGTCGGTGAACGCGCGGGGGTCGCGGTTGGCGGCGGCGAGCGCGGCGGTGACGGGTTCGCCCTGGCCGATGGTCGTCCCGCCGAGGTCGACGTCCTCGCGGGCGTAGCGGGGCAGGCTCAGCAGCTGCGGTCCGCACCACCGGGTCAGCTCCTCGACCGCGCCCGGCAGGAGGCCGTCGTCGGCGCGCAGCGCGGCGAGCTGGTCAGGGTGGCCGAGCAGGGTCTCGACGGCGTTGGCGACGAGGTTGGTCGGGGTCTGCCCGGCCAGGACGAGGTGCCAGACGAGGGTGACCAGCTCGGTCTCGCCGAGCCGGTCCCGGTCGTCGGCGTGGACGCCGATCAGCTCGGACAGCAGGTCCGGCCCTGGTTCGCGCGTGCGCCGGGCGACCGCGGCCACGGCGTCGTCCATGATCGCGGGGATGGCCTGGGCGAACGCGGGGCCGTGGCCGGCGGCGACGGCGGCACCGTAGGCGCGCCAGGTGTCCCGGTCCTCCGGCGGGATGCCGACCAGCTCGCAGATCACGTCGATGGGCAGCGGTCGGGCGAAGTGCGCCAACAGGTCCGCGGTGTTCCCGTCGGCGCGTTCGGCCAACTCGTCGAGCAGGGTCTCGACGATGCGCGTGACGCGCGGCCGGAACCGCTCGGCGCGCCGGGCGGTGAACGAGGGCGAGACGAGCCGGCGCAGCCGGGTGTGCTCGGGCCCGTCCATCTCCTGCATGGTCCGCAGGTACCGGCGGCAGTGCTCGGGCACGTCCGGGCGGAGGTAGCTGCCGGCGTTCAGCTCGAAGCGGGGGTCGGTGAGCACCGCCTTCGCGTCGTCGTAGCGGGTCACCGCCCACATCGCGCCGAAGCCCGGCGTCACCAGCCGCGCCAGCGGGCCGCGCTCGCGTGCCCGCCCGTACGCGGTGAAGGGGTCCCGCAGGACGGCGGGGTCGGACAGGTCGATCTCGGGGATGGCGGTCACGGTCCACTCCAGATGTTGACGTCAGATGTTCAGAGTATCTGAATGAGGACAGTATCCTGAGCCCGGCAGGCACGGGTGGGCACGAAGGGGCGCGATGGTCCGGCTCAGCAGGGCGCAGACGCAGGAGCACAACCGGGCCAGGGTGCTGGCCGCGGCCCGGAGCGAGCTGGCCGAGCACGGCTTCCGCGAGGCCAGGATCGACCGGATCGCCGAACGGGCCGAACTGACGCGGGGCGCGGTCTACTCCAACTTCCCCGGCAAGCGGGCCCTCTACTTCGCCGTCCTGGCGCAGGAGGCCGAGCGGGCGGCCGACCCGAGGCGCCCGCCGACCGCCACGACCGCCGGCGCGGCGCTGGGCGACTTCGCGCGCGCCTGGCTCGCGGGGCTGCCGCCGGTTCTCGACGACCGGCGCAGCGCGAGCAGGCTGAGCCGGGACCTGCTGCCCGAGATCGTGGCCGACGACCAGGTCAACCGCCCGTTCGCGCAGCTGACGAGCCTCGGCGCGATCGTGCTCGGCATGTGCCTTGAGCGGTTGCCGCCCGCCGACCGGACCGGCGCCCGCATGGTCCGGGCGGCCGAGATCGCCTTGACGACGCTGCACGGCGCCGGGCAGCTCGCCGCGGCGGCGCCGGGGTTCGGCGAGCCCTTCGCGGTCATCCGCGCCTGCGAGCACCTGGCCGGGCTCGACCTCGACGACACGTGGCGACCGGCCCACCTGCCGCACGTCCCACCGGCGCGGCCCACCGACGAGCGGTGGTCGCCGCCGGCCGCGACCGACGCGCTCCGCGACGAGCCGGCCGACCCCGGCCGCGACGGCGTGCTGGCCGTGCTCGGCCTGCACCGCCTGTCCGCCGTCGAGGAGGCCCTGCGCGCCGCCCCGCCCACGGCCACCGTGACCGCCGCCCTGGTCACCAGCGATCCCGGCGAACTGGGCCCCCTCGCCCGCCTGGCCGTCACCGACCTGCGCAACTGCCTCCGGGCCGCCGTCGCGCCCTCGGCGTGGCCGCGCCTGCGGATCGTGCACGACGAGTCGGGCGAGCTGGCGGCGGCGGCAGGGGTCTCGGCCACCAGCGACGCCACCGAACAAGCCGTGCGCATCCAGGCCGGCCGGATCACCGCGCGCGCCGACGGCTACGGCGCCTGCCACGCCGCCGCCTCCGCGTGACCCGCGTGGACGGCGCGCTCGTCCCGTCCGGACCCCGAGACCGGGCGGGACGACCACGCACCCCGCTCAGATGTCCACGCAGGGCAGACCGATCGAGTGCCACCTGCCGCCGTGGTAGGACCAGCCCTGGGCGCACGCCTTGCCCGCACCGCGACCGTTGTAGCGCCGGGTGTCCTCGCGGGCCTTCCACGGCCCGTCGGGCGACTTGGCGTTCAGCCCCGGTCCCCAGAAGTCGATGTGCCCCCTGGTCACGTCGATCCTGAACTCCGCCCACGCCTGGTAACCCGAACCGGTGCGGGCGGTGTAGAGGCACACCTGGTGGTTGCAGCCCGACCCGGTGATGCCAACGTCGCCCTGTGCCTGTGCCTGTGCCTGTGCCTGTGCCTGTGCCTGTGCCGGGGTCGCGATCAGAGGTGCGACCAGCACCGCGGCCACCGCCGCGAGCCCGGTCATCGCCGACTTGACGGACATGTCGTCTCCTCTCGGTCCTTCTGCCGGGGCGACCGGTTGACCACCGGTCGCCGCAGGGGCAACCGTGCGCCACCGAACGTGTGAAATCACCGCGATTTCCCACAACGCGCAGGTCCGGGCCCTCGACAGCCCGGTGAGGGAAGCCGTCGCGCTCAACGGGGTCGGCTGGTACGCCGCCCGCGTGGGGGAGTACGACGTCGCCCGCGAGCACTGCCAGGCGGCACTCGCCCTGTTCCGGCGGTACCCGGACCTCGAAGGGGAGGCCGTCACCCTGGACATCCCGGGGTTCGTCGAGCACCACACCGGCCACCAGCTCCAGGCCGTCCACCACTACGAGCAGTCCCTCGCCCTGCTCCGCACCCTCGGCCACACCTACCACGTCGCAGGAACCCTGGCAGACCTCGGCCGAGCCCACGCCGCCACTCCACCCGACCCGCGCGACACCCGCTCCTGAGTCACACGCGGAGCCCCGCGCGGGAAGCGCGTCGGCGAGCCCGAACGGCATGCACCACCACCGCCCCACCCACCACCGCGCCGAGCACATAAGCGTTGCCCACCAACGACTCCAGGGGCGTCCACGCGAGTTCACGACCGTCACCACGAGGCACGGCCGCGAACGTCCACCCGCTGAACAACGCCACGATCCCGACCACGGCGGACCAGGGACGCCGAACCCGACCCAGGACCACAAGGCACAGCGGGAAAACCCACACCCAGTGGTGCGTCCACGAGATCGGGCTGACGAGCAAACCGCAGAAAGCCGTCACCAGCACCGCACCCACGCCGTCACCGCGATCGTCCAACGCACGCGCGAGGAACACCGCACCCACCACACCGGCGAGAACCAACAGGACCAGCACGAACGAATCGCCCGCGAACCGCCGCACGAGACCGTTGAGCGACTGGTTCCCCGACCACGCGTTGGACAGAGCGCTGTTGGCGCCGAACACGGTCGAACTCCAGTACCGCACCGCGTCGCCCGGCAGCAGCGCGAACCCCGCGCAGCCGGCCAACGCGAACGCGCCCAGCGCGCGCAGCGCGTCCGCCCCGCGCCGGGTGACGAGCAGGTGCAGCACGAACACCAACGGGGTCAGCTTGATCGCCGCCGCCAACCCGACGAGCACGCCGGAGAACCGCGAACCCCGCAGCGCCACCAAATCCACCAGGACCAGCGCCATGAGCACGACGTTGACCTGGCCCAGGCCGATCGTGCGCCAGACCGGTTCCAGCACGAGCAGGAGGGGCAGCGCCCACCCCGCGCCCGGGTGCACCACGCGGGCCACCGCGCCCAGCCCCAGCGCGGTCGCCGCGGCGAGCACGCCCCAGGCGAGCTGCGTCGGCAACGCGGCCAGCGGCAGGAACACCAGCGCGGCGCTCGGCGGGTAGGCGAAGGGCAGGTCGGGCGACCAGTCCGGGGTCGCGGTCAACCGCTCGTAGAGGGGTTCGCCGTTCAGCACGGCGAGCGCGCCCGAGCGGTACACCGCGCTGTCGATGCCCAACGGCCACCCCCGCGCCCACCACACGAGCGCCGCCACCACGAGGGCGCAGGCCACCGCGCCCGACGCGATGGCGGTCGTGCGGAAGGCGGCCGGTGGCGGGCGTCGAGCGGTGTCGATCACCCGCTCGACGCTAGGAGCCGGGGGAGCGGGAATCGTCACGCCGCGGTGGTGTTCCCGGCTCGCCCGCCGGTACGGGTCCGGCCGGACCCGTACCGGGGTGCTACTCGTGCGGCGCCACGAGCCCGGTCTCGTAGGCGAGCACGACGGCTTGCGCGCGGTCGCGCAGCGCGAGCTTGGTGAGCACCCTGCTGACGTGGCTCTTGGCGGTCTGCTCCGCGATCGTCAGCGCCGCCGCGACCTCCGCGTTGGACAGGCCGCGGGCGACCAGCCGCAGCACCTCCACCTCGCGCGGCGTGAGCCCCTTCAGGGCCGCGCGGTCGGGCTTGCCCGCGGCCCGCTCGGCGAACGTCGCGACCAGGCGGCGCGTCACCGAGGGTGCGAACAACGCGTGGCCGGCCGCCACCACGCGCACGGCGTTGACCAGGTCGGCCAGCGGCGCGTCCTTGAGCATGAACCCGCTCGCGCCCGCGCGGAGCGCCCGGTAGACGTACTCGTCGAGGTCGAACGTCGTGAGCACCAGCACCCGCGGCGGCTCGTCCCCGGCCGCCGCGAGGATGCGCCGGGCGGCCTCCAGCCCGTCCATCACCGGCATCCGGATGTCCATCAGGACCACGGCCGGCCGCAGGTCGAGCGCCAGCGCCACGGCCTCCGCCCCGGTGCCCGCCTCGCCGACGACCTCCAGGTCCGCCTGGCTGTCCAGCGCGACGCGGAAGCTCTCCCGGATCATCGCCTGGTCGTCCACGACCAGGACCCTCGTCGTCACCCTTCGCACCCTTCGTCGAGCGGCAGTTCGGCGACCACCGCGAAGCCGCCGTCCGGGGTGCGCCCGGCGCTGAACCGGCCGCCCAGCACCCGCACCCGTTCGCCCATGCCCACCAGCCCGTGCCGGGGCCGCCGCGGGTCGGCGTCGAGGGCGGGCCGGACGCCCGCCGCGTTCGCCACGACGACCCGGAGCCGGCCGTCGTCCGCGCCGAGCCGGATCGAGACCGCGCCGCCGGGCGCGTGCCGCGCGGCGTTGCTGAGCGCCTCCTGGACGATCTGGTAGGCCGAGAGTCCGACGCCGGCCGGGATCGACCGCCCGTCGTAGTCGGTGCCCAGGGTGATCTCCGCGCCCGTCGCGCGGAACCGCGCGACCATCTCCGCGACGTCGGCCAGGCCGGGCTGGGGCGCGGTGTCGGCCTCGTCGTCGGTGGACCGCAGCACGCCGAGCATCCGCCGCATCTCGGTGAGCCCGTCGCGGGCGATGCGCTGGAGCACGTCGAACTCGGCGCGCACCTCGGGCGCGAGGCCGGGCAGCCGGTAGGGCACCGCGTCCGCCCGCAGCACGAGGGCCGACATGTGGTGGCTGACCACGTCGTGCAGCTCCCGCGCGATGCGGCTGCGCTCCTCCAGCGCCGCCGTGCGGGCCTGCTCGGTCAGCCGCTGCCGGTCGGCCTGCCGCCGCAGCCGTACCGCGTTGCCCAGCAGCGCCACGCCGGCGGCCAGCGCGGCGACGAGGAACAGGTTGCGCCGGTCGGGCAGGTGCGGCCAGGCCGCCGCGGCCGTCAGCACCCACACCTGCGCCGGCACCGGTTGCGCGTAGCTCTCCGCCACGGCGTAGAGGACGAACCCGGCGGCGAGCGCGAACCCCATCGTCCACGGCCAACCCCACACGCGGACCAGGTCCACGTGCGGCGCGTAGGCGAACGGCGTCACCAGAACCATGACCGCGGTCAGCCGCCACGCCACCAGGGGGTGCCGCAGCACGGCCAGCACCGGCAGGGCGGTCAGCGCACCGAGGAGCAGGACCGCGGCGTCGCCCTTCGGCGCCACGGACTGCTGGATCGGCGCGATGGCGAGGAACGCGGCCAGCGCGGCCACCAGCACGATCGCCGACCGGGTCCGGCGGCTGCCGGTGAACCCGGCGGGCGTCTCCGGCCGCGCGCCACGCGCCACGACGAACACCAGCGCCCGCAGGAAGCCGAGTGCGGCCCCGCGCAGCCGCGTCGAGGGTCGGCTGTCCCGTGCGTCCGCCATCCGCCCAAGCTATCCGCCTCGACCCGCCGCGCCGGACGACGGGTGCGCCTCACCCCCGGTTCCTGAGCGCAACCGCGGTCGATCACGGGCTCCATGACCTCGGAGGTCGTCGCCGCCACACCCCGTGCACCGCCACCGTCCGAACAGGACCGGGTCCGACCGGGACCCGGCGACGGCACCGAGGAGACGGGCATGCGCGCCCCCGGTACTACCCCCAACACCCCGAGCACCCCCAACACCCTCAGCGCCCACGACACCTCCGGCACCGCCGCCGCCCCGGGCACCGCCGCACCGCGTGGCGGGGCACCCCGCGACGCGGTGCGCGCGAGCCCGCGGGCCGACGGCTGGGGCGCCGCCGCCTTCGGCGTGGTGACGCTGGTGGGCGGGCGACGGCTCGCCGGCCCGCTCGGCCTGCCGCCGGCCTGGTTCGTCCCGGTCGGGATCGCCATGCCGGGCGGCGGCGCGGCCTCCCGCCGATCGCCGGCCGGCCGCGCGTCCCCGACGCCCCGGTCACCGCGTCCGCCGTGCTCGCGGCACTCGGGCCCGACCGCCGAGACCCGCGACCGCGAATTGTCGGCAATGCGCCGGATCAACGGGTGGCCCGGTTCACCCGGAAGTATTCGCCCGACAGTGACGAATTGCGCTGACTGGTGGTCGCGCAGTTGTCCGGCGGCGCGCGATGATCCCCTGACCGCGTGCCTCCGGGGCGAATTCGTCGAGGCTGTCCGCACCGTCCCACGTGCGACCGCGCAGAGGTGGAATGGGAGAGCTACCGTGCTGGAGATGCGGCGACTCCAGATATTGCACGAACTCCGCGCGCGGGGCACCCTGGTGGCCGTCGGCCAAGCCCTGTCGCTGTCCCCTTCAGGGGTGTCCCAACAACTCACCCTGCTGCAACGCGAGGTCGGGGTGCCGCTGGTGGAAAAGATCGGCCGGAATGTCCGGCTCACCCCGGCGGGTGAACTGCTCGCCGAGCACGCCGAAGCGCTGCTCAACCGGCTGGAGGAGGCGGAGAACGACCTCGCCGCACGTGGCGGGCGCGTCACGGGCACGTTCCGGATCGGCGCGTTCGCCTCGGCCATCACCCGGCTGGTGGCGCCCTGCCTGCCCGCCCTCACCGTCCGGCACCCGAGCCTGCGCGTCGAGGTCGAGCACCACGAGACCGACCGGGCCCTGCACCGGCTCGCGCTCGGCGAGATCGACCTGGTGCTGGCCAACGAGTACGAGCACCTGCCCCGGCGGCGCGACCACCGGTTGGCCCACGAGCCGCTGCTGGTCGAGGCGGTGCGGGTCGCGCTGCCGCGCAGGCACACGCTGACCAGGCGTCCCGGCCCCATCCCGCTGGCCGAGCTGGCCCGCGCGGTGTGGGCGTCCGGTACGCAGAACACCAGCCACGCCTCGATGGTCACCAACCTGTGCAACCAGCTCGGCGGCTTCCACCCCGACATCCGGCACCGCTCGGACGACCCCGGCGTGCTGCTCGCCCTGGTCGGCAAGGGTCGGGCGACGACGCTGGTGTCGCAGCTCGTCGACGCGGAGCTGGACCCGGCGATCGAGGTGCGCGACCTCGCGGACCACCAGCCGACGCGCAGGCTGCTCGCCTGGTTCCGCGCGTCCGCCGCCGTGCGCCCGGCCACCGCCGCCGTGCTGGGCGCCCTGCGCACCGTGGTCGCCAACACCCTGTCGCCGAATCCGTCAGCTGGGCTCAAGCGGACCGTTAAGTAATCCTCACTTGACCGGCCCTTTTCCCCCTGGAAATATGTTGGGTGGTCGCCCGGAATTCATTTCCGATCGGCCGGGGTGGCGGAACTGGCAGACGCGGCCCGACTTATCGTCGGGTTGTCCCATTGGGACGTGGGGGTTCGATGCCCTCCCCCGGCACGGCACTCGCGCGGTCACCGCGGCGCATTCCGCTCGGCGTCAGGGGAAGCACATGTCGACCCGTTCCACGGTGGTCCTCTCCTATCCGCCCGCGTCCAGCATCTGGCACCTGCCGATGGGCGTCGGATATCTGGCCGCGATTCTCGAAAGCCGCGGTCACGACGTCGTCCAGGAATACGGCTACGTCAAAGCCGTCGAGCACCTCCTGCGCGAGCACGGCGGTCCCGGCATGGCGCGGCACCTCGCCGTCGTCCGGGACCCGGACAGCTCCGTCCTGGACCGGTACGACGCCCGCATGGCGTTCGAGACCACGACGGCCGGCCTCGGCGAGGGCGAGGGCTTCGCGGTCGAGCGCAACAACGTGAAGTACGACTCGAAGCACTTCAAGGGCGGCGTCGCCGAACTGGTGGGGCTCCTGCGGCGGCGCGAGGACCACGTGTTCCACCGCTACTTCACCGAGGTCGAGGTGCCCCGCGCGGTGTCCCTGCGACCGGACCTGTACGGGATCAGCGTCGCCGACGAGCGGCAGCTGATCAGCGGCTGCGTGCTGGCCTCGCTGGTGAAGGAGGCGCTGCCGTCGACCACGGTCGTGCTCGGCGGCAACTACTGGTCCCGCGTCGTCGACGCCTTCCACGACCCGCTGTTCGCGGAGCTGTTCGACCACTGGGACGGCGTCGTCCACACCGAGGGGTTCCAGGCGATCACCCAGCTCGCCGACGGCGTTCCGCTCGCCGGCGTCGCGGGCCTGGTGTGGCGGGACGGCGACACCGTGCGGGTCAACGGCCGCGCCGCCACGCCGACGCCGTTCGAGGACCTGCCGACGCCCGTCTTCGCCGCCGACGCCCGCCAGTGGAGCCCGGACTTCGTGCCCCCGCTCTACACGTCGTCCAACTGCCCCATGCGCTGCTCGTTCTGCTCCATCGCCGCGGGCAGCGACACCTTCCTCGCCCGGCCGCGCGTGATGTCGGCGGCCCGCATCGCCGACCACGTGATGGCCCTGGGCGCGCACCGGTTCGACGTGCTCGACGAGTTCTTCACGATCTCCCGCCAGCTCGCCCTCGGCCGGGAGTTCGCCCGGCGCGGGTACCGGGCCACGTGGCAGTGCTACCTGACGATGAACGACAAGCTGGGCGACCCCGGGGTCTGCCGGGCCCTCGCCGACGCGGGCTGCGCCGCGGTGCAGCTCGGCCTGGAGTCGCTCGACCCGGACGTCCTGCGCCAGGAGGCCAAGTCCTGGAACCACCCGCGCAACTACGGCCGCATCCTGAAGAACCTGCACGACGCCGGGATACAGACGCACGTCTTCCTCATCGTCGGCATCCCGAACGAGCCGATCAACCAGAACCTGCGCTGGCTCGCGTTCCTGGAGGAGTGCGGCGAGCACATCCTCACCATCAAGAGCGGTCGCTACCGGCTGACCCGGCGCGCACCCGACGAGCAGCGGGCCAACGCGGGCGCGCTGCCCGGCATCCGGGCGTCGGCGACCGACGGGCAGCTGCTCAACCTCAACCGGGACCAGTTCTCCTACACCACCAACGGGTTGAGCCGCAAGCGCGTGGAGGCGGTGCGGGACCTGCTGGAGGAGGCGTGCCGGCGGCACTGGGCCTACCAGGTCACCTCGACGGTCCCGTGGTGGACCAACCGGGGCCGCTACACGCTCGCCGAGCTGCGCGACATGGCCCGGACGCTGGCCGCGCACCGGCCGGCGGAGCAGGCGCTGCCCGAGCGGCGGCTGCGCTTCGCGCTGAACAAGACGGCCTCCGCGATCCGCGAGGAGTGCGGCACCGACACGTGGTTCGCCTCCTACGACGACGCGCTGCGCACGTCTCGGGAGCTGATGGGCGACCTGGGCAGCGGTGCGGCGGCGCTCGCGGTCGCCCGGTGACGGCGTCGGTTCCGTCGATGGTGTGAGCGCGTTGGTCGTCGCGGCGCGCCGGTGCACAATCGGGCGATGAACGCGCCCCAGCCCGGCCGGGAGGTGGCCGCGCCGCCGGTCGCGGCCCTGCCCGCCGCCACGTTCGGCGGTGAACTCGAAGCGCTGGTGGTCGACGCCACCGGCGCGTTGGCCCCGATGTCGCCGGAGCTGCGGCGGGAGGCGGCCGCCCGCATCGCGGGGGAGACCCGCCTGCGCGGCGACCTGGACCTGCACGGCGAGTCCGCCGAGGTCGGCTGGGACCTCGTGCGCAGCACGCCGGAGCTGAACCTGGGCGTGCACGACGCGGTGACCGGTGTCGTCCGCTGGGCGCACCGGTCGGTGGCCCAGCTCAACCACGTCCTCCACGACGCCGGCCTCGGCCTGCTCGCGACGGCCTTCCACCCCCGCGCCACCGAGGAGGACTCGTACCGGCACGTCACCGACAAGCCGCTGTACCGGCTCTTCCGGGGCACCTCCCAGGGGCCGGCCGCGACGGTGACCGAGGGGGAGCGGGCGATGCTCGCGGCGGCCTGGCCGGTCGACCCCCACCGCGGCCGGGGTTTCGACCACACCGCGCCCGTCCCGACCGCGGGCGTCCACGTGTGGAACCGCACCGAGCCGGACACCGCCGGGTCGCACCTCGCCCTCGTCGCCGCGCTCGGCTGGCTGGTCAACCTGGTCACGGCCAACGGACCGCTCCGCCGCGGTCGGCTCGCGGCCCGCGACACCAGGCTGTCCGCCGTGGAGCGGATGCTCGCGCCGAGCCGGTTCCCCCGCGACGTGCTGCTGGCCGGGCCGCCGCCGCACCGGCCGCGCGGTCTCGCGGACTACCTGCGCTGGGTGCTGTCGTTCCGACCGCTGGCCGTCGCCGAGCCGGACGAGGCCGGGACCGCCTGGCAGCGCCCCCTCGCCGTCATACCGCCCGACGACGCGCCCGCGACCTGGAGCACGCTCGACTTCCTGGAGCTGGACCGGTGCCGCGTGGTCGGCCCCGACGGCGAGCCGAGGTGGGTGCGACCCCGGTTCGCCCACCTGTGCAACGGCGGCGACTGGTTCTACTGGCCCTCGACCGGCGGCCGGCTCCGCGTCCTCGCGCCGCGGCCCGAGGAGGTCGGGGCGCGTGACTTCGCCGAGGCCGTCCGCGCCGGGGACGACGCGGCGCTCGCCGACCTGCTCACGCGCGCCGGCGCGGCGGGGTGCGACGCCGGCGCGCTGTGCATCGAGGGCCGCGCGGCGGCGACCGTCCTGCCCTGCCCGCTGTGGGGCGAGCACGGCGACCGGTTCACCGCGGTGCCCTTCGTCCTCCAGACCGCGGTCCTGCGGGCCCACCACGAGATCTGGGAGGTGCTCGACCGGACCGGGTTGAGCTGGCGGGAGCTGACCGTCGACCTGCCCGCGCGGACGAACCGGATCGGCGGCTTCGGGGCGAGGATCGGACCCGTGGCGGTCCGGGACCTGGCCCGCGAGGTGTGGCGCGTCGCGGCCCGCGCGCTCACGGCGGCGGAGCTGGCGCTGGTCGGTGACACGGTCGACGTGGTGCTGGAGCGGGCGAAGGCGCCCGCCGAGCTGCAACTGGACTTCCTGGCGGACCGCACGCGGCGCGGCGACCCCGCCCCGGACGCGGTCGACGCGCTGCTGGAGGTGCTCCGGGTGCCGCTCACCCCTTGACCGCACGCCGCACGGGCGTCACCACGCCACGGGAAGCGCTTCCACGCCGTAGACGAAAGCGTCGTGCTTGAACACGAGGTCGGCGAAGTCGACGGCGAGGCGGAGGCCGGGCAGCCGCCGGTAGAGGGTGCGGTAGACGACCTCCAGCTCCAGCCGGGCGAGCGGCTGGCCCAGGCACTGGTGGACGCCGAAGCCGAACGCGAGGTGGTGGCGCCCGTGCCGGGTGATGTCGAGGCGGTCGGGGTCCGGGAACGCCAGGGGGTCGCGGTTGGCCAGCTCGCCCGGCAGGACCAGCGCCTCGCCCGCCCGGACGGGCAGGCCGCCGACCAGCATGTCCTCGGTGGCCACGCGGCGGCGGCCGGTGTGGGTGACGTTGAGGTAGCGCAACGTCTCCTCGACCGCGCGGGTGGCGACACCCGGGTCGGCGGAGTCGCGCAGCAGCGCCAGCTGGTCCGGGTGCCGCAACAGCAGCAGGGTGCCGAGCGCGATCATGTTCGCGGTGGTCTCGTGCCCGGCGACCAGCAGCAGCACGGCCATCTCGGCGGCCTGCCGCAGGTCCAGCTCGCCGGCCGCGACCCGCGCGCCCACCCGGGACAGCAGGTCGCCACCCGTGCCGCCGACCTTCGACTCGACCATGCCGGCCAGGTACCGCTCCAGTCGCCGCGACGCCCGCGTCCGCTGCTCGGCCGAGGCCCGGCGGTCGAACACGGTCCTGCTGGTGGCCTGGAAGAAGTCGTGGTCGGCGTAGGGCACGTCGAGCATCGTGCAGATCACCAGCGACGGCACCGGGAGCGCGAACGCCTCGACCAGGTCGGCCGGGTTCGGCCCGGCGACCATCGCGTCCAGCGCGTCGTCCACGACCCGCTGCACCACCGGGCGCAGCGCGGCGACGTTCCGGACGGTGAACGCCGGGCCCACCATGCGCCGCAGGCGGGCGTGCTCGGGGTCGTCCATGCCGATGAAGCTCATCAGCCCGTTGCCCGGCGCCACGCGCGGGTACTCCGGCCGGTCGATGTCGGCGCTGACCCGCCGATCACCGAGCACCGCGCGCTGGTCGGCGTACCGGGTGACCAGCCACGGCGTGCTGCCGTCCCAGATGCGCACGCGCGCGAGCGGTGCGCGGTCCCGGAGCTCGCACAGCCGAGGCGGCGGGTCGAACGGGCACTCGGCGGCCCGCCGCATCGGGAACTCGGGCACCCCGTCCTCCCGGCGACCGCCCGGGTCAGACGTGCTCGTCATCGCCCTCCTTCCGGTGCGGTCGCGAAGGATGCCCGCACCTGCGGGGCGCAATCGCGCGGACGGCACTCCGCGGTCCGCCGGGTAATGCCGCACGCCCCCGCGGAACGAGTGCCGGACAGCTCCGGCGGCCCGCGTCACCGCACAACGCTTCGACCACGGACTCGACCCAGGCATACACCCGACCGGCTCACCACCACAAGGCAGTCGTCGTGCCGTATCCGGAAAACCACCGGCGTCGATTGGCTTTGGCGGCACCGCGTTGTCGGACGCGCCCTGATGCGCGATGCCCGGCGCACGGCCTGACAGGTGAAGGGGCCTGCCGGGCCGTGCGCCGAGTCGAGGGTCCGGTGTTCCGGCCCGTCGGACGCCCGCGGTTACCGGGTCATGAACCGGCGCACCAGGTTCCGGGCCACGTACACCCCCGGCCCGCCGAACCCGACGACGTCGACGCGGCCGTCACCGGTGACGTCGGCCAGGAACCGGGGGTGCCGGTCGACCCGCCACCCGCCGGCCTCGTCGGCGTGCCCGAACCCCCGGCACACCAGCCGCGCCTGGTCGAACGCGCCACCGCCGCGGCCGGGCGACACCCACACCCCCTCGTCGCCGAACCCGACGACGTCGAGGTTGCCGTCGCCGGTGAGGTCGGCCAGGAGCCGGAGGTGCCTGTCGGCCGTCCACCCCTGGGCGCGCCCGAAGTCGTTCAGGACGAGTTCGGCCTCGCCGAACGCCCCGTCGGCCCGCCCGCGCGACACCACGACGCCCTGCGGACCGAACCCCACGATGTCCAGGGGCCCGCCGGCGGTGGTCCTGAGCAGGAACCGGGGGTGCTCCTCGACCGACACCCACCCCTGGTCGACCCCGAAGTCGTCGAGGACGAACACGGGTTCGGCGAACTTCCCCTCCTCGTCCTGGTGCGACACCCAGACGCCGTCGTCGTGGAAGCCGACGACGTCGACGCGGCCGTCGCCGGTGGTGTCCACGAGGAAGCGCGGGTGCCGCTCGGCGTGCCACCCGCCGGCCTGCACGCCGTACCCGAACGCCTGGAGTGCCGGTGCACCCGTCACGGGGGCGAACTTGCCGTGCTCGTCCTGGCGGGCCACCCGGAGGCCGTCGTCGTGGAAGCCGACGACGTCGACGCGGCCGTCGCCGGTGGTGTCGACCAGGAAGCGGGGGTGCCGCTCGGCGTGCCACTCCCCGGCCTGCTTGCCGTGCCCGAACGCCCGGACGGCCGGCTCGTTGCCCCACGGCGCGAACTTCCCGTCCTCGCCCTGCCGCGCCACCCGCACGCCGTCGCCGGCGAGCACGACGACGTCGAGCCGGCCCGAGCCGGTGGTGTCCACCAGGCACCAGAGGTCGCCGCGGCGCGAGTCGTCGTTGGGCGCCGTGTACGGCAGCAGGACGCGTTCGGTGTCCTCGAACGTGCCGTCGCCCCGGCCGGCGGACGCCACGACCCCTTTCGCGGGCTTGATCCCGACGAGGTCCACCCGGCCCTGCCCGGTGACGTCGGCGAGGAACCGCGCGCCGGCCCGCAGGCCGTGCCCACCGCCCGGGGGGCGGGTGTCCCACACCCCGGCCTCGTCACCGCCGAACCGGCCGAGCACCAGCCGCATGTCGCTGAACGACGGCGTCGCGTCGGGCGTCGGCCGCAGCGCGGTCGAGCGGACCAGCCGCCAGGACCGGCGGCCGTTCCAGTGGCTCGCCGACGCCCACCGCAGCGCGGGCTCCGCGGTGCGCTCGGGCTCGGCGGGGACGAACCGCCACCGCTGGCTCTCCGCGCCGTCGTCGTGCTCGCGCAGGACGACCCGGGGGTTGTCCTGCCCCGCGGCGAGGTCGAGGACGGCGCCGCCGTTCACGCACTCGACGCGGTAGAGGTCCGCCTCGCCCTCCACGGCGATGACGCGCCACTGCTGGCCCGGCCCGCCGTTGGCGGCCCACTGGCGCGCCCTCCGGTCCGCGACGGCGGGGTTGTCGAGCACCTTGCCGCTGCTCGCGTCGCGGATCACGTACGCCCGGTCCTCCCGCGCCTGCACGGGCACGAGCTGCCAGCGCTGCGGGTCCGGGCCGCCGGCGGGGTGGTCGCGGACGACCAGCGCGCCGTCCGCGCTCGTCGGCGACTCCGCGCCGAGGGTCTTCTTCGTGGCGGCGTTGACGATGGCCACCTTGAGGTGTTCCGTGGGCACGGGCATCGATGCCCCTTCCGGGCGGTGCGGCCATTGGCTCTGGACGGGTTCGCGCGTCGGCGGGCGCGGCTCACGTGAAGACGTGGTGGTAGGGGACGCCCCACTCGTTCGGCAGCCGGGGGTAGAAGGTGTTGATCACCGTCCCGGTGAAGTCACCGCCCCAGTTGTAGGTGACGCGGGCCTCGGCGTTCGCCGCCACCGCGTGGTCCTTGAACCCGAGGATGGCGTCGGGGTGGGTGATCGGCACGAAGGTCACCCCGCCCCAGGGCGTGACCGTGACGACCCAGAGCTGGGTGTCCTCGGGCGCGCCGTTGCGGCCGCGCCACTTCTCGCCGACCTTGCCCGGCAGCCCGACCTGGAGGGCGTCCGCCTGGCTCTTGGGCGCGTCCTGGTGGACCGTGATGCGCCGCCGCTTCGGCTTCGGCGCGCCGTCGTCACCGACGCCGGCGGGCGCCGCGCCGGGAGCGGCCGGCTTGTCCGTGACCTGGCCGGCGGCGCTCTCGATGAAGTACAGCGGTCGCTGCGCGAAGAAGCCGCCGGGCGTGATGTGCCAGAGGTGGCCGCGCCGGTCCTTGGTCTCGGGGTCGAGCGTGGTGGCGAGCTGGACCCCCTGGTCGTGGCTCTCCTCCTTCAGGTTGACGGGTCGGAGGTAGCCGCCGTTGAAGGCGTGGACGAGCATGACCGGCCGGTTCTCGACCAACGCCGCCACGATGGCGTTGTCGTGGCTGTTCACCGGTACCGGTCCGCCGACCACCAGATCCGCCAGTGGAGTGCGTTCCTGGGTGTACATCGTGGACACCTCACCTGTTCTGGGTGTGAGCACGGCGCATCGAATGCTCGATGCGGGGATCGGGGGCGACGCGTCGACGACTTCGCGATCCGGAACGCCGAAGTCCGACGCGCGATCGGGGTGGGCACGCGATCGGATGTCACCAGGTATACCGCACGACGAAAATACCGGTCAGTATTTCACTCGATCGACGCGAAACCGGAGGCGAATGGCGCAGTGCGCGTCGGAACCTTCACGCAAACCGTTCGCCGGGGGCCGGCGGGCTGATGCGACGAGGCGGTCGAAAGCCGACGATCGGGTGATCCACAGTGACCGCTCGTGCCGTCGGCGACATTTCACGGGAATCGTCGGGCCGGTCGATCGACCAGTGCGGTCCGGCACTCGGCGGAGCCTGGTCCCGGATCGGGACCCGTGCTAGCGTCGACCGCGTTGCGCGCAGCCCCCATTTACTCCCGCCAGCACGGTCACCCCCACATCCGGCGAGGTCGAGGAATGCCTGCGAACACGTACAACCTGGAACGGGTCAAACGCCACCCGCTGACCAAGCGGAACCTGCGGGAACTCAACATCGAGCAATCCTGGCAGTCCATCCTCAACCACCCCAACCTGGTCTACGTGGACCAGAACGGCACCGCGCACAAGCCCATCGGGTTCTCCCTGAACAAGTCGAGTTTCGGTGATTTTCCGGGCACCGCGACCGAGCTGGGCTGGCTCGCCTACCTGCACCTCGGCGAGCCGCTGGTCGAGGAGCGGGGCAACGTCGACCAGCCGCCGCCCGACACGTTCTCCGCGCGCTCCTACGTCAACCGGAGCCAGTCGTCCACGCTCAAGTTCTCCGACACGGTGAACTTCACCGTCTCGAACGCGGTCACGTGGACGCTCCAGGGGCAGTCCCAGCTCACCTTCGGCGGCAAGGCGAGCGCGTCGTTGCAGCTCCAGCTCCAGAACCAGCTCCAGTTGCAGCTCCAGAACAGCATGCAGAACAAGAACTCGAACACGGTCACCAACAAGAACAGCAAGGACTCGGTGGGCGTGGACAACGCCAACACCGGCGAGACGTCGGCGACGAACACGACGACGAACGCGACGACGTTCACGACCCAGGGCAGCGCCACCGGCACGGCGGAGTTGCACGCCCAGTTGATGCTGGGCATCACGGCATCCGTCGGCGGCACGCTGACCACGAGCTGGTCCTCGACCTCGCAGATTTCCGGCGACGTCCCGCCGAACTCGCGGGTGCAGACCATCGCCACCCAGCGGCGCACCCGCAAGCAGTACACCTACGAGATACCGGTCACCTTCTCCGGTTTCCTGGCGGTGCGGTACGCCGTGCCGGTGGCCGTCCTGTCGCCACCGCAATCCGGCGGTTACCCCGGACTGGAGCACGTGGTCGCCCGCGACATCGGCGACATCGACCTGGTCGGCGGCGGCGATTTCCGCTTGAAAGGGCGGGCCGAGGTCGTCTCCGCCCTCGACGTCCACCACACGATGTTCGACGGGGAAACCCTGGATTATTCGCCACGAGCGCTCTACAAGGGGTGAGCAGCATGGTGTTCGGCAACATCTTCGACTTCGCCAACAAAGGGGCGGAAATCTTCTCGGTGACCCGCGACGGCGCGCGGCCGCGGCCGGGTGACGGCGTCGACTTCGAGGACGCCGACGACGACACCTACGACGACACCCACGGCAGCCTGTTCAGCAACGGCATCCACGGCGCCTCCGCCCGGTCGAAGGTCGTGCAGGAGCACTCGCCCGAGGCTCGGGCCGTGTTGGGCTTCCTCGGCGCCTTCATCCAGAACGCCCGGACGACGGCCGGCGAGCAGTCCCGGTACGCCCAGGACCCGGCTTCGGTGTCGAAGGCGGCGTCCGCGGGGATGCAGGAGTCCAGCTCGACCGTGACGGAGCACAGCGGGCTGCAGAAGGACGAGGACCTGGAGGACCGGCCGAGGAAGAGCGACTTCGCCGGGGCGCCCGAAGCGCCCAAGGCGAAGACCGACACCCCGCCCCGCGCCTCCGAACCCGGCAAGTGAGCGGGAGGAGGAAGCCCGAGCGGGCTTCCTCCGTGCGCTCCGCCTACGCCGGGACCATGCGCCACTGCCGCTTCTCGTCGTCGCCCGCGGCCCCGGACTGCCTGACCACCCCTTGGGCGTTGGTCTCGACCCGCAGGGACAGGCCGCTGTTCCGGTTCACGATCCGGAACACCCGCGGGGCGTCGGCTCCGGGGTCCACCGGGATGAGCTTCCACTGCTGGTGGCGTGCGCCGGCACCGGCGTAGGCGCGTTGCACGACCACCGCGCCGTCCGCTGTCCGCGCCTCGTCGATCTCCAGCACCTTGCCGCTGCGCGCGTTCTGGATCGTGTACAGGGCATCACCGCCGTCCTGGCCCACGAGGGTCAAGCGCCACCGCTGGTGGTCCCTGGCGGCGGGGAGCGACTGGTGGACCTCGGCCCCGTCCTTGGTGGACTCGCGGAAGACCGCCATCCGCAGTTTGCTCCGGACGTTGGTCCACGAGACGACCGCGCCCGAGGCGGGCAGGCCGGTCACCCTCGCCGTGACGACCCTCCGGACGCGGTGGTTGTGCGCCTCGGCGAGGTACAGCGCGCCGGCGCTGTCCAGTGCCACGTCCTGCGGGTTCTTCAGCTGGGCGGCGGTGGCGGGTCCGTTGTCGCCGCTGGAGCCGGCGGTGCCGGTGCCGGCCACGGTGGTGATGGTCCCGTCCGGCGTGATCCTGCGGACGCGGTGGTTGTCGAAGTCGGCGAGGTAGAGGGTGCCGTCGTGGTCCACCGCGATCCCGAACGGGTTGTTCAGGGTGGCGTTGGCGGCGGGTCCGTTGTCGCCGCTGGAGCCGGCGGTGCCGGTGCCGGCCACGGTGGTGATGGTCCCGTCCGGTGTGACCTTGCGGAGGCGGTGGTTGCCGGAGTCGGCGAGGTAGAGGGTGCCCGCGCTGTCCAGGGCCACTCGGGTCGGGCTCTTGAGGGCGGCGGCGGTGGCGGGTCCGTCGTCGCCGCCGAACCCGGCGGCGCCGGTCCCCGCCACGGTGGTGATCCGGCCGTCCGCCGTGACCTTGCGGACGCGGTGGTTGTCCCGGTCGGCGATGTAGAGCGCGCCGGCGCTGTCCAGGGCCACCCCCATCGGGCTCTTGAGGGCGGCGGCGGTGGCGGGTCCGTTGTCGCCGCCGTATCCGGCGGTGCCGGTGCCGGCCACGGTGGTGATGGTCCCGTCCGGTGCGACCTTCCGGACGCGGTGATTGGCGTAGTCGGCGATGTAGAGCGCGCCGGTGCTGTCCACGGCCACCGCGATGGGCCAGTTCAAGCGGGCGGCGGTGGCGGGGCCGTGGTCGCCGCCGAACCCGCCCGCACCGGTGCCGGCCACCGTGGTGATGGTCCCGTTCGGGGTGATGCGGCGGATCCGGTGGTTGTCGGTGTCGGCGAGGTAGAGGGTGCCGGCGCGGTCCGCCGCCAGCCCGCGCGGGGTGTTCAGCCGGGCTGTCGTGGCGGGTCCGTCGTCGCCGCCGAACGCGGCGGTGCCCGTCCCGGCCACCGTGGTGATCGAGGAGGCGGTTGTCGGGGTGTCCGTGGTCGCAGCGTGAACAGTGCTCATCATCAACCCTTCGCGCCCGGTGACCGAACACTACTAGTAGTGATCGATTGAATCCATACAGTCACAGTCGGTGTCGGGAGGCAAGCCTGCTTCCGGGTGTTCCCGTGATCCGGGCGATCGGCTGCCGCGTCGGCGCGGTGCCGCCCACGTCCGGCGCGGACGCGGAGCCACCCGGACCGGCGCCGGTTGGGCCATTCGGGCGTAGCTGTGGTCTAGACCTCAATCTAGCGTGGTCTGGACCTTAACGTCGCCGCTGCCAGCACGAGGAGAACCATGTCGATGAGGAGATGGGGCGCCGCCGTCGTGGCGGGCGCCTTGTCGATCGGGCTGTCGGTCGCCGCGTCCCCGGCCGGTGCCCACGACCACCACGGCGGCGGTGCCGTGCGCACCGTCGGGTACTACACGCAGTGGAGCTTCGCCGACCGCGGTGTCCCGGTGCGCTACCTGGTCGAGAACGGCACCGCGGCCAAGCTCACCCACCTCAACTACGCCTTCGGCCTGCTCGACGAGCAGGGCAGGTGCGTCAGCTCCGACCCGGTGGACGACTACCAGCGGCTGATCCCGGCCGACCAGTCCGTCAACGGCAAGGCCGACCGGCCCGGCCAGGCCCTCGCGGGCAACCTCAACCAGCTCAAGCAGCTCAAGAAGAAGTTCCCCGAGCTGCGCGTCTACATCTCGCTCGGCGGCTGGACGGGCTCCAAGTACTTCTCCAACGCCGCGCTCACCCCGCAGTCGCGCGCGGAGCACGTGAAGTCCTGCATCGACCTGTGGCTCAAGGGCAACCTGCCGGGCGCGCCCGCCGGCGCGGCCAAGGGCGTGTTCGACGGCATCGACCTGGACTGGGAGTGGCCGTCCACCGAGGGCGACGTCGGCAACGTCGTCCGCCCCGAGGACAAGCAGAACTTCACCAAGCTGCTGCGCGAGTACCGGGCGCAGCTGGCCAAGCAGGGCGTCCGCGACCGCAAGGTCTACGACCTCACCGCGTTCCTGCCCGCCAACCGCGAGGCGATGGACCGCGGGTACGAGCTCGCCGAGGTCTACAAGCTGCTGACCTTCGCCACCGTGCAGGGCTACGACTACCACGGCACCTGGGAGAAGACCACCAACCAGCAGTCGGCCATCCGCGTGCCCGAGGGCGACCCGACCACGCCCAAGGACAGCGGTGAGATCGTGGTCGACGCGCACATCGAGCGCGGCGCGCCGCGCCACAAGATCACGCTCGGCGTGCCGTACTTCGGTCGTGGTTGGACCGGCGTGACCAACGCGAACAACGGCCTGTTCCAGCAGTCCACCGGGCCCGCGCCGGCGACCCACGAACCGGGCTACGACGACTACCGCGCGCTGAAGAACCTGTTGGCGGGCGGCAAGTACCGGCTGCACCGCGACGAGAAGGCCGGTCACGCCTGGCTGTTCGACGGCGCCACGTTCTGGACCTACGACGACCCGACCGAGCTGAAGCGCAAGGGCAAGTTCATCCGCGACCGCCGGCTCGGTGGCGCGATGATCTGGTCGCTGGACGGCGACACGCCGCAGGGCGAGCTGATCAAGGGCCTGCACGCCGGTCTGCACCGGCGCTGAGGGCGACCGTTCGCGGGGCGGGCCGTCGCCGGCCCGCCCCGCGGGCACCGCGCGGTCGGAGCCGCTGCCGGACGGCTGGGCGTCGTCCGGTTCGCGGGCGGTGTTCGCGGCCGTGATGGGGTGCACCGGCCCGCCGGTGGCGACGGTGTGGTGGTGTCGGCCGAAACAGTCCTTTGTGGACTGAGGTACGGCCATGCGTCCGGCGTCCCTGAACGACGGCCCGTGAACCATGAGCGGCCCGCGGTGCGATGTGTTCCGAAGGCACGCGAAACCGGCGGGGTTGGCTTGGCCCGCACCGGGTACCACCGTGGTCGAGTCGCGTCCCCGGCCGGGGGCGGAGAGGAGACCTGAGTGGCTGCGGGCGCCGTTGCCTACGTCGGTGTCGGCGTCGCGACCCTCCTGGCCGCGTTGCTGCCGCGGGCGCTCGGCCGAGCGCCGATCTCGATGCCGATCGTGTTCCTGGCCGCGGGCGCGGTCGGGTTCGCGGTCGTCGGCGCGCTGCCCGACCCGGACCCGATCCGGCACGGCGCGGTGGTGGTGCACCTGACCGAGCTGTGCGTGATCGTCTCGCTGATGGGCGCGGGCCTGGCGCTCGACCGGCCGATCGGCCTGCGCCGCTGGTCCACGACGTGGCGGTTGCTCGCCGTGACGATGCCGCTGTCGATGCTCGCCGTCGGCCTGCTGGGCCGGGGCGTGCTCGGCTGGGGCGTCGCCGCCTCGGTGCTGCTCGCGGCGGTGGTCGCGCCCACCGACCCGGTGCTCGCGAGCGAGGTCCAGGTGGCCGAGCCGGCGGAGGACCCGGACGACCCCGGCTCGGCCGAGGACGAGGCGCGGTTCGCGCTGACCTCCGAAGCCGGGCTCAACGACGGCCTGGCGTTCCCGTTCACCTACGCCGCGATCGCCATCAGCGTGGCCGGCGTCGCGCCGGCCGCCTGGCTCGCGCACTGGGTCGCCGTCGACGTGCTGTGGCGGCTGGGCTGCGGCGTCCTGGTCGGCTTGGTCGCCGGGTGGGGCCTGCGCGCGCTGTTCTTCTCCGCGCCGTCGGACGAACTCCGCCTGGCGGAGCACGCGGAGGGCTTCGTCGCGCTCGCCGCCACCTTCCTGGCCTACGGCCTCGCCGAACTGGCCGAGGGGTACGGCTTCGTGGCGGTCTTCGTGTGCGCCTGCGCCATCCGGGCGGGCGAGAGGTCCCACGGCTACCACCGCGTGCTGCACGGGTACGTCGAGCAGACGGAGCGGATGCTGACCGTCCTGCTCGTCCTGCTGCTGGGCGGCGCGGCCGTCAGCGGCCTGCTGGCGGGCACCGGGTGGCGGGAGGTGTTGGTGGCCCTGGCCGTCCTGCTCGTGGTGCGGCCGGCGGCGGGGTTGATCGGCCTGGCGCGCGGCAAGACGGGCTTCCGCGAGCGGGCGGTCATCTCGTTCTTCGGCGTGCGGGGCATCGGGTCGCTGTTCTACGTCGCCTACGCCCTCCAGCACGGGCGGTTCGCGGAGCAGGAGGCGATCTGGCGGGTGGTCGCCCTCGTGGTGATCGGTTCGGTCCTCCTGCACGGGATCACGGCCGGCCCGGCGATCCGGCTGCTCGACCGGGTGCGGGAGCGGGCCGCGCGGGTCCGGCACGGCGACCCGGACCGCGCGCCGCAGACGCCCGTGTGACCGCGCAGGCCGGCGGAGGCCGATCACCCGCCGGCGAAGTGCGAACCTGTGCCCGTGTCGCGGCGGAGATCGGCGCGGAGCGCGGGCGGTTGTGGCCCGGCTGCTCGACCGCCGACCAGGCGCGCCGAATCCGGGTGCGCGCGGTCGGTGCGGTGGTGTGTGATCGGGGGCATGGCGATCGTGGTGCGCAAGCCGGGGGTCGAAGGGCTGGACGGGGCCGTTGGCGTGCTGCGGGAGTGGCAGCACGAGGGGGCGCCGGTGCAGTTGCACCCCGGTGACGTCGGCTGGTTCCGGCGGTTCGGCGCGGAGGCGGCGGCCGGGGCGGTCCGGACCTGGAGCCGGGACGGGCGGGTCCTCGCCGTCGGGCTGCTGGACGACCCCCGGCTGCTGCGGCTGGCGATCGCGCCGGACGCCCAGCGCGACGGGGAACTGGCGCGGCAGGTGGTCGAGGACGTGACCGACCCGGAGCGCGGCGTGCTGCCCGCGGGGGAGGCGTACGTCGAAGCGCCGACGGGCTCGCTGGTCCAGGACGCGCTGGCCGAGGGCGGCTGGACGGCGGGCGACCCCTGGACGCCGCTGCGCCGCGACCTCGCCGAGCCGGTGGAGGACCCGGGCGTCCGGGTGGAGGAGGTCGGGCCGGAGCAGGCGCACGTCCGGGTCGCCGTGCAGCGTGCGTCGTTCGACGGGTCGACGTTCACCGAAGAGCGCTGGCGCGCGATGGCGGCGGGCTCGGCGTACACCGACGCCCGGTGCCTGGTCGCCTACGACGGGCGGGGCGACGCGGTCGCGGCGGTGACGGTGTGGTCGGCCGGTCCGGGCAGGCCCGGCCTGCTCGAACCGATGGGCGTGCACCGCGACCACCGCGGGCACGGCTACGGCAGGGCGATCACCGTCGCCGCGGCGTCCGCGCTGCGGCGGCTCGGCTCGTCGAGCGCGCTCGTCTGCACCCCGAGCTCCAACGTCGGCGCGGTCGCCACCTACGAGTCGGCGGGCTTCCGGCGACGCCCCGAGATCCGGGACCGGTGCCGCGGCGCGTGACCGGGGACCCCGGCCACGCGACCGGCGCGGCGGCAGGGGATGATCGGGTCGGACCGGGGTTGTCGCGCGGAGCATCGGGGGACGGGCGTGCGGTTGGGGCTGGGGGATCTCATCGACGCGGGGCTCGTCGCGCACGTCGCGGAGTGCCGGGCGGCCAATGCCGCGTCACGGGCGGTGGAAGGCCCGAGCGACCCGGACGAGCTGCGGGCGGCCCGCGCGAAGCGGAGTGCCGTCCCGCCCGACCCGGCGGCGGTCGAGCAGGTGGTCGAAGCCGCCGGGCGGCAGGTGCCCGTGCGGGTCCTCCTGCCCGCGGGCGACACCGCGCCGCGCGGAGTCCACCTGGACATCCACGGCGGCGGCTTCTACCTGGGTTCGGCGGCGCAGGGCGACGCCCGCAACCGGCGGCTCGCGGACGCGCTCGGGGTCGCCGTCGTGAGCGTGGACTACCGCCTCGCGCCCGAGCACCCCTGGCCCGCCGCGCCCGACGACTGCGAGACGGCGGCGCTGTGGCTGCTGGAGCGGGCCGAGGCGCGCTTCGGCACGACCCGGCTGTCGATCGGCGGCTTCTCGGCGGGCGCGACGCTGGCCATGACGACGCTGCTGCGCCTGCGCGACCGGGGCGTCGTCGACCCGTTCGCCGGCGCGGCGTTGCAATTCGGCACCTACGACCTGAGCGGCCTGACCCCCGCCGGCCGGCTGATCGCCGACGAGTACTTCATCCAGGCGTACGCCGGCCACGTGCCGGACCGCACCGCGCCGGACATCTCGCCGGTCTACGGGGACCTGCGCGGCCTGCCCCCGGTCCTGGTGGTCGTCGGCAGCCTGGACGTCCTGCTGGAGGACAACCTGGCCATGACGGCGCGGCTGTCGGCGGCCGGCGGCGAGGTCGACCTCCGGATCTACCCGGAAGCGCCACACGGCTTCACGTCCCGGCCGACCGGCATGGCCGACGCGGCGCTGCACGACATCGAGCGCTGGCTCGCGGGCCGCTTGTCCCCGACGTCCGGCTGAGCGACCACCGGAACTGGTCCGGCTGTCCGGAGCCGCCGGGTGAACCGGCGTCGTGCGATCTTACGCGACGCGTATCCGGATTTGCTCGAAAGTGGTGTGTGCGAACCGTAGTCGGCAGGATTTCCGGTTCCGCGATTGATGTCGTCCGAGCGCCCAAGGCGGGTCGTTCGTCGATCCCCCGGAGTTTGTGGTTGACGCTGGGTCCACAAGGGAACGACGTGCCACCGAAAAGGTTGGTTGCTCTTCACTCACGCGAGTGTTTCGCGTCGTCTGATCGCGTGTCGGCCGGCGTGGCTGGTCGCTGCTAGCGTCTCGACGCGATGTCGTGCCCGGGTGATTCGGAGGCGCTCGTGTGGATGGCCGGCGGGAAGGTCAGTCGGGGCGCGGTGGTTCTTCGGTTCGCACGGGTTCTGCTGGTCCTCGGTAGGCGCTCGTCGTCGTTGGCCTGGTCGGCGGCGACCGGCCGGCTGCGCGGGCACCGGGCCGGGCCCGTGCTGGAGTCGTGGCTGGCCGGCACGGTGGTCGAGCTGGGTGCGGCGTTCGTGAAGGCGGCGCAGTTGCTGAGCACGCGGGCGGATCTGCTGCCGCCGGGGGTCTGCCGTGCGCTGGCCCGGCTCTACGACCAGGTGCGCCCGGAACCCGCGCCCTCGTTCGCGGCACTGCGGGGGTCGGCCGGCTCGCCGGCGACGCTCGTCGGGTCGGGCAGCATCGCCTGCGTCTACCGGGTTCGGGTCGCCGACGGCCGGGACGTCGCCGTCAAGGTGCGCCGACCGGATGTGGAGCGGTCGTTGCCGCTGGACCTGGCTGTGCTGGAGCGCGTCGCCGGTGTGCTGGCTCGGCTGCCCGTCCTGCGCGGTGCACCGGTCGTCGAGATCGCCCGGCAGCTCAGCGCAGGCATCCGGGCGCAGCTCGACCTCACCCGCGAGGCCGAGCTGCTCGACGGTTTCCGGAGGAGCATGGCCGACGTGCCCGGGGTGACGGTGCCCGCGGTCCACCGCGACCTGTCCACAGAGGACATGGTGGTGATGGACTTCGTCGGTGGCCTGGTCCGCTTCCGGCCGGACGAGCTTTCGGCAGCGGGCCGGCGGCGTGCCGTGGTGACCGCGCTGCGCGCGGTGTACCGGATGCTGTTCATCGACGGTGTGGTCCACTGCGACCTGCACCCGGGGAACCTGTACTTCCGGGAGGACGGCTCGATCGTGGTCCTGGACGCCGGGTTCACCGTGCGGCTGTCGGATTCGGCGCGGGAGAAGTTCGCGGCGTTCTTCTACTGCATGGGTCGCGGCGACGGACCGGCGTGCGCGGACATCGTGGCCTCGACGGCCACGACGGTGCCGGGTGCGGACCCGGACGGCTTCCGCGCCGAGTTGGTGGCCCTGGTGGAGGAGAGTGCCGGTCGGCGCGCGGAGGAGTTCGACCTCATCTCGTTCGCCACCACGCTGTTCGACATCCAGCGGCGGCACGGTTTCTACGCCGACCCGCAGTTCGTGTTCCCGATCCTGTCGTTGTTGGTCCTGGAGGGCGCCGTGCGTGCGTTCCACCCGGAGGTGGACTTCCAGCGGGAGGCGAAGCCCCTGCTGGTCACGGCGTTGTTCGAGCGCGCGATGGCGCGCGGCGGAGCGTCGCGGTGAGGCTGTTGTCCGTGGACCCCGGCCGGGTCGACTTCGGCCGGCGTAGGTTCCGGTTGCGGACCGGCCCGGCGCGGGGCGTGCTCGAATCCGCGGCCCGCGCCTTCCTGTCCGGGCTGAACGCCGCGATCGAGGGGCGCACGGTCGACCGACTGGCGCGGCGCATCGGCGAGGTGGACCCGGCGCACAGGGGCTTCGCCTGCGAGGGAGCCGGAATGGGCTGTGCCCTGCTGGACCTCGTCACGCTCGCCAGGGGGCGGCGAGTGGCGGAGTTGCTCAGCGGACCGGGCAGTGCCCACCCGCACCTGGTGCACGTGGGGATCGGGTGGGCCTACGCGCGGCTGCGCCTGCGGCCGGTGGCCGGTGTGCCGACCGCGGACCCGCTGCTGCGCTGGCTGGCCTGGGACGGGTTCGGTTTCCACCAGGGGTTCTTCCACGCCGACCGCGCGATCGGCCGCGCACGGGTGGAGCCGGGGCTGCCGCCGGGTGCGCGCGCCGTGCGCGACCAGGGCCTCGGCCGGGCGCTGTGGTTCCACGAATGCGCCGATCCGGAGGGCGTGGCGCTGCGGGTCGCGGAGTTCCCGCCGGACCGGCAGGCGGATCTGTGGAGCGGCGTGGGGCTGGCGGCCACCTACGCAGGCGGCGCCGATGCCGCCGAGCTGAGCAGGCTGGTCGGGCCGGCCGGGCGGCACCGGCGGTGGCTCGCCCAGGGCTGCGCGTTCGCGTGCAAGGCCCGGCAGGTGGGTTCGGTGGTGCCCGCGCACACCCACGAGGCCGCGGCGCTGCTGGCGGGGGTCGGCGTCGCCGAGGCCGCCGCGTGGACCGACCGCGCGCTGGCCCTGCTGGACGACGGGCCGGTCACCCTCACCCGGTACCAGCGGTGGCGCACCGAGACCAGCCGACAGTGGGAGGAGCGATGAGGACATTGCTGCGCAGGCACGCCGTCCGGCTGGTCGCGCTGCTCGGCTGTGCCGCGGTGTTCGCCGCGACCGTCGGGCACCGGCCTTCGGCAGCGGAACGCGATGCGCTCGCCGAGCGGTTCTCGTTCACCGGCTACCCGGTCAGCCCCGCCGATCAACCCGGCGCCCGACACCTGCGTTCCGTCGCGCCCGCCTACGAGGGCATCAGGTCCTGGATCTCCTCGGTCGGCGCGGGAGCCGGGCTGTTCGCCGCGGACGGCGGCACCGTCTCGCACGACCTGTGCCTGGTCGATCCGCGGACGGACACGGTGAGCGTGGCGCCGGCGCCGACCACCGGCGCCCGCTACCGGCCGTTCCCGCTGGTTCCCAGCGGGCCCGAGCTGCCTCCGCACGCGGCGCCGATGGGTTGCCTGCCGACCGATGCCGACGAGGACGGCTGGCAGGACGTGGTCGTCTACTACTGGGGCCGCTCGCCCGTGCTGTTCCGGCGCACCCCCGGCGTGGCGCCGTCGGCGGCGGCGTTCTCCGCGCGTGAACTGGTCAGCCCGTGGCAGGTGTGGAACACCAACGCCGCGACCACGGGCGACTTCGACGGCGACGGCCACCTCGACCTGGTGTTCGGCAACTACTTCCCGGACGGCCTCCGGGTGCTCGACCCGACTGCCGGTTCCCCGGAGCAGGTCATGAACGACTCGCTCTCGCACGCGGCCAACGGGAGCGCGCTGCGGCTGCTCCGGTCCGCGGGCGACGGGCGCTTCACCGAGGAACGCGACGCCTTCGCGCCGGCGGACCGGACCGGGTGGGCGCTCGCGCTCGGCGCCCAGGACCTCGACGGGGACGGTCTGCCGGAGCTGTACGTGGCCAACGACTTCGGCCCGGACCGGTTGCTGGTCAACGGTTCCGCGCCGGGGCACGTCGCGTTCACCCCGGCCGCCGGCGTCCGGCACGCGACCACACCGAAGTCGAAGGTGCTGGGCGACGACTCGTTCAAGGGGATGGGGGTGGCGTTCACCGACCTGCTGGGTACGGGCGTGCCCGCCATCCTGGTCAGCAACATCACCGAGCCGTACGCCCTCCACGAGAGCAACTTCGCCTTCGTCGCGACCGTGCCCAGGGCCGGCCTGTCCGACCGGTTGCGCCACGCGGTGGCGCCCTACGACGACGTCAGCGAGGATCTCGGCCTGTCCCGGTCGGGCTGGTCGTGGGACGTCAAGGCCGCCGACTTCGACAACACCGGAGCGGACGAGGTCATGCACGCGACCGGGTTCGTAGCCGGTGCGGAGAACCGCTGGGCACAGCTCCAGGAGCTGGCCATGTCCAACGACCTCGTGGTCCGCCACCCCGAGCTGTGGCCGACCTTCACCGAGGGCGTCGACCTGTCCGGGCACGACCGCAACACGTTCTTCGCCCGCGCCCGCGACGGCCGGTTCGTGGACGTGGCCGACCGGGTCGGCGTGGACAGCGACGCGGTCAGCCGGGCCTTCGCCGTGGGGGACGTCGACTCGGACGGCCGGCTGGACTTCGTGGCCGCCAACCAGTGGGCACGGTCGACCATGTACCGGAACACGTCCCCGGCGGGGAGCTTCCTCGGGCTGCGGCTGCGCCTGCCGACCGGCGCGGGCCGGTGCGTCGCGCACGCGGGCGGGCCGACCACACCGGCGATCGGCGCGGAGGCCGAGGTGTCGACGCCGGACGGCGGCGCCGGGTTGGCGCAGCTCTACCCGGCCAACGGCCACAACGGGGTGAACGCGCCGGACCTCCACTTCGGCCTCGGCGCGAACCCGCCCGCCGCGGTGCCGGTACGGCTGACCTGGCGGGATGGGTGCGGGCACCGGCACACCGGTTCGGTCTCCCTGGCTCCCGGTTGGCACGTGCTCCGGCTGGAGCCCGACGGCAGCGTGCAGGAGGACGAGTGACCAGGACCGTTCGCGATCGGCGTTCCGCGGCCCTGCGCCGGTTCGGGCTGTCCATCACCGCGCTGACGGTGCTCGGCCACACCGTGCTCGGCTTCGAGCAGGCGTACCTGACCCCGGTGGCCGCGGTCCTCGCCGGGCTCGCCGCGGAGCTCGTGCTGGACTCGGTGGAGGCGACGACGGAGCGGCGCCGCCCGCGTTGGCTCGGCCGGCCGGGCGCGGTCGTGGACTTCCTGCTGCCGTCCTACATCACGGGCATGGCGTGCGCGATGTTGTTGTACGCCAACGACGATCTGCTCCCCACGGTGCTCGCCACGGTGGTCGGGGTGGCCGGCAAGTACGTGGTCCGAGTACCCGTGGCTGGACGTCGGCGGCACGTGCTCAACCCGAGCAACTTCGGCATCGTCGTGGTGTTGCTGGCCTTTCCCCGAGTCGGTGTCGCGCCACCGTACGAGTTCACCGAGTGGGTCACCGGGTGGTGGGACGCGGTCGTCCCGGCCCTGCTGCTGGTGGCCGGGACGATGGTGAACGCGCGGCTGACCGGCAAGGTGCCGCTGATCCTCGGCTGGGTGGGCGGGTTCGTCGCCCAGGCGGTGCTGCGCTGGGGTGTCGACGACATCTCCCTGGTCAGCGCGTTGCTGCCGCTGAGCGGAACGGCGTTCATCCTGTTCACCAACTACATGATCACCGATCCCGGCACGACACCCGTCCGGCCGCGCAACCAGGTCCTGTTCGGCCTGGCGACGGCCGCGGTGTACGGCGTGCTGGTGCAGTTCCACGTGGTGTTCGGCTTGTTCTTCGCCCTGGTGATCGTGTGCGTGCTGCGCGCGGTCGTGCTGGTGGCCACCGCGTCCCGTCCGCCGAGGACGGCTCCGGTGGTGCCGCGACAGCGGGTCGAGGTGGGGCATCCGGCCGCGCTGCGGGAGTCCTCGTGAAGCGGGGGGAGCAGGGGGAGCCGATCGCGATCGTCGGCATGGCGTGCCGGTACCCGGACGCCGACGACCCGGCGGGGCTGTGGCAGGCGGTGCTCGAGCGCCGCCGCGCGTTCCGTCGACTACCGCCGCAGCGGCTCGACCTCGACGACTACTGGGACCCCGACCCGTCCGCACCGGACAAGACCTACGGCACGCACGCCGCGGTCCTGGAGAACTGGTGTTTCGACCGCCGGGAATTCCGGATACCGAGCGAGGTCCACCGCGCCGCCGACCCGGCGCACTGGCTGGCGCTGGAGACCGCCGCTCGGGCGCTCGCCGATGCCGGCCACCCGGCGGGTGCGGGACTGGACCGCGACCGGGTCGCCGTCGTGGTCGGCAACAGCCTGACCGGCGAGGTCACCAGGGCGCGGACGCTGCGGCTGCGCTGGCCGTACGTCCGCCGGGTGCTGGAGGCGGAACTGCCCGAAGTGGACGGCGGGGTGCTCGAGCGGATCCGGCGCCGCTACCTCGCGGCCTTCCCCGAGGTGGGGGACGAGACGTTGGCCGGTGGCCTGGCCAACACCATAGCGGGCCGGATCTGCAACCAGTTCGACTTCCACGGCGGCGGGTACACGGTGGACGGGGCGTGCGCGTCCTCCCTGCTCGCCGTGATCACGGTGTGCCGCGCGTTGCGGGACCGCGGCGCGGACTTCGGCATCGCCGGCGGCGTCGACCTCAGCCTGGACCCGTTCGAGCTGGTCGGGTTCGCCAAGACCGGCGCGCTCGCCAACGGGGACATGCGGATCTACGACGAGCGGTCCGCGGGCTTCCTCCCCGGCGAGGGCTGCGGCATGCTCGCGCTGATGCGCGCCGAGGACGCCCGCGCGGCCGGCGTCGCCGTGTACGCGGAGATCCTCGGCTGGGGCGTCTCGTCCGACGGACGTGGCGGCATCACCAGGCCCGAGGTCGCGGGCCAGTTGCTCGCCCTGCGCCGGGCGAGCGGCATGGCGGGGATCGACCACGCCGAGATCGCGCTCTACGAGGGGCACGGCACCGGAACGGCGGTCGGCGACAGGGTGGAGCTGACCGCGTTGAACCAGGCCCGTGCCGGTGCGCCGGCGGCGGCCGCGCTGGGTTCGGTCAAGGCCAACATCGGCCACACGAAGGCGGCGGCGGGCGTGGCCGGGGTGATCAAGGCGGTGCTGAGCGTGGCGTCCGGCACGCTGCCGCCGACGACCGGCTGCGTCTCGCCGCACCCCGCGCTCCGCCCGGCGTTGCGCGTGCTGCCCGCCGGCGAGCCGTGGCCGGCGGGCCCGCGATTCGCCGGCGTGAGCGCGATGGGCTTCGGCGGCGTCAACGCGCATCTGGTGCTGGGGCGGGACACCGCCCGGCAATCCCACCGGTCGGTGTCGGTCGTGGTGGCGGACCGCCGGGCGCCCGCCGTCGAGGTGGTCGCGGTGAGCGGCGCGGACCCGGCGCGGACCGGCCGATTGCTGACCCGGATCGCCGCGCTCGCACCGCGGCTGTCCCTGGCCGAGCTGCGGGATCTCGCCTGCCACCTCGGCCGCCTGCCACCCGCGGGCGGGGTGCGCGCGGCGCTGGCGGTGCGCACCCCGGAAGAACTCGGCGCGTGCGCCGCCCGCGCCGCCGCCGAACTCGCCGGGTTGCCCGGCGGGAAGCTGGTCTCCCGCCGGGGCACGTGGCTGGGCAACCAGGTGGCGGGCCGGGTCACCCTGCTGTTCCCCGGTCAAGGGGTGGGCGCCGGGGACACCGTGGACACGGCGCGGGTCCAGCCGACGGTCTACCGGGCCGGCCTCGCCGCCGTCGCCCGGCTGGACGAACTCGGAGTGGAACCGGTCGCGGCGATCGGCCACAGCCTCGGCGAGATCACCGCGCTGGCCTGGTCCGGCAGGCTGTCCGCCGCGGACGGCGAGCGCCTGGTGGTCGAGCGCGGACGGATCATGGCGGACCACGGCGCCGGTGGCACCGGGATGATGGCCGTGGCCACCGGCCCCGCCGAGGCGGCGGCGATGTGCTCGGGCACCGGGCTCGTGGTCGCCGCTGACAACGGCCCGCGCGCCCAGGTCCTGGCCGGTGCGCTGACGGAGTTGCGCGCGGTGGCCGAGGCGGCCTCGCGTCGTGGGGTCGCCGCCACGATGCTGCCGGTCTCGCACGCCTTCCACACGCCCGCCATGTCCGGTTGTGCCGAGCGGTTGCACGCCGTCCTGCGCACCATCGGCTTCCGCCCCTCGCCCAGGGTCGTGGTGTCCACCGTGTACGGGCGACCGCTCGACGACGAGGACCTGGTCGAAGCACTGACCGCCCAGGTGCTGGCACCGGTGCGGTTCTGGCCGGCGGTCCACTGCGCTTTGGCGGGCACCGACCTGTTCTGCGAGGCGGGTCCGGGGGACGCGTTGAGCGCGTTGGTCGCCCTGGGCTGCGACACGCCGGCGGTGAGCCTGGAAGCCGCCGATGCCGCCGCGGCGTTGTTCTGCTCCACCGCGGCGAAGGACCTCGCGCCGCTGTTCGCCGGGCGGTTCGCCCGTCCGTTCGACCTGTGGCGTGAACCGGAGTTCCTCGCCAACCCGTGCTCCGCGCCGCCGCCACAACGCCCTCCCGTCCCGGCGGTGTCGTCCGAGCGGGACCGCGCCGAATCGCCGGTGTCGGTCATCACCCGGCTGCTCGCCGAGGCGACCGAACTCGACCGCGCGCTCATCCAACCGGGCACCCGCCTGGTCGGCGACCTCAACATCAGTTCGCTGCGCGCGGCCCAGCTCGTCGCGGCGGCCGCGAAGGAGCTGGGCCGGCGGCTCGACGCCGTCCCCGCATCCGTGTCGGACTGCTCGGTCGCCGAACTGGCCGCCCTGCTCCTGGAGCTGCCCGCGAGGCCGGCGTCCGAATCGGACGGTCCGGTCGACGGTGTCCGGCCGTGGCTGCGGTGCTTCACGGAACGGACCGTGCCGGCACGGCCCGAGCCGGGACCGCCGGCGCGGACCGCGTCCCTGCCCGTCCCGAGCGAACCCGGCGCGCTGTTGGACCTCGCCCGGTACGCGTTGCGCGCCAAGGCGCTCGTGGTGACCGCGCACGACACGGCGGCCAGCGGGTTCCTGCGGTCGCTGTGCCTCGAACACCCGGAGATCGGCATCACGCTCGTGCGGCTGCCCGCGGGGCGGTCGGATGCGCCACCGTGTCACGCCGAGCCCGGCCGGTGGCGGGAGCTCGTCGTCGACGGTTCCGGCTCCGTGAGCGAGCCCGTCGAGCAACCGCTCGACCTCCGACCCGTCGGCCGGCTGCCGCTGGGCGACCGCGACGTGCTGCTGGTCAGCGGCGGTGGGAAGGGCATCGGCTACGCGTGCGCACGCGCCCTGGCGCGCTCCTGCGGGGTGGCCTTGGCCGTCATCGGGCGAGCCCGGCCGGACACCGACGAGACGTTGCGGTGCAACCTCGACCGACTGCGGGAGGACCGGGTCCGGCACGCCTACCGGTCCGTCGACGTCGCCGACCGGCACGCCGTGCGGCAGGCGGTGGCGGAGCTGTCCGCGGAGCTGGGGCCGGTCACCGCTGTCCTGCACGCCGCGGGCATCAACGAGCCCACCCGGTTCGAGCACCTCGACGCCGAGCGAATGCGGCGGCACCTGGCGCCCAAGGTCTCCGGGCTGCACGCGCTGCTGTCCGCGGTGCCGGCGCGGCAACTGCGGCTGCTCGTCACGTTCGGCTCCGTGATCGGCAGGCGCGGGCTGGCGGGCGAGAGCCACTACGCGCTGGCCAACGGCGTGCTGCGCGCCGAGGTGGAGCGGCTGCGCCTGCCTGGTTGTCGAGTGCTGAACGTGGACTGGTCGGTCTGGGCGGGCGTCGGCATGGCCGAGCGGCTCGGCGCGGTGGACGCCCTGGCGCGGGGCGACATCACCCCGATCTCCGTGGAGGAGGGAACCGACCTGCTCCTCCGACTGCTGTCCGGTCCCGACACCCCCGTCTCGGTGTCGGTGCACGGTCGGCTCGGCGACCCGGCGCCGGTCGCGAACCCCGGCCGCTTCGTCGAGCGGGTCCGGGCACACCAGCCGGGGGTCGAGCTGGTCGCCGACGCGGTGCTGTCCCTGCGCACCGACCCGTGGCTGGCCGAGCACCGGCTCGACGGCCTGGCCGTGCTGCCCGCCGTGGTCGGCCTCGAGGCCATGGCGCAGGCGGCGTCGGCGTTGGCCGGACGTGCGCTGACCGTGGCGGAGCGGGTCGTGTTCGACCGCCCGGTCGTGGTGCCCGATTCCGACGGTGCCGTGCGGGTGTGCGCCCTGCGCCACGACGGGGTCGTCGAGACCGTGCTGCGCAGCGCCGAATCCGGCTTCGCCGACCACTTCCGTGCGCAGTTCCCCCTGCGTCCCACGGCGCCCGGCGTCGATCCGATCACCGTGGCCGGGGCGGACGCGGTCGACGCCGGCGACCTGTACGGCCCGCTCCTGTTCCACACCGGGCGGTTCCGTCGGATCGCGGCCGTGTCGGTGCCCGATCCGAGATCGTGCCGGGCGACGGTGACGCCCGATCCCGGAGGGACGGGCTTCGACCCCGTGCTGGGCAGCCCCACCGTCAACGACGCGAGCGTGCACGCGCTCCAGGCGTGCGTGCCGCACCAGCGACTGCTACCGGTGGGCTGCGACCGGGTGGAACTCGACCCGACCGTTCCCGGCCCGTGGGAACTGCACGGTGTCGAGCGCCGAGCGGCTCCCACGGCCGGCGGTGGCGAGTACACGTGGGACGTGGTCGCGCTGGGCTCCGCGGCCAGGCACGCCATCCGGTGGACCGGTCTCCGCCTGGCCGGCGCCGGTGCGCTGCCCAGCCGGCCGCTGGCACCGCCGCTGCTGGCAGCCATGCTGACCCGCTCGGCGATCGGCATCGGCCTCGACCCGTCGCTGTCGATCTCGGTCGCCACCCCGTTCGCCGTCGAGGCCGGCGGGGACTGCCCGGTGGCTTGTGACTGGCAATTCGTCGAGCCACGTGGACATCCACGCGGCCAATCGCCCGACGCGGAGCTGGTGCGGGCGTTGACCGGCGCAGGCGAGCTACCCCCGGACGCGCTCGCCGCGCGGGCGAGGACGATTCGCGGCTGCCTCGACCGGCTTCGGTGCGATCGGTCGACCGTGCGGTTCGCCGGCGCCTACGACGGCGGGTGGCTGCTGCTGCGCTGCGGAGGCTCGCTGATCGCGTCGGTCATCGTCCCGGTGCCCGGACAGGATCGACCCGTCGCCATCTCCGTGCTCACCGCAGGAGCGCCCGCGTGACCCGCAGCTACGCCTATCGACACCTGATCACCCTGGACGAGACCAACCTCGCGGGCAACGTCTACTTCGCGCACTACCTCCGTTGGCAGGGCCACTGCCGGGAACGGTTCCTCGCCGAGCACGCCCCGGGCGTGCTCGGAGCGCTCGCCAACGGCTTCACGCTGGTCACCACGACGTGCGATTGCCAGTACCTCGGCGAGCTGACCGCCGGCGACACGGTCGAGCTGCGCATGACGCTGACCGAGTTGGACGACAACCGCGTCGGCATGGCCTTCGACTACCTCCGGGTCAACGCGCCCGTCCCGCAGCTGGTCGCGCGGGGTGGCCAGTCGGTCGCCTGCATGTCCCGCGGTCCGGAGGGTTTGGTGCCCGTGCCGGTGCCGGCGGAGCTGCGGAACAGCCTCCACCCGTATTCGGCGACCCGGTAGTGGGCCGCCCGGTGTCGACCGGGTCGGTGCGGTCGGCGGGTGCTGGCCGGTGTCGCGGGCTCGTCGCCCGCGCCGCACGTGCCGCCCTGCTCGGCGGTGCCGCCCTGCTCGGCGGTGCCGCCCTGCTCGGCGGTGCCGCCCTGCTCGGCGGTGCCGCCCTGCTCGGCGGTGCCGCCCTGCTCGGCGGTGCCGAGCCGCCGGACGGGTCAGAGGCCGCCGACCTTCACCGGGAACTTGTCGATCTTCACGATCGTGGTGTCCGGGTTGTCCGGCAGCACCAGCTCCATCGGGTTCTCCAGCTTGTACATGTCGCCCTTGGGCGGGAACTTCGTGAGCTTGCTGCTCAACTGCACCGGGTTCTTCGTGGACAGCACCAGCGGCTCGGACGGGGTGGTCACCTGGACACCCGCGTTCCGCAGCACCGCTTCGGGGTTGTCGATGGTCATGGTGAAGCTCAGCACCATGAGTTGCTCGAACTTGGGTGGGAACTTCGACACCAGTCGCAGCACGCTCTTCGTGTCGATGTCGATGTCCTGCTGCTCGATCGTGACCGTGGTGGGACGGGAACCGGCGAGGTCGTCCGCGGGCAGTTCGGCACTGATCTTGTGGCCGACCACCCGCAGTCGTACCGAGTTGAGCGGTTCCTGGGGGTTGACCTCGATCCGAACCTTGATGCCGCCCTTGAAGTCGAGGGTGAACAGGCCAGTGCCGATGGTCATCGGGGTGTTGAGGGCCAGGCAACTGCACGGGATCTCGACACCGATCTTGGGCAACAGGTTCAACATCAGGTCCTCCGTGATCTCGTCACCGCGACGAACCGAATCTAGGTCGGATCGGCGGTGCCGGCCGGGTCCGCGACGAGGTCGACTAGATCGTGTCAGCCGACGTGACGGGCAGTGGTCATGGCGGCGGCGAAGCGTCGCCCGACCGGACGTCCCGCACCCGTCCGAGCGGTGGTCCTCGCGGAGTCCTCAGGTGAGGTTCTTCTCCAGGGCGGCCACGTAGGCTTTCATGAGGTGGTCGCGCACCCCGTCGGCAGCCGGGGCGAACAGGTCGGCGGTCATCCCCTTGGCGCGGTCCAGCAGCTTGGACACCCTCGGCATGGAGTCGCGGACCTTGCCCGAGGAGTCGATGTAGCGCAGTGCCGCGACGTGGCGGAACAACGGTCCGGGCGGGACCTGCGCGACGACGTCGTTGTTGTTGACCACCCGGAACGTCCGTCCGGCCAGTGCCCGGTCGTAGGCTTTGACCAGGACGTTGTTGCACGTGCGGGGCTGCCCGAAGGTGTAGACACCGTGCGCCGACAGTCGGGGCTCCTCGAAGTGCAGCCACGCCGCGGCCAGCATCGCCAGTGCGCCGCCGAGGCTGTGCCCGGTGAACCACACCGTCTGCTCGCCGTCGCGCAACTCCTGGACGGCCGCCACCACGGACGGGATCACCGCCCGCAACGCCTCGGCGAACCCGTAGTGGACCAGACCGGTGCCCGCCGGTCCGGGCCACGGCGGGATGGTCACGTCGGAGAACCAGTCCCGCAACCGCAGCGGCTCAGTGCCGCGGAACGCGGTCACGACCATCGTCGGACTCGCCATCGTGTACGCCTGGGTGTGGCTGATCGCGAACGGCGGCTTGAACGTCGAGCAGTGGTGACGTACCCGGTCGAATCCCCACTCGCCGGCGGTGACCTCGATCTCGTCCCGGTCCCCATAGGCCAGTTCGGCGGCCTTCGCCAGGCAGTACGCCTGGCGGGCGTCGTACCCGGAGGCCAGGTGGTTCAGCGTCGGTGCGGACATCGTCCATCCCTCACGTAGACAACACGTCGACAGTGGCCACGTTCACCGCCACACCACCTGTGCCTACCTCCGCCGCGGCCCGCCGCGCCACCAGCCGCGCCGTGATTCACCCCGCCGGGAGGGTTCGGCCACTTGATCCGCGCACAGGGCATCGCTGACGGGTCGGAGGCACAGCTGGCCCGAGGAGCGGTTCGTCACCCGGCGGTGCCGCGGAGTCGGCCCCGCCACCGCGCGGACCCGGCTCGACGCGCTGCTGTCGGCAGCGTGCCGCTGAGCCGCGGAGGCAGGGGATGCCGGTAGGCCGCGGTCAACCGGTCAGGCGCTCGCGCGATGCCCCTCCGCCGCCGTGGCGCGGACGGACCGGCCGACCGGGGGAGCGGGGTCAGGTCGGCGCGGAATCGGGCAGCGTGCGCCTGCGGCGGAGCGCGATGGCGAAGCCGGTGCCGAGCGCCGCTGTCACCAGGAGGAAGGCCGGCCCGCCCCCGTAGCGGTCGGCGAGCGGGCCGGCGACCGCGGAGCCGACGGCGCTGCCGAGCTGGCCGGCGGTGGTCAGCCAGCCGTACAGCTCCGCGGTGCGCTCGACGGCGGACGCGGCCACCAGTTGGTCGTTGACCGCGAGCCAGGGCGCGAGCGCGACGCCGAACACCGAGACCGAGACCGCCATCCCGCCGACCGTCGTCGGCGGCACGAGCAGCAGGGAGGTGGCGGCGAGCGTGCCCAGCAGCCACAGGTAGCTGTTCCGCTTCGACCCCCGCGGCGGGCGTGCCGCGAGGACCAGCCCGCCGACGAGGCTGCCCGCCGACCACAGCGCGACGAGCAGCCCGGCCTGCCCCGCCGCGCCGGCGCGTTCGGCGAACGCCGGTAAGAGCACCCACATCGCTCCCATGCACACCCAGTAGACGAGGTACGCGCCGCCGAGCGTGTGCACGGCGGGCTCGGCGAGCAGCGGCGGGCCGGGTGACGGCGACCGGCGTCGGCCCGAGGGTGCCAGGGCACCCCCGACGACCAGGCAGCCCACGCCGATCACCGTGCTCGCGACCAGGGCGGCGGTCGGTCCGGCCAGCGCCACCCAGCCGGTCACCCACAGCGGCCCGCCGAGGTAGACGACCTCCAGCGCCACCGAGTTCACCGCGTACGACCTGGTCAGGTCCGCCGGGGGGACGAGTCGGGGCAGCAGGGCCCGGACGCTGCCGGCGGCCGGCGGCGTGCACAGCCCCGACACCGCCGCCAGGCCGATGATGGGGGCCGTGCCGTGGCTGACCGCGAGCGCGAGCTGGCCGCAGAGGAAGAGCCCTCCGGAGGCGACGAGGACGCGACCGTCACCGAAGCGGGGCAGCAGGCGCGACCACCACGGCGCGGTGAGCGCCGTGCCCACGGCGGCCGTCCCGCCGGCGAGCCCGGCGACGGCGAAGCTGCCGGTCCGGTCCGCGGCGAGCAGCGTGACGAGCAGCAACCGCATGGCGACGGGCAGCTGGGCGAGGTTGAGACACACGATCAGGACCACGTGCCGTACATTCATGAGTTATGAATGTCTCATCGCAGGAGGCGGCAAACCTGCTGGGCGCCGTTGGCCTGCTGGTGGCCGGCGCCGTCCGGGGCGCGGTGACCGGGGCGGTGGGCGCGGGCGGCGCGCTCGGCGAGGCGCTGATCGCCATCAAGGACCAGCCGGGACGCACGGCCGACTGGCTGGCGGAGGTGCTGCACATCTCCCAGCCGGGCACGGCCCACCTGGTGCGCCGCATCACGGAGCAGGGCTTGGTCGTACGGGACACGAGTGGCCGCGCCCGCCCCTTGCGGCTGACCGAGGAGGGCGAACGGGTGGCGGCCGAGGCGCTGGCGGCCCGGCAGGCGGTGCTGGACCGGTTGGTCGAGCGGTTGTCCGATCGGCAACGCGCGCAACTGGTCGCGATCGCGGGGGCGCTGCTCGGCCCGGAGGCGCGCAGCGAGCACCTGCTGGCGGAACTGTGCCGACTGTGCGACCGGTCGACCTGCCCCCGCTGCCCGGTGCACCGGGGGTGGCAGCGCGCCTGCTCGGGCTGAGTTCGCCGGTCCGGTGGCCCAGCACGGCGACCTGCACGGACTCCGGCCCGACCGGCTGGAGTGGATTCGCGTGACGCAGGTCCGGCGGGTGACGCACCGACTTCCCGCCGATGCGGTCACCGTCCGGGTCTTTTCCGCTGGACGGGAACGGTCCGACCGGACCGGACACCGCCCGCCGAAGGCGCGGTCGCCCCCCGACCCGGTGAAGCTGGGGGCGAAGGAGATCCCGAGAGCGGCGCGGGCGGGCACGATGTGGAGGACGTGCGTGCCGCCAAGGACACCGACCAGCCGACCACGTCCAGCGCGTCGGCGATGCAGCGGCCGTGCGCCTCGGTGGTGGCGGCCAACCCAAACACCATCGAGTGAATCAAGGTGCGGACATGTACGAACCCCGCCCCGCCCCCACTCGGTAAAGAGGAAGCCGCGCGAACCACCCACACCTCGTTCCCCACGACCCGTCGACCCCCGCCCGACAACCCTGCCCCCCGGCGGTGAGCCACCCACCAGGGGGGCAACCGTCCACTACCCCGGCAATGCGCCATCCGCCGGGGGGCAACCGCCCACTACGGCTTGATCTCCACGCGCAGCAGGGTCTCCGGCTTGGCCGACGTGCTGCGACCAGTGCCCACCTGCAGGGCCCCGTTCGGGTTGATCTTGTCGGTCCGCTGCTCACCGGAGGGTTCCCGCACCTCGACGATGCCGCCGTGGCTGGGGGTCCGGCCGTGGCCGTCACCGCGGATCTCGAAGACGTCGGGCACCAGCATCGTCAGATAGCCCGACGTCCCGATGACCTTGAGGCAGAACACGCCGTCATCGTTCGGCCCGACCTCCAGGTCGGTGGTGCGGACCTCCATCAGGCCGATGCCCTCGGAGGGCTGCTGACCGCACGGCGTGTAGACGACGTGCCCGTCGCCGGAGAGCAGCTGGACCTTGTCCTCGTCCAGGATGCGCTGCGCGCCCGGCCGGGTGGTTGAAGTCCTCCACCGGGAGTCCCTGTTCGGCGGCAGGCTCGGCCTGCTGCCCCGAGGCGACCAGCGCGCCCGCCGACAGCACCCGGTTGACCTTGACCCGGTGCTGGACGTCGCGTCCGGGTAGTCCGGGTTGCGCAGGAAGTTCCGCACGTCCGCGTCGTAGCCGGCGAGCGCGGCGTCGGCCGCGTCCTTGAGCCGCCGGCTGCCCACCGTGGCGACGCTGCGCAGCGTCACGCGGTCGTCCTGCGCCGCTGCCCGTTCCAGGCCGGTGCGGACGTGCTTTCGCACCAGCGGGTCGGCCCCGGTCAACGCGCCTTCGGCGGCCTGGCGCGTCCACGGGTCGCTCGCCTCCGCCAATCGCAGCGCGATCCGGCGGCCGTGGCGCACCACGAGCGCGGGGTCCGCGTCCGGCGCGGTCGCCTCGCCGATCAGCCGCTTCGTCTCGGCGTCGCGCAGCGACTCCTGGGCGGCGTCCCACTGCTGGGCGGTGGTCGACTGCTGGGCGGTGGTCGACTGCTGGGCGGTGGTCGACTGCTGGGCGGTGGTCGGCTACGACATGGCGGTCTTCGCCTCGGCCGCCGCCGTGCGGGCCTGTTCGCTGCGAGCGGTCAGCTTCTCCTCGTCGACCTTGCGGGTGGCGTCGTAGATCGCCTTCGCCTGCCCGGCCGCGTCCACGGCGGTCTGCGCCGCGTTCGTGGCGTTGCTCGCGTGCCGGGACGCCTCGGCGACGGCCTTGTCCGCGGTGACCGCGTGGTCGGCGGCCTTCTGCGCGGCGTCGGCGGCTGCGGCGGCGTTCTGGCCCGCGTTGCCGGCGTCCTGCGCGGCCTCGGCGACGTAGCCCTCGACGGCCTTCGTCGCGAATTCCTTGGCCAGAGCGGCCTCGGCGACGGCCTTGGCCGACGCGTCCCTTGGCCGCCTGCGTCGCCTGCGCGGCCACCTCGCCGGGGACCTTGGCTGCGTCGGCCAGTTCCGCGACCGACGCGGTCTCCTTGTCGCGGGCCTGGGCGGTCGGCCACTCGAAGTCGAAGAAGTTCTGGAGCGCCTCCAGGGTGCCGGCGTCCAGCGCCTCCTGCGCCTTCGCGCGGAGGTCGGGCCCGCCGACCGCGACGGCGGCGGGCGAGTGCGCGTCGAGCGCCCGTTGAGCGGCCTGCTTCACGGCGCAGCCGCCGCAAGACGGCACACCGGCCACCCACGCGCGGTCGTCGTTCTCGGCGGCGTGACGGTCACCGTGCCGACCAAGGTGGTGAACGCCAGGAGGAACGAGGTCAACCACCGGCTTCTTCGTGTGCGAGTGCTCGGACCATGCCTCTGAGGCCCCCGCGTAACGGCCGTCGATCCACGAACCCCTTCGCACCGCGGCGGCGGCGCTCGTCGGGCCGGGGACGGCGACGGGTACGCGGCCGGGAACCTCTCCCGGAGAGCGCGGGGCCGGGTTCGACGGCGTGTAATGAACGGAAGTCCCGTCACGACAACCGATGTGAGCGTTCGTGCTGCTGTCGAACGGACTGATCGGATGGTCGGATGACGGAGATGACTCGTCCTGACAACATCGGCTCGGCGGAGAAGACGGCGACGATCGCCGACCTCGCGCGGCACGTCGTGCGGGCGGTGGAACCGGAGCAGGCGGACTACCTGGAGCTGGTGACCGCGTCCTGGGAAAGCGGCGCGGGATCGCGGAGAACGCCGGCGTGGACCGGCGGCACCGTCGGCTCCGGTGTGCAGCCCGCCGTGTTGGCCGACCTCGTGTACCCGCTGCTGGCCGGGACGTTCGCGCAGGTGCTCGGCGCGTCCGCGTTCGCCGCCCTCCAGCGCAGGCGGTGGTGGCGGCGCAAGCGCGCGGTCGTCCCGTCGACGCGGATCACCCTGACCGCCGAACAGGTCGAGCGGGCACGGGCCGCCGTCGTCGCGCACGGCATGACGCTGGGGCTGTCGGAGGCGGAGGCGACCATGCTGGCCGACGCCGTGCACGGCGCGCTGCGCAGGGCCGACGACGAGTGAGCGCGCCCGCCGTCGACGACCGGCCCCGGCCGGTGCAGGCGCCCGCACCCGACCGCCCGTGGTGGGCCTACGTGCTGGTGTGGGTCGCGCTGGCGGTCATCGGGGCGGGCGCGGGCCAGGCGCTGTTCACCACCCTCGACCTGGGCGACACCGTCGGCACGCAGGTGTGCCTGGTGCGCAACGGGATCTCCGTGGACGGCGCGGACCCGGTGACGACCGACCAGTCGGTGTACGGGTCGTGCGTGCGCGACTACTTCCGCGTGCAGGCCACCGCCGTCCTCGCCGGCGCCGTCGCCCTCCCGGTCGCCGCGTGGCTGCTCATGCTGCTGGGCGGCGTCGGCACGCGGTGGCGGCTGCGGCCGGGCGCGGTCGCCGGGATGCCCGCGGGCGCGGAGCGCCTGACCGGGCGCTTCGCCGAGCTGTGCGACAGCCAGGGCCTGACCGGGCGGCACCGGCCGCGCCTGGTGCTCGCGCCGCCGGGGACCGGTGTGGCGCAGGCGTTCACCACCGGCCTGCCCGGATCGCGCCCGTGGGTGGTCGTCCCGCTGTCCTACGCCTACGCCGACCCGGCCGCGTTCGACGCGGTGGCCGCCCACGAGCTGGGCCACGTCCGCTCCCGCGACGTGCTGTGGGCCTCGGCCGTGTGGTGGGCCGGGTGGTTGGCCGTGCCCGCGCTGCTGCTCGCCCTGGTCCCGTTGGCGGGCACGCCCGCCGTGGCGTGGGACGCCTACCGCGGCGCGCTGGTCGTCGCGGTGGCCGTGGCGGTGGCGATGTTCGTGCTGCGCGCGGGGTTGCTGCGCCGCCGCGAGCTGGCCGCCGACCGCCACGTGGTCGAGGTGCTGGCCGACCCGAACGCGGTGGCGGCCCTCGTCCGGCCCTCGGGGAAGCGCAGGGCGGGTGTGTTCGCCACCCACCCCACGGCCGGTGACCGGCTGGCCGCGGGCCTGGCGACGCGCCACCCCGAGGGCGGCTTCGTCGTCACCGTCGCGGTCGGCGTCGTGGCGATGGCGGCACACCACGTCGCGTTCTCCGTCCTGAGCAGCCTGCGGTGGACGTTCGACGCCGACGTGACCGCCTCGGCCCCGGTGGTCGCGGCGGTGCTGTGGTCGTCGGTGGTGGTGCCCTTGTGGACCAGGCGGGCGCCGGTCACCCCCGGTCGGTGGACCGGTCCGCTGGCCGGTGCGGTGGTGGGGCTCGTCGTCGGGTACCTCCTCCAGCCGCCCGGCGTGATCACCGTCCTCGCCGCCACACCGGGGCGTGGCCTGCTGCTGGTGCTGTTGTTGTTGCCGGGCTTGGTGTTGGCCGCGTTCGCGGCCGCCCTGCTCGCCGCGGGACTGGCCGCCCGCCTCACCGTCCACTCCGGACACCCGCGTCTCCGCCGGTTCGGCGCGGTGCTCGCGGTGACGTCCGCCCTCTCCGCGCTCTGGGGCACCGTCATCGCGGCCACGACGGCCCACGTCGTCACCGAGGGCGTCGGGTCGATCCGGTGGTTCCTGGTGGTCAACGGCGACGACCGGGTCTGGCGTTACGCGGCGGCGCTGGTCCTCGTCGGGCTGGTCCTCGCCGTCTTGCGCACCCGTCCGGGACGTCCCGCCCTGGCGGTGAGCGCGGTCGCCGCCGTGACCGGTGGGGTGGCGGCGGCCCTGTCCTGGCAACTCCGTTCGGGTGGCGGGCTCTCCGACGCCCGGAGCGACTTCCTGACCCACCAGGGCTGGTGGATCTGCGCACTCGCCGGGCTGGTCGCCGTCGCGGCCGTGGTGGTGGTCAACGGCGGCGCGCCGGCCGAGGTGCCGATCGCGGTCCTTTGTGGACTGACGGTGACCGTGTCGGCCGGTGCCGTCCAGTACGCGGCGGTGTGGATCGGGTCCGGCGTCCGATCGGACTTCTTCCGGGAATCGCTCCGGATGCCGGGCTGGTTGCTGCTGCTGGCCCTGGCCGGCGCCGCCCCGCTGATCGCGGCGGTCGTGGCGGTGACCCGGCGTCGGGAACCGCGCGGCGGCGCGGTCCGCTGGGCCGCGGGCGCGGGCGGTGTCACCGCGTTGCTCTCCCTGCTGCTCGTGGCAGGCGGCCTGTCGAGCGTCACGGTGGTGGAGGGGGACCTCGCCCGACCCGACGCCCGGTCCCGTCCCACTTCGACGGAAGCCGCGCCGCCTTCGTCGCCTCCTGAGGCGTCCGTCGAGCCGGAGCGCCCCCTGGACCAGCAGGCCGCCACCACGGCCTTGTCCGACGTGCCCGGCGTGCTACCGCCCGGCGCGAAGAGCGCGCCCGACGCCGCCGAGACCTCGTCCACGCTCGTCCCGGACACCTGCGACGCGGCCGCCAAGCGGACGGCCGCGAACAAGAAGGCCCTCCCGCGCGCGGCGGAGGCCGAGCAGCGGTTCACGTTCCCGCTGGGTGACGCCCCGGACGGCGGAACCATCTCGGTGTCGGTCACCTCGCACCCGGCCGCCCCGCCCGGTTTCTCGGACCTCGACGCCGAGAACGAGGCGTGCGCGCGGTTCCGGCTGCCCAGCGAGCGACAGGACGACGGCTACCTGGACTGCCGCATCACCGCTCGGCCCGCGCACGACTTCCCGTTGGCGCGCAAGCGGAACGTCACCGCCCAGGGTCGGATCAAGGGCGTGCCGATGGTCGTCGTCGTGCACGACTACGCGGCGACCTTCGGCCTCAACCGGGTGGAGGTCAGCCTGAGCTGGTTCTACCTCACCGCGGCTCCGCCGCAGGCGGTGCTCGACGAGGCCGACCGGATCGCGACGAGCGCGATGAACGTCATCGCGGCGAGGCTGTGAGCCGCTCGGCCAAGCGGCCACCGCTCGGAACGACCGCCGCTCGCGCGGCCGAGCACCTGCCCGACTACGTCACCCGCACCCCCGCCCTCCGGCTGCTGGGCCGCGCGCACGCCGTGCTGGGCGGTACGAGCACGCGATCGAGCACCTGCACCGGGCCCTTGCCCCGGCCGAGCAGCACGACCACCCGACCCGGCAGGCGCACACCCACCGGTCCCTCACCTGGCCGTGGCAGCAGCGCGGCGACGACCGGCGGGCCTGGAGCACTCGCGCCACGCCCTGGAACTCTTCCGCGCCCTCGGCGAGCCCGCGTGGGAAGCCGAGGCGCTCAACTCGGCGGGCTGGTACGCGGCCCGTCCGGGCCACCACGACACCGCCGCGACCGCAGACCTCGATCCGCGCGTACCGCCTGTGGCCGGGTGCGTGTGGCCGGGCGCGGAGCGGTTCGACGGTGCCGGCCCGTCCCACCGCTCCACGCCCCGCCTGGACCCGGGCGCGTGCCCGGGGGTCACCACCAATCGGTGGCGTTGCCCGGCGTGCAGGTGCCGTTCGGGTCGACCACGTAGCAGGCCCGGAACGCCCGGTTCGGGCTCGAACTGGTCGGGTACGCCTGCGTGTAGTTGCGGTTGCCCGCCGTGTAGGTCGAGAAGTCGTCCCAGACCCGGTCACCGTTCAGGTCGACCTCGAAGCGGATGAACTCCGGCCCGTTGTAGTTGAGGATGCGGCCCCACCCGTACTGGAGACCGCCGCAGTTGCCCGAGCGGACCTGGACGATCCGGCCGTTCACCACCCGCTCCCGCTCCGTCTGCGGGTTGGAGCACGTGGCCGGGTCGCTCCACCACGGAGGCGCGTCCGCCGCCGTGGCGACGCCCGCGGTCAGCAGCGTGGTCGCGGTGGCGGCCGTCAGTATGGCCGCGATCTTCGTCGTCTTCCTCATCGATCCCCCTTGTCGCGGGTTTCCGCGGACGCGGTCGGCGCTCCCGCTCGGAACCGGGCCCGTCGAGCGCCACCCCGTTCGGCCGGATCGAGAGAACTGCGTGAGGCCGCGCGGAGCCGCCAGGCGGTGTACTCGGCGTCGGTGATTCCGGCACAGCTCGGTGTCGTTCCTCCCCGCCGACACGAGCGCCTTGCCGTCCGTCCAAACATGGTGCCACCGCGAGTGGAGGCAGGCATCAACCCAATCGGGTGAACACGTGGAGGGCTGATCGCCCGGCCGCGAACCGGCGCGAGGTGGGCACCGGGCCCGGCCGGACGCCGTAACGGTGGTGACGGCGGTGACGACGAGGGCCGTGAGCGACCGCACGGGCCGCTCACGGCCCTCGTCGGCCGTGAGCCGCGCGAGCGGGGTGAACCCGTGCTGGTCGACCGGGGCCGCGGTCGCGGGCAGCAGGACGACGGCGGTGCCCGCGGTCCGGTCCAGGGCTCGCGCGTCCGCCCCGACCCCGTCGTGCCGACCAGCGCACCGGATCGCCTTGAGCCACGTGCTGAGCGAGGAGAGCGTCAGGCCCGACACCGCCGTCCCGCGCGGTGAGAGCGTGGCGGCGGCGACCACCGGGTGCCGGGAACCCATGCGCCGCACCGGTTCCGCGTGAGCGCCGCGTCGCCGCGCGCACTCGTCACGACGACCACCGGACAAGTCCGACCTCCCCGAACCCGTTGCCACAGCGACGATCCGACCGTGCTGGGCGTGGCTCCGGTCGACATGGGACCTTCGGCTACCGTTGGCGCGACTTCGGTTCCGCTGTGACGGCCATGAACGTGGAGTGTCCTTTCCGGACCTGCTGCCGCTGCTGGTCGGCGAGCTGCTCCAGCACGGCCGGGTCGACATGACCCGGTACTTCCTCGGCGAGCGAACCGCCCCTGCGGCGGCTCGCCGGAGGGGCGTCACCGTTCGGCGAACACGACACCACGGGCTCGGGAATATCCGGGCACCCCGCTCCCCGTCCGCGGAGCGGTGGCGGTGGCGGTGGCGAGTGCACAGTGGATGATCCCACCGCCGACGGTCGGCTGACGCCATCGTCGGGCGTTCGACCGGGGGGCCGTTGGGGTTACCGCGACGAGCGCGGGTTCACACCGTCGGTGGAGGCCCGGACGCGCCTCGTGTCTGTTTCCGGTCCGTTCGGCTACTCGTCGCGCGTCGTTCAGGTGGTATCCGGCGGCGTCCCTGGGCGACCGCGCCACGCGTCTCCCATCCTGTCCGGGGACGAGGCACGGTTCCCAGTCCGCCTTGCCGCCGTTCCGGCGTCGGACCCACGCCGATCCGGACGTCGCACGCCGCCGCTGCTCTCGGGAAGGAGCGCGTCGTGGTGTCCGACCACGGGAAGCCGCAGGCCGTGATGGTGCTGGCGATCGGCTATTTCCTCTGGTACACCCCGTACGCGGCGTTGACCAAGGCGTTGTCCGCCGGACTGCTCCCGGTCGACGCCGCGGAGGCGGGCGGGGTGGCGCTCCTGCCCGCCGCGGCGATCGGCACGCTGCTGGGCGTCGGCGCCTACCTCGCGGTGTCGGGCCGGTGGCGGGATGTGCCGATCGGCCGCGGTGACTGGTCGGGGGGACTGCTGTTCGCCGGTTTCTGCACCGCGGTGATCATGGCGACCACGACGTTGAACTTCACCTTCGCCGGCATCTCCGTCCTGCTGATGCTGCTGGTGATGCGCGGCGGCGTGCTGATCCTCTCGCCGCTGGTCGACGCCTTCCGGCGGCGGCCCGTCTCGCGCGACTCGTGGATCGCCCTGGCGCTCAGCCTGATCGCGGTGTGCGTGGCGCTCGGCGACGTGAACGGCTACCACCTCACCCTCGGCGCGGTGCTCAGCGTCGGCCTGTACCTGGCGGGCTACGCGGGGCGGTTCGAGGTGATGAGCCGGGTGGCCAAGACCGACGTCGGCACCGTGGACCGGCGCTACTTCGCGGGAGAGGCGCTCGGCGCGGCCTGCTGGCAGGTCGCGCTGTGCGCGGTGCTGGCCGTCGCGGGACCGCTCGCGGGCGGCCTGCGCGCGGGCTTCGGGCTGCTGTTCACGCCGACCGGGGCGGTCGCGGTGGTGATCGGGCTGCTGTACGCGGCGCTGTTCACGTTCGGCACGCGGATCTACCTCGACCCGCGCGAGTACACGTGGTGCGTGCCGGTCAACCGGGGCGCGAGCCTGCTGGCCGGCATCGTCGCGTCCTACCTGCTGACCGCGCTCGCCGGGCCGGCCGCGCCGGGTCCCGCCCAACTGGTCGCGACGGCGATGGTCCTGCTGGCCATCGCGGTGCTCGCGTTCCCGGCGCGGGAGCGGCGGGTGCTGCTGTTCGTCTGCGGTGACAACACCTGCCGGTCGCCGATGGCCTCGGCGGTCGCGCGCCTGCTGCTGGACCACGACCGGGAGTGGGCGGTGGCCAGCGCGGGCATCACGGCGCAGCCGGGGCGGCGGCTGTCCGCGCAGGCGCGCCACGCGCTGCGGGAGGCCGGTGTGCCCGTGCCCCGGCACTGGTCGCGACCGCTGACCGCGGCGATGATCGCCGCCGCGGACACGGTGTACTGCATGACCGTCGGGCAGCGCGACGCCGCGCGGGCCATGCTGCCCCGGCACGCCGACAAGGTGGTCTGCCTCGACCCCGACCGCGACGTCCTCGCGCCGACGGGCCAGGCCGCCAGCTCCTACCAGGAGTGCCTGGGCCAGTTGCGGTCGGCGGTGTCCCTGCGGCTGCGGGAGCGGGGCTGCCGTGCCTGAGTCACCGGTGCCAGTCGACGTACTCGCGCAGCGGCGCGCGGCCGGGGCGGAACGCGTTCACCGGCGCGTCGGGGTCGGGGTGGCCGACGGCGAGGCCGCAGACGATCACGGCGTCGCGCAGGCCGAGCTGGTCGCGGATCAGGTCGGCGTAGCCCGCGACGCTGTACTGCGGGCAGCTGCCGAGCCCGACGGCGGTCAGGCCGGTCATCACGTTCTGGAGGAAGAGGCCCATTTCCAGGAAGGTGCCCGGCACCGCGCCGCCGGGCAGGTGGAAGATCATCTCCACCGGCGCGCCGAAGAACTCGTGGTTGGCCCGGATGTGCAGCCGCCGCGCCTCGGCGTCGGCCCGGTCGACGTTCCCGGCGTCGTACACGCCGCGCCCGAACTCGGCGGCGCGGCGGCGCAGCAGGTCGTCCGGCTCGGCGATCCGGTTCGGGTAGTCCGGCGACACCGGCACGCCGGCGTCGTGCGCGGCGCACAACCGCCGGGACAGCTCGTCCCTGGCGCGACCGGTGACCACGGCGACGCGCCAGGGTTGGGTGTTCCGGGTGGACGGCGCGTGCGCGGCGGCCGTCAGCACCTCGCGCAGCACGTCCGGTTCGACCGGTCGGTCGAGGAACGCGCGGACGCAGTGCCGCCGCGTCAGCGGCGAGAGCGGGGGTGGCGCCACGCGTCCCGATGCTAGCGACGCCGCAGCACGTTTCCCATACCCCGGCCCAGAAACGCAGGTGCCCATGCCCGATTCCGCCTCGTTCCACCCGTTCCACGTGGACGGTGTCCCCGGCGCTGCCACGGACACCGCGCCGCGCCCGCGCGTGCCGGGCTTCCGCGCGCCGGTCGTCCGACCGTCCGGCTTTCGCGCGCCGAGCTTTCGGGTGCCCGGCTTGCCTGTGACGGGCTTCCGTGTGCCTTGTGCCGCTGTGCCTTGTCCCGCTGTGCCGCGTCCCGGTGCGCCGGGCTCCCGGTCGGCGGCGCGGAACCAGGCGGTGGCCACGGCCTGCGAGGCGGGTCGGTGATGGTGTGGTCACCGCACGGCGTGACGGTGTGCGGCGTCGTCACCGGTCCGCCGGACGACAGCCCGCCGCCGGTCGGCGTCACGGCCCTGGAGGTGCGTGCCGACCTGGTCGACGACGCCGACGCGGAGCGGTGGCGGCGGCGGTTCGACGGCCCCGTCCTGTACTCCTTGCGCGGCGAGGCCACCGGTGGCGCGGACACCGCCCCGGACGACGTGCGGCACGCCCGGCTCCTGGCCGCCGCCCGGCACGGCGACCTCGTCGACCTGGACGTGGACCGGGATCGGGCGCTGCTCGACGACGTGCCCCGCCACCGCAGGGTGGTCTCCGCGTTCCCGTCCACAACGGACCCGGCGGCGTTGCGCCGGCTGCGCGACGAGCTGCTGGCCGTCCCGGCGCGGCTGCGCCGGCTGGTGCTGCCGGCCGACGCCGCCGCGCTGGCGCCCGCGCTGTCGGCCGGGACGCCCCGACCCGACTTCACCGCGTTCGCCCGCGGCCAGGCGGGCGCCTGGACGCGGGTCCTCGCGGCCCGCTGGGGAGCGCGGGTGGCGTTCGGCGGGCTGCGCCCCGGCGACGGCACCGACGGGACGCCGACCGCCGGGCAACTGTTGGACGAGTACCACGTGCGCGACCTGGCCGAGGTGGACCGGCTCTACGGGATCATCGGCGGCCGGGCGCACCGCTCGCTGTCACCGCGCCTGCACAACGCGGGCTACCGCGCGCTGGGCGTCCCGGCGCGCTACCTGCCGTTCACCGCCGTCGAGCTGCCCGCGACGGCGGCCGCGCTGCGCGCCGCCCTGGCCGGGGTCGGTCTGCCGCTGCACGGCCTGACCGTGACGTCGCCGCTCAAGGAGGCCGCGTTCGGCATCGCGGCGGGCGGCGGCGCGGCCGCCCGGCGGTGCGCGGCGGCGTCGCTGCTGGTCCGCCGCGGCGACGGCTGGTGGGCCGAGGTGGAGTCGGCGGGCGTGGTGGCCGCGTTGCGCGGCCACGGCGTCGAGCTGCGGGACCGGGCGGTCGCGGTGGTCGGCTGCGGACCTTCCGGCCGTGCCGCGGCGGTCGGGCTCGGCCTGGCCGGTGCGCGCGTCACGCTGGTCAACCGCGACCCGGTCGCGGGCCGCCGGGTCGCGGACCGGTTCGGCCTGCCCTTCACACCGCTCGCCCGCTTCCGGCCGGCCGACCACTCGCTCCTGGTCAGCGCGGTCCCGGTGCACGACGAGCTGCTGTTCACGCCGAGCGGACCGGACACCGCGGTGCTGGACATGGTCTACGCCGACGCCGAGACCCCGCTGGTCGCCGTCGCCCGCGCCGCCGGCCTCCAGGTCCTGGACGGGCGGGCGCTGCTGGCGGCCGTCGGCGGCGACCAGTTCCGCGCGATGACCGGTCGGGAGCTGCCCGTCGAGGTGGCGGGGGCCGCGGTGGGGCGGGCGGTGGCGCTGCGGTGAGCGAGCACACCACGACCGACCCGGTCGCGACGCTGGCGGTGCTGGCGCGCGAGCGGTTCGCCGCCCGCGCCGCCGGTTACGACGACGCCGCCGCGTTCCCCGAGCAGGACTTCGCCGACCTGCACGAGGCCGGCCTGCTCGCGCCCTGCGTCCCGGTCGCGCACGGCGGCCTCGGCCTGGGTCCGCTGGCCGGCCGCACCTACCCGCTGTGGGCGATGACGCGCGAGCTGGCCAGGGCGGACCTGTCGCTGGCCCGCTGCTGGGAGGCCCACGCGAACTGCCAGGTGCTGCTGGACGCCCTCGGCTCGCCCGAGCAGCGGCGGAGGTGGTTCGACGGCATCGTCACCCGAGGCGAGCGCTGGGCGGCCTGGAGCGGGGAACCACCGGCGCGCCGGGGTGGCGACGCCGGCTTCGGCACCACGCTCACCAGGGTGGACGGCGGCTGGCTGGTCAACGGCAGCAAGGCGTTCTGCACCAGCGCCGGCGCGGCGCACTGGGCGATCCTGCTGATCAACCGCGACGCGCCCGGCGGCGCGCGGCACGGCGACGGCTCGGCCGAGCACCTGCTCATGCTGGCCTGCGACCTCACCGACCCCACCGTGGTCGTCGACGACTCCTGGTGGCACCCGATCGGGATGCGCGCCACGGTCAGCCACCGGGTGCGCTTCGAGGGCACGTTCATCCCCGACGAGCACCGGATCGGGCCGCCCGGCGCGTACCTGCGCGATGGCTGGCAGGCGGCGTTCACCCCGCACTACGCGGCGAGCTTCCTCGGCGCGGCGGGCGCGGCCCACGACTACGCGCTGGCCACCGCCCACGCCGACGACCCCTACGTGCAGCAGCGCGTCGGGCGGATGTCCATCAACCTCGAAACCGGCGACCTGTGGCTGCGGCACGTCGCCGAGCTGTGGGACACCGGCCGCCGCGAGGAGGCCCGGCAGGCGGGCGCGCGGGCGCGGCACGTGGTCGAGCACCTGGCGGAGGACACCGTGCAGCAGTGCGTCCGGGCGTGCGGCGCGCGGTCGCTGGTGCGCCCGAGCCCGGTGGAACGCGTCCTGCGCGACCTCAGCCTCTACCTGCGGCACGACAACGACGACCACGTCCTGGCCACCATCGGCAAGGCGCTGTTGGGCCGTGCGCACGACCCGCTGTTCTTCAAGCCCTAGGAGGCGACCCGATGACGACCACCTTCGCGAGGGAGATCGACCGCCCGCTGGAGCACCCGGGCGCGGCGGCAGGCGCTCCGCCGGACTTCGCCACGCTGACCGGCGAGTGGGTCAGCGTCTCGCCCGTCGCCGCCGGGGTGTCCCGCGTCGGGCTGCGGGCGCGGGACGGGGTGCTGTCGGTCCGCGCGACCGGCCGGGGCGAGCCGCGCGACGGCGAGTGGGGCGAGCGGCCGGTGGACCGGTGGTACACCGACGGCCTGTACTCCCGGCGCGTCATGTCCTTCACCACGACCTTCGCCGACGAGCGGGTGGTGGTCGACCTGCTCGGCTACGTCTCGCACGGCGTGCTGGCGGCGTTCGCGTTCCACCGCTTCGCCGACGGCTCCGGCCGCGACTTCCTGCTGCGCAACTTCTGCGCGCCCGCCGCGCCGGGCGAACCCGCCCCGGCCACCACCCGCCGCCTGTCCGAGGAACTGCCGGCCGGCCCGAACTCGGCGGACGACCTGGTCGGCACGTGGCGGTGCGTGGACCCGCACGGGCGCGGCATCAGGGAGATCTCCTGCGCGTGGGCCGACGGCGGGCTGGTCGTCGGCGCGCGGGGCATCGAGGACTGGGGCCGGACCCGCGCCGCGCTGTACGTCGACCCCACCGAGCTGACCTTCGCGCCCGCGTTCACCACCACCTTCGACCACGACTTCGGCCGCATCCACCTCTACGCCAGGGTGAACCTCGGCCTGCTGGTGGTCGTGCAGCTCGTGGAGTTCACCGACGGCAGCGGTCGCGCCGACCACTTCCTGCGCGAGTGCTACCGGCGTTGATCCGCGGCGCCCGTGACCGCTGTGCGCCCGTCAGCCGGTCACCCCGCCGTCGGGTGGTCGTCGGCCCACGGTCACCGGTCACCGGCGAGGACCGCACCGGACGCGTCGACCCGCCGTCACGCGGAGGGCGCTCGGCGGGCGGTCGGGTCCCGCCGAGGCGCACCGGTTCGCCTCGGCGGGACGTGCCGCGGGTCAGCGGGTGCAGCGGATGGCGGCGTTGGCCGCGTAGTAGCCGGGCGCGAGCCGGTAGGACTCGGCGTACAGCAGGACGCACTGCTCGTTGAGGTAGCCGCTGATCAGCGCGCTGCGGCGGGCCGCCTGCTCGGCGTCCCGCTTGGCCTCGCGCGGGCTGTTCTCGTGCGCGGAGCCGGTGAAGACCTGCGTCTCCTGCGCGCGGACGTCGGCGTGCGCCACCGCCGGCGCGAGCGCGGCGAGGGCGGCGAGAGCCACGGCAACGCCACCTCGGACGATCGTCGGGATCATGTCGGTAGTCCTCTCTCGGTGTGGTTCAGCTCTCGGTGTGGTTCAGCGCCGGCAGAACAAGCTCGCGGAGGCCGCGTGCACGCCACCTCCGACCGACCTGACGTCGGTCGCGCGGACGTGGCACAGGTCGGCCGACCAGCCGGCCGAACGGGCGACCGCGTAGGCCATCCGGACCGCGCCGTCCACCGCCTGGGACGGCGAGGTGCCGAGCCCGCTGCCGGTGAACGTGCTCACCTCAGCTGACGCCGGCGCGGCCAGTGCGGTCACCGCCCCCATCGCGAGGAGGGTCGCGCACAGGAATTTCCGCATCGTTCGTCCTCTCCCGGCCGTCAGCCGAGACCGGCCGACACCCGCGTGCTCGTTCATCTCAGCTAACATCGCACCGGACCGTAGATCGACGTGCGCGGCGTGTCAATCCCAGGTGAATGAGAATCAGCTGTACGTTCATCTCAGCTAGTGGAGCGAGGATGTCCGAGGAACGAGTGACCACGCTCGCCGACCGGATCGACCGCCTGTTCCAGGTGGTGCGCCGGCCCAACGGCGAACAGCACAGCCACGAGGAGGTGGCCCGCGCGTGCCGGGAGAGCACCGGCGAGTCGTTCTCGGCCGCCTACCTGTGGCAGCTCCGGACCGGGCGCAGGGACAACCCGACCAAGCGCCACCTGGAGGCGTTGGCGGCGTTCTTCCAGGTGCCTGCCGCGTACTTCTTCGACGACGAGCAGGGCCGGGTCATCGCCGAGGAACTGGAGCTGCTGGCCGCGCTGCGCAAGAGCGCGGTGCGCGACCTGGCGCTGCGGGCGGTGACGCTGTCCGAGGAGGGGCTCGGCACCGTCACCGACATCGTGGAGGCCATCGGTCGCCGTGAAGCGATGCGCAAGCGGGGTGACTAGCTTGTTCGGCAGGGGGAGCGCGCTCTGGCGCCGGTGCGAGCGGATCGCGTCCGGGGTGGACTTACCGGACCCGTTCGACGAGGCCGGGTTCCTCGCCGGGCTCGCGGAGCGCCGGGGCAGGCCGATCGAGCTGGTGGCGCTCGCCGCCTGGTCCGGCGCGCAGTGCGGCCTGGTCGTGGCCACCGACCGGGCGGACTACGTGTTCGTCACGGCCGACACGAGCCCGCTGCACCAGCGGCACATCGTGCTGCACGAGGCCGGGCACCTGCTCTGCGGGCACACCGGGGGCGGTGCGCTGCCCGACGCCGTGGCCGCCTCGCTCACCCCGAACCTGTCGGTCGAGCTGGTGCGGCGGGTGCTCGGCCGCACGACCTACGACCGCGGCCAGGAGCGGGAGGCCGAGCTGGTCGCGTCGCTGATCATGCGCCGGGTCGACGCGGGCGCGGACGCGCCGCCGGACCGGCTCCGGTCGGCGTTCGGGTCGTGATCAGCTGCCTGGCCGCCGCGCTGCTGGTGCTGGTCGGCGCGGTGCACCGGGTCACCTCGCGCGGCACCGGCCGTCGGCACCTGACGGCGTTCTTCCTCAGCATGGCCGCGGCGCTGCTGATCTCGGCCGCGCCGGTGGTCCGGCTGGTCGGCGACGAACTGGTGTGCCGCTTCGCCACCAACCTGCTCCAGTTGGCGGCGGTGCGGTCGCTGGTCCGGCTGGCCCGCGGCACCCGCGACCCCGAACCGCGCACGGCGCGGTGGCCGCTGGTGGCGTGCTGGCTGGTGCTGTCCCTGTGCTGCCTGGACTTCGCGCCGCACCGGGCCGAGGTCGCCACCGACGCGTTCCGGTGGCGGCCCAGCGTCGTGGCCTACCAGGTCGTGCTCACCGCGTACCCGGTCGGCTGCCTGGTGGTGTTCATGCGCACGCTCGCCGCGAGCGCCGCCGACCGGCCGGCCGGGACGTTCCGCACCGGTCTCCGCGTCATCGTCGCGGCGGCGGCGGCCACGATCGGGTGGGGCGTGTTCTCCGGGCTGCCGTCGCTGTGGCTGGCGGTCACCGACCTCGCCGCGGCCGACTTCCTGCCGCACGCCAGGGTCTGCGGCCTCGTCGCGGTGGTGCTGTGGGTGGTGGGCGCGGCGCTGACCACGTGGGAGGGCGCGGCCAGGCTCGTGCGGACCCGGCGCGACATCCGGGCGGTGACCCCGCTGTGGCGTGCGCTGGTCGCGGCCCAGCCGCAGATCGCGCTGCCCGCGCGGCACGACTGGGCCTTCACCCGGTACCGCAGGCTGATCGAGATCCGCGACGGGCTGCTGGCCCTGCGCGCCCACGTGCCGCCGCACCTCGCGGACTGGCTGACGAGCCCGGTCGACGCGCCCACCCGCGCCGCGGCCGAGGTGGCCGCGGCCCTGGTCATGCGCGACGCCGGGCGGACCTGGCCCCGGCGGCCGACCGCCGCCGCCACCACGCCGCCCAGCGTGGACGCCGAAGCCGACTGGCTGGCGGCGGTGTCGTCGGCGTTCCGGCGCTCGCCGGTGGTGCGGGAGGTGCGGCGCCGGGCCCGGCTGGACGCGGAGCGCGGTCACCTCGCCGGCGAGCCGCCGCCGTCCTGACGCGGTGGCGCATCGGTCCCGCGCGGTGGCAGGCGGGCCGGGAGAGCCCTCGGCGGCGCGACCGGCCGCGCCTCCGGTGGTGTCGCCCGGCCGCACCTCCCGCGGTGTGACCGGGGACACCGCGCGACGGCGCAGCGCCGGTCGACCCCCGGCCTCATACAGTGCATGACGCAAGCCCCACTGCGACCGGCGGAGGCGTTGGCCCTGGGCGACACCTCCGGGAGCGGCCCACCCGAAGCGGCTGACGCGGAACTCTGGCTCCGGATCGCCGACGACGGGCCGGACGCCCACGCGGCCTTCACCGAGCTGTTCCAGCGCCACGCCGAGGCGGTCTGGAACTACGCCTACCGGTTGACGGCGTCCTGGAGCCAGGCCGACGACCTGCTGTCCACGACGTTCCTCAACGCCTGGCGCACCCGCGGCCGGGCCGTGCTCGCGCGGGACTCGGCGCGTCCCTGGCTGTTCACCGTCACCGCGCGCCTCGCCCGCGACCAGCGCCGCGCCGGCGCACGCCTCGCGGCCGTGGTGCAGCGGCTCTCCCGCGCGGCACCGGGTCACGACCACGCCGACGCCGTGGCGGACGGCGATCTCGCCGAGCGCCGGCTGCGCCGCGTGCTGGAGGCCGTCGACCACCTGCCGCGCGCCGAGCGGGAAGTCGTCCGGCTGTGCCTGCTGGGCGAGGTCTCCACCGGCGACGCGGCCCGGCTGCTCGGCATCGCCGAGGCCAGCGTCCGCTCCCGGACGTCCCGCGCCCGCGCCCGGTTGCGCGCGCTGATCGGAGAGGACCCCGATGCCTGACCTGGACCTGCCGCCCCGCCGGTCGCTGCCCGACGGCGTCCGCGACACCGCGCTGCTGCGCCTGCGCGCCGGCTTCGACGAAGACCGCCGACCGCGCCACCTCCCGCTGAAGGCCGCCGCCGTCCTCGCGGTCGTCGCGACGGCGACCACCCTGGTGGTGCAGGCCGCGAACCGCCCGGCGGTGTCGCCCGGTCGGAGCGGCCCGGAGGTGGCGGAGCTGCCGCTGCCCATCGCCGCCGAGCACTACGACCTGCGCGAGGGCACCGCACCGGAGGGCGCGGCGCAGCGCTGCCACGCCGGGTCGAGCGGCCTGCCGCCTGTCGAGCGCTGGGACGCGATCGCCACGGCGTCACTGTTCCGAGTGGACCTGATGGCGTTCAAGACCCCTGCGGGCACCGTGTTCTGCGAGACGACACCCGCGTCGGTCACCGTGTCGGCGCCGCAGGCCGACCCCGGTTCGCTCACGCTGTCGTTCCGGACCGCCACGGGCTCGATGGCGGGTTTCGGCGGCACCGACCCCCGTCCGTTCGTGCTCCGCGACCGCGCCGACGAGTCCGGCCGGGAAGCGCTCGCGGCGCGCTCCGGGCGGGTCTTCCTGACACCGGCCGGGTTCGTCGCCGAGGCGGTGGGCGCGCAGCCGGAGGTGCCCGGTGGCGAGCCCGGCCGGCGCACGGAGCTGATCCCGCCGCCTCCGTCGACGGCGGTGGTCGACCGGCCGGCCACCGCCCACGAGCGCGTCAGCGTCGAAGGTCGCCGGCTGGGGGAGTGCCTGGCGGGCAGCGCGACACCGGTCCCGGACCCCGCGGCCTGGCGGGCCGGCCTGTCCGCGCGGCTGACCGCGACCGACTCCGTGCAGCTGGGCCACTACCGGGGCCTGTTGCTGGTGTGCCACGAGAACGGCAGCGTGTCGATCAGCGACCTCGACCGCGTCGACGCCGAGGAGCGGGCGGGGTCGGTGTGGGTCGGCGACACCCTGCGCGCGGTGCGGGTGTCCTACGGCTTCGTCGAGGACTCGCCGAGCCCGACCAGCGTCGCCCTGATCGCCGAGGTGACCGACCCGCGCGTGGCGACGGTGACCGCGGCGGTCGCGGGCAGGCTCGACGTGACGGCCAAGCCGGTGACGGGCTCCGCGGTCATCACCGGCCTGCGACCGGACGGCGCAGGACCGACCGAGGTGACGCTGACCGCCAGGGACGCCACCGGTGCCGTGCTGGAGGAACTCCGGCGGAACCTGTGAACCGGGCCTCCGGCACCGCGTAGCGCACCGCCCCGCCCGGCTCGCACCGCCCCGCCCGGCTCGCACCGCCCGACCGGCGCGGTGCCAGCCGGGCGGGGCGGTGTCCCGTCCCGCGCGACTCGTGGATCGCCTCGGCGCTCGGCCTGATCGCGGGCGCAACCCGTCCGCCGCGCCGGCGTCCCGGCCCTACCGCACGCCCTGCAACCTCTGCTGGGCCGCCTTGGCGGCCAGGATCGGCAGGAAGCCGTGGACCTTGGCGCGTGCGGCCAGCTGCCGGTACGCCTCGACCACGGTCTCGCGGACGACCTGGTAGTCGATGCCGCCCGCCAGGCGACGGGTCACCTCCTCCGCGGCCTGGTCCAACTGGACCTCGATCCGGGTGTGCAGGTCATGCGGGTCACGCACCTCGTGCCCGTCGAGCTTGTCGACCATCGCAGTTCCTCCTGCCACGTGCGCAGGCGCACGGCGGACCAGCCGCCGCCACCTTCGCCGATCCACGAACCTGGCGCAGGGGATCGACCCTAGAGACGAACACCCGGCGAAGGCAGTCTGGATTTCCGGTGAAGGAAAGCGCATCATGCGCCGTTCCGGAACGGCCGGTCGCCCGTCCGCGCCGTGTTGGTGCTTTCGGGTTGTTTCGCGCGATCCGGTGAAACGAGGCCGTCCGCGGCGCGATCAGTCGGCATGAGGCCGAAACAGGGCGACGTCCCACCCGACCGCCGGACCGGGCACCACCCACTTCGCCCGCCGGTGGCCCCGACGGGCGCGGTCGCGCTTCCGGCCTTCGCGCGGGGTGAAGGCCGGGAGCGGTCGCCGGGGCGGAGGGCGTGCTCGCGTCGGTGAGGATCGCGTAGCGGTCGGTGGTGGCGGCGCCATCCCGCTGTCGGGCGGTTGTCGACCGCCGGTGGCCACTTGGCCGAGGGACGCACCGGCGCACCGCCCGGACCGCGAGCGGGCACGTCACCGCCCGGTCGTCCCGGCTCCTCAACGGCCCGGCTGGGCGATCCCGGCACCACGCGGACGCGCCTCCGCCTCGCCGGCGCTGCGGTCCGGTTGCCCCCGGTCCCACCAGGCGGTGTCCTGCGGCACCTCGCGAGCGAGCAGTTCGAGCGCGTGGTGGGAGGGTGATCCGGCCGGGGCGGTGAAGACGATCAGGGTCTGCTCGGGTGAGCCGGTGACGTCGAGCGACTGCTGCGTCAGCGTCACCGGCCCGACCAGCGGGTGCCGCAGCTCGTAGGCGGCGGCGTCGCAGGCGCGGATGCGGTGGTCGGCCCAGATCGCGGCGAACTCGGGGCTCCGCACGGACAGCTCGCCGATCAGCGCGGCCAGCGGCGCGTCGTCCGGGTGGCGGCCGACCGCGAGGCGCAGGTGGGCGACCAGGGCGCGGGCCTTGCGCGGCCAGTCCGCGTACAGCTCGCGGACGTGCGGGTCGAGGAAGACCAGCCGGGCCGTGTTGGGCCGGTCCGCGGCGCGGTCCGGGCTCGTCGGGTCGAGGTGGCCCGCGAGCAGGGCGTGGCCGAGCGGGTTCCACGCGAGGACGTCGGTGCGCCTGCCCTGCACGAGGGCGGGCACCCCGCCCATGAGCCGGAGCAGTTCGCGGGTGGCCGCGGTGACCTTCTCCGGTCTGGGGCGGGTCGCCCGGCGGGGCTTCTCCTCGGCGAGGCGGCGGAGGTGGTCGCGCTCGTTCGGGTCGAGGCGCAGCGCGGTGGCGATGGCGTCCAGCACGGCGGGCGACGCGCCGCGCGACTGCCCCTGCTCCAGGCGCGTGTAGTAGGACGCGCTGACGCCCGCGAGCAGGGCCAGTTCCTCGCGCCGCAGCCCCGGCACCCGGCGGCGCGGGCCCCGCGCGGCCAGCCCGACGTCCGCCGGCCGCACCTGCGCCCGGCGCGCTCGGAGGAATTCGCCGAGCCGTCCTGGACCACCCATGCCGTCGAGTATGTGGGGACGCCGGGTGGCCCAGCCACACCCTGCCAGGGGTGGGATGACGCCGGGCTGGTGGCGGTGCCGGACCGGTCGGCAGGGTCGGGAGCCATGCGACGGGTGGTGCGGGAGCGGGGCAGCCGGAAGTGGTGGGCGCTGACCGGGGTCGGCATCGTCAGCTTCCTCGGGTGCGTGGACCTGACGATCGTCAGCACGGCCGCCCCGGAGATCGGGAGGGACCTGCGGACGACGGTGGCGCAGACGCAGTTGGTCGTCAACGTCTTCGTGGTCGCGCTGTCGGCGTTCATGGTGGCGGCGGGCCGGCTGGCCGACGTCTTCGGCCGCCGCAAGGTGTTCCAGCTCGGCACCGCGCTGTTCGGGCTGGCGTCGCTCGGCGCGGGCTGCGCGACGGACTTCCGGCTCCTGGTGCTCTTCCGGTTCCTCCAGGGCGCGGCGTGCGCGGTGCTCTACACGAGTTCCAGCACGATCGTGTCCGACGCGTTCCCGGCGGCCCGGCGGGGGAAGGCGATCGGCACGCTGTTCGCGGTCAACGGTTTCGGCCTGGCGGTGGGTCCGGTGCTCGGCGGGGTGCTGGTCGGGGCGCTGGACTGGCACTGGATCTTCCTCGTCAACGTGCCGGCGGTCCTGTCGGCCCTGGGCATCTGCGCGTTCAGCGTGACCGAGTCGCGCGGTGCCGCCGTCCGGCCGGACTGGCCGGGGGTGGCGCTGCTCGCCGTCGGCGTCTCGGGGCTGGTGTTCGGCCTGACGTTCAACGACACCTTCGGCTGGGGCTCCTGGCAGGTGTGCGGCGCGCTGGCCGTCGGGGCGGTGGCGCTGGTGGCGTTCGTGCTCGTCGACCGGGCGGCGGAGCACCCGCTGATCCCGTTCGGGCTGTTCGGCGACCGGCTGTTCCTCGGCGCGGTGGTCGCGGAGTCCGCGCTCGGCTTCTTCTACACCACCGCGCTGTTCCTCATGCCGCTGTACCTGGGTGTCGTGCGCCACCACGACGACACGGCGGTCGGCCTGCTGATGCTGCCCGCCACGGCCACCGTCGCGGTGCTCTCACCGGTGGTGGGCCGCGTGGTGGACCGGGTCGGCCCGCTTCCGGTGCTGTCGTTCGGGTTCGCCGCGTTCGCGGTGTCGGCGTTCTGCCAGTCCCGGTTGGACGCAGGCAGCGGGATCGGCGTGGTCGTCCTCGCGTTCGTCCTCATGGGAGTGGGGTGGGCCACCGTGCTCGGGCCGGCGGCGGTCGCGGCGCTGTCCTCGGCTCCGCCCCGGCTGTCCGGGCTGGCGGTCGGCGCGAGTTGGACGTTCCACAACTTCGGCGGCGCGGTCGGGCTCGCGGCGGGGATGTCGGTGTTCCGGGCGTTCGGCGGCGAGACGCGGTTCGAGGCCGGTCACCACGCGGCGATGCTGCTGCTCGTCGGCAGCTCGGTGGCCGCGCTCGCCGTGATCGTCGCTGTGGGACGCGGCGCGTTCGGGCGCTGGAACGGGGTGCGGCCAGTCGGTGGCTGAGGACGTCCGGGCGGCGGGAGTGGTTGCGGGGAGCCGAATCCAACGGTCCGCACCCGGTGCGTCGGACCGCGGACGCGACCCCGGCATCACCTGCTCGCGGCGGTACGGGCACCCTTGTCACCGGCCCTGTCGTCCCCACGCGGGTCCGCACGCCCACCACCGAGGACGGACACATGACGCTGCCCTACGAGCCCGACGACGACCAGGCCGCCGACCGCTACATCAACGCCGCGCTGCGCGGCCGCGACGCCGAGGCGTGGCGGCTGCTGGCCGCCGACACCCACGTCGAGCAGACCGACCGGGTGATCCGGGCGATGCTCGACCGGATCGCGGTGGCGCGCGCGCACCGCACGGCCGAGCGCGCGACCGCGCGTGCGCGGGTGTCGGCAGGCGAGATCACCGAGGCCGAGTACCGGCGCGAGGCGGCCGAGGAAGCCGCACGGGCCACGAAGACCGCGCACTTCGAGACGTTGCTGCGCGAGCACCACCGGCTGATCGCGCAGGCCGCGCGCCGCCTGCGCGGCGACGACGTGCGCGACGAGCTGGCGGACCTGGTGCTCGCCCTGGGCACCGCCATCGACGCCCACCGGTCGGCCGTGCTCGCCGCCGGCGTCGAGCCCAGCGCGGCCGACCGGGCGTTGTGGGAGCGGTTGAGCGCGCTGGAGGTGCCCGGCACGCCCGGTGGCGCGGGGCGCACGTCGGTGGAGGAGCTGGTCGGGCGCCACGCGACGCGGCAGGACGACTTCGGGCGCGTGCTGGCCGGGATCATCCTGGACGTGGCGGGTGATGCGGCGTCGGTGTCGCGTGCCGCGTTGCTGCCCGCGTGGAAGAGGGCGGTCGCGCCGGTCCTGGCGTCCGGGGAGAGGGCGGAGTTCGCGGCCAAGGGCAAGGGCTCGTTGGTGACGGAGAAGCTGCGCAAGGCGTTGGGGCACTTGGAGCGGAAGGGACTGGTCAGGCGTTCGGAGTCGCCCGACGGGCAGCGACTGGACGTACTCGACCGGCCGGGTCTGGTGGAGCTGGCCGGCGGGCGGGAGCCGTGACGGGTGCGCCGCACCGGCCTCGGCCCGTCCGGTGACGCCGCCGAGGCCGGTGCCGACCGGTGGAGCGCGCCGCGGCGCTGTGCGCGCCCGTGGTGCGGTGCGCGGTCACGTCCTGGTCAGGAAGCCGGCGTCGAGCAGTCGGTCGGTCATCGCCAGGATGTCGCGGTGTGCCAGGGCCGGGTCGATGTCGTAGTGGGCGGCGTAGTGCTCGGCGGCGTCGTCGGGGGTCTGTCCGGAGAGGAGCCTGCGCAGGGTGTCGACCCCGGTGTGGTTGAGCTGCCAGTAGTCGCCGGTGCGCTGGTTGAGCAGGACGGCGCCGTCGTCGGTCTCCGCGCTGAGCGCGTCGTGGTGCAGCCGCAGTATCCCGGCGGTGCGCTCGCGGCAGGTGCTGCCCGGCGTCGGCGGGCCGACGGTGATCAGCGGGACGTAGTAGCCGTCGGGCAGCGGTTCGTCGATCATCCGGCCTTCGGCCTCCACCCAGGCGTGCGCGCCGAACGGCGTCGTGCGCGCACCCAGGCGCCAGGTGGGCCACGTGCCCCGCGCACGGCACAGCAACGCCGTCGCGATCGACCGTTGCAGGCATCCGTTGACGGCGCAGCGGAGGCTGCTCGCGACGACCGCCTCGCGGGCGGCGGACGCCTGCGCGGCCGTCGCCGCGCGGGCACCGCGACTGGCCAGCGCCAGCACCGCGCGCAACACCTTCGGCGGCAGGCGGGTGAGCGGCGCGGCGACCGCGACGGCCGCCAGGGCCGACAGCCGGGTGCGCGGGGCGAGCCGCACCCGCTCGGGTGGGGCGTAGGGCGTGCTCATCTCGGACCTCCCTCGGTCAACCCACCGGGAACCGGGTGTCGGTGGGCGGTGGGCCGGTCGGCACCGGGTCCGCGGGCCGGACGGCGCGGGTTTCGCGCACCCACATCTCGCAGCCGAGCGTCATCTCCAGGTTCGGCGACACGTCGTCGAGCGCGGTGCCCTGTTGGGCGTACAGGCCGGCGCGCAACGCGTCGACGTCGATCAGCCCGCGTGCGGCGAGCGCCGAGTCCGCGAACAGGTCGAGCAGGTCGGGGATGTGGCGGTGCTGGGCGCGGAGGACCAGTTCCTCGTAGTCGCCCTTGGTGCGCCGGTCGAGGACGGCGGCCGGCACGCGGCCGCGCATCGCCTCCGCCAGCAGGGGCTTGTAGCGCCAGGGGTCGTTCCGCTCGTGCGGTCGGACCGCCAGCGCGGCCTCCACGACCCGGTCGTCCAGGAAGGGCAGGTCGAGGCGCAGCCCCTCGGCGGCGTGGTCGCGTACCACCTGCCGCAGCACCGGTCCGGCGGAACGCAGGCAGCTCAGCGTTTCGTGCCGACCGCGGTCGCCCGCCGCCGGCACGGCTTCGGCGGCGACCTCGCGCAGCACCCGGCGCGCCGTGCCCACCGCGTCGGCGGTGGCCCACGGCGAACGGCTCAACGGGTCGGCCCAGCCCAGGCGCGGGTTGTCCGGCGGCGGTGGCGGGCCGGTGAGGGAGTCGGCACTGTCGCGCCACCACGAGCGCACGTCGCGGTGGTCCAGGAGCGCGCGCAGGGTGGGCAGCAGCGGCCACCGGCCCAGCGCGAGGTGCACGCGCAGGTGCTTCAGCGCCGTCAGCGGCCGACGCCGGATCAGGGTGTGCAGGTAGGCGGCGCCGCCGGTGAACAACTCGTCGGCGCCGTGCCCGGCCAGGTGCAGGGTGGCGCCGTGCCCGACGAGCCACCGCACCTGGAACCGGGTGCCGTTCAGACCCCGGACGAAGGCGTGCGGCGCTTCGGTGTCGGGCAGCGAGTACGGCGGCGCGAACACCGGCGGACCGTCGTCGTCCAGCAGTTCGAGGTGCTCGGCCCGGTCCAGCGCTCGCGCCGCTTCCGCCGCGTAGCGCGGGTCGTCGTTGGTCGCGCCGCCCTCGGTCCGGCGGAAGGTGAGCAGGTCGGGCGTGTGCTCGGCGGCGAGGAAGCACAGCGAGGTGGAGTCCATCCCGCCGGAGAGGTCGGCGGACAGCCGCCCGTGCGCCGGCCTCCGCCACGCCACGGCCTCCCGCAACGCCTCGCGCACCCGTCGGGCGCCGACGCGCAGCGGGAGGACCGGGTCCGGCGGCGTCCACCAGCGGACGGTGCCCGCGCGGTCGGGCGCGAGGTCGAGGTAGCGGTCCGGCGGGACCCGGTGCACCCCGCGCCACCAAGCGCGCTCGCTCAGCGGCGGCACCAGCGGCCCGCACGCGACGTGCACCGCGAGCAGGTCCTCGTCCGGCTCGGCACCGATCATCGCGGCCAGCGCGTCCGCCCGGTCGCTCGCGACGGTCACGCCGTCCAGGCGGGCGGTGAACACCGGCCGCGAACCCGTGGCGGTGCCCTGGAAGCGGACGCGCCCGGCGACCGAGGCCACCAGGTGCGCGCTGCCCGGCAACGTCCGGGCCAAGGCGTCCAGGTCGGCCGGTCGACCCACCCGGCGCGCCGCCTCGGCCAGGCGGGCGGAGTCGACCGGGCAGCGCCCGAACGCGGCGATCCGCACGTCGCCCGCACCGCCCACCACCAGCTCGTCCGCCGCCCACCGCCCGACCAGCCACGGCCGCCCGGACGGGTGCGCGACCACCTGGGGCGCGCGGTGCGGCACCCGTCGGCTCGCGCGCTCCCCGCCCGGTGAGTCCGGCAGGACGACGAGGCTGTCGGTCAGCCCGTACATGAACGACCTCGCTGTCATCGACCGCACTCCCGGCGGGATGCGCCGGGAGTGCGGTGTCGTCACACGTATGACCCGTCGTGCGACGGGCAAGGGACTTGGGGGCGGCCGTTGCTCGTCAACGTGGCCGGTAACCCTCGCGGCCGTTGTCCCGCTTACCCTTCTTGTACGCGCCGAAGGTGTCGCGGGCGAACTGGCCCGCCTTGGCCGCCACGGGCGGCACGTAGCGCTCAGGTCGTGTTTCCACGCTGGTCTCCCTGCTGGATCGGATGGTCCGGCCGACCATCGCCTGCGCCTCCACGATGGGGCGGACCCCGGTGCGCGGCAACGCTCCTGCCGACGACCACCCGTCCGACTACCCGACCGGGCGAGCAGCGCCTCGGACGAACCCGTTCCGTGTGAGGTCGCCCCGGGACCGGCGAACCGGGCGAGCCGCGCCGCCTCATCGTCCGGTCCGGACGATGTCGCGCCGCCTGTCGGGGCTCGTGCCGGCCGGGACTCGGCGATACCGGTGCCCGTGGTGTACGGTACGGTTTCGTACACTACGGAGCGAGGTCGATGATGAGGGGCGAGGCGCGCGAGCGGGCCATCCTCGACGCCACCACGGACCTGGTGGGCGAGGTCGGCTACCAGGCGCTGACCGTCGACGCGGTGGCCGCGCGGGCACGCGCCAGCAAGGCCACGATCTACCGCCGCTGGCGCAACAAGGCGGAGCTGGTGAAGGCGGCGCTGGACGCCTACGACGCCGGCTTCAACCTGGTCATCCCCGACACCGGTGAGCTGCGCGGCGACCTCGTCGCGGTGCTGGCAGCCCTGCGGGACAAGGCGACCGACCGCTACCTCGCCCTGCTCAACGCGCTGATCAGCGCCGCCAGGTACGACCCGGCGCTGGCCGCCGCGCTGCACGAGCACCAGGAGGACGACGAGCTGTCGCCCTTCACGGCCTGCCTGCGGCGCGCGGTCGCCCGCGGCGAGGCGCCCGCCGACGTCGACACCACGCTGGTGCACGACGTCGCCGAGGCGCTCATCCTGCGGCAGCTCACCATCGACCGGCCGTTCGACGACGCGTTCATCGAGCGGGTCGTCGACCGCGTGCTGCTGCCGCTGATCAACTCCTGAACGGATGGGGGAACACCGGGGATGCCCGACCACGTGCCGGTCCTGATCGCGGGCGCGGGGCCCAGCGGCCTGACGCTCGCCGTCGAACTCGCCCGCCGCGGCGTCGACTGCCGGGTCGTCGACAAGGCGGCGGAGCCGTTCCCCGGCTCGCGCGCCAAGGGCCTGCAACCACGCACTCTGGAGGTGCTGGAAGACCTCGGGGTGCTCGACGCCGTGCTCGACGGCGGTGCGCCGTTCCCGGCCTTCCGGATGTACTCGGGGACGAAGATCCTGTGGGAGCGCGGACTGGACGAGGTGCTCGGCACCGAGCTGCCGAGGCGCTCGCCCGACGTGCCGTACCCGCTGCCGTGGCTGATCCCGCAGTGGCGGACGGACGCGATCCTGCGCGGTCGGTTCGAGGAGCTGGGCGGCCGGGTGGAGCGGTCGACCGAGCTCGTCGGGTTCGACCAGGACGACGACGGCGTCGTCGCGACCCTGCGCCACGCCGGGCGGGACGAGCGGGTGCGCGCCGACTACCTCGTCGGCGCGGACGGCGGGCGCAGCTTCGTGCGCAAGCACGCCGGCATCCCGTTCGCGGGCACGACCCACGACACCGAGCGGACGCTGATCGGCGACGTCCGCGCGGACGGGGTGGAGGGGAACTTCTGCCACATGTTCACCGGCGGCGACCTGGCGAAGCGGTTCTCGCTGTGGAACCTGCCCGGCTCCGACCACTTCCAGTTCGTCGCGGCGGTCGACCCCGGCGACGAGCCCGAGCCGGGCCTGGCCGCGGTGCGGCGGATGCTGGACGAGCGGTCCGGCCGCACCGACATCCGGCTGCACGACCTGCGGTGGATCTCGCTGTACCGGATCAACGTCCGCCTGGCCGAGCGGTTCCGGGTCGGCCGGGTGCTCCTGGCGGGCGACGCCGCGCACGTGCACTCGTCGGCAGGCGGCCAGGGGCTGAACACCAGCGTCCAGGACGCGTACAACCTGGGCTGGAAGCTCGCCGCCGTGCTGGGCGGCGCGCCGGACGCCCTGCTGGACAGCTACCACGAGGAGCGGTTCCCGGTGGCGGCGGAGGTGCTCGACGTCAGCACCGCCCTGCACCGCGGCGGGTTCCGGGCGACGACCGCGCCCGCCGGGTCCGCGCCCTCGATCCACCAGCTCGACATCACCTACCGCGGCGGCCCGCTCGCCGTCGACGACCGCGTCGAGCGGGGACGCCTGCACGCCGGTGACCGCGCGCCCGACGCCCCGCTGCGCACCCCGCTCGGCGGCCGGACGCGCCTGTTCGAGGTCTTCCGGGGGCCGCGCTGGACGTCGCTGACCTTCGGGGCCGCGCCGGTCGCCGACCTCGGGCCCGGCGTGCACGCCTGCTCGGTGGCCGCGCGCGGTGGCGACCTCCTCGACACCGACGGGCACGCGGCCCGCGCCTACGACGTGCCCGGGGGAACCCACGTCCTCGTCCGGCCCGACGGCCACGTCGGGCTGATCACCCCCGACGCCGAACGGGTTCGCGGGTACCTGCGCGGGCTGGGGCTCTGACGCGAGGCCGGCAGCCGGCCGCGTGGTGGCCGTGCTCGGCGGTGTCGCGGGCGGGGGCGACGTCGGGACGGGACAGGCCGCCGCGCACAGTCGATCGGGTGACGGGTGTGCGCCGTGCACAGCGCCGGCGGGCACGCGTTCCTACAGTGGCGCTCGCGCCGTTCCGGGCGGCGACGACGCGCGGTCGGTGGGTTGGTCGGTCGGGAGGCATCGTGGTTCGCAGCGCTCGCCACCTGCCGACGCGGACCGCCGGGGTGACGCGGACCGCCGAGCCGGCTCGGCGCGGGCACGTGCGGCGGAGCATGATCGGGGTCCGGTCCCGACCGGTCGCCGCCCCACCGCCCGGCCGGGGCGGCGGCGCGGGCCGGGTGCGGCGGGGTCGAGCGGGAGGCAGTCGGTGCGGATCGGTGTGCGGTTGACGCCCGACCTCGCGCACGGCGCGCTGGTGGACGGCGGCGCGCTGGTCGCGGCGGGTTCCGGCGCGCCGGACGAGCTGCCCGCGCGGCTGGCGGGCGGGCGGCGGGTCGACACCGTCACCTGGGACGTCTCCGCCGTGCTGGACGCCTCGCTCGGGTCGGTGACGGGCCGCGTCGCGGCGGTGCGGGTGCTGCCCGGCGTCACGCGCGCCGCCGCGCTCGACGGGCACCCGTCGGCGCTGGTGCGCGCGCTGGTCGGCTGGCGCGCCCGCGTCACCGGCGGGCACGACCTGTTCGGCGCGGAGCTGGCGCCGCTGGACCTCGACGCGGGCCGGGCCGCCGAGCTGGCCGCCGCGGGCGGCCTGGACACCCTCGCGATCACCGCGACCGGTGCGGTGGGCCGGGCCGACCACGAGCGGGAGGTCGCCGCCAGGGTGCTCGCCCGCCGACCCGGCCTGCGCCTGTGCCTGTCCTGCGAGGTGGGCGGACCCGGCCTGCTGGAGCGGGAGGCGGCCACCGTGCTCAACGCCGCGCTGCTGGACGTCGCCGACGAGCTGGTCGACCGGTGCGCGGCGGCCACCGCCGCCCTGCCGGGCGAGGTGACCTGCGGGTTCGTCACCGGCGAGGGCGGGCGGGTGTCGGCGGAGCGGCTGCGCTCGCTGCCCGTGCTGGGACTGGGCGCGGGCGACGCCGCCCGGCTGTCCGGCGCGGCGGTCCTGGGCGGGGCGGCCGACGCCGCGGTGGTCCTGGTGGGACGGGAGGAGATCGCCGTCGGGCACGTGCGCGACGGCCTGCCGCGGGTGGAACCCGACCTGGCCGGGCCGCACGGCGTGCGGTTGGCCGCGCCCCGGCCGGCGCTGACCGGGTGGCCCGCCGGGGCGGTGGCGGCGGTCGCGGCCGATCTCGCCGGGCACGAGCCGCAACGCGCCGTGGTCGTCGTGCCCGACGACGCCGAGGACGTGGCGGCCGGGTTGCTCGCGGGCGGCGGGTGGACGCCGGTGGTGGTCCGGCCGGCCGCCGACCCCGGCGCGGTCGGCGCGGCGTGCGCACGCGCGGGCGCGTGGCTGGACGTCGTCGCGACCGCCGAGACCGCCGACGAGCTGGACCGGCTGCGCGAGCGGGTCCGGCAGCGGGCGCTGACCGTGGTGGCCACCAGTGGCGCGGCGCCGGGTGAGGAGGCCAGGGTCGTGGAGTCCACCGCCCGGCCGGTGGCCTACCTGCGCAGCGGCGTCTACCGCCTGCACGTCCGGGCGACCGGCGCGTCGTGAGGGGCGCGTCGTGAGGGAGCTGTCGGCCGCCGACCTGCCCGCCCTGCTGGCGGGCAGCGGGTTGTTGAGCGCGTCCAGCGGGTTCGTCGTGGACGGCTGCCTGGACTGGGTCGCGGAGCTGCTGGACCGGCACGGCCCGGTGCCGCTGGTCGACGCGGCGGACCTGCCGCCGGACAGCCCGTGCGCGGCGATCGCCGTGGTGGGTTCGGTGACCGCGCTCGCGGAGCTGCCGCCCGCGGGCGACGAGCCGGAACGCGCCGTGCGGGCGCTGGAGGCCCGGCTCGGGCACGCCCTGCGGGCGGTGCTGCCGCTGGCCGCCGCGACGGTGAACGCGCTGTTCCCCGTCGCCGCCGCCGCGATGACGGGCCTGCCGCTGGTGGACTGCGACGGGATGGGGCGCGTGCTCCCGCTGATCCAGCAGAGCACCTACGCCCTGGCGGGGCTGCCGCTGACGCCGCTGGCCGCGGTGGGCGCGGCGGGCGACGTGGTCGTGGTGGACGCGGTCGGCACCCGCGCCGACCCGCTGCTCCGGGCCGCCGTGAACACCGCGGGCGGCTGGATGCTGTGCGCCCTGAACCCCACCACCGCAGGCCGCCTGCCGGGTGCGGCCATCCCCGGCGCGGTGAGCAGGCTCGTCGACGTCGGCCGCGTCCTGCGCACCGTCGCCGACCACACCGCGATGCTGGACGACCTGGCCCGCGTGCTGGGCGCGAAGCCGCTGGGCGGCGGCCGGGTCGTGGAGCTGTCGCACGACACCCGGCCCGCCGGCTCGGGGCTGCCCGCGAACCCGGTCAGCGTGGCGATCGTGGAGCACGCCGGCGGCGGGCGGTTGATCAGGCTGGAGGCCCGGAACGAGTTCCTGCTGGCCACCGTCGACGGCGCGGTCGCCGCGGCGGTGCCGGACCTGCTGTGCCTGCTGGACCGGCGGGAACGGCGCGTCCTCGACCCCGGCAGCGTCGCCGTGGGCGACCACGTCGACGTGCTGGTGGTGCCGGCCGCCCCGATCTGGCACACGCCCGAAGGTCTGCGGCTCGCGGGTCCCGGCGCGTTCGGCTTCCCGGTCGGGCACCCGCGGCAGGGTGACGGGCGATGAGCGCGCCATCCACCGGGGAACCCCTTGTCGCGCACCGGCTTTCCCGGATCGGTGGACACCGCGGAGGTAGCGCGCCGTGAGCAGCCGCGTCCGGGAAGAGCTGTCCGTGGCCGAGCTGGTCCACTACGGACCCCTGGGCCGGGCCCGCGCCCTGGTCACCGCGGACCTGGACCGCCGGGTGTCGGTGGTGGAGCTGGTCGGCGAGCTGGACCAGGTCCGCCGCTGCCGCCCCCACACCGCCATCGTCCTGCACCACGCGGCGGCCCACGGCGTCTGGGCGGTGGAGTCGGCGCTGCGCCTGGCGTGGGAGCGCGGCGCGTCCTGCGTGGTGGCCCCGGAGGACGTCGGCGTGCCCGCGTCGACCGTGCAGCTCGCGGAACGCCTGCGGGTGGCCCTGTTCACGGTGTCCGACGACCCCGCCCGGTACGCGCTGGACCTGGCGGGCGCGATCGCGAGCCCGTCCGCCGCCCGCGCCGTGCTGACCGCCCGGTGCGCCGAGCTGTTCGGCGAGCGCGGCGGCCTGCGCGGCATCGTCGGCGTCGTCAACGCGGAGGTGCCCGGTGTGTCGGCGGCGCTGCTGGGCACCGACGGCCGGGTGCTGGCGGGGCGGTCCGCCGCCGCCACCGATCCCGTGCTGCGCGTGCCGGTGCCGGGACCGGACGGCCGGCCGTGGGCGGAACTGGTCGCGCGGCTGTCCACCGACTCGCCCGGTCGTGTCGAGGTGGTCCGGACCATCCTGCAACTGGCGAGGGCGCCGCTGGCCGCCGCGGTCGCGCGCAGCCGCCTGGCGCTGGCCGACCGCGTGGCCAAGGACCAGTTGATCCTCGCGGCCCTGCTGCGCGACGAGCCGTCGCCGGAGGCCGAGCAGGCCGCCGCGGACGCGGGCTGGCGGCCGACGGGGAACCACGTGGCCGTGGCGCTGCGGGCGGAGGGCGTGCCCGTCGCGGACGCGACACCGGGCCTGGTCGCGCACTGGCAGGAGACCTTCCACACCCGTCCGCTGATACCCACGGCCGACGGGTGGGTGACGTGGTGGACCGGCGACGAGGTCACGCCGGGGGGAGTGGCCCGCGCGGTGGAGAGGGGTCTGTCCCGCCTGTCCGCGCCCGTCGCACTGGCGGCCGGCGTCGGGCGGGCGGGCCGCGACCTGCCGGGCCTGCGCCGCTCGCTGACCGAGGCGGGGCTGGCCGCCGCCCTGGCGGGCCGCGTCGAGGGCTCCCGCGTCCAGTGCTTCGCCGACCTGGGTCCGCGCGTGGTCCTGGCGTGCCTGCCCGTGGCGGAGGTCGCGGCGGCGGCGGGCGTGGCGCTGCGGGAGGTGGTCGAGTCGCCGGACGGGCGGACGCTGGTGGCGACCATCGCCGCGGTGCTGGACTGCGGCGGGTCGACCGGGCAGGCGGGGGCACGGCTGGGCGTGCACCGGAACACGGTGATCGGCCGCCTGGACCGGTTGCGGGCCAAGGGGATCGACCTCGACGTGCCGGAACGGCGGCTGGCCCTGCACATCGCCTGCTACGCCCTGCTGAACGCGCAGCCGCCCTCCCGGTGACGGGCCGTCGCGGGGGGTCGAGCCGTGTTGCGTCACGGGTACCCGGATCGTGTGCCTCCGGAGCGATGGCCGCCGCCCGGCCGGTCGACTCCTCCGCGCGGTCCAGGTGCTCGGGAGCGGAACCACGGGCGAGTGGGCAGTTGAACTGCCCGAACCGTTGGCATCGGTCGTGGACTACCTCGGGGACGAGCAGGAGTTCGTGCCCACTGCCGAGCTGGTCGAGGCGTTGCAGGTCGAGGCCACCGCGTTCGGCCGGGAGATGGGCGAGCCGGGGTGCCGGCCGGTGCGGCGGTACGTACCCGATGGGGATGGCGTGCGGCGGGTGCGTGGCTACCTCGCGGCGGACATCCGCGCGGCTGTCGACCACGTCGGCGCTGCCGAGGGGTGACCGGGCGGGCCACCCCTCGGCGCGGGGTCACACCCCGTGGACCGCCGCCGCCCGTTCGGGCGTCACGTGCCCGTCGGCGATGTCGGCCCGCACCGCCGCCGGGTCGCGGTCGGCGGGCGGGCCGTAGCCGCCGCCACCGCCCGTGGCGCAGCGGATCGTGTCACCGGCCTTGAGCGCCAGGCCGTTGCACTTCAGCAACCGCCGCTCGTCCGGCCGGCCCTCGTTGATCACGACCTCCGGCGGCGCCGCGTCCGAGCCGCCGAACAGGCCCCAGGCCGGGGTCGTCGAGCGCTCGAACCACAGCGACACCGTGCAGTCCTGCTGGGCCACGTACTCGCGCACGACGCCGTTGCCGCCGCGCCAGCGGCCCGCGCCGCCCGAGTCCGGCCGGATGGCGTACTCGGTGATCCGGAACGGGTAGCGGGTCTCGAACACCTCGATCGGGATGTCCTTCAGCGACCCGTTGACGTTGTTGATCAGCGCGCTCTCGCCGTCCGAGCCCTCCCACGCGCCCCAGCCGCCGAGCGTGGCCTCCAGGCTCACGTAGTCGCGGCCGTGCCGCGCGTCGCGACCGGCCAGCAGCACGATCATCGAGTCGCCGTGGCTCGCGGCGGCCACGCGCTCGGGCATGGCGGGCGCGAGCGCCTTGGCGACCAGGTCGATCAGCAGGCCCAGGTGGGAGAAGTACCACTGGCAGGCGGCCGGCGCCTGCGCCCCGAACACCGAGCCCTCCCGCACCCGCACGGTCATCGGCCGGAACGAGCCGCCGTTGCCCGGCACGTCCGGGCTCACCAGCAGCTTGTACCCCACCCGGCACGCCGACACCGTCTGCGCCGTGCCGCAGTTGACCGGGCCGACCGTCTGGTCGGCCGACTCGGTCACGTCGAACTCCAGGCTCTCCCCGGACACCGTGATCGCCAGCTTCACCGGCACCGGCGTGGCCAGGTCGACGCCGTCGTTGTCCAGGAAGCCCTCGGCCCGGTAGACGCCGTCGGGGATGGCCCGGATCACCTCGCGCTCCAAGCGCTCGGTCTGCGCGAAGATCTCGTCGCGCGCCGCGCGCACCGTCTCCAGGCCCCAGCGCCCCACGATCTCGGCGAGCCGGGCCTGGCCCATCTTGATGGTGGCGATCATGGCGTGCATGTCGCCGCTGGTCGGGTACGGGAAGCGGACGTTGGTGGCGATGGTGTCGATCACCGCGGCCACCTCCCGGCCGCCCTCCACCAGCTTCTGCGGTCCCAGCCGCAGCCCCTCCTGGAAGATGTTCACCGAGTCCATCGACCCGCCGGGGTCCTTGGAGCCCACGTCGATCCAGTGGGCGCGGGTGGCGGTGAAGCCGACCAGCCCGCCGTCCACGAACACGGGACCGAAGATGGTGACGTCGTTGAGGTGCGTGCCGCCCAGGTAGCTGTCGTTGAGGATCCAGACGTCGTCGGGCTGCCACACCTCCCGGCCGAACCGCTGCTCGGTGGCCAGCGTGCAGGTCTCCAGGTTGCCCAGGAAGATCGGCAGGCCCGCGGACTGGCCGAGCACCTGGTGCTCGTCGTCGAGCAGGGCCACCACGCAGTCGCCGCACTCGTAGATGATCGGGGTGTAGGCCGACCGGATGAGGGTCGCGTTCATGTCGTCGGCCGCCGAGGTCAGCGCGTTGCGGATGATCTCGACGACCACCGGGTCGATGCTCATGCCTTCTCCTCGTCACGCACCACCAGCGAGCCGATCGCGTCGATCGACACGGTGAAACCGGGCGGCACCACGGTGGTCGCGGTGCTCTCGACCACGATGGCGGGACCGTCGAACGCGTGGCCGTGCGCGAGGTCGTCGCGGCGGACGACCACGGTGTCCCGCGGCTCGCCGCCGAAGACGACCGGGGCCACGCGGTGCGGGAACTCCCCGGCGCCGGCGGCCAGGCGCTCCGCCTCGGCCCGGCCCAGGTCGCCGAACGCGGTGGTGCGCAGGGTGACGAACTCGATGGGCGCGCCGGGGTTGGCGTGCCCGTAGCGGGCCTCGTGCAGCTGCGCGAACCGCTTCGCGACGACCTCGACGAAGTCCTCGCGGGCGGGCTCGTCCGCGCCGTGCACCGGGACGGTGAGCGTGTACTCCTGCGCCACGTAGCGCACGTCCACCGCGTGCTCGACGCGGCGACCGGACTCCGGCACGCCCTCGTCGGCCAGCGCGCGCAGCCCCTCCTCGGCCAGGGCGGCGAGCCTGCGCGCGGCGTCCGCGCGGTCCAGGTCCTCGTCGACGTGGAAGTACGGCTCGACGAAGTCCTTGCGGATCTCGGTCTGGAGCATCCCCCACGCCGAGAACGCGCCGGGGAACCTCGGCACCACGACCTCCGCGATACCCAGCTCCCGCGCCAGGAACACCGCGTGCATGGGCCCCGCGCCGCCGAACGCCACCAGCGTGAACTCCCGTGGCTCGATGCCGCGCGACACCGTGATGGTGCGGATGGCCTGGGCCATCTTGGCGTTCGCGACGTCGCAGACGCCCTCCGCCATCGCCACGGCGCCCAGCCCGAGCCGCTCCCCGAGCCCGGCCACGGCCCGCTCGGCGGCCTGCACGTCGAGGTCCAGCTCACCGCCCGCGAACCAGTCGGCGTCGATGCGGCCCAGCACCAGGTTCGCGTCGGTGACGGTGGGCTCGACGCCGCCCCGGCCGTAGCAGGCGGGTCCGGGCGCCGCGCCCGCCGACCGGGGGCCGACGCGCAGGCCGCCCGCCTCCTCCCAGCCGACCGAGCCGCCGCCCGCGCCGATGGTGTGGATGTTGACCACGCTCATCAGCATGGGCAGGCCCTCCAGGGACGCCTCCGGGGAGATGTCCGGCTTGCCGTCGACGACGAGGGAGACGTCGAAGGAGGTGCCGCCCATGTCGACGCAGATCATGTTCGGGCGGCCGAGCGCCTCGGCCAGCGCGACACCGCCCACCGCGCCGCCGACCGGGCCGGACAGCAGGGTCTGGAGCGGGCTGCGGCGGGCGGAGGCCGCGCGCAGGATGCCGCCGGAGGACTGCATGACGTGCAGCGGCACCCGCAGCCCGCGCTCGGCGAGGCTCTCCTCCAGCCGGGCGAGGTAGCGGCGGATCACGGGCCCGGTGTACGCCTCCACCACCGCGGACGACGTGCGCTCGTACTCGCGCCACTCCTTGGCGGCCTGGTGCGACAGCGACACCGTCACGTCGCCGCCCAGCTCCTCCTCCAGGATCTGCCGGGTGCGCAGCTCGTGGGCGGGGTTGGCGTAGCTGAACAGGTAGGCGACGGCGATCGCGCCGAACCCCTCGGCGGCGTAGCGCTTCGCCGCGGCGCGTACCGCCTCCTCGTCCAGCGGGACCAGCTCGGCGCCGGTGGCGTCGAACCGCCCGCCGACCTCGACCACGTCGCGCGGCGGCAGCAGCGGCTCGGGCTTGCGGTAGTGCAGGTCGTACAGCCTCGTCCGGGGGCCGCGGGCGATGTGGTAGGTGTCGCCCGCACCGGCCGTGGCCAGCAGCAGGACCTTCACGCCGCGGCGTTCCAGGAACGCGTTGAGCCCCTGGGTCGTGCCGTGGACCATGAACGAGATGTCGCTCGGATCGGGGACCAGCGCGGTCAGGGCGGCGAACACGCCCTCCGTGAGGTCGTGCGGGGTGGTGGACGACTTCGTCGCCCGGTAGCGCCCGGTTTCCTCGTCGTAGGCGACGACATCGGTGAACGTGCCACCGATGTCCATCGAGACCCGGTATCGGCTCATCAGCGCTCCTCTCGGCAGAGGGCCAAGCTAGGAGGGACCGGGTCGAGGCGGCTGTGCGCGGTGACCAGTCCGGGGGCGGCGGGCAGTGCGCCGCGCCCGGTCGGGGGTGTAGCGCCGCACACACCCGGTCCACGCGGAGGCTCCCGCACCGGGGACGACCGAGCGGCGAAGCCGGTCGTGCCGGCCGGTCAGCGTCGCCCGGCAACCTGTGGCCGGCCGCGCTCGTGCGGTGACCGGCGTTCGTGTGGTCGCCCCGACTCGCGCGCCCCGACTCGCGTGCACCCGACTTGCGCGCCCCGACTCGCGCCCCGGCACATGTCGGACGCGCACCCGCGGCGACACCGATGTCGTAGTGCCAGGCGGGCGACGCGCCTTGACCGTCGCGAGCAGCGCTCGTGACGATGGCCGAGCCCCCGACGTCCCAGGGAGAGTCCATGAAAACGGCTCGGAGGTCGCACCCGCTGGTCCTCGCGATGGTGACCTTGCTGCTGGTCGGAGGCGCGACGTCCGCGACCCCCGCCACGCCGCCGCCCTGCTCGCCCGGCACCGGGGTCACCACACCGGACGGCCCGGTCTGCGGCCTCGCGGGCGAACGGGTCACGTCCTGGCTCGGCATACCCTTCGCGCAGCCGCCGGTCGGCGAGCTGCGCTGGCGGCCCCCGGTCCGGGTCGCGCCACGGGCGGACACCTTCGCGGCCACCGAGCAGGGCGACCGGTGCCCGCAGCCCGGCCGGCCCTCGCCGCGGATCTCCGAGGACTGCCTGAACCTCAACGTCCGCGTGCCGCGCGACGCGGGCGACCGGCCGCTCCCGGTCATGGTGCAGATCCACGGCGGCGGCTTCCTGCTGTTCGGCCCCGCCGACGGCAGCCTGCCGGCCGCCAGCGGGCGCGTGATCAGCGTCGAGATCAACTACCGGCTCGGGATCATGGGCTTCCTCGCCGCGGCCCAGTTCGGCCCGCACGCGGGCAACTACGCGTTGCAGGACCAGCAGGAGGCGCTGCGCTGGGTGCGCCGCAACATCGCGGCGTTCGGCGGCGACCCCGGCAACGTCACCATCTACGGCGCGTCGGCCGGCGGGTCGAGCGTGTGCTCGCAGCTCGTGTCGCCCAGCGCGCGGGGGTTGTTCCACAAGGGGATCATCCAGAGCGGCGTCTACAACTCGTTGTTCGGCAACAACACCTCGTGGCAGGCGCAGGACTGCAAGTCACGGTGGCCCACGCAGGGCGAAGCGCACGAGGCGGCGGCGCGGTTCGCCGCGGCGGTCGGCTGCGGCGACGCGCTGGACGTGGCGGTCTGCCTGCGCGCGGTGCCGGTGGACAAGCTGGTGGCGCAGGCCGGGGACGGCCTGTCGCCGGACAGCGGCACCGTCGCGCCGGTCGTGGACGGCCGGACCATACCGGTGGCACCGGCGAAGGCCATCGAGGACGGCCGACTGCACCAGGTGCCCGTGATGACCGGCGTGGCGCGCGACGACGTGCAACTGGACCCCGCCGACACGCCGGAGCGGTACCGCGAGCTGGTCCGGGAGCAGTACGGGCGGCACGCGCCGGAGGTGTTCGCCCGGTACCCGCTGGAACGCTTCCCCGAGCCCTCGGCGTTCCTGGCCTACCGCACGGTCGTCGCCGACTCCAACTCGGTGTGCCCGTCCCTGGTCCTCGCGCGCAGGCTGGCCGAGCACGTGCCGGTGTTCGCCTACCAGGTCGACAACCCGGACTCGCCGCCGGCCTCGTGGCTCGACCGGACCAAGCCCAACGGCGCGTACCACGTGTCGGAGAACGTGTTCCTCTACGCCGCCGGCCACGACCTGTGGAACGCCAACCAGAACGCCTACAGCCGCCAGCTCGTGGCGCAGTGGACGGGGTTCGCCCGCACCGGCGACCCCACCGTGACCGGCACGCCGCTGTGGACCCGGCACACCGCGGACGACCCACGCGTGATGTCGCTGCTGCCGGCGGGGAACAGCGTGATGACCGGTGAGATACCCCGCCAGCACCACTGCGACTTCTGGGACGGGATCGCACCGCGCCCGCGATGAGGGGGACGACGGCGTACCCGCGTCCGCCCGCAGGCGAGTGGCCGGGACCGCGTTCCGCCGTCCCGGCCGGTGACCGGCGGGTGGTCAGGAGGCGGGCATCATCACCTTGTCGATGACGAAGACCGTGGCGTTGGCGGTGGGGATGTTGCCGCACAGGACTTTCGCGCCGTTGACGGTGATGTCGTCACCCGAACCCGAGACCTTCAAGGCATCGCCCTGGACGGTGGTGAGGGTGGCGGCGGACAGGATGCCGTCGCGGTCCATGCGCTGCGGCACGACGTGGTGGGTCAGGATGCCGGTGAGCTTGGGCTTGTCCGCCAGCACGGCGTCGAGCGCCTCCTTGCCCAGGGCCTCGAAGGCGGGGTCGTAGGGCGCGAAGACGGTGTACCCGGCGTCGGCCTTGTTCAGGGTGTCGACGAGGCCGGCGGCCTTGACGGCGGCGACGAGCTTGGTGAGCAACGGGTTGTTGCTCGCGGCGGTGGCGACCGGGTCGTCGACCATGCCGTCCAGGGAGCCTTCGTCGGTGGCCGCCTTGGGCAGACCGGCACAGCCCGCGCCGAACACGTCACCGGTCCTGGTGACGCCGCCGCCCGCCGCCTTCGTCCCGGCGGTGCTCGTGGTGGCGGTCGTGGCGGTGGAGGTGGTCGCGGTGGAGGTGGTCGTGGTGGAGGTGGCCTGCTCACCGCCGCCTCCGCAGGCGGCGGCGAGCAGTGTTGCGGCGAGTACGCCGACCACGGAAGCGAAGCGGGTGCTGCGCATGGTGATTGCTCCTTTGTGGACTGTCGCGGAGGTGTGTGCTCCGGGGGTGTCACCGGTGATTCGGCGCTGCCGTCCGGTCGGATTGGTCGATCCGGGACAGCGGGCGCGCCGACCGGTCAGGGCCGGGCGGTGAAGACGATCGTGTGCCACCCGGTCGCGCCGTCGGGGACCGGTTCGGCGCGGTCGGCGGTCTGGGTGTGCCCGGTCCGGTCCGTCGCCCGGACCTCCAGGGTGTGGGAACCGGCCGGGAGGTCGAGTTCGGCCCGCCACATGCGCCAGGTGTCGACGCCGACCTCCCGGCTCAGGGTCGCCGCCCGCCAGGGGCCGCCGTCGAGGCGCACCTCGACCCGGTCGACGCCCCTGCGCTGCGCCCAGGCGACACCGGCGGCGACGAACCGCCCGGCGGGCACCTGTTGGAAGGCCCGTGGCCGGTCGACGCGCGACATGGTCTTGACCGGCGCGTGCCGTGCCCAGCCGCGTTGGACCCAGTAGGCGTCGAACGCGGCGAAGGTGGTGAGTTCGGCGTCGACCAACCACTTGGTCGCCGAGGCGAACCCGTACAGGCCCGGCACCACCATGCGCACCGGGAACCCGTGCTCGACGGGCAGCGGCTCGCCGTTCATGCCGATCGCGAGCAGCGCGCCGCTGTCGGGTCGCAGGACGGCCTCGACCGGTGTGCCGCAGGTCCAGCCGTCGACGCTGCGGGTGGCGAGCTGGTCCGCGCCCGGCCGGATACCCGCATCGGCGAGGACGTCGTGGAGGCGGACGCCGATGAAGTCGGCGGTGGAGATGTAGGGGCCGCCGACCTCGTTGGACACGCAGCACAGGCTGATCGTCCGCTCCACCAGTTCGCGGTCGAGCAGGTCGTCGTAGGTGAGCACGAGTTCGCGGTCGACCATGCCGTGGACGCGCAACCGCCAGTCCCGGACCCGGACCACGGGCACCGACAGCGCCGTGTCGACCCGGTAGAAGTCCGCGTTCGGGGTGATGAACGCGGGCGTCCCGTCGGCGGCGAAGTCCGCGCCCGGCGGGATGGGCGGCGCACCCACGTCGGGGACGGCGCGCAGGGACCGGCGGGTCGCCTCCACGTCGGCCCGACCGCCGCCGAGGCGCCCGCCGACCGCCGCCGCGCCCGCTCCCAGCGCGACCGCGCCGGAGGCGACCAGGAACCGACGGCGGTCCGCGCCCGCGACCGCCCGCCCGGTGGCGGGTCCGTCCACAGTGGTCTGTTCATGCGCGGCCTTCCCGGCGGGCGGCCCGTTCCGGTGGCGAGGTGCGAGCCGGTGCAGCCACCGGAAGACGGCGACGCCGACGACCAGCCCGGCCGACGGGGCCAGTGCGGCGAACGCGTCGGAGGTGGGCCGGGCGAGCACGGCCGCGACGCCGACCAGGCCGAGCGCCACCGCCACCAGCGTGCCGGGGAGCGGGCCGCGTCGGGACAGCAGCCCCGCGACCACCGCCGCGCCGGCGACGACGGCCGCCATGCCCGCCAGGAGGGCCGCTTTGTCGTGCTCGCCGAAGGCTCGGATCGCGAAGTCCTTCACGGCGTGCGGCGTCAGGTCGACGGCGGTGTCGCCGACGGCGAGGAAGGGCGAGGCGAACGGGTCGGTCAGCGCGGCGACGAGGTGTCCCGCCGCCAGCGCGGCGGCGACCGAGACCAGGCCGACCGCGGTGGCCGACCACCGCGACAGCGGCGCCACCGGCCCGGTTCCCCGCTTGCCGAAGGATGCTTTCACAGCACCTGTTCGGAGCCGGCGCGCCGGTGGATTGCTCACGCCACCCGCAGGACGACGACGGGCGGCGTCGTCGGCCGGTCCGACCCGCCACGCGGTTCGACGGTCAGGCCGACGGCCTCACCGCCGGTGAAACCACCGGCCAGCAGCGGACCCGGCTGCCCGCCCGAGGGCGGGAGCAGCCCCGCCGAGCGCGGCCCGGCGTCGTCGATCAGCCACAGCTGGTAGGCGCGGTCCTCCGGCAGCCGCGCCAAGCCGTGCGCCAGGAACAGCACCTGCCCCTTCGCCGCCGACGCCACCGCGGTCCCCGTGCCGCCACCGGCCACCTCGCCCCGCGCCAGCGCGGCGTCCGGCGCGGCCAGCAGTTCCACGAGCCTGCCCCGGTCGGCTTCGACCTGGCGCAGGGCTTGGAGCTCCCGCTCGAACTGCCGGTCGCCCACCACGCCCTGCACGCCCAGCGTCACCGCCACCGCGACCGCCGCCGCGGCGGCGAGCGACCCCGCGCGGCGCGACCACGCGCGGCGGCGGGGCGGCGCGCCGGCGATCGGCGGCGGCTGCGGGGTGCGGGCGATCGGCGGCGGCTGCGGGGTGCGGGCGGCCTCCGCCAGCACCCGGTCCCGCAGCCCGGCGGGCGGCTCCGCGGCGGTCGGGTCCGCGAGCAGCGCGGTGGTCTCGCGCAGCTCGGCCGTCTCCCGCGCGCAGCCGGAGCAGGCCGCGAGGTGCTCCTCGAACACGAGGCGCTCCGCGTCGGTCACGGCGTCGAGCACGTAGGCGCCGATCAGCGTGTGCGCTTCGGCGCGCGTGGTGTCGTCGGTCACCGGGTCACCCCCAGGCAGTCGCGGAGTCTGATCAGCCCGTCGCGCATCCTGGTCTTGACCGTGCCCAACGGGATGCCCAGCAGGGCGGCGGTCTCCGGGTAGGTGTGGCCCTGGAAGTAGCTGAGCAGGATGGACTCCCGCTGGACGTCGGTCAGCGTCGACAGGCACCGCCGGACCTGCCGCCGCTCGAACCGCGCGGCGACCTGCTCGCTCACCGCGTCGAAGGGCGTCTCGGCGTCGCGCCGGGCGGCGGCGTCCTCCCGCCGGGTCGCGGCACGGGCCGACCGGACGCGGTCCACCGCGCGGTGGTGCGCCATCGTCATCACCCACGCCGGCGCGCTGCCCCGCGCCGGGTCGTAGCGACCGGCCGTGCGCCACACCTCCAGCAGCACCTCCTGCGTGACCTCCTCCGCCTGGGCGTGGTCCCGCACCACCCGCAGGACGAGGCCGAAGACCTTGCCCGCCACGGCGTCGTACAGCCGCTCGAACGCGCCCTCGTCGCCGCGCGCCACCCGCCCGACCAGCTCCTCGGTCGACACGTCGGCCGGGACGTCGGGCACGGCCCGGAGATCGCGCTCGCGGCTGCCCGTCACGTCCCCTCCCCGGTCGACCGCCCTCGACAGGTGTTCGTCGGCACCCTCACCTCCGGATCGACGCGATGCCAGGTCAACCCCACCACGCCGGGGCGCGCGGGGCAGGACGGGCACCCGGCGCGGTGCGCGTCACCCCTGCTTCGGAGCCGGTCGGCGATCGGATTGCCGACCGGCCGGACCTCACCCGTGACGGTGATCGTCGCGAGTGGGCGTTACCCCTCGGCGCCCGCCGGGTAATCCCACGGCGGAAGGGCGCCGGAGGTGAGAGGGGAGTGCCGCGATGGGTCACGGTGACGAGCCCGCGTGCAGAGTCGACGACCTGGTGCTGGACCTCCAGGAGGATCCCTGCTCCATCGCCGGGATGCGCCGACGGGTCGCGGAGGCGATGGGCGACCTGTCCGAGGACGAGTTGTACGACGTGATGCTGGTCGCCACGGAGCTGTTGACCAACGCCTACGACCACGGCGCGGTGCCCCGTCGGATCCGGTTCGTGCGCTCCGAGCGGCCGGGGTGCGTCCGGGTCGAGGTGGACGACACCTCCTCGGACCCGCCGATCCTGGGCCGGTCGACGATCTCCGAGCACCGCGGCCGCGGCCTGGTGATGGTGGACAGCATCGCGCAGGCGTGGGGCACCAAGAGCCGCAAGGTCGGCAAGACCGTGTGGGCCACGATCCCCTGCGAGAAGGTCTGACCCGCGAGCCGGCACCCGCACGCCCTCTCCGGCGGACACCTCGGGTCGCGCAGGGCACCCGAGGCCGTCGTGTCGCACCGGACGTTGAACGTGTTGAACCGCCGTCGATCGCCCGCGGCCGCCGTGCCACCCTGGACGTCACGCGACCGCCGCTGCTCGCGCTGCCACCACCACCCGCGGAGGTGACGGGGTCATGGAACCGCTCGACCCGGAACGGCTCCGCATCGGGGAGGACGGCGCGCCACCGGACGCCGGGCCGCTGCGCGAGCTGGCGCGGCGGATGCGGGGCGAACGCGAGCGGATGCTCGGGCTGCCGTTCAACCTGGACTTCGACCACCGGCCGCTGGCGGACTTCCTGGCCGTGCACGGCAACAACCTCGGCAACCCGCGCACCGCCGCCGACTACCGGATCGACACCAAGCCGTTCGAACTCGCGGTGCTCGACTTCTTCACCCGGCTGGCGGGTGGCGACCCGGCCCGCGTGTCCGGGTACGTCACCACCGGCGGCACCGAGGGCAACCTGTTCGCGGTGTGGGTGGCGCGCGAGCGGTACCCCGACGCCGTGCTGTACGCCTCCGCCGAGGCGCACTACTCGATGCCGAAGGTCGGCGGGCTGCTCCGCGTGCCCTACGTCGAGGTGGCCACCGCGGCGGACGGCAGGATGGACCTCACGGCCCTGGCGCGGGAACTGGCCCGACACCCCGGCCGGGCCGCCGTGGTGACGGCCACGATCGGCACGACCGGGCGCGGCGCGGTCGACGACCTGCCCGGCATCCGCCGCGCGCTGGCCGCAGCGGGCGTCGAGCGGAGCCGGGTGCACTGCGACGCCGCGTTCGGCGGGCTGCTGGCCGAGTTCGGCGACGAGGCGATCCCCTGGAACCTCGCGTCGGGCGCCGACAGCGTCGCCCTGAGCGGGCACAAGGTGATCGGCGCGCCGATGCCCTGCGCCGTGGTGCTCGCGCCGGAGGCCGACGTCGCCACCATCCGGCGGGCGGGCGTCGCGGTCGGCGCGGACGACGACACCGTCACCGGGTCGCGCGACGCCGTGTCGCCGGTCCTGCTCTGGTACGCGCTGCGCGGGCTCGGCAGGCGCGGCATCGCCGAGCGGGTCCGCCACTGCCACCGGGTCGCCGCGCACGCCGTGCGCGCGCTGGCCGCGGCAGGCCGGAACCCGAGCCGGGCCAGGGGCGGGACGATCGTGCGGTTCGCCGCGCCGCCGGAGGCGTTCTGCCGCCGCTGGCACCTGCCGCGCGACGAGGAGCACGCGGCGCTGGTGGTCATGCCGCACGTGACGGAGGAGCACGTGGACCGGCTGTGCCGGGAACTGCGGCAGGCCGGTCGGTAGCGCACCGGTTGCGGTGGGAGGCCGGTCGGTAGCGCACCGGGTGTGGTGGCGGGCCGGTCGGTGGCGCACCAGGTGTGGTGGCGGGCCGGGTGGTAGCGGGCCGGTGTGGCGGCAGGCCGGGTGGTAGCGGGATCGGGCGCGGCGGCGGGATCGGCGCGAGCGGTGGCGGAGGAGCGGGCGCACCCCCGCGCGACCCGTCACCCGCGCCGCACGACGCCGTCCTGCATCACGAAGTCGACCCGGCCCATGACCGCGAGGTCGTCGAGCGGGTTGCCGGGCACCGCCACCAGGTCGGCGACCGCGCCGTGCCGGACGCGCCCCAACTCCGGGCGCTCCAGCAGGTCCGCCGCGACGGACGTGGCCGACCGCAGCGCCCGCTCGGCGTCGACGCCCACCCTGGCCAGGGCCGTGAACTCCCGCCACGTCTGGTCGTAGGGGATCATGCTGGCGTCGGTGCCGAAGGCGAGCAGCACGTCGCTGTCGGCGAGGTGCGCGGCCGACGCGTGGATGGGCTCGGCGAGGTCCCGGAACTTGGTGCGCAGGAAGCCCGGCCGGCTCGCCCAGAACTCGTCGTCGTCGAGCCGGTCGAGGTGGTGGAACAGCACGTGCAGCGTCGGCACCAGGTAGGTGCCGCGCTCGGCGAGCAGCGCGAAGGTGTCGGGGCCCGCCATGTTGGCGTGCTCCACGGAGCGGACGCCCGCGCGGACCGCGCGGCGCACCGCCTCGTCGTTGAACGCGTGCGCGGCGCACCGCAGGCCGAGGTCGGTGGCCGCGGCGACCAGGGCGTCCACCTCCGCCTGCGCGTAGGTCACCGTGGCGGGGCTGTCCACCGGCGAGGAGAAACCGCCGCTGGTGGCGAACTTGATCCAGTCCGCCCCGACCCGGACCTGGCGGCGCACCTGCGCGACCACCTCGGCGGCGCCGTCGGCCACGGTGCCGACCTCGACGCCGAACCGCGTGGTGAGCGCCGGCTCCTTGTCACCGTGCGCGCCACGCGCGGAGATGATGTTCGGCGCGGTGATCAGGCGCGGCCCGGTCACGATCCCCTCCCGGACCGCCTGGCGCAGGTCGACCGTGATGGGGTGGTCGGCGCTGCCGAGGTCGCGCACCGTGGTGAAGCCGCCGTCGAGCAGGGTGCGCAGCGCCGGGAGCGCCCGCAGGGTCTGCTCGCCGATGGAGGAGGTGTTCAGCGACTCGTCCAGCACGTGCACGTGGCAGTCGATCAGCCCCGGCAGCAGGGTGTGCCCCGGCAGGCGCACGGTCACCGCGCCCGGCGGCGTGGGCACGTCGTGGCCGAACGCCTCGACGACCCCGCCGCGCACCAGCACGCGGGCGTCGTCGTGCAGCCGTTCGCCGTCCCACAGGCGGTCCGCGGCGAGGACGACCTCGTCCGGCGCGTCGCCGCGGGGCGCGGTGGTGACGGGCCGCGTGCGCGCCGGCCCGGCTCCGTCACCGGGCGGCGGCAGCGGGCGGTACTCGTCCCGCAGCCAGGCGTCGCCCGGACCGGGGTTGTCCTCCGACGTGGTGCCGCCCAGGCACCGCAGCACGCCCCAGGCCGCGTTGAGCCCCGAGCACAGGGCGCCGTTGAGCCACCCGGTGGACCAGGCCGTGTCGTCGCCGGCCAGGAACAGCGGGTTGGGCGGCTCGCCCGGCACGGCGGGCCGGCCGCCGAAGTCCTTCACGAAGTGGGAGAACAGGTCCCACTGGTAGGGGTACTCGCCGGGCCGGGAGAACCGGCACAGCCCCCGGAAGTTGCGCTCGCGCTCCCAGGAGATGGTGCAGGTGGCGCCGGTGGCGACCTGCCTGCGCAGCTCCTCGGCCAGGTCCGGGTGGATCTCGCCCAGCTCGCGCGTGAACGCGGCCACCCGCTCCTCCAGCGTGGCGCTGCCGACCTTCATGGCGTCCTCGGCCCACGTGAAGCTGAGCACCAGGACCGCGCGCCGGCCGCCCGGTTCCACCGGCTCGCCGTAGTCCAGCGTGTAGGTGGCGCGCGGCAGCCGGTCGGTCAGGGTCGCGCCGTCCAGGCTCGTGCCCTCCCAGAACGGCGTCCGGGTCACCAGGGCGGTCTTGGCCGACTGCCAGTAGCTGAGCCGGCGGATGGCCCGCAGCAGGCGCGGGCCGAAGGGCGGGGGACCGCCAGGGCGCAGCGGGCCGACGCGCACCGCGCTCTCCAGCACGTGCAGCTGCGGGGTGAAGATCACGGCGGGGAACCGGTCCGCGCCGCCGTCCTCGTCGTGGACGACGACGCCCTCGGCGCTGTCCGCCCCCACCTCCAGGGCGGTGACCGCCGGGCGCGGCGCGCCGTCGTTGACCGCGGACAGGCTGGTGAACCGGCCGTCGGGCGCGCTGGTGCGCCGGGTCCAGAACGCGCGGGCCAGCGCGCTGATGCCCTTGCCCATGTGCAGCACGTCCGCGCCCTCGGTGGCCAGCAGCAGGCGCAGGACCTCCAGGAACCCCAGCTCGAAGAAGCAGTCCCAGGCGGCGGTGCCGACACCCGCGGTGCCCAGCAGGCGGGCCTGGTCCCAGGTCAGGCCGGCGCCCTCGGGGTCGAGCAGGAAGCGGTGGAACGTCCAGCGCTCGTAGCGGTCGAGCAGGCCGGCCCACCGCCGTCGCACGGCCGCCAGGTCGCGGTCGGCCACGGCCCGCTGGAGGTCCGCCAAGCCGATGCGCTCCAGCGCGGCCAGCCACGCGGTGTGCGCTTGCCGGAACAGCTCGTCGTGGGGGTAGAGGTCGGTGATGGCGCGCACGGTGCGGGTGACGCCGTCGACGTCGAGGACGGTGCGCGGGGTGACGTCCTCCTGGTACTCGTCGCGGAAGGGCCGCCAGGTCAGGCCGAACTGCTCGGCGTACTGGAGCAGCAGCCGGGCGGAGTCGGGTACGCGCATGCAGCCCAGCTCCACGACCGCGCTGTCGGCGGGCGCCAGCCGCAGGGAGTGCATCCGCCCGCCGAGCCGCCGCCCGCCCGGACCGGCGGGGTCGCGCTCCGCCTCGTACAGGATCGGGACGCACCCGACGCGCAGCAGCTCGTAGGCCGCCGCGAGCCCGCTGCCGCCGGTGCCGATCACGGCGACGCGGGTGCCCAGGGCGCTCGTCGGCAGGCGGCCGATGCGCCGCCCGCCCGCGACGTGGGCGGCGTAGTCGAAGGGGAAGTCGACCTGGAGGTCGGCGGCGGGGGTCACCTGGGCACTCCTCGGTACGGGTCCGGCCGGCGGGTGTCGTGCTCGCGGGCGGTGCTCAACCGGCGGCGGCGAAGTGCCACAGGTCGGCGATCACGGTGTCCATGTGCGGCGCGCTGCGCGGGATCCGCTCGGGGTCCTCGCCGGCGGCCAGCGCGTAGTCGATGACCTCCACGGCGCCGTCCACGACCTCCGGCGGCGCCTCCGCGTACTGCCGGAGGTAGGCGACGACCTCGGCCGGCACGTCCGCGCCGTCGAGCACGTCCACGAGGGCGCCGCACGCCGCGGTCCACAGCACGAAGTCCACCCGCGCGGTCATCGCGGCCTCGCCCGCGCCGGCCTGTAGGCCCAGCCAGGACACCAGTTCCGCCGTCCGCCTCGGCGCGGGCGACAGCGGGGCCCGGCGCATCTCGTCCACGTCCAGGCCGAGCGCCGGCGCCACCTCCTTGACCAGGAAGGTCCTCGCTCGGCGCACCGTGTCGGCCACGAACAGGAACAGCCCGTCGGGCACCTCGTGCCGGAAGCGGACCGACAGCAGCGGGTAGGCGCTGAACTCCACCTCCTGGGTCTGGAACTCCAGCAGCAGCAAGCGGTGCACCTGCTTCGCGTCCAGCCGGCCACCGCGCGCCGCGGCGATGAACTCGTTGTCCTCCACGTGCCTGCGTACGGGGATCTCGTACCGGTTGACGATCGTCCCGGCGTCCATGCGCACCCTCTCCCGGTCGGCCTCGCGGCCCACGACTTCCGCCTCCGAGTCAACGCCTCCGGGCGCGGGCGTGACAGGCTTCCGCGCGGCTGGTGGTGTTGAACCGGTTGAACGCGGCCGGTTCCCGCGTCACCGCTCGGGGCGCGTCACCGCCTGAGCGCGTCACCGCTCGGGGCGCGTCACCGCCTGGAGCGCGTCACCGCCGGGAGTCGCTGCCGCGAGCGCGTCACCGCCGCGAGCGGGGCGCGGTGGCGGCGCGCGTCCGACCGGGCGGTGCGGAGGGCCGGTCCATCAACCGCTCCGCCCGCCGCAGCGCCTGGTGGACCACGGCGTTGGCGCGGAAGGGCTGGAGGCGTCCCCACAGGGAATCCAGGGCCCAGCGCACGCGTCCCGAGCACACCCACGAGCACTCGTCGAGGAAGTGCTGCCAGATCCGGCACGCCTGCTCCGGGTTGCCCCGGCGCAGGTGCAGCTCGGCCAGCTGGTGCGTGGTCAGCAGGCGCGAGCGCCGCTCGGCCTCGGGGCGGTGCCGCAGCGACGCCCGCAGCGCGTCCTCGGCCTGCCGGTGCTCGCCCAGCAGCGCCAGCGCCTGACCCGCCAGGTGCGCCACGTCGGCGCGGTCGGTGCACCCCGGTGGCCGCGACGCGTGGTCCGCCCGCTCCAGGCGTCGTTCCGCCGCGGCCAGCCGGTCCAGGGCCGCGCGCCGGTCGGCGAGCGCGGCGTGCGCGACGGCCGCCTGCCCGAGCAGGACGGCGTGCGTGCCGGGCGGCGCGCACCCGCCCGCGCGGTCCACCGCGGCGTCGGCCAGCCGCGCGGCGTGGCGGTGGTGGCCGAGGAAGCACGCCTGCGCGCTCATGCCGCGCAGCGCCACGGAGTGGCCGACGCTGTCGCCCACCTCGTCGACCAGGTGCAGCGCGGTCCGGAAGTAGTGCTGGGCGAGGTGGTGGTGCAGGTCGTCGAAGCACATGAAGCCGACCAGGTACGTCAGGGCGGAGGCGGCGCTGACCAACTGCTCGCGGACGTCGCCCGCCGGTGCCGGGCGCAGCCGGCCCAGGACGTCGTCGGCCAGGTAGGCGACCAGCGCCGAGCGCGCGTGCCCGCCGCCGAACGCCTGGTCGGCGGCGGCGAAGGCGGCGGTCATGACGGTGAGGGCGGACACCGGGCCGTACTCGGGCCCGCCTGCCGTCGCCGGGGTGCGCGCACCGCCCGACCGCTCCCGCCACGGCGGTACCGCCGACCAGCCGACCTGGAACGGGTGGTCGCGCAGGGCGGCGCGCCGCCGCGGGTCCAGGTCGAGCCCCACCAGGCGGCGCAGCGCCCCGAGGCCGGACGCCGGGTCCTGGACCGCGTCCTCGGCGGCCGGGTCCACCAGACCGGTGTCCGCCGGCGGCACCGGGCGGCGCAGCCGGCGGGACAACGCCTCGGCGGCGAACGCCGGCACCGGTGGCCGTGGTCGCGTGCCCGCCAGCCAGTGCGAGACGCTGGTGCGGTCGTAGTGCAGCCTGGCGCCGGTTTCCGCGGCCACGCGGTTCACCGCCAGGGCGAAGCTGTGGTTGGTCCACCGCGCTTCTCGCAGCAGAGCGCGGAGCAGGTCGTTGGGCGTGCGGTTGCGCGGTCTCACAGCTCCTCCCCGGTCGGGCGCGTGCCACCGGCCGCGACGGGGGCACCGCCCCGGCGCCGTGGTCGGGACGTCGACGGGACGGCGGTCCGCCTCGTCTGCGGCGTCGTGCCCAGTCAAGTGACCCGAAGGGGTTCCCGCCAACGCCCGCCGGGGTGAGGCGGTCGTGCCCGTGGCGAGCCGGTCGGCGCGATCGGCCGGTGGCCGTGCACGCGAGGTGCGCGGTGACGCCGCGATCGTGACCGGATGGCCGGGTTTGCGGTGCGAACACACGAGTCCGGGCGGGCCGCGGCTACGTGCTGTGCGGGTTCGGCGCGCACTCCGGCCGGACGCCGGGGGGCGGGCCGTGCAACACTTTCAACAACAAAGCACCGCCACGCCGGCCGGCGTGGGTGACCGCGCCGCCGGATGACCGGACCGGTGTGATCAGGGGCCCGGTGTGATCAGGGGCGTAGCAGGTAGCCGAGCAGCCTGCGCCGCGCGGCGGCGTTGTCCGGTCGCCGGTTGAACACCGCGTCGAGCAGCGGCAGCACCTGGTCGCGGGCCTCGCTGGTGCGCATGATCCGCCTCCACAGCGCCAGGTTGAGGTCGTAACGCCACTTCGGGGTGCTCGCGAGGCGCAGGACGTTGACGACGTTGCCGCGCGCCTTGGCCGGCAGCGCGCGCACGTCCTCGGGCGTGGTGAGCAGCGACTCGGGCAGCACGTCGAGGCCGTGCGCGGTCATGAAGCCGAAGTCGGTCGGCCAGGCCGCCGCCCACAGGTAGTCGACCATCCGGCACCAGCCGCGCAGGAACGCGACCTCCAGCTCGGGCCAGGGCGCGGCGTCGACGTCGGCGATCGCGGCGACCACCACGTCCAGGCTCGCCTTGTGCGCTTTCCACAGGGCGCGGCGCGCCGGTTCCGGCTCCACCGGCCCGCTCCCGCCCACGAGGGCGAAGTAGTCCCGCCAGTCGGCCACCGCGCCGGCGAGCTCCGCCGGCACGACACCGCGCACCACGTACCGGAACCGGGTGCGGGCCGGCGGGTCGGCGACCGGCAGGGCGGGCGCGACCCCGGCGAGGCCGGCCGCCAGCCACGGGATCGCGCTGAGCGTGTAGTTGCCGTAACCCCACGGCGAGTCCGGGTCGATCCGGCCGTCCCGTCGCGCACCCGCGCCGAGCCGGCCGGTGCGGAACTGCCACTGGAGCTGGAACAGCAGGCCCCACAACGGGTTGTGCCGGTTGTCGACGCCGAACCGGTCCGCCGGGTTGGTGCGGTGGAGCAGCAGCCGGTAGGCGGCGACCCGCTGCTCGAAGCGGAACGGGTCGAACGTGCCCTCCGGGTCCTCCGCCGTCGTCCAGACCGGGTACAGGTCCAGGGTGGCCAGCTCCTCGGGGTGGGCCATGACCGGGATCCTCCGCATGGGTGTCGGCCGGTGTCCACCGGGGCTCGGTCGGGCGCGGCTGCCCGTCGGGCCTGCCCCTGCCGCACCGGAGGGCCCTGCGGCGCGCGGGCCGCGGTCGTCAGACCGGTTCGGGTCAGGGTCGGACCGGGCACGTGCCCGCGGCGGTCCACCGCTCGCGCAGGTCCGCCGGGATGTCCAGGGTGGTGGACTGGCCGTTGATCAGGGTGCGGACGCTGCCGCCGAGCAGCAGCGCGCCCGCCTTGTCCAGCACGGCGGCGGCGAGGGCGCTGTTGTCCTCGGACCGCTCCAGCGCCCGGACCACGCGGGTGCCCGCGCGCACGACACCGGCCCAACCGCGTGAGCGCGGCACCTCCATCCAGTCGGCGACGGCCGGGTCGACGACCTGGCGGATCATGGCGGCGACGACGCCGTCGAAGAGCTTGCCGGGGAACAGCTTCTCGTACAGCGCCAGCAGGTTGCGGGTCAGCGTCACGCCTTCGGGCGAGGGGCCGTAGGCCGCCTCGACCAGGGTGGCGCTGAGCTCACGGGCCTCGTCGACGGTCTCGGGCAGGGCGTCGACCGGGATGCCGAGCATGGCACCGGTGACGCGCCAGACGTAGTAGTAGTCGGCGGCCTCCTGCTCGGTGACGGAGATGCCGATGCGCCGCATGCCCTCGATCACCTGCACGGAGAAGATGAGCAGCGCGCCGACCATGTCCTGCTGGCAGACCGGGACGCCGTCGGCGGCGACGTCCCACCGGCCCGAGGCGGTGAGGAAGTGGCGGACGGCGGCGTGGATGAGCCGCGTCTTCTGGATGCTGGGCACGAACGACCCGCCCGTGCCGAACGCGTCGCGACCCATCATGTGCAGGACGAACTGCGAGGTCTCCGACAACCGCCGGTGGGGTTGGTTGAGCCCGTGCGTGAGGGTCAGCGCCCGAGAGGCGCGCGCGTGGGCGTAGCAGTTCACCATCGCGCCGAAGGTGAGCACCGAAGCGACGTGCACGCCGTCGTCGACGAAGAACTCGTAGGCCCGCGCCACGCGGTCCAGGTCCGCCCACGCGGGCGGGTCGTCCGTGGCCACCAGGAACTCCCGCACCGCGGTGGGCAGCTGCTCGGGGATCGGCTGGTCGTTGGCGCGGAAGTGCTCCAGCACCCGGTTGACCTCCTCGACCCGGCCGGTGGCCACCAGGTCGGCGACCACCGCGTCGGCGAGCGGGTCGCCCTGGAACTTCAGGGCTTCCACCGCTGCGATGTCGATCATCACGCCTCCTCCGCGGCAGGGACACCCAGTCCACTCCCCGTCCCACCCCGGACACCAGAACACGATCCGGTGACGCGCGCCGGGTGGGGCACACGCACAGTGCGCTTTCCGCGGATCCCGGCCGCTGACCGGGTCGTGCGGCCCGGCCGGCGGTCGGAGCCGCGTTGTGCCAGGGCATCGGGCCGGTCAGGACGTGCGGTGCACCGGGTCGGGCAGGTGGACGTCCTTCTCGGCGTGCCCCTGGCCGAAGTCGCTGTCCTGGTCGCCGACGAACGGGCCGGGGCGCGTCGCGTGCCCCGGCCCCCTCGCATCAGTCCCGGTCGAGCGTGGAACCGCGGGCGTACTCGGTGACGCGGGTCTCGAAGAAGTTCTTCTCCTCCTTCAGGTCGATGGCCTCGGACAGCCACGGGAACGGGTTGTCGGCGGTGCCGAAGACCGGGGCGAGGCCCAGTTGGGCGCAGCGGCGGCCGGTGCCGCAGGTTGGACCGCCGCGCCTCGGGGACGGTGTGGAAGTTGATGTCGATGACGTTGTCGAGCATCCGCACGGCGGTGGTGACGGTGCGCTCCAGCCGGGCCGCGTCGTGGACACCCGGCTGTCGACCGGACCTGGTGGCCGTCGCCTCCCGGAGGCGCACGCCTCCAGCGGGCTGTGTGACGGCGGTCGTTTCCACTCACCGCTGCGGGGCAGTCCCGGATTCGCACCGGGTTCCCTCTTTCCTCCTCCGCCCCTGGGGGCGTCGGAGCCATCGACGGCGGGAACACTGCATGTTGTAGATCGTTCCGCAACACACTCCCACATGAACGCGTGTCGTGTCGCCGTGCAGGACCGCCCGACGCGGCCCCGGCCGACCTACGGCGCGACGCGGTGCGCGGTGACGAGGCGGTGCCCGTCGCCGTCGGTGACCACCAGGCCGGCGGTCGGCGCGGGGAAGTGGCTGCCCAGCAGCAGGGTGTCGGTGCCGGCGGCCGAGGCGAGCAGCGCGCGGCGGCTGCGGACGGCCAGGGCGGGGTCGACGTCCACGCAGCTGGTGATGTCCGGGCGCGGCAGCTGCACGGGGTGGTGGACGGCGTCGCCGGTGATGACCACCGACCGGTCACCGTCGCGGAGTTCGACCGCGACGTGGCCGGGCGTGTGCCCCGGCGTGGGCAGGAGCCGGATGCCGGGCGCCACCTCCGCGCCGCCCTCGGGCACGTCGACCGGGTCGAGCAGCCCCGCGTCGCGGACCGGCAGGACCGAGTCCCGGAACATCTGCCGCCGGGCGGGCTCCATGTCCGCGGCGGCCCAGTGCTCCCACTCGGCGCGGGAGGTCACGTAGCGGGCGCGGGGGAAGGTGGGCACCCACGCGTCGCCGTCGCGCCGGGTGTTCCAGCCGACGTGGTCGGTGTGCAGGTGGGTCAGGACGACCAGGTCGACGCTCTCGGGCGCGAAGCCGGCCGCCGCGAGCCGGTCGAGGTAGTCGGTGTCCAGGTCGTGCCAGGCCGGGTTGGCGCGGGTCTTGCCGTTGCCGACGCCGGTGTCGACCAGGACGCGCAGGCCGTCGGCCTCGACGGCGAACGTGTGGCTGGCGAGGCGCAGCGCGCCGTCCGGCGCGGCGAAGTCCGGTCGCAGCCACGGTGCCCGGTCCACCACCTTGGGCGTGGCGGCGGGCAGGAGCCACCGACCGGTGTGCGCGGGGAACGCGACCTCGTCGACGCGGTGCACGAGCAGGCGGCCCGCGGTCCAGGTCGGTGCGGTGGGGTGCAAGGCGTCCTCCGAACACTAAAGCAATCTCTTTGCGTTAACGGACCCTATGCGCTACGGTCCACTAACGCAAACATTGTGCGTTTGCTCGGAGCCGTGGGAGGTGGTGCGCATGAGCGCCGCAGGAGCAGACCCCGAAGAGGACACGCCGGAGGACACCGCCAAGTGGGCGCTGCGGGCCGGTCTCCCCGCGCCGATCGACGGGCTGGACGAGGTCGCCAAGACGGCGAACCACATCCGGCGGGTCGTCGGCCTGCTGCGCGAGCTCGACTTCGGCGAGACCGCACCGGCCTTCGCGTACCGCGCCGTGTCGCCCGCCGCCGTGTCGCCCGCCGCTGAGGAGGGACCCGATGGAACCGCATGAGCTGACCCTCGCCGCCGCGGCGGACGCGATCGCCGGCGGGCAGCTCTCGCCGGTGGAGCTGACCCGCTCGACCCTGGGGCGGATCGAGGCGGTGGACGGGCGTCTCGGCGCTTACGTCGTGGTCGTCGCGGACGCGGCGCTCCGCGCGGCGGAGCAGGCGGAGCGCGACATCGCGGCCGGCCGGCGTCGCGGTCCTCTGCATGGCATCCCGATGGCCCTCAAGGACCTCATCGACGTCGCGGGCATGCCGACCACGGCCAGTTCCCGGGTACGCGACGGGCACGTCGCCACCCACGACAGCGCGGTCGCGGCGAAGCTCGCGGACGCGGGCGCGATCCTGGTCGGCAAGACCCACACGCACGAGTTCGCCTACGGCCTCACCACGCCGCAGACCAGGAACGCCCGGAACCCGGACCGGGTGGCGGGCGGGTCGAGCGGCGGCTCGGGGGTGGCGGTCGCCGCCGGCCTGGCGACCTTCGCCCTCGGCACGGACACCGGCGGCTCCATCCGGGTGCCGGCCGCGCTCAACGGGGTGGTGGGCCTCAAACCCACCTACGGCCTCGTCTCCCGGCACGGCGTGACGTCCCTGTCGTGGTCCCTGGACCACGTCGGGCCCATCACCCGCACCGTCGAGGACGCCGGGCTCGTGCTCGCCGCGCTCGTGGGGCACGACCCGCGCGACCCGGCCTCGCTGGACGT